>NZ_BNJH01000001.1:0-3254828 GCF_016587395.1 Ktedonobacter sp. SOSP1-52
CCAATCCCTCGAAGAGGTCATAGAGTTCGGCAAGTTTAGGCTCGGCAAATACATCGTCTGGCATTATGGTGACTCTCCTTATCTACACGACAGTTCATACGTTTCCTTTATTTAAAAGAGGGACGACTGGTGACAAACGGCGAGCAGCCTCGGCTTTGGCAAGGTTGCGATCACTGCGTTTATCGTCTTCCATGCCCGCCTCGGCAATGAATGGCGTTCCGTCCGAAAGACGGCCTACCACATTGGGCAGATACTCGTGTGGTTTCCCCTCGAACGCGTAGCCAATGGCGAACGGCGCGTGCTTGGGGATCGGCAGCCGATAGGCTGCGGCAAACTGCGGGCCAATATCGCCACGTGCATAGCTGACCACTAGAGGATGGTACTCAAGCCACAAAAGTAATCGTTCTTCGAGCTGGCTACAGAATGGGAGCTTGACCGGTGCCGCCGCGCTGCTCAGCTTGAAGCTGGGAACCCACTCCGAAATGGAGCGGTTCGCGATTTTGAAGAGATCAATGCCTTCTGTAGCGGGCTCGCCTAATGGCGTCCCTCCTGTACGAGCAAAACCATCACCATCAGCTTGATGATACCCAGGCACAATTTACAGTGCCTGGAGGAAGCATACCAGATGGAGAGCGCTTTTCCCAGGGACAAATGTACAGGTGATCACTCTTCGCGCTGATTGATCACCCGTGACCTCAAAACTTGACCGCTCTTGGCCTTATTTACCACAAGGATAAGACATTTTTCTTTCATTGACACCCCAGAGCGAAGAAGCGTTAGCATATTTCAGAAGTGATGGGCAACGATTCGCGCACATAAAATTCGCTTGCATCCCACACCGGAACAAGCCAACTATTTTGCCAGAGCCGCAGGAACCAGTCGCTTCGTCTGGAACTGGGCGCTTGCAGAATGGGAGCGAGAGTACGCAGCCGGGGAAAAACCAACCGCGCTCAAGCTCAAGAAGCAGTTCAACGCGATCAGGCGCGAACAGTTCCCTTGGACGTGGGAGGTCACGAAGAACGCCTCTGATCAGCCATTTCTGGACCTGGGGAAAGCGTTTACCGCCTTCTTTGAAGGCAAGGCCCGTCGCCCTCGCTTCAAGAGCAAAAAGCGAAGCAAACCAAGCTTTTACCTGGCCAACGATCAACTGGAATTGAAGGACCACCATATCTGGATTCCCAAGCTCGGATGGGTCAATATGGCAGAGAACCTGCGCTTCAAAGGGAAGGTGACAGGCGCACGCATCACGAACATCGCCGATTGGTGGTTCATCAGTATTACCGTCGAAGTCGCCGATCGACTCCCAGACCCAAGAAAAGCAGCCGTAGGGATCGATGTTGGCTTGAATCGACTGGCCACCTTGAGTACCGGGGAGGGATACGAGAACCAAGCCTTCCTCAAAACGGCGCTCAAGAAGCTGCGTCAGGCCAACAAACGACTGCATCGCCGCAGAGCGGGGTCAAAGAACCGCGAGAAAGCGCGCAGACACGTGGCACGTTTGCATTACCAAATTGCGTGCATGCGCGACGATGTGCTTCACAAGCTGACCACCAGACTAGCTAACTGTTATGGAATCATTGGCATTGAAGACCTTCACCTGCACGGGCTCCTCAAGAATCGGCGATTGTCCCGCTCGTTCTCGGATGCCGCGCTTGGGAAACTCTTGAACCTTTTGTTGATTGCCAAATAAAACTGCGGTTTGACAGGCGAATATCTTTTCAACCAAATCTTTACAAACTAGCCAGAGAAGCCAGAAAAGGGGAGTAAGAGACACCGAATTTCTGCCATATAATGCGTATGAGAAGTGAGGAACAATTACCTGCAAATCTTTTTCTACCCTAGATCTTACTTCTGCGGCAAGCTGGAGCGCGGGCGATGCCGCCCATGTCTGAGGTGGATCGAGCGCTATGCGCCGAGAGCGATGGGTAATGCATTGATGAGCACGACCATAGCCCCATCGCTCTCGCTCTTCGAGTCTACCCACCTCAGGCAAGGGTCTAGTCTAGCGGCATCGCTTGTTCCGCGTTCCAGCTTGCATGAGTACGCTGGTCGCGCTACCATGCGTGCCTCAAGCTCAGAGGATGCTTGATGAGCCTACGGCTCGACCTGGACAATTCGGTTCGTTGTCTGTTCCTTGCGGATCGGACGATAATGACCTGTTCGATGTCGTTTATGGAGGTCTGGATCATACAGTATCGGCTCTGGTGGCTCTGCCCCAGGAGACAGATGGCTGAGTATCTCATCATCTTGCTTGAGCAAGGCATAGATGAGGGTAATCAAACGCCCGATGACATGGCCAAGGGCTTTCCCCCTGCCTTTGTAGGTTTGCGTCCTCTCATCATACGTACATAGCCGGGGGACCAGGCGCTTGTACAAACTGGCCCACTCTGTCTCGCTCTTCACTGCATTCCACGCGACCAGATACATCACCTTCTTCATCTCACGAGATCCTCCTTGCGTCAGCCTGGCCCGGTCAAAGGAAGCTCCTGTTTGTGCTCTCTTTGGTGCCCATCCGAAGTATGCCTTGAGGTGACCTGAGTCTTCAAAATTGGCAATATGACCAATCGTTGCGAGGATGGCTGCGGCGTACATCGGGCAAATGGGAGGAATGGAGAGCAGAATTTGTCCTTCTCGAGAATGCTCAACGACCTGGGCAATCTCCATGTCTAGCCGCTCCATGTGTTCTTGAATGAGGCGCATTTCCTTAATGAGCAACTCTTGTTCGAGCAGAAGACCTCGTTGGCGTGCGAGATTCTTGGTCCCGATGCTTTGGGCAGCAAGCTGCTGGAGGAGAATCAGTTGTGCTTCAGAAGGATAATTCTTCTTCCTCACGTCACGTAATGCAACCAGCGTTGCCGTTGCCACAGCGTGTGGCGTGGAAAACTTTTCTCGCAGGTCCAAGGCTGTCGGTAAATTTGGGTTTTTAAAGACCTGAGTGAACTCAGGGAAAAGCTCATCACAGATGGCTGTGAGCTTGTTTTTTCTTTGCGTGGCCTCAATGGCTAACTCATACCGATGGCGCATCAATCCTTTGAGTTGCGCAGCAGCCTCTGAGGGAGGAACGGCGCGTCGGATCGCCTGCAATTTGTTCTCTACCTGGACACCCAATGCCAATTGATTGTACAGGTGATTGGCCAGGCCGAGCGCATCTCGCTTATCAGTTTTGAGCATTCCTCCCTGGCGATTCTGGACATGCATCACGTAGACGGGGATATCCAATTCGAGCAGATATTGTAACAAGGGACGATGATAGTGGCCAGTTTGCTCCATCACGATGAAGCAATGCTCTAAGGGGCAGTAGGAACGAATGCGCTCAACAAGGGCTCGAAAACCCTCTCGTGATTGTTCAAAAACAAAGGCGGGGCAATGCTCGAAGTGCTGATGACGTTCCAGCAGGGTTTTCGAGATGAAGCCTGCGACATGCTTGAATTTTCCGATATCCACCCCAATGTAGATGAACTCTCGTCGAAACATGGGCAAGGCACTCAGATTCGAAGGTACTTTTCTTCTGTTCGCCATGGGATGATCTCTTCCCGCTCGGCTTCCCTACTAGATACACTGGCATGGGAGTGGAGAGGTTAGAACTCGTGGATGTGGCCTGCCCAGTTACATACGAAAAGTTGCACTGGCCTCCATTCAAATGCGTATGAAGGATTTCACGCACATCCCCCAATTATATGGTAAAGGTTTACTCATAAAACTTCTAAGGTTCTGCGAGTTCTTTTCTGAAGAGAGCTAATCCTCAGTACCTCTCCACTCGAGGCACGCTCGGAAATGATTTGAAGATTCAAACTCTGCTCTTCTCAGCTCTCGTATGTAAAATTTCCAGGCAGCATGAAACAATTTTTCTCGACCGAGACCGTCCTCTCGCAAACGAAAACACACGATTTTCTGCCATATAATCTTTCGTGCAGGGCTTTGAAGGCGTAACCGAAGCGATGTCGGGGTGGAGTTAAGGTTGCTACCACCAGCCGCAAAGTAGTTTGTGGCAAGTCAACTTGAACGTCCTCTATTAGCAAGAAGGGAAATAGGGACAAAAATGGTGTGAACCTAAAACAGTGGCTACTGGGCTAGTGAAATAGAGCGGGGCCACGCTGTCGATCGCATAGCCCCACCATTGCTTACTGGTCCTGCAACAGTACCATGACGTTGTTAGAAGCTTCGTTGGCGACGGCGATGTCGTCGAGATCGCCATCTCCCCTGAGATTGCTTGCGGCTATGCCCTCTGGATTCAGCCCCACCTGATAGGGCTGTTGAGGCTGGAACGTGCCAGTGCCATCTTCTTTATTTGGCAGGATCGATATGGTTGGATCCCCACTGTTCGTGACGGCGATGTCGAGCCAGTCATGGTTGGTGAAATGGCCGACCGCTATGCCAACAGGATTTTTTCCTACCTGATAGGTCGTTTGAGGATTAAAGGTGCCGGTGCCATCTCTCTTGTTTAGCAGGACCGAGACGGTGCCCTCCTGCCAGCTCGTGACGGCGATGTCGTCGACCCCACCATGGTTAGTGAAATTGCCGACCGCAGCGTCTCGAGTAAACGTTCCTACCTCCTGATACGTCTGTTGAGGCTGGAAAGTGCCATTCCCATTGTTTAGCAAGACCGAGATCGAGCCACTATTCAACTGGCCACTCCCCTCGTTGGAGACGGCAAGGTCGAGCCAGTCATGGCCGGTAAACTTGCCAACCGCAATATCCCTGGGTTGTTGTCCTACCTGACAGGTCGTTGGTTGAGGCTGGAAGGTGCCATCTCCATTGCCCAGCAGGACCGAGATTGAGTTCTTCCAATAGTTGGCGAAGGCGATATCGAGTTTATTATCGTTGTTGAAATCGCCTGCTACCAATCCGAGGGGAGAGGAGTTGTCTGGAAGGGGGGTGGTGTATTGCACCTGGAAGGTGCTATCTCCATTGCCCTTCAGGTACGAGAGCGAGCAATCATTCCCTTGGTTCCCATTGTTGGCGACGATAAGATCGATGTTGTTACTATGACGGTTAAACCTGCCGGCCACGATACTCAGGGGTTTACCCCAACAGTGATGGTGTCTCGAAGCTGGAAGGTGCCATTTCCAAGGTTTTGCAGGATCGAGATCGTGCCACTATTCGATTCGCCACTGCCTACATTCGTGACGGCAAGGTCGTATCTGTTTCGATTCGAAAAATCGCCAATCACGATGGCGTAGGGAGGCAATGCCAGTTGGTAGGGCACGGGAGGCTTAAGCGATAGGGCTGTGGCAACCCGCTGTTGCTGCTTCTGCTGCTTCATGTGTACAATGTGTGGTACAAACCTCTCTAGGCTTGCTTCATAGGGAGGCGTATCACATGCTCCTTTCTGCACGTTTGTTCAGGTGATAAGACAATGCTCGTGTTGGCCGTTTTTCTCGCAATCCAATTCCCGTGGTTCTTGGGCGACATGGCTCTCAACTTCTCCCGTGGCAATATACCGAGAGGTCAACATTATGTACTTATATCTTGTTGGCCCAATGAATATCTGCATTCGTTTGGCAGCGTTGACTGTCAGTTGCAGGAATTATGGGTTGCGCTGAAAGGTCTCACACATCTCGGGAGAACTTTTTTAGTATAAAGCGATCAAAAAACGCAGCTTACAGGGGTTCCGCTACATAGGCTGTCACAAAGGGCAGAGGAGCAGGCATTATTCACGTAGACAGGTTCTATCCGACTTTTCAGTAAATAGTCTTGATGGGCAAGTACTGAATTGTCAAATGGAAACGGAACAATCGCCATTTTTCCCCAGACAATAGGTTGAATAATTGGCTTTTGAGCTTTCTACAACAATATTCGTTCCAACTGGCCTCTGAGGAACAACGGAACGGAAAAGGGTTCTGACGCAAAGTTAGTGGTAAGCCCGTCAATAACAATCACTTTCAGCCGAGTGGTACCCATCCAACACACCTGTCTCTTCATGATGGTCAAGCAGCACAAAGGACACGTGTGCGAAGCAGATCAAAATTCGCACGTCCATACATGCTTCGTTTGATGAATTTGAGCCGATTGACGTTCCCCTCCACAGAACCCTGGCTCCACTTCAAGCTCAACCCTGCTCTCACTGCCGCTTCATCGCGCTGTAACCCTTTCGCAAAGCTGATTAATTCTTCAATCCCACTGTTTTGAACCTCCTTGAACCACGGCGTCAGTCCTCGATCAGTCTGCTCATGAAGCAAATGAACGAACGCCTGCGCGAGGCGATAGAGGACGGCAAATCTTGTTGCACCCTGACAGAGCTTCTCGAGTTGTGTCAGCTGCTTCTTCTTGAGGCGCTCGACAGGAAGAAGGAAGCACCACCGCAATGGGCCTGGGGCTGGAAGCGTGGCTTTCAGTGGCTTGGGTTGTCTGCTTTGCTTCCTTCCTGTCATCGCTTTCATGCCTGCCTGCTGACGCAATTGCGTGACGTAGTTCGTGACCACTGAACAACAGCCATCATAGCCACGTGTCCGAATTTCTCGATACAGCTGTGAGGAATTATCACATCCCTCTTCCGTAAAACGATGGGTGAGGTAAGGGATATATGGCAGAAGCTTCGTGGGACGAGATTTATACACAGGTGGATGAGGCGGTCCTTGCAGGAGTTGTCTCACCTTCTTGCGGCTCATGCAAAGTTCTGTGGCAATATCACCCTGGTTGTACCCTTGCTGGGAAAGCGAGATGACTCGCTCGTACACGGTCATTCTGCGTTGCTGGCTCATGTGTTTGTCTGCTTCGTGTCGTTGCAGCGGAAGTGAGCGATCAGGTTGCTGCAGGCGTTGAGCTGTCCCACCGAAGATCTGCTCGATGGTCGGATACTCTCGACGCAGGATACGTTCGAGCGTCTCTCCCAAGTTCTGGTAGAGTAGACGGCCAGCGCGTTACTAAACTGAGCACGTTTCCGACCGTCCCTCTCCGAACCGTGCTGACACCTTTCGATGTACACGGCTCTCTAGTTTCCAGTTCGCTGTGGGATGTTTTTGAGCGCATCACGCGCCAACACCCTCTTGGCTCCTGTACTCCCTGCCACGCTTTCCCCTGTGCTGAGCTTTCCTCAGCTCCTTGGTCGGGCGTCACTCCGACGAGTACTATCGTGGCTCCGTTCCCATAGACCTCTCGATCCGTAGGGAATCCCGAATTCCGTTCATGCGATACATACAGCGGGTTGTAGGTGTCCCGTTTGCTGCCTTTATTGAGCTCATTGCTCAACGCCCTTTCCCATCGAAGAGTATCTCGGTCCTCATCAATTACCGAGATAGATGGAGGAATCGCTTCAAGCGCGCTGCGACTGGCGTTCCATTACGCCACTGGCAACTAGGCTTCAAGGAATGCACCTTTCACCATGCCCGCAGGTCTTGCGGCGCATCGAGCTACACGCTTTCGCCCGTCACCGCTTTTCCTGATATGCTGCTTTCCCCTTTGTGTTTCCACGCCAGGTAGATCAGATGACCTCTAGAATCCCTCTTCAATTCTAGGCCGATGTTCGGCGATATCGCACTACGTTAGACGGCGCACAGAAAGGTGAAATCGATCAGCAATCTGGGTAGCAAGAGGTGCCGCTTCTCGGGCTGCCTCGGCATAGGTTCCTCCACGGTCACGACTAATGACATCGACTCCCGGATGGGCCTTGAGCCAGGCTGTAACGGTCGCCTTTTCCCTATCCGGTAACAGATCAACCACCTGCCGTTGTTCAAGGTCGACGAGAATCGTGCCGTAGATTTGGCCTTTACGCAGAGCAAAATCGTCGATTCCAAGCACCTGAGGCGTTGCCCGTTCGGGAACCTCAAGTGCTCGAACAAGCCGCAGGAGCGTATCAGAACTCACAGGCAATCCCATACGTTTTGCCAAGAGTGCACCGGCATTTCCTCCGAGCAGGAGACCAATGGTTTGCAAACGAGAAGCGTAGCGGTTGGTCTTATGAGCATACGCTTTGATCGGATCTCCAAGCCGTTCCGCAAACGTACGTCGGGCACACATCGTATTGGAGCAAACGAAGCGGCGCACGTGTAATTTCAGTTGGACCTGGAAGTCAGCCCAACAGAGATCGGTGACAGTACGTGTGTAATAGCAATGGACCTGCCGCGAGGCAGTCTGACAGACAGGGCAACAAACAACTGGGCTTGTGCTCCTCACCATGAGCATGAGTTGTTGATCATGAACATGAAGCTGAGTCAATTTCAGGCCGGGGCAGGATGGTAACAAAAAATCTAGCTCGATTTGAATAACAAAATCCTCCTCACTTCCTCATCATCATAGAAGGCTACTCTATTTACGCATGAGTGCTGAAGATGTTACCACTAACTTTGCGTCAGAACCCGGAAAAGTACGCTAAGGGCGAAGCGCCGTGCCAAAGAGGCGGTATTATCTGCAAAGGAGGCATGGAGAGCATATTCTTCCTATAGAGCAGCGGTTGAAAAAGAATGGTTCATCGATCTCGCGCAAGCCTGAGAAGTGCTCTCATAGCTTAGCGTGGCTTTCCGTTCCGTTGTTCCTCAGAGGCCTAGAAAGATAATGAAATGGCCTGTAATTCACTAAAGAAATGACATCCTATCTGTGTATGCAGTGTATAGGTTGCGCCTTTGACAGGTATCAACAGAATAACAGCGTTTTGCTGCAACGTTTGCCCTGGTGAAAGTGAAGTGCCTTCAAACATCGACCCGGACTTCGCCGATGTTACCTGACCATTCTCGTCCGCAAGAGTGATATATGCAGCTTCGTCTTCACACAGAGTTGTGCTTCTGTATGTGATCGTATAATTGAAAGTTATAGAACCTGTAGTCTGGTTAACAACGATTGTGTTAAGAGTAGTGTCAAAAGGAGCGTTATAACTATCACAGCCATCTTCAGATGGACAGGCCAGAGGAATATTCTTGATAATGGTTTGATTTGTTGGTGTAGGGGACAGGGTCGGTGTAGGAGGGAATGTGGGAGATGGGGAAGGAGAAAAAGTTGAACCTGGTACAACACTCTGCGTCACAGAAGGGGTGGGTGTGGTTGCCGAACCAGCAAATAATGCAGGGCTGGGAACAAACCAGATAAATACTGACCAGATAATGGCAACGATGGTGCAGAGCGTCGCGATGCCGATGAGCCATGGGTGGGAAAGGCCATTCATAAACTTTTTTATCACAGTGGTATCCTTACCAATCATGCATAATTTACAAAAGCACAACATGAGTGAGTATACTCAATTTTATGTAACAAGACAAGGAATTTGATTTTCATCCTTCTTCATGCTAAATATCATTGAGAAGTCATTCATATCACCCGAGTATGGTTTCCTCGTCTTCAATAGGCCTCTAAGGAACAGTATCCATTAATACTCAGAGGCCCAACTCTCTCAGAAATAGGCACTTTCAAGTTGACTTGCCACAAACTACTTTGCGGCTGGTGGTAGCAACCTTAACTCCACCCCATGTCAGAAGACGGCATTTCTGCCTTATAACTTTTCGTGAGTCAGCGAAAAGGGCCGTTTGTACGATCCTGATGGACAAGAAAACGCTTGGGTTGCTGCAAAGAAAAATTATATGGCAGAGTGCGCCCGTTTTGCATCACAATTTTGTTGATGCCGCGAAAAGTTATGGCATAGATACGGAAATTTATTCTACAGTGACCCAGATTGTCAAGACACCAAAATCATGATTGCTAAGGTGTAATCTCCTTTCTAAAGTCCATTGGTCGTCTACGTTGTTTTGGGCTTCACTTCAGCTTGGTTCCTTCTTTTGTCGCTGTGATCTCTGCTGTCGCCATTGGAGCACAAGTGGATCATTCGCCCATTTTGTATCATAGGTCTCAGATTGGAGACACAAATCCTTCGAGCTCTCAGGAAGGCGATCCCAGATGTGTTGAGGAATCCCACGTACTTGAACTACATCCTCGGTATTTTCTCCAAAATGCAGGTAATGCCAAAAGACGAAGAGCGGATGATCTCCACCTCCGTGGATGAACTCAATCCAGCCCCATGCAATCCTTTTCCCTTGTGCGTTGACAACCCAGACATCTGACCAGTTCTCTAACCAGCCATCGAGATATGCTGTCGCATGCCCTTCAGGGCAAGTATCAGACCAGTCTATTGCTAGATCAACGCTCTGTTCCTCAAAGTACCGCTGAAAATCTTTTAAGAGCTGTCTTTCAACTTCTGCTCGCAGTCGCGGGCCCATTTTGTCAGTATAGCCCAGGCCTTTGTCCATACGCCTCTCTTCTCTCCTTCTGTGCCTTATCCAATCTTCAAGGTCGGCCCCCTCTAAGGTATACTCTCCCTTCTTGACGAACCCGACATGCGAGTTCTGTTGCGAGAGTATTGCTTTGGGCAGGAATCAGCCTGGTTATGACTTCTCCAATAACTTTTTTAACCTGGCAATTCCTTTTAATACCTCGTCCCGGTTTTTCGCGCTCTTTATCCAGCTTGGGAGCCTACTTGCCATTGTTGCGTTTCTGATTTGACCTTCTGCTGAGAACTTGAGACGTTGTTTGGCCGTGATGTATCGCTCTAAAAAACTCAAGTGTTCTTCATTGAAGGCCCAGAGTATTTCCCCACAGCAGGGAGTTTGCAACCACAATGGGAGCCCAAAATACCAATCATATTGACCACGTGCGCCTCGAGCCTTTCCTTCCCAGATCCGGGTATAGCTGCAATGGAGGCAACTTATCTTCCTAGGGCTGAAGCTACGCCTCAAATGCCACGAGCCATCACGACTGGTGTCATCGACAAGAAGCATTTCCTCATCGAGAGAAATTCGCCTGACTTGAGCACGCTTGTGGCACTTGGGGCAGCAGACATCTATGGTTTCAGCAAAGTCCTCAAGCGTCTGTCCCGAGTCTGTAAAGGTAGACATAATACCTGTTCCTCTTTTCAAAAACAACGAAGCAGAATGGTCGTTGTCCTGGTCTCCACAGTATAGCATTGGGACTTGAAGAGATCTTGCGGCCTCTTGACAGGAGCAACACCTCTTCAGAGAACTTCTCATTGGGTTCTTTCAGCAAAGTAGACCTCTGCCGGGGTTCGATAGTTGAGGGCTTGATGAAGCCTGCTCTCGTTGTAAAAGCAGAGATACTCCGTCAGCTCCCGGCGCGCTTCGCGAGGACTGACGTAATCTTTCAAATATACTTCCTCATACTTGAGGGTTCGCCACAAGCGCTCGGTAAACACGTTATCGAGAGCACGACCTTTGCTATCCATGCTGATCCGCACATCATGAGAGAGCAGGAGTTGAGTATATTGTGGGCTGGTAAACTGACTTCCTTGATCGCTATTACAAATCTGTGGCCTGGCGTGTGCCAGCGCGCGTTGCATCGCTCCAAGGACGAAGGTGATCTGCATGGTTTGATCCAATTCCCAAGTCACCACATAACGCGAGTACCAATCCAGGATCGCGACCAAATACATCCAGCCGCCTCGCAAGCGGATGTAGGTGATGTCGATGCCCCAGATATGGTTCGGCGCGCTCGCCGTGATGTTTGTCAACAAATAGGGATAAATCGCCATCTGGTGCTCACGCTTGCTCAGGTTTGGGCCTGGATACAGCGCCGCCAATCCCATTTCTTGCATATACCGAGCGACTGTTTTCTGGTTGATCGCTATAGACTCGCGATGTAACTGGGCGGCGATGCGTCGGTAGCCATAATACGGATGCGCCGTGTAAATCTCGTCGATACGGTGCTTGAGCGCCACTTCTTCCGCTGAAGGGGGAACTGGCTGGTAGTAGAGCCCTGAACGGTTGAGACCTAAGAGCTGAGCCTGGGTGCTGATCGGCAATTCCCCATTGTCCCATTCCACCAGCTTGCGCCGTTCTTCCCTACTTAGACATGCCACGAGATTTTTTTTCCAGCCACGTCATCTGTGTGGTTAAGCGACCAATCTCGGCATATAAAGCCTCTCGTTCTTGCTGCCATTGGGTCTCTTTCTGGGCTAATTCCTGGGCTACCTGGTCGTTGAAAAGGCTGGGCAAACTGGCTAATGCTTGATCTCGCCAGCGATAGAGCATATTACTATGCACCCCGTATTCAGCGGCCAGTTGCCCAACCGTCTTTTCTTCCTTGAGTATCTCCCTGACTACTTTTGCCTTGAACTCCGCACTATACTGCTTCCGATTTTTCTTCTGCATAGCTTTGTTTACACCTTACAAACCAGGTAATTTTTTGTCCGAAATCGTAGGATCATTATATTCTGGCAAACGACACCTTTTGACGAGCAAGGTGCAGCAACGTGGCGGACAGGTCATGAAGGTGGGGCGCTTCTTTCCCTCAAGCAAGACCTGCCATAGTTGTGGGTGGAAATGGGAAAGCATGAAGTTGTCTGATCGCCTCTTTCTTTGTCAAAACCCCACCTGTGCCTATTATCAGTTTCCACAAGATCGTGATCACAACGCTGGCCTCAACATTCTGGCGGAAGCCCTTCGCTTGATCGGGCTCATTGATCAAGTCGTCAGCGGTATTGGCTCAGACGATCTGCGCCATGTCACGTGGCAATCTATCACTGATACAGTCAGTATATGAAACTCAGAGGAGGTTTCTAAGGTCAACCAACTTACCTGGCGTCGAAAGACAAAGGGAACAAGAGCATGTTGGTAACGCCGTAACTTTCTGAGACACAACAGAGAGAAGCGCGGCAAGACCTGCATCCTATGGTAAGAGCTATACTGCCCGAAGTTTAATCCCAATTGGGTCTGGGAGCCGACCTATCGGAAAGCGTCTGTAACCGATACCATTCACTGCATCTGTTTTCTTCGTCGATAGATGCACCTCTGGAAATGGCAGAGCTGCCAACGGGGCACGCTCAAGGGATGAGTGAACTACCTAAGGGATGCTCGACACGTAGATTGTCAACGGAACGTGGGATTGTCTAAGGATCGAGAGGTCTATGATAACGGAGCCGCCATAGTAGTCTGAGACGGTAACGCCGATCACATGGCGGTGCGCCTTGAGAGGCGCAAGAGACGTTCTCGCTGGAGAGCGGGACAACTGGAGTAATGTTGTTAACCCGGCACCTCACCTGGACCCGAAAGGGCGAGGGAACAATAGCATGGTGCAAAAAGGCCGGTGAAGCCTGAATCCCACAGGCCAGAGGTCGGTCAGGAAGGGTGTATATGGTCAAGGCTGATTGCCTCAACCCTAGTTATGGTGGTTCACTGAGTCGGCTCACAGGCGAAAAAGGGATCGATGCCTGTGTCTGGTGCTGTACAGAGATTCGCCGTGTCTGTACAGAACTCCCACCAGAGCTAACCCACAGGGAGTGGGAAACGACGTAACGGGGGCCTACGTACACACCGCGTTTCTTGCGTAACCAGGGGATCACCTACGTCCCGCGAGGGATAGGGTGACGGAGTTGCCGCAGTACTCAAAAGCTCATCGTAATGGATGAGACACGGGGAAGGGCAACAGAGAGTCCATTCTAGTTACAGGAGGTTGACCTGGATGGGTCAAACGATCTCAGAGCGACTGGAATACCTACGTAAAGCTAACAGGAACAGACAATGGATCAATGATGATCTCTATCGGCTACTGTACAAGGCGGACTTGTACATCCTGGCCTACGAGCGCATCAAATCGAAACCTGGAAACATGACCCCAGGAACCGATGGGGAAACGCTCGATGGTTTCTCAATGGAAGCCATTCAAACCATCATTGAAGAAATGCGAACTGAGCAGTTTCGTTTCAAGCCAGTACGGACAACCTTCATCCCGAAGGCCAACGGCAAGATGAGGAAGCTCGGCATTCCTTGTGTGAGGGATAAAGTGGTTCAGGAGGCTATGCGCCTCATTCTAGAAGCCATCTATGACAGTCCTTACGGTTCCTACTTCCGTGAAACGAGTCATGGATTCAGACCTAACTACAGTTGCCACACAGTATTACGCGAATTTCGAGGGAAATGGTCAGCAGTCAATTGGCTCATCGAGGGAGACATCCATGCCTGCTTTGATGAGGGGCGTCCGTTCGGGTGCCAGATGACCAGGCTGTGAACAGCCTACGGACAGGATGAAGCTGCCCGTTCCTAACCTCTCCCGCCCTGTCGATCTCACTCGGCAGGGGGCGCAGATGACGAAGCAGATAAGCGCTGTGCGTACCGGTTAGCCCGGAGAGGGACATGCGGCGCATGTGCGGGAAGTCGTCGTACCAAGAGGCATGTGCTGCGAGGAGAACTGACTACGGTAAGCAGGTCGAATCTGCGAAGGATAGAGCCACTAAAATAGCACACCCGGCTCAGGACGACTGAAGGGCCGATGAGATCAGACGAACAGGCTACTTGTTGGTCGTAGCTGTTCCCTCGCTCTGCGAGTGCTGTAGAGGCTTCATCATCACCAAAGCAGGAATGATCTCAGCGTAGCAAAGGCTACGCATGTGGTTGTCCTACCTACAGTCAGTGGGTAAAGTGATCTGGCGCTACCGGAGAACCATATGCCGCTCACTCCTTCAAAGGTTTTTTTTTTTTGAAGGATAGGTGGTGAGGACACCGAAGAGGACATATGGGGCGGAACCGCCGTAGTACTCTGAGCGCGGGAGAGCCGCGAACACGGGGAAGGGCGGTAGCGTTGACAGTGTTTTAGTACCAAAAGACGAGGGAACTAGACCCTTGAACAACGTCAAACAGGAACAAACACACCTTGCGAAACTTGCTGCAAGCGATCCAGACAAACGCTTTCGCAGACTCTATCGACTCATCTGTCAACCGGAATGGCTCATGAAAGCTCTCGATGCCATCCGTGCCAACAAAGGCTTTAACACCCCAGGCCCGGACGGAATACGAGGGGAAGATCTCGACCGGAACCAGATTGAGCAACTCGCTGAGAAATTACGCAATGGAACGTATCAACCGACTCCAGTGAGGCGAATATACATCCCCAAGCGTACCGGGAAGTTGCGTCCTCTCGGACTCCCCTCGGCTGAAGATAAAGTCGTGCAGAGCGCTATTAAGCTCGTTCTCGAACCCATTTACGAATGTGTCTTCCGAGACTGTTCTCATGGGTTCCGACCAGAGCGAAGTTGCCAGACGGCTCTTCGTGCCTACCTGCGAAGTGGGACCCCGACCTGGACGATCGAAGGGGATCTGAAAAGCTACTTCGACACGATGGATCATGGAGTCCTCCTGACCTTCCTTCGCAAGAAGATCGCCGACGAACGTCTTCTCGATCTCATCCACAAATTTTTGAAAGCAGGATACCTGGAAAACTGGCATTGGCACGAAACGTGGAGTGGAGCCCCTCAAGGTTCAGTGCTCTCACCATTGCTGTCCAATGTGATGCTCCACGAATTCGACCAGTATATGGAAGAAACGTGGGGAGCCAATCGACCCTCAGAGCGAGGACATGCCGCCAAAAATCCTGCCTACAACCGGGTGAATCTGAAGATTAACCGCCTCAGTCATCGCATCGCACGAGAGACCGATCAAGAAAAACGAGCAACGATGCTTCGACAACTTCACTGCCTGCAAGAGGAGCGGAAACGAACCCCTAGCAGGAAGCCAGCCAAGCGGCTGACGTTCATTCGGTATGCCGATGACTGGGTAATTTTGCTGTATGAGCACTCCAAAGACGAAGCCAGAGCCGTGAAAGCACAGATTGCCGAGTGGCTCAAGACCACGCTCAAGCTCACGTTAAGCCCAGAGAAAACGCTGATTACTCACTGGACGGACAGGGTGAGCTTTCTGGGTTTTGAACTGCGAGGGATCAAATCTCATGACAATGGAGCCAGACGTGCCCCCAGACTCATCATTCCTCATGACACTGAGGAACGAGTCAAGCACACAGTCGCGAAACTGACCCGTCAAAACTTCATCGACCCAGGGGATATGATCGACTCCGTCAACCTTGTCTTGAAGGGGTGGATGAACTACTATTGCTACGCCACCAATCCCCATCGTGTCATTGCCAGAGTTCTGCACCACGCCTTCTGGTGCCTCGTTCGCTATCTGAACAAGCGAAAGAAGCAACGAGGAGCAAAGAAAGTGATGCGGCACTACTACGGGACGGTCAAAGGCAAGAAAACGCTGGTCTACACCTCGCCGCTCACAGGACGACAAATCTCGCTGGTTCGCTCAACCGGTCGGAAATCGCTCTACAAGCTCAAATGCGATCAGGTTGATGTGGACACACGAAAGCATCCTTGGATGAACTACTCAGCCTCGGTTGGTCGAAGTCCCTGGCAACGAGCGGAAATCAAAGCGGACCAACAAGGACGGTGTGCTCAATGCAGAGCAACCATCACAGAAGTTCACCATCGAAGTGCCCTCAGCAAGAAAGTCAATGCGAGTCAGTCTGGATATGCAGCAACCAAAGTGGGATTGTGCCACACCTGTCATCTGGCACGAACTCATCAACAGCAACAAAGTAAGAGTCAACAGGGAAAGCTGAGTACTCCGAAAGGGGTCCGCTCAGTTTGAGGGAGCACGGTGGAGAAACCTACTCATGAAAGTGGGCCAGGCGCTCCACCTTGACTCCACCTAAGTCATGCAGTCTTAGTGAAGACACTCCGCAAAAAAATCCGCGATGAACGATTCTTGAATCTCATCTGGAAGTTGCTCAACGCCGGATACATGGACCTACATGGAAGGAAAAAGGAGAGCCTGATCGGTTCCCCTCAAGGCGGCATTCTCAGCCCGATTCTAGCGAACGCCTACCTTCACGAACTCGACGAGTTTGTTGAAGAACTTCGAGCAAAGCATGAAAAGGGCAAAAGAAAGGAACGCAACATCACCTACCAGCGACTCTCCTGGCAAAAGAGCCGCATGGTCAAACGCGGAGAAACCAAGACAAAGGAGTTTCAATGCATCAGCCAACAGATGCGAAGGCTCCCCACCCTCCAGGTAGATGATCCCGGTTTCATCAGGATCAAATACCTGAGATATGCAGATGACTGGATCGTCGGAATATGGGGAAGCCATGCGCTCGCTGAACAGGTAAAACAGGAAATCAAAACTTTCCTGAGTAACTCCCTTCAGCTTACCCTCAGTGAGGAAAAAACGCACATCACCCACGCCCGAACCGAAGAAGCCCTCTTCTTGGGAACAAGGCTGAAATTGGGAGCAGGGGCAGAAGCCAAACTGACCCTGACCACTAATAGATGGGGGAAGAAGTTTAAACGTCGCTCTACCGGATGGGAGACCGTCATGAAAGCTCCCCTGCCCAAGCTGCTCAAGCGATTAAGCGACCGAGGCTTCTGCACGAAAGAAGGGAAACCCATTGCAAAATCAGGTTGGGCCTATCTGGATACGGATCAGATCATCCTTCTGTGCAGCAGCGTGAATCGCGGCATTCAGAACTACTATCGATTCGTGGATAACTGGGCCCAACTGCAACGAATCCAATATATTCTGCAATACTCACTGTCCATGACCTTGGGGCGAAAGTTCAAAATCTCGACGCCCAAAGTCTTCAAACGCTTTGGGAAAGCCCTCACCCACGTCATCAAAGACAAAGAGGGAAAAGAGAAAAAGAAGGTCTCCTTTTATCTCAATCACGATTGGGCCAAGAACAGGGATGCTTTTCAAAACAGAAAGCGTGCCGATATTGACCTCATCCAATCAGAGATGCACATGAGATCACGCTCAAATATCGCAAAACCGTGCTGTATCTGTGGTGACACGCTGGACAAAGCGCAGATTGAAATGCACCATGTCCGGCATATTCGGAAGCTCTCCGACAAGCGGCAAGCAACAGGCTTCAACCGCGTCCTGCGGATGCTCAACCGAAAACAGATCCCGGTCTGTAAGACATGCCATAAAAAAATCCATCGAGGAAAGTACGATAGCCTTAAACTGTCGGACATGGCATATCTCCCAACCTGAGAAGCGAGCAAGGGGACTCTTGGAGAGCCGGATGCGTCGAAACGGCGCACGTCCGGTTCGGCGGGGAGGGGTTGGTGCTCTTGGATAACCAAGACCCGGCCTCTTACCCGACAAGGGCGGCAGGGAGTTCAGATTGAAAGCACAGAGAGGTACTCGTGATGAGGGACGCCGAAACTGTCTTAGCAATCATCCGTGAACGCGGCACACGAGGACTGCCGCTAGAAGATGTCTATCGCATGCTGTTTAACTCGGACCTGTACCTTCGCGCTTATGGTCGCCTCTACAAAAATGAGGGGGCCATGACCAAAGGCACATCCGACGAAACCGTAGACGGTATGTCGCTGGCGAAAATCGAAAAGCTCATTGATGATGTTCGTCATGAACGCCACCGATGGACGCCAGTACGTCGTGTCCATATCCCGAAGAAAAAGGGAGGTCAAAGACCTCTAGGATTGCCCACTTGGAAGGATAAACTGTTGCAAGAAGTGTTGCGTTCCATCTTGGAAGCATACTACCCACGGGGTGCGCAACGAGATTGCTGCAAACAACTGTCGTTTCAGAAAGGCACGCCTCTGCGCCTCTCTCCGCAATCATTCGGTGGTGCTGAAAGCAAGGTCAGCGTCCTTGATCTGCCGTCCTGAAAAGGTTGATCCTTTGCCTCATTCACACACGTATTGTAACCTGTCACCCTTCTTTGCCATGCCCAGGCAATCGGGACTCCTGTCCTGGGTGGAGTCGGGACATCTTTTCCCGATAGAATCGGGACTCCCATCCCATCACAACGAGACTCTTCGTCCGCTATGCTTGAAGCGTACAGTGACATCGGGTAGAAGAGAAATACCTCGCAGTCACTCCGTCGCAAACATCGAAATCGCAGGCTGTTCCTGCAAGAAAGGTATGAACTATGTCATCTTCAACACTGTATCGTTTGAGCGGCATTGGCTTGCTCATTGGCGGATTGCTTGCCACTCTCGGCACTCTCATTCAGGGGTTTTCTAACGATAACCTGCTCAGTCCTCTCTGGATTCCCGCAGGCCTGGCCATTATGATAGGGGAAATGTTCTTCCTCTTAGGTCTCCCAGGTCTATACACACGTCAGGCCCACAAAGCTGGAGTCATCGGACTCGTTGGCTTCATCCTGTTCTTCTTATCAGCGCTTCTGCTCGGTATTGGCACGAGTACCCTGTACACCTTCATTTTTCCCTGGCTGACTCAGAATGCTCCCAAGTTGGCGGATGGACCTGCGGCTCTGAACCTCTTCTTTCCCTTGGCAGGGCTCCTGAACCTGATCGGTGCACTTCTCTTTGGAGTCGCGACGCTACGCGCAGGCATCCTTTCACGTGCAGCGACCATTTTGCTCCTCGTCGCCGCAGTTTCGAGCTTTGCCGCGAGTTTTGTCTCGCTCCCCTATATTAACAGCATCACCACAGCGCTGACCTTCATTGCGCTTGCGTGGTTTGGCTATATGCTCATCTCAAAGCAGCGTGTAGGGGCTCAGGTTGCCTCGCCGGCCAACGCACAAAGCAGCATGCAGGTGTGACGCGAAACTGGCCTCTCGCCGCTTGTTTCTCGATGCCCCACGCAAGCTCATCGTGGGGCATCAGGAGCCATTTCTCTCTCGGATACGCGACCATTGGTGCTTCTCGTCATGAGAAGCCAGCGTGCATGTGGTAATATGAAAAGGGGCAATTCCTTTGACGCGTCGAACAAAAAAATCTCTGGAGGGTGGGGGCATGAGCGTTCCTCCGGCAGCAACATCTGAAACGGTCGGATCTGCATCACAAGACGATCCGCGCCAGCATTCGGGCTTGCTCCTGCTCACACGTATGACATGCATCGTGGTGGATACGCTGGCGCTTGCCTTGTTTGTCGTCACACTTCCCACGTACTTTGCCCATTTGCACACCACCTGTACCCCTGCCTCCTGTAGTTTTGGTCAGCTTTCTGCGAGTGCCACACACTCCCTGTCCGTCTTCGGTCTCTCCTTGCACACCTATGCCGTCCTGGTCGTCACCTTCGTCGTCATCGCCACCTTTCTGTGCGTGGCGCTCGCAGCTCTCCTCCTCTTCCGTAGATCCGACTCCTGGATGGCGCTCCTGGCTGCCGTCCTGCTGGTGTTCTTAGCGACGAGCGACTCCACCGCAGACACCTCAGTCCTGCGCCCCTGGCTTGGTTCGACCCTGGCTGTGCCGGTAGCTGGCATCTCAAATTATCTGGGGGCAATCGCCCTTCCGTTGCTCTTCTCTCTCTTTCCCTCCGGGCGGTTTGTTCCCGGTTTCCTCCGCTGGCTCGTGCTCGCCCAGCTCATCATTGGAGTGATCTTCATCCTCCCTTTCTCTCCTCCCGCTCTCGTGCTTATCCTCAGTAATTTCTTTTGGATCAGCTGTTTGCTCTGCTTGGTAGGAGCCCAGATCTACCGTTATCGACGGGTTTCCACTTCGGTGGAACGTCAGCAAACCAAATGGGTCATCTTTGGCTTGTTGCTGACTGGGCTTCTTGCATTCGGGCTCTTACTTCCTGCACTCCTCTTCCCACTCTTGCGTCAGCCTGACTCTCCCTACTTCACTCTCTGGACGCTGATTGCCACGTTCATCCTGACCCTTTCCACCGTTGTGTCCCTGAGTCTGGCTATTTTGCGCTATCGCCTCTGGGATATCGACCTCATTATCAAGCGCACGCTGGTCTATGGTATCCTCACCGCTTGTGTAGTCGGCTTCTACGTTTTGGTCGTTGGCTACCTCGGTGCGATCTTTCACACCAGCAGTAACCTCCTGATTTCTTTGCTAGCCACCGGCCTGGTTGCAGTACTCTTCCAACCGCTGAGAGAACTGCTCCAGCGCGCTGTGAACCGGCTGCTCTTTGGGCAACGCGATGAACCTTACAGCGTCATCTCCCAACTGGGACAGCGTCTGGAAGTCACGCTCGCTCCTGATGCAGTCCTTGCCGTCATTGTAGAGACCATCGCCCAGGCGCTCAAGCTTCCCTACGCGGCTATCGCCTTGAAGCAAGACGAGGAGTTTCCTATTGCCGCCTCCTATGTTTCCCCAAAGGGGAGAGGGGATGCCGTGCTCCATCGCCCAGACACCTTCCTCCATCTGCCGTTATTGTATCAAAGCGAGCCTGTCGGTGAATTGGTGCTCGCCCCACGCACTCGTGGAGAATCCTTGACTCCAGCGGATCAGCGCCTGCTCGCTGACCTTGCCCGCCAGGTGGGAATCGCCGCACACGCGGTACGGCTCACCGCCGATTTACAACAGTCCCGCGAACGCCTGGTGACTGCCCGTGAGGAAGAGCGCCGCCGCCTGCGCCGCGATCTGCATGATGGCCTGGGACCGGCCCTGGCTAGCATGACGCTCAAACTCGATGCAGCACGCAATTTGCTTACACGCGACCCCGCTGCCGCCGATGCCCTGCTCATCGATCTCAAGAAACAGACGCAGGCATCCCTGACTGACATTCGCCGCCTCGTCTATGCGCTCCGCCCCCCTTCTTTAGATGAGCTCGGGTTGCTCCAGGCGCTGCGTGAGCAGGCCGAGCAGTATCTTCAGGATGGATTGCGCATAACGCTCGATGTGCCGGAGCCGCTCCCGCCGCTTCCTGCCGCCGTCGAAGTCGCGACCTATCGCATCGTGCAGGAAGCGATGACCAACGTGTTCCGTCATGCCCAGGCCCACACCTGTACCATTCGTTTTGCTCTCGACCAGGGCCTGGACATAGAGATCTGTGATGATGGTCGGGGCATCCCGGCAAGGCAGCGAGCGGGAGTCGGTCTGACCTCCATCCGCGAACGGGCGGCGGAACTTGCTGGCATCTGCGAGATTGAGGCGAGACCTTCCGGGGGAACACGTCTACACGTTCAACTCCCGCTCCCGAAGGCGACTCAACGAGAGGAGTAATCGATGGAATCGATTCGTGTCCTGATTGCAGACGACCATCCACTCTTTCGCGATGGACTGCGCACCCTGCTACAATCAAGAGCTGAGACCGAAGTGCTGGGCGAGGCCGCCACTGGAGAGGAAACCATCGCCAAAGCCACTACGCTGCAACCAGATGTGATCTTGATGGATATTAACATGCCCGGAACCAACGGCATCGAGGCCACACGCCGTATCCTGCATACCAGCCCGCACATCAGCATTCTCGTTGTGACCATGTACGAAGATGACGACTCGGTCTTTGCCGCGATGCGTGCTGGTGCGCGTGGGTATCTGCTCAAAGGGGCCGATCAAGATGAAACCCTGCGTGCCATTCAAGCGGTCAGTCACGGCGAAGCTATCTTCAGTCCGGCCATTGCCAGACGTCTGATCCGCTACTTTACACCCACGAAAGCTTTGACCACACCAGCCCAGGCGTTTCCTGAACTGACTGAGCGTGAGCACGAAATCCTGACCTTGCTCGCTCAGGGACACACCAATGCCGAGATTGCGCAGCGCCTGGTCCTGAGCCCCAAAACCGTGCGTAACCACCTCTCCAACGTCTTCAACAAACTCCAGGTGGCTGATCGCGCCCAGGCGATCATCCGCGCACGAGAGGCTGGACTCGGATGAACGCTCACACAGGTAGCAGTTCACAGGCGACGATTCAGATCTCACCAGAGTCTGTTCCTTCAACGCCCTCATGGTTCGGGGAAGTAACCGCCTTTGCGCAGGTATTGGGTCACGTAGGCATTCTGAAAGCGATCCAGGAACAGGTGCGCTTCGCCCGTGCACGCTTCGGCCAGTACGACCTCATTGATTTTGTCGTCGTACTGATCAGTTATGTTCTCTCAGGCGAACCCACACTCCTAGCCTTTTACGAACGACTGGCTCCGTGGGCTTCGCCGTTCATGGCTCTCTTCGGGCGAGATCGGTTGCCCCATCGCTCAACCCTGTCCCGCTTTCTTGCCGCTCTCGATCAGCCTACCGTAGAAGCACTCCGCAAGCTCTTTCAAGAAGATCTAGTTGCCCGCAAGCCGTTTGCCTCTCCAGGTGGAACGGTGGATCGAACAGGACAACAATGGTGGGTGGTGGATGTAGATGGAACTAGGGCTACTGCTCGCCAACGTGCGCTGCCGCAGATAGAGTCGCTACCCGCTCCTCATCGTCGTTACGATCAGGTCTGCGCGCCGGGCTATCAGGGGCGCAAGCGAGGAGAAGTGGTGCGGACGCGCACGGTGGTACTCCAAGCACATACGCACCAGTTTCTCGGCACGTTTGGCGCAGCAGGCAATGGGGATTACCGTGGCGAACTGCGACGAGCTGTCCAGGTGATTACTACCTATGCCACCCAACTTGCGCTTCCCCTCACTTCGGTGTTGCTGCGTCTCGATGGTCTCTATGGTGATGCAGCTCCCCTCCTTGATGTTTTGGGTGCGGGTCTTGGAGTGATTGCCAGAAGCCGTGCGTATCACCTTTTGGATGTGGAGGCGGTCAAACAGGTGCTTGCGCGTGCTCCCAGCCATGTAAGCACGCATCCTGAAAGTGGGATGACACGAGTGCTCTATGATTGTGCGTCCATTCCCTTAACATCAGCCGGACCCCAAGTGCGTGTGGTCATCGCGACACATGATGCCACCTCCTCTCCTCCAGCAGTCGGCGTCGAGCGGGACGGCACGGTCTACGAATTGTTTGTCAGCACCCTTCCCTCCCCGGCATTTGCCGCTTCGGATGTGCTTGACCTCTACCTGCATCGCGGGTCGTTTGAGACAGTGCTTGCTGATGAAGATGACGAGCAGGAATCCGACCGATGGTACTCGCATACTCCGTGTGGTCAGGAGTTTGCCCAGATCCTCGCACAGTGGGTGTGGAATATCCGACTGGAACTGGGGCAACAGCTCTCTGCAACCTCACTGCGCATCACCGAATTTGCTCCCGCCCTTGAGGTGGAAGCTGCCTTGCAAGAAGAGCCGGGACCACCAGAAGAGCCCACACCTTCAATCATCTACGGCCCTCCCCAATGGGCTCATCCTTCATTTACTGGTGGTTTTCCCAGCTCCGCTTTTACTCCCCAACCCGATGGGACGCTACGGTGTCCTGCTAATCATCTGCTGTATCCACAAGAACGGCGCCCCGAGCGCAATGGCTCCCTGCGGGTGTTGTACGCTGCGCGCATCGGCCATTGCCGTTTCTGCCCCTTACGGGCGCAGTGTCAAGAAAGCAGTACGACGATCAAGCCTCGGCGGGTGAGTGCTGTGATGTGGCCGCTCTCCTCTTCTCGCTCAGAGTCCTCGCTTCCTGCTGACCCAGCCAGAGCACCGCTTCCTGCTGCTCCGGTGCTCTGGCGCGACTGGCCACGCTGCAGCATCCGGCGGACCTGGCTCAAAGCGATCCGCAGCCAAACCATCTGCGTAGAAAGTTCCTCTCAGCTCTCGTCCTCATCAAGCCCTTGTCCCGCTGAGAAACTGTTGACCCGCGCTGAGCGCGCGCATTGGCGTCTCTCCTGGATAGAGCGCTTGGCGCGCAATGCCCGTCCACTGGATGCTCCCCGACTGGTTGTCACACTTCACGGACTGCCAGCCATCTTTGCTTCCTCTTTTGGTTTTGATCTCCTTGCCACTGCCTAACCAACCACTACGGATGGTGTGTCTTGCCTCATTGCTGTCTAGCCTGGCCGCTTTTCCTGGATTGACATTGTTCGATTACCCACGCTTCTCGACTGTTGTTCTGATGCGGGTTAATGCCAGTCTTATCTACACTCCTTCACTTGAGGTTAACTCGTTGCACAACTCGTGGGCGTCCAAGAAACTGCAAGCAGACTGGCGATATCAGCCAAACGGCCTGTGGAGTCAATCGGTTTACTACTGACATCTCGTTGCGCATCCCGTGGGTACTATGAGCCGCAGATGAGTCAACATTCTCATGGGTTTCGCCCCGGACACGGATGTCACACCGCCCTGCAAGAGATTCAGACCAAATGGACTGGCTCGCGCTGGTTTGTGGAGGGCGACATCGCCAAATTTTTCGACACGATGAATCACGAGGTCTTACTTTCTATTCTCAGGGAAAAGATCCACGATGAACGATTTCTCCGGTTAATCCGGCACCTACTCGAAAGTGGATATCTAGAGGAATGGAAGTTCAATAAAACCCTGAGCGGATGTCCTCAAGGCGGAGTAATTTCACCAATCCTCAGCAATATTTACCTCGATAAGTTAGATCAGTATGTGGAACAAGTACTCATTCCTGAGTACACACGAGGAGGGAAACGAGCAGCCAATCCGATGTATGACAGTTTAAGAAGTAAAGCTGACTGGCTAAGGCGAAAAGGAAAGATGAAGGAAGCCAAAGAATTGCGCAAACAATTCCAAAAACTCCCCTCGTTCGATCCACACGACGAAGGATACCGGCGGCTTCACTATGTACGATACGCGGATGACACGCTCTTTGGTTTTGTTGGAACTCGACAGGAAGCAGAGGAAATTAAGCAACGTCTGGGGCAATTTTTGCGAGACACGCTCAAGCTGGAAATGTCACAGGAGAAAACGCTTATTACCCACGCTAGCACCGAAGCGGCACGGTTCCTCAACTACCACATTGTGAACCAACAAAATGATACCAAACACACCCAAAAGCGACGACGCATTAATGGGCGGATTGCTCTCCTCGTGCCACCAGATGTCGTTGAAAGCAAATGTACTCCTTATCAACAAAACGGTAAACCCATCCACCGAAAACTGCTACTTGAAAACGATGATTTTACCATCATCGAACACTATCAGCAGGAATATCGAGGGATTGTCCAATACTATATGCTAGCCCAGAATGTCTCCTGGTTTTGGAAACTTCACTGGCTAGCAAAAGGTTCTCTGCTCAAGACACTCGCAAATAAGCACCAAACAACAATCATGAAGATGTTGCAGAAGTACGAAGTGAGTTTCCAAGCAGAAGACGGGACGATCTACCGCTGCCTGGAGATCCAGATCCAGCGAGAAGGAAAGAAACCGCTTGTTGCAAGATTTGGGGGTATTCCGCTCAAACGACAAAAAACAGCAGTCCTCGTCGATCAAATACCCATCTATATCAGGTCAGAACGCAATGAACTCGTTAAACGGCTCCTTGCAGATACATGTGAGCTATGCGGGTCACGGGAAAACGTAGAAGTTCACCACATCCGCAAACTCGCAGACCTCAACAAAGAAGGGAAAACGCGACCACGATGGGTCAAAGTTATGGCAGCACGCCGAAGAAAGACCCTGGTGGTGTGTCACTTCTGTCATCAAGCTATTCATACAGGGCAGCCCATGCGACAGAAGGGATCGGACTGAACGAACGGGAAAGCCGTGTGCGGTGAAAGTCGCAAGCACGGTGTGCGCCGTGAGGCGCGTTGTGATATCCCTGCCGGAGGCAGGAGGAATGAGGAAAGAGATTCCTGGGTTACCAGTCTACCTGGAGGTGAAAACTGAAGGGGACAAAGCAGACTGGGGAAGCGAAGCATACTCGAAAGCGTTGTAGAGTAGGGTTTTCGTACGACCCGCTCGCTATGGGTAGAGCTAGACTGCCCGAACTCCAATCCCAACGGGGTGAATGTGCACACCCATCGGTAGAACGCTTGAAACCGATGTCACGCCCTCTTTTGGCATGAACCGGAGGCTGGGAGACTTTCCTGGGCATGAACGGGGACCAACGAGGTCCATCAAGGGATAAGTGGAGGCCCTAAGGCGAGCTAGCACGTATCGCAACGACGTACCACGGGATCCCCTAAACCGTGCGAACGGCAAGGTGACAGAGCCGCCATATGAGTCGTGAGGGTAACGTCTCACCAGGGAGATCGGGAGATCCGGTCGCAGGGCAAAGGGCGGCAGGAGGACCATTTCAAAAATGTAGGGAGTTGGCTGGCCGCGAAATGCATAAGTCCCTCCTTATCCTCTCTGCTATGAAATGATTTCTCTGGAAAGCGGTATGCGTAGAAATGCGCCCGTACCGTTTGGGAAGGGGGCAACAGAAAAGGGCCATGAGGTACCTCGCTGGTGCCCTACTTCATTTGTCGGGGGTGGATGGAAAAGGACCAAGCAATTGATACCTCGCCAGCCACCTACCCACCGACGGAAACTTGGCTGTGGACGCGGGGTAAGACCAAAAAGGCCTTGGTGGTCTTGAGGCACCTACGGATGAAGCAGCAACAACAAAAGATGGATGAGAACTATGCTTGCATACGTTTTCCTACATTAATTGGAGCAGAACGCGATCTTATGCGAACTCATGATGCAATCAGAGAAAATCATCTCAAATGTCACCATTTTGCAGAGCGTGTGGGGACCTACCTACTACCATGAGATTGACTATCTGCGCGTCTATATCAGCCAACTACGCACCAAGATCGAGGAGGCCCCTTCACAACCACGCTACCTGATCACAGTCACCAGAGTCGGGTATGTCTTTAACTAGAGTCAGGAAAAACAAATCGTGAAATTGCGTTTCATGGAGCGAGACCACTCTTACTGTTTCACTCCATGAAACACTAAATGAATCCTGAGCGCTTAGAACAACATCAAAATAATAACAACCTGGATGACTCTTTCGTTCAAGCTACTCTTCTCTAGCCCAACCAATGACTCGAATATGCACCTTCAACAGAAAGAATGTGCATCCGTATCAATGCGCGTCACCAAATCCTACACTATCGCCTTCTCATCTCCTCTCCTCACCCGTGTTCAGGCTTCCCTGGGTAGAAAGAGAACTATATTTGCCCATTACTGAATATGGCTTTATCCTTCTTCTCATCCTACGGTACCTGGCTCGTGCTTGAGCCAGCGCTCCGTTCTTACAAACACAATCTCCTGGCGTACCTGCTCGCTCAATCGATAGAGCGGTGCTCCGCCCTTGAGCCGCCATCGATTATCGGGAAACGCTTTCGTATGCAACTGAGCCGGCAGCCAGTAGTGATCAAACTTTTTGATCACATCCCCGCTTTGCGCCAGATCGCTCAGGATCGGCCTATACAAGGCAAAAATATGGGTATCGAGAGGATCCGTTTCACTATCCAGGCCATCATCAGCAATATCAAGGGCACTCACTTTACGATATAACCAGATAGGCTTCATGAGCCGATGGGTGCGCCACAACTTTTTGAATCACAACCTGATAACCCCAGTAACATAGCATGGGAACACCATAGAGTCCCGACACATCGTTCCCTTGATCGTCTGGTTTTGAAGGATGGCATAGTGTGTAGGTAGAGGTATCGTTTGTTTCATTTCCCACACTGATCATTCCTGTCCTAGGCCTATCAGCCTATTTCATTACGTACAAGAAGGGAGGGAGAGCAATGAGAAAACAACCACTTCCCCCATTGCTACTCATAGTAATCGGCTTACTCGTAGTGAGTTGTGGAACGCTTGCTGGAGCCACTCAGGTGCCAGAGCCCAGTAAGCTTCATATGGTTATTCATTCAGTAGACACAAACACGTCTACTGAGAAAAACGTAAGCTCGCTTGATAGCGTTCAAAAAGTGTATGACCATATCCGTGCTTTGCCTGCTGTACCTGCCGGGCAGGTATGTACCTTGATGGCGGGACCGACCTATGATCTGACATTCTCTAGGGATGGAGCAATCGTCTTAATAGCAAAGGCAGATGCAGGAGGATGTGGCACCGTCAAATTGAGTGACAAAGACATTCGATTGGCCGACAAGGAGTTATGGCAAATGTTAAACGAGGCATGAAGCGTTGGGTGCTCCAAAAATTTTTGCAAAAAGAAGGAGGGCTGGTTGGACTGAAAATCCCGCTAGTCCTCTTTCTAGAGGCTGTTAGTGACTCGATTTCGAAAAATGCTCAAGGACTGGACAAGGCCATCCATTGATGAAGCATCAGGCAAGCAAACACGACCAGGTGTAAACCTGCAAGCGTGCCAGGAAGTCGTTCATAATCGCGAACCAGTCGTCGAAAACGCGTTGTCCACGCAAACGAGCGTTCCACGACCCATCGGCGAGGCAACAACACAAAGCCACGCTTGGTTTCGGGAAGTTTGACGACTTCCAGACGAATACCTTGGTCTTGTGCCGCTTGGGCTGGAGCATCACCGGTATAGCCTTGATCCACGAAAGCAATTTCGATATGGCTGCCAGTCACTTCCTGGATGGTTTGAGCCAGTTCGCTGACTTGAGCCCGATCTTGCTCATTGGCTGGCGTGACCAACAAGGCGAGCAGATGGCCCAGCGTATCGACTGCGACATGCACTTTACTGCCTTTGCGGCGTTTGGCACCATCGTAGCCTGCATACCCTCCACTTTCCGGAGTCGATTGCAGCGTTCGGCTATCCAGGATGGCTGCGGATGCGGCAAGTTTTTTTGCAAATAGTGAGCGCACGAGCATGACAGGAAAATAGTCAGCCAATCTTTTCCTCTTGTCTCTCAGAGCTCGACTTTGAGCTTTTTTCATCCGCGTGCCTGCTATTCTCCGTGTGCGATTGTGTGTTGTCTTTCGCGTATTGTATGTACGACGAAATGAGAAATGTCTGTAAAGGAGTTCCCTATGCGACACTGGTTTTCCTTCCGTCTTGTGAATTGGATTGGCCTGCTGGGGTCAGTGCTCCTGATCATTGGCTTCTTCTTGCCAGTTCGCTTTGTCGCAATCACCTTTCTCCACCAGCCTACATCCTATTCTACTGATTCATTTGGGAGTATGCTCGGTAGTACCATCATCGGTGGCACCCTACTTTTGCTTGCGATCCTCATTCCGCTGTTATCCTTTCTCGCCGGGCTTCTCGGTACAGTGAAGCGAGTCATGCTCATCCTCAGCCTCTTGTTTGCCATTCTTGGTTTCCTCGGATTCCTGATTGTTTCCATGTTTCTCCTGTCCTTCTCCAGATGGGGTGGTCGTGTCACCGAGACGCACACGTCCGGTCCAGGTTAGTAAATAGCGTGAATGTTCGACGGTTTTTGAGCCGAAACGTAGGAATTCGGCGCGAATGTTTGGAATCAACGGGCTCTTTGAAAGTGAATCCGCGCTGGAAGCGGCCTGTTGCATACGCATGCTGTAAATTCATCGAGAATTCCCACAGAGCAAGAGGATAAGGCACATTTCCCAAGGTTCTCTGCCGGGTGGTGCGGCTGCGACGCATGATGTCTTTGGGCGATCAGCGTGCCGCTTGGTGGAAAAAATGGTATGGCCCACAGAGAGATGTTGAGCATATTTTTCTACGTCCCCTTGAGGTCTATACGTCTCATTGAATAAGCCGATACTTATGAATAGCAAGAGAACGCTTACGGAGAGGGAAGGGTGGAGAGAGAGAACGCGTTCTTCTCGACGTCTTGAGATTTGAACAGGTACACAGCTTAGCGACCACAGATGGGAACACGTGAAAGGGAGATTGACCGCAGTATGTTAAAGACAAGGCACATCACGCGTCTCACACCAGAGTCTCATGAGACGCTCCTCACGATTCTCGAGACCCTTCCTGGGGCCTTGTTTGTGCTCGATGATGCCTCAATAATTATCTACGCCAATGCAAGCGCACAGGCCTTGCTAGGCGCCACACCAGAGACACTGGTTGGAAACAGCTTCTGGCGCTGCGCGCCACAGTTGGTGAGCACGGCGCTTTACCAGGCCATCCAGAAGACGAAACAGACTCGAGCTCTGACCGAGGTGCAGTATGTGTCTTCCGTCACCCAGCGCTGGCTGCACGTGCATCTTTCTTCGACTAGTGGGGGACTCACCTTGCAGTTCCATGAGATGGGAGCACCAGCTGGGCGCCAGGAGATCGTTCACCAGCGCGAGTCCCTCTACATGGAGGTCCTGGAGAACGTGCATGCTGGGATCGTCTTTCTAACGCCCGAGGGGATCGTCTTGGACCTCAATAAGGTTCCGTTAGACGATGCGCAGATCCGACGTGAAGAGGTGGTTGGCAAACCCCTGGTTGAAGGCCCCTGGTGGTCCTTTTCTCCTCCCAGTCAAGCACAATTACGCGCAGCCATCAAACGCGCCAGCAGGGGCGAAACGGTGCGGTTCGAGACCCCCATTCACCCCAGAGAAGGCATGGAGCTTCACCTGGAGGTCGCGATCACCCCCCACAGGGATGCGGATCACCACGTCGAGTATCTCGTCATGGCTGGCATCGACATCACCGCGCGCAAGCGCGCCGAAGCGGAATTCCATACCCTCATCGATGCCATCCCCCAGCAGGTCTGGACCATGCGAGCGGACGGCTATATCGACTATTATAATCAACGCTGGTTCGACTATACCGGCTTGAGCACCGAACAAGCACAGGGTGATGGGTGGATCCAGTGCCTGCATCCCGATGATCAGCAACGTATCCAGGACGCATGGCAGACATCCAGGAAAACAGGCACCCTCTTTGAGACAGAACAGCGCCTGCGCCAGGGCACGAGCGGAGCCTATCACTGGTTTTTAGCCCGCGCTATGCCGATGCGTGATAAAACAGGCCAGATCATCAAGTGGTTTGGCACCTGCACCGACATTCACGACAAAAAGCAGGCCGAAGACGAAATCCGTGTCTTGGTCGATGCCATCCCCCACCACGTCTGGATCAAGCACCCCGATGGCTCTGCTGAATACTCGAACCAACGCTGGTGTGACTATACCAACATGACCGCCGAACAAACTCAAGGGTACGGCTGGCTCCAGGCCATCTACCCCGATGACCAGCAGCGCGTCCTGGAGGGGTGGCAGCGTTCCGTCCAAACTGGCATGCCATATGAAGCGGAGCTGCGCATGTGCCATGGCCCGACCGGAGAGTACCGCTGGTTCCTTGTCCGAGCCATGCTGCACAAGGATGCTCAGGGCACACCCCTAAAATGGTTTGGCACCTGCACCGACATCGATGACCGGAAACGGGCGGAGCAGCAGCTCAAAGAAAGCCGGGAAAGCTTGCGTGTGCTGACCGAAACGGTGCCGCAACTGGTGTGGGTGAGACGACCCGACGGCCTGCTTGAGTATGTGAACCAGCGCTACCGTGACTACACCGGGTTGATGCTTGAGCAGATACAAAGCGACCCATGGGCGTATCTCCAGTTCTTCCATCCTGATGATAGTGAAAGCCACCGAGCGCACTTGCAGCATGCCCTGGACACGGGAGAAATGTATGAGCACGAACAGCGTCTCAGAAATGGCCAGACGGGTGCGTATCGCTGGTTCTTAGCCCGCGCCATGCCTGTGCGTGATGACGCAGGCCAGATCATCAAATGGTTTGGCACCTGTACCGACATTGACGAGCAGAAACAGGCTGAACAGAGAATCAAAGCCAGTGAGGAGAACTGGCGCGTGCTGGCTGAAACACTGCCGCAACTGGTGTGGACAACGCAGCCCGATGGCCGTGTTGACTACTGTAATCAGCGCTACTGTGACCTGACGCAGGCCGATTTCGAGCAGATACGGGACTATGGATGGCGTCAATTCCTGCATCCCGAAGATGCCGAGCACACGCTTGCGCTTCGGCAGCAATCCCTTGCCACCGGTGAACTCTTTGAGAACGAATGTCGTATCAGAGATGGGCGAACTGGAGCGTATCGCTGGTTTTTAGCCCGCGCGCTGCCGGTGCGGGATACAACCGGTCAGATCCTCAAATGGTTTGGCACCTGCACTGACATAGAGGAGCAGAAACAGGCTGAGCAGCAGCTCAAAACCAGTGAGCAGAACTTTCGCACGCTCGCCGAAATGGTGCCGCAACTGGTGTGGACCATGTGGCCCGACGGCCGTCTAGACTACACGAATCAGCGTTATCGCGACGTAACGCAGGCCAATCTTACCCTCGAAGGAGACGATCTATGGCGTCAGTTCGTGCATCCAGAGGACATTGAGCGCACACTGGCGCTCCGGCACCAATTACTCAGAATAGGGGAAATCTACGAGAACGAATATCGTCTTAAGGATGGACGGACTGGAGAGTACCGCTGGTATTTAACCCGTGCGCTCCCAGTGCGCGATGAAGCGGGTCAGATCATCAAGTGGTTCGGCACTGGCACTGATATTGATGACCAGAAGCGCGTCGAGGAAGCTTTACGCCAGAGTCAGGAACAAGCGAACGTCCTGATGAACTCCAACATTATCGGGATCTTTGTCGGCGAAAGGGAGCAGATTGTGGACGCCAATGACACCTTTCTGCGCATGACCGGCTATACACGAGAAGATCTGCGTGCCGGGCGCATGAACTGGTTGCACATGACTCCTCCAGACTATCTGGCTCGGAGCTTAGAGGCCCGGCAGGAACTTGACGCCCAGCAGTCGATAACGCCCTATGAGAAAGAGTATGTGTGTAAAGATGGCAGTCGCCTTCCCGTGCTCGTGGGCGCGGTCCTCTTAGAGCATCACTCGTCCCAAGCGATCACCTTTGTGCTGGATAACTCAGCGCGCAAGGAACTGGAACAACGCAAGGATGACTTTATCAGCATGGCCAGCCATGAACTGAGGAACCCACTTACCGCCTTGAAACTGCACACCACCTTGCTGTACCGGCAACTGGCCAAGCAAGGCCTCCAAGCTTCGGCTCTTTCGAGCATGGAGACCCAAATCAACAAACTCACCCGGCTGGTGGAAGAGTTGCTGGATGTCTCCAAGATCCAGGCAGGCAGACTGGAGTATGTCCAGGAGACGGTGGATCTTGATGCATTGCTGCGGGAGATCGTCGACACCATGCAGCAAACCAACCCTAGCCATACCATCCTGATGCGTGGCGTGGTGCAGACCAACCTGATGGCGGATCGAGACCGGCTGGGACAGGTCTTCACCAATCTACTCAGCAATGCCATCAAGTATTCTCCCGGCGCAGAGACCGTCGAGATGGATCTCTCCGCCTCCGCTGAGGCGGTCACGATCCGTGTGCAGGATCATGGTCTGGGCATCCCACGAGAGCAGCGCGACAAGATTTTTGAGCGCTTCTATCGGGCCGCAGGTCCCCGGCAGAGAGCGATTCCCGGCTTGGGCATGGGACTCTACATTGTTGCGGAGATCGTCAAGCACCATGGGGGAACCATCACGGTGGAGAGCGAGGTGGGAAAAGGATCGACCTTTACGGTCACCCTTCCCATGAGGAGGGAGGCCTGAGCGTGGAAAGCACGCCATGCACGTCATCTGGGTCGGTGATGGCGACAGAAGGGGTTTGGGCACGGATGCCCACGGCTATCACCAACTCGATTTCTGCGGACACTCTCGCTCGTCCGTTTTTCTGTCTGTGCACACTCCAGTTGCCTCATCTGTGTCACCAAACAGAACGCATACCTCGTCGGCTGATGGGCTCAAAAGCCGGATCAATGTCACGGACGCTGCCATTAATTTACACTATGTATGTGCACTAGTGGGTCAACTCGCAATTGAGCACCAGGAGGGAAGCGGAGGTGATAGAATAGGAGGAGAAGGAAGGAACACGTCAATGGCTCACTTCCAAAAACATCCCCTGCGTGCTTTCAGCAAACAAGAAGAGCAAGAGTTGCAGCGCATCGTCAAGGCCAGCAGTGAACGGATAGACGTGGCACGGCGAGCCAAAGCGCTGCTGGCAGTAGCGGCCTCGCAGTCTTTTCCGCAGGCAGCATTGGTGGCAGGCTTTAGAGAGGCACGCAGTGTGCGCGAGTTGGTCGAGCGCTTCAATGAGCACGGTCTGGCAGCGCTTTCGATTGCTGATGGCCGTGGGCGCAAGCCGACCTACACGAGCGCGCAGCAGGCGCGTATTCTGCAAGAAGTACAGAGGACCCCAGATCGCCAGATCGATCAGACTGCTACCTGGTCACTCTCCTTACTACGCAAGGCACTACAAGCCTCGGATCTGCCTCACATCGCCAACGAAACCATTCGTCAGGTGCTGCATGGGTCAGGCTACAGCTATCAGCGAACACGCACTTGGTGCCGCACCGGCTACGCGCTGCGCAAACGCAAAGGCGGCACGGTGACGACCTATGACGAGCAAACACTGGAAAAAAAAGACTGATCGAGTTGGCGTGCGAGCACGCGGAAGCTGCCGGGATCGTGCAACTCAATGAAGATGAAGCTGGACCGTATCAGGCCATCCCACAGCCGGGTTCCTCGTGGCAACCAGAGGGCCATCCCCTGTTGCACCCCCACGAGTACGAGCGCGGGGGCACCGCCAAACTGCTCACCCTCTTTCGTCCGACCACGGGTCTCTTGCGCGCCAAAGGTGTCGTCTCGGCAACCAATGCCGTCTTGCATCCCTGGCTGAAAGAGCAACTCTCGGAGGTGTTGGACGAATTGGAGAAAAAACAGCCAGCAGAGACCTTGCCGCCGGAAGCAGAGCGGGCGCACTATGCGCAGTGGAAAACGTGGTTGTGGCCACACGAGAACGATGAGGGGCTTCCTCCCTTACGTATCGTGCTCGTGTGGGACAATCTGGCTGGGCACCTGACTCCCGACCTCGTGGTATGGTTGTTTCATCATGGGGTGATGCCGCTCTACACCCCCGTTGGTGGCTCGTGGCTCAATATGGCAGAGTCGGTGCAACGCATCATTGTGCCGCGTGCTTTGGCTGGGCAACATCCCAAGAACCCCCAACAAGTCATCGACTGGTTGGAGCAAACCGTGGCCGGTTGGAACGTGAACCCGACGCCCTTTGTCTGGAATGGCAAGCGCAGGCGACGGCGCGAACGCGCGCGGACACGCCGTCTGGCCGGATCGAGCGCTGCAATGATTCGAGGGTATTCAATTGCAAGCTGACCCACTAGTAGTCAGTCTAGTTTGAAATTTATGGTATGCTGAGGAAAAACAGGAGAAGATCTCATGGGACGACCCGCTCCGATGCACCTCAGCGAAGATGAACGAGACCACATGCAGGTGTTTGTGCGACGTGGCAAAGCCAATGCGCGAACCCTCACACGGGCGAGAGTGCTGTTGAAAAGCGATGCAGGCTGGACGGATGCCGAAATCGCCCAGGCTCTCGACATCTCGGAGCAGACAATCCGCAACATTCGCCAGCGCTTTCGTGCGGGAGGCGTCGAAGCAGTGCTCACCGACAAACGGCAAGAGCGCCGACGCCAGGCACTGACGGATGAGCAAGCTGCCCATCTTATTGCCATTGCGTGTAGCAAGGTTCCTGATGGGCATGACCACTGGACGGTTCGCATGCTGGCAGGCCAAGCCGTCGAATTGGGATATGTTCGAGGGATCTCGCCGGAAACCGTGCGCCAGTTACTCAAAAAAACACGTTGAAGCCGTGGCAGCACGAGCACTGGTGCATTCCAAACGTCGATGCTCCCTTTGTGGCAGCCATGGAAGATGTGCTGGATTTGTACGCCCAGCCCTATGATCCAGATGCACCTTTGGTCTGCTTTGACGAGAAGCCGCTGGTGCTCCATGGAGAGGTTCGTGAGCCCCTGCCGTGAAACCGGGATCTCCCCAACGTTCTGATTACGAATATGAGCGGTTGGGGACCGCCAATCTGTTTGTGTTCGTCGAGCCCCTGGCTGGTCGCCGTTGTGTCGAGATGACCCACCAGCGCACTAGGCTGGATTTCGCGCTGACGATCCGCTGGCTGGTGGATGAGGTCTATCCTGATGCTCGCGTCATTCGCTTGGTCATGGACAACCTCAACACTCATACGGTGGGCAGCCTCTACGAGGCGTTCCCTCCCGAGGAAGCCCAGCGTATCTGGAAACGGCTGGAAGTGCATTATACCCCCAAGCATGGGAGTTGGCTCAATATGGCCGAGATCGAGATCAGCATCTTTGAGCGGGGCTGTTTGTCCAAACGGGTCAAAAGCTTTGAGCATCTGTGGCAACACATTGAGGCCCTGGCCAGCGAACGCAATGCACAACGCTGCCAGATCCATTGGCGCTTTACCTGTGCTGATGCTCGTGCTCAGATGCATGATTTGTACCCCTCCCCAAAAATCAAACTGGACTGACTACTAGTGTCATTTGACTGAATTATTGGCGGCTTTGCCAGATAATCTGCCGACGGTTTTAGCGCCTGCAAGCAGACAGGCAGTGCCGCATAACTTGGCAGTACATCGATGGAGAAGAAAATCATGCATCGCACCTGTTCTCTCCTAAAGCATTTCTCATCATCGCGCCAAATTACCTGGCAAAGAATTAGGTCGGTCTAGGAGCGGCTTCACCGGGACGATGCGCCATTTTATGTGACAAAGTTGACGCATTTCCTGGCGCTTTCTTTCCTGAAATGCTCCGCATCAAGGATCACAGGAAAGTTGAGCAGAAGCGCCGCCATTTTATGTGGCAGATCTGATTTTGAGGCATTCGTCCTCTCCAGCCTGCTCATGTCGCTTCGACGCCAGGATATCTGGCGCTAAAACGCCAAGAATTAAGTCAAATCACAACCAGACCGCTTCCAGCACGGCTTCACTTTCAAAGAACCCGTTGATTCCAAACATTCGCGCCGAATTCCCACGTTTCGGCTCAAAAACTGTCGAACATTCACGCTAAGACTTGTAACATCTGAGAGGGAACTGCCGTGGTAAAGAGAAGCTGCTGCCTCCCCGGAGCGAGCTCGTCAAGCCTACCACAAACGTCAAGGTCAAGACAAGCGCGCCTCATACCGTCCCACCGCCACCTGCGCAACCTTGACGTTCCGTGGTCTGTCAATCAGTAGCTCGCCCCGGAGGGGACGCGGGGAACCGAGTTGCGGCAGACGGCAGGACACCAGCGGGCAAGGGCACGGTCAGTAGCAGAGAAGAACATGGGGACCGCTTCGGTGGCTCCAGCAGGGAGGGGCACTTCTTGAAGAAGCAAAAATTGGCTGCCCTGCCAAGACTGTTGAGCCTTCCATGACAAAACCTGGGTGAGAGAGGCCGGGACCTGTGGATATGCCCTGCCCAGATACACACGAAAGGTCTGCACCGGCATCCTCAAAGACTTGTTAAGGATCGCAGCATATCCCCCCACTTAGCGTGAAAGAGTCGATTTCCATATTTACCAGAAGGTTCTCCGGTTCCCACTTCTCAGAGTAGCTAGCTCTCAGTTGCCTCCCTCAAAAATGAGTATCGCTGAAAGCTTAGTTGCATGTCAAGCTGGTCTGTGTCAGGGTGTTGTGTGTATTTACCACAGGTTTCTGGCTGATGCTCATTGGGTTTCCTCTCTGCATCGGCAGTAGCATCATCGCTCAATACCTGTTGCCCAAGCCTCGTATCACTGTCATTAAATCATCGGAGAGTCTGTGAGAAATCGCGAGAGGAAACGAATTCCGCCGACTTCCATAGGGCTTCGTTCGAGAAGAAACTTTGAAAATGTACAAAGTCAAGCTGAGGTTGTGCAAAAAAACTTGCCGCACCCCTGGCTCACGCCGGCGCTCCATTGTGATGATTGCTCATCCTCGGGACCAGAAAGAGGAGGGCTCAGGCTTCCGGAGGGAAATTAGCAAGGGCTGTAGGCATGGGGACAACATGCCATTTGTTCTCGGTCCACTGGCAGGCAAAAAGGCGTGGGTCACCAGGTGTATCATTGGGCACCTGTAGCTCTACCACGCGAAATAAAGGGATGTCTGTCCGATGGAAGTCGAGCTGAAACTGCTCTCGTTGTTTCTCAGTGAGATTGGTGTGTTCACTGAGACAGGCATGCACCAGCTGGGTGATCTCCCGCTCGTCTGAGGCTTGTTGCTTTGTTGGGGTCATAACATTTTTCCCCCATAGGCATTAAGTTAAGAGCCAATCAAGACCATCGAGAAGCAGCTGAGCTAAGCAGGGTTCCGTCGAGCGAGGATTGACCCGACAGCCCGACTGCATCATTCGAGAGAGTTGGTCGACCAGCAGGCGCAAGCGGCAGAAGCCACAGAGCACTTCCAACCCTTGGAGGGCAAGAGAGCGCACCACAGCCGAGGCTTTGACCAGACTGCGCCAAGGATCCTGCCAGCACCCAAACAAGAGGAGCCAATGTTGGACCACCACCGCCATCAGTTTGGCATACAACTCACACAACGCTCGCCAAGGATGTTGCGATCGCCACTCATCAATGTGCCCCTGAGTCTTCCAGAGCTTGAAGAGCAACTCAATGGTACAATCACAAATGACAAATTTTGCATGAGCCGAGGGGGCCAGTTACATCTCAGTTGGTGGAGATTACCGTTGCGAGTCCGGCATCCAGGAGAGAAACGGGTGGGTGTATCCTTCGAGAGGGACGAATTGAAGCAGTGTTCCCAGGAGGATGCGCATGAAACAACGTCAGTGGAGCATCCGGCGTCAGGTCGTACAGACGGCCGATGCGCAACGCAGGTGGGATCAGGCCTATCACTTCCTCGTCCGATGGAGTGCTGTTTCTCAGGAGGAAGTTCCGCAGGAGGCGTCTGAGCAGGAGCGCAGCGATGAACGTAGCCATGTATGTGCGCGTTTCGACGCAACGACAGGCACAAACGCAAACCATTGAACAACAGTTGGAGCAACTACGAACCCATAGCTAAACCCATGGCTGGCTCTGGCGTGACGAGCACCTGTTTCGCGATGACGGGTACAGCGGGGCGAGTTTGCATCGTCCCGGTCTGGATCGGTTGCGAGATCAGGTGCGGCTTGCCCAGTTCGATCAGGTGGTCATGACTGCCCCGATCGTTTAGCCCGCAACTATGTCCATCAAGTGCTTTTGATTGAAGAATTGGAACGAGGAGGATGCCAGGTCATCTTTGTCGATCGGCCCATGAGCCAGGATCCTCATGATCAACTTCTTTTGCAGATCCGAGGGGCAGTGGCGGAATACGAACGAAGCTTGATCGCGGAACGCATGCGACGAGGACGCCAACAGAAGTACCAGGCAGGCTGCCTCCTGCCGTGGACCCATCCCCCCTACGGCTATCGGGTGGACCCCAACCATCCGCGCGACCCAGCAGGGGTGCGATTAGAGCCGGCCGAATCGGCAGTGATCACAGAGATGTTCGCCATGTATCAGCAAGAGCATCAGAGCTTGATCGGGTTGACCAAGCAACTCATGCAACAACACGTTCCCACTCCCAGTGGGCGCTGGCGCTGGAATCAAGCCACCGTGCGTGGCATCCTAACCAATCCGGTCTACACGGGAACCGTTTTCATTGGTCGCTATTGCAGTACCCCTGCGCGGCATCGGCAGTCTCCTCTTGTCCCCATGAGACATGGCGGCCAGAGCGGACACCCTCTGACTGACCCCTCGAAGTGGGTGGCAGTGGCCCACGTTCCCGCCATCGTAAGCCAGGAGCAATTCGATCAGGTGCAAGCGAAGTTGGCCCACAACCAGCAATTCGCCCGTCGTAACAATAAGGCCCATCCCTATCTGTTACGTGCGCTCGTGAGTTGTGGAACATGCCACTTGGCTTGCATAGGGCGCTCTGATGCCAGACATGGCTACGCCTACTACACCTGCCGGGGCAAGAGTCATGCTATTCTCTCCTGCCACGACGAGAAGTGCCGCTCGCGCTTTCTTCCCGCCGATCAACTCGATGACTTGGTGTGGCACGATGTCTGCGAGCTGCTCATGCACCCAGAACTGATTGCGGCGGCTCTCCAGCGGGCACAGGGCGGGCAATGGCTTCCACAAGAACTGCATGCGCGGCGGGAGAATTTGCGCAAAGCACGGGTGAACCTGGAACACCAGCTGGAGCGGTTGACAGACGCCTATCTGGCCAATGTCCTCCACTTGGATGAGTACAAGCGACGACATCAGGAACTGGAGCAACGACTGCAAGGGATCGCTGAACAAGTGCGTCAGTTAGAGGCCAGTGTGGGGTGCCACGACGAACTGGCCGCCATGGTCCAATCCATTGATGCGTTTTGTCAGCGTGTTCAGCAAGGCTTGGCTGAGGCGACCTTTGAGCAGAAGCGGCAATTGGTCGAGTTGTTGGTTGACCGCGTTGTGGTCACGGACGAGGAGGTGGAGATCCGCTATGTGATCCCCACCTCGCCCCGCAGTGAGCAGGTACGTTTTTGTCATTTGCGATCAGACTATTTCGATCACCCAACGTTCACGCATGATCACCAAGGCGTGTGCCGGTCCTACATGTTTGGCTGCAGCGTTGGTCACGATGAGTGTCCAGGCAGCCAATTCCCATTGCTTAGGGCTCACCGCTTGGCCTTTATCAGCCGCCTCTTGCGCCAAGCGCTCGCGTCGTTGTACTACCACCTCTTCTGGAACGCGTACCATCAGCAGGCGAACGGGCAAGGGGTTCTGCGCGCCTAAGTAGACATGCTTCACCTTGACCTGCCCAACGATGCGTGGCAAGATCCTCTCCAGTTCAATCCGTTTGCCTTCCCGATCCCAAAAGACCGTGTTCGCTTTCGGATGCTGGCAAAAGCGCACCTTCTGCTTGTGGAGGTGGCGCAAGTGAGCCAGGCTCCAGTAGCCACGGTCTGCCACGTACAAACTGCCAGGACGAACCGGCTCCTGACTTAAAGGACCATGCAACTCATGCACGCGTCCTGCTGACAAGCGTGGCCCCATGAGTTGCCCGTGTTTGAGATCCCAACGCACATGCAGTTTGAGCGCTGCCTGAGTGCGTTCACTACTTTCTTGACCACCTCCACCACATCCAGGCCACAGCTCTTTGAGAGCGGCTGGTAAGATGATGGTCGAACTGTCCTGGGCGATCACCTGCTTGAACGACTTGAAAAGCGCAATGGGGGCCGCTTGCACGGTCACGACCTGTTCCACCAATTCCGAGAGCACCGCTTGCAAAAATCTTGCCGCCTCTTGCGTGCAGCGCTGATGCAGGCCCGAACTGCTGATCTGCACCTGACGAAGCTGGGCTGCCTGGGTCAACTGATCCAGACTTGCTTGGGGAGTGTGCAAATGCCCAAAGAGCAAAATTTGGGCAAAATCGGCTCCTGTAAGCTTACGCTCTCGTTTCACAAAGCCGGTTTCTCTTGCCAATGCATTGGCTCGCTCTTCCAAGACGTGCTTCAATATGCGCTCAAGCTGTGATACACTGGTCATCTGATAGCTCCTTGCTTGATGTGTGATGTTTTGATCAACCTTCATCATCTTTCAAGGAGCTTTTTGTTGTCATCTTTTCTTAACTTAATGCCTATGGGGGAAAAATGTTATGACCCCATGTGCATTAAGTTAAGAGCCAATCAAGGCTATCAAGAGGTGACTGAGCCGAAGAAGATTTAGTCGCCCAACGATTGACCTGACAGTTTGATTTCATCATGTGTCGCAATTGGTAAATGTGTGGGTGCATACAGTGGCCCTGACAGTGTGTATTCAGGATCTCCAAGGTCTGAGAGCGAGCCCTGGCGCTGCCTGGTTAAGGCTACGCCAGGGTCCTGCCAGCAGCCAAACAAGAGGGGTCAATGTTGACCACGATCATCATCACTTTGGCATAGGGGATACAACCCTTTGCCAAAAGGAATACTTCAGTGCCTTTCTGGCTCCAGGCTTGCTAAGAATCTCGAAAGCGACATTGGCCCTGAAGGCCCCTCATCATCAGGATCATCGTGATCGATCATATAAACTGACGGATCATTTGGTCTCTTGCTGTTGAGGTGAAGCAGAAGAAGATAATTGCCACCATCCGCCATCCCTATGAAGACGGCATCTTGGCGCTTTTGGAAGTACGGATATTCCCGCGTGATGCGCAACGAGCGATGACCTGTAGCAATCAGAGATAAATATGTGCATTCTTGAGAAGAAAAAAGCAAACACTTTCACTCAGGGAGGCGCATATGACTAGTATGGCTGATGAATCGGTATGTATCCAAACCTCTTCCGAATTGGTTCCCGTAACGCCTTCGTGGTTCGGAGAAGTTGTGCTGCTAACGGCACATCTTCGCAAGCATGGTGTTCTCACCAAGATCAATGAGCGGGTGCGCTTTGCGCGGCGACGTTTTGGCCGCTACGACGTGATCGATTTTCTGGCGGTGCTCTTCGGCTACGCTATCAGCGGAGAGCGCACCCTGGAAGCGTTCTATCAGCAACTCCAATCGTTTGACGCCCCATTCATGGCCCTGTTTGAACGCGATTGGTTGCCCTCCCGTTCGACGCTCTCGCGGTTTTTAGCGGTGTTGACGGAGGAACCGGTCGAATCCCTGCGGACGCTCTTTCTCAATGATCTGCTCGCTCGCCCGCTTACGCCTAATGCAGCTTCAAGGGACCGGTTGTGCAAGAGGCACGACCAATTCACAGGGAAACGACCTACACGTGCGTTATTTTCCCTGCTCCCGCTCGGTGTCTCGTTTCTCTGACCTCATTGAACCGACGCGATGTAACAGTTTTCCCAAAACAGACGATCTATGAGAGAATCTACAAGCGAGGGCTTCACCACCTCTATGAAAATCGTTTTTGAGGAAGAGTATGCATCAAACGTTTCGGGAACAAACCTGGGATGAAACACATTTCGCGCTGTTCTACCAGCAATACGCCTCGCCTCTTCTGGACTATTTACGCACGCGGACGCGCACATTGGAGGACGCAGAAGATATTCTGGTGGATGTGTTTCTCGCCGCTCGCCAGGCCCCCCAGATTGGGCATGAGACACCCAGAGGACAGTTTGCCTGGCTCAGGCAAGTAGCACGCAACAAACTGGTCGATTTCTACCGTCGTGGAAGCCGAGCTCAGGCTATTCCGCTGGAACACGCCTGGAACCTCGCAGACCCGGAAACGGCACACGATCCAGAACAGGCACTGGTCCAGAGCGAAACGCTGGACCAGCTCCGGACTGCCGTGGAGCACTTGCCCGCGCCGCAGCGAGAACTGCTCCACTTGCGCTTTGCCGAAGGGCTGCGCTGCCCACAAATCGCCACACGCATGGGCAAACGCGAGGGGGCCGTTCGTATCATGCTGGTCCGCACACTAAAAACGCTGCGTGGAATGTATCACGCCAACCGAGAGGAGCACCGATGAAAGAGCCATTCGCGAACCTGGATACCAACCATATCGATGAGCAAATCGAACAGTTCCTGCAAACGATCCCGGCTCAGCAAGATGGCGAGGAGAGCCGTTGTCTCCGGGATCTCTCCTATCTCTATCGTAAAGAAGAGATTCTCGCTCGTGCACACCAACGCCTGATGATCGTCGACCAGCCAGACCAAACGCTCGCAAGAGGGTACCAGAAGGCCTCCAGCAGCACCAAAGAGCGGATGTCTCCCACGATGGTTTCCCTGCCACAGACGTCTATCGTGCGCAAGCCGTTCTCGTGGACGAAAATGGTCGCTGTGCTCGCCGCCGCTCTGTTGCTGATCAGTGCGATTGTTGAGACAACATCGTTCTTCAGCACACGCACCCAACAAACGCTCGGAACAGGCCATAAGGGCAGTGGTGCAACTGCGACGACAACTGCTCCCTCAACACCTGCGGGCACCATCCTCTTCTCTGATCCGCTCAGCCAGAATGTCCATAACTGGCCAGTTGGAAACCTCGTTGGAAACCTCGGTCAGAAACAAACGGCTTTCAAAGACGGTTCTTATCACATCACGAATCAGGGCAACGGGCCCGCTGCCGTCGTTTCTCCTCAGCAGACGTTTCCTCAAACCACACTGAGTTACCAACTCACGATGGAGGAGGTTGCCGGCGACGATAGCTCTTTCGTGAATACGTTCGGCATGATCCTGCGCTACACCACCCAGACAGTCGGAGGGAGAATGCTTGTGACCTTCTATGCTTTCACGATCCTCAATGAAGATGGCAAGAGTCAGTATGTCTTCTACAAATATGATAGCAGGTCTGCGCCTGCCCCCTGGACGCAGGTCGGCAAGACCATGAAGGCGGGCAAGGAATTCCGTAGCGGCCAGGGGCCAGATGCGGCCAACACGGTAAAGATCTCCATCAATGGCAACTCATTCGCCTTCTCTGTCAATGGCCGGTTGGTTGGGACTGCCACAGATGCGAGCCCATTGCAGTCTGGCCAGGTGGGTATGCTGGTGTACCTCAAAGGCACCGAGGTTGCTTTCTCGAATCTGTTGATCACGCAGCCCTAACCCTTTCTGGGTGAACAGTTCTTCCCCAAAGAGAGCAATCCTCCAAGAAGGATTGCTCTCTTTTTCTCTCCTCATGAACCGAACGGAAGCCGTGCCAGTTGACACAAAACGCTTGTACAAAGGGAGGAAAACCGCAAGCATGAAAGCTCCCCTCTATGTCAGACCATTGAGCTCAGCTGAGCGGGAAAAGATCGAAGCTGGCTTGCGCTCATACGATGCCTTTACTCTGCGTCGTAGCCAGATCCTGCTGGCTTCCAGCCGTGAGCAACGCCCATCAGCAATCGCGCGGCATCTCGGCTGTGCAACCCAAACCGTACGCAACGCGATCCATGCCTTTGAGCAGGAAGGGCTGGGCTGTCTCACTCGTGAGTCCAGTCGCCCGAAAACGGTGCAAGCCGAATTCGACCAGGCCAAGTGTGAGGCATTACGAGCGATCTTCCACCAGAATCCATGGACTTTTGGCAAACCCACCAGCCTCTGGACACTGGGGCTAGCAGCAGCAGTTTGTTTTGAGCGCGGATTGACTGAAAAGCAGGTCAGTATTGAAACCATCCGACTCGCGCTTAAACGGGTGGGAGTTGGTTGGCAACATGCCAAACACTGGATCACGAGTCCAGATCCCAAATACCGTAGGAAAAAAAAACGGCGCGACGCGCTGATCGAACTGGCTCAGCAGCACGGCTGGGAGATTGGCTACCTGGATGAAGTGTGGTGGAGCCGGCTGAGCCAGCCGGCTCTGCACAGTTGGAGTGAAGAGAACGAGCCGTTGCGCTTGCAGGAACACTCCAAGGACAAGGCCGACCCTGATCCCCAAGCGCTGGCGTGTTACGGCATGCTCTCGGCTGGCAGCGGTCGCATGCGTTTGCACTTCGTATCGGGACGCCCAGTAAGCCAGGTCACGAAGGATTTTCTGGAGTGGCTGTGCGAGCAAGTCCAGGCTCAGGGCAAGCAGGTCCTGCTGCTCATTTGGGATAACGCTTCCTGGCATGTGAGCAAGCAGGTCAAAACGTGGCTGCGCGAGCACAATCATACGGTGCTGCAAGAGGCTCAAATGGGCAAACAGGGAGTACGCATTGTTCCCTGCTGGTTGCCCACCAAGAGCCCCTGGCTCAACCACATCGAGCCAAAGTGGGTTCATGGCAAGCGCGCTATCGTCGAGCCTGCTCGGAAGCTCTCCGCTAGTGAACTCAGGCAGAGGGTGTGTGACTACTTCGGCTGTGAACAAACGGAACTCATTACACAACTGGTCCCTTGAAGCTGCACTAACAAGCAAACCGGAGGGTTGGTGGATCGAGCAGGGAACACCTGGCTGATCTTTGACATTGATGGGACACGGGAAGCAGCTCGGCAACGCGCCTTACCCCAGACTGATGAACTTCCTCCGCCCTTTCGCCGGTTGGATGAGGTCTGTGCCCCTGGCTACCGGGGCCGTAAGCGTGGAGAAGCGGTCAGGACACGGACAACGGTTGCTCAGGCGCATAGCTATCAGTGGCTGGGCAGTTTCGGGAATCGCGGGAACGGGCGATATCGGGAGGAACTGCGCAAGGAGCTGGCGGCCATTCGCCGATATCTGGCTGCCTACCAGCTCCCACAAGAACGCACGCTGCTCCGCCTCGACGGACAATATGGCAATGGGGCCGTGCTCTCCGATGTAGCTGGGTTCGCGTTTGTCACCCGTGGCAAAGACTATCACCTGCTCGACCATCCGCTGATTCAGGCGCGCTTGCACCTGCCTCCCGATCAGTTCCAGCAGCGTCCCGAAAGTCAGATGAAGCGCAGCCTCTACGATTGTCCTAAGATTCCAGTAGGGCCCGAGGGTGTGCCCTGTCACGTGGTTGTGGCTACCCATCCCGCGGGCAAAAAGAAGAGTCCCATTGGCGTGACGCGGGCAGGAGTCGTCTACGAATTGTTCTTCACGAATCTGCCACAGCACGCCTTCACTGCCTGCGATGTCGTTGAGTTGTATCTGCATCGTGGCGCCTTTGAGCCTGCACTCTCGGATGAAGACCAAGAGATCGATCCCAACCGATGGTGCTCTTACTCGGCCTGGGGACAGGAGTACTGGCAACTGATCGCCCAATGGGTCTGGAACCTGAGACTCGAACTGGGGCATCAGCTTCATCCTGATCCAATCCGCACGACCGAGTTTGCTCCTGCTCTCCCACCCTCTCCACCACATACTGCTCCTGCTTCTGGCTATGCCCCTCCAGAAGTGGGTTCAGCATGGAAGGCCGGTCGCTTCGCGGACCAGGACTTTGCTCTCCAGCCCGATGGAACGCTTCGGTGCCCGGCAGACCAAAAACTGACCCCGCATGAGCAACGCAGAGAAGCCGATGGAAGCCTGCGTGTGGTGTACGGAGCCAGCATCCACAGTTGCCGCCCCTGTCCGCTCCGTGAGCAGTGTCAATGGTATGGCGGTGCGACGGCAAAGCCGCGCCAGGTCAGCGTGCTGTTGCATCCCCTCGCCGTGGGGAGTGAGCCTCTCCTCTGGCAGGATTGGAGTCGAGGGGTTCATCGGCGCGCGTGTCTCCAACTCCTTCGGCATCAACGCATCGAGATTCAGATGAAATCTGGGGATGGCACGGACTCCACCGCTCCACCCCTAACTCTCGCGCTGCTGTCTCGTGCTAAGCGTGCCCACGCTCGTCTCACCTGGGCACAGCGGTTGGCTTGCAATGCGCATTCCGACTTGGCTGGACAGGGGATGATCCAGCTGTTCGGCGTCCCAGAACGCTTTGCCACCTTCCTTGGTCTGGACTCGGCTTGATCGCGGGCTCTCGTCGTCCAGAAAGTGACAAACCAGGGCGGGCGCTCGTCTCAGTGAGCAAGAGGTTCCTGATGGCAAGATCCTCCAGGGTCCTCTCTGTTCAAGGAAGGGAGAACACTGATGGCGCACTTTCACCACCGCAAATTGCCTGTCTTTTCTACATTGTTGTCCGGACGCATGCCCCCAGACGAGGTGGGGTTCCAGTCGGAACGGCTCTGGATCTGGTATCATCACACGGATGAAGGATGGAGTGAGCCAGTCCCACACATGCATCAGTCCAGCGATGAGTGCTTTATTGTCTTGCAAGGGAGCCTGATTGTTGAAGTGGAAGGAGAACGCTTCACCGTCGGCCCTCGGGAATTTTGTTGTTTTCCCGCAGGACTCTACCATCGTATCATTGAGGTGCAGACTCCTGCTGAAACCTTGATGCTGCGTTCGCCTCTGGTCACTGACAAGGTTTATCAACACCCATCAGAACCATCGCCTCCTCCTCGGTAATGGCACGATCATGAGAGTTCGTTTTCTCCTCTAGTACAAGCATTCTCCTCTTCTTCCAGAGGAAACAATTCCACCATCCCTATTGGAGAAATCGAGCTTAAAAAGAAGCATATTGTAGAAGCTGCCTGGTGTCTGGGCTATCTCGTTGCGCAATCCGTGGGATATTCCTCCACACCCTTGCGACTGAAGAAACGGCACGGCTCGAATGACCAGACCCAGACACGGCTTCGATCATCATTCTTATAGGTGACACCTTTCAGCCAGGTCACATCATAGCTCAGTTGACGAATTGGCTCAGGAGCGACGAACCCATTGATGACGACTTCTTGGGGGTCTGTTTGAGGGGTAAATGTCCCCCCGAGTCGCAGAATATGTTTGATCACGGCAGGCGCTAATGATGCATGATTTGACGATTGAGCATTTCCCAAGGAAATGGACCTCCATTCTTGTTCTGTAAAAAATACTCATCCGTTCTCTCTATCGAGAGAGGATGCAACTGTTTCCAAAAAGGTGGGAAAAAGGGATCACGCGTGGGCAAGACGCCACGCTTTCGGGCTTCTTGACAGATGAGAACACCTGTCCTATACTGAAGAAAACATCAGGCAGAAGAAAGAGCAGAAACGCATGATTCGCGCCCATAAGATCAGACTGCATCCCACCTCAGAACAGGCCAACTCCTTTGCATGCGCCGCAGGAGTGGCCCGCTTTGTGTGGAATTGGGCGCTGACCGAGTGGAATCGGCAATATGAAGCTGGAGAGAAACCGACAGCCCTCAAGCTCAAGAAGCAATTTACCGCGATCCGACGGGAGCACTTCCCCTGGACCTGGGAGGTGACCAAGAACGCCTCTGACCAGCCCTTTCTCGATCTGGGCAAAGCCTTTACGGCATTCTTCGAGGGGAAGGCTCGCCGTCCGAGGTTCAAGAGCAAGAAACGCAGCAAGCCGAGCTTCTATCTCGCCAACGACCAATTCGAGGTCGGAGATCATCGCCTCTGGGTTCTCAAGCTCGGCTGGGTCAATATGGCCGAGAAGCTCCGCTTTCAGGGAAAAGTTCTCGGTGCACGCATCACCAGAACAGCCGATTGGTGGTTCGTGAGCATCCAGGTCGAACTCCCTGAGGAGATCCCGGTGAAGAAAGCGGCAGCGGTGGGCATCGATGTCGGACTGAACCGCCTGGCGACCTTGAGTACGGGAGAGCAAGTCGAGAACCAAGCCTTTCTCAAAACCGCGCTCAAGAAGCTGCGCCAGGCCAACAAACGCCTGCATCGCAAAAAACCGGGATCGAAGAATCGGGAAAAAGCGCGCAGGCAGGTGGCACGCCTGCACTACCAGATTGTGTGCTTGCGCCAGGATGTCCTTCAGAAACTCTCGACCAGGCTGGCGGACAGCTATGGAATCATCGGGGTGGAGAACCTGCATCTCAAGGGACTGCTCAAAAACCGACGCCTGGCCCGCGCGTTCTCCGACGCCTCACTGGGCACTCTGGTGCGCCTGCTGGAAGCCAAGGCCACTCAACGAGGTGGACAGGTGATCAAGGTAGACCGTTTCTTTCCTGGAAGTCAAGACCTGCCACTGCTGTGAGTGGACATGGGATCAGATGACCCTCAAGGATCGCATCTTTGTGTGCCAGAATCCCACCTGTGCCTATTATCAATTTCCCCAGGATCGCGACCACAATGCTGGTCACAATATCCTGCGGGAAGCCCTGCGCTTGATCGGGCTGATTGATCAAGCCGTCTCCGGTACTGGCTCGGACGAAGACGGAAACTGGGCTGTGGACGTGGGATAAGACCAAAAAGACCAGCTGGTCTTGAGGCACCTACGGATGAAGCAGCAACAACGAAAGACGTAGGAAGGCGATGCTTGCATACGTTTTCCTACATTAATCGGAGCAGAACGGTCTGCTTCATGAGACGAACCCATGATGCGCTCTCAAGCCTCCATTCTCAATTCCCATTCCCTTTGCGGCAAGTTGCAGACCTACCATAGGCAGAAAGTATAGAAAAGATGACAGCAAAGACTCCTTGAGAGAAGATAAAAGGTGATCAAACCAATATTCATCGACCAAGGAGCCATGTGATGAGCAGTGTAACACACCTTGAGACCATCTTGAAACACATCTTGCAGGAGCGAGCCGATGAACTGGCAAAAGAAACCGGCTTTGTGAAACGAGAGCGCAAGCTCACGGGAGCCGATTTTGCCCAACTGTTGATCTTTGGATATTTGCACAACCCTCAAGCAAGCTTAGATCAGTTGACCCAGGCGGCGCAAATTCGCCGCATCCACATCAGCAGTTCGGGATTGCATCAACGTTGTACGCAAGAGGCGGCCAACTTTTTGCAGGCCGTGCTCTCAGAATTGGTAGAACAGGGCGTCGCCACACAAGCGGCTCCCATCGACCTTTTCAAGCCATTCAAACAGGTCATTGTGGAAGACAGCTCGACCATTGTGCTGCCTGCGCTCCTCAAAGAGCAGTGGGCCTTTAAGTGTTTTTCTGACGAAAAGATACAACAGGATTTCCTCGGGCGGCTTGGGAAGTGTCTTGAGCGTGCAGATCAAAAACGCGAAGTGCCCACGAAAGACACTTGTTCCATCGTCCTTCAACCAGCTTGTAAAGCGGCTTTGCAATGATGTTGTATCTTTTCGTCAGAAAAACACTTAAAGGCCAATAGGACTTCCTGACTCGCATTGCCTCCACATTTTGTGATTTTCTGCATATTATGCTTCAACATTCACATTTTGTGCTGATTTCGCGCTGATTTTGCCAATTTCACCTCTAAATGTGTGCTGATTTCACACTTATTACCATGAGACTCCCTGGGGTAAGGGATTGCCAAGCTGACCCTTCGAGGTGGTACAGCTCCGTTGGATAAGACAGCGAAAGTTGACACTCCCCCGGATACATCCAGGGGGATTCTTCCTTCATCCAGGCGACTTGCTCACTCCCATTACTGAGAGACAGTAGAGGCCCTCCTGTCCAGAAGCGTTTTATGCACTCAGAGGTGCATCAGTTTCCGTATGCCCTACGGGACTGAGAGCCTTCTGCAAAATGTTCATAGCGGCGTTGTGGTCTCTATCCAACACGATGCCGCAACCTGTGCATATGTGAGTTCGCACGCTCAAGCTCTTCTTGACGAGCGTGCCACAGGCTGAACAATTCTGACTGGTGGAGTGTGGCGGGAGAGCAATGACAGGGATACCATGTGCTGCCGCATAGTACTTGACCCAAGCCAGAAATAGCCCCCATCCAGCATCGTGTATGCTCTTGGCAAGGTGCCTATTTCTGACCATGTTGCGAATCTGCAAATCTTCAAAGGCAATCAAGTCGTGAGACGAGACGAGCGCGTTTGCCTGCTTTCTGGCAAAATCTTCACGCTGCCTTTGGACTTTCAAGTGGGCTTTTGCAACGGCTTTGCGAGCCTTCTTTCGATTCTGACTCTTCTTTTGTTTCTTAGAGAGACGACGTTGCAAACGTTTGAGGCGTTTTTCTGCTTTGCGATAGTGGCGAGGGTTCTCAACGGTGACTCCCTCAGAATCGGTAGAGAAGGCTTTCAAGCCAACATCGATACCAATCTGCTTGCCAGAGGGAAGATGCTCGATATGCCGCTCGGCCACGACGGCAAACTGGCAGTAGTAGCCATCGGCACGCCGGATGAGACGAACACGCTTGATGTCAGGGATGGGGCGGGTGGCGAGATCACGACTGCCGATCAGACGCAAGCGACCGATGTTGCATCCGTCGGTGAAGGTAATATGTTTGCCGTCCGAGTCCAGCTTCCACCCGGTCGTCTTGTACTCGACCGACCTGTTATCATGCTGAAAACGTGGATAGCCCTTCTTGCCTGGTTTCTGGTTACGGCAGTTGTCATAGAAGCGAGAGACGGCAGCCCATGCCCGATCAGCAGCCACTTGCCGAGCCTGAGAATTGAGAGAAAAAGCAAAGGGGAATTCCTTGGCAAGAACAGCGCAATAGCATTGCAGATCATTCTTGCTCGCATGCTTGTCCATCCACAAACGCAGGCACTTGTTGCGAATGAACTGCACGATACGGATAGCCTCATCAATGGCTGTATATTGAGCCTTGTTGCCATCCAGTTTGTATTCGTAGGTCAGCATCCCTCTTGCTCCTTCTCGTTTCCAGTGGTATATTTTACATCACAATTGTGATGTAGTCAAGAGAGGTAGATCATGGTACGAGCACGCAAAAATATCTACTTTACTGAGAAACAGGTGGAACGATTAGAGAGAAAAAGTCGAGAGGAGAACTTACCTGAAGCGGAAATAGTACGCCGGGCCTTAGATGCCTATTTGGCATGGGATGATCCAACCTACCAGCCAACTCCACCCACGCCCCAGACAAGGAAGAGCCATTCATCCCCTGGATAAATCACAGGGGCTTTCTGGCTCGTTTTCTGTAACAAATTGTAGACTACCCTGTGGTATTGAAAGAAAAGCTCGGAGCCATCGGAGAGAACCGATTTCTCCGATGGCTCCGAGCTTTTCTTTTGTGACCAGGAGCAAAGTCTGTTGGTGAATAAGAGAGCATGCTTTCAGCAATCGTCACGACCTGGTTGGCGCGGGTGCGGCAAGTTTTTTTGCGTGAGACAGAGCCTCAAACAAACGTGAGCGGACCGCATCATGCACGCGCTTGGATAGCGTATGCACGGTGCGAGTCCGCCCGCGTTCCTTTCGCTCGGTGTCTTGCCTTATATGTATTCCTCCAGCCAGAAAGTCGGACGAATACACCTCTCTAGCTTAGGAGTTCTACTGGGGTTCCTTCCCGATCGGTCGCTCCGTCTTGAGAGCGGTGACGATCTGCCTGGCTGCCTCGTCACGCTCGTCCGGGGACATTGCTGCAAAGTGCGCGTCGAGGGCCGCTTCGGCCTGTTCGCCGGGGAGCGCTTTGATCAACTCGGCCAGCTTGGGGGAGTCGCTCATAGCGAATTCCTTTCGTGAGAGAACGGATGGTGCATGACACGAGCAATCGGTTTGGCCTATCCTTCTTTTTCTCGAAGGAGGTTCATCTCAAGAGACAAGCGGCCAACTCGTCTCACGGTTCCTCCTGTATCCTCCGCGAGGTCTCAACGATCAAGACACATGAGGGGACTGCTACGGGAATGAACCAGAACCCGGTCACCTGCCAACTCGCGTGCGAGTCAGCGTTCTTTCTCGATGGTGACGACCGATAGACTCATGCTTCCAGCATAGCACAAATAGATAGTACGTGTCAAACCGACTTAGGGGTACATTGACACATATCTGTAGCTTTCGTTGCAACAAAAATGCGATTTTTGAACTACCTATCTGCATCTGGAGCCATTTGAGCGGCGTACTCTGAGCCTTTTTGTTGCAATAAAAGCTACAGATATAGGTATTCTTGTTTAGACTAAATAAGCTCAGCTATCCAGAGGATAGCTGAGGATAGCCTGCTGGTGCTATACTCTTCGTATGGCCGAAGGATATGGTTGAAACATTTCACTCACATCTGAGAAAGGCAGTATGGATAAAAAATCTCTTGTTCCTCGATCCACATCGACACGTGCATTTGAAAACTATGTTATGACAGTTCCGATCCTCTCAAGTTGGGAGCGTGGTTGGGATGGGGTGATGGTACGTGAGTACGATCACATGCCAGATCAGGTTGAATGGGTTCGTATTCCTACTGTGCCCGATATTCACCTGGCGTTAGTTCAGCAAGGGGCCGTGTATATTGAGAGCCGAGACGAGCATGCTCCAGTGGAAGCACTGCACGTCCAGAAAGGCGACTTGTTTTTGACACCAGGCGGAGGAGTTCCCTATGAACTCCACTGGCATAGCCTTTCCTCCGAGCCTCTCCAATCGCTCCATGTGCATTTGAGTGCGGACCTGTTCGTGCGAGCAGCCGAGCAGGTGACTGATGCTGATCCGACCCGCCTGGAGCTTTCTGTCCTTTCTGGCTTCCAGGATCCACTGTTAGCACAGATGGCCCTGGCTCTGCAACAGGAACTGGAACAGCCAACGTCTTACGGGCGACTCTACGCTGATACCGCCGCTCAGATGCTAGCCGTTCATCTTCTGAAGCACTACCTGACGACGACTCTCCGTGTCAGGCAGACTCCGCCGGGCCTGACAAGCCGACAGATGAGACAGGTGATGGACTATCTACTGACACACCTCCATGAGCAACTCTCGTTGGAGACGTTGGCACAGCAGGTTGGCTTCAGCGCCTATCATTTTGCAATCCTTTTTCGCCAAACAACCGGAGAGACGCCCCATCAATTTGTCTTAAGCAAACGGCTTGAGGAAGCCCAGCGCCTGCTCAGAGAGACGGATCTGCCGCTCTCACAGGTGGCACTCTCGGTGGGTTTTCAAAGCCAGAGTCATTTTACCCACGTTTTCAGAAATCGCCTGGGAGAGACTCCACGTCACTATCGACAGAACCACGAACGTAGTACGCATTTCCCCGCGTTTTCGACAAAATTCCCAGAAATGTGAAAGAAGGGAAGACTCCCTCTGCCGTATCATACCAGCAGAACGCGGGGGAACTTCCCAACCACAGCTCTTCTTCGGGCCAGGTTCTCCAGAGCGTCAGGGGAGTGGATCACTCGATACGCTCTCATGGTCACTGTGAAAAAGCGGAAGACTCAATGTGGGATCGATCTTCCGATCATAAATGGAGAACAACCATGACAAAGAGGACAAACGTCACGTTTCCGAGCGCCGGTCTGAAGCTCGCCGGTTACCTGTATACCCCCGATGACGAGGCCAGCGACCGCCATCCCGCCATCGTCGTCGGACACCCTGGGAGCGGAGTGAAGGAGCAGACTGCGGGCTTCTATGCCGAGCGCCTGGCGGGCGCGGGCTTCGTCACCCTGGCCTTCGACGCCGCCTACCAGGGGGAGAGCGAGGGGGAGCCGCACTTGCTTGAGGATCCGTTTCATCGCGTCGAGGACGTCAAGGCCGCCGTCTCATTCCTGAGTCTGCGCGACGAGGTGGATGCTGAGCACATTGGCGCCCTCGGCATCTGTGCCTCGGGCGGTTATGTCGTTTCCGCCGGAGCGACCGATCATCGGATCAAGGCCGTCGCGACGGTCAGCGCCGCGGACATTAGCAGCTTGTTCTGCGAGGGAATCGGCCGCGAGCAGGGCCCGGAGATCCTCCAGGGCATGCTCGATGCGGCTGGCGGCGCGCGTACAGAGGAAGCGCAGGGCAAGCCTGCGCGTCGAATGCAAATCCTGCCAGAGACCGGGGAGGAAGCCAGGGCCATCGGGGGACAGCACGGTTACGACGGCTGGGAATACTACCGCACCCCGCGCGGATCCCACCCGCGGTCGGAGAACTATCTCGTGCTCCGCAGCATCGACCTGCTCGCGCAGTTCAACGCCTTCGGCCTGGTCCATCTCATCTCGCCCCGTCCGCTCTTGATGATCGCTGGCAGTGAAGCCGCAACAGCCTACTTCACCCGCGAGGCGATCGACAAGGCCCAGCAGCCCAAGGAGCTCTTCTGGATCGACGGCGCCACCCACGTTGACCTGTACGACAAAGAGGAATACGTGCCGACTGTGGTCGCGAAGCTAGACGACTTCTTCGGGGCCCATTTGGGCGGGACGAAGTCGGTCAACCTGTAAATGAAGTCAGTGAACCAAAAACGAGCGCTATCCCCTTGCACAGGGGACGGCGCTCGTTTTTCCTATATTGATAGAGGATAGCCTGATGTAGACTTTATCCAAATTTTCAAACAACAAGATCTGGCTATGCTGCAAAAGTGAGTGTGTCCACGAGGTGATCAAAAAGCACCCGTGGAATTTGAACGGTGTCGCCTTCATCTGACGACACCGAAAAAAAGGTGGAGGGCCACAGATGCTGGCGGACAAAGGCAAGCGTATCGGAAAAGGTGGGCAAGGCTTTGGTGTACCAAGCCGTCTGACGAATGGAAAAGGGGTGCTTCCTCAACAACTGCTGCGCAAAAATGGTCACGAGCGAAAAGAGGCCCAGGAGAGCAGGTGTGGTGCGCATAATCGCCAGATCCGACCATTGGCGTTGGGTCTCCACGCCCAAATGAGCACGCACCTCGTGAAACGTCACTTCCACCGTCCAACGCAAGACAAACCACTCGATGATCTGGACTGCCAGTGCCTCTTGATCCGTGCACAGCAAAGCCATCGGCTCGTATTGGCCTTGGGGATCGCGAATGAGCACCCAGCGGATGGCAACTGGAGGAACGGGAGATTGATACCACAGAGCCGTGCCCGTGGCAAGCTCCATCTCTCGCTTGGTTCCTCCATACCAGCAAAGAGTGTGTTTCTTCCATTGTGTGGTGGAAGCGATGAGGCGGGCAGAAAGCTTGGGCTGGGCTTGGCCTTTGAGAGCATTCCTCCCTCGTTTCCCGGCTTCACGCGCGGCAGCGGGCTCGTACAAGCATGCATCCAGACGCAAGCGTGTGAGGATGCTCGCGCTGGGCAAGCGACTCACGTTCAGCAGCAACGAGAGCACAGCATAGGTGCCATCAGCCACGATCACCAGGCGTCGTGCAGGCAGCCAGCGAGTGACTTGTAGGATCATCTGCCAGGCCCAATCCGTCATGGTTTTGTGTCGCATGTTGCGTTCTTCGTGATAGCGCTCCGATGGAGCCAGCGCGGTCAAAAAGGGCAAGGCCCAGACCCGCTGTGCCCAGGGAATTGGCGTGAGCAGCAGTATCGAGATCCAGCGCAACCCATTTGTTGCGCACAAAGAACTCTTTGCTCGAACGAACGGGATCACGAGAGACCCCGCGTGCCGCAATCTTGCGACCTCGTCGGCGCTCGATAGTTTCGTCGATCCCCAGGATCACTGGCTCAGTTGCGGCAACAAACAGAGACACCAGCAGCACCAGCAGGCGGCGACTGAGTTCTCGCGAGGACCAGGTGGCACGACTAAGTACAGGCGATCATGAGTTCGTTCCGAGTTTTCGTTCAAGTTTTTCAACGGTGTAAGACCATTTGATGGATCTGGCAGCCTGGTTGTAGTAGGCAATGAAATCCGAGATGGCCTGCTCCAAGGCGCTGGTACTCAGAAAATGGTTGGGTTGCAGGAGTTTGCGTTGCAACATGCGCGCACCACATCTCAATCTGATCCAGCCACGAGGCGTTGACAGGCAGCCAAGCGACCTGGATGCTCAACTGGCCATCCAAAGCACTGGCCTGCTCTTCAAGCCACTGAGCCAGTTGTTTGGGTGCGTGAGTCGGTCCATTGTCCATGATCAAGATCACGCGTTGAACGTTTCTGCGCTGTGCTTCGGGAAGAATGACCTGCTCCAGGAAAGCGCGGAAGTCCACAAAGCGTTTGCGCGTCGAGCACTGTCCAGAGACGTATCCATCGGCCACCGAGAGTCCTGCCAGCAAATGCCGCATGCCACGCCGATGATACCGCGGCGAAAGGTCCATCACGTGCCCGGCGTTAGCTGGTCGGGGAGCCTGCTCGGCTTCGCGAGCTTGAATGGACGTTTTCTCATCCACGCAGACCAGCCAGATTCCTTCTTGCAGCAACCTCCGTGCTCGTTCGTACCATTGCAGCACCGGGCGAGCACGTTGCAGAAACGTCTCTGGATTCTGGATGTGTTGCCAGGTGTGATAGCGCCACGGTCGGATGCGCTCGGATTTGAGCCAGCGGCCAATCGTGCTGGCCGAGACCGTTGGCAACTGAGGCGACGCTGCCACGTGACGTGCCAATTCGCTCCGACTCCATCGAGCCAGCGGAACTCCTTGCCTCTGCGGCAAGCTACAAGCCACGGCGGTCGCTTGCGCGCGTACCTCAGGGGGAAAAACGCCTCGGCGCTCCCCAACGGGGCGCGTCGGCGAGCGTTTTGGTGGTTGCCCAACGCTGACGCCATTTGCGTACGAGTCGATCGCTGGTACCAACTGCCTGGGCAATCTGCTGGTTGCTCCACTCCGGATGCTCATGGGCGAACAGGACAATCCTTGCTCGGATCGCCAAGCTTTGCCCGGTAGTATGTGCGCGAACAAGGCTACGCAGATGTTCCTGCTCCTCGGTGGTCAATTCAATCGGATGGCTTGGTTTGGGGCCTCTCATGGGTTCTTCCTCCCAAGCCGAATCTACCTCACTTTCTTTTTGTCGTCAATCTCGGAATGCATTTGTGATCGCTTGTACTTAGAAGGAGACTGCACACGGTTGGCGAGGGTTGTCATGTCCATTCAGCCATTCTACAACGCCAACATGTTTAGCCTCGTTCACTGCCGAAATTTTATCAAACCGGCCCGTAAAACCCTTGGCTTTAGCCATAGGGATATGAGGGCCGTTCCTTTTGTGGGTGGATAGGGTGGTAGGGGAGAACGCTACACTTGTATTTGTGCTCACAACATTGTATAATTACAACTATGAAGAGGCAGAGAGAAGAACAAACGACGATCAAGATGTGGGTCAAAACACACGACAGCTTGAGACTTCTTGCGGCTCTGCAAAAGAAAAGCATGGTCGAAGTGCTTGATCGGTTAGTGCGTGAAGCTCTCAAGAAAGAGCAGGTGAAACACTATGATGCTCAAGAAGACATATAAGCTTCGCCTGTATCCGACAAAAAAGCAAACTGAGAAGCTGGAATGGACCCTTGCCAGATGTTGCGAGTTGTATAATGCGGCGCTCCAAGAGCGCCGGGAGATGTACAAGTATACCGGCAAGGGAACTACCTACAATCAACAGGCTATGCAACTGCCTGAGATCAAAGAGCTCCGAGAGGAGTACAAGGACATCCACTCTCAGGTGTTGCAGGATGTCCTCAAGAGGGTGGAGAAGACCTTCAAAGACTTTTTCAAGCGGGTGAAAGCAGGCAGAAAGCCAGGATATCCACGTTTTCAGGGACGTAACCACTATGATTCCTTTTGCTACCCACAAGCTGGCTTCTCGATCAAGAACGGGCGTCTGGAGCTTTCCAAGATTGGGCCTAGCAAAATCAAGCTGCATTGCAAGGTGCTCGGCACGATCAAGACGTGTACGATCAAGCGAGAGGGCGGCTGCTGGTATGCCTGCTTCTCATGTGAAGTGGGTCAGGTGCTACGCACACCCTACACTGATGAAGCAGTGGGGATTGATCTGGGCGTCTCAAAGCTGGCAACCCTCTCGACTGGCGATGTGATCGAGAATCCCAAACACTACCGACGTGCTGAGAAACGTCTTGCCAAGGCTGGACAAGCTCTCTCGAGAAAGAAACGTGGTTCTCAACGGCGCAAGAAGGCTGTACAGAGGATTGCCAAGCTGCACAGGAAGGTGCGCAATCAACGCAATGACTCCCTGCATCAGTGGTCGCGCCGCCTGGTCAATACCTACGAAACGATTGTCTTTGAAGAGATCGCGCCTGCCAACCTCTCAAAGCGTGCAAAACCGAAACAAGATGAGCAGACAGGGCAATATCTCTCGAATGGAGCCAGTGCCAAATCTGGCTTGAATAAAAGTATACTTGATGCTGGCTGGTCAACCTTCATCGCCTTCTGCGAGTACAAAGCTGCGAACGCTGGTACGGTAGAGGTGGTGAAGGTTGACCCCAAATACACCAGCCAGGTGTGCTCAGGTTGTGGCGTCGTGGTCAAAAAAACGCTCTCAGAACGCTGGCATTCGTGCGAATGTGGCACTGAGTTGGACCGCGACCACAACGCCGCTCTCAACATCAAAGCTCTTTGGCTCAGACGGAGCCTTCAGGAGGCTTGCGCTTCCTGAGAAGCCCCCGGCTTGAGCCGTGGGGAGTCGTCACCAGATACGCCACAAGGTAAGCCATTCCCGCTTCTGCCATCCGTCTCAGCTTGTAGAGCGCATTACCTTGGTTATAGCGGGCAAAGACAAACCCTGGCTCAAGGTCGATTGCCCGCTCGAAGGCAACCAGGGCATCCTCTGGGTCAGCGATTGTACGAGCCTGAAACGCCTCTCCACAGGTGCCTTGTGGATCAGGTCTATGAAGACCCGCTCATCATCATGATGGGTATCAACAGATTGCATGCCCATCTCCTCCTCCTTATACAAACAGGGTACGAGCATTGCAATGGCAAGTCAAGAGACAGATTGGGTGGCGGATCGATGGCGGATCGATGGCGGATAGGTGGCGGATAAACTGTCTCCCGATAGTTTCTTTTGTTGGCTCACAAGCACGGTCGTACTCGCTGGCAACCGCCTGGATGACCCATCGGGAACGCGGGGGGAGAGCACCCTTCACCTCGCCAATTTTGACGGCAAATTGATAGCAAAGCCGCCGGACGCCAGCAGATTACGACGGTTCCTGATGAATAATGGTCCCTCTCAAGCCGCTCAGGAAGGACCTTGGCGGACAACAGCGAAAAGGGGCGGGGAGGCGCCCACGGATCTCTCCACCAGCACCTCCTTTATGATGATGATGCTCTCAGGTCGCTTCTAGACACTCATGAGCGCGTTTTCTTTTTTTGGCGCAACGCATCGTTGACAGCAAAACCGACGGCAAAACGCACAGGTGCCGATTCGCTCTTGTGCTGGCGCAACGCGCCGTGGAAAGCTATGAGCATGAGATCAGTGCCGCAATTGCCCCGCTGCATCCAGCCCTGGTCACAAACTCATTCTCAGTGCTGATGCGATGCACACTTTAGCATGATCTCCTAAGGCGTGACGTGCTGATACGCCCACGCTCGAGCTGCGTCAAACCAGAGTGGTGCCGTTTTATGTAGGTTGAGATCATGCCCAGCATTAGGAATGACCACTACCTGCAACTGCGCCTGTGCTGTGTAGAATGGAGCTTCAGCTTGCTGGACTGAGGCCGCACTACTGCAATCTGTGGCGGCGAGGCCGCAAAACAGACTATCTTGCTGTCCAACCACCACAAGCACAGGGACCTTTATCAGTTCTGAGACGCCATCAATAATGGGTGGTGAGAAGCTAGCAAACTCTCCAGGTGTTGCCGTCTCCTTCGTCGCCTCATCGGTTGCGAGGACGCCAGGGTCAGCACCGGGCACATAGTAGAAATCATTCCCTCGCGTCCCCGGCACCGTCGTCAGATAACCCAAGTAGTTCACATTGAGCAGATTACCTATAAAACGCGGGTCCAGAGTGGCGGGATAGAGCGTGGCCACGACCGCTGCCAGGCTGACCGTATTGAGATGATGCAATAGTCCACTGATGATGACTCCATTTACATCTTGATAGGTGCCTGCCTCGATCCAGGCGGCGACTGAGCCCAGCGAGTGAGCAACCAGCAGCACTCGGGCAAACGGCTGATTGCCAATGATCCCGTTGCGTAAGGCCTGCACAATCTCATGGACAATGTAGGCATTGGTTCCCATGACCACCGTGAGCAGGCCAACAGGGGGATGCGAGCTTTGCCCTATACCGATGCGGTCGATGGCAAAGGTACTATACCCTGCCGCGTTGAGTGCACGGACATAGGAATAAAGCTTGGGCTGGTAGGGAAAATCCCAATAGACGTGGCTGTAGGTTCCGCCGGGGACCAGCAGTTGGACGGTGTGGCTTGGACCACCGGGCGGGTTGCAAAGCTGACCGTAGATGCGGTAGTTCGTAGGGAGTCCAGGACCTAGAGCCACAGGCACAGAGAGCGATTGACAGGTCGCCGTCTTTGGCGCGGCATGCACTGAGGATGGGGAGAAAACCGCCCCAAAGAGTGCAAGCGCAACCAGGATGAGACACACTGCAAGACGATGCTGTCTCATAAAGCCTCCTTTGCTTCATCCATCATCCTTGACTACAAGCACGGGTCGTATGAGCACGCCATAGAGTAAGAAGGCCTTATACTGGCGTAGTTCCCCAAACTGTCAGCAAGTACCACATGCCACAGAATGCCTCCTGTTGCATCTCAGAGAGCATGGTATGATACAGAACATCCAATTCTTCTTTGCTTGCCATACCCACTTTTTGTAACATTGGTAGGGCTTGGAGGAACACAATTTCGGTATTGCGGTAGAAATCCGTCCACGCCTCTGCGTCTCGCGAAAAATTGACCGCATGAGCCTGCCGCTGCAGATGGCTATAGTTAGCCTGGCGAAATATACGTTCAAGCATAGGGGTGATGCCAAGTGTTACCCCATTTGGGGCGAATCCATAGCCCATCGTGTGCATGGCACGAAACAGGAAGGTATTAAGCTGATCAAAGGCAGGGCTGGAGGTAATGCCGCCGTGATCCGTTTCGGTGATGCGCAGAATGCCTCCTGGTCGCAGGATGCGTTGGCACTCCTGGAGCAGGAGTGACCAGGCATCTCGACGCAGAAAAGAACTGAGTAAGCGTCCATTCACCAGATCAAAGGAATGGTCAGCGAAATCGAGCGGTTTCGTGACATCCATCACCTCAAAAGAGACGTTGTTATTCCCTTGCGAGTATGCTCTAGCATTGGCATACGCAATCATGGTGCGGCTGATATCAATACCAACCACTTCCATATCTGGATGCAAAAATGCCAGGTCAAGCGCCCAGCAACCGGGGCCACAGGCAATATCCAGCACCTGTGCGCCTTCTGGCAGCGGCTGCAACCCTGCCAGATGCCCCCCCATACCTTGTGTAGTCATCTGGTCGAGCCTGATTAAACGTGCCATTTCCATGGCACTTTCCGCGTCAAGGACATACGTATCGGCTCCCTCTAGGGGTGGAGGAAGATCCGGTTCCATAGCTGCTCTCTCTTTCTCTCCAAAGACATCTATCGTCTACTTTTCTCATATATATTTAGTATATTCATGTTCTTTTAAAAGAACAAGGCATATTTCCGTATTACCACCTTTTTTTATGGCTTCTTAATACACGAAAAGCACCTGTATGCTTGCTATCTTAACTTTCTTATCAAACCGCGCCATCGATCCCCCTGTTTTTGAAACCTGTCTCTTCTACACATTTAACAAAGTGAATTCGCCACATGGCTGAAGAAGCTATCTGGGAAAGAAGAGCTGGCAAACAGGGAGGTGAAAGCTCAAGCTTCCTGTCCCGCATCTGATGGTGCTTCCATCATAAAATTGCGCCATGCGGGGACCCCTGACTTTAGACATGGGGAGGAGCATGGCGCACTCCTTTCTTCTTTTCTCGCATTTTGCTATTTGGCACAAATTATGCATATATGGTATATTTTGCATATAGATAGGACAGTACGGATTCAACTTCAACTGAATACGGAACAAGCACAAGTCTTGCAGGAGACGTTGGCGCAATTTACCGTTGCCTACAATCATGTGTGTGCCTATGGATGGCAACACGGCGAGAAGAACGGTGTCAAACTTCATCACGCCACGTACTACGAGACGAAAGCCTTGTGTTCTGGTCTGGTCAGTGATTTGCTCATCCAGGCCCGTGTCAAAGCCACAGAAACGTTGAGAAGTGCCTTGACCTGGAAAGCCAAGAAGGAAGCTGCCTATCCCAAGAAGGGTGCCAAAGCACAGAAGCAAGGCAGGCCTGCCCCCACCTTCAAACCTGTTCGCTGTCCTCATTCCGAGCAGTGCGCGGTTCGCTATAACGTTCACACCTACTCTCTCAATTGGGCGATGCAAACGGTTCGTGTCTCGACCACACAAGGCAAAATGAGTGTCCCCTTTCTCGTTCCTCATTTCAGCGAGCGGTACCGAGGATGCAAGGTTGCCACCGCAGACCTTCTCTCCCGCAATGGGAAGTGGTGGTTACAGAGACCGAGCCAGAAAGCCCCTGTGATTTATCCAGGGGATGAATGGCTCTTCCTTGTTTGGGGGTGGATAGGGTTGGGTTGATACGTTGGGTCATCCCATGCCAGAAAGCTATCTACAGCACGTCGTACTAATTCCGCTATCGCCACACCTTCCTGCTCAGATCGTTGATGAAGGCGCTCCATCTGTTTCTCTGTCAGATACAAATTCGTTCGTTTCATACCTTTTCTCCTGTTTGACATACAGCATATATTGCTGTATAATATAGCAGAGAAATGAAGAAAGGGCAAGGAACGCAATGCTGATCTACGAATACAAGCTGGATGGCACCCAACAGCAATATGCTGCCATTGATGAGGCGATTCGGGTTGTGCAATTTATTCGCAACAAGTGCCTACGCTTGTGGATGGATGAGCACGCTACCAAGAATGACTTGCAATGCAACTGTGCGGTCCTTGCCAAAGCATTCCCCTTTGCTTCTTCTCTCAATTCTCAGGCACGTCAAGCCAGTGCTGATCGGGCGTGGTCTGCCATTCAGCGTTTCTATGACAACTGCAAAGCCAAAAAACCAGGGAAGAAAGGATACCCGCGGTTTCAGAAAAACAACCGTTCCGTGGAGTATAAAACCACGGGGTGGAAATGAGAACCAGATGGGAAACATATCACCTTCACCGATGGATGTGGAATTGGCCGTCTTCGTTTGGTTGGCACACGTGATATTGCAACCTTCCCTGTGAAACACATCAAGCGTGTTCGTCTAGAGCATCGGTCGAGAAATGGAAATGAGAATCTCCGTAAATGAAGTGCACGTTTTTCCCGCAAGGATGAGCACACCAACGCCTCCTCATCAGTATATATAGCCAGAAGAAAATACCGATCCTCCAAGGTTGTGTTGTTACTCCTTTTCCTCTTTTCCGTCGATATAACAATGCGCTGTTTCTCCACAAGAGCAAAAGAGATCAAGGAGATCGTTTATGTCCATGGAAAAAATGAAGTATGTCCAAGCACGTACCATCTTACTGGAGCAGATCGCTTCCACGTTGCAAAAGGATGAGCGCTTTGTGGCAGCCTGGTTGGCTGGGAGCTTTGGTCGTGGTGAAGAGACGTGGCTCAGTGATCTGGATCTGTACGTCGTCGTCTCTGACGCCTCAAGTGCGTCTTTGTGTGCCACCCCCTGGCAGATCGGAGCGAAAACGACGGAAGAACGCCTCGCCCTGTTCAAGCAGTTTGGGACACCAGGAATCATTTTTGAGAGAAGGAACCACGCGAACCAGATTGACAGTATCCTCACCAATGTGGTTTATCAGGAGTCCGCTCAAAGTGTCGATTGGATGCTGATCCCGCAGGCAAAAGCCTACCGCGAACACGCTTCCCTTCTGCTCTTTGATAAAGTTGGTCTTCCTAAACCATCGGCACCAGAACCTGAAAGTCTTGAGCAGCGTATCGAGCGAGCTTCGACACATGTGGGTTTCTTCTGGATCATCGCTTGCGGAAGTGCGAGGGCTCTCGCTGCGGGCAGGCTTCTTCTTTTCTCCTCCTACCTGCTCGAACTGGAAGGGACGATTCGCGAAGTAAAAACAGCACTCCGGGGTGAACGTACGACGTACACAAAGCACACCAATCTACGAATGTCTTTCACACATGAGGAACGTGTAGCCATTTTACGTCGCCTTTGTGATGAAATGGAAAGTTTGATGCCCCAGGTAGTCCAGTTTGGGGGATACGTTCCAGTCTCACCTCGTGCCATTGTGGAGCTGCGACTCGCATTGCCTCCATCAGAGGAGCAAAACACGCTGCCATAAATCTCATCATTCCATGGGCTCTCAAACGTTGGTGGGGAGGCACTGACGGACGCATCTGTATTGGAAAACGGCTCTGCTTGAGGAAATGAGGGGGGAAAGAAAAGAATGCGATTGACAGAGCAAGCGAGAGATGATTAGCTCAAGAAAAAGAACTAAGCCTCGGAAAAGGTTCAGGAGGAAATGCATGCAACCACCAATATGGAAGCCTCCCGTGGAGTTGAGCGAGCAAGAAGAACAGATTGTGAAGCGGATTCGAAAAGCTAAATTATTTGTCTTTTTGCGTCAACACCGTCATGAACTGTTTGATGAAGCGTTCCAGCAGGAATTGGCGAGTTTGTACCAGAAAGCAGAGCGAGGGCAGCCGCCAGTGACCCCAGCAATGTTGGCCCTGGCACTCATCCTGGAAGCATACACTGGTGTATCCGATGATGAGGTCATTGAGGCGATGCTTATGGACCGGCGGTGGCAGTTGGTACTCGATTGTCTGAATTGCGAGCAAACACCTTTCAGTAAAGGCACATTGGTGGCCTTTCGCCAGCGGCTCATTGAGGGGCAGATGGATCGACGGCTGATCGAACGAACCATTGAGATCGCCAACCAAAGCCAGGCATTTGGTCCACGGGCCTTACGCGCCGCCTTAGATAGTAGTCCGTTGTGGGGAGCCGGACGAGTGGAAGACACCTGTAATTTGGTGGGACACGCGCTCAAAAAGGTCATGCGCGTGGTGGCTGGCCAGCAGGGGCGGGGGCTGGTCGAGGTAGCGAAGGAGGCCGGAGCAGAGTTGGTCTGTGGGAGCAGTTTGAAAGCGGCGTTAGATCGTGATTGGGATCAACAAATTCAGAAAGATGAGGCGCTGGGTCTGGTCTTGAATGTGTTACGAGCCGTAGAAACCTGGGTGCAGACTCTGCAACAGGAAGATGTGCTCTTGGCTCAGCCGTCTCTCTCAATTGCTCAACAGGTGAAGGCGCAAGATGTGCAGGTGGATGAGAAGGGAAAAGAGAGTCTGATAAAAGGAGTGGCAAAAGATCGACGTATTAGCGTTGAAGATGAGCAGATGCGCCATGGACGCAAAAGTCGAAGCATGCTGGTCGATGGGTACAAACGTCATGTCTTGCATGATCTGGACACGAGCCTCATCCGTGCGGTGGGAATCACGCCAGCCAATGTTCCCGAAGCCAGTGTCACGAGAGCCATCAGTGAAGATCTCTGCCAGCAAGAAGTTTCTTTAAAAGAACTGCATATCGACCGGGCCTATTTGAGCAGCCATTTCGTGCGGGAACGCAGCGATGATCTGGCGGTGTATTGCAAAGCCTGGCCGGTACGCGAGAGCAAACGCTTTTCCAAGCAAACTTTTACCTTAGATTGGGAACGGCAGATCATCCGGTGTCCGGCTGAGCAGGAGATGCCCTTTCTGCCCGGTGGGGTCGTCCACTTTCCCAAAGAGATCTGCGCTCAATGCCCATTGAAAGAGCAATGCACGACCAGCACCAAAGGGCGCAGCGTCAGCATCCATCCGGATGAAGCCTTGATCATCGAGTTACGTGAGCGCCAACAGACAGTGCAAGGGCGTGCTCAACTACGCGAACGAGTGGCCGTCGAGCATACCCTGGCTCATGTAGGTCAGTGGCAAGGACGCCGCGCTCGCTATCGAGGTGTGCGCAAGAACCTCTTCGATCTGCGCCGCTGTGCTGTTGTCCACAATTTGCATGTCCTGGCTCGCTCCCAGCAGCTTTCAGCTAAGCTTCAGGACTCTGCTTGATTTCTTGACCGGCTCTCTAGTAAGGCGTGCCGATGGGTACTATGTCCAGTTTGCAGTGCAAGCCGAACGAAACATTGAACATATCCCCACCGGAAAACAGGCTGGGATTGATGTTGGCTTAAAAGCATTCTCTACCGATTCTGAGGGCGTCACTGTTGAGAATCCCCGCCACTATCGCAAGGCCGAAAAACGTCTCAAACGCTTGCAGCGTCGTCTCTCCAAGAAGCAGAAAAAGAGTAAGAACCGCCGACGTGCTCGTCAAGCCGTCGCCAAAGCCCATTTAAAAGTTCAAAGGCAGCGTGAAGATTTTGCCAGAAAGCAGGCAAACGCGCTCGTCTCGTCTCACGACCTGATCGCCTTTGAAGACCTTCAGATCCGCAATATGGTCAGGAACCACCACCTTGCCAAGAGCATTCACGATGCTGGATGGGGACGTTTTCTCTTGTGGGTCAACTACTACGGCGCATTGCATAAGATCCCTGTCATTGCCGTATCCCCTCACTCTACCAGTCAGAACTGTTCCGCGTGTGGCACGCTTGTGAAGAAAAGTTTGAGCGTGCGTACACACATTTGTACTGATTGCGGAGTGGTGCTTGACAGGGACCATAATGCGGCTCTGAACATTTTGCAAAAGGCTCTCAGTACCATAGGGCATATGGAAACTGATGCACCTCTGAGTGCATAAAACGCTTCTGGACAGGAAGGCCGCTACTGGCTCTCAGTGGTGGGAGTCAGCACGTCGCCTGGGTGAAGGAAGAATCCCCCTGGATGTATCCGGGGGAGTGTCAAACGTGGTTGTTGAGATCCCTGAGCCAACCGTACAACGCAATGACACGGTTGTTGGTGTGGATTTGGGTTTGAATCGTCCCGCCGTGACCTCGCACCGTCAGTTCCTTGGCTCTCGCCACTGGAAAGAAGTTGACCGTCGCCGTTTTCGCCTCCGCCGCAAACTGCAGTCCAAAGGATCGCGCGTCTGCCAAACGGCATCTCAAAAAGATGTCGCGGAAGCAGATGCTTTTCCACCGGGACTGTGATCATGTCCTCTCCAAACGCATCGTGCAAAGTGTCATCCCTGGGGCTACTCTCGTTCTTGAGAACTTGACCAACCTTCGAGAAGGGGTTCGCCATCGCAAAGGTGAAGGGCAGCGGAAACTGCATTCCTGGTCCTTTGCGCAGTTGTATAGCTTTCTTGCCTACAAAGCGCAAGAGCAAGGAGTTGTGGTTGAGCGTATTGATCCTCGTCATACCTCGCAAACCTGTTCGCAGTGTGGGTATCAAGCCCGAAACAACCGCCGTTCTCAATCGGTCTTTCACTGCCGCTCCTGTGGCTATCAACTCAATGCCGACCTCAATGCTGCAATCAATATTCGGGAGAAGTACATGGCTTCTCTTGCTCAGGATGGTACATCTGTCCTGAGTGGGTCGTTGTCAGACGGCCTCTCGTCTCAACCCCTCGTGGGTGACAAGCCCCTGCATGTATGCATGGGGTATTGAAACCGATCATTGAAGATATAGCGAATCCTTGACAATCACTGAGAATCCTGATACACTTTTCCTATGAAACTCAGTGATTACGCGAAACAACAAGGGGTCCGCTATGAGACGGCCTGGCGCTGGTTCCGAGACGGCAAGATTCAGGGTCGACGCGTGGGAGCGCACACGATCCTGATCGATGAACCTGCAAGATCCGCCAGCCCGGTGAAAGCTGCGACGGTGGTGTACACCCGCGTCTCCTCAGCCGAGAACAAGGCGAGCCTGGACAGTCAGGCGGAGCGGCTCGTGGCGTACTGTGCGGCTCGTGGCTATCAGGTGAGCAAGGTGGTCAAAGAAATTGGTTCGGGGGTCAACGACAATCGACCCAAGTTTCTGGCGCTCCTGGCTGATCCCAACATCGGGCGGATTGTCATTGAACACAAAGACCGGGGGACGCGCTTTGGCTTTCGCTATATTGAGACGCTCCTCACCGCTTGCGGGCGGGAAATCGAGGTGGTCAATCAGGCCGAAAATGAGACCGAAGATCTGCTCACCGACCTGACGAGCATCATTTATAGCTTCTGTGCCAGACTCTATGGGCAGCGTCGAGCGAAACGAAAGACCGAGCGCATTGTCCAGGAATTGGAGGCGCAAGATGCACCTGGTTGAAAAGCATGTGATTGCGCAGACCGATCCGCGCTTTGCCTGCGTGGATGCAGCCTGTTTTGCCTCCAAGAATCTCTACAATGCCGCCCTCTATGCGTTGCGTCAAACTTTCTTTTTGACCAACACCAGCCTCTCCTATCCTGCGCTGGATAAGCGGATGCAAGAGCACGAGGCATACCGGGCGTTGCCTGCTAAAGTCGCGCAACAGGTGCTCAAGCAGGTCTGCACCGCCTGGTCGAGTTTCTGGGCGGCGCTTCTGGTGTATCGAGAGATCCCGGCAAAGTTCGTGGGGCGTCCTCACCTCCCAAAGTACTTGCCCAAGGCGAAGGGGCGGAACCTGCTCGTCTATACCATGCAAGCGGTGAGCCGAGGCAAACGGACCCTGGATCGGGGGATCATCCAGCCCTCGCAACTGGGCATCCAGGTGAAAACCCGGCAAGACCCCAAAGCCATCGCGCAGGTGCGCGTGGTTCCCAAAGTGGGCTATGTCGTGGTCGAAGTCATCTCTGAACACGAACCCACCGTCATGGCGGTTGATCCTGATCTGCTCGCCGGACTCGATCCGGGTATGGATAATCTGGCCACGCTAACTTCAAACAAACCAGGCTTTGTCCCGGTGATTGTTAACGGGCGCGGCATCAAGTCCTGTAACCAGTATTATAACAAACAACGAGCCGTGCTCCAGAAATCCCTCGGACATCCTGGCCGAAGTCGGCGCGTGGAACAGTTGACGACTCGACGCAATCGGCGGATCGAGCACGACCTGCATACGGCCAGCCGCTTCCTGATTGATCTTTTGGTCGCCGAGGGGATCGGGACGTTGATCATCGGCAAGAATCCGTTGCAAAAACAAGAGATCCGCTTAGGGAAGCGCACCAATCAGCACTTTGTGCAGATCCCGCATGCGCGCTTCATTCAGATGCTCGAGTATAAAGCGGAACTGGTCGGCATTCGCGTGATCCTCACCGAAGAGTCGTACACGAGCAAAGCCAGCTTGCTTGATCTCGACCCCCTGCCCGTGTATCGCAAAGGCGAGCAGGTGGCCTACCAGTTTAGCGGGAAGCGCATCGAGCGGGGACTGTATCGAGCAGCCGATGGGCGAGTCATCCATGCTGATGTCAATGGCGCAGGGAATATTATCCGCAAAGTAGCTCCTGGAGCTTTCGAGCGCAAGGGAGTAGAGGATGGGGAGTGCAGGGTCCATCTGCCGGTAGTCCATCCGGTGAGGAAGTCATTCCCTCACAAACCCGCTCGCGAGAAAATCCTGGCTCCTGTCAGGATTCGCTAGTCGCGACGGAACATAAAAGTCGGGCCTTCAGGCAGGAGACTCCTGCTTCAAGGTGTTGATATTTCTAACATGAGATGCTAACATAGCGCAGTAGGGAGTAGAAACGTGCTAAATTGGCCAGGTAGGAAATATGGGAGATAAATGTGTATCGTACATGGCAAGAACTCCTGGGAGAAATTATTAAGGATCCTCAAGAAAGACAACGCATCGCTCAAGAGGTTGGTGTCAATCCTATCACTCTTCTACGTTGGGTGAATAAAGAATCAAAACCTCGTCACGAAAATATACGCCTCTTGCTCGGAGCGATCCCGCGCCACTCCTATAAGGCATTTGCTCAATTGATCATCGCGGATTTCCCGAGTTTCTCTCAGGAGACAACGAGCAGACCACCAGATCCGCCATCTGCATTTTATACACGTGTCCTGAGTGCTTACGCGAATACCCCTAAAGCATTGTTTTCGTTTGTAATGTATGAACTCATTTTACAGCAAATCATCGAACACCTTGATCCAGACCGCCTGGGGATGGCGGTAACCATTATGCGCTGTGTGCGGCCCCTTCAAGGAACCAGGGTTCGGAGCCTGCGTCAAATTAACGGGAAAGGAACACCTCCCTGGAATAGCAACCTCGAACAGGAAACGATCTTCCTGGGGGCCGAGTCTCTTGCTGGCACGGCCGTTATGTACGGTCGCCTGACCGCGGTTCAAAGTCGCGAAGATCCGTACACGTTTACACACTGGACAGAACATGAACAAAGTGCGGTAGCGCATCCTCTCACGCACAAGGAAAAGATAGCTGGGTGCTTGCTTATTTCAAGCACCCAGCCTCAGTATTTTACCAGGAATCACTTAGCCGCGGTTGAACATTACGCCAATCTGATGTCGTTGCTCTTTGAGCCAGAGTATTTTTTTGATTTTAACAATATCAAACTGGATATCATGCCGCATTATACGATACAAAAGCCATATTTTCGCCACGTTGGAGAGCGCATCACGCAAAAAATAGCGGCAGCAACAGCAGCAAAAAGCTTCATAACGTTTCAAGAGGCCCAGGAGAGCGTATGGCAGGAGATAGAAGAGCAGCTTCTAATGCTACCATCTACTTGGGAAACATAGAGCCCCTCAACCTGTTACCTCTCAGTCAGAAACCCCACACATGAATGACCGGGGCTTTCTCGCCACGTTTTCTGTAAATAGCACCCCAAAAGCACTTGTCTGCTTTGTGCATGTTGGTAGCAGTGTGTTCCTACATAGAGAGAACTCCTCATACTCGACGATAAGTAGTGGGCCCTTGAGTATTAACGGACCGGAATAGGGGTTTGCCCACAGTTGGAACAGAAAATTGGAATAGGAAAATAGCCTAAAGGACCCATGCTGCTTGGGGTCAGCGCACCCAAACCTGAATTCTGTACGCTAAGGCTGGGATGCGCTGACCCCAAGCAGAGCAATCAACTCCTAGAGATGCTCAGTACGATCTGTGAAAACCTTTCTCGCAAGGCCGATGCCATTGAGCGCGGCAGGGAATCCTACATACCGCCATCTGTTGAGTCGTTTCCACCCACGGAATGCGCAACGAAGCTCAAAAAACCGAGCAGATAAGAAAGCGTTCGCTATCGAAGCTGATTTCTTCGCGATGGTGCGTTATCTCTTGTTTCAAACTTGCCCGCCTTCATCACAGCGTTGCCAGGAGAAAAGTTCCTCACGTCTTTTCTGTCGTCATGCTTTTTTCTACAGGCTGAGCACTGCGTGAGCGAGTCGGCAAACCAGAGGAACGACGTCTTCAAGACGACGTGCAGGGCCAGCAAGAGCCTCGAAGGACTCAAAGCTAAGGAGAGCATAGAGCACAGTAACGAGCTCGTTGAGTGCGTCTGGATCTGCATGGTCGTGTTCCCCTACGATGCGCTGTACGAGAACCCGAAGACCTTTCCGTCGCCGTTCGTCCCGTGCTCGTATCACCTGCTCGAAATCAGGATCAAGGGCCGCTAGACCGCGCAGACGACGAGTGACGAGCCGATCAGCCTCCCAGAAATGACCAAAGATGCGAATATATTCATCTAACCCCTCACGCGGATCAGGTTGACGGAACGCCAAAGCGAGCTGCTCCATTTCGCCAGTCACTGCCAGAGAGTCGCAGAGTGCTTCGAGCAGACCTATTTTGGAGCCAAACTGATGATAGACCGTCATGCGGGCCACGTCGGCTCGACGGGCAACCGCTTCGATGGAGAAGCCGGAAAAGCTGGCGCTTTCCATCAGCAATTCGCGAGCCGCCTGGAGAACGCGGGATCGAGTCTGTGAGCTTCCCGCTTGACGCTGACCGAGTTGATAGGGACGTGGACTCATAGAGACTTGACATCCTCCATATTTTTATTGTATGGTCTGTATACCCAAATATTTATTAGACAATCTGTCTATACAATATATTGGATGAGGAAACGTCTGTCAAGGAGTCCAGCAGCATGGACAATGGTGGCTGGCACGTTGCCACTTCTGGAAGACGGGTTAGCTCTCATCTTTCGTACACTGGACAGAAAAAGGAAAAAAGAGAAGATCATGACTGAAGATCAATCATCTGCCGAGGACACCAGGACGAAAATGGATACGGTGGTGCGCACCTCCCGCCCGCTCAAGGTGGGGATCAACCTGCCAATCACCGAAGGTGCTCTGGCTGGCAAGACCGCAAGGTGGGCAGATCTGTTCGCCATAGCTTCACAGGCGGAAGTGCTTGGCTTTGACTCCCTCTGGGTGCCTGATCATTTGCTCCTCCAATGGCAGGAACACACACAAGGGATCTGGGAGTGCTGGTCATTGCTGGCTGCGCTGGCCGCCGTGACCCATCGTGTGGAATTGGGTTCGCTCGTCGCCTGTACGGCCTTCCGCAATCCGGCACTGCTCGCCAAGATGGTTGATACCATCGATGAGATCAGTGGGGGACGCCTGATCCTCGGACTCGGTGCCGGATGGGATGGACCTGAGCACCAGGCATTCGATATCAAGAGCGACCATCGTGTGGACCGTTTCGAGGAGGCGTTGCAGATCATAGTTCCGCTGCTGCGGACAGGGCGAGTTGATTTCGCAGGCACGTACTATCAGGCGCGGAACTGCGAACTACGGCCTCGCGGGCCACGCCCCGGCGGCCCTCCGATCCTGATTGGTGCCAAAGGGCCTCGTATGTTACGCCTCGCTGCGACCTATGCCGACCTCTGGAATGCAGAGGGGCCACTGCAAGGACTTGAGCAGATCAGTTCACAGCAAGCAGTAGGCGATGCCGCGTGTACCGCTATTGGACGTGATCCCGCCACGCTTGGTCGCAGTGCCTCCGTGGTGGTCAAACTCCCCATGACACAGGGATGGTCTCACTCTTCTGCACAGGGGAAGCAACCGGGGCCAACGTCACCTGAGGAAGTTGCCGAGATACTCCGTAGCTATGCTCGCGCGGGCCTCTCTCATGCCCAGCTCTGGCTTATGCCCAACACGCTCGCTAGTCTGGAGTGGTTCAAGACGGTTCTCGATCTGCTAGACCAAGGTGAAGCGTGATTTCAACGCCAAGTCCGCGCAAACTATCTGAGTTTTCCAAGAGGAGGGAATCATGGAACTGCACATTGTCAACGAGAATCCCAAATATCCCCCGGTCAAGCTGATTGAGCCGACAACGCTTGGGTACATTCATCTCGCCGCAGTTGTACAGCCTCGCCAGGCACCATTCATGCCCATCAGACGCGAGAAGGGCCAACTGATTGCAAGGCTCAAGTACCTCGCGCAGCAGCTTGAACAGCTTGAAGCGGTCGAGAAGGCGACCGTCTTTCACGCCATCGTGATGGCACCATCCAGTGGTTATGTTAAGCAACACCGCGACTCGATTCATCTTCCTCGCTATGACATCGTCGTGCTTGTTGAGACACGGTCACCTGAAACCGCGCGCCAAGTGCAGAAGATGGAAGAATATGCCATGCTGGTTGATGCTCTTAGCAGCAAAGCCAGTGATCTGCACAGCATCGTCGCACGCAACGTGAAGCGCGTTGGGGATGTCGAGAAGAGGCGCAAAGGGATTTTTCTCTTCAACTACTTTGTAGGTGAAGACTCACAAGTGACTTTGGCCCTCTGGGACTATCTGGCTGGCTGGTATGCCGTGGAGACAGGAATGGACAATTCCACCCTCCTCCTCCCACTGGAGGGAGAGCAGTCCGACTATACCATCATCAACCACGCGCGCTGGAATGGACTGTTGAGCTTTCTGTGGCAGCAGGTTACTAAGAAGAGCTTCAGGACTTATATGCAGGCGAATCTCAATGTGAACCATGTTGGGGCCATGCCCATTTTCTATCATCTTGCATAGGGGAAGCGGATTTCTGTTCGCAATCCGATAAGCATTTTCAGTTCGGCTTATTCCGTGGTGATGATACGCCCACGTCTACCTTTGAGTGCTACCGTCACCTCATTGCCGAGCTTGGGTGGCCTTCGCATGCTTGCATCAGAACACCAGACACCAAGCGGGAATGCAGGGGTCTGGTGTTCTGATACAACTCATGTATTATCTAGCAGAAACTTTCATGAGGAGGAAAAGACCTCGTTGCTCGCTCTGAGGAACCTCCATCTCACCAAAATGTAGCCTGATGAGCAGTTCCTAATTGCTCATATCAGACTGTATACATGGCCTGTTTTCTTTTCAAAACATGTCCCGGACACACGAAGCGCGCCAGATGTTCAGGTGGCAGACAGTCGCCCAGCCCCACTGCCAGATCAAGCGCCTGGTCGTAGTCCCCCTTTTTGAATCTTCTACTTATACTTACCAGCATATCTTGATGAAGCGTTTGTAAAATACGCTCAAAGACGTTCGTAGTCCATCACCGTCCGCTCATTCACTACATTGCCGGTATGCTTTGTAGATTTTGGTTCCAGCAGTAACACTTGGGCTTCTTCTTCTGCTATTGGCAGGTGCTCAACTCCTTTCGGAACGATAAAAAACTCTCCTTCTTCCAACCTGACATCACGATCACGCAATTTCAAGAGCAATTTGCCCTTGATCACCAGAAAGAGCTCATCTTCCCTTTCGTGCATATGCCAGAACAACTCGCCTTTCAGCTTCGCAAGAAGGACATATGAGTCATTCAACTCCCCAACAATTTTCGGAGTCCAATGCTGCTCGAACAATGCGAATTTCTCAGTGAGGCGAACTTTCTCCATGAACCATCTCCTTTTTTTCTTATGTATATCTCGTTTCATTCTTCCCCAGCCAGATGAGGAGAGCCTGAAGCGACGGCTGGCGTGTTCGTACCATGGGCCTGTTCCAAGATTATGGTCTCTCTCTTTCCTTGTCTCCAGCGTGTTTCCATTTTATAGCAGCAGAATGGTTAATGACCATTGGCAAAAAAGACCACCTATAGAGGTAGTGCCTCTTTTTTACAGGCTCGAAGAAACGTGGCAGGACTCCTTTTCTCCGACAGACTGCTAGCTAGCCGACACGTTGTTCGGTACCCGTTGGTCCGCCGCCTCCTGTGGTGAAGTATGTCTTCTCCGAGAGATGAGCAAGCTTGAGAGTAGCCCGAACACCAGAGCGACAGCCATCACAATGAGAGAGCCTCCCAGGTCTGGTTTGGTCGTCATCAGGAAGACAATCCCAAGCAGCAGAACCGCCGTGGTTTGCGATGTCGTCCAGAGGATGGGGTTGTAGATGTGCTGAGAGAGCGCGAGAGAAATCTTCCCCTCTGGGGCTGAATGCTCCAGTTGCTTGATGAGGGCTCTTCTCCGTGGCCCGATGAGCACAGCATTGGTTGGGAGGATCAGGATCAAGCTGATCAGCGCGACGAGAATCCAGCTCGTCAGCAAGCTCCAGACCGACAGGGCCAGGTAGAGTCCTGCGATGAGCAGCACGAGTCCGCTGCCGTCGCCGAACGGGACTGACAGGTCATTCACATACATGAGGGCACGCACTTCTTCGACGCGCTGTGCTCGCCGCAGGCCTACCAGAATGAACAGCCAGCTACCAATGCTCAGAAAGTAGCCAATGGCTCCGATGATATGCACAAACAGGACGATGGTATAGATGCTCATGATCTTTCTCCTTAACAGCATTTCAGGCAGTTGCGCCAGCAGTTTCTGTTCACGTTGCCACTATAAGTCACTTTGGCAGAGATCCTACTCATACCTCAATGTGTGCTTAAGAGGGGGACACGGTAGCATGTTTGAGACGCTCGACGTAACGATCAATCACGGGTTTTGCTTCGGGGATAGGCGCAAACTGGAACAGATGGGACAGGCCCTCTTTCTCAATGAATTCTAGATCAACGCCTTTTTCGCTGAGAGAGCTTTCCTTGCCGGAGAGCCGTGCCTGTGTTTCACATCTCAGGCCCGAATGGCATTGGTGGAAGCTCAGGCTGGCTCGTGGGCTGTCGAGACGACCACACCCCAAAACCGAGCCAGGCCAACCCGAGGAGGAATAGCACAGTGCCAGTCGTGCCAACTGCCGGGAGAAGGAAGCTCCCGCCTAAGTTGAGCACTACCCCAAGGATGAGCGGTAGACCTACCCAGCGCGTTAAGACGGTGGTGCGCAGCATCGCTACGCCGAGCGACACGCTACCAACTACTCCCAGCAGACTTCCGACAAGAAAAAGGATCAGTAATCCTTGTGGGGGCGACCCTTTCAGGAGGGAAGGGGCCGCCGATGCGAGGAACGGCAGAATGACGGCTGCGATGGTATCATTAACTACTCCCGTGATGAGAACGTAGACAAGTGTGGACAGGAAACCGATCAGCCCTAAGAGACCTACTCGTTGGGCTTGTCTGCTATACATCCCAGGCAACCCTACGACGATCAACATGTCGCCAATGATGCGAAGCAGAGCCGCTGTGGCGGCGATAGGACTGGTAGGATCTTCACCCGTGAAGAAGACGGGAACGGCAGCAAGAGCAGCGAACAAGCCTCCTATGAGTAAGCTGATCCCGCTCAAGCGATACAGTGTTGTTGATGACATGGTGTATTTCCTCTCTCCTTGTTTGACATCGTTTTTCTCTTGCTCACGTTGTCTGTTCTCCGCTCGCGGGTCACGGCGCGAGTGAAATGCACTCTTGATCATTTCTGTTTCACTCGTCGCCTGCGTTTACTTGCCCGAGAGCCGTGCGACAACGGGAGCAAAGGTTTCCAGGTCCGGTTCGAAGACACTGATGTAAGAAATGCCAAAGCGCTCACGATTCGCCAGCACCTGTTCACAAATCTGATCCACCGAGCCAACCAGGGTATAAATGCCCTGGGGGGACTGCTGCTCTCTGGTGGTCCGAGACCGAAAGAGCGCAGAGATCCTTGGATCGAGTCGCTGTTCTGTATCTGTCCTGACCCCTCCAATCACAAAGTTGCCAAGCTCAATCTGGGCGAAGCGGTCTCCTGCCGCCTCGCGAATCCAGGCGATTTGCTGTGTCGTTGCCTCCGCCGTCGCCTCGGTCATGTCAAGGCTATTGCCGTCTGGTGCCACAGGAGGATTGAGGGTAATGATGTCGGCGTAGCGGCCAGCAATCGACAACATCCGTTTCCCTCCACCAGAGAGCAGCAGAGGGGGATGGGGATGTTGGAAAGGTTTGGGAAAGACCTCAAATCCGTTCAGCGAGTAGGAGCGACCAGCAAAGGTCATCGGCCCATCGGAGAAGAGACCTTTGAACACTTGAACGGCTTCCTCTAGCCTACCCACACGTTGACTTGCGGGATCGAAGGGAATGCCTGCCATCTGGGACTCTCTGGCGATCCATCCTGCACCCAGTCCAAGCTCGAAGCGTCCTTCGGAGAGCAGATCAAGCGTGGCAACCTCTTTGGCAAGCAAAGCAAGGTGCCGGTAATTGATGTCGAGGACCAGCGTTCCGAGACGCAGCGTTGTGCTGGCCTCTGCTGCTGCCATGAGCGCTAGCGTGGGAGAGAACTGGTTTCCCAGGTGATCTGGCGCCTGCAGAACTGCGTAACCAAGATCCTCGACGTTGTGAACTTTGGCGATCCATTCCTGCCTGGTGGCGGCCCCAAGCAATGTGACCCCAAAACGAAAGGGATGGGTCGTACTCATACGATCTTTCTCTTCCTTCTATAGTTAAAGTTTTCGGTACTCGATGTGCCAGAAAAGCGAATGAAACATGATCTATCACCTGCCAGGCTACGTATGCCTGCTCCTTGGGCTGTTCCACGGCTCAAGCTATCGAGGCCTTTTGCGCATCAGGCGGATCGAAAGCTGTGCGATCCAACACCCGCTCACAATGATGCCAATTCGTGCAATGAGTCCTACTGGACCCCCGTCCAACAATTTGAAGGTGAGGACGAAGACGACATCAGAGGCGACGACCAGCAGACCTGTGGCAACCGAATACCAGGCCCAGCCGCGCGAGGCTGGATCGGCGGCCTCGCGCCGTGCCAGCACGAAGCAAGCCGCAGCCAGCGAGATGAACTGCAGCTGACCAAAGAGATTATGAATGGTTCCGGGAATGGTTGTAATGCTCGACGCTCCGGATGGGTACCCCAGCACCGGATCGGTCACGAAGATCCCAATACCGATGAAGCTGAGGCCAAAGAGGCCGAGCAGGATGGGTCCCCAGGTAGAACCACGTCCGGTGCGCAGGACGCGCCTGAGCCCGATGGCAAAAGCGAGCAGGAGCACTCCGCTGACGATGTAGTTGGTGATTTGGATCCACCCACCAGGCCCTAGTTCGAGCGAGCTGTCGGGGATTTGCCAGGCATTGTAGCCAGAACGTGTGGCTCCAAGGATGAGAAGGACAAGCATGTTGCACAGCGAACCAAGGGCACCGCAAACCAGGAGCAGTCCCGTCGCCGTTGACTGTTCTCCAGTACTTTGCGCTAAAGTTTTCATGTGTTTTTTCCTTTGCAGTAAGAACATAGAACCATTCTCTAGAAAGTCTCGTACCTACGCTTTTCCCATTTGAAGATACCGAAGAAGGCCAGGGTGTGCTGACCGCTTCCTCCCATTCAATCAGCGATGGCCTGGTAAGCCAGAGTGCTGAAATCGCGGGAGATGTCGAGGGCCATGGCGCGCTGGGTGAGTATAATGCCTATCAAAACCTCTTTGGGGTCACAAAACCAGGAGGTGCCCAGACTACCATCCCAGCCATAGCGGCCTGGAACCGAGGCAAGATCGTCTCGCCGGGTCTCCACAGAGACCCCGAAGCCCCAGCCATGCGTCTCGAAGAAGCCAGGAAGCGGAGGGCTCGACACCGCTTTCTGGGCAGGCGTCAACTGGTCAGTAATCATAGCCTCAATCGAGAGCCGCGACAGGATGCGTTCGCTGCCATGCCTGCCTTCTGAGAGCATCATCTGAGCGAAGGCCAGGTAGTCGTCAAGCGTCGAGACCAGCCCGCTGGCCCCGGACGGGAAAGCGGGTGGATGGCCCCACTGGCTCTCCTCGACGCTATCAAAGAGTTCGAGAGCCCCGCTGGCCGGGTTGGGGATGTAGCTGTTTGCCAGTCGATCTCGTTTGTCAGCCGGAACACTGAAGCCGGTGTCTTTCATACCAAGTGGCTCGAAGAGCCGTTCGCGCAGGAATGTCTCCAGGGGCTGACCGGAGACGCGCGCGATCAGCACCCCCAACACGTTGGACCCTATCCCGTAGAGCCACCGCTCCCCAGGTTGGTACATAAGTGGGAGCGTGCCCAGACGGCGAAGCCACTCATCGGGATCGGGCATTGCCTGGGAGCTGGCGGCTGGCCTCATCCCGATCTGCGACTCGTTGGCGGCCTTCAGGATTGGATATTCCCCTGTTGGCGCCAACAGGAGTCCAAAGCCCAGCGTAAAGGTGAGCAGGTCGCGCACCGTGATTGGACGCTGCGCGGGCACCGTCTCGTCAAGCGGCGCGTCGATGCGCCCCAGCACCTTGCGGTTAGCCAGTTCCGGCAGCCACTTCTCCACCGCATCGTCCAGGTGCACTTTGCCTTCTTCTACCAGAGTCATCGTCGCTGCCGCTGTGATGGGCTTGCTCATTGAACTAATGCGGAAGATCGTGTCGCGCCGCATCGGCTCAGAACCACCGAGCGACGTGTTGCCCATGACATCGATATGGATCTCGCCACGTCGGCAAACGCCCATGACAATGCCAGGCACCTCGCCGCGCTCCACATAGCCCTCCATGATCCTGCCCAGGTGTAACAGCCGCTCACTGGACAAACTTTCGGTTTTCATTATCTCTTTCCTCCTTACCGATGTTTCGGCATCAATCATTTGCTGGCGCGTGTGCCGATGGTAATGCGCACAAAGCGCGCAACAGGACCTAGCTGGGCCTGTACCTCCAGACCCGCCTGTTCAAAAAGCGCGCGCATCTGCGCCGTACTGTGCACACGTGGATACAGCCATGTAAGCCAGGCTGGGGCAGTGAAATCGGCGAGCAGAAAGTAGCCTCCGGGTCGCAACACGCGGGCGACCTCACGCACACCGGCGGCCTGATCGCGCCAGTGATGAAACGAGATGGTCGAGAGCGCGAGATCGACCGAGGCATCCTCCAGGGGCAATGCTTCACCAGAACCCCGGTAGAAGTGAGCCTCCGGGGTAAGTTTGCGCGCGACTTCTAGCATTTTTTGCGCCGGATCGACCCCCAAAAGGTGTGTCTCCGGCCAATAGGCATGGACTTTCCGCAAGAGCCTCCCGCTCCCACAGCCGATATCCAGCACATTCGCCGGTTGGAAGTGGCTGGCTGCTTGCTGTAAGACGGCAGTGTGGACCGGATCAAACAGGCGTTGCTGCATCCAGGAACGTTCGTACGTCGATCCCCAGCGCTCGAAGAGTTCCACATCAAGTGTGGAGGAGTTGTCTTTCATACATCTCTTTTCTTTCTCTGTTCATTTTGAAGAATAGTGTGTTTGCTACCGAATGTGGTATTCTCTAGAGAGAAGAATACAAGGAAGAGCCCTCGGAGCCAAGCACACATCAGGAGAACCGTTCTCTACCGAACAAATGCCCCTGATTGTTCGCAAAAAAAGAGGTGACATCCGTGAAACAGCAGAAAAGAGATCGACGTTCCCAACGCACTCAGCGCCTAGTGAGTTCTGCCTTTACGGAACTTATGATAGAAAAATCCTATGAGAAAATTCTGGTCCAGGATATTCTAGATCGCGCGGGGATTGGTCGCACGACCTTTTATGCCCATTATTTCGATAAAGAGGATGTGCTCAACCATATTATAGAGCAGGAGTTGGCGATGCTCACTGGTCACATCGCCCAGGCCGCGCAGGGACAACGGATCATCCCTAGTCTGGAACTCTTTGTGCATGCGTATGTTTCTACGAATCAGCAGTTGCGGGCACTGATATGTAGTAGCGCGGGCAACCCCTTATTGGACGCGTTACAGGCGGCGCTTTGCCGCCTGATTGAACCGACGCGCAGCACCCTTTGCGCAGAAAGACGCTCTCCGCCGATCCCTTTGCCAGTGGTCTCCGAGTACCTGGCCGGGGCCTTTCTCACTCTGTTCAAGTGGTGGGTCACGGCTGATATGCCCTATCCGCCAGAGCAGATGGAGAGCATTTTTCAGCAACTGGCGCTACCCGGCGTGCGGGCCATGCTCAAAGAAAAGTGAGCAGCAAACTGAGAGGAGAATGAGAGTCATGGGATCCCGACATACATTCCCGATAGATTCCGCTCAGGGCAGGCAAGCAGTGAGTGAGTTCTGAATATTTCTGCTCAACCTGGTTTTTTGGTGCTTTCCTGCTTCCCTTTACAGAGCGGAAAAATGTGGAGCGTAAAATTTCGAGCAGGGAACAGATATCAGCGACGGAGTGCTTAGAGTCCTGGTAGAGTTGCTGGGCTAGGGCAACTCTACCATCAGAGGCCCTCCCAAGTCTGCCCCCACACGCCCTCTGGTTCGTGCTGCGGCGAGCCCCGCCAGCGTCCCATAGACGTCAAGTTAAGTCAGGACAATGGTTCCCTAGGGCGGGCATCCTGGTTCAGCATGGCTTAACTTGACGCGTATGCGGCGAGCCCCGCCAGCGTCCTCTCACGAATGAGATCGCGCTCGAACTCAGCCAAGGCCCCTTGAGATGAAAAATCAGTTTGCCGCCAGGCGTGGACGTGTCAATCTGTCATTTGACACATAAACCCGCCGAAAGGGGGAGATATGCGTCAGAAGAGGGAAACGGCGAGGATATGTGTCAAATTTCGATCATCTTTTCAAAGAGGAACTTCATCATTTTCAGCGGGAATGTTCCCCTTTGAATACTTGAGCACCCTGCCGAGGAGCCTGCGCAGGGAAGGCTCCTCGATGTCATCGAGAAAGTTTTGGTTTCTCCCTGCTTACTTTTTCGTCTCGCCTGTGACTGCTGCGGTCACACCAAGCGCGACATACACGCCTCCTGTTACATACCGTTGGGCTTGTCGGAAGCGCACATTTCTGGTAAGCAACTTCCCCACGGTCGATCCCAGGAGAGCGTAGAGACAATCCGTACAGAATGCCAGCAGCACAAACAGCACCCCAAAAATGAGAATCTGCTCGGTCACTGCCCCTCTGGTAGGATCGACAAACTGGGGTAAGAATGCGTAAAAGAAGAGGGCCGTCTTGGGATTGAGCAATTGCACTAGGAATCCCTGGGCAAACAACCGAGAGAAGCTTTTGGGAGCGGGTACTGGTGCCTGAGCATGCTCCTGCCGTGAGAGCAGGGTACGCACACCAAGATAGATCAGATAGCCAGCACCCAGGTATTTCACGAGACTAAAGGCGAGGGCTGAGGTCAGCAGCAGAGCTGAGAGGCCAAGCGTTGCTGCAACTGCATGCGCCAGGCTCGCAAGCTCAATCCCTCCAACTGAGGCCAGTCCTGCTCGCCTCCCTTGAGTTGCACTGCGAGTAAGAATATACAAGACAGAGGGGCCAGGAATGAGGAGCAATCCCAACGCCGCCAGGAGAAAGAGGGTCACGGTTGACAAAGCGGGCATCATTACCTCCTTGAGTAAGAGTGGACAACGGATCTTCCTGTAGCATAGCAGCGGTGCAGCCCAGAAGGCAAGTAACGGACTCCTTCAAAAGCAAGGTGTTGACGCATTTTCTCGCCACCTTGACGCAATTCCCCGCCAGATGAAGGCGTGGAACGTGAATTCGTAGAAGACATTCCTGGACTTTTGGGGTACGAATTTTCGGGCAGGTTTATGGCTCAATTTCAAATTCAGGCGAAGATATGCGTCAGAGAAAGGAGGGACAAACATTCTAATTAAGCTCAATTAGCTGGCGATTTTATGTGTCAAAAGTGGCGATTTTATGGTCTTTCTGACACAATCTTCTCAGTCAAGGAGCTGCTGCACAGTGAGGTCTTTATGGCGTTTGTGAAGGAGGATCGTGCATTAATCCGCGTGAGCGCGGTCTGATAACGATGCGCGCACTTCTTTGCGTATGCGCTCAACTGCCTCACCAGGCTGCTTGAGTACACAGAATCAGGGTGGCTCTTTTTCGGTTGAATCATGAAGGAAAGGAACTGATGGAGAAAGATAGCGCGCTTTGACTGTTTCTAGCAAATGCTCCAGTGCCTTGTGATTGACCAGATAAAACACCTGTTTTCCCAGACGGTACTCCTCAAGAAGTCCAGCCTCCCGAAGTTCTTTGAGATGATACGACAGCTTCGAGGTGGAAATATTTCCTAACTTTGGTAGTAGATCGAGATAGGGACAGATTGCTTGAGGAAGAGAAGGATGCGGAGACGAGACACAAGAAGCGTCACGTCCTTTCGCGAGAATGTCTAGAATCTGTAAGCGAATCGGATCGCTCAGTGCCCCAGCGATTTTTGCCAGCGATGGCCTCTTTTCCTCTTCCATGTTTGCTAGTATAGCACACATTCTCTTGACATTCCAGAATTTGTTGGAGTATCATCTATATATTCCAACAAATTCTGGAATGTTCGATCTCGACACAGTAAGCCATACAGCATGGTCAGAAACGAGAGAAGAAAAAGGGATGTTTCCAGGTAATAATGATGCTTTGAGAATCAGAGCGAACAAGAAAGAACTGAATGATAAAGAGATTTGCTGACAACATTGTGCTCGTCACGGGAGGAAGTACGGGCATTGGACAGGCGACCGCCCTGGCATTTGCCCGTGAAGGTGCTAAGGTCGTGATTACTAGTCGCCAGAGGCACGCTGGGGAGAAGACCGCCGCCTTACTCAAAGCAGAGCAAGGCGATGCCTGTTTTATTCAGGCTGATGTCACGGTTGAAGCTGATATGGCTCGATTACTTGAACAGATTGTGGCTCGCTATGACCGACTGGATATTGCCTTTAACAACGCTGGCTCTGTGGGAACAGGAGCCATCACTGAGATCAAGGAGGCTCTCTGGGATGAGACGATAGCAAGTAACCTCAAAGGAACCTGGCTGAGTATGAAATACGAGCTTCAGCAGATGCTCACCCAGGGGAGTGGAACTATCGTCAATATGTCTTCAAATCTTGGAGGACATGTCGCAAGGCCGATGATGGCTCCCTACGCTGCTGCAAAAGCGGGTGTCCTCGCTTTAACACAAGTAGCAGCTTTGGAATATATCCAATCTGGCATTCGGATTAATGCGGTCAGCCCCGGTCCAATTCGCACCCCCTTATCCAAACGTGTAGCAGAGACAGATGAGGAGCGCGATCGACGTGTTGCAGACACGTTGCCCATTGGTCGCATTGGCCTTCCTGAAGAGGTAGCTCATGCTGTCCTCTGGCTCAGCTCGTCGGAAGCCTCCTTTGTCGTGGGTCATGATATTGTTCTGGACGGCGGCTTCATCATTCAATAGGGGCTTCTTATCTAAGTGTCGGTGATACCATGCCACCTCCCTTTGAGGAGCGCATATGCAACGAACCTTCCCCTGGAAAGTCAACGATCAATTCTGGGAGCAAGTCGAGACGTTAATCCCTGTTGCTTCCTCACATGTGCGTGGAGGACGCCCCCGGATGCCCGGATTTGAGCAAGATTGGAGAAGTTTTTTTGTCAGCCTGTGGTAACCTGTTTGTGTTCACGTCTGGTCCATTGGAGGCAAAAATATGAGTTCTTTCTTTGAGGGAAGAGGGTCGGACTCCCCGTATATAGAAGCGGTCTGGCGTGGCCAGGCCGGCCTCGATTATGCTCCTGTTTGCCCGGCTTCTAGCCATTGGCATTTGCTCTTTCTTAAACAGCATGAAAGCGTCAATGTCACGGTTGTGGGACCATTGACCAGGGCGATTCCTGTCACCCAGGCCGAGGGAACCTCCTGGTTTGGCATCACGTTTCCGCTTGGCACCTTTTTGCCTGCTGTGCCCGTAAGAGATCTCCTGGATGAGCAGGCCATTTTGTCTTTTGCCGCGAATGCATCCTTCAGCCTTGCAGGCTCCCGTTTTCACTTTCCTGACTACGACAATGCCGAGACGTTTGTCGATTGGCTGATACGCAAGCGTTTGCTGGTGTCAGATCCGGTCGTGAAGGCGGTCTTAGCCGGTCATCCCCAGGATCTATCGTTGCGCACAGTAAGGCGCCGTTTCCTGTTTGCAAGCGGCTTAACGTTCAAGATGATTTCCCAGATCGAGCGGGCGAAGCAGACAGCAACGCTTCTGGAGCAGGGTGTTTCACTTCTTAATGCAGCATATCAGGCGGGCTATGCCGATCAGTCACATATGACCAGAGCGCTCAAGCACTTCATCGGATACACACCTGCTCATATTGCTCGTCTCGGCAGCAAAGGGGAGTTGGGTTAGCTGTCCATTTTGTTCAAGACAGAGCCTTTTGATGAGCTGTATACTCCTCCCAGTGACCATTGTTTGCGCATCTCAAGCCTCTTTCGAGGGAAGACTTGCGCACAAATGATCAATCAAAAACAGAGGAGAATTGAGCTATGCAAACAAGCAAAGTGTTTTTCGACATGGTGATGTCTCTGGACGGCTTCACCGCTCCAGAAGGGATGGATCCTGCCCATATGAACGACCCGGAATACAAGCAGTGGTCGAAAAAATGGATGGGACTCATGCATTATGTGTTTCAGCAGGAATTCTTTCGCGAGAATCTCAAAATTGGCGAAGGTGGCGAGACAGGTCGAGAGAACAGCATGCAGGAAAAAACCTTTCAACGTACCAGCGTGAGCATTATGGGAAAGATTATGTTCAGTTGCGGCGAGCCTTCCTGGCCTGAGGAGGCTCCTTTCCATACTCCCGTCTTTGTCCTGACCAAAGAAGTACGCCAACCGTGGGTGCGCCCCGGTGGCACGACATTCTACTTTGTCAACGACGGTACAGAGAGTGCGCTTCGTCAAGCGCGAGAGGTTGCTGACAATGGAAATATCAGAATAGCGGGAGGGGCCAACGTGGTCCAGCAATATCTCAATGCAGGGTTGATTGACGAGTTCACGATCCACTATGTGCCGGTCCTTTTTGGTCAAGGCACCCCGCTCTTTGCGAACATGAACCCCGATATCAAGGTGAAGATCAGGGAAACGGTCTCGTCTTCTCAAAACGTTCTTCATGTCACATACGATGTTGAGAAGTAGGAACAGAAAGAACCATGTCGCGATAACGTCGTTGGCCGTCACGGCGTTTGTCGGTGGCCTAAACCGTCCTACAGAGAGAGCGGAGGGGCATGTGTCGCGGTTGTCGTTGGTTTTGAGCACTGACAAACGCCGTGACACATGCGGGCAAGCAACGAGCTGGTACACCGCCGAAGTTCCCCTCTAGCTCGTTGTACCCCCCTGGGTCTCACTTTCCCAACGGTTTTGACACTCAGCAGTTTCTTTCTCTCAAGAAACTGCTGAGTGTTGGACAGGAAAATTCAAAGAAAAGATATATTACTGATCCTTGCACAAGTTACTAAACCAAGTGGCCTTTCGTGTGATGCCTTGTCGCCGACTTTCTTCCATTTGACATTTGGACAAAGTACCATTTCACCATGGCAACTCGCCAGATGCCTACCCCAACAGTATCCGGCGGGCGTTCCGCGAGAAAGTTAAACCATCAGACAAACGCGGACGCTGCCGCTTGCAGGAGTGGCCAGAGATCGTGATTGGCACAGTCGTCAAGAAAACAGCGAAACATCAGGTGGTCAAGGTCATTCGACATATGGCCCCAGGCACCATTGAGCGGGCAGAGGAACTCCTGGCTCTCCCGGCGGGAGGCATCCAACCCAATACGGTGTTTATTGAGCGCTTCAATGGGACGATGTGAGAGCGTCTCACCAGTCTAACCCGTCGCTCTCGCCACGCGAATCGTCGCCTTGCGGCACTCAAAGCGGGCAATGTGGCTGGTTGGCTGTACCTACAATTTCTGTTGGCCGCATCATGAGTGGAGCCGACGAGTGGCATGCGCTCAGGGACATCGGGGCGAAATCTCGCTTTCTACGGTGGCGCAAATCATGAGAGCTTAGATCAGAAACTTGAGACTGAGTGGCATATTTCGTCACTAAATGTCCCAGTGCTCGTCCTGTAAGCGCGCGGTATGTCTTCTCTGATGGAAAAGATACTGTTCTTCTCGTGGAAGCATCTCCAAATACTGATATAAGGCCAAGCGAGCAGTGGTATTGAGCGGAACCTCTCGAACTTTTTGCGTTTTCCCAGAATCCGCAGTGTCCCATTTCACTTGCTGAGATGAATCTGCTGACGTGTTAGGGTACACAGTTCTTGCGCACGCAGGCCCATATGGAGCAAGAGCGTGATAATGGTTTGATCTCGAAGGGTTCCAACAGCATTGACAATAGCAACTAATGCCTCGTGGAGATGCTTCCTTCGGGATAAATTTAATGGGGTCAGCAGGGTCAGCCTGAATAAGATGCGTTTTTCTAGTCCAAGCGAAATAGCGTTTCAGGCTCATGAGCGTCTGGTTGACGGTTGATGGTTTTAGGACGAGCGTGGTTTGGAGATACTCTCGGTAGTGGATCAAGAGCGCAGGAGCTACTGCTTGCGGGGTAAAGGTTTGTCCCTGTTGTCCCTCAACCCAATAGGCTTTACACCAGGTGATAAATTGGCGCAGATCACTCAGATAGTTGCGCGTGGTCACTGGTGAAAGATCTTCCAGTTGCTGGAGTATCTGCCTGTATTGGTCCACCATTTGTTGGCCATCTTCAGAGAGTAGCGGCTGCGCAGTTCGTTTCATCAATCACGCTCCCTGCCAGTATTAGCAGAAGTGCTTTTTGCCCGATTTTGACGAGTATTAGCAGACATTGGTCCTATGGTACGTGCTTAAATCTGTACAAGGTATGTCTGCTCAGGTATTTTAGCAGAAATGTGTGTAAATATATAGATGGTTTGACGGGGAATGTAGAAAGGGACAGGAGAATATGCCAGTTGAATTTTTGGCAGCGGAACAACGGAGTCGCTATGGTTGCTATGCAGGAGAACCGTCTCCAGAACAACTGGTTCTTTACTTTCATCTCGATGATCGTGACCGTGCCTTGTTGGAACCTCGGCGTCACGCCCATACACGCCTGGGTCTTGCCCTCCAGCTTTGTACCGTTCGGTTCCTGGGGACATTTCTCTCCGATCCGACTGATGTTCCTCACAACGTTGTTCTTACCCTTGCTTCCCAGCTCAATATTGCCGATGTGACGGTGCTCTCTCGCTATCGTGAAGGCGAGATGCGCTACGATCACGTCCACGAAATCATGGCCGAGTATGGCTATCAGGATTTCGCCTCTCAACCGGAACACTTTCGTTTCCTGCGCTGGCTTTATACCCGCGCCTGGTGGAGTGAGGAACGTCTGACGGTGCTCTTTGACCTGGCGATGGCGCATCTCATCGACCGCAAAGTGCTGCTCCCAGGGGTCAGTGTGCTGGAGCGGGCCATTTCCAGTGTGCGTGAACACGCGTCCAGGAGGCTCTGGCAGCTTCTCGCTGCGATCCCGACACCACCTCAGAGGGCATTGTTGGAAACGTTACTGGAGGTTCCCGCCGGAGAACGACAAACTCCACTGGACCGTCTCCGTCGTGGACCCACACGGGTGAGTGGTCCTGCACTTGTTGATGCCTTGCATCGTGTCGAAGCCATTCGCCTCTTCGAGATGGAGCATCTCGGCCTCTCTTTTGTGCCACGAGGGCGACTCAAAGCTTTGGCACGTCATGCAACAACGGCTCTGTTTCAGCATTTGCGCAACCTCGCTCACGATCGTCGGATCGCGACCTTACTCGCCTTCACCTCTACCGTGATCAGCAGCTCGCTATTGATCTCATGTAGATGAGTAGCAGCTCGCTATTGATCTCACCCAGAAGGAGGGGTTACCAGCCAGGTAACCTCTCCTTCTCGTGTATCCGAAGGACTCAAGTAATCTGAAGTTGCCCGCGCGAAAGCGGCGGGGGTTCCTTCCACGCTCCCAGCCCTTCCCACTGATACAGGAAGGCTGGCTCTCGGGTCGGTTCACCTGGGGCGTTCGGGGCAGAGCCTGCCCCTCTTTCGCGCGTTGGTACATGCACTCGTGTGCGCTGCGCTCGTAGGCTACCCCCCAGCGTACGAGGGAGTGGAGATCAAGGGAGGCACCAAGGAAGGCCAAGTTGAGACCTCGTTGGCCGGGGCTCACGCCGCATGTGCACTGATGCCAGCGCTGAGAGGGCGGCTTCTTGACCTTCTTGCCGCAGCCATGGCACCATTGACGAGAGCGCCATGGTGCGCGTGGGAACTCCCACAATGTGGGTAAGAATCAGGCATGAATGCCGGGGTCCTTGACAACTAAAGGTCGGCCCCTGCCAGTTGGCTTGTAGTGTTCATGCTTTGAGCAAGACGAGCAAATCGATTCATGATTTTCCACAGTTGAGTCCTATGTGCTGAGAAATTGTGACAGTGAGCAGAAGCGGGCAAAATAAACGCCGTCCGCGAACAAGCATTGGGGAAATACGACAATTCACCCTCTGGATCCTTCACTGAGTCTTCTTCCCCGAAGACCAAAAACAGCGGAACCGTGATGTTTCTTGCCAGTTGAACCTGCTTTCCAGGTGTAAGCATGCCCTGCATCAATTGAAGAGGAACCGGTACGTTATAGGCATCATCAGCCGCAATTACTTCCGTCGGAGGTGGAAACGAACCATGAAAGAAAGGGTGGAGGAATGGGCGTGGGACAGAGATATAGCCCTCATCCACCATCCCCAACACCATATCCAGGTTAATGCCAATATCCCTGATTTGGCCGATATTGTTTCCCAGCAGCATCAGCGCATCGGCACTGGCGTATGCACTCTGCGCCAGGTGTGAGATGTAAGCGCCCATGCTGTGTCCACACAGAATTGTGGTACCTTCTCGCTTTACCCGCCGTATCACCAGGTCTATGGCTTGAGCCATCATTTGCGGGGTTAGCTGATCCCCACTGATGGCAACGTTGCTCTCGCCTGTCCCTAACATATCGAGCGTTACCACAACATGCCCACGCCGGGCCAGGTAGAGCGCACAACTATAGGCATCGCGCTCGTATCCAGGGACAATAAGATCCCAATAGCGACGGGTATAAGACCCACCGTGCACCAGGACAACGAGTATCCCGGAATGCTCCAATGACGATGCGGGAGCAAAGGTTGTTGTCACAACCTTTGCCTCACCGCTCAAATCATCAATCTGACCGGACAGGTCGATGTCATTTGACGTGATATCAATGATCTGAATATTCAACATCAGGAACAACTCCTTTTCTCATCATGGCTGTACATTTGGGAATGAAACTGGTGGAGTCTGCACAATTATTCAGGTGATGAGCTTTCTCAAAAACCCTGCTTTCTTGCACTCACTGGTCGAGTATTATGCAGGGTCACTTGGGTAAAGCCAGCACATTCCAGGGCCTCATTGTTCAGAGAACGTGTGGAACTCGGCATACGGGGCGGAATTCACTATCTCGACCGCAGACAGTTAGATTCTCATGCTGAGGTCAATAGGCAAAAACTTTTCCTTTCAATGGTCGCATTCCATTGCTCCCTTGTTAGTCAAACAATTGTGGCGAGCAACAAATCTTGCTTAAATTGGGGCTCAGCCAGGTCGGCACCGGTGCCGACCTGGCTGAGTCGAGCAAGGCTGATCCAAATCCTCATTTATGCTGAATTACACAATGATCGGCTTCGTCTTCTGTAGCGCATCCATCACCTGTTGAGGCAAGTTGAGATCGCCTTGCACCAATGCCGGTGGCATCACTGCCATCCACTGATTGAGAGAAAAATCAGCATAGCGATCCGTTTTGAATATCTCCAGAAAGCGTAACGTTGTCTTGCCCGTATTCTCGACATAGTGTCCCATATTCGCCGCCACATACCCAACATCGCCGGCCTGGTAGTCGAACGTAGCGGCTGTGCCAGCACCAGCAAAGACCGTCATACGTCCATTGCCTTCAATATAATACTGCCATTCATCTGCATTTGGATGCCAGTGCATCTCGCGCAAACCACCAGGCTCAACCTCCACTAATGCGGCCGCCACCGTCGTCGAGACGCGGAATTTGGTTGAGTCAACGACTCTCACTTTGCCATGAGCCTTGCCTTGCGTTGGTGGCTGAGCCAGCAGATGATAGGTGAAGCTCTGTGGAGACGTCCCGTAAGGATCAGAGACCGGAGTTGATGATGTGGGAACCTGGCCAGGGTAAATCCAGCGGGAGGATGGTGGAGCAAGATTCGCAAAATTGCTTTCCGGTACACCAAAGTTTTTCGCCAGCACTTCTTTGGGCGTATGCGCGAACCAGTCGCTGAGCATGAAGGTTGAACCCGCAGAGAAATGGCCATCATCAAATACCAGTAAGAATTCGCAGCCGCCCTGAAGGCCCTGAATCGAGTGTGGAAAACCAGCAGGGAAGTACCAGAGATCGCCGACGGCAACATTATCGACGAAATTACGTCCCTGAGGATCCAGGCATGTTACCTGCGCTCTTCCATTGAGCATATAGGCCCATTCGGCCTGCACATGCCAGTGTAATTCGCGAACGGCCCCCTCTTTCAGGCGCATAGTTACCCCTGCCACATCCGTTGAGACGGGTAGCTCCGTTACCGTCACCTGACGAGCCCAGCCGCCATTGGCGAGCCGGTTATGTGCATTGCTAAACGAAAACTTTAGATTTGGCATAATGCCTGCATCAGTCGTAGGAGGAGCTAGCGTATCAGGGTTCATCTCATCGAGCGCTATATTCCGGGGGCCAGGATCTGTGGCACCAAGATTGCCCTCAATCGGCTCGGGAACCGGTTCATCAGCCGGAGTCGATGTAGCATGAGCAACAGCGGGGACACTGGTGATGCTGGCAACAGCTCCAGCAGCTGCCAGTGTCTGAAGAATTTTGCGTCTCGTCGTATCCATACTATCCTCTCTGCTTGATATCTATTAAATCTTCTAGAGACTTCTCGCCAGGCGGTTCTATCACATCCTACGCCTGGAGTGATACAATTCCCAGCTGTTGTAAAATATGTATTTCATCGGGGAGCCCCCAACGTTCGACGACCATGCCGTCGAGCACGCGTAGGACATTGATCTCTGTGTAAGAAATGCGTTTTCCAGTCGCAGGTACCCCCATGAACTCCCCTGTGTGCAGAAGCGACCACGCTGTCACATCAACGACTTTGTCTTCTTCCGCTATCTGATCCAAAATGGTGACATGCATCTGAGAGAAGGCTTGATGAAATGCTGGCAACTTGAGCCCTTCGATATCAGGTGTCTGACCTGCAAGAGGACGGTGATTGACGAATGAAGGGGCCAGAACCCTTTCCAGGGCCAGTTCATCTCCTTCGTTATATGCCTTAATAGCCTCATAAAAACCACGAGCGACCGCTTTATTGGCCTCCGTTAACATACTACGCTCCTTCTTGTTTGATGCGGGTACGTCTCTTCTGTGCTTGCTTTTGAGAAACCTCTTCCTCTTCTGATTGTATTCGTGCGCAAACCGTTTCGCATCTGTGAAACGACTGTAATTTTCTCAACATGCGGAAGATAGATACGTAGGTAGAATAACGTACGGGGCAACTCGTGCTGGTGGTATGGGGCGCGAAATGGAGGCACTGAGCCCACTCCACAAGTCATACGGTCTCCGGTTAAAGGGTGATCAAACTCATGGATGAGTTTCCCCTAAATCGAAAGCTCGAAAGAATTTCCTCTGGAAGAGCTGTTCATCCAGAGGAAAAATCATGCCGAAGTATGTTCATCTTGCTGCTCATTTCAGCTCTGATGAGCTGGAGCAACGGTACCGCCAAGCGAGTGATCCTATCGAACGCAGCCACACTCAGATCATTTAGCTGCTGTCTTGCGGCAGGCGCGTCCGTGAAGTCGCCGAAGTTACAGGCAGGCTACTGTGCCAACTGGATTCGGATTCTGGCTCGGCGCTACAACCAGCGGGGGCCAGAATCCCTCGCGGATCAACGCCACCATAATAGAGGCGCTCCTAGCCTGCTCTCTGTTGACCAGCAAGATCGGTTGCGCCACCTGCTTGAGCACCTTTCTCCTGATGGCGACCTGTGGACTGGTCCTAAAGTTGCTCGCTGGGTGAGTGAACAACTTGGTTGTAAGGTGCATCCCCAACGCGGGTGGGATACCCTCAAACGGCTCGGTTTCTCGCTCCAGATCCCCCGCCCTCGTCACCACAAAGCCGATCCCGCCCAGCAAGAGACGTTCAAGCGCGAGTTGCAAGAGCAAGTCCGGCAGGTTCAGCATGCCCATCCTCACGAGCAGCTGGAGTTGTGGGCGATGGATGAACATCGCATCGGCTTGAAACCGGTCATCAGACGCATCTGGGCGCTGGCCTCTGCGCGCCCAGTTATTCGGATACAACAGCGCTACGAATGGCTCTATATCTACGGGTTTGTTCATCCCCAATCAGAGGAGAGCCAGTGGCTCCTGCTGCCTTCGGTAAACATCGAGGTTTTCACCATTGCCTTGCAGCACTTTGCGCAGACAGTAGGTGCTGGCCCTGAGCGACAAATTATCCTAGTGCTGGATCGGGCAGGCTGGCATGAGAGCAGTGAGGTCGACGTGCCAGAAGGCATCCATCTCGTGTTCCTACCGCCCTACTCGCCGGAGTTGCAGCCCTGCGAGCGAGTGTGGCCACTCTCGAACGAAGCCATTGCCAATCGTCATTTCAAAACACTTGACGAACTGCAAGAGGTGCAAGCACAGCGGTGTGTCGCCCTGCAAAACGATGTGACCTGTATCCGCCACGCCACACTCTTCCACTGGTGGCCTACCTCTCTCTTTACTAGATTAATTTTCTTTCTACAGCGTAGCGAGTTGCAGCGCTACGGGTGGAAACATGAATTTTGGGGTAAATCTTATTGAGATGAGCATTGACAGTACGAGGACTTATACTAAGGCGCGCAGCAATCTCTTTATCGGTGAGGCCTTCAGCAAGCAAACGAAGTAGTTCCACTTGCCGTTGCGTTAATTGATCAGGATACATAGCCAGGTGGTATGAGGTACCGGGGGCGGACAAGGGAATGGAAGCGGTCTCTTGCTGAAGAGAGGTTCCGAGAGAAGAGGCCAGGAGGGCCTGTTTTGGAGTCATCGCGCGTCCTTGAGCCCATATCCTTGTCAAGGTCTCCTCATTCATTTTAGCGCGGAGTTGCATTTTCAAATCTTCAACGCGCCGTTGGTCCACATCTGAAATCAATCCCCAGCTTGTTTCGCGCAATGCCTCTCCAGCACCTAGAAGGATGGCCGCCCACGTTTCTTGACCAATGATGGTCGCAATTGCGCCAACTTCTTCAAGACTTGTGGCAATTAAGAGCTTTTCACCCAATTCGATAGCTGTAAGAGATTTTTCTTTAGAAATATGCAGTGCGGTTTCATATTCTTTCAAGTGACAGACGATCTGTCCCAAAAAATCCAGTGCCTGGACAATCGCTCGACGATCTCCCACCTCTTTTATGAGGACAAGAGATTGCTCAAGTACTTTTCGGGCCCGCACGTAGTTACCTTGCGCCTGCGCTTCTCTCGCCACAAGTGCATATGCTTCAGCAAGATGCCAACGATCTCCCATTTCCTGAAGAATAGGAAAACTTTCTTCATAGTACGTCTTTACATTTTCGTCGTGTCCTTGCAGAAGCTCGCAAAATCCCATTGCATTCAGTGCGATAGCATACCCATGTCTCTCTCCAACTTCTCGGTAGAGCTTTAAGGATGCTTGTAAATGTTCTTTCATGGCTGCTGTGTGAAGCTGAAAAAAGGCTAATAGAGCAGCTGCGTAGTACGCTTTTGCTCTCACTGCTGCCGAGACCATTTCACCCTGGCATCTCTTCAATAGCTGCTCGATCTGCTGGTACCCCTCAGAGACATAGCCACGATACGACCAAAATCTCCACAGTGTCACGGTGAGATCAAGTGCGTTTTCGATTTCATTTCGTTCCACCAGCCAGGTGAAAACCGCACGGAAATTGTTCTGCTCCTGCTCGAGTATATCCAGCCCCTGTAGCTGTGCCGCGCCAATAAGCTGTGGCTCTATTTCTTTCGCCAGCTGGAGAAAATACGCAGTATATGCCTGTACTACAGCGTTCGTTTCCCCTTCAACATCGAGGCACTTTCGTCCATACGCGCGGATCACCTGCAGCATTCTAAAATGAGAGAGATCTGTTGGGCTCTCTGAAGGAGAAATCACGAGCCGATGATTCGTCAGTACAGCAAGCTCTCGCACGATATTGTGACCTTTCTCGCCAAGCCTCTCATAGAGATCTTCTAAGGCTTCCAACGTCGCCCCTCCAGAAAATATAGCCAGTCGCCGGAACAGACGCTGTTCTTGGGGCAGAAGAAGAGAATAGCTCCGATCAATTGTTTTGCTCCATGTACGCTGGCGTTCTGGAATATCTTGTTCTTCATTGACCAAAATATGCAATGGGTGTTGCTCTAAGTGTTTCAGCAACATCTTGGGGGGGAAGAGTTGCATACCCGTTGTCGCAGCAAGTTCTATCGCCAACGGAAGCCCTCCAAGATGAGCACAAATCTGCACGATGGGGCTCACGTTCTCTGGAGTAAGCTGAAACTGCGGGAGGTGTGTGCGTGTGCAGGCAAGGAAGAGAGCAACAGCAGGGTTATGCGCAAGTGCTTCAGGGTCATACGTATGTGTGAAGTTTGGTAGATCAAGCGGAGAGAGAGGAAATTGCTGTTCCCCACGCACGTTCAAACCTGCGCGGCTTGTCACCAGGATGGTAATTCCAGGACAGGCATCGAGAAGACGAGGTAAGAATGAGGCTGCTGGGCGGACATGCTCAAAGGTATCAAGTAACAACAGCATCTGTGTCTTATGAAGAAAAGAACAGAGCGTTTCTAAATCAGAACTGGAAGGTACCTCGGTGATACCCAGTGTGCGAAGTATTGCCGATAGAATGAGGTTATGATCGAAGAGACTGTCAAAAAAAACGGTACAAACACCATCTGGAAAGGAAGACTGTAGAGCAGAGGCCACCTGTAAAGCGAACTGCGTTTTGCCAACTCCCACCGTTCCTACGATAGTAAACAGACGGCTGCCTCTCAATGTAAACAATTCAAGAAAACGCTCAATATCACGTTGACGACCAATAAGCTTCGTCAATGGTCTCAGTATCTGCTTTGTACTTGTCTTATCGTTCGAATAGGGAACGTTCCAGATAGGCGATAAACTGGCATGAGGAACAGAGACCTGATCGGCTGGTTCGTTTATCGTATCGCCTTCATCCGGCAGCAGCCCTAGTTCCCGGGCAGTTTTGCCAAATAGCGTGCAGAGTTTTTGCCGGTAGTATGGGCTGGGCGAAGTTGTGCCACGTTCCCAACGACTAATATAGTAGTAATCCGCGCCTAACTGCTCCGCTACGTATTGTTGAGACCAACCTCGGAGCAAGCGTTCTTCTTTTAATTGCGCATTTGGGATGGCTCTGGATGAGCGTTTTTTTGCGGACGTTGTCTTCTCTGTGGCTTCTTCCACGTTTGTCTGCTCCTCGCTTTCTCTAAATTTCCGGGAGTCGTTCCTGTTTTCTCTCTTAGCGGTGTGTTCACCAGGCAATATTTTATTCTTGCCTTATAAACGCCTTATTGTTGCTATACTTGTTGGTGAATTTTTTATGCAATACTTTTTGCTGAGGGATAAATGGCATCTATACCATTTAATGAAAGCAAATGCAAACGTGGAAACTCGCTTTAGCAGGCGAAGCACGAAAGGATTAGCCTTATGATCCAAACATCTGGGCGTGTTTGTACCAATTGTGGTGCTCCTCTCACACAGAACTCACCTTTTTGTACAAATTGCGGAAAAGCATGTAACGCTCCCCCCAGTTGTAGGTAAATGGGTTGGTTCTGTCAGAACTGAGAACGGAGACGCTCATCAGGGAACGGCGAATGCTGAGATATTACTGTCTCGTGCTAGGAGACTGCCTGTATCGCTTCCTTCAAAGCTGCAAGTCGATCAAGGAAAGCGCGGCGCTGCTCTGAGCGTGTGATTGGTTCGCCCATGATGGAGCGAGGACAGAGAGAGTTCCGCAATTCGTCAAAAGCACAACAGAAACGGGCTGCTGAGTCGAAGCTTCCAAAGCCAAACATGGGATAATACCGTTGTTTGATCCCTCGATGGTCTTGTTCTAAACGATTATTGAGATATTTCTTGGTCCGATGCTGCACCTGATCGCCCAGTGTTTCACGCACTGCTCGTGGATAGGAGGTATGACCGTCCGTTGTCACCTGGATGAAGGAAGAATCCCCCTTGCTTTAGCAGGGGGAGTGTCAATGGAAATCGTTTCATACCAGCCAGTAATAACGCTTTGTAAGCATCGAGTTGTGTCAATGGGCGGATTGGTGCAAGAAGCCCTACGGCGGCGCTTGATGCTTGCGCTCCGAGATATCCTTTTTCCAACACTGACACATCTACACCTTGCGTGCGCAGAAAATAGGCGATAGAGCAGCCAATAATGCCGCCCCCTATATTGACATCCTCCCCACGGCTCAAGCCGGGGGATTCCTCGATTCACCTCGAGGGTTTCCTGCTTCGCGGAGTCTTGCCAGAACGAGACAAAACCCGTCCAGGTCTTACAGCCTCTCCACAGGCATTGAGGACCGTGAGCCCCACGGACCTAATATTCTTGGCAGCGTTGATATCGCGGTCGTGCTGCACAGCACACGCTGGACACGTCCACTGACGGACATCAAGCGCTAAGGAGTCGAGGAGGTGACCACACTCGAAACAGCGCTTACTGGAGGGATACCACTTGTCAATTTTGACAAGATCTCGACCGTACCAGTCGGCTTTGTATTCCAGTTGGGCCACAAACTCACTCCATCCCACATCGCTGATGGCTTTGCTGAGGGTGGGATGCTTGACCATGTTCTTGACCTGCAAACTCTCCACGCAGATCGTTTGGTTCTCACGGATCAAGCGTGTAGAAAGTTTGTGCAGAAAATCACGGCGGCGGTCAGCGATGCGGGCATGAATGCGAGCCACCTTGAGACGCGCTTTGTCTCGGTTCTTCGAGCCTTTTTTCTTCCTGGCGTGACGACGTTGGGCTTTGGCCAGGTTCTTTTCATCCTTGTGGAAGAACCTGGGGTTGCCTACCACTTCACCGGTCGAGAGCACCACAAAGGATGTCAAGCCAAGATCAGCACCTATCGAGGTCTCGACGGAGGGCACGTGCTCAATCCCATCCTCAACCAGGATGCTGATGAAGTAGCGATTGGCACAGTCTTTGGTGATGGTCACACTCGAAGGAGCTGCCCTATCAGGCAGAGGACGCGACCAGCGGATAGCGAGAGGCTCACTCATCTTGGCAAGGGTGAGACAACCGTTGCGCCAGGTGAAGGCATTGGCGGTATAGGTAGCAGATTGCGTGTTCCGTTTCTTGTGGAAGACAGGATATTTGGCACGCCCTTCAAAGAAATTGAGAAACGCTTTGTCCAGGTGACGAAGAGCTTGCTGCAAGGGCACACTGGAAACCTCATTCAACCAGTGGGTCTCTTCTTGCTGTTTCAGCTCAGTCAGCAAGAGGCTCAGATCTTTGTAATAGAGGCGTCGCTGCTCGTTGTAATAGGCATCGGTTTTCTTGCGCAATGCCCAGTTATAGATGAAGCGACAGCACCCAAAGGTCTGAGCAAGGATCTGCTGTTGTTGTGCTGTGGGGTACACCCGGTACTTGAACGCGCGTTTCTGTTTCATGCATTATATTATAGCATATACGGTGTAAAGATGCAACAATGTGCACCACCCTATCCACCTCACAAAAGGAACGCGCCATTCATCCCCATGTTTCAAAAACAGGGGTCTTCTGGCGCGGTTTGATAAGGACATCAGTCGATGTTTTCATAACAAAAATCTCCTTCAAGAAGGTACTCTTCGCCTTTTCAATGCATCGCACCTTAATGGGAGAGGAACTGGATGTATTCTGTTCATCTCCCATTGCTCACATCCTTCATCCAGAAGCAGGCTTGAGTCCTCCACCAGGGCATTTCCACCATAATCTTCAACAAAGTGAGAAAGACGGTCTTCTGCCGATAGCATACCCAAGCATTAGCATATGTTTCGTGTTATTGCATAGCATACAGACTTTCACATACCCGCGTCCGGTGCAAGATGCTTGTCAAACCAGGAAAGCACGCATCCACAGAGATCACGGTAACTCGCCTCGTTCCAGGTTCCAGACCAGTGGCCTTCATCCTGATAGCAGCGATATTCGACCTTCTTCTTCAGGCGACGTAATCCAATGAACGCTGCGGCTGCCTGTTCAGGTGCTCCTGGATCTTGTCCCCCACACAGGAGCAAGACGGGGGCTGTAACACGCTCCAGATAAAAGAGAGGAGAGTTTTCGATATAGGCAGGTCGTTTCTCCCATAATGAACCTCCCATGCGGCCTTGCCCTGACTCGCACCAGCCCAGCCACTCATCGTTGCCAACCTGACCAAGCGTAAAATACGACGCTATCAGGTTGTAGGTGCCTGCACATGCCACTGCTGCAGAGAAGATCTGGGTCTGCGTCAAGAGTGCAAGCGTGGAGTAGCCACCATAACTTTGTCCCATGAGGCCAATTCGCTTGGGATCAGCGATTCCCTGGTCGATAAGGCGCATAATCGCCGGAAGGACGTGTCTCGAAAGTTGAGAGAGTGGATCATGGTCTTTCAGAGGCATATCAGGGGTGAGCAGCCCATATCCATGATTGACCAGGATTTGTCCATGGATCACATCCTGTGTGACACCAAAGCCATGCAAGTGGTTCGCATTCATCGCGCCGCCATACACTTCAACGATGATGGGAATAGGCTCACCTTCTCTGTAGGTTGGCGGAAGTAACAATGCAGCCAGTCCTGGTTGGCCATCGAGCGCGCGATACTCAATCAAACGACTTGTTCCTACTGCGACCTGGCTGAGATCAGGATTGAACGAGAGTACCCGTTCCTGTTGCTGGTCGTTCCACTGAAAACGCCAGATCTCGGCAGGGTGGTGACTGGCTTGTAGTACCAGATACCCTTCACTCTCCTGTGATTCATCGCGATGGGCTATTTCAATCTCACATGTTGGCCATTGAATACATTGAGATAGTTCTGCGACAATATGTTCATGCCCACTCGATATTTCCATCTCGATAAGCGCGGTATCTTTCGTGCGAGGATTACGTGCCAGTACACAAAAATAGCCTGGACGCATCATGTGAATGGTTGCCGTCGTGGGGGATTGTACCCATCCGAGGACGTTGTATTTCCCGTGAAGGGGCATATATCGTCGTGTCGTTTCTTCTGTACGTCCATGCGCTCGTATCGTCCATTCCCAATATCCCTGTTTGGCCAGGCAATAGATGCGTGTACTGTCCAGGCTCCAGCGAGGAGCTTCAATCTCTCCCAGCAGTTGCATATCGACGGTGGGATCGCTCAGGTCCTCAGGTTCGGTGGACCCATCTGCTGCAACCACAAACAAGTGGCTCTGTTTTCCTCTCTCTTGTGTCGTGTAGGCGAGCCAGTGGCTGTCTGGTGACCAGTTGAAGCAGACGCCATATTCTTGCGGAATACGGCGCGCAATGACCTGCGGAGGGCTTCCATCAAGAGGAAGCAGAGTCAGATCAAAATAGAATTGTTGCAGCTTCGGCTCTGCTTCAACATAACGAAGCACGGCAACAGAGCGACCGTCAGGGGAAGGTTTCCAGCCGAGAATGCGCCAGTTCTCTGCAAGCTGTTGCACCTCACCTGTGTTCACATCAACCTTTCCCAGGTCACAGCGATAGCCATCAGCCCATCCGGGGAGCGTGGTCGCCCCGGTTGATGTGCTGCCAGGGGTGAAGGAAAAAAACGGTTACGTGCGTATCATCAGTGGTTGTGTTGATGCACTCTCGTGAGGTGAGGGGTGGAGAGGCAACGAGCTTCACCACAACAGACTGACCATCTGGCGTCCAGCGAGGCACCTCAAAGCCAAAGAAAGGGCGAACCAGCACATGAGAATAGCGTCTGGATTGCCTGGTCTCACGCGTCCAAATACTCAGGCAGGCCTGTTCCTGGCCTTGCTGGACATAAGCGGCTATCGCGCTTCCATCTGGCGACCATTGCGCCCCCCAACTCGCCCCCTCAGGAAACGGCTCGTCGACAACCCCTGTCGTTGTATCGACGAGCAGCACGCGACTGTTGACCATTGGTCGCGGAATGCCAGTGTCGGTATAACTCTTATGCCCTGTGCTCTTGCTTTGCCGTTTCTGGTGCTGCACACTCACGAGGAGATATCTGCCGTCAGGGGAGAGATGTAACGGTACACGCGTTGTTGGTTGTGAAAGCTCAAAGAGGATATCCGTAGTAAAAGAATGTACTGTCATGAGTTCCCCCCCAATTGTTGCGTTAAACGCGAGAAACGTCTACAAAACACTCTCCCAAACAAGAATCAAGGCGAATAGGTCCAGTGTTGTTTCTGCCCGCTCTTTTCAGGAAAGAAGATGTGTGTCCATGAGTTGGGGCAGTGAGAACTCCTGCCCATTCAAGCTGATTGTCATCGCCATCTCGTGAAGTGAGAGAGCATACTCTTCCACCTGTGGATCGCCCAGGTCATGATAGGTTTGAAGGCAAGACTGAATGCCACTTCTTATGGGCTCTGCTTGCCCATAAAAGGTAAGACAGTCTTTTTGCACACAGACAATGGTTTCATGCTGCGGTTGTGAAATCAGATAGAGAGCATAGGGTTGCTCTTGTTGATCAGAAGGGCGAAAATAGGCTTTTGTGAGCGTGGGGCAAAAACAATGAAGGAGCACGGCAAATCCGTTTGACTTCTTCAAGAGTATTTCAAGGTCCTCCTCAAGCTGAAGTGTCTGCTTGGGTAGGGTTGACAACTCTTTCCAGTGAAATTTGGGGAAGAGAGGCCCACTGTTGGGACCAGCGAGTCGCATGTAACTGGCCCGAATGGGAAGGAAGGTTCCCACCCCAGCATCTCCGACCTTCTCAATGTATACAAAAATACTCGCCAGGGGAAGGTGCACATTGGCAATTAAGCCCCCACCTTCCCGAAGTTGTTGCGCCCAGGATGGAGGAATAGCCGGGACACTACAGGTGGCTAATAAGCGATCATAGGGAGCATATGGAGCGTATCCCTCATACCCATCAGCAACAAATGCCTGTACATTGATGATACCTGCGTTTCTGAGCCGATCTGCAGCGCGTAGCACTAGGTCCTCAGCGATATCAACGCTGACTACAGTCCCCATTGGTTTCACCATATGAGCCATAAGGCCCGCGTTATATCCTGTTCCTGAGCCAATTTCCAGAACACGTTGTCCTGGGGCAAGTGCGAGCGCTTCCAGTTGAGCAGCCATAATAGAAGGCTGTGAGCTCGAGCTGCTTGATATCTTGCGTTCATTAATTCTGGTGACTAAATAGCAATCCTGATAGAGTTCTTCAAGGGTTGGATTGAGAATCACATCCCAGTCTAACGTATTGCCGCGCTGTCGATAGTATTGGTTCACAAAGATTTCACGTGGAATAGTCAGAAAGGCATCGCGCACAAGTGGGGAAAGCTGATGTCCAAGTGAGGTCTCAATGTTTTCCACAAGCTGCTGGCGGTAGTGTGCCGTTTTTGGCTGTCTCATTGGCGGGGTCTTGTTCCTTTCTCGACGCTTGTGAGAGATGAGAGATAGGAAGTCACTGGCTACATACACAGTAATTCTTTCCAAGAACGAGATAAACACTCCTAAGAGGGTTGCATATCCCAGGTATTTTTTTCTGTGTCTTGACACCTCACAATCCTCTCTTTCTGCATTTTTGCAACCTATTCATTCTTTTTACTTGTTTTCTTTTTAAGTTTACCATGCTTTTTGGGACAAAAGTGGGACGGGGATGGACGGGAGTGGGACAATTAGGCATTTCTGGTAAAAGAAGATGAGATCTCTTGCCTCTTTTTGTGACTGGTTTTCTCTGGTCCACGCGCTCCCATTCCCGCGTTTCTCAGCGAAAGAGCTTTGGGAAAGGCAAAAGGAACATTTGTTATAATGCCTGTAAGTATTTTGCTGAGGAGCGATGTGTACGATGGCGAGCGATTTTGCGCACTTACATGTGCATACTGAATATTCCTTGCTTGATGGTCTCAGCCGCATTCCAACCCTGGTGAAGCAGGCCAGGGCGTTGGGGATGGAGCACCTGGCGATCACCGATCATGGTGCGATGTATGGTGCCATGGAGTTTTATCTGGAGTGCCAGAAACAAGGTATTCATCCGGTGATTGGTATGGAGGCCTACCTGGTTGAAGATGTCAACTACAAACCCAAGAAGAGCAATGCCTACTGGCATCTGGTGCTTCTCGCTCGATCCCAAGCCGGGTACGAAAATCTCATGAAGCTCACCACGCTGGGGTTTACCCAGGGCCTCTACTATGGCAAACCTCGTATCGATAAGAAGATGCTCCAGGCCCACGCCGAGGGGCTGATCGCGACATCTTCCTGTCTGGGTGGAGAGATTCCTGAACTCCTGGTAGAGAAGCAGGATATGGAGGCAGCTCAACGGGCGGTTCGCTGGTACCAGGATGTCTTTGGTCCCGAGAATTTCTACCTGGAATTTCAACAGCACTATGGGAAAGGATCGCCTCAAGATGCATGCAATGCTGGCTTATACCAGATCTACCGAGATATGCGTGTGCCTGCCATTCTGACCAATGATCTCCATTATGTCAACAAAGAGCAAGCGAAAGCCCACGATCTCTTTCTCTGTATCCAGATGAATAATCGCTACGATGATCCGGACCGCTTCCGCTTTGACTCTGATGAATATTTCCTGAAATCTCCACAGGAGATGGCCCTCCTCTATCCCGATATCCCTGAAGTGTTGCACAATACGGTGGCACTTGCCGAACGCTGCCAGATTGATCCCACCGCAAAGAAGGCCGGGTTACCCATCTTCGATATTCCTGATGGTTTCTCATCTCCCGACGACTACCTCTATGATCTCTGTCAAAAAGGAGCAAGATGGCGATTTGGGGAGGTCAGCACACGCGTTCAGGAGCAGATTGACTATGAGTTTAGCATCATCAAGCAGAAAGGCTTTGCCAGCTACTTTTTAATTCAGCAGGATGTGACGAACTATGCTCGCGACCATGGCATCACCTGCCTGGCCAGGGGATCGGCTGCGGGAAGCCTCATCGCGTATTGTCTGGGGATTACCAATGTTGACCCGTTACGCTATGGCCTGCTCTTTGAGCGCTTCATGAATCCCGAGCGCAACGACATGCCCGATATCGACATGGGTGCGACACGTTGCTAACTGAAAAGGTTAGCCACTAATTGAAAGATTAGGAGAACTGATACTCGGAGTAGCCAAATGAGAGAGTAACGACTTGAAGGGCTACCATTGAGACTGCGGCATGCATTCCTCTTAGGCTAGAAAGAAGAATGTATGGAGCCCGCTAAAGACGGCTGAGAAGACGCCCTAACACATAAAGGTGAGGAAAACCAGCTCCGTGAAGAGCTGAGCGACCAATAGGCCGGATGTCCATGAAGTAATTCTATGGTGAGAATCCAAAGATCAATTGGGGACGAACCACCGACTGACTCATCGAAAATGTCGCTTGGTAGAAATGCTAAGAGAGCCACATTGGCTCATCTCTACGGGACGAGTAAAGGCCATGTTAAGAAAGTCCTACAACCCTTACAGGGGGTTGGATGTAGAGACGGTGTTTAGGTGGCACCTAAGGAACTACGGGACGGATACGAGTATCGGAACGTGGAAAGCCTGCAACGCGGAAGGAAAGCCCCTGATGAAGCGTTCTGAGGGAAGACATAACCTCAGTTTATGCAGGTGAGAGTGGAGCCAACAGACCGATGAAACCATGATAATAAATGGTGGAGGAATAGGCTCTAGTCGTGGAACAAGGAAATATTCGCAGATAAGAAGAATTCTCTCGGATGCTCAGGTTCTTGTAAGACGAAAAGAAACGAACGTCTCCGACAGAGAAACTTTTGAAAGAGATAAGTAGTTGACTGAGCAAAAGAAGAAAAGAAAGAAGCTGAGGTACAACGAGTACTATTCATTGCAAGAAAGCATGGACACTTTGTATCAGCAGAGTTTAAAAGGGCAGAGTTTCACTCACCTTTACCAACTCATCATCCATGAAAACAATATCTTGAGAGCATTTCGTACCATCAAACGAAATACCGGAAGCCAAACCAGAGGAACGAATGGTCACACCATTCGCTACCTGGAGCAGCTAACGGTCGAAGAGATATGTGATCTGGTCAAAGGTCGATTGGAGAATTACCAACCAGACCCTGTCAGACGCGTTTTCATCCCGAAAGCAAATGGAGACAAGAGGCCTTTAGGGATTCCGACCATCGAAGACAGACTGATACAGCAATGCATACTGCAAGTACTCGAACCAATATGTGAGGCAAAATTCCATAAATCAAGCTTTGGTTTCAGACCCACCAGAAACACACATCATGCAATTGCAAGATGTCAGCATCTGTTAAACCACAGCAAGAACCATATTGTAGTGGATATAGATATCAAGGGGTTCTTCGATAACGTGAGCCATAGCAAACTCATCAAACAACTCTGGACAATTGGTATCAGAGAGAAACGAGTTCTGTGCATTATCGGCAAAATGCTGAAAGCAGAAATCGCTGGAGAAGGGATTCCCCAAAGAGGAACCCCACAGGGCGGCATTCTCTCACCACTGCTTGCCAATGTTGTGCTCAATGAGTTGGACTGGTGGATATCAAATCAGTGGGAAACGAAACGAACAAAACATGCCTACCGCAGTGTGAGTGCCCAGAATAAACAACTGAGCAAAACAAAACTCAAACCATGTTACATCGTTCGTTACGCGGATGACTTTAAGATATTCACGAACAGCTATACCAATGGGAAAAAGCTCTACGCAGCGACAAAACTCTGGCTCAACGAACGCCTGGCACTCAGCATAAACGAGGAGAAAAGCCACGTCACGAACCTTCGTAAAAATGGCTCAGACTTCCTTGGTTTCCGCTTGAGGGTAGTCAGGAAAGGAACGTCTCAGCATGGCTATGTTGCCCACTCAAAAATAGACCCAAAACGAAAAGTGAAAATCGTAAGGGTGTACCAAACGAAATTCAGGCAACTACGCCAGATGCCAGACCAGAAGAAGGCAATGAGCCTCAAAGGGTTCACCCTAGGAATCCATAACTACTACAAAATCGCATCGGATGTGGCAGCAGATTTTCACGATATCATGCACAGAATCTATGGGAAGTACCAAACCCTTCGCAAAAGGAACATCATTGTTCAAAGAGGCGAACGGAATAACGTCATCGAGAAACTCTATGGAACATATAAGAAACCACTGGACAAATGTTGTGGAGTAACGCTGTATCCAATTCAGCACATCCACTTCCATGTCCCAACCCAAATCGACCCACTCGTCACTCCTTACACCCCAAAAGGGCGCGAAAGGATACATCAGAACCAGAAAGTGGTAACGACTCTGGAAATTGAGCAACTACAGAGAGGGCATTTTGGGAAAAGATCGGTCGAATATATCGACAATAGAATTTCGAAATTTGTGGGTCAATATGGAAAATGTGGTGTCACTGACACCCGCCTTACAGTGGGACAGGCACACTGTCATCACATCAAACCCCTCAGCCTTGGAGGGACAGATCGCTACCACAATCTCGTCTTTGTACACAAAGAGGTACATAAACTTATTCACTGCCAAAACATCGAAATGGTAGAGCAGGCAACAGCAAGCTGGACCAAGAAGATGAGAAGCAAATTGAATAAGCTACGAACAGAGGTAGGGTTGTCCACGATCAAAGATGCGGATATGACCAATAAAACCACGATGGAACGCCGTATGCGGGGAAACTCGCACGTACGGTGTGAAGCGGGGGAAAAGGTAGAGATAACATCAAAACCTTACCTATCGCTATATTACCCTGATTCCAGGCGTGAAGAAGTGATCAACTATACCATGCAGCGCTATGGGCTGGAGAAGACGGCTCAGATGGTGACCTTTAACACGCTGGCTGCCAAAGGATCAGTTAAGGATGTGGCTCGCGCTCTCGGCAAAACGGAGCTTGGAGAACGGATTACGCGCCTGATCCCAACAGGACCCAAGGTGACGCTCCAGAGCTCGCTTGATGAGGTGTCTGAACTCAATGCTCTCTACAGTCAGAATGGAGAGGTGCGTGAGATCATTGACTTCGCTCGCCAGTTGGAGGGCCTCAATCGCTCGACCGGCGTTCACGCGGCAGGTGTCCTGCTCTCGGCCTGGCCACTCAACGAGATTGTGCCCCTTTCGCGCAAAGATCCCAAAGACTCTACGACGCCCCTGGTCTGCGGCTACGAGCATAAGTGGCTGGAAGACAATTTAGGACTCATCAAGTACGACTTCCTGGGGCTTGCCAACCTCTCTGTGCACAGAGAGGCCCTCGCGTTTGTTGCCAGGACCCAGGGGGAAGAACTGCTTCTGGAGCAAATTCCTGTCGATCCTACACCTGATCCTGTCTTGAGTGAGAGGAGAGAGAAAGCCTTTGCGATGCTCTCGCGTGGCGATGCTATTGCAGTCTTCCAGCTTGAGTCAGCAAAGATGCGCGAATATCTTAAGCAACTCAAACCGACATGTATCGAAGACATCATGGCCATGGTGGCTCTCTATCGTCCTGGACCCATGGATAGTATCCCGGAGTTTGTGGCCTGTAAACATGGGCGCAAGAAGGTCACCTATCTCGACCCACGCCTTTCGGAATGGCTTGCCGAGTCCTATGGCGTCATTGTCTATCAGGACCAGGTGCTCCAGATCGCCAACAACCTGGCAGGCTTCTCCTGGGGCAAAGTGAACAAGTTCCGGAAAGCCCTGAGTAAAAAGAAGATGGATGAAGTCGAGGGGTACAAAGGCGATTTTATTCAGGGCTGTGTCCATAATGGCATGAAGGCAGCGGATGCAGAAAAGCTCTTTACTCTCGTCTTGCCCTTTGGCGGCTACGGCTTCAACAAGGCACACGCCGCAAGCTATGGGGTGGTTGCCTACTACACTGCCTACCTGAAGGCGAACTATCCAGCGGAGTATATGGCGGCCGCCCTCACGGCAGATGCTGGTGACTCAAAGCAGGTCGCCGTCTTTATTGCCGAAGCCCACAAAATGGGTGTCAAAGTACTGGGTCCCGATGTCAATACCAGCGAACTCGGTTTCTCGGTCGAAGAGGGCAATATTCGCTTTGGCCTGCTCGCCATCAAAGGCATCGGTGAAGGGCCTATCACAGAGATTCTACGTGCGCGTGCTGATGGGGGGCCATTCACCTCGCTCGTCGATTTTTGTGTTCGCGTCACCGTGGGAAAAGGCGTGATTGAAAATCTTATCAAGGCGGGCGCCCTGGATTCTATTGAGGGAGAGGGAAAGCGCCATCGGCTCCTGGCCTCAGTTGAAACGGCAATCACGTATGGCAAACGAGAGCGCCAGGCGCGAGAGCGAGAAGTCTTTAGTCTCTTTAAAGATCTTGCGTCTGCTCCGGCGGCGCTTGTCTTTTCTCTTTCAGAGGCCACAGAGATCTCACGCAAACAGCTCCTGGACTGGGAAAAGGAGTTGATTGGCGTCTATATTTCGCCTCACCCGCTGACCTATCTGGCGCACCTGTTTGATGGACGCGTCACACATACCACCACAGAATTGCTGGAAAAAGGAGCGGAGGTCGGGAAAGGGACGGTCACGCTGGGAGGCGTCATCACCAACATTCGTGCCTTTAGCACCAAGAAGGGCGATATGATGTGCAGCTTCACCCTTGAGGATGCTCAGGGTGGGATGATGGTCACTGTCTTTCCTCGTGACTATGAGACCTTTAAAGCATACATCGAGGAAGACAAGGTGGTGCTCCTGATTGGCGAGACCCAGTATCGAGAGCAGCGTGATGAGGTCAATGTCCTCTGCAACAAGATCGAGCCACTCCAGGCTGTGGAGAAGGAAATGAATCGCCAGCGGCATCTGATCTGGTTCACGCTGCATTCCTGGGGAGGAGATGAAGTCGCCATCTCCGACGCCAAAATAAAGGTGCAGGATCTGCATGCCTGCCTGCGTCGTGCCGACAGAGGACATGATCTCTACGAAATCGAGGTCTGTAATGGGGAATGGTGTGCTCGCCTTACCCCTCATGAGAACACCATCGATTTTACGCCCCAGATTCATCAGCAGGTGGCAAACATTCTCGGTGAAGAGAATATCACAGTCCAGCCGATGTAGGAGAAGAGGGAAGATGTTATGCCTTCCCTCTTCTCACATGTTATCAGGAGGGCCGTGTGATAACGAGTTTTAAGAGCGTTGAGCCTCCTACTCTGGGCGAAGGATGGACATCACGATCTTGTCATGATACACCCCATCGCGATAACAGGCGTCACGTAGTATTCCTTCTTGCCGAAATCCTGCCCTCGTGTACGCTTTTATTCCACCTGTATTCAGTGATGAAACCGTGAGCATGATGCGATGCAAATTCAAGCTGGCAAAGCCGTAGTGGACAATCAGTTGTGTGGCTTCTGTCCCGTAACCCTGTCCCCAACTGCTTTTCTCTCCCAGCAAAATATAATATTCTCCAGAATGGTTAATATGGCTTATCGAGGCGATTCCTGCGTATCCAATCAGTTGGCTTCCATCTTTTTTCACGACCCCGAGTGTCAATGTATTTTTATCCTGAAGCGTTTGTTGTAGCCACTGTTCTGTTTCCTTTTTCGACCAGGGAAAAAGCCATGTTCCCATTGAGTACCTGACGACCTCGCGATCAGCAAACCATGTCCAAAACATATCAAGATCTTCAAGTTCTAGGGAACGCAGAACAACTTTCTCTCCTGCCAGAAATGTATTCATCTTTTTCATGCTCCTCGCCTGTACATATGTCAGAAAAGATAAAGTAGCACAAAATGCGAGTAGCGGCAAGGAAACTACTTTGCAGAAGGAAGGGTATCCGATATGTGTCCATGCTCAGGGCATTGATGTTGCCTTACCTCATCAGGTGAGTATGCATCATGCGCTCCAAATCAATCAGGCAGGACTGTATGTGGATAGGATTGAGGATATTGAGGAAGACGGAACCGTCGTCTTTACTGATGAGGCGATGATGTTTTACCGAGATATATTAGGCTATGAGTGTAATCGCTTACCTCTTTCAGAGGTTGAAGAGGGGGCAATGGAATTACAGGAGCGATATCCTGTACTCGCACATCGGTCTTCATAATGTTGGTATCACTTTGCTCTAGAAGAAGGGCCAGAGACAGATACGCTCTCAGACATTTGTCGAACCTGTGAATTGTCTCCGGTTCTGGGTGCAGCATTACACAGGAATCCTACTTGTAGTTAGCATGGTTGATACAAAACATGGATTGCGCTTATATCATCTGGCTTTGCGCGAAAATCAGGTTGTTGAGAACGATGATACGCGGCAGCTACCAGATTTCGCGCGGTACACGCTCCTGAAGTTGACAAAATCTCTTCTATTTCCTGATCAGTAAGATTGTCATGAACTCCATCCGTGCAGAACACAATGCGATCTCCAGACTGAAGGGCAACGCAACGCGTTGGAATCGACGCAAAGTCAGACCATCCTACTGCACAGGTAATTTTATTTCTTTTTTCAAAGTGCTCCTTGTCACATGGCGATAAATCGTGTGCGCTTCTGGCTTGCTCAATACGCCAGCTCTCGTCTCTACTCAAGTAGCCCCGCTCAATAGCGAACGGAAAGTATCCATGATCTTCCGTGAGTCGTTGGAGGGGTTGCCCATTTCGCAAAAGATAGATTCTGCTATCACCAATATGAGCCAAATAGAAAAAGGCCTGAGATTTCAAGACAGAGAGGATGCCAAGTGCGACCGTTGTTGCGGGTCTTCTTTGTTCCGGGGGGAGGACCAGTGAAGCAATGGTTGCGTCCGCGAGCTGTATCAATTGCTGCAACAGTGCTTCTCTTTCCGTATCCCCAAGCTGGCAACCAGTTTCAGGTAGAGCGTCCAAGGCAGACGAGATTGTCATGCCTGCGAGATGTGAAACCAGAAGATTTCTATCTCTTCCTCCCACTGAATCAAATACCCCAAGCAGACCTCTCTCACTATTCACCAGAACATAGTCTTCGCTTTGAGATCGCTGCTCGTGCATTTGATTGGCACTCTCAATGAGAAAGTGGTTTAATTGTAAGCTCATCACATGCTGATTCAAATGATTAGTACCTTCCTCTTATCGCTCACTTCTGAGAAGAAACTTGCGTCTACATTCACTTTTTATGCACATTTATCGAACCGCGCCGTAAAACCCTGGGCTTGAGCCCTAGGGATATGAGGCGTGTTCCTTTTGTGGGTGGATTGGGTGGTAGGGGAAACATCCTACCTTGTTTTTGTGCTCATACTGTTGTATAATTACAACTATGAAGAGACACAGAGAAGAGCAAACCACCATCAAAATCTGGGTCAAAACGCATGATAATTTGAGGCTTCTTGCTGCTCTGCAAAAGAAAAGCATGGTCGAAGTCCTTGAGCGGTTAGTGCGTGAAGCCCTCAAGAAAGAGGAGGCGAAACAACATGGCACTCAAGACGTATAAGTTTCGCCTTTACCCCACAAGAAAGCAAGCCGAGAAGCTGCAATGGACGCTTGCCAGATGTTGCGAGTTGTACAATGCAGCGCTGCAAGAGCGTCGAGAGATGTACACATACACTGGCAAAGGAACCACCTACAATCAGCAAGCCATGCAACTCCCCGAAATCAAAGGGATTCGGGAGGAGTACAAGGATATCCACTCTCAGGTCTTACAAGATGTGCTCAGGAAGGTGGAGAACGCCTTCAAAGGCTTCTTCAAGCGGGTAAAAGCAGGGAAAAAGCCAGGATATCCCCGATTTCAGGGGTGCAACCGATATGATAGCTTTTGTTACCCACAAGCTGGTTTCTCTCTTGAAAATGGGCTTCTTGTGCTCTCCAAGGTTGGGCATGTGAAGATCAAGCAGCATCGCAAGGTGCTTGGGAACATGAAGACGTGTACGCTCAAGCGAGAGGGCAATTGCTGGTATGTGTGCTTGGTGTGTGAAGTGCAGAGCGTTCCACGCACTCCCTACACCGATGAATGTGTGGGGATTGACCTGGGAGTGTCCAAGCTCGCAACGCTTTCTACTGGCGATGTCATTGAGAATCCTCAGCACTACCGACGTGCTGAGAAGCAGTTAGCAAAGGCCGGGCAAGCCTTGTCGAGAAAGAAGCGAGGTTCCAAGAGGCGCAAAAAAGCCGTAGAGCGTATGGCTCGTCTGCATCGCAAGGTACGCAATCAGCGCAATGACTACTTGCACCAGTGGTCGCGTCGTCTCGTCAACACCTATGAAACCATTGTCTTTGAAGAGATCGCGCCTGCCAACCTCTCGAAACGAGCAAAGCCCAAGCAAGATGAGGAGACAGGACACTATCTTCCTAACGGAGCCAGCGCGAAATCTGGCTTGAACAAATCCATACTTGATACTGGTTGGTCAACCTTCATTGCCAGGTGTGAGTACAAAGCTGAGAACGCTGGTACCGTCCAGGTGGTGAAGGTGGACCCACGTATGACCAGCCAGGTGTGCAGTGGGTGCGGCACAGTGGTCAAGAAAGACCTCTCAGAACGCTGGCACTCGTGCGCGTGTGGCTACGAACTGGACAGAGACCACAATGCCGCCATCAACATAAAAGCTCTTTGGCTCGGACAGAGCCATCAGGAAGCGCAAGCCTCCTGAGAAGCCCCCGGCTTGAGCCGTGGGGAGTCGTCACGATAATGAGTGACAGCACATCTGCACCTAGCTGGCTTTTACTACTGACCTCGACAGAGAGAGGTAAAGAATGAGGAGGGAAAGCCGATAGAAGGAGGAATGGGAGCACCAAGAAAAGCCGATTGGCGAGAAGAAAGGCGCAAACGCGCCTGGGTCCTCAAACATGAGGGATGGAAACAAAAAGATATTGCCGTGGCATTGGGAGTGAGCGAAGGAGCCGTGAGCCAATGGATCAAACAAGGAAGAGAAGGGGGAGAAAAAGCCCTCAAAGCGCATCCTGCAAAAGGAGCGACACCTCGCTTGACGGCTGAACAGAAGGCGCGCATTCCGACGTTGTTGGTGAAAGGAGCATCAGCCTATGGGTTTGTCGGGGAGGTCTGGAATAGTCGAAGACTAGCCCAAGTGATCAAACGAGAGTTCAAGGTGAGCTATCATCCCGACCATTGTGGTCGCCTTGTCCGCGAGATGGGGTACAGTATCCAAAAACCGGTGGAACGAGCGACACAACGTAATGAGGAGGCAATTGAAGACTGGAAAGAACATGAGTGGCCCGCTCTAAAAAAAAAGCCGCACAAGAAAGGCGAACGATCGTTTTTGTAGACGAATCAGGCTTTTATCTTCTGCCGATGATGGTGAGAACCTACTCCCCGAGAGGACAGACCCCGATAGTGCGTGTCAAGTTGACCCGCGATCATCTCTCGGCAATTGGAGGCATCACCCAAGAAGGGCGAATCTTCATGCAAACACAAGAGCACGCCTATAGAGCCGAAGACGTCGTACGATTTTTACGAGCCTTACTCCGCAAGATCTCAGGCAAGTTGCTCATTATTTGGGATGGCTCGCCAATCCATCGCGCGAATGTGATCAAAACCTTTCTCTCCAGTCCAATAGGGAAACGGGTGCATCTCGAGCGGTTGCCTGGCTATGCTCCTGACCTCAATCCTCAGGAATACGTGTGGAATCTCCTCAAACGCCGCGAACTCAAAAACCTGTGTTGCCAGGATCTCACTCACCTCAACCAAGAGCTTGTGCGTGCCAAAGAGCGCCTGCGTCATCGACGCGATATCCTTCAACGTTGTTTTTCTTATGCACTTGGTGAAGTTTAGTTGTTTATGACGAGGTCAGTAATATCTCTTTTACTGCAATTTCCTGTATCCTACTCTTGATGTGCCAAGTCGTCAATATTTATTTAGAGACGTTTATTCCACCAAACGTTTGCATTCCCCTCCTGGCGCCCTTCCTCGTCGGGAGTAAGGCCTCATTCATGCTACAATGCAAGTTTCCGTGTTACTACATCCTATATGATATTTTATTTCTTGCAGCTCTGCAGGCATAATACCTAAAAATGTAAGCAGCAAGCTTTTAAGAATTTTACTTGCAATAAATATAATTAGCATAGATAACTACTATTTAATCTTAACTTTATAATAAAGAGAGAAGCATACTATATATTAGACGAAAATCATTTCGCGCGAATTAATTTCGGAAAGATTTCGAAAAAGTACAACATTTTTTCAGTAGGACAGTTTGTGAATGGAGAAAGGAACGAACATATGAAATCTCATACACTCGCCCCCATCACACGGGATTCCTCTCTTACAGAGCAAGTAGGGATCCACGACCTCACCGAACAGGAGTTGGAGCAGGTCGTAGGTACTCAAGGCTACGGACACGATCATGACCATGACTGGGACGATCATGACCATGACTGGGACGATCATCGTCGCCATGACTGGGACGATCATCATCGCCGTGGCTGGGGTTATGATCACGACTGGGATTATAACCGTGGCTGGCGCCGCTAGCCTCATCGCCACTGTTACAAAGGAACAAAAGAAAGCAGGTATCCTTACTGGATACCTGCTCTTCATATCTCGACGTTCGCAATTGACCTCAACGTAAAGAACTAAAAAGAATAGCCAGCATGGGCGAAACACTGGCGAAGGAGAGGTTTGCGATGTCTCAAGCGTTCCTTGGCGCGACGCACCTCCCGTTGGACGTGTGGCACGTCAAGACAACAAACATTCTTGAGTTCGACGCGCTTGAGCAAATTCCAGACACCTTCCTGGGGATTGAGGGCGGCGAGCATAGCCAGGCAGGCGTTCGAGATGGATGCGTTTGGCTCCGCCTTTGGTCAAAAAGTCTTTAGTCGGTTGAGAGCGATGAATGGAAGCTCCGTCCCAGATCACCAGCAGTTTGCCTGGGATCTCGCGCAAGAGCAACGGCCACGAAGCGAACCACGTCGGGGCCTTTGTAGGAATGGTCTTGGGTTTGCATCAGGATCTTTCCTTCCGGGGTAATGGCACCAATGGCTGAAGATGGTCACGGGTCAGTTTCACCGGCAAGACAGGCGTCTGGCCAGCAGGAGCATAGGTATGCGCTGCCATTGGCAGCAAGGAGAAGCCAGCCTCATCTACGAAGGCGATGGTCCGTTTTTCGTCGTTGGCCTTTTTTTCGCTAAATGGCAATCTTGCCTTGAGCTACGCTCATTTTCAGGGGAAAAAGCGACAGTTTCACGCTCGCCTCATGCGAAGATTGCCATTCAGCTTTTTTCTAGGACGGCATTTTTCTCTGGGATAGTTGCTCCTCTAGAGCACGTAAGTAGCGCTCTGGGTCTTTCCGAAAACGATGTTGTTCACGTCGGGCTTCGTGACGATAGTCTACCTGTTTTCGGAGCGTTCGCCATTGCGCCAGGTTGCGAGGGGCTAGATCAGAGCCACTGAAGTGGTTGTTCTGGGTGACAATTGTTGCAACAACGCGCACCGAGCCGCGTACGACAAGACCTGGAGAGGCTTGTTTCCGGCCCGTTGCACGCCGTTCGTGGTAGCGTGTAGAGCCAAAAACATGTTCGAGATCATTGTTGGTGCGTGGAAGACCAACCACATCATAACAGTGAAACAGTCCAGGCCAATAGCTTGCGGTGACTTTGAGAAAGGTCGCGGTCATCTGACAGAAGAGGGCGGTCGGGAAGCCATGGTGTCGCATTTCCTCAAGCAATCTCTCATACTGTTGTTGTACCTCTTTTGATGAAAGATGATCCGCATTCGTCAAAACATGTGCTGCCCGATGAACGAGTGCATAGCCAGCCTGCACATCTGGCCACAACGGCTCTGTCGTCGCTATTCCTTTTGTCAGGAGCCGATGGAGTTTATCAAGTGAAGACGGCAAATCCCCTCCTTGGGCGACCCGCTCCAAGGAACCGACAATCAGGGAGAGTCGCTCGTGCAATTTGAGACCAGGAGCAGCAAGGGGAGGATGTCCATCGTCGGTTAAAGCACTGCGGACAGCAAGACAATACTTGCGTGTGATGGTTGCCTCCTCATTTTCCTGTTGCTCAACTTCCCGCTCAATCGGACGAATACCACGGACCTGCTTTTTCAACTCTTTCTTGGCATGGCGATCTGCTTCATAAACTGGTTTTGCCGCTTCACGTAGATAATGAAAGTGACACAACTGGTGAGGAACTCCTGGAAATGCTGTTGCTACGGCATTACGAATCGAATGCTGTCCATCCGAAATGATCCCATGAACAGGAACAGAGAAGGTATCCTGCACCTCTTTGAGCAGCGTCACGAGATCGGCCTCACGTTCGCTAAGCAGAGGTCGGGCAAGGAGAATCTCTCCCGAGACACAATCACGAACCACCCAGAGCACTTCATGACCAACATCCGGCTTCAACCCATCCACTGCCAGAATGAGATGCTCTTGCTTCCGCGTGAGCGATTGTAGGCGTTCGCGATCTGTCATGTGAAGAGCTACCAACTCTTCATACCGTGCTAAAAGATTGAGCACTGTCCGTTCGCCAATCGTCAATCCTCGTTCATGTAAGCTACGATAGATTTCTGGCAGGCTTTGATGCCATCGGTAGCGCAGGAACCCAACCAGCGCGATCACGTCTAGCCCATATTCTCCATGTGGGAGTGCCCATGCTCCTTCCGCCTCTGGTCGGTATGGTTGGTGAAAGCGGGTACATGCGGAAGAGACACATCGGCACACCACCAGGTGCAAATGATACCTCCCAGTAAGGGTAGTAATCGTGCGTTGCGTATGATAGGAGACGTGAGCAGCATTCTCACAGGCAAGACAAGTGGTTGAGAGAGGCTCAAGTGTCTGAAGAGGGATCTTGTCCGAAGCGTGATGGGGCCTTGCCATGAGACGCCTTCTTTCTTTGTGGCACGAGTGTTCAACAGGCACATTGAAGCAAGAAGCTTCCAACATCTGGGAAAGGCGATTTCTTGCTTCAATGTATCGAGCAGGCAGAGGGTGGGGGCTTTAAAGGGAGCCAATTAGATGGAGCATTTGTCGTCGCTCCATTGCCTCATCAGCAATGGGGATGGCTAAGAGCAACAGTTCATCCAGACCACTGGCTAAAAGCTCTTGTACACGATCTCGCACCGTCGTCTCATTGCCACTGATCACGAGTGTCCGCGCCAGGGCATTCAACTCCACCTCATCGCCATTCACTGCGGAAGCCCAGCCGGCTTGCGCGAACATACGAGCGTATGTGCTCGTCTGTGCGAGTTGCTGTATCAACCGGCGTACTGCCAGGAGTACCGCTGCTTCATCCGTACTGAAAGCGACCGGCAAACACGCAACGATAGGGGGAGCAGGGCGGGATCTTTCCTCGGCTCCGGCTTGCAGGGCAGGCAGCGCCTGGTTGAGCAAGTAGGGAACGGGACACAGCGAGGCAAGAGCGCCATCAGCAATTTCCCCCGCGAGCCGAAACGCCTTCAAGCCCAATGCAGGGATGAGCAAGGGAACCTGAGCTGTGCGTGGCAAGGTATCCACCACCTGGAAAAACTCACCCTGGTGGTCAATCCTTCCTTGCCATAACACGCCGCGCAGCACCTCCAGGTACTCTTTGAGATATCTCAGGGGCGCGATCTGCGACAAGCCATATCGACTCTCAAGGAACGAACGATTGCCAGAACCAATTCCTAACCGCAAGCGCTCTGGGGCGAGGTCATGCACCGCGAGAGCCTGCTGTGCCATCACCAGTGGATGACGTGGATAGTCTGGCACAATTGCCGTTCCCAGTTTGATCCGTTCTGTTTGGGCGACAGCAGCCGCAAGAACGGTTAAGATATCAGCGAAGCCTGCCCCTCCTGAAGTCATCCACGCTTGTTGGACGCCCGCCTGCTCAGCCTCATGAATCTTGGTGATGGCATCCATAGTATCTCTTGCCTGAATGTAGATTCCAACGCGATCACGGAGCGAACGTGCTCGAGACACATGTGATGACAATTGCTGGCTGAACGTATCTTTCTGTTGCATGAATTTCATCTCTTCCTTTTATCTTTTGCGTGACAAAGGCGCCAGGGCCTCGAGTTTTGCCCTTCCTTCCTTCTCTAGCCAGGTAGCAAAGTCCCTCAGACCAGGGTGCAGCTTGCGCAGTGTGGGGATATCCGCCTGATACCCTCCCTTGTTAACAAAGTCATATGCAAGGGCGGCATCCGCATTCTGCTGGCGAAGGGTTTCAATGGGAATATGGACAGAGGGAAGAGTGCGCCCAATCGTGCGAGAGATTGCGGCGGCGATCTGTGGCGGCGTGAGCGCATCTCCGGCGATTTCGAGGGTTTTCCCGACGTAGAAATTCGGATGCTCGAACGCCAGGGCGACAAACGCGCCGATGTCATCTACGGCGATTAACTGCACCGCCACATCCGGATTGAACGAGCTCGTAAACGAACCACGCGGCACACCGAAGGTCGGACCGATAATATAGTCCATGAACGCGGTCGGACGCAGAATCGTCGTTGGCAGTTTTAGCGCCTGGATGTGCTGCTCAACAGCCCACTTGCTAAACGGGCGGAGGCGAGCTTGGTCTGGCGCGCCAGCAGTCGAGGCATAGACAAAGTGCTGAACTGAAACTTCTTTGGCCACCTCCGCCACGTTTTTTCCCTGGCGAACCTCATCATCGTAGCTGGCGAACTGGATGCTGAAGACGCCATAGACGCTCTTCATGGCTGCTCTCAACGATGCACGATCGTCGTTATCACCCTGGACGACTTCAGCACCTGCCTGCAGTAGCGCTCGTGCAGCAGGCGAGTTTCGGTCGCGGGAGAATACCCTCACATGCCAGCCCGCAGCCATCAGATGCCTGGCCGTTGCGCCGCCTTGCCGACCGGTGGCACCTGTGACGAGAATAATTTTATCTGTTCTCTCCATAACGCTCTCCTGATACTCCACAAAACACCGGTTTTCCTTGATACGTAACTGATGTTGCCCACCCACGTATCCTCTTCGCTCTCTGGTGGTAGTATGAAGCGACGCCTCTGCTTTAACCAGGAGTGTGTTGTATCATATGTCTAGAAAGTCATATGCTCACGCAAGAGTACTGAGCGCGGGGAGCAACGAGGAATGCATGAGAGAAAGAGTCAAACACCGCACGGGACTGGCCGATTTTTTGCAAAATCGTCGTGCGCGTCTGCATCCAGAACAATTTCATCTGCCACCATTTCAGCGGAGGCGAACGCAGGGCCTCAGACGAGAAGAGCTGGCCCAATTGGTTGGTGTGGGTGTTTCCTGGTATACCTGGCTCGAGCAAGGTCGGGATATTCAGGTTTCCGATCAGGTATTGGAACGCCTCGCGTCCATCCTGCAACTCAACGCGGAAGAGCGCTGCCATTTGTTTCTCCTGGCACAAGCTCCACTTCCCCCAATAGATACTCAGAGCAAGAAAAAGCCCACACCCAACGCCACCACACAAACCATTCTTGATGGCTTCATCTACCCTATCAGGCTCTTTGATCAACGTATGAATGTGGTGGGATGGAACGAAAGCGCCAGGCGGATCTTTGGCGATTATCCGAGTCGCTCTGAACGAGAGCGCAATGGCCCCTGGTTTCACTTCATGCACCCGTCTTCACGAATTTTTGAAGTGCATTGGGAACGAGAGGCACGGCGTTGTCTCGCCTCATTGCATGTCAGGCATGACCAGTATCCTGATGATCAATGGTTAAACGAGTTGATTGCGGAGTTGCAGCAAGCCAGCCCGGAGTTTCGCGCTTGGTGGCCTGAGCATGAGATTGTGTTGGACTGTGGCAGCCTCTATGAAATCAATCATCCACAGGTTGGTCGCCTCGCCTTGCACCCAACCGTCTTCCCCATGCCTGAGCAGCCTGACCTGCAAATGATCATCTATACACCACTGGCACAAGAAGATACAACCGCCAAATTGAGCGTGTTAATGACCGGAGAGAACGAATGTGGCAAAGTGAAATCCTAATACGTGGATGATTTGCTGTCTGAAATGGTACGCGCGTTGCTGTTTCGTGGTAACTATCCCAGAGAAAAATGCCGTCGTAGTTTTTTTTAACTCTTCCCAGAGTTGCTCTTTCCACTGCTGGATCGCCGCTTCGCGCTGGGTCGCCTTTTGGATGGTTTTTGTCGACTCCACTTGATGGCGCGAAGGAGACGACTACAATGGGCCGGATGATAGCTGGCCCCAAACTGTTGCTGGATCATCTGAGCCACTCGCTTCGTGGTCCAAACCTGTCCAAGAAACCCGAACGCTTCGGCTCCTTGCGAGAGCAAGACGGGCAATTGCGCACGCTGCTCCTGGCTCAGCTTGGGCGTGGCACCGGGAGGGGGCTGATGCCGCAAGACATTCTTTCCCTGCTCCCTGGCTTTCTTCAGCCATTGGCTTACGGCTCCCTCGGTGACTCCAAGTGCCGCCGCGATACCTTTCTGTTTCCATCCCTGTTCTTGCAGTTCCCAGGCGCGCATCCGTCGTCCTTCGCGCCAATCTTTGGGAGGGGTCGATTTCTTGCTCATACCTCCTTTGATTGGCTCTTCGTTTGTTTGCTTTACGTCTCTCTGCTGAGATCAATAAAAGAAGGACGGAGTACTTACCGTCTGTGGCATCCACTACAATCGGAGTGTGAATGCGACAAAAAACATTATGGCAACTAGGCTTGCTGTCCTCGCCTGTGGAGCATCTGTAAGACCTGCTGCGGTGCATACGGCTCAAGAACGCTGCACGCCACGTCCGGAAAAAACCACATCAGGCAAGACTCAGCGAAGCAGGAAACCCTCGAAGCGACTCGAGGAATCTCCCGATTGGAGTGACACTCCGCCGACGGTTGCGCGAACCGTGCGGCTTCTTCTTGCACTCCTACGTAGTCGGTGTTGTGAAGAGATGTAGCGTGGCTATGACTCGTTCAACCCCGTAGTGGGTGAGGAATACGCTCAAGCTCTGGTCTACACACCAGATATCTTGAAGGGCGGTGCCTGCCCGTTCACGCGCTCATGCCTTGCTTTGCCGTTGTGTAGCCCTGCGAAGCGTTCGACAGCTTGGAGAGGGTGAACACCTTTCTCTTTCAAGAACTGCTGTGACCAGCAGTGGAAGGCCTTTCTTCTGAACATGTCACTTCCCTCTAAGTGCTGTTTCAGTCAATTGGCAGGCAGCCAAGAAGAGCCATCGCTCTGATTGAGTGCTGACCTCTCCCATTTGAACTATCTTACCATAGGGCAGATATCCTAGCAGATCTCCCCAAATCATCAAGTCCTTGTATTCTAAGGAAATCTGCTCCTCTGGTTATGAGTCTATTCGCCAGAAGCCCCATGAGTGAATGCCTGATTCTTACCCACATCTTTTTAGAGGATCTTCAGAAGCCAATCGCTATGAATGTGTTTGCAAAGTCTTTCATTTTACTTACGATTCTATCTTTTTATGCTTTATTAATTGCCAAAATGTATCATATTTGTTAAAGTTTATTGTACAGATAACAATACCAGGATAAGCATATAACTAAAGCCGTATATTGATCAGCATCTATTTCAACCTGTAGTGATAAATATACAGGGTAACTTGTCGTCGTAACATGCACAAGTTTTTATTTTAAGGGATTCAGGGTAAAAAAATGCCACTCGATGGATTGCAGATACATAATTACCGCTTGCTTCGACTGGTGGGAAACGGAGGCATGGGCGAGATCTATCTCGCTGACGACATGCGCCTCGCGCGCCAGGTCGCGGTAAAGATCGTTCGCACCAATGAGGCGGAGGATGAGAGCGGAGAGGCAAGCAGTAAGGCATTGCGCATCTTTCAGCGCGAGGCGCGCATGATCTCGATGCTGGATCATCCCCATATTTTGCCCCTCTTCGACTATGGGGTGATCATGTTGAATGCTGCCCAACTCACGTATCTCGTGATGCCGTATCATGCTGCGGGCTCGCTTGACATATGGCTGCGCAAGCTGCACCATGCGAAGCTGCCTCCTCTGATGGTAGAGCCGTTCGTGCGCCAGGCGGCGGACGCACTTCAATACGCTCACGACCATCAGGTCGTTCACCAGGACGTAAAGTCATCGAACTTTCTGGTCAGTAATAGTTCTATCCAGCCCGACGTGCCCCATCTCCTGCTCTCGGACTTTGGGCTGGCTCGCCTGCGCCTGGGCTCCTCCAATTCAAGCAAACACGCCCGCGGCACGCCAAATTACATGGCCCCCGAACAGTGGCGTGGAGAGGCTGTGCCCGCCAGCGACCAGTATTCCCTGGCAATCATGAGCTACAAGTTGCTCACAGGGCACTATCCCTTTCAAGGCGATGCCGTTACCATCCTCTATCAGCATATCCAGACCGCGCCACCCGATGCCAGTCAGCTTGATCCGCAGATCTCTCCTGAGTTAAGCGCTGTCATCCAGCGAGGCCTGGCGAAGAAGCCCGAGGAGCGTTATCCCACCATAGTCGCCTTCGCGCAGGCCTTTCACCAGGCCCTCCACGGCGCATCAGCCTCCGCCGAACCAGTGCTCGAGCACTCGATATCAGAGTGCAGTGTCGAATTGCCCAGCCAACTCTCCCTAGCTGAGTCTCGCCCTGTCTCACGGAGCGTCTCATCCAATAGTGCAAGCAGTCTCAGCACTCCTTCGAGCGGCTATGGGACGCCATCATCACCCATCACAGGAGTAGATTGGCCAGATCCCTCACTCCGTACGAGCGAGCCTGCTGATTCTACGGAAGAATCGCCAGTACCCTTGCCACAGAGAGGCGAGTATCAACTGAAACAGGCATCTAGCGAGCTGAAACAATCGAAGCAGATCTCTACATTCACCCCTATCAATAAAAAAGGAGGCGAGCAAGAGTCCTCTCTATCCATGCGGAGCACGGCCAGCAGCAATGACAGAGAGCGCAAGAAGAGGCACGGGAGATTGCTCCTGAGCGCAGCTATGCTTCTTATCATTCTCGGACTCCTAGGAACACTTGCAATGAACACAATCCTCAATAGCTATGCCTCAACGTTTATGCCCGCCGTTTCTCTGCAGTCCCAAACACCCATTTCCCCTTTAACAACTCAAACACTTGTCAAATCCTCAACAACTCAAACTCCTTCCACCTCTCCAGCAGATCAGACTCCTGGCACTCCTCCAACAACCCAAACTCCTGGCGCAACAGGCAGCCCGGCCATTGGCAAGACGCCCGGAAGTACTCAGGCGAGTCCCCCATCCCCCGGGGCCTCAGGAGCGCCTCCCCCAGCCCCTACAGCCGGACCCACTGGCATATCGACCAGACCAGTGCCGATTCCACCCGGGAGCGTGGCATCGACGACAACCAATCCATTGCAGGTGCAAGGAGTCGATATCACTTTCGATCCCCCTACCATCTCGGCCTCCTGTGGAGGTATCGCCACCGTAACCTCTATAGCGACAATCACAGTCAGCGACAACAGCCCTGGCGGCGTGGTTACCGCCAAATACTCATCCGATAACGGAGCAAGCTATAACACAACGACACTCACCTTTATCGCGGGTGAGACCAGCAAAAGCTTTCGCTTTAGTCGTCAGCTGACCATTTTGCTCAACCTGCTCAACCTCGTACAGCTCGACATTGAGCATACCAGCATCGTCACCACGACTAGTCCCAATGTCGTCACCAAAAGCGCCGCACCATCCGAGACGTGCCATCTGTGACGACTCCCCACGGCTCAAGCCGGGGGCTTCTCAGGAGGCTTGCGCTTCCTGAAGGCTCCGTCCGAGCCAAAGAGCTTTTATGTTGAGAGCGGCGTTGTGGTCGCGGTCCAACTCAGTGCCACATTCGCACGAATGCCACCGTTCTGAGAGCTTTTTTTTGACCACGACGCCACAACCTGAGCACACCTGGCTGGTGTATTTGGGGTCAACCTTCACCACCTCTACCGTACCAGCGTTCGCAGCTTTGTACTCGCAGAAGGCGATGAAGGTTGACCAGCCAGCATCAAGTATACTTTTATTCAAGCCAGATTTGGCACTGGCTCCATTCGAGAGATATTGCCCTGTCTGCTCATCTTGTTTCGGTTTTGCACGCTTTGAGAGGTTGGCAGGCGCGATCTCTTCAAAGACAATCGTTTCGTAGGTATTGACCAGGCGGCGCGACCACTGATGCAGGTAATCATTGCGTTGATTGCGCACCTTCCTGTGCAGCTTGGCAATCCTCTGTACAGCCTTCTTGCGCCGTTGAGAACCACGTTTCTTTCTCGAGAGAGCTTGTCCAGCCTTGGCAAGACGTTTCTCAGCACGTCGGTAGTGTTTGGGATTCTCGATCACATCGCCAGTCGAGAGGGTTGCCAGCTTTGAGACGCCCAGATCAATCCCCACCGCTTCATCGGTGTAGGGCGTGCGTAGCACCTGACCTACTTCACAGGAGAAGCAGGCATACCAGCAGCCGCCCTCTCGCCTGATCGTACACGTCTTGATCGTGCCGAGCACCTTGCAATGCAGCTTGATTTTGCTATGCCCAATCTTGGAAAGCTCCAGACGCCCGTTCTTGATCGAGAAGCCAGCTTGTGGGTAGCAAAAGCTATCATAGCGGGTGCGGCTCTGGAATCTGGGGTATCCTGGCTTCTTTCCAGCTTTGACCCGCTTAAAGAAGTCTTTGAAGGCCTTCTCTACTCGCCTGAGCACATCTTGCAAGACCTGAGAGTGAATCTCCTTGTACTCCTCTCGAAGCTCTTTGATCTCAGGCAGTTGCATGGCCTGCTGGTTATAGTTCGTCCCCTTGCCAGTGTACGTGTAGCTCTCCCGGCGTTCTTGCAGCGCGGCATTGTAGAGTTCACAACATCTGGCAAGGGTCCATTCCAGCTTCTCAGTTTGCTTTTTTGTCGGATACAGGCGAAGCTTATACGTCTTCTTGAGCATCATAGTGTTTCACCTGCTCTTTCTTGAGAGCTTCACGCACTAACCGATCAAGCACTTCGACCATGCTTTTCTTTTGCAGAGCCGCAAGAAGTCTCAAGCTGTCGTGTGTTTTGACCCACATCTTGATCGTCGTTTGTTCTTCTCTCTGCCTCTTCATAGTTGTAATTATACAACATTGTGAGCACAAATACAAGTGTAGCGTTCTCCCCTACCACCCTATCCACCCACAAAAGGAACGACCCTCATATCCCTATGGCTAAAGTCCTGTCTTTTCTACACATTTAACGAGGCAAAGAAGAGACCGTACCAGATGCGGATTGACAAGTCTGAGATTTCAGGCCGTATTTGTCAACTCTTCTTCCCCGGAAAGCTTCTTCAGCCATGCGGCGAATTCGCCTTGTAAAATGTGTAGAAAAGACAGGGCTTTAGCCAAGGGTTTTACGGGCCGGTTTGATAACGGAGGATCCTCCAGATGTCCCCGCGGACGGTCGAGTTATTGCGATAGTGGCGCCAGCGCCCCCGGACACCTTTCCCTCGCCCGGTGGTTTTGAGGGCTTTCAACGATTCCATCGAGAGCAGCGAGCAGCCATGGATCTGACATAACAGCAGCAAGACGTTACTTGCCAGATGCGCCAGCGCTCGATTGCGCCGCTCATATTTGCCCCAACAGCGCTCGATCTCGCGGCGATAGAGTTCGAGGCGCTCCTGGTACCAGGCGCGTTTGGGATGGGCTTCTGGCAAGGCATCTCGTTCCTGCTCAAAGGCCGCGACCTTCTTCTTGAGTTCATCAATCTGGCGCCGCGTGCGGGCTTGTTTGCCATCAAGGCCGCCAGTGTCCAGGAAGAATGGCCTGCCGACCTGCTCACTGTGTTCATTGATGGCAGTCGCCGTCAACAGGGTATGCACACCCCAGTCCACGCCTAAGACGCATTCAACCTGTTCCCAGGTGGGCAAGGCTGTTTTTTCGACCTCGATGATGAAGTCGAGCACGGCAAAGCGCTCACCATCGGCTCGGCGCTCTTCGCGCAACGTGGGAGCCATGAGCTTCCCGTCGGAAAGACGCTCTTTGAGGCAAGCAGGTAACGCAATGAGGGTCTCCTCTTTGCGCCAGCGCCACACCCCCATCTCGTCAGGGGAGCGGAAGCGAAACCGAGCCACCCCTGCATCTGCGTCAAGAGCCAGCCGATAGGCCTGGCCTTTTGTGCCACCATCGTCTCCTGCATAGGTCAGCAGACCAACGTGTAACAAGGGGATGGGTTGCAATTCTTCATAGGAAGTGGGGAAACGATCATGCTGCAAGAAAAAATTGCAGGCTTGCTCGACCACATTTTGTAGGGTGACAAAGCTGGTTTCATCCTCATCGAGGCTCTGCTGCAAGGCCGTAATGGCTTCTTTGATGGCTGGACGGTTTTTGCCTGCTGGGCGCCTCTCCGTTTTGGGGCGAATGAAGCCATCGGAGAGAATGGGGGCGACGAGGGTAAAGACTTTTTTGCGCTCGGCCTGCGCCCGCAGCAAGCGCCCGACGACCTCGCTCTCGCAGCGCCATTGACGATCACCATGCGGCAATGGGCTTGCGATGGACTTGCCAACCTGCTTCCAGGCAGGCCCTTCACGCTCATCCGCAAACGCGTCGAGGCAGGGCCAGAGGATCATCAGTGCCGCATTGACGACGGCCTTACTTGCGTCAAGGAGGCGAAGCGCATCTGCCTGGGCTTCGTCAGGCAACCGCACATCATAGGTCAGGGACTGGTGGGTACGGTTGGTACGCATCGTTCCTCCTCCTCTTACGAACATTTGTCCTCATAACGAGAAGTATAACAGGAAAAGCATGTGCTTGCAACTGTTTGGGCTTCTTTGACAGGGCTTTCCAATTCTCACAAAGGAGGTGAAAAAGAAGAGTTTTCCTTGTAGAATACAAAACCAAATCACATCTCAAGGAAAACTCTGCATGGACTATACCACATTCATGCTCGCAAAACGAGCCGAACACGACCCAGAAACGCTTCCCGTCAATTCGTTGTACCAGAGCTTGCGAGCCCTCTCAGATACGAGACGAAAACAAGGAAAACGATACGAATTGGCCTTGGTTCTTTCTCTGCTTGTGCTTGCCAAACTAGCAGGGCAAAAGACCCTGAGTGCAGCAACCGAGTGGGTTCGTCATCATCGAGTGCCTTTAGCACAGCGCTTTGGGCTCTCCCGCCAGCAGATGCCATGCCAGATGACCTATTGCAATGTCCTTGCCAGAGTAGACAGCAAGCATCTCGATGAGCTTCTTTCTGCCTTTTTCACCCGTTGGGAAGCCCAGGCCCGGTGTGGAGAGGAACCCAGTCGCCTGCTGACGCCAGGCATCCAAGCCAAACATGCTCAGGTCGCTGTTGATGGCAAAGCCCTGCGGGCCACAAGCAAAGAGGCTCACCCGGTTCATCAACTCAGTTGCTATGAGGTGCAGACTGGCACCGTGCTTTGGCATTGCAATGTGCAAGACAAGGAAAATGAGATCAGTGCCCTCAAGCCCTTATTTGCACCTTCATGGGTGCGTGGGCGCATTCTCACCCTTGATGCTATGCATACTCAACGGCAACTGTGCGCGCAGGTCCTTCGTTTGAGTGGAGACTACATCTTGATTGCCAAGGACAATCAGCCAACGCTGCGAGAGGATATTGTTGCCTTCTTTGAGGATCCTTCTCCTGATCGACGGCGCTGGAAGCAGGCAGAAACCTGGAACAAAGGGCATGGGCGCTTGGAACATCGCCAAATTCTTTGTAGCCCTGATCTTAACGACTGGTTTAGCAAAGATTGGGAGGGCATCGAGCAAGTCTTTCGGCTGGAAAGAACCACGCGCATTCTCAAGTCGGGAAAGATCCGTCACGAGGTGGTCTATGGGTTGAGCAGTCTCTCGATATACCAAGCGCCTCCCACATGCATGCTTGAACTTATCAGAGCCCATTGGGCCGTTGAAAATTGCCTCCATCATCGACGTGATGTGACCTTAGGCGAAGATGGTTGTCAAACGCGTACAGGAGTGGTTCCCAGTCTGCTGGCCCAGCTCAATAGCACCGTCTTGAGTCTCATGGATCGCGTGGGGGTCCGCAATGTCGCTCGCCAGATGCGCTACTTTGATGCCCATATTGATCAAGCTCTTGATCTCGTTCTTACTGGACAATGTGTGGTTTATTAGAATTGGAAAGCCCTGGCTTCTTTGAAGCTGTTATAGGTAGTTGCAGAACGACATGCTAATTATAGCGTTTTGACAACTGTCTAAAACCCTCCTTCAGTCCTTTGGGGTAAGGGCACACTCTGTTTTTCGGCTCTCTCGCAACGATGCCCTTACCAGGAATGTGGACACATTGTCTATACGAAATTCATAGGTCTGACACAACTCCTCATGCTCGTTTTCTAAGGTAATCGTTGCGAAACCTGGGAAGAGCGAAACCAACGCATCCATCAGAGCATCTGATCCGCGTCCTCCAGGCGCCAGGAGTTTTCTGGTTGCTCACGTTCCCTCTTTAGCAAGATGTCTCAGAGACAAGTGCCGTACATGCACTCAATTCTTGCTCCTGAAAGCTGTTTTTTATGGCAAGAGGTGCGTTGCTCTCTGCCACAAGACACGAGAGATCCTTGAGCGTCTGAAGGATCATGAGCGGCTTCCCCCAGTGTGTATACTCCGTCTCCATGTACTCCACCAGATGACAGAGTTCAGCGCTCGCTTGAGGATGGACCAACCGAATCTGCGACAGGAGTTCTCCATGGGCACGCTCAGGAGCGATGCCATCCTGTGGGAAGAGAGGAAGCAAAAGTGAAGCAAGTTCATGAGCGGCACCGTACGAAATCGCCACGTCAGGTGAAGACAAACGCTCCAGGAGGGAAAATGGGTACGCGTGTGGGAAGGGAAGGATGGCGAGCGCACGCATGCGCTCTGCCAGCGTCCCATGCCACTGCAGCGCATCGAGCAGGCACGTGCCAAAGCATCCGAGGGCGACCACGTGTAGGTCATCCAGGCAAAGGGTGGTCTCGCATATGATCGCCAGGTCCTCAGCCCAGGAGAGGATGCTGTAGGCAGATGGTCCCGCTGGTTTGGAAGAAAAGCCGTGTCCAAGGAGATCCGGCGCCACCACGTAGTAGTGGCGAGACAAAGACGCCATATAGGGTGTGAACACCACACTACTTTGCCACTCGCCGTGAAGCAAGAGCAACGGTGGGTTCTCAGGGATGCCCGCGAACCGGCACCATATCCGCCGCCTCGTTGGAGGCAAAGGAACACGTGGATCAGAGGGACGTGGCATGGATAGTGGCATGGTGAAAGATCCTCCATTTTACCAAAATTTTGTAATTTATCTGAACATACTGTTGTACTATGGACCTGACTACAAATGCCCGGCCATTGTTACAAGATGCAACCCCTGATAGCTTCCGGCGCACCGGCATCATCGCTGTCGCCAGTGCAAATCCAGGAAAGTTTCAGCCAATGTCGCCAGGTACGGGACTAAGTGTACCTTACACAGAGGAAACAAGGGAAGATGAAAACCACCCAATACTGCGCGAAGTTCTTCCCAATTCTGAGCGAAGTACTATGTATATATGAAAATCCTACACCGGCATGCCCATTCAGATGTCTGATTGCTTTCCGCTTTGTGCCCCTCCGGGAGGTGGTGCAGCACATACCCATACCCCTTGACTACAGCCAACCCTCCTCGATACAGGAATCAATGTCCCCCGCATTGCCAATCACATCCTTCCTCCCAAAAGGGGAACAGATACCTTCACACTCATGCGAGACCGTATTCAGCATGCACAGCATGTACAACAACAACGCACTGGCACCTTGAACGCGTTCATTCCACCGAAGCAGATACGCCAATGGTGTTCACTTGACGACGACAGCCAACACCTTTTGACGCAAGCCCAAGCCACCCTTGGGTTCACCAAAGATGCAACATTACGATCTCTCACGGTCGCACGTACCATCGCTGATCTCGCGGGTTCTGAAGATATCACTCCTGCCCACCTTGCGGAGGCATTCCACTATAGACGGGGTCTACACCTATGAGCCCGGAAACGACACTGTTCCCATCACACCCATGCCCAGTGCAGTGCTCACCATCCCGCTCCGTTTATTGAACTCCTCTGGCAGCCTGAGTGAGAAACTCACGCGTTTCAGCGATGAATCGATCACGAAAAGCCGGATCACTTACTTGCTTGGAAGCGTGCATTGGCTTGCCATTTTCGTCATAGTACACACCAGTTGCATGAGACTCTTCGGTCAGAATCTTCGTAAGAACACGTGCAGCGATCTTCGGGGTGCTCCAGTATTGAACGAAAGGAGCCAGGGGTGACATGACGTACTTCGCGATAAATTGAAGAGCAGGATGAGCATCGCGACCGAGGTTACTACCGGGATTGAAGCCGGGCTCAACAGCGTTGAAGCGTAGGCGCGGGAACTCACAAGCGAACGCAAAGACCGTCGCCAGATTCCCCTGCTTCGACGTTGCATAGGCGTCGTATCCAGCATGAGTTGAACCACCGGGCTGCCATTCGCCACGGGCGCTTGCTTCAGCCGAGATGTAGCGTCCGCCTCGAAAACCGGCAGCAACCGCAGGTTTTCGTTCAGGGTCTTCAACGCCCGAGCAGGTGAACACGACATGTGTGCCGTCAGCCAGATGAGGAACCAGCGATTCCGTAAAAACGAACGGACCAAAATGATTGGTTGTAAACACAAGATCCCAGCCGCGTTCGTTTTTAGCATCACGAGTCAGCATGATACCGGCATTGTTGAGGACGCCAGCGATTGGAAGATGAAGTGCAGTGATTGCTGCGGCAGCATGCTGCGCACTCTCAATGTCGGAAAAATCGGCGATGACCGATACCGCGTTCCCGCCAAGCCGTGCCTTGATTTCATTTTCAACCTCACGAAGCTTCTTTGGGTCTCGGCCGACCAGGATGACCGTGCCGTGTTCGGCGAGTTTGAGTGCCGTACGGTGGCCAATGCCCGATGTTGGTCCAGTGATCACCCAGGCTTTTTGCCGAGTATTGATGGTGGTTGTACGTGTCATAGTGTTTCCTCTTTCATGAGTTAAAGTTGCGGTTTTTAGGATGAGCAGATCCTGCCAGTGCTCGCCAGACAGCTTCACCGGAGAGCGCCGCGACGGCAACCGCATCTGCTCCGGCGTCGATGGTGAGATCGCCAAGGGCGACCTCGGTCTTCCCTCCTCCGGGGAGGGTCACCTCGGCGACGGCGTTGGCTCGGCTCACGTTCCAATCATGCACCACGACCGCAACACCCTCCGCAGCGAGCAGCTTCACGATCGCCTCGCCTATCCCGGAATTCGATCCGGTCACCAGTGCCCTCTGCTCAGCCAATCGTAAATCCATTGTGTCATCCCTTGCCTTTCGCTTGACTTGTTGCAGGCACTCCACCCATGTCTCTATGGTATACTGATGGAGATCCTAGAACAAGATGAGCAGAAATCATAGGAATGAGACTCCTATGTTTCACCCGGGAATCGTCCCTAACCGCCTTGAGCAAAGGAAAAGGAGGCGCTTTTGGTGCTCAAGCCTCAACAACAAGACCATCGTCTGCATGAACTGGGAGATTTTCTGCGGACGCGCAGGGCAAGGCTGACGCCTGAAGAGGTGGGACTGCCGAAAGGTACCAGGCGCAAAACGCCTGGACTCAGACGAGCGGAAGTGGCCCAGCTGGTGGGTGTCAGCGTGGATTGGTACACCTGGTTAGAGCAGGGACGTTCTATTACGCCTTCCACGCAGGTCTTAGAGCGCCTGGTGCAGGCGTTGCGCCTGGATGCCAATGAAAGAACCCATCTCTTCCTCTTAGCCCAGCAACAGGCGCCTCCGGCGCTTGTGCTGGAAACCGAGATCGTGAGTCCAGCGTTGCAACATTTCCTTGATCAGTTTGGCACTCGCCCGGCCTTTGTATCAGGAAGACGATGGGATGTCCTGGCCTGGAACGATGCCGGATGCGCAGTCTTTGGCGATTACCGCCGGATGACTACCCTCCGCGAACGCAATACGATCTGGGGCATCTTCACCAATCCCGTGTCTCGGCAATTCGTCGTCAATTGGGAAGAAGATGCACGACAGCTCTTAGCGCAATTTCGGAGTAGTTGTGGTCGGTATCCTGGAGATGCCCAATTGATGGAGTTGATCCACGATCTCCAGCTCCACAGCCCTGAATTTCGCGCCTGGTGGCCTGATCATGAAGTACGGAGTGGACAAGAAGGGCGGAAAACGCTCAACCATCCCCAGGTGGGGTATCTCCTATTTGAACGGCTCACCTTTCAGGTCTTCGACACGCCAGATCTCAAAGTCACCGTGTATACCCCGTTGGAGGAAGCAGACACGCCTCGCAAAGTGGATCTACTGCTGGAGCAGTGGTATCAACAAGAGGGGCAGGGGTCTCATTCTCCTCAAGCGGTCCACCATCTTCCACAGACACAGCGATCAGGACAAGACACGGTTGGATTGTGGCTCGCAGCATGCGGTCAAAGAGTGGAAGGGGCATGGGTAGCAAACAGCGACGTCATGACCTCCTATGCACAGTGGTGTGAGGCACACGGATACGAACCAAAGAAGGCGAAAGGCTTATCTCAATCGTTAGCTGCACATAGTCTGGAAGTCGGTGTTCGACAATGGGTCTCCACAGGTCTTGGGAGGCGCACAAAAACACGAGGAGTTCGAGGTCTCCGTGTGCAAGATGGCTCCCAGACATCGAGTGCAAATGGGAACAGATCGTTATGAATATCCTCATCTGTCCCCACTTGCAGGTCATCTTCTCAAGCGAGTTTCCAGATATGTCTCTTCCTTCGGAGGGAGAAGAGGTATTTCTGGAAACTTCTCTCTTTTTTCTTGACACTTTGTCGGAGTTTCTGGCCCCATCTGTCCCCAAGTTGCTGAAGAAAGAGCCAGCTCTCAGATAACTGATATTGTAGTAACTGATGCTTATGGAATCTTGGATATTCAGCGAAAGCTACCCAGGATTGGTTTCCTGAAGACGATTGGCAATTATGTTTGCCTCTTCCTGGTTCAAGCATTTGAAGAGGTCTAGTGAAGGAGGGGCGGTTCTTTTGCATTTCGCCGGTTTCCCCTTATTGTTCAGCTATGAAATCTCGTTGCGCATCCCGTGGGTATATACACTCAATCAATTCGCTCTCGAACCTTTCCAGAAGTTAGACTCCAGCACCTACCATTTCACGTGCGACAACAGCGACGCAAGCATACCATTCGAGCCAGGCAAGGATCTGCTCTTGCTTCTCCAGATGCCAGACCCTCTCGGGATTGGCACGCTCAATAATTTCGATCACCCGTCGTCGACTACATGGCGCCAGGCGCACACCAATGCTGTAGCGATCAGTATCAATCCGTCTATGTAGCGCACTCACCCATTGCTGCAAGGGGCGTGGCAGATCGGTCAGGAGGGCTTGCTCTTCTTCCACAGGAAGCCGCTGAGACTCGGCCCAGGCCAGATAGGTCTGGATCTCATACATTACCTCGGCATCATCAAGATCATAGGGGGTGGTAATGATGTCATTGACCGCGGCCTGGCGATGCCGCTCGTACTCCTGAGGGGTCAAGAATGCACCATCACGATCCACAAAGAGATAGCCGTAGCGCTCCAGACCCTGTGCGCCACCTGCCGCCCAGAACTCCTGCAACCATTCAGCGTCAATAATCACCTCATGAGGAAGAGGGCGTTCGCCCCCACCTGGGGTGGTGCACCCGCTACGCGCTGTACCTTCCAGCGCCCACTCCAGGTGGTTATAGCTCAATCCACCATTCAACATCCACTGTGCCCAGGCCACCATTTCGGCGGGAGGCTCTTCCTGCCCATCCACATACTCACGGTATTTCTTGATCACCCATCCTCCTCCCAAGCGAGCCGCACGACGTCCAGGATCAGGGAACCAGGTGCGCACCAGAGCATCCACCGCCGCCACATGCAGCCACTCTGGGTGCTCACGCAGACGCTTGAGGTAGACGCCGACCTTCTCACTCGTCTCACTGAAGCGCTCCGAGTAATCCAGAGCCAGTGCTTCCAGCATCTCATGGGTCGCCGACTCATACACACGCTTCATCGCAACCACCTGATCTCGAAGTGAGCGAAAAGGACCATCACTCTCTTCATTGGTGGTCACAAGAGAGACATCCACGTGCGCTGGAGAAGCCGGAGTGGGAGAAGGTTCATCAATGACCTCTCTATGGGCACAGTCAACCGATGGTCGACCTTGCGGCTCTCCGGTACGCATTAAACCGTCGACCTGTTTTTTTGTAAGGCCCTGTTCTCTCACTTCATATTCACTTTTATCATCTATTTCTTTTTTTGGTAATTGATGATTAGTGAGAGACGTGAATTCAACGCGCGCATGCGCGCGTGTACGCGTATGGGCCTCCTGGGTCTGCGTTTGTGCACCGCCCAAGTCGACGGTTTCTTGCACCACAGGTCGACGGTCTTCCACAGAAGTCGACGGTTTCTCAGCATATCTCCCCTGCTCCACACACATCAATGCTGCAGGTTGAAGTCGACGGTTTTCCTCTGGAGTTCCCCTATCGCGTTCAGGTCGAGGATCTTCTTCCACAATCCTAGACCTTCTTTGAAACCGTCGACTCTGGCGTCTCATCAACGTTCGATCATGATGCATCACATCACCTGATGGTTTCGACTGCGTTCCGGAGAACGAAGGAGCAGGATCCCGCTCCTCAGACGGTTGTGGTGAGACCGTCTGCGTTGAGTGGGCCAGTTCCTCCCAGACAATGGTGGCTATCGATGCTCTCACGGCAGGGGTGAGACGCATTCCATAGGACTGCATCATCGCCGTCAGGCGCCCAACCGTACGTCCTGCCTGCTCTTCTACGCCAGATGGCTGACTATGCTTTTCCATCGTCTGGGAAGCATGATCATGTGGTCCTTGTCCCTGCTGTGGAGGTGGAACCAGACTCAGATATCCCGGGCGGGTTTTCATGTCGCTTGCCTCCTTTCCATCGTGATCGCTCTCGACGCTGGTAGTCTGCGCCTTCAAATACGCTGAAATCCGTTGCAGCGCACGCGAGCGTTTGACGCTTTTACGTCGATGCGTGAGCTGCTGCACCTGTTCAACAGAGACAGGCAAACAGGGCATCGACGTCAGGGGAAAATAATAGGTGGTTCCCATCCCTTTGGGCTGTTTCACTTTGTAGAGAAGGCCTGCCGCTTGTAACACCGACAGGTATTTTGTGGTGCTGTCATAGCACCAGGGCCAGACGTGTGAAGGTAAGCTACAAAACGCGCGAAGGTTCTGGATCGTGAGCACCGCAACTGGTTGGGGAGGTTCATGAGGGACAAGAAGGATCTGCTCGATACTCGCCACCCGAAGCCACTGGTCCAGAAACGCCCGCCCCTTGAGACAGCGCCGGTCCTGTGACCCAAACAACTGTTGCACCTGCTCCTGTAATACAAGGGGAACCAGATGCAGCATACTTCGAGCCACCGGCTGCGCTTCACGCCCTTGCATCCCATTTGGAGGAGCGTGGCACACATCTTTAGGGGCAGGTGAGGGGAGCAGGAGACTTTCTTTATTAATCATGTTGTTCTGTCTACCTTTCATCAGTATGAAGCTATGTGACCCTCACGTGTGTTGGTTGGTCGTGGAGAAGAGTAGGGGTAGGGAGGCACAATGTGAGAGCCACACAACCTGCTCTTAGTGTACTGAAAAGCCTGTCAAAAAGGGAAGAGCAAAACCACCCAATAGTGGGCGAAGTACTTCGCGATTTTGGGCGAAGTTGGACGCTTGCAGAGAAACATCGCCTGCGTTCCCCTTCGTGTGGATCCTATGAATCCTTCTTCGATCCGCTCCACAAGCCAATCAAGCTCCATGGGATGGGAGGATCTTGACGAAGAGAGCGGTCTCCTCTTCTTTGGCGTCACTTTTGACGGCCTTCTCCTCGGAAATACCCCATTGACCCGAGATGCTTTTTTGGGTACAAACAGAGTGGAAGTGTGCTATTCATCCATAGGGGATGAATGGTCCTGGCAATGTCCAGGGGAGCCTTTCTACCTCACTATCGAGGGGAAGGGAAGCGGCGCCGTCTGCGCCAGAGTCGCACTGTTCTCTCTTCTCTCGTCCATGAGAGAGAGCCGTTCGGCTCTGGTGGCGCTACGAATGTGAAGCAGCGTCTGAGTCTCTCCGTTGCTTCGCGTTTGCAGACACCCCGCATGGAGGTGTCGAGTCTCTCCGCCTGCATGCGTTCCGCGTTACCCATCCACCGGTTTCCTTTGTATTTAGCGCAGAAAGGAGGTCTTTTTCAGACACAAGAGTACCTATGACTCTTCACCTCTTCCCCCTGGTGGAAAGAGGTGTGGTGCCTTTCTGTGCCTTGTTTGCCCATCTCGAAAGGAGTCACCACCATGAGTCAAGGATCACTCTGTCCCTGCGGGACCCACTGCCGCGCCACTAAGGCCCTTCGCGACCTCATCGACACTCAGAACCAACTCTGCCTTCTGGCACGCGAAGAGTCGGTCATTTTAAGCATTCTGGAAAACCTTCACAATGTGGTGAGCGCCTCGCAACACCGCTTTAGCGCGTGGTTGGGTGCAATTGCTGCCTGTGAGACCGCTCAGGCCAATCTCGCCATTGCCCAGAGCTTCTCCCGCGCGCGTACCACCACCCCTCGCTGGGCCGTGGAAGCCGAGCAGCGTCTGTTTCACCAATGGGTGAAGCAGCAACAGCAGCACTGGGATCAACGGCTCGTGCAGATCCAACGGGGCATGGCCAATTATCGTGCCTACCTCCAAAAATGCGCGCCCCAGTTCGTGCTGACCCTGCAGTGTCTGGCATTATGTCTTCCTCTTCTCGATGAGCTTTTGCGCCATCAAGAAGAACGGATTGAGCAGCATCACCTGGCATCCATTTCCGCGCACGAGATCTTCTTGCAATTTGAGCAGCGCTGGACCTACGAGCGAGACCGCCTCGATTATGAGATCGCTCAGGTTCCCCACGCCTATCAAGCAGGTCGAAATCAAGCACACAAACAATGGAGCTTACACGTTCTCACCGGGATTGGTCGTCCTGTGAGTCCCACCCAGACGAACATGAACTACCAGTCAATGGTGTATACCCGACAGTTGGAGTTGTACGCAGAGCAATGCAAGCTGTTTCTTACCACTAAAGTCGAACAGTTTCGCCTCTCCATTCAAAAGATGGAAGGTGAATACAAGGCGATGGTGCTTGCCGCCCAACAAGAGCGCTGGCACATGCTGCACGCGCAATTGTCTGTCGAGGTGGCTGATCCCGACCAACTCTCAGCGCTCCAAACCCTCATTCTTTCCTACTTCCTTTAATCCTGTTTCCCTTCGCCAAACGCAGTCCCACTGCCTTCTCCCTCGCGAGAAGGGCGGACTGCGTTTTTTTGTTGTTTGTTCCCTTGCGAACAAAGGAGTCTCACTTCATGACACATCATGCTCGCGCTTCCTGGTCCTTTCCTGGTATCCCCCACACTGGATATTCTCCCGATTGCGCCGCAGCGACCAGAAGCCTGAATCTTGTTCTCCGAGCACATGGCCCGCTCTTGCTGCCCCGGATCAGCCCGTTCCCCATCTCCCGCGTCTGGTGGACGGTGCTTGGTCCCCTGGCAAGTCTCGAGGTCCCTCCCGGACACCCTGCCGCCAGGCAAAAGCAGCTCTCGCCTCGCGAATGGCAGAGCTTGCTGCTGGTTACCGGTGTGGTAATACACGCGTCGGGCCATCTATCCTACGCGGCACTTTAAGGCATTTTTGGACAAAGACCAGGCATTTTCGCCTGCCTGAGTTTCATCGAGTGAAGAAGAGAGAACAATGCACATACCACAAAAAACGCCCGGCGTACTACGAATACGCCGGGCGTTCCTTTTTTTCCTCTCTTCTCACGCGGAAAAGAAAGGATTCTCAACATGTTTAGCATAGCATCCCTCGATGATGTTTTCAATGCTGTTCCGCCCCACTATGACGATGGTCGCGTGCAGCAACAGGTGCTTCTCTCCAGGGAGTTCTCCCAACTCTTTCCAGAGACCATCTATGGCGGAAGGCAAGTCCTCTGGTGGTGCCCTCGCTGCGCTACGCCCTGGTGGCAGGCCGACCACCGCCTCTTCGTGCTTCGGCTTTCTTCTGAGCAAGCGGCCTACATTGGACACCAGTTACACGCGCCGATGCGCCAGGACGGCACCTTTCACGAGTTACCCATGCGCGTCTGCCCGGACTGCCTGAGAGCCGTCTGTGTCATTGATACCTATCCTGGTCGGTTAGGGACACAGATCCTCTGGCATGCCCTCCCCAATTCGACAAGCACCTCTTCAGAGCCTCTCCCCACCAACCTGGGTCTCGTCACTACGGCTGACAGGTGCACTTCTGCACGAGACACGCTTCCTCAGGCCTTTCTGTTTGCCATGGCTGAGCAAACGCCACGTGAGAACGCGTTGTCGCTCGCACAAATAGGGGATGCCATGTTGACCTGGCAGACGGACCTGCCTGGGGAACTCGACGCGGTCGCCTGGCAACTGCGCTGGATCGAACGGACCCTTCCTCCTCCAAGGGCCGATGAATGTGAGCCACTTGGCACTGCTCACCTGGCGCGCCTTGCCTACCTGGTCGAGCCTGCGCCAGGGATGTGCTGGCAGGGGTTTCTCTGGCAACCACCCGAGACGCTGAGCAGCGCCCTTTTTACGCGCCAGCCCCTGGTCTTGCTCCACGCAGTACTTCTGCCACAGGCAGAGCCAACCTCCATCTTTCATCTCTATTCCCTCTGGCAACGCCTCTTGCCCAGGGTCTTTGAAGCGGCCCAATGGGAAGAGCCTCGCTCATGACCGAGACTTCTTGCCAGGGCTCTTCGCCCACTCCTATAGCCCGTTCGCCTCCCCTACTGTCCCTTTCTCACTCTCCATCTTCTTCCTCTTCGTCCTTCACTCTCACCAGAAGCGCGCACATACGCGTCACGCAGCATTGTAGGCGTGTTGCTCCTGGTGGGAGCGTGTTTTTTGGAAAGGAGTCCCTATGACGGATTTGCTTCTTCCCAATTGGTATCGTGCGGTTCAGGTCCCCAGTCGGAGCGCGCAACAAGCGCTCTTCGCTTCGCTTGAAACGATTGTCGCAACCATCGACCTGACATTGACCGTTAACACTTATATGACGGGTGGCAACTACTACATCATCGTCTTTTGCTTAGGCGCCATCGCCCCTCCCGAGCAGGAACAAAAGCGCCTCGAAGCCCCTCTCACGCATTACAGGCCCTTTCTGACACTTGAAGAGACATATCTGGACGCGCTTGTTCGCGCACGTCTGAGCAAAGAGCATGAAATCGCCCGAGACACCCAATTTGGCAGAACCCGTGTTTCCCATCAGTATCGCCCGGTCGCCTTTCATGAGACGCCCGATGTCGCCCTCTCTCAGGAGGAGAGAGACCGACGCAATCAGGCCTGGATTGCCACCATTGAGACCATCCTCGCGGAGGGAAAACCTTTCGTCGAGGTCTTCAAAATGATGTTCGCCGGGGAACGGATCATGTCAGGCGTTCCCCCGGTCCAGGCTGACCCCTTTTACGTCAGCATCTTCTGCCAGATGCTGGACCATGCGCACCTCTGGCTCTGGACCGCCTCTGCCAGGCAGATGTACCAGGACCTCCTCCAAACCCTTGAGGAGTTCTGGGTATGTAAGGGGTGGACCACACCTGATGACCAGCTGGCTCACTATAACACGCTGGTCACCGACCTCTTCAAGACAGATCAACGGTACTGGATCGAGTTTGAGGAGCCACAACCTGATCCCCTTGGTCGCGTGCGAGCCGTGTTTCTCTACCCGCGCTACCCGGCACGAGAGCTGAACAGGCTCATTGACCCGAGCACGCATCTGGACGCCTGGCTTCAGGCGCACCAGATCCTTGGGCAAGAAGCCGCGCGCTGGAACATTGATATCATCGGCGAGAATGCGTCGGTGCTCTTGCGCCTGTCCTACGACACACAGTACGCGTGTTGGGTCTTGCCACACGACCAGCACATGAGCCAGGTCTTTCCCTGGACACGCTGGCTTGCCCTCGCGACCGGGATGCTCCACAAACGCTATGCGCGCACCCTCAGGCGCCGTCATTTCCTGAACGTGTTGTCTCCTACCAGACTAAAGCATCTGTCCCGCGTAAACGAGGAAAAGGGAAGCCTAAAGAGAAGTGGGTCACGCATTCGCGCACCTACACCACCGTCACCTACGACCTCTCAGAGGCGGCTTCTCGTCCTACGATGAACGAAGCCCCAGAATCCACAAGTACGAATAAACGCCAGAAACTGGCTGGCGCAGGCCCAACCAGAAGATCTGCTCTATGAGCAGCGGATCATCGACACCTTTACCCGCAACTACCCAACACGAAAAGATGGCACCCGGCGAGAGGGAGAGGTCACCGTCAAACATCCCGATCCCAAGTGGGTTCCGCTGCTTCGTCCCGCGCTGCGCAAACGGCAAGTGATCAAAAAAGCGGTTGCCAGTGCCTACGAAGAGAACACGGTACCGCCAGAACAGGATACACCACCTACGAATCCACCAATGCTGTTTGAGCCCATCACAAAAGAAAGAAGGGAACCATCATGCTAGTCATACGACGTAAGAAAGGGGAGCGCGTTATCCTCTCTGGGAACATTCTCATTGAAGTCCTTGAGGTGGATGAAGGACGAGCCAAACTCGGGATCACCGCTCCCCCCGAGATCACTATCGTGCGTGAGGAATTATTGCAACGGAAAACACCCCTCTCGAAGCCTCCTGTCACACAACCAGAGTGAGGCCCTTGTTCCCTTTTCAATGAAAAGTCGCTTTTTGAGAAAGTGAGGAGAAAACATGTAACCACAACCTCTACTCGCCCGTATTACAGGAGAACAAGTGTTCTCATTCATGAGAGCAGCAGTGCATAAGAAGGCAGGGCAAGGGTGGATGTTGAGTCGCTCCATCCTTCCTGCTCTGCTGGCACTGCACGTGCAACAGATTGAGCCTGGCTCTCTGTCCGCACCTCACGAGAAGACAACACGTATCCTGTGTCGACTGATGCATGGTTCCCATCTTCTCTGGGAGGCAAGCGCCAGCACAACACAGGGCACAAAAGAGAGCACGGAGCCCCTCTTCACCGTCTTCTCCCTGCTCTGCAGAGGCAATCCTCTGTAGGCAGACGGCTTCGCAATTACTGAACGCAACGACAGGTCTTGTAAAACCACATCATTTTACACAAAGAAGAATGTACCTACAATGGGGAAACGACCAGGGCTCCTTTATGAAGCGCAACAGAGGCTGGACAGCTTGATGGCGCTGGGACAGAGCCGCGCGCACGCCAAAGCCCAGGCTCGCATCCTGGGAATCTATCACTGGCCGTTTTCTGATGGGAAGATTCACGCCTATACTACACGGACGACGTACCAGAACATCGTGATGCGCTTTTTGTGCTGGTGCCGCGCAACGCATGGGACCAAACGGCTGCACGAGATCGATCAGCGTGCGGATGCACTCGTCTCTGCCTACCTGCACCTGCATGTGCAGGAGGGCTACAGCCCCTGGACACTTGCAACCACGCGCAGCGCCTTGCGCCTCTTCTTTGGCTCTCCGACTCTTGCCAGCGAGGTGGCATTACCGGCACGGCATCGAGAGGCCATTCGTCGCTCCCGTACCCCATCCCCACATCAGAAACGGCCTCGCCACATGTCCGCTGAAGCCTGGCAGGATCTCCTTGCCTTTCTTGGTGCAACTGGCTTACGGCGGCATGAAGCGCGAGCGCTACGGGTTGGCCAGATCGAGAGGCTGCCAGATGGGCAGGTGGTGCTCGCTCACATCCATGGCAAAGGGGGCAAAATACGCCAGGTTCCTGTCCTCCCAGGGCAAGAGACTACCGTGCTCCGCCTGGTCGAGGGACGGCGGGGCGAGGAGAAGGTCTTTCCTCGCCTCCCCAAGCACCTCGATATCCATGCCTATCGTCGGCAGTATGCCCAGGCACTCTATCAATCCCTTTCTGGACGTCCTCTGCCCCCGTCACAGGGACGACTCCCTCACGGCATTCTTGATGAGGAAGTCGTCCTGGTCGTGTCACGCGCGCTGGGGCATAACCGTCGAGACGTGGTCCTGACCTCCTACCTGCGTTAAGCAGACACCATCACCCAGGAGCACTGCTGTTCCTGTGCATATAGATTCGCGTTTTCTTTGTACTTACTGGCTCATCTGCCTGCACTGACAGGCAGGTGAGCCAGTTTTTTCATGTCTTTTATGAAAGGAACATCCCCTATGCGTCGAGAAGATACCCGCTATCGCTTTCTGCTCAAAGAACTAGAGGCCTTCACCGGCCTCTACAAAACGACGGCCCAGGCCTGGTTCGTGGAATTTACCAGCGATCCATCTCACGTGACAGACCAGGAACACGGGTACCGACACGCCTTTCCCGAGCACGTCCTCGCCTGTATCGAGGGCTTTGACACGCCCAAACGGCTCTTTCAACCCTTTGGTCCGCTCCCTCAACCCACGCGCATCTTTCTGCCCTATCACGATAAGGTCCTGACTCCGTTCAATGACGAGATGGAACAATGCCTCGCCGCATGGTGGCAACAGGAGTGGCGACGTCAGTATCTTGATTTTGTCCACATTCCACCAGCGTCACCGACACGTCCCAGGTCACTCACCCCCGCTGGATTTCGTACCTGGCGCTATACCGATCAGTTCCTGATCAGGATAGAAGGCGGGATGAGAACACGCCAATGCCAGGTGAGCACATATTATACAAGCTACGTTATCTGGCGCTTTCCACTCCCTCCCACACCCTTACATCTGCTCCCTCAACTCCTGCTTCCACGACTCCATCGGCTGGCCGCCCTTACTGACTGGCGAGAGGTCGAACACCTTCCCCCGCCAGTCAGTCGCGCACTGAGCAGACGCACGGCACAACTGATCACTTTTTACACGGAGCGCTCCCTTCAGGTCACCCCACTGCCATTGCCCTCAGGCAAGCCATCCTGCCAGGACATCCCACAACAACAGACCATGCAGAGAGCTGCTGTCCATGACTAACCATTCCCTTCCCCGTTGCCGCAGCCCTCCATCACACATCTCACACAATCAACGTCTCACCAACAACGCACGTAGAGAAAGGACATCATACCGTTATGTCTGAGACCCACCATGACACACATGCACCTCTTGAGGTTGACGACAAGGCCCACTACGAGGACCAGTCCTACCGGTATCTCCCACTGGGTGGGCGTATCCTTGATCGCGAACACATTATCACCCTCATCGATCACCGCTCCCGCCTGCTTGCACCGGGGATCGAGGTCGTGTTCGCAAGCGAACGGCTGGCACCACTTTTGATTCAAAACCAAGCCGACCAGGAGGTCCTGCTCAACTGGTATCTCCGCGCGCATTCCTCGCCCCCTCAACCGTTTCTCCAGCTTGGCACCCACCTGCTCTCACGCGCACACATCTGCGAACTGCTGGAAAGCGGCATTGAGGGCGATACTACCCTCCTCCTGCGCTATAACTCACTGCCAGATCTACTCATGGGAGATGCCGCAAACTCTTCCATCCAAACGCTGGAATTGCGAGGGCAGACCGCCGATGCAGTCCGCCACTGGCTCGCGGCGCAGACAGAGGTCATTGTGCCTTTGAGGCCTGCCGCCAGCCTGCCTTCCACGGCCTTGGGGTTCATGCAGGAGTCTCCCTCTTGTCCCCATTGCGAAAGCTGGCTCACACCCCATGTGGATCAGCAAACACAGCGCACCCTGACCCTGGTCTGCCCGCTCTGTCAGTACACCGATGGTCCCTTTACCCGCAACGAAGATCCCACTCCATCAACCAACGCACCGAAGAAAGGATAACGCCTTATGAACACACATCAGCAACAACGTTCCCCTCATCTCTCACTCATGTCCTCCGTCGCGGAGACAGCCTCAGGGCCGGGCGAGAACACCGACTGGCGAGAAGCAGGATTGGAAGAGGACGCAAGCCTCGTGCTCCTGCTAGAGGCTCTCGCCAGCCCCGTCCGGTTTCGTTTGCTCCGCTTGCTCGCCCAGGAAGGCGGCAACCTCTGTGTCAGTGAACTGGTCGAACGAATACCACGCAGCCAGCCCGTCGTCTCGCATCATTTGCGGCTCTTACTGTTTGCCAAACTCATTGGGGTAAAACAACAGGGGACGCATAACTACTACTACATCTTGCCCGACAAGCTCAAAGAGATACGCGAGGCCCTGTCCTCCGTTGAACACCTGCTGCAGCAGAGACGTGAGGATCAGCGCTAAACACAAAGAACCTCTTCAGGGACACAGATCTGCAATATCACCCCTGAAGAGGCACAGTGAAGAGGGAGTCTTCCAGAACTCTCTCCTCTGAGCATATCTCACGATCTCCCAGGCATGCAGCATTTTCCACATTGTTTTCTGATGACGACAGCCTCCCACTATGCAGGTGGGAGGCTGTCGTCCTTTGTCTGAAAGGATCACCCCACATGACACACATCAACCCACCACGCTTTGATTACCGGCAGGCCATTGAACAAGCACGTTCCCTCCTGGAAGAAGAGCAGCAGGTAAGCCTCATGCTCTCAGGCCTCTCTCACAGAGCGCGAACACAGAGACGCGAACAACTCGGGCAATTGCTCATGCAGATCCAGATCCACATGCAGCAGGAAATTGGTCACTTGCGTTACGCCCTGCACACCCTCCACCACTGCCACCTTTGCGGGAAATCCACTGGGCACAAGAGATGCTGACACGTCCCGATCTGGCCGTGTTCCACCTGACCACCGCCGGGCTCGCACATGACGCTGAGATCATCGCGGTGACCCTAGTTGATCGAACAGGGATGCCCATTGAGCATCTCGTGGTTCGCCCGACGGAGTCCATCTCCTTTGCACGTAGCGAAAGCTATGGCCTGAACGCAACCCAACTGGCTTCGGCACCTTCACTGCCTGAGGTGTGGGGGAGCCTTTCACAGGCCTGCCAGGGTCGCTTCTTGCTCAGTTTTCAGCGCGACTATGATCTGTCACGGCTTGAAAAGGCGGCCACACAACTGCACCTTCCGCCTCTCAGCGTCCAGATGGAGGATCTGCGCGCCCACACCCGGTCCTACTTTGGCGAACTCGGGTTGCGGCTCTCAGACCTCTGCGAGCGGTGTGGGGTATCCCTTCCACCTACACCTGATCCCCTCCACTGTGCCCAGGCATTGCATGCCGTGCTCTGCTCCATGGCACACGAGGGCGAGGAGCACTAACCATTCTTCAAAGATCTGCCAAGGGAGAAGAGGAGGTACATCACCCTCTTCCTCTGGCACCCTACCATCCACAACACACCAATTATTCATCCTTAGAAAGGACGTAGTGACACAATGCCCACGTTTTCATCACCAACACCCACTCTTGCCTCAGAGGTTGGGTACGCATTACGCCAGATCCTCATCCTGCATCCAACCCACCCGCTCACCGAGGTCTTCTCCTCCGTGAGCGATGATGGGAGTGTTGAACGCACACGGCTCTCTGAGCACATGGCTACCTGGTCTGCCCAACTGAGACACCCTCTGTCCAACCCACGCATCTTCCTGAACAAAGAGCACACGAAGCGCCTGCTTTTACAACGCGGGGTCGCCTATGCACTGCTTGGAGCCCCTGAGCAGGCACGGCAGGATCTGCATGCCCTCCTACAACACGGTGGAACAACGACAAGACAACTGGAAGGACTCGCCTGCCTCGTGCTTGCCGTCCTCGCCACGGAACAGGAACGCTACCCGGATGCGCTTCCGCTCTGGAAACAGGCGCGGGCCTGGCTCCACCCACACGCGTATGACCGCTTAGCGTTGACCTGGTACTTTGCGAAGGTCCTCATTCAGCTCAACCATCTGCGTAAGGCCTACCGAGTCCTCACCGAGGTCCTCTCCTCCACCACTCCTGATCCACGCCTGCCACGACAGGAGGAACGGGCGGAAGCCTACGCCGAACTCTTCGCACAACGTGGTGGCGTCTGTTCTCTCTTACAGTACCATCAGGAAGCCATTGAGGACCTCAACGCCGCGATTAAACTGCATCCTACCTGTGCTCGCTTCTTCTCCATTCGCGGCTTACTCCACGCCAAACAGCAGCACTGGCAGGCCGCCTATCATGACCTCTGGCGAGCGTTACACGAGATGCCCGAAGACCAGGCACTGGCCGATTGCCTCTTCGTCGTCCTGCAACGTCTGGGTACTCAGCTTGCAGTGTCTACGACCACACCTACCATGCGAACGAAAGGAGGGATAAGGCGTGCATAACCGCCCACCGTCCACGTTCACTCGTCAGCTCCAGGAGCTGCGTGCGTCACTGCCTCCAGAGGCACCTGATCCCCTGATCGATCCGCCACCTGACGCGTTCCTCCACCTGTGGGAGTGTGCGAAAGTCGCGGGGATAGAGATACGTAACCTTCTGGTCGTTCGCCAACCGCTGGATTTCCGTGCTGCGGGAGCCTATTCTATCGAGGATCATGACATCTGGGTTTGGTATACCCCTGACGCGCCAGAGGAGCAGGCCCTGCGAACCCTGTTACATGAACTGGCTCACGCCCAATGCCCTCCTACACTGCCCTATGCGTCCTTCGAAGAGGAGTGGGAGGAAGAGCGGGCTACCTGGAAACGGGCCATTGCCCTGGCGCGTGCGTGGGGGAGGGAGCATCTCTTCTCGGAAGAGATCATTGCAACGCTCCTGGAAGAAGTGGAAGCCTGTTTGCAGCAGCGCCTCGCCGCCTCTGCCATTCTTGGGAGTACCGATATGGCGCTGACAGAGCGTACCCTCAAGCAACTCTGGCTCGAAGCCAATGCCTGGGGATGGACGGGTGAGTTGCTGCATGACGTGCTCACAGGGGTCAACACTGACCCTGGTTTGCTCATGGAGGTGCTCGCCTTTGATCGGTGCGTGCTGCATGCCTGCTGGGAACTGGTGCATGAGCTCGAGGATGACCCTGACCCAGAGATGCTCTTTGGCCCTCTTTCTCGCCTGGGAGAAGGCACACGCTTGGCGAGCGCGGTAGTCCTGCTCCAGCGGACCCTCGCCTCCTGTGCCCGCCAGGAAGAGGCGCTGCGCACCCGTCTCGCCACGCGGTTCTGGCAGGTGGTAACCTTGGGAACGATGTCCTATGAGCGAAGCCGTCAGGTAATCCAGGATGAGGCCTCGCTCCAGGAGGCCATCGCTCTGGTCAATCAGCTTTGCTTTAATGCCCATGGCTATGCCCTGCGGATGAACTGGCAATGCTTTGACGAACTGTTCTCCCGGCAAGATCAGGTGACACGCCCGGCGCGGCTCTACTGTCTCCATCTCTTCTTCACTCCCTGGACGGAGGTGCTGACCGAGATCACTCTCTGGATAGACCTAGAAATGCTCCCAGACTGTCAGAAACGCCTCCCCAGGGCCATCTGGTTCCTGTTTCCCAGAGGCGAGGACACCACGCTGCTTGAGGTCGCGTGGCAACTCTTCCTGCTGTCCTGGATCAGGTGTGCTGAGATCAGCTATGAAGGATCCCTCTCCACTCCGGCGAATCCGCTCCAAGATAGGAGAGAGGCTCAGTGGGCACCTTCTCCAGAGGACAGCGAAAGCGGTAATGGGAGCACGATGGGAGGGACGGCGTGACAATGTTGGATCAACGCCAATTTGATGCGCTCTACACCTGGCTTCAAGAACCCCAGCAGTGCCATGCCAGGCCGATCAAGACTGGATGGCGCTACAGGTGTAACCACACCTTTGAGCATACAGCCATCTGGCTGAGGCGTCAGGGTCTGAATGTCGAAAGTCACCTGGCGCAGTTGAAAGCGCTAGGGATCACCTGCGATTGTGGCATCCTCTCGACGCTCATTGACTGGCCCACACCCTAGCCAGTTTCACTGCGCGCATTTCATCATCTTCTTCTCTTCCCTCTCCACTCCCACTGTTTTGCCCTGCTTTGGTTCCAGCAAGAGCGCGACGCACATGACAATCGGATCACATTCCTGCTGTGTCTCAATCGCACAACTACAGACAGGTAGGAGGGAAGACAGGGAGCATCATCAAGACGACAAGCACACAGAGAAAACACATCATCTGTGTGCTCTTGTCGTAGAAAAGAATGCCTCCTGCTCAGTCATGATCACGGCTGGGCAGGAGGCATTGTTGTGTTCAAAAAAGGAGATAAAGTATGTCAGACCGACAGGCAAAACGCCAACATCGCGCCGAGCGAAGAGCGGCGGCAAACCAGGAGGCGGCAACATCTCGCCCATCTCTGGGTGCATCGCCTCACGCCACCGAGCGGACTTCAGTCGCCTCTAGTCACCTAGCCATTGCGCTCAGTGCCGCCGTTCCTCTTCGTGTGCTAGGACTCTATGAACGGCAGGGTCCCGATGAGAATGAGCTGGAAGCAGCCCGTCAGGTAGGAACACTGCTTGCATCAAAGGGAGATGTCCTCCTCTTTGGAAGCCAGGTGAGAGGAGAAACTGCTAAGCTCTTCAATCATGTTGCACAGGCTCTAGCGGTGCTCTCATTTGCACCAGGTGGCATTTGCTTTGGCCAGCATTTTGACGCTCAGGCGATCCTCACAGGGTTCTTTGGCGCCCAAACGGCGGAACAGTATTGTCAGCACATGAGAGGAACTCCTCTTACGGCACAGCAAGAGCAGAGGAATCCTCACAACGACGATATGCGCTGAGCCAACAAAGCAAAAATGGTTTGAAACGTGTCAGGCGGTGCCTTATCAAGGCGTAGCCTGTTGTTTTCTAGAGAAAGAAAAACTATGAAACGCAAGAAACAAGATCCCAAACACGATCTTCTAAGCATCCCCTGGACACCTTTCGTCCAATGTGAGAAAGATCCGCGTGATCCTGAAAGTGAAATCTATCGTAATAGTCGTTATCAGGTCCATCGCAGACGCTTCAAGGCACATGACAGTGGGCCAGACCTGATCCACCTCTCGTTCCGACGCCTGGATCATGGAACATTTCTGCCCTATAGGGACAAAATGTGCATCAAAGATGAACTCGTCGGACCAGAATGCGAAGGCATCGAACTCTTCCCCGCACGCTCACGCGAAGTGGACACCGCCAACCACTATCACCTGTGGATTATCGATGATCCCACGTTCCGCTTCCCATTTGGGTTTACCCAGCGCCTAGTCACCGAAGCAACCATTGGTGATGCACAGCAAGAGCCATGGCCGGCCAATGAACGTCCGTCTGATTGTCTTTCCGAAGAAGAAATGAGAGCACTTCTCCAGAGAGAACAACGTAGACGTTCCTGAACGCATAATGCGACATTCCGCCGGATATCACGCTCTTCCGAGCCTGTATCCGGCGGAATTGGCAAGCGTTTTTTAGAAAACACGCTTTTTTTGAGAAAGGTATTATATAAATAGTATAATACAAAATTTTGGTAATTTAAGTTCTGAAAAACTTTAGTGGTCTAGAGAGACACAGCAAGCTTTAGGCATAAGAAGTGGCTTTCGGAGCATTTCTGTGTCCATCCTGACGAGCCATCCTAACAAGGAAGCAAAGTGAACGCCGAATGCCAGCAACAAGTACCCAGTTGGCTACAAAAGGATAAATATCGCACTGTGTCCAAGCGGTCAGTCACAATTCTACCATGCCCATGAAAATCTCGCTGTAGACGCACGCAAGTGGAGAAAAAACAGCAGAAGAAGTCTTACTTGTGGGTACAGCTTCTCATGACGCAATGTATAGCCACAAAAAAATAGCGTAAAGGAACGAGCCAAAGGCAGAACTTCACACAATTACATTCTCAGATGGAGTAGCCTCTAAAGCAAGGCCTCTACAGAAAAGGCAGATTGAAACAGAACTACTATCGACGAAAGTATACATAGACTGACTTCTAGGGGTCATTACAAAGCAATAGGAAGGCGGCTATGTGCTTTCCTCAGAGGAAAGCACATAGCCGCCTTCCATTAATATGGCCCGAATTTCATGTTTAGTCCGAAATATAAGAATTCACCACGGCGCAATTTAGGCTTTCTCTACGCGAGATCCTAACTTAAATGGATTGAAGTCGGTCTGATAATCGTAGACATCAACGCCTTCCCGCAGCTTGAGAAAGCGAACAATGACATAGGTAAAAGGCGTCGCCACAATCTCATAGAGGACCTTGAATATCCATTGCGTCAAAATAGCCGTCAAAAGAAGGGGAAGAGGGAGTATGCTCCAAAAAACAATGCCAATAAAGATTGCCGAGTCCAACCCCTCACCGACAAAAGTGGAGCCTATCGTTCTCGTCCAAAGCCAACGTCCCTTGGTGGCAATTTTCATCTTCGCCAGGATAAAGGAGTTTGCGAACTCCCCCACAAGATAAGAGATGAAAGAAGCAAGCAATGTCTTTGGAGTAGATCCTAAAATAGTCTGATATGCGTTTTGATCATGCCAAACGCTTGCAGACGGAAGAAGACCACCCAAAGAGAAGGCGATCACAGCCAGGAGGTTACAAAAAAAGCCCAGCCAAATGACAAACCGCGTTGCACGATATCCGTACACCTCGGTCAAAACATCGCCAAATAAGTAGCTAAGGGGAAATATAATGACCCCTGCAGGAAGGAGAAAACCAAGCGGAGAAATCAGTTTCACGGCAAGAATATTTGCCGTGATCAGGCATGTCACAAAAAGAGCTGCAACGCCAACAAACCAAGTCGAAACCTTCAATGTAGCCATCCTTCAAAAGCCTTTTCACCGGGCAAAGCCTCTGTTTAAAGAGGGATTAATATCAATACTAGCGAGAAAAGTAAAAACTTATCAATATTATCGCTCAACATTCCTACAATAAACAATGCCTTTATCTAAAAGGGTACTGTGTAACTGACCCGCTTTTGTGGAAGATATAAATTGGGAAGAGACCTCCACAAAAGGAGAGTGGTCGACATGGCAAACAAGCACCGAACCTTTGAGAAAGAATACAAACAAGAAACCGTTCGCTTAGTGCAACCCAATTGAACGAATACTAGCAAATAAAATACACTATAAGACGATTAAAAGTGCAATTCAATTTCTTGGGCAAAATTTAGAGCCCGATGATTTGATGATAAGAGACAATTACCTTATAGGATGATAAATGAGAGAAGAGACAATTACCTTATAGGATGATAAATGAGAGAAGAGACAAACCATTTGAGCTAGAAATCACCAAAGCATGATTCTCACTCAAAAGTAGAAGGATCTCTATAAAAATCCTTAACATGATTAGATTGTTGTGTTATACTCTACATGGTAGAGGCAATGCCGCCTCTTGTAAAAAAGAGATTGTACATACTCGCTTTTTTACAATGCATTGTGTGCTTAATGGATTGGATACACATGTGATGGACTCCGACGATATCTGGGTAGGACCAACAGAAAAGCTTGAGGTTAAAGAAGAAAAAGAACCTTATCCTAACCCTCGACCGAGCGTGCATCCTATTTTCTCAAAAAGTGATCCTTCTCTCAAAAAGATTCAGCTTCTGCCTCTAGTTGATGAGCTTCCAGCTGTATCTTTGCCAGCATTTGAAGCTGTCCCAATGCCTCCCTCAATTATCAAACCACCTCCCACTATTTTCACAGACCTCTGGGGAGAAGAGCAAGAAGATTTGGCTTCTGAATACTCTAACATACTGCAAACTAACATACTTACTCACACTCACGAAATAGAAAAACGTCAAAGTAAACCTGTCATTGAGGATGCACTCCTGCTTCCAGAAGAGAGATATTCAACGCCCCTTTCTCTGGCTCAGGACACCTTGGTGGATAAACTATGGGAATATCCTTCAGAGATTACTAGTGAAGATTGGACCGAGCAAGCTACAGCGTCTTTTGACGATCTCGGTCTCCTTGAGGACCTCGACCTATTTGATATAGATGCGGCTCTAGCAAAACAAGAGGCCGAAGTTCAACAGCAAGAGTACGAGCAAAAGAAAGAATTTGCAGACAACGGTAAACGCTTTGAAAGGTGGGGCGGATCTGTTAGCCTAATTTATGTGAATTGGGAAAATACGGAAACCGCCGAGCAGGAGGCCCTGAAAAGATTGGGATGTGCCAATATTCCAATGAGCAAGGAGACACGAGATTTTATCATTCAGGTCGCTCGTAATGCCAGATTACCCCACCGCCAAGAGATTCAGCTTACAAGGCAACTTACCAATAATCGCCAAAAACTGACTTCGCTCCCTCCCTTCAATGAGGATGAGGTCATTGATCCTTACGCAGCCAAGAGACAAGCTCTACAAGACGAGATAACAGAGATAGAACACACACTTACCAATAAGATGCAATGGGTAGCCATTAAAAAGGCTGCACGCTATCGCGGACAGGGAATCGAATTCGACGATTTGATTCAATTTGGTCTCGAAGGCGTAATAGCAGGTATTCGACACTTTGATATCACCAGAAGCACTCGTCTACTACTGTCTGTCAACACATGGACCTTTCAAGCCATTACACGTGCTATAGCTGACTATGGAAGTGTGATACGCCTGCCAGCTCACATGTTCGAGCAGGTTCGGGTAGTAAAAAAGCAACAACATCAGTGGGAACACGAGCATGGACAGCCCCCCACCGATCATGAATTAGCCACTATCATGGATATACCGCTATCAGAGTTAGTAAACATCTTAAGGGCTAAAGACTTGTTAAGCTCATCTCATAAAATTTTGTCAATTAATCGTCTAATTCGTACTGAATACCTCAATGAGGGATTCTCGTTTCAGGAGACTGAAGAACGCCTGCATACTACTGATGATGCTTTCTCATATATTATTGGAGAGATAACAGGACGGCAAATGCAGGAAGTCCTCTACCAGGACCTGAGTTCCAGAGAACGATTGGTTTTTTCTCTTCGTGCAGGCTTTAATGAAGATGGAGAGGTATCAACACTTGAAGAGATAGGTGAGCATCTGCAAATAACGCGAGAACGCGTCAGACAAATCGAAAAGAGGACCAAAAAGAAAATGATTTACCAATGGGAAGTGCACTTTAAGGATCTGTATCCTGATATACCAATTCCTCAAGAACCTGAAAAAGTGATAGCGATTGAGGGAAGTGACCCACAAAAAATGACAGGAATGAGCATTTAAGACAGTTAATTTTAAAACACAAACAGCTATATGATGCTACGCGAGAGACTAAAAAAGCAGAAGTGGAAACTATTGATGCCGATACGAACCATGAAAGTAACGCAAATAACAGAGCCGATACTCAAAAAGGGGTTGAAGGAATCTCAATGAAACCTTGAGAGAGAAAGCTAAGCAGTCACTAAGAGAAGCGGCACTGCGCTTTCATCGGGAAAGCAACCACGAACTTGAGCAATTATCGTAGTTGCATTAAATAAAAGAATAGAAAAGAAGCATTGTTATTCTATGACATTAGATTTTTTTGCATCCATGACAGCCGCGCCCAGCGATTTTCGGAAGATTGAAGCACTTTTGAAAGATGCTAAGCCAAAGCATGATCCATTAGCACATATCCTCACAACACCACTCTTTATGAGTAAGGAAGCGTTAGGGTTTGTGCGCCGTTTTCAAGAAGAGCGCCCAAGCGAGGTTTGTTTCGATAGCGCTGGATACTATGTACAAATGGGAAAAATCGGGTATCACGAATTGTACATGAAGCTCCTCAACTGTTATCGAATGCACAGGTGGGCAGACCGCTATGTTTTACCCGACAACGTCCCCCTCTCCAGCGATAGCCATAAGCAAGTTGAAGAAAAAGTGCGTGAAACAGTCCATTATTCGTGTCTTTTCTTTCAAGAGATGCCTGATGAACTGAAAGAGAGAGCAATGCCAGTAGTGCATGGGCGCACGCGATCGCAAATTGAGTATTGCCTGGAACATTATCTGAAGCTGGGAGTGAAATGGGTAGGTTTCGGCAGTTTTGGGACTGCTGGTAAAAACAATGAAGCTAACATGGCAACCGCGTCGGCTGTTGAAAATGCGCGGTTGGTAGCTCAAATTGCTGCGCACTATGGGGTCAAGACGCATTTGTTTGGCATAGGTGCCCCTGCACTCGTAGGAATGATTTACAGTACAGGTGCGGCAGCCTTCGATTCTGCTTCGTGGTTTAAAGCTGCCGGATTCGGACAAGTGCATTTGCCTCTCATGCGCAGCTATAACATCACATATCAAAATAGCTCATCAGAGTTACAGCAGGGCATTACCTGGGAGGATTTCACGCGTTTTAAACACATTACTAATCATTCATGCACTTACTGTCAGGAGTATCACATTCTTGCGGGACATAAAATGCACCGAGTTATTCATAATCTTTTAGCGGTGAACGAGTCAGTAGATATTTTCAATCAGGAACAATTTGAACGAGCTCGAACTATTTATGAACAAGGTTCATTGAAATATAGAGAGGAACACAAACAATGGCTTCCGCTAGCAAAGAGCTAGTCTTTCATTTTCCTATCGCGGCTGAGCCGAGTAAAGTGCTTAAAACACTGCGGACGCTAGAGTACGCCGAGGAACCAATTCTCACAGCCAAAGAATTGGATGATTTGACGTTTGAACAAAATACGGATACCAATCGCTTCAATGAGGCTCGTAGCCTGGCTCAGATCTATCTTGGGTTACTTGAGGCACCAAAATCCGGAATCATTTTAACGCCAAGGGCTTATGTTATTCTGAATAAACGTGAGAATATCCAATATGATCTTTTGCATTTTTTATTCACCGTTGCCTGGTCGGCTAAAAATCTTACCCAACTTACACGTTCGTGGTTCTACCGAGTTCTTTGCGAGCGCCTTTGGGCAATGCAAGAGATCGCGCTAGACCTGGAAACTCGGCGCACATTGACACAGGAAATTGATAATCAACTGCGCCTTGATTTTCAGGAAGCTTCGGATTCCATTGCATCAGTCTCATTAGGGATCCAAACCATGGATGGTGCGATTGAATGGCTACGTCACCTCTCCCCTGTAGTGTTAGAAGCATCAGAGAAACGCACTTGGCTTTTTCATCGGCGTTCTGTCTGCTCACCAGAACTCTTTATTCTGGCATTAAGTCACAGCTATCAGACAAGTGGCGCAGAACTCAACATGGACGTGCTTATTTCTCCTCAACGACGTGAGGAAACCTGCCGCCTCTGTCTACTTGATCCTTTGCAGTTTGATCGGATGTTAGATTTAACTTTACCTCTCTACACCCGTTTTATCAATCCAGGCACGCGCAGCGGTTCGTATGGGCGCTTTGTACGTTTCCATCGTTTTGTGGCTATTGAAGATTTATCTTTAAAATAGAAGAAGAGAAAAATATGTCAAGTACCAAGGAATTTGAGCATCTACAGATTCTTTTAAATAAAGAACCAATTATCGCTACATGGACGGCGCAAGACCTGCTGGAACGTCCAGCAACTGTCCGCGAGAACTATTTGAAACATGTACGCTCGTTTGTTATTCTTGGTCGCGGTGCTCGTTCCACCGAAAACGATCAACCAACAGTCAGCGAGTATGAAAAGCGGCTGATCAAACTGGTCAAAGAGAATGGCGCGGCCAAAGGATATATCACTGCCGAATACGGCTATGGTAAAACGAGCACCGCCGCCTTTATTTGGCATCGTTGTGAGCAAAATGAGATTATCGCTGTCCCCCCGTTTCAAATTCAAAAGTTAGAGCATCTGCTGAGTGCTACCTATGGATGGGTTCGTTTTAAACTGGCAAATAGTGCACCCCAATTGCTAGAAAAAGCAGAACAAATTTATCAAGACAGCGTAAAGCGTGGAATCGAAGCGGAAACTAAAGATGAAAAGGAGCAAGTTTTACTGCGACGCCTACATCAAGAGGGACGTTATACGCTGGATGTACAGACACTAGACTATTTGCGTTTCTTTGAGGGCATGACTGATCTGGTCCGCGAAGCAGGCTATAGCGGCCTAGTGGTGATCGCTGACGAGGTGCAGCAATATATCGATCCAGATATTAAATCAGGACGCGACCCTTTAACAGAGCTTTTTAACCTTATTCAAGCTCTTTTAACCCGCAAAGGGCACTTACCATTCGCACTTCTGTTCAGTATTCCTTCCAAAGAACTTGGCTTGATGAACGATCAGCGCAGTGACCTTGTTCAACGCTTAAAGAGTGATGGACTAGCGTTAGACCTGGGTACGGTTTATAACCAAGCATTCGCACATGATCTCTGGCAACAATTAGCACACGACTTGGAGTTTGAGTCATTAAAAGACCGGGTTGTACTGCCAGAAACTCTGGAAGCACTAGGCCAAATCTCAGCGCGTCAAGATCTGGCGAATGGACCGCGTACAGTTGTAGACGTTTTTCGCCTGATGGTCGAGCGCTATCAAACTCAAACAAAGCCATTCACTCCATTGGATCTCGTCGACGCCTTCCTCCAAAATGACATTCACTACGATAACGTGTCAAAATTGCAAAGCGTTATCTTAGGACATCTCAACCATCAATTTGTCAGAGACCAACCAGCCTATCAACAAGCTATCAAGCTCATGGGTGCTTTTCCTATAGATGGACTGCCGGAACGTTATTTCGACCGTTATCAGTTACGCGATGCTCTCGACAAATTACTGGCAGAGGCTCAGGGTGACATCATGACCCTGCTAGGCGGTGGTTTTGACGAAAACGGCCAAAAGAGAGAATTACGCGCATTCTTGCTTGGATTAGAAGCCCAGAAAACAAGCACCAACTGGTTGGACGTAACCATTCGTGAATTCAAGCGCAACTATCAAGAGGGGAGCCTGCATTATCAGACTCTCGCACGTAAGGGGTTCCAAACTCTCCTAAGAGAGCATATTTTTAAGGGTGACAATTGGAAGCTTACCAGAAGCCTAGATGCCACTTTTACCCAAAATAGAACCCTTTACTACGAAGGAGCATTCCCTAATACTACACGGAAGAATTATCCGAACCGCACATTGCAAATCCGACTTCTAGGGGAGAAAGAAGAGACAAGACCTTTCGCGATTGAGAGTGATTTGATCCTAACTTTCCGCCTGGCCCTAAACTATCACCAACCAAAGGAAGAACGCCGCAAATTCCCAGGACAGATCAGTACACATGAGAAAGAAACAATCTTTCTTCTCAACATGAGTTATAACAGTGGGCAAGAAAACTATGGCGATCTGCTCAGTACGCTTGGTACAGTTGTCTCTCCCTGGGAAACAACTCCATCCTTACTCCTCAGCCTGTACGCATATCTTGCTGAAAAGCAGGATGCAAACGTTGTGCCGAAAATAGATAATGAAATTATACAGACCACATTCCAGCCAGCCCTACTAGAGCACGCATTTGAACAACTTTTTAATACCGACCTGGGAGCAGAAGTGGGAGGCGTTGGTGGTATACGCATTGTGGAAATATTGGTCAAGCGGGAACTGGAAAAGCACTATCCCCACTATCGCACACTGATTACAAATACTCAGTGGAAACAGAGCATAAGAAAATACCATCAAGCACTAGAACATCTGCCAACTCCCTATGAGCGGCAGGGAAAACATCTCTTCGAAGGCACAAAAACAAAGCTAGCAAGCGAGATATTTGTCTTGACGCCTCCTGCTCTTGAGAATTATCTCAATGCTAATCCCCTGCTCATCAAACAAGAAGGCACCAACAAATGGCGCTTTACTCTACATCCTCTGGAAGAGCAGATTATCCAGCACCTCAAGGCCAGCCATCTGACAGAGTCACCTCGTTCAGGAGGCAAAGTTCGTCACAAATTGCAGCGGGAAGTGATCATCAAAACAGCAAAAGACAGAGGCTACCGTGACGAAGAGATTGACGAAGCATTGCACTTGTTACAGCGGCGCGAATTGGTCTCTTTCACGCCCAATCGCGCCTGGATCATTACTGAAGAAGTGAGCGTGCCGCAAGTAAGTGAATTGCGTAATGTCTTTGCGCTCTATCAGTCACGCTTAAAAACGCTGCATGAAGCGCTGCGTGATGATCCGGCAATAGCCAAGTTGCGTGAGGAAGAGCCAAAATATGTGCAAGCGTTAATTAATCTAGAGAAAAAGCCTGATGAACAAATGCAAACCAATCTAGAGATGCGCTTCCGCCGTCTTCACAGTGATCTAGATGTGATTATCCAAGGAGCAAAAAAGCAACTCTTTGAGCGTATCAGGAAATACCTACAACAAGGGGTTGGCAAACAACTCTCAAATACAGTCCTTGAACAAGCGCTGCCGGAAGGAGCCTTTCATGCTCAGCTTCAGACGCAAAGGCTTACGCTTCTCAAAACATATGGGGAGCTGGCAGAGAAACGAGAGCATGTAAAAGGACAGCTTGAAGAGCTTCATCAACAGGTCGTAGAAAAAGAGACGCTTACCGAACGAGATATCTTGAGCACCTCTCAAAAAGAGCAGCGGGTTGTCTCCGAACACGTTCAGCTAGAGCGGCAAATAGCTGCATTTCTTCAAACAGTTGATAATTACGAAAAAACTCGACAAGTTTTGCGTCAGGCAAATGATCTCCAACAGCGTTTGAAACACATTGGCCCAGACAGCGTCATTTCGTACCAAAAAGAACTTGATGGTTGGGCTTTATTGATCAGTGGTGAACTAAGTAGTCAGAAGATACAGGGTTTAAAGCATCATGCTCGCTGGCAAGAGCAGCTCGACGGTATCAAACAACGTTTTGATGCACAACTTCAGGCAGAACGCGAGCGCTTTCAGCGAGTGCAACAGGAGTATCGAGAATTTCTTACCCAGTCCACGAATAATAACTGGAGTGAGATAGCCTTTAATCCTTCTGAACCAGAGGATAGCTATAAACAGCTCTGGGACCAGGTCTATAATCAGCTCGCGGTGGCGATTAAACGGGTGCAGAATAATTTGCGAACAACCTACGAGCGGGCCGCTCGTCTACATGGAGGAGCACTTGAAAATTTGCCGGAAACAAATCGCACAAAGATGCAGCAAGGGTTAGATGATATTCAACGTCATTTAGGTACAACGATTGAGCAAACTGCAAACTGGGTGAACGCGCTTTCCAAAGAACGTGTCTTTGAGAAGATCGGCATTGGAAGTACGGTAAAAACAGCCAGAGAAGCGCTTGGACCGGTCTTGAAACAGATACAGGGTATAGACGAGTGGCTGGAGACAGAAATACGATCCCATGTGTATAGCTACGAACAGCAAATTATAGCAGCGCGCCTTTCACCTCAAGAGGAAGTTATTCTGACAACACTCAAAAGGCTCCAACAGAGCGCTGGAATGATCGAGGATATCGAATTAGGCGTGTTACTACAGCAGCCAGAACTGCAAAACATTACCTGGCAAGATATACGGAGCCTCTATGCGAAACAGCACCTGAGTATTAAAATTACGCCAGTCGCTTTTCGTTAATGAATCTGGAGTACAACATGCAGCAAGTAGATAACATGTCACTCATCGTTAGGCTGGCAGAGAAGACCCATCTCATTGCGGCGAAACACCTGGCGGATCAATATAAGCGCGAGTTAGGTTTTATTAATCGCGCCATCATAGAGAAAGCCATAGAAACTCAGTCTTTGCTGGTTGCTCGCTTTGAAGCCGAGCAATCCAGCGATCTGGCTGGCCTAGTACATTTCTATGTAAGACGTGACCATATCATCACCTTGTATAGCATTGCTGTCGCGCCTACGTACCAGAGACGAGGAGTGGGACGCCAGCTTTTTGAGGCTCTCATCAATGAAGCTCGCGCACGGCAAAAAAGTGAGATCCGCTTAAAATGTCCAGCAGAGCTGCCAGCCAACGAGTTCTATAAACACCTCGGCTTACAACTGGTTGATTGTGAAACAGGCAAACATCGGCCTTTGAATGTTTGGAGTTATAGTCTGTCCTGATACGCAGATTCGTCAGGAGTATGAAGTGGAGATCGGGATGTCTCTTTCATTGACTCAAAAGCCGCTAGCTCGCTTTTTACAAAATCATCTTCAAGGTTTCACGACCTTTTTCATGGCTGCTGATGCCACGCCACGCGTTTTAGTGGCAGAACTACGGCATATATTGCAAAGAATGCTGTACGATGAAACCATCGATCTTCACTTCCATCCCTTTCTTTTAGAAAGCTGTGAAATGATCCCACATCTGGGCCAGGAAACGCTTTCCCTGTATCTAAAAACGTATGCGTTACCACCAGCTCGCTTCCTGAGCGAGCCAGCAACGCACTTTGACAGCGCCCTGGTTCCGCTTCAGGCTGAAACACCCGGGAGTGGCTATGTGCTCTATCTGACAGATACTCTAACGGTACGAGATATCTACACATTGTTCGTGCATGCCTATGGGCATTTGGCCTATGGACATCTTCGTCAGGGAGACACTCATAGCCATTACGACCGACTGGATGATTTGCAATCTCCATTTGGCCCCTCACGACGTTGGGATCAGACCATTCAGAACCAGCAACATCTCTGGTTTCAACCCCCATCTCGTATAGCAAGCGCTTCGACTAACTTGGAACATGAGTGGTTTTTTGCCAGCTTTGCACGAGCATTTGAACGTTTGCAAAAGGAAGAATGCGATGATTTTGCTTTAACATTGCAAGCATTTGCAGCACGGCATGGAGACGAACTCATCCAAACAGACTTCAATATTGCGCACAATGCCGAGCTATTCCCTCATCAAAAACGAGGAGCAGCAGAATTGGTTGTGCGTTTGCAAAAACTTGGGGTCGCACTCTTAGCAGATTCAGTCGGATTGGGAAAGACACGCACAGTAGCAGCAACAATTCAACTTCTTTGTCAGGCTAAGATCATTACCCGTGCCGCTATTCTGGCACCAGCCAAACTGCACCATAACTGGCTGGCCGAACTCCACAAACTGCAACTGACTGTGAGCACAGACGCTGAGAAGATGAGCAATGTACTGCTCCTTAACAAGGATATATTCAAACGCCATGATCCTCGTGAAGCACGTAAAGCAGTACAAAGCTGCCAACTGCTAGTGATAGAAGAAGCTCATCAGGACTTACGCAACGTTGATAATAAATTTCATCGCAACTTGCGCGAAGCAGCTCTAGATAAATATGGGATTCTAGTAACTGCAACCCCCTGGAATAACCGGCGTGCCGACATTTTTGCTATGCTTCAACCATTCGCATCTAATCACACAGGAAGCGATAGGCCAGCTCACCTCTTTGCCTGTTTCACAAAGAGTTTGAAAGCCGGGCAAGAGGAGTTTGAACAGGACAACACTACCTTTCAACACCTCTATAATCGCACAACACTACAGCGCACTCGTCGACAATTACGTGAGAGTGGAGATACGAGTGTATTCTACGCACCTCGACGTCCCTACCTTGTGGGAGTTCCCTATACGTCAGAACAGCAACACAGTTTTACGACCTTACTAGGAAAAATTGAACAACTGTATCTGCCATCTTACAATCCTGTTCGTCGTCTGACCTCTGCTGATTCTAGCGAGAATCGTCTCTCTGGCATTCACCGTTTTCAGTTATTGAAACGAGCTGAGAGTAGCATGTATGCGTTCGCTACCTCACTACAAAAGCTGGCGGATAAAGCACGTACCCTCCAACATGAGCTATCGGCTCTTATTGACACCGAAGCAGCGATGTCAGCCTGGCTATATAGATGGTATGAGATAGAAGAGGCAGAGAGTCATAATGAACCTAAGCTAAGACCAGGGAAACAAGGCCGCACACGCAAACTGATAGACAAGGCCGAGAAAGAGGGCAGACTACGAGCTTTGCGCACGTTACTTTTAGATGATTGCCGCCAGGATATACAACTCATCCAGACTATTCAACATGATTTTGCCCCTCTTTTTGCCAGAGATCCAAAAGTTGAGATCATTCTGCAAAAGATTCAACAAAACGTCGCTAAGGGGCAGAAAGTGCTCTGTATCTCTGCGGATGCGGATACAGCCTACACGGTTTACCGTGCGGCTATGGGAGATCCTTTGTTGAAGCAGAAAGGCATCGGCTTTTTAACGAGCAGCGAAAAAGAGGAATATGCAGCATCGCAAATTAATGGGCTGAAGGCCAGTCGAGAAGCTATTTTCAGTCGCTTCGCACCCCGTTCCTGGTCATCAGCAGAAACGAAAGGGAAAACCAATAAGGACAAACAGCCTTATCCAAAAACGCTTGATCTCCTAATCGGAAGCGATACCCTCTCAGTGGGACAAAACTTGCAGGATGCTAGAGTACTGCTCAATCTGGATCTTTGCTGGAATCCCATGCAACACGAACAACGCATCGGGCGTATCGACCGCCCACGCCATAAAGAGGATTCTGAGCCACTAGACATCTATTATTTCCTGAATCTGGATCTGATCGAAGCTGAGTTAGCCCTGCGTAAAAGGTTAGAGGAACGCCTGACCTCGACATATCAAGACACTGCTTTCGATGACGTCATTTTCCCTGGCTACTTTGACATGATTGAGCAGTTTCGTCGTTTGCGCAAAGAAAAAGAGAATGATCACGCTTACATCGCCGATGCCGATGCTCTTTTGGAAGAAATAGCCGAACGCAGTGCTCGTCCTTCTGCTGATGCAGCCGCGGAAAACGAACGCGAGCGTGCAGCCCTTCATCGTTTGCTGGAACTGGCACACGACCTTGCACCTGCTGAGGAGACTGCGCTCAAGCAACAACTCGTCAACATCGGGCGCATTCCATACGATAACTGGCAGAGCTTATCATTTGCAACACGACCAGATGCTGCACTGGTTGCTGAGGTGCGCTTTCAGCCGTTAGATCAACGCAAGCATGCGGTTGGAAAGGCCACATACCAGCATATATACATGAACATATACGAAGAAGAGAAGGCAAATCCAAAGATCAACCTTGACGATGCTTCCCTCGTTCCTGTCATAGAGGGCTTTCTCGCGGAAACGTCCCGTATTCCTCTTAGGAAAAGCCATATTTCCCATCTACAGGCGATGCTTGTAAAGCTAGAGGAGTATGTGCAACAAACGCTGGAAAACCACCAAACCTTGCTAAAGCGCCAAGCACGTTACCAGCAAGAACAGAACGATTTGAAAAATGAGAGCACGCCTTTACGCGCTCAGTACATAGAAGCGAATCTGATAAATATAAGATTTTTAATATAGATTCAGCTTGAAAGGTGGCAGAAGGCTAGTGGAACAAAGCAATCAAAAGGAAGAGCTGCTTCTCTCTCATCAGAAGGAAGATTTTCAGCCAGTTATCGAGGCTATTGATGATTGGCAGGGTATTTTTGAAATAGCCCTCGATACGGCAGCTCAACTATTACCGCCTGAACAATTCCCAGCCACAGATCTACAAGCGTCTCTCGCCGAAATGTGTAACCTGCTCAGAGATGTTCTAAGCCAGTGTAAACTGCAAGAGAGGTGATAGATGAGCCAGTTTGATAATTCTCAGGCGCGCCTCAAGAAAGCAGTGGATGAGGCCCTGACACAGTTCCCCCTCGCAACCGCTACCGTCGAGGCTCTCATACCATTAGTGAGTAAGAAATTTGGACGGCGCATAATTGCCTCTCAATTGCGCTCATTCTTACATAAATACCCCACACACTATAGAGAGGATGACGCTGCCCGCTGGACACTAATCCAGGCAACTCAAACAGCAGAGGAACTCGACGATATTCCAATTGAACAGGATAGCATGCAAGTCAGAGCATATCTGCGTTCAGGCGCTTACATTGTTTTTGATTTGGAAACAATGGGAGAATGGAAGAGTCCATCTCAACCAGGGGATATCGAGATCCTGCAGATTGCAGCGCAAAGATATGAACATTTCACGCCTGTTGGCAATCCCTTTGTGCGCTTTGCTCGTCCTACCCAGGCAATCCCAGCGCGTATTACACACTTGACTAGAATTTCGCAGAAAGATGTCGCTGAAGCTCAAAGCATCCAAATAGTGTTGGCAGAATTCTTTGCTTATGCTGCCGATTACCCTCTGATTGCGCATAACGGCGCCCTCTTTGACGGTCCAGTCCTACAATACGTCTGTGCCAAGATAGGTTACCAACTTCCTCACCCACTGCTCGTACTCGACACATTACCTCTAGCAAGAGCACTATTAGCTCCCGGGGCACTCAGTCCAGTTGGTAGTACACCTCTCAGCAATTATCGTTTGAGCACGCTCGCACGCTTCTATGGGTGCGAAGAAGAGGGGGCACATCGCGCAGATGTTGATATTTCTATGTTGGGAGGGGTCATCAGAGGTTTAATGGGAGAAATCTTCGTTTTACCTGGAACAGATATATCTGCCCCACGTCATCCTGCTGCTATCTTCATTCGTGCTTTGCTGCAAAAAGTGGCTGATCCCTGGCTAACCCTTTGCAAGGATTTAGCGACTCCTCAAACAGAAGAGATCAATCTTGCCTCTCTCTTTACGCTCTTCGGCGCGAGCGCAGTTCCTTTATTTCCACAGGCCAGTGATCTTGTTCCTGCTGGACCCACACCAGATGCGCTGGAAGACATGTTATCGGCATATGAACAACACGGTCGAGAGCGACGAGACTCGCAGGCACGTCTCGCTCACCTGGCTGGCCAGGCGATGCGAGAGGATACCTGTGTAGTCATAGAGGCTGGAACCGGAACGGGAAAAGGACTTGGGTATCTAGCTCCCGCCTATTTACAAGCCAGAGCAATAGGGCGTCCCGTAGTGGTGAGCACGTTTACACGCGTCCTTCAGGATCAGCTCTATCACAGTGATCTCCAGTTCTTGAGCGAGGTTGTACGGGGAGAGATAAAATGCGCGCTGTTAAAAGGCCGCCATAACTATCTCAGCAGTCGTTGCTTAGCGGAAGAATTACAGGATGCCTTTGCCGAAACGGTCCTTGAGCCCTATCGAGCTTGGGCACTGATCACGCTCATTTCCTTTGCCTTGGTGAGTACAAGCGGAGATCTTTCAGAGCTACAAAGCGCCTTTGCGGGAATAGCACGCATAGTACCTGCCAATGGGCAGCTCTTTATAGAAGTGGGAAACACCTCGTCCGCTACGCCAGAGCCAACGCGAAGTGCCGAGGTTTGGAATTTGCTCGCACGTGTGCGCGTTATCGCGGAAGTACCACAGATGGTCTGGCCCGAGGGCTTGCCACGCCCTCATGAACGACTTGATTTCGCCCAGCTTGCTAGAGAGAACGCTCGACGCGCCAACATTGTTGTGGTCAATCACTCTCTACTCTTACACAAAGCCTTGAGAGAGACAGAGAAAGACGGGGAACTACTCATTGAGGCTGGAGGAGAAGATCACAGTCTTTTCTCGCCTTATCTCATCTGCGATGAGGCACATACATTGGAAGATGCTGCGACATCGGTCCTCACACGCACGGTTTCAGAGCAACAGGTAAGGCGGATTCTGACTGCTTTGATTGGTCGACGGGGAATACAAGGGAAAGCATATGAAGGGTTGGTAAGAACATGTCGTCAACTTGGTCTAGCGAAAGATGATCCAACGATTCAGGCCCTTTCCCGCTTGAGCAAGGAACTACTTTCGCAACTAGAAGCGCTAGGACAACACCTGCGCCGCTATATTGAACATCATACCGTTACCCACGCCGAAGATCGATCGCGTTATGGCCTGAGTATACAACTAACCCGTGGAGCCTTGACGACAGCAGGTGGACCAGCACTTAAACAGGGGGGCGAACAATTTGTGGCTTTGCTTTTAGAATTACGTGACCAGTTGGAGTCTTTGGCGGCCCCTATCGCCCGCCAGGCCCAGGCAGTCTCTTCCACACACGATTTCCGCAAAGCCACACGGGCCGAGCGAACACGATTGGCAGTGATCGAAGAGTTGCGCGAACTGGCCCGTGATGCATACTGGTACTGGAATTTCTTCGATGACGCCACGACAGTGCGTACAGTACGCTTTGAACCAGGGGAAGGCACAACTAGTTGGAGTGTAAGCGGCATGCCCATTGCTGTTGGTGCGCTTCTCCATGCACGCCTCTGGTCGAAGCTTTCATCTTCCGTTATCACATCTGCAACAATTACAAGTTGGGGAGAGAACTTCGACTTCTTCGTTGAACGTACTGGACTAGCACGCCTCCCTGCATCTCAATTGCACACTGAAGTGCTTCCCCACGTGTTCGATTATCAGAAGCATGCGCTTTTCTTGATGCCTAATCACTTGCCAGCACCCCGTGATACCGCCCTACGCCGAGCGTATCCAGAAGCAGTGGCAGGAGAACTCAAACGTTTTATTCCTTTCTTTGGTGGAAAAACCCTAGCGTTATTTACAGCTCACATACGCATGGAGCAAGTACATGAACTGGCTGTCGGCGCGCTGGAACAAGTAGGCTTCCCTCTACTTACACAGGATGAGGCGGAGTCCCTGGAGCATTTCAAAAACGAGGAAAAGGTTTCCTTACTAGGGGTTCGTTCGCTCTGGGAGGGCGTGAATGTTCCAGGTGCATCACTCAGCGCAGTCTTAATTGAGAAATTCCCTTTCCCTTCTCTGGGAGATCCCTTGGAGGCAGCGCGTATGGTTGCTATTGAACGTGCTGGGGGAGATAGCTTTTATGGCTACTTACTTCCACGCGCCCTCTTCTTGTTTAAGCAAGGATTCGGACGCCTAATCAGAAAAAGCGATGATCATGGGGTGGTCATCATGCTCGATAAGAGGCTACGGAGCGCAATGTATAGAGGTGAGGTTTTGGCGGCCTTACCGCGACCAGCTCTGGGATATGAGTCAGACAGAGCTATGTATCAGCGCATAGCTGATTGGATGGGATTCGACTTTGATCCAGAGCAATTTCCCCATTCCTTGCAAAACGAGATACAAAGTCTACTGGAAGAAAACCAGCTACCAGCGCCTATTGTATCCGAGGAAGAATGGGAAGCAGTAGCGCTGCCACGCATTGAACGCGTCTTTAAAGGGATCTGGGGGGACCGTCAATTACGTTCATTTCAAGTGGAAGCATTACACGCCGTGCTAACGGGACGCGATGTCTTAACATTGGCCCCTACAGGCTCTGGCAAAAGCATAACCTATCAGCTACCAGCGCTATTACGTTCCGGGTGCACACTCGTCATTTCCCCCCTCGTTGCGTTGATTCGTGATCAGGTGATCACTTTACGAGAGCAGTTTGGCCTATTTATGGTCAATAGTCTGGTGAGCGGGATGAGTTCTGCCGAACAAGAAGAAGTACTCAACGACGCGCGTGCTGGGAAAGTAAAATTGCTCTATGTTGCCCCAGAGCGTTTACGCGATCCGCGCTTTCGCGCAACGTTACTCCAACTTCCACTTGTGCAGTTAGTCGTAGACGAGGCACACTGCATCTCTACCTGGGGACATGATTTTCGCCCAGATTTTCTGGAGATTCCCCAGTTGCTCAACTCGCTAGTAAAGCGGCGACTACCTATCCATGCACTTACAGCTACGGCAACACCCCCGGTTCAACAGGAAATTACAACAGTTTTGCAGTTTGGCGCGTCCCACCGTGAGCCTCTGATCCACCATAGCTCAGATCGGCGCCAGAATCTTGTCTATCGACTTTATCACTACGCCACCGCTAACGAGGGAGAAAGGCGCACTGTGGAAATTGTGCGCCAGATTCTCGCTGACCACGAGAAAGGCGGGCCAGGTATCGTCTACGTAGCCACAAGAGCCAAAGCCGAACGGTTGGCTGAACTTCTACGCACAAACAACATCACTGCCTACGCGTACCACGGAGGGTTGCAGGCAGCAGAACGGCATACAATTCAAGAGCTTTTCATGAGCGGAGAGATAGAGGTAGTTTGTTGCACAAATGCTTTCGGCATGGGTGTAGATAAGCAGAATATTCGCTTTGTCCTCCACTACGACCATCCTGCTTCTGTTGAGGCCTACGCTCAGGAGACAGGACGCGCTGGACGCGATGGGAAAGAGGCATTCGCTATCCTGCTCTCCTCTACGACAACCCAACGCACGCATCGCTCTATCGCCAGAAAAAACGCGTATGACGGTAGAAATATCTATGCTCTCCTAGCAATTTTGCAAGACATACAAGCAGAGTCTCCAACTCCTGATCGCAGTATCCTCACCTCTTTCGCTGAATTAAGCCAACAGCTAGAGATAGAGGAAGGGGCCATTCGCGTTCTTCTGCACGGCGCTGAACAGGTTGGACTGCTCCAACGAGGGCCAGACGTGATCACAGAAGCGGGCATCTTTGTGAGTGATTCTATTTCCGCGCTAGCCGCTCGTTTTGAAGAGGAGCACGATCAGCTTGTACTTACGCAACTCCTGCAATACCTGGCGACTCATCACAATGTTTCTTTCGCAACTAGCAATACTGATTGGCGAGCAAATTACTCTGCCAAGCGCTGGTCAGAGATGGGGGGAAATCCCATTGAGGCTATGCATCTTTTATACCACCTGAGTGAGATTGAACCTGAAAAATGTATCTTTCGACCTTACGCCAGAGGAATACAAGTTCGCCTTTTGCCATGCTCGCCCAGTGAAAAAGAGATAGCCTGTCAGCAACTTACGGCATTCTTTGCAAGCCGTTATACTCACTTTGAGAAGCGCCTGCAAGATATGCTAGCATATATTCACCACGCAGGCACGGGATGCCTATCGGCCTTTATTGAAAGTTACCTTTCAGGACAAATAAATATCCCCCCTTGTGGGAAGTGCGTGTACTGCGCTCCTCAATATCCACTTCCCTGGAATGAACTCCTCGTTGAGGCGAATATCACTCAACCTCATACAACACAACAAACTTCACAGGTTGATCAGACTGATATAGCACTCATTGTTCTAGCCGCACTGAAGGATCACGATGGCTATTTTAGCCAGAACACACTAGCAAAAATGTTACTTGGAGAGGGCTTTGGGCGCACTAGCAATGGAACAACCTACCAATTGCCTCTTACGGCCCGGCAATCCGAGCATTTTGGTGAACTCAAGCACGCCGCATTAAAAGAGCAGCACGTCCGTGATGTTATTCAGCGTTTAAGCGAACAAGGATATATTCTTTTACAGGAACGCTCTCGCCCAGGCTCGCAAGAGAATCAGGCCAAATACATTTGTTTGGCTCTGTCCACAATGGGCAGGGATCTCCTAAGCGGTGAAATGTTAGAGGAAGTGAAAGAACCTTTCTAGAGCTATTATTGAGCGTACATAGAGAAATAAGAGCTAGAAATGGATTATAACTATGCAGAGCCACAACACCCATATCTTTCTTGCTGAGCCAACCCCAATATTGGAACTCAATGACTGGATTACCGCCTACCAAAACAGTCAGCAACGTTTCACATTCAGCGAAGCTGAAATTTTACAAGCATATTGGGAACAGGGAGAAGATATACTGCTCCGTGAAGATAGCCGATTTAAGGAGGTTGCTCTGCCTGATGTAGCGTTTCCAAGGCAATGGATGCTCAGTGAGCATATCATAGCTAACCAGCGTATTTATGATAGTTTGCTTCATGACGAATGGGATGGAAAAGATCTTTTGCAGCATCTACAACAACTGGATCAGCAAAGTGTTGAAGCAACATTTCATATCTTTTGTCGCACTGACACACGCTTCTCTTTATCGCAAAATGAGGAGGGTCTCTATCGCATTTGCTTGAGCCAACAGATTGCAAAGGTTAGCCTAAGCACTGAACAAATGCAAGCGCTTGAGAGTATAGCCGAGCAGTTAGTGAATTCATTTCCTCAACAGAGGCGCTCACCTTGGACTATCTTTGAGCTTTTAGAGCAGATAAAATACTTAACATCTGATCACCCTTCGTTGGGAACTTTGCTTCCCGCTGAACTAACACAATGGCTTCGTCAGAGGGATGAGTGGGTAAAAGTAGGCCGGGATCTCTGGTTTCCCCAGCAGCTTCTACCTCCTCCAGTCCCAAACCATCACTATGCTGTGCTTTCCGTCAACACAAACAAAAGCGGCCAGGGGAGTTCTTTTCTGGAGCCTGTGGAGACAAGCGACCAGATTGCAAGCGAAACAAAAAACCAAGAAATATCTGATGAAAAACAATTATTGACTTCTCAGCAAGGGCCAACGGGAAATAGATGGAGAATAACATTACTCACTCTCCATCTTAACGAAGGATATATCCCCGTCCCATCCCAAGTACGCTCATTTTATCCACATAAGCAAAATAGAGATAACATTGTCATCCTGTCCGGTATCTGGTTTTCCGACGCAAGTGAAATGACTATCTGGCTTGATATGACACATCACCGACTATATGGCCCTGACATTGCAGACCAGTTAGCTTTTTTAGATGCAGGAACCATTTTAGAAATAATTTGGAGTAATGCAGGGTTTACGTTTCACTTGGCGGGGCAAAATCCAAAAGTATTTGAAGAAGAAGCACGTCTCATCGATCTCACAGAATTAGCCCAAGTACGCTCAACCCTTCTAGAAAGTTATCGCACCAGTTTGCGAGTTCTTCTTACGTCAGCTAAGCAAGGGAAAGGGTTTGATGAGCTTTACCTTGAGTTATGCCAACGACAGCAACACAAGCCTAGCAGATCCACTATACGGGCCATCCTTTCTTCATCACCTGAGTTTATCTTCGATAAGACTGAACGTAAATGGGAACTGCTTCCCAGTATTTCTAAAGAAACAGGAGCAAGTGCACTACGGAAGATTGTTGTCGCAGCTCGTCAGGTGGGCACCAAAGATAATGATCAGTTTTCAGAGACAGTTTCACTGTCCAGCATGATAGAAAGAAACCGCCAACAACTCATGGGTCTACGCAAATTTTACAGTGGCAAAGATCAATTAAGTGATTAAATTGCAAATAATATTGGTTTTTAACAACCTACACTAGTGGGTCAGCTTGCAATTGAATACCCTCGAATCATTGCAGCGCTCGATCCGGCCAGACGGCGTGTCCGCGCGCGTTCGCGCCGTCGCCTGCGCTTGCCATTCCAGACAAAGGGCGTCGGGTTCACGTTCCAACCGGCCACGGTTTGCTCCAACCAGTCGATGACTTGTTGGGGGTTCTTGGGATGTTGCCCAGCCAAAGCACGCGGCACAATGATGCGTTGCACCGACTCTGCCATATTGAGCCACGAGCCACCAACGGGGGTGTAGAGCGGCATCACCCCATGATGAAACAACCATACCACGAGGTCGGGAGTCAGGTGCCCAGCCAGATTGTCCCACACGAGCACGATACGTAAGGGAGGAAGCCCCTCATCGTTCTCGTGTGGCCACAACCACGTTTTCCACTGCGCATAGTGCGCCCGCTCTGCTTCCGGCGGCAAGGTCTCTGCTGGCTGTTTTTTCTCCAATTCGTCCAACACCTCCGAGAGTTGCTCTTTCAGCCAGGGATGCAAGACGGCATTGGTTGCCGAGACGACACCTTTGGCGCGCAAGAGACCCGTGGTCGGACGAAAGAGGGTGAGCAGTTTGGCGGTGCCCCGCGCTCGTACTCGTGGGGGTGCAACAGGGGATGGCCCTCTGGTTGCCACGAGGAACCCGGCTGTGGGATGGCCTGATACGGTCCAGCTTCATCTTCATTGAGTTGCACGATCCCGGCAGCTTCCGCGTGCTCGCACGCCAACTCGATCAGTCTTTTTTTTCCAGTGTTTGCTCGTCATAGGTCGTCACCGTGCCGCCTTTGCGTTTGCGCAGCGCGTAGCCGGTGCGGCACCAAGTGCGTGTTCGCTGATAGCTGTAGCCTGACCCATGCAGCACCTGACGAATGGTTTCGTTGGCGATGTGAGGCAGATCCGAGGCTTGTAGTGCCTTGCGTAGTAAGGAGAGTGACCAGGTAGCAGTCTGATCGATCTGGCGATCTGGGGTCCTCTGTACTTCTTGCAGAATACGCGCCTGCTGCGCGCTCGTGTAGGTCGGCTTGCGCCCACGGCCAGCAGCAATCGAAAGCGCTGCCAGACCGTGCTCATTGAAGCGCTCGACCAACTCGCGCACACTGCGTGCCTCTCTAAAGCCTGCCACCAATGCTGCCTGCGGAAAAGACTGCGAGGCCGCTACTGCCAGCAGCGCTTTGGCTCGCCGCGCCACGTCTATCCGTTCACTGCTGGCCTTGACGATGCGCTGCAACTCTTGCTCTTCTTGTTTGCTGAAAGCACGCAGGGGATGTTTTTGGAAGTGAGCCATTGACGTATTCCTTCTTTCTCCCCCTATTCTATCACCTCCGCTTCCCTCCTGGTGCTCAATTGCGAGTTGACCCACTAGTGGTCAGTCCAGTTAGGTTTGCTTGATGGGATAAAGCCGTTCGAGCTTCACACGAGCATCATCAGAGGTAAAACACCAGGTGATGGTACAATGCTTGTCATTGCGCTCGGTCTCAAGGGCTTGGAAGCGTCGAAGCAGCGTTGCTTCGTCACCGACCCGATGAGACAAGCACCCCCGAGAAAAGATCCCGATCTCGATTTCTGCCATGTTGAGCCAACTGCCATGTTTGGGCGTAAAATGAAACTCCAGACGACGTAAGATGCGCCGGGCCTCGGCTGGCGCAAAGGTCTCGTAGAGGGCCGCAGGCGTGTGAGTACTCAGATTATCCTGGACCACCCGGATATATTCGGCGTTGGGATACGCTTCGTCCACCAGCCATTGCATACAGCGGGCGTAATCCTGTTTCGTGCGCTGGTGAGTCACGCTGACATGCCTCCAGCCAGCCTGGGGTTCGACAAAGAAAAAGGCATTGCGGGTACCATTGCGTTGATATTCATAGTCTGTACGCGCGGAAACTCCTGGCGCAACAGCTTGGGAAGGAGAGACATCGGCGACCAAAGAAACCGGTTTTTCATCAAAGCACACCGTGGGATACTGCGGATCGTACTCCTCTTCATAGAGTTCGAGCACATCTTCCATGGCTGCCACAAATGGTGCTCCTACCTGTGGAATGCACCATTGCTCGTGTTGCCACGGCTTGAGTTCGTTTTTTTCAAGAGGTGACGGATCGTCTCCGGCGAAATGGACTCGACAAAGCCAAGTTCTACCGCCTGGTCGGCGAGCAAGCGCACGGTCCAATGATCATGGCCATCTGGCACAGGGCTACACGTTATGGCCACCAGGTGAGCTGATTGAACTGGAGTAAGGGCGTGCCGTCGGTGGGCTTGGGGCTGATCCTGGAGCACACGGGCCAGACCGCCCTCAGCATACCGCTCACGAACGCGTTTCACGGTAGAAAGGCTGGTTTCGATGGCTTCCATGATGCGCTGATTAGACCACCCATCTGCGGCTTTGAGCAGGATACGCGCACGGGTCAAGGTTCGAGCATTGGCTTTGCCCCGATGCAACACGGCTTGCAGTTCTTTGCGATCTGATGCAGTGAGTTTGATTGATTCTTTCATCTCTCGACGCTAACACACGAGGGCGTTTCTGTCAAACCTAACTGGACTGACCACTAGTTGAGCCAGATCCCGATCCCAATGACGCAGGTCATTAAACACGTGACGATTCACAACCATCCAGCGTCTATGCAACTGATAATGGAACTGGATAAGCCCGACCAGACCATCATCCATCACATACAATGCTGAGGAAGGATCATACCTCATAGCGTGCTCAATTCGAGTCCGATAATAAGAAAACAGACCCTGGAGGTATTGCTGGATGCGTGGCGAGAGGGAGGGGGGTTGCTCCTGTTGTGCCTCTTCTTGCATGTGGCGCACTCTACCTGTCTTATCAAAAACAACAACGCTTTTCGCTATTGCAAGTGGCCGTACGCGATTATGCATGCGATTAAGTTGCTCAATCTCACATCCGACTCTTTCTTGAAACTGTTCCAGCGACAGAAAGAGAAGATCGAGCCTTGTGCCCTCAAACATGAGATAGCTTCTGTTATGGCAGGCAGCATCTTTGTGAACAATGATCTGAACCTCCAATTCACTCGGCCCGGTAGGCTCGCCAATAGGGATCGGACCAAAAAGCAAGGCCGCCAGGTAGCGCTCATTCTGTTCAAGACGCTGAATAGCCTGATAGGCGGGACGGAAAGCAGGGGGGATTGTTGAAAATGGTGAGGGCACATATGGGTGATCCTCTTGCTTCTCCCACTCAGGAATTTTCGCAGCAATCGCCTCCACTTCCTCAGGGGTAAACGAATGAGTGCGCGCGCAACAGAAAATGGCCCTGTGCCTGTTGGGAAGCTCGTACACAACACAACCAGCGAGGAGGTGACAGTGGGAACAACAATCGTGCTTCATGATGCCTGCTTCACGCAGGTGATGGCAACGAATAATCATGAGGTAGTGCTCTTTTGGAGTGCACAAGAGCTAGCGCATGAGAATGGAAAGATGGCTCTTTCGCCTCTATTATAGAGATGAGTGGTCGTTTTTGCAAGAACGCGCATAGTGCTACTACAGATCCCGGCCGGGACTGTAAAGTGTGAGACCTGAGGAACCATTAGATCAGCGGAGTCTGCTTATCGTGAGATGTAAGCACACACTCCGGATAGAAATGAACCCGCTTACAGAGAACGCGAAAAAGGAACGGTCGTATGTCTCATTGTTTGCGCTCTCTGTAAGCGGGGCAACTCCCCGTCATTCACCACATTTTATTGTCCCAAGGCTTGATATGCAAAGCGCAGCATCCGCTCCTGAGAGGCGATCCTATCATCCACTGAGGGCGAGCCGTGACCCGCGTCAAACCAGAGAATCTCGATGTGCTTCCCTAATGCGCGCATCTGCTCTTCATAGACCTCTACCTGACGCGCAGGACAACGCGTATCGTTGCGTCCCTGAATGAGCAGAACAGGAGCAGTAACGTGTTCAACGTAAGTGGTTGGAGAGCTTTTCCTGTACTGATCTAGCTTTTCATCAGGGGTGCCACCAAACAACCCTGCAATATAGCCCTTGTGTTTATCCGACGAGTACTGATACTGCAATGCTCGATCGGCAACGGCGACACCACCCATACCACCGGCCCAGAGCCCCGGATACTTCCCCAGTGCCTGGAGGGTCAGGTAACCCCCATATGATCGGCCAGTAAGTAGAACCTGATCCGGTCGAGCAATGCCCTGGTCAACCAGCCACTGACGCGCACCGACCATGTCTTCAACCTCCAGATCGCCTGGATTTCCCCAGATTTGCTCTAAAAACTGCTTGCCAAAGGTTGTTGAACCTCGATAATTGATCGAGGCAAACGCAAAGCCATGGTCCACCCACGCCTGACAGGCGGCATCAAATCGCTCAACCGTGACAGCATTGGGTCCACCATGCGTTTCCAGAATCGTAGGAAACGGTCCCTCGCCTTCCGGAACACAGAGCCAACCCTGAATCTCCTGGCCATCCGTGGACGAGAACGTAAACGATCGCCAGGGCTGGCCTTCTGGAATAGTATCAGTCGAGATCAGTGTGCGTTTCAGCTGCCCTGTCTCTCCATCCAGTTCAATGAGACAGGAGGCATGCTTCGCATTCTGCCAGGTGGCCACGATGGTATTCTCAGGTCCAAACTGGGCCTGTGTGTACGTCCCACTGGGATGATGGAGCGCGCGCACCTCTCCGCTCTCAAGATCATAGATATAGAGACGCTGCACCGCTTGCCGGAACTGGCAGAGCAGGAGCCGCTTTCCATCAGCGGACCAGTCCAACGGCCTGATCTCCCCCTCCACATCATCCAGAGACAGATAATGGCATTCACCGGTACGAGGATTCCAGAGCAGCGGACGCATATTCCCGCTACGGTCGCTCGTCGCCAGCACACGCAGATCATCAGCTAAGGGAGAAAAAGCGAGCAGGTCCAGGCTAGCCCCCGGGCCATCCTCCAACTCACCCAGACACTCACCACTTCTGACATCAACTGCCAGAAGCGTGTATTGAAGGGTTCCCGTACGCTCTGTCACAGCAATGACAACCACTTCTCCGTCATATGAAAGCACCGGGCTCATCGCCAGCTTTGGGCTACTATAGAGCAGGCGCGGCTCGCCAATCGCATCTTCCCTCCCCACGTCAATGCAATACAGATAAAAATCACCCGAGTGAGCCACTACTCCACCAAGTACACGACTGGACCCGCTGATCGTCAGGCCATAGAGCACAGACTCCTGCGAGACCACATACGGCGGAAGATGTGGCGTCAGATCGACAGGGGCACCGCCTTCATACGGAATACGGACAAAATGTCCCGTCTCGTCTCCCCCTTGATCATCCAGATAGTACAGGAACTTTCCGTCAGGAGAAAGCACAACGTGAAAGAGCCCACCTGGTTTATGCGTCAGTTGAACAATCGCATTCGTCGATACATCCCAGCTGTATACCTGAAAAACATGACTCGCTTTATTGCTGACCACAATACCCCGCGTGGGATTCTCCCTTGCCACCTGGGCATCAAGCAGCACAGAGGCACGAAACCGGCGTTTCCAGGGAGCAGATTCCTCAAGGAGAGGTTTTTTGAGCATAACATCCTCCGCTATCTATCAAAAACGAAACGAGAGAAACAATATCATCTTACCACTACTGCGACAGAGGCGTCAGACAAGCAATTTCATCCCTGCGTTTGTGCCAACTCTTACTACTAATATTGCCCATTCCCCCAATTTCATGCTATGCTAGCCATGTACTCATAAGTTTTGTTCATCTCTTTTTGTACATTTCCGTCAAGTGATAGCTTGATGGGCACACACGCTATTATCGCCTCAACACATCCTGGTACGCCAGGATAAGAAGGAGCTCAAATTTCTTCGTTCTAGAGAGGATGAGAACAATGATTCCACAACGCATTTCCCTACAAGGCAGAACTCTTTTCCCTGCTTGTAGACAAACCAGGAGATGGAACTGGATTGCTTATTACTGACGAACCAAGAGCGTTGGCTCTGACAGGAGGCACAGGCAAAAACGATTCCTGATGCTCCTTGATGTCGCGTTGATCTCAAAGTAATATTCCCATCTCCTCACAACTCACTTTTTTTGGCTGATCCACGCCTCGTGCGACTGGATCGTTTTGTGTTGCCTCAGACTCCCATACGGCCGTGCTCCTCCCCTTTCCTTTTTCTTTGCTTTTGGTGAATTACAACATTTTTCATACAAAGAAAAGGAAAAAGGAATGGCTTCAATCTCAGATCATCACGTAAATGATCATCAAGCCACGCAAGTAAGTAGGGTACCTCTCAAACGCCGGCTTCCTCTTGCAACATTACTTGTCGAGCGAGGATTTTTTGCACACATCGATGAAGCACGTCGATGGGTCATGGCTGGAAAGGTCCTGGTGAACGATCAGCGTCTGGACAAGCCGGGGATGCTTGTTCCTCGGGAAGCACAGATCCATGTTCGTGGTAGATCACACTATGCAAGTCGAGCTGGATACAAATTGGCAGCCGCTTTGGATACATTTGCTATCTCTGTGGCCGAGCAAGTAGCCCTTGACTGTGGCGCTTCTACGGGAGGATTTACCGATTGCCTCTTGCAACGAGAAGCAACACTGGTCTATGCAGTTGATGTCGGCTATGGTCAACTCCTTGGTCGTCTACGCGTTGATCCTCGCGTGCGAAATCTTGAACGAACCAACCTGAGCGATGTAACACCAAATATGTTAGTTCCTGCACCGACGGTAATCACGCTGGATCTTTCTTACCTCTCGCTCACGAAAGCATTACCTGTTGCGACAGCATTGCTTGGCTCTGGGACATATTCGGTGTGCCTACCTGACTTTGGGAAGCTACTGATCAGGCATCGGGGATGTAGGGGATCAACCCTTTACGGAATGCTGCCTCCTGGATTTCCCTGGGGGCCTGGCGCACATCGATGATGAGTCCATTCACCTCAAGCATCCAGATCAAAGGGTTCTTGTCAACCATGGAGGGGATCGACCAATCTGGGTTCATGGGATACATGCCCAGCAGGTCACGGATTTGTTTGGATTTCGCCTGCATCGTGCTCGAACTGAGATCGAAATACTCCCAGATCTGGCTTGCTGTAATGTGGGGAGTCTGGGAGGAATCAAAGAGAAAGTTGACCATGCCCAGCGCATGAATGATCCCACAAGCCCACGTAGGAGCCTTGCCTCGTGCCAATGGTGAAGGACGTTTCCGGCACAGGGTCGCTGTCAGTTCACGACAGAGTTGGAGATACTCGTCATTTAAGTAGGTCTGGCTGAAGGTATCCGTGAGCAGGGTGATCTCCTCGAAGCACTTCTGCATCTCTTTGGGAACTTGTTGTGATGTACTCCGTTTGGCCATATCTTCCTCCTTCACGTCTTCATTGTAGCGTATCACCACGAGGGATGACCAGCGAATCGCCCATCCGTCAAGCACCGACTATGCAGCTGCGATGGCTGCCGGTGTGGACCCAGTGCCATGTGTCTCAAGAGTGGCAGGAACCGCCACCTGCGAGGAGCGTCTACGCTGCTCTTTACCCAATGATTCCCCTGCTGCTGGGTGGAGCAGAACACGGCGTTGCAGGAGCGCAAATCCGGCTTGTCCATAGGAACTACGCTTGATCCATTTTACTTTATTGACAAAGCCTTCGACCACTCCGTTGCTCCAGGTCAGGCTGCATCCGTTGGTAACCGCCTCCGCATCATCGGCTAGTCCATCAACAAAAGCGATCAGTTCCGCGATCCCACTGGCTTGGACAGCGGCTTTCCATTGTTCCAGATGTGTTCGTCCCTCGTGTTTTCGTAGGAGGTAGCCAAAGTCCTGCGCAAGCTTGAACACGAGAGCGATGGTCTCATTGCTCTGGATGAGCTGATCCAGATAGGCCGCTTGCTCTCTCGTGCGGTTTTGTGCTGGCCTCACCATCATGAGCGCAACGCCTCTGGACGAAGGAGGCTTGTCCCAGATGATTGTCTGCTTAGAGACGGGGCGTGCGACGTTCTGACGAAAAGGACGAAGCCGCCTCTGAAGCGTGCGCTGCGTCCCAGTATATCCTTGAGTGACAATTTCCTCGTACAGCTTGGCCACGTTGTGGCACCCCTGGTTCCATCGCAAAGTGAGGTAGGAAAGGTAGGGATCAACGATGGAAGAAGAGCGAGATCGTCGTCGCGGAGGCGGAGGTGTCTCCTGTTCGAGGGTACGGTAGACTTTGCTTGAACTGACGCCAACGAGCTGGGCAATCTGCCCTTTGTGGTAGCCTTGCCGATACAGTTTCCAGATCCGCTTATGAAGTTTGACTTGTTGGCGATGACGCTCCTGCCGCTCTTGTGCGACTTTTTCAGGGACTGCCGTCCTCGTAGCTAGACGCGTTTTGCCTGTGCTCCCTTGTGTTGCCTTTTTGAGTGCACGTTCTTGCGTGCGAAAGAACTTCTCCAGGGCTTCGGCAAAATTCTTTTGCAAGTGAAAGCGATCGACCACCTGTTTGGCCTGAGGCGCGCCCTCAGTGGCAGCTTCTCGGAAGATTTTGCCACGATCACGTGAGACCAAATCAATTTCGGGATGCGTGCACAACCATGCTTTACTCGTTTCGGCGGAACGCTCTGCTAACAACTGCACGATCCGCCGCTTTTCCAGGTCCACGAGAATGGTCCCATAGCGCTGGCCTTTTTTCCATGCCCACTCGTCTATTCCCACCTTCGCTACCTCGCCTTCACTGGGCAAGGGAAGCTGCAAGACGCGACGGATGATGGTTTTGGCAGTGGTGGGCATGCCAAGGGACGAGGCGATCCGCGCTGCATCGGCCCCATTGGTGGTCACTCCTAGTGCCTGAAGCGCCTTGACGAGCCGATCCGTCATTCGTGCATAGCGCTGGACCAACTCTGGGAAGCGCTCGGCAAAGATGTGTTGGGGACAGGATGCCTCGTGACAGATCCACTTGCGCACTCGTAACTTGAGCACAAGGCATCGGCCGCCAAAGGCAACATCGGCAATGGTGCGCTGATAGTGGCTATGGACTCGAGAGCCAGGCGTCCCACATCGTGGGCAAAGAGCTCTTGACGAGGTTGCATGAAGATGGACGATGATTATCTGATTCTGGATCTCGATAGTCTCAAGATGTACCGTTGAAGGAAATGCAAAAACAGGGGAAAGATCGATGGAAGCGCCTCCAGATGACTTAAATGATTGGAACTGACGCTATTATACCACAAAGCCAAGTCAGTAGGCACACCGAATATGTCCCAGAGCCCATTGCTTGCTCCAGAAGGACAGATCCTGGCACTCGTGAAGCCGCTCTTCGAGGTCGAAAGTGCTGATGCAAGGCGGAGCGGGCGCATTGACGATGTGGCGCTGCTCGTTGAAGCACTTCAGCAGGTAGTGGAAGCAGGAAGAACGTGTGGGCTGAGCATACAGGGTATCGCCAAGCTGGCACTTACACCCGCCATGGTGTTCACGAATTCTTTGCTTCATTTGTTCGCCGTCCTGGTGCTCTTGATTGGCAGTATGATACACACACACTGCTTGATATTATTCAAAGACCAGGTGTTGGTAAGGCTCAAGAATGGAGCGAACCCATGTTGCCAGACAGATGAGGAAGTCAACTCCTGATGGAGAGAGTGAGTGGGTCACTCTCTCCTTTCAATTTCGGACCCGCTTTTATCGGCCAGCCTCCTGCTCAACATAGCGGGCCAGTTTCTCTAGACTCGACTGAGTGCCAGCTTCGTTGTCCTCGGGTCGAACGCCCGATGGAATCCCCTTGAAGAAGAGAGTGACGATTGTTCCGCCGTTTTCAGCCTCAAATGTGGCCTCCATGATCATCTCCCCTTTGAATGCCGGATTGACCGTATCAAAGGTGATTGCTTCAACGATTTTTCTCGGAGGCGTCAGTTCCACAAATCGCGCCGTATAGCGATCTTCCCGATCTTCCGTCTTACCTGGGGAGATCGTTTCGGTTGTAGGGTAGTACAGTGACATCTGATACCCTCCGCCCTCTCGGTCGTCGAAACGATGGACCTTGCCAGTCATGTCTCCTGGTGCTTGCCAGACAGCCAGGGCTGCAGGATCAGTAAAGGCTCGATAGAGCACGTCAGGCGATGCTTTGATCCATTTGGAGTTGCGCGTGCTGGCTCGCGAGGATGCATCAGTCATAGATCTCTCCTTTCGCCACTTCGTTGGTAATGGTCTTCACTCAACATCTGGACGCTTCCAGACCTTACCTGGCCACACGCCGGGCAAGCCATCTGGCTCACACCGATGCCATACCGAGTTTTGTGTAATGGCGTAATGCTAGAATGCGTTAAAACGGCGCCAGTTCTGGCTTCGAGGCTTTTCCGTAATTCACCGTTACACAACATTCGGGATGGCATCGCTCACACCTCCCGACGAAGCATAGCTTGCCTCAAACTCAATAGGTGGAAGATATCCCAGGCTGGAGTGCAACCGTTTGGTATTGTACACCTGTTCGATGAAGACCTGCAAATTGACCTCGGCGTCGGCAAACGACTCGTATTCTTTCAGATACAGCATTCCCGCAAGAGATGTTCGAGTGCTTGTTCATCAATGACTTCTGCGCGCTTGCGTTCCCATATGCCGTCTCCTGGAGCATATCCCAATCATTCTCAAGGTGTCGTCGGCTGTACTCACGCCAGATAACCCTGAATGCTCGATCAGGAATGCTTGCTTTCCAGCCTTCAACCTGTGCTTGCTCATCTTTAATGCATCGTTGGGGGGGAAATCGTTACTCCTGCCAGGCGCTCAGGAGTACTGGCTGCCACCTCCACAGCCAATGCCATTCCAAGGCGAAGTGCTTCGACCAATGGTCCAGAAATATGTGTCTCACTTGTGTTTTCACTCATACCATAGCTCCTTCCCGTCTCTCAGTCGCATTACGCCACATGTTATATGGAGAATAATTTGTCAAGAGGAAAGAGAGATGGAAACTGTTCAGACTTGACCTAAAGACGTTTGCGTCTTAGTGCCATCAAGTAGTGGTCGAAATTATTGAGGGTCTTCGTCGAATACTCCATCCTTTCCTTACAAAGAGATGAGAACGCTGGTTCGGTTCTGTTTTCCGGGGGGAGCCCAGGCCTCAATAAAGGATGGAAGTTCGTTTCGTGGCACTGCAAGCTGCATGATGGTGTTGGCCAATCGCCGATCCTGAATAATTGCAATGGTAGTCGTTGGAAAGAGTGGAACACGAGCGACTCTCACATTATCAACGCTACAGCCCTTTGTGCCCCCCAGCGCATGTGTGTCTATCATTCCATACCTCGAATCGTTCACTTGATGACCCTGACTTCGCAGGAACTCAGTGGCTGAATGGGGAATAATCACTTCTCGAAAGATATCCCCTTCAAAGACGAGTACCGAGGTGGTGCCTACTGAGCAGATCTCGACTCCCTCTGGCAGGCACTGCCACGTCGTACCAACTAAACACACATGCTCAGGATCATTGATCACCGTATCTGCAGTATCAACGAGAATCTGGGATGTTGAAACACGGTTAGGAGAAGAGGCAAAACCGATCGCCTCAATAACACGATAGGCAAACGCCAGCCCAGTGTGCCGAGCCTCCGTGAAATCCTCATCATGTTTTCCAACCATCGCACGGGTGAGAATACCACAGCCACCGCTACTGAGAGCGACCCATACAGTAGGTCGACGTTCCAGGATCATCTTTTCAACGAATTCTAATGGTCGAGGGAGATCCCTTCTCATTGTTCCTCCTCAGGAGACACTTCATACGTCATAGAAAGCAGACGTGAACGTCAAAACAGCCAGGCACTGTTGGGAAAGGATTGAGGCTTTTAAGTTTACCAGCAGATCGAGGGACATTCTTCACCTCCATCTGTATTTTCTGGAGTATACTGGGCTATGGAAGAGCCCGTCAATATTCTCCATATAAAATATTGATGAGATGCGCATTAAGAATGAATTCGTAGGGGCTGAATGAGAAGGTATTGAGCTGCTTCCCGCTCGCTCACGAGAAGTAGACACGAGCAACCAGTTTCACCTGTGGATTATCGATGATCCTACCTTCCGCTTCCCCTTTGGGTTTACCCAGCGCCTGATCACTGAAGCAACCATTGGTGACGTGCGACAAGAACCATGTCCGGCCAACGAACGCCCGGCTGATTGCCTTTCCGAAGAAGAAATGAGAGCACTTCTCCAGCAAGAACAACGCAGGCGTTCTTAACACACGCGACCTTGCACTGGATACGGCCTCTTCAGAGGCCGTATCCAGTGCTATGGAGAGACACAGTTCAAGAAAGCGCTTTTTTGGAGACAGGAATTCTACAAATAATATAATACCAAAATTTGGTAATATCAGATCCTCAAAAAGCTGGGAAGCAAATTGTTGCGTTCGTTTACACACGTGGTCACAGGCTCAAATCTCGAATTGTATGATAGCTAGTACATTCTCAAGAGACTGAATCGGGAATGCGCTAGGCTGTGGCAAGCACCACTGGCTGATAAAACCCACTGATCTCTGGCATGAGCCAGGTGATCTCGCGAAATCCAGCGTGAGAAAGGGCTTGCGTCAAGGTTTCCCGACGGAGCGCTCGATAGAAGGTCGTATACGAGCGCATCTGCCACTGCCCCCTATGTGGCTCAACAAAAAACTGTGTCACGCGATACTGCTCTGCCTGCCACTCCCAGATCTGGAAAGCCACGCGGATGCCCTCAGCCGTGGGAATGAGGTGCTGAGAGGTGAGTTGGGGACGTTCCTCAAGCAGCCGATCATAGTCGCGAATACTGGCCAGGAAGAGTCCTCCTGCTCGTGTTTTCGCTCGCACCTCCCGTGCCGCCAGATGAAGATCTTCATCGCTCAGTAGGTGGGGAAGAGCGTTATCCATGGCCATGACCGCATCAAATTGCCCTGCAATCGTCTGACTCAGGCTGCGCAGATCGGCGAGCGCGAAGTTCACGCTCACCCCTGCTTGCCTGGCTTCGGACGCTGCCCGCGCTAGCGCTTGTGGACTGATATCGGACGCATGGATGCGATACCCTCGTTGTTTCGCCAGACCGATGGCCTGGGTGCCTATCCCACAGGCACAGTCCAGCACCGTCAGCGGAGAGTGGCTTGCATCCAGGTGCGTCCGAATGAGCTGATCTAACAGCTGACCTTGTTGAGTGCTCGCCCGCACCCAGTCATGAAAAATGAGGTGATAGTCTGCTGCCATCGCATCATAAAAGGTGCGCACATCCTCCTGGTCAGGCAGGAACTCTTCGTTCTTCATAAAAATACCTGTTCCTTTCAGAACCCATGGTGCCCTTTTCTTCTTGGATAGGGGTACATTTTCATGAGGCCGCAGGGAGCGACAAATGCGCTTCGTGTGCGCACTGAAAAAAGGAACGCGCCTTCTATCCCCATGGCTAAAGCCAGGGGTTTTACGGCGCGGTTTGATAAAGAGACACAGCAACTATCTCCCTTGAGGCTTTCTTGCCATTCTGCTTTATGTTTGCCTGAACGTGTCCAGACAAACAGTACCACCATGTGCTACCCTGTGGAATCAGTTTCCCCCCTACCTGTTGCGACCATAGACTGGTCACCAACATGACGTGTCTCTATTCGAAAGGCTGGTTCCAGCGGCCACGGTGAACAACCTCGCTCAGCGGTTTGCGCTTCTTCAGTCCTTTCCCAAGCGAGGTCGCAGGATAGCCGAAGGGGACAATCGCCAGGATCTCAATGTTTTCGGGGATGCCCAGGAGAGGCCGCACGTCTTGGAGGTTGTTGAAGCCAACCCAGTTCGATCCAATGCCCCGCGCCCACGCCGTCAGGATCATAGATTGAACTGCTCGGCTGGCATCGGAGACGGCAAATGGGCTTTGCTCCATCCCTACCACAATCGCGAGAGGTGCCTGAGCGATATAGGGGCCAGAACGTGTGAAAGCAGCAAGCTGACCCAATGTCTCCCGATCCTCAATCACAATAAAGTGCCAGGGCTGCCCATTCATACTACTGGCAGTCAAGTGTCCCGCTTCAACAATTTGCCGAACAGCGTCCTCAGGAACGGGCTTCTCCTGGTATTGTCGCACGGCAAGCACAGTGCGAACAGCCTCAAATACGTCCATCGGTTTTCTCTCTTTCTCGCCCCAGTAAGGCAATGATGGGATTTATTCACTACTGCTCAATAACACATAGTGACGCCCAAATATGCCGTTCGGCACAGGAGTAACTGGTGAGCTGAACTACTCGAAATGATGGAGCGTGGCTATACGGCTTTTGAAGCATTCCTCGCCCCGCTCAGCGAAGCGCAGTTGACCGAGTCGGGTGTGAGCGGAGACTGGTCGCTCAAAGATATCCTGGTCCATCTGGCAACCGACAAGGGCGCTCTGCTCAGATTCTTAAAGAAGTGCTGCGCGTCTCTCTTGCGTGTCGCACTCATCATCTGGCATTACCTATCAGAGGGAAGAAGCCTGCCTATTTCATAGCGCAAGGGAAGTTACGTCTCTCTTTACTGAGAGGGAATACGTTTCCAAGATAAGAGGAGGCCAACGATGCCAACGACGAAGTCTGCTCACTCTTCTGATGATGCTAACGATCTCGATGCTCCTGGCAAGAACACAGCCTGGTCGGATAAGGCGAATCAGCAAACGCATACCCACAAGAATACGTGGAAGTGGGTGGTCGTAATAGTGAAACTGCTCGTTTTCCTCTTCTTCGGCTTCTGCTCATTCTTTGTCCTGTATATTACCCTGTCTCGTGCGATAGATAGCGCCTCCGCGCTCCTGATCACCAGTGGTCTGGTGCTCCTCCTCATCGTCGGAACGGGATATCTGTCAAAGGTTCGCTCTACTGCTACACATACAGCAAAGAATCGACCATCAGGGAACGTGTATGAGAAAGCGCAAACAAAAAAGTCAGGCAACCGCAGAACCAGGTTGAAACCTGACGTTTTTGACCAGCTGGTCCAGGAAGCTGTCAATTCCATTCCCGACGAGTTTCAGAAGCACATGGACAATCTGGCAATCTTGATCGAAGATGAGCCAGACGCCGAGACCCTCGAAAGAGTAGGTACTGGTGATGGGCATCTTCTGTTGGGATTGTATCAGGGCGTCCCGCTCGCCTCTTATGGGAGCCACTACTCGCTCTTGCCCGAGCGTATCACCATCTATCAACGCGCTATTGAAGACTATTGTCACGGCGATCTTGAGCGTATTCTCGCGCAGGTCAGAAAGACGATCCTCCATGAAGTGGCTCATCACTTTGGCATAGAACACGAAGAAATGCCAATCTGGATCCAATAAGGGAGAGAAATGCGGAATAAACATAGAGAAGCGGCTAAACTTGGGAAGAATACCAACTAATCAGCGAGTAGGTAGCATCACGTTCCTTGGCGAGATACGTAATAGCGAAGCTGCTCATCAGCATGCTTAAGTGTTATCCATTACCTCATAGTGACAAAGTTCCCGCCAAAATTGTGGGGCAATCTGAAGGATACCATCGTCGGGATAATAGACAATAAAGTTTTTGTTTTATCGTGGCATTTTATCTGAAGTTTATCAGAGTTTGGTATTTGGGCATCACATCCTTTTTCACCTGGCTAGACGAGGATCACCAAATAGACTTGAAAGCTAGCCGATCAAATGCTCTTAGAGCGTCTGCTGGCAAGCGCTCCAAAAGTCTAGGACAACACATCCATTATTCAGAGGCAAAAAGCCAGGATAATGAGAAAGGTCACGAGTCTGTCAAGTATTTTGTGGATGTGTTTTCGCCTATTGGGGAAAACGCTCCCCAAATTCAATGGCGAAACAATTGAGCGCAGGTATCCAATTGCGGATGGGCATGGTCCACTTCTTGGCAATATTGTGCATGGCCAGGTACACGACCTTGTACACGGCCTCATCTGAGGGAAAGATGCGATGGTTGCGCGTGACTTTGCGTAACGACATGTTCACTGACTCAATAGCGTTGGTGGTGTAGATGACCCTGCGGATGTCTTCGGGAAAAGCAAACAACGGAATCACATGGCTCCAGTGCACTGCCCACATCTTGCTGATACTGGGATACTGTCGATTCCATTTCTCCGCGAAGAGGTCCAGGTAGACCTGAGCTTCGCTTTCCGTTGCTGCGGAGTAGATCAATTTCAGGTCGGCTGCCACCTCCTTGCGGTGTTTGTAGGAGACATATTTGAGCGAATTGCGTACCAGGTGGACCATACAGAGCTGGACACGTGTGCGTGGGTAGAGCGTTTCAATAGCCTCTGGCAAGCTGGTGAGTCCATCCACACAAGCAATGAAGATATCCTTGAGCCCTCGGTTGTGCAGCTCCGTGAAGACCGACAACCAAAATTTAGCCCCCTCATTGTAACCTAACCACATCCCTAGCAGTTCTTTTTGTCCCTCCATGTCAATACCCAAAGCCAGGTAGAGCGCCCGGTTGATGATGCGCTGGTTCTCACGCACTTTCACCACCAGGCAATCGACGTAGACAATGGGATAGACCTGCTCCAGTGGACGGTTCTGCCACTGGCGGACCTCATCCATCACCGCCTCGGTGATGTTGGAGACAAAGGTGGGAGAGATCTCCACTCCGTACAACTCCTGGATCTGCGCTTGAATATCGCGAGTCGTCATACCACGGGCGTAGAGGGCCAGAATCTTGTCTTCAAAGCCATCCAATCGGGTCTGGTGTTTGGGGATCAGGGTAGGCTCAAAGCCGGCTTCACGATCACGTGGAACCGCAATCGTGATCTCGCCTTGTGATCCTTTGAGGGTCTTGCGGCTGCTGCCATTGCGGCTGTTGGGTGTGGGGTCGCTGCGTTTGGCATGCTTGGGATAGCCTAGGTGCTCTTCCATCTCCGTTTCCAAGCAACGCTCAATGAGGGCTTTGGTCAGTTGTTTGAGCAAGCCATCTTCGGCCAGAAGTTCCTTGGGGTCGGTGCATTCTTTGAGCAGTTCATCGATCAGTTCGCGTCGAATGGTCATGTGATTTTCTCCTTCTTCATCTACTTCATCCACTACGTTTCATGTGACCACATACACAAAATATTTTACACCCTCGCCTATGCCTGTGCACAAGAAACACCATAACACACCAGAGTCACCAACGACAAGGGTGAGCATTTCCCCAGCAGATGTCCCCAGCCAGGAAAGCTTTCATCAGCATCTACGCGAGCTCATCCGTGGAGCGACCCGCGTGGTGATGGAAGAAATCATGCAAGAAGAACTCAGCCTGTTCTTAGGTGCAGAGTGGGGAGAAAGCACGAGCCAGCGTCGAGGCTATCGCAATGGCTCCTACACCCGCGACCTGGTGACCACAAGCGGTCGCATTGAAGATCTCAACGTCCCGCGAGATCGAGAGGGCCAATTCCATACGCAGGCCTTCGAGCGCTACAGCCGCTACGAGCCTCAGGTGGCAGAAGCCTTAACCGAAATGTTTGTCAGCGGAAGCAGCACCCACAAAATTGGCAAGGTCGCCAATACGCTCCTGGGGGTCGCCCCCAGCGCCAGCAGTGTGAGCCGCTTGAATGAGAGCTTGAGTGAACAATTCGAGAGCTGGCGCATCCGTCCTTTGCAAACCCACTATCGCATTGTGTACCTCGATGGCATTCACTTCGGCATCCGCCATGGCTCTGGGTGTGATTCAAGTATCCTGTTGACCATTTTGGGGGTCGACCTGGAGGGCAACAAGGAGGTGCTTGCCTTACAGGCCTGCGCTGAAGAAAGCCGCGAAGGCTGGCTAAGCATCTTACAAGACATGCGCAGCCGTGGAGCGATTCAAATCGACCTCTTTGCCACCGATGGGCATGAAGGGCTGCTGGGAGCGCTTAGCGAGCTCTTTACCGCGACCCCACGTCAACGCTGCCTGGTCCATAAGCAACGCAACGTTCTCAGTGCCATTCCTCGTCGAGAGCGCGAGCTGGTGCAAGCCGATCTGGTGGGGATCTGGAAGCCGGAGAAGAAGGAGGATGCTCTGGCCAATCTTGTCGCCTTCAAAGCCAAATATGCTGAGCGCTATCCCCAAGCGGTGCGCAGTTTGTGTGAGGACGAGGAGCACTTACTTACCTTTTATGACTTTCCCGTTGGGATGCACCGGCATATCCAGAGCACCAACGCCATTGAAGGCTTCTTTAGCAATGTGCGCCAGAGAACCGATCAGATTGACGCCTTTACCACCGAAACCAGTTGTGTGCGCCTGGTCTGGGCAGTGATGCAAGATATTCGTTTCCACAAGGTGACGGTGAGCTAGGGCGCAAGGATATCAAACCAATCACGACTCGGTTGCTTGTTGCTGCCGAGCAGGGAGAAGAGGGTCTTTTTGTGTGTGCGCAAGGCTGCTATTGGCGCTTTCTCATGGGTTCATCCAACCAAGAGGGGTTTTCGGGGCCATGTCGCCTGCTCGCTCTGAGGCGATTGCGTCATTGGTTCACTGACTCTTTTCCAGTACACAATATTCGTTATGGCATCGCAATTTGTGGCGTTTGGAAAAAGCATATTGTGTCGTGATGAAGCAATTTTTGTCGTATTTGGAAGCCTGGAACTTTTCGAAAAATCAGACAATGGGAAACCATACATTGTCCGAAAGTTGTCAAAAAAGGATAATTTGCCCGAAAGTCTTTGTCCGTGATCATTGCTTCTTGTCCTCGAACGGTGACGCGGTCTTAAGCGGGAAAGCGGTGCACGGGCTTCCGATTCTGAGTGTTCTTCACAGAAAGAAGAAAAGACGGGCGTTTTCTTGCCCCGTTCTGTTTCCTGAACCAGCACGAGGTCTCGAACAGATTGTACCAGATTGCATCTACAAGGAGTGAACACGATGAGCGAAACAAGCGAGACCCTGGCTTTCTTTACCGAGGGTTGGCAAAACTACCAGAAGCACTTGAGCAGGGCCCTCGCTCGACTCACACCGGAGCAGCTCGCGCTCCGTGCCGCGCCGAATCTGCGGTCCATCGAAGAGCTGGCGCGTCATATCATTGCGGTGCGGGCCGGGTGGTTTCACTATCAGTTGGAAGAGGGAGGTGAGGAGTTGCGCGCGTTTGCGGCGTGGGGTAAGCCTGAGAGTCTGCCACGTTCAGCGGAGGAACTGGTGAGCGGATTGGAACACACCTGGCGGGTTATCCAGGATGTGCTGGAACGCTATACGCTCGCGGATTTGCGGTCCACTGTCCAGGACGAGTGGAACGGCAAGATCTCTACCCTCAGCCGTGGCTGGGTTCTCTGGCATGTCCTGCAACACGACCTCCATCACGGCGGCGAGCTTGCCTATTCCCTCGGTATGCACGGCCTTCCTGCCCTCTCGAACACCGACTTATATGGTGAGTGACACCTGATTTTTGCACGTTGGCCAGGCTCGGTTTTCTTGGCGACAACAGAAGCAATTTGTGGCGGATACCCTGTGGAAGCACAATATGGCGCACTCCGTCAGAAATTGCTTCTAGTCGCACTCTGACCAAACAAATGGCTCGATTATGCTCCTTCATCGGGAAGAAGTTGCACCAGTATTAATGTACAGCCATCAAATCCTGCACTATTGCCATCTCATTGCCTTCCCCTGGTGTTCACAATTCCCAGATCAGAGAGAACCATAGATACACACAATTCCAAACATGGGTTTATCTTTCTAATCCTAAGGCACCTGGCTCACTCTTCAGCCAGCGCTCCGTTCCCACAAACACAATTTCGTGGCGTACCTGCTCGCTCAAGCGATAGAGCGGCACTCCTCCCCTAAGTCGCCATCGCTTATCCGGAAACGCTTTCGTATGCAACTGAGCCGGCAACCAGTAATTATCAAACTTTTTGACCACATCCCCGCTCTGCGCCAGATCGCTCAGGATCGGTCTATACAAGGCAAAAATATGGGTATCAAGAGGATCTGTTTCACTATCCAGGCCATCATCAGCAATATCAAGGGCACTCACTTTACGATATAACCAGATGGGCTTCATGAGCCGATGAGCTGCACGCAAAAAGCGGTTAATATGTACTGGCGTCGTCCCCTCCAGTGAATACATCCACAGTGCCGCGCGGATCGCCTCTGCCTGGATACTCTCGATTTTGTAATTGATTGCCTTTACACCAAAACCTAGATTTTGTAAACCCAACATTTCTACCTGGGAGCATGCCGATACTGAAGAAGTGACTTTATGTACCTTTAATTCCAGACCCCGAGGATCTTGGTGAAGAGATACGTTCGCCTTTACAGGCTCTTTGGAGATATTCTTTTCCAAAAGCCCACGGAATGCGCAACGAAATGCAAATTTGGTTGAAGTGGCTTGAAAGCGTCCTTCATTGCTCTCGTCTCCATAATCCAGCGGTGTTTTTCCTTTTTTCTCTCCGAAATGGGGACCGATTCTGACCTCCTTTGAAGGTAGACTGTAGATGTCGATATGGCGAGTACGCTTCTTGGTACATTGAAAGAGAGTAGGAAAGAACAGCTATGAGCGATTTCAACCTTGAGCGATGGAACAGTGAGGTCAAGAATTGGAGCAGCCAGACCAACGCTTGGAACAACCAGGTCATTGAGGAGTTTCGCGCAAATAGAGGAAAAGTTGGTGGAACCTATGAAGGTGCAGTCTTGCTTCTTCTCACGACAACGGGGGCCCGGAGTGGCAAACGCCACACCGCGCCGCTGGCATACCTGATCGATGGTGAGCGCCTGATCGTTGCCGCCTCAGTCCTTGGCGCCGCACACCATCCTGCCTGGTATCACAATCTGGTGGCTTATCCAACAGTGACCGTTGAGCTTGATTCTGAAACCTTTGACGCGACTGCCACCGTTATCGCAGGCGAGGAACGAGAGCGACTCTGGGCCTGGGCAACAAAACAATGGCCCTTGCTCGTCGAGCATCAAGCAAAGACCACCCGCCAGATTCCCCTGGTCGCTCTGCAACGAGAAGCAATGGGACTTCTCTAGGGAATAGCCCACAGAGTGCGCAATGAGATGCATATTCAGCAGAAGAGGCTTGAAAGCATTCTTCATCACGCTCGTCTCTCTGTAAGGCAGTGGCATTTTCTTCTCAGGAAAAAGCGAGAAGGCTGGACGGGCCTGTGAAGATACTTCACCTGAGATGTCTATCTCGTTGCGCATCCCGCGGGCAGAGCCATTTTTCGGGTCATTTACCACCGCAGCAGTGGCCGTAGCCGGTGGTGAAGTCGGCGACAACTAAAACACCGTCCTAAAGGTGCTTCAACTCGGTGGAATAGGAATAGGCAACAGAGTGTGGTTGCCAACTTACCTAGAGACCACACTCTGTTGCCTATTCCTAAATTACACCGCTCCCTCACTGGCAAGCAAAATCACCTCATCCCCGATATGTACCTGAGCATCCCAGATGACTTTGATCGCGCCTTTCACGCTTTGGTGCGCGGGGCAGCCCTCTGGATGGACGCGGAGAGCACGTTCTGTTGCTTCGCGGTCTTCGGGGGGAATAGTGAGATCGTAGTGAAGAGCGATAGACTCGATGCGGATGGTTTTGCCGATACCGACGATGCGCCCATCGACGCTGGCGGTATAGGTTGAGCGATCAAAACGAATCTTGCGCCCTGACAGGGCGCCGGCAAGTGTGCCGTACATTCAGCCGGCGACGGCGGCGACAATATGATCGAGCGTTGAGGCAATCGGTGGTCCCTCTTTGGCACCATAATATTGGCGCAGCGCTCCCTGCACGCCATAGATGACTGGCTCTGGCACCTCACCAAGGTAGGCATTGCGATAGCCATCTTTGTAAACGAGGCGAGCATGAGAAATATACTCGAAAGGTTCTGCCATAATAACATCTCCTTCTTCTGCCTTTGACGCAGAGTATTCCTCTGCCTCACAGTGTACAACATTTGACAACACACTGCGCTCTCCGTCAGATGAGATACTCCCACGAGACGCTCATGTAGGGCTACGCCGTCTGGGATGAAAAAGAGTGCGTATGAGCCACTACGTTGGTAAAATGAGGCCGAGTGGACTATGGCGCACATGAGTTAATCAGAAAAGAGGTAGAGACCACCTGATGCATTTTTCTCCCATGCGACACGCTTCAAGGACGTCAATCATATCGCATGGACGTGATGCAAGCAACTGTCCTCTCGTCAAATGAGAAACCATGTGACATACTGTAGTATCTATATTTGTCGAGTGAGAAAGAGAGCATGATGGATTCGTTCCCCTCCGATGCCACATCGGTCCCGATGGTTCCTCCACCATCACCACTTGAGCCGACAGGGATCCCTCATTTGGATCTGGTGTTAAGTGGAGGGCTTCCAAAAGGAGCATTAACGGTTATTCTTGGACCACCTGGGAGTGGGAAAACCACGCTTGCCAGTCAGATCGCGTTCGCCGCAGCTCAGCGTGGGGAGAAAGTTCTCTTTTTGACAGCACTGTCTGAACCAACGACAAAGCTCTTAGATCATCTGCGTTCCTATAGCTTCTTTGCGCCAAACCTCGTTGGTCGCACTGTACAAGTGTTCAGCTTGCAGCAATTTTTCCCACCGGAAGGTCCCATAACGGGGAAGGCGATTGTGACAGAAGTGCATCGTATGAAGGCGAGTGTCGTGGTGCTTGATGGCTTTCAAGGGTTACGTGGCCAGGAAACCGATTTTGTTGCCGCCCGCCGCCTCCTCTACGATCTTGGAACACAATTGAGTATGTTGGGCACAACCTCACTTGTCACAGCGGAGGCCGATCCCCGCGATACAACGCTCTTTCCAGAGATGACCACTGCGGATGTGCTCATCGGGCTCTACAATACATTGCTCGGCGTGCGCACTCATCGGGCGCTTGAGGTGCTCAAAGTACGAGGGAAAGCGGCATTACCAGGCCTCCACGGTTTGGCGATCAACGAGATAGGGGTACACGTTTTCCCTCGATTGGAAACCCGCCTCAGGCACCCGTTCAAGGTGGGCTGGAATAAGAAAACGCTCTCAGCAACGCCAGCGAAACGAGCGACCTTTGCATTGCCCGAACTTGATACCTTGCTTGGCGGTGGCTTGACCCGGCAAACAGGGACGGTCCTGATTGGGAGTCCCGGAACGGGCAAGACACTTCTCGCGCTCCAATTTCTCCTTACTGGCGTAGCAGAGGGAGAACCGGGAGTGTATCTCGGCTTTCGAGAGACAGCAGATCAGTTGGTTCAAAAATCGGAGGGCTTTGCGTGGAGCCAACAATTACAGCACGCTTTGTCTGCGAGGAGGGGATTGATCGTCCACCACTGGGATCCGGTTGAATTGGACCCCGATTATGTTGCCACAGAGGTGCTTGCGGCATTAGAGCAAATAGGTGCACGGCGTCTGGTCATTGATAGCATTGCGGAATGGGAGCGAGCCATCCAAAGGAGCAGTGGAGCCGAACGTGTTCCCGATTATCTCGCGGCATTCCTGAGTCTCTTACGTGAACGGGGTGTGACGCTGCTTGCCATCAAAGAGCCAACGCAAGGTATCATCACGCAACCGGATTTCTCCGTGAATGAACTAACGGTGCTTGCAGAAAATGTGGTGTCTATGCAGCACCTCATCTATCAAGGGAAACTCCATCGCATCCTCTCCGTCCCGAAGATGCGCTTTTCCACCCACGATGAAACGCTCCGTGATTTTCTGATTACGACGCCCGAGGGGGTGCGTGCGCTGACACCCAATGAGAGGGAACGGGACATCTTGATCAAATTAGCAGAGCAGCAAGCAGCAATCCAACGGAGGGAGTCCCCCCCACCGAGGAGTTCCCCTTCAGAGCAAGAGCAACACTAAGAAAGCAGGATGCAACACTTGCATGAGGAAATATACGAACCACCCATCGTCTTGATCGTTGACGATGACATCCCGATTACCGAAATCCTGACGGTGGTGGTCGAGAGCCTTGGGTACCAGCCACTGGTCGCCTTTAATGGACAACAAGCGCTCGACCTCGCCCGTGAGCACTGGCCGGCGCTTGTGCTCACGGACGTGATGATGCCCATTATGGGGGGGATTGGTGTGGTGCAAGGGTTACGTAAGGAAGCAAGCGCAAGGGGAATTGCGCCGCCGCACATGGTACTACTCACGGCAGCCGACATGTGGCCTGAGTTATCTTTGCTTGTAGACGCTCTCATCTCTAAACCATTTCATATAGATCAGCTTGAGCAACTCATTCACCGCTTCCTTCCCTCACCAGCTTCCTCCTAGTTTCTCTCCTCACATGGATACCTTCTCTGCTAGAGAGCAAGCAGAAAAACAAGATGAGCAAAGACGTACGCAACAGAAGGCCCGTTCTTTTGCCTTGTATCTCATCTGTTCTCAAAAATCAGCGAACCTGCGTAAGAGCCGTCGTATACGTCAACCTGGGCAGACTCTGAGGGAGGGAGTATGAAGTGCTGATAGTTCCCATTAGGGACGTGTACTTTCATGTCGCGGCCATAGTAGGATTTGCGCTTTCTGTAGTCAGCGAGCGGAATGGTTGAATCAATCCTGCAGAGATAGGTGTTGTTGTCCTGCTTTTTATAGAGCAGTGTGTAAATATTGGGATTCGATGAGGTACTCTTTTGGGAACTCTCTGAGGTAATCTCTACGTGGGAAAAAGAGTCCGAAGGGCCTGTGAAGCGTTTTTTCTTGATGAAAGATTACCTCAGATAATTGTCGAAATTCCCTCACGGAATTTCAATATTTACACCTATAGAGATAAAATGCGCATTAAGGATGAACTCGTCGGGCCTGAATGTGAAGGTGTTGAGCTGTTTCCCGCACGCTCACGGGAAGTGGACACAAGCAACCACTATCACCTATGGGTCATTGATGATCCCACATTCCGCTTCCCATTTGGGTTTACCCGGCGCCTGGTCACCGAAGCAACCATTGGTGATGCGCGACAAGAGCCATGGCCAGCCAATGAACGCCCAGCTGATTGTCTTTCCGAAGAAGAAATGAGAGCACTTCTCCAGCAAGAACAACGCAAGTGTTCTTAACACACGCGACATTGCACTGGATACGGCTTCTTCAGAGGCCATATCCAGTGCAATGGAGAGACACAGATCAAGAAAGCGCTTTTTTTGGAGGCAAGAATTCTACAAATAATAGAATACCAAATTTTGATCCTGCTGTTAAACAGGATTAGACAGGAGACATGAGGCGAAGAAAAGCAGATTGGCGGGTGTGCTCTGGTTCGTCGCCATTCAACCAGGCCGCAACCCGAACAAGATCGATAGCAGCCGCAATGCCCAGATGAAACAGGTGTGTTTTCTGTAAGCCGATGTAGCGTGAGCGGCGCAAGCCAAAGGCTCGTACCCCCTGAGAAATCGTCCCTTCAATCCCTGCTCGTGCGTTGTATCGCTTCAAAAAGGCAGGTGTGCTTTGTCGCCGACGTGCCGCCTGCAAGGCAAGATAGTGTTTCTGCGTGCGAATTTGGAGAGTGCGCGCGATCGCTTTCGACGTGATGCATTCCTCTCGCGCGGGGCATGGGCGACAATCGGATCGGGAAAAGCCAATCGTGATCACCGGATGCCCACAGCAGTCGAGGCCTTGAGACCAAGACCGACTCGTTTTTCCTTGAGGACAGGTCGCCTGTTGCTGTTCCCAGTTAATCGCGAAAGCGCTGGCTGGATAGCCCTTGGAAATCCCTGCTTCCCAGGTGGCTCCTGCTCGTGTTGGTCCGACGATCTCGACGCCAAACTGCTCTTGCGCCTCTACTAGCGTCTCGGCCGTGATGTAGCCTGCATCCATGAGATGTTCGGCTGGCAGCAGATCGTGCTGGCGCAGTTGCTCTTCAATGAGCAAGGGCATGCTTTCTTCAGGAGCAGGGGCAGGCAAGCTCGCGACATGGGTGATTACATGAGGGGTGTCCTCATCACAGGTCTCCGTCACGTGAATCTTGTATCCGACCCATGCCATGCCCCCTTTTCTGGCAAGCCGAGCGTCTTGATCGTAGGGGGAACTGAGAAAGAGGGTCGGTGGGGGAATGCCTTCGGTCGTTCGCCAGTGCAGTTCTCCATCCACGACCACATAATTCTGTATCCAGATGCGTCGAAGCGTGTCGATCTCTGGAAGGTCACGGAGGAAGGCGGGGGCGGTTGGGGCAAAGATCTCGCTTAGCAGTTCTTCACCATCATGTCCAATAGCCTCCGCAAGAACCTGGCGCTCGGCTTGCGTCTTGGGAAGATGCGCATCTTCAAACCGTGCCCCATATCGATACATCCAGTGCTCAGGACACCAGGAGACGAGCCAGCGGGGGGCAACCTCTGCCAGACCGCTCAGCGCAAAACGCATGGCTTCTCCGACACACACCACTCGATTGATGGCGCGGATTTTTGCTAGGACATGCGTGGAATCGGTTCGCTGGCGCCCGCCTGCTTTGAGCAACTTGTGCTCTTTCAACCGTTCGAGGAGGATCTCTAACAAAAGGTGTTCGGCGTTGCCTTGCACGAGTCGCTTGCGAAAGGTGGACAAGACGGAAGCATCAAAGCCTGGGTCAGCCAGTTCGAGTCCAAGCATGTATTTCCAGTCGATGCGGCCCCGAACGGCGTCAGCCGCTTGCCGGTCGGAGAGTTCTTCAGCATATTGCATGACGGTGATCATGGCCAAACGCCATGGAGCTTCGACCGCCCGGCCATTGTGGGGAAACAGATGAGCAAAGGTTTGATCGTGATAGATGGGTCCTAAGACCTCACGCATCTGCAGATAGATATTGCCGTGAGGATAGGCCGCATGGGCGACACGAACAGTTTCTTCAGGGATAGCAAAGGATGTATTGGCATGCAGAGTCATCTTCGTTCTCCTTGTCGGATGGTGGCACATGGTTCTCTGCTAACCATCTTCGTTGATGAGCGCAATCCTCTCCCCATTTAGGTTTAACAGCAGGATCAAAGTTTGGTAATTTCGGACCCTCAAAAAGCTGGGGGAGCAAAATGTTGCGTTCGTTCACACACGTGGTCATTGGTTTCATCTCAATTGTATGGTGGCTCATGCCCTTTCGTGGTAAACACAGGTGTAGCCCCTGTTCCATTGAGATATAGTTGTGGGAAGCAGCTATACCTCTTTGATAGAAATAAAAAAGAAGATACACATCTAGCTTCTCAACCATCTACACAAAGCATCCTGTGATTTGCCAAACGTTTTAGCCACCTCGGACAAGATATGGGTCAAAGAGAAGTTGGACAAATTATGGGTCAAAACAGTAAAGTGGTTCATTGGCCGACAAGGCTGTTTGATACTGTAGAGCGAAAACTGATTATCCAGAAGGAGTCACAAAGTATAGTGGGGAGAACCTACATTATACTCTTGTGGCCCCTATGTCCCACAGGTTGCGCAACGAGATGGATTTTAGCAGTGATGAACTAGCCTGAGTACGCTGTCGTTGCTCCCCTGCCACCAAAAGGCAGAGATATTTCTGACCTCTAGCGAGAAAAAGGCAAGAGACTTGAGCAAGTCAGTAAAGACACTTCCGCCGAATGGGCATATCTTTGCGCAACCCGCCAAAAATTTGAAGCCGCTTGAGAAAACGTGTTTTCAAGCGGCTTCATCTTCTATGGCTAAAACTGCCAATCAAGAAATGAGAGTTATCTAAGAATTTCAATACCCAAGACAGATCCATCACCTAACACATACCCATGTACGACCTCGATAGATCGGCCGATAACCGCTAGCGCACACGATATCCCAGCTGACTCTCCTATTCCATTGGTGGGGGCGTTGGGAAGAAGTGCTGGAGACCTGAACGGTTTGGTTCACTCCTTGCAGAATGGTTGCTGGCAGAATAACCTGTGTTGCCTGGTTTGTATGGCCAGGGGCAACACTTTGAGCAAAAGCTCCCGCAGTAAGCAGGGAAAGGCTCATTACTACAGCCAGAACGATCGCAAAGCCGATGCGACCTGTTTTCAACATCGCTTTTCCCCTCTCTTGAACGAACGTGCTATTCCGTTTTCCCTAAAAAGCAGATCCTTGCCCTTCTCTCCTTCAACTTGAACGGCTCCTTGTGAGGGTATACTCCCTCATTCACTTCACTATAATCACTCTTAAAATCAGAACAATACTAAAATCAGAACAATACATTTATAATCACAAATGTATTGTGTGGATGATGACCATGCTCCAACCGATACAATAGAGACCAAAAAGCATGTCCGGTATGTAGTATCCTAGGCAGAGGAAGATGAAACCATGAAAGGAATGGACCTCATGGAAAAGAAGACCTATACTGCCGAGTTCAAAGTGAAAGCTGTGCTGGAAAGCTTGCAACGAGACACCACCTTGGAGGCGGTCTGCCAGAAGCTTGGCGTCTCGCGCTCCCAACTGATCCGTTGGCGGCAGGAATTCCAGGAGAAAGCGCCGGACCTGTTTGTGGACAAACGCAACCCGAAGCAGAAAGCCATCAGTCAAGGCTACGAGCCAGGAGAGTCGCCCGATGACCTCAAAAAGATCATTGGCGAACTGACGGTGCAGAACGAGATCTTAAAAAAAGCTTCGCGGCTGCTGGGGGGAAAGTAAGACCGCGCCAACTGGTGGAAGTGGCTTACCAGTTGTGTGTACCCAACGGCCCGTATCCCAAAAGCCAGATCGCCCGCGCTCTGGGCATCGGCCGAGCGACGCTGTATTGGTCCAGCAAGCAGGCGACAAAGGATAAGCAGGTCGCGGTCGCCATTGAACAGTGGCATGAGGTCGATGATACGCTGGGCCATCGCAAGCTCGCGACTCTCCTCAAGATGAGCAAGGATCGCGTCCGCCGCGTCATGCACAAATATGGGATTACTGCTCGGCGCAAGCAGAAAAGGTACGTCTATCCCGGCAAAGCGAGCCAGGTTGCTCCCAATCTGGTCCGCGAGTTGGACCCGGAGAGCCTGGCCGAAGTCGTCTTCTCCGACATTTTTGAGGTTAAACTAGCGGATAGGACCAAAGTGCGAGGCTGCTTCACGCTCTGGAAGCGGACCCGGCATATTCTGGGCCTGGCCTTCGAGTATCACATGCGTGCCGAGTTAGTAACTGCTGCGTTGCAAACCCTGGCCTTTGACGTGCCTGACCTCATTTTCCACAGCGATCAGGGCAAGCAGTTTGGAGCAGAAGCCACACGCCAGCTCTTGTTGGAGAAAGGCTTCCAGATCTCGATGAGCCGGGCTGGTACCCCGACTGACAACGGCTATGCGGAACGCTTCGTCGACCTGTTCAAGCTCGCCGTGGCTGAACGCCGCCGCTATCAGACCTTGGGAGAGTTTCTGCGGGCAGCCCAGGAGTGGGTCCAGTTCTACAATACCGTCCGGCCTCATGAGAGCCTGGAGTATCGTTCACCCGATCAATTTGCTCAGGAGCACGGTTTACCCGCTGTTCCTTCTATTACCCTGTTTTAATGTCTAGGATTTCAAGGACTTTACACAACTGTTGCACCTGCTCCTGTAATACAAGGGGAACCAGATGCAGCATACTCAGCGTCATTGGTTGCGCTTCACGCCCTTGCATCCTATTTGGAGGGGCATGACATATACGTTCAGGAGCAGGCGAGGAGAGCAGGAGACACCCTTTACTGATCATGTTGTTCTGTCTACCTTTCGTCAGGATGGAGCCATGTGGCCCTCACGTGTGTTGGTTGGTCGTGGAGAAGAGTAGGGGTAGGGAGGCACAACGCGAGAGCCACACGACCTGCTCTTAGTGTACTGAAAAGCCGGTCAAAAAGGGAAGAGCAAAACCACCCAATAGTGGGCGAAGTACTTCGCGATTTTGGGCGAAGTTGGACGATTGCTGAGGAACATCGCCTTCGTTCCCCTTCGCGCAACTCCTATAAACTCTTCTTCGACCCGCTCTACATGCCAATCAAGCCCCATAAAAGAAAAGGGTCGGGACGAAGAGAGCGGCACCCTCTTCTCTAACGTCACTTTTGACCTCCTTCTCCCCGGAAATATACCATTGACCCGAGGAGCATTTTTGGGTACAAAGAGAGTGGAAGTGTGCTATTCATCCATAGGGGATGGATGGTCCTGGCAATGTCCAGGGGAGCCTTTCTACCTCACTATCGAGGGGAAGGGAAGTGGCGCCGTCTGCGCCAGAGTCTGGTGGTTCTCTCTTCTCTCGTCAATAAGAGAGAGCCGTTCGGCCCTGGTGGCGCTACGAATGCGAAGCAACGTCTGAGTCTCTCCGTTGCTTCGCGTTTGCAGACACCCCGCATGGAGGTGTCGAGTCTCTCCACCCGCATGCGTGCCGCGTCTCTCATCCACCGGTTTCCTTCGTGTTTTGTGCAGAAAGGAGGTCTTTTCCATACAAGAGTACCCGTGACTCTTCTCCTCTTTCCCCTGGTGGGATGAAAGAGGTATGGTGCCTTTCTGTGCCTTGTTTGCCCATCTCGAAAGGAGTCACCACCATGAGCCAAGGATCACTCTGTCCCTGCGGGACTCACTGCCGCATCACCAAGGTCCTTCGCGACCTCATCGAAACCCAGAACCAACTCTGCCTTCTGGCGCGCGAAGAGTCAGTCATTGTGAGCATTCTGGAAAACCTTCACCACGTGGTAAGCACCTCTCAACACCGCTTTACCTCGTGGTTGAGTTCGGTTGCCGCCTGTGAGACGGCTCAGGCCAATCTCGCGATTGCCCAAAGCGTCTCCAGGTCCAGGAGTACAACGTCTCGCTGGGATGTCGAAGCCGAGCAGCGTCTGTTTCACCAATGGGTGAAGAAGGAGCAACATCACTGGGAACAACGGCTCTTGCAAATCCAACGGGGAATGGCTAATTATCGCACCTACCTCCAGAAGTGTGTGCAACAGTTCGTGCTCTCTCCAAACTGTCTGGCGCTGTGTCTTCCTCTGCTTGATGAACTTCTGCGCCATCTGGAAGAGAGGATTGAGCAGCACCACTTGGCATCCATCTCGGCACACGAGTTGTTCCTTCAATTTGAGCAACGCTGGACCTACGAGCGAGATCGTTTTGACTATGAGATTGCTCAGGTTCCTCAAGCCTATCAAGCTGGACGCAATCAGGCGCAGGCTCGTTGGGGGTTGTATGTCGTTACCGGTATTGGTCGACCTGTGAGTCTGACCCAGACGAACATGAACTACCAGTCCATGGTGCACAATCGGCAGTTGGAGCTCTACTCCCAGCAATGCAAGCTGTTTCTTACCACCAAAGTCGAACAATTTCGCCTCTCCGTCCAGCAAATGGAGGGTCAGTACAAGGCAACGGTGCTTGCCGCCCAACAAGAGCGCTGGCACATGCTGCACGCGCAATTGTCTGTGGATATCGCTGATCCTGACCAACTTCCTGCACTCCAATCCCTGGTCCTTTCGTACTTCCTCTAACCCATCTCGTCGTTGCAAAACGCAGTCCTATCACCTTCTCCTTTTACGAGAAGAACGGACTGCGTTTTTTGTTGTTCCTCACTGTAAAGAAAAAAGGAAGGTCTGCTTATGACACACCATGTTGGCACATCCTGGTCATTTCCGGGTCATATCCCACACACCGGATATTCGCTCGATTGCGCTGTTGCCACCAGGCACCTCAATCACGTTCTTCAGGTGCATGGCCCGCTCGTTCTTCCTCGCATCAGTCCCTTCCCCATTCACCGCGTCTGGTGGACGCAACAGGGTCCTCTGGCAAGTCTCCAGGTTCCCCCTGGGCATCCTGTCGCCCTGCAAAAACAGCTGACGCCACTTGAATGGCGAAGCCTGCTGCTGGTCACTGGAGCGCTTCCACAGGCGTCGTCACGCATACCTCATAGTTTCGGGAATAGGGCAACCCATTCGTTCAGGTAGCGTGTTCAAAACCACCATATATTGGACAAGATTAGGCATCGGCCTTGTGTCGATGTGATCGCGTGAGAAAGAGAACGATGATTATAGACAAAAAACACCCAACGTATTGCAACTACGTTGGGTGTTCCTTCAGTCCTCTCTTCTCACGCGGAAAAGAAAGGAATCTACTAAGCGTGTTTAGTGTAACATCCCTCGATGAGGTTTTCAATGCTGTTCCACCCCACTATGACGATGGTCGTGTCCAGCAACAGGTGCTTCTCTCAAGAGAGTTCTCCCAGCTCTTTCCAGAGACCATCTACGGCGGGCGCCAGGTCCTCTGGTGGTGTCCTCGCTGCGCCACTCCCTGGTGGCAGGCTGACCATCGCCTCTTCGTGCTTCAGCTTTCCCCAGAACAGGCAGCCAAAATTGGACACCAGCTCCATGCGCCCATGCGCCAGGATGGCTCGTTTCATGAACTGCCCATGCGTCTCTGCCCGCAATGCCTGGGAGCGGTCTGCGTCATTGATACCTATCCTGGTCGTCTCGGCACACAGATCCTCTGGCATACCCTGTCTTATGCAACCTTCTCCTCCACTGAACCTCCCTCCACTGATCTGGGTGCGCTCCTCCCAACAGTCAGTCTCCCAGGCACTTTTCAGCCACAGGGCTCCTCTCCTCAGGCCTTTTTGTTCGCCATGGCCGAGCAACACCCAGACGAGCTGTTGTGGACGCTGGCACAGATGGGAACCGCCATGCTCACCATGCAAACCGATCTCCCCGGAGAACTCGATGCCGTCGCCTGGCAATTACGCTGGGTCCAACGCGTTCTTCCGCCTCCCAGGCACCAGGAATGCGAGCCACTGAGTGCCTCTCATCTGGCACGCCTGGAGCACCTGGTCGAACCTCGTCCAGGGATGCGCTGGCAAGGCTTTCTCTGGCGAGTCCCCGACCTGCTCAGCAAGGTACTCTACACGCGTCACCCTCTCACGCTTCTGCATGCTGCTCTCTTGCCTGAGGACAAACCCACCTCCAATACTAACCTCTATTCCCTCTGGCAACGCTTGCTCCCCTGGATCTTTGAGGCTGCTCAATGGGATGAGCCGCGCCCATGATCGAGTCACATCACGGCTGCTTACCTCTGCCCACAGCCCGTTCTCCTCCTTTCCGGTCCACTTCCCTTTCACTTTCTTCCTATTCGTCCTTCACAGGCCTCAGGAACGCGCTCACATGCTCTCTGTCGTGAGACAGAGCATCATGAGCATGCCCTCCTGAGGCCTACCTGTTTTTGGAAAGGAATCCCTATGACGGAATTTCTTCTTCCCTGCTGGTACCGCGATGTCGAAGTCGGTGGCCCTCGCGAACAAAAGACGCTCTTTCGCGCACTGCAACAACTGATCGAAACCACGGAGGCCAACCTCACCTGCAACAGCTATATCGCTGGTGGTCATTACCATGTCGTGCTCTTTTGCTTGAACGAAGCACCACCTTCAAAACCTGATCAAGCGAGGCTGGAAGCTGCCTTCGCGCCCTATCTCCCGTTCCAGACGCTTGAGGAGCCATTCCTTGATGCCCTCGTCCGAGCGCGTTTAGGCAAGGAACACATGATTCTCCAGGACGCAGCGGCTGGCCGACTCCATGTCGCCCAGAATCAGTATCGTCCTCTGGCTGTTGAGCATGCCTCCCTGTCTCAAGAGAAGCGAAACCAGTACCGAGAGGACTGGATCGCCACCATCAAGGCACTGCTTGCCGAAGGCAAACCCTTCATCGAGGTCTTCAAAATGACGTTCGCCGGGGAGCGTCTGACCTCAGGCTTTCCCTTACCACAAACAGACCCCTTTCAAGCCAGCCTCTTTTGTCAGATGCTCGATCATGCACAACTCTGGCTCTGGACCGCTTCAGCCAGGCAGATGTATCAGGATCTGGTCCAATCTCTTGAAGCGTTCTGGGCGCGCAAGGGCTGGACGACACCGGAGGATCAACTGGCCTACTACAACACACTGGTCACCGACCTTTTCAAGACGGAGCAACGGTACTGGATCGAGTTCGATGAGCCGCAACCCGATCCCCTGGGCCGCGTGCGAGCCGTGTTTCTCTATCCACGCTATCCAGAACAAGAGCTGAACAGGCTGCTTGACCCGCGCGAGGATCTGGTCGCATGGCTTCAGGCACATCAGATCCTTGGGCAGGAGGTGGCACGCTGGAACATTGATGTCATTGGCGAGAATGCGAGTGTGCTCTTGCGCCTCTCCTACGATACGCAGCTCGCGTGTTGGGTGCTGCCAGAAGACCAATTTATGAGCCAGGTGTTTGCGTGGACCCGGTGGCTCGCCATCACCACCGGCATGCTGCACAAGCGCTATGCACGCGCGCCGCAAGCCCCAGACTTTCCGACGCATATCGCATCCTATCAGACGAAAGAACGGGTGCCTCGTAAGCGCGGCAAAGGAAAGCCCAAGGACAAGTGGGTGACGCACTCGCGTACCTACATCAAGGTCACCTATGACGTGTCGGCGCACACGTCTCGCCCAACGATGGTCGACCCTCAGGAACGGGAAAACGCCACCAAACGCCAGAACTGGCTGGCACAGGCCCACCCTGGGGACCTGCTCTACGAGCAACGGATCATCGATACCTTTACCCGCAGCTACCCGACGCGCAAAGATGGCACCCGCCGGGAGGGAGAAGTCACGGTCACGCATTCAGAACCCAAGTGGGTTCCGCTCCTTCGTCCCACACTGCGCAAACGACAGGTCATCAAAAAAGCCGTCGCCAGCACCTACGAAGAGGGCATTATTCCTTCAGAACAGGAAACACCAGAGTCCCCTCAATCGAGACCATCATCACCAGTGAGCGAGCACAGAGGCGAAAGAAGGGAACCAACATGCTAGTTATACGCCGCAAGGAAGGGGAGCGCATCATCCTCTCCGGGAATATCGTGCTCGAAGTACTTGAAGTAGGAGAGGGAAAGGTCAAACTTGGGATCACCGCTCCTCCCGAGGTCGATATTGTGCGCGAAGAATTGCTACGGCGGCAATCACCACCCCCACCCAAGCCTCCAGCCACGCAACCAGAATAAAGCATGTGCATTCTTTTCAACAAACCGCCGCAGGAGTCCCCTGCCTTTGAGACCTGATTCTTACCCACATCTACAAATGGAGGTGAAGAGCGAGATGCGCGCCCTCAAGAAGCGTTTGCAAGGAGAGCCAGCCTTTCCAGATGGTTCGCCATCCAGGAGGACCATCACGACGACGCGCCAGATAACCACCGAGCCGTGCCACTTCCGTCCAGAAGGTGCCCAGTGTCATGGTGGCAGGCGAGTGACCAGAGCGCTGGGCCAACACCGCAAGCATTAGAGGCTCAATCACCTCAGAAGCTGGGCGTTGTGGCGCTTCACGAGCGTAGGCACGCACCTGCAACAAGCGCACGGCAAGTGGAGACAACACCCCCAACAAGCGCATCAGAGCGTCAACCGTTTGCAATTGTCGTTCCTCGATGCGACACCCGCTTTTGAGGCATTGGTGATACTCCTCAATGGTACAATCACAAACGACAAATTCTGTATGAGCCGAGCTGGCCGCTTGCAGCTCAACTGGTGGAGACTGCCGAGAAGGCTCCGTCTTCCAGCCCCGCCACAAACGATCTATCATCCTACTGAGAGACACGATGGGGAAAGTGAATCTCAGGAGGGTAGGTATGAAGGCACGTCAGTGGAGCATCCGGCGTCAGACCATCCCAACAGCCGACGCACAGCGGAGGTGGGATCAAGCATATCAGAATCTGGTCCGATGGAGTCTCGCGGCTTCGCAGGACCGTTTGCAGGAAGCGCCTCAGCAGGAGCACGGTGATGAAAGTGGCGATGTATGTCCGCGTGTCTACGCAACGGCAGGCACAAGCACAGACCATTGAACAACAATTAGAACAACTTCGTCGTCATAGCCAAACGGATGGTTGGCCCTGGTGCGACGATCACATTTTTTCGCGATGATGGCTACAGTGGGGCCAGTCTGCGGCGACCAGGACTGGATCGGTTGCGAGATCAAGTGCGGCTTGCCCAGTTCGATCAGGTGGTCATTACAGCTCCGGATCGGTTAGCCCGCAACTACGTCCATCAAGTCCTTTTGATTGAAGAGTTGGAACGAGGAGGGTGCCAGGTCACCTTTGTCGATCGGCCCATGAGTCAGGACCCCCATGATCAACTCCTCTTGCAGATCCGTGGAGCGGTGGCGGAATACGAACGAAGTTTGATCGCCGAACGGATGCGGCGAGGGCGCCAACAGAAGTACCAAGCAGGCTGTCTGCTGCCCTGGACTCATCCACCCTACGGTTATCGGCTCGATCCCAGCCGTCCGCGCGATCCAGCAGGGGTGCGGATAGAACCGCCCGAAGCGGCCGTTGTCACAGAGCTGTTCGTCACCTATCAGCAAGAGGAGCAAAGCCTGATCGGACTGACCAAACACCTCATCCAGCAGCAGGTTCCTACTCCCAGTGGAGGTTGGCGCTGGAACCAGGCAACGGTACGTGGGATTCTGGCCAACCCGTCCTACACTGGCACCGTCTACATCGGACGCTATCAGAGCAGGGCAGCGCAGCATCGGCAATCGGCTTTGGTTCCCATCGGCCACGGCTTTGGGGGTCACCCCCTCGCCAACCCCCAGGAGTGGGTGGCGGTTGCCCAGATCCCTGCCATCGTGAGTCAAGAGCAATTTGATTTGGTGCAAGCCAAATTAGCCCACAACCAGCAGTTTGCCAGCCGCAACAACACAACCCATCCGTATCTGTTGCGTGCCCTCGTGAGTTGCGGGACGTGTCATCTGGCTTGCACCGGGCGTTCTGATGCCAGACATGGCTATGCCTACTACACGTGCCGGGGCAAGAGCCATGCCGTCCTCTCTTGCCGTGATGAGAAATGCCCCTCCCGCTACATTCCGGCAGAGCAACTCGAGGAGCTGGTGTGGCACGACGTCTGCGAACTGCTCATGCACCCAGAACTGATTGCGGCGGCTCTCCAGCGGGCACAGGGTGGACAATGGCTTCCTCAAGAACTGCATGCGCGGCGGGAGAATCTGCGCAAAGCACGGGTGAGTCTGGAACACCAGAAGGAGCGGCTGACTGACGCCTATCTGGCCAATGTCCTCTCCTTGGATGAGTACAAGCGACGCCACCAGGAACTGGAGCAACGGTTGCAAGGGGTTGCTGAACAGGTGCGTCAGTTAGAGGCCAGCGTGGGACGCCACGACGAACTCGCTGCCATGGTCCAATCCATTGAGGCTTTTTGCCTGCGTGTCCAGCAAGGGTTGGCTCAGGCCACCTTTGAGCAGAAGCGACAATTGGTTGAGTTGTTAATTGACCGTGTGGTAGTCACCGACGAGGAAGTGGAGATCCGCTATGTGATCCCCACTTCCCCACGTTCTGAACAGCTTCGTTTTTGTCATTTGCGATTGGACTATTTCGACCAGCCAGCGTTGCCGATACCAGTCCACACGCTCCCGTGCTTGTTCGAGCGTCGTGGTGGGAACCGAGGTCAACAAGATCCATTCCAACGGTTTTTCACCTTCCGGAGCCAGTTCTTCCCAGACGCGGATGACCCAGACGGTCAAGGGGTCGTTGCTCGCTTGCGGCTCATTGCGTGGGGGCAAGAGGGTCATGTGTCCGAAGGCAAGCTGAACCTGGGTCGAACGCGCTTTGTGTCCATGCCGAGCTGGCACCTCCAGCGGACGGCTCTGCTGACTTGGAAAGGCGCGGGCGCGATCCAGAGAAGACGTGATCTCTTCCTCGTCCGCTTCCGTGCGCCGATTCTGAGCCGCTCGCACCAGAAAGTGCGTCTGGTTCGCTTGGCATGCGAGGAAAAACGGGAACATATCCGCGCCTCGATCCCCAACATGGACCCAAGTGCTTCCTGGCTTAGGCTTCCCAATGGCACCTACCTGGCGCATCCAGACATCGGTTTCACGCTCTTTGCGTTTGAGCCGTTGATGGCGTTGTTCCCCTTTGGGTGCTGCAATGCGCACAAAGGGTTCTTGAGCCATACAGCCAAGCACTTCCTTGGTAGGGGGATGCACAGCAAGCACTGTTTGCACGCGCGAAACCACGCCCACGTTCATTGCCAATTTGCCCCGTCCCACTGATCTTGTGGCGATGCGACAGATCGATATCGGTGGTATCTTGTACCAGCAACATCACTGCAGAGGATGCAGCTTGTTCCCTCGTCTGTTGAACATGCGGCTGCATCAAGGCAGCAAAGGTCACGTCTGGCTCGTTGAGCAAACGATACAAGGCTTTTGCCCCTTTCCAGTCGTGCATTTGAGCAGGCAGCGAACCCAGAGGGTTCTCCGCCAGGTTGCTGGCTGCCTGGATGGTGCGTCTCGTTCGGCGGCTATCGTGCAATTGGACGTTCCCAAAGGTGTGCTCGGCCCAACTCTTGGCGTCTCATACTTCTTGCGTCTTCATCCTTGATTCTATCACTTCCTAAATGTGGGTAAGAATCAGGCCTTTAGGCGTGGGGTCACTGACGACAACACAGTCTTTTCTCAGAAAGGCAGGAAAAATATGTAACCACAACAGAGTCCCGCCCGTATTACAGGTGAACATGTGTTCTCATTTGTGAGAGCCGTAGCGCACAAGAAGGGAGATCGTTGGGTGAATGTCGAGTCGCTCCATTCGCCCAGGGATTTTCTGGCGCTGCACGTGCGCCAGGTGGTAGCTCTGCTCCCTGGCGTCACACCCACATGAAGGCAGAAGCATCGTGTTGTCTGGGTCTGTCTGATCTCCAGCGGGCCTCTTCCGATGGAAGAATAAACAGACAAACAGGATGTTTTCGAGAGAACGGAGCATCTCCCTGTCTTCATCCCGCCTGGCATGGCCCCTCCGGGTACCTGCCCACCGCTTCGGAAGTACTGAACTGAACGCTTGCCTTCCAGGGGCAAACTATGCCTTTCAACCGAAGCAGGATATGTACACGCCATGGGAAAACGACCCGGACTCCTCTATGAAGCCCTTCAGCGGCTTGATGGCTTGATGGCCATCGGCCAAAGCCGTGCCGATGCCAAAGCGCAGGCTCGTGCACAAGGCGAGCACTTCTGGTCGTTTTCTGACGGGAAGATCCACTCCTTTCAGACCCGGGCAACCTACCAGGACATGGTGATGCGCTTTTTGCGCTGGTGCCGCGCGACTCACAGTACCAAACGCCTGGCCGAGGTCGACCAGCGTGCAGACAAACTCGTCTCGGCTTACTTGCTCTTGCACATACAGGAGGGCTATAGCCCCTGGACCCTGGCCACCGAACGCAGCGCATTACGGCTCTTCTTTGGCTCTCCACTCCTGGCAGAAAACGCTTCATTTCCACCACGTCACCGGGAAGCCATTCACCGTTCTCGCCAGACTCCTGGGTCTGAAGAACAATCCTCGCCCCATTTTCAACCTGAGCACTGGCAACCCCTGCTGGCCTTCCTTCGCGTCACCGGATTACGGCGGCGCGAAGTGAGCATGCTCCGGGTTGGACAGATTCAGGAGGAGCCGGATGGACACATCGTAATTCACGTTCAGGGCAAGGGGGGCAAAGTGCGCCAGGTCCCGGTCATATCAGGGCAAGAAGCAACCGTGCTCAGCCTGGTACAAGGCAGGAACGAGGAAGAAAAGGTCTTTGCTCATATCCCCAGTCACCTCGATATTCACGCCTACCGTCGGCAGTATGCGCAGGCGCTCTATCAGCAACTCTCAGGGCTGCCACTCCCTCCTGCCACTGGTCGACTTCCGCGTGGCATTCTGGATGAGGAGGCAGTACTCGCTGTCTCACGAGCGCTGGGGCATAACCGTCGAGATGTGGTCCTGACCTACTACCTGCGCTGATTCTGATGCCATTCCAGGAACATTGTGCCCTTTGAAGACGAATTTGGCGCAAGTGGGAGACGTGGGTGTTGACTGGCCAGTCATACGAAGCCTTTTCCAGCACTCAGTTTGGAATGGTCTCCTTGAAAGTTTTTCCTTGTATGTTATCACCTCCTGGGAAGCAAGCAGAAAGCCCGAATGTGGACAAGAGCCATATATGAGAATCCACAAACACGCCACCTCTTCGCTGGTCTTTGGATACTCTACGAAGCCTTTCGTTCACTATTGTAGTGTTTACAAAAGAGATCAATTGACCCAGCGCGACCAGGATAAGGGCGTGCGGGAGAGGTGTAAAGCGTATGTTTTCTCGTACAACGGATATCTCGGAAGAAGCTTCTACAGACTGTCCTCTGCGGCCTCGTTCCAGGCCTCTGCTGGCCCTGGGCGAAATGGTGGTCTTGCTCATTGCTCTGCTCATTCCGGCCTGTGGCGGCTTGTATCGGGCGGACTATTATAGCCGCTTTGTCCAGGGCACCTGTACCATCACCAGTGGGGAGGTAACGAGCGAGCAGCACCATGTCAAAAATGGCTCGGATTATACCACCTATGCTCCTTCTTTTTCCTATACCGTCTCTGCGCCTGGAACCTCTGGAGTGGACAGTTCGGGCTATGATGGGCCTGACCATACTTCCTTTTATGATGAGGCTGAGGCCCAGGATATCGTGAACCAGTATGCGGTCGGCACGACGACAACGTGCTCGTATAATCCTGCCAATCCCCACGAGGCCTTCCTGGTCTTTCAAGGCTATTCGCAGGAGCGCGCCTGGAGTGTCTTCTGGAGATCTCTCTTCTTGACTGGGCTGGCCCAGATGGTCACGTTGCTGGTCTGGTATCTCTGGGTGCGCAAGCTCATGATCTTACACGAGCGCGGCCAGTTGACGCGTGGCCATGTGGTCAGGCACGAGACCCGTCAGAGCAAAAACGGTCGTTATACCGTCTCGATCATTGAGTATACCGGGATCACTATCTTGAAGCGCCCGATCCGGGGAGAGCTTACGGTATCGGGACATCTCTCTCTCAAGAGCCCGATCCCGGTCTGCTACGATCCCTATCGCCCAACCCGAGCCAGGCGCGGCGACCGTCCCACCCAGATACATATCCGTGGCGCGATCATCGCAACGCTCCTCTTGCTGGCCTCAATAAGCGGATTTACCTGTTTGATCACGTTTTTGTTGGCGTAATCATCAATCCTGTTTATTGTGTGAGATACATACTTTTTTCAGGAGACCATTCCAAACTGAGTGCTGGAAAAGGCTTCATATGACTAGCCAGTCAACACCCACGTTGGAATAGTCTCCCACTTGCGCCAAACTCATCTTCCGCTTGCGCAAACTCGTCTTCCGCTTGCGCAAACTCGTCATCAAAGGGCAAGGAACAACGAGGTTCCTGTTCATCATAGATTCCCATCGCATTTTCTTCGTGTTCACTGGCTCACCTACTTGCATTGGCAAGTAGGTGAGCCAGTTTTTCATGTCTTGTTTTCCATACAACAAAAGGAGGAATTTTAATGCGTCGAGAATATACACGCTATCGCTTTCTGCTCAAAGAACTGGAGGCCTTCACTGGCATCTACAAGCATACTGCCGAGAGTTGGCTCATAGAATTTACCAGTGACCCGTCCAACGTGACTGACCAGGAGCATGGCTACCGACACATCTTTCCCGAACACGTCCTCGCTCGTATTGAGGGCTTTGACACTCCCAAGCAGCTCTTCAAACCCTTTGGTCCACTCCCACAACCCGCGCGCTTCTTTCTGCCCTACCGCGACAAGGTCCTGACGCCATTCAACGACGAGATGGAACGGCGCCTGGCCACGTGGTGGCAGCAGGAGTGGCGACGCCAGCATCTCGACTTTACCCATATTCCGCCGGCGCCACCGACACGCGCCAGAGCACTCACCCCCTGTGGCTTTCGCACCTGGCGCTATACCGATCAATTCCTGGTCAGGATCGAAGGTGGAGTAAGAACACGCCGATGTCGGGTAAGCACCTGTAGCACAAGCTACGTTATCTGGAGCCTTCTGCTCCCGCCCGCCCCATTGCGTCTGCTTCCTCACCTGCTCCTGCCACGGCTCCATCGGCTGGCGTCCCTCACCGACTGGCGACAACTGGAACAACTCACTCCCGCAGTACATCGCGCCCTCGCCAAACGCGTGGCCCAATTGATCATCTTTTACACGAAGCGCTCTCTTCAGGTCACCCCACTGCCATTACCCTCGCACACACCGCCCTGCCAGGACATCTCACAGCAACAGACCATGCAGAGAACCTCCGCTCATGAATAACCATTCCCTTCCCCGTTGCCGTAGCCCTCCATCACGGCTCTCACACGATCAACGTCTCCCCAACAACTCACTCATAGAACCGAAGAAAGGATACATACACCCCATGAACACACAGCAGCAACGTTCCCCTCATCTCTCACTCATGCCCTCCGTTACGGAGAAAGCCTCAGAGCCGGGCGAGAACACCGACTGGCGAGAAGCAGGATTGGAAGAGGACGCAAGCCTCGTGCTCCTTCTTGAGGCTCTCGCGAGCCCCGTCCGGTTTCGTTTGCTCCGCTTGCTGGCCCAAGAAGGCGGCAACCTCTGTGTGAGTGAACTGGTAGAACGAATACCACGCAGCCAGCCCGTCGTCTCGCATCATTTGCGGCTCTTACTGTTTGCCAGGCTGATTGGAGTGAAACCACAGGGGACGCATAACTACTACTACATCTTGCCCGACAAGCTCAAAGAGATACGCGAGGCCCTGGCCTCCGTTGAACACCTGCTGCAGCAGAGACGTGAGGATCAACGCTAAACACAAAGCACCTCTTCAGGGTCGAGATCTGCAACATCACCCCTGAAGAGGCCCAGTGAAGAGAGAGCGGGATTCCCTCCAACGCTCTCTCCTCTCTGAGCATATCTCACGATCTCCCAGGCATGCAACATTCTTCCCCATTGTTTTCTGGTGACGACAGCTTCCCACATGCGTAGTGGGAGGCTGTCGTCCTTTGTCTGAAAGGAATGCTCTATGACGCATACCAACCCACCACGCTTTGATTATCAGCAGGCCATCGAACAGGCTCGTGCCCTCCTGGAAGAAGAGCAGCAGGCAAGCCTCATGCCCTCAGGCCTCTCTCACAAAGCGCGAGCACAGAGACGCGAACAACTTGGGCACCTGCTCATGCAGATCCAAATCCGCATGCAGCAGGAGATTGGTTACTTGCGCTACGCCCTGCACACCCTCCCACCACTGCCACCCTTGCGGGAGATCCGCTGGGCGCAAGAGATGCTGGCCCGCCCCGATCTGGCCGTTTTCCACCTGACCACCGCCGGGCTCTCACATGACGCTGAGATCATCGCGGTCACCTTGGTTGATCGAGCAGGTCTGCCCATCGAGCATCTTGTGCTTCGCCCAACGGAGCCCATCTCCTTTGCACGCGGGGAGACCTATGGCCTGAGCGCAGAGCGGCTGGCGTCGGCGCCCTCTTTGCCTGAGGTGTGGGCTCGGCTTGCCCAGGCCTGCCAGAATCGCTTCTTGCTTAGTTTTCAGCGCGACTATGACCTGGCTCGACTTGCAGAAGCCGCTGCACAGTTGCATCTCCCGCCTCTTAGTGTGCAGATGGAGGATCTGCGCACCCATACCCGGGCCTACTTCGGTGAATTGGGTCTGCGGCTCTCCGATCTCTGCGAACGATGTGGGATCACCCTGTCACCCTCACCTGATCCCCTTCAACGTGCCCAGGCTTTCCATGCTGTGCTCTGCACCATGGCACGCGCGGGAGAGGACTAACCGTTGCCCGCACAACACAAGCCATGCCAGGGGAGAGAGGGCGACAACGCTGCGATTAGGCTCCATCCCACGTGTGCTCGGTTCTTTCACATTCGTGGGTTGCTCCATGCCAAACAGCAGTACTGGCAGGCAGCCTATCAGGATCTCTGGCGCGCCTTACACGAGATGCCAGAAGACCAGGCACTGGCGGACTGCTTCTTTGTCGTCATGCAACGCCTGGGCACACAGCTTGCCGTGCCTACCACCTCTACCCCACGCGCGAAAGGGAGAGCCACACATGCATAACCGCCGACAGTCCACGTTCACCCGTCAACTTCAGGAACTGCGTGCGTCCCTGCCTCCTGAGGCGCCTGACCCCTTGATTGATCCGCCCCCTGACGCGTTTCTCCACCTGTGGGAGTGTGCCAGGGCTGCGGGAATCGAGGTGAGCGACCTCCTGGTCGTTCGCCAGCCACTGGATTTTCGCGCGGCAGGGGCCTATTCCATCGAGGATCATGACATCTGGGTCTGGTATTCCTCAGAGATATCCGAGGAACAGGCTCTGCGGACACTCCTGCACGAACTGGCCCATGCTCAGTGTCCACCCACGTTGCCCTATACCTCGTTCGAAGAGGAGTGGGAGGAAGAGCGAGCAACCTGGAAACGCGCCATTGCCCTGGCGCACACGTGGGGAATGGAGCATCTCTTCTCGGAGGAGATCGTTGCAGAGCTCTTGGAAGAGGTGGAGGCGTGTTTGCAGCAGCGCCTCGCCACCGCTGCCATTCTTGGGAGTACCGATATGGAGCGAACTGAGCGTGCACTCAAACAACTCTGGCTTGAAGCCGATGCGCGTGGGTGGACGAGTGAGCTCCTGCATGAGGTACTCACGGGAACCAGGTCTGATCCTGGTTTGCTCATGGAGGTGCTCGCCTTTGATCGGTGCGTGCTGCATGCCTGCTGGGAACTGGTGCATGAGCTCGAGGATGACCCTGACCCTGACATGCTCTTTGGCCCTCTTTCTCGCCTGGGAGAAGGCACACGCTTGGCGAGCGCGGTAGTCCTGCTCCAGCGGACCCTCGCCTCCTGTGCCCGCCAGGAAGAGGCGCTGCGCACCCGTCTCGCCACACGTCCCTGGCAGGTGGTAACCTTGGGAACGATGTCCTATGAGCGAAGCCGTCAGGTAATCCAGGATGAGGCCTCGCTCCAGGAGGCCATCGCTCTGGTCAATCAGCTTTGCTTTAATGCCCATGGCTATGCTCTGCGGATGAACTGGCAATGCTTTGACGAACTGTTCTCCCGGCAAGATCAGGTGACACACCCGGCGCGGCTCTACTGTCTCCATCTCTTCTTCACTCCCTGGACAGAGGTGCTGACCGAGATCACTCTCTGGATAGACCTAGAAATGCTCCCAGGCTGTCAGAAACGCCTCCCCAGCGCCATCTGGTTCCTGTTTCCCAGAGACGAGGACACCACGCTGCTTGAGGTCGCGTGGCAACTCTTCCTGCTGTCCTGGATCAGGTGTGCTGAGATCAGCTATGAAGGATCCCTCTCCACTCCGGCGAATCCGCTCCAAGATAGGAGAGAGGCTCAGTGGGCACCTTCTCCAGAGGACAGCGAAAGCGGTAATGGGAGCACGATGGGAGGGACGGCGTGACGATGTTGGATCAACGTCAATTCGATGTGCTCTATACCTGGCTTCAAGAGCCCCAGCAGTGCCATGCCAGGCCGACCAAGACTGGATGGCGCTACAAGTGTAACCACACCTTTGAGCATACAGCCATCTGGCTGAGGCGTCAGGGTCTGAATGTCGAAAGCCACCTGGAGCAGTTGAGAGCGCTAGGGATCACCTACGATTGTGGCATCCTCTCAACGCTCATTGACTGGCCCACACCCTAGCCAGTTTCTCTGCGCGCATTTCATCATCATCTTCTCTTCCCTCTCCACTCCCACTGTTTTGTCCTGCTTTGGTTCCAGCAAGAGCGCGACTCACATGACGATCGGAGCACGTTCCTGCTGTGTCTCAAGCACACGGCTACAGACAGGTAGGAGGGAAGGCAGGGAGCATCATCAAGACGACAAGCACACAGAGAAAACGCGTCATCTGTGTGCTCTTGTCATGGAAAAGGAATGCCTCCTGCCCGGCCATGATCACGGCTGGGCAGGAGGCATTGTTGTGTTCAAAAAAGGAGATAACGTATGTCAGACCGACAGGCAAAACGCCAACGCCGCGCCGAGCGAAGAGCGGCAGCGAGCCAGGAGGGGGGAATATCTCATCCTCCCCTGGGTGCACCGCCGCTCTTCACTGAGCGTTCTTCAGTTGCCTCAAGCCATCTCGCCATTGCGCTCAGTGCCGCCGTTCCTCTTCGTGTGCTAGGACTCTATGAACGGCAGGGTCCCGATGAGAATGACCTGGAAGCAGCCCGTCAGGTAGGAACACTGCTTGCATCAAAGGGAGATGTCCTCCTCTTTGGAAGCCAGGTGAGAGGAGAAACTGCTAAGCTCTTCAATCATGTTGCACAGGCTCTAGCGGTGCTCTCATTTGCACCAGGTGGCATTTGCTTTGGCCAGCATTTTGACGCTCAGGCGATCCTCACAGGGTTCTTTGGCGCCCAAACGGCGGAACAGTATTGTCAGCACATGAGAGGAACTCCTCTTACGGCACAGCAAGAGCAGAGGAATCCTCACAACGACGATATGCGCTGAGCCAACAAAGCAAAAATGGTTTGAAACGTGTCAGGCGGTGCCTTATCAAGGCGTAGCCTGTTGCTTTCTAGAGAAAGAAAAACTATGAAACGCAAGAAACAAGATCCCAAACACGATCTTCTAAGCATCCCCTGGACACCTTTCGTCCAATGTGAGAAAGATCCACGTGATCCTGAAAGTGAGATCTATCGTAATAGTCGTTATCAGGTCCATCGCAGACGCTTCAAGGCACATGACAGTGGGCCAGACCTGATCCACCTCTCGTTCCGACGCCTGGATCGTGGAACATTTCTGCCCTATAGGGACAAAATGTGCATCAAAGATGAACTCGTCGGACCAGAATGCGAAGGCATCGAACTCTTCCCCGCGCGCTCACGCGAAGTGGACACCGCCAACCACTATCACCTGTGGATTATCGATGATCCCACGTTCCGCTTCCCTTTCGGCTTCACCCGGCGCCTGGTCACCGAAGCAACCATTGGTGACGCGCGGCAGGAACCATAGCCCGCGAACGAACGTCCAGCAGATTGCCTTCCCGAAGAAGAAATGAGAGCTCTGCTCCAGCAAGAACAACGCAGGCGTTCTTAACACACGCGACCTTGCACTGGATACGGCTTCTTGAGAGGCCATATCCAGTGCAAGGGAGAGGCACAGTTCAAGAAAGCGTTTTTTTGGGGCAGTAAATTCTACAAATAATATAATACCAAATTTTGGTAATGTCGGGACCCTCAAAAAGCTGGGGAGCAAAATGTTGCTTTCGTTCACACACGTGGTCATTGGTTCCATCTCAATCGTATGGTGGCTCATACCCTTTCGTAAACACAGGTGTAACCTCTGTTCCTTTGAGGTATAGTTGTAGGAAGCAGCTATACCTCTTTGATGGAAATAAAAAAAGAAGATACACATCTAACTTTTCAGCCATCTACACAAAGCATCCTCCCCCATCTGGATGAGATTGACTCGATTTGGCAGGGGTGCAACAAAAAAATGATTGTGTTCCTCTCTTTGAATTCGCTATAAAAGCGGGTGATGGTCTGGCTTGTTTCTGAGAGCAAAAGTGCTATATTCAAAGAAGTGCTGCGCGTCTCTCTTACGTGTCGCACTAATTCATCAGGCATTGATCTATCAGAAGGAAGAATCCTGCCTATTTCATAGCGGAGGGGAAGCTACATCTCTCTTTATGAAGAGGGAAATAGTTTCCAAGATAAGAGGAGGTCAACGATGACAACGACGAAGTCTGCTCACTCTTCTGATGATGCTGACGATCTCGATGCCTCTGGCAAGAACGCAGCCGGGTCAGATAAGACGAATCAGCGAACGCATACTCACAAGAATGCGTGGAGGTGGGTAGTCATAATAGTGAAACTGCTCATTTTCCTCTTCTTCGGCTTCTGCTCATTCTTTGTCCTGTATATTCCCCTATCTCGTGCTATAGATAGCTCTTCCGCACTCCTGATCACCAGTGGACTGATACTCCTCCTCATCGTCGGAACGGGATATCTGTTAAAGGTTCGCTCGACTGCTACACATACAGCAAAGAACAGACAATCAGGGAATGTGTATGAGAAAGCACAAACAAAAAAGCCTGGCAACCGCAGAACCAGGTTGCAACCTGACGTTTTTGACCGGCTGGTCCAGGAGGCTGTCAATTCCATTCCCGACGAGTTTCAGAAACACATGGACAATCTGGCAATCTTGATCGAAGATGAACCGGACGCCGAGACCCTCGAAAGAGTAGGTACTGGTGATGGGCGTCTTCTGTTGGGATTGTATCAGGGCATCCCGCTCGCCTGTTATGGGAGCCACTACTCGCTTTTGCCCGAGCGTATCACCATCTATCAATGCACTATTGAAGACTATTGTCAGGGCGATCTTGATCGTATCCGCGCGCAGGTCAGAAAGACGATCCTCCATGAAGTGGCTCATCACTTTAGCATAGAGCACGAAGAAATGCCGATTTGGATCCAATAAGGAAAAAAACAGCAGAAGAAATCTTCCTTGTGGGTACGACTTCTCGTGATGCAATGTGTAGACGCAAAAAATAGCGTAAGGGAAACGAGCCCAAGTATGCCATACTAACAGTAACGTCTAGTATGGAGAGGAGAGCCTCATGGCTTCTACATGGCCTAACAGTACTCAGTATATAGCAGATGCTTTAGAGGGTCCTCCTAACAGTGATCAATACAACCGATGGCAAGCATCCCCTTCGCTACCTTGCTAATGAGCACTACCAATTGTCAGCAAGTGGTGGTGTGACATCTAGACACAGGGCCGAAAGCACCAGACGCCAGAGGAACATATCTATTATGGCATTCAAAACTGCTTCCATTACGTTCGCAATGTTTCCTTCAAAGCCGCTTCTGTTAACGCACAAGCGACGTTCCACAGCCTCTAGCAACTTTTCGCAATCTTAGCCATCTCCTTGATCCATCGCTCTAGCACCTCACAGATTTCAGCGACTCGTCACTTATTTCATCGCATTCTGAGCAAGTCGTTGCCCTCATTTACGCAACGGGAAGCCAGCATAATTCTCAGAATCTATTTTGTGGATAAATAAGTCTTGCAAATGTTGTGCATCATATTGACAACTATAACCTCAAGCATTATAGTATAGTGCCATTACCGTGAAATTGCCTCCTCTCGGAGCACATCGATAGTAATCAAACTCATTCGTGACGTCTAGGCATCGCCATGTATATGGTTGGACCTACGCCATGGTTAGCTAACAAGAAGCGAGAGTCAGCGAAATGAGGTTCTTCCCTGAAGACACGGCACCAGAATATAGGGCCGAGAGTGATGTGTGGGATATCGTCAAGGAAGCGTTAAAAGATGATGATGGGGTTGCTTGGCACGGCTACCGCCTCTATCGCAAGGGACGATCATATTCCTACGCACCTGACATTTTTGTGCTTAGTCGTCATTATGGGGCTATTGTCATTGAATGCAAGGGATGCCTCATAGACAACATCGATGCCATCTATAATATTGCCTGGGAAATGGTAGACTGGTATAAGCCACAAATTACTCCAGTCACCCAGGTAGAGAACCAAAGACTCGAAATTCAGAGACTTCTCAGGCAAAAAAATTTGCCTCCTGAAAGACTCCGCTTTCGCGTCATGGTCGCCCTTCCCTTTATTACACGTACACAATGGGCAGACAAGGGCTTTGCAGAAGAGGAAGCTATCAAACCCGTTGCCCTGGCAGAGGATCTCACAGTTGATGGGTTCCTTGCCTGGCTGGACCAATGTCAACGCGAAAGTCCGCAATCACAGCTGGCTGCTTCCGAGTGGTCTGCAATCGTCAAAGCTCTTGGAGGGGGGCAACAGGAAGCAACTCAGCAAGCAGAAACAACGGTTCCTCAGAACATTCTGCCAACCCAACCATCTCCAGCCAGGGAAGAGCAAGTGGTGTTCCTCACCTATGAAGGGAACCCACCCCATGACGATTTACTGCGCAATCGGTTAGGGTTGCCATATCTTAATACCTGGACAAGTGAAAAACCGATGCCGGATTATTGGTACCTGGTACCAACGGCAGGTTTAGAATGGCAACGTCGTAACCTGGCTCCCGAGATCCAAATACAAGAGCGTCTACGTCGGGAGATCAGCCGCCAACAGGAATTTGGCGTGAAATTGCTATTTCGGAAAGCCTTGATACACTTTATGGCACTCGGGCCGCAACCACGCATCGCCACACGCGTATCCGAACTTGTGCACCTGCGCAGAGCAGTGTTTTCCCTAGACCTGGAACCCGAGATGCGAGAACAAGTATTGCGAGACCGATATGCGTGGATCGAAGCAATCCGGGCAGTGGAAGAAGAAGGCTTAGACTTAACAGTAAGTTCACTTGAGCACGAAAATCTCTTTGTGGACCCGGCAGTGGCAGAACTAATGGGGAAAATCCAAACCAGTTTCCGTCAACAGCTCACATCACAAGACGAAGTCTTATTCGAGACAGCAGCACGGGCCTTTCTTTTAAGCGATGATTTTCAGCCACCACCGCTCGTAGTCATGGAGGGCTTTACGCGCTTGACCCCACTGCAGTTGCTATTCGTGGAGCGCTGTCTTCGCATTCCCAAATGCACCATCTGGTTTATTCTCCCCTTCCGAGCAACTCAGGTGGAAGGGTTTGAAGCAATCAAACATACATATCATAAACTGCAAACCCTTCCACACAAAAAAGTGCAAGAACTATTACGCGGTCTCCGAGAACCCACAGCACTGGTGGCGCTACAACAGAGTCTATTCAGTGAGGAAAGCGTGCGAGGCACAGGAGAGCCAGAAAGTGTAGTCATCGAAGCTTACCCTACCCGGCAGCAAGAGGTAGCGGCATGTGTGCAACACTTGAAACGTTACCTTGACGCGAATCCGGAGCATCAGATAGCGGTAGTAACCCGTGATCCATTGAAGTATAGAACACTCTTACGCGAAGAAGCCGCCTTGCTTGATCCAGCATTTGCCGAGCGTTTTGACATCCCGCCAGCACACTTATTGCTCACACCTGTTGGTCGCTTCGTCCTCTCACTCTACAATGCCTGGTCAAACGGAAAGCTCATCTTACATGCGGAGCTGTTTAGGAGCATCCTGGCGTCAGGTTGGTTAGGTCGACGTGCGAAGAATTCAGTGCCTTTATTCCGATCTATTGAGCCTGCCTTCTTCGCACATTGCGAGAACTATGACTCCTGGCAAAGAGCCTTCACAGCCCTTGATGCCGCAATCAGTAAAAGTGCTGCAGGCCGTACACTTGCAGCCTGGTGCACACCAGATGACTCCGCCTTATGGCGCAAGGCCATGGATATTGTGGTGTCACTCACACAGCAATTATTCGATGGGCAAACGCGGATCCTCTCTGAACAAATCCTGCGGCTCCAGTCAACACTTGAGACACTTGATTTGCAGGATGTACAAGAGGATGAAAAAAAGATTATTCGGAACATCCTGATCGCCCTACAAAGTTTCCAGGATTCGTCAGAGCTCGAACTGGACGCCGAAGAAGTCGGGGAAGTTTTGAACTCGCTTATACGCCAACGCGAGGACGCTGAGAATCACGAGCGTATCACAGTGACAGGACCAGAGAGCCTGGATGGCCTGCAAAAAGACATCATCTATTACCTCGGAGTAGATGAGCATCGTGTGCCGCGTCCGCCAGGAGATAACTGGCCACTCGCGGAGATAGACAGTTCTCAACAGCAGCATCAGATTCAGGAAAGATACTTGTTTCTTGCTACGGTACGAGCTGCTACCAAAAACGTACATTTGACATATGCTGAAATCGATGATCGCCAGGCCTGTGGTCCTTCCCTCTACTTAGACGAGGTTGCGAGAATCCTGGAATACGGCCAAGTCCCATTTGCAGATCGTCCAACTGCAGGAGAACAGCAAAAAGTCGAGACAACTATCGACCCTATCGGATTTGTGCAGCGAGACACCTATGCAGTCGGTGAATTGGCACAATTCCAGGTCTGTCCACGTCGATATTATCTGCAACGCATGACCCGTACAGGCAACTATTACCGAGACCCCTGGCAAGTACGATTTCTCGTTCAAAGCGCACTTCTAACCCATGCACTGACAGCCTTCCAGACACAATATCCCTCAGGTGTACAAATAGAGAAGTTCCCAGACATTATGTCTAAACTTGCGCTCGAAGCGGCATTGGCACAAGCGAAGGCGACTTATACGGGATACACTGACGCTGATTGGTTTTTTCTCGCTCAGCAGACACAGAGTAGACTTGTCAACGCCCCCGCCTGGATAAAACAGCACTGGCCTGCTGAACTGATAGTGCGTGTCGAGAGTCGTCAAGACGCTTTCGTTTCACTACGAGGCAGTAATGGACGCACAATCAATTTGCGCGCAGCAACCAGGTTTGTCATTCGTGGAGGAGATCGGCGCTACGTTTACACAGAAGATCTCCTGGCGGAAGAATGGCTACTGCCATCCAGAAACAATGACCCAACAGACAGCAGATATCAAGCGGTACGGTGGTGGGGAAATCTGATCAGGAACGTCGTAAAGAGTCCGCACAGCGTACACATTGGAAATCCCATGTCAATAAAATTGAACAATACACAATATGAGCTTGCCTCGATAGAAGAGGTTATCGCACAAGTGGAAAAGGGCATCTATCAGGCTCACCCAGGGGATCACTGCCACTACTGCCCGGTGAAAAGCCTATGCATAGGTTGGCAGACGGGAGGACTACTATGAGCTTTTCATTCACCTCACGCCTACGCGAAGAGCAAGCCAGGGTGGTTCAGGAGGTTCTCAACCAGAAAGTCACGGTCGTATCGGCTGGAGCGGGCACGGGCAAGACCTTCACGACAATCGCGGCAGTCTTAACGCTCCTACAAAGAGCAGCAGAGCCGCCTATAACGCTCGACCAGTTCGTATTAATTACCTTTTCACGCAAAGCGGCCACTGAACTGCGCTTGCGGATGGCGGCCGCTTTGCGCGAGGAAATGCATATAGCACGCAAAGCCAATGATATAGCGGGCCTAAAGCAATGGCGTCATATAAGCGAGCGACTAGGTTCAGCATACATTGGAACGTTTCATGCGTTCTGTAGGAGACTCCTACACACCTATGGTTATACTGAGTATGTAGCGCGGGAAAGCGACGTCTCATTCTCCACATATTTACGACAAAAGGCGTTCGCTCAGACACGTGCGAAACTTCTCGAAGAGACGCCCGCGAGCACGTTTGTGCGTGAACAGCTATTCATGGGTGAGCACCAACTCACGGACTATGAATTACAGAAACTCGCATTCAACATCATCGATTACGTTCGGAACCGTAATCTGTCCCTCGACGAGCTTGTGACACGAACGGAGCAACGTGCGCTCACAGATTCGAATCGAAACTTCAGCTTAGCCGTAGCCTACGCTACCCGGTGGACGCTTGAGTTCTTTGATACACTCAGACGTTCCCAACAGCAGCTAGATAGCTATGATTTACTGGATCGCACTGTGCAGCTGCTGAAGAATGACCAGGTGCTGCAGCGCGTTACCGAACGATATCGCTACCTCTTCATCGATGAGTTCCAGGATACTGATGCCCAGCAGAAGGAGTTGGTAGAGCGGCTTAATGAGCGGCTCAAGAAGTTAGTCGTTGTGGGTGACAAAAAGCAGTCAATCTACTACTTCCGCGGCACGCGCCATGATTTTCTCGAAGATATCGCTAGTAATTTCAACGTATCCACTCTACCATTAAGAATCTCAGGGCGCGCACGTTCTGAAGTGATTGAAACACAAAATCGGTTATTCAAGAGCATGGCTACTGGTGATCAAGGGTGGCGCGACTTAGACGAACCGCTACAACCAGATCCACATCGCCGTAAGGGCGCAAACAGTTACGGACTACCACCCTTACGGTATATAAGCACCAATCAAAGCAACAGGGATCAGGATGCACGGATCGCTGTCATCATCCGAGAAATTGAAAGCCTCACCAATCGCGGTTTTGCTCTCGGTGACATTGCACTTCTTTTTCGCGGGAATGCAAGCATGTTACGCTATCTCGATGCGCTAAAGCAAGCAGGGATTCCTGCGCGCTCGTCGTTAGGAGAATCATTCTATGCACAACCGGAAATTGTTGTAGTCTATCGTATTCTGCGATGCATTCTGCAACCTGACGACGACGCTGCGCTCGCGCTAGCCCTACAGACACCAGTAATGCGAGCTGCACGTGATGTAAACATTGAGAAGAATCTACTCCGGCAAGGGCCTGCGCCTGAGCGCCTCACTAAGTGGTTCGCGAGCCAATTCGCGCCCAGCGCGCAGTACGAGATGCATGAAAAGCTGCGCACGCTTCGAAGAGATTTGTTGGAAGACACCGTACCCGGCTTTCTCGGCAGACTCTACCGCGACCTGGGCTTTGTTGAGGCCTTTCACAATAGCAGCATTGTTGCAAGAAACCTCGACCGCTTACGAGAAATCGCACGAGACCTCGTTGAAGTTGAGGAGGCAATCACAGTCGAGATGTTTACGGACGTGATTCAGATCCGCATTGAGCAGGGAGCACGCGAGGAGGCAGTCGATCCACCGCCTCTTCAGGAAGACCCGAAGCCACCGTATGTACAGCTCATGACAGTGCATGCCGCAAAAGGACTAGAATTCCCGGTAGTAATCATCCCCGAAGTACAGGCAGATCTCGTTCGGGACAATGAGAATATGCAGCCAGACTATGTGGTACAAAGCGACCTTAATGCGGTCGATGATGCCTTTGGTCTAGATATAGCTCCCCAGCTTTCAGGAATTGAGCGGTCTCAAAGTAAATTCAATCAACGGGTACAAATGGGACAACGTGATCGCTTGGAAGAAGAGATGCGCCTATTGTATGTGGCACTAACCCGAGCCAAGGAAATCGCCGTGCTGGTTGGCGCAGGCTCGGGTCAAGGGAACAGAAGAGGGAATCGTTTCTACTCCTGGCAGGATGAAGTTCTCCGCGCTCGTGGTATGTTAAGCGAAGTAGGCGCTCAATTCCGTTGGTCAAAATCCTGGTAAAATCTAAGCTTTCTCAACTCGAGTTCCTAACTTAAACGGATTAAAGTTAGTCTGATAATCGTAGACATCAACGCCTTCCCGCTGCTTGAGAAAACGAACAATGACATAGGTAAAAGGCGTAGCAACAACCTCATAGAGCACCTTGAATATCCATTGTGTCAAAATAGCCGTCAAAAGAAGCGGAAGAGGGAGTATGCTCCAAAAAACAATACCAATAAAGATCGCCGAGTCCACCCCCTCTCCGACAAAAGTGGAGCCTATAGTTCTCATCCAAAGCCAACGTCCCTTGGTGGCAATTTTCATCTTCGCCAGGATAAAGGAGTTTGCAAACTCACCCACAAGGTAAGAGATGAAAGAAGCGAACAGTGTCTTAGGGGTAGATCCTAAAATGGTCTGGTATGCATTTTGATCGTGCCATACGCTTGCCGATGGAAGAAGGCCGCCCAAAGAGAAGGCGATCACGGCCAGGAGGTTACAAAAAAAGCCCAGCCAAATGACAAACCGCGTCGCACGATATCCGTATACCTCGGTCAAAACATCGCCAAATAAGTAACTAAGAGGAAAGATGATCACTCCTGCTGGGAGGAGAAAACCAAGCGGAGAAATCAGTTTTACGGCAAGAATATTCGCAGTAATCAGACACGTAACGAAAAGAGCGGCAACGCCAACAAACCAAGTCGAAACCTTCAATGTGGTTATCCTCCGAAAGCCTATTACATTAGGCAGAAACTCGGTATCAATAGGAATTAATACCAATACCAGCTAGAAATAATGAAACTTATCAATATTATCTCTCAATATCCCCGTAATAACAATGCTTTCATATAAAAGCTAAGCAGTCGCCTCTCATCGGGCGACTGCTTAGCTTTACGCTTTTTCCTATTCAATGTAGTAGAGCTAGAAAAGGTCGATAATCTCCTTACGGCTCTATGAGCACTAATCGTTCACGTCGCGGGGATACCCTCGTGCAACAATTTTCATCTCTTGTTTAGGCAATACATATAATTGGGCAGTAACCCGCACAGGGACACGAACAACTTGAGCACAATCGTGCGCTATACGCAATAGCATGCCTTCCATATCTCGAACGTCAAGTTCGCCTGTTTCTGTGCGCAGGCCACCAACGAATTGATGAATATATGCATACAGGGGAGTGATATCCAAAACCATTTCTTTTGCGCGATAGGAAATAGTAACTTTGCTTCCAGGCCTAGGATTTTTAGAGACAGGGCAACAATCTGGTAGTTCTAGTGTATGTTGTTCTAGCATACGCTGCGTAGTAATATTGTTTGGAAGCCCTTTCAGAGCAATCATACTCCCTCCAAGCCTTTGTTTTCAATAGCTTATCATAAACCACCAATAGTATCTAGCCCGTTGAATTTGTTTCCGGCACTGTAAAATTATCGTGTAACTCACAGACAAACTGACTTCCTTCTCTTGCCAAATAAAGTTATACATCTGTTGCTCTAGTGGTCAGTCCAGTTAGGTTTGACAGAAACGCCCTCGTGTGTTAGCGTCGAGAGATGAAAGAATCAATCAAACTCACTGCATCAGATCGCAAAGAACTGCAAGCCGTGTTGCATCGGGGCAAAGCCAATGCTCGAACCTTGACCCGTGCGCGTATCCTGCTCAAAGCCGCAGATGGGTGGTCTAATCAGCGCATCATGGAAGCCATCGAAACCAGCCTTTCTACCGTGAAACGCGTTCGTGAGCGGTATGCTGAGGGCGGTCTGGCCCGTGTGCTCCAGGATCAGCCCCAAGCCCACCGACGGCACGCCCTTACTCCAGTTCAATCAGCTCACCTGGTGGCCATAACGTGTAGCCCTGTGCCAGATGGCCATGATCATTGGACCGTGCGCTTGCTCGCCGACCAGGCGGTAGAACTTGGCTTTGTCGAGTCCATTTCGCCGGAGACGATCCGTCACCTCTTGAAAAAAACGAACTCAAGCCGTGGCAACACGAGCAATGGTGCATTCCACAGGTAGGAGCACCATTTGTGGCAGCCATGGAAGATGTGCTCGAACTCTATGAAGAGGAGTACGATCCGCAGTATCCCACGGTGTGCTTTGATGAAAAACCGGTTTCTTTGGTCGCCGATGTCTCTCCTTCCCAAGCTGTTGCGCCAGGAGTTTCCGCGCGTACAGACTATGAATATCAACGCAATGGTACCCGCAATGCCTTTTTCTTTGTCGAACCCCAGGCTGGCTGGAGGCATGTCAGCGTGACTCACCAGCGCACGAAACAGGATTACGCCCGCTGTATGCAATGGCTGGTGGACGAAGCGTATCCCAACGCCGAATATATCCGGGTGGTCCAGGATAATCTGAGTACTCACACGCCTGCGGCCCTCTACGAGACCTTTGCGCCAGCCGAGGCCCGGCGCATCTTACGTCGTCTGGAGTTTCATTTTACGCCCAAACATGGCAGTTGGCTCAACATGGCAGAAATCGAGATCGGGATCTTTTCTCGGGGGTGCTTGTCTCATCGGGTCGGTGACGAAGCAACGCTGCTTCGACGCTTCCAAGCCCTTGAGACCGAGCGCAATGACAAGCATTGTACCATCACCTGGTGTTTTACCTCTGATGATGCTCGTGTGAAGCTCGAACGGCTTTATCCCATCAAGCAAACCTAACTGGACTGACCACTAGTACAGGTGGGCAGAAATATCTTTGTGATAGAATGAGGAGAACAAGCGAGAAAGAACGAGAGACGAAACCAAAAGGAGGAGTTGCATGGAAGATGATCTCTTGAGGATATATAAAAAGGCCTTTACCATGAATGAGGGGATGCCTGGGGACGAGGCACGTAGCATTTTGGTTCTTGAAGCAGATGAACAGGATTGGCACATCTTTTTCCCCTTTCTCCACGCGAGTCCCTATGCGATTGAGTTTCTCGTTGGTGGAGAACAAAGGCCACTCCCGGAGCGTATTGAAGACTTTTTTGCGCTCATCCAAGAGTACGAGAACTCCCCACTCTTCCACATTGTGGACTCCCCAGTCATCCTGATTGACAAGGAGCACCTGGCCGTTGGTTGCTATTGCTCCACAGGCAGGGATAGGGCAATAGAGTTTGACATCTCAGTCAAAGGTTTTCAGGACGAGACAACGCTCAGAGAGCAGGTCGCCCGGTTCCTCGATTTCATCCGTACCATCGGGCGAGTCCTGAACAAAGTGATGATCCTTGCGCCAGAGTCATCCCCCTTTTTTCACTTGTTTCGCTTTGATCCTGGCACAGAGGAAGAACACTGGTTTCTGGAGCATATCGAAGCATTTAATCCCGACTGAGGAAGAGCACTCATCTCTGGGACATATCGAAGTAATGGAAGGAAGAGAACAACGAGAAAGGCAGGAATGCGCATGCCAAAGCAAGCGATCCCTGTGGTGTTGACGCAAGAAGAACGAGCGGCATTGGTGCGTCTCACCAAGCGGCATAGCAGTGCGCAGCAAGTGGTGTTGCGAGCACGGGTAGTGCTGGAAGCATCGGAAGGCAAAAGCAATGCGACTATTGCACATGAGTTGTCCACCAGTGTGGAAACGGTGCGCTTGTGGCGAGGTCGTTGGGTCGCTCAGCAAGCCATCAAGATCACCGATCGAACTGTTGAGGAGCGCTTAGCTGATGCTCCCCGTCCAGGCGTTCCTGCGCGCATCAGCGCTGCGCAACGCTGTCAGATGGAGGCGCTCGCCTGCGAAGCGCCAGGCCAGTCAGGGCGCCCGATCAGTCAGTGGACTGGGCGAGAAATTGCGGACGAACTGGTTCGGCGAGGGATTGTGGAGCAGATCTCGCGACGGCATGCAGCTCGCCTCCTCAAAAAGGGGGCTTTCAACCGCACCGGTTCCGCTATTGGCTGACGGAAGTCGCCGATCCGCAACGCGAGGAGAAGATTTGTGAGGGATGTCACCTCTATCTGACGGCGCAAGAACGGGCAAAGCAGGGAGAGCGGACCATCAGCATGGATGAGTTGACAGGAGTGCAAGCGTTGGAGCGGTTGCACCCCGATTTACCAATGACCGCTGGGCATGTGCTTCGGCGTGAATTCGAGTATCTCCGGCATGGAACGCTTTCCTGGTTTTTCAATTTCGATGTGGTGACCGGACAAGTAATTGAACCCTCGTGGGGACCTACTCGCAATGAGGAAGACTGCCTTGCCCACCTTCAACGCCTCATTACAAGTGATCCTGCGGCAACCAAATGGCATATCCTGGTCGATAACCTCAATACGCATCAGTCCGAGTCGTTGGTGCGTTGGATTGCCGAACGGGAAGGCATCGAGCAGGAAACCTTAGGCACCAAAGGCAAGAGTGGCATCCTCCTGTCCATGGCCACCCGCGCGGCCTTCCTGCACAATCCCACACACACGATAGTTTTCTCTTACACTCCTAAGCATGCTTCCTGGATGAATCAGGTGGAAATCTGGCTCAGCATCCTGGTGCGCAAATTGCTCAAGCGAGGAAATTTCCGTACGCTGGATGATCTCAAACAACAGATTCTGGCTTTCGTTGCTTACTACAATCGGACTATGGCTCATCCATTCAAGTGGATATATCAAGGTCTTACTGTTGATGTTTGATCTCAAAGATATTTCTGCCCACCTGTACTAGATATCCATATCTAATGGATTACAGGAGAAGGCAAACCAGATAAAAAGAGGGCTTCAACGACTCATTAAACAGGTCGACCGATTTGGCATTCACTTGCAAAGCCAAAGTGATAATAGCGTCTTCTACTGACAGTAGAGGTAAATTGCTGACGAGATTTAACTCTCTGGGAGAGATATCGTTCAGGTTTCTCTCAACACGCTTTAGCGATTGCTTCACGGCCTTCCATTAGGAAGATCTGTTATTGAGTTTCTCCTCTAACCATGCTCAAATTGTGATGACCATCTTGAATGCGAGACTCCAGGTAGAGGCACATAAGTATATAGCGTGCAACATGTACCCAAGGCCATGAAGTGCTTCAATAAGGTGCATATAGTGATGATATTACCAACTGTTGCTCAGCTCATACACAACCATTATACTTCCATTTATTGCCCTTCCAGCTTGTAAAATACCACAATTTCCCATTCTACTTTCTAACACAGAATCAAAAACCTCCTTAGGCTTTATGCCTTTATTCTCTCTTGGATTTTTGACATAAAAGTGTCTTGCTCAATATCCTCAGCTGTCAGGAAAAGAACTTGCAAATTCCTGTGTTGTTTGAGATTTGCATAAACCCTTTCCTTTAAGGTCTTTGACTCGATATATTCCGCTTCTTCGCGCCCCCAATACTCAATATACAAGTTATATTCATACAGAAAGAAACTAGGATGAATATAACTTGTGATATTTTCCTCCGTCCGGTAAGGGATACGTGGTTCATGTTCATAAAGGATATTTTCCTTCTCGAGCATAAGAGCTATCTTGTATTCAACTTTCGAGCGAATTTTGACTTCAAGAGGTGTTTGAAATGGTTTTTCCTTCCAGTGCTTTTCCCAGTCTCCTGTAACAAAGAAGGCCTGAGTTTGCTCAGGGTTTACTACGATTACGGAAGTTCCTTCAACATATCCCTCGTCATTAACATTTGATACAATACCAATACCGAGGGAAGTATTAAGGTGATCGCCAAGCTCTCCTGGATCTGCATAGATGGATGCAAGATTTTCTTCTAAAAGAGGCTCTTGTATCTCAATGACACTTTGTCCCCCTGAACGAGACGTAAAAAGTATTTCTCTCAATTTCTTTAAAACACGGCGCGAATTCAAACGTGGCGCGAGGTAAATATGCTCGATATCACTGCTTGCACTCAGACAAACTGGGCAACCATCTTCACATGTATGTTTGTAAAGACCAAGAAGTTGCAAAGCCAATTCATGCCTTAAATCGTTTTGTGCAACCCCAGCTATTTGCAATGCTTCATAGAACTGATAAATAGACGGCAATGTCGCTTTATCAAGATATCGAACTGCGTGTAAAATAGTAGCCCTTCGATCAACATTACCAGGAACTTGCATTTCTAAGAGTTCCTGCACAGTAAAAAGTTCTTTCAAAACCAGTGTAGGGTTAACAGACTGTTTGTCAGCAACATCAACTCTTTTAAAGAGCATGCGCCCCAGCATTCTCGTTGCCTCTTTTGACGGCTTGTACTTAAACCCTAGCTTTTTTAAAAACAGTTGCACCGTTTCCTCTAAATTACCAGAAGTCAGTGCGCGTTGAACTTCTATAATCTGCTCTATGGACGCTTTTGCAAGTGCCGTGCGAATAAGATCCTCTCCTTCGCCAATGGGGCATCTGCCTAATTCAGTTACAAGGGTCCAATAGAGAGAGGTTTCAGAAGCGTCTTGTACATCTAGGCGCTCAAAAGCTTGGGTGATTCCACCGGCTCCCCCTTCGACCGTATCCATAATGAGAATACGTGGAATGTTGGTGTTATCGACAAGCTCGAGTATAGGAAGATCAGCATAAGCGATGAGCGAGTCGCTATCAACACCTCCTAAGCGAGCCACAAGATTTTTGAGCAGTGTACTGAAACTGTGTAATATGACACTAGTTACAAATGCTCTGAATTCCTGTTGGTTTTTCTGGTGAAAAGCTCTTTCTAATACACTATTTAAATCGCTGAAGAAGGCGGTGTTTCTCTCGAGGAACTCTTGAAAATGTTCAACTTCTCTTTCCCGTGCAATACGATGAGTCCTGTAGTATGAAACAAGCGGGTTAAGGTCTAAATCTGCGTCAAGTAGACGAGGAGGGCCTTCGAGCACAGCCACCTCATGGAGCCAATAATCCACAGCTACTTCGGTCCAGTCAAGCTGTGTCTGGATAAAAAGCTCCCACTCAGCCGACTTGGGAGCAATACAGTAAATGGCAAAATTGCGGCGCATAGAAAGGCGCAGACTTGTGTCTTCCAAAACCTTATTGACCGTCTCCTCCAAAAGATCAGGATTGACATAAAAATAAATAGCTTGAGTCTTGACAGAATAACCAACAAGAATAGGCTTTAGCTGGCTCGTTTCGTCTCTTTCTCTCTCTGGGGGATAGAAATAGCGATGGATTCTCGCTACGTGCTCTCTTCGCTCTCCTTTTATATCGATATGCATATCGTAGTAGACCCGGTAAAACCCCGGAAGGGCATTCCCCCCGCGTTTAAATCCTAATATGCTGCTGAAAACGCGATTCAAAGGGTGAGAAAAGTTCAACTCGGATGCAGCTTCTCTTATAGGATCAGTAGGAGCAAAGGGGATAATGATAGAATTTGCCCGTGCTGATGAGCTTCTAGAGATAGGGAACGAGCCTTTGGGTTTAATAGTATTAGGCTCATTTATGTCAAGCGCATACCCATCAGTATGTTCTCTTGTATCAGAATTGGTTTTGGTCGGAACAAACACCCAATTTGGACTATGTGATTTATCCGGCGGGCTAAAGCTTTTTACACGCAATCGCTTTAACGTCATAAATTGCAAGCGGCGAAAGCGCTCATAGATGAATTGAGAAACGCCAAACATACTATCGGGTTGGGTCGCAATATCCTTTTGAATATCGGGGAGATAAGTCTCATCATCCTCTTTTCGATTTTCTTCGTCAGAATTGTCCGATTCAGTTATCTCTTTTTGAGGATAAAGAAAAGTGGATTGACCATCTAAGGGAACAGGAGTCCAGTGTATCGCTTTCCTCTCGCGTAAGCGATATGAAACGTTTCCTGGTAGAAGTTCGGTTAAGGCAAAGGCGACATCTACCGTTAGCAGATCGTTTTCCTCTAGTGGATCTTTCTCTGGATCGGGGTAATGAACAGTAAGGGTTGTTGCCTCTTGGTTCTCTTGCAACATCCAATCAACATGTTTATAGGTTCTGATCCAGTTATCTCTTTCTCGATCATTGCTTAAATGCCAGTTTGGTTTTGCGAATTGATTTAGTAACCGAACAGGGAGCTTACTTTTCTCATCCGATAAGGGAGATAGATAAAATGGATTATAGGTCGGATCTAAGAGAAAATTTTTGCTGACAATCTCTGTATCCTCTATATACTGGTTAAAGTCTCCTTGGCTATTCAACGCATTCCATGCGGGCTTGAGAACATGTGGAAGGAGTTTTTTATCCATGGCCAACCAGCCAGCCATAAAAATATCGTTACCCTCTTCTCGTATCCACTTAAGCTGACCGCGTTTAAATTTAAGTTGTTCTCTTGTCTGAGTCAAAGTAAGAATTAATGTTGTATTATCAGTGTTCTCTGCAAACCATCTTTTTTCACGTACTACATCTTCCCCTAGGCGAAAATAATGCTTTCCAGCTTTCGTGAAGTTAGGGATTTGAGGGTTGCCGCGTACATTATTAATATTTTGCCGACGCCAACACGCCAATAAATCAAAGAATGCTAGTAGAATGTGTGTACGCTGAACATTAAAGTTACTCGCATTGAGCGGTACGTCATCAAACGTAGGAGCGTACAAAGCCTCTGGATGAAAAAAGTAAAAAGCATCTTTATGCCTGTACGGCCAAAGCAATGTAATAATTATTGGAGAATCATTAGGATCACGGCCGGCTCGTCCTCTTCTTTGAATAAAGCTAGCAGCATTCGGAGGAGCTTTATGCTGATACACTAGTTGGATAGCATCATCATCGTAACCCACTTCTAGAGACGGCGACGCGGGGATTAAGTCTTTATCATCAAGTAATGATGCTGTTGCATTTGCATAAACAGGGTCAGCGACGTTTAATTGTTGATTACACCCATGTAACTTTGCAAAAATCCAGCAATCTCCATCGAGGAAATGGGGGCATTCGTGCAAAGTAGCCTCTTTCAGGCGCTGGTCGCATCCCATACCACATAAATCTTCTAAATGCCGTCCCTCTTTTTTGCGATCTGTACGAATTCGCCAAAGCTCATCCTGGTTGGCGGAAGCCTGCTGACTTATTCCGGGAATATAAGAAGGAGCAGGATCAGAGGAAGAGCCGTAATTATATCGGAACTGCCTCAGATCATTGATAGAGTCGAAAAATGCTAAACCCCTCCATGCCTTACGTTGTTTAGACACTGGATTAAGTGTTACAGCATCTGGCTTAGTCATCAAATTGTGTATTGCGGCCATAACAATTTGGATAGCAGCAGTCTGATCAGTAACCCGGAAATCTGCTTTTTCAGGTGTTGGAGAAAGATTTCGAGGATAAATAAAGATGTAGCGCTCTCGACCATCTGTATCTTCAGTATCGCCCTTCTGAGGTTTGATGCATCTTAGCTGTGTATTATTATGATCTTCTATATCTAGTAACTTGGCAAGAAATGCGACTTCGTTCTGAAGCGTCGCAGAGACTCCAATCACCAGAGGATAGCGTTGAGGTTCGCCTGTATGCTTATACACTAACCTGACTCGAGCTTGGAAACGCTTGATGAGGCGTGAAATATGAGCTCCTCTTAATTGCTCATAGAGGTGAACTTCATCAAGGACAAGATAGCGTGGGGGAACAGTAGGCCCAACATTATCCTGGGATGGATTTTCTACCCATAGACCCCACAAATGGCTGTACTCTTCGCGAGAAAGCCATTGACTTAAAGAGATATCCGTAATGATAAGAATATGTGGAGCATTCTTCTTCAATGCCTCATGCGTAATATAGAGAGAGCGAATAGTGTGGTTACACATTCCGTTGTCGCACTGCAATGTTGGGCAACCCCTATCAATATCGGGATCTTCTTCATTTACCCAATATTTCCCCTTCCCACAACGAGCACACTTTTCGAGTAACTCTACCCGGTAAAATGTTTGGTCGCCGCGCTTTTCAGACTTCCATCCTTCTTCTTTGAATTTTTGGGCATTATCTGGTACATTACTGTTTTGAATACCTAATGTGATACGTGGGCCATCCTTCTCTTGAAAACGTGTGGTGTATTTGAGAAGCCGAGTAAGCTGGTTTCTGGCCAAACGAATGCGTGGATACACTAAAACAGCACGTACCCCCTGCCTTGATCGTAGCGATTCCGGCTCATGAGCAATATCTAAGAGAATGGGAAAAAGAAAAGCTTCCGTCTTGCCAGCCCCCGTATCTCCAGCCACAATGAATGATTGATTACTTGTATTTCCTTGCTGAGCACAAGAGAAAATTTCGTTGAGGGACTTAGCTTGAAATGCGCTCACTTTTTCAAAACCGGCAGAATGTAAGAATGCATCTTCAAATTGCAAACCAGGAGGAATTGCACCTCTCAAATCTACCGTCCTTGTAGGACGAACACGCTTACGGAACTCTACACGGATATCCTCAATAAGCAGGGGGGCGTCTTTAAAAAGATCGCTTCTCTTCTCTTGTTTCCAAAAGCGCTGTCGTAATAAGCGTAAGAGACGTACCATCTCAGCAACACGAGATCGAAAATAATTTTGCCTCCATTCAATTACTTCCCCTTTAATAACTAAGAGGCGTAGTATCTCATCAACCTCTTCAAGAGACAGATTCGATAGCTCATCCGACGAGCTCTTACGTTCAGAATCTCGGGAACCATTAAGTTCAGAAAAAACGGATTCTGGTGTAACATGAGTGGAATAGAGTCCGACATTAATTTGTTGTGCCTCAAGCTTCTCTAAAGTAGCAAGCACATGAGACTGAATCTCTGCATCTCTCATCAAGGGATACTCCTCTATTTATATCTAGTCATTAAGGCTTCATCCCACTCATCTCCACTGGATCCAGTATTCTCACCCATACTCAGGGAATGAAATAATTTGACCGTTTCTTTAGGCAAATGAAGATTAAATGGCCTTGGTTCCAAAAACCTGCGTAAGCTCAATTTGTTATATGGCAAGGATGCGCCATACCTCCGATCGAGAAAAACAAAGACACATCGATCACTTTCGCTTCTAATACCTCTTCCGCATGCCTGCAAAATTAACGAGAGAGCTGTCCTCTCCCTCGCATATTCACTGGCTTTCTTGGCCACATCTCCGCCCAATTCTTGAGCAACTACAGCAAAACGTTCTGAGTATAAAGCCTCTAAGCGTTGGTGATACAGTTCCATGCGTTCAAAGGGAAGGGAGACACAAATTACTGTCTTGATAAGGTTTCCGGAGAAATTTGTGCCTTCTGCAACTTTCCCTGTATATATGGCAAAGAGGTAAGCCCGATCGTGTTTTCTGACAAGGATGCGTAATTGATCCTCAATAGGAACTGCGTTTTCTGCCTCTTCCCTTTCTGGCGGCCTCTCCTCTACGATTAATTCCTGTTCGCTCTTATCTTCTATGAGAACTCGCACCTGCCGCAAAAACTCATAGCTGCTAAAAAAAACCACTGTAACACCCGGAGTTACCTGGCCAATTTCTTTTATGTGAGCAGCATAGCCACCTAAGAATTCATTGCGCTTTTTATAACTCCCAACAGTGTTGGGAGAATAGATCCATCGCTGGTGTACCAACGGGAAAGGGGATGCGTATACGCGTGGTAGCGTCTTCTTTATCGGCAAACCAAAGAGTGGCAATTGATAGTACAATTCTTTGGCACTGTCGGAAGGGGCGGCCAGAGTGCCGGACATGCTTACACTTGCGTTAACACGGCTGTAACCCGCTTGTAGTATATTAGTAACATCTACTAACCGGAAAACTAGTCTCGATTTTTGATCTTCTGATGATTCAGCATGGTAAATCACCACTTTTTCATCCGGTTGGAGTAACATCCTAAGGATGCGCGATGGCACAGGAATACTGTTACCCTCTGCCTCAGCGTCCTCTCCATCGAGGAAATCAAGTGCTTGCTGAACCATCTCTCTTCCTCCACATGCTTGTAGAAGTTGAGATGGCAACATGCTTTTATCGAAGGGAGCCTCTTTAACTCGGTCAAAGGCACGCTTCAATAACTCTGAAACAAGAGGATTCGACACACGGCGAATTACTTCCTCAAATTTGCCCACGGAAATATCTATACGCCCCTCTTCTCGGATGCGCTCTGGCAAATTATGAGCTTCATCGACAATCAAAATACTATCTTGTACAGAAAATCCGGCTCTATCTGCCAACGCTTTTCCTTGTGCGGCCTGTGAAAAGAGCCACCAATAATCACAGATAATTATGTGGGCCTGAGGCATCAACTCCTGGAGCGTATGGTACGGGCATATCCTGCCTTTTTGCTTCAAATGAGCTTCAACTTCCGTCCATGAAGCATGGTACGAAGGCAGCATTTCCCAGGTGGCCTTGATCTTTGACTGCTTGCATACATCCGTTAATTGCTTTGACTCGGGGAAAAGACACCATTGGCTTCGCCCAACTAGGTCGATCACACGAAGTGGCTGTCCCGTCCTTTGGCCAAATATCGGCGCTAAATGCTTTTGTATCTCACGTATAGGGTTGTCATGTTGGGCAACACGGTTAACAAGATAATAAATACGACGGTTATGAGGAGCTTTTGCAACCCACGCTAGGGCAGGAATAAGAGCAGACAAAGTTTTGCCAATCCCAGTAGGGGCTTGAGCGAATAAATGGCTGTAGTTTTGATGATGTATAAGGATTGAAGCCCAGTCTGCTATAAATTCCTGCTGGCAGGGGCTTTTTCCGTTCGCAGCTAGTCGCCTTTCACAGGACCCTGGCCAGTAAGTTTCCCAGTCAAGAGCGTTTTCAACAGCAACCCAATCTTCATGTTTAGCTTCTGTAGTAAAGAGCGACTCCTCGTGTTGTCCTAGCTCCCAATCAGGAAAGACTCTCTTTAACGTATTTAGAAGGCTATCTATACTTTCCCACGTTATCTCTGCTATTTCGCGCAGCGCAATGTTAGCGCGGTCAGAAGGCTTCCCCTGGATTGTCAAGGTTCCTGTACTTGGGTAATACCATAAAACACCGCCGTCGGTAAAATCAAATCGTTCACCACCAATCCCACGCTTTTGCCTCCAACCAATGCCAAATACCTTAGAAATATGTATATGAAAATCAGGGAATACTTCAGACACCCTCCCCTTGAGAGACTCTAACGATCTAGGAATGCCAGTGTTACCATTTGGGGAACGATAGATAATTCCATCAGCAATTTCTTTAAAAGTTTTGTAAGATTTGGTCTGTAATTTACCTCTCACAACTAACTTTCCTGTAGAGTACGCATTCCAATCTAATATTCCGCCATCGATAAAAGTGAAACGGTAAAAACCGCTAGGGTGATAATCAAGTCTCCACGCAGGAAGAGAGAGATCTACAGAATCTGCTGTCGTCACAATTTCTGCTGGGCTCGTTAGTGTCGTATTAGGTAATGTTACATTGCCCTTGACGATATCTTGTATAGGTGCAAAATGCATCTTAGCATGCATTCTGAGCGTAGACAAACCATACTTCTGAAGGATGTGTGAAGCAACAGATCGCAACTTGACAATATCGGATGCTCCTCTAGGAAGACCTTCCTCTATTCCTACTGCAAATCCATAGTCCTGCAATGCTCTCATGAAAGCGGCATTGGCAAGGATAGATGCTGCAGCTACTGCAATACTTGTCTCCCCTGCTTCCTGGAATTGAGCCGGTTTGGGTAGACCTTGCTGAGCAAAGGCATTCTCAAGGCGGTCAGTTTTCTGTGAAAATTGATTGCACATAATCACTGAAGCGGGAGAGGCCTGCCAAACTTGTTTAGCGGTCTGAGCGTATAAATCCGCTAAAAGTACATTAACATTGCGAAAATTTTCGTATTGAGTATTATACAATTCTGGACTGAGAACGTTGACAAAATATTGTTTTTCGGGTATTAGTTGTCGAATCTTTTCATCTAGCTCTAAAATTCGAGGCAAGGAGAGTTTTTTACTATCACGTACCCCCAGATTATACAGTAGCATTTGATTTTCTTTAGTAACTAAAACCGCTGCTACAACTAGAGGGCCAAACCAGTCTCCTTTGCCTGACTCATCAATACCCAGCTGGACATCGGAAATTGTAGGGGATCCTTCATTAGATGCCACATCATTATTAGCGAGAAGTTTTTTTTGAGCCAGCTCTGCCGTCACACGCTCCCGATACCACGTTGTTAAAGACATTTTAAGTGGCGATACTGGACCGCCAATTACCATACGACCATTCTTAGGATAAAAATCTACTACTGCATGATATGATGGATGCGAACGAATAATAATCTGTTCCCCATAGGGAATAGACTTACCTTCTACAAAATCCCACCCCTGAGATAACGCATACTCCTTAAGCGCCTCAAACTTATTCCCCATTTATACCTGCTTCTCCCTATCAAAATTAGGACTTCTCCATATAAAGTGAATCCCTTCTCGCCTATTTCAAGCAAACGCTTTATAGCCACACCTTTTCAAGTAGACATAAAACGGCGAAATGAACTAACGATCTCTTGAGGGGCATCGAGAGCGAGGAACACAATTAAACTCATTTTGGCCCTTGAAGCGCCAACATACATCAAAGCGTTTATCTCATCGGCAGATGCCGATTGATCAATCTCACACAGAACAACGACAGTGTTCTCGAGGCCTTTAAAACGGCGAATAGTTGTTGCAAAAATTTGGCCGGCGTTCAAAGGCTGACTATCAACCAGTTGCACATTTCCAAAACTTTGATTCAATATTTTACTCGATTGTATTCCTCGTGCGCTCAAGACAGTAATTTGGTCGTGAGTAAAACCGCGATCAGCAGTAAGCTTGTGAAGGAGGCGCCTCAGTTGTTCCTTTTCATCCTGAGGATCAGTATAGAAATTAACCTCTATTGGAATTCCTTGTGGTCCTAAAGCCTTTGGATGATAGGGCCCTGTGTAGAATTGCTTCACAACTTCAGCAATCTTTTGTGTGTTGCGGCAATTTTCATCTAAATGATAAGGGGGATGGTCTAAAGGAATAGAGGCGCGATCCGGATAAATACGTTGGTTATCATCAAAAAATATATACATATAACCATTTTGAGGGTCATGCGACAGCCACTGCAACGCTTCCCACCACTCAGACCTAAAATCCTGCCCCTCATCAACAATGATAGCATCGTAACGCGATCCTAAAGCATCAGCGGCTTCCATAAGTAGGGTAGGCAAAAAAACGTTAAAATACTCAGGAGAAGCATCTTCTTGATACAAAATACGCTCACCTGCTTCTCTACCAAGAGAAACGCATAAATGATGAAAATCAAAAACATCGAAAATTTTCTTATACTCTAGCTCCTCACCTATATGATGAGCTAATAACTGATTATAGCAGGTAAAGAGGACTTTCTTCTGTTCATCTTCAGCAAGCTGGCGTGCTTTCTCCACGGCAAGAAAGGTTTTACCCGACCCAGCGCACCCTGCAATAGCAGCCCTGCGGTGACTACGTATAAAACGTAAATACCCAAATTGCTTTTCAGTAAGTTGAATAAGAGCTTGCTCATCGGCACGAAGGCTTTCTGCTAACAAGGGATTGCGAATGCGACCAGGTTGATAAAGAGCAGCAATCAACGCATTAATGCCACCAGATCCTGGAGCCCTATCAGGCTGATTTGAGGGAGAGGATTGCTGGAGCCAAAAGTGATAGGCACGCCTTAATCTCGCCTCCAAATTCACTAGATCCATTGCGTCTATGATAATATCATGGGGAGCATTTGCTCGAAACATATTTGCCGAAGGGGGGACGACCATATCAGGGAAAGCAACAACATGACCAATAAGCACACGCTCTCTCGGCCACCCTCGCATATTACGCACTTTTTCAAGAAGATCCTTTTTACATTTCATAGCTTGCTCAAAAGGATCCTTAATATCATGATCTCCAAATCGATTCGTACTGATAAAATGCCCAGTACTTGAATCGAAACGAATGCTGCCTCCCTTTACCTCAATCACAAGCACGCCAATACGTGCATTTGCGACAACAAAATCTGTTTCGCCATCACGAGGTCGCCCCATGTGGTCAGTGCCAATCCATTTCACGTGGTGAAAAACAACCCATTCATCGCCTAATTCGCGTGCAAAAGCCTCATATAAACGTCTTTCTGCTGAAGACTGAACATCCTCATCAAACAAAGGAGGATACATCTGAGCCATTGAGCACTTCCTTTTCTTACCCAGGCACACACAGCGTCCTACAGCCTTTATGGCTAACCAAAAAAAATTCTTTCAAAAATCACCTAGCTCACAATAGACTTCCTTTTTTAAAATTCAAAATGAGCGAATCGGTTTTTAACATAGAAAATTTCTCTTCTGCGCAAGAAAAAGGCCGAGTTCGACAACTAGGTGTGCATCAAAACTTTTCCGGTGAAATACTGCGCTGAGCCCCAATCCAACACATCACGCAATTCATAGCGAAATGCTTCTAATACTCGCTCTCTATCTTCCTCTTCAGGAGCTTCAGACTCTTTCCAAATCAATAAAATATGGAGTTCTTCGGGTTGGGTGTTTGCGGCAATTATATATCGGCCAATAGTGCCAGGGAAAAGATGCTGTTTACTTTTTCGTATATGCTCAAGTCTTTGTATTAAAAGATTGGACATTCCATCTTTTGGATGAACCTTTATAAATATCGAAAAAAGAGGATTGTCATTTGAAGAAATACGCCAAATAGGAACCTTTTTCCGAGGTCGACCAGCAACATTAGGTTGAAACTTTTCAACATCTGCTTTAAGGATCAAATAGTTGCGACCAGCTTTAACAGCTGGAAGACGGCCTTCAGTAACGTATTCATAGACAGTTTTATATGCAAGCCCAAGAGTTTTTGCTGCTTCACTAACAGTAACGCAATTTGGGATATCAGGGATATTAAGGTAGTTTTCCATGAACCTAGTGTATTTTACCAATCTGTTTTTAACAGCGCCTTTAAAGATGTTGTTTTTAAAAGGCAGAAAATAGTACGATCTCACGATATTTTTGAGTTCTAGCAGTACCTTGACGGGTAAAATTATGAGGAATTTTGAAGGAGAAGATCAAAGCCAAGCGCTAGCCAAACACAAGGGTACAAGATATCATATATGTTGTAAAAGATGAATATCCATCCTTTCCAGAATCATAGTGGCTCTCTGGCTCACAATCCTTTGTAAAATAACGACTTTTCTGCCACACTCTGTGCGAATAGCTATAGAGCTTGCTTACCTGTATAAATAAGAGCTTTTCAACCGTTCTAATGGTAAATAAGAACTTCTATGTCAAGCCCTAAAAACTCACCAGGAAGAAATTATGGAGTAAAGACATGAAGCAGGGAAAAGCGGGAGTTCCTTCAACTGAGCATGAGGAAGTGTATCATGCGGTAGTGTGGTGTCAAGGCGGCTGCCCCACGCCGCTTGCATGATCTGATAGGAGTATACTCAGTTCAAGGTCAAAAAAGAGACAGGTTAACCTCGTCAAAGACGAGCCCTTCTAAGCAGCTCTGGGAGCATGATGCTTTCGAGCAGCTTCAAAGGTCTCCCGTTGGTAGGTTTCGCCTCGTTGCCACATGGCAAACACGATGCGTACCCAAATGTTTGCCAAAGCACGTAGAGCCATGCTATGGCTCTTGCCTTGCTTGCGCTTCCGTTCGTAGTAGTCCTTGGCCCACGCTTCTTGTTGGGTACTTTGCCAGGCAAATTGATAGAAAGCGTTCCGAAGTGGCTTGATGCAAGCAAGCCGCTGATGGACTTTGGCGTAGTTGCCACTCTCAAAGGGCACTGGCGAGGTTCCAGCCAGCGCCTGAATACTGTTTGGGTTGGCATACCGCTTGCGATCATCTCCCCATTCCGCCAACAAACGAGGAGCTAACCGTTTGCTAGCTCCAGGGAGACTTTCAAAGATCTGGCTGTCTGGATGTGTCAAAAAAAGCTGCGCAATCTCCTTCTCGTAGGCTGCAATTTGCTCCACCAAAGGGAGCAGTTGTGCCATCAGAGCTAGCATCAAGCGGGACCTCGTTTTAATGGTGATCGAATCGGCTTGAAGACTGGGTTCACGAAGAGCTTCAAAGATGCTAGCCGCTACCTTCTTGTACATTGGATGACCCGCCTGCTTGAGGACAGTGCAAAGCTCTTCTTGCGTCGCCATCTGAGCGGCCTGGAGTGTAGGATAGGTTAGCAAAAAAGCCAACGTCGTCTTTTGCTGAAGCTTGGTGAATAACGTCAAGGCTATGGGGTAGTAGGCTTTGAGACAAGCAGTCAGTTGATTGACCAGGCGGGTTTGCATCTTGATCAAGGTGTCTTGATCACGCGTCAAGGCTTTGAGTTCGGCAATGATCGGGCTATCGGGCTCCAACCGCCGCAGATCCTGCAACTCAGAGCGACCATGTTTGGCCAGCAAGTAGGCATCAATCAGATCGGTCTTGGCTCGAGAGGCTACGCGTCTGCAATCAATGGTTTTTGGATTGACAGGATAGAGAGGGACTCTCGCCTCCAACAAAGCGGTGATGAGCAGGCCATGCTTGGTTTCGATGATACAGGCGATTTGGTCGAGCGGTGCAATTTCACGCAAGAAGTTCACCAATTTCGTCACCCCTTGTGGGGTGTGCTCGATCCGAAGCTGGGCGACTTTGCGGCCCTCTGCGTCAATCACAACGACGTCATGATGATTATCAGCCCAGTCGATGCCGGCAAACCACATAGGAGAATCCTTTCTTTCTCGGCAAGACATTCCTGGAGGATGCGTGTCCTTATACTTGGCGCTCAAAGCGCGTCCTTCCAATCATCATTGGTGTCCAGGAACATGCCCGGGAAGCTCATTCTTATTTTATCGGTCGAGCCGAGTGGCGAAAATGCGCTTTCCCAAGCAAGTCCAGCCTAGCAAGTTGACTCACTTCCTAGTGTCCTCAGTAGGAGGACCTCGTCTCAAGTTTACCGTATAAGGTGAAGAGCGAGCAGGTTTTAAGGTGAAGAGTGAGCAATCGGCGCGAAGCATGAGCACTGGCGTGGAAGTGCCTGGGAAAACCGCTCCACATCTGGTGTGCTGGAATAGAGTGTTGTAAATTGAGTTTCTCGTCTCAGACTGATTGGCTGTTGGAACGCTCTATAGACCACATCCCTACAAGAGCGCTTTCTGAAAAGAGGGTTCTTTCCCCCTTGACAACAAAGAAAATCGATGGATATACTATTACCGTACACTGTTCGGAAATGGGAAGGAATGCCAAAGTGATGAGTCCTCGTGAGAAAAGGCGAGCCAGGACCAGAGAAACCATTCTGGAAGCGGCGATGCAGATTGTGATGCAGCATGGTGTCGATGCTTTATCGATGCGCGAGATAGCCGAACGCATCGATTATAGTCCATCAGGCCTCTATGAGTACTTCTCTAGCAAAGAAGAAATTATTGCTGAATTAGTGAACGAGGGCTTTGAGCGCCTGACGGCACGCATGGAACATGGTACTCAGGGAGCAACGGCGCTGTCGCGTTTACAGGAAGCTGGTAAAGTGTATATGCATTTTGCCTTACAAGAACCACAATTATACCTGATGATGTTCAATCACAGACCGCTCTCCCCATTCCCATTCACCGAAGTTGAGCAGAACACGGCCTATTCTCAATTGGTTCAAATTCTTCAGGATGGCCTCCTGTCTGGAGAGTTTCGTTCAGCAAGTGGAGCCGGTTGGCAAGAGTTAGCTTACGCCAGTTGGTCCCTCATGCATGGCTTAGCGATGTTACGGCTGACATTGATGAGCCAAGTCACAGAAGATATAGACCGTCTCCACGAAAGAGCATTTCAGGCTTTTGTCGCACAGTTGAAATAGCGTCAAAAATTTTGGGTTTTACCGTACAATGTACGGAAAGCGTTTGCTGTTCTAAAGAGAGAGCAAAAAGGAAAAGGAAATTCCTATGGCAAAGCTTATCAAAGAGCGTGTGACCGTTGCAAACGAGCAAGAGCTGGTGGTGTTTCTGATTGGCATGCGTGTCAATAATGTGTGGAAGGTGCAAAAATGGGTACCAGTAGCGGCTGCAATGACACGCATGCTGAAAGAGTTGAAAGAGCATCCTGAGATGGGCTTGCTGGGTATAGAAACAACGCTGAACTTTCCCACGACACTCATGGTTCAGTACTGGCGTTCGTTCGAAGACCTGGCGGTCTACGCGGGGAACAGAGATGCGGTCCATCTGCCAGCTTGGCGGGAATTTAATCGGCAGGTTGGAAGCAATGGTGACGTGGGGATCTGGCACGAAACCTACCGCATTCCAGCTGGACACTACGAGGCTGTTTACAATAATATGCCTAAGTTTGGACTGGGAAAGGTTCTCCCTCTCATTCCAGCAATCGGACAAAGAGAGAGTGCGCGTACCCGTATGGCGGCAAAACAGAAAGCATTGCAAGGTATTCAGCAATAAACGTCAGCATCTGCTCGCAACATCCTGTGATTGACACCCTGGCCGCTGTGCATCGTTCCAGTTCGCCAGGGTTTTTATTTACAACACTCCATTCCAGCACACCAGATGTGGAGCGGTTTTCCCAGGCACTTCCACGCCAGTGCTCATGCTTCGCGCCGATTGCTCACTCTTCACCTTAAAACCTGCTCTCTCTTCGGTTCTTACACATTCCCGGTGAAGCTCGCTTGCTTCCCAATACGGCCTGATGTTTCATGGCGAAATCTTCTTTCCTGCTAGAAAGCATGAAGAACTCGCTGGCGGAGCAGAGAGATACCTGCTCGTCCATACCCCATCCTTTTGATCAGCTTCAGTTTGTTGACGTGCCCCTCAACCAATCCGTTGTTTTGGGGGAGGGTTAGTCCTGCCACGACTGCGGCCTTGTCTCTCTCAACACTGGTAGCAAACCCTTGCAGTTCACGAATCTGGCTCGCTCTGGCCTTCTCAAGCCAGCCGTCAAGCCGTTCTCCGGTACGAGTGCGCAGCATCTGGGCGAACTGCTGAACCAGGGTGTAAGCCAGCTCGATCTCTGGATCGAGTTGGCGGAGGGTGAGAAGTATTTCTTGTTCATCGGTCGAAAGTGCTTCAGGCCGACGAAGAAAGAGAAAAGCCGCAGACTTTGATGAGAGAGGCATTGGAGAGAGGGTGCATGCTTTTGCAGCGTTCTTCTTCCCCTCTGGAAGCAAGCGAAGCAACTGGTCATGCATTGACTGATACGATTGAGTGTAGCCACGCTCCAGCAGTTCCCGATACAACTGCGCCATATTATGACAACCAGCTTCCCACCGTTCTCGCAGATAGGGGAGGTGGCCATCAACACCCGTCTTGCGCAGAGGTGATTGTCGTTCAGGAAAGGTGCCACTCCTCAACCAGCGTGTGACCGTGGCAATACCGATGCCAACCTGCTCGGCAATGGTCGACAGGGTGAAGCCTTGTTTCCGTAAGGCCACGACCTGCTCGTATTGAGCCAGACGCTCCGCTCGCTTCGCTTGGCTCAACTCGGCTCCCTTCCGATGAGGTCTGGGTGGCTGTTTCGCTTGCACTTCCGAGAGAGAGGGGGCCGAGGACTTCTCGGCCTGACCTCTACGACGAGCAGCCAAGTGGCGGGCCAGCACCCCCTCCAGAGCCTCGCCAAGATTCTTGAGGACATGAAACCTGTCTGCACACTGTACCGCCTGGGGAGCGGCGGTCTTGGCTGCTGATGCATAGTCCCCTCCCCGATCTCGACTCACCAGTTCAATTTCTGGGTGGGTCGTTATCCAGGCTGCGGTGGTTTCTGCCGATCGATCAGGCAACACATCAATGACCCTGTGACTGCGCATGTCTACCAGGATCGTGCCATATTTGCGTCCTCGCCGAAACGCAAAATCGTCGATCCCAAGCTCTATCACCTGTTGGAGCGGTTCTCTTGGAAGCGCCATGATCCGACGAAGCACCGTCATCCAGGAGGTCTTAATCCCTAATCGCTCAGCTAAACGCGCTCCCAGCATGCCGCCAGTTGCTAAGCCGAGAGCCTGAACGATTTGAAACAGGCGAGCAGTGACTCGCGCCAGAGGTTCAATAAAGGGGGTGAAACGTTCGGCAAAGATTTTTCGCGCGCACGTACTGACATCACAAAAGCATTTGCGGACCAGAACGCGCAAGCAGACACGCTTTCCACCGGACGGGAGATCCGTGATCTGGCGGACGTAACGGCTATGAAATCGGTGTGCCGGAGTGCCACAGAGGGGGCAGCAGGGATGTTTCCGTATGCAATGAGCGGTAATTGTGAAGACCTCATCAATCATCTCGATCTCTGTGACCTCCAGTTCCTCTGGCAAGGCAAGCGTAACAGGTACTTCCATCTTCATCTGATCCTTCTACAAAAGCAGTATTATTAGTGTAGAACGATCTATCGATACGTCTATAGCAAGCGAACTTCACCGGGAGTGTGTAAGAACCTCTCTTCACCTTATTTACCATCTAAAAACGAGAACATTACTTCGTAATTCGACGGTGGTTTTGTATGGAGATGTGATACCTTGAAGTTCTACTTGCCCAATTTTGAGGATTTAGTTGATCCTGACTATAATTTTGTGACCGACTAGCCTTCGCCCGAACGTGGTGATCGGTGGTTACATGATAGTTTGGCACACGACTTTTTTAATGAGTTAATTTTTGATGGCATGCTTGTCTCAAAAGCGTCATTATCTCCGACTTCCGAAAAGTATATCCAAAGAGCCGGGTGCATGCATGCACCCGCTTAGATAAAGCCGTTCCCGTGATGGACGATTGTGGGGCATTTACTTATTTCTTATCAGAGAACCCAGCCTATACTATACAGCAGACGATAGACTATTATCAGATTTTCGACTTCACCTATAGGGTATCGCTTGATCACCTCTGCATTATAACAATTGACACCCTTGAAGCAGCATTGAAGCAAGGGCGATTAAAGCAAAAATGGTGGGAAGGCAAGACGATCCAACAGATCCAGAAAGAGCGTTTCGAGCGAAGTGCTGGAGAGAAGGAGCTTTCCATGAATAGACCGGCGGCCATCACCTTCGTTCGCTCCACAGGAGATGTGGTCGAGCAAGCTCGCCTGCGGTATCTGCTTGACGGAGAACCTCTTGCACTAACAATCAGGCAGCAGATGTTTGCTGACCAGCAGGAGGATGGAGGATGGAGACCTTTCTGGGCATCCGATTACAGTTCGCTGGATGCTACCTATTTCCGCTTAGCGCAAGCAGAGCAGCTCGGCCTCAGCACAAACGAAGCGGAGATTGCTTCTGCCCTCATCTTCCTCACGCAGCGGCAACGCAAGGACGGCAGTTGGGAAGATGAGGAACAGATGGCCGAGCAGACACCGCTCTGGGCAATGCCAGGCGACCTTTCTGCTCGCCTCTATCTCACCGCCAATTGCGGCTTCTGGCTCACGGCTTTGGCAGACTCATCCGAGAATGCACGGTAAGCCGCAAGCTACTTACAACGGTATCTGGATGAAAGGGGGACAATTCCCCACCTTCGTCCATGCTCAGTGGTTAGCAGGAGGTTTGTGGTATCGCTTGCACTGCCACGAGGCCCAGCGAGTTTTCGGCTCCTTGGCACAACAGCTCATCGGCCTTCCGGCGAGTAATCTCGCCTGGTTACTCTCGACATTGCTTCTGGCAGGGATGCCATTCGACCACTGTGTGATCGAGCACGCCGTTTCACGCTCGGAGCAGCAGCAAGAGCCAGATGGGCGTTGGTCGAGCGAAGATGGGTCAGCCCGAGATATCCATACCACCTTAGAGGCGATGCGAGTCCTTCGCCTTTGTCAACGTATCTAACTGTACGTCATCTGACTAATTGACTTGAATGTTGTTTTTTAACACCCAAATGCGTGTCCAGCTTTTTGGATCCAGTACACACTCAATGCCCAAAAAGTTGCTTGATTGTACGTAGGTACCTTCTCTGTACAGAGCTCCACTTATAGGTAATACTTAGCCGCGTATTCTTCGACTGCACGTACTAAGCTGGTAGATCCACTTGATTGAGGTCGTACTACTTTTGCCGAATCGATAAGAGGCCCAACGCCATACGTCATCGCGTGTTTCATAGCAGTGATAACCATCACAACCATATCAGCCTGCAATGCGATCGATTTTGCCATTTCAGTCAGTACTTTATCTGTGCAGATACGGATTTCCAGCTTTGGATTGCGAGCAAGCAGTTGCTCTTTAGCCCGTTGTGCAGATGGCTCCAGCAAAGAATAGATACCAATCCTATACCCCTCTGGCAAAAGCTTGATAGGATCATCGGTCGCGGTAAGATGACCTCTGAAACGCTCACGCAATGCATCCAAAAGAGCATCGCTACCCGGAACGCAGCGGCTTAGATCTATCCAGCCATTCACGTTCGTTATCTGATGATGTGGCTGGACACGTACCAACTCCGAAATCCAGAGCTGATACCAGGTCGTCAGTGCAGCTGGTTCTAGGCCGTAATCCAGCAGCATCTCACAAGTGTCTAATGCCCACACTTCAAGCCTGGGTATAGGTACGCCACACCACTCTTTCAAGTGGCCAAATACAGCCTCGCAGCTCTCAGATGCGGAGCGTAACTGTGCTTCTGCCAGGCGTAGCAAAAGCCAGCCTGTATACTGCAGCTCCTTGGGTACTGCTAGCAGTGCAAGATACAACGTTTCGTAGAGACTTCTATAGAGAGGCACATCCGTCCTAGGGAACTCTTGGTCAGACAAGAAAAACTGCGTAATCTTCAGGAGCGCATCTCGAACCAAATCTTTCTTGATCAGTTGGGCATCGTCGACAATTTCTAGTAAACGCTCCGTAAACTGTTCTATATGCGGCTCTGTCCAAAAGCGTTCATCACAGATCTCCGCCAAGCGCGTGATTGCCTTGCCCAGTTCCGAGTTAGAAGAAGAAGCGTGTTTGATGTGGTCAAACCACGCCAGCCAATCCTGAATAAGAGCAGGTCCCTGTTCTGCCCCTTCCGCCATCTGTCCCTCGGCCTGGGCAACAAATTGCAGCAAGGTACCATGAATGTGACTGATAAAGGGGAACCGTTGGTTCAATTGCTGCAGCTCGGCCGGGGAATACTTACCGTAGGATACGAGGGCCTCTTCAGCCAGAGATACGTCGATTGTGTGATACGCTATCTGCATGCTGAGAATTATCTTAGCGTCGCTCTCCTCGACTTCTTTACTATACCGCCGAGCTGCATCAAAGTCTCCATAGTCCAAGGCTTCGCGCGCGAGGCTCAAAGGCGTTCTGACAGCAGCCAGCTCATTCACTGGTGCGGAAGACACCTCTGGAGCAAGTAGAGAGAGAAGCTGCTGAATACACAACTGGGCTTCAGAACCTGAATTGACATCCACCAGCGCAAGCAGCGCCACACGGTCCCCCTCCAGTGCGGATTGATACGCAAATACCTGCACCACAGGTCCTTCTGTAAGGCCCAGACGCCCCGTAAGTAACGAGCCAAGCAAAGGAAGGCTCTCACGGAAAGTTTCTAGTGCCTCCTGCCACTGGTTTTGTTGTTCTAGGGGAAAAAGCACCGTCTGGTGGAAAGCTGTTAATAGCGCACCGCGTACAGAACGAGGCACACGTGCTTGCACTAACTGTGCTCTGTCGCGGCATTGCCATATTTCATTCCAGCGCCGCTGTAGGGCAAATTGTTCGATCTTTAAGAAGAGGAGGTTTTCACCCGTAGTCAGATTGAGGAGGAGCATTGTGCGTCGAGCCTGCTCAGCCTCGCCCCACTGAGCAGCGGCAAGCGCCATTCTAAACCGCTCGTAGAGGCGGCCGTAGGTGAGGACCTCATCTCTACGCTCGGCATGCGGATACCTCTCTTCCAGATCCATCCACAAACCGAGGGAATACAACACCTGGTGCTCGAATTCTTTGCGCGACTTTAGTACGTAGTAACCTGATGGGTAGAGTTCGGCCCCCAGAAGCTGCAATGGATGTCTCCCATTGAATGGGAGCGGCTTTAGTTCCTGGGTGAAAGTCGCATATGTGGGCACAAGAAAATGCCTGACGCGCTGACACGCTAGCTCCAATTGTCTGCGATCAGAAGCAGTAATAAGGAAGCGGGACGATTGCAGGTTTGGAACAACAACCGCTTTATAGCCATCGCTTATTCGTTCCAGCAGTTGCGCCAGGAACTCGTTCTCAACGTGTATCTCACATTTTTCTGAGTCACAATCGGTCTGACCTTCCAGAGCGCTTGCTAATTCCAGGACTTGCAATGCGAATTTGTAACGCTTTTGCTCATTATAGCGAATTACTTTCATACTCTAGCCTTTGCCAACTAGCACGCGCTTCCTGCAAGGCGCGAAATATATCCGCAGGTTCGGTGGAAAGCTCTACATTCTCATCGTTGAGATACACACCAGCATGGGTAAAGTTCATAGACCCACGTAGATAGCAATTCTGCGTGATCAAGCCCTTAGAATGAACGTCCCTATCGTAACGATACTCGACGTTGGTACGCCGAAGGTCACGCAGACACTCTTCTGTTGCAGGGTGATGGGGGCGGCACACTATACGAATACGCGTCCCCCTTTCCGCTAACAGCCAGAGAATATCCACGAGTGTCAACTCGCTCTTATTCAATTCGCGCGCAGCCGCACGAAACTGGCCGAAGCGGTTGTCAATCAGTACAACCCTACCCAACCAAGGCGAGAACAAATAGAGCTCCTCACTGGGATTCAGTAGTTCTAGCGCGAACAGCGATTTCAAACAATCGACGAGCAGGAGAGAGCTAACCCTAGATTTTGATCGGATCATACGGTTAGGCATGGGCGAACTCCTTGATCCACAACTCAATTGTCCAGGTAAGGTCTGTACGCATAATACGCTCCACAGTTGGGAACAACAGCTGAAACCCTATTTCTATTGGCTCCGTAAGCAAATCCATTATGTGTTGCTTGCAGGCGAAAAGTTGGTCCTGTGGACACAGTATCTGTACTTTATAAGAAGTGGAAAGTACATGGCGGGCTTGTTGCACCCAGCCCTGCTGCTCACAGGCAACTCTTTGCACACCTGGCGGTAAAAGCGAACGCAGCAGAGCCCGCGAAGGCTTTACCAGTTCCTGATACCAATGAGATTCCTCAATACAATCGGGGCAGCTGTCGGTACAGTTCAACCAGAGAAGGGATTGCAAAATGTTAAAACTTTGGCTCGGATCTTGCGTGCTAACTCCTCCGATACGCTGCAAGATAGCTTGCAGCCTCTGAGAAATTTTCTCATGCTTCAACGCAGCGACTGCAATTACGCGTATATCGATCTTACAATTGAGCCTCTGCTCTTCATCGCGCCAGAAGCGAAGAAGGTGGGCCAGCAAGTCATCGCTGTCCTGATCCGAATTGGGGCGCAGCCATTTCGCATGCAGAGCGACGAGCAATTCCCGCGTCGCAGGTATACCATGCCGCTCCAAAACGGACTTCAGGCGTTTATGCAATTCTTCTTGCTCTTTAATATCGTCTTCCTGGCGCAGAGCTGCGAATACTTTTTTCAGTTGAGGATTTCCGCTCTCTACTAACTCTGCCACCCGTTGCAACTGCGTGGCTAACTCCTGGCGCTCACAGTGGTGCAGTGCATCGTACATTGCTAGTTCGAACTCGTAAGGGCTACTCTCTAGGAGAGAAGCCAGTCGAGAGATGAGACCCACTCCCCCGGGAGTCTTTTCCGAAATCCAGACGCTTTCTCCATCCACATCCATAATCAGTTCGTCCGGATCAGAGTCAGGGATCATTTGTGTAAGCGCTGCGAACAGGGTTGAACCTAACGAGGACGCATAACACTCTCTCAGCCACGCCTCCATGTCCACATCCTCATCCTGCCAGAGCACAGATGAGCATTCTTCTAGCGCCTGCACAATATCGGCATCTCTTAGACGTTGTTGGAGCTTCTCATGTAAAGGTCCAACTTTCTCCTCACCGTAATCTTCAGCCTGCTGGCTTTGGAATATGACTTCCATAGTACGCTGAGCCAGTTTCTGACGTTGATCCTTCACAATCGGCGCTGCTTCAGCGAGGCTTCGAGATATACCGACAGCAGTTGCAACAAGCATCGATAGCTCTAATTGCCAAAGCCACTCGATTTCAAAGCGCGAGAGCCTCTTTTCCTGGACATACCTGTGCCGCCTGAACTTGTAAAGGAAGAATTCTGGGCGTAGATCTCGGTAGATAGACGACCAACTGGGGATATTCCGACAACCCACAATATCAAGGGGCTTGAATTGGAAGCGCAGCGCGTCCACATGGTACACAGTGCCGATTGCAGCAGGGTGACGTGCTTGAGTTTCGAAACTCAACCACAAGGGCAGGGGGTCTCTCTTGTTTCCATTGCGTGTTTCGTATCGCACCTCGGCTTTAATGCCGGTAGCAAGGCGCGCGACTTCGACCCATGAACCGTTGGAGAGGGTATAACTACTAATTGCGGTGAAAGTAGTTTTCCAGTCAGAAGTATCGGGCAACGCAATCGTTCTATCCCCGCTCGCCTCCTCTCCCGCCAATTGTACTTTGTGAGCAAAATGCGAACGCCACTGGTAATGCGCGCTACTACTGGGGCTAATGTCTTCTGGTACTTGCGCCAACGTATAAGCCCGAGGGGAGAAAAGTTGATACTGTGTTCCTCCCACTTCGAATTCTTGCGGAACCTCATCAAACACGATGGAGAGCCCGCTAATCGATAGTGTGTCCCGCAGTTGCTCAGCATGCGGCATGGGCAACCAGTGCGCCTCCTTCTTGCTATCACTCAAGGAGAAGCGTTTGCTAACATTGCCCGGTGCGAACTCGCTTAAACACTGCTGCAAAGAAAGGTAAACTACTTTCGGCTCCGTTTGCGGTATCGACGATCCCTTTTGCCGGGTATTTTGAGACAGCGTTAAGGGTATATCGAGAAGCTTAAGGTCGGTAAAAAGGGTGGACGGAATGAAATCAGGCAAGGGGTTTCTAGAAATATTATCGCCCCATACCTCCACAGCGTGAGTCTCGCTATTCAATCGCTGCCAGCTGCTATTTAATTGCCTCGCCAAGGTTGGCAACACTTCAAAGACGAGTGAACGAGGTTCTTCCCAAAGAACGGAGTCGAGCTCCCTTTGCTCATACAAACCGAGGGCACGGCGTAGATAGCGCCCCAGGTCATCGAGCAGGTCGCCGTTTAAAACATCCTCGACAAGGGTATAAAGAGCTCTCCTCTGGTCAGCATTCCGATTGTGCGCCTTTTCATCACTACGCAAAACGTCCCACAGGTCAATGTTCCTGCAATGCTCCTTCTCCTTTAGCTTCAGCGAGAACCAGTCCATAAGGGCAAAAGTGGCCTGGATCTTGCGCACATAGTAGTTATCAAGCGGAATGTCTATATTTTTGAGCTCAGGGTCAAATAAGTTCTCTGCGTGTTGAAATGCCCAGCGATCCCTTCCGTAAGCTGACGCAACGACAACCATCCATGGACGCATCAAGCGCAAGCGGCCGGCGCGCCCTTTGCGTTGAAGAAAGGACGCCATACTATGTGGGGATTTGTGTTGAATTACCGCGCCAACGCTGGGATCATTGAACCCTACCTCTAGGGTACTGGTAGCGATTACGACATTGGCACTCGTATCGACACCTCGGCTCTGCGATGACGTCAGGCTTATCCGCAGCGGCGCAAACAAATTATGGCCGATATCTTCACACACGCGCCAATCTTGCCCCGCCTGAATCTTCCTTCTCGTATCTGGATCCTGCCTTCTGCGGCTGCGCCACTTACTCAGGACCTTCGCCTTTTCAGCATCCAACTCATTGTAGTACCACCTGTTGAGCACATCTAGCTTATCGGCAAAAGCGAAGATCTTGCGCCCATATGTCCTCCTTGATGGCTGCGTATCGGTTGTATCCAACATGCGCGCCAGCAACATGACGGTCTGAATCGAGGTCGAGAGCAAGTTCTTAGCGGAGACAGGATCGCCTTTCAGAACCAGGTTGTACTCTGCCCCTTCAACCTCAATATCCTCCCACTGCGGTCGTACGTAGCTGACAAGACTCGGCGATATGCCGGTTAATCTAGAAAAGAAAGAGGAGGCATCTTTCAGAGTGGCAGATAAGCCCACACAACAAAGTCTCTCAGTTTGCCTTCGGCAGCGTGCGTGGCGCCAACGACGCAATAGATAGGCGATATTAGCCCCGTGCAGCCCTTCGTAAGTATGAATCTCATCGAGCAGCAACATCGTGGGCAACAAATCAACGCGATCCACGCCAAACAGGCGGTGTTCCCCCGCGTAGCTCAAACGGCGGTTAAGCATCTCAGTGGTCGTAAACAAGATATCCGGAGGAGTGTGCTTCATCTGCTCGCGCGTGAGCAAAAGGTGATGACCTTGTATCTCAAAAGAGCAATCTGGGCAACGCAAGCGCGCGTAGCTGCCGTATTTTTTCTGTTTGTTGTCCTCTGCTTCTCGTTCAACATCCTCCCGGTACCAGACGAGAGCCTGGGGGTTGCTTTCTTCTCCCGGCAATCCGGGCAGGGGAAATAGGGGCATTCCCAGCCTGCAATACCACTTTGTGGCTTAACGGGAGTCCAACCTGAATGCCCATCTTTCAGCAATCTTTCGGCTGAGTATGGGGTATCGCCGTAGTAAGCACCAACCGCGATACAACGCTTCTTATGGGCCTGAAGGAAGCTATCCAGCTTACGAGCCTCCAGATAGGCCTCCAACAGCTGGTCCTTCAATAACTCATTGCGCGGATAAATCGCAAGTGCCTGCACATAGCGGCTCTCCATTCTCAGATTAGAGGCAATCTCAGCCATGGCCGGGATGTAGAATGCCTTTGTTTTACCGGCGCCCGTTCCAGCTCCAATGACTAAACCGCGATCGTTATACATGCCTTTTTCAGCAAGATGCAGGCTACGGTGTTGTTCTACAATGGCTTGCTTTTGAAAGCGAGAGAGAGAAAGCTCTTTGCCAGTCGGACCTTTCAGCAGGCAAGTTACCGCCTCTATATAGAAAGGGTCAGCGCCGTCTGTGCGCAATTCGTCGCACAGCTCTTTTATACTCACATCGCGTTTGGGATAGCTTCTTCTCTTGATGTCTATCTTGAAGTCACTCACTAATCGCGGGGCCGTTTGCCAATCTTCGGGAGAAAAACGCTGCCGCAGCAGAAACAAAAGGCGAATCGCCTCCGCGAAGCGGCTCCGATAAGACTCTTTTTGAGCGTTTGACGGGAAAATGAGCTTCCGATCCTCGAGATTTTCCAGAAGAGCTTCGGGCTCTACCCCAAACCCCTGCAACTCCAACCAAAGCTCTTTTCCTTTCCCGCTGAGGTGCTCCAGTAAATCCGGTAGCATTACTCGAAGGGGGCTTTTGACATCAACAAAACCCCAATTGAGTAATTTCATCTCATTCAATTCAATTTCCGTCAAAAGTTCATTTCCCAAGGCATCGAGCTTCTCGCCTAGTATTTCTTCATCCGGCATATTTCTCTATCCTCTTTTTCTCCCGGTAAAACCAATAAAGAAAGCGCTTGCATGCTCTCCCTGCCGACACCAGTGCAAAACTTCATCTGTAAGGTCCGCAAGCGTGGCTTGATCTTTTAAGATATTCTCCAAAAACTTCTTCACATCTGAGCTCAAGCCTTGGATATCGCTTAAATGCTGATTGAGTTGCCGCAAGCACTCGTCAAACTCTAGCAATTGAGCCGGAGTCAGTGGTATGTGTTCAATGTAGTGCTGCAAGCGTAAAGTCAATGTCTCGTAGGTAGCCTGCTGTGCCTCTACTTCGGGAAGGTAACTCACCAAACGCAGTAATTCAAACGTCTCCCTAGTGTATCCCTGTGCATAGAGTTTCCAATGGGCTTTAAGGTCATCAATGAGTTCTTGTGCTCCCCTCTGAAGTTGTGCCAGTTCCTTTACTTGGCGTAGCTGGCTCTCTTGCCTCTTGGCGCTAGCGTCCACATCGCGGACCAATTGCTCCATAGCAGATCCAATGTCTTGGACTATAGGTTCAGCTAACCGCCCTTTTTGCAATATTACAAGGGCTTTTAACTGCACAGCTACTTCTTTGAACCGAACCAATGCATCAAAGGTCGCTTGTATAGATGTCAGGTTATTTTTCAACCGCTCGAGGTAATCAATTTCCTGTATCTGCTGGCATACTTCTTGCGATAAACTAACAATCATGCCCTCTCCTCTTTCACCCGCTGCACATCAAGAGTGTTAGCGATTTCCCGGTACATAAATACCACCTCTTCCTGTTTTGACGCACTCTCGGCGGTTACCTGACTTTGAAGTTGAGTGAACCTTTTCACATTCGCCTCTCTCAGCTTTGTCGCTTCCTTCACAAAGCTTTCGAAATAGGAGAGGTAGTCCTGCGCCTGCAAATACAATTCCCCGTTATGCGAGAGATGCAGAGCAAGTTGCTCTTGCGTCTGCTTTTTTAAGTGATTCTGTAACTGCGCCTGCATACTGCTAAACTGCGTGGCGTTCAGAGAACGCCTGATGACAAAGTTGGTACCCCGTTGCGTCTCCGCCATAACTTTTACGAAGGTCTGTAAAGCCTGAAACACCTCTTTGGGTGATCTGTCTTCTAAAAAAGCGCTCAAGCGAGCTAGAAGGTCCTCAATTGCCACACAGTCATCGCTTAGAGCTACCGCGAATTGAGTTCGTAGGAGAGTATAGACTGTTACAACATCACTCCATGGCAAGACAGCAGCAGAATCGAGTTGGGCAGCATCAGGCAGTTGCCAGTCATTTCTTCGCAGTTGCTTGAGCAAGCGCATTCCCCGTGGTGCATCCAGAAAGCGCACATCACCGCTTCCTCCTTGAGAACAATTCAAAGCACTCAGCAATAGCGAGCAAAGCTCAGAGGCTCTTTTCTGCGTAATTTGCCTTACGAGACCGGCCCATGTACGAGAGTGCTGTTGCTCCACCTTTTGCCGAAGCTGCTCCCACTCAGCGGTGGAATTCCTGGTACTGACGCAAAAGTTCACAAGGTCAAGCCACAATTCCTCAGGAGACGAATAGGAGATTCGCAGAGCCCCCTGAAGGCAAGCCATAATCAAACAACTGAAGACGAGCATTTCATCGAGTGGCAACACGTTGCTGACCGAGCGATGAGGCTGCTGAACGAACTGGGCAATCTCAGACTCATGCAAGTGCAACCAGATGCTGAAGTTCGATAAACAGCCGCTCAATACGGCATCCGTCAAGTCCTGGCCGCTCTCCCTGATGCTTACCAGCGCTAGCAATACTGCCATAAGCTCGGGATCGCGTTTTAGCGTCAGATAATGAGCAACATTCATCCTCCCATCTTGAGACTCAATGCAGATTCTTCTTCCCTTTAATGCCTCTTCGACCTGGCGATCACTGATATGGTAAAAGTCCCAATCGATAAAGGACCGGAGCAGGGGAACAAGTAATTCTCGATACTCTGCATAGTAGACCAGCTTACCTCCATTAAACCAAGCGGTGATATCTCGCACATACCTGTTTTGCTGTTTCTCCTTCGGCTGATTGGGCAGTGAAGGTGCTCTTTCGGTTATTCCACTTCCTTCCGCCTGACCCATCCCCAACGGCGATCCAGCTGATCCGGGGCCCCCAGATGTGCCATGATGAGATGTCACGGAAAGCGCAGGGCCGGCAATACGCTCACCTGGAATTGGTTTTATGCCAAAGGCTTGAAAAACCTCTTGTGGCAGATCTCCCACTAAATTGCTTGCTCCAACCTCCATTGAGTCAACCGTTCCATTGCCCCAGATCATCATTAGTGTCTCGATACGTTTAGCATCCTTGCCTCCTTGAAAGGCAATCACGTTGTGCTGCATCTTTTCAAGGGAAAACGTGGTAAATTCTCCTCCAAACTCAGAAGATGCAGGAGGATAGGCTCCCTGCTCAACTTTCGGGCCATGGCTTTGCATAATATAGTGCAGTACGTTATGGAGCAGCGATCGTGGAGTGCGCTTGCTGGTGGAGGTATCGATATGCTGATAAAGGGTCCAGATAGCCTTCTGATTAAACGGATAGAGACCAATTTCCTGCTCGTGCTGACCATCCGGCTGCATCTTATGGGTGCCAAAAGCTCTGTGGCAGTCTGTTTTATATGCGCAGCTTGCGCAAGCATTAGGGAGCTGGTCAGGTTTCCCCCCCTGCCCGAGCCACACATCCAACTCTCTTTGTTCCAGGCGCATAACGTTCAAATAACGAGATGCCAGAGCGGCAGTAGCATTTACATCAGAGAGCAGTTCGGAATCACTTAATCCTCCTTGAGTAGCGTTTAGGGAAATGATATGCGTTAAGCGGTCCTTCATATTATCAGGGACATGATCCGTGAAATAGCTGTCTGTAATGCCAACCACAGAAGCGATACGGCAAAATTCCTGATTCCCTTCGCCCACATGCTGTGTTGCCAGTACATCGAGCAGGCCGGCATCGATGCCGGTCAGTGCCGTAATATCCTCAATGAAAAGGGTTAGGGTCTGCTTTCGTAAGCGCAGCTGGCGACGTAGGTCATAAAAGATTTGCTTAAAATCATCGCTTGTGAGTGCGGTGGCGTGCCCAATTGCGAAAGAGAGCAATTGGTTTAGGTAAGATACCACCTGGCGACGCTCTTCTGCCCGATCTTCACCCTGCAAGCGTTCAGCAACAAACCTGGCTTCCTGGTACCCTTCCATCTGATTGAGTATTGCCGCTTTAAAAATGAAATCATTTTCTTCGAACTTCGGCATTTCGCGGTTTTGGATACCTGAACCACTTCTGAGGAACCGTATAATACGGTCGATAGGGCCTCCTGCCTTCATCAATTCCTGGCGCACCACAAAGTCCAGCAGGTACTTTTCCAACCTACTTCTTTTCGCCAGCCACCCAGGCATCTCCACTTGCGGCATTTCGCCTATCCCCACAAGTAACTGGCTAAGGAGTGTACCGGCCAACGCTTCCTTAGAGATTTCGATACGTGCACCATCGAGCTTCTCGAGCTGCTCCTTCATCGTTTCTTTGTCGAAAATACCCGAGTGGATGATTTGCTCCAGAGTGCCACGCAGGCTGCACTGTGCTCGCTCTATGAATAATACACGTTCGTGCTCCTGATCTGCTTCCGCAGCATAGCGCTCTTTGAGCCAACGAATTAAATGCGATTTCCCCGTACCTGGTATTCCTTGGACGACGACAAAAGCATGCCTATCCAACTCAGCGCAATTCTTTAGCTCTTGAAGCAACCCATTCTCGCTGGTATCGCTAATTACTTGGGGATATCGATGGTAAGTGAATTTATTCAGGGGAGTGTGAGTGGCAAGAAACGTGGCTGTATCCACAGAAGCCGCTTCTTTGTTGATGACCTGGCCGATGCGCTCACTTTTCCAGCACTGAACTAAAGCAAAAGGCTTCGTTTGCATACCCTCTAACCTCCCAGGTATTCAATATGGGTTAACTGCTGATGCACACTTCCTTGAGCCGGATACAGCTGCCATACGCTTAGGGAGTCAGCCTGGTACTCCAAACGAATGGATTGCAATCTATCCAGTGTCCGTAGCCCCGTTGAGAGCATTAGGCTTAGCCTGTTCCCCTGGACATCAGAACCCCGGCTGGCTTGCCAGCACAGAGTAAACAACTTTCCACCATCTAGTTCAGGGCACGCTCTTCCCAATCTCTCTATAAACTGCTCCAGAGTCATATATTCGCCTTCTTGAAAAATTGCCGGCAAAGCAGCTCTCAGCCGTCCGGTCGCGTCTGGCACTACTACTTCACGCCCATTAAATCTCATTGACCAACCCAATCCGAGAAATACCGCCCATTTACGCCACCCGTTGAGCTTTGTATCATTGAAGAGCCGCTGGTCATCCGTTGCCTGGCTAGGAGACATATCAGCATTGAACTGGGGGAAATATTTCTGTTCTGCTAGCTCATAGAATACACGTGTATCCTGTACAGCGTACCAGGCAGAGAACAAATTAAAGAGATAGTTTGATCGGTGCCTTTCGGTCACACCTAATAGCAGGTCACGCATACAGTCACGAAACGCCGACTCGCTCGCTAATTTATCTGAGGATACGCCCAAAGAAATCGTTTTATCTTCACGCTCCTGTAGCAAACCTATATCTATAGCCTGCCGTATGGCTATCGCAGTGGTGGAACCGGCGACTGTAGCAGCGGCAGATTTGTCGGTCAGCACCTGGGGCTGCAATAGGTCAAAAATCTCCTGCTGGGTGGAAGTCTCGAGGTCTGCCACCAACCTCGCTAGTGCCCATAAGCGGCGCCACTCAATTCGCGCATCGTTAATAATTTCCATATAAACTCCGTCTAAAACAGCTCATTCTTCCACCTCGTCAAGTGCATATACAGGTGGTCCAATTTTTCGCTCATGCCTTCGATCCGATCAACAAAACGGCCCCGTTCGCTTTCTAAAAACAGCGACCGATGAACAATATGGACCAGTGGAACGCGTTGACTATTCCAACGCCTCAACTGTTTGGACAGGCGGCGATAGAACAGACCTGCAGGGATGTCAGCTGCAGGATATACAATGCCAGTAGGTACTGTGTAAAGGGGGAGAAACTCCAAATCCTCCTCGGTCAAAATTTGATGAGGGGTCGCGTTTTGATTGGCAACGCGTTTGATGAGCCCTTGCAACCACGATGAATCAGAAGATAACTCTTCTGGCAGAATAATTTGTTGAACGCCGGCTTCAATTAACTCCACCAGTAATTCATCGATCTGCTTCTGTGCGGTGAGGTCACGCAAGCCATCCCAGGTAACATGTAAAACGGCTCGCCAACCCATTAGCTCGCGTAAATCAGCGGCGAGGAGCTCCGCGTTTGGTTTGCCAGATTCGATGTCTACGCTCAGTGGAAGTGATTGCTCATAGGGGGGATTTTGCACGCCGCGGCAGTAGGGGCACCCTCCGCATGCTCGTGCACATCCAGGGTACAAATCGCTCAATTCGTAAGCCAGGCATCGTTGAGCCGTTTCCCCGCTGTATTCTTTTGCGATTGTTTCCATTTTTGTCAGGGCGGATAGGATATCCCTGACTTCCTCCCGTCGTTTCTCTTTCAGCAATTGGATGAATTCCGGGTTTTCCGGATACGCCGTTATAACGGGATCTAATAAGCGGACCAGTAACCAATCTCGTATCGAAAGGGTCGAAGTATCGACATTCAAAGAATTGAGTGCCGGCGCAATATCTTCACGGGCATCCACGATCTGGAGCAACCCGGCCCGCTGCATGAGGAGTAGGGTGTGTTCGTTCCACTCGCGATTTTTATCGCTACGGCGCATATCTGGTTCATTCGCTGGAGAGGCATTCGTATCCACTAAAAGGTCGGCTGCATGCTCAGTGGATAGAACGCGTCCAGTTCGGTGCATCCCTTCCCAACGGTTCGCGGCCTGCTCTTCGGTGATACGAGCAGCCCATGTCATGCCTTCAGCCACCCTGTAATCTTCTTCCGTCGTGCAAAGAAGGCTGATTGCGCTGTAGCCGTCACGTCCCGCTCGCCCAACTTCTTGATAAAAGCGGTCGACATTTTCGGGTAAACAGGCGTGAATAATAGTACGTACATCGCTCTTATCGATACCTACACCAAACGCTGATGTGGCAACCATAAGATCGATCTCACTGTCCCTCCAGGCACGGATCAGTTGCTGACGCTTGGCTGGTGGGGTCTCACCCGTAAAAACTCCCAGCCGTTGGAAGCTCTGACGCAGTAAAATTTCCTGCCAATGCTCAGCATCTTTCACCCTGGAAACATAGAGAATAGCCGGGCGTGGCAGATGCCATAAAGCCTCCAACACTCTCTTCTCACGTGTACTGCTATCTCTTGAAAAATGGGACCAATATGATGGCTCCGGACGCAGGCGGTTTGCCTGAACACTGAAAAACGAACCATCCCGCCCAAAGAGCTGTCGAAGCAATGCCATACACTTTTGCGACACGGTAGCCGAAAGCAGTAGCGTTCGTAACTGCCCGCCGGAGTGCTCTAATAGTCGCTCGCGATAGGCAGCGAGGAACTGAAACCGGGTACGGAAACCGGCGCCCCAAGTCTCGACAAGATGAGCTTCATCGACCACCAGCCAATTAATAGTTTTCTGACTGGCTGCCTCCAAACAGACAGTATACAAGTCAGATTGCATCAGCGCTTCCGGCGATGTATACAAAATGGGCAACGTGCCGTACTTGATGCCTGCACATATCGCTGCTCGCATTTCTCGTGGGGTATCCGCAGTCCAGGCCTGCGGCAGATACTCAGGAGAGGTTACCGATTCGAAAAAGCGAAGGGCGCTTCTCTGCTGATCAATGGCAAGTGAGACGGTTGGCACCACCACTAGCGTTGTTCCGCCTTTAATGCGACCTCCTTTCGAAGCATGCCACGCGGGCTCGAGAATAGCCAGGCTTTTTCCCATACCCGTCGGCATAGTTACAAGTAGTGTGGAACCTGGGTCGCAAAACAGGCATCCCTGCACAGCCGCCCGCTGAGCCAATGATTGGTACCCGGCAAAGTGTCCCAGTGTCATAGCATACAGTAACCCGTCGCCTAGTACATGAGTATTCGAACGCCGCCGCACTATATGGTCAATTTCTTCTGTCCCCTGCAACCACTGTGGATGCCACTCATCAGCCATCAGTTGGATCATACCCGGTTCATCGCTATCCACAGCCCCCCATAGACCAGTTCTAGCTTCTTCCGCGCTAAGTCGCTGCCAGAGGCGTACTGGCGCCGCCAACCGTTGTCTATGGCTACGGATGACTTGCCGTAGGAGCACAAGCACATCTGCACTCCCTTCCTCCGTTTCGCTCCAGTGTTGCAATGCTTGAGCAAGACGTAATAATCCATAGCTACGCACACTCTCGGTCTCTGTCAGCTCATCTTGGCAACGCTTCAGCTGATGTATAAAAGCAGAATAATTGGACGTCTCCGTACTCAAAAGCAACTGAAACGCATCAAAGAGCTCGCTCATCACACAACTTACTTTCCTTGTAACACCCAATAACAGGCGGATTCTAGATTCCTGATTGGGCGGCGTATACCCTCAACAAGTGCCTGCGAAATACGCTCGTGATCTTCGATTTGCTCCCACGTCAGCATAGACTGCCCGTTTATGTAGTGGTTTCGCCAGTGGTAGATGGCTTTCAAGCCCGCCGCCTGTTTCTCAAATCTGTCTCGCGCCTCTCCAGCCAACTCTTCCATGTACTCGTCTAATTCCTCGGAGAGAATGGTATCTGCAAGATTAAGCGTGCGGTCGGTAACGGTATGCCACTCATCAACAGGGTGTTCTCTTTTAAAGGTCTGCAACCGAGACACAGCACCATCGCGTTTACCCAGGTGAATGTCTTCCCCCGAACTATAGGCGCGCTGGGTAAGTTTCCACACTGCGCTACTTGTGCTCTCTCGCCGTCCTTCCTCAGAGATAAGCAGGCGAACCGTAGAAGTGTGCAAAAAGCCCAAGGCTCGGAACAGATGAGCCGGATCATAACCGAGCTGGTACAGTGGTCGTGGATCGATAGTTAAGCTAAAAAGGAGTTCGAATCCGCGCCATGTTCCTTGTACTGCTGGGGCATGCCGCAAAATAGCGCAGCAGCGACCTCTGTCGGCCTCTATTGCATTATCGACAATCGCGTCAATCCAAGGGTCGTTGCCTGGGGCAAAAAAGACGAGCTCTTCATGGTGTACAGCAATTTCCCGGTTAAATGTCCCTCGAATTACCAGATTATTTTTACGACCTGACCGGCGCAAGGCCTCTTCCATATTGGGAGGATTGAGAAACCTCGCCTTATTCATGCTCGCAATATTGAAACGCTTCGGATAGAAGGTTACAATATCCGCATGCGAGTCATAAGCTGCGTACAGTCCAGCGATGCGTGCCCACTTGAGACAAGCAGTCCGCAGAAGCTCCCCGTCTTGAAAGCGCTCACTAATGTGATCGAACTCCCCCCTCAAACTGGTATGAACCGAAGCTTCTTCAAAGTAGCGTTCCTCTTCTACTTCTTCACGTAGCTTCTCTGCCTTACCCACCATATCTTTCACCTGGTGGGACACGCCCCAGCGCGGATCTTCTTTTATCGCTGCCAGCAGCTCTTCTTGGACACCCTCCAGCACGATTTCCATCCCACTCATCGAGCGCGTAAAGAGATGAAATGCATCCTGCCAGATATGGAAAAGATCTTCTTCGGGCCAATCCTGACCGTAAGGAACGACTGAACGCACGGTCCCCGATTTTCCAAACCTGTCTACCCGGCCAATACGCTGCTCTATCTGAGCCGGGGTCCAAGGGAGATCTATGTGGATGATCAGATCTGCAATTTGAAAATTACGGCCTTCACCTCCCAATTCATCGCTAAGTAAGATACGGCAGTGGGGAACGCTTTGGAAAGTATCAGCACTGTTCTGAAGTTGCTCATCGTTCAAAGAGCAAGTAAACTGAGCAATGGCATTCCGGCCATAGCGATGCTCAAGATAGGGCAAGAGAGTTTCTAGCGTTTGTAACCAACCAGAGAAGACTATTACCTTCTTCGAAGAGCTTGTACTCATGATCTCATGTAAAGCATTTAACGCACTCACCAGGCGATGAGAAGCGGGCGGAGGAGATGGTGTGAAACGCTGAAGAGATTCGGTCAAAGCCTGCTCTGTCAGCTCCTGCCAGCGCTCAACCAGAACGAGGAGTGGCTCAAGAAAACGCAACCGCTCCTCCTCCAACAGAGGGCCATATTCCAGAATCCCATTAATACGTTGTTCCTCAGATCTAGGCGCAGCAGGTACCAACAGCTGTTCCAAGGTATGGGGCGGAGCCGATTCTACAGGGTTGGTGACATAGGCAATGCGCGACTCCAGTACATCTAGTAACGCAGATGGACTGCTTGCAGAGGCATACATCCATACCTTACAGTATTCTGTTACCAGCGGATGGTCTGTAAATGCGCGGCTATACGCATTAATATACTCATACAGTTCCTCCAGCGCTTCCGTTTCCGCAATGCTAGGAACATATGCCCAAGAAGGGTCGAGTTCACGTCGGGGCATTGGCGCGGTAATGTGGACGCGGCGATTACGTATTATCCTTCGCTCAATCTGATAATTCTCGCTGACATAGGCAAAAACCTCTTTTGCCGCAGATAAACTATCCCCCTGCCGCATCTCCTCATCATCTACCTTATTAATCAAGTCCATCAAGAACGTATCCTGTTTGAGGCCCATCCACATATGATCCATCTCATCTACAAATTCCTCCGCATCGAAATCTTCTTCCGTCAAGGTACGTCCGAGAAGAGTCATGCGGCGCCGTATCTTGGCTTGAGCTTGCAATAGCTCCTCAAAAGCTTCCAAGTCTTGGATCTTATATCTGCTTGGATTCATTAGAGACAGAATGTAGAGGTACTCCCGAGCATAGCGCTGGATAGGGGTAGCAGAGAGTATGAGCACCTTTTCAATACTGGAACTCAGTTGGTGTACACGCTGATAAAGTTCCGGCAGCTTGTGCAAATGGTGGGCCTCGTCTACAATCAGCACTCCCCACTTCTGGGTACGCGCCATAAGCCACAACTCTTCGCTGCGAGCTAGCTCTTCCACACACAGAATACAGCCGCCCAGAGACATACAAGACTCTATTTGCTGTGAGGTGCTAACAATGGGAAAGTCCAGCCAGAACTTCTCATTCAGTTCATTATGCCACTGTCGAGCTAAGGCCGATGGGACGATAATAAGAGCCTTTAGAGAGGGATTGCGTCGGCGCAACCCCTTGAGAATGACACAGGCTTCTATCGTTTTCCCTAATCCGACCTCGTCCGCTAAAATGTAGCGGCATGTTGTATCGGCTAGTACTCTGGAAACGACTTCGGCTTGATGGGCCAACAACATCACACGGGCACTGACCAGTTCATCGACGCCAAAGGTGACATTGTGCAGCTCTCGATAAGCCTGGATTAGGTAGTCGCGGGGGAATTTCCAGCTTGGGTTCTGAAACTCGTAGCTGAAGAGCTGCAAGGCCGGGGGATAGTTTTGGCGATCCGAGGAGACGTGGATATTTCCCTCATCTAGGCGCAAGATCCGCTTCTCCCCCTCAATTTGGACATAGTACTCGATCGATTTTCCCGGGTCCCACACGTCTTGACACTGAAATAATATGTGTCCCTGTTTGCGAGTTACTGGAGAAGTAAATTTCGTATGGGGCAAAATAAAACAGCGGCTGAGATGCTCTAAGAGACATTCTGTTTCGATCGTTTCTTGTTCTGAAGGGCGATACAATTTTACACGAGCAGTGTTTGTTGCATCGTCAACGGAATGAATTTGACCGAGCCCAAAGTCCCGGAATTCAGTGTCTGGTCGCTCGTTTTCCAGAGGTACACGTACATACATGCCGGGTAAAAGAACAGAGTTCTGGAGGCGTTCTATCTCCAATTGACCACCCTTACTTCTATGTAGAGGCATCAACCCCTCTGACAGGATCGTTATATATCAATTGCGTTTTTACTAAAGTCGGTAAGGTATCATCACTAGCTTTTGAAGATATAGAATAGTAGAGGTCTAAGGATGCCCGATTATTATACCAGAAATATATAAATGCACAAGTACCAGAGTAACACCTCCATATGTTCTGAAACGTATAATGCCAATGAGTATCTTTTTTTCTTTCCTTCATTAAAAGGCAAAAATCCTTGATCCAATGGAGTTAGATAACAAAGTTCCATACAGCTCTTTTTTATCGTATTCATGGCTGTGTTATCGACATTACAAACAGAAAATCTACAAGGGACAATAGAAGTAGAGTGATTTCCATATTGGTGTTTAGATAAACAGGACCTATGAGAATGTGCTTCGCACATTCTGAAAAAAGGAAACCATGTTCACATTGACGACTCTCAAAAGACATTTAGCCCTTGGTTTTGGCCTTGTGCTTGCTTTTGAGGACCACGCCATGGCGTGGAGCAGGCTGCGGATGGAACCCAGAGGCTCGTCCTGGCGATTTTCCTCGCTTTTGGCACATCCGAGTCGGCGTTCCCAACTGCACCAAAAGCGAGGGCATTGTCCGACGAACTTGTCGGGGGGTCAGCGGACGTTGCTTGGGTTCCCAAGGCCGATACACGGCCTGTCCCAGCGGACGTGCCAACAGCAACTGGTTCAAAGCCAGCGCCACCAACAGACTCCAACGCTCGAATTGCTCGGGTGTGCGCACACGGGCCTGGGTCCAGAGCAAGTCTTGCTTCATGAAACGGTAGCCATGCTCATGAGAGAAGCGATGGGCGTAGGTGGGAGCGACCTCCTGCAAAGGCATGTCTGCCGAGAGCTGAACAAACCAGCTCTCACGCGGATCGCGCTTGCTGTTCTTGGCCCCCTCGCGCACCACACGCACCACACACACCTCGACATCACGACCTTGTTTGAAGTGCAACCCGCTCCAACGCGTGAGGTGGACAGGCCTGCCCTTCTCATCGTTTGCGCTTACGCTCTCATCGGCCCCTGTCAGCGTTTCTGCTCGTGTGCCTTGCAGCAAGGCTCCATCCAAAGGGATACGGCCTTTCTTGCTTTTGCGCACGGGCTTGCGATACAGCTTGCGGTTGCGCTTGAGACGAATGAGCACCTGGCAGCCCAACTCCTTGCAGGCACGCAAGAACGCAGCCGTCGCATACCAGCGATCTGCCAGGATGACCACGCGACGTTTGAGGTGAGGAACCACCTCGCGCAGCTGGATGAGAGCCACCTCGGTAGCCGTTTGGTCGGTGCGCACGCGTCGCTGATCCAGGATGCCAACCCAACTGCCAGGCTCGGTAGGCAAGAGCATCACCGTCGAGAACTGCCATCCCACACTCACTGGCTTGGTGGCACGAGGCAGATTGGGGACGTAGATGATGCCGCGATCTGGGCTGGTTTCGGCTTCTGGCCGAGGCACACTACTACAATCAATGCTGATGCAAATGAGTTCCTCGCCCCCTCGTTGCTGCAAGAGGGCGTGGATGCAGACGGCGCGCAAGGCGTCCTCATCAATCTTGCCATTGGTCAAGCCTTGATAGAGGCTGGACCAGCCACGCTCGAAAGCAGGCGCTTGCGACAATTCGATCAGCGAGCGAGCCTCGGACTCGCTCAGCAAGGCATCACACAGGTTGAACAGGGCATCGGCTCCGCGACCAAAGCACGCGTAGGCTTGCTGACGAAAATCGGTCAATGTGTTAAAGTACATCCACGTAATGCTCATTTCTTGTTGATTTTTCTTGTTGAAAGAACATTACGTGATGTGGCAGCTCTTGGCAATCAAGACTGCCTTTTTTCTTAGGTTTATCTAAACGTCAATTCCATAGAAAAGAATGGATATTCTTTATAGAACCTCCGCTTCTGGAAACCCCTGTGTTTTAACCAGGGGAGGAAAGAAGCGTTCCTTTTCTGGGTAGAGAGGGTGGCGGTACATCCTTCCCTACTTGACAAAACATGTTATATATGAGATGCTTTCTGTATGGACAGAACAATTGTATTGCAACTCACCCCGACACACGAGCAATCTGCTCTCTTGCAGCAAACATTGCAGGAGCATACGGCTTGCTTTAATGCTGTGGCTGAGGAAGGTTTTACTTCCAAGTGCAGCAATGGTGTAGAACTGCATAAGCGTACATACTTTGATTTGCGTACGCAATATCCCAACCTGCCGGCACAACTGGTGTGCGCTGCGCGTGTCAAAGCCACCGAAGCAGTGAAAAGCGCGCTTGACCGCGTGAAGAAGGGTCGCAAGGCGAGTACACCGCGTTCTCGTGTCTGTCCTATCCGCTACGATCAGCGCTCCTACTGGATCAGGTGGGAGAATCTGGCGACCAGCCTTGCCACTGTGCAAGGACGTGTACAACTCACCTTCACTGTTCCCAAGCATGCAGAGAAGTACGTCGGTGGCAAGGTGTGTAGTGCCGACCTGTGTTATCGCAAAGGCAAGTACACTTTGCACGTGGCGGTGAGCCTTCCTGATCCTGTTGTTTCTCCCTCCAATGAAGTGATTGGCGTTGACCTCGGATTGACCCATCCGGCTGTGACTTCCAAGCATCAATTCTTGGGAGAGCGTCGATGGAAAGAGCAAGAACGCCGTCTCTTCCGCCTCAAACGAAAACTGCAAGCCAAGAACACCAAATCTGCTAAAAGGCACCTGAAAAAGCTTTCGGGCAAACTGTTTCGGCAGAGAAAAGACCATGACCATGTGCTCTCCAAACGCCTTGTTCAGAACGCCACCCCCGGCAGTACCATCGTGCTTGAGAACCTCACCCATATTCGCTCTCGTGCACACATGCGCAAAGGCGAAGGCCAGCGCCGCCTGCATTCGTGGAGCTTCGCTCAGTTCCATGCCTTCCTGAACTACAAAGCTCAGGAGAAGGGCATTGAGGTGGTGAAGGTAGACCCACGCCACACGAGCCAAACCTGCTCGTGTTGTGGACATCAGGCGCGTAACAATCGTCGTTCTCAAAGCCTCTTCCTTTGCCGTGGGTGCGGCTTCAGCCTCAATGCTGACCTGAATGCTTCGCGTAACATTCGCAACAAGTACGTTGCGTCTCTTGCCAGCCTTGGTACATCTTTGGCTGGTGGGCTGTCGTCAAGCAGCCTCTCGTCTCAAGCTTCGGCTTAGGGACAAGCCCCGTGCATGTATGCCGGGGTTCTTGACTTATCTTCAATACCAGATATACGCGCTTTCGTTTCATAACTAGCTCCCACAGACTACCCCTCAAATGATGTTATTCATCTAGTGCTAAATGAACTTTTCCGCTATAGAGGTGTATGAACCAGTACAGGAGATTTACATCGTTTCAGACTAGTGTATAATTGTGGTCTCACCCTAAGTGAAGTTACTTCGCGCATACCTATCTAGATCATCTTTATCAGTAGTGCGGCCAAGCGACGAGGAAAAGGTCAGGGATCACATAACTCACATCAGTATTGTTTTGGTCATTTGAGTGCATCTCGAAGTGGTATACTCTCCCTTGCTAGACCATTACAAGCCGCTGTATTCCTATCGGATCTTTGAGCAACAAAGCTGTAAGGAGAGTCCGGGCTTCAATTCCTTTATATTTCGCTTGCCAGAGCACACAGGATAGGGAAATGTGGTCAGATAACGACAAAACTTGTTTGTCTGTGCAAACAGAAGCATATTATACGTTCTAAATACGAGAACATCGTATTGCACGTCGATGGTGGTTTTCTAAGGAGAAGTGAGACCTTGAAGTTCTACTTGCCCAATTTTGAGGATTTAGTTGATCCAGATTACAATTTTTTGACTGACCAACCATCCCCGCACCGCGGTGATCGGTGGGTACACGATAGACTAGCGCACGACTTTTTTAATGAGCCGATTTTTGATGGTATGCTCGTCTCAAAAGCGTCATTATCCCCATCGTCTGAAAAATATATCCGCGGAGCTGGCGGCATGCATACATTCGCTCGCTTAGATAAGACAGTCCCTGTAATGGGCGATTGTGGAGCATTTACTTATTTCTTATCCGAGAAGCCCACATATACCATACAGCAAACGATAGATTATTATCAAAATTTCGACTTCACCTATGGAGTCTCGCTTGACCACCTGTGCTTTATAACAGTTGATGCTCTTGAAGGTGCATTCGAACAAGGGCGTTTAAAACAAAAGTGGTGGGCAGGCAAGACCACCAGGCAAATCCAGGAAGAACGGTTTGAGCTAACTCTACGGAACGCTCAAGAGTTCATAGACTTGCACGCAAAGCAGAAACCCTCTTTTACGCCAATCGGTATTGCTCAGGGAACAAGTCCTGAGCTTTACTATACAGCTGTAGAGCAACTCATCAAAATGGGGTATGAGCACATCGCCCTAGGTGGCTTAGTAAAAAGCAAAGATAATGCAATCATTGCTATTCTCGAGCGCTTACAACCACTGATACGGAACGGGATCCAACTGCATATCTTTGGTGTTGCCCGCTTATCCCTTGTCCCCGCATTTTTGCAGCTAGGCGTTACGAGTGCTGATAGCTCTGCCCCTCTACGTAAGGCATTCATGGGTGATACCAATTATTGGACATTAGATGGGAAAAAATATCAAGCTATCCGCGTTCCAGAGGCCAGGTCAGAGAGAACAAAGAGGGGTGTGTTTACAGTTAAAAAGGTGCTCCAAAACAACGAGCTCCTCTCAGTCGAGACATTAGTAGAGCTTGAGCAAAAAGCCCTCGATGTATTAAGGGCCTATGACAAGGGACAATACAGCTTAGAGGACACTCTTGAAGCAGTACTAGAGTATGATCAGTTGTACGGAGAGAAACGTGACCACAGAGAATCTTACCAGCGCACCTTACAGGACCAGCCTTGGAAAGCGTGTGATTGTCCTATTTGCCAGCAGCTAGGTATCGAAGTGGTCATTTTCCGGGGCAATAATCGCAACAGGCGACGTGGCTTCCATAATGTTAGGACTTTTTACACTCAGCTCCAATACGTGAAAACCCATTCAGAACCATATGTGACGCCTGCCGAACCAGCAGAAGACATTGACACACCTGTACAGCAGCTCCTTTTTGAAGGAGTATAGTCGTTTCGATAATAGGCTGCATAGAGGCAAACCATTGCACAAGCATTTGCCTCTATGCAGCCTATGCGCGTATTTAGTTCGAAAGCATACAGAGCCGAAGACCAGAAGAGAGCTGTTTGGACTCTTGCATCAACTCAGCTAACACTTCCATGGGAACATCAGATAAAGCCAACCCCCTCTGGCCAGCTTGATAAACTTTTTCAACCCAAACATGCAAATGCGGCGGCAAATCATTCGAAGCCTTCTGATCCAGACGAGCTTGTATTGGTAGCAATTGTTGCTGCCATGCCGCGACTTCTTGCGAGAGGAATCTACTTCCCCAGCGATATTCGGCACTTATAGCGGTAGCATCAACACGAAAAATATGTTGAAAGATATCTTTGGCTGAGTCACCCTCACACCGTCTCGCTAGGCGGGGAGCATCGTACAAATTCTCGCGTAATTTGAAAAAATCGTCGAATAACTGCCCCCATTCCTTGCAGACGTCCTCGCGTATATTACTTCTCATGGAGTACTGAGCATAGCGCGCAATATTCTCCAGAATGGGTTTCGGCAAAGGGGCAACCTCTTCCATAAGTTCTGGATGTAGGCTCCCTCTCCACACATACAGGGAAAGAACAAATCGCTCCAATGGCATCCCTATCTGCGTTTCCAATAAAGCAACCATTCGCTCCTGATACTGATGGGCCTCGAGAATAAACGCAATAACAGAAGGGGTGTTCAAAAGGCGTTTTTCGAGCTGCTTTGTCTCCCCCCCTCTTGAATGAGCGTAGCGATAGAGGTCAAAGGCGACATGGCCGACTTTTCTGGTAATGGTGATACCAACGCCTTCATCTATACCCTCCAAGTAAATGGGTGGATTTACGCTCAAATACGGTTTCTGCCAGGAGAGGATACCATATGGGCGAGCAATATCGGGATAATGAATAGCGGTCGAGAAAGTAGCAGAGCGCAATAAGCGTGCTGCGCCTTGGCGCAAAGTACGAAGCAGCTGCCTGTTAACTGGTTTACCTGATAGCCAATCCCTGATCGTGACTTTTTCCTCATCGTTGCTTTCTACAATTTCTGCTTTTTGCGTCTTATATGATTGGACAAGTGGTTCTATAGGGATAGCAATAGGACCTCTTTCTTGCTTGCCGACGAGTTGTAGTACCTCTTGCGAGATCACCACTTCACGTGTCTCATGGTCAGCAATAATGGGCCCATACAACTCACATATACGAGCGGCTTCCTTATCTATGCAGAGAGCGGTGTACTCGGCACGAGCATACTTCTCCACAGAAAGCAGCAAGGGCTCGCCCTTTTGAAGATCATCAAGGATCATACGCAGGTGACGCAAGAAGTAGCGAGGCTTTCCTTTCCCAGCCGGCAACGCTCGGTACACCCGCACAAGTAACTCCCTATTAAAGGGATAGAGTGGTGTAACTTGGCAAGAACCACAACGAGTGTGATACTCAGCGAGGTATTGAAACGCTAATTGATCGCAGTTCTCTTCAGAAAGAATGTACGATTCCAGTCCAGCCTCATCTGAAAGCCACAATTTCTCCACTCTATCATCGATCGTATCCAGATGAGTAATACGTTCCAACAACAAACGTCCCCGTTGGCTCGTTTCAAAAGCCGCTGGGGTAAGCCCTATCACAACGTCCCAATTTCCTTCCTCTAGCGTAATAAAGTAGTCCAGAAAATCACTTGCAAAGACATTGAGGGATTGCACGAGATCGTCGACAAGAAGGATAGGGCGTGTTCCGTAGTGCTGTTGTACTTCTTGCGATATAAGCCGCAAGGTTCTTGAGAGCGCTAACCCTTGAAGGAGATGGGCATTGAATGCTGTAGTTAATTGATAACGGAATTGCTCATACTCAAATGGGAGAGGGATAGCAGTTTCCCGTGAGATAGCCTCCCATGCTTCTAAACTCAGCAGCTCAAGTGCCCGATTTGTTTGAGTACTATTACCAAGTGACAAAACACGTTCAACGTGAGGTTGAATGATATTGAGCAAACGATAAAATAATGCGTTGATGAGATCATCCGATTCCAAGAGATTCTCGAGAGCAAACAACAAGATCAACTTCGTTAATGCACGTGGTTTTTGACGCGCCATATTCCACTGTTGCTCTATAGTTGCAGAGAGAAAATCATTTGAAAGGAGGCGTTGAAAACGCTCGACAATACTGAGAGCGTGCAATTCATTGCGAGAGATACGTACCATTGTAGCTGCCCTCTCAGCGTCTTCTTGCCTAATACGTGTCTCCAACCACCGCATCACTTCAGACTTGCCGGAGCCTGGCGCCCCGTAAAGTATCCAAATGTGATTGCCCGGCATATGACCCGCTGGCTCAAGAATTGCCTTGAGTAGCTCTTCTTCTGATAGAGTGTAGATAATGTCATTTTTCTTGTACCGCCGGAGATGCATGGGATAGTGTGTGCGTAAGAACACTTCTTCACCCAGAAGATACCGCTGATCTGCGGTCGTGGCAAAAAGTGACAATCCGTTTTGTTCACTCCCCTGCTCAACAGAGAAAGTCATGCCAAGCCTCCTGCCCATCTTATATACTGTACCTGCTCATCGCCGAAGTAAGCCCTACATGGTGTGTCCTTCCGAGCAATAAATGACACAATTCCTCGCTGGGCCAGTGCTTGCAAGGGGATTGTTACAGCAAGGGAGGCATCTAATGTCTGAGTAGCAAATGGCACAAAGCTCGCTACATGCTCTTCGAAGAAAGACTGTAGCGTGGTTTCAACGATTGAGCAACATGCAAGTATGTCTTGTAATAAAGCTGGAGCATAGGTGCATTGAAAACCGCCACCAACTCTCACCCCCACGCCAAAAAATGCCATAACACGCTTCCAAGACTGAATCTTTTCTTTGCTAATCCCACCCACTTCTTTTACACAGTGAAGTTTGTTCACTTCGAGATGCATGTTTTCTATGAAGAGGCAATTGCGCTTGACAAATATTTCATCGAGGATACGCATGTACAGAGGATCGAGGCTGTGCTTGGTTTCGATGATGCCCTGCGAAATGAGGGTTAGTTGCCGCAAAATCAACAACCTAGGTGGTAATGGAACATGAGGTATGGCTTCGTAGAATGAATTGCTCTTCTGAGCGAGTGAGATTGTACACAGAAAAGCTAGTGCATCGTCAACGCTTTGCGTCGAAACTGATGAAGCCGGAGCAAAAATGAAATTACGATAAATGTCTTGCTGTTCAACGGCTTTACGAGCCTCAAGTAGGTAGTTAAAAATGGCAATGATTTCTGGTCCATAGACAGTGCGAAAAAGCATAGCACCATTCCACCCATTCATAAATTTCCTTCCTCTGCTAAGGAGAAGTTCATCAAAGTAGCGCACTCTGGGGCAACGCGGTGAGATGAATAGATTCAATAGCTTCCAACGGCTTGTATAGCCATTTCGTCCACTTTTCTGAGCAGAGAAAGACTTCTCTCCTATTTGTGACATATATTTACATAAAGGGCAAGTTTACCCCCTGCATATTAGTACTTATGAATCACAAATGCGCGTCTAGAGCCGATTGAAAGGGTAGTAGTGTAACATGGAGTTTTTTGTCAGCTGGTACCACGGAGATGCATGTTACCCAGTATACGATAATCATTGTTCCCTACTTGTAAGCATAACGTCAGTACCGTTTGACTGGACTGTCCAGTCCCTTCTGCAGCCACCTCGAAGGTTACTTATCGACAGCGGAGCATTTCATCTCGTCACGGCATCTTCCATCTCACCCAGATTACTCGCCGACAACGGTATGTACGATGAGAAAGGGGCAACACTCAAAGCAGGAGCACAATCAATTGAAGAGAAGATATCACAATTATCTCCCAAGAAAGTACTGGAGAGGCAGCTATCAATATTGGGAGAGGAACAAATCCCCACTATTGTTTGCGCGCTTGACTACCCTATTTTAGACCCGCACCTGAGTTTACAAGAGAAATCAAAGTGCATTACACAAACAATTGCCTTCGCATGGGAATTCAAGCATCTTCTTGAGGAGAGAAGGATGTCAAGCCATGTCACGCCCATGGCGATTATCCAAGGGTATGATATCGATACCTTAAAGTGGTGTGCACATGAGCTGGCCGCAATCGATTTCCCTCTGTATGGGTTGGGGTCCCTGGCTCCACTCAAAAGGCATGAGCCTATTATGGAACGAGTCAGAGCAGTTGCCTCTATCATTGAGCCAGAAAGACTACATATCTTTGGGGTAAGTGCGATACAAACCATTCTAGCACTCAAGGAAATGGGAATCCATTCGTTCGATTCCGCGCGTCCCGCAAAGGCCGCTGCATACAATGAAATTTTCTATAGCCACCCTTTTCGGCGTTTTGGAATTTTAGAGCCTTCCTCAGAAGGCAGTAAGCTCAAAGGGCGCATTCCACGTGTAAATCGACTAACTGAACCGCTCAAATGCCAATGTCCCATTTGCGTAGAACATCCAGAGAGCATTTTAGTTGTTGGGAAACGCGCAAATATTAAGGCTCGGGGCGTCCACAATTATTATCACCTCAAGCGTGTACTTTGTGACGCCCCAATCTGTTAGCACCTCTTTGGTACCTGATAAACAGCAATAGCAGCTAACGTGCTCGCCGAACGTCCACCCCTAGCAACCCAAGAACACGGCGAGCCGCACTAGCATCGAAATCGCGAACCGAGACACCACTGATAAGCTGAACGAGCCATTTCGGAGCAACAGGCGTATCATCGATCAGGACATACCAATCTCTGTAATTCGTTGCTTCTGAATTACCTTTCTCCAAGGCAGTACGGGCCTTCTCGAAAATTTCATCTTTGGTGAGACGAATAGGCACGCCCTTCAAGATCACTTCCTCGCGGGGATTCTCCTTCGCAAGTATCTGGTAATCCGGTGGATACTCCGTAGGCTTCCAAGTTTCCCCCTGCAGCCAGGCTCGAAGTTGATTTGACTTCGTGGCCATCGGCCCATCCGTGATCGTTACAGATACAGTAGGAGAAAGCAAGGACTCCCACCCTTCAAGGGCGGGGAGATAGAGCTGGCTAAGAGCTAAACATATTTCATTGTAATCGGCCGCTAAAAGACAACGTAGTTTCTCTTGAATTTGCGGCTGTAGCTCTCGCGCTCGCTCAGTAGTCATTACTCTGTCATAGAGGGGAATGGGTTGCCCAGCTGGAATAAGACCGAACTCTGCAGAAAGCACATACACATCTAATGAGTCTGCTGACGAAGATGAATGGCGATGATGCTTCCTTAACACTTTCCACATTGGACCGTCATAACGTTCCAGGGCAGGGACTTGGCCTTCCGTCGTCTTTTTTCGATCGGAGCAAGCAAGAATAAGCAGCCGTTTATTCCTCATCTGAGGAGGATCAGCCTCAAATAAAGATAATGTATTTTGTTGGAGCATTGTAAGCGCACTCTCTCTCAAACACAAAGGTAATAGTAGGTTTTAAACCTCATTCTCATTGAATAATAACATATGGTGGAGAGGCTCATGCGGGCTCCTAGCTACTATTGGTGAGTTACTACGAGAGATGATGCGCATAGAACCAAGAAACGCTGCGCGAAGCACCAAAGGAGCCACACCCCTGTTTGTATTCAACACACTTCACAAACAAATGCCGCTCTATATGTCCAGGACAAGAGAGGTAAATAGCTCATCGCTAGAGAATCCAACGCCTGCCTGCAACCATGTATCGGGTATGGTAAGAGTCTTTGGGTTCAGAGGGATTCGCCACTGCTTTATTCCGGAGATAAGGGTGCCATCTGCCAACACATAACGTGGAATGATATACCCCTGAGAAGCCACACCTTTCAGCAAAGGAAGCGCAAAAGAAGTTACATAGCGTTCCCCACGGCAGGATAGTGGAAACGATGCCAATACCGTCCGGTCTGTATCTACAATATCGACAATGACCGATGAGCCAAGGGGGCCATCCATATCTACCACAACTTGCCCATCTTCTACATGGCAAGTGTAGACCACAGGGACCCATCTTATCGTGAAAGAGGCGGTTTGCCCTTCGCTAGACACCTCAAATCGTGTTGATTCGCTCTTACATTCCTGTTGAACGGCATTTAGCTCTGTTAATAGAAAGTTTCCATTACTATCTGCCCTCCTTTGTTGAAGGCATTTGCCTTCCTGAAAGAGAGAGACCAGAGCGCCTGGTCGTGTAAAGACGTATACGACTGTTTGCTGCAATGAGTAATAGTCGCCTGTTTCTACACATTTGTAGTCAGTCACCCTCCTGCCGACCTGCTGCCTTTGATAGAGCCGCACACCAAATACAACGGGGCGTACTGCAATCTCGACGAAGGCGCCTATTGAAGGGAATACAATAGATGTGGTAACCTCCTCGGATGAGAAACCGAACAAACCGGGGTACTGCGCATCCAACTGAGCAATCGTCCTCTTCATGGACGGATAGATGAAGAGCGTCGTTGTTGTATGCAAACGATTCTGCGCCGTGTTCCAGAGCAAAAGAGACGGCGAAGTGCTCACTGTTAATGGCAGAGGTTTCTGTTCCCAAACCAGCTGGTTTATGTCTGTCGAAACCTTCAGAGGAGGCAAGAGAGTGAGGGTAGCGGTGTCGAGCAGTCTTTCATCCCGATAGAAGAAGAATTCATAGTGTCCATAGCGCTCTTCCCCCAATAGCTCTCCAACAACCCGATCAAGGTCCTCAAAAAGCTGCAAACGCGCAGTATAGGAGTGAGGTTCGGTCTCACTTCTGTTGAGATGAGAACAAAAATCTGTTTGAAAGATACATTGCTCCCTGGAGAATACCTGACACTCTATAGAAGCTTCACCAACGTCGATGTCTGTAAAAATACGCAGAGAGGCTTCTGAGAACCGCTGTATTTGCTTTTGAGAGAAACGGAACGGCTCTCTATGTGTATTGGGAATCATTTGCGCAAAGAAATAGCTCCGCCTCAGGAACGCCCACACACAACTCCCTAATTGTAGCCGGAAAGGGCCCTCGTCCCATATGATGCGATAGATAGCAAAGTCTCCCCAGCTGTGCTCTAAGAGCTCAACTTCTAGGCACCGTTCATCGTAGGAAAGCCGGTCCCCTACCGGAGCAAACAAATAATACGCCCGCTCCTCTCCCTCGTCCCTCACTCCCATTGGAATATGCTCAAATGTACGAGCAGAGAAAAGGTATGCTGGTTGGAGCTGAACAAGCTTTTGACTAAGTGGCTGCCCATCCAGGGAAAGTGTGAGAGAAAGTGATTGACAACCTGGTTGTAGGGGAAAGACGATACTACGGCTTTTCTTTAAATACCCTTCTGAAGAGAGGAATCCCTCCCATGTATGGTTTTGTGATGTTGTAATCGCAAGAGGAGCCCTTGGCTTCGTGGGAAAAAACACCTTAAGCGCATCGCATCGAAGTAAAAGCGTAGGCCCCTCTTCCGTCTCACCCATGGCGAGAGCAATCTCCCAACTCACGCCCTCTGACGCCTGACATAGCTTCCCGTCTATCCACAATGGCTCTCCCTTAGGGACTCCTCCAACCCAGATGTAACACACCTTGCCTGTTTCAAGGATACACTCCCGGCTCTCTGAAGTCCTACTACCACTTTTGGCCGTGAAACGTACGGACCTCTTATATCCTACAAATCCCTTACGCAGCGGTACAATCTGCCCACTAGGCCACTGTGCGATGGCCGCTAAAGACACCCACGGCTGGGGAACAACTCGATACATCGTTTGATCAAGAGAGTAGAGGCCGTAGGAAAGCGTTTGGGCTTGCCAATGCTTACATGCTACATATGCTGCCACAGTACCGCTACGCGGAGCTCTTACATGAGCATGTAAAGACCCCTGAGCTATAATTTTAAGGAACAGTGCAGGAGTTACGTAGTTTTCTAAGCGCGCAAAAATTTTCCCTAACTGTGCTGCATTACGGACAAAGTGGATTTTAGCAAAGTCGTATTCTTCACCTAGGCTCTCTCTAATTTGCTGGCTGTAGGAGTCCCGATTGGTCGAGAAAAAAGACAGTCCATTTTCTGTCGTGTACTCCACAATACGACTTAGTAGCTGACAATCTCGACTGAATCCGGGAAGGGCTTTCGGGTGAAGATTCAATACCCTCTTAGTACTTCTCTCGTATTGGAGTAACATCTCGCTGGTTATTTCTTCATGCCCCACTTGATAATAGTACCAGTAGAAAAACTCAATACAATCCTCCAAATTAACTTCGGAAGCTTGTACCTCAGAAATAAGAGATTTGACAATGAGCCGGTTCTGACTACCTCGTAATTGTGGAATGTTATACTCTTCATAGCTCTGCCAAAGCAAGTCAGCCGCTAGGCTATAGTCAATTCCGTCGGGGATTCCTATTTCAGAAGAAAAATTCTTCCAAAAGACATTATCGTCAGTAGGCTTATTTCTTCGTACGTATTCACAAGCGAATGCAAGCAATGCAGCGCGAGCTTCCTTTTGTTGGGTGATGCCAATACGGTTATAATACTTGAGAGTATCGCGTGCGCAAGAGAGCAACTGCTGGTATTCCTCATCATCATACTCTATACGGGCAAAGCGCCTTAAATACTCATATCTACTGCAAATTTCCTTGTAGAGAGAGGATAATGGGTTCTGCAGAGCCGACATTTACACTCCCCCTTGCTGGTTCACATATTGATAAAACGCAAATGCCAGCTGCGGGCACAAGTCCCTATTGTAACGGAAACATGTATATGGCAGTACGAGTTGCTCTGGTTCATCCTGGGCAGCTTCTAGAATTTCGCCCACCATTTGCCAAATTTGCTGCCAATTTTTCCTCAGCAGGTAAAAGCTCCCCGAGCCCCTACAGTAGAGTCAATCAGGGCGCAATCATAATCAGAAGTGTCATTAGGATAGACGATTTCGCGTATCTGATTCTTATTAATACCGGTATACTTCGGCATAGCGGCAATGATCGCATGCTCCAGCGTATGCAAAATCAGATATTTCAGATGAAGCTGGGGCTCAAAATGGGGGCACTCGGGGCAAAACTGCTGCTCTCCCGGACACACTTTCCCTGGCACAAGGTTCTGTACGACGCGACACCACTTTCTCCTCGGATCAGGCTTACGGCCTCTTTCCCAGGATAACAATTCAGGCTTCGGCCCAGTAGACTCCCGCTCCTCCTCATTTGCTTCATCGTACGTTGTGGTCTTTTGCTGACGACAGGTGCACTGTGAATTCGCCTCGTGGCACTCGTGGGCTTGCGGGTGCGTCATAAGGAAGCGTTGCAGCATCTCCTCAAAACCAAAGAAGACGGCATGTGTATCAGAGGTATTTGCTAGGTATCTATTGGTATTGGGGAAAATAGGCTCAATATCAATTAAGCTATCCCGCTCTGAATAAGAATAGAAACGGCGGTAAAACTCTCGCGCCAGTTCTACAATACTCACGTGTTTGAATTCCAGGTAACCTGCAAATGTCATCAAGCGAGGCATCACCTCACCCTTTACGAGGATATACTCTTGTACTGCAGAACGAAATGTGGGGATATTTTTTACGTGAATCTTCTTGTATTTTCCCGCGGCCTTACAATCCTTGCACACAAAACGGGCGGGTTCAAAGCCGTCCTTTTCATACGTTTTACCGAAATAGGACTCTGGCCTCTGCAAGAATGTTCTCGCCATTTGTTGAGGGGTTTTCATCCCTAAGGGAACGTGATCTATCTGCTTTACAATCGCCGGATCAAGCTCATGATACGCATGGTAATTCACCTCCGTACCGCAGCGGCGACATTGCCAGGTCAGCATAGGCAATGCCCTAAATCGAAAATACTCGTTATGGCGATCACCTTTCCCCACACGCTTATAGCCCTCTGCTACAAAAGAACTGTTATCTTTCGAACTCCTAGCCTGCTCTATACACGCTGGATTCACACACACCTTTGGGACAGGAGGTTGGAAGAGCTTGCCACAACCGCCGCACATATACACTTCCGTAAGCTGACGCAGTTCAGAGCGACAGTATGTACAGCGCTCGTCCCCGCTCGTTTGTCGCTATACGTTGCCCCGCACTGCGGACAGTAAAAGCGGTAGGGATTATATTTTACGGCTAAATCTTTCGGGGTCTCAAATTGGGTTTTGATAACAACATTGATCGGATTGTCGGGAAACGGACTACGGTTATTGGCATCGCCAAACATGCGGGAAAAGTAACGAGCCGCAGCCTCTTTGGCGGCAGAAGTAAGGAATAGCTCTTTTATACGTCCCTCTGCCGAGTGATCGTTTTCTTTGATTGTATCTATTTTGAATGTGACGCTCCCCTGTGAAGCATACCCTCCAACAGGCCGAGAGGAGATAGCCTGCCGGCGCGAAACGGTATCTCTTAAATCATCGTTACCATTTTCACGAATAAGGTACATGCCGACGCTTGGGCCCGAACTACGCAGGTCAGGAACTAACTCGCGGTCTTTTGCAGTCATTCCAGAAAGGCAATCGCCGTCCTGCATATCGCCATTCGCGCTAGAAATTTGACTGTAGAGTTGCTGCCACTTTCCTTGCCACCAGGCGCGTATATCGTCAAAAGATATTTCAGTTTCGCAAATATCCGGTATGATGCGCGCTTCCTGTTTGATCCATTCCTGAAGCGTAGATACGCGCTGGCGGGTAAATATTTCTTGAAAGAGGATCTCTCCAATCTCTTCACAATCTTCCTGGTACGTGTATGTACGGCCATTTGCGGACAAACGCAGGTTACGTAAATCGATAACCTGTATTTCCTCTTTCTCCGTTGCATGTAAATGGTATGCTAACCGATCAAGAAACCGTGCGTAAATATGGCTCTTGAGCACGGCTTCGTTCGAGACGATAATGGGCGCATCTTCAAAATCATCGACAGTCGGGTGGGCGTACTGCCGAAAGTGCTTGAGGAAGTAAAAATCGAGCGGGTTACGCGTATCGACCACCGTGAGAGCGAGGGAGTCCTTCCGGCGACCGCCGCGGCCAACCCTTTGCGTATACTCATTAGCGGTAAAGGGAGCGCCACTATTTATAACTGTCGTCACATCGCCTATGTCAATACCCAGCTCCAGCGTACTAGTAGCCACCATGACATCGATAGGTAGCGCTGTAGTGCCGTCATCAGAAGTATGCAAAAGCTTTGCCGATGAAAACCGGTTGACAGATTTGATGCGTTCGTCTCGTTCTAATCCTCCGCGATGCCAGCCGATTTCAAGTTTCTCGTCATACAAAGCGCCTAGCTCATATGCGCGCCGATACCAGCGGTCAACTGCGCTGATAATATCAGCCTCGATCTTGGAGAAAGGCTTGTAGTCACCAGATTGAGCAGCTATACGACGTGTCAACAGACGGGGAAAGAGCTTTGCATGGTACGTAGAATAATAGCGATCTTCTTGATCACGAAGATAGCGAACAATATCATCAGTATCCTGCCGAAAGTTTGAGAAGATAATCGTTTTACGGAAATGGGGATCGCGGAGCAAATGACCAATCACGTCAGCAACGTTAAGGACCGAAGTAATGACCTTTTGCTGCTTTTCTTTGGAGAGCATGACCGGAGCAATAGCATAGTGGTAGCGATACCGTGTCGGAGGCGCTAAATAGTCCAGATAGGGACGTTTCTCCTCAGTTTCCTCTTCTTCCCGCCGTCTCGGCCGGAGATACTTTACCCTCTGGACCTCCGTATTGAAAATGAGACTGGCGAGCTCTCTCGCATTACGTATGGTCGCACTCACGCCTACATACATCGGTTTGTGCTCGCATGCTTCCTCAAATCGGCGTAGAAGATGAGCAATATTACAACCAAAAACGCTGTTATACATATGAATCTCATCAAAAACGACCAAATCGATCGCCTTGGAGAAAATATGCTTATGATAACGCGGAGATTGCAGCATGCGATTGATCATATCCGGACTGGTGATGAGGATATCAGGCGGATACCTGAGGATATCTTGGCGCGTGAGGCGGAAATAGTCAATTTCCGCACCGCATACGCAGCGCGCGATGATGAGTTTTCCATTCCCTTCTTGCATTTCCTTTTCGGGGAAATTCGTCAACACAGCTGAACAATGGGGGCAGAGCTGCAGCAGGCTTTTCTCGGTGAGCAGATTATATCCCGAATTCGGCGTATCGCCGGTGAGGACTCCAACACTTATTTTGCGGTCCTCAATGGTGCCCTCATTCAAAAGGAACAAAATTTCTGCTATTCTCCTTGCCTGATCGTTGGCGAGAGCCCGCGTAGGGTAGATGATCATAGAGCGAACACGATTCGAGGGGATACGACCGGCACGCAACTCCTTTTCACGTTGATTATGTAGATGCGAAATGAGCGGTACGAGGAATGCTTCTGTCTTACCGCCACCAGTTGGAATGGACAAGAGCAGCGGCTGTCTTGCACTATCGTCTGCTTTCGTAAGCTCGCGAATAATATGAACCAGTGCGTCTTCTTGGAATAACCGCAGTCGAAAATCCGCGCCAACTTCCCAAAGCCGAACAATAGCATCGCGTAGAGAGGGAGAAATGAACTTGTTCCGCGAGCTCTCTAGCAACCCATCGACTGCAACAAGCTCACTGATAGGGCGCCCATTTGTGAAAGGATATAGCGCCTCCGGTTCGGATTGTGCAAATAAGCTTTGACTTCCTAGTTTGTCCTCCGAGGAGCTAATATATGCTCGATACTTATGAGTACCATTACCTGTATCAAAGCGATCCTCGGTTGCAGTTAATGTATCAAGCAGAAATGACAAGACGTTTTCAGGGTGAAAGAAAGCAATAAGCAGATTCTCATCTTCTTGAGAAATCAGTTCATTGAGTGTTTGAACAGGAGCAGTCTGATTTCCTTCAAGATAACGTCCTCCCTGCACTTCAATGCGCTTAAAAATAAGTGTTGCAGAATTAAGTCGTTCACCGGTCTGGTCAGTTGCCTTTTGTAGAACTCCAGGGTGCCGGTGCTCTAATTCTTGCAGAATATGTTTGAGCGTTCCAGCTTGGACAGTTTCTACGTTTACTGATTGCTCAGTTTTGATCTCTCCTATGTGAGAAAAATAAACAGAAATCATATATCGCTCCTCTACTGCATCTTAATCTTGCTAAGAACCTATTTTGCTACTCAAATACATTTGCCTTCATCCACTCAAGGATGTACCAGCGCAATACGAGAAGCTTTTGCGCGCGGTCGAGTTCGGGAAGTTTATCCTCTGATAAAGGATGTTGAGATTTTAAAAGAGGTTGGATAAGCAGGCGCTCTATATACTGCCAGTTATACCAATCTGACCAACGATCCTCTCCAGATAAGGGGGGGAGGGAAGGATCGACACCTTCTTCCAAGTTGAAATAGAACTTGAGAGCATCGACTGTTTGCATCCATAAGGCGTCATATGCGGATGCATTGACAAGGGGTGCCCCTCTGGGTTGTTTCTCAACACGGCCACGAGTATCATAACTGATATCAGATTTATTCGATGTATCACCTTCACGCCACAGTTGAGCACTCTGCTGTTGTAATTCCCCTAGTTGCTTTTCGGTCTGTTCAAGTTGGCTATGGAGAAGACGCTTTTGATGAACGAGCGCGTTTTTATCATACTCTAGCTTAGCGACTTTAACTTCCAGGCCTGCACTGTACTCACGTTCTTCGTCGCGCTTTGCATACGCACTCTCAACCTCGTTCTGCAATTTTAAGAGCTTTGCTGATATTCCTTCTTCGGCTTCCTGGGCATATATTTGTGGTAGAGAGTGCAGGTGTTGAACTTCTGCCTGAAGAGATGTGTGTGCTTCTCGGAGAGAAACCACCTGATTATTCAGCTTTTCGCCACGCTGTTTTAATTCATCATTTTGAGCCAGAAGGAGCGCTTTCTCTTGTAGAAGACCGACGCGTTGGTTTTCCAATTCCTCGATCTTGTGGTTAGCAGATTTGTGTCTCGCCTCTATATCTTTGAGTTGCTCCTTCTGGGAAGTTATTTTTGCGTTCGCAACCTCTAGTTCCTGAGCCAGGCGGTAACGCTCAACCCTTACCATTAGATCTGATGCTGGGGTCAGCAACGCGAGCAACAAATCTTTTGCCTTTAGAGCTTGCTGAATAGCTTCCCGTTCATCTAAGCGTAAGGCCCAATAGAGGCAATCAGAATTAATAGAAGTGGTAGCTAATAACTTTGCAACATCGTCTTCAAGAGTTTCTTGATGAATCTTTTGAGTGACTTGCTCACATACTTCTCGATTTGAGATCAGCCAGCACCCAAGCAGAGCAATCTTTCGCTCCATGTCATGAGCGTCTCGAGCCAGTTTAATAGGAACACGCTCCCAAGGTAGGTGTGTGGCACGGAAACCCGGAAAAACCCGTTGCTGCAAATAGCGGTCATGCTTGACTAATTGAATGATTTCATTTCTGTGAATCCCTCGAACTAAACATTCCAAGTCAGGCTCCGAAGAGGATTGAAGCACATTTTCAGCATATTTACTGATAAATTTGGGCTTCGTCATTTATTTTCCCATTTCTAAGGTTATTTCTGAGAGGACATAATCACGAGCCAGTCTCCAAAGGAGGTCAAAAGACGTTGCAGTTCGAAAAAAACCCTTGGACACGAGACGAAGATCACCCAGCAACTGATGAGTGCCGATTAAAACATGTTTAGTGCACACTTCTTTTACTTGTAAACTGTTATTTTGAACTTGCCAGAAATTTGCAGCGTTACCCTGAGCTATCCAGTTTTTAAGCAGCACCCACTCATCCAAAGATATATTCAAATCAGATAGTGTGTAGAAACCAATTTGCTTATTCAATAAGCTCCCAATACAGCCAAGAAGGCGTAGACGTAGTTCCGCATGGGAAGATAAGTCTGCATAGTGAAGAAATAAGACGTCATTAGGTAGCGTATGCAATAAGAATCGCTCCTTCTGAACTAATAGCCATAGTAAAAAGTAACTCTCATTATTGAGGTGCTTTAATGTGTGCTATGGATTGTACTGCAAGGAACACCAACATATCAAGATTTTCGGCATTCAACAGTAAAACATTTATCAATCTATAAAGGAGTTGAACTTTAGGCCAAAGGAACAAAGTGCCCAATGCCCACAACCCTATATTTTCAAGTATCTACACTGAAGAATTAGCGCCTCACTTGATCAATTTGAGCATCAATCCAGCACTGTACTTCAAAACATTAACTGATCAGCTACAATCTATCGCATGCCTGACTCTCAGGAATGAAATATTCGATCTCTTTGCCTCGATCCAAATACACTTGCACTCTTAATTTCCCTGGGTACATGTGCAGATTTTCTAGAAAACCTAAATAATTACAGCCAACATCAAAACAACAAAAGCTACTCTCTTTCCGTCTCTCAAACAATTCACTAAAAGCTGTTAATATCCCCGTTTACTAGAAAGATGGGGTTCAATTTGTCTTTTTTACTAACCTAGAGCATACTTCACGGCAGACAAACGTTCCACCTTTCTACCTGCAGAAAGCAAAAACGATTCAAAGCGATTTTCCGACGACTCACAGGTAGGCAAATGAGACGGAAAGTGATAAACCGAATGCCAACCAAGAGATAAGCAGTTTCATAGAGACTGGAAGACTGCTTTCTTATGTTCCTACCCTTTTAAGCAAATAACGATCTTAATACGCTATTTAAACTGATAAAGGGAATTTATTTCGGTAGGTAATACAAATATGACCTCTGCTCTTGAAATAGATACGGTGTCTTACAACATGGAGAATTATATTAGTACAAAAGCGTGGCTAAACATACACAATAGAAGGGTAAATGCTATAATGTATTACTCGTAATTTATGTCAAGCATGAATCCCTGCTTGTGGAGAATGCGAAACGCTGCAAAGGCTTTTGAGAAAAATAGCGCTAGACCGGCGATGAGGTCGGGTTAAAGTGCAAGATGATAAGGAAGGACCCGGATGAAGTTGGTTGCTGATGAGATATCTAGGGATGGACATGGCTGGGGAGCGTTCTGGCCTGGCGCACGTAATAAGAGAAAAGCGGCGAATGGTACCGGCCCTTGCCAAGAAGAGCTCCTCGAAGATTGGTCTGCTAGCTTGGATCCCCTCCAAAACCAGCGGTACCTACTTGCCCACGCTCCAACCGGCATAGGTAAAACGGTTTCATCCCTTGTACCAGCGCTATGGTGGGTTGCTCAGGCCCCCGATCGCCGCCGCATCTACTATTTGGTCAATCGCGCAGCACAACACGATAATCCTATTCGCGAACTGAAGAACCACCTTGCTCCTCTATTTGAGCAACGAACAGGGCGTCATCTGCGCGTTGCAGACATCGTTGGTCGCCAACAATTCTGCGTGCAGCCGAATTCCCCGGCATTAAGTGGCTCCTGTAAGGATGCCTTCCTCACTGCCACTTGGGAAGATCTGCCCACACGCGTCATGTCCTGGCGAGAGGTAGATGCCCATCTAAAGAGAACGGGCAGTTTTTGCCCCTATCACGCTCTACAGAAGCTCATGGCGAGTGCACACGTCGTGATTTGCGACTACTGGTGGCTCTTCTCCCGCTCAGCTCAGAGGAACGGCATGACCGAGAGAGCAGGCTTTTCCCCCCGAGATAGTATCGTTATAGTAGATGAGGCACACAATTTACCCATCAGAGTGCGCGACGAGCTGTGCATCGATGAATACACCGAGATTATAGAGACTGCTATTGCCGATGCGCCAGAGCTGGTACGGCAGCCTATGCTGGGAGTTACGAGTGCGGTGAAGGACTTGCCGCCTAATGTTGGCATATCGCCCTCGGAATTACTGGGGATCTTCGGGGGGAGGGAGAATGCGGAGGTCGCTCTCGGCGTTCTGGAGTCGGCAGAACAGCGTTTAGAAGAGAAAGAGGATTCCTTACCAGTCCGCATGCTCCGTCTCCTGCTGGAGCCAGACGACCAGGTTGTGATCTACCAGCAGACGCCGTTGGACGAGAGGCAGAAACTCGTCTTTCGCGTGGTAGATGCCACTCAGGTGATGAGTGAGGGCTATAAGCGAGCTTACGCGGTGCTGTGCATGTCGGGTACGTTGGCAGCACCTGCAGACAAGAGCACCGAATTGCCCTACCAGCTTCCCATCTTTGGCCTGCCGCCGGATAAGACATTAGCTCGAGTCTATGCCTCCCCTTTCCCACTTCGTAACCAGGTGTGGGTGTGTGCAGCGGACACATACGGTACTGCCCAACACCGTAATGAGTACTTGGACACCTATGCGAGCCATATACTGTCCGTTGGCCGAGAGACCCCCGGCGTAACCGCTGTTTTCTTCAGCAGCTACTCCTTTTTGGAGCGGGTGCGTGCGAAAATTGTCGACCCGTTCGAGAAGACATTGATCGTGGCAGAGGAGTCGGCAAAGCCTGATGAGCCCCCAATCGCGAGGTGGAGTGCTGGGACCGATGAGGAGAAGCTGCGGGAATTGGTAAAAAGCCACCGGCGTGCGTACCTCTTCGCGATTTATAAAGGGAAGATCGCTGAGGGGGCCGACTTCTCTGATAACCTCATTAAAAGCGTCATCTGCATCTCCCTACCCCTGGAATACCCCGGGCTTTACCACAAGCGTCTCCAAAGCCTCTACGAGAGGGAGTTCGCTCCTTTGGCATTGGAGCCCCATGACAATGTGAAGGAGAAGGCCAAAGAATACGCTTGGCATAGGGGGTCTCTTTCTCTGGTCCTCCAGGCCTGTGGCAGAGGTATACGGAGTGAAAGAGATAGGTGCGCATTTGTCTTGTTGGACAAGCGCTACTGCGACGATCAGCGCATAGGTGGTTACGAATGGCGGCGCTTCCTCTCGCCACCACCGTTTAACCTGATCACCCCCGCTATACCAGTTGGCTCACTGCACCGCTGTACCGTGGCTGCCGTCTCATCGGCAGCGTGGGAGGATGTGCTATTGAGAGTATATAGATAGGCATACAGGGAGAGAGCGAGATTCATATGGATGGGAACAAGGCACACGCCGCAGTACTGGCGGCCCTTGAGTCGGTAGAGGCCCAGCAGATCAACCTGGGACTCTATGCCACGCAAGTAACTCCGGAGACCCTATATAATGCCATTAAAAAAACACCGGATGCCTTCTCAAAAGCCCGACCCCCCTCAGATGCGAGTGAAGTTGAACAGATACTGCGCAGCCTTGCCGCGAAAGGAGAGGCCATTGAATGGATGCCCAACCTCTTCCGCTCGCGTATAGCAGAAACCGTACGTATCTTGCGTCTACTGCGGCAGCGGGTTTGGCGACACGAACTACATGTTGAAGATCCTCTCCTCGTGGAGGACATTCGCGTTGAGTTCCGCCAGCGTATACGGCCTGTGCGGGTTTTGCCCATCGCCGGGCAGATACCCGTCGGCGTAAATCCTAGCGTTGCTAGGGCCCTGGAAGAGTCGCTCATCCCCCCGAGCGGGAGCGAGTTCTGCGTGAGCGGCTTCCAGGCGAAGGCCATGAACGAAATTTTCTCTTGCGCGCTTCAGGGCAATGAGGACAACCGCTCCTTTATCGTCGCGGGCGACACCGGTGCCGGGAAAACCGAGGCTTTTTTCTTCCCCATCCTGCTTGACATCGCGTGCGAACCTGCGCAGTTGCGAGTACGCCAGGGGGTGCGGGCCGTTCTCGTCTACCCACGCATCCGCCTTGCACGCAATCAGTTGAGCCGCCTACTGCGCTATACCACTAAGTTGCAGAAAAAGGGTGCTCCCCCTATCACGCTCGGCGTACAAATCGGGGACGTACCCGACAGCGCCGAGAGCCTCGGCGTCAATGGTAGCAATAAGGGCAAGAGGTGGCATTCTAAGGTACGCAACGGGCGCACATTCTATCGCGTGGAACTGTTAGAGGGGTGTTTCAACTGCAAACCTGGGTGTTACTGGGTGGAGGACGATGACCCCAATATCGACCGTGGCTGCCCGCGCTTGGTATGCGATCATTGTGGTGACATCGTGGACACGCTCTACATTACACAATCCGCGCTCAAGTGCAACGCCCCAGATATCCTCATCATCACTGACATTTCGCTCAGTCAGTGGCTGGCGCGCGAACAGTATAGCCACCTGTGGGGACTGTGGACGCAGGACGCGTTAGGGCAGGTAGAGGCACCCACCCCTCCCCCGCGCTTCCTGGTTCTTGACGAGGTTCACCTCTACGAGCAACTCAAAGGGGCCCACATAGCGCGGCTGATAAAGCGCTTCCAGGCACGCGTGCGACTCATCTACGATCGCGGTGGACCGTCGCTGTACCACCCGACGCATCACCCGGTGGTCATAGGGGTATCTGCGACGCTGCACGATGAGCGCGCCTTCCTGGCAAAACTTCTGGATGTGAACCCGGCCGACGAGGAACAGTACAACCGATTGCAGTGCATTAAACCGCAGCCAGGCGACTCAGAACCAACCGGGGGGAGAGAGCGCTACATCTTTATTTATCCCCGCAACCTCTCGCCCACTCCCAGCAAGCCTGAAAATCGCGTCGACGATCAGACCGCTGCCATCCAGATCCTCATGGCAGCGGTGCATAATCTCATGAGCAGAGATAAAAAATGGCGGGCCCTGGCGTTTTTCGACTCCATTAATGACCTACGCCAGTTCAGCCATAACTACGATGACCCCGATTACGGTTCTAAATCCCGCAGCGGGAACCGGGTGAAACAAATCCCGCCCGCAAATCAGGATGAACTATGGCGCATTCGCACTGACCGCATTAAAAGCGACAGGAGTAAGAGGGTACTCAATAAATGCGGTATTGGTTGTAGCGCCCGGTCGCAGGCGTCTTCCCTTCACGAATGCCCCCATTTTCAATCAGGTGACTGCTGGGTCTTTGCCAAAACGCGCGGCTGTAATCGCGTGCTTAAGCTGGCAGACCCGGTGTATGCCGGCGCTAGGGCGGCAGCCCTGGACAGTATGGACCTTATACCCTCATCGCCTTCTTTAGAGGTGGGCTACGATGATGAGGCCATACAGCTCGTCTACCAGCATAAGGCCCCTGCAAATGCAGTCAGCTTTATTCAGCGCAGAGGACGGGCAGGACGAGACCCAGAGGACTCACCTGTCATCATCACCCTGCTTTGGCCCTATCGGCGCGACGACGCTTTTTACTTCTTCCGGCCTGAGGCGCTTTACGAACCCACCTTCGATGATGTACCACTCAATGCGGGTAACTTCACTGTTCAGCGCACACATACCCTGCTCGCGTTCTTTGATCTGCTTGCCTGCTGGCGACGACAAGACATAAGCAACATACGCGCGGAAGAGCGCATAGCGGACTTTAGCGCCGCCGGATGGCATCATTTCCCCCTCAGCAGCGAAGCCGTGAGGAGCTCCCAGTGGAAAAACAACGGGAAAGAACTCGTTCTATGGAACGCTCAGACAGGACGAAGACTGCCTCCGTTACGGGGCAAGCAAATCTCAGACAGGCACGTAGAACAGCGAGACGGGACCATCTTTATGAGAGGCTGGCTTGCTATGGAGAAGGATCTGCTCCCACACGTCCTCCTGTCGGCGTGGGAGAAGCTCAATGCCCATGGAGACCTTGACAGCTACATACGCCTATCGGAGATCGCGAGCAGAGCATTCCGCGAGGACAGGTCGTATCCGTTCTTGCCAAACAAGCCAGAGCGGCTCCCTGAGGCCCTCGGGCAGTTCGGCAGAAAAGAATGGCACTCCAGTAACGAAAATGACTGGCGGAATTGGCTAAAAACGTATCACCATATCGACTGGCAGCTACAAGGGAGCCAGGAAACGACGACCTTGACTGTTCACTATCCGGCTACCCAGGGTAGCCGGATACTGCGTGAGGAAGAACTGCCGGGCAGGGAGCGAAGAGAGCTTAGCACCGATGTCACATTTGCCCTCACCGAGTTCCTTCCGGGAAACGTCTCCTATCGGTTGCGAGAAGAAAATGCCATTCACTGGACACCTATACCGCGCGAAGGAGAGTCCACTTTTCTCTACCCCCGTAAAGCGGAGGGGGGAGACGATGACCCCGAGTACTTCCCCAAGAAAGAGGATATCGCGGGGCAAGCGAATAGTATCTTTGGCATCTCGACCTACCTGTACAAGCAGTTCCCAGATTTACAATTCTTTCAGCTCAATCGATTGCGAGTGGTCACCTTTGGCGTTCCAAACGAGTCGAGCAGCACCACTTGGTATTTTGTCCCCAACGAGAAGGAACCGAACAAAGGGTATGCAATCGAGCACAAGGAACTAGATGCTAAGCGGGTGGTGGGAGCCTTTCAAATCTCCCGGCGCTCGACGGCCAGCGCGAACTCAGCAATCGTCCCCTTTATTGCCGACTCGCGCTATGGCCCCCGGCGTCTGACTCTCTCACCCCCGCTCAATATCCTATTCAGTTCGGTTGAGGGGTTCTTGGAGGAGGGGAGGTCTCTCCTGGGTTACTATCGCGTCTTCTACGGGATGGACATTACGGTCAAGGGCAGTAATCAATCGATATCCCTTCACCGCCACTTCTACGGACCAGGAACCGGGGGAAGCGAACAAGAAGCTCCTAAGCCGGTAATGGTGGGCTATCGTATCAAGACGCAGGGCATTTGCTTCCAGATCAACCCGAATCTTATAGAGCAGGCTGTGGGGCGCCTCTTGAATGACGAGGACCTTCGCCTCTCTCTGCGCCGTAACTTCACCCTCTATCAGATCGCACCAAAGTCCGCAGAGTGGGACCTGTTTATCAAGACACAGCTGGAGCGCGCGGAGGTGGCGGTTGATTACTGGTTGCATGAGGTCGCGACTCAACCCGGCGAGCCCCGCCTCCTCGAAGCATCACGGGACAAGGAGCCCTTACTGGAGTACTACAGAACGTGCCGCATTGTGCGCCCCGTGGATGTAGAGGGCTTCAGAGAGTTTCTCACCAACCATAGCGATTTCTTCGAGAGCCTCAATAGTTGCCTTGAGAGTTCCTTCAGAAAGACCCCCGCTTTCCGCAAATTTGTTACCAGCGTCATCCTGCACAGCCTAGCCGCCTTGCTCAAAAACCTCGTCGCCCGCCTCGGTGGTTTGGGGAGCGACGAACTAGTGGCTTACATTGATCTCCCCATACTCGAGCGGGTCGACTCCTCGATCTATCCCCGTATTCTAATTATGGATACGGTGGAAGGCGGTTCGGGGGGATAATTCAGGCGTTCGAACGAATCGACTTACATACGGACTCGAATACAGGTAACGGCAAAGACTCGCTCTGGTGGATGCTGCTTGCCGAGCTCGGCCGCTGCCCAATTGGCGACGGCGAGGCGCTGCTGGAAACAGTGCTTTCCAAAGCGTCCGAGAAGCAGATTGTAGATCTACAGGAGGCCCCCGACGCGCATAAGGAGCAGAGGCTAAGGGAGCTGCTTGTCACTCTCGAAAGTCCCCCTCCCAGTAGAGAAGCGGAACGCATGCTGGGGCGAGTGCTTTTTAAAGGCATCGAGGTAAAAGAGGGGCAGACCATCAATCCCGCTTTGATCCTCAAGGAACTCTTTGCACTGCAATCGTCGCTGGAGAGCAGGGTGCCTGGAACCCTCCACCGGCAGGCAACCATACTGCGCGCAGTGCTTAATCCCGATCCCAGCAGGCAACCCGCTATAGCAGCACTGCGCGCAGTGTTAGGGGCTGGCAGCGTTGCCAAGGATGAACCAGATCACGAGTTGGCGCTGCAACTCCTGGACTTGTACAACCGCGCGTGCGACGATGGATGCCCAGTCTGTCTCAGCGCTGACAGTGATATTGAACACCACTACTTGGCCCCACTGCTCAATTCGAGGCGCGCTCTAAAGGGGCTTCGTGGTGTCTTGCTAGAAGGTACCTCTGGGAGCTGCGTCTCAGAGGTAAAGGGCCCCCTAATGGAAGGGAGGTCTGCCCGTGTGCAGGCGGAGCCGGGCAATCTGGGGGATCAACTCAATCCCACTATTGGATTGGGGATCGTACAAGAAATCGATGACGCAGGGCAGGCAAGCGATACGTCCGCCTTTGTAGTCGACTTCGACGCGGCCGCAGATTTCCTGGTCGACGGAAAGTGGCAGCCACGCTGGGGTGACCCCAAAGATATGCCCTACAAGACTCCAAAGGGAAGACGCGTTCGCACTTCGGATGAACGTATCATCGCCTCTGCGCTCGAGGGTGCAGGTATTCCCTTTGACTACGAGCCTGCACTCGCCTACGAGGATGACGAGGAACGGATCCATCACATTCATCCCACCTTTCACCTGTTTAGGCACGAGCTGTACCTCCAGTATTGGGGTCCTAACGATGCCCTGTATATTGAGTCGAGACAACACAAGGAACAGGTCTATATGCGTCCCGACGTTCAGCGTCGCGCGCGCGTCCTGTTTCTAGAGCCAGAGGATCTAGAGAACGGCACATTCATGGAAAAGATAGAAGCGAGGATCAGAGATGATCGCATGGAATGACTTCTGCCAACTGGTGACCCATACCATTCAGCGTACACTGGATCCAAACCGGGACAGGAACCAGTGGGACGCTATCTGTGCGCCGCTTGATACGTCTCTCTTTCTGGTTGCCGGTCCTGGTAGTGACAAAACGACCGTGCTAGCTTTACGTGTGCTCAAGTTCATGTTTGTGGATGGTGTCGATCCGTCGGCTATCTTGGCGACCACTTTTACCCGGAAGGCTGCTGCAGAACTACGCTCTCGTATATTAGGCTGGGGCGATAAGATGCGAAAGGAGTTGATGCGCACCCACCCGGCGCTCAAGCCGAGGCTTGAGCGCCTCGATCTCAATCGTATCATTACTGGTACGTTAGACAGCATTGCTGAGGAGGTAATGCGTGATAACCGGGCTTCGGGCACCTAACCAGCCGTGGTGATAGGATACGATATATGCCAAAAGATATGAGCGCCGATTCGCATCTCTTGAGTTTCTACGCGTTTTTAATATGTGTAAGCATGATATTAATTCCTTTAGGAGTGAGTAAGAACGTACAACACTGCACCTTTCTCGGCAGTATGTCAAGTCCTGTGTAAAAAGGCAAGATCTGGCTGAGCTTGCGATGCAGGTGGCATCGTGAGCTTGTGAAAGGTCAGACTGCGAATGACGGCATAGAAAAGCAGGAGACAGCTGCCCTCATTGCGAAAGGCAGCAGCCATCTTGTGCGAACGCCGCTTAACTTCGCCAAAGAGTCGCTCACTCACATTGTTGGTCCGAATGCACTTCCAGTGCTCCCTGGGGAAGGCATAGAAGGTGAGGCAGGACTCCAAATCTCGCTGGAGGCACTCCACAGCCGTTGGATAGGCCTTCTGGTACTTCTCAATGAAAGCTGCTACGGCTTGATCAGCCTGTTGTCGGCCTGGCTGAGAGAACAGGGCTTTGAGTTCAGGTTCTACCTGCTCTCGCTGTTTGCTGGGAACATAGCCCAGCACGTTTTCCATTTTGTGCATGACGCACCTTTGCCTCTGCGAAGTGGCAAAGTGGCTGGTCATCGCCTTGATCATGGCCTGATGGCCATCACTGATCCACAAATCCACCTGCTCGATGCCTCGCTGCTTGAGATCCTCAAAGAGGTCTTCCCAGGCGTGCTGATTCTCCCGATCTCCAATGCGAAACGCGAGCACTTCGCGTTCTCCGCTTGTTCGAATGCCGACTGCCGCTAAGATGGGCATCTTGCAGCCTTGCCCATTGTAGATGACGGTGAAGTAGGTTCCATCGACAAAGCCATAAGCATAGTGCTGGGCTAATGGACGGGCTTTCCACTGCTCATACTCCTCCTCAAGCGTATGGAAGACTCGAGAAACGGTTGAGGCGCTGGGATGCGAACCCGTGAGAGTCTCGATAACCTCTCCCACTTTGGCCATACTCACCCCCTTGATAAACATCTCTTCGATGGCTCCATCCAGTTCGTCTCGACGCCTGTGGTAGCGCTCAAACAACTGCGTGTGATAGCCTCCACGCGTGCGAGGAACCGGTAAATCGGGGATCTCTCCCACGGTCGTGTCCAGATGACGCGTGTACTGCCCATTGCGCTGATCACGACGGCTCTGGCTGCGCTCATAGGGTTTGGCCCCAATGAAGGCCGTCACTTCTTCTTCTAACACCTCGATGAGGGCAATGCGAACCGCGTACTGGAGTCGCTCTTTCACCAGGCGCTCAAAGGCATCTTGACTGCTGATGATTTCTTGGATACTGTTGTCTCGAGTGGTCATGGTTCTCCTCCTGGTTGTGTTTTCGACTTGTTACCAGGTTTAGGATACCAGACCTTCTTTTTTACACACTACTCAGGATACTGCCCCTTTCTCATCTCGCGCTGATTGCTCTCATTGGCAATTACAATGAATTGCAATTTGAACATCAAAAATGTTAGTGCCACAGATTTGCGCATAAGCGCATCAAGCTCGTTACCTGTGTGACCTCGCGATCTCTGCGAGGAGCCAGATGATCGCTGATCAGTAAAAGCGGCAGCTCTGATGACCTGTATTTCCAACTGCTAAAATCCACTGCAATTCAACAAATTTTGTTCATATACATTTTTATATATGCTCTGTCATCATACGAACTATTTCCAGCGGTCACACCTTTGGTAGAGAGATATTTGCGAAAAAGGAGAGGATCTTCAATGAGCAATTCTTGCAATGCTTGCTCAGAAGCGGCCAATGTCTCTTTCAATACAGGGTATCCATCTGAAGCCAGAACAATGGTTGTAATATTTTCGGGCAAAGGAAGAACCCGGATACCTTCATCAGGGACGTGAAAACCATCAAGTACAGGAAACCAGTACTGACCGGTTGACGGATCGTTCTGGAAGATCATTTGCCGCTCTAACAGGGGGAGAATAAATGCGCGGCCAGTATCCTCCTGACGCAACTGCTCAAGTGATTTTCCCTGAACCACCTCAGCCTCTAAAAACAGCGAGCGAGCGAGGGACGTGATGCGATCCACTTCCTTGGTATTGACAATGGGTTTCCCATCAAGCAAGCACTGGCAATCGCCAACGAACCACACTTCTTTCCGTAAAAAGCTTACTGCAATAAATGAAGCGACCGCACGCTGCACCGGGTCTGCTTGCATGATCTCAACAACATTATGCTTCTCATATAACTGCTGAAGCGCCATCGTCAATTGATCAACCGCCTGGCGTGCGATTACCTCAGGTGGAAGCAATGCAAACGCATCTCGTATTACCGTTGCAGCAACGCGACCTCCTGTTTGGCCATCCCATCTTCTCGACGTTTTCGAGGTCGCCCCATCAATTATCGCGACAAAATGGGGACCAATATAGATGGCATCTTCACAATCCTCCTCAATACCTGTTTTTGCGGCGAGAAACTGTTCTTTCACCATGTATTGCAGTGGGACAACATCCGTTGACGTTTGACGTGGAGCGTTGTTCTCTACCATGCGTAACTTCTCTCAACTTTCATGCGAGTGGGATAGCCTTCAACAACCTGGGTACTCACAAGCAACACAAAATTTCTCCGCCCATCTTTCGTGAGTTTCCGCAGCAGTCCTTGCATATTCTCCGTAAAAAACTTTGCTGCTGCTACCGTACCATATGTATGCGAGCCTGAAAAGAGGATTGCCGTTCGTTTCCGCGAGGTAAAAGGATTATAGGCTCGTATAATGAGGCCGTAGTCGTTCACCACCTGGCGCTTCGTCACACTTCCCTCATACTCAAGAGCCCCTTGATCCACCCATCGCCCTCCAACCTTGTGAGTACGCCAGATAATGAGGCTATCAATGACTTTGGCCGGTTGCTCATCCTCCAACAATTCCAAGAAGCGCGCAGTCACCGCATTCGTTTTCGAGCTCCCGAGAATGAGCAGATCATTCTCAATGCGCTCTTGCAGGTGATCCGTAGCCAGAAAAATATTTCGAATATCGAGATGCTTGTGATAGGCATGATGGAGTGACCGAAGAGCAAGGGCTAACGCTCGCACCTGTCCAATCCCTGTTGCAGGGCGATTGTACACGCCAGTATTCGTCGTGGTGGAACTAGAGGCACAAACAATGAGATTCGCGGGATCCTTAACTTGCCAGAGCGCTCTGTGGGGAAGACGAACACTCAAGAAAAAACCAATATAGGCGAGAAGCGCTCCTAGCGGCAACCAAACAATATTCGAAAGTACATTGATGAGAATGGAATGGATATCTTCCATGTTTCACATTTCCCTTCATACATTCACGTGTTTTACTTCTCACGCCTATGAAGGAAATATACATGGATTTCTGGCTTTCATCTACCTAAAAGATACTTTTCCTATTTCGATGGAGATCCAAATTTTTGACGAACTCATTTTAAACAAATAGGAAAACATTAAACTGAAAAGGTTGCTATAGGCTTGATAGCATAAGGAAATTTAGGCTCAACCTTATACTCGAAACTCTTCTGGAACCTGGTCATCAGGAACATCCTCAAGTAGCTCAGTTCCTGGGACTTCAAGCACTCGTGCAATACGGTTGAGTGTAGAAAGAGAGGCGTCATGATAGGGATTACGCCATATCTTCTGTATCGTTTTGTACGAAATATCGGAAAGTCTCGATAATTTCGCCATCCCCATACCCTTCTCTTGGGCAACATCTTTTACACGCAATCGTAGCAATTTTCTACCTCATAACTCACCAGATCTAGTTCATACTACTACAGCTTGCTACTTGACGTAAGCTGGTCTGTAATGGTATTACTTAAGTGGTCAATACTTAAAGAGTGGTATTTAAAACCAATATCGGACAAAAGAATGCAGGCCTTTAAATAAGCATGGAACGTTTTGAATGCCTGTAAGCAAGGTGGCTCAACTAAAGAGCAACTTACGTTACTAGAAAGCAGTAGATAAAACGATGAATGATCGGAAGAAAAAACCAACCATAGAGCAGATACGAACCCTGTTCCCTTTTGATGTACCCGAGCTGGCACGAACTGCAAGAGTAGAAACAGGTACTGTCTATCAGTCATTACTCATGCGCCCTATCCATCGCCGGGATGCAGAACAGATCCTTCTTGCGCTCTCCACCCACACAAACCTCACCTTGACCTTGGAGAACGTCGGTATCGTGCTCTGGGAAGAATACTTGACCCTCTGGCTGCTTCGAGCCTCAGCCCAGCCGGAAGAATCAGAAGAAGAGCACACAAACGCCTACCATTTCGTCTATGCCCGTGATAAGTTGGAGGCACAGTTCCGTGCCCAGATCTGGCTTGCCCAGCATCTCCACCTTCCCACTCACACGTTCACTCCCTGCCCAAACGGCTTTGAAATCGGGCCTCTACGTGTCCCTGGCATTTGCCCGGATGAACTCGTAGATACGGAAACACTTCCATACCCATTTTGACCAAAGTGAGACCTATCGATGTAGAAAGGACCTATTTCTCGCACCATGAGCACCATCCAACTACCCAACGTGACGCACTCCCTGTTGCTTAATAACCAGCAGTCTACGCTCAACAAGACCTTATACTATTTCCTGGCTCATCACGCTAACCGCGCACTCGACATCTGCACCGCTTGCCTTTCCCTTGCTGATCGAGGACTTGTACCTGGACGTCTCCAACACATAGCAAACATACGTCTGCTCCTCCATCCTACCACCTTTGCCAACATTGGCAGTGATCCTCCGAATAATGCAGCTGCTCCCCACCTCTCAGAAACTCCTCGCGAGGAAACGTGGGCAGAGCATGACTATAAGCAGCGTTGGCACGAGTGATACGCTCAGAAAGATACGCTTGTCTTTTTGTCAGGTCGACAGTAGTGAAGAAGAGGAAAGGGAACGATGTTTCACGCTTCCACCCGTATTTATGCAGGAGGACTCGGCACCTATGGTCCCCTGCTGCTTGATCCACTGGCCTCCGCTGAGCAGGCCCGCGTGATCACGCAGTATCATATGCTCACCTCAGCCCTCAAGGAACCCTTGCCTGAACTGGAAGAGCAGACCTTTGCAGTGTCTTCCCCCTCGCCTCCCCTCATCCTGGATCTTGGGTGTGGGCCAGGTGGCACCTGGGCCTGCGATGTCGCCTTTCACGATCCCTTCTGCCTGGTCTTTGGCGTCTCGGCTCTTGCCCCCTACGTTCGGCAGGCCAATACCTTTCGCCAGATGCAGGAGCAGACCCGTGTCCGCTTTCTCCAGATGGACTTTGCCAGAGAACTGAGTTGCCCTGCCAACTTCTATACCCTCATCAATGGCCGCTTCTTACGCACCTTTCTCGCACACGACGGCTGGTCACGCCTGCTTCAAGAGTGCTTGCGTGTTCTGCGCCCTGGAGGACTCCTTCGTCTTACCGAATGCACGGCCGCAACCTCGAATAGTCCCGCCTGTGAACTGCTGAGCCACTACTGCGAGCAGACCCTTGCCATACGAACACAAACCCTCCTCGCTCAGCATACAGAGAGCAGCCAGGAATCCTCGGCTCTTGCCAGTGCATCCTCTCAGCACGAACACCTCCTGAACCTGCTTCATGAGCTTGGCTACTGTGCCATTGCGGAGCACAACACCGTGCTCGACTTCTCAGCGGGAACGCTCTATCAGGCCAGTATGCGCACCAATGCGGAATCCTTCTTTTATCAGCTTGCCCCGCTGTTGTGTCAGACGATAGACCTCACCCCAGAGAGGTTTACCGACCTCTTTGAGCGCATGCGCGCGGAGATGAGCGCCCCCACCTTCAAGGGCCTTTGGACCCTCTCACGTGTCCATGCCTACAAACCAGGAGGGATCCAATGAGTCACACCCAGAGTATCCCGCTCCGACACGGCCCGCTGCTCTTCTTCGAAGAAGACATGAACGAGCACCAGGATCGCGCCACACAGCCGCATCGCCTCCTGCCGCAGGTGCAGAAGGATCCACCCTCTCCAGCGTCCAGAGGAGCGCTCTATCCCTTCTATACCCCCTCTGACCCGCTGGTCCTTGATGAGCAGGTTCTGGTGTCGCCGGTACATCCACTGGAATGGCGACGCCGCAGCCAGCAGGCGCGCATGCTCATGCAGCATTTTCGCGTTCCCCTTCCCGAACAACCCGAGGGCTTCCCGATGAAGCGCATCCTGGACCTGGCGCTCGATCCCAATGGCGAGTGGCTGCGACACCTGGCGGCACACGCGCCCAGGACGGAGTGCATCGGTCTCACCTCACAGGAGAGCGCTGCCAGGCAAACCGCCTTCTTTGCCGCCGTCCAGGGCTGCCACAATGCCTCTGCTCAGGTCTGTTCACTCACCCGGCCTCTTCCCTTTCCAGCCGAGAGCATAGACCTCATCAGTGGGCATTTTCTGCATGCGACCCTTCCCGAGTACGCATGGCCACTCTTGCTGGAAGACTGTTTTCGGCTCCTTCGACCAGGTGGAGTGTTGCGCCTGCTTGAATGTGTGCAGGGCGAGAGCACCAGCGCGGCCGCAGGTACCCTGTGTGCCACCTACTGGCAGCAGATGGGCAGGCTGCGCGCGGCGGCCCGTCCATCTGCCCGGGGAACACAAACCATTCGTTCCGCCCGACCAGAACGGCTCCCGATCCGGATGGAGAAGACAGGGTTTGTCGCCATTGAGCAGCAGGAGAGCCTGCTCGACTTTTCTGCCGGGACGCCTTTTCATGGCACACTCTGTGAGCAGGCCGATGACTTCTTTCAGCTCCTGGAGCCGTTCTGCACAGCACACTCCTGTTCTCGCGAGACCTACCAGCAGACCTATCACGAGATGCAACTGGAACTGCTCGAGCCGACCTTTCGCGGCTACTGGCACCTCTGCACCACCTGGGGCTACAAGCCATCAAGGCACATCTTACGACCGATCCCTGACATGCATGTGGAGCAGCCATTCCCGCAGGTCCTTTACACGTGCTCGCTGCCATGTTCCCTTTCATTGAGCAGGAGGGAGCACAGGCACACAAGAACAAGCAGAGTAGAGAGACGACAACACCAGCACACACCAATTGATCAGCTGTAAGCAACAGATGCACACCATCACCAAGGAGAAAAGACCATGCAACAGACACACACGACACAGAGAGCACCATCCTATCACCTGCTCCTTGTCACCATCTGTGAGCAAATGCGGGCGACGCACGCGACCTTGTCCCTGACGGCCATCCTTTCACCATCGCTCCCCATTGCAGGCCGACGAGAAGGCGAGGAGACTATCGCAGAAGTGGCCTTTGAACAGGGGAGAATTGTTCGCTGCCATATCTGCATCCGCGCGAACGGACGAGTCCTCATGCAGCACAGAGAAGCGCTCCATGTGCTGCACACAGCAGGAATGCTTCTCTGGCAGGAGTCTTCGTACCAGGACATCCATGTGGCCGATGCCGTGACCTCATCGCTACCCGCTGTGAGCAGCGACACAGAAGAGTCAGATCGTGTTCCCTCTCAAGCTGTTCCTGTTGAGCAGGTGCTTCAGGCCGCGCTACCGATTCGTCTCCGCCACGTCTTTTTGCTCAGCAATGGACACCGTACGCCCCGAGACATTGCGCAGGTGCTCCATTTGCCGCTTGATGAGGTCGAGCGCTTCATAGAGATCCTGCACACACGCCACCTGACGATCTGGCAATCGAAAGCATCCTGAGCCAACCCGGTGGATGCACAGGCCCAAACGTCTGTGCATCTCACACCCACATCGACAAGCCTTACAACAGGAAGGAGCGCAAAGAAGAGGTCATGAACACCGGATATTCCCTCGATAGCGTGCAACAGCACCCGCCTCACATCCTCGTGCTGGGGACACAGGACGAAGCGCGCATGCTCCAAACACGGCTGCGAGGCGGGCATTTCAAGGTGACCCACCTGGCCCATCTCGGAAGTAGTGCCTCCGTCATGACGGTGCGACTGATGCAACACGATGTCTGGCTTGCCTGCTGCATACATACCCAGCAGGTGCAACAGATTCGCCAGATCACGCCGCGCACGCCTCTGGTTATCTGTTCTGAGCGGGAAGAGGAGGCACAGATTGTCAGGATGCTCGATGCAGGGGCCGACGATTATGTCTTCTTTTCCTGCGGGAAGCAGGAGCTCCACGCTCGCTTACACGGGCATGCCAGGCGCTATCGAGCATCCCTCTCATCCTCTTGTGATATGTCAAGGCAAACTGGCCCATGCTCAGTGCTTGAAAGCGAGGACACAAAGATTCGCTTATTATGCGTGGAGCGATGTGTCGTCGTCCGTGGGCAGTTGCTGCGTTTGACACCCATCGAGTGTACGCTGCTGTTCACTCTCATGCGCGAAGGGGGAAAAGTGCTCTCCCATCAAGCATTGCTCCATACCGTCTGGGGAAGCGGGTATCACGAGGAAGTGGATTATATCCGCGTCTACCTGCATACCCTGCGCCTCAAGTTGGAAGACGATCCGAGGCATCCGATCTATCTCGAAACGATCACGGGGGTAGGGTATCGGTTCCACCAGCCATGCATTCCCATTTTTTCGGATTGATCCAATGTGGAAGAGCCGACAATACTCCAGATTATTTGTTCGCATTTTGCTATGCTGTGAAATATCGTATGCCAGTAATACTAAAGGGCTCTGTTTATTTTCCCCTTTTATAAGCGAAAGCAAGGGGTGATAGCGTCTCTTCACCAATATTCCAGGGGTCTAGGCACTGAATTTCGCCACCTACGAAGCTCGAAGGTGTTACTGAAGCAACTTGGATACACGAGAGAAGAAAGAGTGCAGCATTAATCTATATGGTTGAAACTCCTAGGGTGACCTTTTTTATAATAGCCTTCAAATCAGGAACTTCAGATGAAAGTCGTTGCTCAAAAGCGAGGGAATTCACAGGAGCTGCAAGTATATCTACATCATAAGCAAATGAAAATAGAAGAAGATATTTTACGGTTATCTTAAAAAGCAAGCCACTTTGAATAGACCGCATATATTTAAAATATTGAAGTAACTTCTTCTCATCCTTGTCCATAACTTCTTCTTCTACCTTTTGCTTAAATTCCCAATCAAGATTAAGGAACTTTATACTCAGCCTACTGATGAGAACTGCTGAGTATTTTTTAGCGTCTTTTGAATGTTTGATAAAGTTATTAAATGATCGTAGGTTTTGGTCCAACTCACTAATAATATAAGCATCTTTACCCTGCTGGAAAATACCTCCTATTTGTAGAGTAAACTCTTCACAAGCTTTTTGAAAGACTTCACGAGCACCAGCATATTCATTATCATTTTCTTTATATAAGCTGGCTAGCATCTTAAAATCATAATATTGGCTTTCTAAAATCGAAAGAGCTATATTTATTGGCATATACACATCGTCAATGTAAATACGCGCGCTTGTAACATAGCTTTCATCTAGCTTCTGCTGATAAGTCAATTTAATTTCTTTTATCTTCTGACGAGCATTGAGAGCTGAAGCTAAAAAAGAAAGGATAGCCCCTATAACAACCCCGCTCACTCCAATCAGAGCAATCCACAAATTATCTGTCATAGATATATTCCTTATCATTAAGGCTTAAACGAACAATATAACGTCCAAATAATAACATCTTCAATAATAAAAGTACATTTGAGCTCAAATGAGCGTTGCAAGATCCACCACTCCCGCTCCTGATCGCTCCCCCTGGCACCGTCTTTCCAGAGCTGGCTTTTCAGGAAAGGCTATGTAATAGAACAGACGCGAAACCCACCTTCCACAAGAAGCGCCTGGATGCGCGCAAGACGCTCCTCACTGTGGAACACAATGTTCTCAGCTCGACTTTGTACATTTTTGCTAAGGAAGAAGGCATGAAGCCGCCACTGAAGTAAGATAGAAACTGATCAAAGCCTATCTTGCTGAGGAGAATGTTCATGCCCCTACCAGAAGCCATTCTCGCCGTTGTGGCCCCCTTTCGGCCACTGTTTACCGCTCCCACCTGGAGAAAATTGATGACGTTACTCATGGGCACCTTGCTGGCGCACGGACCCCGAACGGTGTGCAGCGCTTTGCGCTTCAGCGGGGAGCAGAGCAATGGGAACTGGAGCCAGTATCATCAGGTGCTCAATCGTGCTCGCTGGTCGCCGCTGGCTGCCAGTCGCTGTTTGCTGCTGCTGATGGTACAGACTCTGCTTGCGCAGGATGCTCCCATCGAGATCGTCATCGATGAGACCCTGGAACGACGGTGGGGACCGATGATCAACAAGCGAGGCCATTATCGCGATAGCGCTCTTTCCAGTCGCAAGCGAGCGGTGAGCAGCAGCGGACTGCGTTGGATGGTGATGGCAGTGGTCGTAACGCCTGGCTGGACCAAGCAGCCCTGGGCACTGCCCTTTCTGGTGGTTCTGACCACGACGCCTTCCTTCAACGTGCATCTGAGCAAGCGGCACAAAACGATTGCTAGGTGGGCAGAGCAGATGATGAGTCTGGTGCATCGCTGGCTCCCCGACCGGCAGATCAGGCTCTTGGGCGATACCGCCTACAGTTGCCTGGAACTGGGCGTGCGCTGCCGCCGCTATGAGGTGGCCCTGATCGTGCCTGCTCGCTTGGACAGCGTCTTGCGAGAGCCTCCTCCTCCCGTCGAGCAGCGCCGCAAAGGGGGCAAGCCTCAGGTGGTCGGCCCGCGCTTGCCCTCCTTGGAGCAGGTCCTTGTCGACCCGGCTACGCTCTGGCACGACCGTAAGATCGAATGGTATGGACAAGGCAAGCGCCGCGTGCAGTGGTGTACGGGCACTGCCCTGTGGTATCGGTTTGGACGGCCCCCCTTGCCGATCCGCTGGGTCCTCACGCGTGACCCGGAGGGCAAGCGGGAAGCCAAAGCCCTACTGTGCACAGATCAGCAATTGGAGGCGCTCACGATCATCAGGACGTTCATGAAGCGCTGGAGTCTGGAAAGTACCTTTGAACAAGCTCGTGCTCATTTGGGCATCGAAACCCAACGCCAGTGGTCAGATCTGGCGATTGAGCGGAGCACGCCGCTCTTGCTGTGCACGTCTAGCTTCGTTGCCTTAGCAGGGACTCATCTAGCTTCCCGTGAGCCGGTCGCTATCGAGCAAACTGCATGGTATCGCAAAACATCCGCCACATTTCATGACGTGCTGGCGGCGTTGCGACTACGTATCTGGATACAGCAGATCATTGCAACACCCTCCCACGAGCCTGCTGTTGGATTGCTCCCTCGTTCTGTGCTTGATCGGCTGCTCTATGCTGCCTGTTTTTAGTTGGAAATGTACAAAGTCGAGCTCAGAGCCTGTTTTGGAACACACCGAAAGATGAGGTAGGCTCAGGAGACGTGATCCCAAGGATGAGAAATGAACGGAAAGGTTGAAACCATGGTGAGTATTCCCTCTTGCATCCGCGTCTTTATCTGGTATACTCCTTCTGGGAAATGGGCGCTTTGGCAATATCCTCAGTGGTGATGGACACTCTCTTCTGGCTTTGTTGGCGAGAGGCAAGACAGCTTGACTTTTCTCTCAGGATCGGACCTCCCAAGAGCATACTGGTTTTCATATGGCCCAGAACATGAGAAGGTTTCCCTCCCAATATCGGGCTTTCCCAAAGCAGAGATGAGTCAAGATCAAACATGGAGACGAAGCCTATTTCAGAGAGTCAGCCTTCCCACGAGAGGCTGCTTCTTCTCTCAACAGCATCCATTGAGCACAACATGGAGGTTAAAAATTGGATCAAGTTCTTGCAGAACAGCTTATTCGCGCCTATGTAGATGGATGGAAGGAACATAACCCTGCCAAAATCCTGAGTACACTCCATCCAGACTGTGTTCTCATCGAGTCTCAAGGCCAGGCCATTCGGGGCGCTCATAAGATCATCCGCGAGGTGGAAAAGCGCATTGCAGGCGAGTATGGCCCCTGGAAGATCAACCGATGGGACATTACCACGCTCGTTGTTGCCAATGAGCTCAGTTTTCTTGAATGGATCTTCGAGGCGCATAAGAGCTTTGAAGGAGCCTCCCTTGTTCGCTTCAAGGAAGGGAAAATCAGTTCTGTGCGGGAATATCGCACCACTCAACCCCTCTGGGAGGCGAGCGAGGAGTGACTTGCACCGCCAGAAACTGCTTCAACATTTCTCTCTCGTCTGTTTTGTTCTGCCTGTCCTTTCCTCTAGGAAGGGGCAGACAGAGACTGCTCCCAACTCGACCCGCACGTTGAGAGCATTTATGAGAGAAGAGGTTCATCGCTTCGGCCGAGACGAGTGACCAGCAGCCGAATCATTGCTATCTGGATAAGCGTTTCACTCGTTTGCACCTTGCGCTCATAATCCTTGCTTAAGCGCCTGTTACGAGACAGCCAGCTAAATGTGCGCTCCACCACCCATCGGCGAGGCACAATGCTGAAACCACGCACACCAGGATCACATTCCACCACTTCCAGATCCCAATCTGCTTGCTCCTTGCACCAGTCAGCCAACTGTTTCCCACGATAGGCAGCATCCGCCCAGATTTTCTTGAGGCGTGGGACGAACGGAGCTAACCCTGAAAGCCAGGCACCGAGCACCTCGAGTATCATGGACATCGGCAGACGTCACGTAGATGGGGAGTGGTAAGCCGAGCATATCGACGAGCAAGTGACGTTTTCGCCCTTTCACCTGTTTATGAGCATCATAGCCACAAATGCCTGCGGATTCCTCGACAGTTTTCACGCTTTGTGCATCCATGATGGCAGCACTGGGATGCGGGTTCCTTCCCTGTCGTTCGCGCTCAGTCTGGTGAAGCGCTCGCAGCAAAAGCGTCCAGGTACCTTTCAGGCGCAAGCGCCGGAAATGATAGAAGACCGTTTGCCACGGCGGGAAATTAGCCGGTAAGTAGCGCCATGGGCAACCAGTGCGCAGCACGTAGAAGATGGCATCAAAAATGATACGCAGGAAGTGGATTGGAGGCCTGCCACGTTTGGACAAGGGAGGAAGGTGACGTTGCAGAGTCTCCCATTCCGCGTCGGAAAGATTGCTTGGGTAACTGGTTCTCATGCATTCAGGTTATCACATAGAGATCCTTAGCCCATTTCCAAAACACGCTCTCACCATCGATCGTACGCAGTTCGACCATCTTCACCTGGAGGTCACGACAAACACGCAAGGCGCGCGGCATGTCCTGTGAAATCTCATCTGTGATAATGCTCAGTTGCAAAAGGCCTCTCCTCGCACTTCAAAAACGCACACATGAGCATCGAAACAGGGTCAGATGCTTCACAAAGTTCAGCTCAATACAGTCCCCGTACCGTTTTAGCACACATGGTCATTTTACAAAATTTTTGTATTTTTGGGCATCAACTTCTTTTCCAGCGAGAACTATTCGTATTTTTCACCTCTCCCCCATAGTAACAATTGCCAGCCAAACGTATGCAAAAATACAGAAAGGGAGCCACTCATCAAGACATGGCCCCCTTCCCGTCTCCTGGCAGATGCCGTCATGGGGTCTCATTCCAGGCGATGCCCAAAACGTCGACCCTTCTGGAGAAGGTCGATCTCCCGATAAAAAGTCTAGCATTGGCAAGAATACGAGACCCTGCTCAAAACGTCGACTCTTGCGAAAAATACTCGACCGTCTGGAAACGAGTCTACGATCGTTGAAGATCATAGATCTTTAGCACCAGAAAAGGTCGACGTTTCTGCGCAATAAACGCAGACCCGAGAGAGCCATACGCATACACGCGCGCACGCGCGTGATGAATTCACTCATCTCATATATTCTCTTTCACCAAAAAAGAAACATGAAAATAATGATAGTGAAGTGAGTGAATATCACCTCACACAAAAACAAATCAGCCATTTCGCTATGGTTGGCACCGATGAGCAATCAGGTCGATCGTCTCCATCCTTCAGGGCTGCAGCTGAAGATCTCTCTGCACTTCCGGTAGCAGAAGAGACCTCTTCCGCTGCTGGCAAGGAGTTGCTCCCAATGTATCGGCCTCAACGTGCGCCTCAAGCGAATATACAGGCACACCTCGCACCCATGTGGCTCTGACTTCGCCCGAAACTGGGAAGAACTTCGCCCACTATTGGGTGGTTTTCCTCTTCCCATTTCATACCCTCGTTGAGTACACTTACCCCTGACACGTGAATAGATCAACAACGAAGAAGGAGCTACTCGATGTCTCACCTGTTTACTCGCGCCTTACTCTCACTCATGACAAGAAGACCGCATGTCATGCTCACGAGATGGGGAGGGATTGTTCTGCTTGTGATAGCGGGGATGCTGCTCACTGTTCATCCTCCTGCTCCCTCTGGCGCATCTCCCGCCGTTCAGGGGATCTCGCTTTCTGCTCCTCCCGTCACACAGGCAGGTGGAAGCGAATACGCACGCATGCATTTCAGCCCTTCCTCTCAGCAGCAAACCTTTCCCTGTGGCATTGGGGATGTTACCTGCTACAGCAATGAGTTTCTGGCCAATCTGACCGAGCAGATCTGGGATGTCGTGCGCCCCATCATCGAACTCTTTATGCAAAATCCCTTTAATTTCCTGTCTCAGACTCCCGCGCTCGCCACCTATGACAACAGTCAGATTCAACAGATGGTGAGCTGGGAACTGGGCTTTCTGGATACAGCGGTGGTGGTCCTTGTCGGCTTCCTGGCCTACAATGTGCTCATTGGGCGAAGCATCGGCGTTCCCATGCCCTCCTTGCAGGAAGCCCTCCCGCGGCTCTGTGTGGCCTTTCTTGCCGCCCACATCAGCCTGTACATCTGTCGACTCATCATTGATTTCAACAATGCCCTTTGCCTGGGCGTCGACGAATTATTTCTCCACACCTTTCTCAAAGACACCCTTTCCCTGATGATCAACTTCGTGGGGCAAACGCCCGATCAGGTCGCGCTTGGCTTCCTCTTGCGCGTCTGGTTTGTGATTTTTCTCTTCTGGCACATGGTCTGGCTCGCCTGGCAAATGCTGGTCCGACTGGCCGTGGTCGCCTTGCTCACTACCCTCTCCCCACTGGGCCTGCTCTGCCTGGCCCTCCCGCAAACACAACGCTGGGGCCAAATCTGGCTCTCTGCCTTTGTCTCCACCGTCATGATCCAGTTCATTCAGGTCACCGCGCTGAGCCTGGGAGGGCTCCTGGTCAGCTATAGCACCAGTATTCAGATCAGCACAGGCCCGGTCGCAGGACTCGACACCATCATTCAGCAGATTGTGGCGCTCCTTCTGAGTGGGGCCGTGTTCTACCTGGTCCCGCGCCTGCCCTCCATGATCCAAAACTATGCCCTGCGCCCGATCTTACAGGCGCAACAGCAAGCCGACTCCGTCCAATCGCAGGTCACCACCCAGGTCGAGTCGATGGCCATTCGAGCCATCGCGGCCCTCTAAGCGAAGGAAAGGTAGGTGAGAAAGGATGCTCAAGTTCCTCCTTCTTGGCGGCATGGTCCTTGTTGTGTTTGGGATGTTTGGCACAAGCATGACCGTGGCGATGGACGCCCAAGCTCAGGGAGCCCCTCAGACAACGAATCCCGGTCTCCCAACCATAGATACTTCGGGCTCGGGCAAACGCGGCGAAGTGGTGCAATGGGCGCTCAAGATGGCAGCCCACCTCCATTGCACGCCAGTTCGCCTTGCCACCGATTGTCAGGGCAGTGGCGCTGACCACTACTATGACGCGGGCTTCCCGCCTGAGATCATCGCCTGGGCGAACACTCACTGTCCAGGATGTACCTCCTGGAGTCCAGACACCTTCCAGTGCGTGGTCTTCGTCATCGCCGCCTATGCCTACGTCCAGCCACTCCCCGTGCAGGGCCAGAACGCCAATCAGTACTGGGACCACTTTGCCTCTCAGCCTGGGTGGGAGCGTCTGCCCATCCGCGGCGCCACGCCCCAGCCCGGCGATATCATGGCCTGGAATGGAGGGGCCTACGGACACGTGAGTATTGTCCTTGGCGTTGACCCTCACCATACTGCCATTACCTTTGCCCAGGCCAATGGGGAATTTCCGGTTCAAACCCTTCCTCTCAACCCCAATGGATCAGTCAATACCCAGAACGGGTACTGGAATGCCTTCGAGGTGGTGGGCTACCTTCACCCCCTCACACTTTCCTAACAAAGAACGAAAAGGAGAACACGATGATGACCATGATTTACTGGCACCCAATACTCGCAGCCACCGTGCTGCGGGTCCTGGGAAGCCTGCCCGCGCTTCACCTTGTGGGATGGCTGGCTGACCCTCCCATTCCTCATCCACTCTTCCCACTCGCCATAGCAGCCGCTGGGGCGGAGGCGATGCCTCCTCCATCACTCAGTTTTTCAAAAACCTCTACGACAACGGCATCAAACCCGTGGCCTATGCCGTCGCTCTCTTCTTCTTCGCGTGGGGCGCGATCGGCCTGATGTTTCCTCATGAGCGATCCCAGGACCACGCGAAGGCCGCGCTCTACCGCGCTCTGGGAGGGCTGGCCCTCGTGTTGCTCGCAACCGCCATCTCGTCCATCATCAATAACGCTGCCCCTTGAGGGGGAAAAGAGGTATATATGAAGGGAGCTTTTTTGCGATGACATCGACCCACACGACAGAGGCGTCCACCAGACGCCAGACCTACACCGTGCCCACGCACATAAACGAACCGGATAAGCTGCTCTTTGGACTCACCGCACGTCAGTTGCTGCTCCTTATCACGGGCGCGAGCCTGGCCTATGCCACCTGGCTCCAGGTGCTGACCTGGGCCATGGCCTGGGGGGTAGGACTGCTCTGGAGCCGGGGACTCGCCTTCCTGGCCGTACTCCCACTGGTGTTAGTCACGCTGGCTGGCGCCTTTCTCCAGATCGCCGATCGCACTCTCGAGATCTGGGTCCTGGTGTGGCTACGCGCGCATCTTGCCCCTGTAACGTATGTGTGGCGTAGCACCAAATGGGATGAGGCTGAGCAGCGTCGTCTTCACACACGAAACAGCGCGCTCACACGACAGAAGGCACAGAAGCACGAAAGTGAGGGATGGTTATGACCTTACAGGAGGATCAACGCACGCATGAACCGCTCCTCGCCATGCAACAGGAGCGCTCCCAGATGGGAACGGTTCGTTCAGAACGCTCCTCTCCTCGCCCTCAGCGCCCACCTCGTCGCCAGCGTCGAGGGAGGCGGAAACACGGAAGTGTACAACGCGAGTTTGTCTTGTTTGATCAGGTTGTACAGGATGTGCAGGTCAATCGCGCGCCCCTCGCAGAGGGATCGCAGGAGCGCGCATATCTGGCTGTCCTTGAGATACGGGCGACCAACTATACACTCAAATCTCAAGAGGAGCGCTCGACGATGATGCTCGCCTTTCGCGCCCTTCTGCGTTCGCTGCGTTTTCCCATCCAGATGCTCATTCGTTCGAAGCGCATGGATCTCTCCTCCTATGTGGAACAGCTTCATACCCACATGGGCCTCTGGCAAGGAGAAGCCTTTGAGATTGCGATCTCGCATGAACGCGCAATGCGCCTGCTTGGAGCACAACGCACGCTCATTGATCGCCGCTTTTATCTCCTGCTCACCGCTGATCAAGAGGGGGTACAAAGTACCTGGAACAGCTCCCTCTGGCGCATACTCAGTCGTCGAGCAAGGAAGCGTGCTCGTCAGGCGCGCTTGGACGAGGCCCAACAGATCCTTGCTACCCGCGTTCAAGCCATACAGCATCAACTGGCCGCGATGGGACTCCTGAGCCATCGCCTGGCAGGCAAAGAACTGGCCGATCTGACGCATGGTGCACTCCAGGGAGAGCAGGCGCTGCGCTTTCCGCTGCCTGAGAGCGTCTTCGCGCTCTCCGAGAAACCATTCGCGCGTCCAGCCCTTGATGTGCTCTCTCCCTCGTCCCAGGAGGAAGAGACCTCGTTCGACCCGTACACCGTCGAGATGGAGGAGGCTTTGCTCCTGCCCTCAGCCCGTGACCGTTTGCTGACCCCTGCTGATCTCATGGCCCTCAAAGACCTGCTGGCCCCGGAAAGTGTGCGCGTTACCTCGCGCTATCTGCAGGTTGGCGAGGAATATGTGCGAGGGCTCGCGGTCGTTGGCTTCCCGCGCGAGATTGTGGAGGGGTGTCTGGCGCCTCTGCTCGCCTGTGATGAGATCTTTGATCTGTGTTTTCATTTCTCGCCACAAAACAGTGCAGAATTCGTCAAACGACTGCTTTTCCGCAAAGAGCAGTACGCCTCCACCCAGCGCATGAACCTGCATCGAGGCAGGCAGCAGGACCCAACTCTCCAGGTGGCCGAGGCCGATGTCACGGCACTCATTGGGCCGCTCGCAGCTGGAGAAGAGAGCATGCTGGAGATGGGGTTCTACCTGTTGGTCCGCGCGCCCGACCTCGCCACTCTTAACACGCGCACTGACCGCCTGCGCCAGATCCTGCACCAGCATCTCTTCGTGGCCCACCCAACCACCCTGGAACATGCCGAGGCCTTCCGCACATGCCAACCCCTCTGTACGGATACCCTTGGGCGGACCTTTACGACGACCAGCACCGTCGCCGCCTGCACCTTCCCCTTCATGAGTGAGTCGTTCGCCATGCAGGACGGCACCTTTGTGGGCGTGACCACCAGTGGTGAACCCGTCCTGCTCAATCCCTGGGCACTGGAAAGCCCACACGAATTCTGGGGCGGGGTGACTGGCAGTGGCAAGTCCTATTCGGTCAAACTGTGGCTGTTGCATGAACGCTTCCGCCATCCCGACACCCAGGTCCTCATTCTCGATCCTTCCCGCGAATATGAGCGCCTGGTCGACGTGTTTAGAGGAACGGTCCTTCGCCTCTCTCCCGGCTCCGAGCACGCTATTAATCCCTTTGATGTGCTCCCCCGGGGCGTCGACATGGACTGGTATGTCACCACTCAGAGGCGAGGAGACCGGCTCGCGGAAAAGATGACGCAGCTGCACGCTTTCCTGGACCTGCTGCTCGCAGAATACATCCCCCATCCCACCACGCTCTCTGCGCGGGAGAAGGCCTTCCTGGATCGGGCCTTCTACGAGTGCTATAGACGCGTGGGCATTACGGCAGACCCACGCACCCATGATCGGCAGGCGCCTCTGCTACGAGACCTCTACGATGTGCTCAAAAGCGGCGTCGTTGGCCAGGACGACTATGGCCTGGCTGATCGGCTGGAGCGCTATGTCCATGGCAGCCTCTCTGGGCTCTTCAATCGCCAGACCAGTGTCTCCCTTGAGACCTCGCTCATTAGCTTTGATGTGAGCGAGCTGCGTGGCAGTCGAGAACTGCGTCCCATCGGCATGTTTTTGATCGCGGAGTTGATCTGGTCGCAGGCCCTCTTTCATCCACGTCCCAGGCGCTGCTACATCGATGAGGCCTGGTCCCTCATCGCGCACGAGGAAGGGGGACGCTTTCTGGAACGGTTGGCGCGTGAGGCACGCAAGCACTACCTGAGCCTGGTCACCATCACCCAGAACCCGGAACAATTCATCCTTAATCCCTATGGCAACATCATCGCGCAGAATGCGCTCATCAAAGTCCTCAAACGCCTGGATAGCGTTGGTGCTCAGGCTGCTCGTGAGGCCTTCGGCTTGACACAGGAAGAAGAGCAGTTGCTCCTGTCCATACAGCAAAACCGGGCCTTGCTCTCCGTTGGTTCCAAACGCATGCTGGTCGAAATGAATGCCTCACCGGAAGAGCATGCCCTGATCACCACCAATCCACAAGAACTGGCAGTTCAACGCCAGCAGACACAGAAGGAAGGGAAGAGAGCATGAAGAACCTCTGGCCATTGGCACAGCAAAAGCCGCTCTCCTTTGTCGCCCGCATCATCCCTGCTCGTGGGATGACGCTTGTTGAACGTAGCGCCCTGGAAGGCACTATGCAGTCACTGGTGCTGCAAGGAAGCGCACTCGCTCTGGAAATGGCAAGCACACCTGCAGACACCCATCAGGCACGAAGTGTGCACTTTCTCTTGCGCGCCCCGTCCGAAGACACCTTACGGGCCGCCACGCGGCAGATCCAGGTGCGCTATCCCCAGGCTATCGTGCGCCATGTTCCCCCAGAAGAAGACCCATTACACGCACAAGAACATGAGATCATAAGTGCGATGGAGCTACGAGCCGGGGGCGAAGCGTACGAGACGCTGCGATCCTGGTCCTCAGGATCGCCCCATGAGCAAGGGATCGATCCGTTGCTCGGGGTGCTCACCACGCTTGAGCATCTTCCCGCCGGAATACGCGCAGTCACCCAACTGGCACTCACTCCGCTGCCACCAACCTGGGCGCGCAAGTATCAGCGCCTCTCCGTCGAGCACCCGCTTGAGGAAGAGCGAGAGCAACGTCGCGAGGCGCAAGCACATCTGCGTCGTGGCGCACCGGGCTCTGAACAAATCGTGCTCGTGGGCATCGTGGTCGGACTCCTGCTTCTCTGGAATTATGGTCAGGCGCAGCATCTCTTCTCCTCGTGGCTGCAAGAGGACGTGCTCAGTCTCCTGCATGGCTCCCTCCCCCATCTCTCCTCTTCCCAGCAAGCCATTCTTGGGATAGGGCTGGTGGTGGGAATCACGCTTCTTGCAGGAACCATCAGAGGCATACGCTGGCTGGGAGAACATCTGTTTGGGGGGACGAGGTACTACGACATGAAACGCGTGGCCGAGAAGATTGGCAAGAGCGCCTACCGGGCGCGTCTGCGTGTCTACCTCATCGAAGGGGCTGATCAAGGGCAATCGCTTGCACAGGCACCACAAGCGCAACCGGTGAACCACACCATCAGAGCACGGCTCGCGTCCTCCTGGCAGGCGTTGCAGCGCAAGCGAGCACAGCAACGACGCCACCACCAGGTGCATGCCACGCTCTTTGCCGCCTACAGGCACTGCCACACCTCAACGGCCTACTTTACCTCCCACAAGCACTCGACACATCACGCACAACACCTGACCCAGGAAGGAGCCTGGTGGAAACATCTGCAACGTGGCACCCTCTTTCTCACTGGAGAGGAAGTGGCGGCCCTCTGGCATTTGCCGCCTGGAGACCACTTGAGTGAAGGGACCAATGTGGAACAACGGCAAGAGCGCTCCCTGCTCGCCCCTCATGTGCTCACAACCGGGAACGGGTGGCAGATCGGCACATCAACTCACGCTGGCAGAAGGGCGCCGGTGCGCTTTCCTCCTTCGGAAATCCTCAAGCACAAGTTCGTGATTGGGCGGACCGGAAAAGGCAAAAGTACCCTCTTTCACCATCTGGCGCTGGCGCATCTCTCTACCTGCCCAAGACCGCACCCTGGTCTCTGCGTGATCGAGCCGCACGGTGATTTGATCGAGGATCTTCTGGGATTGCTGCCGCCAGAACGAGAAGAAGAGGTCGTTCTTCTTGATCTGCATCAACAAGGGTTTCCTCCTGGGATCAATCCCCTTGATGCCACACAGGTCGCTTCCCTGGAAGAAGCAGACCTTATTGTCAGTCACCTGCTCACCACCTTTAAAGGCATCTGGAGTACGGCCTGGGGACCACGTGTGGAAAATGTCATGCGCTTTTCGTTGAAGACGCTCTTAGAGGCCAACCGGACACTCGTACATACGGACCCCCACCAGGGTCCGGCGCAGCAATACACCCTGCTTGATCTCACCGTCCTCCTCAATAAGCAGAGCTTTCGCGCACGCGTGCTCGATCTGGTCGAAGATGTACACGTGCTTGACTGGTGGCACCAGTATTACGAGCGCCTTGATGCCAGGATGCAGGATGAGATTACGACGCCAGTGCTCACCAAAATCTCGGCCTATGCCAGTGCGCCGATCTCACGGCGTCTGCTTGGGCAACCCACCTCAACCATCAACTTTTCGCAGATCGTAGAAAAGAGCCAGATCCTGCTGGTCAACACGGCAAGTGGGCATGTCGGCCAGGATGTCTCCTCGCTCATTGGGGCCTCGATCCTGGGGCTCTTTTCAGCGGCGCTCTCCCAGCAACTTTCCCTCCCACTGGCAGAGCGCAACGTCTTTTTGCTCCTGGTCGACGAGTTCAAAAACTATCCGGTCAATTACGGCTCCATCCTGAGCGAACTGCGCAAAGCAGGCACCTTCCTGGTCCTGGCCACCCAATCCCTGGCCCAACTCGATGTGGTGGACCGGGCCTTGCGTCCAACAGTGTTTGCCAATAGCGATCATCTCTTTGTCTTTACGCTCGCCGGAGAAGATGCCTACTTGCTGCGGCATGAACTGGGTCATCTCTTGAGTCCCGAAGATGTGACCAACCTCCCCGACTACACCTGCTACGCGCGCTGGTCGCTCAACGGGCAACGACTTCCGTTCTTTTCCCTCATGCTTGATCTGCCACCTTCCGGAAACATGCAGGCAGCAGAACACCTACGCGAGCAATGTACGTTGCGGTACGGTCGCCCAGTCGATGAGGTCGATACACTGCTTGATCAACTCAATGCGCGCCATGGAGCGCGTCCACGCAAGAAAGAGAGTCTCCATGAACCGACAGATTCCCCCTTCCCACACCTGGAATCAGTCCCCCCTGTTCAAGAAGCAGACCATCAAGGGGTGGCACTCTCCTCCTCACCTGCCATCATCCCCCTTTCCACGCCCTCATGGCTGGAGGCAAAAGAGGACCCTCCCTACACACAGGAAGCACAAACGATCATCGCTCAGGACGAACAAACACACGCATCGAGCGAGAAACGGGTCCGTATTCGCCGCCCCAAGGCACCGGTGATGCAGGCCTCAGCAGAGCGTGATGCAGTCCCTCCCCAGGAAGCGTCCGTTTCGCCACAAGCACAACAGGCCGCGTCTCAGTCTGCTCCATCCCAAGCGATTCCAGAAAAACACTAGCGGAAAGGAAAACCATCTATGCACCTGTTTCATGCATCTCACATATCCATCGATCAGGGAAACACAGAAGCACTGCTTCTTGAACAACATGCCGAGCGCCAGGCGCTCTCGGCAGTACGCGGTGCCAACTTCACACAGTGTCTAACCCTGCATCACCTCGCGGCAGACCTGGAACTAGTCGATCCACGAGGAAGGCCTCATCTCATGCACGGCAAAGACCTCTTTGATGAGCGCACCTGGACCAAGTTTCTCGCCTCCCTGCAACACCCCATGAACATCCTCTCGCTCACGCAGAGTGCTGAACCGCTGGTCAAACTCTATCGGACGTGGCTGCTCACCAAATACACGCAACGCTATCGTTGGCTCAGTACCCCCACGCAGATTCAGTGGTTTGAGCAGGTGACGGCCCTGGTAATCCTGCGCAAAGTGATGGAGGCCAAACATCACGCCTGGACCTATCAGCAAGACGAGCATGCCTTTGCGGATAGTTGGTGTGCTATGGAGATGAGGCACCTCATGACGCTCAACAGTATGACGACGGAAATCGCCAAGGCCATTCATCACATCGTCAGGCAACCTGAGCAGGCGAAGGAAATGATCGAGCATCTCTTTGATATTCAGGCGACACGTCTCCTGGATCGCCCGGTCCCTCTCCGCCACCCACTTCCCTCGCTCCCTCCACTGCCCGAGGGAGTCGCCTTACCGCAGGCAATTCTGCCTCTGATCGCGCCCTCTACAGATCAGGCAGAGGTGTCGCCTCAGAGTACCGCAAAGGAGTAACGACGAGTATGCAGACGCCCCAGCACACTTCTCAACAATCAGCCCAGCACCTCGGATTCGACTATACCCTTCTCGATGGAGAGACCCGTCACTTCGTCTACCAGAAAACGGTTGAAACACAAGGCTATCTCAAACGTACTGCCGAAGATGTGATCCAGATTGGACGCAATCTGCATGCCGTGAAAGAACGCCTGCCCCATGGACAGTTCATGGCCTGGGTCAAAGGGGAATTGGGGCTGACACGACAGAGTTGTCAGAATTTCATGCGGGTGGCAGAGCGCTTTGGAGAGAACGTGCATCGGTTTGGCGCTATCCCCATCTCGGTCCTCTACGAACTGCTCAACGCACCCGAGGACGTGCTCAAGCAGATCGAAGAGCAGGAGATTCCACCCACGCTCCCTGCGGTCCGTGCGGCCAAAGAGCAAGCGCGTCAGGAAACCATCAAAGAGAGACCCGTCGTGACGGCTTCAACACCCGAACAGGCACCAGACCATGACGAATTGCTCCAACTTCGTCGGCAAATCGAAACGCTGGAACGAGAACGCCTCCAACTCCGTCAGGACATTGCCTCTCACCAACACAAGGAACAGGAGGCACCTGTTCTTCCAGCACACGTCCAACAACATATACAGACCTTGGAGCAGCACGTCAAAGAGTTGAGCACTCAGCGCGACATGCTTTCACGCCATCTTGCCAGCGTAAGCGAGCAAGCACGAGAGAGCGTGCTGGAACGCAATGCCTTGAGCCACGAGCAGCAGACGCGTCTGCGTTGGCGAGAAATCGCCACGGAATTTCTCCATAGTGGAGGAATGTTGCTCTCAAGCATGCCTTCCCCCATGATGCTTGATACCTTCGAGGCTGAAGATTGGACCAGACTGGAACAGATCACACAGATCCTGACACCGTTACTCCAGGCAGTCAACCAGCTCCACTCTCATTCTTCCTCTACTGTTGAGGCTGGGTGAGAGGTGCTCGCTTCTTCTAACACACACGGTGACGTATCGAGAAGCACCTCTTGCCTCAATACGCTGTCCCAGACACAAACACGAGTTGACCAATGTGCTTCATTGGTCAACTTGAGATTCGCCAGTTTTTGTCCAGTCTGAAAACGTGGAAACGGAACCGGAATAGCGAGTAATGTGCTACGCTCTCAGAGGCGAAGCACACTTCTCCTTCAACCACAATTTCTGCTCTTCATAGATCATGCGGACTGACATATCCAAGAGCGGAATGGCGACGTTTTCGGTTTTGACACTCCCCCGGATAAATCCGGGGGGATTCTGATCGGCTCCCTCTCAATCCATTTCTGCTTCGAGATCAACGCGTCACAGTTCGGGGCTGTGTCAAGCAGCCCATCCGTAGGTCGAGCCTCATGCTCCTACGGCACGTATCCTTTGATCAGATACGCCAGCCCTTCGGCTAATATTGATGGCTCCTACTTTATCTCTATGGCCCATCCATCCACAATCAGCGCACACGTAGGTTCTATCTTGTGCTTTGTTTCTTGCTTGACAAGCAGGGCATTCTTGCGAGGTATGGGCAGGATTCACCTGCTCTACCTTGATGCCGAGTCGCTCTGCTTTGTAGGTCAGAAATTGGGTGAGTTGATAGAAGGACCATGTTGCCATCATCCGGTTGTTTTTGCGTGCGTGCGCACGACGGCTTGTGCGTGCCGTCCCTTCTCGGATACCAGCAAGGGACTCAACACGAATGATGCCAATCCCTTGCTCTGATGCATGATTCACCATCTGGCGAGAGAGTTGATGGTTGATATTCTTCATCCAACGAGCTTCTTTTCCCTTGCTCTTGCGTATTGCTCGTGTCTTCCGGGCTTTTTGGAGCTTCTTGCGTCGGGCGTAGAAGCGACGACGCATATGGCGAAGATTTCGTCCATTGCCAAAGAAACGCGTCCCTTTGCCCACCACATAGGCGACGGCTGGCACCTTGATGCCAAGATCAACACCCATGACTCCATCATCTTGTGTGGGCAACGGCTGCTCGATAGTCAAGGTCACATCCGCGACCCACTTTCCACGCTTTTTCTTGATGCGCAAGATACCAGGAACACCGGCATAGACGATCCCCTCACAAGGGATATGCACCTGCTGAATCTTGCCATTGATGTATACGGGAAGGGTGAGCGTGCTGCCAGAGAGTTGCCAGTTCTGGTTGTTCCATTGGCAAATGGGTTTCTTGAGTACTGGCAAGACCCCAAGTTCAAACGAGCGCTTGAAAACGGAGTGAGCATCGCGTAACGCCTGATTCTTTACAGCACTTGGAAGACATGCTTGAAAGTCCTTTGTGCTGGCTTTCTCAGGCAAAATCCCGGCATCTAATGCAGATACCAGCGCATTGACGGTTCCGATGTACTCAAGGCAATGCGCCATGAGCAAGCGTGATTGTTCGGGTGTGGGATGCAAACGCACCTGAAGGGTGGTCTGCAATCCCTTTGCTGATCTACTCATGTGGTACTCTGCTTTTCAATGTATTTCTGAATGAGGTCAGCGCTCACATGCCCTGCTGTACTGTAGAACGTCGAACGCGTCCAGAGTGAGGGCATCCGCATCAGGTGAGCAAACTCTTCGCGCAACATGTGCGAGCTTCGCCCTTTGAGGAGACGCGCAATATCGGTTGGCATGGTGTACGGATTCGACTGGATAAACAGATGTACATAGTCAGGCTGGATTGCCAACTCCACTATTGCCCAATTGTGTTCAATGGCAACCTGCTCAATAATCTGCTTGAGTCGATCATGCACCGGACCAACAAGCACTTTGCGCCTTCGCTTGGGGCAGAAAATGATGTGGTAGAGAATATGGTGAACAGCGTGCTGCTCGTGAATATATTTTTCTTCGCTCATGTAGTTAATATAATACAAAACAACGTACGTTGTCTACATTTAGCCCTGACCTATCCACCCCAAAAACAAGGAAGAGCCAGAAAGCCCCCGTCTTTGAAGCGGGGGCTTTCCGGCTCGGTTCCTGTAAAATGTCTCGATGGAGGAAAAGAGGGCTTGCCTGGCTCCTTGCCGGGTCTGATTAACACACTCATACATAAAAATCTCAACCCACCACTGAGCACTCACCTCGGGCTGCAATTTGCCTCAACGCTCTCCACCTGCCAAAAATGCTGAAGCCGAGTCGCTACCTGATATCTGGCAAGCTCTCGGCTCCAACTCATTTCTCTCAATCGTGAAAGTCTAAGAGACACTGAAAGAAATGCATCTTCGCTGTCGGTGTTTCCTGCGCAACTTTCATTCGCGCAAGTCACATAGCAAAGATGGTCTTCAATCCTGACGCGTCTATTGATTGAGACATTACTAGTATAGACCCCGTTTTCCCTTTTTGCAAACACGACCATCCCTCTTAGCTCCCAGCACGACAGCACCTTTTCGATCTTCCTTTGTTTCCACAATCAACGTATGAGGGAAAGAGGATGACCATGTTGCTGGAAGACTCACCTCTCTGGCAGCAGACGGAGAGGAACAACACACACCAGGATCCATCCTCTCGGCTCCTCCTCCTCAATGACAACAACACATACCATGAATCTTCCTACGCGCGTTCTGGCAAGTGGTCTCTCTACTCATGTTTTCTTTCCTGTCCAGGTTTTCTACATTGATCTTTTTTCAATGTGGAAAACCTGTGGAAAACCTGGACAGCAGAGAGGCACACAAACGCTTTTCGCTGCTCATCCATCTGAGACTGGCGATGAGAAAGGATAGCGAGCGGACTCTGAGATTTGGCATACAGACGCTTTTTCTCCTGAAGGCTCCAGAGAGGTGAGCAGCCAGGTAAGTGGGCCCGCCAGAGGTACCCACAAACAGGTCAGCAGGACATTCAATCCGAGATGCGCCATGGCAGGTTGCGTGAGAGGGCTCGGCCAGCATACCGTGAGCAAGGCAGCAAGAGGATGCAACAACAAGAAGAGCAGACATGCACCCAGACACTTCGTTCCTGTATGGACGAGCGCCAGGCGCTGCCCCAAAGCAGCATTGCGCGATGCCGCCGCGATCAGCGCAGGGAGTGTCGTCCCAATATTTGCCCCCAGCATGGCTGCCAGTGCTGGGACCAGAGGCAGCGTATGACGTGATGCCAGGACGAGCACGAGCCCGATGGTCGCCGTACTCGAATTGAGCATCATGGCCAATGCTGCTCCTAGAAGAAGAAGCAAGAGAGGCGAACTGGCACCTATCTGGAGGATCTCTCCTGCCCATGCGCTGTTTGCCAGAAGCTCACTTGCCTGAGAGAGGGTAAAAAGCCCCAGAAGCATCAGGCCACAGGGGAACGCGATTTGCCCAACCCATCGCCAGCGGGTGCGTGCCGTCATGAGCGCAAGCAATGCAAAGAGGCCAACAAGAGTGAGTGCATAATCCGTCACGTGAAAGGACAGCAGCTGCACCGCAAGGGTCGAGCCAACATTGGCTCCAAGCAACATCATAATCGCCGTTGAGAATGGCATAAGGTCCGTGCTGACCAGTTCAATCAGCAGAGAAGACACCACGCTCGAACTTTGCAAGCAGGCCGTCATGATAAGACTGACGAGATAGGCAATCACAGGGAAACGCGCCGCATGGAGAAACAGGCGGCGAACATGGCCCCCTCGGCATATGCTCAACCATTTCGGTGAACGAGTGGATGCCATACAGCAAGAGAGCCATGCCCGTGAGAAGTGCAAAGAATAATCGTATCAAGAGTACGTAATCAAACATGTGTTTTCCACCTCCCTCTCTTACACAGGTGCGTGAGAAAGAACGCATGCCTCGCCAGTTCCGTGTTTCAGCAATGCCTTCGGAGTACTTGATGTAAAACAAGATGAGCAGACGTACAGAAGGAAAACATGCATCATCTGGACCCATCAAGAACGCGTGCGAAAGCGAGCACAAAACTGCGTCAGATAGGTAGATGCGGAGGTCTGCATACCCAGATAAGGAGCCGTTCCCCGGAAGCCTGCTCGTCTGAGCGCAAAGTAGTGACCTTGTGCCGTCTTGGTATCGATCTGTCCAAGAGTCGAGGGAACATCCAGTGTTGCGACTGCAAGCCCAGCAAGCAGGCTACTATGTATCTGGTACGGCGTGAGTACACCGCCCCCTTCCCCCGTTTGTACAAGCAGGTCAAGCATAGACCCTTTCTCAAAGGCTCGGCGTTCTTGCATTGGCGTCGAAGAGGTCAGCTCGTCTGCCCGGGGAGCAAGGATGTCTTCCTGCGTGCACATTCGCGCCAGAAATGGCTCTGACACCAGCGGCGAGAGACCTGCAAGCATGAACAGAAGTGTCCCGGCACGAAGGCGCGTCATATCGAGTCCATCAAGCAAACTAGATGTCCCAAAGAACAGAGTTGCCTCATACATCACATCTGGAACCTCCTCTCCCCCTCCTTGCATCTCACAGAGCGCCATCTCCCCCTGAAAACCAGAAGCCTGGAGTTCTGCCACCAGTTCCTCAACAGGAGTGTCCTGATCTGGTAACGCACAGAGGGTGAGAGATGCTGGATGTGGCAACGTTGCGAGCAGGAGGCGAAGACAAGTGCTGGCGAGAGGATCAGGTCCGACCACCACCGCCACACGTTCCCGGCAAAGATCACGGGCAACGCGAGCCAGGACCCACTCCAGGTTGAGCAAGGCCGCAGCACTGGTGGTTGCGTCTGTGGTCGTGAGACGTGGACGATGACCAGCACGCACGTACTGACTCTCTTGAATCAACTTTCCTCCATTGGTCTGTGACGCAAGGCGCGCGGAGAGGGCCACACTTCTTGCACCACAGGCCCGGGCAAGGGCGACCGCCTGGCAGGCCTGCTGAATTACCTTGTGCTGCTGCTGTTGTTCTTCTCCGTGCGAGTTCTCCAGGGGAAGCAGGATTGTCCCTACTCGTCCAAGTTGCGTTGTCACAATGCTGGTCAGCGCTGGACGCCCTTGGTGCCATGCCTGTAAGAGCGAGGCTTCTTCCTCTTGAAGGAGAGGAAGACACTGTAACACCACGGCATTGAGAGGCGCCTCTTTTTTGGTCAGTATGCTCTCAAGAAGCACATGCGGGGGCAGCAGTTTCTGCTGCCTACTTTGCATGGGTGAGGATGGGACTTGTGTGTGCATGGTTTGGGGATGAAGCATAACCATATTCTTTCTGTTCTCTAGACGACATATCATTTTACTGTCATTCATATCAAAGATCTATAGGAAAACAGCCAACTTTTGATGAGAGGCTGCCAGCAACCTCTTAGCCAGAGATCTCAGGAAGCGAGAACGGCGCGGTCAACGCTATCAGATCCTGCTCCTGAGAGCTGACAGGACGCTCATCGCTTTGCGTCACCAGACACGAGAGATCCTTGAGCGTTTGAAGAATCATGAGCGGTTTCCCCCACCGCATGTACTCGGTCTCCATGTATTCAACCAGATGGCAGAGTTCGGCACTGGCTTGAGGATGAACCAACCGAATCTGTGACAAGAGTTCTCCAGATGCCCGCTCCTGGGCACATTCCTGCGGGAAGAGTGGTAGGAAGAGTGAGGTCAGTTCCAGAGCCGCCTCATAGGACTCCTCGACATCAGAAGAGCCCAGGCGCGTCAGGAGAGAAAAAGGATAGGAATGAGGAAAGGGAAGAATGGTGAAGGCACGAAGGCGCTCTGCCAGGGCGACGTGCCACTGAAGGGCATCGAGCACGCACATGCCAAATCGGCCTACAGCCACCACGTGAATGTCATCTAGATCAAGCGTCGAACAGCACAGGCTCGCCAGGTCCTCAACCCAGGCAGAAATGGTGTAGGCAGATCGTTCCGCCGGTTTGGAGGAAAACCCATGCCCAAGGATATCCGGAGCCACAACATAGTAGTGACGAGAAAGAAGCTCGAAGTACGGAGTAAACACCGCGCTACTTTGCCACTCACCGTGAAGCAAGAGTAGCGGCGGGTTCTCAGGGGTGCCCGCGAATCGGCACCATATCCGTCGTCCAGCTAGGTGCAGAGGTACATGCTGATCAGAGTAAGGTGAAAGGGATGTTGCCATAGTGAAAGATCCTCCGACTTTACCAAAATTTTGTAATTTAGCCAGACATACTGTTGTTCTGTAGACATGCCTTTAGTATTTGTACCGTTGCTATAAAGGTGATGGATGATGAAGCGGTCCCTGGTATGTTCCTGGCGTGCAGTCATCATCACTGTCGCCAACGCAGATCCAGGGATGCTTCAGTGAATGTCGTGAGTACGTGACTAAGTGTACCCGAGGAACAGGAGGCAAAGGAAGATGAAAACCACCCAATGTAGAGCGAAGTTCTTCCCAATTCTGGGCGAAGTACTACCTATAGGAAAACAATCAACCTCTTGTTCATCCAAAAGAGAGGTTGATTTCCGCCTTTTGCTCATCCTGGTAAGGACGAAGCACATAGCCATGCCCTTTGACGGCAACCAGTTCAAGAAATGGTGGCAGTTTCTGCTTGAGCTTAGACACGTGTTTTTGTAGTGCCACAATATCTTGCATGTTACAGCGAGAGACATCAAGACGAAATGCATAGGCAGCCAGGTCGCGAAAGGAGAGTTCTTGCTCAGGATACAGCAGGAACGCCACCAGAATGCGGCATTGCATCGGGGTACAATACAGTTGAAAGCCCTCAGTCAACTGTTTTCGCTGAAAGATGTAGACAAAACGCTCATCAAAAATCAGCGCCTTATAGGACAAGAAAGAAATGAGTGCTGGTGAGTGATCTGAAGGTCCATCCTGCTCCTGTGGCAAAGATGGTAGCCTTGTAGACGACATATCATCCTCAAGAAAGATCATTGCCTTCCTCTCTGTCTATTCCTGGTCTTTTCCACAAGCTATCCACATCATGTGTCTCCAAATGTGGATAGCTTGTGGAAAACGTTCCGTCCGTTGCGCGAAGGTACATTGGTTTCTCCTTTTTGCTAAATTATGATGCTGAAATAGTATATACAAACTGTTGTCTGCCCGTCTCTACGTAGGCCATGCTGTCCTGAAGAACAGCATGGCCGGGAGAGAATGCAAAGTGCGAAGAGCCTTAGCCGCGAGGAACCGGCTTGTAGGCGACCTGGCCGCCGCGAAGGTATGGATCCCAAGCGCGGGGAGCAGCCTTGTAGGCACTCCGATGAAATGGCTGTAGTGGGGACCGTACGCGGCCGCATGGCTAGCATTCCAGAAAGCGTTTCCACCAACAAAGCTGCCTGTAGCGAGCGCGAGGGCAAGGGCAACTGTCACGAATCCGCGAGAAAGTAGGCCTTTCATAGGAAATTACCTCACTCATCTTTCCGTTGTCCTTGAAGGACAACACAAAAAACAACAGTTAGAAGGGGTTGCGACATGGCGCAATAGGCTTCCTTTGATCCCCCATATCTCCGGCATCTCAAGGAGGCCTCCCTTCGTATTGCGTTCTCCCGATCCCCCTCTCTTTTATTGTAGGCTGTAAACAAGTGTACAAAAAAGCAGAGAAAACAACCATACCGAGGACACCCAATTTCTCTCAGAACATCACGGATTTTCCCGAGAAACATACCAACAAATTAGGGAGAGAGCTGCCGATCATTGACATAAAAAATGCAAAGCAGAGGTGTTAACAGATCGAGCCGGGAAGTCCCGTCTTCATTCATGGGACGGAATGAAAGGCGAGTCCTTTTTGGGCGGATAGGGTGGTTGGGCATTTCCGTTTTCTGTTTTCTGTTCTAGAATAGGCATGTAGAGCTTACGCGAATAACCAGGGTGGTTGTGCTCGTAGGTACGGTATAAGCCCGTTGGCCTGCTCCTCCAGATACCCTTGGCACAGAAGTATTTCGCTTGCTCGCAGACACCTCACGTGTTGGCGCGTGACACAAGGCGTAGACTTGTAGCACCAACGTATCTCCGTACGTTCGAAAGAACTGAAGGAGTAGTAGGGCCGATACGCCCCTGAGAACTTCTGTTCCCTGTTGTCTGAGTGTGGTTGGTTGAGCAGCCGCCTCCATTGTAGGGTTTCTTCGGAAACATGGTCATTGGCCCACCTAAGCTCAGAAGCCCGTCCCATTCTATGGGACGAGGAGTATCACCGAAATAGCTATCAATACATAAAGCCACAAGAACAGGCAGTGCCCTCTCAATGATTGCAGATAGATGATCGAGAGGGCACTGCCTGTTCTTATGGCTTAAACAGAGTCAGATACCCCATGCATAAATGCAGGGGCTTGCCCCTACGCCGAAGCGTGAGACGAGAGGCCGTCTGACAACGACCCACTCAGAACAGATATACCACCCTGAGCAAGAGAAGCAAGGTACTTCTCCCGAATATTGATTGCCGCATTGAGGTCGGCATTGAGTTGATACCCACAGGAGCGGCAGTGAAAGACCGCTTGAGAACGGCGGTTATTGCGAGCTTGATGCCCACAACGAGAACAGGTTTGCGAGGTATGACGAGGATCAATACGCTCAACCACGACTCCTTGCTCTTGCGCTTTGTAGGCAATAAAGCCATACAATTGCGCAAAGGACCAGGAATGCAGTTTACGTTGCGCTTCACCTTTGCGATGACGAACGCCTTCTCGGATATTGGTCAAGTTCTCAAGCACAATCGTGGCTCCTGGGGGAACGCTTTGCACGATGCGCTTGGAAAGGACATGGTCACAGTCCCGGTGGAATCGCAAAGCACGACCAGACAGCTTTTTGAGATGTCGTTTCGCGCTTTTTGTTCCTTTGGACTGAAGTTTGCGGTGGAGGCGAAAACGGCGACGGTCAATTTCTTTCCAGTGACGCTTGCCGAGGAAGTGACGGTTGGAGGTCACAGCAGGACGATTCAAGCCTAAATCGACACCCACAACTGCATCGTGACGTGGCACAACGGGTTCAGGAACAGCCACGACCACATGCAACCACCACTTCCCTTTGCGGTACACCAAGTCTGCGGAGGTAGGCTGACATCTACGATACCGCTCACTGAAGTGAGGGACTGTAAAGGGAATGCTCATCTTGCCCTGGGTAGTGGAGACACGAACGGTCTGCGTTGCCCAATTGAGGGAGTACGTGTGGACATTGTAGCGAACAGCGCATTGCTCGGAACGAGGACAGCGAACAGGCTTGAAAGTCGGAATTGGCTTGCCTTGCTTCTGTGCTTTGGCAACCTTCCTCGGATAGGCAGCTTCCTTCTTGGCTTTCCAGGTAAAAGCACTGCGAAGCGTTTCCGTGGCTTTGACACGGGCCTGGATGAGCAAGTCACTGACCAGACCAGAACACAAGGCTTTCGTCTCGTAGTACGTGGCATGATGCAGTTTGACACCGTTCTTCTCGCCGTGTTGCCACCCAGAGGCACACACATGATTGTAGGCAAGCGTAAATTGTGTCAATGTCTCATGCAAAGCTTGAGCCTGTTCTCTCTTCGGTTGAAGCTGAATCTGTATTGTCCTATCCATGCACAAAATATACCATATATAGGTAGTTTGTGTCAAACATCGAAATGCCAGAGGAGAAGAAAGGAGTGCGCCATGCTCCTCCCCATGTCTGAAGTCAGGGGTCCCCGCATGGCGCAATTTTAAGGATGGATTCAAGCAGTAGGAATTTCTCGCTTCCTTGTCTGTACGCGCCTCTGGCAAGCAGCCTTCGGAAGGATCGTTGGTTGAAGGCGATAACCCACCCGTCGCAAAGACACAATGGTGAGACCCAACTGACGGCAGGCTGCCATTGTATCTGTCATAATCCTACGCAGGTGACGCAGGTGTTGTTCCCGCTGAGAACCTGGCACGGCCAGTTCAAGCAGTTTGTTCATCCGTTCCACTTCATCAAAGAACGGCTGTACGAGCGCGCTCGACTGAGATTCTGTTATTAAGGTGAGCAAAGTCTGCTCAGGCACTCTGAGCGCTGCTAACAAAAACGAGTACGGGCAACTTTCGGGAAAAAGAACCAATGGGATAAGCAGGCGCAACGCATTGGGTGGGAGCAATTGATGGCAACAGATACGAGCCGATTGGCCCGCCCTGAAAAGAGAGACAATTGATTGTGACATATCTACTGCCAGCCATGTTTGGGAACATGCATCGGAAAAGAGCGCCTCCAGAGAAACATGAACTGGCTGGCTTTCTCTTGGTCTATGCGTCTGTACGCGACGAGCAATCATAATCATATACCTTTTTCCTATCGTCGATGATAAAAGCAATAAAGCAATAAGGACACCTGGAATAATATGACTGTTCATATAATATGAACAAACGAGCATCTATGAAAACGAAAAGATCATCTTACGCGATGCTCTCTAATTTAGAGAAACAAACATCCTGATGCACAGAAAAAGTATGCTTTATGTAGTTGCACTCTAACACCCACAAGGGGCTTGCACACCAACGCATTGGCGCTGCATATGCTCGCATCAGGAACCATGGTTGCAATATTCGTTCTGCGTGAACATATCCTTATATCAGACTGTACGCTTGACAGAAGGAATAAGCTCGCAAGATCAAAGGGCAATGGCGCCAGCGCCACAAGGAAGGAGGTCTCACGTCGTAATCACATCAATTACGTTTTCTTATGTTACTTGACCTAAAAACACTATTAAGAACACCAATATGGCTAAAAGGTCGTCATCTCTTGCACCAGACATGCGAAGTGTAAAGCGTGGCCAGCCGTCACACTCCGCGCGTCTGTTCGGTCGGCTATGAGAGCAAATCACTGTTTCTGACATGTGCCGGTGTGGATGGATCGGCCATAGGAGACAATGAGGATGGGACTTCAGGGAGCGATCCCCAAGGGTCGTTGCTATGATTATTCTTCTGATAATGCGATTGTCGCGACTGATGAAATAGCAAAATATAAATCTGGCTGGCAATTTCGTCAATCAACGGGATTTCCGTTTCGAAGCGACCTGGCGCGAGGGTTTGCACTGGCATCCCCCCTATATTTACCTGATACAAACGCCTGCTCAGGTCTTGTGCTGCATTGGTAAGTTGCATCACCGTAAACTCGCCTGACTGACGCCTTAACATCTCAAAGCGTCTCAGGCGTTCGTTCAGAAGCAACACTTCCTGATAAAATGGCTCGTTAGAGGAACGCTGTCTGATATAGGCATTCTGTTGTCCGTTGGCTTGGTTCACAAATGCTTGAATGACTTCCTCTAAAAACTGTGACACTTCACGGGCAATTTGCTCACGAGAGAAAGCTCTAAGATTTGCTTCGATGGTCTCTTGCTTGGACTGTTCAGCCCAGGACAACGATTTCTCAAAACTATAAGCCGCCAGGAAACCGAAGAGCCCTGCAAACAAGTTCAAAAAGACGTGCCTGTTAATCATCGGCCACCACCCGAAATTCGGCAGGTTCATCTCATATTGAATTTCATCGAAGCTTCTTGCCCCCAAGGGAGAAGTGATCTGTGCATGGGGTAAGAACGTAAACGAAGCGGCGATAAAAGCGCCAGCGAGAATACTTAACCAGATCGGCGTTGACTTTTTTGTGATCAGCGCTGACAAGAATATCGGCAGTGTAAAAAGGTCATAGGTTGGCATCCATATCATCCGCAGCCCACCCTTGGCACCTACAAGAGAGAGCACGAGAACCAGCATCATGAAGATAACAATGGAATAACTCGCTATGTTTGGGTGGCTGAGTCTATTGAAGACTAGGGCCAGGGAAAGGACGACCGCCATAATGACGACCGCCACGCCCGTCGAGGGGTCGGAAAGGGAATTACCAATCAGCGCCAACATGAACGCAAAGACGAGCAAGGAGGAAATGCTAATCATCTCGTTGCGTCGCACTTGTTCACGAACCTTCAAATCGGCCATCATCGCACCCGCGGGCCGAGGAGGAGCCGTTAGATTGAGCCATGCACCTAGGAGGCCGCGCCGACCCCACCACAAAGCGCGGTCTTGCTCTACGTTATCCTGGTGAGTTTGGAGGTCAGGGTTAGGGTTAGATCCGGCAGTTGCCCCCATCCCCGGAGGCGTAAATTTTTCAGCAGCGGGCGGACGAACAGGAGTCACAGGGCCGGTAGGCTCCTCTGACATTTTTTGTTGCGTGTGGGCCTTGTGGCCCGCAGCCGGAAACACCCGGTTTGCGTATTGCTGTGGTTGTGCTTGGGATGGCTGTTGCTGTTGCATGGTAAAACTCCTTTTTTACTACATACAAACCTACTCATAAAGAGAATGCTGGTGAAGCCGCCCGGCAAGATAGTCTTGCAGTTGGTTATCAGCCCAACGGCTCTTGCCATGACCGGAGACTCCCCCCGGTAGACAGCCGTGGTATAGGCCATTATCAGTGGCAATCATCCTCCAGGCCGGTTGGTAGCCCCATACCCACAAGCGGCGCCGATTACTCGCTTGTGCGGCTGGTACAGGATATGATGATGCCTGCCAGGGGGTATGCTCGTCGCCACCAAGGGGGAACGGTCCACGACTCAGCATAAAAAGCTTTTTAATTACACGCATAGCAGGCGGGAGCCTTTGGCCGAGTGGTGCCTGAACAAGCGGGTGAACTAGTTCAAGTTGGTGAAGCTGGCCCCAACGCCATATGGCAACGATATTGCCTTGCTGCTGTGAGAGTTCGTCCAATGCGGCTACAAATGCTTCTTGCACAAGTGCTTGCCAGTCTTGAGCCGAAATCGCCTGAAACTCAGGGAGCAGGCAGACCATAAGCGAAAGTATCACTTCACGCATACGCCAGTGGCCCATCAGGCTAGGATTTAGCGGCGTATGTCCCACGCCAAGCCACCTACCAACCGTATCGTCACCAAATAGTTTTTTAGCGATCAACCTGTAAAGATGGTCCTCCGTCATTTTCAGCATTGCACCAGCCGCGCTATCGGCAGACAGCTTTCCATCCCAACATTGCAGCAAATGAAGCGCTTGCTCTGCAAGTGGGTGGACAACCGAAAGAGATGAGGAGGCGGCGAAAGTTGACGTAATACGGTTGCGCAGTGCCAGGGCCGAGTTGCTAGTCTGATCGACCTGGATGTTTTGCGCAGACTCTATCGTGTAGTGACGTCCTTCTTTCGCTTGTTCAATGCAGGTTTTAACAAGCTCTTCAATGCGCTCTGCTCGATATGCGCTCATGTACTCATGGGAGAGTACGAAGGGATAATCAGGGGGAGCCATTCTATTGTTTGCGGAGACCACGTATCCACGCGCCGGGCTGATTTCTTCTGGCAATTCATCAGCCGGGATATACCCATCGGCCCATTGCCCGATAGATTCCCATGCCGGAGCTGGGAGCAGACCCTCAACAGGATTGCGCCGTGCGGGAATCTTACCCATAACCCGCCAGCCAAACGCACCACCCTTTTTCTCAATTTCGGCCCATACAAGGTTGAGGACTGGCCCACCCCATTCTTTTGCGGCGTTGCGTAGCTCCTCGACTGATTGAGCACGATTGAGGCCCCAGATAGCCCAGAGTGTCCCAGGGGCGTCATCCCCACGATGTCCCACCCATTCTAACGAGACATTGCAAGCATCTTCTGCTGGTTTGGGGAGCATGATATCTTTCCCATCGGAGAGGAGCGGCCCGCGAGCGCCCCAGGCAACCGTTTGTATAATTGTTGCCTGTCCCTTGACCTTGATTTCATGTTGAATGGTACGCACTGGCTTGTCTGCTTTACGCTCTAGGCGCAATTCCGCCGTGATTGCACCGGCAACGGTAATACTCCATGCAAACGAGGCATTGCGCCCGATAATGATGCCAGGAATACCAGCCAGCGCAGCCCCGGCAACATTCAGATTATTGGCGCCCGTTTTCAAATGACACTCATAGAAAAATCCTGGTAGGCTCAGAGGCATGTGTGGGTCAGCCGCAAGTATCGGCTTGCCAGCCTCGGTATAAACGCCTGAGATCACCCAGGCATTAGAGCCGGAGCGACGTGGGAGCAAATTGGCTTGTTGTTTGACCTCTTGCCACGCAGGCAATATCTCGGCCAGTTGAGCCAAAGAGACGAAGGCGTCGCGCACACCATCAGCCAGGCGCTTGCGGTGATACGTCGCTTTCTCATCATAGGCCCAGGCATCGGCTTCTAGCAGAGCGGCCTGCTCCGGTCCAAGTGAGGCCAATGTATAGCACCTGACTAATTGTTCCTCCCAATTGCCAGCGAGGGACCAGGAGACGAGGGTTATTATGCGTATGGTATCCTTGGGCGTCCAGGGTTCAGGTTGCACATTCAGGAGGGCAATCTCAACACCCAGATCTTTTGCGTTGCTCAGATAGTAATTGACCCCGTTACTGTACTGTTGCAGAAGCTTCATAAGGTCTGTATCAGCCACAGCTTGGTTGTAGGCTGCATCGACAGCCTCTTTTAATCCCAAGCGACAAACCCAGCGATCTATGTCTACAACAGCAGACCCAGCGATTTCCGCCATGCGCGCAGAGGCAACACGCCGCTGCTGCTCCATCGACCAAAACCGATGCATAGCCGAGATATAACCCTGTCCAAAGGCGCAACTGAGCGCATCAGGCGCTTCCACGGTCGGAACGCCATAATGGTCATGTATGATCCTGATATTATGCGGCAGCGAAATAATTTCTGGTGGGAGGGAACGACGACCAAAGGCCGCACGTAACAAAGGGGCTATACTCATAAAAATAACCATCCTTGCTTTTTTACAGACCCCGTATGGGCGCGGGTAGATAAGATAAAAAAAGAAATCCTCTGCTATGTGGCAGCACCATTTATGAGGCAAGAACATAAAAGCGTTGACTGCCAACATAGCAGTAAAGGCAGAAACGTGGAAGCCGGATAGGGAGTTGCCAGCATCCAACAAACACAGGGAGGGTATATCTCTTGTGTAGCAGTATTGTAACCTAAGAAGATACCTACATACCAGCGCATCTACGCGCATTCCAGCGCGCATTTTAGCGTGCATACCACGCATACCACGCATTTCTTCACTTAAGTAGCCCTTTGCCATTCCTGCAATAACACTTACTGACCTCGACAGAGAGAGGTAAAGAATGAGGAGGGAAAGCCGATAGAAGGAGGAATGGGAGCACCAAGAAAAGCCGATTGGCGAGAAGAAAGGCGCAAACGCGCCTGGGTCCTCAAACATGAGGGATGGAAACAAAAAGATATTGCCGTGGCATTGGGAGTGAGCGAAGGAGCCGTGAGCCAATGGATCAAACAAGGAAGAGAAGGGGGAGAAAAAGCCCTCAAAGCGCATCCTGCAAAAGGAGCGACACCTCGCTTGACGGCTGAACAGAAGGCGCACATTCCGACGTTGTTGGCGAAAGGAGCATCAGCCTATGGGTTTGTCGGGGAGGTCTGGAATAGTCGAAGACTAGCCCAAGTGATCAAACGAGAGTTCAAGGTGAGCTATCATCCCGACCATTGTGGTCGCCTTGTCCGCGAGATGGGGTACAGTATCCAAAAACCGGTGGAACGAGCGACACAACGTAATGAGGAGGCAATTGAAGACTGGAAAGAACATGAGTGGCCCGCTCTAAAAAAAACCGTCAGGGCAGAGATACCGACTGAGTAGCCTCGGTCCAGCGTGATTCGAGCGAGGTCAGCACGGAAGAACGCTTGTGACGGAAACGAAACCGCGTGAGCTGCTCCTGCTGGGCACGGGTCGTCTGCTGGCGCAGTTCTCTCCACCGGCCCCGGTCAAGCTGAGCAATCTGGCGCTGCAAGTGGTGGCGGTGGGTCTCATCTTGCTCCCACCAGGGCGCATAGGCCACGCAGCGCCCATAGCGCAACAGATACGCATTCCAATTCTTGCGCCCGCTCACCCGGCGATACTGCGTTTTGAGCGCGCGAATGCTGCGCTCCATGTCATTGTTGGTGCGCGGAAAGTCCTCCCGCTCATAACACTGCACCAGGTACGGGCGCAGATTCGAAAGCACCTGCAGCAGCTCCCGTAGGCTCTCCTGTTCCAACTCCGAGAGGGGGGACGTTTCCAGAAGTTGGACCATCTGCTCGCGCCACGCGTCCAGGCGTCGTCCCACGCTCTCATTGCTCACGGGTTCTGCGAGCGTGCGTGCCGCTTCTTTCACCAGGATCGCTTCGACCTCACAGAGCCAGCCATACATCCGCTTGACCTGTCTCAGGTGCTCTGCCCAGGTTGCCCGTTCTGTCACAATTGCCTGCAGACGGGTGAGCTTCTGTTCACACCGCCGACTCACGGCGCCCCCTTTTTGAGCAAGTGCTGGAGACTGGCTTCGATCTCCTCCAGCATCTGGCTTGCCTCGACCGTCGCAAAAGTCAGCGGCTGCACGCCGTCGATATTGAGCGCGGTCAAGATCCCAGTGGCGTACGCATCCAGCACGCGGAGCTGCTCGGCCTCCTGAGGCGAGGCGGTCACGAGGGCCTTCTTGATCTGTTTGCGCACCGCACGAACCTTCGGCTGTAAGCGTTTGCGGATCGCCGTTTTCGCCGCTTTGTCTGCTTCAAAGGCGGTCTTGGAGGCATCGCGCAGCGCATGGAACTGACACACCTGATGAGGGACCTCCGGCCAGAGCTCCTGGAGTGCCAGCAGCTCACTTTCCTGGGCATCGCTGATCGTGCCCAGCACCTTCACCCCCAGCTCAACCACCGGAGTCAAGAGTGCTTTCATGACGGCAGTCTCCGAGGAGAGCACATTCTCGGCCACCAGGACCCGCCCAGTCAGCGCATCGCGGACCAGGTACACTGTCTCGTTCCCTTTGTCAGGCTGAATGCCGTCGATGGCAACAATGATGCCCCCGTTCTTCTCGACTTGGGCCAACCACTCCTGGTCCTCGTTGGCCGCACTCGCTGCCCGCAGCAACGTGCAGTACGCATCAAACAGGTAGAGCACTTCTCGGCGCGCGATCTTGACTCCCAACGGGGCCAACCGGGCCAGTAACTCGCGATGGATCTCGTCGACGGTTTGGTGCTCGACCAATCGCAGCCGCCCCACCAACAGCACCACATCCACCCCATACGTGAAGTGGGGCAGGGCCAGCGCATCCGCTCGCGCACTGCGATACGTCCGCTGATGGCCCACACACTGCGCATCGGAACAGCGGTAGCCCGCATGCACCAGTTTGATCACCTCCTGCAACGTGACCACCGTGCGTTCCGACAAGGTGACGGCCCGCCGGAGTCGCTTCTGGCAGTCGGCACAGTGTGTCACTTCGGGACGGTAAAAACGTCGGCTGACCTGGGAAAATGTCCGCGCAGGTTTCATGCGTTTCTCTCCTGGCTGTTTCTGAGATCCTTTCCTGGTGGAGAGTGTACCACATGGGCTCAGTCGGCATCTCTGCCCCTACGGAAAAAAAAGCCGCACAAGAAAGGCGAACGATCGTTTTTGTAGACGAATCAGGCTTTTATCTTCTGCCGATGATGGTGAGAACCTACTCCCCGAGAGGACAGACCCCGATAGTGCGTGTCAAGTTGACCCGCGATCATCTCTCGGCAATTGGAGGCATCACCCAAGAAGGGCGAATCTTCATGCAAACACAAGAGCACGCCTATAGAGCCGAAGACGTCGTACGATTTTTACGAGCCTTACTCCGCAAGATCTCAGGCAAGTTGCTCATTATTTGGGATGGCTCGCCAATCCATCGCGCGAATGTGATCAAAACCTTTCTCTCCAGTCCAATAGGGAAACGGGTGCATCTCGAGCGGTTGCCTGGCTATGCTCCTGACCTCAATCCTCAGGAATACGTGTGGAATCTCCTCAAACGCCGCGAACTCAAAAACCTGTGTTGCCAGGATCTCACTCACCTCAACCAAGAGCTTGTGCGTGCCAAAGAGCGCCTGCGTCATCGACGCGATATCCTTCAACGTTGTTTTTCTTATGCACTTGGTGAAGTTTAGTTGTTTATGACGAGGTCAGTAGATCTCCAGCGCTATCACTGGGAGGAGTCTCCCTGCTACAGAGCTACATTATGTTCCAATGTATTGATAATTGAATTGTCAAGATGCGGTTAAAAACAGCTCTTGCTTTACAAAAGATGCATATGTTAAAATATGAATAATAAATATAAATATGTTCTATTGCAGAAGGATACAAACTGCATGGATTTACAGCGATTGCAACAAATGGGGAAATGCTTGCGAGAAGCGAGAATTGCCATGGATATCACACAAGAGTACGCCTCAGAACTGGTTGGCGTGGATGTTGCCACCATGCGTCGTTGGGAGAATGGGGAAATAGAACCCAGGAACCCCAATAAAGAGCGGTTATGCCAGGTATACCAAAAAAAAAAGGCACGAACTTTTCCCGCAGCATGAGAAGGTCACAATACTCCCACATACCGAGACAGAGAGCAACACCCCTAACGTGTCTCTCAATCGAAGCGAACTACTTTCAGATCGAAGTTTGTGCCTGGAAGTAGAAATCTCTCTCCCAGGTGGTATCCAGCAATCATCACAACAACCTACCCAGCAGCAAGTTGGACGACAGCTACGGCCTTTTATAATGCCGGGGATCAACGGCAGTGTTGAAGTATCTGTGCCCACAGGGGGAGACGCGAATGGCACGTCTGGTCAACACATAACAATCAAGGCGCGTGTTTACCAGGAGGCAATGCAACCCCCGCCTCTACGACAGGCAGTCGGAGGAGAAGTTATTTCATTTCCCCAGCCAGCCACAACGAGGGCGTTAACTCCTCAGGAGGAAGAGAACGGAAATCACGGAAACCGAAACAGGTTTATACCACCACCACCACGACGACCACGTTTTTAAGATGGAAAGAACGCGACACATAGCCAAAGAAACGGCTCTTTCTCCTGCATTGGAAAAGAGCCGTTTCTTTGTTTTTGGATAAGCATGCTTATTCCACGGGCCGGTTGCGCTCTTGGAGCGACTCTATAAGGTGCTTGGTCAAATGCCGGAGCAAGAGATCTTTAATTGAGACTCCAGAGAACACATCGCTTGCATAGAGGTCGGTAGAAGGCTGGACAATCCAGTCAGGGCGCTCATGCAGGAGAAAGACTAAATCGGCATCTGCTACTTCAGAGGCAATGTCGAAGGCAACATCCTCGATGTTACAGGATTTCAGATCAGTATCGGGAATTTGTCCAGCCAGAGCTCGCGCCCATTTCAAGAGGCGCTGTTGCTGCCGACGATAAGCGGTATAACGCAGCGCAGCCAAGCTCGGTTTCTTATCACGTGATGAATTCCCCATGTTGTGAGTCCTTTCGTTTTTGATGCGATTCATGCGTAGTGTAGCACAAACCAGAAATCTCTGTTGGCGCTTGCTCTCTAGCTTTCTTCGGTATCTAGCTCAAAGGAGCGATTTTTCCCTTCCAGGAAGGCATACAAGACCTCTATCGCTTAAATAGCAACGCCATCTGATGAAATCCTACGCCAACGACAACGAGTACGATGTACCTCGCTGTAAGTGTACGGGTTCCCGGGCGAAGGGCCTGGGGTAAAAACACTACCGTGTTGACCGTTTGTATGCCAGCCGATACACTCTCGTCTAGAGCCCACAAGCCGCTCGGCGTGGTTGCAACGAACGATAGGCTCGGACGGAGCCATCAGCAAGCCGAAGCTTGCTGAGAAGCCCCGCATGTATATGTGGGGAGTCGTCACGTCAGCTAACGGTTGCCTAGAACCGATATTTCAAGATAGGAGGCTGACACGCCGCCATGGAATACAGTATTCCTTGCCGGATATGGCGGTGCTTCATATGGGAAATAGATAAAGTTGTCAAACACTGTCGCATTAAGAATATCGGGACGACTCCCAATTTCCAATTTGAGGCGATGGCCATTTTTAAAGAGATTGGCAGTGGGAGTCAAACTGAAGGAAAGAGTGACAGGGCTGCCTGGTATCAACGGCTCTGAACTTTGATGCTCATGAATAATTTCGTCTGACCGAGATAGCTTCTCATCGATCTTGCGATGTGATGCCTGAAGCCAGCCAAATGAGAGGAAGCGGACTTCCCCCTTGGGAGAAAGGTCGCTCAGACGCGCAATAACATGCGTATCAATCGCGGTAGAAGCGAGTGTAAGCAGCAGCCGGATCGGGCCCGTTATCTCGGTTTCCTCGCCAAATGGTTCGCTGAGATAGGTTAACACCTGGGTTGTATATTTATCTAATTCTTTGGGATACTGCATTCCTTGTGGGATGGCTGCAAATTTTAGCGTCGTCTGCTGGGGAGGAATATCCTCTTGTAAACTCTGTAGTCCCTCACTTTCGTTTGAGCTGGTAGCCAGGTAGAGGCGTTGCGTAACTGCTTCTGGTATAGGCCAATTAGAAGCGCTTTTCCAGCAATCGGCCCCCTGCAACCAGTATCGCACGGCGGGCTGCTCACCAACACCAGTGTCAAGCCCTTTGAGGTAGTAGTCATACCAGGCAAGCGCTTCTCCGTGATAGTTTGACCATGGCCATCGGGGATCTGGAGGACCAATAAACAGTTTCTTGGGCGCCTGGATACCATGCCAGGCCTGAAAAGCGCCACGCATATGCAAACCCGGATTCGCCCAGTTAGTTCCAATACATACGGGAACCTGAATACGATCCAATACTGGCCAGGCCGATTTTTCCCGGTAAAATGGGCCATCATATGGTTCATCGAAGGCTAATTCTGCAAAATCGCGCATCCAGGCTTCCTCGGGATGCATTTGTTGTGGCATCTTCTTTTCGTTTTTGAAAAAGAAACTGGTGATTTGTTTCTGAATCCAGTTCCGATTGAAAATATAGCTCATGAGATGGCGCAACATAGGAGGCACAGAAATCTTTTGCGTCGCTCCCACGAACGCATAATATGGAGCAAAAAATCCCGAATGAAACGCACCGCCGTGATAGGCGAAATGGCGATACAGATCAGTGAAGCCCAGGTAAGGGAAAATAGCTTTGAGGTGTGGTGGTTGCTGAGCAGCCGCGAGATATTGGATGGCAGCAAAATAGGACATACCAATCATGCCAATGTTTCCATTACACCAGGGTTGTGCCGCTGCCCATTCGATCGTATCAGCCACGTCTTTCTGCTCTTGCGGAGAAAAATGCATCATGTGATCGCCGCCCGATTTTCCTGTTCCCCGAGCATTCACAGTTAAATGACAATAGCCTCGCGATACAATGTAACTCACCTGTCCCACTTCATTAATTGGAAGAGGAAGACCCGTATTCTGTAATTCTTTGGTGTAGCCCGACCACGCAACAAGGGCGGGAAAAGTCCCATCGGCTTTTGGCCGATAGAGATCACCTCGCAAAATTGTGCCGTCAAGTAGAGGGATAGAAACATCTGGTTCAAAAAGAAATTCATAAACCGGCGCAGAGGCTTTCTTTGGCGTCCAATCACCTGCGAACTGCTCGCCGGTCAATTTGGTGCGTGGACGCACACGTACTAATGATTCGTTAGCAGGCGTCTTCTGTTCTGCAATAGCCATATTTCCTCCTTTAGGCAAGGATGAGCACACATGGGTAGATTCAAAATTATGCAGGAAAGCGTCTATGGGCAGTTTTGATCCATAGACGCTTTCACATTAAAATATCACCTTACGTCGCAGCTTATTTCGCGGAATCGCGTATATACCTGACCTGCAACACAAGGGCAATAAACCCTAGTGTACCAGGGCCTCACTTGGATATGCGCAGTATGCGACGGTAAGGTCAGTTCTGATTTCAATGTTTTCTGCGAGCGCATTACACTGTTTCACATGATGTGGGTTCTTCGCGAGCATTGCCTGCAAATCCGCGAGGCTCCGCCACTGGGCATAATTGATAATTTTTGTGCCATCCTGGCTGAGATGGAAGTTGGCACTGATAAAGCCTGGCGCAGTCACCACAACCTCTTCAGTCATGGCCCTCAAATAATCCAAAAGCTTCTGCTGGTTCTCAGGCTTCACCGTCAACGTATTGATCATGGTGCAGATTGGCTGATTTTCCTGGATTGTGGTAACACGGGCAGTATTTGTTTCGCTCACTGCTTTTTGCCTTTTCTGATTTCTATTTTGCACAAAGAGTCATACCTTGTAAGGCATGCACTCACATTTCTTTCATGAATAATTAAGCCTACAGCGCCGCCTCTGGCATCGCCTCAAGCACCTTCTTAAAGTGCTCCTGATTGTTCTGCATATGCGCTGTCATTCTCGCAAGCACCTGCTCATTTGTGACAGGCGCTTTTGGATCCATCTCAAAATCCTGAATCCAGGTCATACGGACGCCTTCTTCAACTGGCTCGTAGGTCCATGTCAGGTGCATATAGAAAAATGGGAATTTGGGGGTTCCGCGCTGGGCAATAGCTTCGCGCTTTTCAAAGTCCAGGATGCGCCATGACTGCCAAGTTTCGCCTTCTTCGTTCGTCAGTTCAAACTCGATTCTGGCAAAGCGTCCGTCACGCTGGAAGGATAATACTTTTGCTCCACGATACTCTTTAAAGAGTTCCGGCCAACGCGCAATATCGTTGGTAATAGCAAAAATCTGATCGGGATCTCGGCGAATAACGATGGATGCTTGTGCTTGAGGCATTAGTTTGTCTCCGTTCTACAAATATATATAGATATGTAACAATACCGGCAGGCTGTAGATTTTGTAATTGCACTGGAGTGATGCTGAGTTTGCATTGGAGTGTGTGGTGCTGTTTTGGAGTAAGCAAACGAGTGGTGATATTTCTTGTGTACTCCAGAAGAACGCCACAAACTCATCAGTAACAAGGAATACATGTTTGACTCCGCGCCCTTCTCTCCTACCACTCCAAAACAGCACCACATCCACTCCAGTGCAAACTCACACTCCACACAGGCCATCGCTTTTACGGGTAAAAGCGATGCAACGCGAACCTTCATCATAGAGGTTTACTAAGAACCGGAGCAGAGAGATCAGTACGACTAATTTCGCCTCTTGCTTCTTTCATAGCTCGCTCAAGATTGATAGCGTGGCGCTCCGACTCCAACCATTCGCCTAAAGGACCTGGATCAAATTGAGCCAAAGCATCCCGCAATGTTAGCTTGGCCTGTACAGCCTCATACCCCAGGTTATGAATGGTCTTGAAATAGTTCCGTAACACGAGAAGGTCTTCAAGTGTGCCAAGAGAACCATGACCAGGAACCACAACCTCAGGCTTCAGGGCAATCAAAGTATTCAAGGCCTCTATCCAGCCTGAAACCAAACCGTTGAGCGCAAGAGGAACAACCCCCTTAAAGCCGACATCGCCAGTCAGAAGCACTCGCGATTTGGGGAACCATACAGCGAGATCCGCTGCTGTATGAGCCGGCATAAAGGTAAGGATTTTACCTTCCTGTGGCAGAGGCATAGGATCTGGCAATGGTTCAGGGGTAACCAGCTTCAGGTCGGCAAAATGCTCCTTGAACCGCGGCATCAAATGCTCATAAACAGAAACAGGAAATCCCAACTTTTGTCCTGCGTCAATCGACCTGGGATGAGCCAGGATACGAGCACCTGTAAAGACTGCGTTACCACCCATATGATCAACATGGTGGTGCGTATTCAAGACAGTATCGACATGTGCTCCCTGGCGCTCAATCGCCTGCGCCATCTGTGCCGCCATCTCTGGAAAGGTCATTGTATCGACAACACAGGCCCTACCCTGCTCTACAATGAAGGTCGCATTTGAGACCCCCATTTCCCCCTGTCCATGAATGACCGCGAAGATACCGTCAGCGACCTCAGAGATTATTTGTTTTGGCCACTCGCTCATACGCTCTGGACCTGTTCCGCTGCCACAGTCTGCTCGACCAGTTTGACAAGATCTTGAACAGTGGGGCAGCTTTTTAAGCTAGTAATAGTGAACTGTTTAGAGAACTCTTTTTCTAGCGCGACGCCTACTTCCACAAGTTCAATTGAATCGATATTCAGATCATCCGAGAGATGAGTCTCTGGAGTCAACGCTATACCTTCGGCGTAAGGGCGAAGAATTTCATAGACACGTGAAGAAACTGTCGCTTGTCCCGAATCTTTAGCCATATTGCGATTCTCCTTTCGCACATTGTCAACGTATACTACAACTGCTTACCCTGAAAAAAGAAAAGTGGTGTGCTATGCGCTTCCCATTCATTCCGTCTTCTTTGCGCGCTAGGCCCACGTGCGCAGTAACACAGAAGCATTCGCCCCTCCTATACCACGTGCGTTAATGAGACAGCGATCAAGATGGTCAACGGAACGAGGAGTTTGCGGCACATAGTCCAGGTCACACCCCGGTGCTGCCTGATCCAGGTTGAGCGTCGCAGGAAGCACCCGGTGCTGCATCGCAAGCAACGCAATAGCCATATCAACGGGGAATGCCGCACCAAAGAGATTGCCAAAGGCAGATTTAGGTGTCGCGACCGGAACACGCCTGGCTGCCTCTCTCAATGCCAAGTGAATAGCACGCGTCTCAGAGACATCCTCATCGGGTACCGCGGACCCCGCTGCAAAGAGACAATCTACTTCATCAGCAGACGCATCGGCTCGCTGCATGGCCCGAGTCATAGCCGCCGCGTAGCGCTCGCCGTCAGGGGCTGGTTGTACCGGATGATAACCATCATTGGTTGATGCCCAACCTGCCACCTCAGCCAGAATAGTGGCGCCACGCTTCTCAGCATCCTCCGCCCGTTCCAGCACAAAAAAGGCTGCACCTTCACCCGCAACGAGCCCATCGTGCGCTTCATCAAATGGCCGATATGTCTCTGGAGAGCCAGTCACAGCTTTCTTTGACATGAGCCCTGAGGTTTCATAGCAGAGAGCGGCATAGGGAGAGAATGGAGCCTCAGTTCCTCCAGCGAGCATAATATCTGCGCGTCCACGTTGGAGACAATCGGCAGCATGCATGATCGCAAGCGCGCCACTGGCCCGGTCGCTGAGAAAGGTACGCCCAATACCTTTGATGCCAAAATAAATAGACATATTGCCTTGCACTGCGGCCGGGAACCACGCTGTTGCCATGTGAGGACTGACATCACGCGGCCCTAAAGCCCAGAGATGGCGCAATTCGCGTTCGGCAAACTCCCATCCGCCCAGGTTATTGCCAACCGTAATGCCGACACGATGGCTATGCTGCTCTTGTTGGGTCCATACAGGCTTTTTCCCGTCAGACAACAATCCTGCGTCCTGCAAAGCCAGGTGTGCGCTAATCAAACCAAAAGTCGAAAAGCGGTCGATCTTGCGAATGAGGCGAGGGCTAAGATAGGCTTCCGGGCGAAAATCAAGCAGCTGCCCACCAACACGACACTGGATGTGTGATGTCTCAAAGGTTGTAAGCGGCTTCAATCCATTTTCGCCAGCTAGAAGCTTTTCCCAAAGAATCCCAGAGCCAATCCCATAGGGAGAGATAACCCCCATACCAGTGATAACTATTCTTGCCATCATTCTTCCCTTGTTGCGTAGGACTCGAGGACCATAGCCGCATGCAAACCAGAAAAACCACTTGCTGTCGTCAACATACGTTGAATAGGGTGAAACCGAGCATGATTTGGAACGTAATCCAGATCACAACGCGGATCTGGATTCACCAGATTAATCGTTGGGTGAATACGTTGTGCCTGCATACTCATTGCGCATGCCACAACTTCTACGGCACTGGCAGCGGCCAGCGCGTGTCCCACCATCGATTTCGTTGAGTTGACAGGAATTGTCAGGGCATGTTGCCCTAATGATGTTTTCAGGGCCAGGCTCTCAAAATAATCATTTTGCGGCGTGGATGTTCCGTGTGCATTCACAAAATCTATAGCCTGAGGCTCTATATTGGCATTGCCTAATGCCCCTGTAATGGCACGCGCGAGGTCACGGCCTTCCGGCGACATGTCGGTCATGTGAACAGCATGCTCTGTAACGTCACAACCTGTGATCTCAGCATAGATTGGTGCATGGCGAGCAAGAGCGTGTTCTAGTTCCTCAAGCACCACAATGCCACATCCTTCAGAGAGCACAAACCCATCACGATCAACACTAAATGGCCGTGACGCGGCTGTCGGGTCAGAATGATGTGAGAGGCAATTAATAATGTCAAATGCCGCAATAGTTATAGGGGTGATTGGTGCTTCAGACGCGCCTGCTATCATGACATCGTGGTCGCCGTACGCAATGCTCTCATAGGCATAACTGATCGCATCTAGACCAGCAATACACCCAGTTGATAAGGTGACACATTCGCCTTGAAAACCGTAGCGCGAGCCGACAGCCAGAGCCGCGGAGTTTCCCATGGCAGCTGAATAGAGGAAAGGGGAAATTCCCTCTGAGTGAAAAGCTTCCTTGCCCCCATTCGTCGATTTCGTAAATTCAAGATCAAGGGTCTGTGTGCCACAAATCGCAGTAGCCAACGTTATGCCAACACGTGATGCATCCCATGAATCCTGGTCCAAATGTGCATCAAGAAAGGCCTGGTGAGCCGCGGCAAAGGCGAATTGGATAAAACGATCAGCCGAATGATAGGCAGTGGGGACCTGATGGATTACTGGATCAAAGCTCGAAACTTCACAGACCGCCTGCGCACCAAACTCATGATGTCCAAAGAGCGGGGAACAGGTAACCTTATCCAGCGCTACTGCCCCCGAGACTCCATCCAGCAAATTCTGCCAGAATGCTTCTTTGCCAATACCAGCAGGTGAAACCACTCCCAATCCAGTTATTACGACACGGCGCATTATAAGCTCTCCCCTTTATGCGCAACGACCACTGGAAATGGTCCGGCAACATGAAAGCGCTGTGCATCCTGCAGCCCAATCTCAGTCAGCCAGTGTACAATCTCGCCGACGGTTCGTATACGGCCCTGTGCGGTATTGACGAGCATTGAAAGATCAAGCGTAATAGCAGGAGGAGGCCCATTGCGATCGTCTGAATAAAATACATCTGCAACGAGGAGTGTGCCCCCGGGGCGCAAACTCTGCATCAGCCTGGTAAGCAGGGCTTTTGCGCGTTCGTCACCAATGAAACGATAGATGTGTCCACAAAGAATCAGATCATATGCAAGAGGGGGAAACGCAAAGGTTTCCATGTCCGCCTCAATCCAGGTATATCGATGCTCCAGTCCCTGTGCAAGGATGTGTTGCTTTCCCTCAGCAACGACCTCGGAAAGGTCAAGGGCTGTTACATAAGCATTGGGGTATTGCATGGCGAATGCGGCGCTCCATGGGCCACTTCCTGCGCCGACATCAAGTACCTGTAACGGTGCATCCTTCGGCCTTCTCAAAGGGAGGTCGGCCGCCGTGCGACTGGCAATTGGGAAAACGAGAGGGAAAAGATCGACGACACGCGGGGCGAAAAATGCCTCCGCTGTAGTTTGATCGCCCAAATCGCGATATGGTGCCGCCACGCGCATGGTCCGGTCGAGTTCAAACCATGCCGGTACATAGTCGACCATAGCCAGGGTATCACCGCCAAGATAAGAGGATTTCCCCTCGACCAGAAAAAGGTCGGCAATAGGGGTCAAACGGTAGGTGTCGCCTTCTCTTTTTACTAATTCTAGCCCTTCCAGGCCCTTCAAGAGACGTTCCAGTGGTTCTTGATGAGTGCCAGTAAGAGAAGCCAGCTCAACAGACGTGAGCGCCTTCTCAGCAAGGTGGGTAAAAACGCGAAGTCGCACAGAAGCCACTAACATGGCTGTACGAGCAAAAGCATAATTCATATCGAGAATCATTTGCGGAAGAAGCTTTTGCTCTTTATGACCAGATAGAGAAGCGGTCATAGAATATTATTCCTCCTCATGAGGAGACATACGTATATAATTTACTGCCCAAAGAGGGCAGTAACAGATACACTGCTTGGTAAATATGCTCCCTTATATAAGGAGCATGCTAATTGAAATTTTCAATGTAATTCCTAAATAGTAGCAATTACTAATTTCTATGAAGAAAAGGAGAGAGAGTATTTATCAGGAAACAAGCATTCCTAATAGACTCCTTCCCCAACAGGATAAAAACTCTTTTAGCTGCCCACCAAGCGCGACCTTTAGTTCAAAATAACAGATCTATATGCCATCTGTCAAGCGTGTAAGCTATTTGTATCTTATGCGGTATATAATGTAGAATAATCTTGAAATCCACAAATAACTCTTCAGACAAATTGACACAATATGAATCACTTTAAAGCAAATTGTTAACTCTAAGCACTTATTAATTCCAGAGAATTTCAAAAGAAGTTATAAACTAGGCCAACTTATTTTGCTATTTTCTTCAGTAAAAGCAGTGCCGTTGGCATATACTTATACTACATTGGTACTTATAAGTAACAATAAATTGACTTATAGCTCCGCAAGCACTATCTTCTTATAATAAGAAGATGAGATGATTGTTTAAAATGGAATTAGAGGGGCCTTACGGTTGAGTAGAAATACTGAAAAATACAAGGTCACAGCAAAATCTAGACCTCGAAGAAAATACAAACAACTAGTACAGCAAAAAACTAGTAATCAATTGAAGACGAAGGTACAAACTATCCAGACTCCACCTAGAGCAAAACAGGAGTACCTTACACGCGCTAAATCTCAGACGCTAGCTAAATCTCAGACACTGATAGAACAGCCCGCACCCAAAGAGCACCTGGCCATCTCTAAACCTTCGCTACGAAATGGTCGTCAAATAGCATGGCGGCTCATTGCCATTTGCATAGCCCCGATAGCAGTCTGTGTCAACTTTACTAATTATGGGCCGCTTATACCAGTGTTACAAAATGAGCTACACATCAATAGTGGTCAGATTGGGCTTTTTTCGACGTTGCTCTTTCTGGGTATTGCTCTCACAAATATTCCTGGCGGCCTCCTGGCGGATCTCTTTGGGTCACGCTTAACTATGCTTGGCTCACTCATACTTGTTAGCGCTGGTTCGCTACTCTTTCCGTTAATCCCTAATTTTACATGGATGGTAGTTTGCCGGGCTATGATTGGCTTAGGAGCTGGCGCAGCGTTGGTGGCTGGCTCCCATGCCACATCAGAGTTAGGACGGTATGAAGCTTTAGGTCAGGGATTGAATGGAGGAGTGGCACAACTAGGAGCGGGGCTTGGACTCTTCGTCACGCCACAACTGTTAGGACCTCTTGGTTGGCAAGGTGCACTATTCGTCAGCGGAGGTCTAGGTATTCTGGCTTTCGTGGTATGGTTCTTTGTTCCGTCAAATAAATCTGATCATATTGGAGAAGCACACCAGCAAGCCAATCCTGTGACGGGTATTCGCTCGCCTGCTATTTGGGCGCTAGGCCTCTCAAATATGGGTACGTTCGGCCTGGGGAACGCTATTACGGCCTGGCTTGCCATATATTTTACGACTAAGTACAATTTACCTCTCGTACTCGCAGCAGGATTTGGCTCAATCGGCTTATTCGCAGGCATTGTCTTCCGGCCCTTGGGAGGTTTATTGCTAGCGCGCACTCGTCAGCCACTGCACTTCATTCGAGCGGGAACAATTATGGCCTTTCTTGGCTTAGGTGTCCTGGCACTACCAATCGCTTCTCTTCCCCTTGCTTGCATCGGCTTACTTCTGCTCGCACTAGGCACAACACTGCCCTACGCCGCGATTTTTAGTACCGCATCGGCTATTGGGAAAACAAGCCCCATAGGTTCAGGCGTTGCCCAGGGCCTAATAGCAATATTGGCATCACCAGTAGCAATCGCAGGCCCGCCTATTATTGGGCTACTCCTTGAGGAGCAAAAAAATAACTTTACCCTGGCCTTCGGGGTCATTGCCGCCACTTTTTCGATAATCGCTGTCATTGCCTCTATGCAACTAAAAGCCCCAAACAGGCACATAAAGCATAGTAAGTTATTAATACCCAGATATCAATAAAAATTTATACTCAAGCCTGCTTTTTTTGACCTGTCAAGCCTAGTTTGGTATTATAATACTGACAAAGCAAGAGAGGAGTTACATGCAAGGACTATTGCATATCTAGTTGGCGATAGAAGGTGTTCATATTGAAATTAGAAAGAAGTCCGGTCTGAAATTCGAGAGCTCATCTCTCCATTCTTAGATTTGATCGACGATGTCCATGTACTTTGTCTATCCAAATATTCAAGGCAATTATTGCATCGCTGCATTCATAAATATGAATCCTTCTATTCAAAGTATTTCCCGTAATTTTGTCACTCTTAGTAGAGGAGATTAAATCTCGTGAGTAGAGATTTCTTCACAGCTCATAAGGATCAGTTCCCTTATGACAATCAGAACAATGCAGGCGGGCAATCAACGATATCAGTGATTGACCAGACTGTTGAGAAGGATGTAAGTCCTTTACGATGGTGGTATCGCTTCACCGCTCCCAAACCAGCACCTGCAAATGCTACCCTCCAGCAACGAGATATATCTCGTCGTGGCAGACTCACCAGTGCAACCTTGCTTGTGGTTATTCTCCTGGTTCTAGCAGCCGAGCCCACAGCTATCTTCGGAACAAATAAGGCCTTAGTCTTTATTTTGCTTATTCCCGTGTTCATTGATATCATAGCGCTCATTTTTAATAGAGCTGGTAAAATTACCACCGCTGGGATTCTGGTCATTGTCGGCATTGAGGTAGGACTCGTTCTCTCTATTCTTGGACCTGCTCTTGGCTCAGGGGGACTGACAACCTACGCCTTACCACAATATGATCTGCTAGTCCAAGCTGAGTTTGTAGCTGTCACATTGTTACCTCCGGGCACAGTATTTTTGATGCTTTTCCTTCACTGTGCTTTTATCGTTGCCACTATCGAACTCCTGCCACATACTAACGAATTCGCTGCCGTTTTGACAGCCAATCATTACGATTTGTTGTTGCGACCTATTACGTTGCAAATCATCGTGGCTATTGTGACCTATCTATGGGTAACAAGTGCAAATTATGCCATCAAACGAGCTGATCGTGCAGAAGTTGTAGCAGAGTTAGAACGCCGCGAGGTAGAGCGACAACAACAAGAAATTACGCTAAAACAGCAGTTGGATGAGGGGATTCAACAAATTTTGCAAACGCATGTAGAGGTAGCTAATGGTAACTTCTCTGCGCGCACACCATTGAAGCAGGAGAACGTTCTTTGGAAGATTGGCTACTCGCTCAATAACTTATTAGCACGGCTACAGAGCTTGAACCAGGCGGAAAACGAGCTCCAGCGCGCCAGAGCTGAAACAGCACGTCTGGTGGAAGCTATCCAAAAAGCCAAGTATGGTCAGCCTATTAAATTTAACCGCACAGGAACACACCTGGACCCACTTATTTTGGAGCTTATGGGCAGCACATCTCTTTCAAACCCGGCCAAAAACAGCCAACAAGTTCCCGCGCAGGAGAAATCTCCACAACAGCCTAGAACAAATGTAGAGAGAAAAAAATATCGCTAAATAGCCAAGTAGAATGACGTAAAATGTGGCTGGGTGCACTTCGAGAAGTATTCAGCCACACTACAGTCATAAATACATATCTTCTCCCAAAAATCCCTAGTGTGCAAGGGCGCTTAATCACCGCCACCAAAGATACGCCTAAGACCTGATCGCCTTTTTACATTGTCAAGTATAGCTCCATCTAAGTTAGCAGCTTCAAGAATTGTCCCTCGCATATCTGCTCTGGTAAGATTCGCTGCTTGCAAATTGGCAAAACTAAAATTAGCTTGTCTCAAATCGGCATCCGTGACATCAGCGCCGGTCAGATTCGCGTTACTGAGATCTGCAGTCGTCAAATTAGCGGAGCGAAGAATTGAGATACTGAGATTAGCATCTTTCAAGTTGGCACCTTCGAGGTTCGCAGAAATAAGGTTGGCAAAGCTCAGGTTAACCTGACTAAGATTAGCCCCTTTCAAATCCGCCCGGCTGAGATTAGCTTTGCTCAAATCAGGCTGTATCTTTGGGTTTGCCTGTCTCCATTGATTCCAGTAGTTCGTTCCCTGTTTGAGAACATAAAGATGTTCCTGGCGTGCCATTTCTTTGCTCCTTTACCCAGGTATGTTAGCAAAATATGAGGAAGAATCAGGCAACAAAAATAATAAAGGTACGATAGCAGCTAGATTAGAAAGTCAGTATATAATTTACTTTCCTAAGCAATTCCCAAGTTTCCCTTTTAGCTGCTATTACCTATCCTATCAGGTAACACGCTTTTCGATGAAATACACACAAGTTTGTTTCTTCTGCTTATCAATTCGAAATAAGAAAATTTTAGAGAAACATTAACAGTTAATGCAAAAGGATAAAACAGAAGATAAAAATTGGAATGCTCTCATCAATGCCTAACCTCAGAATCTTGCTTTACGTCATAACGATCATGTTAGGAAACTTGGTACTTTCTGTCAAGAAACTCTACAAAATAGCTACTCATGGCCATCAGCTCCCAATTTATAAACGTAGCCAAAATTGTTACCTTTTTGCAACATCTAAGTAAAGACACTGACCCTCGCGCTAGAATCATGATATTCAACCTTTTTGATTAAACTTATGCCACCACAAATTCAATTTTAATATTTAAAAACGCTCTCTTATAAGGTAATTATCACTATTAAAAACAGAATACAAGTTTACAGGTAGAGCCGCACTAACTGGTGAAACTGGGAGGAACTTGAAAAAATCAGGCCCCATTGGCAAGATATGTGTATGCAAACCCACAGATCTAGCCCAATGGAGCCGTCGAAACAATTTTGCCCCAATGTGGCGTGCTCCGCAAGAGGGCAAACAGGGGCCGGCAATATCACCATTCATGATCGCAAACGGCAGCGCTACCGCTGTACGCGCTGTCACAAGACCTTTAGCCAGCGACGCGGAACCATGGTGGAAGGGCTTCGCAAGCCAACAGAGTTGATCGTCATCGTGGTGACCTTATTGTCCTATGGCTGTCCTATTCAAGCCATTGTCCATGCCTTTGGTCTGGATGAACGTACCGTTGCGTCCTGGCGAGATAGAGCAGGTGCTCATTGTCAGCGGGTTCATCAAGACGTGGTCGAAACAGGACAGCTCGATCTGACCCATGTGCAAGCAGATGAGATTCGTGTCAAAGGATGCAAGATCATCGCCTGGATGGGATTGGCGATGATGGTCTCCACCCGCCTCTGGCTTGCTGGGGCGGTACGTCTAAGCCGAGACCGCAAGCTCGCGGATGTCCTGCTGCAACAGGTTCGACGTTGCAGCCAGACGTTGAAAGCGCTGCTGGTGGGTACCGATGGCTGGGCGGCCTACCCAGGCAGCATCAAACGGGCTTTTCGCGAAAAGGTGAAGCTGGCACCAGGGCGAGGACGGGCCTGCTTGCACATCTGGCCTGACCTGCATATTGGAACGGTGATCAAACGAACAGAGAAAAAACACGTGGTTGAGGTGACCCGTAACATGTCACACGGCTCTCAGACCGAGGCAGAGCGTCTGTTGCATCAATCGGCAGGAGGAAGTGTACTTAACACGGCCTTCATTGAACGCTTGAATGGCACCATGCGCCAGCGGCTTGCCACTTTGACGCGCAAATGCCGTCATAGTGCACGTCGCCTGCGCCCATTGGAAACAGGAATGTATCTGATTGGCACCACCTACAATTTCTGTTGGCCGCATCAAGAACTCTCCAAATCGACGCACATGGGGAGAGCGTGCACACCTGCAATGGCTGCTGGCCTCACCGACCATATCTGGTGTGTCGGCGAGGTCTTACAGTACAAAGTCGCTCCCTCGCCGTGGGTTGAGCCGAAACGACGAGGGCGACGAAAGAAACAGGCTGACCTACCTGTTCCCTCAGTGAAGCAATCCAGTCATCGACCGCTGGTCCGCCTTCGTCAGGGGCAATTGTGCTCAACCACCGGTTAGTGATAGTGTTGGCGAATTGATTATGGAGCAAAATATGAGATACTAAAGGAGCACAAAAAAGACAAGCATTCAGGAGAGAACCCATGTCACTACATCCACAAGCGATCCCGCCAGTCCCAGAAGAAACCGTACAGATAGCACGCGCCATTTTGCCCAAGGGAAATACATGTATTCATATGCGAGATGCATTAGGAACGTTTTTTCAGGATGAAGATTTCCTGGACCTGTTTCCAGCAAAAGGACAACCAGCGGAATCCCCTTGGCGGCTCGCTTTGGCGATGGTGATGCAATACGCAGAGGGGTTAACGGATCGGCAAGCAGCGGATGCAGTGAAAACGCGCATTGATTGGAAATACGCGCTTCCGCTTGGAAATCAAGGATCCAGGATTTGATTTTTCCGTGTTGAGTGAATTTCGTGGTCGTCTCCTGGCTAATCAAGCTGAGCGCCGTCTTTTTGATCTCATGTTATCTCAATTCCGAGAACGAGGCTGGATCAAAGCGCGAGGCAAACAACGCACGGATTCAACGCATGTTCTGGCAGCTATTCGAGCTGTGAACCGTCTTGAAGGTGTTGGAGAAGCCATGCGCCATGTCCTCAATATCCTGGCAGAAGTAGCTCCCGATTGGCTTCTTGAGCGTGTTCAACCTGAATGGGAAAAACGATATAGATCACGCTTTAGCGACTTTCGTTTACCAAAGGACGAGAAAGCGCGTCAAGAGCTCGCAGAGCAGATTGGAGCTGACGGCCGAAGGCTCCTGGAGAGCATCTGGGGCAGCACAACCCATGCCTGGTTACAAGAACTCCCAGCCGTAGAGATTCTGCGAAGGATTTGGATCCAGCAGTATCACGCGAATGAGCAGGGAACGCCTTGGAGAAAAGATCAGGAGCTTCCCCCAGCAGCGCTCTTGATCCAATCGCCATATGATGTGGAGGCGCGATACAGCAAGAAGAAGCAGACAGGATGGGTTGGCTACAAAGTGCATTTTACCGAAGGATGTGACGCTGATCAGCCTCATTTTGTGCTCGAAGTCACCACGACAGCATCCACGCTCCCAGATGGAGACGTCATGGAAAATCTTCATGAACGCTTGGCTGGCAAGCAACTTCTCCCCAGCCAGCACTTGGTCGATAAAGGCTATGTGGACGCCGAACTGCTTGCCACGAGTCAGCATCGCCACCAGGTTGATCTGGTTGGGCCGGTTCTTCCTGATACCAGTTGGGCCTCAAAAGAAGCTGGGCGTTTTGATCATAGCCACTTCCACATTGATTGGAAGGCCAAACAGGTCCTGTGTCCGGCTGGGCAGACAAGCCGAGATTGGGGACATATCCCTGATCGACATGGAAAGCCAAGTCTGCGTATCCGGTTTCCCCTTCCCCTTTGTCGGGTTTGCACACTTCATGAGAAGTGCTCGTCAACCGCAGCCAAAGTGCTCATTTTGCGACCAGATGAAGCCAGCTATGTGGCACTTCAGCAGGCTCGAAAACGTCAGGAAACCGCTGAATTCCGGGCGTTGTATGCAGCGCGAGCAGGCATTGAAGGAACCGTTGCTCAAAGTGTACGTACCTGTGAGATACGCAGATCCCGATACATTGGCATGAAAAAACTCAATCTCCAGGCGTTTCTAACAGCGACCTCCATCAACATGCTTCGGGCTTGTCATTGGATTGCAGAAGCGAAGCTGGCAACCACGCCAACCTCTCGTTTTGCAGAGCTGCTCGCTTCTGTCAAGCAAGTAGCTGTTGCGTAGCTTCTGCTCATTCGCCAACAATATCTTAGTGTGGCTCTACCAGTTTACAAAGATGCTCTTAAATTTCATCTCTTTAATAGCGCCTTATTGTTTAAGGGCAGAATATATGTTACACTCAAAACGCCCGTATTGATGGGTTTTAACTTATTGGAACCAGTATCACCTTAGTATTTTGTTTTAATTGAGGTAGTAATACTTGATGCTTTCTATACTTCACCACTAGCCTGCTCTGTTCCTCAATTAAAGCAACAGCAATCTTTGGAGACCTGGAGCAATTACCCTACGCAATCGATCCAATATGTGCGTATTTTGTTCATCACGACAAGGAGTTCTTTTCTATGACAAGCATTCGTCCATTCCGTTTTAGCATTGTAGCGGAGGTGGCAAAATCACGCAAGGAATGGCTTGACAAGGCTCATCGCGCAGAAGATCTTGGATATACAACCTTGCTAATGCCAGATCATCTCGGATTTGATGTCGATCCCATTGTAGGCCTTATGGCAGTTGCAGATGCCACATCTTTACGTATTGGTAGCCATGTTTTTTGTAATGACTTTCGCTATCCCATTGTCTTGGCACGCCAGGCAGCTAATCTCGATCTCTTTTCAGAAGGACGTTTTCAGCTTGGTCTCGGATGTGGCTACCTCGCTGAAGAATATCACCAGGCTGGCATCTCTCTAGATCCAGTTGGAGTCCGCATCTCGCGTTTTGAAGAAGCTCTTCAAATCATTAAAGCATATTTCCGTGAAGAGCAAGTGACATTTTCTGGCAAACACTATCAAATTCAAGGGTTGAAAACGACTATCAAGACTGTGCAAAAACCACATCTTCCCATATATGTTGGTGGTGGCGGGAAGCGTATTCTTTCAATTGCTGCGCGGGAAGCTGATATCGTAGGACTAGTCGCTCGTAACAATTCTAAGGGCCTGGACTGGACATCTGCCCTACCCGATGCAAATAGAGAAAAACGGCAATGGGTACGCGAGGCAGCGGGAGAGCGTTTCTCGCAACTAGAGTTTAGTTCAACCATTTTTATTGCTGCAGCGACTGACCATCCACAGCCTGCTGCTCAAAAAATTGGAAGTCATCTAGGCTTAACGGCTGAACAGGCTCTGGATTGCTTGCATATACTTATTGGCACTACCGATCAAATGGTCGAGGAATTACAAAAGAGGCGTGAGCTCTTTGGCATCTCGAATATTGAAGTAACTGAACCACATATGGAAACTCTTGCACCAGTTATCGCACGCCTGGCTGGGAAATAGGAGCGCAATATATCACTCATCTTGCGTCAAACGCAGGCTCTCAACGCTTTTTACCATGCATTTACCTGGTTAAAGGCAAGTATATTGCCGCAAAAGAAAAGTCATCTTTCAGAGCCATTTTGAGTCTGACAGAGAAGGGCTTTAGCCCGCCGCAAGCCATGCCGTTTAACGGCAGTGGTGAGGCGATTGTAGCTTAAGCCCTTGCCCTCCTTCCTGTTTACGTCTCTTCACTTCAAGGCGAAGAGCAAGAATAATCGCTTGAGTATCACTTGCTAACCCTATGTACCTACTGCTGCGTTCCTCATTGGCATGAATAAAACGCTGAGTCAAGGTTTAGAACCAATGCAGGCATGTTTTGTCCATAGACTCTGCCTGGCAGTAATGATAGAGCCAATGAGGAACGCAGCACTACCGCTGGTTTGTTGACTGCGGATTTTGGTCCATTTGAAGCCCATCAAAGAGTGACCAATTGAGCTCATATTGCTCAGGATATTCACTCGAAATCCCGCATGATTCCCCGAGGCAACAAACTAGCGCTACAACGCTCTTCACAAAGATTGAACCATTCATTAGGCATATCGAGGGGAAAGCTCTGCTTAAAGACAGGCTTTCGCTTGTTGTTCTCAAAGAGGAATATGACAGAAGATGTCATGAAGGTTGCTCTATACTCAGCAGGTGAACCTGAAACGACACTATTACAAAATAAGGAAGAGATTATCAAACCGGCCCATAAAACCCCTGCTTTTAGCCGTGGGGAGTCGTCACATGAACCAAACTCAGCATGGCGTCCAACATGCCACATGATCTCTCTGTCTTTCTTCATGACACTCTCCACATCTGTTGTTTTTGAGGGTCATCTTCGGTCATGAACGAGACAAATGCATCGTTCATGACCGAATTTCTTATTGTCGCCATCGGCACTTCTCATTATCGCTCAACACAACGCATTCCATAAATAAAGGAAAGTATCATTCATTTCCTTCACAAAGCGAGTCATTAGTGTGCCTTAACAAAGAACATGATGGCAGCGGCAAGGGCAGCGAAACATGCGAGGACTGCAAACAAAACAACATAACTGTTGTGCGTTTGTTCTAAAATTAGCCCCGCTACAAGGGGACCTAGGACCATGGGCAAAAAGATGCATGTATTCATCCACCCCAGATCCCGTGCAGCATCCTCTTGCGCTGGAAGAATTTGCGTCACGAGTGCCAGATCGCTACTCAAGAATATTGCCATGCTCAAACCAAACAGAATTGCAAGCAGAGGAATACCTGACCAGTTCCTTGTAAGCATAAAGAGAAGCAGAGTGACCATTACGGAGAGCGAACCGGCAATGACAAAAATTTTGCGTTTTTGTAGGTGATCTGAAAGCCATCCAGCCGCAAACGAGCCAATGAGCAAGCTCGCGGTAAACAAGAGAAAGAATTTCTGTAAACCTGTGCTCAGTGGTTGGCCACTTGTTTGCGGATACTTGATATCGAGTAAGAAAAATGCTAGGTAATTTAAGGTTGTTGTGAATGACAGGAACAAGAAGAGCCGGGATACCCACGTGAGCGCGAAGTCACGGGTGAGGCGCAAGCGTTTGCTCGTACGTTGTTGCTGAACATGATCGGGAGCGAGTTGTGCATAGTCTTGATGGAATGCCTTTTCCTGACAAGAGAACAGAAAGACGATAAGAAACATGATCGAGGCTTCCAGGAGCAATAGATAGGCGGAGGATATATTTGTTTGCGCCCCCAATGCTTGCCCGAATACATTTCCCACCATAGGGGCCATGCCAGCCAATCCAGACGTGATTGCACGCCTGCGAATAGGGACCCCAGGTAGGAAGGCACTAAGTGCAGCCATGATAACCCCGACACCAAATTGAGATACAACAATTCCGGTGGTAAGTAAGCCAATGGTATGAGCCTGACTTGCGAGCAAGAGGCCAACCGAGAGAAATACGGAGCCAATGAGCATCCAGAGACAATAGTTTCGTGCGCCCCATGAAGAGCGATCAATCAGCATGCCAGTAAGAGGGTTCGCGAGGACATTTGCCAGCGCGCCGCAGGTGACGACGAGAGAAAATAAAAACGTTTGCTGTTGCGGAGCAATTTTTGTGATGTGCAGCGGCAGAAGAAACGTTATAATCGCCATGCTTGCTGTCCCCATGCTGATATTGGCGATGACATAGGTAACAATCCAGAGCCAGACATTCTGCAACAAATGTGGTGCCGTTGTGGGCCGTGCTGTTTGCATTTGCGACAAGGGAGAATTCATAGGTAAATTCCATTCCTTTTTTATGGAAGATAAAATGCACTACTATTTTACCCCAAGGTTGCTTACTTTCTCTCAATTGCATGTTTTTCGATCTGAATAGGCCAGTTTTATGTCTGCAAGAGGGTGGTGTGCCTTCGGCACATGATATCTTGACAATACCATTCTTTTTCTTGAAATGATTTATTTTGCTCATGCAGCGGCATAGTGCCATATCGCACCAAACGTTTCGCAGTCATCGCTCTTTGCCATGCACAAACGAGAAGAAACATATAATTAGGGCAAAGGCGTCTCTTGACAAGATGGCAGCTGAGCGACGTACACACGCGCTGTGAGTCCAGCACGAAGACGGATACCAATGTGATTGCGCGTTTGAAGATACCACCCCGCTGCATTACTCTGTACTTGTCCAGGGATCCAATCATGAAAGACACATATTTCGATCCACATCTCTGGTGTGAGCAGTTGCTCATTGAGTTGGAGCTTGTGGTGATGCATGTCATAGCGAAGTACTCCCGGTGAAAGACTCCCCTCATGCTGATTGATCATAGCAACAGTTGGCTTTCCTCCTTCTAAAAATAAGGGCTTCCGTTCAGAGAAATCCAAACAAGCACGCCTCTTTTTATGAGAGTGAGATGTGAATCATATTCTGGCAGAATCCTTTCATCATGATACGGTAACATAGCGTAAAGTCTCACAACAAGCCTTGTCTCTCCAAGAAATCGTGGTTTCGATCAGGTTGCTTGCCAATTTGCAGCGTGAAGTGATCCCGATGGAGTTGGCCCAGTTTGGAGTGGTCGACGAATGTAGAAGGAGAAGATGGATGGGACTCTTTGGCATGGACCAAAAAACGATTCAGGTACCCGTTTGATGATACAAGAAACGTTGCCTAACCGAGTTCTCAGATGAAGCAGCCTCTGGAGTCAGGCCACTGCTCAGAAACAGCTGTAAAATGCACTCGTATCATCGAACGGGTACCTGAACCAGCAAAGTGGGTTCATGACCACAGGGAGCGCCTTAAAGAGATTCTTTGGGGAAAGAAAAAAATATATTCCCTTCTCAAGAGGTTACAAATAGCTAGTAAGAAAAGCAGCTTTTACAGCCTCGATGGGATGATAACGTAGCTGCTTCAACTCCTCAGAAGTAAACCATTGTGGTTTTTTCTCGCCATACGGTGTCCTTTCTGCTGTGAGCGTTCCTCCTGTTACGCTCCCTAAAAAAGTCACAGTAATGCAATGCCAAGGGTTCTCAGGACGGATACGTTCAGATACATCTATCAGGTATTCGAGACGGGCTTAGAAGCCCGTCTCTTCAAGCAATGCACGGATGGCGACTTCTTGAAGCGCTTCTCCAAAGGCAACGTCTCCACCTGGAATACACCACTCTCCAGGGGCATCATCTGTATGAGCGTGTGGAACGAGGAGAATTTTCTTGTCTTGGAGTTGACGTTTAAACTAACACGAGCCTAACTGAGCCATAGAATGGATGGCTCAGAGATGAAAAAGATCAGTCAAATACCCTCAAGCAGAGGCGGCGTTGTTGCTCTTTTTCTGCTTTTTACTCGTTTTACGGATCACGGGACGGCGTGTCCTGGGCTTGGGATGGAAGCCTTTGGCGCGTCCTGGCGCTTTTCCCCGTGGTTGTGGTGGTCGAGCGGGTGTTCCCAACTGCTGCAAAAGGGTGGGCATCGCCCGTCGTACCTGCGTCAACGTCAGCACCGAGTGACGCGTCTCCCACGGTCGATAGCAACCCACCATCTGTGGACGAGCCAGGACCAGCAGATTGTGCGCACAGGCCACCACTTGGGTCCAGCGTTCGGTGCGCTCAGGGGTAGGGATATCCCAGAGCAACTCCTGCTTGTCGAAACGATAGCCATGCTCATGCGAATACCGCAAGCGATACGTCGGGCTGACTTCAGCCAGAGGAGCAGGCAGATCGCCTTGCCAGACAAACCAACTGATCTTGGGATCACGCGCACGGCCTGTGGCTCCATGACGGATGATCTGGATCACCGAGACCTCCACCCAACGGGCGGGACGCAGGTGCAAGTGCTTCCAACACCGCACCTCGACCCGCGCGCCTTTGGGGTCAGTGCCTTCCCAGGTCTTGTCCGGTTTCCCGTGGCTGCTCTCATCCTTGCATTGGAAGCGGTCTCCATCCTTGCGACTGGCCCCGATCTGACCGGGAACACGTGCAGGAGCCGGGTGATAGAACACCCGATTGCCCTTGACGCGCAACAGGCTACACGCCCTCACATCAGCCAGCCGTGCCAGAAACGGCGCGCAGGCGTACCAGCGATCGCCGATGATGATGGGATGCAACCCACATGCGACCAACAAGGCCACTACCGCGTGCAGTTGGCGAGCAGCAACTTCTGTCGCCAGTTCCGTCGAACGCACCCGCACCGTGTCCAGCACATAGGTCCCTTGACCAGCTTGGGTGGGCAAGAGAACCACATGGCTCATGACCCAACCAGGACTGGCCGCATGGCTGTTCTTGGGCAGATTAGCCATCGGAACCAGCGTCCGATCCTCGGCTGTTTCGGCCTCTGGGCGATACAGGTTACTGGTGTCCACGCCCAGAAACACGAACTCGCCTGCTTGAGGCAGGGGCGCGAAGTCCACAAACACCTCGCGCAGCCGCGCTGCATCGATCTGACCGTCTTCCAGAGCTTCGTACAAGCTGGCCCAGGTCCGCTCAAAGAACGGCGAGAACGACAATTCGGGAAAGCTGCGGGCTGCTGCTTCGCTGAAGAGCGCATCGACCAGATTGAACAGGGCATCTTTGGCTTTCCCAAAGCACCGATAGATCTTGTGACGAAAGGCGTTCAATGTGTTCCTGTTCATGGGAGGAATGCTCCTGATTTTGGTTCTTTTGGTCGTAAATTGGTGCGCATCAGCACACCTTTTGAGGTGAAACGGACACGCATCAGCGCGAAGAGTTGAAATCGACCATCCAGGACCTGAAGAAACAGCTCCAAAGGCGGATTGAAGCACTCACCAGGTGTCAATTCACAGCGGGATGATCGGGAAATTCCCAACCTCGAAAGCGAGAAGAGCATGAGGCCCTTGATGAACGGGCCGGAAGACAACGCGAAGTGCTTCGCGTTGTCTTCCGGTCCGTTCATACTTAAGACCTGTTGTTATGAGGAGGGACCCTGAGTCTTACATCAGTTGTTGAAGTAGTGCTGTTCGAGGTCCGGAAGAAGTCGCGGGTGCACAGGCCGCCATCCCAAGAGTTCCTGGGTCTGTGCACTCGACCTCGGGATGTCGAGCGCCGCCAAGGCGCCGAGAAAGCCGAAGTGGGCGTCTGCCTCTTCACGGGAAATGCTGACTACCGGTAGGTTCAGGTGGCGACCGATGACGCTGGCAATGTCGCGGAATGGCACACCCTCGTCGCCAACTCCTTGAAGCCGTGACCCCGCCGGGGCGCTTTCCAGTGCCAGGCGGTACAGGCGCGCCGCATCGAGGCGATGGACAGCAGGCCAGCAATTGGACCCATCGCCGATATAGGCAGAGACGCCCTTCGCGCGAGCGATGGTGATCAGTATCGGCACGAAGCCCTTGTCGCCCTCGTCATGCACGGACGGACAGAGAGAGACGACCGATGATCGCACTCCAGCCAGTGCGAGCACCGCGTTATCCGATGCCTCTCCGTTTAGGTGAGCGGTGGTCACGAATGGCTTGCCTGTGCCTTCCAGCGCCGCCCCCATCGTCTCGACGGCGCGCAGATCGGTGGTGACCGCGGCTGCGAAGTCCGAGAAGTTATGCCCAAACGCCAGGTGAATAACGCCATCCACTGCCGCCGCAGCGGCGCGAAGGCTGTCGAGGTCTTCAAGGGTACCGCGATGCACCTCGGCCCCAGCTTCCTTCAGTGCCTCGGCACCATTGTCTGAACGGGTAAGACCGACGACCTGATGGCCGGCACCAATGAGTTCATGGACGACGGCGGAACCGATGTAGCCTGTTGCTCCTGTGACGAAAACACGCATAAGAAAGTTCTCCTTCTCCTGGTAAGATCAAGCATGAGTGTGATAAAATGAGGCTACCTCCATCTATTAACGGAGGGACCCTCAGATTTACCTCTCTATAATAACGGAGGGACCCTCACTTTGTCAAGGACCACTCTCCCTGGGAGAAAAGAGGAGCATGAAATGAACGAGCCAACACCAGCCAACCGCCCCATGCGAGCTGATGCCCAGCGCAACTACGCCAGCCTGCTGAATACGGCGCGAGCCGCGGTCTCCGAGCGCAGCGCTGACATCGTCCTCGAGGACATTGCCAGGTCAGCCGGGGTCGCAATCGGAACGCTGTACCGCCACTTCCCCACGCGTCAGGATCTCCTTGAAGCCGTGTTCCTGGATGAGACCAATGAATTGAGGGCGCACGCTGAAGAACTTGCAAGCGCTCCGTCCCCTTTCGACGCCTTGATGAGCTGGCTTCGTCTCCAGATGGACTTCGCGGCTCGAGGGCGGAGCATGGGAGCAGCCATCATGGCTGCCAAGCACGTTCCGGGAACGAGAAGCTATGCTGCGAACAAAGCGATGCACGAGGCGGGAGAAGTCCTCTTGCTCCGCGCCCAGGCCGCAGAACAAATCCGAACGGATGTCCATATCCTCGACGTGATACGACTCGTCTACGGAATCGCCCTGGTGAATGAACATGCGTCCGATCCTGATGGGGCCAACCGCATGCTCGATCTCGTCATCGCCGGAATCAGAACAAAGCCGAGTCGGGACTGAAAGATGGTGCGTCACCTCTCGGCTAGGAGTCGATCCTCTTGACGACGGCGTGCGCCAGTTGAGCATGCATACCGGCTTCGCTGGGAAGTCGAAAGGCACTCTTGGGGAGAGCCAACATGGTAACGTTCTCTCAACAGGCATGGAGGCCCAGTACCAGCGAAGCTGACACAGACCGAAAAGGAGATGGGAATAGTTGGGAAACGTCCAACACCTGTTGTAACCACAAGATGTACCCTGCGCTGCCTCACCCATTTCCCAAAATGGTGCGAAACAATCCGTCTCTGGGCTACTTCTCTCGATTCTCCAGAGTCAATTTCCATGTTTCGCGCTGATTTTGTCCGTTTCGCCTCAAAAGTGGGTCTCGCTCACTTTTGAGGCTCTTACACACTCTCGTGAAGGCTCGTCGATAAGATTTACCTGAGTTTAGTCAGCCATGCATGACCAGGATGGACGAGAGCAAGACACTGAGCCAACATTAGCGACTCTTCCCATCAAGGGCGGGGAGTATCCTGGCGAAGTCCGCCTCGTCTTTCGGGCGGAGTGCTTTAGCCTTGTATAAGAGTTGTATTTCTGGTGCGAGATACGGGATACCATCGTTCGTTCGGTGCCCCACAATAGCCAGCGGGCGACGAATACGTGGATCGCGCCGGAAGAGCCATTGGTCATCACTGGTATCGACAACCATGAGTTGGAGCGCCCAGGGATCGGTCTTGCTCGGACGGCACCAGACATCATGAACGCTCGGGCTCAGGAGCGAGCCTGCTTCCCATTCACGGAAAGGTCACTCTGCTGAAAGCGCTCCAGGGTGCGCTCCTTGGACATCCCACGCACGAAAAACGGTACGAACTTCCTGTTGATCACTCCGGAGGATCTGTACGTCAATATCCTCATGCTCTCGTGTTTGAACTCCGAGGAAGAGATCGAGTGCCCATCCGCCAGCGATCCACCAGGGAATCGTGAGCGTGGAAAAGAACCTGGCAACCTCCTCTGGTTGCCAGGGCTGCCATGGCCCAAATTGGTTCGTCTCGTTTGTCATATTGTGCCTTTCAAACAGTGTTTACATCTTTCTCTCTCATACAGAGAGTAGCATCATTTCACGTTTCTTGTCGAACAAGCGCTCCATTTTTCTTCCGAATTCACCTTTCATTTGCACCCGGTCATAGGGCGTGAAGAACTCTCTGGCGTAGCAGCGCAAATCCAGCTCGTCCATATCCCATCCTTTTCATCGGCTTGAGCTTGTTTATATAACCCTCAACCAATCCGTTTAAACAAACTGCCAACTACACCACGGATGGTGAGCATTATGTGGTTTGCCAGTAGTGTTGTCCTTTTTTTTCTCTGGAGAGAACAACGTTGAATCAGCCGCTCAAGGGAGACGATGGTTGTTTCTGTTGAGAAAGAACGAACAGACGTTGACAGGAGGTAGGCCAAGAAGCTGGGAAAACTCTTGCAAAGGATGAGAGAATGACATATACTCAAGCCATTCCCCTGCATTCTCCTCAAAAGCCTCCTCACTCCTCCTAGCAACGCCCAGCTGTCTAATACATCGAGAGGAAAAACGTCGTCCATTCCAGCCCTGTTCAAGCAATAGGAGGTCCGCAGGCGTCTCTCGTCAGTACCTCGATCAGACAACCATCTATCCCAAGACATTGGGAGAAGGAGATCTGCCCATGCGAGTGCCATTGTACACTGTGCAAGGACTTTCTACTGGGAAAGTGAGCATCATGGCACGTCCACGAGGTGGAGATTGGCTCTTCGATGAAGTCAAAGCTCTGCGTGCCTCTGGCGTTGACATCCTGGTGTCTCTGCTGACCTCCGCGGAAGTGCGGGAGTTAGACCTTGCAGAAGAAGCTGCGTTCTGTCAGCAGCAAGCAATCACGTATCTCTCCCTGGCGATCATCGATCGCAGTGTGCCTCCATTCTCTGAGCCGACATTCGTGTTCCTGAAGCAACTCAGAGCATCTCTCTCCGAAGGAAAACACCTCACGTTTCATTGCCGCCACGGGCTTGGTCGAGCGGTCCTCATGGCAGCGAGCGTGCTTGTACTCACCGGTATGGCCCCAGAGCAAGCATTTGATCTGTTGGGCCGAGCGAGAGGATATGCCGTGCCAGAGACCGAGGAGCAACGGGCGTGGGTCATTGCATTCTCCCAAAGCCAGAGGTCAGCCTGATGTGGCGCGAAAAGCGAATGCACTCATCACTGCTCAGGCAACTCGAGAAGCGCGAGACGTTGTAGCGCAGCCTGCAAATCCTGGCGAAGCTCTGCATCAGTCTGTGAGCTACCAGCGGCCAGTTTCCCATAGAGGCGATCTATCTCCTGCAGCTTTTGCCGAAGCGCTCCGTCTTTCGCGCCAGGGCTTGTTTCAATTCCTCAAGACGCCGACGTAAAGCAGCAATCACCTGGTCTTTGGAGTTGCCCCAATTCAGTAGAAGCCAAGAACAGAAGGAACGTTTCCTTCGCCTAGAAATTGAAGCATTCATCATGAGAGAACGCAAAAGAGGCTGAAGTGAAACCGCATCGCTTCAGCCTCTTCCTCCTTATGCTCCAGAATCTGGTTAGATGGCGACAGCTATTCCCTTTCCCTCCAACAACTCATGGATGTCGCTCAGTACGTTTTCTCACTCGCGAGGTTCTACAAGCTCAACTCATCAAGGCTAACTTTCTCTCGTTATTGTTCAGATTTGACTACTTCCCACTACCACATCATTTGCAACGTTCGCGATAGTACCAAGGAGCAGCGGGAGGGAGCCGGTTGCCTCCCTCCTGCTTTGGTTTACACGGCAATCCCGAGCAGCTCGGCCAGTTCGGCCGTCGCTCGCATTAAGTATTGAGTAACTTCGGGCTGCATCAGACGAGAAAAAGATCTCCTTTCTGAAAAAGTCAAACGTTTTCATTGCCATTGATCAACTTTGCTAAAAAAGTCGACGGTATGTCTCCTGGAAATTCATAGATTTCTCTTCCTGAGTCGAAAATCGTTTCTTTCGTGCTTTTCCTTCTTTCTTCATCTTTTTCGCCTTCTGCCATCATTTTGCACCCTCTCTTCATGTACTAAAAATGTGCTAAAATTTATCTATTCCAACCCTGCTGCTATAACATTGCTCGCACAAGGAACAATACGAAGATGACAGCGTCAGATTCTAGCTTTCTTGAAGCCTTTTTCCTTGCTCAAAGAGAAGCCCTCACTGAGCGAGAACAATCCTTCGTCGAGTCAAGATATGGGATTATAAGTGGAGAACCTCAGACTCTCGAGCAGGTCGCTCAGACATTCTCGCTCTCACGAGAACGCATCCGCCAGGTGGTAGAACGTTCTTTACGCAAAATCAAACACAAAGGGCAAAGAGAATTAGCGCAAGGCAAGACAACAGGAGCTTGTGCATCGCTTCTGCAGTCTCTCGACCAGGCATGTAAACCAAGTACACAGGAATCCCTAGAACGCATCATCACGTTTGCTCAGGAAGAACTCCCCAATCTTCCGCCGCAGACACACGCCTTTCCATTACTCGTATTGTTGCTCTTCAAAGAAGCAGAGGCCAAACAGGTCATGGCAGCATTGATGCAGATGCTTGCAGAAACAACAGCAGACCAGATCCAGCAGGCAAAGATGGAAAAATATGCGGCATCATTTACTCGCCTCCTTCCGGGGACCCTCTGGCCTCGTCCGGTTCAGACAGACATTCATCGTCTTTCTGGCCTTATCGATGCATCTCTTGAAAGGACTTCCCAATTGGATGCTTCGGAAAATGCGGGGAAGTTCTTCAGTCAGAAAATGAAGAGAGACGTCTCGTACCGTTCGTTACTTGAGATGCAGATGCTCCAACGCCTCGAAGCAGCAGCAGAAGTAGCTATCTATCAGGAGCAACCTTTTCTCATTACTGAAGAGGCGTATGGGAAAGCACGCACCTATTGTCCTGATATTTTCTTTGTGCTCAAAGATGGAAGGGGAGCTATTGCTGAGATAACCCAATGGACCCATATGGCCCTTCATAGAAACCTTATCAAATATGAGACCACCCGTCTCTTTTGCATGAAACATGGCCTTGGGTTGCTCATCACAGATGGCAGAAAAACGTTTAAGCACCTACGACAGCATATCGCTCCTCCTGCTTTTCAGCAGGCACTCTTGGAAGTTATCGCACAATCATCGACACAATCTCTCTCCTGGGGTGAATATCAAACCATCCGAGATCAATATGCTGCTTCCTGGATGGACTTCTTAGCCATTGTGCTCGCAAACAGACTCATTTGGAGCCTGGAACCTTTTACATTGAAAAATAACAATTTCTAATTCAAATATGACTAACAATTGTTCCTGAGGTAGTAAGTGACCGCAATAAAGTACTCGTTAAAGAGTAAACAGCGAAGATAACACAAAAGATGTTAAAGTGAGTTCAACCTCTTTCTCTTAGCCCCTCAGAGCTCATTAGTTAAGTTCTCCCTTGTTAGTAGTATATTTGCTCTACCGAACCGGTTCTCCGTCATCTCCCGTGCAGAGGAGGCGCGATTCTTGAAGGTAAGTACCCTTTGAGAATTTCGCTGCTGGAGCCAATTAGCGTGACCACTTTTTTTCTACGCATGAGTTTAGCACGGGAGATAACGGGGAACCCCAGTTTGGTGGTTCTCCGTCATCTCCCGTGCTAAACTCAACTATAAACAGGAAGTGCTCTGCCCTTTTGGCTCAAATAGCCAATCTGTCAGGCAGAATGGTTTCAGGCAGCATCTTATTGCTCGGAAGATGGCTGAGAACCACAAAAGCGGCGTAACGACATCTGTTACCTTTCTCGTAAAAAGTTCGTGCCCTACTATAGACCTGTGTGGTCGATACCAAGTAGGATACCTGATGCAGTATGCAGCGTAGCCAATCTTTGAGAAGGAGGACACCATCAGCTATGGCAGAAATTAATCCAGTCCAGGTTGAGAAACACCTCAAGGGCATAGATTATCCAACAAGCAAGGACAACCTCGTCAAGCATGCACAACAGCAGGGCGCTGACAAAGAGATCATGGACGCCCTGCAAAAGCTCCCAGACGAGACGTTTAACAAACCAACAGATATCACAAAAGCGATTGGTCAGATCAATCGCGAATCGAGATAAATGAGTTCCCATGAGAAAATACGCGATAAACCGTAATCAGGCTTTTTACGGTAAAGAGGCGTGGATGGCGTGCTCGTAATGTGAGCACGCCATCCACGCCTCTTTGCCCCTTCGATCTTTCTATCTCACAGGGGTACATGTCCAAACAAAAATCACTATACATACCTTTGTTGAAAAAGGCGCATGTTCCAATGATTTTTTCTGTTATGCGAAACGCTCTGCGAGAGAGGGTTGTACCCATCTATTTCTAGGAGGAGAGGTGGTCTCACTATTTCTCGCACGACAAAGGTTTTTTTGGGGAACTCTTGATAAGCTCAAGTTTACGGGGCTGCTCTCCTTCTTGCAACACAGCCATCTTTCCCAGTTCAATTTTTACAAAACATCTTTATGGTAGCAGCAGAAAGCTTCTCTTCTGTATATGATTTTTCGATACTGGAGCACCCCTGGCAAAAAGGAGGAGTCGATGGATAAGATGGGAGGAAATCTCTCTATGTAGATGTGAAGCAAGCCACCGGTGTACAATAATGAAGATAGGAAAACGCCATATGATGCAGGCTTATGGGCTGAGGGGAGGGAAATGACGTCCTTGTCGCAAGTGAGAGAGCAAAGGTGTCTTTTGCAACCGAAGCTTCTCTAGCAGGAAATACAATACATATGTCGAATCTGCAAGACCATGAGAGCAAGAGATCTGCTCCGCATCTGGAAGTGTTTCTTCCTTACCAACCACTCATATACTAATTGGTGTTGAGCAGAGGACTTGTTGAGAGACCAGGAATCTGCGAGACTGGGAACATCAGCGGGAGAGCCACGGTAACCACTCGTAGCCCGTCTCGTACGCGAGATGGTGACTTCCAGGAAAAGACGGCTCCCCGCCTGCCAGGGTGACAAACGTCGATTCGGCTTGTGGTACGCGTTGCGTTCTCCGTGAGAACCCGATGACTTCCGATCCAAGATGAGTTCACGATTGCTCTGCGTGGGAGGGTGTCCCGTTGAAACAGAGGAAAACAATGCGCACAGGGAAGTGATGGTGAGAAGAAAGCAGGTGTGTGATGGCAGAAGTATCTCCTTCTGTGCTCCTTGACCCGTCGTCGTTTGCGTATGTCGTGGGCATTGATATCGGCAGCGAGGACTGCTGCTTGACTGTTCTGACTCCCCAGAAACAGGTGGTGATCAAACCGACTAAGCTGGCCAATGCCGCCTCCGGATTTGCGCTGCTCCAAGAACGGATGGCCCGTTTAGGCGTGGACCCTGGTCAGATCGTGGTGGGCCTGGAAGCCACCTCGCGCTACGGGGAAAATCTCTTTCACTTTCTCCAGCAGCAAGGATATCATCTGTGTTTGTTGCATCCACGACAAACACATGAGTTTGCCAAGCAACGAGGATTGCGGGCGAAGACTGACCGATTGGACGCCACCACGATAGCACGAGCCCTACTCAGTGGAGAGGCTCGCGTGGGTTATGTCCCCGATGAGCAGATTGCCAGCTATCGCGAGTTGGTCCGTTTGCATTCCCACCTCAGCGATGAGCTCGCGCGGGAGAAGAATGAGATCCAGGCCCTGCTGGTCGTGCTGTTTCCCGAATTCAGCCAGGTCTTTGCCGACCCGTGTCGGCCCACCGCAACCTCTGTGCTGCGGGCATATCCCAGTGCCAAGGCCATTCGCGAAGCGGGAGTGGATGCCATCGCGTCCGTCTTGCAAGCCTCGGCTCCTCACCGTTACGGGCGGGAGACCGCAAGACAGTTAGTGGGGGTAGCTGAGCATTCGGTCAGCAGTGATCTGGCCCTCGATGTCCGCTCACTCAGCTTGAAAATCTGGTGCGAGCAGTTGCAACACACCCTGGCCCACCTGGAGCAAATTGAAGAGGAGATGGAGAAACGGCTCTCCCGCGATCCAGGGGTCAGAGGGCTCCAGGAGGTCCCCGAATTTGGCATGCAAACGGTGGCGGTCCTGCGCGCTGAACTGGGAGACGTGGCTCGCTTCCAGCGTCTCGATCAGGTGGTGGCTTATGCAGGCATGGATGTGGAAATCAAGCAGAGTGGCAAATGGCAAGGTCAGGCCAAGCTCTCCAAACGCGGGAGCGGGTTAGTCCGACGCATGCTCTACATGGCTGCCATGCGCTGCACCTCTCTCCCTGGTTCGGCCTTTGGAGCCTACTATCATCGTCTCCTCGCACGAGGATTAGGCAAAAAAACGGCGCTGATGGCGGTGATGCGCAAGATGCTGATGATTGCTGCCTATTTACTCAGGACCAGGGAGGACTATGATCCTACCTGGGGGGCGGGGTCAGCAGGCTAACCGCTGCGGTTAGCCTGCTGACCCCGCCCCCCAGGTAGGTTACATCCAGGCGCTTCGGGCTTGTCCTCAAGCGCAAGGGAGAGCGTTGCTTTACCCTTTATCAGATGGATTCCTTCGGCTTGGCCCACAAGGACTTGACAGTTTCTATGGCTTCTTTTTCCCATTGAGCGAGCAATACGACATCATTCCTTCGCGAAAATTCCGCTCAAATGGACTGCTTGCAATCAATGTATGGCAGAAGAAGCCTGTGGAGAAGCTCGTCGTATTGGATATGTTCACCTGCAAGACCACGATTTTGCACTCTACCGTTTGAAAATATACCAAACCTTACCTCCTTGCCGTCGTCGCAAGCTCACCACCATGCTGCCAGGAATGTTCATTCTCGATCAGGGGCTCTTCTTTCGTGTCTCCTTTCCAAATCAAGAGCATTCTGGTTGATTCTGGAACGAGTGAGGAAATAGCGGTCACCGTCTCAAAGCGCTCTGGCAACAAAGAAACTGAAAGTGCCTCCATTTGAACAACGAATGGTTTTGCATGCAGAGGGTCTCTCAATCTGCCATATTTTGTTCATTTTACCCCTTCGCTACCGTTTTTTGCAACACTACCCCTTTTTCAATAGTGTCGCCTGGATAACCACGATTATGATGACCGTTCTGACGTTTCTCATTATCCTGACCACGCTTTTTCCAGGATTCTTTGGTGGGGCATGAGGGAGCATAAGAACAGTAATCAAAACGATGCGCAAACATGATCAAACGTGCGCTTATTGCACACATTCGTATACGTTGACAGAGTGACGATAGTATCGTATGATACACCTATCAAATAAGAAAGAATGTTCTACATCAGGGTATCTTCTGTTTCTGGCGAGAGAAGATGTTTTCCGCCTTTCGGGGTGGTATTGAAAGAGAAGGGGTTTCATGCTCCTCTGCAAAAAGATCAAGCTTGACCTTCGCGAGCAAGATGCAGCCACCCTTGAGTTCATGCAAGGCAAATGCAGAGGCCTCTACAATTGGTGGGTCATGAGGCTCAGAGACGGAGAGACGTGGCGCTTCAACGCCTGCAAGAAAACGCTGGCCGAGAGTCGTGTCCACGATCCTGAACTCAATCAGGTGTATGGCAAACTGCTTGCCGAAGTCTACTATCGCCTGGATGGGGCTATGCGAGCCTTCTTTCGTCGCCTCGGCAATGGCGAAACCCCGGGCTTTCCTCGCGTGCGACCTCGCCATGGCTTCTTTACCCTGTGTTATCCGGCGATGTATCTCAGGTGTGAGGGAAACACCCTCATTCTGCCCACTGGAGGCAAGGGCAAGCACAAACAGTATCCCGCGATCCGCGCCGCACTCACCGAAGAGCCTCCAGAAGGCTTTGGAGAGGTGGCCATCAGTCGCGATGGCAGGGGCGACTACTACGCCTCCTTCAGCTACCGAGAGCCCGAGCAAGCCAGACGCGACGGTGGCATTGTGGCCTTCGATCTGGGTCTGAAAACCCTGGCAACTGGGGTAAATGAAGAAGGCCGGATCTATCACATCGGCGGGTTCAAAGGCTCGCGCTGGTACAACAAGCAGTTAGATCGGCTTCGCTCCAAACGCAGTACGTGCAAGAAGAAGTCCCGCCGCTACCTTCACCTGAGCAAGGTGTACAAGCGCGTGGCGCAGAAGAAGCGCAACAAACAGCGCGATAGCCTGCACAAGGCGTCGCACCTGATCGCACGGCGACTGGTTGAGAGAACTGTCGTCGTGGGAGATCTCTCCCAACGGCAAATGGTCATGAAAGAGCATCAGGAGCGCAAGAAAGCCCTCAATCGGGCGGTGTACAATGACTGGGGCCTGTACGCCTTTGTCCAGATGCTCACCTACAAATGCCAGGTGTATGGGAAAGAGCTTCACGTTCTAGATGAGCGCAACACCTCCAAGCAGTGTAGTGGCTGTGGCAAGCTGCAAGCTATGCCACTGCGCAAGAGGACGTATCGGTGCGCGGAATGCGGACTCGTCATGGATCGAGACGACAATAGCGCCGTCAACATCTTGATGAGGTTCCTTGCCCGGCGAGGGCCACACACTCAGGCTCGTCCTGAGTGCGGTGTGCTGCAGGCGACCCAAAGCGGCGTAGGAGTCATGGGGGCTTCCCGTGAGGGGCACGTGCAGCAATTGAACCTGTTCGAGTGTGGATAAACACATTTGAGTAGGTTTAGAATGGCAGGAGATCATGTGGGATAATATGCGTCGAGGAAGAGAATATGTTTCCCCCTCTGAAGGTTTGTTAGCAGCCAAACCAGGGAAACAGGAAGAGAGACGAGCGCAGGTGAAGTTGCCCCCATTGGGTGGAAACTGAGAACAGAAGAGAGCCATGAGTGGAAAAATGACCTATTTCGAACAGGGGAAAAGATGCAATTGTTTATCATACGATCTCTGTCGATTAAAGTGTTCTTAGCGAGACTAAGCAGGGAGAGGCTGAAGTGATGTGGCTTCACTTCAGCCTCTCCCTGCTTAGTCTCGTGAACTTGATTCTATGGTGACCGCTCTTCACTTTTTCTCCAACAACCCATGAATGTCACTCAGTAGTTCCTCTACATCACGAGATTCTCTACGCTCACCTTCATCAAGTTACCTGTTAGAGAACCGAACCACTCTCTTGAGATGGAAGTTTTTTTCAAAGTAGCTTCCCTCATCTTGTGTCTCTCGCTCTGGGTACCAGATATGCTCCTCACTCTAGGATTTTCCCAGTGTGAGGAGCAGTGCAATCGCAGCCACAAACATGAGCGTTGTTGTCAGCCAGCCAAAGATGTTCAGCCAGAGACCATTGGTCCGTTTTTTCATAATCTTTTCATTATTCACTATCAGCATGAGCAATACGAGGAGAGGGGGAGCCAATATCCCATTGATGACGGCGGTCCAAAACAGAGCGGATATCGGGTTGATACCCAGGAAATTCATGAGCATCCCAGTCAGCATCGCAACCACGATGATCGCATAAAAATGCTTGGCCCCGCCTGGTCGTCTCTCGAGTCCATACTTCCAGCCAAAGGCTTCTGAGAGCGCGTAGGCCGCAGAGCCCGCTAGGACGGGCACACCCAAACATCCTGAGCCAATTAAGCCAATGGAAAGCAGGATGCTCGCGAAGTTCCCGGCAATTGGACGTAACGCCTGTGCTGCGTCGGTCGCAGATTGAATATCATGTTTTCCTGTGCGAAACAAGGTGGCGGCAGTTGCAAGGATGATGCAATACATGACTACGTTCGAAATGAGCATTCCCACTGTCACATCCCAGGAAGCTAAACGCAGTTCCTTTTTGGTCACCCTTTGGCGTTGCTTCAGGTTCGTTTTCCCCTTGCTGATTGCGTCCTCTACCTCTTGATCACTCTGCCAGAAAAACAGATACGGCGAAATGGTGGTGCCAATAATGGCAACCAATGTGGCAATAAACGTGCCATCAACACGAAATGTGGGGAGAAACGTGCCTTTGAGCAGCGCCAGTCCATCGGGATGAGCGACAAAGGCCGAGACAATATAGGCAAAGAGCGCCAGGGTGAGCCAGCGGAAAATCTGCTCGATCAAGCGATAGGATCCCCAAATCTGAAGCGCGAGCAGGATGAGCGTCACTGGCACAATCAAGAGTGGGATCGGTAAGGGGAGAAACAGGTTCATCGCGGCAGCAATAGCTCCGAGGTCAGCTCCAATATTGATGGTATTGGCGAGGAACAATGCGAAGACGGCAGGATAGACAACCCAAGGGGAATAATACTTTTTGAGCACACCCGCTAATCCCCTCCCGCTCGCCATGCCTACTTTCGCACACAGATACTGTACAACTGTCATTAGGGGAAACGTGAGAAGGGCAGTCCACAAGGTGCTGTATCCCAATGACGCTCCCGCCGCTGTATAGGTTCCAATGCCTGATGGATCATCATCAGAGGCTCCGGTAATGAGGCCAGGCCCCAAAACCTTGAAGAGATTCTTGAGTGGAGCATGGTTCCCTTGCCCGACCTCCGACATCCCTGTATCTGTGCCTGACCCTTTTGGGGGTTGAACAGGAGATACTTCTCCCTGGTGCTGCGTATCTGACTCGGTTGAAACTGGTTCCATGCCTACCATCCTTTCTCTTTCACGTCCCTTCTTGTAGTACGCAATAAGCACCTCAACCGTGTCAATAGACATGAATATCTTCGTCAATACGAGGTGATCCGTTTTGTGAGAAAATAGACCGCGTTTCCTGCTGGTCTCAGACGTGTTGTTGTCAGATGTTAGTGGGGTTAGGTTGGGATGAGAGAAGGATATCACAGCAATCCGCTCGCACTCGTATTATTGGGACCCTTCAAACCGAGATGCGTGAGGCTCTGGCCTCATTCAATCGCGCACTCCCAACTGATCCCGTCAAAGAGAAGGTGCGCATCCTGGACAAACGAGGAGGCTGGATCTCTCTTTCCCCCTTGGAGGCGCAAGAAGAACCCCGGAATTTGGGACGGCTCAAAGCGGAGGTGGGACGGCGATGGGCTATGACGAGCCTGCTGGATATCCTCAAAGAGGCGGATCTGCGCATTGATTTTACCCGCCATTTTAAGAGTGCGGCCACCCGCGAGGTGCTCGAACGCTCAACCTTACGCAAGCGACTCTTACTTTCCCTCTATGCAATGGGAACCAATACCGGTCTCAAGCGGGTCAGCACCGGAGATCATGGAGAAGCGTACCAAGACCTGCTCTATGTTCGGCGTCGCTATATTCAAAAAGAACAACTGCGAGCAGCGATTGCGGACGTGGCGAACGCGATTTTTCGCGTTCGTGCGCCTCCATCTGGGGTGAGGCGACGACCACCTGCGCCTCAGACTCCAAACAATTTGGCTCGTGGGATCACAACTTGCTCATGGAATGGCATCTGCGCTATGGTGGCAAGGGAATCATGATTTACTGGCACTTGCGACATGAAGTTGCACAATCTATCTGTTGAGGCAGCAATGCACTCAACCAGGAATTCTGCTTCCTGACCCTACCTGAACATGCGGCCAGAGCAATCTGACGGTATGAAGCTTCAGGGACAACGTAGCCTCATCCAAAAGGATGGTCCTCTCACCGCGAGGAAAGAGGACGACTGCCAGCATCAAGGCGGTCGGGAGCCAGGGTTGGTGGTATGGCTAACACATGTGAACTGCTGTTAAACACCGTAAAGATCAACGAGCTAAAGATGCTGACAAGCTCGAACCAAAATGGTACGAGGCCAGGAACGGGGAGTGTGCCATTCCCCTTCGCAGACACAACGGCCTCCGGTGGACAGGCAGAGCCTAACCTATCACGGTAAGTGTGCAAAACATGGTAAGCCCGTTGCTTCCCCACCCAATCGGGAAAGCAACCCGCAAGGGAAGCCGACGGAGCAGCGGGTACAAGAGGAGGGAGCAAGCGAAGGCTTCTCTGCAATGGAGGAGATACGGATTGAAACAGCATCCGATGCGAAAGCAGGCTGACTTCCCTCTGGTCTCTCATCACGAGATCATCTGACAAAACGACAAAGGAGACAAAGCAGATGGCAGCGACCAAAGACGCGGTTCAAGCAACCGAAAAACAGGACGCTGGTGCAGTTTCCCACGAAGAGGAACAATGGCATGGAACCGACTGGTACCAGGCTCACCGAAACGTGCGCCGACTTCAGATCCGTATCGTGAAGGCTACGAAGGAAGGCAGATGGGGCAAAGTGAAAGCCTTACAACGTCTGCTCACCCACTCATACAGCGGCAAACTTCTTGCCGTAAAACGAGTGACAGAAAACCAAGGCAGAAACACTCCTGGCGTAGATGGGATAACCTGGAACACGCCAGAGAAGAAAATGGCAGCCGTACACGCGCTTCGGCAACGAGGATACCTCCCTCAGCCACTCAAGCGTGTGTACATACCGAAGAAAAACGGTAAGATGCGACCTTTAGGCATTCCCGTGATGAAGTGCAGGGCTATGCAAGCCCTCTACTTGCTCGCTCTCGACCCCATCGCAGAGACAACCGGAGATCCCAACTCCTACGGATTTCGGTCACAACGATCAACGGCTGACGCCATTGGTCAATGCTTCTGCGTCCTGGCAAAGAGAGCGTCAGCACAATGGATACTGGAAGGCGACATAAAAGCATGTTTTGACCGTATTTCCCATGAATGGCTTGTTAGCCATATCCCCATGGAGAAATCCATGCTCAAGAAATGGCTCAAAGCCGGATATATGGAACAAAAGACGCTTTACCCGACAGAAGATGGTACACCGCAGGGTGGAATCATCTCGCCAGTGCTCGCCAATCTGACACTCGATGGCCTGGAACGCATCTTGAGGGAGAAGTACCCGAAGCCAAAGACCGGCTTCAATGCGAAGGTCAATTTTGTGCGCTTTGCGGATGACTTCATCATCACCGGTCACTCGAAAGAGTTCCTTGAAGAAGAAATCAAACCGCTGGTCGAAACCTTCATGAAAGAGAGAGGGCTTGAACTCTCTCCCGAAAAGACGGTTATCACGCACATCGATGATGGTTTTGATTTTCTCGGCCAGAATGTACGCAAGTATCACGGCAAGCTGCTTATCAAGCCATCAAAGAAAAACGTCCAGGCGTTCCTCGACAAAGTTCGAGTGATCATCCGGGACAACAAACAGGCCACTGCTGGGCACCTCGTCTGTCAACTCAATCGCGTGATACGAGGATGGGCGAGATATCACCGACATGTGGTCAGTAAAGCGACCTTCAATAGTGTCCAGCGCTCCATTTATCAGGCGCTCTGGCGATGGGCCAGGAGAAGGCACCCCCGTAAAGGTGCTCGTTGGGTGAAGCAGAAGTATTTCTGCTCCGTTCGACAGCGCAACTGGGTCTTCTTCGGAGAAGTCACCCAACAAGAGGAAACCACGCGGGTTTATCTCACCTGGATCACGGATACACCGATTGAACGGCATACCAAGATCAAGGATGCGGCCAACCCGTATGATCCGGCCTGGGAAACCTACTTCGAGAAACGACTTGATCTGAGAATGGAAAGCAACCTCCGCAAACGGCGGCTCCTTCTCCACCTCTGGGAAGAGCAACAGGGAATCTGTCCACACTGCCAACAAAAGCTCACCGAACTTACCGGCTGGCATAGCCACCATATCGTTTGGCGATCCAAAGGCGGCAGCGACGGACCTGCAAACCGTGTCCTGCTTCACCCAGACTGTCACCGAGCCATTCACAGCCAGGGTTTATCTGTAACGAAGCCGTGTCCCACCAAAGGGGCTAACGAGAGGCTTGAGCCGGATGAATGAGAAATCTTCTTGTCCGGTTCTCAGGGGGCTTGGGAGCAGCAATGCTCTCCGGCTACCCGGTGTCGAAAAACACTCCACCTGCATCTATTCTCAGGTAAAGACTGTTTCTTCCTCTGAAGTTGCCGCGATGATCCAGGGAGTGATGCGTCACTGCACCGAGATGCAGGTCAATAAGCACTTTGTGGATAGTCACGGTCAGTCCGAAATTGCTTTTGGCTTCTGTCGACTGCTGGGTTTTCAGCTCATGCCACGCCTCAAGAACATCTATGAGCAAAAACTGGGCTTAGTAGATCGGGCGGATGCCGAGCAGTATCCCCACCTACGCTTGATTTTGGGACGCCCTATTCAGTGGGATCTCATTCGGCAGCACTACAACCAGATGGTCAAATATGCGACCGCGCTGCGTCTTGGCACAGCGGAAACGGACGCCATTTTGCGTCGATTTAGCCGAACCGGGCTCCAACATCCTACCTATCGCGCGTTTGCCGAGTTAGGGCGGGCCGTGAAAACCATTTTTCTTAATGTTATGTGGAATGGATTCCATTCTCTCATAACTTTGATTATGTGGACTGAGAGCGCCTTCATCTTGAAGAGCTTTCAGAGAAGTGCGCGAGCATTCCACATAATCTGTCGCTACTTGCAATCGGAAGAACTACGACGCGAAATTCATGAAGGACTTAATACGATTGAGAACTGGAACTCGGCCAATGCCTTTATTTTTTATGGACATGAGGGAGAGTTTCAAACCAATCGTTTGGATGAGCAAGAACTGGCGGCACTTTCGCTGGTAGAACCCCGCTAACTGGTGAGGTTGGGAGGGTCTTGTAAAAATCGAGCTCCATTGACAATTGACGTTTAGATAAACCTAAGAAAAAAGGCAGTCTTGATTGCCAAGAGCTGCCACATCACGTAATGTTCTTTCAACAAGAAAAATCAACAAGAAATGAGCATTACGTGGATGTACTTTAACACATTGACCGATTTTCGTCAGCAAGCCTACGCGTGCTTTGGTCGCGGAGCCGATGCCCTGTTCAACCTGTGTGATGCCTTGCTGAGCGAGTCCGAGGCTCGCTCGCTGATCGAATTGTCGCAAGCGCCTGCTTTCGAGCGTGGCTGGTCCAGCCTCTATCAAGGCTTGACCAATGGCAAGATTGATGAGGACGCCTTGCGCGCCGTCTGCATCCACGCCCTCTTGCAGCAACGAGGGGGCGAGGAACTCATTTGCATCAGCATTGATTGTAGTAGTGTGCCTCGGCCAGAAGCCGAAACCAGCCCAGATCGCGGCATCATCTACGTCCCCAATCTGCCTCGTGCCACCAAGCCAGTGAGTGTGGGATGGCAGTTCTCGACGGTGATGCTCTTGCCTACCGAGCCTGGCAGTTGGGTTGGCATCCTGGATCAGCGACGCGTGCGCACCGACCAAACGGCTACCGAGGTGGCTCTCATCCAGCTGCGCGAGGTGGTTCCTCACCTCAAACGTCGCGTGGTCATCCTGGCAGATCGCTGGTATGCGACGGCTGCGTTCTTGCGTGCCTGCAAGGAGTTGGGCTGCCAGGTGCTCATTCGTCTCAAGCGCAACCGCAAGCTGTATCGCAAGCCCGTGCGCAAAAGCAAGAAAGGCCGTATCCCTTTGGATGGAGCCTTGCTGCAAGGCACACGAGCAGAAACGCTGACAGGGGCCGATGAGAGCGTAAGCGCAAACGATGAGAAGGGCAGGCCTGTCCACCTCACGCGTTGGAGCGGGTTGCACTTCAAACAAGGTCGTGATGTCGAGGTGTGTGTGGTGCGTGTGGTGCGCGAGGGGGCCAAGAACAGCAAGCGCGATCCGCGTGAGAGCTGGTTTGTTCAGCTCTCGGCAGACATGCCTTTGCAGGAGGTCGCTCCCACCTACGCCCATCGCTTCTCTCATGAGCATGGCTACCGTTTCATGAAGCAAGACTTGCTCTGGACCCAGGCCCATGTGCGCACACCCGAGCAATTCGAGCGTTGGAGTCTGTTGGTGGCGCTGGCTTTGAACCAGTTGCTGTTGGCACGTCCGCTGGGACAGGCCGTGTATCGGCCTTGGGAACCCAAGCAACGTCCGCTGACCCCCCGACAAGTTCGTCGGACAATGCCCTCGCTTTTGGTGCAGTTGGGAACGCCGACTCGGATGTGCCAAAAGCGAGGAAAATCGCCAGGACGAGCCTCTGGGTTCCATCCGCAGCCTGCTCCACGCCATGGCGTGGTCCTCAAAAGCAAGCACAAGGCCAAAACCAAGGGCTAAATGTCTTTTGAGAGTCGTCAATGTGAACATGGTTTCCTTTTTTCAGAATGTGCGAAGCACATTCTCATAGGTCCTGTTTATCTAAACACCAATTGACAAGATATGGATATGCAAAAGACCATATTTTCCTCAATGGAGCCGCCAAACCCATTTTGCCCGAATTTGGCGTGCTCCGCAAGAGGGCAAACCGGAGCGGGCAACATCGTCATTCATGACCGCAAGCGGCAACGCTACCGTTGTACGTGCTGTCGCAAGACGTTTAGTGCTCGCAGAGGAACCATGCTGGAGGGGCTGCGCAAGCCGACAGAGCTTATTGTCATTGTGGTGACACTCCTCTCGTATGGCTGTCCGATTCAGGCTATCGTTCATGCCTTCGGTTTGGATGAACGCACGGTGGCCAGTTGGCGAGATCGAGCCGGAGTTCATTGCCAACGGGTGCATCAAGACATCGTCGAAACTGCCCAGTTGGATTTGCAGCATGTGCAAGCCGATGAGATTCGTGTCAAAGGCTGCAAGATGGTGGCCTGGATGGGACTCGCGATGATGGTCAAGACCCGCCTGTGGCTGGCCGGGACCGTCTCACTCACCCGGGATCGAGCGCTTGCAGATCAGCTCATGCAGCAGGTCAGACGCTGTGGACAAGCCTTAAAAGCGCTGCTGGTCTTAACGGATGGCTGGTGCGCGTATCCAGGCAGCATCAAGCGAGCCTTTCGCGAAAAGATCAAAGATACACCGGGACCAGGACGGGCTCGCCTGTGCGTGTGGCCAGAGTTGCACATTGGGACGGTCATCAAGCGAACCCAGAAAAAACGCGTCGTCGAGGTGACGCGCACCATGTCGCATGGCTCACAAGAGGAGGCCGAGCGACTCTTGCAGCAGTCGCGCAGGAGGGAATGTGCTCAACACCGCCTTCATTGAGCGCTTGAATGCCACCATGCGTCAGCGGCTTGCCACCTTGACCCGCAAATGCCGTCAAGGTGCTCGCCGCCTGCGTCCACTGGAGATGGGAATGTACCTGCTTGGGACCACCTACAACCTCTGCTGGCCGCACCACGAGCTCTGCAAGCCGAGCCATGAGGGCAGAGCCTGCACACCTGCGATGGCGGCTGGACTCACGGACTACATTTGGAGCGTGAGCGAACTCTTGCACTACAGAGTTGCTCCCCCGCCATGGATTGAACCAAAGCGGCGAGGGAGGCGAAAGAAACAAGCTCAACTGTCTCCCCCAGTAGCCGAGCCTTCTCGTCTTCGACCGCTGGTTCGGCTGTGCAAGGGGGCTTTGTGCTCAACCACCGGTTAGTGATATTGTTGGCGAATGAGCAGAAGCTACGCAACAGCTACTTGCTTGACAGAAGCGAGCAGCTCTGCAAAACGAGAGGTTGGCGTGGTTGCCAGCTTCGCTTCTGCAATCCAATGACAAGCCCGAAGCATGTTGATGGAGGTCGCTGTTAGAAACGCCTGGAGATTGAGTTTTTTCATGCCAATGTATCGGGATCTGCGTATCTCACAGGTACGTACACTTTGAGCAACGGTTCCTTCAATGCCTGCTCGCGCTGCATACAACGCCCGGAATTCAGCGGTTTCCTGACGTTTTCGAGCCTGCTGAAGTGCCACATAGCTGGCTTCATCTGGTCGCAAAATGAGCACTTTGGCTGCGGTTGACGAGCACTTCTCATGAAGTGTGCAAACCCGACAAAGGGGAAGGGGAAACCGGATACGCAGACTTGGCTTTCCATGTCGATCAGGGATATGTCCCCAATCTCGGCTTGTCTGCCCAGCCGGACACAGGACCTGTTTGGCCTTCCAATCAATGTGGAAGTGGCTATGATCAAAACGCCCAGCTTCTTTTGAGGCCCAACTGGTATCAGGAAGAACCGGCCCAACCAGATCAACCTGGTGGCGATGCTGACTCGTGGCAAGCAGTTCGGCGTCCACATAGCCTTTATCGACCAGGTGCTGGCTGGGGAGAAGTTGCTTGCCAGCCAAGCGTTCATGAAGATTTTCCATGACGTCTCCATCTGGGAGCGTGGATGCTGTCGTGGTGACTTCGAGCACAAAATGAGGCTGATCAGCGTCACATCCTTCGGTAAAATGCACTTTGTAGCCAACCCATCCTGTCTGCTTCTTCTTGCTGTATCGCGCCTCCACATCATATGGCGATTGGATCAAGAGCGCTGCTGGGGGAAGCTCCTGATCTTTTCTCCAAGGCGTTCCCTGCTCACTCGCGTGATACTGCTGGATCCAAATCCTTCGCAGAATCTCTACGGCTGGGAGTTCTTGTAACCAGGCATGGGTTGTGCTGCCCCAGATGCTCTCCAGGAGCATTCGGCCGTCAGCTCCAATCTGCTCTGCGAGCTCTTGACGCGCTTTCTCGTCCTTTGGTAAACGAAAGTCGCTAAAGCGTGATCTATATCGTTTTTCCCATTCAGGTTGAACACGCTCAAGAAGCCAATCGGGAGCTACTTCTGCCAGGATATTGAGGACATGGCGCATGGCTTCTCCAACACCTTCAAGACGGTTCACAGCTCGAATAGCTGCCAGAACATGCGTTGAATCCGTGCGTTGTTTGCCTCGTGCTTTGATCCAGCCTCGTTCTCGGAATTGAGATAACATGAGATCAAAAAGACGGCGCTCAGCTTGATTAGCCAGGAGACGACCACGAAATTCACTCAACACGGAAAAATCAAATCCTGGATCCTTGATTTCCAAGCGGAAGCGCGTATTTCCAATCAATGCGCGTTTTCACTGCATCCGCTGCTTGCCGATCCGTTAACCCCTCTGCGTATTGCATCACCATCGCCAAAACGAGCCGCCAAGGGGATTCCGCTGGTTGTCCTTTTGCTGGAAACAGGTCCAGGAAATCTTCATCCTGAAAAAACGTTCCTAATGCATCTCGCATATGAATACATGTATTTCCCTTGGGCAAAATGGCGCGTGCTATCTGTATGGTTTCTTCTGGGACTGGCGGGATCGCTTGTGGATGTAGTGACATGGGTTCTCTCCTGAATGCTTGTCTTTTTTGTGCTCCTTTAGTATCTCATATTTTGCTCCATATCAATTCGCCAACAATATCTTAGTGGGGAACTACCAGCACGCGAGAAACGGTGGGGGTAACCCAAACATTTTGTCATAAGCTTCTATCACGTCTCATCTGAGAGGGAGATCCAGCATGCGCGCACAATTGTCTTCTCTTCATGAACTGTCTGCCGGGTGCATCAGCACTATGGCCCGTCCACGCGGTGGCGACTGGCTGATGGATGAAATTACCGCCCTACGCGAGGCAGGCGTCCATGTCCTGGTCTCCCTGCTCACGCCCTTGGAGGTCGATGCGTTCGAGCTTGCGGAGGAAGCTGCATGCTGCCAGACCCAGGACATATCCTTCTTTTCCTTCCCCATCATCGATCGTAGCGTGCCACCTCTCAACGATCGCACCCTGGCACTCTTACAACAGCTTGATGAACAGCGCATGCAGGGCAAGCACATCGCTCTCCACTGTCGGCAAGGGCTTGGACGGGCCGCTTTGATGGCGGCAAGTCTGCTCGTGCTCGCTGACTGGTCTCCTGAGAAGGCATTCGAGCACTTGAGCAGGGTCAGAGGCTACCCAGTGCCGGAGACCGAGGAGCAACGAGCCTGGGTGATGGCTCTCGCGACCAGATACTTCGCTGAGTAGAGGTGGGACTCTATAATCACTAACTTCTATGATGCTTCTACGACAAAAAGGGTGAGCTATGTCTGAAACAGTTGCTTTTCTGCTGCCTGGTATGGAGCGAGTTCAAGTCCGCAGAGCCCTGGTCTCTAAGCCAGGTGAGGGTGCTCCCTGGTTGCTGGACCTCTTTTTGCCAGCAGACTACAACAGGCACCCGTGCATGTAACAATCAAGGTTTTGTGCTGTTCGTAGTTCCTCTGCGAAAGAAGAGATACTCGTCCTTCTCCCTTTCACTTCAGGTCCACTTCCAAAGCGGGTCAATCCCAATTTCTTTTTCCTCTCCCTATTTCGTTGCCTAGCAGCTTGTCGGAGAGAAGCAGGTATCCGCTCGTCTGTTATGGTAGGCCCCTTCGTCCTTCAGAATCTCCCAACCGTAGATAGCCTCTTCTCTGGTGTGATTTCCTGTAGCTAGTAGATCGTCTGAGGGTTCGCAATGTGGCACGACAAGCCCGTTACACGCGATGCTGAGCCGAAGCCGAGCTATTAGGCTATTCGCGCTGTTCGGTATTTGAGAATGGGAAAGCTCTGAGATCCCTATACAGGGTCGTTCCTGACCGCTTTCAATGTTATCTTAACGAGAGAGACATATGAAAAGAGAGGATCAGCACTATGTCAAACACAGAACACATACAGACTGGTTTTGCAGAGATAAACGGCACAACCCTGTATTATGAGGTTGCAGGTGCAGGACATCCATTCGTTCTCGTACATGGACATCTTCTGGATAGAAGATCGTGGGACGATCAGTTTGCCGTCTTCGCCCAACGATACCGAGTTATCCGCTACGATCAGCGAGGTTTTGGTGATTCAGGGCTGATTGCGAAAGGGGAGTCGTATTCTGATCGCCAGGATCTCTACGAATTGATGAAATTCTTGGGAATCGAGAGCGCCTATTTAATGGGAGTCTCTGGAGGAGGCGCGCTGGCTCTCGATTTTACGCTTGAGCATCCTGAGATGGTCGATGCGCTGATCCCCGTCACTGCTGGCGTCAGCGGGTTTCGGCCATCAGAAGAAGTGATGAAAAAGCACCCAGATGTGGTGCGGATGTATACGAGCCTGAATGAAGCCTTTGAGAAGCACGACATTGCGCGAGCAGTTGAGATCTCGCTGGAATTGTGGACGGATGGGCCTGGCCGACTTCCGGGGCAAGCAGCGCCCGACGTGCGCGAGCGGGTCCGCGAGATGACGACGCGCAACTGGGAGCGCCCGGATGGTGAGGCGCAGGCTGAGACGCCGCCAGTGCCATTAGAGCCGCCAGCCGTTGGACGTCTGTCGAAGATTGGAGTGCCAACGCTCGTCATTCTCGGAGAGTGGGACGGGCCAAATCCGCTGGATCAACTGGCCACAGAGATTCCGGGAGCGAAAAAGGTGGTCATGGCAGAGACAGCGCATCATCCGTTTATGGAGAAGCCAGACGAGTTCAACCAGATCGTGCTGGATTTTCTTGGATCGTTACAGTCGTAGCAGACAAGAGAGGCTCCGTGATGGTATATTGGAGAGTATGAGTAGAACGTTCAAAACGGTAGACTACGCCCAGGCACTCGATCTGACGGTGCGGTTGGGAGACTGTCTACCGCCCAACCATCTGGCCCGCTTCGTGGTAGACAGCGTGGCTCTGCTTGATCTCTCGGCCCTCTATGCGAAGTATGGGTCACGCGGGGGAGACCCATACGCCCCCGAAATGTTGCTGGGTTTGCTCCTCTACGGGTATGCCACCGGGGTGTTCAGCTCACGTAAGATTGAGCGTGCCAGCTATGAGACGGTGCCATTCCGTTTCATCGCTGGCAATCTGCATCCCGATCACGATACGCTCGCAGCATTTCGGCGCACGTTCTTGCCCGAACTGAAAGCTCTCTTTGTGCAGGTGCTCTTACTTGCACAGGAGGCTGGTGTGCTGAAATTGGGCACAATCAGTCTGGACGGAACGAAAGTGCATGCCGATGCCTCGAAACGCCGACCACGCGTGAGTGTTGCCTCCTTTGCCGCGCGCAGATTGCGCACCCAATCCACCAGGCCGAAGGTCGCTACCAGGTAGCGCTGCCCGTTCCGCTCCACAACCGCTACTGGGGTCGTGCGCGGCTGCCCGCTCTTGCGGCCCCGCACGGTGAGCAGGTGAATTGGCCCCGCTTTGATTCCAGCGCGAACGAGGGTCGTCGCCAGGGCATTTCCCGCTTGCCTTATAAATGTGTGTCGATATGTCTTTGCCATGTACTTATCCTTTACCCTTCAAGAATAGTGCGAACTTTGTATTCGTGTGCATCTGGCGTCGCGATCTGGCGCAATTCGATCAACAGGGGCGTATCCGCCTTCTCAAACACTTTTGCCGTGGCAACCTGAAACGCCTCATGGCTGCTATATTGGGCGTAATTCACCACGCGGGTACCATCGACGCTCATGTGGAAGTTGGCCGAAAGAAAGCCAGGCACCTCCTTGCGGATCATCTTCGCAATCTCAACCAGCAATTCCAGTCCTCGCTGCTGGTTCTCCGGCTCGAACATGAAGGTATTGATTGTGGTCACGACATCATTGTTTTCTGAGATAGTTGTCATAGCTGTCTTCCCTTTCCTCAAGTACTCTCTCACGATCTGGTTGTATGACCAACCAAATTCGCGCATAAAAAAACGCTACTTCTCCGGTGCAGGTTCTACAACAAGCAAGTGCTGGACAAGCTCATAGGCCGCCGTGAGGTCGAGACCGGGCTGTGCCAGTTGTTGCAGGGCCAGGCCATCAGTACAAGCATGGAACACCGACGCGATAGCCCGTGCTCGTGCCTCATCGATACCTGTCTGCTCTTGAATCGTCTGCGCGATTCCCTGCCGTCCCTTCGCCAGCATCTCGCCTATCGCGGGCAGGAAGTCAGGATTGCGCAACCCGAGGGCATAGAGTTCGTAGCGCAACCTGTACCACGCCGTATGACTGCGACTGACCGTGGCAACCGCGAGCATTGCCACCTCCGCGAATGGGCGCTCGACTGACAACTTCTGAAATTCCTGCATCAACTGTTGATTAAAGCGCGTACCAGCTTCATAGATCACGGCCAGTAGCAGTTCGTCCTTAGAGGCGAAGTAATAATGGAACAGACCGGGCGAGACATCGGCTAGGCGTGCAATCTCTTTGACCGTTGTGGCCTCGATGCCATTCTCTGAAAGCAGAGTATAGCCAGCGTCGATCAGACGCTCACGGTTGTCTCGCTGGTGTGTCCAGGTTTTCTTCGGTTTCTTTGCTATTTGGTCGTCCATACAAATATGATAGCGCGATAAACAGTCCCTTGTCAAGCGTGCTTTCACGCTTGACAAGGGCAAAACACAGGTGGTTTTGTCTCTCAAAAGGCCGGCATTGCTCTCAAGGCGAGAACGAGATAGTCGTCAGACGGCTTTCCTTGCATGAAGTCGCTGAGACGCCTCAAAGGTCGTCGTCTGATAGCTGATACCGTTACGTCTGATGGCGAAGAGGATTCTGACCCACACATTGGCCAGGGTGAGCCTTCCCCGATTTGGTAGAGTCCCTAAAGCTGAGATATACTCTACCAAATCGGGGAAGGCTCATACTGTAGAGTATGCAAACACCAATTACAGAGCCAATAGACACATCGAAGCAATTTTGCCCTAATCCAATATGTTCTGCAAGAGGCAAAATGGGCGAGGGAACGATTACATCTGAAGGTTTGCCACTCTCATGTATTTGTCCGGGAAATACCAACAGAAGTGCGTGCTGGTCAGGTGCATCTCTCCGTTTCACTCACACCTGTGTTTATCACTCGATAAGTTACAGCATTCCCCGAAAAGAATATTCCTTGACGAGAATATTCCTCTTGAGGTATAATCTGGGTATGAAAACACTGTGGACTGCTCTGACGGAGCCAAATCGCTTATACATTATTGAACTGTTGCGCGATGGCCCCCTGACGGTAGGAGAAATCACGGATCGGCTGGGATTGCAGCAGCCGCAAGTGTCGAAGCATCTCAAGGTTTTGAGCGAGGCAGGCATCGTTGAGGTACAGCCGCAGGCCAACCGACGGATTTATCGGCTGAGGCGTGAGCCATTCCAGGAACTGGAATCCTGGCTTTACTCCTTTCGTCACCTCTGGGAAGAACGCTTCGACCGCCTGGATGACTACCTCCTGGAAATACAAGGCACCGAGCAACGGACAAGCAATCGAATTGAGGAAAACGATGTTTGAGTATCACTCTCTGAGTTCCCGTGCTGGCGAGCAAGAATTTACCGTAGAACGGCAATTTGCTGCCCCCCGCGCACTAGTGTTTCAGGTATTCACCCAGCCTGAGCATCTCAAGCGTTGGTGGGCACCTCAGCCCTACACCGTGCCCACCTGCGCCATCGACCTACGACCGGGGGGCATCTGGCACTACGCGATGCGTTCGCCAGAGGGGCAGGAGCACTGGTCGCGTAGCGTGTACAGCGAAATCATCCCGCCGGAGAAGCTGGTCTACACCTCGACCTTTGCCGACGAACATGCTAACCCAATTGAAGGCATTCCTGAACATCTGACCACTATCATTTTCACTGAAGAGGGTGGGAAAACAAGAGTGACTGCACATATTCAGTTCGAGAGTGCCGAGGCTCTCAAAGTCGCTCTCGATATGGGAATGCAGCAGGGAATGAACATGACCTGGGATTACCTGGTCGAGTATGTGCAAACAATGCAAGCAAAGTAAAGGAGAAGGTCCATGTCCACAGCCATCGCGCAGCATACCGTTACGTCCAAAGACGGCACCACTATCGCGTACTCTCAGATTGGTCAAGGGCCAGCTCTCATCCTGGTAGATGGGGCGCTCTGCTACCGGCAATTCGGGCCTTCCCAGGACCTGGCGGCGAAGCTGGCTCCTCATTTCACCGTCATCACCTATGACCGCCGGGGGCGTGGTGAAAGCGGTGATACCCATCCATATGCGGTTGAACGCGAAGTCGAGGATCTTGCGGCCCTCATTGAGGCCGTAGGTGGAACAGCGTATGTGGCCGGGCAATCCTCAGGGGCAGCGCTTGCCATGGAAGCGGCGAATCAGTTACCAGGGATCACAAAACTGGCTCTGTATGAGGCGCCATTTGTTGTCGATGAGACAGGCAAACCGGTAACGCAGGCATTCTTAGCCAGGCTCAAAGAGGCGGTCGCGCAGAACCAGCGCTCGAAAGCGGTCAAAATGTTCATGAAACAGGTCGGAACGCCCGGTTTTATGCTTGCCATTATGCCGCTCTTCCCGATGTGGTCGAAATTGACCGCTGTGGCGCATACCTTGCCGTACGACATCAGCATCATTGTCGCTTACGGGTCGGGCAAACCATTGCCGCCTACGCTGGGGTCCAATATCAACGCCCCAATCCTGGTCATGGATGGGGGAAAAAGTCCGACATGGATGCGACATGCAATGCACACACTGGCCCAGACGCTCCCTAATGCGAACTACCGCACCTTGGAAGCGCAAACCCACATGGTCAAGGCAGAAGCCCTTGTTCCCTCCCTGGTCGAGTTCTTGACCGCCTGATATCTCTAAGAAGAACTGAGAAAGGAAGCTCACGCGTGCAATTTTGTACACAAATAGAACGACATGGGAAGACAGCAACAGGTATTCAGGTCCCACCCGATATCGTTGAGAGCCTCAAGTCGGGCAAGCGCCCACCGGTTCGCGTCACGATCAACAACTACACCTACCGCAGCACAGTCGCCCCCATGGGGGGCAAGTTCCTGCTTCCCGTCAGCGCCGAGAACCGTGAACAGGCTGGTGTGAAGGCTGGCGACGAGGTGGATGTAGAGATCGCATTGGATACCGAGCCGCGCGAGGTGGCAATACCCCTCGATTTCAAGGAAGCCCTTGACGTCCACGCAGATGCCGGGCGCATCTTCGACGGACTATCAAAAAGCGCGAAGCAACGCATCATACTCTCCATCGAAGGAGCCAAAACCGCCGAGACAAGGCAGCGGCGCATCACTAAGGCCATCAGCGAACTACGCGAGGGATGAGCCTGGCGCAGACATTCATACAGCGATTGTGATCTGCCAAGCAAGCTCTTACAGAGAACGTGGCGAGAAAGCCCTGGTCATTGATGCCAGGGATGAATCGCCACATCCGCTCTCGTGCGCGAAGAGAACAGCGTATTTTTCTCAAATAGAACTTGTGTTCTTCTGCTCGTTCTGGTAGAATCGGCATATCAGCACGATTCATCGGTGGGAATGGAGAGAAGGAGCCGACATGCCTGGACAACGCCAGAGACAGCAGAAGCCAAAACATCCCAAGGAGAAGCGACTGGCAACGCCTACCTTTCTGCTCGAACTGCCCCTCGTCGTCGACCCAGGACAAGCCACTCGCCTGCGCGCTCACCTGGAAGCCGCTCGCCAACTCTACAACGCCATCCTCTCCCAGGGACAGAAACGCCTGCGCTGCATGCGAGCTGACGCTGCCTGGCAAGCGGCTCGCGATCTTCCTCGCACGCACAAGACCCAACGAGCAGTAGCCTTCTCCGCTTTGCGCAAGCAGTACGGGTTCACCGAGGCGGCATTGCATGAAGCCGTCAAAGGCTTGCGCGTAGGATGGATTGCCGAGCACATCGATGCCGTGCTCGCCCAAACCCTGGCGACCCGTGCCTACCGCGCCCTCAACCGCGTCTGCCTGGGCCAGGCCACACGCGTGCGCTTCAAGAGCCGAGGGCGTGGTTTCTCCAGCATCGAGAACAAGCGCAATGATACCGGCCTGCGCTTTGTCCTGCAGCCACCCAAGAAGGGAAACGCAGGGTTCCTGCTCTGGAACGGAGACCAGCTTCCTGCCTTCATCGATTGGAAGGACGAGGTGGTGATCCATGGGCTCAGGCACCGCATCAAGTATGCCCGCCTCGTCCAGCGTCCTGCCAGCAGTCCCAGAGCGGCGGGCGCCGATGAAGAGGGCTATCGCTATGTCGTGCAACTGGCACTGGAGGGCAAGCCCCACCGAAAGAAAAAACACCCAGTTGGCACGAGCATTGTTGGCGGTGACCTTGGTCCCTCCACCCTGGCCCTCTTCCCTCAGGAAGGAGAGGCAAGCTTGGAGGTGTTCTGTGCACAACTGGCTCCTGACGCCGGAGCCATTCGTCGCTTGCAGCGGCAGATGGATCGGCAACGAAGGGCAGCCATCCTGAGAACTACGACGAGAAGGGGCGCATCAAGAAGCAGGGCAACAAGAAGCTGCGCTGGAAGCAGAGCAAGCGCTACCAGATCACGCGGCGGCGCAAGGCGACCAGAGAGCGCAAGTTGGCGGCGCACCGCAAGAGCCTGCATGGCCGCAAGGTGCATGAAGTGCACAAGCTGGGCAACACCATCATCATCGAAAAGATTTCCTACAAGGCATGGCAAAAGCAGTTTGGCAAGAGTGTGGGATTGCGAGCACCAGGAATGTTTGTTGAACTGTTGAGACGCACCGTTGCAAGCACGGGCGGCATCCTAGTGGAAGTTCCCACACGAACGACGGCGCTGAGCCAATGGTGCCACGGCTGTGGCAAGAAGGTCAAGAAGCCGCTCTCCCAGCGCTGGCATCAGTGCGCCTGTGGCATAGGTCCCGTCCAACGCGACCTGTATTCGGCGTTTCTGGCCACGTATCTCGATCCAGCAAATCCCCTTCCCTCGTGTGCCCGATACCAGCCGTATTGGGAAGGTGCGGAGGCGCGCCTGCGGGCAGCACACGAGCGTACCACACAACGTGCGAGAGAGGGGCAGGCGCTGCCCCGAAGCTTGGGTGTGACTCGAGCCAGAGCGCGTCTGCCCGAAAGTCCAGGGGAACCACCACTAGAGCCTGCTCTTCTCCTTTGGCGTGAAGAACGGGAAGCGTGGGCCGAACTTTTGGAACCCCCGTTGCTTTAGCACGGGGAGCTCTCAGCTATCGAACGTATCTGAAGGCTCTCCCGGCTCACATTACGAGTGCGAGCCTGACCATGAAGGGTGTGTCTGTGCGACTGGGGTACTTGCCAGTCGCACAGACACACCCTTCATCCTGAGCGCCATAAGCGTGAATGTTCGCAGTCAGCAAGGATGCTACTTACGCACCATGCTATTCTGATACAGGAGATTGCGGGCGCTGTTGACAGCACCAGCTAGCGCTTGATAGCCCGCGCTGTTTGGATGGAAAGAATCATGAAGCGCGTCATTCAGTCCCGCGATTTCGTTAATCCACTCCTGGCTTTCGTCAGCGGTACAGGCTTCGTGACCGGCGAAAGCCTGCTCAACTTCCTGCGTGGCAGCGGAGACTCCGGCCTGACTCGCTGCTTGCGCGATGGTATCGTTCAATTGCGCAGCCAGATCCCGAATCATCTGCATTTCGCCCGCGCCCAGACCCGTGTAGACGATAGGGTTATGACAGTCCGCGATAGTTGGGTCCGCGACGAGTAAAGGGTAGCCAAGGATAATGATATCCGCTCCCGGTGCCGCTGTCCTTAGTTCCTTATAGACCTGAACCAGGCGTGGCTCCAGGTTCGTAATCCGTTGCGAGATCGCGTCGCGCCTGGATTTACAGGAAGTAAAGCTCGTGATGCAATTAGTTAGCTCAGACGAGAAACCAATATCATTGCCACCAATCGTGAGCGTAATGAGCGTCTTCCCGCGTGGGTAGCTTTGGAGTTCACCAAGTTGTGTGCCAGGCAACCAGGAATACTGAACGGTCTTGTCAATGTTATCCGCCACGGCTCCTGAGCAGGCAATCAAAATGGGTGTTGGTGCGCCAGAAGCAAGCAGATACGGATAGCTCTTGGTGGAGCGATAGCAATTCTTCGCGCCATTATAGGGCGGCGCGCCGTCGCCAGCCGTGTAAGAGTCACCAAGAGCATAATAGTTGTCATAGCTCCCAGAAAAGCCTTTTGTCCGAACTTCAATAGGATCGGACGACAGCCCCTGAGTTGTTTCCGCTACAGGCGTGATACTAAAGCGATACCAGCGTCCTACCTGTAAGCCGATTAGCGAATACGAGGTACCAGTCACAACCGTTGGAAGCTGCGTCGTTTGCCCGCTCACCAGGTCCGTTTCATTGATCAGGTACCCCGTCGCGTTCGTTGCCGCGCCCCAACTGAGGGATACCTGCTGGTTGCCAGGTGTGCCATTGAGAGACGTTGGCTTGCCCGGCGTCACCGCCTCTGCCAGAGCGCCGCCAGGAAAAAAACCGTCAGGGCAGAGATACCGACTGAGTAGCCTCGGTCCAGCGTGATTCGAGCGAGGCCAGCACGGAAGAACGCTTGTGACGGAAACGAAACCGCGTGAGCTGCTCCTGCTGGGCACGGGTCGTCTGCTGGCGCAGTTCTCTCCACCGGCCCCGGTCAAGCTGAGCAATCTGGCGCTGCAAGTGGTGGCGGTGGGTCTCATCTTGCTCCCACCAGGGCGCATAGGCCACGCAGCGCCCATAGCGCAACAGATACGCATTCCAATTCTTGCGCCCGCTCACCCGGCGATACTGCGTTTTGAGCGCGCGAATGCTGCGCTCCATGTCATTGTTGGTGCGCGGAAAGTCCTCCCGCTCATAACACTGCACCAGGTACGGGCGCAGATTCGAAAGCACCTGCAGCAGCTCCCGTAGGCTCTCCTGTTCCAACTCCGAGAGGGGGGACGTTTCCAGAAGTTGGACCATCTGCTCGCGCCACGCGTCCAGGCGTCGTCCCACGCTCTCATTGCTCACGGGTTCTGCGAGCGTGCGTGCCGCTTCTTTCACCAGGATCGCTTCGACCTCACAGAGCCAGCCATACATCCGCTTGACCTGTCTCAGGTGCTCTGCCCAGGTTGCCCGTTCTGTCACAATTGCCTGCAGACGGGTGAGCTTCTGTTCACACCGCCGACTCACGGCGCCCCCTTTTTGAGCAAGTGCTGGAGACTGGCTTCGATCTCCTCCAGCATCTGGCTTGCCTCGACCGTCGCAAAAGTCAGCGGCTGCACGCCGTCGATATTGAGCGCGGTCAAGATCCCAGTGGCGTACGCATCCAGCACGCGGAGCTGCTCGGCCTCCTGAGGCGAGGCGGTCACGAGGGCCTTCTTGATCTGTTTGCGCACCGCACGAACCTTCGGCTGTAAGCGTTTGCGGATCGCCGTTTTCGCCGCTTTGTCTGCTTCAAAGGCGGTCTTGGAGGCATCGCGCAGCGCATGGAACTGACACACCTGATGAGGGACCTCCGGCCAGAGCTCCTGGAGTGCCAGCAGCTCACTTTCCTGGGCATCGCTGATCGTGCCCAGCACCTTCACCCCCAGCTCAACCACCGGAGTCAAGAGTGCTTTCATGACGGCAGTCTCCGAGGAGAGCACATTCTCGGCCACCAGGACCCGCCCAGTCAGCGCATCGCGGACCAGGTACACTGTCTCGTTCCCTTTGTCAGGCTGAATGCCGTCGATGGCAACAATGATGCCCCCGTTCTTCTCGACTTGGGCCAACCACTCCTGGTCCTCGTTGGCCGCACTCGCTGCCCGCAGCAACGTGCAGTACGCATCAAACAGGTAGAGCACTTCTCGGCGCGCGATCTTGACTCCCAACGGGGCCAACCGGGCCAGTAACTCGCGATGGATCTCGTCGACGGTTTGGTGCTCGACCAATCGCAGCCGCCCCACCAACAGCACCACATCCACCCCATACGTGAAGTGGGGCAGGGCCAGCGCATCCGCTCGCGCACTGCGATACGTCCGCTGATGGCCCACACACTGCGCATCGGAACAGCGGTAGCCCGCATGCACCAGTTTGATCACCTCCTGCAACGTGACCACCGTGCGTTCCGACAAGGTGACGGCCCGCCGGAGTCGCTTCTGGCAGTCGGCACAGTGTGTCACTTCGGGACGGTAAAAACGTCGGCTGACCTGGGAAAATGTCCGCGCAGGTTTCATGCGTTTCTCTCCTGGCTGTTTCTGAGATCCTTTCCTGGTGGAGAGTGTACCACATGGGCTCAGTCGGCATCTCTGCCCCTACGGAAAAAAAATAGTTCCCGCCATCGCCACGATAGCAGGAACGAAGAGCATGAGCCAGAAGCGTGAAAATAATGGGGGCTTTTGGCCTCTCACCGAAACATGAGGGGAGTGTCGCATGGTTCCTTCCTCTCTTTACTCGAGCCGATTCAGGGAAACACCAATACATCCTATGTGGTATTTGCCACTACGCTCACCTCTGAGCGCACTCGAGCAGATCTATTTCAAGAGTAACATGCAAGACACTCTATTGCAAGCGTTTGAGGTATGGATTCGGAGAACCTTTGTACCTGCGACTTCGCGTCCTCTGCCACGTTTCACCTGTCCGGCTCAGGAGGCCCGCGTCTCTAGAGACGCGGGCCTCCTGAGCCGGACAGGTGAAACGCAAATTTATCCCGTTGCAATAACCACTGCCTTTTCAGCCTGGATATGCTGCTGGAGTTGGGCCTGTCTGAGCCGTAGCATCCCTTGCAATGCCTCAGGAGAAATGCCTTTGTCCAGAATCTCGACAATCTGTGTGAGCCCCAGTCCAAGCTCCTTAAACGTCAGAATGCGATGCAGGTACGGCAATCCATCATAAGAATAGCGCCATGCGGGGACCTCAGGCTTGAGCCATGGAGAGGAGCATGGCGCACTCCGTTTCTCATTGCATGCAATTGACGAATAATACTCATATATGGTACACTTTGTGCATGGAAAGAACCGTGCGGATTCAGCTCCAAACGACGGGAGAACAGGCCAGAGCCTTGCAGGAGACGCTGGCTCAATTTACCCTGGCCTACAATCACGTGTGCGCCTACGGCTGGCACCAGGGCGAGAAGAATGGCGTGCGACTGCACCACGCCACCTATTACCAGACCAAAGCCCTCTGCCCTGGACTGGTGAGCGACTTGCTCATTCAGGCTCGCGTCAAGGCCACAGAAACGCTCAGGAGCGCCTTCACCTGGAAAGCCAAAAAGGAAGCGGCTTACCCCAAAAAAGCCGCCAGGGCGCAACAACAAGGCAAGCCTGCCCCACCCTTCAAGCCAGTTCGCTGTCCTTGTTCGCAGCACTGTGCGGTTCGCTACAATGTCCATACCTACACCCTCGACTGGGCGAGTCAAACCGTTCGCCTCTCTACGACCCAGGGCAAGATGAGCCTTGCCTTTACCGTTCCTCATTTCAGCGAGCGCTATCGAGGCTGCAAGATTGCCACGGCCGATCTGCTCTGCTGCAACGGACGTTGGTGGTTGCATGTGGTGGTGAACGTCCCCGAGCCCGTGGTGCCGCCTCATCCAGAGGTCATCGGGGTGGACCTGGGCCTCAATCGCCCTGCAGTCACCTCCACGCGTCACTTCCTTGGCACCCGCCGCTGGAAAGAGATTGATCGTCGCACCTTTCGCCTGAAACGCAAGCTGCAGTCCAACGGATCCAAATCGGCCAAACGCCACCTCAAGAAGCTGGCGCGCAAGCAGATGCGCTTCCACCGGGACTGCGATCATGTGCTCTCCAAACACCTGGTGCAGCAGGCTGCCCCTGGCAGTACGATGGTGCTTGAGAACCTGACCAACCTGCGAGAAGGGGTTCGTCACCGCAAAGGAGAGGGACAGCGCAGGCTGCATACCTGGTCCTTTGCGCAATTGTACGGCTTCATTGCCTACAAAGCTCAGGAGCGAGGGATCGTAGTCGAGCGAGTCGATCCGCGCCATACCTCGCAAACCTGTTCGCGTTGTGGGCATCAGGCGCGCAACAATCGTCGCTCGCAGTCGCTCTTTCACTGCCGCTTCTGTGGATATCAGCTCAACGCCGATCTCAATGCGGCGATCAATATTCGAGACAAATATTGTCTTGCTCAGAATGGTAGACCTGTTCTGAGTGGGCCGCTGTCAGACGGCCTCTCGTCTCAGGCTTCGGCCTAGGGACAAGCCCCTGCATGTATGCATGGGGTCTCTGACCGTGTAGAATCTATAGTCAGTCTCAGGGTCGACATGGATCGGCTTGAGGAGTCCGATCTCATCGTAGTAGCGCAAGCTGGTCATCGACACCTCGGCGAGCCTGGCAAAATCGCGAATCTTTAACATCTTATTTTAACGTGAGTTCTGGATAAGTAGATCCCACTCCGATGAGCTATGATAGGAGCAAAACCAACCACTTCTATCCGCCTGTCCATTTGGGAATTCTATGGGTGGAATCAGGATACATTGATGAGTGACCTGCTCTCTTGTCTCCGGGAGGACCCACTCACCGATGTATCAATATGTTCGCTCACGGAATTCCCAAATGGATACGAAGTTGACCAACCGTATCGAGGTACGGCTGTTGCTTCTTCTCTGGATCAGCAGGATCAGGTCGATCTCTCCCCCCGGAGTCCCGCAATGAGCAGTTCGACCATGCGGCGGGCGTCGTAGCGCGGGTCAAGGTCTCCACCAACGCAGAGGCTACCGATGCCACGCATCAGTTCATAGGCGTCAATATCGGCGCGGATCTCTCCGGCTTCTGCGGCGGCGGCGAGCAACTGAGCGCACACGGGCACGAGGCGGTCAAGGAAGTAGGCATGCAGCGCATCGAAGCCGGCGCTGTCTGATTGCAGGACCGCAGCGAGTCCATGCTTGGTGACCAGAAAATCCACGAAGAGGTTGATCCACTGACAGAGGGCCGAGTGCGGCGAGTCACTCCTGGCCAGCAGGACCGGACCAGCCTCGGCACAAGCTTCGACCTGATGGCGGTACACGGCCACCACGAGATCCGCTCGCGTTGGGAAGTGGCGGTAAATCGTCCCCATTCCGACGCCTGCCGCCGCCGCGATGTCACGCACTGGCGCCTCGACACCGGACGTGACGAACACAGCAGCGGCGGCGGCGAGCAACGCCTGCTCGTTGCGCTGCGCGTCGGCCCGAATCTTGCGGGCTGGTTGCCCTGCTCCCTCGTCGTTGGTGGTCATCGCTTCATTCCTCAAACCAGAGCTTGACAAACGGAACATCGTTCCGTATACTATGAATCGGAGCAACGCTCCGATTCATAGTATACCATGGAGGAAAACAATCATGCAATATCGTACCCTCGGCCGCACCGGCATCGCGGTCAGCCAACTGTGTCTTGGCGCGATGATGTTCGGCTCCTTCGGCAACCCCGATCATGACGAGTCGATCCGCATTATCCACAAGGCGCTGGACGCCGGGATCAACTTCATCGACACCGCCGATGGCTACTCCGCCGGCGAGTCAGAAGAGATCGTGGGCAAGGCGCTCTCTGGCGGACGGCGCGAGCATGTAGTGCTCGCGGTCAAGTTCGGCCCTCCTTTCGACCAGGACCCCAACCATCGCGGAGCGTCGCGGCGCTGGATCACGGAGGGGGTCGAAGGCTCGCTGCGCCGGCTCCAGACTGATTGGATCGATCTCTACCAGGTGGGTGTTCCCGATCCCAACACCGATATCGACGAGACCCTTGGCGCCTTGTCTGATCTCGTCCATGCCGGCAAGATCCGCTCCTTCGGCGCGTCGAAGGTTCCCGCCTCACAGATCGTCGAGGCCCAGTGGACCGCTGATCGCCGTGGACACGAACGGTTTCGTACCGAGCAGCCCCCCTACAATCTCCTGACCCGCACGATCGAATACGACGTGCTGCCGACCTGCCTGCGCCACGGCATGGGCGTGTTGGCCTACAGCCCGCTGGCCGGGGGGTGGCTGTCGGGCAAATACCGCAAGGGCCAGGGAGTCAGCGGGTCAGCCTCCCCCTTTCGCGCCTGGTTCTCTGGGCTCTTTGACTCCACCAACCCAGCCAATGCCGCCAAGCTCGACGCCGCCGACGCCCTCGGCGCTCTCGCCGACGAGGCTGGGATGACCCTCATCCAGATGGCAGTCGCATTCGCCATCCGCCATCCTGCGGTCACCTCCACGATCATTGGCCCGCGCACCATGGAACACCTGGACGCCTACCTCGAGGCTTCCGGGATTGACCTGTCGAGCGACGTGCTGGACCGCATCGACCAGATTGTTCCCCCCGGAGTCACGATCAACGTCGCCGACAACATGTGGGACTTCGGCACAACAGCGCTGAGCGCCGCGTCTCGCCGCCGCTAATTTGTCCATTTGGGAATTCTATTGGGTGGAATCAGGATACATCGATGAGTGACCTGCTCTCTTGTCTCCGGGGGGACCCACTCACCGATGTATCAATAGATTCGTTCACGGAGTTCCCAAATTGACACTACCGGAGGGGTATAAGGATGAGTTTACTTGAATTGTTTTGTGATGTCGATGATTTCATGCTTAGTTTTGCTTCAGAGTGGAAGGCCAACCAACTAGCCACAGGCAAGCAGCGAGAGCGCGCCGGCCAGTTATGTCCAAGTGAGGTGATGACGATTCTCATTCATTTCCACCAGTCGCATTATCGAACATTCAAAGCGTACTACACGGAACACGTTCAGGTGCATCTGAACAAAGAGTTTCCGCACCTGGTTAGTTATACACGCTTTGTTGCACTCATCCCAGGGATGCTGATACCCCTTCTGGCCTACTTGCAGAGCCGATTTGGACCTTGCACTGGGATCAGTTTTATCGATTCCACCTCCCTGGAAGTTTGTGATCCCAAACGGATCAATCAGCATCGGGTCTTTGCTACTGATGCCAGGCGTGGGAAGACGAGCATGGGCTGGTTCTTTGGCTTCAAGTTGCACCTGGCAGTCAATGACCGAGGCGACCTGCTGGCATGTTGTTTGACAGCTGGCAATGTCGATGATCGCAAGCCGGTTCCCCAGATGGTCAAACGCCTGCGGGGCAAGTTGATTGGAGATCGAGGCTATGTCTCGGCTCCTTTGACTGCACTCCTTTTTGAGCAGGGACTCCAACTCCTCACTCGCCTCCGCAAAAACATGACCAATCAGCTCATGTATCTTTCAGATAAACTGCTGCTGCGCAAACGAGCCATCATTGAATCCATCATTGACCAGCTCAAGAACATCTCTCAAATTGAGCATTCTCGTCATCGTAGCCCGACGAATTTTGTTGTCCATTTGATCGCTGGGCTCCTTGCTTACAGCCATCAGGAGAAAAAGCCCGGCCTGCATCTGGATAAACGCGCTCTTCTGGCTGCTTGATGAGTTTGGCTTATCCAGAACTCACGTTATTTTATCTCTTCCTGTCCGTTTGCAGATAGGTGAACAGTTCTTGTCACAAGCATACAACCTTCAGGTAGGGTGAAAGTCAAGAGGGGGAATGAGTGTTTGGTCGATCTGGTTCAAATGAAAGATGTGGGCAAAGCGAGGTCTTGCTCTATCTCTGACCCAAGGGTCAAGCCCGTTTCATATTGGAAAGGGTCTGCACTCTGATATAGTATGTCTTTGCGTCGGCACTGCGAGGAGGGAAGGCGTTTGGGGCCTAGAAGACCTAAGATCTTCCAGACCCAAATACTTCTTCCGCGTGCGGGTCAGCAGGCACAAAGGAGTAATGAATCCGTAGAAGCAACCTGGGAGACTTTTTCCTTGACTGGTAATGCGGCTTCAATCAATCCCTCTTCGTCAAAGTAGCTGATAGCATCTCCAAGATTGATCAGTTCTAGATAGGAAATAATTGTTTGTAATTGTTCTATAGTCATGATCTCTCCCTCGCTGTCACTTAAGATTCCTCTCTATCAAGGAGGCTTTTCCTTGGCGATACAGACAATATGTACCGGCATGAGATGCGGAATGGACATAAACAAATTATCATCGCTCAGGCACATCCACTACCTTGCCAGCCAATATGAGCATATATCAATATTTTGCCGGAGGCATGGGTCAATGTACCCATTTTCTCCAGGTTGGGTGAGAATCTGCCCTTCCTCTTACTTTACATCCAACCACTTTATTAACTCACCAACGAACTATTTGTTTCCATATTACAAAAAGTAAGTGCATATGTCAATAGGTAGAGTTATCGGACCGAGCGTAAAACCCCTGCCTTGAGGTCAACCGGACACTTGTCCAGATGGACCCCCACCGGGGTCTAGAGCAACAATACACCCTCCTCGACCTCACCGTCCTGCTCAACAAGCAGAGTTTTCGTGCGCGTGTGCTCGACCTAGTGGAAGACGTCCATGTGCTTGACTGGTAGTACCAGTACTACGACCGCCTCGATGCCAGAATGCAGGAGGAGATTAGGACACCCGTCCTCACCAAAATCTCGGCCTATGCCAGTGCACCGGCCTCACGACGTTTACTTGGGCAACCTACCTCCACCATTGATGTTCGTCGCATTGTGGAACGGAGCCAGATCCTGCTCGTCAATACTGCCAGTGGGCACGTCGGCCAGGATGTCTCCTCGCTCATTGGGGCCTCGATCCTGGGACTCTTTTCCGCGGCGCTCTCCCGGCAGCTGTCCCTCCCGCCGGCGGAGCGCAACGTCTTTTTGCTTCTGGTCAACGAGTTCAGGAATTACCCCGTCAATTACGGTTCGATCCTGAGCGAACTGCGCAAAGCTGGCACCTTCCTGGTCCTGGCCACCCAATCCCTGGCTCAACTCGATGTGGTGGACCGGGCCTTGCGGCCGATGGTGTTTGCGAACGCCGATCATCTCTTTGTCTTTACGCTCACCGGAGAAGATGCCTACTTGCTGCGACATGAACTAGGGCATCTCTTGAGTCCCGAGGACGTGACCAACCTCCCTGATTACACCTGCTACGCTCGCTGGTCACTCAATGGGCAACGGCTCCCGTTCTTTTCCCTCACCCTCGATCTCCCCCCGTCTGGGAGTCGTGAGGGGGCAGAGCACCTGCGCGAGCAATGTGCGCTGCGCTACGGTCGCCCGGTTAGTGAGGTCGATACGCTGCTTGATCAGCTCAATGCGCGTCATGGAGCGCGTCCACGCAAGAAAGAGAGTACCTATGAACAGGCCGCTTCATCATTATTACACTTGGAGTCAGTCCCCGCTGTTCGGGAAACATCCAACCCAAATATGGCATACTCCTCCTCACCTGCCATCGCCCCCGTATCCTCTCTCTCGGGGCTGGAGGCGAAAGAGGAACCCCACACACGCAGGAAGCACAAACGATCATCGCTCAGGACGTACAGGCACGCTCACCGAGCGAGAAACGGGTCCGTATTCGCCGCCCAAAGGAAGCAGTGACACAGCCCTCAGCATCTGGTGATGCAATACCTTTCCAGGAAGCATCCATTGCGTCACCAGAACGACAGGTTGTCTCTCAGCCTGTCCCTCCCCAGCCAATTCCAGAAGCACACTAGCAGAAAAGGAACACAGAAGCACTGCTTCTTGAACAATATGCCCCGTCATGCAGAAGACACGCCCTGACTGGGATCTCGCTCAACCCAGCCTGCGCGAGAACTGGAAGGGCGACAAGACATTGCATCATCCCTACAAGGCAGCCAGGCAATAAGCTTATAGAGAAAGAGGATGCCGCCCCTGATGAAGCCAGGGCGGCATCCTCTTTCTCTATAAGCTTATTGCAACTTATTCACGGAGTGCGTATTTGTACCAGGTGTCGCGTCCTCGCTGGAGGCCAGTTCGCACATCTTCTGGATCGGTATCAGGCCAGACGCTTTGCAGGCACCAACTCACGCCCGCGTCCTTGTAGTCGATTAAAAGCGCCTGAGCATCCTCATCATCATATGCGGCAAAGACATTGCTGCTTACAACTATATCCAGTGGTAGATCGGATTCGCGGTGCTCATCCATAAAGGCACGCAACTGGACAACCTCTTCTGGCAAGATTTCTCCAAAGGTTCCATCTTCGCGTTGGGCAAAGGCATTCACACCATCCCTACGCGCAGCACGGAGCATAGGTCCCTTTCGCGGCCAGGTTCCAGCTATCCAAACTGGAATGCGCGGCTGCTGGAGAGGAGTGGGTAGGAAGGTGATCTCCTGCACCTGGTAATGTTCGCCACTGTAGCTAAACGGCTCTCCGCTCCATAAACCATTCAGGATATCCAGGCTTTCGTCGAGCAATTTGGCACGTGTGCGACTGTCTTGCTCCTCACCAAAATGGGTAAAGCCCTTATCACTCTCGTCGCCAGCACCCACGCCAAGAATCAAGCGGCCACCAGACAGGCGATCCAATGTGGCCGTTTCGCGTGCGACCTTCCAGGGTCGGCGGCGCGTCAGAGCCTTGACACTCCCCGGCTCAAGCCGGAGGATTCTTCCTTCACCCAGGCGACTTGCTGACTTCCATTGCTGAGAGACAGTAGAGGTTTTCCTGTCCAGAAGCGTTTCATGCACTCAGAGATGCATCAGTTGCCGTGTGCCCCACGGTACTGAGAGCCTTTTGCAAAATGTTCAACGCGGCGTTATGGTCCCTGTCTAAGACCACACCACACCCCGTACACACATGCGTGCGTACACTCAAGGTTTTCTTCACAAGCGTTCCACACGCACTACACGCTTGACTGGTGTAGTGGGGGGCTACTGCGATGACAGGAATAGTATGCATGGCTGCATAATACTTCACCCAAAGCAGAAATTGCCCCCATCCAGCATCATGAATGCTCGTGGCAAGGTGTCTGTTCCTCACCATATTGCGAATCTGCAAGTCTTCAAAGGCAATGAGATCGTGAGATGACACTAACGCGTTTGCCTGCTTTCCGGCAAAATCTTCGCGCTGCCTTTGGACTTTCAAATGGGCATAGGCCACGGCTTGGCGGGCTTTTTTGCGGTTTTTACTCTTCTTCTGTTTGCGTGAGAGGTGACGTTGCAAGCGTTTGAGGCGTTTTTCTGCTTTGCGATAATGGCGGGGATTCTCAACAGTGTTCCCCTCAGAATCAGTATAGAACACCTTCAAACCAACGTCAATTCCAACTTGTTTGCCAGTGGGAACATGTTCCACTCGTCGTTGTACCTGGATGCAAAACTGGGCATAATAGCCGTCTGCATGTCGGATAAGACGAACACGCATGATAGCGGGGATGGGACGAGTGGCAAGATCACGACACCCGATCAAACGCACTCTCCCAATCCCACAGCCATCAGTGAAGGTGATATGCTTGCCATCAGGGTCCAGCTTCCAGCCCGTTTGTTTGTATTCCACAGAACGATTATCTTTTTGAAAACGGGGATACCCCTTCTTGCCGGGCTTCTTCTGTTTGCAGTTATCGTAGAAGCGTACAATGGCAGACCACGTTCGATCCGCGCTGGCTTGTCGAGCCTGAGAATTGAGAGAAAAGACAAAGGGATGTTCTTTGGCAAGGACAGCGCAATACAGTTGTAAGTCATTCCTGGTGGCGTGATCATCCATCCACAAACGCAGGCACTTATTGCGAATGAATTGCACGATACGAATAGCTTCATCAATGGCGGCATATTGGAATTTCGTACCATCAAGCTTGTATTCGTAGATCAGCATTGCGCCCCTTGCTCCTTTTCTCATACTCTGCTATAATTATACATCATAATCTTGATGTATGCAAGAGGTAAAAAAGTGAGACGTACCAACATTTATCTGAATGAAAAACAACATGAAAAATTACATGAGCAAGCTGAGAAAGAGGGTGTCCCAGTTGCAGAATTAGTACGACGTGCCGTGGATGCGTTTCTTATGTGGTATGATCCATCCTATCAGCCAACTCCACCCAATCCACTCCAAACAAGGAAGAGCAATTCATCGCCCGGATAAATCACGGGGACTTTCTGGCTCGTTTCTGTACCATGGTACCAATGTGAATGCGCTCGGTGTTCAACGCGAGGGCCGTTAGCGCGATCCAAGGGTCACACACCTCCTGGCTATCGGCTTGGTAGTGGAGTGTGTCCCAGAGAAAGATACCATCCCAGCCATCGCTTTCCGCCAGAAACGCCAGGTCAACCAGCGTAGCAATATCACTATATCTGCCGACATTGGGCAGCGCCAGACCAAATCGCATATGAAATTGTTTCCTTTCCGCCGTTCTCCGAAACTTACCCATATATAGACATGCCATACACAGTGTTCGGTTCCTGCTTCAATGCAGAGCGAAAACGTACTGTTATCTATATCGAATTGCCAAAGCATACAGCAAAAACCAGGGGAGGGATGCAGGGCATCCTCGAGAATGCCCTGCATCCCTCCCCTGGCAATCTCCCACTTAGCCGTTGGAAGACGTTGGTGGCGAAAGGACCACCACTTGCCGATCGACAATCTCCACTCCTGGATGGAGTTGGATTTCGTACGACCGGCTATTGATCATACCCACTACCTGGGCATTATCTCCAGTACTTGAGAGAGGGGCCCATTCTCTTCCTTGCTCGGACAGAGATGCCAAATACTCAATCTCCCATGGCAAGGAAATGTGGACTGTCACTCCCTCTTGCCTCTTCATCAACCGCATGAGTCCTCCTTGTTCCATAGCCCCCCTTATTGTACCGCATTCGACGCCTCGCCTGACTCTGCTACCTTTCTCATACTCGAAAGTGAGCGAACCCACCCTCAAGCGGTTAGTTCTTCCTGCTTCATCGTCGATAGCCAGCGCACGGGAACCTTTGGATCAGCCCTCCCGTTTCGGTCTCACATCAACTCCCCAGGCATTTTACGTCCGGCGGTAGCCACTCTCCAGGACGGCCAACTTTACGCGTGAAGTTGGCGAAGCTGTTCTGTTGCGAACCACAGCACATTCAAGGCGGCATTGAGATCCCGGTCGATGAGCAGCCCACAGGCCAAGCACTGGTAGGTGCGGTGTTTGAGCGGCATGCGCTTTTTGACATGCCCACAGCACGAACAGCGTTTGGTCGAGGGAAACCAGCGCGAGGCGATGAAGAGATCGCCCCCGACGGTGGCCACTTTGGTCTTGAGGAACTGCAACAGTTGCCCCATCGCAGCATCGGCCACGGCACGCGACAGCTTCCGGTTGGCCATCATCCCCAGGATGTTGAGGTCTTCGATACCGATGGCCACACAGGTTCGCGCCAGTTCGGTCGTGAACTTGTGCTGGACATCCCGCCGGATGTTGGCGATCTGCTGATGCTTGCGCGCTACCTTGAGTCGTTGCTTCTCATACTGCTTACTGAACACGGTTCGCTTGGTTTGAGGATCCTTCGTCTTCTGTTTCTTTGACAGCTTCCGTTGCAGTTTGCCGAGTTTCTTGAGATGGAGTGCTAATGGCCTTTGGTTCTCAAGCCTGCGTCCATCAGAGACCACGGCAGCCCGCTTTAATCCGACATCTACCCCAACCACTGGGACGGGTTGGGGAGGGAGCTCTCTCTTGATCTCGACTTGAACCGAGACGTACCAATGACCTGCTTCGCAGGAGACGCTCGCCCCCAGGATTTTGACGGAGCCGCACAAGACGTGCTTGCGTTGGGTGCGCTTCTTCGTGGGAAGGCTTGCTTTCCCCTTTTCAACAAAGCGCAGCTTTTCTGCCAGATTGACCGTTCCTAGCTTACGCAGCAGCTTGCCTCGGTCCTTCTTCGTTTGGCGTTGATCGAGGATGAAGCGCCCTAAGCCGGGGATCGAGATCCAGTGACTGCCAACAGTGAATTTATCGTTGGAGAGATAAAACGATTCGTGCGACTTCCCCTTTTTCTTGTACTGGGGGGTGTTCGCTCTGCCCGCAAAGAAGTTGTCATACGCTTTCTTGAGGTCGTCGAAGGCTCCCTCCACCACACACTTCGTCACGTGATAGGTCCACGGATATTCTTGCTCCCGGATCTGGTTGAATTGCTTCTTGAGTGCGAGGGCATGTGGCGCTTTGAGCACGCGCTGCTCTTCGGGAACGCTTTCCTGCTCAGCTTTATACGCCTGATACTGCTTTTCCCACTGCTCCCGTCCCCAGTTGTAGATAAATCGCCTCGTGCCACAGGCTCGTTTGAGATACTCCACCTGTTCAAGTGTGGGGTTCATCCGGATCTTGTGCGCGGTTTTCATCCTTCAGCGCCTTTTCTAACGCTTTGCGGTAGTTCCGCAGACCATACAATCTCGATGAAAAACAGTGGAGAATGCTCATCAAATCCTGGACAAGCTCTTGTTCTGGAGAGAACGTCTCGGTGTTCATCACGACCAATTCCGTGTGGTGGGTCTCGCACAGATGTTTGATCAGAGCAAAGCCAAAGCGCGCCAGCCGATCCTGGTGCGCAATGAGCACACGCTCCACTTCTCCTGCCACAATGGCATCCACCAGAGCCAGAAACCGTTTGCGCTCAAAATTGAGCCCCCCACCGATCTCCAGAATCCAGTCGTCCACCACAAGCTGCTTGGAGACCGCGTAGCTCGAGAGCGCTGCCCGTTGGTTCTGCAAGTCCGATCGTTGAGCAGGACTGGACACCCGGCAATAGGCTATCGTTCGGCGAGCGGCTGGCCGCTGAGGAAGGTTGAGCGCCGTGGCCAGATCGGCCTCGCTATAATAGCGACGCCCAGAAAGCGTTCGTTTGGCATTGAGCCTGCCTTCCCGGTCCCAGCGCTGCAACGTTTTCACGCTGACACCCACCTGCTTGGCAAACTGTGCGACTGAGTACATATGACAAGTTTAGTTCACTTTCACACACTTTGTCAATACCTGATATATATCTCCTTTTCCTCGGCACAAACCCACGACTAGCAGCAATGGCAAGAATTCAGCCCCAGATCACACGACGGCTCTGTTCAGTGAGCAAAAGGGAAGAGATTTCAGCGAACCACCGAGGTTTCCACGCCACGTTGAGAGGAAGAACCGCTGGGGATCAACATATGAATAGTTGCATCTCCCTCACATTGCCTGCTGAGTGCCGCACGAGATTTTGGCTGTCTTAGTCTGTTACAGTAACGTCTCCCTGTGATGTTCCTTGTCATAAAGTATTGAGCAGCTCAAAAGCTGCTCACGGCACTAGAGGTTCGTCCTCTCGGCTCTTGCGTCTCTCAAACGCCCTCCAATGCTAAGTGAGAGGAATGCTCTGCTCAAAGTGGAAAACATTCTCTGGGTCGTACTTGCGCTTGACCTCCTGAAGCCTGGCAAGGTTGTCGCCGTAATAGACCCTGAGATCGGTGATGCTGCGGTTGGGAACGTTAATATAGGATCCATTAACATAGGGTTGCAACGCTTCACGGAATTGCTCAACCCATGCGGTGGCCGGACCCGCCTCCGTATCGTTCGTCCATGGGGAGTCCCACTCCATGTAGAACTTTGCCTGTCTATGGTAGAATGCCGTGGCGTCGGTCGGTATCCTGCTCACCGCTCCACCCCAGTTCAAGCACCAGATATTGGCCTGTGGGCTGGGGGCATTTGCCAGGAAACGATGGACCGTTTCAATGGCCTCAGGCGGAAAGGCGTCATAGACCCAGACCGAGGAAAACTTGTCAGGGCGCGGCGGATCGGGAGGGGCAGCGAAGTGCAGCCAGGCATCGAGATAGGGCATGGTCTGGATCGTCACGTTGGGCGTGCCAATTCCAAGCAGTGGTTGGAGCAACTGGCGCAACGGTGCCTCCTGTGATCCGAGGAAGATACCACCTGATGAAATGCTGCCATCTTTCAGGGAATTCGCGCTGAAGGTCGAACCCAATCGATCGTCCGCAGAGGGGGCCAAGGACTGCCAGATGCTCAAAAGCTCACTTACGTGCTGCCAATCGGCGGAACCCCAGGTTGCGTCATAGATCGTGACTGTTGAGATGGGGCGAATGGTGAAGGTGAAGGAGGTTGCGATGCCGAAGTTGCCTCCTCCCCCTCCACGGCACGCCCACAGCAGGTCGGAATGGTTGTGCTCATCGATCTGGATCACCTCGGCCCCCTGCTTGCCGCTGGGGACCACCATTTCGACGCCAATCAGGTGATCAGAGGCCAGGCCCATGGAGCGAGCGAGCATACCAATGCCTCCACCGAGCGTCACGCCACCTATCCCGGGGGTTTTCTCTCCTCCGCTGGGAATGGCGTAGCCGATCTTCCCCAGCGCGGTGACGACTGCTCCTTGCGTGGCCCCGGTCTGGACCGTCGCAACCTCTGCGCTTGTATCAACGTGAATCTGGTTCATATCACTCACATCAATGACCACCCCATCATCCAGCGATGACCACCCTTCCAGGCAGTGCCGACCGCTTCGTGCCCGAAGGGCGACATTGTGTTCTCGACACCAACTAAGCGCATTCACGACATCCTGCACGTTTTGACAAAAGACGATGACGAGGGGGAACTGAGAGAACTGCCGAGCCCAGCCCAAACGAGCGCTGTCATAGTCCGGGCTATTGGGAAAGACGAGACGCCCTGTCAGTTTGGTCTCCCCGGTAGCCTGCCCACCAGGTCCTCCATCGCGAAGCGCAGCCATGGCACGCTCATCGAGACCAGCTAGTTGTAGTCCTTCCAAACAGCTGGTTCCTGCGAGGGCCGCCAGAGCCTGGAGAACCTTTCGCCGCGAGGTCGGGGCTTTGGCGAATGCATCAAATAGAGTTGGTTTCATCTTCGTTTGCACCTTTTGGAGGATGTGAGCACAACGTTCTTACATCCGTACGTTTAACAGAACAGCCAGAGAAATAAGCAACTTTTACAGGGAACAACGAAGGAGAAACGCTGTTTTCTTTTCTTCGTTGCGGTAAAGACACTATCTACTGGCAGTCTAGCCTATGGGCTAAAAAGAGAAATCTACCTACACTTACCTATATAGAAGTTCCCTTCTCCATGAGGACTTCGCTGTCTTGCTCTGTCAGTGAAAGAGGCCAACCTCCCGACCATCCGTCTTGAGACTCGCACATGTGTTGCTCGCCTTTCTCTTGTGCAAGCAGGTCCAGGCGCTGGACAAGCACACGCTCGTCCTGATTTAGGATAATGCCTCCTGGCATGTGAGTAAGCAGGTTAAAACCTGGCTGCGCGATCACAATCAGATAGTACAGCAGGAGGGCAACGATGGTGTGCATATCATTCCGTGCTGGTTGCCTACGAGGAATCCCTGGCCGAACCGAATAGAGCCAAAGTGGGTTCACGGCAAACGAGCGATTGTCGAACCTGCTCGACTGCTACCTGCTCAAGAACTCAAACAGCGCGAGCGCCTTTTGCCAGCGCAGTTTCATCTCCCAGTTGGAGGAAGGAGGCGGCGGACACCAGGGCTACGACGGGAGGAATTGGCTCATCTGGCAGGGATTGGGCTGACCTGGTATGTCAAACTGGAACAAGGCCAGGATATTCAGGTTTCGGCTCAGGTATTGGAGAGTCTTGCCTGCACGCTTCAACTCACGCCTGATGAGCGAAACTATCTGTTTCTCCCGGCACGTGAGCAGTTTCCCCTGCCTCTACATACCCCTCTTCCAAACATTAGTGTAGAACTCCAAAACGTCCTGGATGCGCTTCTTCCAAACCCCGCGTTTGTGACGAACGAGCGGCTCGATATTCTTGGCTGGAACCGGAGTGCCTCGCGCGTTTTTGCGGATTATGCCTCTTTGCCAGCCTGGGAACGCAATCTGGTCTGGCTTATTATCATCAGCCTTTTTCCTCTTGACTTCAAGTTCACTTGAACCAATATACTTCTTTGTAACCGAGAGAAACGTATCGGCCAGAAGCCCCGCGTTGCCTCCCGGTTTGAGGAGAGTGCTTGAAATATCTCATCGAATGATGGCAATGCGCGACCGTAATTGCCATCGCCCATTGCATGAGAGGAGAAGGATATGGCAAAACCGAATATGAACGACTGGAACCAGCAGATCATCAAGGAATTTCGTGCGAATGGAGGCAAGGTTGGAGGATCGTTTGAGGGCGTGCCCTTGCTTTTGTTGATCACCACGGGGGCAAAAAGTGGGCAAAAGCGCATCAACCCACTTACCTACCTTCTCGATGACGAGCGTTTGTTTGTTTTTGCAGCGTATGGTGGCTCACCGACGAACCCAGACTGGTATCACAACCTGGTAGCACACCCCCAGGTGAGTGTCGAGCTTGGGACAGAGCAATTCGAGGCTACAGCAGTGCTTATTGAGGGTGAGGAGCGCGATCAGATCTATGCCAGGGAAACGCAAGTTCATCCAGGTGCTGCTGAGTACGAGAAGAAGACGACCAGGAAAATCCCGGTCGTGGAGCTTGTTCGTCGCAATAGTTCATGTTGACACTTCACTGGCTGAAGCCCTGATACTGATACACAAAAAGGGGTACTTTAATTGTTGATGTGAACTGGCTTGCTTTGAATCGAACAAAGCAAGCCAGTTCTTCGCGTTTGTCAAAAGAAGCGAGCATTTTACTGACATCGTGATAAGAAACTAAACTGAGTAGCCGCATTGCAGTGAACAACTACGAATAATGTCGCGTTTGTGACGTAATCGCTCTTTTGCTCGAAGCAGCTCTTGATACAAGTGATCGAGGTCCCGACAACAGAGATTGCCCATCTCGACGCGCTTGAGATACTGCCAGATGCCCTCATCTGGGTTGAGGTCGGGAGCGTAGCCTGGAAGTTGCTCCAAATGCAGTCGTTTGCCCATCTTCGTTTTGAGAAAGGTCTTGATCTCATGGTTGCGATGGATGGGAGAGCCATCCCAGATGATCAGGACCTTGCCGCTGATCTTACGCAACAGCACTTTCAGAAATCCGACCACTGCCTCCGCATCATAGGAGGTCTGGCGCACTTGCATGAAAAGCCGCCCATCCAGGGTAATCCCACTGATCGCGGAGAGGTGATCCCGTGTCAGTTTCACGCGCAGAAGAGGCGTTTGCCTGCGCGGAGCCCAAGTACGAACCGCCATTGGCAGCAGATAGAACCCAGCCTCATCTACCCAGAGGATGGTGTATTTCTCGTTTTCGGCTTTTTTTTAATCGCTGGCCAACGATCTTCATACCACTGCTTGATAGCTTCTTCATTCCGTTGCGTCGCCCGTTCGATTGGCTGTTGAGGACTCCAACCAGCTTCTCGTAACAGTCGTCCGGCGTGATCGGGATGGTAACGGACACCAAAGCTGCGATAGATCACTTCCGCGATCCGCTTCCCTGTCCAGACATCTCCCCGAAATCCATAGGCTTCTGCCCCCTCCACCAACAAGCCAGGAATCTGCGCTTGTTGCTCAATTGACAGTTTTGGCTTCACGCCTTTAGGAGGATGTGCTTTGAGTGCTTCTATGCCGCCTTCTCTTGCTTGTTTCATCCATTGGCTCACGGCTCCCTTACTTACCCCTAGTGCTTTGGCTATATCCTTTTGTTGCCATCCTTGTTGCTTCAGTTTCCATGCTTGTTTGCGTCGTTCTTCTCGCCAATCGGCTTTCTTTGGTGCTCCCATGCTGCCGATTCTATCACAGTTTACTTGCTTCCGTCGACGTCAGTAAGTCACCAGACCCCATGAGTAAACTCCTGGCACTTATACACAAATCTGAAAGTTTGCAGAAGATCCTCAGAATGATGTGAGGGAAAGGTGTGGGAAAAACGCGCATCGATGCACAATGATGTGCTTTTAGCTTGGCGAGACAAGCGACGTTTTCAGCGAAAGTGAGTTACCTCTCGTGTGGAAAAAAACGAGGTACGTGCAGAGCATCGCTTCCGTGTTTTTTCTCGATATCGCATATTTGTGTATAAGTGTCAGGGCTTTAGCCATGGGGTATCTGACTAACCTTCAGGGAGACGTGGCAGAGCAGAGGAGAGCCTCCCTTAGTTTTCTACGAAGCAGCCGTTTTTGCCTTCCGCTTGCCGTCAGTGAGAACACTCTTCCCACATTTTGCCAGGTACATCTCCATTTCGGGCGAAGGCACCAGCTTTGAAGCTAAAGCATTCGCAGATGAAGGCAGGACTTCTTCGTTGAGCTGAGCGCCGTTCTTCACGCGCCCGAGCAGGAGGAAACTCCACGCCAGTCCAGTTCCCAGCACCACACAACCGATCCATAAGGCGAATCCCCATTGCTGAAGGACCAGGCCTCCCAACAGAGGACCAGCAAAGGCAGAGAGGCCCCAGGACATGCGTGCCACCCCCTGGTACAGCCCACGCTCAGTGGAAGGAGAAAGCAGGGCAACAATCGTGGCTGAGACGGGGACAAAGATGATTTCCCCGATCGTCCACACCAGAACCGAGCCAGCATACAGAGGAAGCGAAAACAGGGAGTCAGCGAGAGCGGTCAGGCCGAATCCCGCCCCCAGGAGCAAGACCGATACCGCGAGGGCCTTGAAAGGGGCAAAACGCGTCAGCAGATGGGAGAGCGGCAGGCCAAGCAGGACCACCACGATCCCGTTGATGGAGATGACGAGACCATAATGCGCGGCATCCAGCCCATGGAGCTGCATATCTGCTGGCAGCGTGGAAGAGTACTGAAAGTAGATGCTTGTCAGGAAGAAAGACAGACCAGTATAGAGCAGGAAGCGACCATTCCGCCAGATTCCGGACGTACTCGCCGCCTGTTTGAGCTGAGGCACTGAATGCATGGAGGATCTGGTCGCGGTTGGACGTGTTTCCGGTAGACCGAGGAAAATCAGCAGACAAAAGAGTGCGGTCCCGATGCCATCGGCGCAAAACAGGATGGTATAGCCAATATATGGGACGATGATACTTGCCAACAGGGGAGATGCGGCCATGCCCAGATTATAGGCCCAATACACCAGGCTATTGGCCTGGGCCTGGCGCGTTTGCGGAATGAGATCGGCCAGCACCGCATTCGACGCGGGGCGATACCACGAGATCCAGAAGCCCATCAGGAATGTGAGCAGTGCAATCAACCAGGTCTCCTGAATAAAGGCCAGGGCAAAGGTCGTCGCGGTCAGGCCCACCAGGCCAGAAAGAATGGTGGGGCGACGTCCAATCCTATCGGCTAGCACTCCTCCAAGCAGTGCCGAGACGCACGAGCCAATCCCATAGAGTGCGACAATGGCCGACGCCTGGCTTACCAGAAGATGTCGGACTGAGACCAGGTAGAGCGATTCAAACGGGAGGACAAAGGTGGCCGTTCCATTGATCAATGTCCCAAACAGTAGGTACCAGTAGGCTCGGGGATATCCCGTGAACATCGCGAAAGCATGAAACATGGTTCGCTTTCGATGTGCCGCAGGGATTTCCTGTTTGGGCGCATCCTGTTCTTCCATCAGGGCGCGCGATTCTGCAGGCAGAACAGTCCGTCGCGAACGTGTTTGCTGTCGCTCTTTCTGAGAGATCGGCATGGGGTTGGGAACCGGGCGTAAAGCACGCTCAAAGAACGCCAGAACCCGTGTGCGATACGCCTGACGATCCGCGAAATACGCCCGACAGTGCTCTGCCCCTGACACCTGCCAGTGTTCAGTAGAATCAGGCGCAGCCGCCGTATCTCGTCCTCCGTGGATCAGCAACGATCGGACACCATAGAGTAAAAACGCCATACCAGTAAGGATAGAAAAGCATATCCTTAAGAAAAGCGTGGGATCAAACATCATCTCTTCACCAATCCTTCAGAGTCATCACATCCAATGAAGCATATTCTTCGTGTAAACAACATGGTGGGTGTGTACCACAACCCTCCTTCTTTGCTCTACAGAGGCAAGCAGAGAGAACACTCCCTGGTAGAACCCCCTCACACACGGTTGCGAAAGCGAGCTCGAAACTCCATAAGGCATGCCGATGGGGCGTCCTGTACGCCCAGATGAGGCGCAATTCCTCGGGCCCCGGCCCGCCTGAGCGCAAGGTAGTGGCTTTGTGCCGTTTTTGTGTCGACCCATCCAAGGGCCGGGGGAACATCGAGTGTTGCCACAGCAAGCCCGGCTAGCAAGGAGCTTTTGATCTGGTATGGAGTGCATCCTCCCCACCTTTCCTCAGTTTGTAAAAGCAGATCTAGCATCGATCCTTTTTCAAACCCCCGGTGCGCCTGTACTGCTGTGGGGAATGTCAGCTCATCTACCAGGGGGACAAGGATGTCCTCGTGTGCTCTTACCCGAGCAAAAAGCGGCTCTGCAACAAGAGGCGAGAGCCCGGAAAACCTGAAGACGATCGTACCAGCGCGAATGCGATCGATGTTGAGCCGTTCAAGAAAACTCCCTGTCCCAAGCAGAAGCGTTGCCTCGTACACAGCATCTGGAGCGCTTTCGCCTTCTTGCAGCGTGTCGATAAGCAGTATTTCCCCCTCAAAGCCAGAGGCGCGAAGTTCTCTCACAAGCCGCTCAATCTGTGCCTGCTGACCCGGCTGAGAACAGAGAATTACGGATGCAGGATGGGGCAAAGTTACAAGCAAAAGGCGAAGGAACGTGCTGGCAAGAGGGTCAGATCCTACTGCCACAATCTGTTCACGGCGCAGATCACGGGCGACGCGAGCAAGTATCCATTCAAGCGTGAGCAGCGCTGCAGCGCTGGTAGTTGCATCTGCAGTGGTGAGCCTTGGCCGATCATCTGCCCGCAAAACCTGGTACTCCTGGATCAGCCGCCCTTCATGCGTGACAGAGGCAAGAGGAGTAGAGAGGGAAACACTTCTGGCACCACAGGACCGGGCAATGGCTACCGCCTGGCAGGCCTGCTGAATCAGCTTCTGTCGCTGCTCGTCGTCATCAGCGTGCGAGATCGCTATGGGCAGAAGTATATTTCCTACGCGCCCAAGTGGCGTTGTTACAATGTCCGTGAGTGCGGGACGTCCCTGGTGCCAGAGACGCAGGAGCAAGGTCTCCTCCTCTTCAAGAGGAGGAAGACAATGAAGCGCTACAGCATCAAGGGGGGCCTCGCGTTGTGTGAGCACGCTCTCAAGGAGCACATGGGAAAGCGGGAACCACTGCTGCTCACCTTGAGACCGTGGCGATGTTTCCTGCGGATGGATGGAATGGGAAACTGTATGCATCATACTCTCATCTCTTCTCTTTATAGACAACATGTCCTTCTATTGTCATTACTAGGCAAACAAGACCGCGATAGAAAACTGCCTGTCCTCTGGGGCGTTTATGAACGCACAACTACCGTCAACAGGACAGATCAGGAACACATGGAAGCGAGAAAGGCACAGTATCTGCCAGATAGTTCTCCTCCTGAGAATCGGTTTCCGCGGCAAGGGACACATCACTCTGCGGTACAAGGCAGGAGAGATCCTTGAGCGTCTGAAGAATCATGAGCGGCGTTTGCCAACGTGTGTAATCCGTCTCCATATGTTCAACCAGATGACAGAGGACATGATTGGCTTGAGGATGCACCAGTCGAATCTGTGACAGGAGTTCTCCATGTGCACGCTCTACGCCTACTCCATCCTGTGGAAAAAGAGGGGACAGCACCATTGTGAGCTCTTGAGCAGCGTTATAGGAAATGTCGACACCAGTTGAGGCCAGGTGCTTCAGGAGAGAGAGAGGATAAGCGCATGGGAAGGGAAGAAGAGCGAATCCCCGTAGACGCTCTGCCATAACCACGTGCCACTGAAGCGCATCGAGCAAACACAGGCCAAACCGGCCTACTGCGACCACGTGTATATCGTCCAAATGAAGAGTGGTATCGCACAGGCTCGCCAGGTCCTCAACCCAGGCGGAAATGGTATAAGCAGACTGTTCCGCTGGTTTGGAAGAAAAACCGTGCCCAAGGAGATCCGGCGCCACAACGTAGTAGTGGCGAGAAAGAGATTCAAAGTAGGGGGTAAACACGGCACTGCTTTGCCACTCACCGTGAAGCAAGAGTAACGGTGGGTTCTCAGGGGTGCCTGAGAAACGACACCATATCCGTCGTCCTTTTGGATGAAAGGGGACATGCTGATCAGAGCAAGGCAAAAGAGATGTTCCCATCGCGAAAAATCCTCCGAATTTTACCAAAATTTTGTAATTTGACTAGACATACTGTTGTTCTGTAGACGTGCCTTTAGCGTGTAAACCGTTGCTATGAAAGCGTTAGATGACGAAGCAATCCCTGATCCATTCCTGGCACTCAGTCATCATCACAGGGGGCTCCGGTCAACATCGTGAGGTACGTGACTAAGTGTACCTGAAGCAAAGGAGACAAGGGAAGATGAAAACCACCCAATAGTGGACGAAGTAATTCCCAATTCTGGGCGAAGTGCTATCCATGTGAGCAATGCCCCAGGCGTTTACTCATTCAGGCGCTAGATTGCTGCCCTCTTTTGGCTCATCCTGGCAATGGCGAAGCACATAGCCATGCCCTTTGACGACAACCAGTTCAAGAAATGGTGGCAATTTCTGCTTGAGTTTGGACATGTGCTTCTGTAGCGCCACAATATCTCGCAAGTCACAGCGAGAGACATCAAGACGAAAAGCATAGGCAGCCAGGTCACGAAAGGAGAGTTCTTGCTCAGGATGGTGCAGGAACGCAACCAGAAGGCGGCATTGCATCGGGGTACAATGCAGTTGAAAGCCCTCAGTCAGTTGTTTGCGCTGAAAAATGTAAATAAAACGTTCGTGGAAAATCAGCGCCTTATAGGACCAGCATGAAATGAGTGTGGGAGCGTGGTCTGAAGATCCATTCTGCCCCTGGTGCTGAGACGGGAAATCTATCGGCGATAGAGTATTCTCAAGAACAATCATTATCTTCTTTCCTTTCCTGAAGTGCATGGAGTGGGACGAGCAGCGTCCCCTCGTAAGCCATGCAAACAATCCTGTCACTCGATGACAGAGCAGGTACTTATCTCCAAACACTTGGTGTTAGTATGCAAGTTTTCATGTCAGAAAAGAACATACAGCAATCACACAAAACTCAGACAAAACTTATACAAGACTCATACAGGTGGCTACATACAGCTTCTCATCGCTTCAAAGTGCTTGAAACCTTGTTAAATATGAAAAGCTGTGCTACTATCAGTTTGTGTTTTTGAATATTTGTAGATTGTAAGGATTAGAATCGTGCATTTCTATACATTGTTGTACATTGTCTCCTTAGTGATTGCAGGGAATGCGTTATGAGTCCGAACACCTTCCTCAAAAAAGCAAGAAGAGAACGGGGTCTCACTCAGGTAAATCTGGCCGAGCAACTTCATGTTGGTGTTCAAACCGTCAGCAGTTGGGAACGGGGAAAACGCGCTCCGCAGCCAGAAGTTCGCAAACGATTATGTGAGATCTTAGGAAAGTCTCCAGAGGAACTTGGTTTACCTCCGCTCGATCAAGGATTACGCCACTCGTCGACCCAGAAAGACCACGTCACATACACAGTGGTGCTCTCTGCTGAAGAAGATAACGTCTTCCCAGAAGAGGGTTCGGAGCGGAGGCGGGATGTTGCGGAACCATCACAAACTGCTCATCGGAATACATTCGCATATGCATACGACGATGTAAACCGCCAACGCCTGCTCACCCGTGTTCACGAGCGCTGGATCAAGGGCGTTTTTGAAGAATCGCTCTATCATTCCACCCTTCTCGTTGTACCGTTACAAGAACGACCCGATGTGCTTGAAGACCCATGGCAAGAGGTGTTTCAGGAGTCTCCCTTGCCATCACGTTCGTTGCCACCTGGAACCCGGATTACGCAAGTGTATGACCAGGCGGATGGAGAACTGCTCATTCTTGGTGAGCCTGGTTCAGGCAAGACAACCTTGCTCCTTGAACTAGCACGCCATGAGATTGCACGCGCCAGGCACTATGAACGATATCCTCTTCCAATCTATTTCAATCTGGCATCGTGGGCAGAGAGACAGCTTCCGTTGGAAAAATGGCTGGTCGAAGAAATCAATACCAAATATCGAATTTCACCCAAACTGGCCCAAACATGGATTGAAGCGGAGCACATCACGCTCTTGCTGGATGGATTAGATGACGTTGGGCCTGAATACCGGACAGCATGTATTCAGGAGATCAACACCTACCGGCAAAAATATGGATTAGCCCCGGTCGTGGTCTGTTGCCGTTCTGCAGATTATCTGGCACAACCAGCGCGTCTTGCCCTGAATAAGTCAGTCGTGGTCAAGGCGTTGACCACTGAGCAAATAGACGAATTTGTAGCTCTAGCGGGCCAAGATCTTGCCATCCTTCGCTTGACGCTTCAACGTGACGCTGCACTCCGAGAAATGGCCTCCACTCCCTTAATGCTCAATACGTTGGCCATTGCCTACCAGGGAGTACAGATGGAGGAGGTCCTGACTGATGGTGTATTTCAGATACAACGACATATGATCTTTGCGAAATATGTTGAGCGCTTGATTGAGCGAGGAGGTGCCAAGACAAAGACGTACACCAGCGTACACATCAAACAGTATTTGACATGGCTGGCGCGGCATCTGCAAGCACATAATCAGACAGAATTCCATATCGAGCGCCTTCAACCCGATTGGCTGGAAAGTAACCGTGAGCAACATCGATATCAACGAACCGTTATTCGTCTCGTCACTGTCATCCAATGCATCGTCGGAGGTGCCCTGGCAGCGTGGTTGAAAGGAGGGCTGAAGAATGGGGTGGTAGGCTCTGGAAATGGGATCCTGGGGCTATTTGGCGGTGGAACAGGCAATAGCATGCTTGGATGGATGGCACCAGGCATTGGAGGGGGAAGCCAAGGGGGAGCCAGTCTTATTCTCATTCTGAGTATCGTGATCTGGTTGGTTTCCATCCTGGTGGGAAGTCCCTCTCTCCCAACGCTGACCCCCCGCGCCATCTGGCATGGGTTGGGAACTGGGCTACGCACTGGACTGAAGTTTGGCCTCATCATCAGTCCGTTCTCCATTACCTTGTTTACCATTCTTGGTGGCCTTATGCATGGAATCTCCTATGGCCTGGGAATTGGCTTCTTTCTGGCCATGCTTATTGGACTCCTCAGTGGATTAGGAGGTGGATTACGCTACCAGCAAGAAGAACCACCAGAGAAGGTGCCATTTAAAGATCGACTTGTTGATGGTCTGACCTTTGGAACTGGAGGAGGACTCAGCTTTGCCATCGTCGAACTGCTGCTCCAGGTCAATCACCAGTCCACCATCATTTACAGTTTCATCGCAGCGCTCTTCTATTTCCTGGCCTTTGGCTTTGGTGGGGGGACCCGTCTCTTCACCTCGTTAGGAAAAACCATTCAACCAGCTGAGATTGTCACCTGGTCCTGGAAACAGATGGCCCAGGACATGGGAAACACTATCAAAAAGAGTCTCCTGGTTGCGCTCGTTACGCTCGCAAGCGTAGGCGTCATCATTGCCGGGATCACGAGCCTCTTTTTTGTCGATCCTGGGTATGGACTTCACTACGGGCTGGTTTTTGGGACGATCAGCGGCCTCATTGTGGGCATTGCAGGCATTTTAACGAGTATGCTTCAAAGTGGTTGGTCAAGTGAGATTCTCGCAGATGACCAGCATACGATCCCAAATGAAGGCATCGCTCGTTCGGGACGTAATGCACTTCTTGGAGCTTGCATATTTGCTCCCATTGGTGGAATTGCCAGCGGCCTCGCGACTGGCATCGGTTTTGGCCTTCTTGGACAGCTTTCAACCTGGCCAGTGATGGCGAAAGCCTTTGCGGTGATGATTGCCATACAGTTCTTTGTGATTTTTACCATCGCCCATGGTGGTATTGCATGGATAGAGCATTATACGCTTCGCTGGTATCTCTGGAAGTGGAGTCGCATTCCCAGGAACTACGTGGATTTTCTTAATCGTGTCACCAGCCACGCATTAATGCGCAACGTTGGAGGGGGATACATGTTCACGCACCGATTGCTCTTGGAGTACTTTGCGCAGCTCGCTCCATCGCTGAATGCTCGGTCAGTATCTGTGCTCAGCGAGCACAAAGAGCGCAGCGCACGCCAAGAGCTCAGCACATTATAACGGGAGAGATCCCAGTAGCATTTGATACCATTTTTTCCGCACCTATTACTTTGCTAAAGGATTGATTATGTTGACATTACTCGTATGTGTGCTTCTTCTCATTACTCTTCTGCTAGTGGTGCTTTGTGTCGGTTTGTGTTGGTATGTTGCACAACGACTGCTCCATCGCACAACCAATGCATCAACATCTTTTACTATCCCACTTGTGGAGATCAATGCGGAGGCAATGACGCTACAAAGCACAAAGAATACCAGACGGCCAGGAGTGTTTGGTATTCAAGGTCCAGAAGGACAGGCCATTGTGGGACCCATTCTCTCCTCTGATGCCAAGACGGTTACCCGAAAGCTGCTCCAAGTAGCAGGAACGCTCACACCTCAGACCAACGTCGCCTGGAATACGACGGTCTACAGAGGGAAACTGCGAGAGCACCTCCAACTCACCATCAATGAGGTGTCTGTTCCTACCCCTCTCGGCACCATGCCGGCATGGTTTGTTCCTGGGCAGCAGCCGATCTGGGTCATCCTCATCCATGGTGCAACGGGGACACAAGAACAAGGGCTACGTGCGTTTCAAACACTGGCTAACCTGGGGTTTCCCATTTTAGCTATCACGTACCGCAATGATAAAAACGCTCCGGCAAGCACTGATGGGCTATCACATCTGGGAGAGACGGAGTGGGAAGATGTGGAGGCCAGCGTCAAGTATGCCTTGACCCAGGGGGCACAAAGCATTCTCCTCTATGGCATCTCCATGGGAGGAACCATGGTCGAAGTCTTCCTCGCTCGCTCATCCTATGCTGACCATATTCACGCAGTGGTCCTCGACTCACCGGTGCTTGATTGGCGGGCCACGATCGAGAGCCAAACCAGAAAGAACAAACTCCCATTCTTCATTGCCAGAGGAGCAGAGGTCATTATCTCAAGGCGCACACATATCAACTTTGAGGCACTCAATTTCCTCAAGCAACCACCTCGCCACATTCCAACTCTGCTCTTTCATGGCATGGATGATACGAGCGCGCCCATAGCGTTAAGTGATATATTCGCGTCGATCCACCCCTCGATCACCTATATTCGTGTTCCTGATGCCGAACATACCCAATGCTGGAATGCAAATGCTCAGGAATATGAATCCCAGTTGCGCACCTTCATTGAAGAAACCGTCTTAAAGGGATAACCATCGATAGCCTCGAAATCACAGAAAAAGCCATCGCTCTCTCTGTTTACAAGGTGATAGAGAGGGCGATGGCTTTCCTTTGCGTGAGTGAACATCCTACGCTCTTGAAAAGGTGCTGATCGCGCTTCCTCCACTTACGCGACGCTTTCCGAGGGCGCTCAAAAGTAGGCATGAGTCTGTTCCAATTTCGGAGAAACCAAAACAGCAGAGAGTCTTTCCTCTTCTTGAATCAAGATAGGCTTTGAAGAGAAAATATCCTTCACGAGGATGTTACCACTCGTAGCTGCATACTCCAGCCAAAGAGGAAGAGGTTGAAGTGATGGGGTATCACTTCAACCTCTTCCTCTTTGGCCTCAAACCTTATGAGATTGCGACCACTATTCCCTTTTTCTTAACAATTCATGGATGTCACTCAGCATTTCTTCTACATCATGAGGTTCTATATGATCACTGTCATCAATGAAATGGGGATGCCATAACGAATGTTGTGTAAAGGGGGAAGGCTTCCCAAGGAGGAAAGAAAAGGTGATACTACAGGCATAGAATGTTTTTACTCAGTCCTGCACAAAGGACAAGGAGGAAGACTATGCCTGTGCACAAAAAACACCATAACACACCAGAGTCACCAACGACAAGCGTACGTATCTCCCCATCGGATGTTCCCAGCCAAGAGAGCTTTCATCAGCATCTGCGTGAGTTGATTCGTGGAGCAACCCGCGTGGTGATGGAAGAAATCATGCAAGAAGAACTCCGTCTGTTCTTGGGCGCAGAATGGGGAGAAAGCACCAGCCAGCGTCGAGGCTATCGCAATGGCTCCTACACCCGCGACCTGGTGCCCACAAGTGGCCGTATTGAAGATCTGAGCGTTCCACGAGATCGAGAGGGCCAGTTTCATACGCAGGCGTTTGAGCGCTACAGCCGCTATGAGCCTGAGGTAGCAGAGGCCTTAACCGAGATGTTTGTCAGCGGAAGCAGCACCCACAAAATTGGCAAGGTCGCCAACACGTTGCTGGGGGTCGCTCCCAGCGCCAGTAGCGTGAGTCGCTTGAATGAAAGCCTGAGTGAACAATTTGAGGCGTGGCGCACCCGTCCGTTACAAACGCACTATCGCATTGTGTACCTCGATGGGATTCATTTCAGCATTCGTCATGGCTCCAAGTGCGATGCGAGCATCATTTTGACGATTTTGGGCGTCGATGGGGAGGGAAACAAGGAGGTCTTAGCGCTGCAAGCCTGCGCCGAAGAAAGCCGTGAGGGGTGGCTGGGCATCTTACAGGACATGCGCAGTCGTGGAGCCACTGAGGTGGACCTCTTTGTCACGGATGGGCATGAAGGACTCCTGGGAGCGCTTGACCAGCTCTTTACAGCGACTGCACGCCAACGCTGCCTGGTTCACAAGCAGCGCAATGTGCTCAGTGCCATTCCTCGTCGAGAGCGCGAGCTGGTGCAAGCCGATCTGGTGGGGATCTGGAAGCCAGAGAAGAAGGAGGATGCTCTGGCCAATCTTGTCGCCTTCAAAGCCAAATATGCCGAGCGCTATCCCCAAGCGGTGCGCAGTTTGTGTGAGGATGAGGAGCACTTACTCACCTTTTATGACTTTCCAGTCGGGATGCATCGGCATATCCAGAGCACCAACGCGATTGAAGGCTTCTTTAGCAATGTGCGGCAGAGAACCGATCAGATTGACGCCTTTACGAGCGAAACCAGTTGTGTGCGTCTGGTGTGGGCTGTGATGCAGGACATTCGTTTTCACAAGGTCACGGTGAGCTAAGCCGTAAGAGCATTGAGCAGATCAACGCTCGGCTGCTGTGGCCGAGGAGGGAGAAGGTGGCCTTTTTTGTCTCTTGAGGACAGCCAGGAGCGTTTTCTCGCATGCTTCTCAATGAATGATGGGATGTGAAGCCATTGTGCTCGCTAGCTCTGAGGCTCTTGCGCCGTGAGGGTTACTGGCCTTTCATCAGTACACAACATTCGTTATGGCATCCGTATTTGCATCGCACTGTATGAAAAAGATATTGAAGAAGTGATAGAGGCTACGAAACTTCCATTTAAGGTGGCCTATCACACGGAAACTGGCGAATATTTACACCATCTACAGGTTTATGCATTCCATGGTGAGGAAGAGAATGCGGAAAAGAATTTCCGAGGACAAAGATTTTATACGATAATGACATGTGAAAGCTTCTGGTCTTCACAGCAACACAAAGCCATGAAGAAGCTCATATTAGATAAAACCATTATTGATTGGTGGATGTATTGGCCAAGAAACGGCGAGTCACTTGCTCGAGATTATATAATACCAAAACAACTTTATCCAGAATTTGAGTATCATTTTGAAGATGCAGTGAAGCAAATTTATAAACGTATACAAGCGCAGGAAAAGATAGAAAGGCTACTCCCCCTCTTAGCTGAGCTTCAACTGCCTGTAGAGGATATAGCTTCTGATGAATGGGAAACATACGTTGCCAATAGATTAAACATATTAGGGCCAGTTAGCTGGATCCCCGAAAATAAAGATGATTTACTTAGATATGTTAGGGAGGCCTACAGTGTCCCTATTGCATCAAAGCACCTTGATGGTTATGAAGATGATATATTTTTCCATGAAGTTAAGCTTATTCCATTAGAAATCGCCTCAAAAGATGAGGAAATAGTGGCGGCCTGGACAACTTATCTTGATGATAATCCTCAGGGTGTACCTGTTGCCGAGTACCTCATTGCGGGGAAGCGCATATACAAATATTATGATACCAAAGTAGAAAATAAATAATACTACTTGGTAGTTTTGAATGCTACGATAAGAAGATGAAAACACTCACCTTGCCAAAGGGATTACCAGACTCCCTCCCAGAATTAGCAATCTTTTTGCGACCGTTTGCGCCCTTGTTTCGATGCAGCACGAGTCGCAGATCACTTGAGCGGCACGTCACTGGCTTGTTGGCCGATTTGCCACGTAAGAACTGCGGGACGATTGCTCAGACAGTAGCCAATACCTCGTTGGAGCAATTGCAACATCTTTTGACCGATGCTGTCTGGGATCTGTTGGTTCTCGATGGGCGACGGGTGCGCTTGTTGGTTGAGCACAGTCCAACCAATGGCATGCTGGTGCTCGATGACACAGGCTTGCCTAAGCAAGGTAATGCGTCTGTGGGTGTCCACCATCAGTATTCGGGCACATTCGAGAGATTTCGGAGGCGCTGAGACCGGAAGCGTTTCCTCAGCTTCCGGTCCAGCCCCTTCAAAGCCCTCTATGATGTCCCCAACAAATATGCTCTTGCCCCTCCTGGTGCTCTTGCAACAACTTCGGCGAGGGATAGGTCTTACAGAGCGCCATGGTATCGCCAAAGCGATAGATTACGGAGAGACGCACCGCTTTCTTCCCATCTACTCTTACCGGCGTCTCAAGATGAATATGCTTGGCCAGGGCCTCGATCACCTGTTCCCAAGATAAGGGCTGCTCAAGCTGCTCATGCAACCGACGTTGGAGCGCATGAAGTACATCCCCCGCCGTTTGAAGAGAACTGATCTGTGTCTGCATCAACGAGAGATGCTCATGCAATCGCGCCAAGTGGTCACGGACCTGCTGCGTTTCGGCCTCAATCGCAATCCAACTGCTGATCAAGATCGCTCTCACTGATACGCCCTCTGCGAAATAAGCCAATCACACTCTATTTTTCATGACCCTTTTCTTGTACGATGGACTCTTAGAAAGCGATATCATAGAGGAACAGGCCTTAATTGGCTGTCTGAAAAGACATCTGCATTTCAAATTGACGAAGCAACCCTCACCCGTGCAGATAACAATGGAGGTTTTTTGTGCCGTTCGTGGTTCTTCTGCTAAAACAAAGATGCTCTTCCTTCTCCCTTTCACTTCAGGTACTCTTCCAAATCGGGTCAATCCCACATGTTGCCATCTTACTCCCTGATAATCTTTGGGTGATGGCAATATTTGTGTTCTCATCTGCCGATCGAAGCCAATAAGCTCAAACACCTGAGTTCTTTAAAAGCCTAAGGAATCGCCGAAATTTCTTGAAGCGTGCTCTTCCTCAGGACGCCATGCTATCTTATCTCTTCGGGGGTCGCATTCAAGAGTTGTTGCGCAACAATGTAGCCTGATCCTCCATTAATTCCATGCCCTGGCCATGTTGCTGCTCCCAACAGAAAGAGATTTGGCACTGGGGACTTATGCCCTGGTTGACCGGGGAGCGGGCGGAAGAGGTAGCTCTGAGCCAGATCGTGTGCACCTCCGTATGGATCACCAGGGCCTTGATTGGGGCTAAACTGTGCCAGTGTATCGGGTGTCATCACAGTGTGACCGATAATAGCGCCAGGAATATTTGGAATATGCCTGCCCACAATATCAATGACTCGCTCTGCAAAGCGTTCAGTAAGGTCGTGTGTCCATATCCCGTCACCTACATCGATCAGATCGGCAGCGTCACCCCGAGGGTGACAGGGCACCTCAAGAACCTGAACGCGCATAATGGATTTCCCTTCCGGTGCGCGTGAAGGATCGAGGTTCGTTGGGCAATCCACAGTAAACGTTGGTTTCACCGGAAGTAAGCCAGCCATTCCCTGGGCAATGGCGAGGGTACACCCATCGAGTCCATCCGTTAAGTGTGGCTGTCCCACGCTGTTGAAGCGCTCATCTGGCCAACGTGGCGGCTCACTAAGCGCCAAGTGAATCTGTACACATCCACGTCCATACCTGAACTGCCTGGCCTGTGTACGCAGAGATTCATCGACATCTGTATCAGCAAGCAGCGAGAGGTAGAGCTGATCTGGATTCATTGAAGCAACTATAGCCTGGCGCGCACGGAACTCTTCACCGCTAGATGTACGTACGCACGAAGCTTGCCCGTGTTCTACAACGATACGATTGACATGAGCCTGCGTGCGTATTACTCCCCCCTGATCTATTACCAGTTGTGTCAGCGCGCGCGCCAGCATTTCGCTTCCCCCCTCGGGTATTGGCATGCCCCCTCCCATTAATGCCAACACGGCGAGTTTAATCCAGATACCGCTGCCAACTTCGTCGGGAGTGCGTCCCATATGCATGACCCAGGGGGCAAGCATTGCACGCAAGACTGAAGACTGGAAAGGACTGACCACAGTGCGCGCAGTATCAAATAGCGAGGCAGCAAAGGATGAATAGCCGGAATGCTTCTTATCATACAGTAGACGCGTAAGGATCTCCTGTGCGCTAGGTGAGGTAAGGTCCAAGTTAAATAGGGTGAAAACATCATTCACATAGGGGTTAAGCGCTTCCAGTAGACGAACAAGGGCAGCTCCATCGCCAGGAGCAAGTCGCTCCGCCTCTGCGATGAGTGCCTCAATAGAGCGTGGAAACACCGCTGTTTGACCCTCTTCCAAGGATACACCCGTTGGGAGATCGGTATTCAAATAATGCAATCCCCGCTTTGCCAGTGCGTCTCCGAGATCAGTATAGGCTGGTCCAGTGAGGAAGAGAGGGTGTGCGGCAGAATAGACGTCGTGTTTAAAGCCAGGAAGTGTCAGCTCATCTGTGCGAACTAGCCCCCTGGACGGTCATTTTTCTCCAGCACGAGGACACTGCGTCCCGCGCGGGTGAGGTAGGCTGCGGTAACGAGTGCATTGTGACCGCTACCAATAATAACGATATCATATGTTTCCATCGTGTGCGCTCCCTGCTGTATGGGTAAAACTACTCCGATCGCATATACTAGGGACACCCTAATGCATGAGATTTTCTAAGTATACATTAACGTTGATCCTACTCGGGTATGCTAGACACATCGAAGAATTACACACAACATGTGCTGAAAGGATGAAGTTCCTGTATTGTGCTACTTTTAAATGCTATACGTTTGCACTTTCATTTTTTAACTGATGCATATTTTGACAGAGACCAGGAGCAGCGAAATATGAAAAGCGACCGGAGGCAAATAAGCTCTCCGGTTTCTAGCATTCGTGTCCATCTCAGGAAAGCCCTGCAAATCTATCCATCTTCGTCATTGCATTGAACACAGCATTGACCTGTATCTCCTCGCCTGAAGAGACTCGCCCAAACGACGAAGCGAGCCGTTGAAAGCGGGTCAGTTGCTCTTTTTCGAGTTTGGCGAGATCCAGAGCAATATCTGGGTAAGGCCAGAATCTTTCCTCCGGGTCTTCGCCTTTTTGGGGAAGCGGAGCGTAGATTGAGCGGTTTGCCGAAAATGCGTCTGGCATGGGCGCTCTGTCTGTTCGCCCAGGTTGGTAGGTAGCTTTCATCTCCTGAATTCTGCTGGCCATCTCGGCAAAAAGGAGGCCATGGAATGCTTGCACTTCGTCTAAGAATTGAGCGCGGGTCAGGTGGATCTGGCCTTTTTGCGCGGTCCAAGCCGGGATGGTGTCAATGTCTTGCTCACGATTATCCCAACAGGCATGGATATGCTGGTCATTATTCCAGAACCACAGACGCGGCCCTGCTATCAAAGGATGTGTGTCAAGCTGCCGATCATACCACCAGCTTGATGCTTGTAGGTAGGTGTCCCATATTTCCCTCCCGGATTGTTCTTCCTCTTCTGTTTCCTCTTCTTCCTCACTCGGTTCGAATAATGTTTCCCATTGTCTGATGCGTTCCTGCCATTGATTCACCTGTTCTTCTGTTGCTAACAGCTGCGCAAGCCTGGGAGGAAGCGGCTCAAGGATACGGGGTAAAATGTCCAAAAGATCTTGCCAAAAACGGACGACGTAATAGTCGGCATAAGGGAGATGCCTGGGCTCATCCAGGTATTCCTGTTGCCAGTAAGACAGAAGCTCCGGGCTGTAACGGAAGATTTCATCCTTTTCGTTGACGTGCAACCAGTACCATCCTTCTGTCAGACCAAACCAGTGCAGATAGAGGTGTCCCTGATAAACCCAGGGGGTTACCTCGGAGAGTGGGCGCAATTGGAAATTGAAGAGCATACATCATCCCTTATGAAAAAATAAGCAGTTTTCACTGTATAGACGTTTCTTCTCGAAAGGATCCAGTATCCTATCCTGGAAATCTGGAACCAGGAGGCATAGATCTGGAGTGTCAAAATCGATTTGCATAGTACTAAAGATGACCTACACAGTTCCCCCTCCTTCTCGCTAACCTGAATAGCTACCATATTTATCTACGTAAATAACATACTTCGTGGCAATTATCCCTTAAAAATGGGCCTACTGGTCTGTATCTTGTTATCTTTGCCTCTGTTATAGTTAGCATTGTCGGAAATATTCAGCCCTGTAAAGAGCTATATTGACTTCTTTCACTCCTTCTGCTATCCTCATGTCGAGATGGGCCGCTTGGTGTTGGTTACCACTGAAAATGGTAGGGGCGCAAGTTCGAATCTTGCTGATAGAGGAAACTCTGTCGTAGCTTAGTGGTAGAGCACTAACATCAACATCTACCTTTTGCCTATCTCTGGACTTATTGACACGGGCCGCTGTTTGTAGGTTATCTTTGGGTGATTATCCTACGGACGACCTCTTGCCCGTGTCTTTTTGTATGCAGGAGGCAACATGAAGCAGTATCTCAACTTCGGACGTCGCGCACCCAACACGCCACAGACGGAGCCAATCCCCGGCTCTGGCCAGACGAAAAATAATGCCAGCGGCTTTTCCTGGTCCGTCGAAGATGCCACACGCCTGCAAAGGTTCCTCATCCTGGGTAGTGCCAATGGGACATTTTATGTTTCCCAGCGCCAGCTGACTAAGGAGAACCTGGGTGTGATCGAGAAAATGCTGAAAGAGCACAAGGGCCGCGATGTCGTCACCTCAATTGTGGAGGTATCCAAGGCTGGCCGCGCTGCCTCAAATGATCCGGCACTCTTCGCGCTTGCGGCTTGTGCAGCGGCCGATGATATCGATGTGCGCCAATATGCACTCTCTGTTCTCCCACAGGTTGCCAGAACGGGTACCCATCTCCTGCATTTCCTGGCTTACGTGAAGCAGTTCAGAGGCTGGGGGCGTGCACTCCGTCAGGCAGTCGCATCCTGGTACAACAACATGCCAGAGCAGCGTCTTGCCTACCAGCTCGTTAAATACCAGAACCGCGACGGGTACACCCAGCGCGACGCGCTGCGCCTGGCACACCCCAAAGGCGAAACTCCTACCTATAACACCCTGTATCATTGGGTAGTCAAAGGCTGGGAAGGCGTCGGCGATGAGCCGCACCCTGACCAGGCGCTGCGGATCGTCTGGGCATTCGAGCGAGCCAAACGCGCTCAGGATGAGAAGGAGGTGGCCGCGCTTATCAGGGAGTACAAGCTTCCACGTGAAGCCGTGCCCACACAGCATCTCAATTCTGAGCGGATCTGGGAGGCGTTGCTTGAGGATATGCCCATGGAGGCCATGCTCAGGAACCTGGCAACGATGACGCGTGTTGGGCTGATCAAGCCTCTGAGTGATGCTACCAACGAGATTACACGCCGGTTGCGCGACCAGAACGCGATCAGGAAGCCACGTCTACATCCCATGAAGATCCTGGCTGCACTCACGACGTATAGCAGTGGTAAGGGCGTGCGTGGCGACAATACCTGGACACCAGTACAGAGCATAGTGGATGCCCTGAATGATGCGTTTTACCTGTCATTTGCTAACGTCGAGTCGACTGGCAAGCGCATCCTCATTGTTGTGGATACAAGTGGCTCAATGAGCTATGGAAACATTGGGAGCATGCCGGGTATGTCCTTGCATAAAGCGGCAGGTGCGATGGCCCTGATCACCGCCAGAACGGAGCCAAATCATCATATTATCGGGGTCGATACGCGTGTACATGAGCTACCTATCTCGACCAGTCAGCGCCTGGATGATGTGGTGCATATCCTAGACAAACTCGGCGGGGGTGGGACTGATTTATCCCTACCTATGCAGTATGCGCTCCAGAAAAAGTTACAGGTGGATACGTTTGTGGTGCTTACCGACAGCGAATCGTGGGCCGGGAGAAACGGCCATCCCGCCCAGTGGCTCATGCGCTATCGCCAGGAAATTAACCCAGAGGCGCGCATTATCAATGTGCAGATGACGTCGACACATGTCACCAACAACGACCCAAATGATAGGCTAGCACTTGAAGTGGTCGGCTTTGATGCCAATGTCCCAGAGATAATCTCCTCTTTCATTAAAGGCGATTTCTAGGTAAATAGCCCTCTTGGCAAAAGAGGGCTATTTACTTATCGTTATTTACACTGATTCTAAAATGGTAAATAATATACCCATCCGTTACAATGTTAGAAGGGGGATCTAATGTTTAGGAAAGTTGCGGACTGGCACAAAGTTGGACTGGGCACAAAGCCTGATACAGATTTAGCGAGAGAATTGGGTGTCCATAGGGAAACTGTTAGCGCAATGAGAAGAAGATTGGGCATACCTGCCTTTGGCACCAAGACTGAAAATATAGACTGGGAGACCGTTGGTCTTGGGGAAAAGCCCGATTATGTTCTAACACAAGAATTAGGCGTCCATTTCAATAGAGTTGGGAAAGAGAGACGGAAACGCAACATTCCTATCTATATAAATCCAAATACTATTGATTGGAATAATGTGCCCTTAGGAACAAAGCCCGATAGTGTTATTGCTCATGATTTGCAGATTCCGAGAGAGAGAGTTAAGTATCATCGCAATCTCCGTAACATTCCCGCATTTGTAGGAGTCATACTTTTACAAGAGGGGTATCCATGTAGATCAATTTATGAGGCGATGTATGACGCATGTCTACATTGGAAACAAATAGCACATGAGCACGAAGCAAGAATAGAAGGACTGCCGTACATTGCTGATTTTAAAATAGATAGTCGATTCGTTGAGATCCCCGGAATGCTACATTTCCCCAAGTATAGAGAGAAATATAACTTAAAAAGAAAAGCGCTAGAGGAGAATGGCATTCCAGTAACTTGGCTTCAGATTGAAGATATTAAGCGTTTGTACGCTGACTGTCCAGTTCCCTTGCGCTTTAGAGAGCAACGCGAATGTTTAGATTGTGGCAAACAAACTCATAATTTAGTAAAAGGGGTTTGCCGCACATGCTATATGCAACAATGGCATCAACAATCCTTGTATACAACCATATGCGGATCTTGCGGCAAGGAATTTTCTTACCACGATAATGATGCCCCCAAATATTGTTCTAAAAAATGTTATTGGACCTAAGTTTTGGCCAAATAAATGGCGACATGCGCAGGAGCGACGAAGGTTTGGAAAGGGCTGAGTAAGACAGGAGCCAGCGGAGCATCCTGATTGAGTCCGATCTGACGGACGCGCCCCCACGCATCAAGGAGGAGAAAGCCACTGATATGAAAAACATCGCGTACCAAACGCAAAGGTCCGTAGTGCTGCACCGCAGAGGTCGTTACGACCAACCACTCTTGTGCCCAGACGAGCACATTGTGGACCAGGCTGCCCAAGAGCATAACCATCTGTTGCGCTTCAAACCGCTTTTTGCTGCGCTTGCCGAGGGCACCCCCCTGTTTGTCGCCTTTGAACGAGGTTTCGACCCCACCTCCACGCTGATCGTAGAGACGCAGGTGGGCAAGCAGCAGATCCTTGACAGGATCAAGACTGTGGACAAGCAGGCCATCACTCAGTTCTTCAACCTCATCGGGCAGCAGGCTGCAGATCAGGACCGCGATGCCCCACTGTCCATTAGGTTTGCGCTTACGAACTGCGATGCGCCTCACAGGCCGCACATACTCCGGCGCTTCCACTTCGACCCATCCCACTTGCCGCCCCGGCTCATCGGGATCGTCAACCCAACGGGTCACGGAAGCTGCCAGGCGAGTCGCACGTTGGCCGGAGTAATCCTTGCACAGGATCTGGTAGCCTTGGGTGAGCGACCAGTTCACATCGTTCATGCTGCCACCCCCAGCATCCACCCGCAACAGGGTGCGCGCGCGTTTCGCGCCATTAAGGTCCAGGATCTCCTCGGCAGCTTGAACCAGAGGCACAAACGCCTCGGACAGTTTGGTCCGGCCCTCAAAGAGTTGATCGACGACGACTTCCCCGTAGCGGGTCGCCAGGACACGGCCCAATTGCCGTCCACGGCGGTTGCGCGCCCCAGCAAAGTAGCCTTTGGTAGCCAGAGCAGCCTTTTTGCCACACGGCAGACCCGTGAGATCAACATCCAGGATTTGAAATTGCCGATGGTAGTCATGCCGATAGCCTTGGCTGTGTTGGCGATACATCAGCTTCATCGCGTGCTCCATTTGCTTCACCGTCTCGGCGGTACAGGCAGAGAGCGTTTCCTGGACGACCGATTGCTCGGCGCAGCGCGTCCGTCCAAACGCGTGTTGCAGCGCACGATCGCTCCTCAAGCGGCTGTTGATCTCCACCAGCCCTGTGGCTCCCGCCAGGATACTGATGAAGGCATCGGACAGTTTCTCAAAGGGCGTGTCTTTCACGGTCTTCTGCGGGATCTGAACGAGCTTTCGGATCGGTGCCAGCAGATCCAGGGTGCGTAGTTTGATGCCCAGTGCGGCTAGGCTCGCACATCCGGTAAAACGTTGGGTCAGTTTCATCGTAGATTCTGTCATGATGATGAATCTCCTCTTGTTTGGTTGACTTTCTGCAAGAGCTATAGATCATCATCTTTTTCTTTGCAAGCTCTTCTTTTGCCAAGCTTGCTGCCACTATTTTGGCCAAAATTTACGTTGGAAAAGCCTTGAATTTGATTGGCCTTCATGGGAATGGATCGATGAGCAGCTAAAACACATATCTGCTCGTCAATTAGCATTCCAATTGGGTATAAATCCAACTGCGTTATATATGCGGATGCACAGGAGGAAGAAAAGAGGATTGTAGGCTTTGATAGCTGGCCGGGGACATCCTGCACAGTGGCTTGAGAAATATAGGAAAGCTCTCAATCCTGAGGCGCGCATCATCAACGTGCAAATGACGTCATCACATGTCAGCAATAACAACCCAAATGATAGACTCGCGCTTGAAGTAGTCGGCTTTGATGCAAACGTGCCTGTCATGATGAATGAGTTCATCTCAGGCACGTTCTAACCCAGCGAAAGGCCCTCTCATTGCAAGACTGATGGCTTTAGCACAGCCTTATGGATAAGAGTGGTCTATTTGGATAGTTGTTTTTTTCTAGGATGGCAAGCCTGTCTTGAGAAGGATCTCCTCCAACGCCGCAAGGTAGGCAGCGGGATTCTTGCGGAAGCGCAACTGTTTGCGACGTGCTTCGTGCCGAAAGGTGAGCTGCTCACGCATACTGTACCACGCCTCTGGATCAGAGAACACTAAGGCCCGTGGTAAAAAACACTGTCGTCGTAAGGCCAAAGCCGTGAGCACGCGTACCGGCCCGCGCACCACCAGCGCAGCAATGGCTCCCCGCCGTCCTGAGGCGCGCCGTTCCCCGTAGCGCACCGAACCAAAGCAGTGTTCCAGTTCATTGTTGGTCCGAGGCAGATCAGCCACGTCATAACAGTGGAACAAGCCGGGCCAGTAGCTCTCGGTCACCTTCACGAACGTGTCAATGGCCTCACCGAGCGTTCCCAAGGAGGCTTGCTGCTCGCGCATGGTATCCAGTACCTTTGTGTAGCGCTCACGCACTGCCTGACCACTTTCGTTTTCGTGATTGGTCAGCACATGTGCCGCCTGGTGGACCAACGCATAGGCTTGCTCGAGTGCTGGCCACACCGCCTCAGTTTTCTTCAAAGCGCGTGTGAGGAGGCGGTGGAGTTCGTCCAAAGCCGGATGAAGACCCCCCTTTTTGCCTCAACCCGCGCCAGTGAGTCGGAGATCTGGGTGAGGCGATCATGCAATTTGAGGCCGGAGGCGCATAATGGGGGACGGCCATCATCAGTGAGCGCGCTGCGCACCGCTAAACAGTAGCTCCGCATCGCGTCGGCTTGTTCCTCCTCCCCATTCTCCAGCGAGCGCTCAATGGGCCGAACCCCACGTACCAGTTTTTTCAGTTCGGTCTTGGCATGCCGGTCCGCCTCGAAGATCGGATCTGCCGCTTCATCCAAATAGTGATAGTGACAAAGTTGATGGGGCACTTCAGGCAAGCTGCGCTGCACTGCCTGGCGGATAGTCTGCTGCCCATCAGAAATCACCCCACTGATAGGCACAGGCACGGCTTCCTTGACCTCATCCAGGAGAGTGGCGAGATCTCCTCGCGTACTGCTGAGTAAGGTCCGGGCCAACAACACTTCGCCGGACAAACAATCGCGGATGATCCAAAGCACTTCGTGACCAACGTCTGGCTGCATCCCATCAATGGCCAGCAGGACCTGGCCTTGCTGCTTCAGCCGGGTCTTGATCCGCTCCTCATCCGCCAGATGCAGTGCCACTAACTCCTCGTAGCGTTCGAGTAGATCAGTGACGGTCCGCTGGCCGATACGTACTCCCTGCTGGACCAGGCGCTGATGGATCTCTGGGATCGAGCGATGTTCCCCATAGCGCAACTGACCGACCACCGTGATGATATCTAAGCCAAATTCCCCGTGGGGCAGCGCCCAAGCTCCTTCTTCTTCTGCGCGATAAGGCAGATGATACAAGTCACACGCCTGGTTGCGGCAGCGCCGCACCACCAACGTGAGGCGGACCAACCCTCGAAAGGTCATCAGCGTGCGCTGGGCGTGGTAGGCGACCCAAAGCCGCTGTTCGCAGTTCACACAGTGGAGGCGCTTCGGGGTGAGGCGCACTTCTCGTTCTGCTGGGGGACGAGCGTCTCGTCTAGCCATCTTCTTGCTCCTCGGTTACGGGATTTCCAGACACCTTTCTGAGGAAGAAGGTGCGGTCGTCTTTGAGCGTTGAGCGCACATCCTCAACAATTTCGGGAGACACGAGGCCACTTTCCCCCATCCACTTGAAGAATTTCTTGAACGAGGCCAGGTACACTTTCATGCTCGTCACGGAAGCCCACAGCGCTTTGCGCGGGAACCAATCCTCTAAAAAGTCATAGACATTCCCCTCGGTTGCTTCATCAAGCCGGCGCAGGGAATAGGCATACAAGAGTAAATAGCGAGAGAACAAGTGCATGTTGTCGACATGCTCTTTGATGGTTGGTTCGCTCAGCCCAGATTGCCTCAACCAGGTCTCAAACCCATCCAGGATCGGTTGGTTCGCCTGTTGAATCGCCTGAACTCGTTGCTCATACGTCTCGGCGTGGTCCGCTTCCGTCATGGAACCGCTCCCTTTCTGATCTGCCGTTCTTCTTCCCTCAGTATCCCCCTCCCGTCAAGATAGGCTTGCCATCCTAGTTTTTTTCGCTGAACGGAAAACTTCACTGGAGCAGGCGAGCTTCGATTCTCGCTAAATAAGCGGCAGGCTGTTTGCGAAAACGCCACTGCAGCCGACGAGCCTCCTCCCGCTGGCATAATTGTCGCCGCAACTCGCGCCAGCGCTGGTAATCCCTGGGCCGCAGTTCATCCACCGAAAAGACCTGCTCCTTGCTGGTCACCGCAGCCATCACGCGCACCGAGCCTCGAACGACGACGCCGGGAATGGCTCCCCGCCGACTGGTGGCGCGTCGTTCATGCACGCGCGACCCCAAAGCAGTGCTCCAGGTCATTGTTGGTGCGTGGCAGGCCCGCGATGTCATAACACCGAAATAGCTCTGCTGAGAAGTTGTCGGTAATGTGGCAAAAATGCTCAAAGGCCTGAGCAAGCGGCCCCAGAGAAGCAAGGTCCTCTCGCATCTGGGCAAGCAGGGTCAGATATCTTTCCCGAATGAGTTGAGCGGATTCCTGTGATTCGTTAATCGCTCATAGTGATAGACTTTTATACATATCCTGGACCTCCCTCTACTTGGCTAGGCAAATTTTGCAACTATCAATATCCTACTGCGCTCCTGCTGGCCAGCAGGAGCTAGAAAAGATTGGAGTACCAGCACAATATGCCCAAAGATGTAACCCGCTTCCGGCGCGATCTACGCAATATTGGCTTTGTAACTTCTGATGACGTGCTCGCGCTGCTAGACTTGCTAGACATGGTGTATGAAGAGGCAGAAGCGTTTGAAGACGGCCTAAAACCTAACACGAACTATCGAATTGACCTTACAGAAACCAACATAACTGAGTTCTTGGAAGAGAATGCGGATCGTCTGGTAGTCGGCCTGGCACGGATTGAATATATCGGCATTCAAGGTGTGATAGATGATCTAGTTGCTTACGGCGGCTATGAGCGTGTAGAGGCAGCGCTAGCCGATAAGAAGCGACGCGACGCTGAATATAAAATTGCGCTAGAAGAGTTAGGCGATTTAGGCGACTACCCCCCATCCTGGGGCTAAATGAGCCAGGCTGTCATAGCTAGCAAAGTAACATCACGGACTGGATCAGCTGATTTCATCCGGCTGGCTTCACAAGCCTGTTAGCAGATTTTAACTCGCAGCAGAAAACTTGTAGGAAAATATAGAGGAAGGTCTTTGGCACGACGGTATGTGGCGGACCCCTTTGGTTGGACTCTCGCGTCCAAGGATGTGATATAGATGAAAGGGAACACCTGCAACTCTGAAAGAGGGAATAGCTTGTTATGCCTCACAAAGATGAAAGCTAGAAACTCAGCCATAACTGGGAAAAGATCCCTCCACTACCTACAACAGGGCTCACCTCTTTGGCGTATGTGGTAGGGGTTGGGTCTGATCTTGGCAAACAGAAGAAACTGAACGAAGATAGCCTTTTTGCGGCTCAGAGCATAGGGGATAGAGATACCTTACCGTTGTCCTTTGGCTTGTTTGTGCTTGCTGACGGGATGGGAGCATATGCCGATGGGCAAGATGCGAGCAGCAGTGCAATCCAAACAATGGTTGACTTTATCTGGCCACAGGTTGTCAGAAGCACTACATTTCGGCCGGAAGGCTGGGTCACATTGTTGGCTGAAGCAGTCCAACTCGCGAACGAAGTGGTCTATCAGCAGAATATCCCTCTGCAAGCCAGAGATGTGGATTTCAGTGTGATGACGACCGTTACCGCTGCAATGATTGTTGGTTCAACTGCCTACGTTGCGAACGTCGGAGATAGCCGCACCTATCTCTATCGTGCCAGTGAAGGACTTAAAAAGGTCACGACTGATCATTTGTGGGTTGCTCGTCAGATTGAGGCAGGAATCCTCAAACCTGACGACTTATATACCCATCCACACCGCAATGTGATTGAGCGTGTCCTGGGCTGGAAATTGCCCGTGGAGGTTGATCTATTCACTGTACAATTACACCCCAGCGATACGGTATTGCTTTGTTCGGATGGCCTGTGGAACATGGTACGTGATTCTAAAATTGAAGACATTCTCTGTCATACACTTCCCGATCCATCTCAGGCCGCTGAAGTGTTGATCCAATCCGCGCTGAATGGTGGTGGCAAGGATAATGTCAGCGTGATTGTAGTCTCGATGTTAGAGGCATCAAACCAGACACTTGTGCCCAGCGTACAGTTCTTCGCCAGACCCGATAGTCTCCACACACCACAAGCCTAGCATCTGAGATAGGGTGATTACCATCGCCGAAATTGTGCCATCATCTCTTCGAAGAAATCTCCGTCCTCTTACACAATACTCGGCATGGTATCCCTTTTGTCGTCGGCTCTGCAAAGACGACGAGTTCTTGCCAGAAAGCAGCGAAAGTGGGATCTATGCGTCTCAGAATCGCTTGCTTCTGCGTCACTTGGCGAGAGACCCATCTTGAAGCCTTTATATGCAGTCTCTAGTCAGGCAGCGACTTCGCCAGAGAGATGAGTTGTTTTCTAGTATCCTCGTCTGGCCTGTCGATGTCACCCCAAGGCCCTGGCGGCAGATCGGCAACTCCGAAAAGTTTCTGGCAAAGCAGAGATGCCTCCCACCATTCGCCTGGCTCGCTATCGCTGGAAACCTCAATCTCAGGAAAGTAGTAAACCAGACGTATAAGGGCCGCCTTGGCAACGATATCGTGTGGATCACCAACCAGGTTCCAAAAGTAGTAGCCTTCCTGAAGAAGATCCTCCACCCTGAGGCAGAATGCGTCGCCATGATCATATATTGCAATGTCTATGTTGAAGGCAACCTCAATCTTTGTAACTATGGGTTCTCCTGTGCCGTCAGGTCCTCGAATGGGAATGGGTTCCGTCCCTCCTTGTTCCATTGCCAGAAGAAAATATCTACCTTTGCCAGGCAAGTTGAGCAACATAGAAATATTTGGACCGTGCCCATACAAGCTGCTGATGGTTTGCTCATAGTTATAAACTTGGGATCCTTCTTTGAGCTGCGCATCCACTTGGGTGTTTACGGGAAGTTGTTGAATAAATCGCTTATAGGCCTGCCACTGATTGGGAAGGATGAGCGGCTCCAGACAATGTTGTTCGTGGTATTTACGGAACAGGTTAGCAGAGATGAGCATCGTAGGAACACCCTCCCATGGTAATGCAAAAACACGCTGTTTTCTCCCTGCCGCAACGTAGCGAGGGAGGTAGTCGAGCACTGTTTGCACATCTCGGCTCCATGTAGAAAATTGCTCTAGGCGCTTGATTGACGATGTCACCGTAATGGAATGGACAACAGACATACCATGCTCTTTTCTTCGGTTATGGCACCATTTTTATTGGCTAAATACTATCAGCACAGTCTCTTTTTGCCCATCCAGGTGGATTATTTGCTTTAAGGCGTTTCGCCTCTGCCTCTTACATTGTCCTCAAATAGGCAAGAATCGCCTGGGAGCCTTGGGCAATGATCTTCGGCGGTGGTGTCTGTAATGGATTCCCATCCAGATGAAGCCGTTTTAACGACGGGAGATTCCCTAACGCCATAGGCAGAGAGCTGAGCTGATTATTGTTCACGTAAAGCCAGCTTAATGACGAGAGGGAACTGAGCTCCATAGGCAGAGTATTCAGTTGGTTACCATCTAAATGGAGCTGTTTTAATGACGAGACATGACCTATCTCTTTCGCCAGCGTGCCGAGTTGGTTATGGGATAAACGGAGTATTCGTAGGTCAGGGAGCTTGACGATTCCCATAGGCAAAGTACGAAACTGGTTGTGACTTAGATTCAGGAGGCGCAAAGCAGAGAGGTTACCAATTTCCGCAGGAAGACTTTGCAACTGGTTGTTGTCTAGATCAAGAAATTGCAACTCAGAGAGCTTGCCAATTTCCATAGGTAGAGTATTGAACTGATTGTGGCCTAAATCAAGCGAGCAGAGATGACAAAGGTTCCATAGCGGCTCTGGCAGCGTGCGAAGTTGGTTATGCTCCAGGTGAAGCCATTGTAATGAGGAGAGCCGACCCACATCTTCAGGCAAGGAGCGAAACTGGTTATGACTCAGGTAAAGCGATTTTAGACCCTTAACGTTCCACACTTGCTCAGGCAAAGAACTGAGTTGGTTGTGCTCCAGGTCCAGCCGTTGCAACGAAGAGAGCCTGCCCACATCAGCAGGAAGGGAACTGAGCTGATTATGGCTCAGGTAAAGATCTTGCAATGTTGAGAATTGCCATACTTCCGAGGGAATCTGCGTCAAATCGTAATCGCAGAGATGCAGTTCAATTACACGCCCGTATTGATCATATTGACACCGCTTATTCTTACTCAGATAAGAGTGAATGTGACATTGCGTATCAGGGTCCCAATCTCTCAACTGCCGTTGAAGCTGTTTCACCAGCCTCTGTCGTTGCAATTGCCCCATGACCTGCCGATTCGATTTCATCGCCGTTCTTCGTCTCCATTCGCGTATTTTCCCCATTCTAGCTGATCAGCTTTCTTCTGTATAGACAAAATGCATAGTGAATTGCTCTGGCCTCGTAAAAGTAACATGCTCGCAGAGAGAGCTTCTAGAGCGGAAAAGTTGCTTACGGCAAGCGTATGTGCATCGCAATAGACCTGGAAAAGGCCACCTATCGTTCTCTTTAGAATGAGCCAGACGACGTTTGTTCCTCGACACGTTCTTCTTCACAATTTATCCACACCCCTTTTGGATAAGTTCGTGGTTCTCTGTAATTACCGGTGTTCATTAACAGGCTCTTGTCCACTTTGGGGCTTACTAGTTGCGTTTTCGGTACGTGAGTTTTGCGCCATAAGAATCTTGTTGAGATGAAATTAGCCGAAAAACATATCACATCTGTTTTGTGCGATACTAAGACCAGGACGAGGTCAGATGAGAACCATTTGTTTCGCGAGCGAAGGAGAAACCTCATGTCAACCATCCTCAACGATTCTACGCCATTGGAGCGCTACGGACACAACCTGACTGAGCTTGCGAAACTCGGCGCTTTCTCACCTCTCAGTGGTCAAGATGCAGTGATAAATAGACTGTTTCAGGTTCTTCTGCGAGAGAACAAGTGCAATCCGGTGCTCTTAGGTTCTCATGAGGCCGGACGGTGGGCAGCCCTGATAGAAGTAACTCGTCGGATGGCCATAGGCGATGCACCTGATCCTTTACCCGACAAGCAGGTGATTGTGCTAGATTACGAAGCGTTGCTCGCTGGCCTCCCTGAGCATATTTTCCGTCCCAGAGTGGTGAAATCATACTCTTTCGATGCATTGATCCATGCAAAGCCGGGGTCGGAAGAAAGGGCGTTCCTGGAACGGCTACGCGGTCAGCCCTCTCTGGAGGAAAAAGATACCCCCACGAAACGACTCCAGTTGCTCTTCACTGCAATGCATCAAGCTGCTGGTTCTTTCCTGTTGTTGGTCGATCATTTTCATCGCATCGTTGGAGGCGAATGGGATCGCTACCCGATTGATGTGGCTCCATTGTTGAAGCCGATGCTAGCACGCCGCCAGATCCAATTGATAGGTGCTTGCACGCTGGAACACTATCGCCAACATATTGAGCGGGATGCCGCCATCCAACGCCGCTGCCAGGAAATTTGCATGCCAGAAGTCTAAGACCATCCTTGACGAAGTGATTGCGCAAAACTCCTGTACCGACAGCGCAGAATTTACCTACAATCTTCATTCATCACTCGCTGATAAAGAAACCGGAGGACAGAAACTCTGTCAATTCACATGAAGGGAGATCCCTTTGGAGAAGATTGAGAATATACCACCCATGCGCTCGCTGACCATGCCGCTCTCCCCTCCTGTCCATTTGCTCACCATTGATGGGATGCCAAAACTGATGGCGGGAGGAGATCCTCAGCACGCGCGGATGTTGCTCGGGCTCACTTTGTTGGTCCTAGCGCCGATCTGGCGCCCGTCACACTCACCTTCTCAGGTGATATGCACCACCCAGACCTGGTGGTGACCGTCAGCAATCTTCAAGTGATGTTTCATAATACCGGCAGCAACTATGAACCAATGCGATGAAGCCTGCGAGTGTTCTCATGCTCGCTCGCTTCGTTCTCCTATGTGCATCAGGTCCTCAAGCAACATGGCGATGCTGTCCTTCCCACCACTCACAGAGACGACAACTCGTGTCGGTTGTCGCTGGCCAGCCATATATTTATTCATCCTGGATAGAGAGGTCCATTATCTCACCTCAAAAAAACCTCACAGCAGGTGCTATAAGGGCTAGTAAGTGAAATCAACAACGGATAAACTAGGAGGAGCAAGAGATGAAAGGAGCACAGCATGAAAAACATGTGGTGCTGGCGCTGTCAACAAGAAGTTCTCATGTTAGATGAGGAGGAATACAACACGATTTACACGTTGTATGGTGAATGTTTCCTGCGTGCCAGCAAGGAGAGAAAAGAACTCTCTCGCCATGAACATCTTCCACTGCCAGATTACTTTCTCCCTGTGAGCAAAGAGTACGAGCGCATGACTGGTATGAAAGATATTCACCCAAACGTTGTTCTGCATCATCGCATCGCTACCTATGGGGCACCTTGCCCTCGATGTAGCAAACCACTACGCACACCTATAGCGCGTTTTTGTGCTGCTTGTGGAGAAGTAGTCAATTAAAAACCTCTCCACAAGAGGTATACACATCTCCGTATTTCCGCCATCTCCTGATCCCAGGCGGCATAGGTGGTCATGTACCCAGCTATGGCGGCCTCCGCCCGTTCCTTGTTCTTCACTTGTCGTGGCTCTCGCACTAATGGCCCCAACCGGTTTAGCTCTCTATCGCCGTAGCGATCAAAAGCCCGCTGTATCTTTTCCCAGGTGGGATGAGTCGGCCAGCGCGTTCTATTTTTCGTCTGGCCTGGTCGCACCATGAGCAACCACTCTTCTGTACAGTAGGCCCATAACCGCTTGACGTTGTGTAGTGTGTCATAGACATCATCCAGGCCCATCTCTCTAAGTACTTCGCGTTCCAGGGAGAACTCCACGCGCCAGACCTCTTCACCAGGTTCCCAGCTACGCTTCTCCCAGACGATTTCAAACCATTTTTTGTCTGAGTGCTTAATCTCTTTGGACTTGTTGTAGACTTTGCAGCTGACGGGGCAACCGTGGCCGCTAAAGTTGACCGTCTCCAACTTGCGACCCTTGTAGACTGCCTGATCTTTCTGAGATTCGCCTATAGGGCGTTTCCTGAGTGCGTGGGAAATGAAGACGCGTTCCCTCCCACTCTGTTGGAAGCTTCAGGCCTACCAGGTCGACACAAGCATCAATCTGAGCTACTTCCCACGAGTTGTGCAACGAGTTGGTCAAGGAGAGGAAGAGAGCAGAAAGTAATGGGCAGACCGAAGGCCACGTGACCCGTTTGAAGCTGGTTAAGCGTGAAATGTATGGCCGAGCTAAGTTTGACTTACTCCATTTGCGCGTGATTCATGCCGCCTGAATCTCACATAGGCACTTTGTGTTAACGTTTTTGGCAACGCTCTTGAATAGATTGAATGGCTCTTACGGCAGAAGCACTGACTTTGTTTGCACCTGCATACCCCGTATCGTTTTGCTGTATCCAGCACAACGCAGGTAACGCGCGCTCATCGCCACGTTGGCCTAACATACTGGCGGCAGCAGCACGAACGCGACCATCTGGATCACTCAACACGTCAAGCAGTATATCAAAAAGGCGTTCGTCTTGTAGCTTTCCCAAAACAAGTACAATCGCATTGCGTACTCTGGGCTCTTGATCCTTAAGGGCATCGACAAGGAGAGCAAATACCGATTGGCCGCCTAGCTGACCTAAGGCAGAGATGGCACGAACTCGGACAGACCATTCTGCATCGGCGAGCAGAGCGGTAAGTGGCCCAATGGCATGTTCGTCACCAATCTGTGCCAAAGCTGCTGCTGCACGTCCTCGAACGATGCTTGTTTCATCTTGTAAAGCCTTGATAAGAGGATCAACGGCTCGTGGGTCACGCAGCGTTCCTAATGCCTCAATAACTCCTTGCCGTACAGTGTCATCTTCATCCGAGAGTGCGTTTAGGAGAGCACCAAGAGATGGCTCTCCGATGGCAGCCAGGGCAGCTGATGCCTTTTGCCACGCCGTAAACGTTTCTGTGTCATTCCAGTCATGTCGAAAGACATTGATAAGTGGCTCAATGGCCCGTGGATCACCAATGTGACCAAGTGCTTTGGCTGCTTCTTGAGCGGCGTGAACATGGTCGCTAGCGAGAATATCAATCAGCAGATTGATAGCCCGTGGATCACCAATACCGCCCAGGGCTCGCACAGCCTCAGGCAAGTAGTGGTAACCGAACCGTGCGTTGCAGATCGCATCTATGAGTGGCAAGACCGCTGGCTTACCGAGCTGGATCAATGCGTCCGCAGCTTCGGTCCGAGTCCGCCACACCTGAGCACTTAATGCGTTGATAAGACTTTCGATTGTCTGTTCTTTCGCTGGTTGCTCCATATCCTTCTCGCTTCCCTGGCATAGATGTAGCCCCTTGTGAGCTCTTATCGCCTCATTCTAAGCTAACGCTTCTGGTTCGTCAATGAACTCTTAGCCTCTCAAAAGTGCGTTTGAGCCCACGGGATACGCAACGAGCTTGCAGCAAACGAGCAATGAAGGAATGGAAGAGATTGTTGAAAGCAGACAGGGACTCTCGGCCCTCATGACAAGCTCAGAGGAGCAATGACACCTCGCTCAAATCGCCTGTTTGTTCGCCAGTTCCTCCTGTATTACTTGATAGCGAGAAAGGTGGGGACGCCTGCCACGGAAACACGCCGTTGCGGTGGTCCCCACCAGGCATTACAGGCGAGCCGGTCGGACCACCTCCAGCGGTAATGCGAACGCACTTCACGAGGGGGACGTGGTGGTGGGAAAACCTTCTCAGGACACTCAACAAGCGCGATGATCTCGGTGTGTTGACGACGCCAATGGGTCGTCCAGGTGCGGCGAAGCGCTCGACCTGCGACATCCACCCATCGTATTGGTCCGAGAAGGACAGGCGTTTGCTCACACGCAGCCAAAGCAGGTGGGGGCAAGAGGCGACGGACAGCGCTGACCCGTCGAGCACGATTGCCTTTGGCACCTTTCGCCAGGCATTGTTCTCGCAGAGAACAGCGCTGACAGTCGGTCTGATACGCGAGATAGACGGCACGCTGAGTGAACGCATTTTCTTGGCGCACTTCGCTCAACCACAAGCTTGCTCCCGCTGGACAGCGAAGCTTGCCATCCTCTTGTAACGTAAAGGCATCAGCCCCGAAGCGTCCAGTGGCTCGTCCGAATGCTGCGGCCCACTCCCACGGCCCATACTCCTCAACTGGTTCTTCAATGGTGAGAAGCACAGGAGGTGTCTTTTTCGGAGATGCCCACTCGATCTCGCGTAGCTCAGCTTTTTGCATAGCCTGTCCAAGTGAGAGCCGGAGGTTCCACACCCATTGACACGCAATCTGCCAGAGTTCTTGTCCACACTCGGTGTACGAACACCAGCGGTCGGGATCTTCTTCGACATCTTCATCCGCAAGTACCGCTTCAAAGGCTCCCCGCCCATGATAGAGATCGAGCACATCGCGCGACGAGGAATCCATCGATGGGCAGGGTTGTGATGAAGACCTCATACACCCACTCACCGATGCACTTGCCCACCGACACCCTCTTGCCTGGTGCGGGGGCACGATGCCGAGCCACAATGATGCGGGTTTGAGGTACCCCCTCATCCAATGACAACCAGCCTCCATCAAACAACTCGACCTCCTCATCACTGTTCACTCTGGTCACCCTCGCGGTTGGTAGGTGAGCGAGCACGCGCTGGATCTGAGGGTGCTCCAGGACGCGATACCCTCTCGCTCGTGTCACCAGATGGACGCCTGCTGCAATCAGTTGTGCAATGGCTACTGTATCCCCATATTGCCCGTCGAGGCGAACAAGAGCTACCTGTGCAGTGAGCGCAAAGAGCTCCAGGTAGGTTGTGATGGCCCGAAGCGCTGAAGCGAGCTCTGCTTGATAGTCACCATTGCCCCGGCCTGCAAAGGTGCCGATCCATTGACGAGTATGCATCTGAAGCGCGACGGTGCGTGTGCGGACGACCTCACCTCGTTTTCGTCCGGTGTAGCCTGGCGCGCAGACCGCATCGAGTCGGCGTCGAGGGGGAGGCAAGCTTGGATCACAGGGCAACGCTCGCTGCCGTGCTGCCTGACGTGTCGCATCGACATCAAAGACGATGTAGCGGCGGCTCTGTCGATCCCAAATACCGCCGATCGTCTCCGAGGTCCACCCTTCAGTGAAGCCGTATTGCTCGAAGAGCTGGCGAAACACTTCCAAGCAGGGACGATCGACACTCGCCAGAAAACGGCTGAGCGTGGCACGATGGGGAAGGTTCGCACGCTCAAACAGGGCCATGAAGGCTGACCCAAAGGGGGTGACTCGCTCAAAGAAAGCCGATAACGTTCGTTCTCCACTCATCGCGTACCCGAACAGGAGCGCGAGAAAATCAATTGGTTCATAGCTGCCGAAGCGTCCGCGCACCAATTGGACTTGATGGGCGAAGGCTTCTAGAATCCCTTTCGTTGTGAGGTGCTGGGACAGGATGACGACTTCGGCGAACCACGCTGGCACCGAGGGACGATCTACGGGAGAGGTTTGGACCTCTATGCTCGGGTTGGGTATCATACTCAGAGAGACCTCCTTGTGAGAGTATGGTTTGTTTCCCTCTCATTAGATGTCTCTTTTCTTTTTATGCTGCTAGCTTGCTGTCAGCTCGTTGCGTATCCCGTGGGTTGAGCCACAGTTTATTGAGTCATCCAAACCGGGACAATTACAACCCGGTAGGAAAGGGCCTTGCCCAGCTGCTGTCTGAAGTCGCCTTTCTGTATAGCTGCCAGGGCATCTGGCAAGGCAGTGTAGAGGCCTGACAAAGTCCCATTTTCGTCTTCGCTGGTCGAGCCTGCCTTGAAATCCCGGGCGAGCAATGACGCCAGGATCTGGCTGTGCTGATAATACGCGTACCAAGCATGCAACAAGGCCACCCACTGTAAAGTGCCTTCGTTCTGAGCAGAGATGCTCTTCCTTCCCCTTTACTTCAGGTATTCTTCCCAATCGGGTCAATTACAGATGAGCAAGAGAATAGGTAGGCGGCTCTGCCTCTCAGCCACGCCTTTGCTTAGTGATATATACTATGGCCAAAGCTTTTTGTCCACAGAGCACTTTTTCTTGAACGAGCCCACATTGGCATGCCACATAGATGTGGAGGAGTAACAAGATGAAACCCAGCATTGATCAGACTATCTTTGGCTCAATTACCATTGAAGGAACCGTCTTCGCGCACGATGTGATGATCAGGCAGAGTGGCCAGGTAAAAAAGCGGAAGAAAAAATTATCTAAGGCCCTCTATGGTACATCGCACATACTTTCTCAAGACGAGGCGAAATACATCTATGAAGAAGGGACGAAACGGCTCATCATTGGCACGGGACAGTTTGGCAATGTCAGACTTTCTGATGAGGCAACTGAGTATTTCCAGCAAAAACAATGCCAGGTGGATTTGTTACCCACACCCCAGGCAATCCAAACCTGGAATGAGGCCACCGGCACAGTCATCGGTCTGTTCCATGTCACCTGTTAAGTACAAAGCGCTTTTTCAGTAATAGCTGTGTGTAAGGAAGCTCTCGTAGGCAACGTTCGACTCGTTGTCGGCCTAGATACGATACAGTCAAAGAAAAGTTTCTAAGGATGGAACGAGGTGAGGTATGCCCCTACAGTCCAATGGCGGAAAACTCCTTATGCCTGTCGAAACCGAGGCTGATGTTTGCGCATTATTTAAAAAAGCTCTCGCGCTCTCTCAGACATCTGGTTTCCTCACAAGAGATCGCTATCGCGCTGATATTGAGGACCATTTCTATTACATTGGAGCCATTTGCCCACAGCATTTTCGTCCACTGCAACAGGAAGTAGTCAACCTTCCCGGCGAGCAACTCACCTTTTTCCGCTTTTCGTTTTCAACCTGGCTCTATCTCCTCCACGATGCCCCTGATAGCTGTGTCGAGCAGTTACTACAGAGGCTCTTTCGTGCTAACCAGGACTGTTCCCCATCCATTCTTGAGGCGATGCTTGCTGCCATCGGAACGCCAACAGCCCTGGCTGCGATGGCAGAATATGCCGAAAGAACACACAAGCAGAACGTGTTCAGAGATCTGGGGTTCTGGCTCCCGGGAAAGGGAAAGCGTGCTGAACCTCGTTTTACTCGGCACCGTAACGCAGTACGTTTCCAGCCAGTTGACACCACCCTTCCTCTTCAGGAGCTTGTGAAGCGACCCCATCCTGTAGGGCTTCCCGTATCTTTCATCGCTGGGGAGCCAGCGTCAAGCATGATCACATGGCATTATTTGACGCTCGACCTTGCTCGGATTGATGGTCTTCCCCCCACATCTTTTTCGCGCATTCACCTGGTAAGTCCGCCGCAACATGGCGGATGGACGCTCTTCTGCACTATTTCACAGCAGAATCTCTATACGCAGGCACATCTACAAGTATCCGAAGATCAAGATTTCGAGATGCTCGAGCAACTCCAAAAGCAGGCGATTGACCATCATATGGCAAGAGGAGAGCTTCTCCTCTTGCCATATGATGACCAATTAGTGTATTGCAATGGCCATACCCAGTTGACGAAGGGCGTTCATGGAGATGTGGGTGGTCCCCCTCTTGGGCTAGATGAGAATCCTTGCTGTTCAATCTGCAAAAAATTGATGTTTCATGTGTGTACTGTTGCCACCCCACTTCGTGAATATGGCGATGGGTTCCGCAGCCTCTTTTTCTGCGAAGGATGCATGCAAATCGCCTCTCAGGCCATGGGTTGGAATTAACACGCGCATCCTCTTTTTGAAGCATCACATCAAGCCTCCTTGGAGGAAACCACCGTACAATTGCTCACAGCTTCTTTCTGGATAGATCAATAATGATTCCTGCCGCTCCCAAGCTTCACCCGTACGTGTAACAATGGAGATCTTTAAAGCAACCTGATATCACTTCCCGCTTCCTATTTCGCTGTCTAGCAAAGCAGATACCGGACACTCGCAGTAATGGGAGTCATCCTGCTCGTCCAGGAGAAATCTTTCGCGAAGGGACAGTAAAGAACAGATTCTTCTGTTTGTGAGAGGTCACTTTCACAAACAGCCAAAAGCCTTCATCGCGGTTGGCCTGATTGCCCCACTCGGTGCCATTGATGCATTTGAGGATCAGGGAGCGCGGCGCTGTCTCCGGCGTGTCTGGGATATAGGTTATTAGCAAAGGCATCGTGGCAGAGTTAAAAGCACCAGTCGGCTGCAGATCAAACGCCTGCACCTCACCACACGGTAAGGCACCTGCCTCGCGCAACACACCAGTCAACCATACAGGCGTAGTCTATTCGGGGGAAGCAATCATAGACAGGGAGACTCCTTCCTCTAGTTCGTCGTCGTTACGGGAAGAGACGAAAAGCATAACAAAATGCTCGTCGTTCTGTCAAACGTTCATGAGTGTTCAACCTGATGGCAAGTCGCAACTGGTAACAGGATCACGATGCTGGCTCTCGGCAGGTCTCACGCACTGCGACCTGAGCACTGCATTGATACCCTGCTCCCGCATCAGACGCATGATCCGTTTTTCGTACAAATACCTTCCTGGGCCCGCAATTCAGCATGAATATGCGGGCTACTATAGGTGAAGGTTCGTCTGATAGCTCTGCTCAATATGGAGTTCACTCTTTTGTGGCTCCCATTGTGACACCAGAGATAAATTTATCCTGGAAACGTAAGAACACAAGTAGTATGGGAATTGTTGCCAGTACGCAACCGGCCATAATAATACCATAGGTAGGAACATACCCAAGTGCGGGATCACGTAAACTGGGTAATGTGACCATCAGTGGTGCAACGCTCTGGTCGTTTGCCATAACCTGCGGCCAGAGATAGCTGTTCCACATATTAAGAAAGTGCAAAATAGCGAATGCCGACAGCATAGGAGATGAGACCGGTACAATAATATGCCAGAAGATACGCCAATGATTGCCACCATCAATTCGAGCCGCCTCGATGAACGAGTCCGGGATAGTCAGCATATACTGTCGAATCATAAACAGACCGAAAACGGGGGCAATAAAAGGGACAATCTGCACCTGATAGGTGTCGATCCAATCGATACGAGAGAACATCAGGAAAAGAGAAGATAGCCGAATCTCTCCTGGTACCATAATGGTTGCTAACAAGAAGAAAAAGAGGGTATTTCTGCCAGGGAAGCGCATCTTTGTAAAAGCATATGCGGCCAATCCCACGATAAATACAGCAATAACCGTCGTGATCGACGCAACAACGATGGAATTGAAGAAATTGAGCAACTGGTTACCTTGCGTTGTGGGAAGTTGTGTATAATCTTCTAATGTCCAGTGCTGGGGCCAGCCGCCAGGATTCAGCATAATTTCCGCATTGCTCTTGAACGAGTTGATGATCATCATGACCAGCGGATAGAGTGACATACAAGCTACCAACGCTAGCACCACATAAGCTAAAAAGAGAAGAACCAGGCGCTGAAAACGCCGTTTGCGCTCGTGAAACTGCCGATTTGCGTAAGAATCATGATCTCCTGTTTTAGGTCGTGGCATATTGCGCTCCTTCCATATTCTTTCCTCTAAGAAAGACACTCTTTTGATACCATAGTTCATGGATTATCAATCGCTGCTCCTATTGCGGAAGAGAGCGAATTGTAAGGCAGCAGCAAATATCGTCAGAATGAACAGCAGCCAACCAACTGCAGCACTTTGCCCGAAATCACCATTTTGCAAATTGGTGACCAACAGATTGAGCATCGGCGCAACGCTGGGAGCCACTGGGGTAGCGCCACTCACCAGGACATTGGGTTCAGCATAGAGGCGTATAGAACCGATAGCATCGATGACAAAGGCAAAGAGAAAGACATTACTCATCAGAGGTAAGAGTATAAAGCGAATACGCTGCCAGGCTGAGGCGCCATCGACCGTCGCAGCCTCCTCTAGCGAAGGATCAACGGAAGTAAGCCCGGCCAGGAAGACAACAAACCAGAAGCCAAGACCACGCCATATGAGCAAGATCACAACGATCCAGCGTGCGAGAGTATAGTCCTGCAGCCAGGGAATATGGGTATGCAAGAGTTGATTAACGATACCATACTCGGTGCTAAAGAGCGTCTGAAAGACCAGAGAGGCTGCGACAATAGCGATCACCTGGGGCAAGAAGATAACAGGCTTCCAGAAACTTTTGCCACGGATGAGTTTAGATCGAACGAGCAACGCTAAAAGAAATGATAGGGGAATTAATGGAATGGCATGCGCAATCCAGTAAAAGAGCGTATTGCCCAGTTCTGTCCAGAACACGTGATATTGAAGAATAGTCAGATAGTTTTCAAAACCTACCGGAATCGCCGAGCCATACCCTTTGTAACGAAAGAAACTCAAAATGAGTGCATAGATATCCGGACCAATCTGAAAAACGAGGTATATCAATATAAATGGAGAAATGAACAGATATGCAAGTAGGGCCTCGTATTTGCTGGCTCGCTTCCTCATTCCTTTCGCTCTTGAACTGTTTAGCTCTTGATGCGCGCTATGGGCGAAGAATTGTTGCATACTCATCATAAGGCCTTTCTACATGAGTTCCAGGCACAGCTCTCCCTGGTGTACACCATTGTTGCGCAACGTTAACACAACACTGATGCACACCAGGGAGAGCCGGCACAATATCGTCATTATAATAGCTAGCTCGTTTTTATCTGTAGTACAACAAGAGACAAGGCGAGTCAAGACTTATACGGATTGCCAATCTGCGTTTCCAAATCGTGCTGTGCTCCGGCGAGAGCAGCCGTCACATCACTCTTTCCCTGGACCACTTGAATAAGCCATTGATTCAGAATAGCAAACTCCTTGGTTGCAGCAGGATCATAATCAAAGATCTTTACATGATCATAGCTAGCAAACTCTGCTGGATAGAAGTCTTTACCAAAGAAGTTTTGCGGCTGCTGAGCCCACAGTTCATCAGTCATACTGGAGGGTTTAGACGCTGTATTGACATAATCAAGCAGAGCAGGCTGGACGCTACGAAGCAAAGGAGTCAGGCTATTAGCTTTAAACTGAGCAAGAGATCCCTTCTTGTCCAAGACGAGCTTATTCAGGAATAGGCGGGCAAGATCCTTATTTTTCGCCTCCTGAGGGATAAAAAAGACAGAACCAGCAGACTCAGATCCATACGCCTGAGTAGCAAGAGGCGAGAGGGCAGGCCAGGCGGGGAGAACTTTCCATTTCCCTGCCTGTATAGAGGTAGCGTATCCGGGGAGAAAGAGCTTTAGCCAATTAGCATGCAGAGCAGCCCCGATACGTTGATTCTTAAAGGCGGGACCCCAGTCGGGCGAAAAATCATCAACAGGTAAAGTAATGCCCGAATCATGAAGACGCTTGACAAAGGTGAAGGCATCAGCAAAAGCAGGATTCGACGAAACAATATAGTGACCAGAGGAATCAGCAGTACGAGGGTTGGGGTAGGCTGACATGATTTCACCAATCCAGGCGCCAGAAGGCTGGGGACCCATGTTGAGCATGAAAGCCTGAGCATTGCGAGCATGGAATTTCTGGCCTGCGGCGATGAGACCATCAACGGTAGCTAGATCGTCCGGAGTAAGATGGGCCTGCTCAAAGAGATCGGTGCGATAATAAAACATCTTACTCTTGACCTGCTCGGGAACAGCTACAAATTTTCCCTGATAGGTCGCCAGTTTTTGCGCACCAATATAGAGATCATCTTTCACAGGATTGATCAGGTCTGAAAGATCGTCAATCACACCAGCCTGCGCAAATTCAATTAGTTCCGTATAATTGAGCCGCACAATATCGGGGATATTTTTATGCGCAGCCAAGGCCAGACGAAAGGCCTGGGTCACATCAGCATCTCCGCTACCAGCTACAATTACATTGAGCTTAATACCGCTAAAATCTTTGGGATAGGTGGAGGAAACAGCCTGAAAACTTTGCTTCAGGCGTTTATCCGATCCCCAGGTCATGATTGAGAGTGTGCCAGAAGGCGTTGCTGCATCAGTAGAACTACCACAGCCCGCTAGTGTGAGGCTAGCAGTAGCAGCGGTAACCATTCCGAGCTTGAGCACGTCACGGCGGCTCATCCTTGTTTGATTATTCATAGTAAATCTCCATCGATATACATCTACAAGGCAAAAACCTTTGTGCTCGTCTGCATCCATAGCAAACGTAAAGAGCAATGCAACCGGGATTAATCTATTCTCTGTAGCCAGGGAAGAGGGCGCAATGTATGACCATATGTCTCTAGCCAGGTATACCAGGAGGCCTTGTCTTTTCCCCAACTCTGGCCGCTCACCGCCATCAGTTCATCCTCTGCATGCTCGGCCAGCACGCTGCGTACATCATCCAGGTAATCAATCAGAATACGTGCCCCTTCCGTTGATCCGCAGCGAGCTAGGGCGCATGCAATCTCTACTTCAAGATAGGCGATCCGCTCATCAAAATAATCGGTCTGGTACCTGGTGGTATGTAAACCATGTAACCCTTCCTTATCATGCAGTGCTAACAGAATCGGCATCGCGGCTGGACTTCCCAGCCGCTCTGCGACTGTGCAGACAGCATCCACATAATAAAAAGTGCCTTTGAAACGATCCCGAAAATTCTCAGCCGTCGGTTCCAACAGAGAAACTACATGCTCAAGGACAGGAAGCACGCGCTCATCACGTGTCATACCAAGTGTGAAGAGCAAGTAGCAAATCTCTGGCATGGCTCCTTGATCAGGTGGGAAACCAGCATGGCGAATTTTCTTTGTTCGAGCGGGCAAGTGCTCACCTGCCAACTCCTCCTCGATAGCATTAATGAGGCAGGAAACGCCAACCGAAGAACCATACCATGCCAATAGACGGGCCAGAAGGAGTTGCCGTTCTCCTACCGAGGACAAATAGGCTTCTGTAAGCAACGGGACAATCGACGGGCCAGCAGTGCAGATCTGCACAAGCGTCATAGGCTCATGCTGCACATCATCGAATCCCATATCAATATAAAAGGGCTCAAAACCCGTCAAATTCGCGACCAGTGACACCATTTCAGCATCTGACAACGGCTTAGAAGAAAGATCGCGGTCGAGGACCTCAGAGGGAAGAATCCCATACTCCACCAGCCGCCTCTGTAACTTGCTGACATCAACATTCCGCACCTCGACGTCGTCACGGATGCTGATCGCTGCTGCCACACCACACGCGGCACCCAGATTTTGCATATCGGCCTGCATGCGAATCGCAGCGAGAGCATCATGCGTACAGGAGAGGGCCTTGCCCGCTACCAGGATCCCGTCTAGGCCGACAGGGATCAACGCTCGATAGGAAATCTCCGACTCTACATTCGGTGGCAACAATCCCCACAATATCCAATCAGCAGCACTTTTCCCTTTCACATCATAATTGCTGAACGTAATATTAATGACATCATGGAAACGGCGCAACGTTAACTGGTCGGTCAGAGTATGTGTAAGCTCACCAACGATATGCCGTGATTCGCGGGGAGCTACATAAGCTCCATGATCATAGGATTGATCTCGGCGACGGCCAGCTATAATAGCACGCGTATAATCGTTTATATTCGAGACATCAACGGCACTGGTGAAATTATTACGTGTCTGACCGGGCTGAGCAAATTGAGCAAGCGAATACCACAAAGGCAGACGATCACGTACAGAACCATAGGTAAAGCGTGCACCCGCAAAGGCAGCCACATCACCATCACCGGAAGCATCAATCACAATCCTGGCGCGAACCGCAAAGAGGCCGTCAGGAGTCGCAACTAGCACGCCACACACGGTATTTCCCTGCCTCAGAGCTCCTATCACCACTGTGCGAAAAAACACCTCTATGCCAGCATCCGTCGACCAACGCAGTAAGGCCTGCATACGTGCCTCAAGGTTCCACTTTGGTGTATTTTGTCGTAGTGCGAGTCGAGTAACCTCATCCTCATAATGGGCATCAACGACGCTGGTAAAGCCAACGCGGCGTCCATACCAGTAGCTATCAACTCCACCAAGCGTCCCCGTGCCACCCAGGCCTGAATTCATCTCCAGAATTGCCACCTTCAATCCTTCCTGCGCAGCCGCCAGAGCCGCTGGTACACCACTTGTACCACCACCAACCACCAGCACATCGACGGAGGTAAGGAGAGGAAACTCCTCCGCAGGTTCAGGAACACGCGCATAGGATCGTCCACGCTGAGGTGCCTCTGGTTCCCAGAGCATTACAGTATGATCCGCATGCCCCTCAACAGGCACTCCACAGCGAACATGACAATGATGAACCAGAGGAAACGACGTCATCTGTATCGCTCTTTCTACGAGCGGAGCCAGAGCGGTCCCAATATGAGCAGCAGACAGTGGTTCCAAAAGGAGAGAACGATCATCTCTCTCAGAAAATGCAGCGGCCGTGTTAAGCAGAAAGAGATTGTGGTAAGCAGAGGAAGTAAACGCAGCAAAGGGTATCGTGTGCTTGCCAGCCTTATCTTCCAGCGTGAACAAAGTACTCGGCGATTCCGATGCTGTCAGATGCCAGGGTGAGGGAAGGGAAAGTTCCCACGATGTTTGAACCAGGCGTGCATCATGAAAAGCGACGTGTTGCGATAGCAGGTAAGCAGCCAGGTCCGTCATACGTACACGGGCCTCAATTTCCAGAGCCATGCGGCCCCGTGGATCCGCCGAAGATAGCTCAAGTTGGAAGACACACTCAAGCAGGAAATGGTGAGATCCTAACCCTCCCCGGTGAACGTGGACAAGATTGTTCAGCATAGAGAACTCTTCCGGCACTGAGAGTTCTCTGGCAAGATTCCCTGTAACATGAGTAAACTCAAGTGTACGGCGTACTCTCACCGGTGTGGGTAGCGTATCATGAGATAAAGGGAGTTGACAGAGTCGAGCAAGCAGAGCCCATTCCGTCGCATCGACGAAAGCACGTCCCAGAAGAATCTGACGGCCGGACTTATTGCCCACCACAACACCACGTAGTTGCTGCTCATCATCAAAAACAGTGCCACAGAGTTGGCTGGCATAATAAAGGTGGACTCCTGCACCAAGCAGAACGTCCTCAAGTCCACGTTTCAGTTTATCTGGATGAAGGGCTATTTCATCAGAAGAAGAAGAAATAGAGGCTTCTGTAAGCCAAGGTTGGACAACGGGAGGTGGCTCTGAACGGGAAATATCTAGCCAGGGGCGAAGTGTAGCTGTAGTCTCGTAGCCGGGATATGTGCGAGACTCGACTAGCGCAACCTCGTAGCCAGCACCAGCCAGAGCATGAGCAAGAGCACAGCCTGCAAATGAAGCACCTACAATAACAAGATCGCCTGTCCTCTCAATCGGTAAAGAGGTCGGGGGAATATAGATTGGCATATCCAGAGAATCCTTCTCTCACACTGATGCGTACAATACCATGCAGCGGTCAGAAGATAAAACCAGCCGCCCGCACGAGCAGAACAATTATCCTTTTCATCAAGAATATTTCCTAGAACGTTCTACTAGAACGTTCTAATTCGTTAATATTAATGTTAATATAGAAGCGGTACAGTGTCAAGGGGATTAGAGGCTGCGCATAGCAGTGAGTAAAAGAAAGCAAAGAGTGAGATACATGCGCATAACAATAGAAGATGTAGCGCGCGAGGCGGGAGTGAGCCGGTCAACAGTCTCTTTAGTACTGCGGGGAAGTGGGGAAGTAGCAGAGGAGACACGTAAACGTGTGAGAGACGTGATCAAGAAACTGGGATATCAACACAACCGTCTAGCGGCAAGCCTGAGGAGCAAACATTCCTATATTCTGGGCCTAGTCGTCAGCGACCTATCCTATCCTTCTTATGGGCAAATGGCTGTAGGGATTGAATCCGCTGTTGAAGATGCGGGATACAGTCTTATTGCAGCAAATTCACATGAGAGTAGGGAGAGGGAGAGAAGGCACGTTGACATGCTGCGACAATACAGTATTGATGGACTGTGTGTGACACCTGTCAATCTTGTTGCTGAGGAGGTTGACTACCTGCGAGTATTGCAAGAAAGTGGCTTCCCGCTAGTAAGCCTGTATCGCGAAATAGAGGGTTTTAATTTTTGTGGCACTGATGCTTACGGCTCGACGCGGCAACTCGTCAGCTATCTGGTTGACGAATTAGGGCACTGTCAGATTGCCTTATTAAGTGGTCGGCTCTCTAATACAACTAATCCTTTGCGCGTGCAGGGATGGAGAGACGAGTTGCAGAGTCGCGGTTTACCCGCAGGAGACGATCTACTCGTATTTTGTTCGGGGGAAAGCAATGGGGGAGAACTTGGAGTAGCAGAATTGTTGCAGCGAAATGTGTCATTCACTGCAATGATCTGCCTCAATGATTTCATTGCATTTAGCGCTCTACGGAAGCTCTACCTGGTAGGGAAGCGTGTACCGGAGGATGTGTCGGTAGCAAGTATGGGAGGCTTTGCACAATTTTCGCCACCAGAAAAACCGCTTACGACCATTGTTGAAGATTACCACGCACTTGGGCGCGAGGCGGGTCTTCTTCTGCTCCAATGTATTGCAGGAACAGCGCCACTAAAGCCGGAGCGCCGCATTCTTCCTGCACGTTTACTCATCGGTCAAACGACGGGTATGAATCCCGATGTTGTGGGAAAGAGCAAGTAGCACCATACTAGCCGAGGATATATTATTGATCACAGCATAGCGAACGAAAGATAGCCGGAAGCATGGACAAAGCACTGACGAAGGATGGGTCTGAGCTTACCCCGTTTTTGTGGAGTGTTCGACATGAAGCACCTCATCATTTCTTCCTAATATACTCACACAAAAACAGGAAAGGCCCATACAGTATGCACGATTGTCTCCTTGCTTGCTAATCACTTTTCTAATCTAGACACTCCCTGCATCTAGATTGTTTACCTGCCAATATGGGATACTAAGTACGGCGCATCACAAATATGCTCCGAGTTATGAGGTTCTCAAGCAGCCTTGCACTTGCAATCGCACGGCTCCATATTTGTGAAATTCTGTACTAAGAAGGAGAAGATAGATGAAGATCATTACACTAGAAGAGCATGTTGAAATAGCTGAAATCAAAAAAGCGGTGGCCAGATTTCTTCCTGCTTCCCGTGAACATGCCTATCAACCACCGACAAGGCAACTCGAAGATCTGGGAGCTCATCGTCTGGCGGAGATGGATGCCGCAGGCATTAATGTCCAGGTCCTCTCTCATACCTCGGCGGGTATTTCGCGAATTCCGGTGGCCGAGGCGATTGCGCTAGCGCGGGCTATCAATGATCAGCTTGCGGAGACCGTTCAGAGCCATCCCGATCGTTTTGCTGGCTTTGCGACCTTGCCCACCCTTGATCCAGAAGCGGCGGCTCGCGAATTGGAGCGCGCGGTCACTGTTCTTGGTTTGAGAGGGGCGATGATTCACGGGCAAACCAACAATCGCTTTCTGGATGATCCTTCGTTTCGCCCCATTCTTGAAGCGGCTAGCGCGCTCGATGTTCCTCTCTATTTACATCCCGATCCTCCATCGCGCGCCGTACAGGATGCGTATTATGCGGGCTTTGATCCTGCTGTCAGCGCAAGCTTTGCGACTTTTGGCTGGGGATGGCACCTGGACACGGGCATTCACGCGCTACGCATGGTTCTGGGTGGAGTTTTTGATCGCTATCCCAGTCTACAACTTGTGCTCGGTCATTGGGGGGAAATGATCCCCTTCTATCTGGATCGCTTTGCCCAGGTGTTTACCCAGATAGCCAGACAGTTGCAGCGGCCTGTGATGGACTACTTTGTTCAGCAGATGTATGTCACCCCCAGCGGGATGTTTACGCTGCCTCCTTTCCTGCTGGTCATGCAGGTACTGGGGGCTGAGCGCATTCTGTATTCCGTTGATTATCCCTTTCAGGATGCAGGACAGGCGAAAGCATTTCTGGAACATGCCCCGATCAGTCCTTTTGACAAAGAAAAAATCGCCCACAGCAACGCTGAAAAGCTTCTCAAACTGATCTGACTGATCTGAATGCAGGTTTTCTCTCTCCGATTTATTCGGAGAGGGGTTGACAGCACTTCCTCTCACCTATTATTATTAATTAGACGGCATAATAATAAACAGGGGTTGTCTATGAAAGAACCAATCGCAACGTATCTGCAAGGGAGTATCAGTATGTCCCTAGTCCGGCTTGCTAAGGCACACCGCCAGCAGTCGGGCGTACGTTGTCAGCGGATCGGACTGCACACGGGTCAGGAGCATGTCATTTTCCGCCTATTGGAGGACGATGGCCTTTCGCAGTCGCAGCTCGCAGCGCGGCTCAAGGTCGAGATTGGTACGGTGGCTAAGATGGTGCAGCGTATGGAGAAAGAGGGGCTGCTGATCCGTCGTGAGGATGCTGAGGATGCACGCATCTCGCGGGTGTATCTGACGGAAAAGGGGCGCGCTCTTGGGGAGCCAGCTGCGCAGATCTTGCAAGATCTCGATGCTTGCATGGTGCAGGGGATGAGTCAGGCTGAACAGTTGCTCTTTCAGCGCCTGCTCGATCAGGCGGCGGCCAATGTCGCGCGCTGCTCGCTTTCGCCAGCAGATGAACACGCATAGCCTCTTTTTTTCTGTTATTAATATGCCGGCATAGTATTATGTAGAAGGCTATTTCGCCCAGGCGCTGTCTGAAACCAGGCGGAATGGTCTGTAAACGAAAGGGAAGAGTTCCATGAGTTCTATACGTGCAATCGTTGTTGATCCTGATGTTGCGGGGCGGCTGGCCATCAGGGAGGTTGCAGCGCCCGAGCCGGATCCCGGGCAGGCGCTTATTCAGGTTGAGGCCGTTTCTTTGAATCGCGGTGAAGTGATGCGCGCTATGACGGCTGAAGCGGGCTGGCGGCCCGGTTGGGATCTGGCTGGAACGGTGATCCAGCAGGCGGATGATGGGACAGGACCACAGGTCGGCAGCCGGGTTGTGGGCATGCCTATGCCTGTTTCAGGCGCCTGGGCTGAGCAGGTCGCGGTTCCTACGCACGCGCTGGCTGTGCTTCCTGATGGCGTGACGTTTGCTCAGGCCGCGACCCTGCCTGTTGCAGGCCTCACGGCGCTGCGTGCCCTTGAGAAAGGTGGACTTTTACTGAACAAGTGCGTGCTGATTACCGGTTCCACCGGTGGTGTGGGGCTCTTCGCGCACCAGCTAGCCCGGCAAAGCGGTGCTTATGTTGTCGGTACTTCACGTCAGGCGCGCAACGCGGGGCTCGTTCGCGAGGCGGGAGCCGATGAGGTGGTCGTGGGGGACGATCTTGAGCCGGCGCGTGCTTATGGCCCGTACCACCTGGTTATCGAGTCGCTGGGTGGACAGGCTCTGGCGAGCGCACTCACATTGATAGCACCAGGGGGAACCTGTGTCTCGCTGGGCTGGTCGGTATCGCCAGAGGTGACCATTGATCTCAGCAAAGCCAACGCTACCGGGGGCGTGAACCTCTACGGGCTGAGAATGTATATAGAATTACGCCAGCGTGCAGCCGCTGAAGATCTGGCCTGGCTGGCGCAGCAGGTGGCAGCGCAAAAGCTGCGTACGCCCATTGAGGTTGAGGCTTCCTGGCACGATGTTGCTGATATCGCGCAACGCTTGCTGCAACGACAGTTCACCGGCAAGGCGGTTCTGCACCTGGGGTAGCGCGTGCCTGCTGTGCAGCGGGCACGCGCTACCCCAGGTGCAACAGCGGTCCGCACTGGCGCGCCTGACGCCGCGCATGGGTTTAAAGAGATGTGAAAAAGTCTGAGGCCGTACTGAAGGGCAAGAGTCATCCAGCTATCTCCCGAGGCTCTAAGGTGACCTGATGGCCTAAGTACAGATAATCGTTAGTTTACTCCGAGTTTTCGTTCAAGCTTTTCGACAGTGTAAGACCACTTGATCGGTTTGGCCGTCTGGTTGTAGTAGGCCATGAAATCCAAGATGGCCTGCTCCAAATGGTCAGTGCTGAGAAAATGGTTCGGTTGCAGGAGTTTGCGTTGCAGAAGACTAAACCAGATCTCAATTTGATCCAACCAGGAGGCGTTGGGAGGCAACCACGCCACCTGAATGCTCAATCGACCCGAAGAAGCTTCGGTCTGCTCCTCAAGCCAGCGTGTCAACTGTTTAGGCGCATGGGTGGTGCCATTGTCCAGGATCAAGATCAGCGTTTTCACCTCTCGGCGCAAGGCTTCTGGAACAATGACCTCCTGCAAGAACGAGCGGAAATCCAGAAAGCGTTTGCGGGTCGTACAGCGTCCGCAGACGTGCCCATCAGCAACAGAGAGTCTGGCCATCAAGTGTCGTGCTCCCCGTCGGATGTAGCGAGGCGACTGCAGCACGGGCGAGCCTGCACGTGCTGGTCGAGGGGCTTGTTGGGCCTCTCATGCCTGAAGAGATGTTTTCTCATCACTGCAAACCAGCCAGACGCCTTTCTTAAGCAAAGCTTTTGCCTGTGCGTAGAACTGCAGCACGGGACGCGCCCGCTGCAGAAACACCTCGGGGTTCTGGATATGTTGCCAACAGTGATAGCGCCATGGTCGAATGCGCTCCTCTCTGAGCCAGCGTCCAATCGTGCTTACCGAGACAGAGGGCAACTCAGGAGCACTGGCAACCAGACGCGCCAACTCGCTCCGACTCCAGCGCGCCAGCGGCACTCCCTGCGTTCGTGGCAAGCTACACGCCTGGGCTGTTACTTGCGCACGCGTTTCAGAGGGAAAAACGCCTCGGTGCTCCTGATCGGGGAGCGTCAGCGAGACTTCGACTCTCAACCCAGCGGACTCTCCATTTGCGCACTTGCCGATCGCTGGTTCCCACTTGATGGGCAATCTGTTGATTGCTCCACTCTGGGTAATCATGAGCCAGAAGCACAATGCGCACGCGCATTAGCAGAGCCTGCCCTGTCTTATGGGCTCGGGCCTGGTGACGAAGCTGCTCTTCCTCCTCCCGGCTCAATTCAATCCTATGGCTTGGCTTGGGACCTCTCATGCTTTCTTCATCCCAAGCCCAATCTACCTCACTTTCTGCTTTCCGTCAATCTCGGAGTGAATTTATGATTGTCTGTACTAAGGAAGAGCACTCCTCGCAGCAGAAAGAAGGCCCCTATAATTGCAAGTAGGCATCCTCCTTAGCACGAATGTTTCGTGCTAAGGAGGATGCCTACTTGCAATTTCCGTATCTTCCCTGTTACTTTCGCCGTATCCATAGCGTCGGCATGATTCGCGAATGGTATGGAGCCAAGGTCGATAGACGAACCTGGAATGACGCACAGTATTCTCCACATCCGCACATGAAGCGTCCCGACCAGACACTCTTTGCTGGTTCATGGGACGACAGAGACATCGCGTATCGCCGCTTTGATCGTCACGGACGGATTCGCAGAGAGGTGCTTGATAGCCGAAAAAAGCTGAAGCGCCTTCATCGACGGCGCGAGGCTCGTCAGCAGCGAGCACGCGAGAAACGGTGGGGGAATCCAAACAGTTCGTCATAAGCTTCTATCACGTCTCATCTGAGAGGGAGATCCAGCATGCGCGCACAATTGTCTTCTCTTCATGAACTGTCTGCCGGGTGCATCAGCACTATGGCCCGTCCACGCGGTGGCGACTGGCTGATGGATGAAATTACCGCCCTACGCGAGGCAGGCGTCCATGTCCTGGTCTCCCTGCTCACGCCCTTGGAGGTCGATGCGTTCGAGCTTGCGGAGGAAGCTGCATGCTGCCAGACCCAGGACATATCCTTCTTTTCCTTCCCCATCATCGATCGTAGCGTGCCACCTCTCAACGATCGCACCCTGGCACTCTTACAACAGCTTGATGAACAGCGCATGCAGGGCAAGCACATCGCTCTCCACTGTCGGCAAGGGCTTGGACGGGCCGCTTTGATGGCGGCAAGTCTGCTCGTGCTCGCTGACTGGTCTCCTGAGAAGGCATTCGAGCACTTGAGCAGGGTCAGAGGCTACCCAGTGCCGGAGACCGAGGAGCAACGAGCCTGGGTGATGGCTCTTGCGACCAGATACTTCGCTGAGTAGAGGTGGGACTCTATAATCACTAACTTCTATGATGCTTCTACGACAAAAAGGGTGAGCTATGTCTGAAACAGTTGCTTTTCTGCTGCCTGGTATGGAGCGAGTTCAAGTCCGCAGAGCCCTGGTCTCTAAGCCAGGTGAGGGTGCTCCCTGGTTGCTGGACCTCTATTTGCCAGCAGACTACAACAGGCACCCGTGCATGTAACAATCAAGGTTTTGTGCTGTTCGTAGTTCCTCTGCGAAAGAAGAGATACTCGTCCTTCTCCCTTTCACTTCAGGTCCACTTCCAAAGCGGGTCAATCCCAATTTCTTTTTCCTCTCCCTATTTCGTTGCCTAGCAGTTTGTCGGAGAGAAGCAGGTACTCCTCGTGTAAATCCCAATATTCTGCTGGCGAAAATTGTACCATTACCCTGTGGGTGAGTTATCTCAGAAGTCCGGGAAGAAGCCTTTGAGACCAGGATAATTCTACAGATTCCGCCAGCAGAATGTTGAGATTTACAATTCAGGCGGTGACCAGCGTGCGCAAGATCGTGTCGATCGAGGTGGGTTTGGTGCCACTTGCCCGTTCTACCGTATCTGTTGGAGTCTCTGTCGATTCATGGGCGACCCAGCTAATAAGTCTCATCGTGGATCTCGCTGCATCTGCTGGTACGCCTTTTGCAGTGACCTGGGCGATGATTTCTTGATCTGGTAATGGGTGTGCTGTTATCTGGTGATTGGAGAGGCTGGAGAGGCGTGATGCCAGATCCGCGAAGCTGAGAGCCTCTGGTCCGGTGACATCAACTGGTCCCGTGGTTGTCAGTTTGCCTATGAGTGCACCGGTGGCGGCACGTGCACAATCTTCGCGGGAGATCCAACTGTGTTTGGCCGAGCCTTCTGGAATGAGGAATTGCCTCTTGACCAGCAGGAGATCGATGAAATCTTTGAGTATTTCGGCGTAAAAGCTGTTGCGTAGCGCTGTCCATGGAACGCCAGATGCAGCGAGAGCAACCTCGGTTCGTCCATGATCAGCAAGGAGGGGATTCGCGCTGCTTGGGTCGGCGTGTGGGGTTGAGGTATAGACAATATGTTTGACTCCGGCCGCTACTGCGCCTGCTATTGCTGCTTTATGCAGTTCGACACTCTTGCCAACCACGTAGGTGCTGATAATGAGCAGTCTGGTTGCGCCTCGATACGCGGCTGCGAGCGTGGTCGGATCGGAGAAGTTTGCGCGGCGCACGATGACTCCAAGGGACGCGATATCTGCGAGCTTTTGTGGATCACGCGTGGTGGCGATGATCTGATTGGCGGGAACCTGGGTAAGCAGATGTTTGATCACAAGGCGACCAAGATGCCCATTTGCACCGGTGAGAGCATACATAAGAATGATCCTTTTTGTTTCTATCGAAATGTTCTTCAGGAAAAAAATGGTGTTGTTTCGTCTCAAGAGGCGCGTGAACGGTGCGACCTCTCTGTGTTACTATAAGGTGATTCCATTCTTCTCACAAGATGGCACTCAAAAGTGGCATACTTACTGGAAAGTAAGGAGTCTCCTTAACGGAACGCTGTCTGCTGTTTGCAATCAGGGACTGAAAGCGTAAGATGTATGAAAAGAGAGGTTGTTCTTTGGGAGAAATGCTTCCTTGTTCCGGAAATGTGTATGATACGAACTGTCCTACGCGGCATGTTCTCAATGTGCTTGTTGATAAGTGGGCCGCGCTCATTGTTGGACTCCTTGGAAGACAAACGATGCGTTTTACTGCGCTCCATCGACAGATCGGGGGGATTTCACAAAAAATGCTGACGCAGACCCTGCGTCGTCTGGAGCGCGATGGACTGGTGCAACGCACTGTGTATGCTGAAGTGCCTCCACGTGTCGAGTATGCCTTAACCCCTCTGGGGAGAAGTCTGCGTGAATTGATTGCGCCGATCAGAGAATGGTCCAACGTAAATGTCAAGGATATCATTGCTGCTCAGCAGCAGTATGATACACAGGCACTGAACGAAGAATAATGTACCGTTATGCGCTTGCCAGGTATATTTGTAAATCTCAACATTCTGCTGGCGGAATCTGTAGAATTATCCTGGTCTCAAAGGCTTCTTCCCGGACTTCTGAGATAACTCACCCACAGGGTAATGGTGCAATTTTCGCCAGCAGAATATTGGGATTTACACGAGGAGTACCTGCTTCTCTCCGACAAACTGCTAGGCCACGTAAGCTGCTGCGCTCTTCATAGGCTCATAGGATCTCTTCTCGGCGTTCATTTGGATAGGCATGTGGTGTTGGATTCTCCCGGCTCTGCCTCAGACACGTCCGACAGAGATATTTCTGCTTTCCATTGGGAGACCAGTCGTTACGCACAAGCGCGTCACTCCCACAATGGAGACAATGAACGACGATGGTTACCATGTGGCCTTTGATTCCTTGCATTCATGATGCTTTTACTCTACCGCATCATTCCCTTGCTAGCCACTACCTACGTTTCATACATGTCCTGCTGGGTCATGCCCTAAAGCTCATAGCAGTAGTATGGCTCGGCCTGGTAGGCTCGCATCTTTTGAAAGACCTCAATCCGCCGCCAGGAAAGCACGGGCCTCCATTCATACATCCATTCCTGCTTCAAGCCAGAACGTTCACGCCAGACAGATAACTTTGCACGTCCACGAGATTCTATTGATCTGAGCATAAAAAGCTAAAGAGAGTAGCCGGCATGAACAAAACAGTGACGCAGAGCCTGCTTGCGATGCCTGAGCCTTGCACGGGCGAGCAGCAGTTCGTGCTCAAGCTCAGACAGATCCTTGCAACAGCGATTCTTGAGCTCACGGCGTTTGAGCAGATTCCAGACCCCTTCCTGGGGATTGCACTCGGGTGCATAGGCAGGCAAACGTTCCAGATGAATGCGTGCAGCAGCGCCTTGCGCTAGGAAATCTTTGACGGCCTGGCAGCGATGGATGGTGGAACCGTCCCAGATGACAAGCAACTTGCCCGGGATCTCGCGCAACAGCAGTCGCAGAAACCCTACCACATCTGCTCCCTTGTAAGAGCGTTCTTGCGTCTGCATAAAGAGACGCCCCTCGGGAGTCAGCGCACCAAGAGCCGAGATGTGGTCATATGTCAGTGGCACGCGCAGAACCGGCGTTTGGCCCACAGGAGCAGACGTGCGTACCGCCATCGGCAAGAGAGAAAAGCCCGACTCGTCTCCAAAAACGATCTGTCGCTTTTCCTGCTCTGCTTTTTTTTGAGGGAGGGCCAGCGCTCTTCTTTCCATGCCTTGATGGCCTCTTCATTCCTTTGGGTGGCCAGTTCAACCGGTTTTTGCACGCTGTACGTGGCTGCACGAAGGAGGCGACTACAATGGGCTGGATGATACTTGACGCCAAATTGCTGCTTGATCAGCACTGCCACCCGAGCCGTGGTCCAGGCCTCACCGCGAAATCCATAGTGCTCCGATCCTTTGGCCAGCAAGTCAGGCAATTGGGCGCGTTGTTCCTGGCGTCAGTTTGGGTTGGGGACCTGGAGGCGGCTGGTGGCGCAGCCCATCAGGACCATCCTTTTTCGCTCGACGCATCCATTGACTCACCGCGCCTTCCGTGACTCCCAAGGCCTCGGCGATGTCTTTCTGTTTCCAGCCTTGCTGATACAGTTGCCAGGCGCGCAGTCGTCGGCCTTCGCGCCAATCTTTTGGAAGGACTTCTTTCTTACTCATACCTCCGTTCATCGGCTTGCATCATTCTTCACTTTAGATCCTTATGCTCAGGTCAATAAGGCCCGCTCACCCAGGCAAATCACAGGATGATCGCCAGCAGTTGCGCATTAGCCCTGGCCCACGAGTTGTAGTTGTCACGCTTAAAGTAGGATGTGCAGAACCGAACCGACAACGAGGGCCAGGCTTGCCGCCACTCGACCAGATTAAGCACGCTTTCTACCTGGCGCAAGCATGCCGCTTGGCGAGAACCACAGGCCCGACACCAGGGGATTGAAAGCGTGGCACACGAGACAAGGTAGCGATGGTGGCACTGCACACATTCATAGCCGCTGTAGAGGTAGGGCTAGGAGTGCGCCTGTTCGCTTATCGAGGAGTTGCTTAAAGAGCCGTACTTGAGTAGTGGTACGAGGGGTAAGCGGCCTGCGTCCAACAGCGGCACTGTTGGGGGTGGGAAGCCCGCTGACAATGTACCGGATGGGTCTAGCCAAAAGAGCCATCGGGCTACCCCTGCGACCTATGCTGACGAATGGGGAAAATGACCCCGCGAAGGAACCTGCGTAAATGTCGTTACGCGCCGTCGGGGGAAATGGCTGATACCCTCTAGCCAAAAGGCACGGCGGCTGACTCATTGGTTTCCTAGTCCAATGAGTGCTACTTCATTGCCCGCCCGGCGTAAAGCAGGCATGCTAAGGGTTGCTATCACTTCTCGATAGGCGCATCAGGGAACGTTCACACCGCCATTGCTCGTAAGAGTCGCGAGAATGCCAGCGGGCGGGAGAGCGGACGGAGGCGGCGTAGTAGCCTAACGCCATCCTGTAATGGGATGGACATGACGAAGGTCCGCCAGGGGAGATCCAAACGAACAGAGGATCAACAAGTGAACCAGAGAAAGCAGATGACGGAAGAAGTAATGGGGCCTTGTTCTCCGGCATAGCGGGGGACCCCACGTAACAGGTTGCGCTGTACTTCGACTGGTGCGCTCTGGAGTGGATGATTTCATCCATTAACTTGCAACTTCCCAGTAGCCGGGTCGAACTGGAAAGCGGTATGCGTTGAAAGGCGCACGTACCGTTTGGACGGGGGGAAAGGTCGTGAGGCCCTACCTATCCGTACTGACTGTAAAAATCGTAACTATTCAGATGGGGTGGCGTAAAAGTATTATTTCGTGCAAATGCTGTTATGTTCGCAGCCATATCAAGCTCAAAATCGAAAGCGCATGCACGTTTTGAGTCTTCTACATGGGCCATCTGAATAGTTACGATCGAAGCGCTGATCGCCTTCTTGCAGCAGGAACATGTAGAGGTCCGCCTTGCCGAGCACACGCACCTTCATACCCGCTGCTTTCTCTTCTACGCCGACCAGGATAGCGCGCGCATCGCACCTGAGACTGCGATCATTGGCTCATCCGATCTCACCCGTGCAGGACTCCTCACCAACGCCGAACTCAACGTTGTGCATCGCGCCCACCTCACCCACGAGGACATCGCACTCAAGCGTCTCCGAGGTCTCTTAGAGCGTGAGGAACGTACCCTCTTGCTCCAATGCTCTCAGGAGCAGCGTCTGCTCGCTGCCCGGCTCCCTACCCTCTTGCTCCTGGAGCATCTCACCACCTGGTTTGCCCACCACTGGGAGCACGCCACCGACGGCAAACATCGCCTCATCACCCGCCTACAAGCCCACAAAGTACAGTATTCTAGCGCTCCACTCAGGCAGCACGATCAGCCTGGTGAAGCACAACCACCACACGGAAAGAATGCCTCTGCTCCCCTCTCAGTTCCTCCTCATGAGGAAACGTGGGCAGAGGATGACTATACGCAGCACCAATGAGATTGATGTGGAAAGAGAGATACGCTTGTCGTTTTGTCAGGTTGAGAGTAGAAAGAAGAAGAGGAAGGGAAAGATGTTTCACGCCTCCCATCGTCTGTATGCAGAAACCAGCACGAATGGACCCCTGTTGCTTGATCCACTGGCCTCCGCCGAACAGGCTCGCGTGATCACGCAATATCATATGCTCGCCTCAGCCCTCAAGGAACCCTTACCCGAACTGGAAGAGCTAGGCATCACCACGTCCACCTCGCCTCACCTCATCCTGGATCTTGGGTGTGGGCCAGGAGGGACATGGGCCTGTGATGTGGCCTTTGACGATCCCTTCTGCCTGGTCTTTGGCATCTCAGCCCTTGCCCCTTACGTCCGGCAGGCCAACACCTTTCGCCAGATGCAGACCCAGACACGTGTCCAATTTCTCCAGATGGATTTTGCCAGGGAGTTGTGCTGCCCTGCCAACTTCTTCACCCTGGTCAACGGTCGCTTCTTACGCACCTTTCTCACACAGGCAGGCTGGCCCCGGCTGCTCCAGGAGTGTTGGCGTGTCCTACGCCCTGGCGGTCTCCTCCGCCTCACAGAATGCATCGCTGCCTTCTCAAATAGCCCCGCCTGCGAAACGCTGACCCATTACTATGAGCAGGCCCTTGCCGTGCGCACACAGACACTCCCCTCTCAGCACGAAGAAAGCCAGAAGTGCTCAGGCCTTGCCAGTTCACCTTTGCAACACACACGCCTCTTCCAACTCCTGCACGACGTTGGGTACTGTGGCATTGAAGAACAACGGAGTCTGCTCGACTTTTCGGCGGGGACCCTCTACCAAGCCAGTATGCGCACCAATGCCGAATCCTTCTTTTACCAGCTTGCCCCAGTGTTCTACCAGGCCACCGACCTGACCCCGGCGAGGTTTGAAGAGATCTTTGAACAGATGAGAGCAGAGATGAGCGCTCCCACCTTCAAGGGGCACTGGACCCTCTCTCGTGTCCATGCCTATAAACCAGGAGGAGCGCAATGAGCCTGCAGCAGAGCATTCACCTTCCATCACCACAAGCCCTGCTCTTCTTTGAAGAAAAGAACGAGCATCCGGCACATGACAAGCCGTCCCACATCCTCATGCCACAGGTGCGTGAAGATGCGGGATGCCAGGCTCCTCGTGCACATGAGGGAGCACTCTATCCCTTCTATACCCCCTCGGATCCTTTAGTCCTTGATGAGGAGGTGCTGGTGTCGCCAATGCATCCTCTGGAATGGCGGCGGCGCTGCCAGCAGGCTCGCATGCTTGTGCAGCATTTCCGTACGCCGCTTCCCGAGCAAGGCGAGGACTTCCAGATGAAGCGCGTGCTGGAACTGGAAACAGACCCCCATAGCGAGTGGCTGCGACAGTTGGCCTCAAGGAGGCCAACCACCCAGATCATCGGCGTCACCTCGCAGGCGATCTATGCCAGACAGGCTGCCTTCTTTGCCGCCGTCCAGGGGTGCCACAATGTCTATCTTCAGATGTGTCCACTCACCCGACCTCTTCCCTTCCCTGCCGAGAGTATGGACCTCATCAGCGGACGTTTCCTCCATGCGACGCTTCCTGAGTACGCGTGGCCGTTGTTGCTTGACGACTGTTTTCGGCTCCTTCGACCAGGTGGGGTATTGCGCCTGTTGGAATGTGTGCAAGGAGCGAGTACCAGCGCTGCTGCTGGCACCCTGTGTGCCTTCTACTGGCACCAGATGGACAGGCTGCGAGCTGTGGCTCGTCCATCGCTCCCAGGAACACGAACAATGCGTCTCTCTCGACCTGAACTCCTCCCTGCCCGGATAGAGAAGAGCGGCTTTGTCGCTCTTGAGCAACACGAGAGCCTGCTCGACTTCTCTGCCGGAACGCCCTTTCATAGCACGCTCCGTGAGCAGGCCGATGACTTCTATCAGCTCGTGGCGCCACTGTGTACCCGCCATGAGAGTCCTCTTGCTCGCGAGGTCTATCAACAGGTCTATCACGAGATGCAATTGGAGCTCCTCGAACCCACCTTTCGTGGGTCCTGGCACCTCTGCACCATCTGGGGCTACAAGCCCTCGGGACGCGTACCACGAACGATCCCCAGCATACAGGTGGAGCACCCAATCCCGCAGTCCCTCCGACCATGCTCCCAGCCCTGTTCCCTTCTCATCACGTCGGAGTGAACACAGCAACGCGAGAACGAGCAAAGCAACCAAACAAGAAGAAAAAAACAAGAGATCAGCCCAGAGAAACCATCACACCAAGAACAAGGAGAGACACCATGCAGCCCAGACACACGACACAGACCACACCGGTCTATCACCTGCCACTCGTCGCCTTACTTGAGCAGATGCGCACTGCGCAAGCAACCCTCTCTCTTTCGGCCATCCTTCCCCCATCTGCGCCTATTACCGAACGCTCGGAAGGGCAGGAGATAGTCGCCGAGATGGCCTTTGAGCGGGGAAGGATCACTCGCTGCCAGATGTGCCTGCGTACGAGCGGACGAGTGCTCATGCAACAGGGTGAAGCCTTGCAGGTTCTAAACGGAGTCAGCGCTCTTCCCTGGCAGGTTCACGCACACCAGCACGGTCATGAGGCAGAAACAGCGCCCATATCGGCGATCACAGCCACGAGCAGCACCACGGAAGCGCCTGTCCATGTTCCGCTCCAGGCCGTTCCTGTTGAGCAAGCGCCTCTGGCTATGCTGCCACTGCGCGTACGCCACGTCTTTTTGCTCAGTAATGGGCAGCGTACTCCCCAGGACATTGCGAACGTGTTGCGTTTGCCGCTCAACGAGGTCGAGCGCTTCATCCAGATCCTCCAGAAACGCAACCTGATGACCTGGCAGGTGAGAGCATTCTGAGCGTGTCGCCCATTGGTCTTCACATCCTGTACACAGGCGTTTTCTCATCTTAATCCCGACTAGACTGCCTCACTGAACAAAGGAGAGAAACAAGAAGCTATGAACGCAGCATACATCGGAGAGACCGTGCCGTTGCCCCCCCCTCACATCCTCCTCCTCGGTACGCGGGATGAAGCGCGCATGCTTCGACCACGACTGCGAGGTAGTCAGTTCAAGGTCACGCATCTGGCGCATCTGGGAAGTAGAGCCTCCGCCATGACGGTGCGACTGATGCAACACGATGTCTGGCTTGCCTGCTGTACATGCTCACGTGAGGTCCAACAGATTCGTCAGATGACGCCTCGCACGCCGTTGGTGATCTGTTCCGACCTGGAGGAGGAAACGCACATTGTCAGCATGCTCGATGCTGGCGCCGACGATTATGTCTTCTTTTCCTGTGGGAAACAGGAACTGCATGCCCGCTTACACGGGCATGCCAGGCGCTATCGAGCGTCTCTGGCGTCCTCATGTGATACCTCAAGGCAGGCTGGCCCTTACACGGTGCTTGAAAGCGAGGATCAGCAAATTCGCTTACTGTGCAAAGAGCGGTGTGTCGTCGTTCGTGAGCAGATGCTGCGTCTGACGCCCATAGAATGCACACTGCTGTTCACACTCATGCGCCAGGGAGGCAAAGTGCTCACCCATCAGTCGTTGCTCCACGCCGTATGGGGGCAAGGGTATCATGAGGAAGTAGATTACATTCGCGTCTACCTGCACACCCTACGCCTTAAACTGGAAGATGATCCCAGGTGCCCTACCTATCTTGAAACCATCACTGGTGTTGGGTATCGATTTCGTCAACTATGCACTTCAATGTCCCCTTAAGTGGGAGCCGCAATCGTCTCAGTTCTCACTTAAGGGGTGCGGCAAGTTTTTTTGCGCGAGGCTGAGTCCATATCGTTTCACGTGTTACATTGTGTCATTTTACCCAGCTTTTCGGCAATATCTCTGTAACATATCCTGTCCACGTGTGCTACACTGTGGCAAGACGGCAGAAACTTTCTATCACGTGCAATAGAGTTGTAAAAGGACTTAGATGAAACAGGATGGATATGCCCCTAGAGCGCAACTGTGTGATGTCTCCTTCCTCAGTGGACAGTATCGTCTCGGTTCGGTGAGCCTCGTCAGGGATCTAGGGGGAGCCTACAATCTCAATCTCTTGTTGCAAACGGAGAGGGGTAAGTATGTGCTTCGTGTCTATCGCCCTTGGGTCACGCAGTTGCGTCTTTCGCAACTGCATCAGGTGAAGCGCCTTCTAGCTCATGCAGGCTTTCCAGTGCCCTTGCCGTTGCCGGCCATCTCTGGCGAGACGATCCTGCGCTACCAGGATCATCTGCTAGAACTGGAGCCGTTCATTGCTCATGATGGAGCAGCTGATACCTGGGAACGCAATGCCATAGCTTTCTCCCTGCTAGGAAAATTGCACGCCTTTTTGGGAACAGAGGCAACCAACATCCATCTGATCGATCCTGTCGTGAGCAATTATGGCACGCCCGAGATGCTTCTCGCCTGGACACGTCAGGCAGCAGAAGAAAGCTCCCAATCACCCCAACAGGTCAAGACTCAACAAACGCGGCAAGCTCTTTCTCTGTATACAGAGGCGATGCAAATGCTCATCACTTTGCAAGAGCAGTGGGACAAGACACAAGAACATCTCCCGAGGCAGTTGACCCATGGCGATTATGGTGGAGGGAATCTGCTGTTTCTCCATGAGCAACCAGTAGCGATGCTGGACTTTGATTTCATGCGAATGAGAGAACGAGTGTTTGAACTTGCCTACACCTTGTATTGGTGGCTCAGCAAGCAGGGACAGGGGCACATCGCAGCCGTGAGTTGCTGGCACCGAGTCAAAGAGCTGCTTGCCTCCTACAATGAAGCAACCTTCATGCCACTAACGACACAGGAAATACGAGCACTCCCCCTGGAAATGGCACGTGTTCCCTTGTATTGGATTGCAGAAACGCATTTGTTCTCCAACCCTACGAATGAGGTCATCAAGCACGTCGAAAAAATGACAAATGCACACTGGATACTTGAACACGCTAGCCAATTGACTGATCTGTTTGTATAGGCAGTGTGACCAGAGGGGATACAAAAAGGAGTGTGAAATATGTTTTGTCTCTCTTTTGAAAGCAGTCTCACCGATGTCCGCGCAAAAAAACTTGCCGCACTCTCACTTAAGGGCATTTTCACAATGTGAAACGACCTTCTTGTGTTAAACCTTCCTAAATTGACACTTATCCTATATGTATGCAGATGAGTGTCAATTTTGAACGTTGTCATAAGCATCCCCCAACGACACAAAATCAGGCAATTCCCAATATGGATCATCCCCCTGGCCCTCATAAAGATAATTGAGTAACTCTGTGAATGACCGAGCGATAATAGGGCATGAGCCCGCTACTGCATGAACATCGAAGAAACTGTTATAGCAGCGGCCCAATCGTTGCTTACTAAAATCAATTGTTAAATACTCGTTGTTATCATCTTTAGCGATAGTATACCAACTCCATGATATATCTTTTAGTGCTTCCTCGGAATAATTTCTAGAGCCGACAATAACAGGATTAGCCAAAATCACTTCTGCTGGAGGCACAATAGACACACGATATACTTCTGCATTCATAAAGAGAGAGACGCCTCCACAAATTTCATAAAATTCACGTACATCATCGGGACGTTGATGCTCTTTGGAAATTTGTGGCAAGCCACATGGGGTAGCAACAAAGCAATCAGGGGTTATACGAATCTTCTCAACTAACTCTTGTATGGAGAGCATAATAGTCTCCCTTCCTTCGTCGTGTTTAATAAAAAAAGCAGTTAGAGCTGATATTTATGTCACTAAGTTTGCACTTTCCCAAAAGGGTAAAAAATTGAAAGCATGGAGGACTCATGATACAAAAGAAACAAGCAAAAAACGCCTTTTGTCAGGAGTCAGCCATGCCACACCCTATTGTATGTCTGGACATGCGTTTTCGCCAGTATCTAGAACACTGGCAGACCTTGTTTAGGAGGATCCAAAAACGGGCGAGCAATATGTGTGTATGCTGCCCTGGGACGGCTCTGTCCTGCATATCCTGAGCACAACCAGATTCTGGCCCCATCATCGCGTTGCCTGGCCACCCGGTTGGGCAGTATCTCGCCTTTGCTGGCTATCCAGAGGGGCAGCCCCGCGAGGATGGCCAATGCGTTCTCTGGATAGCCAGGACCACTGGGCAAGAGGCGCGTGCCATGAACGTGCCGCTGGAGCTGGACGAGGATGGGATGAGCGATCCTCCCAGGCCGATCTGGTCGCCCGATGGTACCCAGATTGCGTTTGTCGATGCCTGGTCTTTGCAGATCGTCGACCTACAAGGAACGCCTCATCCTTTTCCCAGCACAGAAGAGCACTTCATCATGGGGGGAGATAGCCTGGCAATCATGGCGATGTGTACCGGCCTCTCCATCGCCTGGATGCTCCCTTTGGCAAGCGAAGTAGGCACGTATGCCAGTAACTCGAACTCTACAGTCCCGAGGGAGCGGTCTCGGGCAGATCACCAGGTTCCCAGTGCTCCCCACGATCCAGGGGGTGGACGGCGCTGGTGTGGTCGAAGTGGATGATGGCATCAAACTGCTCCGGCAAGCGGGCATAGAAGTAGTGGCTTGTGCGCTCCGTCTCTGGCCTGTAGATGACGCCAATGGCGCGCTCAAGGTAGCGTGAGCATAGTGCGCGGGTCGCCTCGTTGTCTTTGTTTAGCGCCAGGAGCATATTCGGCAGGGTGGTTTCATGGAAGAGCGCCTCGTAGCTTTCTTCCAATGCGGGTCGTACTTTGAGACGCTTGTGTGGTCCACCCCAGTGCGAGGCGGCGGTCACGATTCCAGTATATGTGCTAAAACCGATGAGGATGGCTGTCTGACCATAGCGCTGGCGTACGAGTTGACCAATGTTGAGCTCACCTTCTTCGCCCAGAGAGGTCGCGCGGGCATCGCCCAGGTGAGAGTTGTGCGCCCATACCACGATCTTTGCCTGCCCTCCCTGTTTGTCCAGGTGCGCTATCAATGCATCGAGAGAGGTAGCCATGTGTTGATCGCGCAGGTTCCAGGAAATGTCGCGTTTACCAAACATACCTCGGTAGTATTCCTCGGCATCCTTTACCACGCGAGCGTTCTGTTCCGCGTAGAAAAACTCGTCTTCAGCTAAGCGCCCATCGCATTTGATATACTCCAGGGCATGCTGCTGTAGCTCTAGAAGTTGCTCGATGACACCTTGTTTGCAGGAGGGTGTGAGTTGGAAGTGTGCGGCGTGCCCATAGGCCTGGGCGTCCTCCCCGAAGTGTTCAAAGCAGCTATAGCGCTGGCGGGCGCGTTGAGCCGCCTCGGGATCGACGGCGTTCAGATAGCTGATCACCGCGTCAATTGAGCGGTACAGGCTGTAGAGATCAAGGCCGTAGAAGCCAACCTGTCGCTTTAATGCTCCATCCTTAATATTGTTGTAGTCGCGCAACCATTCAACAAAGTTCAAGACATCATAGTTGCGCCACATCCAGAGTGGGAAGCGCTCGAAGCCAGCTAAGGCCTCGCGCCCCGTCTGATCATCGTCCAGGCCGCGCACATAGCGATTCACGCGGTAGGCATCGGGCCAATCGGCCTCTACCGCGACGGCGCTGAATCCCTTTTCCTGAATCAGGCGCCTGGTGATGCTGGCCCGCGCCTCATAAAACTCGTGCGTCCCGTGGGATTCCTCGCCCAGTAGGACAAAACGAGCTTCGCCAACCTGCTCCATCAGAGGATCGTAGTCGGAGCGTCCCCCAATAAGGGGATGTGCCACCGCACGAATAGTATCTGTAAGCACCTGGTGCGTTATTCTGGCCATATGTCTATTCCTGTTCCACAAGGGGTGTCCCTGTGTGTATAGTAGCATGCAAAAATATCTATGAATTTACCTTACATACTTCATAAGAGACACGCAGGCGAGCAGGGGAAGGTGGCAGATAAGTTGCCAGCATCCATCACACACCCATAGAAGTGGTTACTCTAAGCGGAAAAATCACCTCCTCCGTTTAGAGTAACCACTTCTATGGGTTCGCTCTGACAAGCTCCTTTTTTGCGTTTTACCATGTAAATCGATAAGTGATTTACGCATTTACAGATTCCTCATTTTCCCCTTCGCCCGAAACTGGGAATGACTTCGCCCACTATTGGGTGGTTTTCCTCTTCCCATTTCATACCCTCGTTGAGTACACTTACCCCTGACACGTGAATAGATCAACAACGAAGAAGGAGCTACGCGATGTCTCGCCTGTTTACTCGTGCCTTACTCTCACTCATGACAAGAAGATCGTATGTCATACTTACAAGATGGGGAGGGATTGTTCTGCTTATGACAGCGGGGGGGGTTGCTCACTACTCATCCACCTGCTCCCTCTGGCGCATCTTCCGCCGTTCAGGGGACCTCACTTTCTGCTCCTCCTGTCACCCAGGCAGGTGGAAGCGAATACGCACGCATGCCTTTCACCCCTTCTTCTCAGCAGCAAGCCTTCGCCTGTGGCATTGGAGATGTCACGTGCTACAGCAATGAGTTTCTGGCCAACCTGACTGAGCAAATCTGGAACATCGTGCGCCCCATCATCGAGCTCTTTATGCAAAATCCCTTCAATTTTCTGTCCCAGACCCCGGCGCTGGCAACCTACAATAATACGCAGATTCAACAGATGGTGCAGTGGGAACTGGGCTTTTTGGATACCGCTGTGGTGGTCCTTCTCGGTTTTCTGGCCTACAATGTGCTCATTGGACGAAGCATTGGGGTCTCCATGCCCTCCTTGCATGAAGCGCTCCCGCGACTCTGCGTGGCCTTTCTTGCTGCCCATATCAGCCTGTATGTGTGTCGGCTCATCATTGATTTCAATAACGCCCTCTGCCTGGGTGTCGACGAATTATTTCTTCACTCCTTTCTCAAAGACACCCTCTCCCTGATGATCAATTTCGTGGGGCAAACACCCGACCAGGTCGCCATCGGATTCTTACTGCGCGTCTGGTTTGTGGTCTTTCTCTTCTGGCACATGCTCTGGCTCGCCTGGCAGATGCTGGTTCGCCTTGCTGTAGTCGCCCTGCTTACCGCCCTCTCGCCCCTGGGCCTGCTGTGTCTGGCTCTCCCACAAACGCAGCGCTGGGGCCAGATCTGGCTCTCTGCCTTTGTCTCCACCGTCATGATCCAGTTCATTCAGATCACCGCGCTCAGCCTGGGCGGGCTCCTGGTCAGCTATAGCACCAGTATTCAGGTCAGCACAAGCCCGATTGCAGGACTCGACACGATCATCCAGCAAATTGTGGCGCTCCTTCTGAGTGGAGCCGTGTTCTACCTGGTGCCACGTCTGCCAACCATGATCCAGAACTATGCCCTGCGCCCGATCTTGCAGGCGCAGCAGCAAGCCGACACCGCTCAATCGCAGGTCACGACCCAGGTCGAGTCGATGGCCATCCGAGCCATCGCGGCCCTCTAAGCGAAGGGAAAGGTAGGTGAGAAAGGATGCTCAAATTCCTCCTTCTTGGCGGTATGGTGCTTGTTGTGTTTGGGATGTTTGGCACAAGCATGACCGTGGCGATGGACGCCCAGGCTCAGGGAGCCCCTCAGACAACGAATCCAGGTCTCTCAACCATCGATACCTCGGGCTCGGGCAAACGTGGCGAAGTGGTGCAATGGGCGCTCAAGATGGCAGCCCACCTCCATTGCACGCCAGTTCGCCTTGCCACCGATTGTCAGGGCAGTGGCGCTGACCACTACTATGACGCGGGCTTCCCGCCTGAGATCATCGCCTGGGCGAACACTCACTGTCCAGGATGTACCTCCTGGAGTCCAGACACCTTCCAGTGCGTGGTGTTCGTCATCGCCGCCTATGCCTATGTCCAGCCACTCCCCGTCCAGGGCCAGAATGCCAATCAGTACTGGGAGCACTTTGCCAGTGAGCCGGGTTGGCAACGTCTCCCTGCGCGTGGGAACCTCCCACAACCTGGCGATATTATGGCCTGGAATGGAGGAGCCTACGGACACGTGAGTATTGTCCTTGGCGTTGACCCTCACCATACTGCCATTACCTTTGCCCAGGCCAATGGGGAATTTCCCATTCAGACCCTTCCTCTCAACCAGGATGGATCCGTCAATACTCAGAATGGGTACTGGAATGCCTTTGAAGTGGAGGGCTACCTCCACCCCCTTACAGAGACCGAGCCAGAAAGCCCCTGTGATTTATCCAGGGGATGAATGGCTCTTCCTTGTTTGGGGGTGGATAGGGTTGGGTTGATACGTTGGGTCATCCCATGCCAGAAAGCTATCTACAGCACGTCGTACTAATTCCGCTATCGCCACACCTTCCTGCTCAGATCGTTGATGAAGGCGCTCCATCTGTTTCTCTGTCAGATACAAATTCGTTCGTTTCATACCTTTTCTCCTGTTTGACATACAGCATATATTGCTGTATAATATAGCAGAGAAATGAAGAAAGGGCAAGGAACGCAATGCTGATCTACGAATACAAGCTGGATGGCACCCAACAGCAATATGCTGCCATTGATGAGGCGATTCGGGTTGTGCAATTTATTCGCAACAAGTGCCTACGCTTGTGGATGGATGAGCACGCTACCAAGAATGACTTGCAATGCAACTGTGCGGTCCTTGCCAAAGCATTCCCCTTTGCTTCTTCTCTCAATTCTCAGGCACGTCAAGCCAGTGCTGATCGGGCGTGGTCTGCCATTCAGCGTTTCTATGACAACTGCAAAGCCAAAAAACCAGGGAAGAAAGGATACCCGCGGTTTCAGAAAAACAACCGTTCCGTGGAGTATAAAACCACGGGGTGGAAATGAGAACCAGATGGGAAACATATCACCTTCACCGATGGATGTGGAATTGGCCGTCTTCGTTTGGTTGGCACACGTGATATTGCAACCTTCCCTGTGAAACACATCAAGCGTGTTCGTCTAGTAAGGCGTGCCGATGGGTACTATGTCCAGTTTGCAGTGCAAGCCGAACGAAACATTGAACATATCCCCACCGGAAAACAGGCTGGGATTGATGTTGGCTTAAAAGCATTCTCTACCGATTCTGAGGGCGTCACTGTTGAGAATCCCCGCCACTATCGCAAGGCCGAAAAACGTCTCAAACGCTTGCAGCGTCGTCTCTCCAAGAAGCAGAAAAAGAGTAAGAACCGCCGACGTGCTCGTCAAGCCGTCGCCAAAGCCCATTTAAAAGTTCAAAGGCAGCGTGAAGATTTTGCCAGAAAGCAGGCAAACGCGCTCGTCTCGTCTCACGACCTGATCGCCTTTGAAGACCTTCAGATCCGCAATATGGTCAGGAACCACCACCTTGCCAAGAGCATTCACGATGCTGGATGGGGACGTTTTCTCTTGTGGGTCAACTACTACGGCGCATTGCATAAGATCCCTGTCATTGCCGTATCCCCTCATTCTACCAGTCAGAACTGTTCCGCGTGTGGCACGCTTGTGAAGAAAAGTTTGAGCGTGCGTACACACATTTGTACTGATTGCGGAGTGGTGCTTGACAGGGACCATAATGCGGCTCTGAACATTTTGCAAAAGGCTCTCAGTACCATAGGGCATATGGAAACTGATGCACCTCTGAGTGCATAAAACGCTTCTGGACAGGAAGGCCGCTACTGGCTCTCAGTGGTGGGAGTCAGCACGTCGCCTGGGTGAAGGAAGAATCCCCCTGGATGTATCCGGGGGAGTGTCAAAAATGCTTTTCTGGCTACGTTGTGCATAGCACAACCACCTGCGCGAACCTTGTGCTCAGCACCTCAGCATCGCAGGTCCGCACGCACGAGGCCTGCAATTTTCCTCACCTTTTTCACTAGCAAACAGGGCCTCGCAAAAGCTATCCTTTGGCTCCTCTCGGCTCGAGAAGCAAAGGGCCATGGAAAAGCTGACTTTTGCGGGGGGCCTGGTAAGGATGTTCTTGAGGATTGTTTTTCCGTTTCCGATAGGATATGCTTCTAGAAAGCTCTTCATTGACCACTTTGTCAGAAGCAATAACCATGAAACCTGATTTCATGGTTATTGCTTCTGACAAAGTCATTATTTCTGACATACACAACATATATTAAGGAGGAAATATGAACATCTCTTTGCCGCTTCATCTCTCGTTACCTGTTCCACTCCTGGTGGTGATTGCAATACTCATCTTAGGTTTCGCTCTCTTACGACTCACAAGGCGAAAAAAACAGAACCACAGAATGCACGTAGCCAGACGGCATGGGCATGAACGAAGCCCCGAGTGGGCCAGAGTGGCAAAGGAGCACCGACTCCGCGAGCCTGCGTGTGTGGCCTGTGGCTATAGAGGCAAAGATCTGCAAGTCCATCATATCAAACCCTTCCACCTTCATCCTCATCTAGAGCTTGATCCACATAACCTGATTACGCTGTGTGAAGTCAGGGGCAGAGATCATCACCTGCTACTTGGTCACCTTGACGCGTGGAGCTCTTATAACGAACACATCCGGGACGATGTCAAGCGTTTTTACCGTAAGACCGCTGCACAGATTCGGGCTGACTTACACTGGCAGAAGAAGATGATGCAGAGGCCATGAGTATCACACCAGAGAGCGGGAGGCGGCTTCTGGTACCTGTCCCTACTCTTCACCGAGTCCTCCCCACGGGACATCCATCGTGACGACTCCCCCCGGCTTGATGTACGGAATCTTGATAGAGATGAAAAGCGTGTTGTAGGATACCAATGGAGAGGCAGCGAGGAGGAGCTCCCCTCGTTCCAGGGAACTGAAGACCCCTGCCCGGCTTTTGGGTAGACCCCTCACGGCTGATTGGGCGATGCGTGCAGGACCCCTCATACGCATCTGGGTTGATCCCTTGTACATGAATGGGTGCGCCGCATCGGCAGTTCCTTGCCTCTCCCACCAGAGCTTTGATCGCCGTTTTCCTCCTCCTGTTCGCGCCAACGTCATTACGCGCTGGTTTAAGGTTGAAATGACATCTTTTTTAAGAGAGAAAAGAGTGATCATTTTTTCGCTTCAATGGCACATCATTTCTCTGAGCATGCTTCTCACGCGCTGTCAAGGGAAAGCGGAGCGACCTTGATAGCGCGTGAGAAGCATGCTACACTCGCACAGCCATTGAGGCAAAACACCCTCAATCGACTCGGAATTTTACCGGCGCTGACACCTCCACATACTCTTCTTTTCCTGGCCAAGATCCCATACGCATCAGCCGTGAGGAGTCGTCACAAGAATGACGCTCTCAGGCCTATTCTAGACGCTCCTGAGGACGTTTCCATTTTTGGCGCAACGCATCGTTGACGGCAAAATTGACAGCAAAACGGTTGGACTGCTCCCACAAACCCAGACCAGAAAGATGGGGTATCGTGCGCCAGGGCAAAACCGGTAGGAAGGTGCTCTTCGCTCTCCCTGCCCGCCAGCGGCTGAGGCACAAATGGCGGATCATGAGCAGGTCTATGGGCCACAAGCCTTCGATTTGCTCGGGTTCGTTTTCAGCGTCAAAGGCCTGCCCAGGCATAGCCGCTTCGTTCATTGCAGAATGGTTCGGAGTGGCCACCTAAACACAGCAACATAACGGCGGAGCTCCGTTCTTTGTATTCCTCTCCGTGTTTTTTGCAACACAACCATCTAGCACATGCTTCGTTCCTCCAGAAAGTTCTGAAGCATGTTCATGGCATTTCCATCCCGTTTCCATCCTGTGACCATAGTCATAGACGTCTATGATAGACTACAGTAAAAAAGAGAAAGAAGCGAAAAGTCTTCTAAATCACAGATGAGGGAGAAGAGACGTGGACGTACTTTTGCCGTTTCTAGACATATCTGGACCCGATGGACAACAGTTTCAGATAGCATTGGAGAAAGACACGGTGACCATCGGGCGTTTCGAGCAATTCAATGATATCGCCCTCTCTCCCGATCCCCAGCAACTCATTACCCGCAAAGTGCATTGTACCCTTGAACATGATCTCTACGGTTGGTGGGTTATCGACAATGGCAGCGTCAACCGCACGTTTGTACGTCGTGGAAATGACGTGCAGGTGGTACAAGGCCGGGCCTTGCTCAGCGAAGGAGACAGCATTCGCATCCTGGGGACGTTAAGCGAGACGGGCGAGCCAGGCTACTGGGAACTGACCTTCAGCGATCCGCTGGGGACGCGTCCTTCGGGTCCACCACTGCAGGTCGCGTATCTGGAATACGATTGGATCCAGGCCCGACTCTATCGTATCGAGGGTTCCAGGCGACAGGAGATTCACGAGTTGCGGCCTCAGGAGCATAAATTGGTCCGCTATATGGCACAACGCAACCAGACCAATGGCCATGTCCCCGTGATGTGCTCGTATGAAGAACTGCTTGCCGCCGTGTGGGGAGAGGACGCGTACCACACCGAGGGGGACATCAATCACCTGATCTGGGAACTGCGCAAGAAGCTCGAACCCGATCCCAAAGCGCCGCGTTTTCTTGAGACGGTACGCGGGTTAGGCTATCGGCTGGTCACCTCACCCAGAGGGAGGGAGGAAGCATGAACAATCAGCGTTGGCTAGATCGCCTATGGCGTCGCAAACCTGATCAGCAGAGAACTACTCAGGCGCCCCAATCATCGCCATCCATGTCATTCCCTCAGTCTACGGACAAGGGCGACCAAACTTCCACTATGAGCGTCAGTGAACAGCGGGCTGCGCAAGCGTACCACGTGTCGCCACCAGGCGCTCCTGCTGTAGCAAAAGACGCCCAGGGAGCGGCCTGGCATGTCGGAGAGGAACTGCTCAATCAATACGAGGTGATGGGCCTCTTGGGTGAAGGTGGGATGGGTATGGTTTATAAGGTCCATCACCGGGGATGGAATATAGATTTGGCGGTTAAAAGTCCTCAGCCCGCTCTGTTTGCCCGAGCGGGCGGTAAAGAGAACTTCATCCGTGAAGCGGAGACCTGGGTCAATCTGCCCCTGCATCCTCACATCGTGAGTTGTTACTATGTGCGCACCGTAGATGAGATCCCACGCATCTTTGCCGAATATGTGGCAGGAGGGAACCTGGCAGACTGGATTCGCAGCCGTCGCCTTTATGAAGGGGGACATCTGCGAGCCATGGAGAGGATGCTTGACATCGCCATTCAGTTTGCCTGGGGACTGCATACCGCCCATGAACAGGGCCTGGTACACCAGGACATCAAACCTGCCAATGTGATGATGACGCCAGACGGAGTTGCCAAAGTCACCGATTTCGGTCTAGCGAAAGCACGTGCGCTAGCTGGTGAGCCAGAAGGAAGCAATGGAGGAAACGGTCAGCGTAGTATCCTGGTGAGTTCTCGCGGCATGACCCCAGCCTACTGCTCCCTTGAGCAGGCAGCAGGCAAAGCGCTGAGCTGCAGAACCGACATCTGGAGTTGGGGGTCTCACTACTCGAGATGTTTACAGGGGAAGTCACTTGGCGCAGCGGGGTACTGGCACGTGAGGTGCTCTCAAGCTATGAGCCCCAGGACACGGCCATTCCGCCACTCCCTGCTGAGCTAGTGACGTTGCTTGCCCGCTGCTTTGCGTCGCGGCCAGAGGACCGTCCAGCGACCATGCTGGAGGTAGCAACAACACTTCAGGAGATCTATGCCCACGAGATGGGGCGTGCCTATCCACGGGAAGCACCTCAAGCGGCCAAATTGCAAGCGGATAGCCTCAATAACCGTGCCCTCTCGCTCTACGATCTGGGGAAGATTGAGGAGGCAAAGCAAATCTGGGAGCAGGCATTGCAGATTGATCCACAGCATCTGGAGACAACGTATAATCGGGGGATCATACTCTGGCGGCAAGGAGAATTGACTGACGATAGATTGCTCCTTCAGCTTGAGACAGCACGCGCAAGCTGTCGCCATCGCTGGCAAGCAGATAGGATGCTTGCCCAGGTTCACCTGGAACAAGGAGCAGTCGATAAAGCGCTTCCATTGCTCAGAGAGGCCTCAAACCAAGCTCCTACAGAGAAAGAAGTCCAAAAGCTTTTTACATTGGCTCAGGCACAAATAAAAGACGCAATCAACTACCCCTATCCTCTTACTTTCCATGTTGATACTCATTTTGTAGCGATTTCATTGAGCCTGAGTGCCAATGGACACTGGCTGGCTGCTAGTAGCGGTAATGGCATCGTGCGCTTGTGGGAGGCAAGCAAAGGTCGCTGCATGCATACGTTGCAGAGCTATAGCGATAGAGTAGAGACCGCGTGTCTCAGCGCCGATGGACGCTGGCTCGCCTCTGGGAGTGAACATGGAACCGTGTGTCTATGGGAAGTGAACACGGGACGTCGCGTACATATCCTTCAAAGCCACACTGATAGAATAAACGCCATAAGTCTGAGTGCCGATGGGCACTGGCTCGTCTCGGGGAGCACTGATAAAACGATACGCTTGTGGGAAGTGAGTACCGGACGCTGTGTACACACAGTTGTGGGCCATACTGGCTCTGTGACTTCAGTGAGCCTGAGTGCCGATGGGCACTGGCTCGCCTCTGGCAGCGCTGATACAACGATACGCCTGTGGGAAGTGAGTACCGGACGCTGCCTGTATGTCTTTCAGGACCATACTACCGAGGTAACATCAGTAAGTTTGAGTGCCGATGGACGCTGGCTCGTCTCAGCAGATCGTCGTGCCGTACGTTTGTGGGAGGTGCACACTAGACGCTGTATACGCACATTCGAGGGCCATATAAGATCGGTAACGTCAGTAAGTTTGAGTGCCGATGGACGCTGGCTCGTCTCAACAGATCGTCGTGCCGTACGTTTGTGGGAGGTACACACTGGGCGTTGCCTGCGTACCTTGCAAGAGCATACCAGTAGAGCTGATTTGCTTCCCCCCTTGAGCCTGAGTGCCGATGGGAACTGGCTTGCCTCGGGTTCTCAGGAGGTTGTGTATCTGTGGAAGCTCAATGATTCTGATTTCAGTTGTACTTTCTATCCATCGCTCGCACGTTCTTATACAGATGTTGCACAGACTGAACACCATGCATCCCAACTGATAAAACAAGCTGAGCAAGCTTTGAGAGAGAAGCATTTTTCTGTAGCATTACATCTCTTGCGTCAATTGCGAGCATTACCTGGATGGGAACGCCATCCTGAAAGCAAGGAAGCATGGAATAAACTTTCAGATGTTTGCCTACGCAGCAGCCTCCATGCAAGTTGGTTAACCAGAACCTTCAATGAGAAAACAGACTCTGTACATCTAAGTGCGGATACCTGTCTGTTTGCCGCAGGCAACGCTGATAAAACGATACGCTTGTGGGAAGTGAGTACAGGGCGCTGTGTACGCACGTTTGTGAGCCACGATGATAGAGTAAAGACTGTGAGTCTGAGTGCCGATGGGCACTGGCTCGTCTCGGGGAGCGCTGATAAAACGATACGCTTGTGGGAAGTGAGTACCGGACGCTGTGTACGCATGTTTATGGGCCACGACGACGACGTCATTTTCGCAAGTCTCTATACTGATGGGCGCTGGCTCGTCTCGAGCAGCAGAGATAAGACCATGCGGCTGTGGGAGGTAAGCACAGGACGCTGTGTGCGTATCATTCAAGGACATTTTACTCAAGTGAGCATGAGTATTGATGGGTGCTGGCTCATCTCGAGTGGCAAGGGCGGGATTGTGTCCCTCTGGGAAATGAGCACGGGACGCTGTCTACGTACCTTTGAGGATCCAACAGGACTGGTAGATTCTGTGAGTCTGAGTACCGATGGTCGTTGGTTTGCCACTGCCAGTGGGGATCATGCTGTACACCTCTGGGAGGTAAGCACAGGGCGCTGTGTACGCACGTTTGTGGGCCATACCGGTCTCATTTATACCGTAAGGCTGAGTGCTGATGGGCGCTGGCTCGTCTCTGGCAGTATAGATAAGACCATGAGGCTCTGGGAGGTAAGCACAGGGCGCTGTGTACGCACCTTCGAGGGTCATGTGTTGTCAATGAGCATGAGTACCGATGGGCGCTGGCTCGTCTCTAGAAATGCAAAAAACATACAGTTGTGGGAACTCGACTGGGAACTCGAAGCCCATGCATCCGCCGATTGGGATGAAGGCGCTCGTCCCTATCTGGAGACCTTTCTTACTCAACATACGCCTTATGCAGCTGAACTTCCACAGGAACGCGAGCCGACGGAACAGGAGATCCAGCAAGCACTCACCCGCCAGGGCACACCCAGTTGGAACGAAGAAGATTTTCAAAGGTTGATCCAACAAATGCAATACGTCGGCTATGGCTGGCTGCGACCAGAAGGCGTGCTCAAGCAGCTTACCTCTATGGTACGTGAACGGCAAAGTCCATCACACCCTTTAAACGAAAAAGGAAAGAGAGATAACGATAAGCGTATGGTAGGGCAAGATCTTTTCTCGCAAAGTAACAAGACAAACGAACAAAGGCTACCTGATATGAAATGGACACCAACAGCGGATGAATTACAAAAGATCCTGAAACGTCAAAACCAGCAGATGCTAGAAGGTCCCTATAAGATCAACAATAATCATCTTCCCCCTCATTTAGCGCATAAGCGCATTATCTCTATTGACACTCCCATCGAGGAGACGACGGCACAGAGCGTGATAACTCAGTTATTCTACCTGCAAAATGTAGATGCGACCAGGGATATCCACCTGTACCTCAACTCACCCGGTGGCAATATCTATGCCGGACTGGCGATCTACGATGCCATACAATCGCTCCAGCCAGCGGTTGCCACCTATTGTCTCGGTCAGGCGCGTGGCTTCGCCGCACTCCTGCTCGCTGCAGGGAAAAAGGGTCAGCGATACGCACTGCCAACGAGCACAATTGGTCTGACCCAGGTCTCTATTGGAGACAATCCAGCTGATATCGAGATCACGGCTCGTGAGATATTACGCTTGCGCCGCCTCCTGATAGATCTCTTTGTCGAACATACCAGACAAAACGACGCGACGATTCGTGAGGATATGGATCGTGGAATCGCTCTATCGGCAAAAGATGCGATCACCTATGGCTTTGTTGATAGGGTTATTGACTCACTAGAAGAACCTGCAAAACCAGATTAAGAGCAGATTGTCATTTGAACAACTGATCCTGACCCTTCATAGAAGGATACACACGAGAGCACATGTAGAGAAGAGAGAGGATGTATGCCAGGGAAGCTTATCTTGACCATCACCTCCGGCCCGATGGAGGGCAAGACGTTTACCTTTGATGAACACGATACCTTGCTCTGCGGCCGCATGGGCGATTGCCACGTCTGCCTGCCAGATGACCGACAGATCTCGCGCCATCACTTTCTTCTGGAAGTCAACCCACCTGATGCTCGTATCCGCGACCTGGGTAGCCTGCATGGCACCTACATCAACGAGCAGAAATACGGGGGGCGCGAAAAGCACGAAACGCCCGAAGAAGGAGCGAGACGCGAGTACCCCCAGGTGGATCTGCACGATGGCGATGAAGTCAAAGTGGGAGCGACAGTGTTCCACGTCTATTTGGAAGCGGCGGCGGCAGGAGTAGAACCTGTGCGTTGCCAGCGCTGCGGCAACGAGGTCTCAGCCGAAGCCGGGGCCGCACAGCAGGGGGCATATGTCTGTGCGCGGTGCCGCCAGCAGGTCGAGCAGGACCCGCTCGCCTTGCTGATGGCCGTCCTTGATCGCGCATCACAGCGCGATCACAGGCAACAGGAGATTCAGATTGAAGATTACGAAATGGGCAAGCTGCTGGGCGCGGGCGGCATGGGTGCAGTCTATCTGGCCCAACACAAACACACGAGAGAACAGGCCGCCGTGAAAGTCATGCTCGCCAAGGTGCGCGTCTCGGATGATGCGCGCAGGCAGTTTCTGCGTGAAATCGAGACAACGCGCACCCTGCGCCACCCGCATATTGTCCGCTTTCTCGGCCATGGCGCGGAGGGGAGTCTCTTCTATTTCCTGCTGGAGTATTGTGCTGGGGGCAGCGTAGCCGATCTGATGAAACGGCGTGGCGGCCGGCTCACGCTGGAGGAAGCCAGGCCGATCATGCTCCAGGCCTTGCAAGGACTAGCCTATCTTCATGAGCAGGGCTTTGTGCATCGCGACCTCAAACCCCACAACTTGCTCCTCTCAGGCCAGGCAGGAGCGTGGGTGGCCAAGATTTCCGACCTGGGGCTGGCCAAGAACTTCGAGCAGGCGGGCCTGAGCGGCATGACGGCCACCGGCAGCTATGCTGGCTCCTTCCCCTTTATGCCTCGTGAGCAAGTGATCAATTTCAAGCGAGTGCAACCGGTCAGCGATGTGTGGGCAATGGGCGCGACCTGCTATACCATGCTCACGGGCACCTTTCCACGGACCCACCGGAGGGGGGAAGATCCGATGCTCGCCATCCTTCACGGGGAGATCGTACCCCTTCGCCAGCGTGATCCCCAGTTCCCCGTTCGTCTTGCCGAGGTGATTGACCGGGCGCTCGCCAGCAAAGAAGGGGAACGGTTCCGCCATGCGGGAGAGATGTACGAAGCCCTGGCGAAAGCGAGTGAGTAGCGCGAGAGGGACATACCACTTCCAGCAATGAGCGGCCCCGACCCGCGAGCGAAAGGAAGGTGAATCATGGGATCTCCTAAGCCCAAGCCAGTACCCTGGTCAGTCCAGGCGGCGTGTGTGAGCGATGTGGGTCGCCGCCGCAAGCAGCAGCAAGACCGATATTTGCTGGCCCCTGATCGCAAGCTCTTCATCGTCTCAGATGGAATGGGAGGACGCCAGGCCGGTGAAGTCGCCGCGCAAGCCGTGGTCACCGTCCTGCCTGCCCTGCTGGCGCGCGGTTTGGCACGAGTTCACGCCGCTGGAACCCAGGCACAGGAACGCGTCCTGCGTGAGAGCATCGTAGAACTGAGTCAGCACCTGCGGGCGGAGAGTACCGGACGTGTGGGGCTACACGGTCTGGGCGCGACCGTCATCGTGGCCTGGCTCTATGATGCGCAGGTGTCCCTGGCGCACCTGGGCGATAGCCGTCTCTATCTCTTCCGCGCTGATCGTCTCCTGCCGTTGACCGAGGATCACTCTGTGGTGACGCTCTTACGACAACGCGGAGAGATCACCCCGGAAGAGGAACGCACCCATCCAGCCAGTGGGCAACTCACCCGTTATGTGGGCATGGAAGGCGAGGTCACGCCTGTTGTCCAGACGCTACCGCTCCTCGCCGGAGATCGGCTCCTCCTATGTACTGATGGGCTCACCTCTCTGGTGCCCGACCAGCACATCGCTCAGATCTTGCGAACCTCCCCTCAAGCCGAGGCCGCTTGCCAGGCATTGGTGCATGCCGCAAATATGGCGGGGGGGAAGGACAACACTACCGCGCTTATCATCGATTGTATCGTGGACCACCATGGTTCACGACCCTCCCCAGGAGATGCAACGTAATGACAGGACTGACCCTCCCACCAAACAACGGATTCGTCGAGGGCCACATCAACAAGCTCAAGCCAGTAAAAAGGATGGGGAATGGACGAGCGGGCTTCCCTTTGCTCCGCAAGCGCGTTCTCCTCGCCTTGTAGAATGAGCGAACGTTTCATCATGAAAAGCTGTGCAATCCCTACGAGCAAGCGAGCTTCACGGAGGGTATGTAAGGGCCCAAATATGCATAGGTTTTGAGCTAAAACGTAGGAAATCGACGTCAATCCTAAGAATCGGCCATTGGTAATTGTGCCTACTGGTGACATCAGCAAAGGAAGGATCAGAACAGGATCATGGAGAAAAAATCGAATTGGATAGAGTCCCTTTTCGGTCACAAGCCCGCAAAGCAAGCCAATACCCCGCCACTTGCACCACCAGTGCTTGCCGAGGATGGCGTGCCTGCTGACTGGAAGGTTGGCGACTCTATCCTCAATGAGTTCGATGTGACAGGCATTATAGGTGAAGGCGGCATGGGTACCGTCTACAAAATCAACTATCACCCTTGGCTCTCCATCGATCTCATCGTCAAGAGCCCCAGGCCAGAGATTTTTGCCGGAGAAGGCGGCAAAGAGAACTTCATTCGTGAAGCAGAGACGTGGATGGGGCTGCGAGCACATCCTCACCTGGTCAGTTGCTATTTTGTACGCAGCCTGGGTGGCATTCCGCGTATTTTTGCCGCATATATCGATGGGGGAAGCCTTGCGGATTGGATTCGTCAGCGAAAATTGTACGAAGGTGGCCTGGAACAGATGCTGGACATCGCGATCCAATTTGCCTGGGGATTGCATGCGGCCCATGAACAGGGACTGGTCCATCAGGATGTCAAACCAGCCAATGTAATGCTCACTGCACAGGGGATTGCGAAAGTGACCGATTTTGGATTGGCGAGAGCGAGGGCAATGACTGGGAAGCAGGAGATAAAAGATAAACAAGCGCATCAAAGTATCCTCGTCAGTTCACGCGGGATGACTCCCGCCTACTGCTCACCAGAGCAGGTGGCGGGGCAGAAACTCAGCCGGAAGACGGATATCTGGAGCTGGGGGCTCTCCGTCCTCGAGATGTTCACGGGGGAGGTGACGTGGAGGATTGGTGCGGCAGCGCGAGAAGCACTAGCAGAGTATAAGGGACAAGATCCGGCTATTCCCATGATGCCCGCTGACCTCGTGGATTTGCTCACCAGGTGTTTCCAAATGCAACCAGAGAGACGCCCTGCTACGATGCTGGAAGTGGCAACGGAGTTGCAAGCGATCTATACGCGTGCGGTTGGACGCCCGTATTCCCGTGAAATGCCCGGAGCTGCTGAGCAAGATGTGGCCATCTTGGTGAACCGAGGGCTCTTCCTTGCCGAACTGGGGAGGCCAGAGGAGGCGCTGGCAGCCTATGAGCAGGCCATTTATCTGGATCCCAACCCCAACCATTCCAGTGCCTATTATTATCGAGGTCTTGCCCTCAGAAATCTAGGGCGACCAGAGGAGGCGCTGGTTTCCTTCGAGCAAGTCATTCGTCTGTATCCCAATTATGCTCTTGCCTATTACGGCCAGGGCCTTATACTTCAAGATCTAGGGCGGCTGGAGGAGGCACTGGCAGTCTATGAGCAGGCCATCCGTCTGGGCCCTAACAATGCCGATGTCTACCTTGATCAAGGTGTCGTACTCCAAGAGCTTGGACGGCTGGAGGAGGCACTGGCAGCCTATGAGCAGGCCATCCGTCTGGGCCCTAACAATGCCCGTGCCTATTATAACCATTATAATCAAGGCACCGTACTCCAAGCGCTTGGGCAGTTCAAGGAGGCGCTGGCAGCCTATGAGCGCGCTATCCGTTTGAATCCCAATGATGCCGATGCCTATTATAACCAGGGGAATGTACACCAAGAACTTGGACAGCTGGAGGAGGCGGAACAGGCTTTCCGAAAAGCACGAGCGCTTCGATCACAAAGCTGAAACGTTCCGGCGTTGCCCACAAGAACAAGAAGAGCATCGGGTAGCGGACCGTGCTGAGCAACGTAAACGGAACTGGAGGAGTGTAGATGGTATCCGGCAAGTTCATCATTGCAGTCGTGAGTGCTTTAGCTGCAATGGAAGAGACAAATCCTATCAGCAGGAGCCGACGGCGACTATAGGTTATGCCACGATCATCAAAAAAACACAAACCACTGTAAAATCTCTGCAATCCTTGCCATGAGGGTCTCAACCGACGGATGTGAGGGCACTGTCTGCAAGAAGACACGCGAACTGTTGCGCCGCGAATACCCTGCTGCTCCGGCGGATTGAGCGCAGATCACCTCTGAGTGAGAAGGAAAGGCAACCTCTTATGGAACTGATTGAACGCTATCGAGGCAGTCTTGTAGGGCTCGCAGTTGGCGATGCGCTCGGCACCTCCCTTGAATTCCTCCAACCAGGATCATTTACCCCAATTGATGACATGATCGGAGGGGGAGCCTTTCGCCTCAAGCCTGGTGAATGGACAGACGATACCTCCATGGCCCTTTGTCTGGCTGCCAGCCTGATCGAATCCAAAGGCTTCGATGCTAGCGACCAGATCGAGCGCTATCTCCGCTGGCGCGATCAGGGTTACATGGCGAGCAACGGGCAATGCTTTGACATTGGGGAAACGGTCGATGCGGCCCTACGAACGTTTCAAAAAACAGGTGATCCTCTTGCTGGGCCTTCGGGACAGTTCTCCGCAGGCAATGGGTCAATTATGCGACTGGCTCCGGTTTCTTTGTTCTATGCTTTCCATCCTCGTCTCGCTCTTGAAAAGTCAGAGGAGAGTTCTCGGACTACCCACCAGGCGAAGAGTGCTCTGGATGCCTGCCGCTATTTCGGCGGTCTTCTGGTGGGAGCCCTGCAAGGGGAGAGCAAAGAAACACTGCTCTCCCCTCTGTATAGTCCTCTTCCCACTTCCTGGAAGGATGCTCCACTGATCCCAGAAATAGCCGAAGTAGCCGCTGGCTCTTTCAAGTGGCGTAACCCGCCAGCGATCAAAGGTTCGGGTTATGTCAAAAAATCCCTGGAGGCTGCTTTGTGGGCTTTTTTTCACAGCGAGACCTTCCGCGAGGGGTGCTTGCTCGCGGTCAACCTGGGAGATGATGCTGACACCACGGGTGCGGTCTATGGACAGCTCGCAGGCGCCTTCTATGGGGAGAGAGGAATTCCGCAAGAGTGGCGGGCGCGCCTTGCGCAGCACCAACTGATGGAAGACCTGGCTGAACAGCTCTTCCATCTGGCGAGCAGCGGGCTGTTGGGGGAATAGAACAATTTGAGGGAACTCGCGCATTCCTAAATACAATCAACGAACTTTAACGAGCGAAACGCTTAAGCTCAAGAGTGGGTATTGCCAGGGAAATAGACCCATCCTTCACTAAATTGGCGACAGACCCACGCTTTCCGCTGCGCATAGCATTCTGAGGCTTTTCCATAGCGTTTTCGGTGAAAACGCCGCAGGATGCCCCTGCCCTTTCAGGCATGAGGAGGAATGCGGCGTTCCTTTGGAGGTGGCTTGGGCGGAATACGCCGTAGACATGCTTTCATCTGCTCATGTAGTATTGACAGGCAGATGAAAACTATGATATAATTCAGACTATGAAAACGGTACTAACAGCGAAACTCAAATTGAATACAACGCCCGAGCAATTCAAGGCTTTACGCTCTACACAACTGGCATATCGTGATGCTCTCAACTATGTGAGCCAGTACGCCTTTGCGAATGGCAAATTGAGTAATGCTATTCGTTTGCAAGATGCCACCTACGAAGAGATCCGCCTCCGTTTTCATCTCCCTTCGCAAATGGCCTGTTCTGTTCCTCGCCAAGTTGGAGCCTCGTATAAAGCCCTCTGGACAAAGGTGAAGAACAATGCTGCTCATCGTAAGGCAGGTAGCACTAAGAAACGGTATAAAGGGCTTGATCAGGCTCCTACGTTTCTCTCTCCCACGTTGACCTACCAGTATAAGAAAGACTACACGTTCAAGAAAGAGCAGCACGTGAGTCTTCTCACGCTCGATGGACGTATCGTTGTGCCCTATACTGGCTACAATAAGCATGTGGCATTGATCCAGCGTGGGACGGAGATTGGTGCATCGAAACTCTGGTATGACAAAGCCAAGAAGCAATTTTACCTCCTTGTCTCCCTGGAAGTGGAGACGGCTGATCCTACCCCAGAAACACACAAGCAGGTCGTTGGCGTGGATGTGGGGATGCGATACCTTGCCGTCACGGCGACAATGCAAGGCGATTGCACCTTCCATGCTGACATCTCTACGGTTGCCAAATCACACTACTCTGCACGACTGAGAAAGCGTCTGCAAAAGAAAGGCACTCGTTCTGCAACGAGAAGGCTCGTTGCCATCAGTGGACGAGAGAGACGGTTGAAAGCCAACGCCAATCATGTCGTGAGTAAACGGATTGTTACCCAATATTCTCAAAGCTTGATTGGACTGGAGCATCTGACAGATATTCGCGAGCAGACCAAACGACGGAAAGGCAAGCGAGCCAGTGCCAAACAGCGCAAAGCCAATCGTGCCTTTTCCAAATGGTCCTTTGCAGAGTTGCACAGTATGATCGCTTATAAAGCGCTCTTGCATCGAAGTATGGCGATCAAGGTGGATGCCAACTACACCTCGCAGGCCTGCCCCAAATGTGGGCATACCTGCAAAGAGAATCGTCCTCACAAGGGCTTGCTCTTTGTCTGTCAGAATTGTCAGTACACGCTCCATGCCGATCTGGTTGGTGCAAGAAACATTGCGATGCGAACGCTTCTTATCCGGCAAGACTGGATAGGAACGGGCCTCTTGTCAGTACGCCCTGATGTGTCGGACGATGAAGCCAAAGCAGCACGCCTGAAAAGGTATGCTGAATTGCGGTGGAGTTCAGACACAACTCCAAGCCCTCGGCTTTCGCCGTAGGGTACTGACAAAAGTACAAGACACGTTGAATCTTTGGGAGACGGCAACAGGGCGTTGCGTGCGCACGTTCTCAAAATGCAGTCAATGCGAATCTGTGGAGGCTGCAAGCCTCAGTGCCGATGGGCGCTTGCTCGCTTATGCAAGTTGCAAACCAGGGGGTATGATCTACCTTTCCGAGACGACAACTGGTCGTAGCCGTACGATACAGGGAACCGGGGTGATTCAACAGGTGAGCTTGAGTGCTGATGGTAGCAAGCTCCTCTTTGCGGGCAACCGTCGAAAATATAGAGATAAGCGCAAAGACTATACGGTATGGCTCATGGAAACAGCAACAGGTCTACGCCTCCGTCAATTCCAGGGACACACGGATTACGTGCAGTCGGTACATCTCAGCGCCGATGGATGCTGGGCACTTTCGGGAAGTTATGACAAAACGGTACGACTCTGGGAGGTAACGACTGGTCGCTGTCTGCATACATTGCAGATACCTGAAAGCGCTGAAGTACCTTCAGTATCTCTGAGTCTTGATAAACACTGGGTGGTTGCTTACAGTGTGAATACGAGTGAAGAGAATGCACTGAGCATCGGCCACAGTCACCTTTGGGAGTTGGACTGGGATCTGGAAGCCCATGATGCAATGGACTGGGATGAGGGCGCAACAAGCCACCTGGAGACATTTCTCTCTCTACGAGCCCTCTCTACAGAGACATCTGCTCAGGAGCACACGCTTTCTAAACCAGATCACCGCAGAATCCCGATCTGGAGTGATGAGGATTTCCAGGAACTTCTTCTCCAGTTACAATATGCCGACTACGGCTGGCTCCGGCCAGAAGGCGTACGACGCAAGCTGGTTGAGTTGGCGCAGGCAAGGGCACACTCACCAGAAGTCACGGAGAAGACAACGAATCTCCCTGGAAGCAAGCCAGAGATGAAAGGCGATGGGTCGCTGGATGCAAAGACGTGTGAGTAGCATTGTCCAGGGGATCAATGCTTGCATCTGGTTCTCTGTTGAATTTCCATCCCGTTTCCATCCTGTGACCATAGTCATAGACGTCTATGATAGACTACAGTAAAAAAGAGAAAGAAGCGAAAAGCCTTCTAAATCACAGATGAGGGAGAAGAGACGTGGACGTACTTTTGCCGTTTCTAGACATATCTGGACCCGATGGACAGCAGTTTCAGATAGCATTGGAGAAAGACACGGTGACCATTGGGCGTTTCGAGCAATTCAATGATATCGCCCTCTCTCCCGATCCCCAGCAACTCATTACCCGCAAAGTGCATTGTACCCTTGAACATGATCTCTACGGTTGGTGGGTTGTCGACAATGGCAGCGTCAACCGCACATTTGTACGTCGTGGAAATGACGTGCAGGTGGTACAAGGCCGGGCCTTGCTCAGCGAAGGAGACAGCATTCGCATCCTGGGAAGACTCACCGAGACGGAAGAGCCGCTCTACTGGGAACTGGCCTTCAGTGATCCGCTAGGGACGCGTCCTTCGGGTCCACCACGGCAGGTGGCCTATCTGGAATATGATTGGATTGAGGCCAGACTCTATCGCGTCGAGGGTCCCAGGAGGCAGGAGATCGGGGTCTGTGAATAGTAGGAACCAAAAGTTGGAATAGGAACGGAGCCCTTTCTGGGCTCCGTTCACTCAAGTGTGAGCTTTTGTATGTTTCCCTGGGGATTCGATCAGCAACTGCTGAAGTGCCGTCTGCCTAACAATGGTCTGGTTGTTCCTGACAGCTAGTGCCAACGCTTTTCTGCTCCCCACAAATACCACTAACTGTTTGCCTCTGGTGAGTCCTGTGTAGATGAGGTTGCGAAAGAGCATGCTAAAGTGCTGGGTCGTGATAGGGAGAATCACTGCGGGAAATTCACTGCCCTGACTTTTATGGATCGTGATTGCATACGCCAACTCGATTTCTGAGAGGGCTTCTTTGGCAAAGGTGACGGATTTGGTCTCACCGCCGAGGGGAAAGGCCACCGTCATCTGTATGTCTTCATTGTCAATAGCTGTGATCATACCGATATCGCCATTAAACACTTGCAAGTCATAATTATTGCGCTTCTGGATAATTCTATCTCCCACCCGAAAGATCCGCTCGCCCAAGCGCAGCTGCGCAATCCCAGGGCGAGGAGGATTGACAGCCTCCTGCATGCGTTTGTTGAGGGCAATGGTTCCCAGGCTGCCCTTTGTCATGGGAGAAAGAATTTGGATTTCCGCGCCTTTGCCAAGATATTGGGGAATGGTGTGGCTATACAACCTGGTAATGGTCTCTGAGGCATTCATCCCATAGTGCAAGGTGGAGTGATGGGGGATCTTTTTGAGCACTGCCTCTAGCTCCTCGATGTGGGTAGTGGTAGCCGCTAAGGTTGCAATATCAACATGCCGGAATTTGTCAGGAATGACAAACAGGTATTCCTCGTCAGAGACGTGTTCGTCCTGGTTGTCTGCCTTGAGGGTAGGAATGCTATTGGGACCATTCGCATCCTTGTCAGCGTTGTTGGCAATACCAGGAGCACCTGATGCCCCATTCCCTCTGGTTATCAGCGTTTTGACACGCTTAATAAAATGCAGTTGTTCCTGGGTGGCTTCTTCTGAATCAAGGAAGAGGCAATCAATCTGCTTCCAGGCATCGCGCTTCTCAAGAGGTGAGACAATCCGGGGCATCACCCCTTTGTTGATCTCATGGGCAGAGCGGATAATAGAGGACTGCTCTGCCTGCCGGAAGATTTTGGTCAATCTGAAACAGACCACGGTCTGTGACTGGATCAGATCGTGAAATACATTGCCTGCGCCAACAGCGGGCAACTGGTCAGGGTCGCCAATAAGGAGCACCTGTGTGAGAGGGGAGACAGCCCGCAGCAAGGCCGCTGCCAGGTGGACATCCAGCATCGAGGACTCATCAATAATGAGCACATCGGTAGCCAGCGGGTCTTGCTCATTTTTCTTAAAGCCGCCGATTGCAGGTTGCCACTCCAACAAGCGGTGAATAGTTTTGGCCTCTTGCCCAATGACTTCTGTCATGCGCTGGGCAGCTCGTCCGGTCGGTGCTGCCAGAAGCACCTGCTTTTTCATTGCGAGCAGCAGCCTGACCAGCACTCGTGTGGTGGTGGTTTTTCCTACTCCGGGACCACCAGTGAGCAGCGAGAAGCCCTGCTGGACCATGCCTGTGATGGACCGTTGCTGTTCCTCACTGAGGGCAATGGCTTGGTGTTCGCAGAACCGCGTGATCCACCTGCTCACCCGATCCTCCTCCACAAGGATGGTCTTTTTTGCCAGGTCTTTCACTTTTTTGGCAATGTATGTTTCATCAAAATAAATGGAGGGGGCGTAGTAGCAGGTGATTGGTGATGCCTCCTGCGCTGGTGCGCCAGGTGTCTGCGACAGGACCCGCATCTTGACTTTGTTTTCAGCGGCCAAGGTGGCAAGCAGTGCTTCTGTTCGGCTGTCAAGTGAGAGCGACAACAGATCATTGACCGCTTTGACAATCTGCTCGCGGGTTAAATAGCAATGACCTTCTTCCCGGCTATTATCCAGCACATGGTCAATGGCCGCCTGAATGCGCTGGTCTGACTCTTCACCCAAGCCCATGTTCCGGGCAATAGTGTCCGCCGAGAAAAAACCAATGCCATAAATATCTTCTGCCAGTTTATAGGGGTTTTCTGAGACAATGGCAATCGCCTCTTTGCCATAGGTTTTATAAATCTTGGTCGCGAACAGCGTGCTGATATCGTACTGTTGTAGAAAGAGCATCACGTCTTTAATATCTTTGTGCTCTTCCCAAGCGCGCGCAATCATCTCCAGCTTTTTGGTGCCAATGTTGGGCACCTCATCTAAGCGTTCTATCTGGGTATCAAAGACCTCCAGGGTCTCTTTGCCAAAATACGTGACAATGGCTTTTGCCGTAGCAGGGCCTACCCCTTTAATGAGTCCAGAGCCCAAGTATTTTTGCAAGGCATTGGCTGTGGCCGGTTTTTTCTCCACCGCTCTTACCGCTTTGAATTGGTCACCAAACTTTGGGTGGTGGGTCCAGTTGCCGTAAAAGTCCATTGTCGCGCCAGCGAACACTTTGGACTGATGCAGCGTGACCGCCACTTCCTCCTGCGGTCTGTCAAACGGGCTGATTTTCAGGACGGTCCAGCCGGTCTCCACACTATGAAAGGTGATCCGTTTGACAATGCCGGAAATTTTTTCAAGCGTATTCTGTTGGGTAAAGACAGATGATGCCATACACGCTGTTTCATCCTCCTGCTCATGTAGAAGCATTGTAGCACAGGCTAGAACGACTCTGAGCAGCAAACTTGGTACCATTAGGACTTCCATTTTGGTTGGACCAAGCACAGCAAAAAGCGGCGTTTATTGATGCTCTATGGCGTCTGTCTCTGTACTCTGCCTGGAAAGGAGCGCGGATGCGCCATGCGAAGCTATTAGAGTGCACCGTTTCGGGGGGTTATGCAAAAATCCCCTATTACGTCGCGCCCTCCGTTCCCTTCCTCTGAAGATCGGTTCTAAAGTTTCTTCAGCTTTCAGCAGATGGCCTTTTTGGGCTAGATCCCTCTTCCAACTTCCTGTTCCTACTATGCCCAAACCCCAATATTGTGGGTCCACCGATCATATCCAGGTGCATCATATTCGGGCCTTAAAAAACCTTCAGAAATATGAAGGGCGAGAAAAACCGGCATGGGTGAAAATCATGGCGGCTCGTCAGCGAAAGACGCTGGTTCTCTGCCGAATGTGCCATCACGACGTTCACGCAGGACGTCCGATGACACGGTCTCCGTCACGTTCATGAACAAAATGACGATGCTAGAGAGCTTGGTGCGCGGAAACGTGCATGCCAAGTTCGGGGAGGGGCGGTTGGAAACGTGCCAGTGATGGCAACGCGCTAGCCGCCTACTCTACGAAATGTGAATCGGCTTAAGCTCATCAAAAGAAGTATGTATGGTCGCGCCGAAGTCGATTTGCTCAAGCTTCGTGTGCTCTATCAGAGCAAAACGAGTCGAGACAGAAAGGACAAGAAGAAAAAGATGCAAGGGCAGCAGGTGGTTCATCTGAAGAAACCACAGAGCATGAAAAACGATGCAAACTCTCAGCATATCACAACTGCGATCAGCAAGGTTGCGTAAGATTCCATTTATAGTATTCCCGACAAATCATCCCTCACTTCCATAGGCACCCGATTTATCGCGTGCAAGGCGATTTATCGCAGTAATACTGAATATCGGGCTTCTTCCCATCATATGCAATAGAAGCATCAGGAGGAAGCCCGTCTTGCATAGACGCCACGCCGCCCATGCAGGTGGGGACTGCGTTTTCCTCAACTCTCGACAATAGTGGCTATTTCACCCTGAATCAGGTTCACCCTCTCCATCAAGCGGGACTTCATGTTAGCGAGAGCCTGCATCTCAGCATCAATTGCCTGGATTTTCTTTGTGTAGAGATTCAGCACATTTTTTCCACATTCTCCCGGCTTTACGTCTACATCTCTCCGCTTGCCCAAACTCTCGCAGGTAAAAAGCCTCCCAATTTCATCGGTGTTGAGACCCAGTCCCAGATATAATTGAATGGCCCGAATCTGTTCAATTACACTCTCGTCGTAATCGCGATACCCATTTTCCATGCGAGCCGCCTTAATCAGTCCACGCGACTCATAATGGCGTAGAGAACGCATGCTCGCGCCTGTTAAACGCGATAGTTCACCAATGCGCATATAGCAAATTTCTTCCCCTTGAAAAGAACTCTTTATTCCCCCCTTGACTATAACACTAATGGCATAGTTTATATTCTTCTACATAAAGGATTGGCGTTGCTGTTACTGGCTCAATCGGAACTAGTACAGATCTCATGTTTCACGTTCTCGATAAAGAAAGGACATTTATGATGGCAACCAGGCTATCTGATAGAGCACGGGCGTTTCTCAACGAAAAGCATTTCGCGGTACTCAGCACCCTTAACAAAGATGGTAGCCCGCAACTGACAACAATGTGGTACATCCTTGATGAGGACGACAACATCATCATGAATACCCAGATCCATCTTCAGAAAGCGAGGAATATTCGCCGAGATCCCCGCATCGCTGTCTGCGTTGAGGACGGACCTCGCTATGTAACCATTCAAGGCACCATTCAGGTCCTCGAGGATCAGGCACTTATTCAGCGCGATTTAAAGCGTCTAGTGAACCGTTATGTCGAAGGCGAAGAGAACAGACAGCAATACATCGACACATTCTCCCAACAGCAACGCATCTCACTCCGCCTCCCATGCGACAAAACGACCGAGTACTTCGCGTAGGGAACCTTGAAAGCTCGGTACTAACAACTATACTGCAAGAGCGGTAGAACCACATTATCCGATGAAGAGCCCAAAGAACCCAAGAGAAATGAGCTCAAACAATGAAGTCTTCATCACTTAATGTGGCTCTACCAGGAAACGTGAGGGCTTGTAGGAAAAGGGAGATGCATCATAGCATCTCCCTTTTTGGTTTATTGCCCAGGAAAGTGGGCGCGTTTGAGGTTGCATCTCGCCCCTGAGGATAAATCGGCGCGCCGTAAACGTGGCGTCTATATGGCCCGTGAGTATTAATGGAACGAAAAACGGTTCTGACGCAAAGTTAGTGGTAACATCTTCAGCACTCATGCGTAAATAGAGTAGCCTTCTATGATGATGAGGAAGTGAGGAGGATTTTGTTATTCAAATCGAGCTAGATTTTTTGTTACCATCCTGCCCCGGCCTGAAATTGACTCAGCTTCATGTTCATGATCAACAACTCATGCTCATGGTGAGGAGCACAAGCCCAGTTGTTTGTTGCCCTGTCTGTCAGACTGCCTCGCGGCAGGTCCATTGCTATTACACACGTACTGTCACCGATCTCTGTTGGGCTGACTTCCAGGTCCAACTGAAATTACACGTGCGCCGCTTCGTTTGCTCCAATACGATGTGTGCCCGACGTACGTTTGCGGAACGGCTTGGAGATCCGATCAAAGCGTATGCTCGTAAGACCAACCGCTACGCTTCTCGTTTGCAAACCATTGGTCTCCTGCTCGGAGGAAATGCCGGTGCACTCTTGGCAAAACGTATGGGATTGCCTGTGAGTTCTGATACGCTCCTGCGGCTTGTTCGAGCACTTGAGGTTCCCGAACGGGCAACGCCTCAGGTGCTTGGAATCGACGATTTTGCTCTGCGTAAAGGCCAAATCTACGGCACGATTCTCGTCGACCTTGAACAACGGCAGGTGGTTGATCTGTTACCGGATAGGGAAAAGGCGACCGTTACAGCCTGGCTCAAGGCCCATCCGGGAGTCGATGTCATTAGTCGTGACCGTGGAGGAACCTATGCCGAGGCAGCCCGAGAAGCGGCACCTCTTGCTACCCAGATTGCTGATCGATTTCACCTTTCTCAGAACTTGGGAGAGACGCTCGAACGTATCCTGCGTCGAGAGTATTCGACCATCGAGCAGATCTTCGGTGGGACAGCTCAACGTGTCATTTGACTTAATTATTGGCGGCTTTGCCAGATAATATGCCGATGGTTTTAGCGGCTGGAAGCAGACAGCCAGTGCCCCATAATTTGGCGAAACATCATGGGAGAATGTAATCATGCTTCAGGTGTGCTCACTACTAGCTGTATTTCGTCATCACGCCAAATTAACTGGCGATCTGGCATTTTACCTGACAAAGAATCAGGCCAGTTTAGAAGCGGCTTTGCCGGAACAATGTGCCATTTTATGTGACAATTTTGCCTCATTTTCCGTCGCTGTCTTTCCTGAAATGTTTCACATCAAGGATCAGAAAAAGCTGAGCAGAAGCACCGCCATTTAATGTGGCAGGGGCGATTTTGATGTCTCTGGCTTCTCAAGCGTTCTCAGGTTGCTTTGATGCCAGGATATCTGGCGCTGGAGCGCCAAGAATTCAGTCAAATCACACAACGCCTGCAGCAACCTGATCGCTCACTTCCGCTGCAACGACACGAAGCAGACAAACACATGAGCCAGCAACGCAGAATGACGTGTACGAGCGAGTCATCTCGCTTTCCCAGCAAGGGTACAACCAGGGTGATATTGCCACAGAACTTTGCATGAGCCGCAAGAAGGTGAGACAACTCCTGCAAGGACCGCCTCATCCACCTGTGTATAAATCTCGTCCCACGAAGCTTCTGCCATATATCCCTTACCTCACCCATCGTTTTACGGAAGAGGGATGTGATAATTCCTCACAGCTGTATCGAGAAATTCGGACACGTGGCTATGATGGCTGTTGTTCAGTGGTCACGAACTACGTCACGCAATTGCGTCAGCAGGCAGGCATGAAAGCGATGACAGGAAGGAAGCAAAGCAGACAACCCAAGCCACTGAAAGCCACGCTTCCAGCCCCAGACCCATTGCGGTGGTGCTTCCTTCTTCCTGTCGAGCGCCTCAAGAAGAAGCAGCTGACACAACTCGAGAAGCTCTGTCAGGGTGCAACAAGATTTGCCGTCCTCTATCGCCTCGCGCAGGCGTTCGTTCATTTGCTTCATGAGCAGACTGATCGAGGACTGACGCCGTGGTTCAAGGAGGTTCAAAACAGTGGGATTGAAGAATTAATCAGCTTTGCGAAAGGGTTACAGCGCGATGAAGCGGCAGTGAGAGCAGGGTTGAGCTTGAAGTGGAGCCAGGGTTCTGTGGAGGGGAACGTCAATCGGCTCAAATTCATCAAACGAAGCATGTATGGAAGTGCGAATTTTGATCTGCTTCGCACACGTGTCCTTTGTGCTGCTTGACCATCATGAAGAGACAGGTGTGTTGGATGGGTACCACTCGGCTGAAAGTGATTGTTATTGACGGGCTTACCACTAACTTTGCGTCAGAACCGTTTTTCGTTCCATTAATACTCAAGGGCCCCATTGAGTAACAGAGAGAGAAACATCAGCCAGAGAAGCCGATTGGGAGTCAATCGGCTTCTCTGATTTTCAGTGATGCTACCATATAATACGAGTTATATGGTACATCGTCCGTTCAAAGGGCAGAGCACACGTAAGCTGACATGAGCTACAAAGGAACCTATTTCGCCTTTCTCCTCAATGGCCTTGACTTCATTATAACAGAAATTTGTAATTTTTTATGTACTTGATAAATACTAGAGAATTATGTTATACTCTAAAGGAGAAGAAAGAGTAAGTGCAATGCTCTCCCTTCCAACAGAAGCAGCTTCGTATTTCCCTTCTTCTGCATTCCCCAGTCATGCCACTCACATCCCCTCAGTCGATTTGACGAGGAGCAAGAGATGCGACAACGATGGCCTGATCTGTCAGTCACCACACGCACCCCTTACTTACCCTTCCCTCCAACAGAAAGAAGGACGACCATGGAAACCCGTTTCTATCAAACCCAGGAGATTACTCTTCCAGTGCTTGCTGAAGGGCTGGTGCTTGAATACCAGGCACAGGGTTACGAGGCCCAACACTTTGGTGATGTCAACCAGACCACCGTTCAACTGAAGAAGGAAAGCACCTTGAGAGCCATTACCGGCTTTGATAAGGTCCTCGCGATTTTCTTCCAGCGTGTCAACGGTGGGACGCTCGTGAAAGTAGGAGCGCAGGACTGGGTCGATCAGATTGCTGTAGGAGCGGTTGGGCTGTTCATCCATCCTCTGCTGATTACCGCAGCAATAGGTGCCATGCAGCAACGCAATGCCTTACATGATGTGCTCACTTCGATTGACCAGCACATCCGGTACCAACAGCCGCAAGCCCAGGTTGGAGAACTTCCTACACCCCTGGTGCACAGAGAGATGACAGGGAGCTCCGCCTAAAACGGGAAACCGACATGCACACACGCGTGGGAAGTCGATGACGGTCCGACGCTTGCTCATGGCAGAACACTTCGTAGCGAACTGCCGGGAACAGGAGCGAACCGTGAGTCCTACAAGAGACCCTGGAGCGAGTGCGTTGTTCCTCGATATCCTCCCCTCTCATGTATGAGGAAGACACCGCATGGGGCGCGCCTTCTCGCCGAAGATGCACGTATTATTGGAAATAGTGCTGGACAGGAAACGTGTCCTGTAAGCGTAAGAAAAAGGAGCATTATGATGACAATGGCCACTGGAAAGACCACACGAGCAGGCCCGCTTCAAGCGGACCGTGAAGCGGTTCAGATGAGTCCACGGAGAAAGACCGCGCTTGTCGCGGGCGTGCTCTACCTGCTCACCTTTGTCTCGATCCCGACCCTCTTTATCTACGGTTCGGTCAAGAGTGCAAACTACATCATCGGCGCGGGCCCGGACACTGCCGCCATCATCGGCGGTATCCTGGAGATCATCGTGGCCCTCGCTGGCATCGGCACCGCCGTCGTGCTGTTCCCGGTGCTCAAGAAGCAGAACGAAGCAGCCGCGCTGGGCCTGGTTGCCTCCCGAATTCTGGAATCCGGCACCATCTTCGTCGGCGTGGCGTTCCTTATGTCGATCGTGACCTTGCGGCAGGCCGGAGCTGGAGCAGGGGCATTGGTCACCAGCCATGCGCTTGCCACCCTGTATGACCGCATCTTCCTCCAAGGGCAAAGCTTCATGCCGGCCATATGCGACCTGTTGCTGGGCTTCCTGCTATACCAGTCGCGCCTGGTGCCTCGAGGTCTTGCCCTGATCGGAATCGTTGGAGGTCCCATCCTCCTCGCAGGCTACCTCGCTGTGATGTTCGGTCTTCTCGGGCTACATGCCCCCTTGGCAGGGTTGTCCGCAGTTCCGGTCGCGCTCTTTGAGTTTTCGCTAGGTGTCTGGCTGGTCGTCAAAGGCTTTCAGCCCTCACCGATCCTCTCCAGCGAGACGCAAGATGCCAGCGCGGCTGTCGCCACCAATCCTTCCGCTGCTCGTCGGTCATAGCTCGCCTTCGCCGTCGGTGTTGCCAGCTTGACCAGCTGGCAAGCCGGGGCGAGTCAGTGGGTCCTCATGGCGACTGAGGACCCGCCGAACCGGGGCGACGTACCACGCAGAGCCGCCGGGTTGACAACCCGGCCTCATGTGTTCCCAGTTCTCGTTCTGCGATCATGGGTAGCAAGGACCTGAAGGAAGAAAATCGGTCAGATGGACACGGCGAAACCAAACCAGAAAGATTTGGTTTTAATGAAGGACACTGAAAAGGATCGGGACCAGAATTAACTTATGAGTCAAACGACAAGAGCGTTCAAAAAAGGAGCAGAAAAGATGGATGCAACTAGAATTACCCCCGGAATGGATACGAACGTACAACTTTCAGGATCGGACCGCGGCTCGCTGGTGGCCGACCCCACCAAAGGCGAGAGCACGGTGAACTCACCCAGGCGCCTCGCGCGAATCGCCGGCGTCCTCTACCTGCTCGTCGGCATCTTCGGCGGCTTTGCCGAAGGCTTTGTGTACCCCAAAGTGTACGCCGTCGGCGACGCGGCGACTACGGCTGGAAACGTCATCGGGAACTCTGGACTTGTGCGTCTCGGCATCGTCGCCGACCTGTTCAATGCGGTAGTCTGGATCTTCCTCGCAATGACTCTCTACCTGCTGCTCAAGCATGTGAACAAGAGCGTGGCGAGGGCAATGGTCGTCCTTGTCGCAATCGGGGCCAGCATCGTCTGCCTCAACACGGTCTTCGAGTTTGAGGGCTTGCGGGCTGCAACCGGTGCAATCAACCTGGCCGCCTTGGGCACCGCAGGGTCGAATGCCCTGGTGCTGCTCTTGCTCGACACCCAGCACTATGGGATCTCCATCGCGCAGATCTTCTTTGGCCTGTGGCTGGTGCCGCTGGGGTATCTCGCCTACAAATCAGCAGGGTGGTTTCCCAGGTGGTTGGGCGTCCTGCTCATCGTGGGGGGTGCCTGCTACCTCGTGGACTTGCTCGCGGCGTTCCTGGTCCCAGACTTTGGCAAAGAGATTCATGCCTTTATCTGGATCCCGTCAGCAATCGCGGAAATCTCGATGGTCCTCTACCTGCTCGTGATCGGCGTGAAGACCGTCAAGCCAGCCGCCAGACGGGCTGCCCTGGTGGCAATCGATTGAGACTCTGAGTTGCACTGGGTTTGATGGAGGGAACACTTCATGTGGTGAGCATTCTCACAGAATACTCACATCGTATTAGAAATGGTGCTGCACAGGAAACGTGACCTGGCAGCGGGAGAAAAAGGAGCATTGTTATGACACAGACCACTGGAAAGACCACACGAGCAGACCGTGAAGCGTTCCCGGTCGCGAGTGCAGACACCATGAAAGCCATGGTCTACACACACTATGGATCACCTGATGTTCTTCAGCTCAAAGAGGTTGCAAAACCGACTCCCCAGGACAATGAAGTCCTGGTAAAAGTTCATGCGGCATCCGTCAATGCCGCTGAGTGGCACCTCCTGAGAGGGAAACCGTTCTTGATGCGCCTCATGGGCTTTGGGCTTCTCAAACCAAAACACCAGATACTTGGAGCTGCCCTAGCAGGGTGGGTGGAAGCGGTTGGCAAGAATGTCACGCTACTTCAGCCAGGTGATGAGATATTCGGGGACTTGACCAAATGTGGTGGGGGCGCTTTTGCCGAGTACGTCTGTGCTCGTGAAGATGCATTCGCGTTGAAACCAGCCAATGTGACCTTCGAGCAAGCAGCCGCCGTCCCTCTCGCGGCCGTCACCGCCCTACAGGGTCTGCGCGCGAAAGGACAGATACAGCCAGGACAACAGGTGTTGATTTATGGTGCGTCTGGTGGTGTGGGGACGTTTGCGGTGCAGCTTGCCAAAGCGTTCGGGACTCGCGTCACGGCCGTGTGCAGCACGCGGAATGTAGACATGGTGCGCTCACTTGGTGCAGACCAGGTCATTGATTACACCCAGGAAGATTTCACCAAAAATGGGCAGCGCTATGACTTCATTTTCGCGGTGAACGGCTATCATTCGATTTTCGATTACAAGCGCGCATTAAATCCCAAAGGCGTGTATGTCATGATCGGAGGTTCCATGGCAGCCATGGTCCAAGCCATGCTCCTGGGGCCAGTGATTTCCATGACTGGGAGCCAGAAAATGGGTTCCATGGGGGTGGCGAAACCAAGCCAGAAGGATTTGGCGTTCATGAAAGAGCTGCTTGAAGCCGGCAAAGTTGTCCCTGTTATAGATAGACGTTACCCGTTAGGTGAGACTGCCGAGGCTATCCGCTATCTGGAAGAAGGACACGCCAAAGGAAAAGTCGTCATCACGGTGGCATAAAATTGAAGGAGAATACTCATGACACAAACGAACACACCTACCACCTCACCCAAACGCATGAATGAGGAAAAGACACACATGAAAGCGATGATATATCACACAGATGGTTCACCTGCTGCCCTTGAACTCAAAGAGGAAGACCTGAACCCGAACAGAAGAACCGCCGTGCTCGTGGGAGCGCTGTTTCTCATTTCGACCGCGACCTTCATCATCAGCAATGTGCTGATGACACCGATCCTGGGCTCCCACAACCTCTTGGCCGCAGTCGCCGACCACGCGCAGCTCATGATCGCAGCGACGCTGATTGCGCTCATCGAAGGGACCGCCACCGCCGGACTCGCGGTGCTGCTGTATCCGATCTTGAAACAGCAGCATCCAGCACTCGCCCTTGGCTACGCGGGTATGAGGATTGCGGAGCTTGCCATCGCTGCCGTCGGTTTTGGTCTGGGTGGGCTCTTACTGGTGACCTTGAGTACCACGGCGACACAGGGGGCGAGTAGTGAAACGCTCGGCACCCTGCTCATCGCGCTGCGTCACTGGACCCTGATGCTCGTCTACGTCTACACCGCCCTCGGCGGCTTGATGCTGAGCTACATGCTGCTCAGGAATAGGCTCGTTCCCCGATGGCTGGCGGTGCTCGGTCTCATCGGTTACCCAGCGTTACTGGGGGTCTCGGTGCTGGACATGCTCGGCATCGTGGACACGGTGGCTGGCCTGGGACTGGTCGGGCTCGTTCCCGGAGGCCTGTTCGAATTGCTCCTGCCGATCTGGCTTTTCGCGAAGGGATTCAATGTGACCGCCCTCGCCAGAATGCGCGTCGCGCGCGTGAGCGGCTAGGCCCGCCATGCTAGGTCTGCGTCAAGGACCTTCTTGGCGCGGGTCGTCTAGGTTATGAAAGGATCGTATCATGCCAACAGTGAAGAGCAATATGCACGGGAAGATCTGCATGGTGACCGGTGCCAATTCAGGGATCGGGAAGGCCACCGCGCTGGCACTGGCACAGATGGGTGCCACCGTCGTGATGGTCTGCCGGGACCGTGCCAGAGGTGAGCAAGCCAGGAGCGAGATCTCCACGAAAAGCAAGAATACCGCGGTTGATCTCCTGCTGGCAGACCTGTCCTCGCAAGAGTCCATCCGACACCTCGTCGAGGACTTTCAGCACCACTACACGCACCTGCATGTGCTGATCAATAATGCAGGAGTGGCCTTCCCTGGGCGGCGAGAAACCGTGGATGGAGTGGAGATGACGTTGGCCGTGAACTATCTGGCGCCGTTCCTGCTGACACATTTGCTGCTTGATGTGCTCACAGCGAGCGCACCAGCACGGATTGTCAATGTCAGCTCGAATTCGCATGAAGCAGGCTACATCAAGCTGGAGAACCTGCAATCAAAAAATCCCTATGGCTCCATGAAAGTCTACGGGCAAGCGAAGCTGGCCGTGGTGCTGTTCACCTACGAACTGGCGCGCCGCTTGGAAGGAACGGGAGTCACCGTCAACTGCCTGCATCCTGGCTTCGTGGCAACGCATTTCGGGCAGAAGGATGTCGGACCCGCTTTTCGCCTGCTCGTGAAAGTGCTCGGGAGCTTTGGCACTAGCCCCGACAAGGGGGCGAAAACATCGATCTACCTGGCCTCCTCACCCAAGGTGGAGGGCGTCACCGGCCAATACTTTGTGAAGAGCATTCCTAAGCGGTCAGCCGCAATCTCCTATGATGAGTCGCTCCAGCGACACTTGTGGGAGCAGAGCGCACAGCTGGTGAACGTGTAGGTTGCCCTGCTCATCGCAGAGAACTGCAGTGGCTCAGTTTGCGTGGCTCAGCTATGATGTGGCGCGGGCCGACCGGTGCTGAGCTGAGCGCCGATTTTTCAGTTATATGGTACGTCGTAGTGCGCCCAAAGAGGCCCATGAAGGTCTGCTGCAAACCCAATGCAGCCTCACTCAGGCGAGGTGAGTAAAGCAGCTTCTTACCTCTAACCGAAAGGCTCAGGGGAACAAGAGCATGAAGTCAAAAGCCCGCTGAAGTCCTAGCGCCAGGGACCAGAGGGCGGGCAGCCAGGCCGTCTATGGTGAAAGCGAAACTGCTTGAAGCTCAGTCACGGCGGACAATGCGTGTCCTGTGGGAGGGCGTTACTGCCCACATCTGATGGGATGAACGAAAGGTACGATGCGCTCATCCAGCCTGCATCAGAGCCAGCCCATAGGGAATGGGAAATGACGAACGAGACACCTACGGACGGAGCGACCCACATGGGTAACTTGGGGATCGCCTAAACGCTGCAAAGCGCACGGCGACGGAGGAGTCATAGTACTCAAACGCCCTTCGTAATGGAAGGGACACGGGGAAGGACTCTACAGAGAGTCAGTTTCAATCAAAGGAGGTTGGCCCGGATGAGCCAGAAGACCAACACGCGATTGGAGCGCCTACAACAGTTAAACAGCAAGAAAGAGTGGATCAACCACAATCTGTATCGAATGATGTATCGAGAAGATCTCTACATCATTGCCTACGAGCGGATCAAATCCAAACCTGGCAATATGACCCCCGGAACAGACGCCGAGACGCTCGATGGCTTCTCTCTTGCCACAATCCAAGAGATCATACAAGAAATGAGAACCGAACAATTTCACTTCCGACCGGTACGGCAACAATTTATCCCAAAGCCCAACGGCAAGATGCGCAAACTCGGCATTCCTTGTGTGAGAGACAAGATCGTCCAGGAAGTCATGCAGACGATCCTGGAAGCCATCTACGATAGCCCCTCCGCTCCCTACTTTCAGGGAACGAGTCATGGGTTCCGACCAGCCCATAGTTGCCATACAGCTCTGCGAGAAATCCGCACCCATTGGACAGCCGTGAACTGGTACATCGAGGGAGACATTCGAGCCTACTTCGATGAAATCGACCATCATGTCTTAGTCCAACTCCTGCGCAAGAAAATCCAGGATGAACGCTTTCTCAACCTCATCTGGAAACTACTGAAAGCAGGATACCTGGACCTGCACGGGACCAAGAAGGAAGGCCTCGTGGGCTCCCCCCAGGGCAGCATTCTCAGCCCGATCCTCGCGAATGTGTACTTGCACGAACTCGATGTCTTCATCGAACATCTGCAAGAACAACAAGAAAAAGGAGCCATTAAGCGAGACAATCCTGAATGGAGCAAGCTCATCTATCAAAAGAACCGGATGGTAGCACGCCAGGAAACCAAAACCAAAGCGTTCAAAAGCCTGATGAAACAGATCAGGAAAACCCCCTCGAAAGTCGTCAACGATCCAGACTATCTCAGGTTGAGATATCTGAGATACGCCGACGACTGGCTGATCGGTCTGTGTGGGAGTCACGCGCAAGCCGAGGAAATCAAGGAAGCTGTGAAATGCTTCCTCAGAGATCACCTCAAGCTGACACTCAACGAAGAGAAAACGCACATTACCCATGCTCGGACCGAAGAAGCCTTCTTCCTGGGGACACGTCTTTCCATCGGCAACGGAGGCGAGGCGAAAGTTGTTCAGCAAAAGACCAGCAAAGGGAAAACGATCAAGCGTCGTAGTACGGGATGGGCAACCATCATGAAAGCTCCCATCGACAAGCTGATCGGGCGGCTGAACAGCCGAGGCTTTTGCACGGCAACAGGAGAACCTACACCCAAGCGACTGTGGACTCAACTGGACGCGGACCAGATCATCCAGTTATACAGCGGAGTCAATCGCGGACTCCAAAACTATTACCGCTTTACGGACAACTGGAAACACCTGTCCCGCATTCAGTACATTCTCAAATTCTCGCTCGCAAAAACGCTGGCGCAGAAATACCGGATTTCCGTGCCCGGGGTCTTTCAACGCTTTGGAAAAGAACTATCCTACTCTCTTAAAGACGAGAGAGGAAAAGCAGATCGGAAGGTGAGTTTCTACCTCAATCGCGATTGGACGAAGAATAAGCTCGCCTTTCAGGGCGGAACACAACGCGACGTTGATGTCATCCGAACGGTGATCCACCTGAGAACCCGCTCGAAGCTGGGAAAGCCCTGCTGCATCTGTGGAGAAGCAAAAGGGCAGATCGAGATGCACCACGTTCGACACATTCGCAAACTCTCGAACAAACGGATAGCCACCGGTTTCAACAGTCTCTTGCGAGCGATGAACCGAAAGCAAGTTCCCGTTTGCTCAGATTGCCACCGAAAGATCCATCGTGGAGAATATGACGGACTGAGACTCTCTCAGTTGGCCTACCTTCCACGCTGAACACTGATCGTAGCGGCTCTTGGAGAGCAGTGTGCGCGGAAACGTGCAAGCACTGTTCGGAGGGGAGGGGTTGGTGTTCCTGGGCAACCAGGACCCGGCCTCTTACCCTACTCTCCTGGACTTTGCACATTTTTGGAAAATCCTGCCGACAGCCCCTCTGTCTCTTATCGATCTGGGACTCGTCAAAAAGGGCCCGAGAAGGCTGTCTCTCGGTTCTCTGACACACTGAGCACTCATGGAAGGAAGTTTTCTCGATTCTGGCGGAAATGGTGATGTTAAAAAACGTCTTTGTAGAGCCCAGCCCATGCGCAAGATATTGGACTCAAAGCTCTCCGCAAGCTATGTGAGTATACCTTCAATCTCGAAGAGCTGAGGCTTCGCCTCTAAAAAATGTGCAAAGTCCAGGTATCTTTCCGTCAAAAAAACACTGACAGGCCAGCAGCGCGCAAAATATCGTCCCAATTGGTCGTAATCAGATTGGTGTTGATCCGGTGCCGCGCTAGGCCATTCAATGGCCCATAATCGGCAGTTTGGTCCATGCGCCAGAAGCGAGCTTCTCTCAACTCCGCAAGCCGGGGGCTGAACTGGTACCCCAGACACCAGAAGAGTCCGAACATGAGATCGCTGTAGGAGCCGGAGTCACTCATGATTTCGAGAGGAACCAGTCCACTTTCTTGCTCAAGGAGTGCCTCAAGGACGTAGACAGAATCACGGATCGTCCCTGGAATGACCAACCCTCCCAGGCCCGTAAACTGATCAGAGGTATAGTTGAGATAGGTGACGCCTCGGCCCTGACCGAAATACCGCGGATTGGGTCCCGTATTGACAGACCGCACGGGGACGACAAAGCGGAGACCATCAACGGAGGCGACATATCCACCTCCCCAGATCTGCGCCAGTGGGATATCGCGTTGCGCCTGGACCAGGCAGGCATTAGCACGGGTAATGGTCTCGGCGCGCAGGAAATGGTGGCGCACCCAGGACAAGCGGTCGCGCATGAGGGCGGGAATTTCTGGATGAATGACCGGCGTCAGACCAATATTGCACGCCTCGGCCAGTAACACTGCGCACAGCGAGAGCGGCAAATCATCCACATACGCATGGCTATCGCTGATATGCGTGAACTGGGAGAGAAACCCCGTGTGATGAGCCACTTCTAGGATGACCTCTGGCAGATCAACCAGGGGAAGCCGTCTCCCGACCGACTCACGAAGGATGCGCAGGCTCTCGGGCTCCTCCAATCGTTCGAGACGCTCCAGGCCCAGAACGTCTTCTCCGTTCTGTTGCTCAATGTGCAAGGCGGTGTTGGTTGGCAGGCGCGTCGCCACTCGCTGGTAGGCTTCTTCCAGTTGTTCTCCAAGCTGGGTGAGTGCTTGCGGAGCAGCCATCTCTCGCCCCAGGGTATGGCAGATCTGCGCACGAATCCCTTCCCATTGCTCTGATTGCAAAAGCTTGGCGCGGGCATCGCCCCAGTGTTCACTGGGATCAACAAAGACATCGTGACGCCGCAATGCCTCATGGAGGCGTTCAACGACACAGACCGTGTAGGCCGGGCGGTCCACGTGTGTCTCTCGCCGTCCCTGCCCCTCCGAACTGCTGCGTGGGAGTACATAGCGCTGCCACGCTCGCGGAATCACGTCGCGCGGAGCCGCTTGCATGGATGCGCGTGGCCGCCCTTCAATCCGTTGCAAGAAGTGGATGGCGGACAGGGTGGGTACTCCGCTGGGCGTGGCATCAAAGTCGAGGGTTCGTAACAACGACGGCAGAAAACGGCGCATCATCACATACCGGCCCAGCAGTTCTTGCGCATAGGTATCCTCAGCGGGACGCGTTAACGCGCCGACGGTTCCCACGGCGGCTTGCAACTGCTCGGCGGAGATCTGGGCATAGATCTGCTCTCGGAGCGTCATCGTGTCATGTGCCTCATCCAGGATGATTTGGCAGGCCGAGGCAAGCACCTGAGCAGCGGTATCCAGGTCGCGTAGGGTGCGCAGCCGTTCTTGTTGCCCTTCCCGCGTCGCTTGAGAAAATGCCGTTCGCATCAGGGCATCAAAGAGATCTAAGGCATCATCATGGACGGTTGCCAGAAAAGTGTGTGCAAAGGCAAGCAGCGCGGCGATCCGATGCTCCTGTGCGAGCTGCCGTAGGGTATGAACTTGAGCGGTGGTTGCATAGCGCGCCAGCGCTTTGACTCGTCCCTTGGGAACAAAGGAGAGATCGAGATGCTCCGCTTCAAAGAGTCGAATGGCATCCACTCGCCGTAATGCCACAACGAGTGCGAGACTGCTGACCCGTGTTGGCCCACGGCGCAACCGATCTAAGGGCGTCTGTCGTTCTCCGTCAGGAACCACCAGCAAGGTTTCCAACAGGGCCGCCTGGCGCGGTGTTGGAATCTGGAAGAGTCGCTGCCATAGACGCCTGGAAGCATGCTCACGGACACTGGAGACGAAGCGTTCCAGGACGCTGACGCTAGGGAGTAGCACTCTCCGTTCGACGAGCTGAGCCATCGCGAGATCAAAGAGGACGGTCAGACGCTCTTCGCTCCACCAGGCTCGTGTATAGAGCCAGCGCACAAAGTGGAAGTGATGCGGCTGCGAGGAAAAATCGTGATAGCCATACTCCCGCATAATCTCGTGAACATGATCGTGTCGCATCTGCCCCTCACGGTATCGGGCCAGGACTGCAACATCAGCAATATTGAGTTGAGCGGCCAGCGTCAAAAGCACGCTTTGTGGGACATCGGTGGGATCAGCGAGGAACGTTCCCAGGAACCGAACGGTGCAAAGCTGGAGGGCAAAGCCCAGACGGGTATGGGCATGACGCCGCAGTTCCAGAAGGGTGCGGTCACGGTCATCAAGATGAAAATAGAGGGCCAGTTGTTCTGGAGATGGCTCTCCGATATAGCAGCCGTAGCGGCTTCGTTGTTCGGCAGTTAAAAACGCAACGGGCATCGGGCAAGCTCCTCTTTCGCCTTTCGTGCCGTGCCTCCTAGCATCAAGGAACACGGATGGAGCTACCATAGCAGGAGAAGTCACCTCACGACAAGCTGTCGCCACACACATAGGACCAATGTCAGATCCTGCTTTCGTTGTTCAACAAACGTACGATTGATGCATCAGCCTATCTCATCGTGTTGGAGGGAGCACGGTGCCAAAACGCAAGCACGTTCAGCGAGAGCATACCGAGGACTGGCAAACTATTCAACAATATACGCTCTGGCCGGAGCAAACGGCTTATGAACTCTTGCGCCCTGTCGTACTTTTCGGTGATCCGGCGTTTCAACGGGCACAAGAGACAGGCGAGCCACGCACCAGCCTGGAGCGCAAAGCCGACGCTTTTGATGAGCAAGGCATGGTCAGCTTCTTCGCTTTTAGGCCACGAAAACAGCCACCGGAAACGGCACGAAGTCTGCCACCGGATATGCGTCAGTTAATTGTTGATCTGCGTGTGGAAATGCCGAACATGTCCATCCGTGAGATTGCAGAAATCTGCGATACTCGTTTTCAGCGGCGGCCCTCTCATCATTCGATCAAAACCGTGTTGGCTTCTGGCCCGCCTCCATCCATCCAGATGCGTCGCTTTCTTCTCTGGAACGATACCCCTGATCCGGCACAGCGTCGCCACAACGTTGTGCAGCTCCATGCGGAAGGATGGTCCGTTGCTTCCATCGCCGAGTATTTGGCGTTGAGCAAACAGACGGTGTACACGACACTGAAACGCTGGGTGCAGGAAGGGGTCAAGAGCCTGGATGACAAGTCGCACGCTCGGCATCCGCGCCCAAGAAAGGTCACGCTTGAAGTCGCCAATGGGATTCGCAAAAAGCAAGAGAACCCGCTGATTGGGGAATGGCGCATGCATGCCGCGTTACTCCAGGAGGGAATAAAGGTATCTCCGCGCACCTGTGGACGCATCATGGCAAAAATCGCGCTCTTTATGGATAGGACAAGCCCAAAGGACCAGCGAAACCCAAGAAGGAGATGCCCTTCAAAGCCGCTCGGAGACATGAGTATTGGAGTATCGATATACGGTATATCGAGCATCACCAACTTCCTAATATCAAAGGACCAGTATATGTCATGAGTATCCTAGAGAATTTTTCGAGAATGCTGCTCGCTTCTGCTATCTCGGAAAGGCAGGATACTGCCGCATACCTTCGAGTGCTTGCCAAAGCATTGTGCAATTACGGCGCTCCAGAAGCCATTGTAACGGATAGTGGCGGGGTCTTCTATGCAAAACGCGCAATGGCTATATATGCATTTTTCCACTGCCATGCGTTTTTTCATCCTACGGTCCCTTAAGTATTTTTTAGAACCCCCTCTTCTATCGCTCCAGACTTAACTCAAATGACCCGATAGCCAATCCCTCTCGGTTCGCGATCTCTGTTCCCAACATACATAGTGGCTTGCAAGCCTCGGCGAGGGCCATTCCACTTTCGGTGAGCGAGTAGACCACCTTCGGAGGGACTTCTTGGAAGTCCTGCCGAATCGTGAGGTTGTCGGCCACCATCTCTTTGAGCTCCTGGATGAGCATCTTCTCGCTGACTCCCCCAACGAGCCTTCGCAACTCGCCGAACCGCTTGGGTCCGCTGGCGAGGTTCCACAGGACGAGAAACTTCCATTTGCCCTCGATCAGTTCGAGAACGACATCCAGACCACAGGTATAGTGCGTCTTCTTCATACTAGGTAACTCCTTCTCAAATGGTGAGGACCTCCACAGAGAACAGCACAGGGCACCATTCTCCCTTCCTCGGAAGCAACGGCAAAGAGCGGTCCTCACGTCCACCTCTATTTGCCCTTTTTCGAGCAACTCAAGCCTAAATGATACTTACCAAAAAGTCAGTACTTGTCATAAGGTAATCTCTCTTCTATACTCTATCACAGTGGTTGAGGAAACACAAAACACATCCCTCTCCACCAAGAAAACGATGAACGACGGTGGCATCGGCCAGGTCTGAGGCCCGAAGGTTACTATCAACTACTCGTCGGGACAAGTACTTGTTGGGACAGGAGGGAGCTGGCATTCGCCCAAGCGATATCCCTGTTTCCGACGACTATCAAAGGAGCATTCAATGAGTTATGCAATCATCGGGCTTGGCAAGATTGGAACGGCCATCGCCCAGGCGTTCGCCCACCAGGGGATCGAAGTCGCCGTTGCAGGCAGGCGGCCCGTGGACGCGCTGGCAGCGCAGATTGGCCCGTCACTCATCCCCCTGCGGATAGAGGAGGCCATCAAGGCCGACGTCGTCATCCTGGCCATGCCCTTCGCCGCCCACCGGGAGATCGCGCGGGCTGCCGAAAGCTGGCAAGGAAAGATCGTCATCGACGCCACCAATGCGTTTGGCGTCCCATCCGAGGAGCTAGGCGGACTGCCCTCAACCGCTGCCATCGCCAAGGTGCTGCCCAGCGCAAAGGTGGTGAAGGCCTTCAACCATCTGCTTGCAGACGTCCTGGCTCAAGGACCGACAACACCCCAGGGGGGCCGGCGGGTCGTGTTTCTCTCCAGCGACGACGAGGCGGCGAGCGCCTCGGTGGCAGTCCTCGTCAACAGGCTCGGCTTCGCACCGATCGAGTTGGGAAAGCTCGGCGAGGGCGGGCTGCTCGTCCAGGCACGGGGTAACACGTGGGGCCAACTCATTTTCCAAGACGTGGCCAAGTTCGACTAATCGAAGTGTAAATTCAATCGTTCTGTCGTAATTTTGTGATAATTAGCTGTCGTAATGTAAAAAGGAGAAGTCATGGGAAAACTTGAAGGTAAGGTTGCAGTCATCACGGGTGGATCGAGCGGTATGGCGCTGGCGAGTGCCAAGCGGTTCGTTGAAGAAGGCGCCTATGTTTTCATCACGGGCCGGAGGCAGGAGGCGCTCAACGAGGCCGTCAAGCTGATTGGCCGGAACGTAACCGGCGTGCGCGCCGACTCCGCCAGCCTGGCGGACCTGGACCGGCTCTACGAGAAGGTGAGATCCGAAAAGGGCCACATCGATATCGTCTTCGCCAGTGCCGGCGGCGGAGAAGTCGACAAGCCGATCGGGTTGATCTCGGAGCAGTTGGTTGACGATACGCTCAATCTCAACGTCCGAGGTACGTTGTTCACCGTCCAAAAAGCGCTGCCCCTCATGCGCGACGGCGGCTCGATCATCCTCAACGCCTCGAATGCGCACCTCAAGGGATATGTTGGAGCAAGCGTGTACGCGGCTGCCAAGGCGGCGGTCAGGTCGTTCGCGCGAAGCTGGGCGAACGACTTGAAGGACCGCAAAATCCGGGTGAACAGCATTAGTCCGGGAGCGATCGGCGACACGGCTGCCTACGCCGGAATTTCTAAAGAGTTGACGGATTTTTACGTCTCGGTGGTTCCGTTGGGACGCTTCGGGCATTCTGAGGAGATTGCGGCTGCGGCACTCTATCTTGCCTCGGACGACAGTCGTTTCACGACGGCCATCGATCTCGTTGTCGACGGGGGCATGTCTCAGGTCTGACTCGGCGCGGTCCCGCGGCTGGCGCTGGTGAAGCAAGCTCCCGATGTGTTCTGGTGCACTCATCAGAAGCTTCTGGAAGATCTCGCGAAGGTCGCCATGCAGCGAAGCGGATAACCCAGCGCCGTTGAAGGCCGGGGAATCAATATCAACATGGATTGGAGAAGCATTATGAGTTATGCAGTTGTAGGATTCGGCTCGGTAGGCCAGGCCATCGCCCAGGCGTTCGCCCGTAAAAGCATCGACGTGACCGTCGCGAGCCGCCGGCCGCCCGAGGCGTTGGCGCCGCAGGCTCGGGCGATTGGACCCACGGTCGTCGCCAAGTCGCTGCGGGATGCACTCGAGGCCGACACAATCATCTTAGCGGTCCCGTTCTGGGAGCACCGCGAGGTTGCGAAGGCTCTGCCGAGCTGGGAAGGGAAGACGATCATCGACGCGACAAATACAAATGCTCCCGTTGAAGACCTGGATGGTCAGCCGTCGTCCGCAGTTGTCGCCAAAGCGTTTCCCGGCGCCAGGTTCGTAAAAGGATTTAACCATCTGCCCGCTGCCGTTCTGGCCGCTGATCCGAGCGTGAATGGCGGCAGCCGCGTCGTGTTTTTGTCAAGCGACGACGAAAATGCGGTGGCGCCGGTCGCGGTTCTGGCCGAACAACTCGGTTTCGCGCCGATTGCGCTAGGACCGCTCAAGGATGGCGGTTCGCTCGTCCAGGCCAGAGGGAATACCTGGGCTGAACTGATCTTCCAGGATCTCGTCAAGTTCAAATAGCGGCGCGTCACGACAAAGTCACGGCGGCCACGCGCATCGCTAAAGGCTCTGAGTTAAGATAGCGGCGACGTCTCCGCAAAGTGGATAAGTGCGGCGCAGTTTTGCAAATGAGCCTGAAAAGTGGCTCCTTTATCGGTCCAGTCGGATTATCGGCACAATTTTTGACGCGATAACAGTGCTCACTCTGCCGATAATTCGACACTGAAATGGAAAACTGCGCCGATAACCCAGTGAAATTTGCAGACTATTGTGGCAAAATCCGGCGCATTATGCTTCACAAACCGGAAATTGCAGGCCAGCCCGCCTGTTTTGCACGAGCAACCTGTGATGCAATTTCGACAAAAGCGATTGATCCAGGTGCTAGGGCTAGTCATTCAGATTTTTTGAGCAATCGCTTCTAAGCTCATAACAAAGGAGATTTTTATGCGTGTAGGATTGCAGGTGCCTAACTTCACCTGGTCAGATGATCAGGGGCAACTCGGCGATACGTTCGCAACTATCGCGCGGCGTGCTGAGCGGGCTGGTTTCTATAGTCTCTGGGTGATGGATCACTTCTTCCAGATCTCACTCAACGGTCCCGCAGAGCATGAGATGCTGGAAGGTTGGAGCGCACTGGCTTTTGTAGCAGGGGTTACCAATCACATGAAGCTGGGTACGATGGTTACCGGCGTGACCTATCGTCAACCAGCTCTGCTTGTTAAGACGGCGACCACGCTCGATGTGCTCTCGCATGGGCGGGCTTACTTTGGCATCGGTGTAGGCTGGACTGAGGAGGAGCATCGCGGCCTGGGCCTTCCACTCCCACCCACGGCTGAACGTTTCGAGCGTCTGGAAGAAACGCTGCAAATTGCGCACCAGATGTGGGCAGGTGACGAGAAACCCTATCTGGGGAAATATTATCAACTTGAGCGACCGCTGAACTCGCCACAGTCCGTGCAAAAGCCACATCCACCTATCGTGATCGGTGGTACAGGTGAGCGCAAGACGCTGCGTTTGGTGGCCCAGTACGGCGATGCCTGCAATTTCGTTCGCCTGGGCAAAGACGAATTGCAGCGCAAGCTCAATGTGCTGCGCGACCATTGCCAGTCAATCGGTCGCCCTTACACAGAGATTGAGAAAACCACGATGGATCCTCTCTATGTCACCAGAGACGGTCGCAACAACAGCTATACACCGGAGGCTGCCATCGAGTATTTCAGAGGGCAGGCCGTGCTGGGCATTGACCAGGCTATCGTTTATATGCCTAATGTTGCCGATCTGGAGCCACTGGATCTCCTGGCAACCAGGATCATTCCAGAGGTGGAAAAGATGGAGGTTGCTGGCCGCTGATGCCCTGTTTACCATCGCAGGGACCGATTTATTTTTTGCCCAATTTGAGTGCGCACCCCTTTCAAGCATCATACGGCGAGGTGTCGGGTCGCTCATAAGCTTGAGCGCGTTGGGGATCATAGCACTACCATCTGTGAACGCATCCTCTTTCTTGTTGAGGGTGATTCCTTCAAGAAAAGTCGTGCTCAGGAGGATAGAGGGAGAACGTGAGAGTCGGGAAACAATGAACGCTCTTTGGAAGCGCTCTCTTACGCTACTCAGCGTATAAGGCGCTCCCTTTCTTCTCCTCATTGCCTTATGATGCTTCAGCAGGGGATCTTAGCCTATTCAGACTATGTTGCTATTCCGACTTTCTGTTCCTACCATAGGCAAACCCCGATCCCACGCATTTTTGCCGAATACGTGGCAGGAGGGAGCCTGGCGGACTGGATTGGCAGCCGTCGCCTCTATGAGGAAGGGCAGAGGCAGGCCCTGGAGCGCATGCTCGATATCGCCATTCAGTTTGCCTGGGGATTGCACACTGCCCATGAGCAGGGACTGGTACACCAGGACATCAAACCTGCCAATGTGCTGCTGACCTCGCAGGGGATCGCCAAAGTGACTGATTTCGGTCTCGCAAAGGCACGCGTAATGGCTGGCGAGCAAGCAGAGAGATCTGGAGGAAACGGTCAGCGCAGTATTCTGGTGAGTTCTCGTGGTATGACCCCCGCTTACTGCTCCCCTGAACAGGCAGCAGGCAAAGCTCTGAGCCGCAAGACGGATATCTGGAGTTGGGGTGTCTCACTGCTGGAGATATGGGTAGGAGAAGTCACCTGGCACAGCGGCATGCTGGCGCGTGAGGTGCTCTCGAGCTATGAACCCCAGGACGCAGCTATTCCCCCACCACCTGCCAAACTGGTGCAATTGCTCGCTCGCTGCTTTGAGCCACGGCCAGAGGATCGGCCAGCAACCATGTTGGAGGTAGCAACCATCCTCCAAGAGATCTATGCCCTCGAGATGGGGCAGGCCTATCCACGGGAAGCACCTCAACCTACTGAAACTCTGGCGGCTACGCTCAACAACCGAGCGCTTTCGCTGTTTGACCTGGGCAAAGTCGAGCCAGCAATGCTTGTCTGGGAGCAAGCGCTGCAAGCCGACCCTCAGCATCTGGAGGCGAACTACAATCGAGGAGTAGTGCTCTGGCGACAAGGGAAATTCTCTGATGAAACGCTCATCGATCGGTTGGAAATGGTTCGATCAGCACAAATCCAGTCCGGGTGGGGGGCCTATCTGCTCGCCCAGATTTACCTGGAACAAGGTGATATCATTACTGGGCTTCAATTGCTTGAAGAAGCTTCACAACTAGTACCTCATAATGAGGAGATCGAGAAATTGCTCGAACAAGCAAAAACGCTCCCTTCCTCTTATGAAGAGTTCCACCTGGACGACATGTATGGGTGGATTTTGACGGAGAGCTTGAGTGCCAATGGACGCTGGCTTGTTTGTGGCTATGACGATAGTGTGATAAAACTGGGAGACATCATGGCAGAGTGCTGTCTGCAGACGTTTGAGGGCCATACTGGTAGGATCACTTCCGTCAGTATCAGCGGAGATGGACACTGGATCGTCTCCAGTAGTGAGGACCGCACCGTGAGAATCTGGGAGGCTGCTACGGGGCATTGCATGCACATCGTTGAGGATAAGGAATATGATTGGGTGACTACGGTGAAACTGAGTAGGGATGGACGCTGGATTGTCTCTGGAAGTCATGGAGGCGACATAGCACTCCGGGAAACCGCTACAGGGAGGTGTATCTGCCACTTTGGCGGGGACTCGCATGTCCGGGATGCAGATCTCGATTTTGGTATTGTTGGTAAATACACGGGGCACGCCTACGAGGTCACCTCTATTGATATCAGCGAGGACGGGCATTGGATTATCTCTGGCAGCCAGGACTGTACAGTCAAGCTCTGGGATATGCTCGGCGAGCGCTATCAACGAACATTTGAGGGTCATACTAATGAGGTTACTTCCGTCAGCATCAGCGGGGATGGGCACTGGATTGTCTCTGGCAGCCAGGACCATACCGTGAGAATCTGGGAAGCTATGACTGGACACTGCATGCATATTTTGCGAGGGCATACTGCTGAGATTACTTCCGTCAGCATCAGTGAGGATGGACGCTGGATCGTTGCTTCCTTTGGGGAGGGTACAACACAACGTTGGGAGAGAAGACCATTTCAATATCTACCTTGTTCTTTGACTCCTTCACGTTTTCTTTCTTTCACGGATGTGATGCAAACGGATGCCTTTGCAAGAACACTCCTCCAGCAAGCTTCTCATGTGCTCAAAACCCAACAATTTGCGCAGGCACTGGACATCTTGACCCAGGTGCGTTCACAGCCCGGTTGGGAACGCCATCCTCAATGTATGGACACATGGGCAAGACTTTCGCGTCATTGTTCTCGCTCCCATCTGCGTGCTGGTTGGCATGTCAAAACGGTGGCGATTGTTCCCCAAGAGAGAGTGGGTAGTTGTCCAGTCAGTATCGATGTGCATGGAAACTGGGCTGCCTCCAGCGATCCAGACAGCATTATATGGCTGTGGGACATGAACACTGGACGTTACCTCCAGCGTTTTCAGGGCCATCGTGGGGGAGTGACCGCAATCTGTATAAGCGACGATGGGAGTTTACTCGTTTCCGGAAGCTTTGATGCAACCATATGTCTGTGGGAGACGGCCACCGGGCGCTGTTTACGGATCTTCGAAGGCCATAGAAAAGGGCACGCAGTGACTTCAGTACGTATAAGTAGAGATGGATGTTGGATTGCCTCGTGTGGTGGCGAGGACCGGGTCGTGCGAGTATGGGAGGCGGCCACTGGGCACTGTGTGCATCGATTGATCGACCACAGCCACGGGACTGTGAGGGCCATTGATCTCAATGCGAATGGCAGCCTGCTGGTGTGTGGGTGCAGCAATGGTACGATCCAGCTTTGGGAGGTGGCCGACGAGCGCTGTGTACATGTCCTCACAGGCCATATGAACGGGATAAATGGACTCCGTCTGAGTTCAGATGAACGTTGGATTGTCTCTGGTGGTGAGGACGGCACAGTGCGGTTATGGGAGGCAACAACTGGACGCTGTGTCTATACCCTGGAAAGACAGGGCAATGAGGTAATCTCCGTGAGCTTGAGTTCAGATGGCCGTTGGATCGTTTCCAGCACCTGGGCAACTGCCCGGCTCTGGGAACTCGACTGGGTCATGGAAACGCGCGATCCAGTCGAGTGGGATGAGGGTGCCCGTTCCTGCCTGGAGATCTTGCTCACCCTGCACACGCCCTACGTGGCAAACCTCCCGCAGGATCGTGAGCCCACGGAGCAGGAAATTCAGCAAGCTCTCACGCGAGAGGGGACACCCATATGGAACGAAGAAGATTTCCAGGGATTGATCCATCAGTTGCAAGATGCTGGCTATGGTTGGCTACGACCAGAAGGCGTACGTGGACAACTTGAGCAAATGGTGAAAGAATGGCAAGGGCCACCATCACTTTGATTCGGGCGATGAAAGAAAACGATCGGCAGAAGAAAGCACTCTGAGTCAACAGCTTTTGGTCATCTAAGCAAACCGCAAGTCAGAGGTCAGGTTCTCCGGAGTGTGGGAATCGTGCTCGCAGGACCAGCAGGGATTACGCAGATCAGTGCTCTGCTTGCTTTGGTACTGGAGTAGGAGGAACACGCCGTGTTTCAGCCTCCAAGTTGAAAGCCTTTTTACGCCGTGTGGGAGCGCGAACACCCGAGGCATTACAGGAGGCGATTGGGCAAGCCCTCCTCACGATCACGAAGCGAGATGCTCTTGGCTGGTTTACGCATTGCGGTTACCGCTCAAGACAAGCCGACAGCACGCTTGGGAAAGAGTGGGCACATTCCTAAAGCACGTATGTGAGCAGAAACGCCCCGACACCGTGCGAGAGGTAGGCGCGGCCTCAGCCAAGGAAGAACTCTTTCAAAGCGGGCGCGAGCACGTCATTAGCCGGGGCATGACCTTGCCCTTCCAGTGTAGAGAGCTGCGCATAAGGCATCGCTTTGCTGAGCGTTCGTGCCGTCTCATACATAAAAGGAAAGCTTGCGCCACCGTTCATGATCAGTGTTGGCACACGCACCCGCGCTGCTCGTTCGATGGGCACCGACCAGTCTTTGCCCAGGATGGCAGTGTGATCATAGGCAAGCGTCGGGGCTATCGCCTCAAGCAGTGGCCAGGTCGGGGCCTGACGCATAGCTTCAATCTGCTCGGCTGGCATCCCAACATACTGCATAAACAGCGCGACCGCATCGCCTCGGTGATCGGCTGCTAAAGCTTCTGTCAGGTGATGGATGTATGCTCTCCATGCGAGCTTTGCCTCACGCTCATCATTGTATGGGACCTCATACAGAGCAAGTTTCTTGACTTTCTCGCCGAGCGAGGCAGTCGCTTCAAGAGCAAGAGCTGCCCCAGAGGAATGGCCATACAGGTAGGCAGACCCGCCAGCCTCATCGATCAAAGCTTCAATGTCCTCAACTTCACGCACGACGACATACGGCTTGGTATCCCCACTGTCACCTCGTCCTCGACGGTCGTAGTTATACACCGTAAAGTGTGGCGCAAGAAGTTGGGCGAGTTCCGGCCCAGACCAAGATAATCGGGCACAAAGTGCGCCAGCCACCAGGATGAGCGCGGGCCCTTGACCCGACTGATCGAACGCGATGGGCGTGCCGTCTTGAGAAATGACTGTTCTCATGGTGTTTCCTCTCTTGTAGACCAACTTCTGTTTTCCTCTTGTAAGTAGACACAGTGTAGCACCCTGACCTGAAAAAACTTCTCGCATCTTGCTCTTCATCTCCCTGCGGGACCAGGCTGAGGGCCACAGTGGTCAAAACAGCCGGGAGTATCCTGTGGAGCTGAGGGTAAGGAGCGTTGGAATGAGAGATTTTCCCATCATGTCATGTGGCTCAATTTTTCCGAAGAGCTGAAGCATCTGATGGCGCCACCGCCCCCTTACACCAGAAGGTGCCACACTCCCAGCCGAGGTGGAGCAGGTAATCCTGACAGCCCTGGAGAAAGACCCGAAACAGCGTTTTCATCGCGTGCAAGCCTTTGCGAAGGCGCTAGAAGAAGCCAGTCGGACGGCACAAGGCCCAATATGCACCCCTGTTGCAGAGACGATCTCCCCTCACTCCTCATCGCCTTTGCCAGCAGGAGGTCTGACAGTTCCTGCTGGCAAAACATTGATAGACACAAATTCAATGTTAGAGCCCTCCTTGCCGCCAACGGTTGCCATGCCTGTCTCCCCAACTCCCCAGTCCCAGGCTGTTCCCGCATCTCCACTCGTAGACACTCCAACGTAGACCTCGACGCCTGCGCATTCACTTTCGCGGCGAGCAGTAATCATCGGGTTAACCACGACAGGAGTTGCAACTGTGGGGAGAGGCATCTGGTGGCTAAGTGCCGCTACCTGTAAATCGCGGTTTTGGTTTCAGCATAATTGCGGTTTATCGGGCTGCATGGATTTGGCACAACGACGCCATTGTCCGGTTCTGGCTAGGCGTGCTCAATGAGCCAGCAGAGCGCGCCTAGCCAGAACCGGAATTCGTGCTGAATCGGCGACCGCAATTTACACTACCCACCCTAACCTTCCTCGCAATCTCCTTTTTATATATAGTGGGCATACTGACAATGTCAGGGCAGTGGTATGGTCTCTAGATGGCAAACACATCGCTTCTGGTAGTGCTGATTGGACAGTGCAGGTGTGGGATGCTGCGAATGGGAGCCATGGTTTGATCTATAATGAACACGACGAGGTCAGCGCAGTGGCGTGGTCACCAGATGGCAAACACATCGCTTCGAGTGGTGGGGTGTAAGAAGAGATGTATGAGCGTGGCGTCGTCATCATTTTATCTTCATAAGAGGTCAGAAGAGCAATGACAAAAATGGCAGAACTAGCAGGGGTTGCTCATAATATCGCACATCATTCCGCAAGTGGTCTGAGCTTTCTCTCTCCACATTTGACTCAAGCTCTTCGAGCAGCTGGAGAAGTAACAACAGCCATTGAATTGCTTGTCCAGAATCCCTATCCCCCCAAGGTTGCGGAGTTGCAACCGCTCCGATTGTCTCTGGTTTCGCTCAAAGGAACAGTTCAAGGGATGCTTCAAAAACACGGTTTCAACCAAAATGACATTCTCTCGATTGTCTTGCATGCTACTCCGGCACCTTGGGATAGAGATGGCTATGTCATACAGACGAGGGCCGTTATCACTGCCAAAAATGGTCGTGTGTATGACTCTGGCTGGTTGTGACCAGAACGCATGGCGAAGGATGTGCCATAGTTACCCTCCGTTCTGAAATGATCTCCTCAATTGCCATAGGGGCAAATCGAGCGGGGATTTACTACGATAGAGATCAGAAGAGCGTACGTTTCGTCGAGAGAAAGGAGATCTCCCATGTCGATGCCTCCTCGCGCAATAGCCTCCATCCCTGAAGAAACCGTTCGAGTAGCCCGCGCAGCCTTTCCCCATGGGAACATCTATCTGACCATGCGGGATCAGCTAGGCACGCTGTATCAAGACGAGAAGTTTGCTGCTCTCTTCCCTAAACGAGGTCGGCCTGCTCAGGCACCCTGGCAACTCGTGCTGGTCTGTGTCTTCCAATTTGTGGAAGGACTCTCAGATCGACAAGCAGCAGAGGCGGTGCGCAGTAGAATTGATTGGAAATACTCTCTTTCGCTGGATTTAGCAGACCCAGGCTTTGATTTCTCCGCCCTCTCGCGCATTTCGTGCGCGGTTGCTGTCTGGATCGGCTGAGATAATCCTGCTGGAAACCATGTTAGAGCGATTCAGAGCACAGGGGCTACTCAAAGCACGAGGCCAACAACGAACCGACTCCACCCATGTGCTCGCGGCCATCCGTGTTCCCAATCGGCTCGAATGCGTTGGGGAAACACTCCGGGCAGCGCTTAACGAGCTTGCCACCCTTGCCCCAGAGTGGTTGCGTGAGCACCTGGCGCCTGAGTGGTTTGATCGCTACAGCACCCGTATTGAGGATTCTCGCCTCCCCAAAGGGAAAGAGGCTCGAAAGGACTATGCCGAAGTGATCGGGGCAGATGGCTCGCGGCTGCTCACATCTCTCTATGACCCATTGGCCCCACCTCACTTGCGAGAGCTTCCTGCCATCCAAAACCTTCGGCGCATCTGGACCTTCCACTACTATGCAGAAGAGGGTCAGTTACGCTGGCGCAAAGCCGAAGATCTCCCGCCTGCCGGGATGCGCTTTGATTCACCGTACGATCCAGACGCCCGTTTCGGCAATAAACGCTCGATTACCTGGACCGGCTTTAAGGTTCACCTCACGGAAACCTGTGAGGATGAGAAAATTCACCTCATTACCCATGTCGAGACGACCGCCGCCGGGATCACTGATAGCGAGCTTTCTGCTCCTATCCATGACGCGCTCGCGAAGAAAGACCTTCTGCCAAGCGAACACTTCCTGGATGCGGGTTATGTCGATGCCGATTTGGTCGTGAAGAGTCAGCGTGATCTGGGCATTGAGGTCATCGGGCCTATGAGGCCTGGCTCCAGTTGGCAGGCGAAAGCTGACCAGGGCTACGATCTCACTCATTTTACGATTGATTGGGAAACACACCAAGTACTCTGTCCTCAAGGGAAACGGAATACCTGCTGGACACCACACCTAGATGCGTGGGGGACACCGGTCATCAGCGTGAAGTTTTCCCGAACCGATTGTCGCCTGTGCTCAGCTCGCTCATTGTGTACGAAGGCCGCAGAATCTCCCAGGCACATAACCTTGCGCATCCAGACCAACCATCAAATATTGCAGCGGGTTCGCCGCTTGCAAACAACCCCGGAATGGAAGAAGCGCTATGAACGCAGGGCTGGTATCGAGGGAACCATTTCACAGGGAACGCGCAGCTTCGGATTGCGCCGCTCTCGCTACATCGGCGAAGCAAAAACACATCTCCAACACATTTTGACGGCGTGCGCTATTAACCTGGTCCGCTTTGACGCTTGGCAAGCTGGCATTCCACAGGCGAAGACCCGACTCTCGCGCTTTGCTGAGCTCCAGACGTCCCCAGCGTGATGCGTAATTAAGCAACAGTATCCATTAATACTCAGGGGCCTAGCTCATGCAGAAAGCAGCATTGCTCCTCACCCTTAACATGTCTTTTCTTTGAATTCTCCTGTCCAACACTCAGCAGTTTCTTTCTCTCAAGAAACTGCTGAGCGTCAAAACCGTTTGTTTGATGAGATGTAGTAATGAGTTTAGAATTCGGTGGAGAAATAGCCAGGCGCTGGGGCTATTTCTCGCGCCTGGATGTCTATCTGCTGCTCCTACGCGAGCCTTCTTTTGTTATCCAATCTCAAACACCCGAAGAAACTTGTGAAAACTGAAGCCATGGCATCCCATGGCGCAAAAATGGAGTGGCGTTGGCTGTGAGGTGAACGTTGCGAGAGAATGGCTATCTGGCGACCAGAGTAATTGATGGGGAAACCCTGGCGCCTGATACGAGAAGCGTGCTTTGCCGTGTTGCGTCTCCCAGAATTGGAGGGTCGTGGTAGCCTCTGCTGCCTGCTCAGTGGTATAGCCTGCAGCAAGAACGGTTCCATCTGGCGACCAGGAGATGTTCAACGGCATCCCCAGAACACGCTGGCAGGTAAAGAGATGTTGACCGCTATGGGCGTTCCAGACCTGAACCACTGATTGTCCCTTTTCCAGTGCGAGAAAAGCGAGGCGGGAGCCATCAGGGGACCAGGCAAAGGCCTCCCCGTCAATGCTGGAGGGACCCGTTGGTCGAATGATGCCATATCTGTTTGAAAACGCGTGGCGCCGGTTTTCACGTCCACAACGGTGAGTGTAGTTCTATAGGTGGTGAGGCTGGTGGTATAGGTACATGCAATCGTCGCGTTGTCAGGAGACCATTTGATGTGTCCAGAACGATTCCCATCATTGTCTCCAGGATTGGCAATCGTAGACCTCCAAAGGAGATGTCCATCTGAAATACGGTAGACCTGAAGCGTAGGAAGAGAAGAGAAACGGGTCTCACTGGTCGAGCCGATATAGACAGCCAGAGACGTTCCGTCAGGAGCCCAGGCCATTTCCAACTGGTCATAACTGGTATAACTTTGAGAGGTCCCACACGCCGCTATGAATCGATTTTCATGAATATCGAAGATACCGACAGAAGTACTGGCTGTCGGATAGGCTATCGCCTGCAGTGACCTATCAGGAGAGAACGCTACCTTCACTCCCCTTGTATCACCCTGCGAAGGAGGGGGAAGGGATTGAAACTGGGTGGGGCTAGGCCAGATGATCTGCTTTCCTCCTGGGATCAACTCCTGAACATACCGCTGTTTTTCTCCTGTGACAAGAATGCGCTGGTTATCTGCGGACCATTGCAGGACAAGCGTATTTTTGGAAAAAGAGGAGAAAGCCTGTTCCCAGATCTTTTGCCTTTGCTGGACATCGATCAGAAACAACTCCTGTTGCGTTGCTCCTGCCAGGTGGGTACTATCAGGCAGCCAACTATACTCTAAATATGGTCGATCATCATCCGGTCCAAGTTCTTGCTCAAACGGAAGGCTAAAAATTTGATGCGTATCGATGGGATCTGCTCGTGGCTGGAGCAGCCACCACCCCCACCAGCGAGAGCTGCAACTGCACCTATCCCACCAATCAAAACGGAGCGCCTGCGGTATCCCCTCTTGGGAGAGTGTTGTGGTTCCGGTAGCATGGACCCATGCGAATTCCTTTGCATCTTCAGAGACGCTTTTGTGCTTTCCTTGTTTTGGGATTCTGTCATTTTCCCTCTCGTCGTTTCAGTGGACTGCTTTATCACTCGTATAGCATGCTGGAAGCTTTCCTCATAAGATGGTAGAAGAGATATGTTTCTCTCTCATTTTGACTACGTTTTTTCTTTTCTATTCTTCTCAAAAATGGCTGTTTCATGCATCTCGAAACCGACCGTTTTTTGACACTCCATCTCAACTGTTCACACTTAGTACTACAGCACCACTTAAAACATGAGGCGGTTCCACAGGCTCACTGCCACATTACAAGTTTCCTACAAAGAAGGAGCCTAAGAAGCCACTTCGTAACATATATACCTCGTTAAGTGGTGCTGTAGTACTTAGAGCATGTTTTGCAATTGGATAAAAACCACTTCCTAAGCTGCTTCTGTCTGTTCCCTGGAGAGAGCAGAAGAACCCGTGTGTGATAAACTGGCGGAAATGAGTATCAGCTATCCAAGCAATCTTTCCGATGCAGAGTGGGAGATCCTGCAACAACATCTGCCTCCACTGTCCAAACGAGGCAGGCCGTCCACTCACTCCCTGCGCGCCATCTTCGACGCAATCTTCTATGTCCTGCGTACCGGTTGCCCGTGGCGCTACTTGCCATGCAACTTTCCGCCCTGGCAGACAGTCTTTTACCATTTTCGGCGCTTGCGCCTCAAAGGCACCTGGTTTCGCTTGCTCACTGCCCTACGAGGAGCCGAACGTGGGCGAGTAGGCAGGAATGCGCAGCCGAGCGCAGCGATCATGGATGCGCAAAGTGTCAAGACTGTCGAGGAATCTGCCGGGATCTGTGGCTTTGATGCCCATAAGTGCGTGAAAGGACGTAAGCGCCATATCCTTGTTGATACCCTGGGCTTGCTGCTCTCGGTTTATCGAACCGCGCCGTAAAACCCTGGGCTTGAGCCCTAGGGATATGAGGCGTGTTCCTTTTGTGGGTGGATTGGGTGGTAGGGGAAACATCCTACCTTGTTTTTGTGCTCATACTGTTGTATAATTACAACTATGAAGAGACACAGAGAAGAGCAAACCACCATCAAAATCTGGGTCAAAACGCATGATAATTTGAGGCTTCTTGCTGCTCTGCAAAAGAAAAGCATGGTCGAAGTCCTTGAGCGGTTAGTGCGTGAAGCCCTCAAGAAAGAGGAGGCGAAACAACATGGCACTCAAGACGTATAAGTTTCGCCTTTACCCCACAAGAAAGCAAGCCGAGAAGCTGCAATGGACGCTTGCCAGATGTTGCGAGTTGTACAATGCAGCGCTGCAAGAGCGTCGAGAGATGTACACATACACTGGCAAAGGAACCACCTACAATCAGCAAGCCATGCAACTCCCCGAAATCAAAGGGATTCGGGAGGAGTACAAGGATATCCACTCTCAGGTCTTACAAGATGTGCTCAGGAAGGTGGAGAACGCCTTCAAAGGCTTCTTCAAGCGGGTAAAAGCAGGGAAAAAGCCAGGATATCCCCGATTTCAGGGGTGCAACCGATATGATAGCTTTTGTTACCCACAAGCTGGTTTCTCTCTTGAAAATGGGCTTCTTGTGCTCTCCAAGGTTGGGCATGTGAAGATCAAGCAGCATCGCAAGGTGCTTGGGAACATGAAGACGTGTACGCTCAAGCGAGAGGGCAATTGCTGGTATGTGTGCTTGGTGTGTGAAGTGCAGAGCGTTCCACGCACTCCCTACACCGATGAATGTGTGGGGATTGACCTGGGAGTGTCCAAGCTCGCAACGCTTTCTACTGGCGATGTCATTGAGAATCCTCAGCACTACCGACGTGCTGAGAAGCAGTTAGCAAAGGCCGGGCAAGCCTTGTCGAGAAAGAAGCGAGGTTCCAAGAGGTGCAAAAAAGCCGTAGAGCGTATGGCTCGTCTGCATCGCAAGGTACGCAATCAGCGCAATGACTACTTGCACCAGTGGTCGCGTCGTCTCGTCAACACCTATGAAACCATTGTCTTTGAAGAGATCGCGCCTGCCAACCTCTCGAAACGAGCAAAGCCCAAGCAAGATGAGGAGACAGGACACTATCTTCCTAACGGAGCCAGCGCGAAATCTGGCTTGAACAAATCCATACTTGATACTGGTTGGTCAACCTTCATTGCCAGGTGTGAGTACAAAGCTGAGAACGCTGGTACCGTCCAGGTGGTGAAGGTGGACCCACGTATGACCAGCCAGGTGTGCAGTGGGTGCGGCACAGTGGTCAAGAAAGACCTCTCAGAACGCTGGCACTCGTGCGCGTGTGGCTACGAACTGGACAGAGACCACAATGCCGCCATCAACATCAGAAATCGTTGGCTCGGACGGAGCCATCAGGAAGCGCAAGCCTCCTGAGAAGCCCCCGGCTTGAGCCGTGGGGAGTCGTCACGTCACCCCAGCCGATCTCCATGACAGTAAAGGTGCCCGATGCCTGCTTGTCGGTCTTACCCCGCTCCTTCCACTCCTTAAAAAGCTCTGGGCAGATGCGGCTTACCGTGGGCAAGAGTTGGCTGCCTGGTGCAAAGCAGAAGGCGATTGGGATCTCGAAGTGGTTGAGCACACTCCAGGCATGAGGGGCTTCAGCGTCTTGCCTCGGAGATGGGTTGTGGAAAGAACGTTCGGGTGGATCTCTCGTAATAGGAGATTGAGCAAAGACTACGAACGAAAAGTGCAAACGAGCGAAACGCTCATCCAGGTGGCGATGATCCGGCTCCTGGTCGCTCGTTTGGGGCGAAGCCACTGATCTGTCCCAAACCTTCTCAGAGAACAAAATCCGAGCAGTCTGGAAGCTCGTTTTTCCAGACTGCTCTGTTTGCACTTCTCTATGGTTATGGGCAAGCCTCTAGAAGCAGAGCAAGCAACGTTCCGAATTGTGCTGAAGTGACATAGCCCACATCACCTGGATCGATGATCGTGCCATCGGGACGCTCTGTCTCAGCGCGATGCACGACGAGGAGATCTCGCGCGGGAAAGATCGCCAGATAGTGTCCTCCATAGCCTTTGGCGGCATAGGCCACCTCCTCAAGGGAGAGATTGGGAAACAAGATGCCAGAGCTGGCAACCCACCACAGGTACCCGAACCCATCGCCCCATTCGTTGTGGGAGTAGGCCGTCGTGCATGCCTGGACCCATTCCGCCGGAAGCAGAGGCTTCCCCTGCCAGGTTCCTTGGCGTAAGAAGAGCAGACCAAAGCGCGCCAGGTCACGCGCAGAGAGGCGAAACACATACGCCGGATGCTGCGAGACGGGTTCATATTCATAACTCTGTTTTTGCCGCGCATAGTCTTGCATCTGCAAGGGGAGCGCAATCCGTTGCTCAAACGCTTCAAAGAGGCTGTGCCCAACGCTCTGTTCGAGGATAGTGCCCAGAACGTTGAAGTCCCAGTTGTTGTAGTACCAAAACGCCCCGGCAGAATGACTCCCTCTCACCGGGCGAGTCGCTTTCGCCCATTCGGTTTCATAACTCGCCTCGTGATAGACGCCCGAACGAGATTGCAAGAGATCCTGCAGCGTCGCCTGTTTCTCCTTCATCGAGAGGGCAGGGGCGCTATCGTCGATACCCAGCATCTCAAGGGTACTCTCCAGATGCAGATGCCCCTCCTCAAGGGAGAGCCCATAGAGAGCAGAGAGGAGGCTTTTGCGGATCGAATGACAATTGTAACAGTGGGCAATATCTCCCCAGGCAGCCAGCAGGCGCCCTTGATGGACGATCATGACTGCCGCTGAGCCAATGGCTTGCACATAGGCTCGTGCGACGGCGAGCAAGTTGGGAGACCAGCCCATCTCTTTAGGATCCGTGAGAAGATCATCCCAGGTCTGTTGAGGGAAAGGAAATGGATGCGATACGTTCATTGCATTCTCCATAGTGCTCATTTTTCCAAATGCACGGTACAAGGAAACAGATGAACTCCTAAGATGGGGAAGAATTCGCATGAGCTTGAACAAATCCTGGGAAGGAGTCGAGGAGGAGAAGACAAAATCACCCATGAGTTGCCCTCTACCATGCGAGCAACTCCCCTTTACAGAAGAAGTATGATGCGCCACCGCTAAAGAATTGTTCCAGCGACGCTTTGTGGGTGAAAATGTTTGTTATTCGTATAGGTACTATACGCGACAAGAAGAGTGGTTGTCAAGCAAAGGTGGCGCTTCGTTTTCCAAAACACGCTCTCAAGACAAAGGGAGTACGGAGAACTGTCCTTTTTCTGGGACAGTCGTGGAGCTTCAGTCAGCACAAATCCGAGCGACAGGAGTGGAGAAACTCCAGTGTCCGGCGTGCGGAGCAGCCAGAAAGGCGACGATTCGGGGAGAACTCGTCATCTATTCCCCTCACACACCGCTGCGCATTACACGTGCGAACAAAGACCCTCTGTGGATCAGGCAAGGGACAACCTGGACCAAGAGGTAGCGAGGAGCGCAGCGTACGCTCCTCGCTCGTTTGGGATGCAAGAACGAACCAGTTCTCAACCACCCCATTAGGGTGTAAACCGTTTCCAATGCCCCTCGGAGACGACTTCAACCGCACTATCGGTCACTTTGATGGCGGTCTGATCGTCAATCGCATACGCTGGCACATCCAACCCAGCGGCCCATCTTTCTGCGTCGGCCATGGTATTTTCCGGCAGAGAGGGGTGATCCAGGTGCGGAAATATGGCAAAATCAACCAGTCCCAGTGTTCTATCGGAACCTTCGGGCGGCTTCCACCCGACGAAGTCCTCCCCGATCTTGGGGGTCATCACCATACTCCCGGCGCTCAGTCCCACCCAGACCGTCTCGGGAAGCTCCGGCAAGAGGGCCGCCAGCCCGGACTGCCGCATCCAGTGGCACAGATACAACGCATCGCCGCCGTTCACCAGCAGGACATCTGCCTCTCGGACCCAGGGGACCCAGCGCTCTTCACCGATGCTGGGCAGCGCGGTGAGCTCCAGCACTCCCAAGGACTTCCAACCCAGCTCGCACATGGGTGTGGAGGACTGACCGGTGATGAAACGCCATGCCCCACCAGGACTGCCCATGGGGTGCCCGTACCCCGCAGTGGGGATGCAGAGGGCGCTGGACTCGGCAATGGGTTTGCCCAGCAGATCAACCAGAGCGTGACGAATGCTGTCGTTTTTGATGCCAGCAGAGGTGAGAAGCAATTTCATAATGGTTTCCTTTCCAATCCATGAAGAGCGCGACGCGTCTTTTCCGCTCATGCTCTTTGAGACTGAAGCAGAACGACCCCAGAACGTCACGACTCCGTTTCTCCTAGGTTGAGTCGTCTGCTCGCGCGCTCGCAGTCTTGCGCGACATCCGGTCTTCCGCTCCCCAATTGCATGCAAGACATTCTCCCATCAAACCTGCGCAAAAACTTCTCCGATCTTGCTCTTTTGGTCATGCAGCATGACCGCCGCGCATTCCAAAACACGGTCTTAAAAGCTACCACCGGTTACGTTATCGGTATGAGCGGAAGAAATGTATGTTCCAGGCCATGGTGGATTTCGCCTGTCTGCTTATTTGCCCGCGACGGACGGAAGAGAGATGAGCAGTTCTTGAGCGTGCTCCAGCAAGATTGGCAGCCGGAGTCTCTCCCGCATTATTTGAAGCGATTCGAGGCTGAACCAACCATAGGCCATGAGTTCGTGGTCCTCTAGGACTACGGGGCCACGTAATACACCGGTGAATGTGTGGAGTTCAAGCGTTCCACTTGGCCGCTCAATACGGGTTACCTTGAACGGTTTGACTTGCATGAGCACTGTACCAAGCTCTTCGTGAATCTCCCGCGCGACTGCCTCCTGAGCGGTCTCACCCGGCTCAAGATGACCACCAGGAAAACCCCACAAGCCGTAGGAACTCTGTTGTTTCTGCTGTACTAATAGTACTTTGTTGTTTTCTATAACTAACACATCCGCAACTGACTCTATCATGTTATTCCTCACTTGGTTTTATGAGAGTGTGTCGTAACGAAGAAAAGTGCCGAGAGAAAAAAGCAAAGGAGTCAGTTAAGCAAAGAGAAAGGATCAACTTCGATGACGAATCAGCGTGCTCGAAAGCCCTATCCCTCAGATGTGACCGACACCCAATGGGAGATCCTGGCCCCATTGATCCCAGAGCTAGGAGCCTGCTTTGTGATAGGATTTTACAGGCAGTACGGATAGGTAGGGCCTCACGACCTTTCCCCCCGTCCAAACGGTACGTGCGCCTTTCAACGCATACCGCTTTCCAGTTCGACCCGGCTACTGGGAAGTTGCAAGTTAATGGATGAAATCATCCACTCCAGAGCGCACCAGTCGAAGTACAGCGCAACCTGTTACGTGGGGTCCCCCGCTATGCCGGAGAACAAGGCCCCATTACTTCTTCCGTCATCTGCTTTCTCTGGTTCACTTGTTGATCCTCTGTTCGTTTGGATCTCCCCTGGCGGACCTTCGTCATGTCCATCCCATTACAGGATGGCGTTAGGCTACTACGCCGCCTCCGTCCGCTCTCCCGCCCGCTGGCATTCTCGCGACTCTTACGAGCAATGGCGGTGTGAACGTTCCCTGATGCGCCTATCGAGAAGTGATAGCAACCCTTAGCATGCCTGCTTTACGCCGGGCGGGCAATGAAGTAGCACTCGTTGGACTAGGAAACCAATGAGTCAGCCGCCGTGCCTTTTGGCTAGAGGGTATCAGCCATTTCCCCCGACGGCGCGTAACGACATTTACGCAGGTTCCTTCGCGGGGTCATTTTCCCCATTCGTCAGCATAGGTCGCAGGGGTAGCCCGATGGCTCTTTTGGCTAGACCCATCCGGTACATTGTCAGCGGGCTTCCCACCCCCAACAGTGCCGCTGTTGGACGCAGGCCGCTTACCCCTCGTACCACTACTCAAGTACGGCTCTTTAAGCAACTCCTCGATAAGCGAACAGGCGCACTCCTAGCCCTACCTCAAAAGGCAAACGGGTCAAAAAAACTGAGGAGAAGGAGAGACACTGTGATGCCTGATGCCATATTTGCCGAGCCCAAACTTGCCGAAATCTATGACCTCCTCGATCATCCAGACAGACCGGATCTCGCCCCATATCTAGCCATAGCAGACGAGTTTCATGCCCACTCTGTCATTGACCTAGGGTGCGGAACCGGCATGCTTGCCTGTCGCTTAGCAGCGCTCGGGAAAGAGGTCGTTGGCATTGATCCTGCCGTAGCCTCACTGAAGGTTGCCAAACGGAAAGCGTATGCCGACCGTGTTCGCTGGATTACCGGCACTGCGGCGCAGCTCAAAGAATTGCATGCCGATCTCATCACCATGACTGGCAATGTGGCACAAGTCTTCGTTACGGACGAGGCGTGGATGGCAACACTTCGGGCGTGCCATGAGGCGCTTCGCCCGAAAGGGCGTCTTGTCTTTGAAGTGCGTGATCCAACCAGGGAAGCATGGAAAGGCTGGAACCGAGAACAGTCTTTCCAGGTGATTGAGGCGCCCGGAATCGGCACGGTCGAGTCCTGGGTAGAGCTGATGAATGTTCAGTTACCACTGGTCTCCTTTCGCCATACGTTCGTGTTCCGAAAGGATGGGAGTGTGATGACGTCCGCTTCAACCTTACGGTTCCGCACCCAATCGGAGATTGCCGAGACGCTCTCACGTGCTCAGTTAACGGTAGAAGCAGTTCGCGATGCCCCCGACCGTCCTGGCTTAGAGTTCGTCTTTATTACTCATACGAAGGTAAATTGACCGATGAAGCCTGCTGATTGTCAGCAGGCTTTACTCATTACCGCCCAGGAAATGGCTATGGCTTGAGGTTAAGGACTGCCTGGCCAGTCGCCATATCGACAGGCACCGAAGCCTGCATATGCGCGATCAGCCACTTGCCGTCGATCTTCCGAAAGCAAGCAGTCCAACGCAGCCAGTTACCGACTTTCTGCCCATTGTCCATAGTTGCGCTCAGCCGGTTAAAGCTGTGGGCGAATGCAACGTCGTCACCTACTGTGATGGATAGGTTCACAATTTCATAGTTGATCGGACCTGGGAACGAGGAGAACACCTCTCTCCACTGTTTCCTGTATGCATCTGTTCCCACGTATTGTAGCGGGGGCACGATGTCGAACGAGACGAGCTCGGGCGCGTACATGGACATCACTCCATCAAGATCCTTCGCGCGAATTGCCTCGACCCCCCTCTCTATGACCCTCTTGATTTCGGCTTCGTCTTTTTGCTTGTGTTCTTCGAATATCATAACTTCCTCCTACTTGTTCTGCATCTGTGCCATCAGATCCCAACCTATGCGTGCATTGGGGACCGTGGGTTGCCAGCTACTGACGGCTTTGAATAAGCGATTGGAGATGCGCAGACTGCGGCTGGTATCGGCATACTTGGCCCCCGTTAGCAGGCGCATTAGCAGATCTGGCAGGGCCATCAGACGTTTGCGACCGACAGCGTGAGCAAGGATGGTGTACATCTGTGCGCGCGTCACAGGCTCATCATCGACAATGTCATAGACGCCGGAAGGTACCGGTTCCGTCAACGCAAGCAGCAGAGCACTGATGGCATCCTGCAACCAGACTTGGGGGAGATAGCCAGTACCTGCACCGGGAAACGCACCAATTCCTTTGCGCGCGACGTCCAACATCTGCCAGCTTGAAGGCGCCTCCGGCCCGTAAAATGAGCCCAGACGCAGTGAGATCCCACGGTGCCTAGTTGGATCGCTTGCCGCGAAGCGCGCCACGGCCTCCTCCGCCTCGACAGTTGAGGCAAGGGTCGCCGTTTTGATGGGCGTCGTCTGGGCATCCAACCAAGTATCACCACTGCTTGGATAGAGAAAATTGAAGCTGGGATAAATGATGGTCTGGACCGTGCCCACGGCTAGCGCGGCCTCGACTAGGTTGCGAGCACCATCACGGCGCAGGCGATCATTCTCCAGCCAAGCCGAACTCCGTCCCATCTGCGTTGCGGAGGGGATTTTTGTCGCGAGATGGTAGATGGCCTCGTGACCAACGAGCGCCTGTTTGAGCTCCTCAACATCAAAGAGGCCCACCCGTACCGGATGCGCCCCTGCACGTCGCAATCGCTCATCGTTCTCATCAGTGCGGCTCATTGCCGAAACAGTGTATCCTGCCTCAACTAATTTAGGCACAAGAGATTTTCCGAGGACACCGGTTGCACCTGTTACAAAAATGTTCATCATATTGCTCCTTATATATTTCGCTTCTCTTTTGCGAGAGATCTCTTTATAAGCGCTTCTAGAAAGGAGACAAGTGAGCCCACGAAAACGTGACAACAGCGCGGCGTCTTTTTTCGTCACGGCAAAAATTGCGGAAAACGCTTGCGCTGATGTATGATAAACAGAGAAAATCGACTATCTTAAGGAGCGCTTGCAGAAAAAAACTCTATGGATCAAATCCAAACCTATCAACCCCTCCTCTTCTCCATTGCCTACCGCATGACTGGCTATGCTAGCCAGGCCGAAGATATTGTTCAGGATGCCTACCTGCGTTATCAACAGGCAGATCGAGCCACGATTCAATCGCCAAAGTCCTATCTCACTAAGATTGTTACCAATCTCAGCCTGAATTATTTGAAATCCGCCCACGCACAGCGTGAAGAATATATCGGGGTCTGGCTCCCTGAGCCTATCCTCACTGCTCTGCCTGAGGGTGAGCCGTTAGAAGAAACCTATGAGCAGCAAGAGACCATTTCACTGGCCTTTCTCATGCTCCTGGAGGCGTTGACGCCCCCGGAACGCGCCGTCTTCCTCCTGCACGAGGTGTTTGACTATTCCTTCACGGAAATCGCAGAGATCATCGAGAAAACCCCGGAAAATTGTCGTCAGCTCTTTCATCGTGCCAAAAGCCACGTTGCGGAGAAACGTCACCGTGTCTCTGTTGAGTCCGTCAATCAGCGCCAGTTGACCGCATCCTTTATCGCGGCCTGCAAATCTGGCGACCTTGCGACCCTGACCAAAATGCTCGCCAGCGATGTCACGGCCTGGGCTGATGGCGGAGGCAAAGTTCGCGCTAGCCTGTACCCCATTTCCGGCCAGGTACTTGTTGCCAGGCGCTTCATCTCTCTGATACACCGCGTACCTGCGGATAACGTGCTTTTCATAGAAGAGATTAATGGCGCGCCCGCGGTTGTATCCAGGAGCGACGGACACCTTAACTGGGTACAGGCGTTCGATATTCGCGACAATGTCATCGTTGGGCTGCATACCCTGGTGAATCCCGGCAAGCTGGCTTTCCTCCAACGCCAGTTGGAGAACCGCCCGGAACCGTTCCTTTCAGCTTTACAGGTCCTTCCATAGGTGGGAATGGAAGGCGATATTGGCAAAAAGGATGAATCCCGAAGCCGCGATCAATTGCCCCATGAAACGTATGGACCAGATTCTTGACAATAAGCTAGACCTTCTCTAGAATCATTGGCTCATCCTCTGCGCGATGATGAGCCCCAGGAAATCAATCAGGCGTACTCGATCAGCGTTGTTTCGCACAACGATGAGTTTCTGCTTGTATTTTTCAAGATACTGACGCCTAAACGCTGCTGTAGGTGAACCAATAATCTCTATCCCATACGAGGTAGGGCTAGGAGTGCGCCTGTTCGCTTATCGAGGAGTTGCTTAAAGAGCCGTACTTGAGTAGTGGTACGAGGGGTAAGCGGCCTGTGTCCAGCAGTGGCACTGTTGGGGGTGGGAAGCCCGCTGACAATGTACCGGATGGGTCTAGCCAAAAGAGCCATCGGGCTACCCCTGCGATCTATGCTGACGAATGGGGCATCGCCCCGCGAAGGAACCTGCGTAAGTGTCGTTACGCGCCGTCGGGGGAAATGGCTGATACCCCCTAGCCAAAATGGCATGGCGGCTGGCCCATCGGATTCCTAGCCCGATGAGTGCTACTTCATAGTCCGCCCGGCGTAAAGCAGGCAGCTACGGATTGCTATCACTTCTCGATGGGAAATCAGGGAACGCTCACACCGCCAGTGCTCGTAAGAGCCGCGAGAATGCCAGCGGGCGGGAGCGGAAGGCTCCAGATAACGTAGCCTGTGCTACAGGTGCTCACCTGACATCGGCGTGTTCTCACCCCACCTTCTATCTTGACCAGGAATTGATCGGTATAGCGCCAGGTGCGAAAGTCACAGGGGATGAGTGCCCTGGCGCGTGTCGGTGGCGCCGGCGGAATATGGGCAAAATCGAGATGCTGGCGTCGCCACTCCTGCTGCCACCACGTGGCGAGGCGCTGTTCTATCTTATCATTGAACGGAGTTAAGACCTTGTCACGGTAGGGTAGAAAGAAGCGCGTGGGTTGTGGGAGTGGACCAAAGGGTTTGAAGAGCTGTTTGGGAGTGTCAAAGCCCTCAATACGGGCGAGGACGTGTTCGAGAAAGACGTGTCGGTAGCCATGTTCCTGGTCGGTCACGTTGGATGGGTCACTGGTAAAGTCAGCAAGCCAACTCTCGACAGTATGCCTGTAGACGCCGGTGAAGGCCTCCAGTTCTTTGAGTAGAAAGCGATAGCGTGCATGTTCTCGACGCATTAGTATTCTATCCTTCTGTTGTATGGAAACAAGACATGAAAAAACTGGCTCACCCAGCTGCCAATGCAGGCGGGTGAGCCAGTGAATACGAAGAAAACGCCGGGGAATGTATATGAACAGGGACATCATTGTTCCTGGGGATGGTAATTAGCGCAGGTAGTAGGTCAGGACCACATCTCGTCGGTTATGCCCAAGCGCTCGTGAGACGGCCAGGATGGCCTGCTCGTCGAGAATGCCGCGTGGAAGCCGACCAGCGGCAGGTGGAAGGGGCAGTCAGGAGAGTTCTCGATAGAGTGTCTGCGCATACTGCCGACGGTAGGCATGGATATCGAGGTGACTGGGAATATGGGGAAAGACCTTTTCTTCCTCGTTCCTGCCTTGCACCAGGCTGAGCACGGTTGCTTCTTGCCCTGATATGACCGGGACCTGGCGCACTTTTCCGCCCTTCCCCTGCACATGAATTACGACATGTCCATCTGGCTGCTCCTGAATGTGTGCAACGTGCAGCATTCTCACTTCGCGCCGCCGTAATCCGGTGACGCGAAGGAAGGCCAGCAGGGGCTGCCAGTGCTCGGGTTGAAAATGGGGTGAGGGTTGTTCCTCAGACTCGGGAGACTGACGGGAACGGTGAATTTCTTCCCGGTGACGCGGCGGAAGTGGAACGGCTTCTGCCAGGAGTGGAGACCCGAAGAAGAGCCGTAACGCGCTGCGTTCGGTGGCCAGGGTCCAGGGGCTATAGCCTTCCTGTACGCGCAAGAGCACATAGGCTGAGGCTAGCTCGTCTGCACGCTGGTCGACGTCGACCAGGCGTTTCGTCCCGTGGGTTACTCGGCACCAGCGCAAAAAGCGCATCACCATGTCCTGGTAGGTGGCCCGCGTCTGATAGGAGTGCATCTTCCCATCAGAAAATGACCAGAAATGTTCACCCTGCGCGCGGGCCTGCGCTTTGGCATCAGCACGGCTTTGTCCAAGGGCCATCAAGCCATCAAGGCGTTGAAGGGCTTCATAGAGCAGTCCGGGTCGTTTTCCCATAGTGCACACATCCTGCTTCGGTCAAAAGGGCAGAGCTTCCCCCTGGAGAGGGAGGCAAACGTTCAGTACTTCCGAAGCGGTTGCAGGTGTCCTGAGCCACCATGCCAGGCGGGATGAAGACAGGGAGATGCTCCGTTCTCTCGTAAACATCTGTTTATCTGTTTATTCCTCTAATGGAAGAATAAACAGATAAACAGCATGCTTCTGTCTTCAAGTTGAAGGTGACGCCAGGGAGCAGAGCTACCACCTGGCGCACGTGTAGCGCCAGAAAACCCTTGAGCGAATGGAGTGACTCAACATCCACCCAAAGATCTCCCTTCTTGTGCGCTACGGCTCTCACACATGAGAACACTTGTTCCCATGTAATACGTGTGGGACGCTGCTGTGGTTACATGTTTTTCCTGCCTTTCTGAGAAAAGACTGCGTTCTCTTGAAAAGAACGCACATGCTTTATTCTGGTTGTGTGGCAGGAGGCTTGGGTGGGGGTGGTGATTGCCTCTGTAGCAATTCTTCGCGCGCAATATCGATCTCGGGAGGAGCGGTGATCCCAAGTTTGACCTTTCCCTCTCCAACTTCAAGTACTTCGAGCACGATATTCCCGGAGAGGATGATGCGCTCCCTTTCCTTGCGTCGTAACTAGCTCCATGAAACACTGTTGGTTTGCTTTCTTGTCTCTTCAGAAGCTCTAGCGCAAGCATAGCATGCAAAGAGCCCCAGAGATTCGTCTGGAGACGCGATTTCCCTGCGCCTTCAGACCTGTTTTCTGGTGTCGACCTTTGGGATCTGCGCACATGGTAAGAGTCATGCATCCAAGATGCACCACCCCGAATGAAAGTCATCTATTCGGGACTTTCAGAAGAAGCGTCATGCACCGTAGGTGCACCATTCAGCATGAAAAAGAACTCGATGGACTGAGCTGGTACACTATGGAGGAAAGATCCCAATACTGAAAACGATGGAAATAGTAAGGCTACCAAGCTTGAAGAAGAAGCTGTCTTCGGGCGTCTGGAAGAACCACTCATTGTCGCTCCCATCTGGGAAGCACGTAGAGGAAACTCTCATGTGGAAAGACGCCCTGTTGGTGATCTTTCACGAGCAAGCGTCGGATCAGTTTTCAGGAGGAACATCTCTGGAAGTTGTGTCCCTACGATGGAGGTGAGCTGTAAGAGAGGAGCTGACTCCTTTCCCATCGCAAATAAGCAGAAGATTCAACAATGGCTCGTTCGCCCATTGGAACGCCTAGGTAATACGGTCATCTTGCAGCCTCAAGCCAAGACAACCCTGCCTAAGCGCCCTTACATCATCTGAACAATTGATACGGAAGGTTCGGATCTGGGGGAGAGATTTTTTGCCTCTCGTGCCAGGTTTTCAGAGGAATGCCCTGAAACCTGGTTCTGCCCACGGGATACGCAACGAGATGTGTTTTTGATTGAGGTGTCTTCACAGGTCGTTTCACGCTCCGGCTTTTTGCTGGTAAAGGATCAGAAAACCTCTGCTTTATGAAAACGAGAGGGCAGCGAAGAACACTCCCAAGCCAAATTAATGCTGAGCTACATCTCGTTGCGCATCCGTGGGCAGACCCCAATCTTGAGCATAGGAACTCATGTTTCTTGGAAAGCCGCTTCTCATCTAGCTTCTTTCACTGAGATTTTGTAAATTGGAAGGAGGAAAGGAAGGTACCGATCCCGCATCCCGGATCGGGTTCGCCAGTTCGCCAACCCCATGAGCCCGGTCTCTTTCAAACCACAAAGAAAGATGGTAATGATAGAATGCTGTAGCAACCATAAGAGAAAGAGGTGCATATGGAAGACACGTCTGCTGCTCAGCAGATAAACATCATAGTCAAAAAGTATGACGATTGGCGGGGTGAGATGTTGCCACGGCTGCGCGCTTTAATCAAGCAAGCTGATCCTGCCTTAGTTGAAGAAGTGAAGTGGAAAAAGCCTTCAAGACCCGAGGGAGTCCCCGTGTGGTCTCATGATGGAATACTCTGCTTTTGCGATACTCTCAAGAACGCCGTAAGGTTAACATTCCCCAAGGGTGCTCAGATGAAAGATCCGCAAAAGCTCTTTAACACGCGCCTAGATAGCAAAACAGTTCGTGCAATCGACTTTCACGAAGGTGACACCATCAATGAAGCCGCGTTAAAAGCACTCATTCTGGAAGCTGTGGTGCTGAACAAGTCAAAAGCAAAATGAGCCCTTATTCTAAAAAAGTCATCATTTATGATGACTTTTTAGATTGTTTATTGAGCACCCACTGCACCGACGGGCTTATTGACTTGTCCGTGCGGTGAATACAGCCCATCCAACAACAAGGTCGGCGCATGCCCTCTTTGAGTTGCGTGCGCACCCTTTCAACGTGCTGCCTTCTGGTTTCTGGTTTTTTCACGGAGATCGTCCAGCATATCCATTCATTGCGCGCAAGAGGCGTAAGATCCTCCCATGAGGCTCTCGCCTCCGCGTCAGAAGCGAGGATTTCTCGTAAGTCCTCTGGCAATTCGTGGACAATACCACCGGAGATTTCATTGTTAGTCATAGTCATACGTCTATACTACAACAAAATAGCCTTCTCTCGCAAAGATTGCTGGCGCTAACAGTATCTTCAATTTGCCTGTCTTCTCCTGTGCCAAATTGACAAAATGGTGTGCATATGTTCGCTTGTGGAGCGGCTTGATATGCCGCTAATGGCTGTGCTGCTCAAGATTGAGGGCAAACTGACCGCTCAGAGGGCAAAGATGAAAACCCATGCTTCTGTCGCAAATAGCAAGCAACCTAAATCACCAAGAGTGAGCCAGATCCCAAATGTGAGCATTTGCCCCCAAGCTTGAGCACTGGTAGGAATATGCCTGGGCAAGCCGCTTCACATCTAGCTTCTCCCATTGATACGTTGTAAATTCGTACCGTTGTCATTGGCGTTGAAATACGTCCACTTCTACAAGGCTTGATAATACCGAACTATTGGTAAAGCAGTATATCCGGCTTTTTCATAGGTTCTTCTGGCGGGTGCATGGCCTGGATCTCCACCAGTCCCCACAATAGCAAGCTTTATGCCGCTTTCTTTCATCTTTTCGAGCGCAAAATGGTTCAATGCCGTCCCTATTCCCTGGTTTTGATACTCAGGGTGCACAGCAAGCAAATCTACTTCCCCTGTATCATCCTGACCATTTTCCTGACTATTTAAGGTGCAGGCGATAAATCCGGTAATCATTCCATGTGTTTCTGCAACCCAAACAAGCGTCTTCTCGTGCTCTTGACAAATCTTTTCAACGACGGTCCTCTGGGTTTCTTTCCAATCGGGCCACACGAGGGAATAGGTTTTGCTCCCCAGCACTTGCTCGAATGAGTGAAAAACGGGAGCCCACGCTAACAGTGATAATTGAACCACGTCTTCCAGATCATCAGGAGAGAAAGGTCGAATAAACAAATTCATCATATTCCTCTTTTACATGTAAATAATCTCTCGAAACCATTATCAAGTCGAAATTTGAGCCACGAAAGAAGTCGGCGAACTGAAGAACAAGCCCTATGAGTTGGTGACCAAAAAGGATTTCTGATACTTACAAGCAAGGCCCATTCAGAGCAGACTTTCACTCACTCTTCAATGAGATTGCGGAGATTTTTCTCAAAACACAAACCTAGCAGTTTTCAGGTCATCAAGCCTGTTGCAGAGAATCTTAGTTTACCATTCTCAATGCAAGTATGCCAGATTGGGAGCCGTTTTCCCAGGGCTTTCCTATTCTAATTTTCTCCTCCTCTTTTAGGCCTGGAAATCCTTGATTGTTTGATCTCAACACTGGAATATTTGCTCCTTTTATAATACACTTTATATGCATCCAGTCTAATAAACAGCAGATATCCTTTAAGGCTGTTTTCCTTTTACTCATAGCCAAACATCAGCACTTCATCAAATCGAGGCAGGAGACCCCCGCATTCATGCGCGGGGAGGAATGCCGAGTCCTTTTCAGGCGCATGGGTGGCGGGGCCTGCCCTCTCCTTATACGGTAATATGAAAGCTAGGCCCCTTTGTGAAGGGCTTCAGCAGGATAACAACTTGCTGTGTGGACCCGCCGGGGAAAGCCTTCCCTCTCCACGAGGCTCGACCAATTCGGAAAGAACGAGCTTCCCTGGCGTCCTCCTGGACCAGACCGATCATTAGAAGTTCGCGCTTCGAGCGCCAGGTATAAGGACACGTGTCTTCCAGGAGCTGCTTGCCAAGAAAGGACCTAGCTCATGTGGTTTGCAGGCATTGATTGGGCAGATCAGCATCATGATGTCGTGGTCATCGATGAAGCTGGCCGCAAAGTGGCCCAACTGCGGGTCGAACACACGCCGGAGGGACTCAACAGACTGATTACCTTCCTGCGAGAACTTGCTCCCCTCGAGCAAATCGCGTGCATTCTGGAGACCAATCGCGGGCTCCTCATCACCGCCTTGCTGGAAGCCGGATGCATACTGTATCCCGTCAACCCAAAAACCGTTGATCGCAAGCGCTCGGCCAGTGGAGCCAAAACTGACCTGATTGATGCGTACCTGTTGGCAAAACATGGGCGCTCGGAACTGGCGGATTTGCGACGATTGGAGCCGGATAGCCCCACGATTGCGGAACTGAAAGCGTTGACACGCGACCAGGACAGCTTGATCCAGAGTCAGACGCGCTTGGTGAACCGGCTCTCCGCTTGTCTCAAGGCCTACTACCCAGTGGCTTTGCAGTTGTTCACCAAGTTGCACCAACGCTCGGCGCTGGTCTTTCTGCAAACCTACCCAACTCCACAAGCAGCCATGAGCGCATCGCTTGTAGAGATTGAAGCAACCCTGAAAAAAGGCGGACATACCACCCCTACCCAGGTTGCCTCCAAGATCTTCGCCACCCTGCATCAACCCCACTTGCAAGCTGATAGCATCACCACTCGCACCAAAGCGCGGCTCACCTTGGCGTTGATCGAACAACTCCTGCCCCTGGTCAAACAACTTGCTGAGTACGATAAGGCGATCACTGACCTTTTTTTGACGCACGCTGACCATTCCACCTTTGCGAGTCTGCCCGGTGCTGGCAAGCGCCTGGCTCCCCGACTGTTGGCGGAATGGGGAGATGATCGCCAGCGGTACGACGAGGCGGCCAGTATTGCCGCGCTGGCAGGAACCTCGCCGGTGCCGTATGAGAGTGGCAATTACGCCCGCGTCCATCAGCGTTTTGCCTGTATCAAGCCGCTTCGCAACGCCTTTTACCAGTTTGCGTGGCAGAGTACTCAACAGGAAGCTTGGGCCAGGGAGTACTACGACCGCAAACGCAAGGAGGGGAAAAGTCACAGCATGGCCATTCGTGCCCTGGCAAACGTCTGGGTGCGCATTGTTTTTGCCATGTGGCGCCAACGACAGAGCTACCAGCGGAACACTTTTGAAGCCGCTCGCCACCTGCATGCTCGGCGCGCGGCCTAACCAGGGGCTCTGGCTCTGCAAATGAGAAGCCTGTTTCAACCCGCTCGTCGCTATGCGGGTCGGTTCCTCGTGCCTGCTTCGCTCATGCCGGTGCCTCATGACTCTCCTCTCTTTTTCCGATTCCCCCTGGGGCTTGACATAGAAGTTCTTTCCGGTTTTCCTGTGTTGCCTAAGAAGAGATGTGTATATGTTAAGAACAGGCTAGAGCAAAGGCACTCCTCTGACTCAAGAGAAACGGTTTGTGATGCATGGATACCTGCATCAGCCAGACTGTTCAGCATGCACGGATCGGCATGAGGGCCAACGCCCTGTACGCTAGCTCAACCTGTGTACCCTTTTCCGTGTGGGGCGACTTCCTCTGGGAAGTGGCGGCTGGTTGAACCGCTTGTCACCCGTCCTAGTGGTGTTCAGGCTTGTCCTGAAGGCTAACGTATCCTTCCCTGATCCACGGGTAAGCGTGAGGAGAGATACAAGCCCCCGGCTTTCGCCGTGGGGTCTGGTGACTTCAAACGAGTACCTACCAATTTGGGGGAGCTCAGGAGCGTTTAGTGTGCATATTAACTCCGTCTATACATCTTCTTTTGTGCTGCCCGATTTTCCACTGGTTGAAAACCTTCTCTTCACTTCACTCTGTCCAGGGTCAGATGGTCGTTTCGGCTTTGTCGTTTGTCTGATGCCGCACAATTATGGAACTTTTGCGGGCCAGATTATGGATTTTCCCCTTGCTATGCTCATCATCGATGTAGAAAATGCTCAAGTCGAAGAACATCGTGTTTCATTCGCATATAAAGCTTTCTACAATATCAATCTGAACTATTATGCAGAACAATCAGCCTGGTTACTGGCTGTCGATGCCACACGCGATGGCGGCCCCATCGTTCAAAAGCTGCTCGATTTTTACGTTGTCGATTCATCCACTTCCCCACCGGGGCTTTCTCCCCACGTTCTCTGTAGCCCGCCACATCGAGGTATAGAAAATGCTATGATGTACCTGTGAATACGCAAGGTCATGAAGCGCTTCCGCTTCCTTCGAGGAGGAGATTGTGTGACGTCAAAAGCTACTTGCTTGTCCTGCCGACATTGCCAGTTAGAAATACTGCCCGAATCCGACGCAAAGATCACTTTCTACCGCTGTCCTACATGCCATCGCCACTTTGCCCAACTCCCAGGTCGATCGCTCACCGAAAGATGGGGAGGATCTCTCAGCCTGGTCTTATACGGCACGATCTTCTCTCAAAAGCCCCAGGTAGATGCCAGGCGTATTGCCAGCATGTTCCGCAACCGAGAGAGCCGGGAGCAATTGACTCACATCGTTGCCGACATTCGACAAGAACTCGCATATCCGAGCCAGCCCGTTCGTGACATCCATGGTCAATCCGCTTCCGAAGAGGATCTGAGAGCATTTTTAACCCTGGTTGCGGATCTCTTGACGGAGGAAGTGAAAGAAGATGCGGTCGTGCAGGCGCTCAAGGGGCATGCGAGTTGGGTGCGTTGCCTTGCCTTCCGTCCCGATGGGCAGATTCTTGCCAGTGGCAGTATCGATGGCTCCATCAAGCTTTGGGATCCTTCGCGCGGCCACTTGCTGCACACCCTCACGGGTCATGTCGGCGGCGTGTTCGCTCTCGCCTGGAGTCCGAGCGGAGGGCTTCTGGTCAGTGGTGGACAGGACAGCGCGATCAAACTTTGGGATCCTCAGAGCGGGAAACTCTTGCGCCCTCTTGAAGGCCATGGCAATGCAGTGCGCTCTCTTGCGCTCAGCACTGACGGACAAACCCTTGTCAGCGCGAGCACCGACCAGACTGTCAGACTCTGGGACCTGCAGACTGGACGGCTTCTGCTGCCCTTCATCGACCATCCAAGCCCTCTTTACAGCGTTGCTATGAGTCCCAATCACCAGATCATTGCGAGTGGAGACGAGGTCGGCGTGATCCGCTTATGGCACGCTCGCACTCGAAAACTCCTTCGTACTCTCAGAGGCCATAGTGGGAAAGTGTTGTCTTTGACCATGGTGGAGGACGGGCAATTTCCCATCAGCTCAACAATGCTGCTGAGTGGGAGTGCAGATAGGACCATGAAATGGTGGGGGGCCGACGAGGGGAGGCTCATTTCCACTTTCACGGGTCACGCCGGGCCTGTCCGTTCAGTCGCGTTTCATCCTGCATGGCAAACGGTCATCAGTAGTAGCGAAGACAAAACCATCAAGGAATGGAATCTTTACGGCTCTCAAGAAACTATTCGTACCTTGCCGGGCCATGCAGGTCCTGTCTACAGCCTTGCCATCAGTCCCGATAGTCGGTTCATTGCCAGCGGCAGTCTGTCAATTAAGATTTGGGGGAAAAAACGTTGATCCTTGATCATTCAGGCTGCTCTCGAATTCCTTGACACTCCCCCGGATAAATCACGGGGGATTCTTCTCTCATCCAGGTTGCTTGCAGCGTCCCATTGCTGAGACGTTGTAGAGGCCATCCTGTCCAGAAGCGTTTCATGCACTCACAGGTGCATCAGTTCCCGTATGCCCTACGGTACTGAGCGCTTTTTGCAAAATGTTCAACGCCGCATTCTGATCCCTGTCTAAGACCACGCCACAGTCAGTACAGATATGGGTACGCACGCTCAAGCTCTTTTTGACCAGCGTGCCACAGGCTGAACAGTTCTGACTGGTGAACTGTGGCGAGACGGCGATGACAGGGACGTGATGTAAGGCAGCATAGTAGTTGACCCAAGCCAGAAACCGACCCCATCCAGCATCACTGATGCTCTTGGAGAGATGCCGGTTCCTCACCATATTGCGGATCTGCAGGTCTTCAAAGGCAATCAGGTCGTGAGACGAGACGAGCGCATTCGCCTGCTTTCTGGCGAAATCTTCACGCTGCCTTTGGACTTTTAAATGGGCTTTGGCGACGGCTTGACGAGCTTTCTTCCGGTTGGCTGATTGCTTCTGTTTCTTGGAGAGGCGATGTTGCAACCGCTTGAGGCGCTTTTCCGCCTTTCGGTAGTGGCGTGGATTCTCGACGGCTTGCCCTTCAGAGTCAGTGTAGAAGGCTTTCAAACCAACATCGATGCCAATCTGTTTGTCCGTGGGAAGATGATCAATCTGCCTCTCTGCCTGCACACAAAATTGCGCATAGTAGCCATCTGCACGTCTGACAAGACGCACACGCTTGATGTGCTTCACAGGAAAGGTTTCAATATCTCGCGTGCCAACCAAGCGAAGACGACCGATGCTACAGCCATCAGTGAAGGTGATATGCCTCCCGTCAGGCTCAAGCTTCCATCCTGTTGCTTTATACTCCACAGAACGGTTATGTTTCTGAAAACGGGGATAACCCTTCTTCCCTGGCTTTTTTTGTTTGCAGTTGTCATAAAAGCGAGCAATAGCAGACCATGCTCGGTCAGCACTGGCTTGACGCGCCTGGGAATTGAGAGAGGAAGCAAAGGGGAAGGCTTTGGCAAGAACGGCGCAATAGCATTGCAAGTCATTTTTGTTGGCATGGTCATCCATCCACAAACGCACACACTTGTTACGAATGAACTGGACAATGCGAATGGCTTCATCAATCGCCGCGTATTGTGCTTTCGTGCCATCCAGCTTATATTCATACATCAGCATTGCGCCCTTGCTCCTTTTCTCTTTCTATGCTAGAGTATACAGTACATATTGCTGTATGTCAAATGAGGGAGAACATGAAACGAACAAATTTGTATTTAACAGAGAAGCAAATGGAACGCCTTCGTCAGCGTTCCGAACAAGAAGGGGTGGCTATAGCGGAATTAGTACGACGTGCGGTGGATAGTTTTTTAGCATGGGATGACCCAACCTATCGACCCATGCCTCCTACACCCCAAACAGGGAAGAGTCATTCATCCCCGGATAAATCACGGGGGCTTTCTGGCTCGCTCTCTGTAAACAGCATCTCGTTTGGGCAATGATGCGGTCAAGATGCGTTGGAAAGGAGGAAAACACCCTGATTCTCGTCTGACACCATATGGTACCTGCAACGAAGCACATACTGTCTACAGGTGCATAGGATGTATTCCTGTAGAGGAACCAAAGGAGGGATTCTTTATGCTACGGCACATTGCTGTCATTCGTCGCGTGATTCCCGTACTGGCTATACTCATCTGTTGTGCTCTCTTCTTACCGCTCCCCTTCTTTTCCCATCTGGATGTAGCGCATGCTTCCTCCAATGGATTGGGTCAGAAGCCATATATGGGTTGGAGTAGCTGGAGCCTGGAGTCAACGAATTATAGCGGCTACAATACCCCCTGGCTCACTGCCGATCACGTCAAATCCCAGGCCGATGTGTTGCATCAGCAACTCCAACCACATGGCTACCAGTACATAAACATCGACGCGGGTTGGTGGATGGATTCGAACTGGAAGGCTACGTTTGATGGCTATGGGCGGCCTTCCCCTTATCCTGGCCGGTTCCCTGCCGGCATCAGCGACGTAGCGAACTATGTCCACAATTATGGGTTAAAGTTGGGAATCTACTACGTTGCCGGCCTCGACCAGACCGTCTACAACCAGAATTATCCTATCTACGGCACCAGTTGCCACGCCCAGGATATCGCGATCAAGCCGTTACAGATGACGAACGGTTGGCGAGGAAACTATGCCATTGACTATAGCAATAGCTGCGCGCAGGCCTATATCAACTCCATCGCGAATCAGTTCGCCTCCTGGGGGGTGGATTTCCTCAAACTCGATGGGGTAACCCCTGGTTCTGGCATCTATGATCTGAGCACCGATAACCGGCCCGATGTGCAGGCGTGGTCACAGGCTCTGGCGCAGAGTGGACGTTCGATCTGGTTTGAGCTCTCCTGGGCCCTGGATCATCGCTATATCAGTTTCTGGCAGCAGCAGGCCAATGGTTGGCGCATTGACACTGATGTCGAATGCTATTGTGGGACATTGGTGACGTGGGATAACTCGGTCAAAGCACGCTTCAATGATGTCGTTCCCTGGACGCAGAACGCTGGTCCGGGTGGGTGGAATGACCTTGACTCCCTTGATGTTGGCAGCGCAACACTGGATGGGATTTCCCAGGACGAGCGTCAAAGTTATATGACGCTGTGGGCAATCGAGGCGGCCCCGCTTTTCTCCGGCGATGATCTCACCAATCTGGACAGCTATGGACTCTCGTTATTGACGAATGATGAAGTCATTGCAGTTGATCAATCCGGTCATCCTGCCCGCCCGCTCTCACAGCTCAACAACCAGCAAGTATGGTACGCAGACAATGGCGATGGCACCTATACAGTGGCACTCTTCAATCTGGATAGTGGGAACGCCACCGTCACGGTGAACTGGAGTGATCTCGGGATAAGTGGCGCCCCTATGGTGCGTGACCTCTGGAGCCATACAAACCTGGGCGCGATAGCCGATCATTTTAGTGCTTCCTTAAACGGCCATGCTTCACGCCTGTTGAAGGTGACACCAGCAGGCGGAAACGCGGGCAAGATCTACGAAGCCGAAGCGCTTGCAAATACGCTCACTGGCAGCGCCTCTGTCGTCTCCTGCACGGCCTGTTCTGGCGGTCAAAAGATCGGCAACATTGGTAATGGCGCCTCCCTTACCTTCAACAGCATTTCCGTTAGTGCCAGTGGGACCTACCCCGTGACCATTTCGTATGTAGACGGAGATGCCGGGCGTTCAATGCAGCTCAGTGTCAATGGCGGCTCCGCAACCACGCAGAACTTCCATGGGACCAACGATAATAACTGGAATGCCGTACAGACTACCACAATTTTGGTGAACCTGAATGCGGGGAACAACACGATCCAGTTCTCCTCGCCATCCTCAGGCTGGAGTCCTGATCTCGATCGACTCATTGTCGGCAGCCTGATACCCGCTTCATATGAAGCCGAAGCCGCGGGTAATACACTGACCGGAAGCGCCTCCATCGTCTCTTGCTCGGCGTGCTCTGGTGGCCAGAAGGTTGGCAACATTGGCAACGGCGCATCTCTCACCTTTAACAATGTCCAGGCCAGCACAACCGGCAGGACCACGTTGACCATCGTTTACATCGATGGCGATAGCGGACGTTCGGCGCAAATGAGCATTAATGGAGGTTCCGCCCTCACCATCAATTTCCACGGCACTAACAACAACAACTGGAACACAGTTCAGACACTGACGATGACCATAAGTTTGAATGCGGGAAGCAACACCATCAAACTCTTCTCGGGTTCCAACTGGGCTCCCGACATCGACCGTGTCACGTTGGGCGGCAACACCATCACCGAGGCCGAGGCAGCGGGCAATACGCTGACTGGGAGCGCCTCCATTGTCTCCTGCACGGCCTGCTCTGGCAGTCAGAAGGTCGGCAACATTGGTAACGGAGCCTCTCTCACGTTCAATCAAGTGCTGGTCAGCAATACAGGGAATTACATTTTAACAATCCAGTATATCGATGGTGATAACGGGCGTTCAGCCCAATTAAGTGTCAACGGCGGAGCGGCAAGTACGCTCACCTTCCATGGCACCAATGATAATAACTGGAACGTGGTGCAAACAACCAGTGTTGTAGTGAATCTCAATGCAGGCTACAATAGCATTCAATTCTCTAGCGGCTCTGGCTAGGCACCGGATATCGATTGTATCAGCATCAGCTAGCTCTTTGTATCCCGGCTCGTGAGAGCCGGGATTTCTTTGAAACAATCCCACGAAGAACAGGCATATAAGCGTATATCAAAAGCGTGTATCTTTTTATTATTAGTAACGATAGAAAACATGTTCTGTGAATGTTAACGAGAGGAAAGAAACGTTTGATGGAGAATATATCGCAAGCAAGGTCTGCTACGCCACTGCTTTCGTTTTGGGTGATTGGCGACATGCACTATTACGAAAACGAACCATGGAAGAAGCTGCATCTCCCGCGTATGGAGCAAATGTTTCATGACCTTCAGAGCATCTGGCGTGAAGAGGGCTATCCAGCCTTTTGCGTCTCGCCCGGGGATTTGATTGAGAATGGCGCCCTTGCTAACTACGCGCTGGCAAAGCGGGAAATCCTTTCCAGCCTGGACCCGGTGCCGTTTTATCCAGGCATAGGTAATCATGAGTATTTTCCGACGGAACAAGGCGGGGCGTGGCATACGGCAGAGGAGTATAGCGCAGCCTGGGGGAGGCCGCTCTGCTATGCCTGGACGGTCGGTGACGTAGTCTGTATTATGCTTGAGCAGCCACAGGAGCAGTGGACAGTGGATGGAATGCCGCTGATACTGCTTTCACCGGAGGCATTGGCATTCCTAGATACGACGTTGATCGAGTATGCCAATCACACAGCTATCATTTTTGCCCACTGCCCGCTGTACAATACCGTCCTGGATCGTGATCCAGAACGGAATCTCGATGATGATTCGCTGGCTCCCTATTTCTTCGTGAGCAATTCAGAGGAGGTGCGTACAATTCTGGCCCGTCATCACAAGGCGGCCCTCTATATCACTGGTCACACCCATTCGGGCTGGGGTTCGCCACGGCTTGTCTTTACAGAGAGCCTGGGCACTCATGCAATCACGCATTTAAACGTCATGTCGCCCTGGTATACGGGCTTTACAGGACCGAAGTACAACCAGGAACACCAGGAATTGGAGTTCCTTAGAGATACCCCCGATGTGCAGGCAACCTTCTCCATCCAGATCTATTCTCACAAGGTCCGCATCCGCGCACGCGACCATCAGGCGCAAAGCTGGCTGGCGGAGTGGGAGGTATAAGCCGTGTGCTACTGGCGTACGCGGCTACTGGCGGGATTTACTATCCATTTTCCGTGTTGAACACATTCGGCAGTTCGTTTGAGTTGAGATGAGCTCTCCCTTCTGTCAAGGCAGGGTCACACTCTTCAGTTGTCTTGCAATCTGCGCGGCATGAAGAGTGTCATGAGAAACCATATGCAGGGTATGGCTGCTGATGGTAATGGTGCCCTGTTCTTCGTGCTGCCCAGTGCGTTCCCACTCCTGTGGTGAGAGCTGCGCCAGTTCAGTCACATGTTGTGCGCGGAAGCGATTGAAGGCAGCCAGGACCTCACGCAAGGAAGCCTCAGAGTAGTTGCGTTCTCTCGCCCAGAGGTCCTGGTCGTAGGCAACGATCACCGGGTGAGCGTTGTCCCGCATGAGGCGCATACGGGAGAGCGCTTGCTCTTCAGCGTCTCGCAGGTGACAGACGACCTCAACGATCGACCATCCCTCGTCACCACCTCGTGCCGCAGTAGCTTGCTCTTGCGTGCAGTCATCCAGCAGTGCCTCCACTATCTCAGGTGTTGCTTGCAGAGCATCCAACAAATCTTGTGCAATGTTGTGCATGTTATTACTCCTTATAGAGAGTGTTTCGTGCTACTTGAGTAGATTCACCAATCAGTCTGAGCTGAGATGAAAGCATCTGCTGATCTACATGATCAGTTTGGAGGCAATAAGGTGGATACCTCTCAAGAGGGAACAGCATGATCTCGTCAAATCTCAACAAGTGCTGAGTATAGCAGAACGAGAGCGCAAGCGTACCGTCCTTCCGAACGATGTGCTTGCGCTCTCGTTCTGCTATACTAGAAGACCCACCAGTACCCGGAATGTGTAGGCGTTATTTGTGTAGGACATCAACTACTGTGGGCGAGCCAGAAAGCCCCGCTCTTTTAAGGCGGGGATGAATGGCTGTTCCTTATTTCTGGGGTGGATAGGGCAGGGATACATGTAGACAGTATATGTTGCTGTATCCTATACTATCTACATGAGCAAAGAGAAGTATATTCATGAACAACATAGCGTTCACCATATTCTGTACCACATCATTTTTTGCCCCAAGCGACGGCGCAAGGTGCTTATTGGTCCTGTGCACGATCGCCTTCAGCAGATTATTGAGCAGGTTGCGGCTGAGCGCCATTGGGCCATAGTGGAGTTGGCAATTCAGCCTAACCATGTGCATCTGTTCATTCAGGCCAATCCCTACACAATGCCTACGGACATCGCTCGCCTCATCAAGGGGCGAAGTTCGCACATGTTGCGTGAAGAGTTTTCCCACCTGATGCGCATGCCCTCGCTCTGGACGCGTTCGACGTTCTACAGTACGGCGGGGCATGTTAACGCTGATACCATTCAAAAATACATTGAAAGGCAGAGTACCATATGAGCCGATCAGCCAAGGGATTGCAGACGACCCTTCAAGTCCGTTTGTATCCCACATCGGCACAATCACGCTTGCTCATGGCGCACTACCTTGAGTACATCAGTACCGTCAATGTGTTGGTGGCTGCGCTCGATGCTGGGATTTTGCCTGAAAAAACGAGTACGAAAGACTTTGTTTCCAACCTGCCCAGCGCTGTTAAGAATCAAGCCTTGCGTGATGCTCATTCTGTCTTCAAGCGTTCGTTTGAGCTTGGGCGTATTCCGGTGCTCAAAAAGCCTATTGCCCAGTGGAATAACCAGAACTGGCGACTCTTTGGAAACATGCTCACCCTTCCCATGTGTGTTGACGGCAAAACACAACAGGTACATATTCCTTGCGAGGGCAGAGTCTATGCTGGTGTTCCTGGCATCTTGCGCATCAAGAAGAAGCGTGGGAAGTGGGTCGCTGATCTGACACTCACCATTGAGAGGTCTCTGCCCTCAGAACAAGATGGGGTAATGGGTGTTGACCTTGGCATCAAAGTTCCTGCTGTGGTCTATGTGGTGGGCAAAGGGACGCGCTTCTTTGGCAATGGTCGCTATCAACGCTCCATGCGCCGTCGCTTCTACGCTCGACGCAAGAAGCTGCAAAAAGCCAAGAAAACCAGAGCAGTCAAGAAAAGCCAGGGCAAAGAAGCCCGTTGGATGAAAAACATCAACCATCAGCTTTCTCGGCAGGTCGTCAATCACGCCAAAGAGCAAGGGGTTGGTACCATCCGTGTGGAGGCCCTTGCTGGTATCCGACACAACGAGGAAGCATTGTTTTACAGAAAAACTTCACGTGAAGGAGAAATGGTTGCCTGACGAGTTTGGCCTCCTCTGCCTGGTTCTGTCGTTTTCGTTTCGACTGTCTCGCAAAGGAGGCCTTTTTTGCCTCACCCTCGCTTGCCCAGCATTCCCATCCTGTTCCTGCCTGATCGGTTCCTGGGCAATTCGGGATGAGCCCTCCCTCGCCTTACCGAGCGACAAATTCCCGGGCAAAGCGATGGATGGGGATCAGATCTGTTGCGCTCATGGGGAAATCGAGGATTAGTTCGTGGATGCCGGCATCCTCCAGTGCCGCGATACGCCGACGGATTGTCTGCGGACTGCCCACAAGCGAGGTATCTCTGAGCTGGTTTCTCACCGAGGGGGGAAGCAAAGCAAGCGCCGTTTCATCATCCTCAGCAATGGAGCAGACAGCACCGGTGGTGCAGTGGATCGTCGCGAAGTCGCGTCCCAGCATCTCACAATGCGCTTTGAGCACCGCGAGCTTATGCCGGATTGTCTCCAGGTCGCCAAGCACATTGCAGGCATCGCCATACCGCGCGACCAGCTTCAGTGTGACCTTCTCTCCGCCGCCGCCAATCAGGATCGGGATATGCGGCTTCTGCACCCCCTTGGGCTGATTGATGGCGCCACGTACCTGGTAATACCTGCCCTCGAAGGTGGCCTCTTCCTGCGTCCACATCGCGAGAATGACCTGGAGTGCTTCTCGCAGCATGCGTAGGCGCTCCGGAGCATCGGGATAGGGATAGCCATATGCTCGATACTCGTGCTCGTACCACCCCGCCCCAATGCCGAAATTCAAGCGGCCATGGGAGAGGACATCGAAGGTACTGGCCATTTTCGCGAGCAAGGCGGGATTGCGATAGCTATTGCAGGTCACAATCTGACCAATACGGACGCGTCGCGTGTCACGTGCCATGGCCGCCAGCGACATCCAGGTCTCAAAGGTGACCTCCTGCGATGGCCTGGGAACGGTATGAAAGTGATCAACCATCCAGATGGACTCATACCCATCCTCATCGGCTGCCTTGGCCACATTCGTCATCGCTTCGTATGCTGCAACCGGATCCTTGATCATCGCCAAATTCATTTTCCAGCCGTTGGGAATTTCGACACTATACTTCATGCGTTCCTTCCTTCCTTGAAAAGAGGATCCACAGCGCACACAGAGCATTCTGACGGAAAGAGTGGAGCGGAGTCAGAAACCCTTATATGCAGCGAGTGGAACCAGCACCTGTTCTCAGGTCATCTGTCGTCGGAGGTTCGAGGAGTGGACCCACACTCACCACGCGGGACCCCCGCACGGGCGAAGATAGAGCACCACTTCGAGAGATACGAACGATTGCACCAGGCAGATGGAGGTTCGGACGAACGTACGGGCCCCCGTTCACGTCCGAATTGTCCAGAAATTCGCGCTGCCATAGGAGGTCCACAGTTGAGAAAGGCTTCCTTCCCATTGCTCGGTATGGAGAAAGCAGATTCTTCTCACCTTCCCAATTGTACCATTTCTTTTGAGCCACTTCGCGTACGCCACGTCTTTTTGCTCAGTAATGGGCAGCGTACTCCTCAGGATATTGCACATGTCTCCGTTTGCCGCTGGATGAGGTAGAGCGTGTCATCCAGATCCTCCACAAGCGCCACCTGAGGAATTGGCAGCTAAGAGCGCCTTGGGTTTGCCTCCCTGGATTTCTCCTCATTTGACACTCCCCTGGATAAATCGCTGTCTCTTTTACGGATTTAACAAACTGCTAGAATAGGAAGATGAACACGCAAGACCTCCTGGACCCAGAACGCTGGGCCCAAAAGACGTTCGGGCCGGCCAGGCTCAAGGATATTCGGCGAACGGGACGAGCCGTCAAGGCGGCTCGTCGCATGGCTGAGAATGCCTCGGCCTCCTTGCCGGCCCAAATGCAGACGTGGAAGGATGTGATGGCCTTGTATCGCTTGCTTGATGAAGACGATGTCACCTTTGAGGCCCTCATGCAGCCTCACTGGCAACAGACCCGCCAACACATTGAGATGCAATCCGTTGTCCTGCTCGTGCAGGACACCACACAGGTCGACTTGAGCCATCATCCCAAAACCACAGGCCTGGGCCAGGTTGGCAACGAGCGGGGACGAGGATTGTACCTGCAAACGGTGCTCGCAGTCCAAGCTGAGCGTGGCCAGGTGATGGGCTGTGCCATGCAGGAGCCCTTTGTACGTACTCCTGCCCCCCAAGGCGAGACACGAGGCCAGCGACGGCAACGTAGCCAACGGGAAACGGATGTCTGGGCGCGTTTGGTGAGGCGGTTGGGCCGTTTTCGGCCAGAGCCTCTCGTGATTCATGTTGGAGATCGCACCGCCGACCTGTTCGCGTTTTTTGAGGCATGCCAAGCCACACAGACCCACTTTTTGGTACGAGGCATGCAAAACCGGCGCGCCTACGAGGAACACGGAGAAGCCACCCATGTGCTTGATGCGATCCGCGCCTGGCCCTCTCAAGAGACGCATCCCTTGAAGGTATCTGCCACTCATGGCAGAAGCGCTCGTTGCACCCAGGTCCATCTCGCGTTTGGACCCTTGAGCGTGTTGCCTCCTCGCAACGAGCCCGCGTGCAAGCACCACCCCATTGCCTCTTTGGGCGGTGCGCGTCTGGGAAGAGTCGACTCCAACTGGTGAAGAACCCTTGGAGTGGATCCTGCTGACATCGGTACCGACAACCACCCTTGTTCAGGCCTGGGAACGGGTCGAGTGGTACAAGCATCGTTGGGTGGTCGAGGAATATCATCAGTGCCTCAAAACAGGATGTCGCTTGGAGGAACGCCAATTGCAACGTGCAGAACGCATCATGCGGTTGTTGGGATTGTTGTCTCCAGTGGCTGTGCGATTGCTGCAACTGCGAGATCTTTCCCGCCAGGAACCCCAGGCGCCTGCCTCTGAGGGCTTCGAAGCCGATGTGCTCGCCGTGGTCGCGGCGCAAACGGGTCAGTCTCCCACACAGATGACCATGGAAGCCGCTTGGAAAGCCGTTGCTCAAATGGGAGGCTATTTGGCCCGCCGAAGCGATGGTCCTCCCGGCTGGAAAACCCTTTGGAGGGGTTGGCTTCGTGTTCAAACCCTTCTTGAAGGGATTAGACTCGCTTCTCATCTTCGTTTGTAATTTGTGTAAAAGAGACAGGGCTTGAGCCGTGGGGAGTCGTCACTGGTGGAGGAAGATTCTATGTCCACAATGTCCCTATTGCACCTTCCCGAGGTGGAGGGTTGTGCCTCGAAGACATGGTGACAGAGAGAGGCACAACAGATCAGTGTCACGGTCGCCACCACCCTTGCGCACGCTTCTGTCGAGCATTTTGTGATAGACTGAGTTATCGCTCGCAGACATACGATGAGACGCTTCTGAGGAGGAAAAATGAGCACAACTGATCCAACTCCTATCGTTACACATAACAGAGATGAGCATCGTTATGAAGTGAGGGTTGACGAACAGCTTGCGGTCCTTACCTATAAGCAGCAAGCGGGGCATATCATTTTTCTTCATACAGGCGTGCCGCCAGCCTTGGAGGGGCGTGGTATCGCGAGCCAGCTGGCGTTTTTTGCGCTTGAAGAGGCGCGTTCGCAGCATCTCACGGTTGTTCCTTTGTGTCCCTTTGTTGCCTCTTACATTCGATGCCATCAACAATATCTGCCATTGCTCACAGAGTCTGAACAGGCCCGTCTCCTGCAAAACTGAGAAAACATGAGAGGCGAAGGGTATCTGGCACGCTGGGGTCATGAAAGGTTGGTAATCAGAAGTGACCTGACCCCAGTTCGAGCTCAGCCAGGAGAAGAATTCTTAAGAGCAGAACCAGTCCATTTTTGGAGAGAAAGGATAAGATTGATGACCAAGATTTGTACACACCTGAACCAGATGCAGGAGGTCACTCCATCTGCCAATGGCTGCGAAGACTGTCTAAAAACTGGTGATACCTGGGTTCACCTGCGCCTCTGCCTTATTTGTGGTCATGTTGGTTGCTGTGATGACTCAAAAAATAAGCATGCAACTCAGCATTTTCACGCGACGAACCATCCGCTGATCCAATCCTACGAGCCAGGTGAAGACTGGGTATGGTGTTATATTGACCAGGTAGCAATGGAATTGAGTTAAGCAGGAGTGCGAGGAGAAGCAAGACGTGGGAAACACCAACAAGGAAGAACTGATTGAACGATGGCCAGCGTTGCCTTTGGAGTCCTGGAAGGAGACACGTGAGACACTCCATATGTGGACCCAGATCGTGGGGAAAGTGCGCCTGGAACTCAGCCCACATCTTAACCACTGGTGGCAGGTGCCTTTCTATGTGACGGCACGTGGTTTGACCACGTCTCCCATACCTGTTCCTGGAGAGCTGGGTCAGATCTTTGAGGTTCAATTTGACTTTATCGACCATCAACTCCTGATCCTCACCAGTTCCGGGACGGCTAAGATGATACCGCTCATTCCCCGTTCTGTCTCGGCTTTTTATCAGGAATTCATGGCTTCGCTGCAGGCACTGGGGATCGAGGTCACGATCAACACGCTCCCCAGCGAAATCAAATACCCCATCCCCTGCGATCAAGATGAGGTCCATGCCTCCTATGATCCCGGCACGGTTCAGCGCTTCTGGCGTATTCTGGTGCAGGTTGACAGGGTGTTGACGGAATTTCGCTCGCATTTTCTCGGGAAAAGCAGCCCAGTCCATTTCTTCTGGGGTAGTTTTGACATGGCGGAGACGCGCTTTTCGGGCCGGCGCGCTCCCCAGCGTGGAGGGGTTGATCGCATCACGCGCGAGGCATACTCCCACGAAGTCATCAGTTGTGGTTTCTGGCCAGGTGATGATACCTTCCCGGAGCCAGCTTTCTACTCCTATACGTTCCCTAAACCGCCAGGGCTGAAAGAAGCTGCTGTGCGCCCCGCTTCGGCCTTCTACCATTCCACGATGGGCGAATTTCTCTTGCGCTATGAGGATGTGCGAAGCGCCGATGCGCCTGAACAAGTTCTCATGGAGTTCCTCCAGAGCACCTATGAAGCTGGCGCAACATTAGGGCAATGGGATCGTGAAGCCCTGGAAAGGTAAAGAAGATATTCAACCACTCCCTGTATGAGATCTTCTTTACGCGCGAAGTAATAATGCAGTGCTGCTCAAAGCCCCTTTCTGCGATGAGATGGTAGGCGACTTCGATCAGCGACTGCCGCCGCTGCTCGCCTGGCGTTTTGGGTGTGGTGCTTTCGTCGAGAATCCGCTTGGCAACGGTCTCAATGTCTTGCAAAGGCCCTTGCGTCTGATCCATCTGACCCTCCTAATCAATCACTTGATTAAGTACAATACAAAGAAACATCTCGCTCAATCAGTTGATGGACACTTCAAGAATGGAAAGTCCACATTCGAAAGCAGCACAACGGTGTAGAGAGAACGCAAACTGCTGAGAAATTTTGATTTCGCCAACACTATCTATCCTGGACCTCCCTATTCAGACGCCAGCGGCCAGAAGCCGCTCGATTTTCTCGGCGGTCCCAGAGTTGCTTCGCGGCGTGTTCATCATCAGTCGCAGAACGCATTGTACAAAATTTTTGTATTTTTGGGCACCAGCTTCTTTTCCAGCGAGAACCATTCGTATTTTTCGCGTTTCCCCATAGGAACAATTGCCAGCCAAACGTATACAAAAATACAGAAAGGGAGCCACGCATCAAGACATGGCCCCCTTCCCGTCTCCTGGCAGATACGGTCATGGGTGTCTCATTCCAGGCTATGCCCAAAATGAGACCTATCCATCACTTCTCCTTCTTCTTCCTCTGCTGCTGCTTTTCCTGCTCTCGCCTCCTTCGCTCCTTCTCGGCAGCCAACTTAGCAGCGGCAGTAGCGGCAGCGATAGCGGCATGAAGAACAGCACTCATCCCTTTCACCTCCCCTCATCTTCCACTTCACTGAGAGAGTTCCGAGAAACTGCGCGTTGCGTTTCTCGAAGATGGTCCATACCCCATTTTTGAGCCATAGAGACAAACTGTCCCTCTTCATTGGTTCAGCGAGCTTCTTCAAGAAGAAGCGCGATCCAAGTGAGAGAGAACCTCCTCTCTTCATCACACAACTGATTCAGTCAGATGCTGAAAAAGGGAGTAAAAAAACGATACATTCAATATAACTGATATCATATTGCTTCAGCAAGGGGTAAATAGGGAAAAAACTGTGCCATCCAATTCTCTTCTCTCATCGATCTCGGCACGCATAGCGAGTGTTCGAGAGAAGGCGTTTGGGCTGCAAACGGCTTGCTCATAACAAGAGGCAAGTGGAGGTTGTACTCGTTCACACTGGCAATGGTCCTGGAGTACCTGAGCAATAGACAAAGCATTTTTCTCGGCTGCTTGTAGTGGAGGAAGCACAGAAAGCACCTCTGCTGATTGGTTCACTCCAACAACGAGAGCGAAACGTGCTTCTTTGGGAAGATGCTCTTCAGCATCCTGATGTGTCGTGCTCATCCAACGAAATCGCCTCCAACCTTATTCTGTCAAATTCTCTTCTCCTTGAGATAGAGCAAAATCATATTTCAACATAAAAAGCACAAACCTCTTTTTAGGGGCAATTAATTGCAAGAAGGTTTGGATACGCTGACTTCATCTTTACACTATGATTTATTTCAGTGTGCGTAATATCTGGTGAAATCACCGTGTTTCAGAGAGTGATTAGAGAAATTGCCAAAATGAAGCTGTCATTAGCCATTGACAACAAGTTCATCCACATGTTACCATCCGTATATAGTTAATTATTTCAATGAAATAACTAACTAGGTGAAGCGTTTGTGAGGAAACATATGGCAGGCACTCGTACAGGTCATAAGCGACTCTTGCGTGACCTCAATCAGAGCATTATTTTCAACCTAATTGTGGAGCACGGTGCTATTTCGCGCACCGATTTGGCCAGGCGCAGTCAGCTCCCGGCAGCCACAATTACCCGGATTGTGGGGGAATTTCTCGCGGCTGGCTTAATTTCGGAGAAGCTGGCTGAGGAGTCGAGCGGCGGACGTCCGCCCGTCTTTTTGAGCATCAATCCGAATGCGGGCTATGTCGTGGGCATCAAACTGCGTGAAGATGGCATGACCATCGCGATCTGTGATCTGAACTGCACGATTATTTTTAGCGCGGACGAGCAGATTACTGGCGAAGCCATGCCCCATCGTGTGGTGGAGGCTATGACGGGGGCGGTAAAACGCTGTGTCAGTGCGGCCAGTGTGCCCATGAACAAGGTACTGGGCATCGGTGTTGGGCTGTCGGGCCTGATCGATTCGGCGCGTGGCATCTGCCGTTACTCGGCCATTCTTGGCTGGCGTGATGTCGAACTGGCCGCAGCGCTGGAGTTTAAGCTGCATTTGCCGGTGAGGATTGATAATGATGTGAATACGCTGGCGGTGGCCGAGCGCTATTTTGGCGCCGGACGCGACGCGGCGAATTTTCTGATGTTGACGCTGGGACGCGGGATTGGGCTAGGGATTGTGATTGGCGGGGAGATCTATCGTGGTTCCAGCGGGGGCGCGGGCGAGTTTGGTCATATGACCATTGATACCTCGGCGGATGCGCCTGTGTGTAACTGCGGCAAACGTGGCTGCCTGGAGGCCATCGCCTCCGATTATGGCATTCTAAAAGCCGCTACCGGGGCCGATCCAGGCCATCACGTTGAGGATGCGATTGGCACTTTGATTGAACGCGCGCAACAGGGCGACGAAGAGGTTCGGACGATCTTTACGCGCGCGGGTGATGCTCTCGGTATCGCTCTGGCCAATCTGACCAATCTTTTTGATCCGGCGCGCGTTCTCATCGGCGGGAAGGGTCTGCGAGCGGGAGAACTGCTCCTGGAGCCGATGCGCGCGACTCTGCCGCTCCATCGCTTTGGCGCGGCGTACGAAAGCATCGAACTGGTGCCCCAGACCACGGACGACGCGAGTTGGGCACGTGGTGCGGCCAGTTTGCTCTTGCGCGAGGTTTTCAGATCGCCGATCTACGAGGGAGATGAAGCGTTGGTTATTGATGATCTGTTGTCGCAAGCGAACGCGGGCAGCCAGCGCCGCAGAAAGGGGTGACCTATCCAGCATTTTATGCCTCTCCTATGACTGTCCTGACTTGGCCAACGTGTCACCAGGCCGGCAGTGCGTGTCGGTCCTATTTCGCATCAGGTGGAGTCGTTCTTTTTCTCGAAGCAGATGCTTTTTAACGACCCGATTTACGAAGAATCAGACAGGAGTCCAACCATGCAGAGCCCCATTTCACGCCGACGTTTTTTGGAGCGGAGTGCCCAGGTTGCCATGACGGCAGGTGCGGCTGGAAGTCTGCTCGTCGCTTGTGGTGGTAGCACGACGGCTACGGCCGGGTCGGCCAACACAACCATTACCTTCTGGAATGCCTATAATGTCACCGACCCTGAGAACCAGACCTTGCTGAATAAGGTCATCCCGGCCTTCCATAAGAAGTACCCGAATATCACTGTGAAGAGCCAGAACATTCCCTACAATTCGCTTTTGCAGAAGTTGATCGCCACGGTCGCGGGAGGCACCGGACCGGATGTGGTACGTACGGATATTATCTGGATGCCCCAGTTGGCAAAAATTGGCGCCCTGGTTCCCACGGATGATATCGTTGCTCAACGCAAAAACGACTTCTATCCTGGCCCGCTGGCCACCTGCGCGTACAAGGGCAAGTATTATGGCCTGCCGCTGGATACCAATACCAGGGTTATTTTCTATAATAAAACCCTCTTGTCCCAGGCCGGTTTCAGCCAGCCTCCGACCACAACCGATGAATTTCAAACGATGGCAACGAAAGTGACCGCGCTGAACAAATCGTTCTACGGCTATGCCGAGAGCGGGCTGGACCCCTGGAATATCCTGCCCTGGATCTGGAGCTTTGGCGGCTCAGTGACGAGCGACGATTATACGAAAGCCAGCGGATACATTAACGGCTCACAAAGTGTCTCCGCCCTGGAATATCTCGTCGGCCTCTACAAGAATCACTCGCTCGCGCCCAATTTGCTGGGTGGCAGCAGCTATAGCCCGGATGACGAGTTTGGCAAAGGGCACGTCGGGTTTATCCTGGAAGGGCCGTGGGTTCCTCCCACGATGAAGCAGACCTATACCAGTTTGCACTATGACATGGCACTGATGCCCGCCGGACCAAGCGGGAGTACCTCTTCGGTCGTTGGTGGCGAGGATATCGCGGTGCTGAGTTCGAGCAAAAACATCGACGCGGCCAAAACGTTTATGCAGTTCATGACATCGGAAGATGCACAGGTACTGATGGGTGAAGTCGGGCAGATGCCGGTACTTTCAAGCCTGGCAACTGATTCGCGCATGCCGTCGTATTTTTCGATGTTCGCGAAGCAACTGCAAACCGCGAAGCCACGTCCGGTGACGCCTAACTATACCAAGATCGAAAGCATCCTCACTGATGCGTTCAATCGCGCATTCCGCGGGCAGACATCGGCCCAGGCCGCCCTGGACGGCGCCGCGCAACAGATCGACCCTCTGCTCTCCTAGGCAGCGCGGAAAACCTGAAGAACGCCAGGCCTTTTGCCGGGGTTTGGCATTCTTCCCTGAGATGAGAAAGGAACGCTGAAGATGGAGATATCTTCTCTGGATCGCTCGCCCGGCGCGGCACGAGTTGAACGGCAACGTGGGCAAAAAAGGCGCGCATTTCGTCGTCTCTTGCCTATCTACCTCTTTATTCTGCCGGGTATGGCCTTGTTCGTGCTCTGGACGCTCTATCCCTTGCTCGATGCGTTTGTGATGAGCTTCTTTAATTGGATTCCCAATCCCAATATGCCGAGCACTTTTCTGGGCTTGCAGAACTACGCGCAGGTGCTCACCGACCCGATTTTCTGGCAGGCCTTTCGCAATGTGCTTTCCTATACTGTGGTGACAGTGGCTGGCCAGATTGTGTTTGGACTGGCTGTGGCTTTGCTGCTCAATCGCAAACTTTTCGCGCGCGGCATCTTTCGCGTTCTCTACTACCTGCCCGTCGTGACTTCCTGGGTGGTGGTTTCGCTGATTTTCGCGTATCTCTTTAGTAGCGACCATGGGCCGGTGGACTGGTTCCTGGGCGATGTGCTGCACCTGATTCCGGATAACCAATCCTGGCTGGGCAGTACCACCCTTGCGCTGCCGACCTTAATGATCCTGGGCATCTGGAAGGGTGTCGGCTGGAATATGGTAATGTTCTTGGCCGGTCTCCAAAGTATTCCGACAGAACTCTATGAAGCGGCGCGCGTGGATGGGGCTGATAGCTGGACGCTGTTTCGCGTGATTACGCTGCCACTTTTGCGCCCGACGATTACGTTCGCGGTGGTCATCCTCACCATGGGCGGCTTCGGGTCTTTTATCCCCATGTATGTGCTGACCGGAGGCGGCCCGTTGCATTCAACCGAGACGCTGCTGACCTATGCCTTTACCAATGCCTTCAGCTCCTTTGATTTTGGGTATGCCGCGGCCATTACGTATATCTTCGCGGCGGTGGTCTTTCTGCTGGCCTTAATCCAGATCCGTTTAATGCAGAAAAAAATCGAATATTAGCTGACATGGCTGGAAAAGGAGGAGAAGATTTATGCTGACCACGATGGAGGCGCCTCGCGCGCCAAAGAGACGCGAACTCGATCTCTGGAAAGTGGGCGGGCGCGTGTTGATCTATCTGCTGCTGGTGGGCGGAGCACTGCTGATGCTCTCGCCTTTCGCGTATATGCTGGGGATTTCCTTCAGCCCGAATGCGTATACGCTCCCCTCGCCCGCCGACGTTATTCCGGCTCACCCGACGTTGAGCAACTATCTCAGCGCGTGGACCGATGATAACTTTGGCCTGGCTTTTTTCAATAGCGCGATTGTGGCGTGCTGCGCGACGCTTCTCACGGTGCTGCTTTCCTCCACGCTGGCCTTCGCCTTTGCGCGTTACCAGTTTCCAGGCCGCAATGTCTTATTTTATGGCATGCTGGCGACTATGACTGTACCGGGTATTGTGCTGATTATTCCTCAGTTTGTGCTGGCGAGCCGGCTGGGTCTGACCAACAATCGCCTGGGCCTGATCCTGGTCTATGGCGCGGGTATGGCGTTCGGCGTCTATATGTTGAAGGGCTTCTTCGAGGAGATGCCCCAGGAGCTCTTTGACGCGGCGGCTATCGATGGCAGCGGTATTTTTCGCACGTTCTGGTCCATCGCGCTTCCCCTGGCTCGCCCGGCGCTGGCCGCGGTAATTATTTTCTCTTTCGCGGCCAACTGGGAAGAGTTTACCTGGGCGATTACCTCGACAAATGATGCTTCGCTCTATACGCTCCCCGTGGCCATCCAGCAGTATTACAGCGCTCATGGCACAAACTGGGGCATCATTTTTGCCGCCTCGGTCATGGCAATTGTGCCAGAGGTGCTGGTGTTTTTAATCTTCCAGCGTCAATTTGTCAGTGGCATCCGCTCAGGAGGTATGAAAGGATAAGTGATGAGCAAGCAACGATCCGAGCAGGCCATCTCGCTCACAGATCTATGGGTAGATCGGGCTGTCTATCGGCCTGGTGAAGCAGCCACGCTCCTGCTCCTAGTGCATAATCGGGAGGAGCATCCCGTCACGGCTCTGCTGCACGTCGCGCTCTCCTGGCTCGATCAGGAGGTATCCGGATATGACCAGTGGCTAGAGATCCAACCAGGCCAGCAGCAGGTAAGCCTGCCACTTGCACTGCCGGTTGAGAGCTTTCGTGGCTATGGCGTTGATGTCACGCTGGGTGATGAGGGCGCTTCTCCCTGGGCGCGGAGGAGCACAGCCCTGGATGTGCTGGAAAATTGGACCCAGGCTCCGCGCTACGGCTTTCTGTCTGATTTCGCGCCGGGAGATCACGGCGCGGAGGCCGCCTGTGCCAGCCTGGCCCGCTATCATGTGAATCTGGCACAATTTTACGATTGGATGTGGCGGCACTATATCTTGATGCCACCGGAGGAGGAATTTAGCGATGCTCTTGGGCGGCGCGTTTCTCTGCGGGTTGTGCGCGAAAAAGTAGCTGCCTGCCGGGCGCAAGGCATCGCTGCCATGGGCTACGCAGCTGTCTATGGCGCGGAACCGGAGTACGCGTTGGAGCATCCCGCTGAGATGCTTTACGATGAGGAAGGCAAGCCGTATAGCCTGGCAGAGCTGTTCTATATCATGAACATTCACGCGGATAATCCCTGGCGGGCCCTGATTCTGGCGGAGATGGCGCGGGCGGTACGCGAAGTGCCGTTTGATGGGCTGCACCTCGACCAGTATGGCTTTCCCAAAGGGCAGGTTTTTGGGCCAGCACCCCAGCGTGTTCCCTATGATCTGGCGGAAGACTTTCCAGTCTTTATTGATGCCGCGCGCGCAGCCATCAGAGAGGCGCGACCCGACGCCAGAGTTATTTTTAACGCTGTCGAAAACTGGCCAATTGAGACGGTTGCCCCGACCGGCCAGGATGCCACCTATATCGAGGTCTGGCCGCCCTATACAAACTATGCTGATTTACAAAAACTTATTCTGGAGGCGCGGCGCTTGGCGCCGGAGAAGCAGGTCATCCTCGCGGCTTATCTCACACCCTTGAAGGGCGCGCGGGAGGCAGATGTGCTCCAGGCCGAGTCGGCCACACGGCTAGCCAGCGCGGCAATCTGGGCTAACGGAGGCTTCCATCTGCTCATGGGCGAACGAGATGGGGCTCTCTGCGATCCCTACTACCCTCTCTATGCCTCGCTCCGGCCTGAGTTTGCCGACATTATGCGCGGCCTGTATGACTTTGTGGTGCGTTATGAAAACACGCTGAGCGATCCGCGTCTGGTGACAGCCCCGGTTGATGAGGTGCTCCAGCGGATTCAGATCCAGGGCAGTGCTGTTTCTGCGACGGGAGAAGCTGGCACCGTCTGGGCCATTCTGCGCCAGATGCCCCAGTTCCTGACGGTCAGCCTGATTAATCTCTCCACTGCTCCGGACGCGGCCTGGAACGCGCCGAAGCCGCTCGCGGAAACGCTACGTGATGTGTCGATCGAACTGCGTGTGAGCGGAGAGATTACCGGCGTCTACGTAGCCAGTCCCGAACGCGACGAAGGCAGACCCTGCTCCCTGGTCTATCGCCTGGCCCAGCGTGATGGCGCGACCTGGCTCCAGACCACGCTGCCCGCCCTGGAATATTGGAGCGTGCTCACGATCAAAACCACTGGAACTACTGATCCTGCTTAAAAAGGAAATCGCATGTCTATGATACTCGTTACCCAAAGTATTGCCGTGATCGAAGCCGGTCAAGGAACGAACGGCGCTTATGTCGCGTGCCCTTCTTACTCGTCATACAACTATTGTTGGTTTCGTGATGGGACCTTTATTGCTGTTGCGATGGATCGCTGGCAGAAACACGAGAGCGCACGGCGTTTCTATGACTGGGCCACAGCTCTGGTGGTTGCCCGCGCCGATGGCATCGAACGCTGCTTGGAAAACGTGGCTCAGGGGCGTCCACTGAACCCCGCTGATCTTCTGCACACGCGCTATACGCTCGATGGCCGACAGGGAGACGAAGATTGGCCCAACTTCCAGCTTGACGGCTTTGGGACATTACTCTGGGGACTCCAGCATCATATGCAGTTGACGGATCCGCCAACTATGCCGTCGGTCTGGGCTAGGGCCGCAAATTTGCTGGTGCGCTACCTTGCCGCACTGTGGCAGCGACCGAATTCTGATTGCTGGGAAGAGTTTTCTGATCAAATTGCTGTCTCTACGCTGGCCGCGCTCTATGCCGGCCTGCACGCGATCTCAGCAGCCTTTGAGGCGAATGGGCAAGATGCCACGCTCGCGCTGGATACGGCCAGGCAGATCAAGGCGTTTTTACTCGGCTCGGGAGTGCGGGATGGGCATCTCATCAAACAGATCGAGGGCGAGGATGTAGTAGACGCCAGTCTGCTCTGGGCCAGTGTGCCATTTCAGGAGCATAGCTTCCTCCAACCCTCCGACCCGGTGATGCAGGCGACGGTCGCGCGGATTGAGCAGGATCTGGTTGGCAAAACAGGGGGTGTGCATCGCTATGCCAAAGACACCTTTTATGGTGGCGGCGAATGGGTCCTGCTAACGGCTCTACTCGGTGAGTATTATACCGCCACTGGCAATCTCACGGGGGGGCAACGCTGTCTGGCCTTTGTCGAAGCGTCAGCCAACGAACAGGGGCATCTGCCGGAACAGGTGAGCCGCGCGCCCTTGCATCCTGAATATGTCGAGCACTGGCTCGGCTGCTGGGGACCCGTCGCGTGCCCGCTGCTCTGGTCGCACGCTGCCTATCTCAGCCTGAGCGCGCAGGTGCGTGAGTCGGGGTTATAGCATTTTTCCCTCCTATTTTCCCCGTTAAGCAGAAAGAAAGAGGGGAGAAGAGAGGTAGGTGTAAATCTTTTTATTCCATGCTCGCCTAAGCGACGGGATCACCCCCGTTACTTAGGCGACTATTCGGTGGCTCTTGACCACTTCGGAGGCTTAGGGCTCGCTTCCATTCAGGAGGATGGTAAGATAGAAGAAAAACGCTGAGAGAGGGAGCAGAAGCTTGTAAGAGATAGATCTTTTGCCACAGGCTCTCCGAGAGCAATCCCTTTCTGATCGAGAGATTGTTTTTGCCTTACCAAGCGGCATTAGAAGCTCTCGAAAGGCTTGGGAGAGCCAATTGGGCTTTGCTGGGGTGGGAAGGATGGGTGAAATATCCCGATGGGAGCCATGGTCATGCCCCAGGAGGGGTAATGGGAGCAGACGCTGAGCGAAAAGAGAGAGCATCATGGATTGACTATGTTCACGACTCGGTTCAGTTATGTCGTGAATCCATCGATCAAGAACACCATGCCTGGGATGCTGACCCGCATTACGCCCATCTGGTGCTCTATTTTTGTCTGACAGCCATCCCTCCAGAGCAGTAAGCTCTCCTACACCGCATGAAGCACCCTCTTGCGAAGCAAGGGGAAACCTACTCTCCCATAGCCTTGTCTTTTGATGAGCTTGAGCTTGGTCACATGCCCTTCGATCATACAGTTCACGGTACATCGTCACTCGCTCGCTTGGCACATAGCCAGCCCGTGCCTCCCCGCTCAAGAGCATTCTCGCAATAGTCATTGCTTCGAGCCGATCTGTCTTGGCGCGTAATCGCTGTTGCTGATGAAACTGATGGGTTTGTCTAGAGTGCAACAGATGCAGCACATAGCCCCGTTGTTCCAACTCCTGATACAAATTCTCTCGCGTCTCGAGACGTGGCTTCCATTCCGATAAGGATCTGGCTCGGCTTCGCATCCAACTAGCCCAGTTTCCCCTCCCAGAGCTGCCATCCCTGGCATTGGCAAAAGAGATCGATTTGAGCACGATGCTTTTGTCAAGCCGGAGAATGCAACTCGCGCAGGATTGACTTCCAATGTCAATCCCACAGACAGACTTGATCGATATTTCCTCAGGAGAGAATGTCGCTGCCGCCGCTTTCATCACCCACCTGCTTTCTGGTGTTCTCTCTATCTCTCGTCATCTTCTTCGATGCAACCTGCGCGAGTGTTGGCAGCAAGAAACCCAACCAATTGGGGCGAGCGTCAGCGCGTGTCCGGATCGGCAATCTCGCCAGGCACAAGAAACAGCCCGGCTGTTGCAACAAGCCTCATTGACCCTTGAAGCCCTGATAGATGGGGAGCCGTCTACGTAAGGAGGTCACCGCTTTGCACAGGCCTCAAGCGCTAACCCTGGCTCTCCCGCTACCTCCATCATTCAACTCCTTGAAAGTGCTGTCATCTTGAATCCTTCTGCCAATTATTATATGAGCGCTATCCCTACTTGCTCAGCAAAACTGAGCAAGTTTTTTGCAATGGATGCTGCATATATGCGTAAAGGATCAAGAGGCTAGGTCTGTGCTCTCAAACATGCCTTCCTTCCTGATGCTCGACACCTTTGAGGCAGAAGATTGGGCCCAGCTGGAACAGGTCGAACAGCTCCTGTCTCAATTGAGGCAAGCCATTGACTAACTCCATCATGTCTCGTCTCACACAGTTGAAGCTGGATGACAACAGTCCTCTTCACGCGATACCCTATCGAGCTTCATCTGCTCAATAAGAGGGGATGAATTGCCTTCTCTCTGTGGAAAACCGTTGTCAGGAGAGCCAACCAGGGGCTTCTCATCCCCGTCTCTCCGAGACTGGTGATGGCAATGGATAGGACACCGGTTCCTTGGCCTGGCGTACAGATATCTCTTTCTCTGACGGCACCAGGATTGCAAGAAGCCGGGTCAGTGGATCGGCCAGAGGAAGACAGAGACAGGTCAAAAGCACATTAAATCCCAGATGAGCCAGGGCAACCTGCATGCTCGGGTTGGGACAATAGAGCAGAAGAACGGCTGCCAGTGGGTGCAGAAGAAGGAAAAGGAGGCAGACGCCAAGGCACTTCGTCCCCGTATGAACAAGGGCCAAACGTTGCCCGATATATGCGTTCCCAGAAACAGAAGCCAGCAATGCGGGAAGCGTCGTCCCAATATTGGCTCCGAGCATGAGTGCCAGCGCTGGCACGAGAGAAAGGGTATGCTGTGCGCTCAGAGCCAGCACCAGCCCGATGGTCGCGGTGCTGGAATTGAGCACTATGGCCAGGGCTGTTCCCAGAAGCAGAAGAACAAACGGTACCGTGGCGCAGATCTGGAGGAGTGCTCCAGCCCAGGCGCTCCTCGCGAGAAGTTGGCTTGCCTGCGAAAGCATGAAGAGTCCCAGGAGCATGAGACCACACTGAAACACCAGTTGTCCAAGACGCCGCCAGCGTGTGCGCGCGGTCACCAGGGCCAGCAATGCAAAGAGACCAACAATAGTGAGCGCATAATCAGTCACATGAAAGGAAGTCAGCTGCACCGCAAGCGCCGAGCCAACATTCGCCCCCAGTAACATGACAATAGCCGTTGAAAAGGGCAAAAGGTCCGTACTCACCAGGTCAATCAATAACGAAGACATGGCACTCGAACTTTGCATGCATGCTGTCATGACAAGGCTGATGAGATAGGCTATGGCTGGAAAACGCGCTACGTGCAAGAAGCGTTGACGCAGATAGCGATTGTCAGATTGACCAATGGTCTCTGTCATCGAGGGGAGGGACTTCCCGCACCGGTTGTTAAAAATCAGGAAACCCTTTTCTTTACTAGCTCTTTGAGCCTAGCCATCATCTATTTTATCGACAAAAAGGCGCGATATTCGCCGTTTATCCCTTGACAGAGCCATAAATCGGGGGTAATCTATATTTGTAGCTAGGAAAAGCTTTTCCTTACCAGATCGTTCGGAGATATACGTGAGTAGCGAAGTAAGTAATGAATCCGTTAGTCGACAGATGCAGAGCGTGACTATCCACGATGTAGCGCGCGAAGCCGGTGTGAGCATTGGCACGGTATCGAAGGCCCTCAATGGACAGGGAAAACTGAAGTCCGAGACACGCGAGCGCATTCAAGAAGTGGCGGCACGCCTGGGATTTCGCCCAAACATGATGGCACAAAATCTGTTACGAGGTCGCAGCTATACCGTCGGTCTGCTCACCACTGATAGCTACGGGCGCTTTAGCATCCCCTTGATGAAGGGTATTGAGGACGCGCTTGGTACAGCGCAGATTCTGGTCTTTCTCTGTGACGCGCGCGACGATGCCCAACGTGAGCGTCAGTACATTGAGACACTACTCAGCAAGCGTGTTGACGGTATCATTGTTACCTCGCGCCGGACCGATCCGCGTCCCGCTATCGACGTTGGGCAAACGGGTATACCAGTGCTCTATGCCTATACACAGGTAAAAGAAGGAAATGCACTCTGCATCTTACCTGATGACGAACAGGGTGCGCGTCTTGCTATTGAGCATCTCGTCGAGCATGGACGACGCCATATCGGCCATATCATGGGACCAAGCCACTTTGAGTCGACGCAATTGCGACAGAAAGCAGTGCGCCAGGTACTTAAGGAGGCCGGGCTGGCTACCCACGAGCAACGCTTTCTCTCCGGGCCTTGGCAAGAAAGCTGGGGATACAACGCCACTCAATTTCTCATAACCTCTGACCCACAAGTAGATGCGATATTTTGTGGCAACGATCAAATAGCTCGTGGCACTATTGACATGCTACGAGAACTGGGGAGGAAGGTTCCTGATGACATCGCCGTCATCGGCTTCGACAACTGGGAGATCATCGCGGCGTCCAGCCGCCCACCACTGACGACTGTTGACCTGGACATCTATCACCTGGGACAACTGGCAGGTAGTCGCCTGCTAACGATGATCGATGGCTCAAGAGAGACGGGTGTCATCCGACATCCTTGTCACCTAGTCATACGCGCTTCCTGTGGAAGCCACGATTTGGTACCCATCCAGTGACGACTCCCCACGCATAAATGCGGGGGCTTCTCAGGAGGCTTGCGCTTCCTGAAGGCTCCGTCCGAGCCTATAAGTGTATTACTCTCTTGTGTGAAAGGCGGCTTGTGGGCTCTTAAAGACCTTTCGAGAGGTACAGGGACACTTGTACGCAAGCATTTTTACGCAAGGACGCGAATTTACCTTGCAACCCAGGAAACACTTTTTTGTTGTGTATGTACAAAAAACACTTGTTCTAGTATAGGAGGAAAGGTGGAAAGTGTCAAGAGGGAAATATCCCCCTCCACCCTATCCACCACAAAAGGACTCGCTTCTATCCCCATGCCTGAAGGCAGGGGTCTTACGCTCGGTTTGATAAAACAACTTCCACGTATCAAGAAGGTATTTTCACATCTGTCTGTAGACATATCACAGGGATCATCATTCTCTAATGTAATGGTCAGGATATATTTTGTCGTCATGCGAACATAATTGTAACATGTCTACATGTTGAATGCTTCTAGAAAGTGGGAACCCAAACAAGATAGAGCCTCCATAGTTTTCCCAGGAACGGGTATTTAGTGCATTGCAGCACATGAAACGAAGAGGAAAGGATATTTAGCAATGAAGATGCGAAACTTATGGCGGGCTGTAAGCCTGTTGTTCGCTTGTGTAGCCGTCTCAGCAAGCCTGCTCGGCTGTTCGGCACTAGGGTCAAACGGGTCCGACGCCAATACTATCTCCTTCTGGGTTCGCGCGGCTGATGAGAATTTTGTACGCCCACTGGTCACCACCTATAACGCCAGCCACAAAACGCAGGTCAAACTGACAACCATTCCAGACGCGCAGTTTGTGACCAAGTTTGGTACCGCTGTCGCGGGCGGAGACGCGCCTGATGTCGTGGCTATCGATCTCGTATATATGCCTTCTTTCGCGGCCGCTAACGAGATGACTGATATTACCGATATGGCGCATTCACTCTCCTTCTATGATAAGCTCAGCCCTTCCCACATGCGCCTCTCTACTTACAATGACAAACTCTATGCCCTACCCTTTAGTGCCGAGGGTTCGGTGCTCCTCTATAACAAGAAACTCTTCCAGCAGGCAGGACTGGACGCAAACAAGCCTCCGACCAACTGGAGCGAGCTAGAGACAGATTCCAAGAAGATTACCGCGCTTGGCAACGGCGTGAAGGGATACTACTTCTCCGGTCGCTGCGCGGGCTGCAATGCTTTCACCTATCTTCCCTACATCTGGGCCAGCGGCGGCGATGTGCTGAGTGATGATGGCAAGACGGCGACCATCACTTCATCCCCCGCAGTCAAGGACGCGCTGAACTTCTATAAACGCTTGTGGGACGAGGGACAGATTCCCGCAGGTGCCAAGGTCGATGATGGCTCAAACGGGCTGAATGCCTTCTCCACAGGTAAAGTCGGCATGGTGGGTAGTGGAGCATTCTCAATCGGCACGCTCAAGAAGCAGCATCCAGATATCGATTTCGGCATTACCTATCTGCCTGGCGAAAACGGCAGTTTCTCATCCTTCGCGGGTGGAGATACCATTGGCATTCCTCGTGGCTCCAAGCACGTCAATGAAGCCTCCGACTTTATCAAGTGGGCGCTCTCTGAGGATGTCCAGATCAACCAGTTCGCCAAAAACGGTAGTATTCCAGTCCGTACCGACCTTGCTGAGAACAAATATAGCAAGCTCGATCCGCGCTATGTTACCACATCGCAGGCCATGGCAAAGGGTCGTACACCCTATTCAGTCCACTACAATCAACTCTTTAATGACGCAAATGGCCCCTGGCTGGCTATGCTGCAAAAGGCCATCTTCGATGGACAGGTCGATAACGCCATGAAGACAGCTCAAGACCAGTTCACCAAGATACTCAATAGCTAAGCTATCCAATCGGCGTCAGAGGTTCTAGGCGATGTCGCATCATATACGACGAGGCATCGCCTGAGATACCTCTTAGTCACTTCTCGACTAAATACTCCGGCACAGCGATTCTCCTGGTTTATGCCACTTCTCGCCGTGCTATTTAGTGACGACTCCCCACGCCTACAAGGCGGGGGCTTGCGGAATGACGCAGCCGTGTCGTCCCACGGCTTGTTCTAAGATATTCAAGCTGGCATTGTGATCTCGCTCGATCACCAGGCCGCAGGCGGAGCACTCATAGAGGCGAACCGAGAGGGGCATGGGCTGGCGATGACCACAGGCCGAGCAGGTCTGTGAGGTGTATGCAGGGGGCACTTTCACCACGCGTCGCCCAGCGTCCTCCGCTTTGGCGACCAGGGCGGCGAAAAAGGCCGACCAGGCTGCATCACTGATCGATTTTGGACAAGGAGGGGTTCTTGACCATGCTGCGGACCACCAGGGCCTCAACCGCAATCAGCCCATAGCGGTTGATCAGGCGCCGCGACTCTTGCTGGACGAAGTTCTCCCGCCGGTTGGCGATGCGTTCATGCACCCGGGCGACCACTTGACGGCGTTTGGCCCGCTCTTTGCTTCCTTTCGCCGTTTTGGCGAGGAGGCGTTGGGCCTTGGCGAGAGCCTGCTCTTCCGCGCGAAAGAACCTGGGGTTGGCAATGGCGGTGCCATCGGAGAGGGTGGCGAAGGTGGTGAGCCCGACGTCCACGCCCACGCAGGCATCTGACGGGGGCAGGACCTCGGGTCCGACCTGGGCGCAGCAGATCGAGACGAACCACTTGCCCGTGGGGGAGCACTTGACGATGGCGGTCTTGGGGGTGCCCTGCATGCGCCGGTGCTGGACCATCTTGACATGGCCGAGTTTGGAGAGGACCAGCTTGCCGTCGCCCGAGAGGGAGAAACAGCCCTTCTCGCCGTACTGAGGAAAGGTGAGGCTATGATAGCGAAACCTGGATTTGTAGCGTGGGAAGCCAATCTTCTCGCCCTTCTTGCGCCCGCGAAAGAAGGCCTGGAAGGCCAGGTCGACGCGCTTGAGCACGTTCTTTGGGCGGTGACCTGTGCAAGTTCCGGGCGCACCGCTTTGCACGCGGGGAGTTCCGCGCACTGGTGGGCGAAGCCAAGAGAGACCCCAGCCATGCGGTAGGCATCGCGCCGCTCTTGCAGGGCAGCATTATAGGTCTCGCAGCAGAGGGCGAGCCACTCGTTGAGCAGACGTTGCTGTTTCTTGGTCGGATACAGCCGGAATCGATAGGTCTTGTTCATACCTATGGATTCTCATGGAGGGGTGCGAATACGGAAATGACCACCCTTCCCCGAACAAGGAACGCCTCTGCGCACCTCCATGGCTCAAGCCAGGGGCCCTCAAAGGCGCTTTTCTGGTAGAAAGGACATGTTTATGTACGCCCAAAGCAGTCAAAGTGTGCTTGTAGGGAAAAAGCAGACGCGTGCATCCGGCAGATTCGAGCGGAAACAGCGTTGGGCCGGGATCTTATTCGTTCTCCCCAGCGTGCTCTTCGTGGCGGTCTTCTTCCTGGTTCCGCTCATCATGACGGCTGTTATGTCTCTTTATGACTGGCCCCTGCTTGGTGACCATCACTTCATCGGACTGCAAAACTATATCCAGATGGCCTCGGATAGCACATTCTGGCAGAGCCTGTGGTTCACAACCAGATACACGATCATTGTGACGCCTGCGATCTTTATTATTGCCTTTATCCTGGCTCTACTCATTCGTCAGCAGGTACCGGGGGTAGGAGTCTTTCGCACGGCATACTTTATCCCCGTTGTGATTGGTCTTAGCACGGCGAGCCTGCTCTGGACATGGATGTTTAACGATCAGTTTGGCATCTTTGACAGCGTTTTGCTGCGCCTACATCTCATCAAAGAACCCATCGTCTGGCTTGCGGATTCGACAACATCGCTCATTGCTATCGGCATCATGGTCGTCTGGAAAACTGTAGGTTCAACTATGATCTTCCTGGTCGTGGGCATGAATGCCATTCCCGATGAGTTGCTGGCGGCGGCCAACGTGGATGGCGCTGGACGCTGGGCGCGCATCCGTTATATCATGCTGCCGCTCTTGAAACGTACCTTAGCGCTGGCGCTTGTGCTCTCAGTGATTGGCTCATATCTGGCGTTCGACCAGTTCTATGTTATGACGCACGGTGGTCCACAAAACTCCACGATTACGGTTGTGTACTGGATCTACAATAATTCGTTTACGTACTACAAGCTTGGCTACGGCTCGGCGCTTTCTATCATCCTGCTCATCATTCTGATTATCCTGAGCGTCATTCAGTTATATCTCTTACGCGATGACACTCAATACTAGAGATGCTGTCCTTTTTCGAGAAAGGAAGGCTTAAGTAGCATGGCTATCCCAATGAAAGTTCAATCAAAGCACCGCCTTCAGGCCAAAGCGCCTGTAACCCGTGCGCTTTACTATATCGTTTGCACTGTACTCGCCCTGATCTTTCTCTTTCCCATAGGATGGTCTATCCTTGCCAGCCTGAAGCCAGCCAGCGAGTCCATGCAATCGCCAGCGACATTTCTGCCGTCACACATCTCTTTCGAGAACTATACCAGCATCTTGAACACTGGTATCGTCAACTATCTGCTCAATAGCGGCTTTGTCGTTATTGTCACAGTTGTCTTGACGCTCGTGCTCAGCATTCTAGGAGGCTACGGCTTCTCACGCTTCAAGTTTCCGGGGAAAGACATCATCTTTATGGTCATTCTTGCCACAATGATGATTCCCTTCCAATCCATCCTGACGCCCCTATTCCTGCTCTTACACTCCTTAGGGCTCCAGAACACACTTCTGGGACTGGCTCTGGTCTACACGACCTTCCAACTCCCTTTCGCCATCTTTATGATGCGCAACTCATTCGATAGCGTGCCTAAAGAGTTAGAGGAGGCGGGCTATATTGATGGTTGCACCTCAGTAAGTGTACTCTACCGCGTGCTCATCCATGTCATCTTTCCCGGCGTGGTCACTGTGGCACTGTTCGCGATATTCGCCGCTTGGAACGAGTTTCTGGCCGCTCTCATCTTTATGACGGATAGCGACCAGTACACTATGCCCGTCTATCTCATCAGCGCACAAAGCGGGCAATATGGAACGGTAGACTGGGGAGCTATCCAGGCCGGAATGACTATTACGATACTCCCTTGTATTATCGTTTTCCTGCTGCTTCAGCGCTATTACATCAATGGCCTGATCGCCGGTGCCATAAAATCGTAGCAAGGTGACTTTTCCGCGCCCACTTTTGACAATGAAAGGATCTACAAAACCATGACTCTGCGACAAACGGAATCACATACTCACCTTCTCGAGCCATTCGTAGTAGATACCACTTACAGCGCACAGGCACGCCTGCATCCATTACACCTGCGCCAGGTGCGCCTGCAAGATCGTTTCTGGGAACCACGGCGCCAGATCAACCGTACCATCACACTTCCTTCGCAGTACCAGCAATGCGTGCAGACGGGGCGTCTCGACAACTTCCGGCGCGCGGCGGGTCAGATCGAGGGTCCCTTCCAGGGTCGTTTCTTCAACGACTCCGACGTGTACAAATGGGCCGAAGCCGTAGCCTGGACGCTTGCAGCCGAGAAGGATGAGAAACTGGAAGCGCTAGTTGATGAGGTCATTGGACTGATCGCCGCCGCCCAGGGTGAAGACGGCTACCTGAACACGTATTTTACCTTCGAGAACGCCGATAAGCGCTGGACAGACTTACAGGTCATGCACGAACTCTACTGCGCGGGACACCTGATCCAGGCTGCCGTAGCTCACCACCGCGCCACAGGCAAGACAACCCTGCTGGATGTCGCCACCCGCTTCGCTGACTCTATCGATAGCGTCTTTGGCCCCGGCAAGCGTCCTGGCACCTGTGGACACTCTGAGATAGAGATGGCCCTGGTCGAACTGGCCCGCGATACGGGCGAGGAGCGCTATCTTAAACTGGCACAATTCTTCATTGACAATCGTGGTCAACAGCCTCCCATTATCAGCGGCAAGACCTATTACCAGGATCACGCGCCCTTCCGCCAGCAAGACGAGGTAGTGGGACACGCTGTCCGTGCTCTCTATCTCTATGCCGGGGCCACTGATGTCTACACAGAAACCGGTGAACAAGCTCTCTTGCATGCGATCAATGTCCTCTGGGCGGACCTACAGCAGCATAAAGTCTATGTCACGGGAGGCGTCGGATCACGCTACGATGGTGAGGCCGTTGGTGAGAGCTATGAGCTACCAAACGATCAGGCGTACACCGAGACCTGCGCCGCCATCGCGCATATCATGTGGGCCTGGCGTCTCCTCCTCCTCACCGGCAATGCCCTTTATGCCGACGCTATGGAACTCACCCTCTACAATGGCATGCTCGCTGGTATCTCGCTGGATGGTGAGAGCTACTTTTATCAGAATCCCCTGGCGGACCGTGGCAGGCATCGCCGTCAGCCCTGGTTCGGGACTGCCTGCTGCCCACCCAATGTAGCGCGCTTGCTGGCCTCGCTTCCGGGTTACATCTACACAACCTCGGACGCTGACCTCTGGGTTCACCTCTACACGAGTAGTGAAGCCAATGTGCGTTTGCCACAAGGTAGCGTGCTCAAATGTAAGCAGACCAGCAACTATCCCTGGGATGGTAAGATCAAGCTCAGCATCGAACCCGAACAGGCAAACACTACCTTTGGTCTCAATCTGCGCATCCCTGCCTGGGCGCATGGCGCGACGGTCAGCATCAATGGTGAAACACTCGCTCCTCCCATCCAGCCTGGCAGCTATTGTCGCATCGAACGCACCTGGCAACCAGGCGATCAGGTAGAGCTTGTGTTACCACTGGTCATGCGCGCCGTGACCAGCCATCCATACATCTCAAACAACAATGGGCGTGTTGCTCTACTGCGCGGTCCGCTGGTCTACTGTGTCGAGCAGGCCGACCACGAGGCCGATGTCTGGGATTTGTACCTACCCAAAGACTTTCAGTGGAGCGAGCACTACGCTGAAAACCTTCTGGGTGGCGTCGTCACTGCTCAAACATCAGCCTTCGCCCGTACAGACACAGGCTGGCAACAACAACTCTACCGCGCCTATGGCGAGGAACAACCGACCTACGCCCCGGCGACGCTGACCGCCATCCCTTACTACGCCTGGGCCAATCGTGAGGCTGGACCCATGCAGGTCTGGCTCCCCATTAAGCCAGATTGACACTCCCCCGGATACATCCAGGGGATTCTTCCTTCATCCAGGTGACTTGCTGATCCCATTGCTGAGAGGCAGTAGCGGCCTTCCTGTCCAGAAGCGTTTCATGCACTCACAGGTGCATCAGTTCCCGTATGCCCTACGGTACTGAGCGCTTTTTGCAAAATGTTTATTGCGGCGTTGTGGTCTCGATCCAGCACGACGCCGCACCCTGTGCATATGTGAGTTCGGACGCTCAAGCTCTTCTTGACCAGCGTGCTACAGGCTGAACAGTTCTGACTGGTGTAGTGTGGCGGAACAGCCACAACAGGGATACTATGCATTGCCGCATAGTATTTGACCCAGGCCAGAAATTGCCCCCATCCCGCATCGTGGATGCTCTTGGCCAGGTGTCTATTTCTGACCATATTGCGAATCTGCAAGTCTTCAAAGGCTATCAAATCGCTAGATGAGACCAACGCGTTTGCCTGCTTTCTGGCAAAATCTTCGCGCTGCCTTTGGACTTTCAAATGGCTTTTTGCAACGGCTTGACGGGCTTTCTTGCGATTCTTACCCTTCTTTTGTTTGCGAGAGAGACGACGTTGTAACCGCTTCAGGCGTTTTTCAGCCTTGCGGTAGTGACGTGGATTTTCGACAGTTACGCCCTCAGAATCGGTAGAGAATGCCTTTAACCCAACGTCAATTCCTACCTGATTGCCAGTAGGGACATGCTCAATATGTCGTTCTGCCTGTATGGCAATTTGACAATAGTAGCCATCGGCACGCCGGATAAGACGAACACGCTTGATAGCAGGGATGGGGCGGGTCGCAAGATCACGGCTGCCGATCAATCGCAATCGACCAATCCCACAGCCATCAGTGAACGTGATGTGCTTGCCATCAGGCTCAAGCTTCCAGCCCGTTTGTTTGTACTCCACGCTTCGATTATCATGTTGAAAACGAGGATAGCCCTTCTTGCCGGGCTTATGGCTCTTACAGTTGTCATAGAAGCGAGCAATGGCAGACCATGCACGATCAGCAGCTACTTGTCGCGCCTGAGAATTAAGAGAAAAAGCAAAGGGGGACTCTTTGGCAAGAATGGCACAATAACATTGCAAATCATTCTTGTTTGCATGGTCATCCATCCAAAGACGCAAGCATTTATTCCGAATAAATTGCACAATACGAATAGCTTCATCAATAGCTGCGTATTGTGCTTTGGTGCCATCGCACTTGTATTCATAAATGAGCATTACGCCCTTGCTCCTTTCCTCTTGCTGCGCTATAGTATACATCAAAATTTTGGTGTATGCAAGAGATGAAAGAATGAAACGTACAAACATTTATCTGAATGAAAAACAACACAAAAAATTACATGAGCAAGCTGAGAAAGAGGGTGTTCCAGTTGCGGAATTAGTACGACGTGCGGTCGATGTTTTTCTTATGTGGTATGATCCAACCTATCAACCCACACCACCCACACCCCAAACAAGGAAGAGCCATTCATCCCCGCCTTAAAAGAGCGGGGCTTTCTGGCTCGTTTACTGTAAGAAGTGTCTCTCGTGCCTATCGCGCTCATAGAGAAGAGGAGACATCGTACCTTTTCAACATACGATGTCTCTTCTTTCAACTCGTTCTACACAGCTCGATTTCCAGGCCCTTTCCAGGCGCACTGATAAGAGAAGGGCGAAAAGGGGTGAACAATGGCCGAGAAGACACTTGAGCCTGGACAGCCTGAGATTAATCCTATAGATCCTTGTCGTTGTTTTTAGAGAGAGGAGGTTATGAAACAGTTTTGATATAAGCACTAAATTGTGTTAAAATGTGTTTATGAAGAACACATACAATATCCAGGCATTCGGAAAACTTATTGGCAAGTCCACCAAAACGCTCCAAAAATGGGACCGTGAAGGCAAATTAGTTGCTCACCGTTCTCCACAATCAAACAGGCGTTACTATACGCACGATCAATACCTTGAGTATCGCGGGTTGAAAGCGCCAGAACAGGGTCTCACCATCGCTTACTCACGTGTCTCTGGGATTGCTCACAAGCCTGATTTGCTTCATCAAACACAAGCGTTAGAAGCCTATTGTCACCAGCATTCGCTCAAGGTCGATGAATGGATGTCAGATATTGGTAGTGGACTCAACTATAAACGCAAACAATTCAATCGTCTCATGGAGATGGTGGAGCTTGGTCAGGTACGGCGCATTGTTCTTGCCCATCGGGATCGGCTAGTTCGCTTTGGTTATGAATACTTTGAAGTGTTTTGCGAGCGACACCATACCGAACTCGTGGTCATCAATGGCGAAAACCTTTCTCCTGAACAAGAGCTTGTGCGAGATTTGATTGCTATCGTGACCGTCTTTTCGGCCCGGCTTCACGGATTGCGCTCCTACAAGAAAGCAATACAAGATGCTGCTTTGCAAAAAGATCAAGATTGACGTGAGCGAGCAGGATGCCGCTACGCTTGAGTTCATGCAAAGCAAGTGTAGAGGGCTGTACAACTGGTGGGTGATGCGGCTCAGAGAGGGCGAGAAGTGGGATCTCTACGAAGCTAAACGAAGCTTGCAAGAGAGCAAACAGCATGATCCTGAGCTCGTTCAGGTCTATGGGAAACTGCTGCAAGAGGTCTACTACCGCCTTCATGGTGCGATGAAAGCCTTCTATCGCAGAGTCAAAGCAGGAGAGACGCCAGGATTCCCGCGAGTACGCCCACGTCACTGCTTTTTCACGCTCTGCTATCCTGCAATGTATCTCAAGATTGAAGGCGATACGCTCATTCTGCCTACTGGTGGTGGAGGCAAACATGGTGCAAAGGTGTATCCCAACATTGTTGCACGCCTCACAGAAGCGCCCCCAGAGGGCTTTCGAGAAGTGGCGATCAGTCGCGATGGCAGAGGCAACTACTCTGCCTCATTTGTCAGAGAGCGCAACGAGAAACGACACGAAACAGAAGGAACGGTTGCTTTTGATCTCGGCATCAAGACCCTGGCAACAGGCGTCAATGAGCAAGGCAGAGTCTATACCATTGGCGGCTTCAAGGGGGCACGTTGGCACAACAAACAACTGGATAAGATTCGTTCCAAGCGTGACAAGTGCAAAAAGAAATCACGTCGATATCTTCACTTAAGCAAGATCTACAAGCGCGTTTCCCAGAAAAAACGCAATAAACAACAGGATAGTCTTCATAAAGCGTCACACTTGATAGCCCACAAACTGGTTGAGAGAACCGTTGTGGTTGGGGACCTTTCCCAAAGACAAATGGTCACGAAAGAGCATCGAGAGCGCAACAAACACCTCAATCGTGCAGTATTCAATGAGTGGGGCTTGTACACTTTCATTCAAATGCTCACCTACAAAAGCCAATTGTACGGGAAGGACCTTCACTTTTTAGATGAGCGCAATACCTCCAAGCAGTGTAGTGGCTGTGGGAATCTGCAAGCCATGCCACTGTGGAAGAGAACGTATTGTTGCGTCGAATGTGGACTCGTTATGGATCGCGATGAGAATAGTGCGCACAATATCCTGACGAGGTTTTTTTGCTCGGCAAGAGCCACACACTCAGGCTCGTCCTGAGTGCGGTGTGCTGCATGCGACCCAAAGCGGCGTAGAAGTCAAAGTGGCTTCCTGTAAGGGGCAAGTGCAGCAATTGAATCTATTTGAGGGTGTGTAAGCACTTTTGAGTAGATTTAGAAAGGCAGCAAGAACCATGCAGCAAAACAGGAAGAAGCTGGTCAGAGCCACCTTCGATCCTCTTCCACCAGGCCATATTCGTCCAGCTGGGTGGCTGTTACGTCAGTTGCAGATCCAGGCCGAAGGGTTGACCGGGCACCTCGACGAATTCTGGCCTGATATTGCAAACAGTGGCTGGATTGGTGGAACAGCAGATGCATGGGAGAGAGGTCCCTATTGGCTTGATGGTCTGGTTCCTTTAGCCTTTCTTCTCGACAATCAACATCTGAAGGCCAAGGCTCACTATTGGATAACGTATATTCTAGATCACCAACATGAAGATGGATGGATCGGTCCTCTGCAAGAGAACAAGGATGGATATGAACATGATCCATGGCCCGTATCGGTAGTACTCAAAGCCATGACCCAGTATCAGGAGGCCACAGGAGATTCGCGAATCATCCCAGCTCTGGTACGCTTCTTTCAGAGGTTGCAAGAACTGCTTGCGCTGCAATCACTGAAGGCATGGGCTCGGATGCGGAGTGCCGATCTTGTTTTATCTCTGTACTGGCTGTATGAGCGAAGAGAAGAGGATTGGCTTCTTGCGTTAATACAGACTGTTCAACAACAAAGCTATGATTGGATAGAGCATTTTGAGCATTTTCTCTATACAGAGAGGCAGGATACCTGGGAACATGAAAATCATGGGGTCAACACAAGTATGGCCTTGAAGCAACCGGCTGTGTGGTATCGCCTCTCGCAACAGCAACAGCACCGCCAAGCCATACAAACAATCATTGAGACGCTCGATACCTATCATGGACAAGTCACTGGAGTATTCTCGGCAGATGAAAACCTTGCTGGAAAGAATCCCTCACAGGGGACAGAATTATGTGTTGTCGTCGAATACTTGTTTTCGTTAGAAGTGCTTCTGGCTATTCTGGGGGAGATCTCTCTGGCTGATCGTTGGGAAAGAATCGCTTTCAATGCTCTTCCTGCGACGTTCAAACCAGATATGTGGGCACATCAATATGATCAACAAGTAAACCAGGTAATTTGTGCAATTGACGAGGATAAGATCTATACAACGAATGGGGCGGATGCAAACATTTTTGGCCTGGAACCACACTTTGGGTGCTGTACGGCCAATATGCATCAGGGCTGGCCGAAGTTTGCGACGCATTTATGGATGAGAACCCAGGACGAAGGACTGGCAGCACTGACCTATGCTCCCTGTACCATTGCCACTCAGGTGTTAGGAATACCAATGCAGATTCAAGTGGATTCGAACTATCCTTTTAGTGAAACAGTACACATTGTCGTCTCTACTGAATGTCCGATACGTTTCCCCCTTCTTTTACGTGTTCCAACCTGGGCTGAAGGTGCTCATATTATTCTGGAGGATGGTAGGCAAGAGCCAATGCAACCTGGCACCTATTATCGCGTTGAACAAGAATGGCATCGGCCCGCTCTCATTTGTCTGCACCTTCCTATGCAGATACACGCACAAACGCGCTATCATGCCAGTGTCTCGGTTGAGCGAGGCCCTCTCGTCTATGCTCTGAAAATAGAAGAAGAATGGAAGCAGATTCGAGGCGAGCCTCCACATGCTGATTGGGAGGTCCATCCAAAAGGACCTTGGAACTATGCACTCAAGATGGATAGGGCACATCCAGAGCATTCCTGCCACGCAGTCTTTCATTCACCAGGCGCAGTCCCTTTCTCTCCAGAAGGAGCCTCTGTGCATCTGAGGGTAAAGGGGAGGCGAATCCCTTCTTGGACGCTTGAACACAATGCCGCCGGTCCGCTCCCTGTTTCTCCAGTCTCATCAGCGCAGCCCGTTGAGGATCTCACACTGATCCCCTATGGTTGTACGAACTTGCGTGTGACGGAATTTCCAATACTTGATGAATAGTCCATATAGAAGATAATAATGCAGTCGTGCCACCTGTCGGCGAGCTTTCTCTCGATTTTTTGAGCCGCGCGTGCGACGATGGAGCCGCTTGTTCGCCTGACGAAGTTTCTTGAGTGCCGTTTTGAGGAAGGCTTGGTTCTCGTATCCCTCGCCGGTACTCAAGGTCGCCAGTCGGTTCAGTCCCACATCGATGCCACAGGCAGCTGGTTTCTTTGCCGGGATCGTATCCGGGAGTTCGATCTGAATCGAGACAAACCACCAGTCTGCCGTTTTGGTAATGCGCGCGCCTGTTACTTTGCCCACAAAGCGCAACGTCTCTGCCATATTCACCCAGCCGAGTTTGGGTACCCAGATCCGATGGTCCCCAAGCTCGAATTGATCATTGGCCAGATAAAAGCTCAGTTTGCTTTTCTTCTTGCTCTTGAATGTGGGCCGACCGGTCTTTTTTCCCTGTTTCAAGCCGTCAAAATACGCGGCCCAAGCTTTTGCCAGATCGAGGAACGGCTGATCGGAGGCATTCTTGGTGACCTCCCAGGTCCAGGGGTACTCTTGCCGTCGGATCTGGTTGAATTGCTTCTTTAATTTCAAGGCCGTTGGGTTCTCGCCCGCTTGATACTGCCGGTTCCACTCCGCCAGTGCCCAGTTCCATGTAAAACGAGCAACACCTACAGCTCTGACAAAATAGCCTTTCTGCTCTTCTGTGGGATGCAGGCGTATCTTATGCGCGCGAATCATTGCCCACCGCTCCTGATAGATGTCAAAACCTCGTATTGCTTCTAGCATAGAACGTTTTTTCGCATCTGTCTAGGAGAAGGTACTTTATGAGCATCTTGCCACGCTTTGCCTACATTCTCCTCTCTTTTTGAGAACTGTTGAAAACTCTTTTCTTGAATGTAGCAGATCAGCTTATTTCTTGCAACACAACTGGAATAAGTTCATCAGCAGGACTGTTAGCAGTTATAGCAGGATAGAGTAAATTCAACAGTATTCCTCTCTATCTAAACGAGGTGCGTCTGCATGCAACCATTGTTCTTTGCTCAAACTGGCGACACTTTTAAGCTGACATCATTCTAGCATGCATTGTATTGTATAAAAAATCATATGGATGTCTATTTCCCTGGAGGATTCCTTTCATGCACCGGTTTCGTCTCAATCCGAAGGTAAGTGTAAGCATTGTTTTCGTCGCGGCATTATTTATGAGCATTATGGACGGAACAATCGTTACGGTGGCCTTACCTTCACTGAGTAAACAGTTTCATATGGCAGGCACATCTATTAATATTGTAATGGTAGTGTATATCGTAAGTTTATCAGTTATTATTCCTGTATCAGGGTGGATGGGGGATCGCTGGGGAACAAAACAGATTTTTTTGTCGGCCCTGGCGCTTTTCAGCCTGGCCTCCGCGCTCTGTGGCCTGGCTTGGAATATTGAGACACTGGTGACCTTTCGGGCTTTACAGGGACTGGCAGGGGAGCACTCCTACCAGTCGGCACAGCCATTCTCTATCGCACATTTCCACCATCGGAACGGATTCGTCTGTCAAGCATCCTGATGATTCCAACGGTTCTTGCACCAGCCACCGGTCCAGTGATCGGCGGCTTCTTTGTAGATCAATTATCATGGCGCTGGATCTTCTATGTGAATATTCCCTTTGGGATCGCGGCAACGATCTTTGGCCTGCTCTACCTGCAAGAGCATCGACAGGCTGCCGATGAACGCTTCGATCTGCCCGGCTTTGTGCTGGCTGGCGTCGGTCTGGCTCTGACGATGTATGCATTAAGTGAAGGGGCATCCTTTGGCTGGACCTCTCCGAGCATTCTGAGTAGCGCCATCATCGGCCTGCTCTTACTGGCCGCCTTCGTGATCGTTGAACTATGCACGCCAACGCCAATGATTGACCTGCGACTGTTCGGCAATCATATCTTTCGCACCTGTACGCTGGTCGGCTTATTCGGTAGCGCGGGCTTTCTGGGCGTTCTTTTTGTGGCCCCGCTCTATTTACAGGAGGGACGCGGCATATCGGCGCTCCTTTCTGGTCTGACAACTTTCCCTGAATCGATAGGTGTAGTTGCGTCAATGCAGATTGTTTCGCGCCTCTACGGACGTATCGGTCCGCGCCGCCTGACGATCGGGGGGTTGCTCTGGGCTACCGGGATGATGGTGTTTATGTGTTTCGTGGATGGCAACACGAGTCTTTGGCTGATCCGCATCCTGCTGTTTTTAATGGGTGGAGGCATGGCCTATATGTTTCTCTCCATGCAAACGGCGGCCTTCGCCACGATCACGCCCGCACAGATGGGCAGAGCAACAGCCGTCTACAATGTGCTCTGGCAACTGGGGTCGGCCCTTGGGATTGCGGTAATGAGTACAGTGCTCAGCATCGTCGGACTCTCACGCCCCGGAACGCAGGGCATCCCGGTCCCCAATCTGTCCGCCTATCAGATTGCCTTTGCCATCGCCGCTGTGCTTGTCCTCATCGGCGTGGGCATTACCCTCCAGGTACGCGATAAAGATGCAGAGGCGACGATGAGACGTGAAATCTCTGGCCAGGAGGAACTCTCAGAAGTACCAATGCCGGTGCTGTAATGCGTGCGTTTCTCTGCCTCGGTTCTCTATACGCAATCGTTCGACACGAACTGTGAGGCTCTGATAAAGGTAAAATTTATCAGGGTCTCTTCTATGCCAGGAACGTAGGCTATACTGTTACATTGACACTCCCCTGGATTTATTCAGGGGAGTGTCAAGTTATTATTAGCGGAATGTACCGATGACATGCTGCAATTGGATGATATTGCGATTGTTGCTTGACGCGACTTGTAAGACAACCATTGCTTTATCAATCGGGTTCCCTCGATTATCGAACAGAATGCGTCCACTTACGCCCTGAAATGCCGGAGTTGTACCCTTTCCCAGGGAGGCTAGGGCATCACGGGTGGCCTGGCCTGTTACCTCTCCATGGATTAGCGAGACGGCTCTGGCAATAACCTGAATAGCATCAGTTGCGAGCATCGAATCATTTCCGGGTGGGGGAGCGTTATTGTTTGCCACTCCCGAACTGCTATAGAAATTGTTCCAATCGCTGAAGAAGGCTGGTTGCTCTTTCTTGGGGATACCTTGAAGATCCCATTCGTCTGGAGCGCAATAAGCCGTAAAGATCAGGTGCCGCATATCTTGTGGAAACTCTGTAGCGATCTGGGCATCCGGCCCATTTCCCTGCCCTATAACGAGGTTTGTATCTACGCCATCACCACCTAAAATATTGAGATTGGCAAGGACTGTATTGTTTGGGGCTATTCTTATCTCATTACCGAGGGCATGTGCCAGGCGTATCCCATCAATGCTGTATCCCGCAATGAAAATAAGATTGGCTTCATGAGTCTGAGCATCGGTGATTATCTTCTGAAAATCAGTGACAGTTGATGTCGATTCCTTGAAATAGTCGCCTGGACTGTTAATTACCTGTATACCAAGTTTTGTCGCGCTGGCACTAAATGCATCGGCTAATGACACACTATAAGGGTCGGTGGAGTCGCGTGAAACGAGGATTGTTTTGGCATGCAATTGTTGTGCTGCCGTTTTAGCCAGCAGGTTCCCTTCTATGTCATCAGGAGGATCTATGCGGAAGAAATAGGGACTGCTACCACTCAGTTTTACACTGGAGGCAGGTGATACTATCGGTAATTGTGTGGAAGTAATAATGTCAAGCGCGTTGATGGTCTGGGAGCTAAAGGGCCAGCCTTCTACGCTAACGATGTGGTCTGGATTTCCAGCCTTACTAACGCGGTTCGCAACAAATTGTGCCACCGTCGCTACATCCGCCCGGTGTGCTCCACAACTATCAAGCAGAATGCGCAATTTCAGCCCATGGCCAAGCAATCCGTATTTGTTGATCTCGTACTGGGCAATAAAGGCACCTTGCGTGTCGGGCCTGGCCCGTAGTAAGTCGTCAGCGCTCTCATCAAACGCGATGCCGAGCACAATTGTGACATAGGGCGAATTACTCTGGAGCACGTGCAGATTTTCGTTATAGATCTGGACCTCTCCATCCGTTGGATCTGCTGAAACTGCCTGAGAGAAGAAGTTAACTGCGTTCGCCAGATCATTGTGCTGTAGTGCCTGGGCTGCTTGCTGTTTTAACGCAACATCATTGCGACCTGGATAGGTGTCAAAGACGAAGCGACCATCACTGATGCCGATTCCTTGCTTTGTGAACGTTTGCTGCTCTAATGCCATCTCATCGCGCCAGGCTGCCTGCTGGGCACTTTTCATTTGTGCTGTTTGGTTGGCGCTATTAAGAATGGGTAGCAGGAGTGTAAGGAGAAGGGCAAGAACAGCGCCTACCCCTAATAAGGCGAACACGATATTGCGTCGACTTATTCGTGGCGAAGGTTTGCCCTCAAGTGGAAAAGGCCTGTTAAGCTGAGGAAGCTCTGAAACGGGAGGGTAGGATGCAATCAGGTTTCTAAGATCCTGTAACATATCGGAGGGGGTTGCGTAACGTTGAGGGACTGAGAGGCGCAATCCTTTGGAAAGTGTAGCTTCCATACCCAAGGTGACTACAGGGTTCAGGCGGCGGGCGGGAGGATAAAAATGGATCAAGCGTTCCCTGGGATCAAAACCTGTAACCGCATGGTGTAATGTCGCGGCAAGTGAGTAAAGGTCTGATGATGGCTTGATATCGCCTCGTACCTGCTCTGGAGCCGTGTAACCTGATGAGATACTGTCCTTAGTAAGCGGTTTTAGTGGAAACAAGGGGATATAAATAAGGGATACCTGATGTGTCGATGGGTTGACAATAACCGTCTCTGGGCTGATGGCACCATGTATTACTGGCGGCCGCTGGCTGGCGAAAACCTCTAACATTTGGCACACTTGTCGTCCATATTCCGCAATATCGCGTTCCGGTATTGCTCCACCCTGCCGTTGCATCAGAGACGCAAGGCTTTCTCCTGTGGGATAGGGTAGAACGATATAATAGGATTTGTATTCATTAAATACCTCAACAACAGTTGGGAAACCTGGATATTGAGATAACTGTGTCAAACGGAGCACAATGGCCTTGATAGCTTGCCACGCCTCTGCCTCTGTTTTATCGGGGAATGCCATTCGATAGAGGAGGACACGGTTTCGTGCGGAACGCGTATCAGTTGCAGACCACGCGACCCCTTGTTGATTCTTGGGGAGGGCAACCTCTTCTATCAGACGATAACGTCCTTTGTGCAGTACATCACCACGCATCAAAGTAAATTCACCTGATTCTATCGGGGGCACCGGTTTCATATGGATAGATCGAAGTTGCCTATTACCTGAAGAGGTTGATTCCTGATGATATCCACAACGTGGACAGGTGCCATTCTGGTCATTTCCAGTAAAGGCGCAGCGTGGACAACGCATAACTTCCTCCCAATTCCGCTCTCTTATGAAGAAAGCGTGTAGGCCAATCATATAAATAAAGCCGAAAGATCTCATAGGAAAAGGAGGAGCATAGAGTTGCAGGTACCAGCACACAGAAGGCCCCTGGCTTTTCCTTTTGTTACCCTCCCTATAAGCCTGCGCATAAAATAGGTGGTGGCTATGGCTTGTTAGCGAAAACTTCGTTTAATTGATAAAAGTATGCATAAAAGATACAGAAATGTCTATCTAATAGAAAAAATACCTATGTAAAAATATGTATTTTTTATATATCTTAGGGTTATTTGTATCTTGAGTATGCACCAAGCGGCTTAAACCGGTTCTTCATTTTTGTAACCATTCAGGTTCATGAGAAGGAAGGAAAGACGGGGTGACCAGCACAGGCCATTTCCAGAGCCGTGAGAGCATGCATCCCTTGTTTGCGCAGCGTTGAAATGTAGCCACGAATGCGACAAAAGGCCTGGACGCCAACGAGGCTACGGAAACAGCCCGAGACTTTTTGTTGCACCTTGAGCATACGGATATCACGTTCCGCCTGTGAGTTGTCAAAAGGGACGCGAAAGTCTGACAAGAAGCGTAAGACGGCATCTTGTTGCGTGCTGAGGCGCTCGAGCAGATTGCGAGCCGCAGACTGCTTGGTCTTGCCTCGTTTTTTCTCTTGAGAGGGTGGCGCTTTGGGGTTGGCCTCCTTGCCTTGGCGCACGATCTCCTGGTAGTGCTTGAGCAACTGCTCAAAGAGAGGAGGGTCAAGACAGGCATGACCAGTGGCTTTGGCTTGCTGCACATGCGCATTCATACTCACGAGCACGTCAATGCGCCCTTTGGCCCAGGTTTGCTGGTGGTGCCCGGCCAGGAAGGTGAGTTCTCGCAGGTGATGCACGTTGCAGAGGGCATGCCAGCAGAGATAGCCCTGGTCGCTTTTCAAGCCATCATGCACGCTCACCCCTTTGAAGGCTGGCAGGATGCCGATGTCGTCCATGGCTTCTCTGCCTCGTTTGGGATGAGAAGCCTAGTGGGTGAGGGTTGAGGTGCAACTCACGTGGACCTAGTGGCGTTTTCCCATGACCTAGCTGCCGCTCTCATCAGAATGAAGCACCTCTGCCTTTTGCAGAGCGGTTTTGATCGCTTCTTCCACGGGCAGCAGATGGCGTGCACAGCGTTGGATGAGGTCTTGTAAGGTTCCTGGACTCATACTGTGTCCAAAGAGATCGTGGAGCAGTTCACACGTGCGTTCATGGGGAAGCAGATGCTGCTACACCAGATACACTGCGCTGGCGGCAAAGGTCGAGCCATATTGCACTGAGGCCTTGACGTCTTGAGGAAAGAAAGCGCTACTGAGCTGATGACAGGCCGGACAGCGTTTGCTTTCACACTGATGCTCAATGATATGCACACGCTTAGGAGGCAGATCGATGACCTGGCGCGGACCAGACTCAGAGGGGCAGAGGCACGCAAATCGGCATGACAATGTTCACAGGTGAGCACCGGGTGAACCATGATCTCATCGGGATCGGCAGACTGAAAGAGTGTGTTGCCTTCATGACCTGCTTGCCCTCCAGGTTTCTTCCCACTGCTCTTGCGTAAGCTCTTGGGCTGGCGCACAAAGCGGTCGGAAGACGGTGGCAAGTGGCTATTACGGCTCGTTTTGGCAACTTGGCCTTGCAAGTGTTGAACCTGCTCTTGTAAGAGCACAACCATCTCGCGTAGAGCTTGATTCTCTTGTTCGATGCGTTGCCAATCTTCTTCAGTTCTCATACCGTTCCTCTACCTGATTCTTGCCTTTTTGGCAAGCTTCTCGCTGACCTGAATGGTTACGCATTGTAAATTCCGTCAGCGGGCCTTTATAGAGTAGAGGAAGCTGATAATTGCGCACACGCGAGACGGGCAAGCGACTAAGCCAGGCCACATGGAATGCGTTGTTGGACTCGTCAAAAATCAGTTGCATATTCAGCGCGCCTGCTAATTCCTCGGCATTGCTTCGGTCATTGGCTTCTTGAAGGGCTCCATATCAGGATTCTGGTCACGCAGGATCTGCGCAATCAAAGGAATCCTTTCCTCTCCTCCATAAAAGATGTTATAGGTGATAATTCTCATTCTATCCCCACTGCCATTCTAAACCTACTCAAATGTGTTTATACACACTCAAACAGGTTCAATTGCTGTACTTGGCCCTCACAGGAAGTCCCCATGACTTCTACGCTCCTTTGGGTCCAGGCATTTCCTTTTGCCTTCCGAGGTAACGTTGTTTGCCTCAATCGTACCTAACCTGTGGGAGATTGCGGGAAATATCGAAGCGTATTTCCCACAATCTCTACACTACAAAGGATCAGGAGATGGCCAGAGCAAAGACATGCAGAGCTCCCTGATTGTTCGGGCCAGTCAGCGTGACACTAGCCACGGTCTTGCTCGTGTCGAGCGAGATCGGCGCGCTCCCGAAGAGGTACGTCGTTGTCTGGTCAGGCGAGCCACCAGAGTCGCGATATGACATCTTGGCGGCAATCACGTTATTAAATGCGATCGGCTCAGACCCGGCGCCAAGCGTCCAATCGGAGAAGCCTAATTGGGCAGTCTGTGTGCTCCCATCGGTATAGGTGATGGTCACAATCCCCTGAGTATCACCATTCGTCGCGCTCCCCAGGAAGGCGAGTTGAGAAGCACCTGCTTTGGTACCGGGCAATTGAAGAGTCTGACCATGCACCTCGATGTTATCATAGCTTCCCGCTGAAACGTTAGGCCAGGTATAGCTCGTGCCGTTCACGCTCACCGTTGCGCCCGGGTTAAAGCCAGCCTGGGCTAACTGTTGAGCAGAGTAGCTATAGCCAACCCCATCGTAGTCGGCGGAGCCCGGATTACTGTCGTCACCAATACCGATATTGTTGAAGTACGGAAGCAGGCTACCTGGCTTCGCTACGACTACCGGCAGGCTGATCGACGGCAATTTCTGGCCATTGCCAGTTTGCGTCGAGAAGGTGATGCTGTAATAGCCCTCCGCCAGGCTAGAGGAAGCCGCAACCGTGAAGGACTGGCTACCGGACCCTCTGCCCGGGACAGCAAAACTGTCAGAGGCGGGTAGTACGCTCAGCCCTGAGGGAGCCGCAGCGCTCCAACTGATGGTCGTCCCATTTCCATCAACATTCTGCCCCAGGATGCTGATCTGCGTATTACCACCAGGAGTTACGACAGCGCGGCCAGGTTTGAAGGAGACGAAGGTTCCCACTTCTCCATACTGGTACGATGGCGGTGCATCATTGGCGTTGGAGCCCCAGGATGGGTTCGGCATGCTGGACATGGTATAGTCGAGCGTGCCGCTCTTCGTAATGAAATCGGGCGCTAGCCAGGGCTTTGTACTCACCTGGCCATTCACTTTTAAACTCTGCACATAGTATGTGTCCGCCGAGGCACCCTGCGCGGTAATCTGGATGGTCTGGCCACTCTCCCGAGACACAGTCATGCTCGGGAAGAGCGGGCTTGCCAGTACCAGGTTCGCCGTTCCAGGGGTCTCAGGAAACATGCCCAGAGCAGCCCAGACGTACCAGGCCGACATCGTCCCCAGGTCATCGTTCCCTGCTATCCCCTGAGGACCTGGATACCAGAGTGTATTTTCGATGTCACGCACGACCTTCTGAGTCTTATATGGGGCGCCCGCGTAATCATACTCCCAGGGCGTCTCGATTGTTGGTTCATTTCCCAGGAAAGAGTATGGAGAATTCGGGCCGCCATTGAGCTGGGTAAAGAATGTGTCGAGCCGCTGCTGGACAGTGGCATTGCCACCCAGCGCGTCGAAAAGACCGCGCAGGTTGAACGGCACCATCCAGTTGTACTGCGCGCCATCACCCTCAACCCAACCAGTTCCGCTGGTTGGGTCATACGAACCGGGGAAGGAGCCATCAAGCAGGCGAGGCTCCAGGTAACCATCCGCGGGATTATACAGGTTCGTCCACCCCTGCGCACGCGAGACAAATTTCTGGTAATTGGCATTGTCACCCAATGCCTGGGCGAACGCGCCGATAGAGAAGTCCGCCGTGTTATACTCCAACGTAGTTGACGCCGGGCCATAGAAGTTACAACAACTATTGTTCCCGTTGAGAGGCACATAGCCCAGGCTCTGCAAGTAATTCAGGTCTGGGCGCACATTATTGGTTTGTGTGGCCTCTTTGATCATTGCGGATAAAGCGGTCTTGGTATCGAAGTTCTTCCCGCCAAACGCATAGATATCCGCGATGATAGCATCGGCGGGATCGCCAACCATCACATATGTCTCGCCGTTCGCCGCCGTCCACTTCGGCAGCTGACCGCTCTGCGTATACTCGTTGACCATCGACTGAGCGATATCGCTGGCCTCCTTAGGTGCCAGGAAGGCAAGAAGCTGGGCCTCGGAACGATAAATATCCCAACCCGAATAGTTCGCGTACTGCGCATGACCTTTCGCAACGCTATGGATACGTCCATCAAAGCCAATGTATTGACCATTCACGTCAGAAAAGACGTTTGGCTGCAAGTACACATGGTACAGCGCCGAGTAAAAGGTTGTCAGTTGGGTCGACGTGCCGCCACCAGCCTTGAGTCTACCCAGCCAGCTGTTCCAGGTTTGATCACTCTGTTGTGAGATAGTAGTGAAGTTGCCCGTCTTATTTTCCTGGTTGACGTTCGCCTGGGCATTGCTCACACTCACGAAGGAGAGGCCAACCTTGACGCTGATAGCATTGTTTGCACTCGTGTTGAACGTGACAAAAGCGCCGGAACCGGGGCCTGAGACCGTCGTATCAGGATGCGCCTGAGCGCTCTTCATCACTGATGGTGGCACCTTCTGCCCATTCTTCACCTGTGCCTGCGCATCATGGACCTTACGCACGGCTGGGGCAACCGGTGTACGCCCACCCGTCGATGTGGAAGCGCCAGGGGTCACGATAGCATCATGCCAGGTACCAATTGAGGCAAAGGACTGGCTAAACTTCGCCCAGAAGTAGACGCGATAGACATCATTGGCACCGCAGAAGTAGCCACTGGTTGCCCATCCGGAGATGGTGTCTTTCCCAATATCTACTTGAGCGTCATTAACGCCATTGATCGAACCCGAGACGTTAACCAGCATGGTCGCGGGCTGGCCCTGTGGGTAGGTGAAGCGCCCCGCACCACTGCGCTGCGTCGCCGTCAATTCAGTAGTCACTCCATTGTCAAGTTTGACTCGATAGTAGCCAGCATAGGCCGTCTCATTCGCATGTGAGAAGGTTGAATAATACTGGGAGGGATTGCTGGCTGGCGAGGTCGTGACCGTGCCGACATAGGGCATGAACGGGATATCGCTATAGGTGCTACAACCTGCACCATTCAAATGTGTGAGGCTAAAACCCTTGATCCGATTGTCGGGATACCAGTAACCACCAGAATTGTAGATCGCGGTGTCAGGACTCCACTGGACCATACCAAAGGGGACGTCCGCGCCAGGAAAGGTATCACCACCACCGTACGGTGCCCCTGGTTGCACGCCCGTCCCCGTGAACGGGTTGACATATTTAGCAAGATCTGTCGTCGACGAGGATGAATAATAGGAGCGCTCCACATTCGTACTGGCAGCCTTAGCACTCACGGCTGGTAAGAAGAGGGCCTCCGCGAGGAGTATGACTATCACTACCATACTGATAGTCAGAGGGAACCTGTTGCTTCGGACACGCATCATGCTGATCCTCCTTGTTTCAGCAACTACACACTTGCGAGCCGTGGGGAAGAATGGACTGGAATGGCTTTTATAGAGGCGTGGCGAGAAAACCACGAGGTCTTCAGCCTCGTGGATGAATCGCCGGACCGCCCCTTGTTCTTGTGAGCAAGAGACGATCCATTGACTCAAAAAACGCTGCCCGAAGGCAGGTGATGCGTATCCCTTCGCTGTGACCACCAAGGGAATCCGGCTTCATCTCGACAAGGTTCAAAAGGCTTTTTGCACCTGGATCACCGGACCTTTCCTCAGTCCTCCTTAAACCCAGGCGACAGAGCAGCGGTCTGATGCGTCAACCGCAGGTGTCCTGACCTCTTCGAACGTAGCGCCCATTTCTGGGGCTGAGTCTGGTGAACTCAGGCTTCTTGCGAAGCTACTGAACTGGGTCTTCAGTGATTCCCGAAGAAGCCACTGCGTCTTCAGCTCAGTGGTAGTTCACTCAGGTTACACTGCTAGCCACAGTGATCGTCTATTGTCATAAGAGAAGAATTAAAGCACATCCCGATATCCTCTCTTCCTTCAGGGCACGTCATCCTTTACGTGCAATAGCTTTTTCCACCATCAATAGACTTAGAAGTAACGGTACCATAAATGTGCAAAATAATCAAGAGTGGCTAAGCATGCACAGGGCTTTCCAATTCTCACAAAGGAGGTGAAAAAGAAGAGTTTTCCTTGTAGAATACAAAACCAAATCACATCTCAAGGAAAACTCTGCATGGACTATACCACATTCATGCTCGCAAAACGAGCCGAACACGACCCAGAAACGCTTCCCGTCAATTCGTTGTACCAGAGCTTGCGAGCCCTCTCAGATACGAGACGAAAACAAGGAAAACGATACGAATTGGCCTTGGTTCTTTCTCTGCTTGTGCTTGCCAAACTAGCAGGGCAAAAGACCCTGAGTGCAGCAACCGAGTGGGTTCGTCATCATCGAGTGCCTTTAGCACAGCGCTTTGGGCTCTCCCGCCAGCAGATGCCATGCCAGATGACCTATTGCAATGTCCTTGCCAGAGTAGACAGCAAGCATCTCGATGAGCTTCTTTCTGCCTTTTTCACCCGTTGGGAAGCCCAGGCCCGGTGTGGAGAGGAACCCAGTCGCCTGCTGACGCCAGGCATCCAAGCCAAACATGCTCAGGTCGCTGTTGATGGCAAAGCCCTGCGGGCCACAAGCAAAGAGGCTCACCCGGTTCATCAACTCAGTTGCTATGAGGTGCAGACTGGCACCGTGCTTTGGCATTGCAATGTGCAAGACAAGGAAAATGAGATCAGTGCCCTCAAGCCCTTATTTGCACCTTCATGGGTGCGTGGGCGCATTCTCACCCTTGATGCTATGCATACTCAACGGCAACTGTGCGCGCAGGTCCTTCGTTTGAGTGGAGACTACATCTTGATTGCCAAGGACAATCAGCCAACGCTGCGAGAGGATATTGTTGCCTTCTTTGAGGATCCTTCTCCTGATCGACGGCGCTGGAAGCAGGCAGAAACCTGGAACAAAGGGCATGGGCGCTTGGAACATCGCCAAATTCTTTGTAGCCCTGATCTTAACGACTGGTTTAGCAAAGATTGGGAGGGCATCGAGCAAGTCTTTCGGCTGGAAAGAACCACGCGCATTCTCAAGTCGGGAAAGATCCGTCACGAGGTGGTCTATGGGTTGAGCAGTCTCTCGATATACCAAGCGCCTCCCACATGCATGCTTGAACTTATCAGAGCCCATTGGGCCGTTGAAAATTGCCTCCATCATCGACGTGATGTGACCTTAGGCGAAGATGGTTGTCAAACGCGTACAGGAGTGGTTCCCAGTCTGCTGGCCCAGCTCAATAGCACCGTCTTGAGTCTCATGGATCGCGTGGGGGTCCGCAATGTCGCTCGCCAGATGCGCTACTTTGATGCCCATATTGATCAAGCTCTTGATCTCGTTCTTACTGGACAATGTGTGGTTTATTAGAATTGGAAAGCCCTGTAAGCATGCAAAGCTACTTTCTTAGGTTGACATCCTCCCCACGGCTCAAGCCGGGGGATTCCTCGAGTCACCTCGAGGGCTTCCTGCTTCGCGGAGTCTTGCCCGAACGAGACAACACCCGTCCAGGTCTTACGGACTCTCCACAGGCAAGGACGGCTAGCCCAGCCGCCACAATATTCTTGGCTGCGTTGATATCACGGTCATGGTGGACGCCACACGCTGGGCAGGTCCACTGACGAACATCAAGCGGTAAGGAGTCGAGCACATGACCACACTCGAAACAGCGCTTACTGGAGGGATACCATTTGTCAATCTTGACAATATCTCGACCATACCAGTCGGCCTTGTATTCGAGTTGGGACACGAACTCGGACCAGCCCACATCACTGATCGCTTTGCTGAGCTTCCCATTCTTGACCATGTTCTTGACAGCCAACGACTCGACACACACCACTTGGTTCTCGCGTATGAGTCGGGTCGAGAGTTTGTGTAGAAAGTCACGGCGGCGATCAGCGATACGGGCATGAAAACGAGCCACTTTGAGACGTGCCTTGTCTCGATTCTTCGAGCCTTTTTTCTTTTTGGCGTGGCGGCGTTGGGCTTTGGCCAGTTTCTTTTCATCCTTGTGAAAGAATTTGGGATTGCCCACGACTTCGCCAGTCGAGAGGCCCACAAAGGACTTCAAGCCAAGATCAGCACCAAGGGCATTCTCATTGGAAGGCAAATGTGCAATCTCGTCTTCCACCAGAATGCTGATGAAGTATCGTCCAGCGCCGTCTTTGGAGATGGTCACACTCGAAGGGGCTGCGCCATCGGGCAGGGGACGCGACCAAACGATCTCGAGGGGTTCACTCATCTTGGCGAGGGTGAGACGTCCATCACGCCAGGTAAAGGCATTGGCTGCGTAGGTAGCAGATTGCTTGTGTCGCTTTTTGTGGAAGGTGGGGTACTTGGCACGGCCTTCAAAGAAGTTGAGAAACGCTTTGTCCAGGTGGCGAAGAGCTTGCTGCAATGGTACGCTCGAAACGTCATTGAGCCACGTTGTGTCCTCTTGCTTTTTCAGCTCGGTCAGCATTGTGCTCAATTCTTTGTAGTAGAGGCGTTGCTGCTCGTTATAATAGGCATCCGACTTCTTGCGCAGTGCCCAGTTGTAGACGAAACGACAACACCCAAAGGTGTGAGCAAGCATCTGCTGTTGTTCTGGTGTGGGGTACACCCGATACCGAAAAGCGCGTTTCTGTCTCATATCTTATATTATAGAAGAAAAGGTGTAAAAAATCAACCATTCCCAACCCACCCCAAACAAGGAACGCGCCATTCATCCCCATGTCTAAAGAACAGGGGTCTTCTGGCGCGCTTTTGATAACGTTTTATCCTCGTTTGTGCTGGTATCTTTTGCAGCACCCTGTTGTCCGCCTTCAGGAAGCGATGTCCCTTGGTACAATTTAAAGCTCCTCCTTTCTCAGACAGAGTAAAGTCATAGGTATTGTCAACTTAAAAATTATCTTGATGAGTTTTCCCCACCAAACCTTCGATTAGGGTCTTTCAGAGGGCATCCCTTTGAACAATGTTTGAGTTGGCTCCCCACTTTCATACTGAATCTCATGCAATTAACGCTGGCTTAAACGCATTTTTGGTGATGAGGGGAGGAATATCTGAACAGCAAAGCGTGTTAAAAGGGGCAAAAAGAGAAAATTGCTGGTGGAGGAAGCTTTGACAGAGAACCACACACCTCTTTGGGCGCACAATGACACCGCCGTGTCGTCCCACGGCTTGAGCTTCAATATTGAAGCTAGCATTGTGATCTCGCGCGATGACCAAGCCGCGAACCTCACACATTAATCTCCACGCAATCCCGAGCCGCCCTTGCGCATCGTGCTCGTGCTGGATAATCTGGCGGGACATCTCTCTTATGACTTGGTGAGGTGGTTCTTCGATCATGGAGTGATGCCACTTTACACGCCGATCGGCGGTTCTTGGCTGAATATGGCCGAGTCGGTGCAACGCATCATCGTGCGTCGGGCGCTCTCCGGACAGCACCCCAAAGATGCTCAACAGGTTATCGACTGGTTGGAGCAAACGGTAGCAGGTTGGAATGCCGATCCCACGCCCTTTGTGTGGAACGGCAAGCGACGTCGGCGTCGGGAACGGGCGCGCTTGCGCCGACTGGGGGGATCGGCGGCAGCAGTGGTCAAAGGCTACTCAATTGCGAGTTGCTAGCTGAGGCGATCTAGCAGAAGATCTTCAGAAGGCCACGAGGAGCCTGCTGAGCCCAGGGCTCAGCAGGCTCCTCGTGGCCTTCTCTTACGGCTGAAGCTTTACTTGTCAGAGAGATTTTCCGAGGAATCTCCAGGAGACGAATCCTTTCATCCTTTTTCGGTCTCTTACTAGAAAGAGAACGATCTGAAGCAAGGAAACGTTCAGAGTTACAAAGGAGAATCAACATGGTCTATGTGAAAAATGTCCCCACGTTCGAGCGGATAGTGCGTGTCCTGCTAGGTATTGGCCTAGCGGTGTGTGCTGGGTGGGTATACCTTCAACTCAAGCATGATGCATTGGCTGTACTACTCGCCCTGGTGTTGCTTGTCTCAGCCCTCTTTGTGGTTGCGACTGGCTTCTTCGGATGGTGCCCAGCCTGTGCCCTGGTTGGACGCAAGCTCAAGTCAAGTCAGCGCCCATCATGAATTCATCACCTGACGCCCAACTGATAACAGATGCAATAGGCGGTGATCCCGTAGCGATAGAACAACTGCTGGACAGGTATCATCCGTCTGTGACTCGTTTTGCGCGCAAGTTCTGCGCCACTCCTGAGGATGTCGAAGATGCCGTGCAAGAAACCCTCTGGATTGCGGCTCAACGAATCGGCACCTTGCGCGTCGCATCGGCGTTTACCTCCTGGCTGTTCGAGGTGGTACGCCATCAATGTTTGAGATTACTCAGACTGACGCAGCCAACAAACTCCATGGATGCAAGACTGGAGATTCTGCCATCTGTGGAGAACCCTGAACGCCAGATCATGTTGCGCCATGATCTAGCCAGAGCAATCGCCGTTCTGCCCCCATCACAGATGCATGTCTTTCTTTTGCGCGATCTTGAAGGGAGATCAGCGGGAGAGGTTGCCGCCACGCTCGGTTTGACCGTTATGAGCGTCAAGAGCCGCCTGCATCGTGCCCGTGTCACCTTGCGCCAGACTCTCCAGCAGTGGCATGAAGAGGGATGCTGACGCCTACAGCTTATCTGGAATGGCAAGCGCCGCAGATGACGGGAACGTGTTCGTCTGCGGCAGCCAGGAGGATCTTGAGCGGCTTTACTAAACGCAGGTTAATTGTCAGTTGACCCACTAGCTGCGTCCCGCTCCGATTTTTGCTAGACGAAGGACGAACCACATGTGGCGACATGACCAGCGTGTGATGTGAGCGAATACAACCGATGGCATGTTCTTCCGGCCCTTTGAGATGGGAAAATACCAAATTTTGGTAATTCTATAAATAATAGAATTCATTGTTCAAACAGATGACGTTCTCTTGAAGAGGGCTTTGGCTTGCTCGTAGATCCATGATGTTCCCAGGAGGCAGGAGGACACTCTCGCACCATGTCATGCGTTTTCCCAGCACACACATCCCTCTTCCGTCGAAAGGCGCAGTTTCCCCCAGAAAAGCAAGGGTCAGTTCAGTACTTCCGAAGCCACTTGCAGGTGCCCTGAGGCTCCATGCAGAGCGAGATGAAGGCAATGAGATGCTCCGTTCTCTCGAACAACTCCCTATTTGTCTGTTTATTCTTCCATCGGAAGAGACCTGCGTCACACAGGCCCAGAACACAGGGTACTTCTGCCTTCACATCGTGTGCAGCCAGGGAGCAACGCTACCACCTGGCGCATGGGCAGTGCCAGAATACCAGAGTGAATGGAGAGGCTCAACATCCACTCGGGTACTCCTTCTTCTGCACTGCGGTTCTCACGCAAGAGAACAATACGTCCAATGGTAGTACGAGTGAGAGAGGTGTATAGTTACATAACGTGCTTCTTGCCTGTCGTCTTGCAAGGATAACATAGAATACTCCTGAGTTCGTCGCGTCATGCTTTTGCGGTGCTTTTCAAGCCAACAAACGTCTGTCAGTGGTGCTACAAATTTGGGCAAATGTACGCCATTGAGCTGAAAGCATCTCCTCGTCAGGCCGGGAGATACGTGGCATCTGGATGAGGTGTTTCTCACCATCAATGAGAAGCGAAACTATTTGTGGCGGGCCGTCGATCAACATGGTAACGTTCTTGATATTCTTGTCCAGAGCCGACGAAACAAACAAGCAGCCAAGAAATTCTTTCGCAAACTGCTCAAAGGACTGGAATATGTGCCGAGAGTTATCATCACCGATAAGTTGGCAAGCTATGCCGCCGCCAGGAACGAAATCATGCCTTATGTCGAGCATCGCCAACACAAAGGCCTCAACAATCGAGCGGAGAACTCCCATCAATCAACGCGACAACGAGAGCGGGCAATGCGGCGTTTCACATCACCGTGCCATGCCTAACGGTTCCTCTCGGCCTTGGGCCCCATCTCTGACCATTTCCGACCGAGAAAACATCGTCTTAGCGCTTCAAACTATTGTGCCCTTCTGTAGGAGCGCTTTGAGATCTGGAACGATATTACCACTGGAAACAAGGAGGCATGACACGTTCACTTTCTCCAGCTCTTGCTTGTCTTGTTTTTCCTTCATATCCCTCTTTTGTCAGGGAGGGATAGATTGAAAGGAGAAGGAGAAAAGGTATCGGAGCAGAAAGAGGAGATGGGAGATGACGTTAGCAAGACAAGCAGCCCCCACAGTAGCCTTTGTCGACGAGTATTGCACATGCTATGAGGATGTCTTTCCCGATGTGCGCAGTTTTGAGCACTTCAAATATATCCATCTGGGACTCTTGTCGGAGATCAAGCGCAAGACATTGCCAGCCATCGCCAGAGTCTGTGGAGAGGTTGATGCTCAGGCGCTCCATCATTTTGTCGCCAATGGTCTCTGGGATGTGCAAGAGGTGCGAAGCAGACGACTCCAGTTGTTACGGCAGGCTCTTGCTGGCCGATCCTTCGTGCTCTGTATTGATGAGACAGGCGACAAGAAAAAAGGGAAGACAACCGATTATGTGGCCTCGCAATACATCCGCAACCTGGGCAAAATCGAGAATGGCATCGTCTCGGTCAATGCCTATGGCGTTCTCGATCAGATGACCTTTCCGTTGCTCTTTCGCGTGTTCAAGCCTGATAAGCGCCTCAAGGGAGAGGAGCAGTACAAGACCAAACCCGAGTTGGCGGTCGAGATCATCGAGGAACTGCAAGCCTGGGGCTTTCAGTTTGATGTCGTGTTGGCAGACAGCTTGTATGGCGAGAGTACCCAGTTTGTGCGGGAACTGGAAAAGCGACACCTCACCTACGTCCTGGCCATTCGTGATGATCATGGCATGTGGCTCCCACCTGGTCAGCGCATCCGTTATAGTACCTGGCGTACCTTCGAGCGGACCTTTTCCAACGGGAAGTCGCAAACCCGCTTCATCCGTGAGGTGATCTATGGCCAACGCTTGAGCGTCCGTTTCTATTTGCTCACGACCGATCCCAAGACGATGCCGGCTCAAAGCACGTCGTATGTGATGACCAATTTGCAAGGGAACCTGCGAAAAACGCTTGGCGACACCTATGGGTTGCGGACCTGGATCGAGTATAGCTTCAAGCAGACGAAGAATGAACTGGGCTGGGCGGATTACCGGGTAACCGATTACGCCTCGATCGAGCGCTGGTGGGAGCTGGTGTGCTGCGCCTACCTGGGCGTTCGCCTGTACAGTCCTGTCTTCCACCCCCAAACGGGTGAATGGCTTGAGCCGCTTCCTCAAGCAAGTTCCCAAGCGCCTGCTCCAGAGGCTGCATCTGACCGCTTCTCCGAGCATGTCTGGTGGGATAAGAAGCAGGGATGGAAGAACCTGCTGAACAACCTGAGGCTCATTCTCCAACCCTACGTCTTCTCCTCCCTCATTTTGCCCTGGCTGATGGTCTTCGATATCCCTGATCTCCACTCCGGCTTTGCCGCACTTGTTTCCATCACGAACGATTTTCACGCCTCCCTCCCCTTCTGACAGAAGAAAATGCCCTGAAACCTCAATGATGTTTGCCCTGAAATACGCATACTTGCCTCGAATCGTGCATACTGGGACAAAGTTTCCTGGGAAAGCCGCTCCCCCTTTGAGGCATCAGCGTGGAATGGTGGAAATATATTGCTCGCAATGGTTGAAGTGTGGGTCATAGATCTGTTTGACCGGACGAGGGACACCGACCGATATGATGGGTTACACAGAGTGAAAGTATCCCTTGCGAGAAAACGGTCGATTGTGAGAATCTTCTTCGCCACTGCTGTCCACAGAGCATGTCGCACCAGAGGGCCACGCGGATCGCGCAGCTGACGCCCGGATGTGAGCAAGATCGAAGAAGTTTTTTCACGACGAAGCTGGTAGAATAGGTGTATACGTGCAAATGGGAGTTGCATCTCGCCGTCTTTGCCTGCCGGAGTCGTCTGGACACGCCTGGTGCGCGCCCATTGGTTTCTAGGAGGATCATCATGCCAACTCGTGTATCTTGGTAGGAGAATCGCCACAGCGTCCGCAGGAGCGCAATGAGCAGCAAGGATGCTTCGCTGTACGTTCGAGGTGCCCCTCCTGGACCTGCAGGCAACAGAGGAGGGCACCGACGATACGCCAGATGCACAGCCAAGCGGCACAAAGCCAGCAGATGCAATGTGTTGACGAGGGTGAGGGCATCAATATGCAAGGCTGGACCCAACCGAGCTTGCGCTCTATGATATGCTGGCGGGGCCACGGGTGCCGCTTGGTTGATGATCGTAGGTATCATAAGCTGATCTCCTGGAGGCAGGAGCAAGCCTCGTTTCGGATTAGCTTATCCTACTCGGTCAAGTTAGGAAGCACCCTCATCTAAAATATAGACAGAAAGAGCATACAAAATGGAGCAAAAGATTCGGGATCACCATATTGCCGTGGTGCTTGTAATAGATCAGCAGGACCAGCTGTTGATGCAGCACCGCGATGGCGCTGCATATGCGTGGCCGCACAAATGGGGCCTGCCGGGAGGCGGGATTGAGCCGGGCGAAACCCCGGAAGAAACGGCCCGCAGGGAGCTGGAAGAGGAGGTTATGAAACAGTTCTGATATAAGCACTAAATTGTGTTAAAATGTGTTTATGAAGAACACATACGATATCCAGGCATTCGGAAAACTTATTGGCAAGTCCACCAAAACGCTCCAAAAATGGGACCGTGAAGGCAAATTAGTTGCTCACCGTTCTCCACAATCAAACAGGCGTTACTATACGCACGATCAATACCTTGAGTATCGCGGGTTGAAAGCGCCAGAACAGGGCCTCACCATCGCTTACTCACGTGTCTCTGGGATTGCTCACAAGCCTGATTTGCTTCATCAAACACAAGCGTTAGAAGCCTATTGTCACCAGCATTCGCTCAAGGTCGATGAATGGATGTCAGATATTGGTAGTGGACTCAACTATAAACGCAAACAATTCAATCGTCTCATGGAGATGGTGGAGCTTGGTCAGGTACGGCGCATTGTTCTTGCCCATCGGGATCGGCTAGTTCGCTTTGGTTATGAATACTTTGAAGTGTTTTGCGAGCGACACCATACCGAACTCGTGGTCATCAATGGCGAAAACCTTTCTCCTGAACAAGAGCTTGTGCGAGATTTGATTGCTATCGTGACCGTCTTTTCGGCCCGGCTTCACGGATTGCGCTCCTACAAGAAAGCAATACAAGATGCTGCTTTGCAAAAAGATCAAGATTGACGTGAGCGAGCAGGATGCCGCTACGCTTGAGTTCATGCAAAGCAAGTGTAGAGGGCTGTACAACTGGTGGGTGATGCGGCTCAGAGAGGGCGAGAAGTGGGATCTCTACGAAGCTAAACGAAGCTTGCAAGAGAGCAAACAGCATGATCCTGAGCTCGTTCAGGTCTATGGGAAACTGCTGCAAGAGGTCTACTACCGCCTTCATGGTGCGATGAAAGCCTTCTATCGCAGAGTCAAAGCAGGAGAGACGCCAGGATTCCCGCGAGTACGCCCACGTCACTGCTTTTTCACGCTCTGCTATCCTGCAATGTATCTCAAGATTGAAGGCGATACGCTCATTCTGCCTACTGGTGGTGGAGGCAAACATGGTGCAAAGGTGTATCCCAACATTGTTGCACGCCTCACAGAAGCGCCCCCAGAGGGCTTTCGAGAAGTGGCGATCAGTCGCGATGGCAGAGGCAACTACTCTGCCTCATTTGTCAGAGAGCGCAACGAGAAACGACACGAAACAGAAGGAACGGTTGCTTTTGATCTCGGCATCAAGACCCTGGCAACAGGCGTCAATGAGCAAGGCAGAGTCTATACCATTGGCGGCTTCAAGGGGGCACGTTGGCACAACAAACAACTGGATAAGATTCGTTCCAAGCGTGACAAGTGCAAAAAGAAATCACGTCGATATCTTCACTTAAGCAAGATCTACAAGCGCGTTTCCCAGAAAAAACGCAATAAACAACAGGATAGTCTTCATAAAGCGTCACACTTGATAGCCCACAAACTGGTTGAGAGAACCGTTGTGGTTGGGGACCTTTCCCAAAGACAAATGGTCACGAAAGAGCATCGAGAGCGCAACAAACACCTCAATCGTGCAGTATTCAATGAGTGGGGCTTGTACACTTTCATTCAAATGCTCACCTACAAAAGCCAATTGTACGGGAAGGACCTTCACTTTTTAGATGAGCGCAATACCTCCAAGCAGTGTAGTGGCTGTGGGAATCTGCAAGCCATGCCACTGTGGAAGAGAACGTATTGTTGCGTCGAATGTGGACTCGTTATGGATCGCGATGAGAATAGTGCGCACAATATCCTGACGAGGTTTTTTGCTCGGCAAGAGCCACACACTCAGGCTCGTCCTGAGTGCGGTGTGCTGCATGCGACCCAAAGCGGCGTAGAAGTCAAAGTGGCTTCCTGTAAGGGGCAAGTGCAGCAATTGAATCTATTTGAGGGTGTGTAAGCACTTTTGAGTAGATTTAGAAAGGCAGACAGGCCTCAAGGTGAATGGCAACCTCAAGCTGTTCTGGGAGAGCATCCTTCCTGCTAGCCCACTGCCAGGAGTTTATCGTCAATGGCATGTCTACTCTGCCCAGACCCAGGCCCGCCAGGAAGATATTGTCCTGGGTGAAGGGCAGGCTATGGTTTTTACACCGCTCGAAAGAGTGCTTGACCTGGATTTGATTCCCACTATAAGGCTGATTGTAGAGCGCTTTCTGGAGCAAGCAAACCAGTAGGTAGCCAGGAAATCTATTCTTAACCTATGGCCAGCAGGATAATTCCCGCCAGAATCACGCACGCGCTCCCCAACCTGCGCCAGCTATGTTTCTCCGCCAGGAAATGCGCGCCCATGAAGGTGCTAGTAAATCCCCTACCAAGTGAGCAAGTTTGGCCCTCAAACATGAGAAATTGCCCTCAATCTTGAGCATCAGTACACACGTTTCCTGAAAAACTGCTCCAGAAGCGGCTTGTTGCGCTCGGTCGTTGTAAATTCGGGTGGTCAGCACACGCTTTTTGCACCTGACTTGTACTAGCCCGCGAGGAAAAACGGGCGTGATCAGTTCAAGAGCTCTCGATCCTCTCATGTTCGTTCGATCCTTCGGTCTCTTTTCAGCCGTGCCGTGGCGGAACATTCCCGTCTCTTCCCCGTAAATTGACACCTGTTGTGTGTGAGAAACGGCTTCCGGGGGTATGCGCGTCATCCGATGGTTGTTTTCCTTTTTCTGTGCATAAGGATCTTCACTTTGGAAGACCCCGGCGCTCTACCTCGGCCGAGTGTGAGCATATCCTGCGGGAGTGATCTGTGCTCTCCTGATCGCAAGCTCGTTGTGGACGAACCCAGTATGCTCGATGGCATGATGAGCTCGAGATTTGCGGCGGGTCACGCTGGCACGACGTACGGGAAGGCCTTGTCACGGAACTGCTTCGAGACGGATGGCTTGAGCCCCGAGGGCACCGCTGTGTTCACCACGAGGGACAGCATCGCTTCGGGTGCGTTGTCGGCCCGCATGCGGCCGTTGCGGGCGGCGAAGCTGTAGGTCGCAGGCGTTCCGACCACGTAGGACAGAACATCGGGGAACAGTTCCCGAGCCACGGTCTGGCCGTAGCCCTCCGGGTCGTCGGAGGTACCACTGGCCGCCACGGCGGCGGCGATGAGGTCTGCGATGTACTTGCCGTCGGCATCGAAGTCCTGGGATGGGTGCCGGGTGTTGGCGGGATTGGTGAAGTGGGTGTCGTCCGGCCAGAAGATTGGCCACATCATGGGGTGCCCAGCGCGGTTGACCTGTCGCCAGCCACCAGCGTCCGTGGCGAGCTTGGTGGCGCACCAGACGCCGATGTGGGCACCGGGCCGCAATTGCGGATGCTGGTGGGAGACCTCCAGCACGATGGATTCGACGGTGGTGCCAGCGAAGCTGTTCTGCGCCTTCTCCTGGTGCCATCCCGACAGGTCAAGTGCGGTCCCGTTTCTCACGGCCGAGTTGACCATGCCGAGCAGCGACAGATCGATGTAGAACGAGTCGGCGATGTGCCCAGCCCACAGCCGAGTGTCGGGCCCGGTGGCCGTCTCGCCAGTCCGGCCCTTGAGCAGAAGTTCGCCGGCTACCGAGTCCTCGCGCGCGTCGCCGCCAGTGAGAGCGTGCAACTGCAGAGCCTGTCGTCCGTCTGAGCCCACTTCGCCGAAGGACACGCGATAGGTCAGGTCTTCGAAATCGGCTCCGTCGAAGTGTATCTTGAACTCGTAGCGGCCCTTCGGATGGAAAGCCGGTTCAGCATGGGCTCCGGTGATGGTGGAGTTGACGTCCATGACGAACACGGTGCTACGATTGCTGGCAAAGACGTACAGATCGTCGATAAAGAGTTGGCCGCTCTGGCCTGCCAGAGGCGTATCAAGGTGATGGGACATGTCAAGTTCCTCCTAAAAAAGGATTGGGTCGAATGAAACCAACAGGGACAACTAACTACAGCAACGAAGAGAAAAGGGTTGCTCACAAAGCTCGACCGCAATATTGACCATGGACCTCTCCTATTCTATGGTTGCGTGTCAATCTGAGCATTGTCTGTTTTGTCTTCCAGTGCTTTCTCGTCTCGATGGGTCCCGACATTTTTCCCCTGCGTTTTTCCCGCTAAGCAAGAGGGGAAATAGACAACATCAAAAGCATTTTGGAAGAGAATGAGATCCTTGAAAACCTCTTTGGGCTCCAGAGAAAGAGGGGAAAGAGGTTTGCCATGCAAAATTGAGGGTCCACGTCTGCTCCTTGGTCTTTCTCGATTCAGCACCCACCTTGAAATGCTTCTTTATCGTCTTATATAGGTATTGCTGCCTGCTTAGCGGGAAAAACGCAGGGGAAAAATGTCGGGACCTCATGAACGCAATTGTTCTTTGGAACACGTTATATATGCATCGAGCATTGGAGGAGTTGCGGACGCGAGGCATGAAGCTAGCAGCAGAAGATATTGAGCGCCTCTCTCCACTAGGACACGATCATATCAATTTCTTAGGACGGTACTCATTTTCACTCTCTGATGAGATTCGCCAGGGCGCATTCCACCCCCTCCGAGAGGTGGATGAGACAGAGCAGGAACCTGGTGCTAAAACCGATGTGAGTGAAACCAGCGCCTAAAGCATTGCCATTTTTGGATGGCAGGATACATAGACATGTGCAATTTGACCTCAATTTCGACCAGTCCCTTGAAGGATATGTTGACCACCACTTAGCTTCTATCCTCGCTTTATCGCTCTGCGAATTGCTTTGTTGTTCAGCTTTTGAAGCATATCATATCCAGTAGTCCAAAAAGAGAAGTATAATTTGTCCAACAGTCCCTACAAGCTGTGTCGGATTTTTCTGTTCGCCGCACGATGGACTCGCTGACCGAGATATGGTTCAAAGCAGACACCATATGGGTCAAAACCTGTATTTGTTCGTGTGAGTATGGTTAACTAGAGGCTGAGGAAGATCTCCATGATCACTTCCGCACTATTGCCTAAAAACCGGCAGCGTCATGTCAAAGTTTACACGTAAAATACAATTTTGGAAAGGCAGTTTTTCTTCACTTTATGCGAGTAATGGTTATTGGTTCGGGGGCACGCGAACACGCGCTGGTCTGGAAACTGGCCCAGAGTCCCCAGGTCACGAAGCTCTACGCGGCTCCCGGCAATCCGGGCATGGCCGAGTGCGCCGAGTGTGTGCCTCTGGCGATGTCTCAGTTTAACGATCTAGCTACGTTCGCTGAAAAAAACGGCATCCATCTAACGGTGGTTGGACCGGAAATTCCCTTGATCGAAGGGATTGTCGATATTTTTCGCCAGCGCGGCCTGAAGGTCTTCGGTCCCGATTCAGCCGGGGCCGCGCTCGAAGGCAGCAAGGCGTTTGCCAAAGAACTCATGGCTTCGGCTGGTATTCCCAGCGCGCAGCATCGCACATTTCTGGAGGTCGGACCTGCTCTGGCTTACCTGGAGGAGCATGGCGCGCCGGTCGTGGTCAAGGCCAGCGCCTGGGCGGCTGGCAAGGGCGCGATCGTAGCGATGGATCTGGAGACCGCGCGCGATGCTGTGGAACAGATGCTGGTCCGACATACCTTCGGCGCGGCTGGCCGCATCGTGGTGATCGAGGACTATTTGCAAGGCGACGAGGTGAGCGTCATTGCCGCGTGCAATGGGACACACTATTTGCCCCTAGCCGTGACCCAGGATCACAAACGCGCGCTTGATAATGACCAGGGCCTGAACACTGGTGGCATGGGCGCGTACACGCCGGTGCCGTTTGTGGACGCAGAGACGGAGAAGCGCATGTATCGCGAGATTACTGCCACGACGCTCCAGGCCATGCAGGCGAAGGGTATTACCTTCACTGGTATTCTGTATACAAACATCATGCTGACCGCGCAAGGCCCGATGGTGGTCGAGCATAACACGCGCTTTGGCGATCCCGAAACGCAGGCCATGATGATGTTGCTGCGCGAGGATCTATTGAATATCGTGCAATTTGCTGAAACGCTGCCGGTAAAGCGCGAGACGCTCTGGCATCCCGGTTACGGCGTGAGTCTGGGGCTGGCTTCTGCTGGCTATCCAGGCAACTACCCGAAAGGCCTGCCTATTCACGGCATCGAGGAAGCCAATCGCCTGCCTGGTGTTCACGTGTTCCACGCCGGGACGGCCATGCAGGACGGTCAGCTCGTCACTGCTGGAGGGCGCGTTCTCAGCGTAGCTGCGCGCGGCGCAACCCTCCGCGAGGCTACCAGCCTTGCCTACGAGGCCGCGAAACTGATCTCGTTCGAAGGCATGTTCTATCGTCACGATATCGCACATCGCGGCCTGGAAGTGGAGTAGAGGCAAACGCATGTCGTCTGGGCGGCTAGTGGCAGTTTTTCCCATCCATCACTTGAGCACTGGGATGGCACCAGTTGGGGACCTTTTCCCGTCCCTAATCCCTACTCTTATGTAGCGAGAATAGAATACTGGAATGGCAAAGGCTGGCATGCTGTCTCGCAACAACATGCAGACGATGGAGAATTGGTACAAATGGCCGCTGCAGGCAGCAAGCTGTGGGCGATTGGCAGTATTTCCACGGGTAGTCCATTGATCGAGACAATGTGTTAGGCCTGTCAGTGTTTTTTTGACGAAAAGAGTCGGGTAAGAGGCCGAGTCCTGATTGCTCAGGCACACCAACCCCTCCCCGCCGAACAGGGCTTGCACGTTTCCGCGCACCCTGCTCTCCAAGAGCCGCTACCGATTCATTTTAGGCGATCCCCAAGTTACCCCTGATCGTCGGTCTATCCGTAGGTGCCCCGTTCATCATTCCCTTCTCCTTGAAGGTTGGCTCTGATGCAGGCTGCCTGAATGCATCGCATCTTTCATTCAGACCATCAGATATGGGCAATGACACCATCCCACAGAACAGGTATTGTCCGCCGTGACTGGGGTTCAAGTAATTCAGCTTTCACCATAGACAGCCTTGCTGCTTGTCCTCTGGCCCTCGGTGTTCGGGCTTCAACAGGCTTTTTCACTTCATGCTACTGTCCCCCTGAGCCTTTCTTCAGTCAGAGGTAAGAAGCTGCTTTACTCATGTTGCCTGAGTGAGGCGGCGGTCCTTGCCGCAGACGATCCTGGGCCTCTTTGGGCGCACTACGACGTACCATATAACTAGCGATACTTGCGGCCTTTTTTGAGAATCATCTCAAGCCAGCAGTAGGGTTTCGCAAAAGTTGCCCTCCATCCCATTGCGGCCTGCAAACAGGCCGCCTGAGTTGTTGACCAGTTGTGTTTTGACGGGCTGGCGGCCCGTCAAAACACAACTGGTCAACAACTCGTAAGCGCGGAGGCGCGAACAATGCGTGAGGAGCATGACCTTTGCAAAACCCTGTTATCTAAAACATATCTATTGTGACACTCCACGTCCCGTAAACGGGACGGGCTTCTAAGCCACGTCACCGGTTTGGCCTGTCTCCGAGGAGACCGTATCCGCGATACGTGGTTGGGCCGGTTCCTTGCTTAGACAACGTTGGGGCGTGTCTGCCCGACTACTCCTTGGCCTGGACAAGCCAGGTGGACGGAGATACGTGAAGGATTGAGGAAACTTCACCTGACAACCAAAGCTGAGTTGATGCATGTTGACCGAACCCACCAGATCACGGTGCCCCGTGAACCCACAGGCACGGCATGCCCACTGTCTTCCCTTGGGCTTGTGTCTATGCCCACATGCAGGACACTGGCTCGAGGTTCCTCGTTCCGAGCCGGTGAAGCTCATGATGTGAGCAGCCTGGCTTTTGTGCGTGAGATAGTCAATGTCCTTGCCATACTCCCACAAAGTCAGACGCTGATTGTGGTGTCTGCCACTCTTCTTGTCACGAACCCCATGAGGATTGCCGATGAAGAGGGTCCCAACCTGCTGCTCAACACAGAAGTCGATGACGTTGCGAGTCGCTTTGTGCCGCAGGTCGCGAATGCGTCGCTCGGCTCGTCGGCATTGTTTGTTCTTGGCGCGTTGCAATTTTTTCCAGCGACGCGAATACTTTTTACAGCAGGATTGCTTCCTGGCAAACTGGCCCAATTGCTTCGTCCGCTGGCGTTTGAGCGAGCGAATACCACGTCCGGTGACGATCATGGCTTTGCCTGTGTTCGTCGTAACGGCTGCCAGGTGGATCTCGCCTAAATCAACGGTGGCCTGGACGGTGCCTGCAGCCTCCTCGGCCTGTGGGACCTGCACACAGACATGCAGTTCAAACCCAGCGTTCCAGACCAGGGTACACGCCCCGCTGTTTTCTGGAAGCTCGATGGGCAGGACGAGGGATGGGCGCCCTCTGCCCATGGGCAGGACCACCCGCCCATGTTCTTTGCTCACTGCTTGTGCAGGCCACTTGACCGGGTAAAAACGTTTGGTGCGCCAGGGATACTTCATCTGCATCTGGGGATGGGTGTGACGGAGCTGGCGGGTGGTCTGGATGGTGGCGAGGAAGACGGCAACGATCATTTGTACTGATTGACTCTGCAGGGCAAAACGGCCCTTGGTGGCTTTCTGCAACGCGTCTCGTCCTGGTCAGGGCAGATGGGCGAGACGTGCGGCTTTATGCATTTCCATGCAACAATTCCACGCTTGTGCGGCTTCCACCTGAGCAGCTTTGAGGCGTTGGAAGAGTGCAGGCGACAGATAATTCAGTTGATAGATTTTTACCGTTTGCATGCAGAGCATGATAGCAGAAAAGAGCAGATGGGACAAGTGGGAAAAACCGGATATACTCACTCTTGAGTTGCCTCTCAGAACGATCCCGTACTTCAGAGAAGCGTGTCAGGGAAAGCGAGAGCAAGTTGGTTGGAGGCGGCCCCACCCACCCAGCCCGAAAGGAACGGCGCTTTCATCCCGTCCCATGAATGGAGACGGGACTTCCCGCGCCGGATGTCACTTTAGTAATGTGTGAATGAAGCGCGGAGCTCTACCAGGAGGCGCAGTGGTCGATCAAGCACTCTTCTAAAGTGGTGACTTGCTCGATCAGCATGGCAACAGACGGCCAGGCCCCCTGAGTAGCAGAATATTGTGCCTGACCAAGGAGGCGTGCCTGCTGGTCGAGCAGACGCGCAGCCTCTGGTTTCTGTCCTTCTGCCAGAAATGCCTGAGAGTCGAGTTTGCGCCGGACCGCCAGTGGCAACGCCCAATAGCGCAGATGCTCGGCTAGGCGCTCCGGTACCTCGGCATGCAGAGTCTGCGCCAGCATGCGCAAGGCGCGCACGCCTCCGTAGACTGCTGGCCCTCCAGGATCTCGTTGCAGGCTGGCGGGAACCAATGACAGTGTGCGTGCAATCATTTCCTGGCGGCTGACTGTCTCGACCTGCCGAAAGACTGAACGGAGTGTATAGGCGGCATTATCAATATGTTCGAGTCTCTCAGCGCGCCAGGCTTGAAGCAGTTCAGAGAGAGGCAGCGTCGCGTAAGGGAAGCCTTTTGGGTCGTGAACTCGGACATGCTCGTGTTCTATTGCCAGAACCACCAGGAAATGATCGCTTCCGCCAGCAAAGCGGTAATTGGGATTATAGGTTAGATAGCCCATGTCTAGTGGACCGAGTAGTACCGGACCCTGTTGGATGGCAGTATGCAGGCGCTGGAGGGCTAGCTGTTCATCTCCTCCACGCTCTAACTGGCATGTCCAACCCAGCGTCTCTAGCGCGCGAGTTAAGCCCTGGTCAACTGGATCTCCGTCGAAGAAAAAGACTTGAGCCTCGCGTAGATAGGTATTACCAAAGGGCATGGTGGTAAGACACTCCAGAAAACCAGGTGCGGGCAGGGTAGCGGGATTCGCTCCGCCTCCAAGCAGGCTCATATGCAGACTATAAGCATAGCAATAGTCGCTGTTTCCAACGTATGGGAGCATATATTTTCTCCTTTCAGTATCTGCCTCGACTTTCTGAGGCTACTATTTCCCTGTCGTCCTGATTCCTCGTATTCAGGACGACAGGACTATTTCCTGCTGTCGAAGCAGTGATGGTTCCTCTAAGAACAAGGATATATCGAATTTTATGAGTATGTCAAGCTTATAATATATTTTTGAATTTCAAATTGAATATTCGAAATATTCAATTTGAAATGAAAATTTAGTGTGAGATGTTTGAAAAGTATATAGTGCATTAATTGGAAAAGCGGAAGACATTGGGATAATCAGAGGAACTATTTTCCTGGGACAGGCTGTTCTTCTCCTGGAAGCATTCTCACCAGAACTGGCAAGCCCTTAAAAACCCCAGGGTTTCTCAAAAGTCCAAGACCCAAGCCAGAGCCTCGTCAGGATGGGAAGCAAAACGCCGAAGCTGACGAGAGACACAAGAGATCTGATGCAAATCCATCAAGGAAAGCACCACGGAGTTGAGCACAGCAAGCATAGAGACCACTGAGGAAAGCGAACCCGGCAACGATCCTCACCTAACACATACCTGGTGCCATATAGCTCTTATTATATGGTATGAGCACGAAAAATGAGTGGAGCCTATTGACGATCAACAGGCTCCACTGGCCGATTTTTCTTTTTCTGTTACTCGACGAATATATGAGCAGTTTTCCTAGTTATATAGTACACGAGTACTACCGATACTTTGTTGGCGAGGGTCAAGCGGAGCTGTAGAGAGCGAGGCCCTGTCCCCGCTCAAGCCCTTGAAAGAGTCGTTGCACGGCAGGAGGTGGGGGCAGTGACGACCAACCGCTCCAATAGCGCCTGAGCATGATCCAAGGCTCGAGCCATCCCCGCACGACTCGAAGGGCTGCTGGCCACGACACCTGCGGCCGTCTCTCGTGGGCCGTGGTGATTTTTTTCCCCGCGTCGGCTGGCGCGGCCGAGGTACTGGTGGTGGGAGCGGTTGCTGGTTCAGGCGGCTGGCTGAACGCTTGGGCCGTGCACACGGCCGGGTGACTGAGATGGTACCAGCAAAAGGAGAACGCGCAACAGACCAATTGCCAATGCCGGCGGATCGCGGTGTCGCTTCGCACCTGATACTGGGACCAGCCCAAGGCGTGTTTGACGTGTTTGTAGCTCTGTTCAATCCACATGCGCAACCCATAGAGCCTCATCACTTCTTCCAGCGTGGCTGCAGGCCATGAGGCTTCCGTTTCAGAGGAGGCCGGCAGGTTCGTGACCAGGTACGAGGTCGTGGTGTCAGGCAGCTGCTGGGGGTCGGTTGCCACCACCATGGCCCGTTCCTTCTGATCTGGGCCAAATGGCCCCGCCACGATCTCCAGCGCCCACCAGTCCTCTTGACGCCCATCGCGAAAGGTCCTGCAGACGCACACCCACTTGCCTGGATGCTTACTCCCCTTCCATCCAGCCTCATGGGCGACATCTTGCAAGGTTCCGGCTTCTTCTTCTGGATGCCACCAGGCGTGGGAAGGCTTGAGAGCCAGCACATACGGGACCTGTAGATCGGCTAAACCGCTGCGAAAGCCGCGATCCTCGCCATAAAAGGAATCAGCCACCACCGCTCGAAAAGGGAGGGCCTGCTGCATGGCTCGTTGCACCAGTTGCAAGGCAATCTTGAGTTTCGTACGAAGGCTGGGTCGTGTTCCCCCTTGGCAAAATAGAGCGCCGGGGTGTAGGGTTCGACATCCAGCGGGTAGTAGACGCGCTCGTCGGCCCACAGACTGCTGACGGAGACCACGCCATTGTCAATCTTACCCACATTGGCCAGGTACTGGCGGCTCACATGCGCCGTTTTGTGGCCATCCTTGCGATCCCCTGTCTCATCGATGACCAGGACCCCGTCCTTGGTCGGCATTGTGCTGGGGTCCTCGCGCAAGATGGTGAGCCGCTCAGCTTGCACCTTGCGCTCATCGCAGTCCGACTCGGAGAGAAACCATTGTAAGGCCTGCGCTCGTGGCTGGTGCGCTCCCACCAGTGGCTCGGTGTTGACCAGCCCGGTGAGGGTCTTGTTCCGCTCGCTTGGCAGCAAGAGCCCCTCGAGATAGCGGCGGAACCCTTCGCGCTGATTGCTCTTGCCAAAGATGGGATCAAAGCACCTCGCATAGTCCTCCAGTGGCCCTGGAGCTGCGGCGACCTCGATGCGTTTTGTCATCTTCTTCTCTCCTCCTTCTCTCTTCTTCTCCTTTCATTCTCCTCTCCCTTCCATCCTCGCCAACAAAGTACCGCTACAGCGGTGTTCACAAAGATTGAGCTATCCCAATAATTGGCCTCTCTTTCAAGAGAAAGAGTGCTCGCTCTGGCAATCTTAGTGTGATGAGATTACAGTCTCTTTTCTACGACGCATACAATAACCTTAGAATCAGGTTCTTTTTCTCAGCTTGCAACACGATTGAGCCTTTCTGAAAGGAGCTCTCAGGTGAGGGAACGCTTGCAACATGTCACACAGCGCAAACAGAAACAGGGTGGAACGCCTGGAGAGAAGCCGGTTCCTCACGCCCGCCCTTTGAGGGGAACACACAAGCGACTCAACCAGGTGGAAGCCATCTGGGAGTCTTTCCCGGAGGGTCTCATTACGTGTGATCGCAACCAGAAGATTGTACGGATCAATGCCGCTGCTCGCAAGCTCTTTGAAGTGGGTTCCGAAGCCCAATGTCAAGGAAGAGGCTACCAGCAATTTCTCACATCTTACATCCGCTCTGATGAGCAGCCACCATGCGCTCCCTCAGAGCAATGGCTGGTGAACTTCGCTCTTGCCGGGATAACAGGAGCCTGTTCGCCAGCACAGGCGCTGCTGCTGCATCTCCCTTCCGGGCGCACGATCTCCGTTACGGTTCGTTCCTTTTCCGCGAGTGATCAAGAGCGCGACGTGGAAGAAACTGTCTCTATCATCCAGGAGTTCACACATTGCTGTCAGGAAGTCTCCCACCTCCAACGTGCCCACGAGGCGATGTTGAAGTTGATTGCCGCGATCGAGCAGATTCCTGAACAGATGAATCACCTCTTGCCAGAAGAAACCTTCCTTCTCTCGCCTCAGGTGCTCTTCGTAGCCCAGCAGGTGGTGGATGTCATCCGGTCTGTCCTGGATGGTCGCCGGGTGAACATGCTCGCGTTCGGCCATCGAACAGGTCATCTGTATTTTGTCGCAGGAAGTGGCTATACCGCTGAACGAGAACAGTACTGGCGAGACATTGGGGGACGCTTCGATCCCTCAGAATGGATTGGCGACGCGGCCTTCGCCCGCCTGGGCGCCAACCAGGAGGTCGTGCTTGCGAGGGATCAGTTGCACACCATTGAACGTCTCGGGAAACAACTGCCTTTTCCGGCGCCTCTTCACCCCGCGTCTTCTGGCTCCGAGACCCTCCTGTTCGTTCCTCTGTTTCTGGAGCAGCAGTGGGTTGGAATATTGACCATCATCACAGCGACTTCTAAGGGGGAGTACATGCCAGAGGAGATTGCGCTTGTGAAAGCCGTCACCGCGCAGACCATGCTGCTCCTTGAGGGCATCCACGGTCTCTCCGCCCAGGGAGAGCAACAGAAGAGAGCACTCGTCCAGCGCGAGGTGCATCGCCTGGCTGGCGACTTTCTGACCCTGGCCACGCATGAATTGCGCACCCCACTGACGGGGATCATGGGCAATCTGCAATTGGCACAGCGCCGCTTGAAAGCCTTAAAGGATCAGTTCACGCCTCTGTCAGCCCAGATCCGCGACTCACTGGTCTCTGTTCAGCAACCCTTAGTCTCAGCTTCGCAGAGCGCCCGGCTTCAGCAACGGATGATCAATGACTTGATCGATGATGCGCGTATCCAGACCCATACGCTCACGTTGTCCTTGACCCCTGAGGATCTGGGCACCCTGCTCAGAGAGGTGGTGGCCAGGCAGCAACAATCTGCGCCAGAGCACCCCATCGTGCTGGATGTTCCGCCTTTGGAACAAGGCGTGCCCATCCTCGCTGACGCCGAGCGGATCACGTACGTGCTCACCACCTACTTGACGAATGCACTCACCTTTTCTTCCCCAGGACGGCCTGTCGAGGTGCACGTACGGGTGGAGGGAGCGCTCGCCCGTGTCTCCGTCCACAACGAGGGAACAGGCATTGCCAGAGAGGATCTTGATCATATCTGGGAACGCTTCTATCGCGCCAAAGGCAGCGCCGTCCAGCATGAACTGGATCTGAGTTTCGGATTGGTCCTCTATTTGTGCCGGGAGTTCATTGAACGACATCAGGGGAGCGTTGGGGTGCAGAGTGCTCCTGGTCAGGGAGCCACGTTCTGGTTTACTTTACCCATCACCACATTTCCAGGAGAGTGACACAAGCTTGCCTGCCATGTAGCTCAATTTTTATGAACCCCGCTGTAGCAGTACTTTGTTGACATGGGATTTCGTCTCACTTTAAACTCATCAGAGACGGATGATCCGACCTCAAATTGCTCAGGACAGAGACTCGAAATTAGGAGTGGTTTCCCAAATCCACAAACTACCGGTAGGAGAAGGAGAACGCCATGTCTGAGCAGCCACCACAAACGTCTGATGCTGTCGAGGTCTTTGTTGCCAGCCTCCGTCAACGTTCTGTTCCGGTCAACACGATCAAGTCGTATGCCCATGATTTGCGCTTGTTTGTGCGATTTGCGCCTGCTGATCTGCCAGCGGTGACTGGAGAAACGGTTCAGGCTTTTCTCGCCAGCTTCTATCATTTGAGTGCCGCGACACGAAGACGGCGCTACAGCACCCTCTGTGCCTTTTACCATTGGCTCATTCGTCATGGGGTGGTCGAGACGAATCCGATGGAACGGCTCGATTCTATTGAGCAAGTCGAGCGTGAACCTCGTCCACTTTCGCCTGAAACGGTGACAAAGCTTCTTGGGGCTATTCCTGTCTCCAACCTACGTGATCGGACCCTTTTTACCCTCTTGTATGAAATGGGAATTCGCGTCGGGGAAGCACTTGGCCTCCTGGCGACAGAAGTGGACCTGACGCAAGATGATGAGAAGATCCGCGTCTTTGGGAAGGGCCAGCGGGAGCGAACGGTGATGCTGACCGCCGCGCCTGAAAGTGTGCGCTTGCTTCGGCGTCACCTCAAGCAGAGTCACATCACCTCTGGTTCGGTCTTCCGTGATGATCCGCGCTATGGAGGCAGTCCCCTGCTCCTGGAGTATAGCGTCGCCCATTACGCCTGGCAGAAGTACTGTAGACTCGCAGGCGTCCAGGCCACGATTCACCAACTACGCCATAGCCGAGCTAGCCAGCTCCTGCAAGCGGAAGTACCGGTGACGACCGTCCGCAAACAACTGGGTCATCGCAATATTGGGGTCATAACATTTTTTCGTACACTTTTCCCCGCTAAGGGGTTGCAAGCCTGATAGGAGCCTTCAATCTCCCCGCTAACGCAGGCGCAAGCAGGAAAGGCTATCGGCCATCTACTCGCTTTCATTCTGGTGTTTGTGCCTTCTGCTCTCTGACGTATCGATATAAGGTCGAACGGGAGATCTCAAGCGTCGAACAAATATCATCAATGGAATGGTTTGGATCTGCAAACAGACGCAAGGCCAGGGCAACTTTCCCATTGGAGGTCAGTTTTCTGGGTCTCCCTCCTACGCGCCCCCTCGCACGGGCTGCGGCTAATCCTGCATTCGTTCGCTCTCGAATCAGATCGCGCTCAAACTCAGCCAGCGCTCCCATCAGGTGAAAAATCAGCTTTCCTCCTGGGGTTGTCGTATCAATATTCTCGGTGAGGCTGATAAAGTCTACCCCATGTCCCTGAAGGCCGTTGAGGGTTGCGATGAGGTCTTGGAGGAAGCGGCCTAAACGGTCAAGTTTCCAGACCACCAGGGTGTCTCCTGGCCTGATAAACGCCAGGGTATCCTCCAAGCTTTTGCGTTCAAAGGTTGATCCGTCATCTTATCGCTGAAATACTTCTCACATCCCGCTTCTTTCAACGCATCCCTTTGTAATGCCTCGTTTTGTTCTTGCTTGGAAACCCGGATATAGCCAATCTTCATAGAACCTCTGCTGTAAATGTCACTTACTCATCTAAGATCGATAGTTTTGACATTTTGATTTTGACATGAGTTTTGAGATTCGTCAAGCGTCCATTTCACGCTTGCGGAGGTGATGCACAGCTCCCCCGAAAAGACTGAACAGTTTGTGCCGAAAAACGGCCGTTATCTAAAGGTAATAAGAGAAGCATCTTCATAGTCTTTAATGAGAGGAAATACGCTCTGTTTCACTGACCCGCGTGATGTACAAAGCGGTACTCGGCTTGCATTTCCAGCAGCGTAAAGCCCAGAAGAAAGCAGGCCAGCTAGCATTGTTCTAGCTAACATAAGGAGCAGATATGTTAATCGGCTACGCCCGTGTTTCGACGCATGACCAGAACCTTGATTTCCAGCTGGATGCCCTTTTAAAAGCGGGCTGCGACGCCAAGCATATCTACACAAACAAACTCAGTGGCACCAAAACCGAGCGTAAAGGCTTAGACGAAGCCCTCAGTCATCTCCGAGCAGGGGATACGTTAGTGGTATGGCGCTTGGATCCTAAAGAAAGTTGCAAAGACTATGCACGTCAGTAAGACGACGCTTTATCGGTAGCTAGCTACAGACGAGACGGGAGGGACATGTACCTATGAATGAAGATGACTCGAATAATGATATTCGCTACGGGTATTTTCATGCAGATGAAAATGGGGAGCCAGGCCGCCCGATGACTAGACAGGAATGCATCGAGCACTATTGGCTGACCGCTGATAGAGATCCCTCTTCACTCGCAGATCTTTATTTAGATTTCGATATCTTCAGTAGAATCGAATTTATTATTTTTAAGAATCGCCTCAGCTCAGCAATACTTGTCTCGAACGCGGCAAAAAAGACACTTGATGATCAGACGAATTGCAGATCGTTTTCCGCAATGTTGACCCAAGTACACAAAGCTCTTTACAGATCCCATGAAGGAGGCTCATGTTCTCTCAGCCTCCTCCTGTTCTCTTTGTTAGATACGCATGACAATCCCTCTTTTGGCAAAGAGGGCAAAGATATTCTCCATCATCTGTTCTACGTCCTAAGGTTGCCAGTGTTCACTCTCATCAATAGAGTGTTATGGGCATCTCTGCTTTGCTCCACATTCAGTTTCAGTCCCAGACAACCGAGCTATTCCTTTCCATCAAACTACGATAATTCGCCACATTCTGTGAATATATTGTTTCACTCTCAGATGAGTTTCTATTCATCACCCCCACATACGTCGTAGAAGATACTCAGGTGTCAAGAAGAGGTAGGTACTGCTTCAACTACCTCAGATTGTCACAGAGAATTCTTTGGCAAGGAAGTGAGCTTCTCGTTGTAGCATATGGAACCCCAGCATCGGGCCATCGCACCTTCGTTCCGGGAAGATTGACCCTCAGAATCTGTTGTGCTTGTTCTAGTCCGCCGAAACTGAGCTCCTGCCTCTTGAAGCAGAGTTGACAACACCAGGAAAATATGGCTTAATCTCTTTAACTGGTTAATGAAAAATACTGGAGAACGAAGGATGAAGACGGAATCGTTTCTACAGGTGTTTGCGTATCTTTCCAGGAGAGCCAAGGAGGCTGGTAGGCAACAGCTTCAACGCTATGGCGTTCACGCTGGTCAGCATTACCTCCTCGAATTGCTCTGGGAGACACCCGAGGGCCTTACGGTGGGAGAAATAGCCCAACGGCTTGCTGTTGAAGCCCCTTCGATCACCCGAACCGTTCAACGGATGGCCCGCCAGGGATTGGTGGAGAAACATCCCCATCCCACTGACGCTCGATTGGTCATTGTGAAACTGACGACGAAAGGAAAGGCGCTTCAGGCGGTCATCCCGCAGGTCATAACCTACGTTGAGGAGCAGATGCTCGCAGGTCTCTCTGAGGTCGAACGGGCCTTTTTGATGCGCCTGGTCAAACAGATGCTTCAGAATCTTGAGGATATCCCTTCGGCACCTTGACGCGCGAAAGCAAAGAACCTTGGAGTCGATCTGTTTTTGCCTATTTTATTTTTCATTAATCGGTTAATGTTTTGTGCAATGCTTGACCGCTTCCCCCAGAAACGGTTAGGCACTTGGAAGAAGAGAAAGAGAGCACTGATGAGCACCCAAGTACACTTTGGCATTCATACTCCCCAACAGCATATCAGCTACCAACGACTCCTTGAGATCTGGTTAGAGGCAGACCGCGAACCCTTGATTGACCATATGTGGCTCTTCGACCACTTTATGCCTTTACGCGAGCCTACAGATGGTCCCTGTTTTGAAAGCTGGACCTTGCTCGCAGCACTTGCCGCACGGACAGAGCGCGTGCGTCTGGGACATCTAGTGACAGGCGTTACGTATCGTCATCCCGCCATTCTGGCCAGACAAGCCGTCACGGTGGACCATATCTCAGGAGGGCGGCTCAATTTTGGCATTGGAGCCGCGTCGCATGAACAAGAACATCAGGGCTATGGCCTGACTTTTCCTGGCGCAGCCGAACGGGTGAAACGGCTCGATGAAGCCTGCCAGGTCATCCGGCAGCTTTGGACGGAGTCAACACCAAGCTTTGATGGTCACTATTATCAATTACACCAGGCCCATAGCGAACCGAAGCCCCTGCAAAAGCCATATCCCCCGATCATTATCGCCGCAGCAGGCGACCAGATGCTTCGGGTCGTTGCCAAACATGCGAATGTGTGGAGCGCCATGTCTCCAACCCTCGAGGATTTTCGCGAGAAAAACGCTCGTCTGACGCAGCACTGTGAAGCCATCGGGCGTGACCCCAGCACGCTTGAACGCTTAGCCGCCTTTCGGCTCAATCCGGCTGATGCGGATTTTCGTCAAGCACGTGAGACGGCACAGATCTGGATCGAGGCCGGGGCAACCCATCTTGTCTTGAGTATCGTTGAACTTTACCAGCAGGAAGAGGTCATCCCACGCCTGGTTGATAAAATCATCAAACCGCTCACGCAGAGCGATGAACAGAAATCAGCTTGAAACGGTTTTGATCTCCTCACTCTCCTCTGGATCAACTTCATTTTGCTTCTCCTGAAAGGCCGAGGAATGCTTCCGGGCGGCTTTTGCGCAAGATCGTCGCCCGGAAGCGAGTTTGTCAAAGACGAGCCGCCGTGGCCCAGATGACATGTCACAGAAGTCGAGGAAAGAGCAAATCAAGAAGAGCGAAAGAAGGAATGCAAGCATGAGCACGTATCATTACACGTATTCGGTGAGATTGAACCAGGAGCAACGCCGATGGCTGGAGGCAATGACGCAGATGAGCGGCACTCCAGCCAAACACTACGTAGTGGCGCGGGTGCTCCTGATGAGCGATCAGAGTCAAAGCGAACCCAGCCACACCGATGGACAGATTGCCGAGGCGCTCTCCATCAGTCGCCGCACGGTGATTCGCATCAAACAACGGTTTGTCCAGGAGAATCTGGGGGTGGCCCTTACGGGAAGCTTTCCACGAGAACGTCCCGAACGGCGCTGCCTAGATGGCAAAGGAGAAGCCCAACTGATTCATCTCGCGTGTAGCAAGGCTCCCGATGGGCGACAACGCTGGACGCTCGAACTGCTCGCCAACCAGATGGTGAAATTGGAGTACGTCGAGCATATCAGTCCTGAGACTGTCAGGCAGGCGTTAAAAAAAACGAGTTAAAGCCGTGGCTCAAAAAATCGTGGTGCTTTCCCAAAGAAGCCGATGGGAACTTTGTGTGGCGCATGGAAGATGTGCTGGATGTGTATTGCAGCCGTATGATCCGTTGGTGCCCAGACTTTGCATGGATGAGATGGGCAAGAATCTTGTCAAGGATAAATATTCCCCTGAACCCGCCAAGCCAGGGCAGGTAGCGCGCGAAGACTACACGTATGAGAAAAAAGGCAGTGAGAACCTGTTCATTGCGTATGAACCACTCGCGGGCAAACGTTATCTGAAGGTCACAGAACACCGCACCAAGAAGGACTGGGCGCTCTTTATGCAGGAGATGCTCGAAGAGCACTATTCTGATGCCCCCAAAGTTGTCCTAGTGATGGACAATCTCAATACGCATACGCCCGCTTCTTTCTATGAAATCCTTCCGCCGGAACAGGCCAAAGCGCTGATCGACCGCCTGGAAATCCACTACACGCCGAAGCATGCGAGTTGGCTGAATATTGCTGAGATCGAACTCAGCGTGCTGGCGCGGCAGGGCCTGGCCCACAACATTGCGACTGTTGAGCAACTCTGTCAACAAGCGCAACAGTGGCAAGATCAACGGAACCGGCAGATCGGCACGGTCAACTGGCAATTTCGGACGGCTGATGCGCGCATCAAACTCAAGCGCCTCTATCCGGTGCAGCAACCTGACGCTCAACCTCCTGGACATGTCGTGTGACAAGCTGACCTAGTTGAAGCAGTACCTTCTGCCTCTGTCACACAATCTGTCGCGATTACACCCCACCTGCGATGCCATCTGCTGTGATCCCAATCAGAACATCGTTCCCATCCTCCAAGACGTACATCACGTCTTTTCCATGACTGCGATACGTCCAGATCACTTTCCCCTGTATCCCATTGACAAGCGTAATCGTATCGCCCACCATGTACGTGCCATCGCTCACCAAATCACCAAATAGCGCTCTATATTGGCGAAAAAGCTCCATTCTCCGCTTCTGTTCATCACTCTTCATGGTTCCCTCCATTTTCTTTGGCATGGTGTGGACACTCTACCAAGCAATGTGAAATAGAATACCACAAATAGCTCATTCTCCATTCTGCTCCGTTCTTTGAGCGAAAAACCTCTGCTTTCTGTCCGTGAAAGGCAGATGCTTTGACCTTCGGCGGTAGGCTTCGAGCAACATGAGCTATCCTTCTGTTCCTGGCAGGGTACAGCATGATGAAGGCTACAAACTGGTGAATGTGGCCCAATCACGCTCTTGTGGGTTGTCCTGGAAGCTGTAAAGCAGGAGGATATGCACCAGTGCTGTCAGGGAGGACGGCATGGAGCATCTCTCATTATCCCATGCCTTCCTTGTTTTGTCGTATCCACTGCGGCATCACTGCTACTTGCCTGAGTAAGGCAACCAAGGTAGATCCATCTATCTCCTGACAGATACCATAGATCTGGTGCGTCTGGTGATCCACCCGTCCGTCTACCACTTGATAGGATCTCCTACCTTGAGCGAGCAGCATACCAACCAGAGAGGTTGCGATACTCTCCATCGCGAGCGTATCAAGGAGTGGAGAGCAGGTAAGCAGGAGATGTTCTTCAGGGAGGTGGCGCTCCTGTAGGATGCTAGAGGGTCCAGGGGGGCTTCCTATTGTCAGGGCTTGTTGGTCACGTGGTCGCGGCTCTGGGTTCATGATGTTCTCCTCTTCTTTTCTTCGTTCACATCGCCTGTTTGCTGCGAGCAGGAACAGCTTGAAGAAGGGGCTGGGGCTCTTTTCGGAACGACTCCATCTGGCGTGGGAAGCAGACGTCGTGCTTCTGGTGCTGCCTGCCTTGCGAGCCAAACTGCTCAATCGTTGCGAGCAGCGATGAGAGCCGGAAAGGCATTTTCCACAGAGCAGGGAGCAGATGGAGGCGTGCCAGGGTAAGATTTTCTTCGTGGAACGTCAGAATCAGGATAGGGAGCGCGTGGGAGCGGAGCAGTGGAAGAAGGCGCATGAACTCTTGACCATCTTCCCCCGGTTCCACAATGACCAGGTCATACTGGGCGATTTGATCAGGCATCGTGTGGTATATTTCGACCTGATGTCCACTGAGTTCCAATACCGAGCGGAGCATGTCTTGTATGAGGTCTGCTTCATCTATGACGGCTATGTGCATAGAAGGAATCCTTGCGTGTAGGCAGCAAACATGTGAGAGCGCCCCAAGATTTTGAGGCGAGGAATCATGTCGCTCTGTTAGATTGACATCCTCCCCACGGCTCAAGCCAGGGGATTCCTCGAGTCACCTCGAGGGTTTCCTGCTTCGCTGAGTCTTGCCAGAACGAGACAAAACCCGTCCAGGTCTTACAGCCTCTCCACAGGCGTTGAGGACCGTGAGCCCCACGGACCTAATATTCTTGGCAGCGTTGATATCGCGGTCGTGGTGGACAGCACACGCTGGACACGTCCACTGACGGACATCAAGCGCTAAGGAGTCGAGGAGGTGACCACACTCGAAACAGCGCTTACTGGAGGGATACCACTTGTCAATTTTGACAAGATCTCGACCGTACCAGTCGGCTTTGTATTCCAGTTGGGCCACAAACTCACTCCATCCCACATCGCTGATGGCTTTGCTGAGGGTTGGATGCTTGACCATGTTCTTGACCTGCAAACTCTCCACGCAGATCGTTTGGTTCTCACGGATCAAGCGTGTAGAAAGTTTGTGCAGAAAATCACGGCGGCGGTCAGCGATGCGGGCATGAATGCGAGCCACCTTGAGACGCGCTTTGTCTCGGTTTTTCGAGCCTTTTTTCTTCCTGGCATGACGGCGTTGGGCTTTGGCCAGGTTCTTTTCATCCTTGTGAAAGAATTTGGGGTTGCCTACCACTTCACCGGTCGAGAGCACCACAAAGGACTTCAAGCCAAGATCAGCACCTATCGAGGTCTCGATGGAGGGCACGTGCTCAATCTCATCCTCAACCAGGATGCTGATGAAGTAGCGATTGGCACAGTCTTTGGTGATGGTCACACTCGAAGGGGTCGCCCCATCTGGCAGGGGACGCGACCATCTGATCTCGAGGGGGTCACTCATCTTGGCGAGGGTCAGGTGCCCATCCTTCCACGTGAAGGCACTGCAGGTGTACGTGGCAGATTGCTTGTTCCGCTTTTTATGGGACGTCGGATACTTTGCACGTCCCTCAAAGAAATTCAGAAACGCTTTATCGAGATGACGAAGAGCTTGTTGCAGAGGCACGCTCGAAACGTCATTGAGCCATGTCGTTCCCTCTTGCTTTTTCAGTTCGGTCAGCATCGTGCTCAGGTCTTTATAGTAGAGGCGTTGCTGTTTGTTGTAGTAGGCATCAGTCTTTTGACGCAGTGCCCAATTGTAGACGAAACGGCAACACCCAAAGGTACGAGCAAGCATATGCTGTTGCTCTGGTGTCGGGTATATTCGATACTTGAAAGCGCGTTTCTGTTTCATACTTACATGATAGCAGAAAAGATGTAAAAAATCAAGCATTCCCCATCCACTCCCAGGGCTTTCCAATTCTAATAAACCACACATTGTCCAGTAAGAACGAGATCAAGAGCTTGATCAATATGGGCATCAAAGTAGCGCATCTGGCGAGCGACATTGCGGACCCCCACGCGATCCATGAGACTCAAGACGGTGCTATTGAGCTGGGCCAGCAGACTGGGAACCACTCCTGTACGCGTTTGACAACCATCTTCGCCTAAGGTCACATCACGTCGATGATGGAGGCAATTTTCAACGGCCCAATGGGCTCTGATAAGTTCAAGCATGCATGTGGGAGGCGCTTGGTATATCGAGAGACTGCTCAACCCATAGACCACCTCGTGACGGATCTTTCCCGACTTGAGAATGCGCGTGGTTCTTTCCAGCCGAAAGACTTGCTCGATGCCCTCCCAATCTTTGCTAAACCAGTCGTTAAGATCAGGGCTACAAAGAATTTGGCGATGTTCCAAGCGCCCATGCCCTTTGTTCCAGGTTTCTGCCTGCTTCCAGCGCCGTCGATCAGGAGAAGGATCCTCAAAGAAGGCAACAATATCCTCTCGCAGCGTTGGCTGATTGTCCTTGGCAATCAAGATGTAGTCTCCACTCAAACGAAGGACCTGCGCGCACAGTTGCCGTTGAGTATGCATAGCATCAAGGGTGAGAATGCGCCCACGCACCCATGAAGGTGCAAATAAGGGCTTGAGGGCACTGATCTCATTTTCCTTGTCTTGCACATTGCAATGCCAAAGCACGGTGCCAGTCTGCACCTCATAGCAACTGAGTTGATGAACCGGGTGAGCCTCTTTGCTTGTGGCCCGCAGGGCTTTGCCATCAACAGCGACCTGAGCATGTTTGGCTTGGATGCCTGGCGTCAGCAGGCGACTGGGTTCCTCTCCACACCGGGCCTGGGCTTCCCAACGGGTGAAAAAGGCAGAAAGAAGCTCATCGAGATGCTTGCTGTCTACTCTGGCAAGGACATTGCAATAGGTCATCTGGCATGGCATCTGCTGGCGGGAGAGCCCAAAGCGCTGTGCTAAAGGCACTCGATGATGACGAACCCACTCGGTTGCTGCACTCAGGGTCTTTTGCCCTGCTAGTTTGGCAAGCACAAGCAGAGAAAGAACCAAGGCCAATTCGTATCGTTTTCCTTGTTTTCGTCTCGTATCTGAGAGGGCTCGCAAGCTCTGGTACAACGAATTGACGGGAAGCGTTTCTGGGTCGTGTTCGGCTCGTTTTGCGAGCATGAATGTGGTATAGTCCATGCAGAGTTTTCCTTGAGATGTGATTTGGTTTTGTATTCTACAAGGAAAACTCTTCTTTTTCACCTCCTTTGTGAGAATTGGAAAGCCCTGCATCCACTCCAAACAAGGAACGCGCCATTCATCCCCATGTCTCAAGAACAGGGGTCTTCTGGCGCGCATATGATAAGCACTCGGAGGAAACGCAGGTACACGCGATTATGCCCTGACCTTTATTACACTGTTTTGATCCGCATATAGCACACTGCATTCTCGAGGAGTGTGTAGAAGTCAAGGGGCTATTGTCTGGTTCAAGTGTAATAATTAAAATTGTGTTGAATACGTTTGTCCACATTTTGAAAGGCAGTGTCCTATGCTGGAAGATCTACTCTCGGGTCTAGATCGTGAGCAATTGCAATCGCTTGTGCTGAAACTGGCTGAGCGAGAGCCTACCCTCATGAACGTGATTGAAGAATTGGTTGGATCACCCAAGTCTATTTCATCTGAGGCGATGGTGTCTCCAACGGCCGCTTCACCCCGACGCGCCCAGGTGGATGCCAGAGCTGTACGTCGCCAAGTACGCTCTATTTTACACAGTTTGGATCGGATGCGTTCCTCTGATGCCTACTGGCATGTGGGTGCGGTCGTCAATGAGGTACGTCAGTTACTCGACCAGGGCTGGACATTAATCCAGGCAGATGATGGTCGCAGTGCGCTCTCCCTGCTTGAAGCCATTACTGAAGCCTATATATCTGATTGGACCAATCTGGATGACTCGGATGGTGAGGCCAGTGGGTTCTTTCATGATCTCGGCCCTGTCTGGACAGAAGCCGTGCTCAGCGCGGACCTTTCGTCAGGGGAGCGTAAGACCCAGGCAAAGAAGTTGGAGGCCTGGCAACAGGAAATTGATGATTACGGCGTTGAGGACGTCTTTGCGGCTTCCCTGGAAGCGGTAATCCGAGGTTGGGATGATCCCCACCTCCAACGCATTTTACAGGGCATCTTTAGCGAAAACGACTCCTGGGAGGGAGAAGAACCTGAAGTAATAGTTGCCCGACTCCATATATTGGAGCGACGGGGTCGCTTGCAAGAGTATCTTCATCTTGCGAGAGTGGAAGGGCAGAACGAAGCTTATGTCAGCATGTTGGTGCGCCTGGGTCGCACGCAAGAAGCCGTCGCCTATGGACAAGCACATCTGGAAACTGCGCAGGAGGCTCTTACTCTTGCCACAGCGTTGTATGATCGGAGTGAGCGCGAGCAAGGTTTGCACATTGCTGAGAGAGGCCTTCTTCTCCAGGGGCCAAAGGCATCTCTCGCAAAGTGGTTGAGGGATGAAGCGGTGAAGGTGGGCGATCAGGTGCGTGCTCTATCGGCCGCTGAGGTGGCCTTTCGCGAGGAACTGAGCTTAGCGAATTATCTTCGCGTGGCAGAGATAGCAGGTCCGCAATGGCCGGAGCGGCGTGAGAACCTGTTGGAATACGCACGCCGCACGAAGTCATACACGCCGCAAGGGCAAGTCGATGTATTCCTGCACGAGGGACTCATTGATGATGCCATCGCGACGGTAGAACCCAATGCAACCCACACTCTGATAGAGCGGGTCGCGGATGCGGCTCTACAGTCGCACCCCGATTGGGTGATCAAGGTCTGCCGCCAGCAGGCGGAGCCGTTCATGGATGAAGGCAAAGCACAATACTACCATGCGGCAGCGAACTGGCTTGCGAAGGCGCACACGGCCTATCGAAACATGGACCGAGAAGAGGAATGGCAGATATACCTGTCTGAATTGCTGGATCGCCATCGGCGCAAGTACAAATTAGTGCCGATGCTAGAGGCACTGCGTCGGTGAAGCAGATTGATGCGCATTTGAGTTTCCCACGGGATACGCAACGAGATGACAACAAGCTAGCAGCGTGAAGAAAAAAGCGACCTCTAATGAGAGAGCAACAAAAACCACTCTCAAGAGGAGGTCGTTTTAGGTATGATACCGAACCCAAGCATAGAGATTCAAACCTCTCCAGTAAGTCGGCCCTCTGTTCCTGCATGGTTTGCCGAAGTGGTCATCTTGTCCCAGCACCTTACCACCAAGGGACTTCTGGAAACCTTCTCGCATCAAGTCCAGTTGGTGCGCGGACGTTTCGGCAGCTATGAATCGATTGATTTTCTTGCGCTCCTGTTAGGGTATGCAATGAGTGGGGAGCGAACATTGTCGGCTTTCTTTGAACGTGTCGCTCCATTTGGAGCGGCCTTCATGGCCCTTGTTTGGGCGTACGGAACTTCCCCATCGTGCCACACTCAGCCGTTTCCTGGCAAGCGTAGATCGTCCTTGCTTAGAAGCGTTTCGCAAGCTCTTCGAGCAAAACAGTTTCGCTGAAGGGTGGACCCCGGACCGGAGACGATCGGTGGTATTTGGGATCAGCAAGGTCGTCGCTACATCGTCTTTGACGTGGATGCCACACGCCAGGCGGCACGGCAGCGAGCCTTACCCTGTGATCCATGTTACCTTCTCCTCGACGCCGACTTGATGCGGTCTGTGCATCAGGCTACACCGGGAGAAAACGAGGGGAGGTGGTCCGCACACGCACGGTCGCTCTACCCACGGGATGCTCAACGAGTTTTATCTCATCAGTGAACTGATCTGAGAACGTCCTTCATTGCTCTCATGTTTCCATGCATGAGGCACTTTAACCGAAGATACATCTCGCTGCTGGTCCCGTAGGCTGTTCAATTCCAGTCATCCAAAAACGATACCAGCCGCGAGATGTTCGGCTAGTCCACGATTTCGCCGCAGGTCACGTTAGCAATCGCGCCGGTGACCGCGCTGGCGTAATCCGACACCATCAGGGCCGCCACGTTCGCCACTTCGGCAAGCTTCGGCAGCCGTTTGAGCAGCGTTTTCTCCGCAATACTAGCCTCGAACGCCTCCCGGGAAATACCAGCATTCTCAGCATGACGGTGGAAGACCTCGTCCACTCCGGGTGTGTCCGGGGAACCGGCCGATCGCAGACAGATGACGCGAATCCCCTGTGATCCTACTTCAGCCGCTAGCTGTCGGCAAAAGCCCTCGATCGCGGCACCGGCAACCCCGAAGCCGCCGACATTGGGGTACGGTGACCGCGCGGCCTGAGCGGTGAGAGCCAGGATAACGCCCGATCCGTTCTTGCGCATATGGCGTGCCGCTGCAGTCGCGGCGAGAAAATGAGTCGCCATTGCGTTGACGATCGGCAACGCGAAACGCTCATGCTCCATCTCGACGAGGGGAGCCCCTGGGTGTCGCCGAGTCCGATGACGTTGAAGGAGATGTCGATGCTCCCAGCTTTTCTTGCCACTTCATTCAGATAGTTCTCTACTTCCCGCTCGTCGAGCGCATCGACCTGAGCGACCTCAGCCACTCCTCCCGCGTGGGAGACGTCCTTCGCCACGGCCTCAAGCGAAGAAAGGGTGCGACCGGCAAGGAAGACGTTGGCTCCCTCGTGGGCGAAGGCGCGGGCCACCGCACCGCCGACAGCTCCTCCTGCTCCGTAGATCACGGCGTTTTTGTTCTTCAGTAACATTTCCGTCCTCCTGTTTGTCAAGTTGTCTCCTCTGGGTTGTCGGGTGAACGTCATCATCGAAGGTTCCATGTTCGATCCTGTGCCAATTTACCCATCGACAAGCTGCGCGAGGAATGATGGTCCCCCTTGCTCATGCCCATCCCTCGATTGCCTTAGGAAATTCGCCCACGTGGGTGAGTCATAGCAGTATTCCGGTCCTCTCTGGCTCTGGCAGCACCTCTGGCTTACTCGCGCACCCCGAAAAAAACTTCTCCTATCTTGCTGAAAGATCTCACAAGCATGAGAAAACGTACCATCCCTGCCTCACGCTTCCTCGTCACAAGGGTGCTGTTCTTTTCATTCTGCCTGGTGGCACCTGTTTCTGTGCTCTCTCTATCTCGTTGCGCATCCCGTGGGCTCTTCCACAATTTTGGGACAGGATCAGCGACAGCTATTCCCTTTCCCTCCAACGACTCATGGGTGTCGCTCAGTACGTTTTCTCACTCGCGAGGTTCTACAAGCTCAACTTCATCAAGACGAACTTTCTCTCGTCATTGTTCAGATGTGACCACTTCCCACTATCACATCATTTGCAACGTTCGCGATAGTACCAAGGAGCAGCGGGAGGGAGCCGATTGCCTCCCTCCCGCTTTGGTTTACACGGCAATGCCGAGCAGTTCGGCCAGTTCGACCGTCGCTCGAAGAACTGTCCACCTGGTGAGGTGAGCTCTTGCTCTCTCGCTCCCACAAGAGAGACAGAAAAAATCCATCATGGCTCTCATCCTCCTCCACATCTGCAATCCATCGCCCCAGACCATCCACGGCCCAGGCATCCTCGCCTCGCGCCTCCTTCGCTTACTGTGTGCTCCGCTCCACGGGACCCAACACCACCACTTGCCGATCGTAAATCTCCACGCCCTTCTCCAACGCAATCTCGCGCGACTGGCTGTGAATCTGGCCCAGCACCCGCTGCTGCTTGCCTGTACTCGAAAAGGGCACCCACTCCCTCCCTTGCACAGCCAGCGCCGCCAACTCCTCCCTCTCCCACGGCAACATCGAAAATACCTTCACCCCCGCTGCCATCTTCGTCAACCGCATGATGCTCGCATACCTTCCTTCTCTCGCTACCAAAATTACGCCTCTATTGTATCTCATCTCGTCCCTCTCCTCATTCCCTCCTCCCTCCCACACCTGCACACCCACTCACGCAACTCCTTCCCCCTGCTGCCACCTGACGCACAGCACTCACCTGCCCTCATACCCAGACACACCACACTGCCACAACCACTCTCTCCCCTGACTGCTTCGATTCCACAATTGGTTCTGTCAGAATTCGGAAGAAGGCTTGTCGTGGTGATTGTTTGCGAGGTATGCTAAAAAGAACAACGACTCATCTGAGAGGGAGTGCTTCATGAACTGCCCACATTGCGCCTCAGCCACCACCAAAGAACAATCCCAGAAGACCACGCTCGGCTATCGCATGTTCCATTGCTCAGCTTGTAAGCACCTCTTCAATGAGCGCACAGGAACGCAATTCAACTTTCTGGAATATCCCACCGACGTTGTCTTCCTGGTTGTTCAGTGGCAGCTCCGCTACAAATTGGGCCTACGAGATCTCGCCGAAATGTTCCTTGAGCGAGGGGTCACATTCACCTATGAGGCGGTTCGGGAGTGGGAACGGCGGTTTGCTCCACTTCTTACAGAGCAATTGCAGATCAAACAGCGCGGGCAAGCAGAGCAATCTTGGTACGTTGATGCGCACCTACATAAGGGTCAAGGGAAAGTGGTGTTACCTCTATCGTGCTATTGATGCAGATGGCAATCTGGTTGATTCACGCCTGAGCGAGAAGCGCGATATGGAGGCAGCCCAAGAGTTTTTCAAGCAAGCTCTCGCCGTTGTCGGCCATGCTCCGGAACGGGTGACGACGGACGGCCATACATCCTACCCACGGGCAATACATGAGACGATAGGCAGCAATGTACAGCACCGAACAAACAAGTACCTGAATAATCGGTTGGAGCAAAGCCATCGAGGAATCAAGCGGCGGTATTATCCCATGCATGGCTTTGGGAGCTTCGGCTCTGCCGCTCGTTTTTGTTCTGCCTTTGACGAATTACGCAATTATCTTCGTCCTCGCTCTGCCATGAGAGAACCACTCACCTATCAAGAGCAGCGCCAAGTTGTCCTTGATCGACTTACAGCTTTGAAGGAAGCGATACAGGCAGTCTTCTAGCACGAGACTACAGTACCTCAGCTTTTGCCGTTTCCTGATGAGCTTCTACGCTCTCAGTTCTGACAGAACCACATTGAACAAGCAAGCCCCCAAAAACACCGGTGCCCTCCCCTTGTGAGGGAGAGCACCAGCGCTGTGACAGAGACGTGTCAGGCCTTGACCGCGATGAGGGCGCAGACCGACATCGCCACGAGGCTACCGAGACCGAAAAATGCCGCGAGCGGGCCGTGCTCCATCCAGGAGGCCATGGCTGGGCCGGCCAGCCAGGCGAGCCCGGCGATCTCCCAGGTCAGGTTCTTCTGGAGGAACGGCTCCCCCGTCTTGTGGTTCTTCTTCTTCTGCAGTATCCTGATGAAGATGATGTGGAACACCAGCGGCGTCAGCGCCAGAACGCTCGCCGACACGTACGAGTTCGCCCACTGGTAGTGAATCCAGTGGTCCTGCGAGACCAGGGTCAGCAGGTACTTCACCAGGCTCAAGGGGAAGGTGGTGAGTGTGTTGAGCGCCTTGGCGAGACCCGCCGTCAGCATCGACCCGGACAGGAACAGTCCGGCGAGGCCGAAGACGGTGCCGATCAGAGCCCTCAACGAGATTTTCCCCATGGACATCCCTTCTCTCGTCCCGGTGTAGGACACCGGAAACAGCGTGTAGAACATCGCCCCTGCGATCCAACTCGAAGAGTCAATGTGCGACTCGGAGAATTGTTTCGCAGAAACGACTATCCACACCCTATTTACTAGAGTTGAGAAGGCGAATATCTCTGCCACTATTCAATTGTGGATGTGCACAGTACGGTGTTGCTGTTCTCTCTGTGAGCAGACCGCACTGCATTACCAGTCGCGAGCCGCGTAGTGCGCTCCTAGCATTACTGGAGCAACAGCGCGAGAGACAAAGTCGTCAGAGAACCTTTCTCAGGACCACATCATCCTTCGAGAAGCTTGTCAGAAGACAAGGGCAACGAGATTGATGAATATAAGTATAATATGAGGCTCCTATTTGTACAAGGGGTAAATAGGGAAAATTCGTTTGCCCACAGGATGCAAATGCTCTATTTTCCCCGCTATCATTTTGAGAGCGAAGTCGAGTGCCAGGATTTGCAAGATCATGCCAGTCTTGCTTACATATGGGCTGGACAAACTTTTGGAGTTGCCCCGATTCAGGAGAAGATTTCCTTCACCTAGAAATTGAAGCGTTCATCATGAAAAAACCCAAAAGAGGCTGAAGTGAAACGATATCACTTCAGCCTCTTCCCTCTTGACCACCAAACGCCGGTTACATGATGACCGCTATTCCCTTTTTCTCCAACAACTCATGGATGTCACTTAGCAGTTCATCTAAGTCGTGAGGTTCTCTACACTCAAGGTCATCAAGACTAACTTTCTCTGGTTATTTGTTCAGATTTGACAGCTTTCCACTCCCACATCATTTGCAAAGTTCGCGATAGTACCAAGGAGCAGCGGGAGGGAGGTAATCGGCTCCCTCCCGCTTTGGTTTACACGGCAATCCCGAGCAGTTCGGCCGCGGCTCGCATTAGGTATTGAGTAACTTCGGGCTGCATCAGACGATAGCTAGTCCAGTGATCTGTTCGGTCTACAATAAACTAGACAAAGGAAGATGAGACCCTGAAAGAACTGGACGAAATGGAGAAGAAAACCTATATTGCCGATTTCAAGGTGAAGGTCGTACTGGAAAGCATGCAAAGAGATACGACCCTACAGCGGTGCACAGAAATCTTGAGCCGTCTTCAAGGAGCGTTCCTGGTGGTCAAAGAAGTAGGTTGTCATCACCTCAAACACTCGACGAGCTACCACACATAGCAGCAGAGGCGATCTTGGAGAGGTCCTCGCCTCTTGAACCTATGCTGAGAGCATAGTGATGCTTGCGCACATGCTGAGAGCATAGATTTGCTCTTTCTCTGGCTGCGATGAGCATGCTACGCTTCTTGCAGGTCATTTTGTCTGATTATCATGTCTGTATCGGCGATAATCCTATAAACGTGACCATTCGATCTGGTGCGAATGCCGCGCCTAATTTGGAACTCGTCTTTTTTCAAATGCAAGGACAATTGTATGATAACCAGCGCATCTGGCCCGCAGCGACTCTACCTCATGCAGGTAGCAACCATGATTGTGGGTCCACTTACACTACCAGTTCCCTGCTATCTCATTCAGACCAGAGATGGCAAAAACATTCTGATTGATAGCGGCTTTCCCCTGAACTTCCAGCCACTGCCAAACACACCTGGGCTGCAGAGAATAGAACACGAGAAGGGCGTCATTGAACAACTGGCAACGATAGACGTGCGATCTTCTGACATTGATCTCCTGATCTGTACCCACTACGATGATGATCACGCAGGCAATCATGGAGCCTTCCCCAATGCCCGGCTCATTGCACAACGCCTGCAACATGAAGTAGCGAGTGCCGGTCACCCCCGTTTTGCGCTCACCCGTTCCCAGTGGGATCAGCCTGCCTCGCGATACCAGTTGGTTGATGGCGACACACAACTGCTTCCTGGACTTGAACTCATCGAGACCAGTGGACATGTCCCTGGACACCAGGCGGTGCTTGTCCATCTGCCTCAGACCGGTTCGGTGCTTCTTGCCATTGATGCCGTCGCCATCCAGGCTCATTTCACTGCTGATCGGCCAGTTGGTCCAACGGACGCCGACGGAGCGGGTGCCATTGCCAGCACACGCAAGTTGCTCAATCTGGCCGAGAGGAAACACCTCTCCTTGGTCATTTTCGGACATGACGGCTCTCAATGGTCAACACTCAAACAACTCCCCGACTTTTTCGACTAACTGCAGTTGCCCAGCCCGAGCGGCATGATGGCGTTCTCCGGTAACGGATCAAAAGGATGCGCTTACGCAACAGTGCATCTTTTTTCGAGCGATCCTCGTGCCAATGAACGATAGCCACAGTGATGGAACCAACCGATGGCATCCTGTGTGGTAATAGTGAGGAGCGCTTGCCCAATCGCTTCTTGCAATGCCTCTGGTGTGCGCGCTCCCACCCGGCGTAAGAAAGCTTTCAACTTGGAGAATGCCTCTTCAATCGGCGAAAAGTCGGAGGAGTAGGATGGCAGAAACAGAAGCTGACATCCTCGCGCTTCGATAGCTCGCCGAACGTTTTCTCCAGTATGCGTACTCAAATTGTCCAGAATCACGATTTGCCCCACTTGCAGGCTCGGAGCCAGAACCTGTTCGATGTAGATCTCAAAGGCAATGCTATCTACCGAGCCCTCAAGGATGAATGCCTCAACCCATCCCCTGGAGCGAGAGCGAAGCCAGGAGTGTGATATTGGCTCGCCGGTTGCGTGGAACAGAACCATATACTCGTTTCCCTTTGGGCGATCGACCATACACGCGGGTTAAGGCGATATTGGAACCACATTCATCGAGAAAAACGAGTTTGCCTGCATCTAACGTTTGGGCCTGTTCTCGCCAGGCTGCGCGATCAGCTTCATTCTGCTCACTTGCCCGTAATGTTTTTTTCTTCCGGGTCCAGTTCAGATGGTGGATTGCACGACTCATTGTCGCAGAGCTGATCTGGATGCCATGAGTAGCTTCCCAGAGCCGACAATGCTCTACAAGCGTCGCATCGGGACGCGCTTCGAGTTGAGAGAGCAGTCCAGCTTGCAAAGCGGCTCCTTTCTTTGAGGGGCGCCCTGGAATGGACTTGGGCTTCACATCGCCGGTCTCGCGTCTCAACTTGAGATAGCGTTTGACCGTAGATCGGGAAACACCAAATGTTTTGATAATCTCTGCGCGCGGTCTTCCTTGGTCAACCGCGTGCAGGATACGCTGTCGTAAATCTTGAGAATATGCTCGCATGGGGTTATTTTGCCACGAGGTTCAATTTTTGTGAAGACCGCTGTAGGTAGGGGTTGCGTGAAGGTTCCTGTCATCAGGGGCAAAGTAACGGCTGTGCTTGTGGGCGTGGGCATGATAATGATGATAGGAGGTGCGATAGGGAACGGCCCAGCGCACACGATAAACTCTTTGAGCAGATAGTGAAAGCAATCAGGGAGATGGAGCGGCTACCGCATCAACCGCTCTTGCATGCTGAGCATCATTTGCTTATCACAAGCAATGAGATGGTTCAGGTGCTCAGATGTGCCTTCCCATTCCTCTCAGACGACATATGCCCATACATTGAACTGGCGCTTGAGAATCATAAGCAGGAGTTCGAGCAGACCGTTAGCTGGTGGTGGAACGAGTAAGCAAAAATACATGTGATGCTCGATGGACTGCCCCTGGTGACAGCAACCTTCACTCCACCCCTACGAAGCCGGAGCGTGTAGGACGAATATGAATGGTTTGCGTAGCCTAAGGATAAGCAATGACTGACTACATCAACAAACGCGCAGTCGTAAACAGAGTGAACCTGCACTACATCGTGGCTGGTGAAGGACCTGTGGTGCTCGGCATGCACGGTTGGCCTCAGAACCACCGTGAATACTTGCCACTGATCGAGAAACTCGCAGGTCAATACCGCTTCATCGTCCCCGATCTCAGGGGTTTCGCTGACAGCGACAAGCCCTTCTCGGGTTACGAGCCGAAGACGATCGCTCAGGATATGCTAGAGCTTCTCGCGGTCGAAGGCATCGATAAGTTTCATATCGTAAGTCATGATCTCGGTGGCCCGCCGTCAGTCGCGCTGGCCTACATGGCAGGCGATTGGGCTCTGTCGCTGTCGACGATCGAGACGCCCTTCTTTGGGCTCAATTACCCCGGCTATGTCGACCCGCGCGTGCCGTACTGGCATCTGAGCATGCATATGAACATGGACATCACGACCTTCCTCATTGAGGGGCGTGAGGATAGGTATCTACGTCACTTCTTCCGCGATTTTGCTTACAATCCCAACGCGATTCCGGAGGAAGAGGTTGAACGCTACGTCGTTCAGATGCGCCAGCCGGGCAATCTGCGCGCTAGCCTCAACCATTATGGCTACATCCCGCAGATGGCGGAGCAGACGGCCGAGCTGACGCGGGAGAAGCTGAAGGTCCCGATGCTTGCCTGGGCTGGCGTGCGCTCTTTCGGGTCGCACTGCATCGACAGTGCCAAGGCGATCTCCGTCAGCGCTCAAGGCGGCATGATCGAAGAATGCGGCCACTGGGTCTTCGAGGAAAAGACCGATTTCATTTGCCAGCAGCTCCAGGCCTTCTGGCAGCGCAATAGGGGCGCGAAATGACCACGCCCAACCCGATTGGAATGACGTCGAGATTGCCTGTCGCGATCTCTAGTATCGATCATACTACATAACCGTTTCCTCGCTGGAGGAGGCTCCCGATTTCTGGGTGAAGTGGATCGGGGTGTCCTCTTGCATGTTCAGAGAGGCAAAGGTGGCTCTGGGCGAGAGAGGAGTGCGTGCCAATCTCTTACAATCCACAAAGGAGAAAATAATGACCAGTTTACCAATGCGCGACCCCATGAAAGATCACCTGCTGACTCCGAAGAACGCAGCGCTGGTGCTTATCGACTATCAGCCGTTGCAAATCTACACCGTCAAATCGATGGATTCAGGTGACCTTATCAACAACGTCGTCACGCTTGCCAAGCTCGCGAAGGCGTTTGAACTTCCTATCATACTCACAACGGTCAATGTGAGTAATGGTGTCAATCCAGATACCATTCCGCAATTAAAGGAAGTTCTCTCGGATGTGAAATCCTATGATCGTACATCCATTAACACCTGGGAAGACAAAGAGACAGTTGCGGCTATTAAAGCCACCGGACGACGAAAACTGATCATGGGTGCATTATGGACTGAGGCTTGCCTGCTGTTCCCGACCCTTGATGCGCTCAAGGAAGGCTACGAAGTCTATCCAGTGGTGGATGCGCTTGGTGGGACGACTCCCCTGGCGCATGAGACCGCGTTACAGAGAGTATCTCAGGCGGGTGCACAACTGGTAACGTGGAACGCGGTGGCATGTGAACTTCAGCGCGATTGGGCGCGGAAAGAAACGGTCAATGGGTTCTTGCAGACGGTCGTTGATCAGAATACGGACTGGGGTTGGTTCGAGGAACTGCGAGGAGCAGGCAAGAGAAGTGCCGTCCCTGTGGCTGCTGGTGCCAGGACCAGGTAGGACAAAAACTGATCATAATTTAGGTATCCGATGCAATGAAGCGGTCCTCACTATGTGGTGAGGACCGCTTCATTGCATCATTTGCGCCAGTCCCCAGTTCAGTACTTCTGCACATCGCTGTAACACAACAGGTTTGCGTCAAAATGCTCTTGGCCTATGGGGTATCGCCTTTCTCTGCATCGCGGCCATCGCGCCCGCTGCATCGATGCTCTTTAATGTTCCGCTGATTGCTTCGCAAGCAGGGGCAGCAGCCCCCCTGGTCTTTGTGCTCTCAGCGATTGGCGTTCTGCTCCGTTGACCTACTCCCCACGCCTGAAGGGCGGGGGATTCTCTCCCTCACGAGAGAGCCTTCCTGTTTCACCGAGGACTGCCTACGCCCCTTTCGAGGTCACAGGTCTTACGTTCTCTCCGCAGGCTGATACGACTGCGAGTCCCGCAGCCAAGATGTTGTATGCAGCGTTGATGTCTCGGTCATGGCAGACACCACAACCTGGACAGACCCACTCCCGTACATCCAGGGTGAGGATGTCCAGGTTGTACCCACAGGCGCTACACGTCTTGCTGGTCGCTTCCCACCGATCAATGATGACGACCGTGCGCCCGTACCATGCCGCTTTGTATTCCAGTTGCCGCCGAATCTCACCCCATCCTACATCGCTAATGGCTTTGGCAAGACAGTGGTTTTTGAGCATGCCAGCCACATGTAAGTCTTCCAGGCAGATCACTTGGTTTTCGCGTATCAGTCTGGTGGTCACTTTGTGCTGGTAGTCTCGACGGGTATTGACAATCTTGGCATGCAGACGAGCCACTTTTTTGCGGGCCTTGTCGCGGTTCTTGCTGCCCTTTTTCTTTTTCGCGTGTCGTCTCTGAGCCTTGGCAAGCTTCTTTTCGTAGCTGTGGAGGTGCTTTGGGTTAGCGATGGTTTTCCCATCGGAGGGAATGAGCAGGGATTTGAGGCCCAGGTCCACCCCGACGACCTTCTCCGTCAGGGGAAGAGGTTCGATCCACTCTTCAACCAGCAAAGAAATGAAGTAGCGCCCTGATGGGTCTTTGGAGATGGTCACACTGGAAATACGTGTATCCTTTGGCAGTGGGCGCGACCACACAATATTGAGGGGGTCTTTCTGTTTGGCAAGAGTGAGCTTTCCCCCACGCCATGTAAAGGCGTTGTCGGTATAGGTCGCGCTCTGTCCTTTGTGCTTCTTTTTGAAGGTGGGATACTTGGCTCGCCCCTCAAAAAAGTTTTTGTAGGCGGCGTCAAGATGACGAAGGGACTGTTGCAAGGGGACGCTGCTCACATCTTTGAGCCATGCCGTCCCCTCTTCTTTTTTGAGGGCGGTGATGGCGACACTGAGTTCGGAGGTTTTGATCTTGCGTTTGTGATCAAAGTAGGCATGTTTCTTGGTCGAGAGGGCATAGTTGTACACGAAGCGACAACAGCCGAACGTTTGCGCCAGATGACGCGCCTGTTCGTCCGTTGGGTAAAAGCGGTACTTATACGCCTTCTTGACCACGTTACTGACCTTTCTTCTTTGCCTCTCGCTTCACATGCTCCTCGATTGCCGTAAGAATCTCTCCGTTGAGGGAACGGTTGTTGATGATTGCGCATATCCTGAGTTGCTTCAAAAGAGCAGGAGGAAAACGCACTGTAAGCGGTTGTGTTTCTTGTTTCATGCAACCATTTTAACACTGTAATGGTTGTATGTCAAGCGTTTTTACCCCGCCCTATCCGCCTCAAAAGGACTCGCTTGTATCCCCGTGGCTAAAGCCTGTCACTTATACACAAATATGAAAGTTTGCAGAAGATCCTCAGCATGATGCGAGGGAAAGGTGTTGAAAAAAACGCCCCTTGATGCACAATGATGTGCTTTCAGCTTGGCGAGACACGCGACTTTTTCACCGAATGTGTGTCACCTCTCGTGTGGGGAAAAACGAGGCACCTGCAGCGCATCGCTTCCGTGTTCTTTTTCAAGATCGCATATTTGTGTATAAGTGTCAGGGCTAAAGCCAGGGGCCTTACGCTCGGTTATGATAAATGCTGGACAACTCTCAAAATGCTTATGATGTTCCAGCAACGTTTTTGAGACAAAGCCAGCGACATGCTTAAATTTTCCGATATCTACCCCAATCTGAGAGCTCCCCGCGCTAAAGCAGCGGGGGTTCCAGGGGTTCGGCCCACGCTTCCAGCTCTTCATCCCGAAGGAGAAGCGCTGGCTCTTGTGGTGGTTCCCCTGAACTTTTGGGCAGACGCGCTCCGGCTCTGGTCAGACCAAAGCTTCGGGGCATGCTCTGCCCCTCTCTCGCACGTTGGATGAGACGCTCGTGTGCTGCCCGCAGGCGCGCTTCCGCACCTTCCCAATACCCCTGACACGAGGGAATGGGGTCTGCTGGATCAAGAAAGGCCGAGTAGAGATCGCGTTGCACGGGACCCACCCCACAGGAGCACTGATGCCACCGCTCTGAGAGTTGCTTCTTTACCCGCTTGCCACAGCCATGGCACCATTGGCTCAATGCAGTGGTGCGTGTTGGGACTTCTACCAGGGTGCCGCCCGTGCTTGCAACGGTGCGCTTCAGGAGTTCCACAAACATCCCTGGGGCTCGCAGTCCCACACTCTTACCAAATTGCTTCTGCCATGCTTTGTAGGAAATCTTCTCAATGATGATGGTGTTGCCCAGCGCGCACACCTCATGCACCTTACAACCGTGCAGGCTCTTGCGGTGAGCGGCCAGCTTGCGCTCTTTGCTCGCTTTGCGCCGTCGCGTGGCCTGATAGCGCTTACTCTGTTTCCACCGCAGCTTCTTTCGGCCCTGTTTCTTGATGCGCCCCTTCTCATCGTAGCGCTCTGGATTGGCGGCTCGCCACTGCCGCTCCATCTGCCGTTGCAAACGGCGAATGGCACGGCCTCAGGAGCCAATTCCGCGCAGAACACCTGCAGGATCGCCTCCCCTTCCTGGGGAACCAGGGCCAGGGTCGCGGGTCCTAGATCACCTCAACGGTGCCCTTGCCAACCTGGTGCTTGGGTTTGCGGTGGGGCTTGCCCTCCAGAGCCAATTGCACGAAGTAGCGAGAGCCCTGGGCATCAGCTCCGGCCGCTCTGGGACTGCTGGCGGGACGCTGGATGAGGCGAGCGAGTAGAGGTTAGACGCCTATTCGTGCATGCTCCTCCTACTGTGCACCAACAATAATGTCTGCTACTGAGAAGAATGTTCGCTACTCACGAATAAGAAACCCATTTAATCTGGGTGCTCATAAGGCCGCCAATCTCTGTGTAGGAGTTCTCTACCGATAGAAAGTAGAGCGCATCTGGCTCGTTGAAGTAGGCACCCATGCTGGAATGGTCTCCTACGTGGCGGATACGTGCAAAGGAAGCGAAACTGAGAAGATTGATCCTTTCCCCTCCTCACTGCTCACAGTGATTTCTCCTCCATGATGCTTGATGATCTCATGTGCAATGTATAAGCCCAGACCGAGTCCGGGAACATAGTTCTGCTTGGACGTATCAACACGATAGAAACGCTCAAAGAGTCGGTCCTGGCGCTCCTTGGGAATACCAATCCCAGCATCTTGGATGCGCACAAAAGCTCCATCTTGCACGGTCTCCAGGGAGATATCCACATAGTCTGCCTGAGGAGAATATTTGATGGCGTTGCTCAACAGGTTGGTAAAGGCTTGTCCAAGTTTGTCCCGGTCCCCACTAATTGTCGCATGCGAGGCTCCATGAATCGTTAACCTATGACCTGGGCTCGTCAGTTGTGCCGTTTCAACAATCTCGTTGATCAACGCATCCAGATCAAGAGGTTCTTTGACATAGTCCAATCTCCCTGCCTGCATTTTTGCCGCATCGAATAACTCAGTGACAAGCTTTGTCAATTGATCAATATGTTTCTCCATCTTTGTCAGAAAACGGAGAGACTCGCTTAAACCGCGCTTTTCACTTTTCTTTTTCTCAAGTTGCGTTAAACCTTTCAAGGCAGTCAATGGCGCTCGCAACTCATGACTTGCCATACTGATGAAGATATCTTTTTGCTGCTCGAGCTGTTTGCGCTCGGTAATATCGATATGGGCAACCACCGCCCCTGCATTTCCTGGAAGAGGGGTGACGCTCATCAGGTACCAACTCTGCCGCGCTGGCGAAAAACAGGGGTATTCTAAAGTAAATGAGGATTGTCTTCCTCCCAGGACCGCCTCAATACCTGCGAAAGCTTCTGGAGCCTCTTCAGCAGATGCTCCCTGTGCGTGTTTACACACGTCCAGGTAATTCATCCCTATCCCGGCACGTGTCAATTGGTCAGGTGAACAGGATTCTCGCGCCTGGCGTCTCCATGCTTCATTGACAATGTGCACTCTTCCGTTGGTATCCAGAACTGCCATCATGACCGTCACTGAGTCTAAAATAGCCTGGGCAAGAAAGTCACGAGCTTCCGGGTTCTTGGCAAAAAGACCATCAAGATGTCCGAAAGCTTGCTGGCTTTCCCCATATGGTTCATGCAGCATGCAACTACCTTCCTGGATAAAAAGGGAAGCGCTTCTGTCTCCATCAAGCTCTTCCCATTGTAATATGCATCTCTTTCCTTAGTACTATAGGAGTTCCATCCAAGCTGAACAGACGCTTCAAAAAGGAAGCCATTCCAGCATGGGTGCCTGGCTTCAACGAGAGCGAACATTATGGTTGGTGCACACCTACTGATGCGTTGGGTTTCGCTTTTGCCTCTTACATACTTTTTTTATCACAAAGTCGTCTTATGCCCGGCTCAAAAGAAACTCTCTGGCATTAGTATTCGATGGTTCGTGCAACATATATTGTATGAACTGTCGAACATTTCCTCTCCTCACGCTCGTTTGCGTTCGAGAGGTGGTACAAAATACCAGACAGCATCTTTTCGATCTGCCTTTGTTTCCACAATCAACGTATGAGGGAAAGAGAATGACCATGTTGCTGAAAGACTCACCTCTCTGGCAGCAGACGGAGAGGAACAACATACACCAGGATCCATCCTCTCGACTCCTCCTTAATGACAACAACACACACCATGGACCTTCCCACGCGCGTTCTGGCGAGTGGTCTCTCTACTCATATTTTCTTTCCTGTCCCAGCCTTCTACATTTATCTTTTCCAATAACGAGTAGTAGTACCTGAGGCCCACAACATTCTCTGAACGACTGAAATACTTTCAAAGTGCGTATACTCTTGATTATTTTCTTCTTTTGCATTATCCATTCTAATTGAATGTAATACGTTTAAACGTAAAAAACTACGTCGGCAAACCTGATCTGAACCGGCTTATCTTTCTCACAAAATGCCCATCGTCATGTCCATTGCGTTTTTAGCCCCGCGTATCAATTGGATCGCTCTGTGTCACATCTTTGCGATAACTACAGACGCCTCGCCGTAACATGCTGGACGTCTGTGGGAAGTCGCAACGTGAGCAAAAAAGTGGTGTACCCTAAAAAAGTCAGAAGAAAGCCTCTTGACTTTCACCCTACCTGAACGTTGTATGCTGGTGACAAGAGTTGTTCACCTCTCTGCAAATGAGCAGGATGGAAACGTTGGCTTTCTCTGACGCAAAAATGGCACTACGATCTGGCAGAAGAAGATGTCCTTGCGTCGGTCATTTTTTTGCTGGCTTGTAGCTGAAATGTGCTGATCGTTTGTGTTGGAGAGGCAAAAAAGGAGAAACCGAAATGGGAAAACTTGATGGAAAGGTCGCGATCGTGACCGGAGCGGGACGAGGGATAGGGCGCGCGATTGCGGAGGCATACATACAAGAAGGGGCATCGGTGACCGTAACGGCTGCGCGTGAACAGGCCGAGCTCGATCAACTCGCGAAGCAGGATGGGTCTGAGCGGGTGGTAGCACTGCTCGCCGATGTGACGAATCCAGAAGCATGTGAGCATATCGTGGACCAGACCATGAAGCAGTTTGGGCACGTCGATATTCTGGTCAATAACGCCGGTCGAGGTATGAAGTATGTCAGTACTTCTTTTCTGACGGAGCCCACTCGCTTTTGGGAGGTTGAGCCTTCGGTTTGGCGTATGATTGTAGAAACAAATGTCGATGGGCCATTCTATATGGCTCGTGCAGTGGTGACACGTTGGCTTCAGCAGCAGCGCGAGGGGAGCATCATTAACATCGGGGTGAGCTATGAAACGATGAAGCGGCGCGGTTTTTCTCCCTATGGGCCGTCGAAGGCTGCGCTCGAGGCTGCCTCGGCCATCTGGGCACAGGAGCTGAGCGAGGCGCGTATTCGTGTCAATATTCTGCTGCCGGGTAGCGCAACCAATACTGGGATGGTCCCCGCCCAGACGCCAGCGGATCTCCAGGCACGTTTGCTCCAGCCGGAGATTATACAGGCTCCGGCGGTGTTTCTCGCCTCCGACGCTTCGCGAGATCTGACCGGTCGTCGCTTGATTGCGACGGAATGGAGTGCGGAGCGTCAAGAGGGCAGGGCTATTGTGGAGGGAATTGGCTAGCTCTTCAGAGAAAATGAGCAGGTACAGCAGGAAGAGATGAGATGTTAAAAATTCGCGATTTTGCCAGGCTCGCCGGGGTATCGATGACCACCCTGCGCTACTACGACGAGATCGGGCTCCTCAAGCCGATCTCTGTTGATCCTGAGACCGGCTATCGGTTCTATATGATGGATCAGTTACCGCACCTGCATCGTATTCTGGCGTTCAAAGAGCTCGGACTGGGACTCACACAGATCGCCGAGATTCTGGACGAAAGCGTTTCTCCTCTCGCATTGCAAGGGATGCTGCGGCTCAGACAGGCACAACTCCAGCAGCAGATCCAGGCGGAACAGGAGCAACTCGTGCGCGTCGAAGCGCGCCTGCGTGCCCTTGAGCAAGGCAGTTCTCTGCCGGTCTATGACGTCGTGCTCAAAGCGGTCAGGCCAATCACAGGAGTCTCACTGCACCCGACGACGGGTGATCTGGCGGATCAAACGTGCTGGATCGACAGCATGCTGAAGCGCCATGGAGTCAAACCCATCGATCATCTGCTCGTCGTTCATACGGAGCGTGATGACGAATGCACTCCAGGTTCCGTGGAGATTGTCGCACCTGTTGATGGCAGAGACGCCGATCGGCTTTCCACACACAGTGAGGGACGGCTGACACGGTACGAGTTGCCAGCTTTTCCCCACATGGCCAGTACGCTCCATCATGGACATCCAGCGCTCGCGCTCCCGGCCTATCAAGCGCTGGGAACCTGGATGGAAAACAATGCCTACACCATCGTTGGACCACGCCGCAAGATTCGCCTGCGTCGGGAAGAGAATCTTGACGACGCGCTCACCGAGATCCAGTTTCCGGTCGAGAAAGTGCCATGAGCTGTCGTGCGGGATGGGACGTTCGAGCCACAGGAAGGAGAGAAGAGCCACTTTTTTTGCTCACGTTACGACTTCCCACAGACGTCCAGCATGTTACAGCGAGGCGTCTGTAGTTATCGCAAAGATGCGACACAGAACGATCCAATTGCCCCTTAGGCTCCCCTCTGTCTGTCAAAATCGGACCCCCAAAAATCTCCAGTCACAAGACCACCTCCGGAGGTTCGTCATGGCCAGAAAGCAAGCTCGCCCGAAAGCCGAGCTGCATGTTACCCTTTCTCCACTCCAGGTCATCTGCCAAGCATGTAGATGTCGGATGAGGATGGAGCACCATAGCCACCGAACTGTCACCACGTTACAAGGCGTGACGAGGTTAACCATCGTTTCTCCATAAATCCCCAGCATGCGGATCTGTCACCTTTTCCAGAACTCCTCTGTTCGTAGATATATGTCTTCCAAGAACCAGAAAGACCACGCAGTATGCCTTTGACATCGCCAACTATTGACAATATCAATAGTTGATGATATAGATGGAAATGCTCACCGCTTTCTCATGATGCGCGGAAATAGACAGAGCGCTCGGAGGTAAAGCAAAGAATGGATGCCCTTGAGGATACCCTCTTTCGGCAATTGGCGTCTGCCTGTTCTGAATCCAGGCAAGCCTTTGATCAACACATCGGCATGAGTCAGATACGACGGCAATTGCTGACACTGCTGTTCGAGATCGGCGAGATCAGCCATGCTGCTTTACAGCAGCAATTGGCTGTTGATGGAGCCACGATTACCCGCCTGGTCAAGCAGTTTGAGTCAGAAGGAGTGCTCAGCCGCCGCCTCGACCCTCAGGATAACCGCTACACGCTCGTCTCTTTGACGGCTTCCGGGCATGCGATCGCCGCAGAACTGCGTGCAGCGCATCGTGCTTTTCAGGCCCAGTTGCTTGATGGAATAAGCAAAGAGGAGCAGAAAATGATGATGCACTTCTTTGAACAGTTGCGTACCAATATACGTGCTATCCGGGAAATCAGCCCAGAGCAGACGTGAGCATCCTTGGCCCCTCTGGCAATTCATGCTTGAAAAAATCACTTGAAGGAGGTTTTGAATGACCGAAGCCGACATCAGGGCTTTAGCGTATCGTGCCTATGAAGCCATTAACACCAGAAACGTCGTGGCATTGGAGGAAGTCTTTGCTCCACACGTTATTCGACATGCAGCAGGAGAGACTGGCGTTGAGAGCGTCAAAAAGGCGGTGGCAAGCGCTTTTACGACCTTTCCTGAGAAGCGCTTCGTCGTCGAAGATGTGCTTGTTGAAGGCAATAAGGCCGCTCTTCGTGTCACTATTCAGGGTGTCCCAACGGTCCCCGGACAGCCCTTGCCAACCATTTTGGAGATCTTTCGCGTCGAAAACGGGCAAGTGGCGGAAGTATGGGGCGCTGGAACGCGGGCGTCGGCCTGATGCATAACGCAGAACACATTCGCGCCGTTGCCAAATGCAGGAACGCATGATAGCCGTTCCTCATGCCCCAGACGCAGATGAGCGATGGTTAGTCTGAAGAAAAAAGTGAGCCAACACAGAACATCCACCAAACTCCCTTGGGAGAAGCAACTCCGTATGCGATGCAACATCAATTAGACCGGGCCAAGTGGGATTGCGACGGGGTGCGAGGTGTGTTGCGCGCGTATGTTTGTGAAATGCTTGCGGCTCCCAATGCAGTGTTGGTGGTCGATGAGACTGGGTTTCTCAAAAAGGGGTACAAATCGGTGGGAGTTCAACGACAGGACAGTGGCACAGGTGGTCGCATCGAAAACTGCCAGGTGGGCGTGTTTCTTTCCTATGCAAGTTTGGATGGACACACATTGCTGGATCGCGAATTGTACCTGCCCAAGAGTTGGACTGACGACCAGGAGCGTTGCCGAGAAGCTCATGTACCTGCTTCAGTGACGTTCGCCACCAAACTAGAACTGGCCGCGCAAATGCTCTGGCGTAATTTAGACACTGGTCTCCCTGTCAGGACACCCTTGATTTCTCCTTGGTGACGACTGACCGCTTCCATATCTGCTTCGATTGTCACCCAGTATGTCCTCTACGTCGTGAGGTTCTAGAAGCATACCATCACCAATGAAAGAGGCTTGGCCTGACTCGATTTCTACATTCATTGCGAATCAGGCCCGCAGTCTATGGTATGGCTTCCCCCACTTTCAAGCCTCTCTCACAATGGGTCAATGCCACAGCCACGCCTTTGCTTAGTGATATATACTATGGCCAAAGCTTTTTGTCCACAGAGCACTTTTTCTTGAACGAGCCCACATTGGCATGCCACATAGATGTGGAGGAGCAACAAGATGAAACCCAGCATTGATCAGACTATCTTTGGCTCAATTACCATTGAAGGAACCGTCTTCGCGCACGATGTGATGATCAGGCAGAGTGGCCAGGTAAAAAAGCGGAAGAAAAAATTATCTAAGGCCCTCTATGGTACATCGCACATACTTTCTCAAGACGAGGCGAAATACATCTATGAAAAAGGGGCGAAACGGCTCATCATTGGCACGGGACAGTTTGGCAATGTCAGACTTTCTGATGAGGCAACTGAGTATTTCCAGCAAAAACAATGCCAGGTGGATTTGTTACCCACACCCCAGGCAATCCAAACCTGGAATGAGGCCACCGGCACAGTCATCGGTCTGTTCCATGTCACCTGTTAAGTACAAAGCGCTTTTTCAGTAATAGCTGTGTGTAAGGAAGCTCCCGTAGGCAACGTTCGATGTCCGGTATATGGTATTCTAGACAGTGAAAGATGACACCATGAAAGGAAAGGATGTCATGGAAAAGAAGACCTATACCGCCGATTTCAAAGTCAAGGCCGTGATGGAGAGTTTTCAGCGCGATACCACCCTGGAAGCCACCTGCCAGAAGTTTGGGGGTCTCTCGCTCACAGTTGATACGCTGGCGCCAAGAGTTCCAGGAGAAGGCTCCTGGCCTCTTTGCTGACAAACGCAATCCAGCGCAAAAAGCGATCAGCCAGGGCTACAAGCCAGGAGAATCGCCCGATGACCTGAAGAAGATCATCGGGGAACTCACAGTGCAAAACGAGATTTTAAAAAAAGTGCCGGGGTTATTGGGCAATGAAAACCGGCTCAGAAAGTGGAACTGGCCCATCAATTGAGTCGGCCCAATGGCCCCAAAAGCCGCGAGCCAGGTCGTTCGCGCGTTGGAGGTAGGCCGAGCCACACTCTATTGGTCCTCCAAACAAGCGGTCAAGGACAAACAGGTGGCAGTGGCGATTGAGCACTGGTACGAGGTCGATGATACCCTGGGCCATCGCAAGCTGGCCAGGCTGCTCCAGATGAGCCCCAACCGGGTGCGGCGCGTGATGCATACATACGGCATCACAGCTCGACGCAAGCGCAAAAAGTACGTCTATCCCGGCAAAGCAAGCCACATCGCGCCCAATCTGGTTCGTGAGTTGGATCCGGAGAGCATGACCGAAGTGGTGTTCTCGGACATTTTTGAGATCCAACTGGCCGATCGGACCAAAGTGCGAGGCTGCTTCACCCTCTGGAAACGAACCAGACATATTCTGGGTCTCGCCTTCGAGTATCACATGCGTACCGAGTTGGTGACAGCGGCGCTGCGAACCCTGTCTTTCGATGTGCCCGAGGCCATTTTTCACAGCGATCAAGGCAAGCAGTTTGGGGCTGAGGTCACCCGTCGGCTGCTGCTGGAGAAAGGCTTCCAACTCTCGATGAGCCGAGCTAGCACGCCAACCGACAACGGCTATGCGGAGCGGTTTGTCGGCATGTTCAAACTCGCGGTAGCCGAGCGCTGCCACTATGAGACGCTGGGAGCATTTCTGCGAACTGCCCAGGAGTGGGTGAACTTTTACAATACGCTTCGGCCTCATGAGAGTCTGGATTATCATTCACCGGATTAATATGCTCAGGACCACGGACTCCCCGATGTTCCATCAATTACCCTGTTGTGAGGTCTAGGATTTTCGGTACTGGACAGTTGGATAGTGGTGTAAATTCGTGATACACCATTACTTCCTGAACCAGCGTTTCAGCCACGTTCGCTGGCATCACCAGAAAAACCGCATGAACTAGGATTTAACCAGTTTAGGCTTAACCATACACGTCCTTGCACTGACAGATCAAGAAAGTGTGGCCTTTCCTTACGCTGCCTTGGTAGGATAGACGGCCAGCGCGTTACCTCTCGGCACGTTTCCAACCGTCCTCCCCCGAACCATGGCATGCACACTTTCTATGCACCAGGCTCTCCAGAGACCCGCATCTTTTCAATGCAACTCCCACGATGGTCTCATGACACATCCGTGTCAACCATCATTTCCTGAGTCTGGCCTCCTGTGGTACTTCGCTCAACGAATGGTTTCCCATTGGCGAACTACTATTACCACTCCGTCGCCCTGACCCTCTCGGATGGTAGGCGATCCCCAAGTTACACATCATCTTCGCTTCGTCCTTAGGCCCTCCGTACGTCGTTTCTCGTTCCCTACGAGCTGGCTCTGATGCAGGCTGTAACCACGCTGGAAACGTTCATGGTTACCATCAGACATGGGCGATGACACCGCTCCCACAGGACGCATGTATTCCGCCACGACTAGAGTTGAAGCAATCATGCCTTGACCATAGACGACCTCGCTGCCTATCTTCTGACCCTTGGTGTTAGGGTTTCAACAGACTTTTAACCCCATGCTACAGTCCCCCCCAAACCTTTCGGCGGGAAGTAAGGGGCTGCGTTACTCACTTCGCCTGAGTGAGGTCGCGCTCTCGCACGACAGAAGATCATGTGCCTCTTTGGGCGCACCTCCCAACATGCTACACTCCCCCCTCCCTTTCGAGATTCAAGCCATGTGGCAGGGATAAGTTGGGTGTGCAGTAGGTTTTCCAACAACCTACACAGCATATGCTGCACTCATTTTCGCCGTTGATGCGGCGCACCAAATTGCTGGTTGTTCCTGCACCCCATGCTCACCTCTTGTTTCCACAAGGGATTCTTGCCAATCACCAGCATTCCGATGCCTTCGCTCACCAACAGATCAATGATCCGACGGCTGGCCGTGTGCACATAGGCATCCACACGGCGATTGCGCTTCGTCGTTACACGATCGAGATGACGTGAGGTATATCGGTTCTCATGGGCGAGGCGTTGCTGCTGCTTGGCGCGCTCTTTGTTGTAGTACTGATTGAGGCTTTTGAGGGGTTTGCCACTCACCAGGCGAGGCACAAAGCCGGGCTTATCGCTGGTGATGGCTGCGAGCACATTGACGCCCACATCCACGGCTGCTCGAAGCTGCGGGTTGACCGCAGCCGGTTGGATCTCCTGCTTATAGACGACCTCCAGCATGTAGCCATCGGCGCGTGGAACGATGCGTACCTGCCTGATAGCTTCCCAGGTGATCTGGGTCGCGATCTCGATGGGCAATCCTGATGGGACCAGCTTGCCTGTACGCTTGAATGCCCTCTTGCCCAGGGCTTTTTTCTCGTAGATGAGCAGGAAGCGGCCTTTGGTCTTGTCTTGATAGCCAGGGATCTTGGGGCGTCCTGTAAAGGGAGAGGGGTCTTCGCGATAGGCCTCCATCCCTTCAAAAAAGCTGACCCAGTTGTGGTGGAGTTGGATCAGGATGGCATTACTGACTTTGCGAGGCAGGGCACAATAGGCCTCATGCTGTTTCAAGCGATGAAAGATGGCGGCGTAGGGCAGATAGGTTCCCTCGTGAATGAAGGCTTGCCGAACGTGGTAATTGGCCTGATTATAGAGGTTTTTGGAGGCAAAAGCTGCTCGATCAATGACCGCAAAGCGTGCATCCTGATGACGAATGAGATGTCGTTCGACTAACTGCACCTTGCGCCTTCTTCCTTTCCAACAACACATCCTTCGTGTCAGTGAATCTCTCTCTTGGTGCTTCACATAAGAACATTCTTTCTAACGAAACTCTACCAGAGATGTCTCCAATTGTCAATATCTGGCATGATTCCGTGGAAACGTTTATCACACCTGTTTGACTCAACAAGCGTGATGGCTCATTCCCACATCGACGCGCTCGCGGCTTTTTTCACACGGCGGGAAGCGAGCGCGTCACTGACCTCTTGGGCATCTAGTTGTCCTAACACACTCCGATAGGTGTTGTGGCAAGGCATCGCTTCGCGGTTGAGTCTCAGCTGCTGAGCCAGCCCTTTCTTACGTAAGCGGATCCAATGAGTGGCAGCACTCACGTTGGTTTCTCCGGCTAATTTCGCCAGCACAAGCAAGGTGAGCACGAGCACTAAGGAATACCGTTTCCCTTTCCTTTTGCGTGGATCAGGAAGTCCCTGGAAAACGCGGTAGAGCGAGTGAATTCCTCCCTCTTCCAACTCAAGCGGTTGAGCCGCAAGTTCGACTCCTTGAAGCAGTGTGGTATATTCCATCTGGGTCCATCCTTGTGGTCGTGTTGGTTTTCCTATTCTACAAGGATGACTGCTCCGATAAATGTAGTAAAACGTATGCAAGCACAGCCTTACTGCATCGTTCGTTGTTGTTACTTCATCCGTAGGTGCCTCAATGCCTGGGCATTTTTGGTCTTACCCCGCGTCCATAACCAAGTTAACGTCCGCGTCCGAGCCAGTACCGCTGACGACTTGATCAACCAACCCGATCAAGTGAAGGGCTTCGCGCAGAATGTTCAGAGATGCGTTATAATCTCTATCCTGCTCGAATTGGTAATAGGCGCATTTCTGGTTTTGGCAGAGAAAAACGCGGTCAGACACTGCCATGTCTTCCCACTTCCAACGGCAACAATGGCAGGTCTTACTGGAGGGAAAGAAGCGCCCCACCTTCATGACCTGTCCCCCGCGCTGCTCAACTTTGCTGGTGAGCAGGTTCAAGAGCTTGCCGAGCGAGGCATCAGAGAACGAGCGAGCGAGCTTGCGATTTTTGAGCAATCCCTTGAGATTGAGGTCTTCAATCCCAATGATCCCATAACAGTTAGCGAGCCTGGTGGTCAGCTTATGGAGCACATCCTCTCGCATGCAAGTGATACGGTAGTGCAAGCGTGCGACCTGCCGACGGGCTTTCTCCCGATTCTTTGATCCCTGTTTCCTGCGATGCAGTCGCTTATTCGCTTGACGGAGCTTCCCCAGTGCCGTTTTGAGAAATGCTTGGTTTTCGTATTCCTCTCCGGTGCTCAAGGTGACCAATCGGTTCAAGCCCACATCGATGCCAATGGCTGCAGGTCGCTTTGTTGATTGCATATCTGGAACTTCTACGGTGATCGCGATGAACCACCAATCCGCGGTGCGCGTCACCCGTGCCCCGGTGATTTTTCCCTGGAATCTCAGATTCTCCGCCATATTCACCCATCCGAGTTTGGGGATCCACACTCGGTGGTCCCCTCGTTCCATCTGATCGTTCGCGAGATAAAAGCTCGGTTTACTGCGCTTTTTGCTCTTGAATTTGGGACGGCGAGCCTTGCCCTCGAAGAACGCCGTAAAGGCTTTGCCCAGGTCCAGAATAGGCTGATCCGAAGCATTCTTCGTGACTTCCCACGTCCAGGGGAATTGCTCCCGCCTGATCTCGTTGAATTGCTTCTTGAGCTTCAAAGCGGTCGGTTTCTCTCCGGCTGCATATTGCCGATTCCATTCAGCCAATGCCCAGTTCCAGACGAACCGGCTGGTTCCCGCTGCCTTCGCGAAGTAATTGGCTTGCTCAGGTGTAGGATGCAGCCGGATCTTGTGCGCACGAATCATCGACAGTTTCCCTTACAATAGATCAAAGCGCATGATGCATGTCTATATTAGAACATTCCTTCTCCAGTGTCAAGGGAAGAGAAATGTATGTCTTTTGCCGCCATTTGATGGCGTTCTCCTATCTTCTTGAAAACTATCGCATTCTCTTTTTTTGCACTCCTTTTGGGAAAACTGAAAAGCCCTGATCTCTCCTCTGTTCTGCTTGCTTGTTCCTTACCAAGGTCTTAGAATGGAGATGGATTGTTGACAGTTAGATGGCTCGTTTGGCAATGGCCCTTGCTTTTAGCTTGGCTTTTGGAGGGCTTTCTGTAGGAGTTTTGGCCTCGTGGTATCCCAGATGAGGACGAGTGAACTCGTGAGGAATTGCAGGCGGAAAAAGAATCGGGTACGTGGCAAGTTGAAACGAAAATCGTACACATTATTACAAAGTAAAGAGGTGATCAGATGCAGCTAGCATCATCTTCTCACACCTTCAACTCCACCTCTGGCAGCGGACCACAACAGGATAGGGAAATCTTGTCATTCAGCAACCCCGTTTCACATGCAATGGCGGTTCTCAATGGCTTCGAGGTGCAGTTTTCGAACCACAAAGACCACCATTTAGGACGGCTCCAAGTCGATGTCGAAATCGACTCGATCAAAGAGGCCTTTGTGACGGTGAAAATCACCTACGGTCTGTGTGACTGGTCAGGAAGTTGGGACGATGGATATGATGGAACTGTACGCTTTTCCGTTATAGCTGATTAGACTTCTTCAGCCTCTGAAGAACAACAGATACTCTACCAGCGTTTTCTGCAGACGAGCGATGGTACGCGAGCGGGCAAGCTTACTGACCTTGACCCGTTTTCGGAGAGAGTTCTAAGTAAGGCACAATATCATTTCTTCCTACACTCTCAACGAGAAGGAGCCAATCTTCATTCCCTCGAAGGTGCTGGACAGGAAACTGAGGGAATGTTTCCTGTCCAGCACCTTCAAAACCCTCTATACTATTCCCAACAAAATATGCTCTTGTCCCTCCTGATGCCCTTGCAGCGACTTCGGCGATGGATAGGTCTTCCAGAGTGCCATGGCATCGCAAAAACGATAGGTCACCCAGACCCGTTCCCATCCGCTCCATCCAACGTCTCCAGATGAATCTACTTGACCAGGGCCTCGATCTCCTGGCGCTTGTTGTCCCAGGACAAGGGCTGCTCAAGCCATTTTTGCAGCCGACGCTGAAGCGCGTGGAGCACCTTTTCCGCAGCCTGGAGAGAAATAGTCTGTGTCTGCATCAACAAGAGCTACTCCTGCAATTACGTAAGATATTCGTGCGTATATAGTATTTCAAACTGACGAAGGAACTCTCACCCGTGCAGATAACAATCAAGGTTTTTTAGTTCTGTTCGTGCTTCCTCTGCTAAAGATGAATAAGCTTCATTCTTCTCTTCGGGTACTCTTCTAAAGCGGGTTAACATCAAGGACGAGAATGCGATCATCTTGGACGGAAGAGATACTCACCCCATCCATGCTTACCTCTTCTGAACACCAGAGAAGCTGAGTATCGCGATCAAAACACAAAACCTTGCCTATGGAAGTGGCAAGCAAGTACTCACCGGCTGGATAGAGGGTACAAAAATAGACGATGTTCCAGAAAATCTGCTGAGAAGGCTTCTCCAGTGAGAGAAAATAGATGTAGCTTCCGAAGCCAGCGACGAGCCATTGGTGCCAGATTCGAGCATCAGCAAAATACGATTGACTTCCATACAAACAGAGGAGCAGGTATGGCTCTTCTTCAAGATACGGTTCTTCCTTATAGGAAACGGTACAGTAGAAAGTCGGCGTCCCAAGGCCCTTTGGGACATTTCCCAGACGCAATGGTTCCATAGTGGTCCACGGTCTCTCTATCGTGCGCTTAATCGCTACCTGATACTCTCTCATGAAGATCCTCCCCTTGAAGAAATGTCTGGCATGATAGCAACATTCTTGGCATTTGACAATCTTTTGTTTGCGTTATATCCAGCCCTTACAGCAGGTGCTATAAAGGCTTTTCCTTTGAGGTGCAATGTAGTCGGAGTATGTAGAACCACGCTATTGGCTTGCTATAGGTCGTTTTTGCAAGTCAACGATTGTCTATTGCTAGTGCAAGCTCAAGAGTACAATTGTTACAAACAAGCCACTGCTGATCATTGTGAAATCCAGTGCCAATATTTAGAGCCTTGTGCGACGATTAGGCGATCTAGCCATTGTACAAAACTCTTTGCAATAATATTCTTTTGCCATGTCTTAACAGGGTAGCCAGTGTCTCCATCAAGGACATAACATTCATGAGGAAGTGACAAAGAATGCCTGTTAGTATCTAATATAAGTAAATCAGCATCTCCCAGGCATTCTGCGAAAACAAGAAAAGAACTTGACCAATCGTCATATAAACTTTGCCAGTGTGTATTCTTGATAAGAATGTCATTCACTGCATAAAGGGAAAAGCCCCATTGCCCATACCTGTCATCTATAAATAATTCTGCCCCGTTCGAGTAGAGCAAGAATTGCTCATAAGATGATGGTAGCTTCCAATAGCTTTTTAAGCGCTCAAGATCCTCCACAGTTGCAGGTGGAAAAAATGAAAAAGAAGCCCTCCAAACATATGCACCTTCGCCAGTAACCTCTAAATATGAATCATTGCTTAGCTTAGATCTAAGCAGCCCTAATACTTTGATAGGATCAAGCTCATCCATATTGTGCTTTTCCTTCCTTATGGCACCTGCTGTAAAGGCTGGTTCTATCGGGCAATATGGTAAGTTTGCTGTCTCACTCTGATTTTTTTATGAGGGCGATTTGTTCTAGTACATCGGTGTCAAGCAACGGTCGTGGCGCTTGCTGAACATGTTTCTCCCAGAGAGGCTGGGTTACGAACATATCCGCACCTATCTTGCCGATGCCATAACGAATGTTGTGTACTGATGAAAGGCCAGTAACCCTCACGGCGCAAGAGCCTCAGAGCTAGCGAGCACAATGGCTTCACATCCCATCATTCATTGAGAAGCATGCGAGAAAACGCTCCTGGCTGTCCTCAAGAGACAAAAAAGGCCACCTTCTCCCTCCTCGGCCACAGCAGCCGAGCGTTGATCTGCTCAATGCTCTTACGGCTTAGCTCACCGTGACCTTGTGAAAACGAATGTCCTGCATCACAGCCCACACCAGACGCACACAACTGGTTTCGCTCGTAAAGGCGTCAATCTGATCGGTTCTCTGCCGCACATTGCTAAAGAAGCCTTCAATCGCGTTGGTGCTCTGGATATGCCGATGCATCCCGACTGGAAAGTCATAAAAGGTGAGTAAGTGCTCCTCATCCTCACACAAACTGCGCACCGCTTGGGGATAGCGCTCGGCATATTTGGCTTTGAAGGCGACAAGATTGGCCAGAGCATCCTCCTTCTTCTCTGGCTTCCAGATCCCCACCAGATCGGCTTGCACCAGCTCGCGCTCTCGACGAGGAATGGCACTGAGCACATTGCGCTGCTTGTGAACCAGGCAGCGTTGGCGTGCAGTCGCTGTAAAGAGCTGGTCAAGCGCTCCCAGGAGTCCTTCATGCCCATCCGTGACAAAGAGGTCCACCTCAGTGGCTCCACGACTGCGCATGTCCTGTAAGATGCCCAGCCACCCCTCACGGCTTTCTTCGGCGCAGGCTTGCAGCGCTAAGACCTCCTTGTTTCCCTCCCCATCGACGCCCAAAATCGTCAAAATGATGCTCGCATCGCACTTGGAGCCATGACGAATGCTGAAATGAATCCCATCGAGGTACACAATGCGATAGTGCGTTTGTAACGGACGGGTGCGCCACGCCTCAAATTGTTCACTCAGGCTTTCATTCAAGCGACTCACGCTACTGGCGCTGGGAGCGACCCCCAGCAACGTGTTGGCGACCTTGCCAATTTTGTGGGTGCTGCTTCCGCTGACAAACATCTCGGTTAAGGCCTCTGCTACCTCAGGCTCATAGCGGCTGTAGCGCTCAAACGCCTGCGTATGAAACTGGCCCTCTCGATCTCGTGGAACGCTCAGATCTTCAATACGGCCACTTGTGGGCACCAGGTCGCGGGTGTAGGAGCCATTGCGATAGCCTCGACGCTGGCTGGTGCTTTCTCCCCATTCTGCGCCCAAGAACAGACGGAGTTCTTCTTGCATGATTTCTTCCATCACCACGCGGGTTGCTCCACGAATCAACTCACGCAGATGCTGATGAAAGCTCTCTTGGCTGGGAACATCCGATGGGGAGATACGTACGCTTGTCGTTGGTGACTCTGGTGTGTTATGGTGTTTTTTGTGCACAGGCATAGTCTTCCTCCTTGTCCTTTGTGCAGGACTGAGTAAAAACATTCTATGCCTGTAGTATCACCTTTTCTTTCCTCCTTGGGAAGCCTTCCCCCTTTACACAACATTCGTTATGGCATCGTGCCATAGCGAAAAAAGCCCTTTTGAGGATGCAGGAGAGGAAGAACCGTTTTGTCATCAAAAGATACTCCCCACGCTTTCTCTCCATTGCGGTCAGTCTTTGGCTGAGTAGCGAAGAAAAACACCCGGATTGGTTCGTCGTTTCCTGCCGATCCCAATTGCCACTTCAGCCGAACTTGATCCCAAATCTCGTCTTCCCAAATCTCTCTTAAATATTGAGCGATGATGCTTAGCGCACGGATGTATTCAACCTCTTCGTCTGACCAGTGGGTAGCAGGAAATATAGTGTCTGTTTTCGCCTCCACATCAATGTCCTCGAACTGAAAAGCCCAATAGCTTGTATGGGCACACCAGAGAAGCTGTTGGGTTCTATTGACGATGAGAAGGAAGGCTTTATTAGGATCGGTTTCAGGCTCCTCCTGTAAGCCAGTCCAATGGGTAAGAGCTAACTCACGTTTTACAAACACATCAATATCATCGTAAGGATGGAGGGCACGGTACCAAGAGATGACATAGCTAGCAGCAAGTTCTGGTTCCTTCTGTTCCAAGTTCTTCTCCTTCCCAATAAGGAAGCATTCCTTTTGTTGATAGAAAAAATACTACATAGGCCCTTATAGCACCAGCTGTAAGGGCTTTCCTTAATGGATGGGGAACAGTCCTGGTCAGCACGAAGGAGCCTTTGTAGTAACTGTTCAACACAGCTATCAGGGGCATCTTGGAGAAGATAGAGCCAGGTTGAAAACGAAAAGCGGAAAAAGGTGAGTTGCTCGCCAGGAAGGTTGGCTACTTCCTGTTGTAGTGGACGAAAATGTTGTGGGCAAATGGCTCCAATGTAATAGAAATGATCCTCAATATCAGCGCGATAGCGATCCCTTGTGAGAAAACCAGACGTCTGAGAGAGCGAGAGCTTTTTCAAATAATGCGTGAACATCAGCCTCGGTTTCGACGGGCATAAGGAGTTTCCCGCCATTGGGCTGTAGGGGCATACCTCACCTCGTTCCATCTTTTGGAGCATCAAAGCTGGACCATTTCATCGTGATGTGTAGTATTCTACTCGGTTTATCTTGTCATTGGCAAGGAATTTCACCGGTCAAAGAGTGGCGGGATAGAGCAACAGCCCATCGTGCACACGAAGAAACGGTGTCAATCTGTGCAGTTTCGCTGTTTTCTGGCTCTGAATCTCATAAACCTGCCAGCCCTGGACGGTCAATGCATCCGCGATCAGCGAGCGATGGCAGCGCCAGGGCACGGCCTCAGCGCACATAATGGCTGCTGTGCATTTCGTCGCACATGCTTGCAGTTTTTGCAGGCCCTCTCGAAATGCATCTGTCGCCATGTAGTCGGCGTAGCCCCGAAAGGATGTATTGTGCCAGCCTTGATTGGGTGAATCTTTCGTGGGACGTCGATGGCCTCCTAATACGCCCAGGTGGACGTAACTAATATGAGCCACCTTTAATGCCTTGGCAAGCGTCTCGCCATTAAACTGAGGAGAGCGAGCGGAAGTAGGAGCGACCCGTACATCCACGACGAGGTTGATCGCATAGGCCACTCAGCAAGGCTAAAAACTGCTCGAATGTTCTTGTTGAATGACCAATGGTATACAGTGTTTGCATAGTATATCTAGTATATCTCCACTATCAGTCCATCCACCAGATATCTGGGAAATGGTCGGGACGTGTGGTGGAGGGTCCAGGCTGGCATCACCTAAGCTCCTAATCGCGAGGAAAATATGTCAAAACCCCTCATAGAATAAACCTTCTTGGAGAGTGAATGATGCAATACCCCCCACAACCACCAACCAATCCACCATCGGAAGTCTACATACACGAAGACCCGCAGGCATACCCAAGTTTCGTTTTCTTTGCTCGCTCCTTGGTGCTCGTGGCAGTACAATGAGGACAGTTCATGAGTTATGTTCTTCGTTCCATCAGAGCGCTGAGATCAGCATACCAGAAAGATAACCCCTGTGCCAAGATTGTGTTTGAGGTCTGACAGAACCAGGTAACGAAGCATATCACTGCATAAGATGGAGCTCTGCCAAAACCTGTTTCAGGAGATCATCAGAGATAGGCGGATCAAGCAGTGAAAAGCAGCTAAGAGAGCTTTAGGGAGGGTAGCAGCAAACTTGATAAGCATCTAAGAGTCCACAATCTTATAAGAGTAGTAAGTGGATATGGCAGGATTATATTCTCTAGCCACAAACACTGTCAAGGAAGAGCATGGGAGAAACAGGGCTTTCAGTTACGAAAATCAATGGTAATTTCTGAAGGGATCGCATCCGAGCGAGGAAGCTGGGGATGCGATCCGAGGAAAGCGTATATATCTATCCTTGAGGGCTGACCAGACGTTGGTACAACTTTTGGATCGGGGGGCCAGGCTCCACGCCTAATTGTTCATAGAGTATTCGGCAACTGCGTTGGTATTGCCGCAGCGCCAGATCGCGCTTGCCCTGACGCGCGTAGCAACGCATGATGCCATAATGAGCTGTTTCCAAGCAAGGATCAAGTGTCACGAGATGCTGCCAGTGCTGGAGGCTTTCCTCCCAAGACTCTCGACGCCAGGTGATAAGCGCAAGCTGTCGGCGCGCCTCCATCAGTGATTGATGCAACTCGTCACGCCGGACGTTGCACCAATCGCTATACATTGCTTCTGCGTACTTTCCACGATACAACTCTATCATGTTTTGATACGCTTGCTCTGCTTTCTGGTCATCATCTTCTTCAAGGGCTGCTTGGGCAGTCAGCCTCTGTTCCTCAAAGAGAGCAACATCATACCAAACCTGGCCATACACAGCCTGGATTTGTAATTTATAAAGGTTTGCTTGATAGGTCAAAGACGACTCACCAAGTGCTTGACGTATGCAGTACACCGTCGAGCGAAATGCCTGATTCAGGATTTTCCCTTCTTCAGCTTCTGGCCAGAGTGCTGCAATAATCCGGTTTTTGTGGAGAGGCTCTTTGCTCTCTAAGAGAAAGAAAAAGAGCTCAAGTGCTCTGGCTCTGCCCCAGCTCGTCACTGGGCGCCCATCAAGCACAACTGCTGGCTCCCCAAGCGCGTAGATACGCAATCGCTCGGCTGGCAAAACACTCAGTTCAGTATGTTCTTTCGACCTCTGCTCTTCTTGCATGAGCGGCAGCAGATAGGGATAGGTCTGAAGCTCCTCCTGGATACAGAAAGCGTGGGTATCACCTGCATTGAACAGGTTGACTTTCTGTACAACAGCTTGAGCAAACCCAGGTTGCCTCTGCATAACTCTGCATGCAGCAAGCCGGAGAAGGGCCTGCATATGCAGCCATTGTATGCCACTTTCACCAGTGAAGCCTACCACTTGTTCAAGGATGGCTGAGGCTTCTTCATATCGTTCTTCAGCCAGAAGAAGAGTTCCCTGCACAAGTTGGCGGGAAACGCTCTCGTAACTATGAGTCTCCTGTTCCTGTACAACCATCTGGTCAAGCAGAGATTGAGCTGTATACCTCTCGTTCAGTCGAAGATAGGTCAGGGCGAGCATGCCTAAGGTATCATTAAGCAGGTATCGGTCTCCTAATCGACGCGCTATATCAAGCGCTTCTTGCAAGTAACCCAATGCCTGTGGAATGCCTGAGCGTAGCAAGGCTAATTCACCACTTCCCACCAATGCATAAGCGTAACTGCTCAGAAAACGAGGCGTGTGTTGGGTAAGGTTCAAAATACTCTGGAAAGCCGTTTCCGCCTCCTCTAGAAGACCCTGGCGTAGTTTGAGCAAGCCAAGGCCAATAAGATTATTGATGATCTTTTGTGGCTGACCATATTGATCCTGAAGGACACGTAGATATTGACGGTGGTGCTCGGCGAGAATATAGTTTCCTGCCCACATATAGGCGGTGGCCAACTGGTGATGCAGTTCTCCAGCAAGCTCGACATCATGTTGAACATGGTAAAGTTGGAGCGCTTGCTGGAAGTGAGCGATTCCTTCATGCACAGGCTGACCACTTACCATACTACAAATGCCACATTGCTGATGGGCCAAGAGACGCAATTCTCTCTCATCAATAGGCAACCATACTAACGCCTCCTGAAAATTCTTTTGGGCCAGAAGGTGAGCTCCTTGCTGGAGAAAGAGCTTCCCTTGGGCGAGAGCAAGTTCAGCACGTATCAATGGCTGTTCCGATTGTGCGAGGAGAGCAACCAGTCGCGAGCTTTGATCAAAGCAGGAGCGAGCACGTGCCGCATCTCCTCGTCGTAAATACGTGTTTATCTGGATGAGGAGGAGGCGTGGAGCATTCTCCAGGGTCTGTGGAGAGAGACTATCTACTCCGCGCAAAACAAGTTCACTTTGCCCTTGCTTCAGCAGTGACGTACTCCCTTCCAAAAGAATCTCCATTATTAGATCATCTGCCTGAGCAGCTAAGGCATGGGTGAGAGCAGACTGATAGTCATAGGTCTGAGAGTAAAGGCAGGCGATACGGCGATGTAAAGCGCGGGCAGTTTCAGGTTCATGCTGGCAAAGCTCTTCTTGAAAGAGCTGGCGCAAACTAGGTTGGTAATGATAGAGACGTTTCCCAGCTTCAAGCGTACAGGTAACAAATAATCCCTGACGCTCAGCCTGCTCAAGCAACTCTGCTGCATTGGATGTGTTCAAGAGTGCATCACAAAATACTGGTACGAGAGGGTCCAGAAAAGATGTCTCTTTGAGAAATGTGTAAATGGGGGCTTCATCACCAAACACCTCGCTGACAACAAAGGCGAGAAGGTGTTTGCGGTCGATAAACGGGGTGATGTGGGTACCCTCGGGTACGAAAGGGAAGGCTTCAAAGGAAGTGGCACCAAACCGCGATGCCAGTAGCATCCCAGCGATCCACCCATCAAAGGTCGTCGCGATCTGGATAGCCTCTTCTTCTGAGAAGTTGGGGACGTTTTGTATCTGGGCGAGTGCACAGACCTCTTGAGGAGAGAAACGCAGGCTTTCCTTTCCCAAGCCACATACCTGTCTACGTGCAATAAATGATGCTAATTCCAGATCTGGTACAGCACGACTCTCGATGATAAGCATACACTGGGGGGGAAGATGCTTCAACAAATGATTCACAAGGTCCTTGATAAACGGGTGGTCATTGACTTCTTGATAATTACACAAACTCAGTATCCAGCGCTTCGAACGGATGGCACGCATTTCATCAAGCAACGCATCCATAATCCTCATAAAGAAGGCTTCATCCTCTACCTCACGCTCTTTTAGCAACGTGTCCAGCTGAGAGGCAGTAGCTGGGAAGTATTGGTGGAGCGAAGATACAAGGAGTGTGAGAAAGGTTAAAGGATGTTGGTCAGCACGCTCAAGCGTTAACCAGCAACAAGGCAATGCCAGGTGCCTGATGGTATCAGCCAGGAGCGTTGTTTTGCCGTACCCTGCTGGTGCACAAAGCAGTATCAGACGATATGAAGATAGTGCGTCATTTGGGCTCAGGGCTTCGTCAAGCACCCGTGTAAGCTGCTCACGATGCAAAAGCCCTGATGGCAACGGTGGGGGAAGTATCTTCTGTAAAATATTCATCTACATCTTGACCTCTAATTGTTGCTGGTTTCAGCTTATGTACCAGGAAAATATCTGTATATACTTATAATGAGTAAGGTTCACAAAGATTGCTTTTGTTTTTGCTAATGTAACGGACTGCCAGAGGGCAAAAAAAGTTAACATAAGAACCTTGCCACTCCGATACTGGCCTACATATCCATGACCATGCTTGTGAGGCGGTGTCATGGATACGTAGGCCAGTTGTCGGTCAAAAAACAGCCAGTTTTTCGGCTCGTGTGTGGCAACATTTGTTACTAACAAATCAGGCACCAAATGAGCAGTAATGTCCTGATTTTATCGTAACAGTTAGCTACTTATTACGTTAACAAAAACACGCTTTTCTATGTTTCAATTTTAGCTTATATATAACTCAAAAACTAATAACACTGGTAACAAATGGTGTATCATATGTATCATATGAAATGAATGTAGCGACTGACAGAGAAGGGACTCTCTTGTGAGGAAAGAAGGAACCCATTCATCTCTCCGCCTGAATCTCGTTGAGGTTCGCCGTCGACACGGATTATCGCAAGCCCAACTGGCAGAATTAGTGGAGACCACACGCGTCAATGTGAGTCGCTGGGAACGGGGGGTAAGTACACCTAGACCCTATTACCTCGCAAAGCTCATCAAGATCTTCGGTGCAAATGAGTGTACTTCGGCATTTGCTTCGAAACCACAAGAACAACAGGAACAGGATGTTCAGCCAATCTTTGATGCTTCAATTCCTATCACCGCAACGGATCTCTACTACGCGACAGGTAGGGAGGAAATTCTCAGCTGTGTTCTCTCACAGATCACTCAAGACGAAAAAGTATGTACGTTAGTGGGTTTGCCGGGAATTGGCAAATCGACGCTCGCCGGTTTAATCGCGGTACATGTTCAGCAAACGAATCTCTTCCCTGACGGTATCCTTTGGGCCGGTCTGGGCAGAGAACCACAGATTCAGGCAACGTTGCAGCGATGGGCTGGCCTCCTTAGAGTATCTCAAGAAGAGATAAGCACCCTCCACACAATTGAAGCATGGACCACCTGCTTACGTCAGCATCTCTACCATCGTCGTATTCTTTGCATTATCGATGATGTGTGGAACCTGAGTGATGCTCATGCCTTTCTTTTTGGTGTTCCCCAGTGTGCCTTTCTCATTACGACCCGTTTCCCAGCCATTGCACGCGCTTTGACGGTGAAACAGACGCTCGCTCTGCATGAGCTCTCAGAAACGCAAAGTCTGGACTTTCTTCGAAAGCTTATTCCCGACCTCATTGATTCCTCCCCTGACCTCATTACTCAACTTATCAGAGATGTAGGTGGGCTTCCGCTTGCGCTCCATGTGTTTGGGCACCACCTCTCTACCCTGACACATGGGGGATCTCAACGCCGTCTTCATACTGCCCTCCAGCAAATCAGCCAGGATGTCACTTACCGTCTCTCCCTCACCTATCAGGCACCCTCATGGAAAACCACGTGGCCTGAGCAAGAGAACGCCATGATTTCTCTGCAAGCAACCATCGCCATGAGTGAACAACATTTGCCTGACAAAGCCAGAAAAGCATTGCAGGCTCTTGCCGTTTTTCCTGAAAAGCCTCAGACGTTTTCGGAGGATGCCGCCCTCTTTGCCTGTGAAGGGACTCCTGAAGAGACTCTAGATGTCCTCGTCGATAGTGGGCTCCTCGAAGAGGTCGCTCCCGATCGCTATCGCATCCATCAAGTTATCGCCGATTATGCTCAACTTCAAGGCCATAGTTTCGCTGCCTCCATGCGCTTGCTCCAATGGGTTGAGCGCTTTGTCGTGTCCCATGTGACCCACGATCAGCGCTTAGAGCAAGAATTTCCTATCATTACGCAGGCTCTGGAACAGGGATTGCGCGACCAGAGGTATCAACAGGTCTTTTCTGTGTTTATGCTCATCCACCCCTTTCTTATGCGCCAGCGTTTCTTTCTCATTGCAGAACAGTGGCTGCATCAACTTCAACAAGCACCATTCGCCATCGAGAACACAGAAGTTATGGCACGGATTTGCTTCTATCAAGGAGTGATTGCAGACAAACAAGCTCAGTTCCAACAAGCAGAACACTTGTATACGCAGGGCATTGATCTTGCACGCACCCTCCACAACGATGAACTTCTGAGTGTGCTCCTCATCCACCGAGGCAGTATCATTATTAATAAACACAGTTTAGAGGCAGAGTGTTTCCTGGTAGAAGGATACAAGCTCATCGAGCACACTCCTGCTCACATGTATCAGAGTATCGCGCTCCGTTGCCTGGGGGAGATCGAAGACTGGAAGGGAAATGCGCAACGTGCGAACGAGTACTATGAAAAGGGTTTAGCGATTGCACGTGCTGTCCACAGTGACGACAATCAGAGCGCTCTTCTCCAAAATCTGGGTGTAAAAGCAGCGCGCCGTGGTGACTATGAACGAGCAGACAGCTTGTACCAGGAGGCACTCCACATTGCCAGGAAACAACATGATGTGGTGAGGCAGTGCGCGCTCCAGATGAATCTTGGGATGCTTGCCTTTCATCGCAACCAAATCACCCAGGCCATAGACATCTCTCTCGAAGCTCTCCGTCTTGCACAAATGAGCAAAAACAAGAATCGCATAGGTTTGGTACTGCAAAACCTGGGGATTTTTGAATGTGCGCGAGATCAGTATTCACAATCTCATGCCTATTTCCAGGAGAGTGCTGATCTTGCTCAAGCCATCGGCCATGAGTGGTTGCTCTGCGAAACACATATCGAATGGAGCTTTCTTTTGCTGCGTCAACGTCTATGGTCCCAAGCCTATGAAAGGCTCACGCAGGCCCTGCAAGCGGCTCGCGACTTACAAGCGCCTCTTTTGATCGCACGTGCCTCCTTTGGCATGGCTCAAGCAGAAGCCCAGCGAGGCAACAGAGACAGTGCGTGTCAGTATGCACGGGAAAGTATCCAACTTTTTTTGCAGACAGAATATAGCGACGTACAAGTTGTTGCTCGATGGCTTGAGACAATAGAAGACAGCTATTGATTCACAGGAGGCTTGCCTCCCCTGAAGGCTCCATCCAAGCCAACGCTGTTTGATGTTCAGAGTGGCGTTGTGGTCTTGATGCAACTGAGTGCCGCATTCACTAGAATGTCAGCGCTCTGAAAGTTTCTTCTTGATCACAGTGCCGCAACCACTGCCTATCTGACTGATCATACGAGAGCCAACCTTTATCCCCTGAATAGTAGCCTTGTACTCGTACATGGCGATGAAGCGACTCCACCCAACATCCCCTATCCTCTTGTTCAAACCCGATTTCGCGATGGCTTCATGCAGCCAGTATGAAAAGATGGTGAACACCCCTGCGCATGCATACCGCACACCTTTCGCACACCCTCCCTGCTATGCTTTCTTCAGACACAACGATCACAAACGATCACGTAGTTCATAGCAGTGAAAAAAAAGAAGGTCAACAAGATGGATCACATTCAGAAAGCATCAACGCTCTTTCTGCAACCAACCAGCAATGCAAAACACTCTTTGCTTCTCCTTGAACTGTGTTGCATCCTGCTCTTGGCGCTGCTTCTGCTGGTTTGGCAAAGCCACGTATTTCACCCATTGACCCAGTGGCACACCATCCTCTTCTCGCTCCAGCATGGGTCGTTGGCGACGACAGGTGGCCCCTGGGGTGGAGGAGATAGCGTCACTCCTTATGTGTGAGTGAGGAAGCACTCTTAGAGGGCATACAGGACATCTGTACGAATAGTCTATCGCATGTATGTATACAAACTCCCAAAAGGTAAACAATATGTCGTGGACAATGATCAACAAAATCTTAGGCTTAGCGATGATGGACCAGGTCTTTGCAGACCACTTGCTCAAGGAGCCACAGAAAGCTCTGGAAGCCTATGGCATTCAACTGCCGCCAGAGGAAGTAGCGATTCTTTGCGCATGCCAGGCTCAAACCATCCCAGAGTTAAGTCGGCAATTGATGGAGAAACTCGGCCCAAAAGCCCTTCAATAAATGCAGCGGGGTCAATGTCAGTTGGTCTGGATGACCTTGTGGTGCAAGACCATACACGCAGGCACCTTCCTCTCGTGGTTCAGGACCCTCTTGGTGAAGAGAGCGGACAGGTTCGATTCCTGTATGTGCCTATTCGCAATTGCCATGTTGCGGAAGCTGTTTCTGTTTGGACAGAGTTGCAGACCACTCTTGGTGGAGAAAGGAGAAGAAGAACCCGCCGACGCTCTCAGGATGAGGCATCATCCGTGAGCACATCCCTTGAAGAGTTACGACTTCGACAGTTCTCTACCACGTAGGGAGCACTACCTATGCGATTTGTGTTCAGTTGCATATCTGGCAGGATGCCGAAAACGGCTGCCAAGTACAAGAAAGAAGGATCTCACGTTTATGAAACGTTCTCGCTTCAGCCTAAAAGTCCTCTTCCTGGCCCTGATGCTGGCCATCTATAGCCTTTCTCTGGGAGCAGCACCCACCCTGGCTCACACCAGCAAAGAGGCCAGTGGCACCGGTCGCGGCCCTGGAGGGGCACTCACAGCCATTGGCAAGGCGCGCCCCTTTCCCATCGATGTGGCCGCCATCACCGCAGCCAAGCTTTCTGGCAAAATACACGCCAATGCTCGCCAGAGCAAGCTGACTTCCATGGCCAGTTACGCGGGCTCGCCTCCCTCGTACGACTACCTCAATACCTCGTACGCCGACTGGATCCTTGAGCCACCTTCCAGTGGAAAAGACGCGAAGGGATATAGCTATGTAGATGGTCTCTTCGGGCTGTTCTGTGGACCCGGTGCGGCAACCGTCTCGCTTGACTACTGGAATAATGTCAATACTCGTGCGATTGGCCTTCATGCCTATAGCACTCCCAATACCACCACCTGGTGGGGCGACTCCAATCCCGGTGGATTAAAAGATACGGCCTACATGATGTATCTCGCGACCCAGGTTAACCCACCATCTTATGTCTCACCAGGAATGATGACCTGGGCGGGAAATAACACCACCACCTACCTGCAGGATCTTGTCGATGCCATGAACTGGGAGAGCTCCAACCACAGCAGTACCTGGCAAAGCAATCCTTTCTATCTCATCGTCTCGAATCCAACCTTGTCTCAGCTACAGGCAGATGTAACAACAGACATCTACAACAATGGCATTCCTCCCGTGGTTCTCGTCAACGACGCCTATCTCCCCGACTGGGCCAATAGCCCCTACAAGGGCCGGGGCCACTATGTCTCAATCATTGGCTACAATAACGCGGCTGGTACCTTCACCTACGAGGAAACCTGTGGCCCTGCCACCTGTGGCACCTCTTCGTATGGACAGCACACCATCTCGCAGCAACAGTTGCTCAATGGCATTCTCAGCTATGGTGGTGCCCTGGTCTGGTAATTCCCACTCATAGACAGCGAGCGAGGTGAAGCATCACAAGTATGCTTCACCTCGCTCACGTTTGGTATCAGAAGGGCTTAGTTGGCTGGAGATGCGTCTTCCTCTCGCTCGTACTCACCTCTCCCTGAGCTTGCCTCACTTTTGTAGAATAGTGAAATCTTCGGATATACTCTTCTCGAAGGAGGAAAGAGATCATGCAGAAAAAGCAGAAGACCTATCCGCCCGAATTGAAGCGGGAAGCCGTGAGACTGGCACTGGGATTGACCCGCTTTAGAAGAGTACCTGAAGAGAAGAAGGAAGAATATCTCTTCTTTTGCCGAGGAAACACGAACCGAACAAAAACCTTGAGTGTTATCTGCACAGGTGAGGGTTGCTCTCTCAGTTTGAAATGCAGATGCGTACCCTGGCGGCCGATTATGGTCAGCTCCTGCAAGATAATGCCTCCTCTGAGTCTATAGTATAGGAGAAGAACCAGGAAAAACAACGTGTGATTGGTTTATTTTGTCGAGGGCGTATCAGTGAGGAAGATATTGATCAGCAGCTGGATGAGATTGAGGTGGAAACACAGAAGATCCGCGAACACCTGGCCCAGTTGCAGGAGCAGTGCTCATTGATGCAATCACATTCGACTTCTCTTCAGACAGCTGAGGAGGTATTGCACACACTCCAATGTCGGCTGCATGAGCGGCTTGAGCAGCCCTTATCCTGGAAGATAAAGCGCCGGCTTCGTGATATTGAGAGGACTTGGTGGCTCTACAGAGAGTAGAGCGCACAAGGCGTGTTTTTTGTCACCTACCTCTTCCCTAAAGGGAAAAGGCTTGCCCTCAACTCAGTGGGAAGCCAGGGCTTCGGGGGTGGATGACCTGATGACCTTGTTCAGCAGCGTACTGCTTTCGGGTCCATCCCACTGGCAGTGCCGCCAGTATAGCACTTTGCGGGTACGATCATCGCACAAGCCGTTTCTCTCTCAAGGGTGCTTTTCGGTGCTCCCGCCCGCATGGCGTAAGGAGGGTTCTACTGGACTCTTCTCATTGGGGATCAGAAAATCGGAACCCCTGGTGCCCAAGCCCTAGAAAAGGACCCGCATTCTCCATCGTCCCCTCAAAGGGGACAAGCATCCTGGCTCGGGTCTTGTGGGGCCAGGGCCTCGCAACGGAAGCAGCACTTGCCTGTCGTAACTACGGATTCGACCACCTGAGCCTGCCGCGACTCAGTGCGCTCATTCATCCTGAGAATCTCGCCTCGCGCCGCGTGGCCGAGAAGATTGGCATAACTCTGCTCAGGCCGATCCCGCATCGCGGCAGAATCAGATGCCTCTATAGTATGGAGCACCCGCAGGCTAAGTGGTCAGACATCACGTCTTGCCGCTCGCTTAATCACGCGCATCTGAGGGTCAAAGAGTGCCTGTTTGTTGCTTTTATGCATTTCAATATAATGAGTCCCTCGGTGAATGTAGCAAGGGTAGGGGCATTCAATGAAGCGACATCTCGCAATCTTTCTTCTCGCTTTTCTTCTTGGCCTGGTGATCTTCTTCCAGATGAGCCAACCATCGCAACAAATCCTCATCTCCTGGCAAATTCTGTACTCGATGCAGAGCCATGGTACCCGCCTTCTCGGCAGCTTTACTATGTCTCAATCATGGAGTGTGACCTGGAGATGCACATCATCCTTCACGTCTACATTGACCCTTCAGATTGATGCTCGGCAAGGGAATTCGCTGCAGGAAACCGAGCCTTGTGATGGAAATGCAAGTAATGAGCCTATCCAGGAACCAGGGGCCTTCTATCTTGCAGTGACGACTGAGGGAGCGTGGATACTTCAGATTCAAGAAAGCCCTGTAGAATATGAGACCATAACAAACTGGGGTTATCACACAGGTCTCTGTGCCTGTATGGCTGGGAGAGGCCAGATGACAGAGAGGGGCTTGAGCCCGTCGCAAGCCACGTCGTTTTAATGGCAGTGGTGGGGTGATTATAGCTAAGCCCTTGCTCTCCTTCCGTTAGGTTGTGTCACTATCAGACTAGAAGAACTCAGATGAACGAGAACAGTTTTTTACCACAAATGAGCCAAGTCCGAGTACTGATGGATAGGAGGGCGTTCGCAGAAAATCCCAGTGGTGAATGCATCAGCATATCCAATATTGAAAACGCTTTTAAGATAGGCCCATCTGTCTGTTGACTTTCCATGAAAGCGTATCTGCATCCATTGTCCAGGTAAAAGTGGAAACTTTTTTGGTTGAAGACGACCTGAAGGCTGCGCTGGCCTTTCTAGCCAATGGGGAGGAGAGAATGGAGCCTTGCCTGAATAGAATTCTATCTGTAACAGCTCGCCTTCGACTCTCAAACTCAGGGGAGTCCGCGCGACAACGATGCGAGGATTGCCGTATTCAAAGTGCCGAGTATGATCTGGCAGGTGCGATTGTTGCGTAAACCAGTGCTCGTAGTCTGCCCCTTCGTAGTCTTTTCTTTCATGGTAACGACGTACAAAGGCTCTGCGGGGATCGACATATGGAGAGAACAGCGTACGATCTGGCAGGCGCGATTGCAGTGGAATCCAGAACTGATCATATGGTTTTTGGTAGTTGTTCCATTCATCGTAATGTGTATGGTGGTAATAGATATCAGCAGCTTGATGTTCGACATTTCCTGGCACACCAGGACGCTTCCCTGGCAAAGGAAGCGTTTCTGGCAAACAGTTGCGCGTGCCGGCACTTACAGCTTCGCGAGTGCGTTTGGTCCATTCCGTTGTAATACATTGAATGAGTATCAGCCGTGAAGGAGCTTGATAGCGCATAGACGCTTCCTTTTCAAGGGTCGTAAGGGGCTTTGGTTCTCTATCATCTTCTGTGCAAGGAGACACAATTCTTGAGGGGCCGCTTTTGAGAATTCACTGTTGGAGTCAATTAGGGTAAACCACTTTTTCTATGCACAGGTCTAGCACGGAAGATGACGAGAACCATTTCATGTTGTATTTTATACACAAATCGAGCATTAAACTATAAAAAGGGTCAAAGATATGATATTTGTGATCCTTTACCTGACTGCCACTTGATTTACTCGCGCGTCAAGATAAGGAGGCGCTGCACGGCCTGCTCATATGCGGCTGGCACCTCCACCATCGGCGTGTGGCCTGAGTCCAGCAGACGTAATTCAGCGTGTGGCAGGTGTTCTACCAGGAACTCGGCGTGAGCAATCGTTCGCGCCTGATCATGTGTCCCATGCACGACTACGGTGGGCATCGTAAGCTTTGGCAGGTTACCCGCCAGGTCGACCACAGACTGGCTGGTGAGCACTTGCAGGGCCGCTTCACGCGATACACGACCAGCATAGGCGAGGAGACGTTGCATCAATGCCTGCTCCGGCTGGTAATAGAAGCTACGGCGCAAGAGACGCTCGTGAAACTCCGTCCCTCCGCCCGCCTCTATGGCCTTGATGATGCTCGTTATATCCCCATGCCCATGGGTATTGGCTCCGGTATCGATCAGTAGCAGACCGCTCACGAGCGAAGGTTCGGTGAGCGCGGCGACCAGCGCGATAGGGCCTCCGGTTGAATGTCCCGCGATCAGAGCCGGGCCAAGGTCCAGTTCACGAAGGAGCGCGGCGACCCGCCTTCCAAGTGTTGGAATGTCCCACGGGCCGGGAGAGGTCATCCAGGATATAGGCAGGAGTTGCAGGCCTGGAAAGAGTGTTTCATCCAACAGGTCAAAGACTTCGGGCGAACAATAGGTCCCCGGTACGCAAAGCAGGACCTGGCATCCCGTGACGGGCTTACGGGTTAATTCAAGATGAGACGAGAACATAAAAGAATCTCCTTCTCGCTTAAAGCTGTAAATCCCAACATGAAACGGCTCTCCCGCCATTTCTGTGAGGGAAGAGCTTATCATTGAGGGGCGGTACACTGCGGTCGATGATGGGAAAGGTATAGAAGGGTATGGGCCTGGCAGATTGCAGAGAAAGCTGCATTCTCGAACTCATCGACCTCCAGAGGTGTGAGCAGGGAGACCAGTACATGAACGCCTGCCACGCGCATGGCAGTAACGCGCATCAATCAGCCAGTCGCCACTGCGTGGGCGGGCCATCATGCTGATGCGCCCGGCAGACAGTTCACAAAGAGAAGACAATTGTGTACCCATGCTGGATCTCCCTCTTATATGAGATGTGATTGAAGCCTATTTTAGGCTACCCCAACGCTTCTCGCGTGCTCGCTGCTGATGAGCCTCGCGCCGCCGATGAAGGCGCCTCAGCTTTTTTCGGCTATCGAGCACCTCTCTGCGAATCCACGTATGACGATCAAAGCGGCGATACGCGATCTCGATGTCGTCCCATGAACCAGCAAAGAGCGTCTGGTCGGGACGCTTCATGTGCGGGGGTGGAGAATACTGTGGAGTATCCCAAGCTCGCCTATCGGCCTTGGCTCCATACCATTGGCGAATCATGCCGACGCTACGGATACGGCGAAAGTAACGGGGAAGATAAGGAAATTTCAAGTGACTCCTCCATTCTGCACGAAACATTCGTGCTAAGGAGGATGCCTACGTTCAATCATGGAGGCCTTCTTTCTGGTGCTAGAAGTGCTCTTCCTTAGTATCGCATATTTGCGGGCAACAATCTAGATGGCGTGAGCAGCTAGATGAGAAAAGCGATGAGCAAGTACGAAGGCAATTAGGACACAATATTTTCGTGCGAGTAGAAGGGAAGAAATGATGAGGTGCTTCATGTCGAACACTCTACAAAAACGGGGTAAGCTCAATCTGACCAAAGGCCAGATAGTCATCAATGGTCGAAACCAGTCCTCCCGCTCCAGACGGAAAGGCTGGCGGACGGCTCCATTGACCGCCCACAGCCTTATCATACACGGTCAGCTTCCCACTGACAGGATCACGCCAGTAACTGGTGGTGAGCCGATCGAGCGATGCCTCCGGCACGCGGAAACTGGTATCCCGCATGTCGAGTGGCTCGAAGATTCGCTCGCGCAAGAACGTCTCAAGCGGCTGGCCTGAGGCGCGCGCAATGAGAACGCCGAGCACGTCGGACCCCGTGTTGTACATCCACTGCTCACCCGGTTGGTGCATGAGTGGAAGCCGCCCCAGGCGACGTATCCATTCATCAGGTGGAGGCATCTGCGATGGGCTCGGCGGCCCCATGCCAATCTGCTGGTCATTCGAGGCATTCAGGATTGGGTAGGCATCCGGCGGCGCCATCAGCTGCCCGAAGCCCATGCGGAACGTGAGCAGGTCACGCACGGTGATGGGTCGCTTCGCGGGGATAGTCTCGTCAAGCGGCCCATCGAGACGCTTCAACACCTGTCGCTCGGCCAGTTCGGGAAGCAGAACGTCCACCTGCTCGTCCAGCCGTATTTTACATTCCTCCACCAGGATCATGGTCGCCACGGCGATGATGGGCTTGGTCATGGAGGAGATGCGAAAGATGGTATCGCGTTGTATTGGGGAGCTCTGATCGAAGGTCTGCGTCCCAATGAGGTCCACGTGAACCTCGCCCCGCCTGCTGATCAGTGTGACGAGACCGGGCACTTCTCCGCGCTCAACATATCCAGCCATAACATCATGCATACGCAAGAGCCGTGCCTTGGACAATCCTGAGATGCTCATTGCCTATTCCCTCCATTCTGCTTCATTTATCCGGAGTCAGAACTGATGACGTGTGTGGCTGAAGGTGCCCTTAGCGAACGCAAGAATCTTGCTGGGCTTGACCTCGAACACGAAGGCCATTCCACCATGTTTGTGGTGAAGGCCGCCGCCTCTCCCCTCGTATTGCCATCGCCCGTCCCATTTCGTGGCCCATGCTGAGGCAAGGCGTTCGAGCAGGTCATCGTCGGTGATCCGGATAGCGTCGCCCTCAACCACAACATCGAGCCCTGCGTCCCAGTGATTGCAACCAGTCATCAGGATCACACGCGGGTTCCTACGTAGATTCAGGGCCTTCTGTTCGGTAGCACCGGTGGTGAAATAGAGAGTCCCATTGAGCCACACGGCAACCAGAGGAGTCATGTGGGGGCGACCGTCAGCCCGGACGGTCGAGATCCAAAACAATTCGGCGGTTTCGAGCACACGACGTGTCTCATCCCATGGCGTGGCAACCGCGTCCGGATCGCTGAAGCGCGGGTCGATGTTCGTCACGGGTTCGTTCATGAAAAGCACTCCTTTCAATTGTTGGGTGATGGGAAAAGGTAGGTCGCTTTTCCTGTTTCATCTCACTGCTATACTACTCTCAGCATTAGGGATGTAGCTTTGCTCATCGAGTCACAAAGCGCGTCGAGCAGGGTCTCTTGAGAGAGCATACCATATGGACCCGAAAAAACTTCTTCTCGCTTGCTCATTTTGCCACACAAGGCACTCCCCTCGTATTGCCAAACAAGCTCTCAGTACTACAGCCCCACTTAGCGAGGTATGTATGTTACGAAGTGGCTTCGTAGGCTTCTTCTTTGTAGAAGACTTGTAACGCGGCAGTGAGCTTGTGGAGCCACTCCACGTTTTAAGTGGGGCTGTAGTACTCAGACCTTGGGGATTTTGGATATCTGCTCCCCCAGAAGTATCTGCATCTAACTGAAAAACAGGGTTCTCTCATAAATATCCAGTCTTCAAAATTCTGTGTTTCAAAAAGAAAGCAGCTTTACTACAGTCGAGAGAAAGAGCAAAACTGAGCTTCCCCCCGTTTTTGTGGCTCATCCTCATGTTCATGCCCCCTCGGTAACATCAGACACATTTCTTGATAGATTTGCTTCTCATGCTGGGCGGGAAAGGTTTTGGTTAGTATATGCTACAGTTGAGAACGCAAGTTGTGGATGAGCCACAAAAACGGGGGGAGGCTCAGAGTTATCATGCTTACTCTCCAATAGCGCTGCCCTCTACCTCGGTTGTATCGATGCTTCTGTTTGATCCCCTTTTATGGGAGACGTATGGACGATCTTTGTTCCTGCTCGCATCCGAACGTAGACTATGCCTACATACACCACATCATAGATGAACGTGGCGACATAGAGGAACGGCAAGAGCACAGAATGGTGCCAGGGTGCGGAACACAAATAGAAGGCCAGCTACGCACAGGCAGTGCCAAGGAATTTGCACAAAGCGATACTCATCGATTGGCCACGTAAGGAGCGGCGACGAAACAGCATAGTAATGAAGAGTATCGACATCATCAGATTTTGCCCAAACGCAGCATACACTCCTGAATCATGGAACTCAAGTGTGACCAGGAGCACTGCGAAGAAACTGGTGACGAGTGCCAGGCCCAACAGAGTATAAAAAGTCCTCTTCAACAGATTGAGAAATTCCCTGGGGCCATAATGGATCGTCAAGGCAAAAATGACGGCGTCCAGGACGAACCAGATGAGATTGACAATGTGTTGGATGAGTTGAGGCGGAAGAAGAAACGAGAAGATACATTCCCAGGATATATTGGCGCAGAGTGCAATCAGGGGCATCCCATAGGAGCGGTCGCGCCTGCTACGTAGGATGATCAAAAGGTAGGTAATAGTCCAGAAGAGGCCCGAACCGAGCATGAGGAGGGTAAAGTACATTTTGATATCCCTTTCGTGGGCAAACTTCGTGCATTAAGAACTGTCTTTTACCCACATTTTACAATTGATAGCATGTGCGAGCTTGGAAACGCTGCTGATAGGCGTTCATTTTCAATGGAAACGGTCTGTGCTCAAGCTTGCTTTGTAAAATGTGGGTAAAAGACAGGGCTTTAGCCATGGGGAGGATGTCAATAAAGTCCTACTCTAGAGCTTTCTAGGGCATACCCCTGGCGTGTCGCGCGAAGCTTACTCGCCGCGCAACTTGCTATACAACACCTGGTCGTGCCAGTCCCCATTACGCCACTGGGCTTTACGCAGAACGGCTTCGCGCGTGAAGCCCGCCTTTTCCAATGCGCGTTGCTCCGGTCTATTCGTAATGTCCGTTATCGTTTCCACGCGGATGATGGGAAAGGTCGCGAACAGGTAGTCCGTCAGGAGGCGTTGCGCCTCGACGCCGTAACCCTTCCCCTGGTGATCGGGGTGCAGGCCAATGCCAATCATGTAGACTCTATTTCCCTCGCCAGGGCCATGGCTCGTCGTATGATAGCTGAGGCGACCAATAAGTGTGCCATCCCATGTGGTCGCAGCCAAACGTCCGAAGCGATTGCTCATCATCCCATCCTCGTCGAAGTCGCGCTCCATATTACCATATCCATGCATGCCGAAGTTGTTGAATTCACCCACGAAGTGGGGATCATGGCTCCAGGCTTCCAGTGTGTCCAGGTCTTCCCGCTTGAAGGGGCGCAAGATAACCTTTTCTCCTCGTAACATATCGTACTTTCCTTCCCTGGCTGTACTAGGCCATCGAGTACTAATGGACCGGATTACAACGCTAGCGTTTCCCAACGGAATCTAATGCCCTTTTCCTGGGAAAGCATCATTGCCGTGTTTCAAGAACACTGCCGCCCCACATTCTACCACTCCACTAAACTGGGGAACGATCACTGATTCACGCCAGGCGAGATAATAATAGTCACTTTGAAACTCAGCATAATCTGAACAATATACCCCTACTTCTGCCCAAATCTCACAGGGGAACCGCAGGCTGTTCCGCTTAGCTGAACAATTGAACGCCTCACGCTTGCTGAGATATAATTTTGCATGATAGCGTAACACTGCGATGAGCGTCAGAAGGTGCCGGAGAGATGGAAAAACCAGCCTTTCTCATTTGTACGGATAGCAATCACAACGAGAAGAGAGAATAATGACGTATAAACGTGTTGAGCCCTATACCAAAGAAGAGGCAGAAGCCGCCTTTGCCCAGGGAGACAGTCAGCAGATCACCGACGCTCTGTTGGGCGTGACCTACTACGAGGAAGATTGGCACTGGGTACAAAACGCCTGCCTGAACTTGTTGAAGCGTTCTGAAACCCAGCCTAGATGGATTGCTATTCAATGTCTGGGACATCTGGCGACATTTCATCACGTGCTTGACCTGGACTTGGTGCTCCCAGCACTCCAGGCTCAGCTCTCTGACCCGAAGGTGTTTTCTCCGTTGTCGAACGCATTTGATGATATCGCAATGGGCATAGAAGACAAACCCTATTTTGAGGCCCATTGGGGTAAGCTTCCAGATAAGCTCAAAGATACGTTGATAGAAAATGGCTTTTTTAATATGCATGGAAAGCATGTGAGAAAGAGAAGTTTCGGTGCCAACTGGGAAGAGACACGACCAGAGCATGGGTCTCATGGTCAAGAGATTGTTGAACGGCTGAAGCAGCGCTATGCTGCTTTTCCCTTGCATGACTGGCAAGAGTACTACGATGAGCAAGGGAATCTGCTGCGGCTAAGTCTTGCGGAGCTGGAACTTGTGCAACTACCCATGGAACTCTGGCAGTTAACGTCCCTGCTCGAACTTGATCTTAGCGAGAACCAACTGAGCAGCTTGCCCGCCGAACTAGGTCAACTTGTGAATCTGGAACGCTTTAATATAGGCCAGAACAAGTTTTGTAATCTGCCCGCCGAACTAGGACAGTTGACCAATCTCCAAGAGCTGTATCTGGACGAGAACCAGCTACGTAGCTTTCCTGCCATGCTGGTGGAGCTTGTCAGTTTGCAAACGCTTAGCCTGAGCGAGAATCAACTGAGTGAGGTTCCTGCTGAACTGGGACTGCTTATCAATCTGCTTACGCTTTATCTCGATAAGAATCAGTTGAGGAGCCTCCCTGCCGAATTGGGCCAGCTTATTAACTTGCAAACGCTTATCCTGAGCCAGAATCAGCTCAGCAGCCTACCCGCTGAGCTGGGTCAGCTTATTAACCTGCACTGGCTTGATTTGGATCAGAACCACCTGATCAACCTCCCAACTGAGTTGGGCCAGCTTACCAAGCTATACACACTTGATCTGAGACAAAATCCTCAACTCCAGATCCCGCCTCCTGAGGTTGTTCAACAGGGAGAGAAAGCGGTCCTGTCGTATTCGCGAGCCTTACTGTAGTTGATATTTTATAGGGGAGAGGATATATGTCACTGCAAATTACAGAAAGCGAGCGAGAAAGCCCCGGTCATTCATGCCGGGGATGAATCGCTCTTCCTTGTTTTGGGGTGGATTGGGTCGGGCCGGTACGTTGGGTCATCCCATGCCAGATAGGCATCTAAGGCTCGGCGTATGATCTCTGCCATTGGCAAATCTTCCTCCTGGCTTCTCTTTTCAAGTTGTCGTTTTTGTCGTTCTGTGATGTAGATATTCGTTCGTTCTTTTGGCATACACTTCTCTCTTTTGTTGACATACAACGTTATTAAGGTGTATAATATCAGAAAGAACAAAGAAAGGCAAGGGTGCAAGGATGCTCATCTACGAGTACAACCTTGATGGAAACAAAGCACAATATGTCGCCATTGACGAAGCGATTCGTCTTGTGCAGTTCATTCGCAATACGTGTTTGCGCTTGTGGATGGATGAGCACGCCACCAAGAATGACTTGCAGTGCTATTGTGCCGTCCTTGCCAAAGCATTCCCCTTTGCCTCTCACCTTAACTCTCAGGCACGTCAAGCCAGTGCCGACCGAGCGTGGTTTGCCATTCAGCGCTTTTATGACAACTGCAAAGCGAAAAAGCCAGGGAAGAAAGGCTCTCCCAAGTTCCAGAAAGACAACCGCTCGGTAGAGTACAAAACAACCGGATGGAAGCTAGACCCTGATGGTCGGCATATCACCTTCACCGATGGGTGCGGCATCGGTCGTCTTCGCCTGATTGGCACACGCGACATTGAAACCTTCCCTGTCAAGCAGATCAAACGAGTACGCATCATTCGTCGTGCCGATGGCTACTATATCCAATTTGCAGTACAGACAGAGCGGCAGATTGAGCATGTTTCTACAGGCAAACTGATTGGCATCGACGTTGGGTTGAAAGCGTTCTCTACCGACTCTGAGGGACAGGCCATTGAAAACCCGCGTCATTATCGCAAGACTGAAAAGCGGCTCAAGCGGCTGCAACGCCGTCTCTCTAAGAAACAGAAGAAGTCAGCCAATCGTAAGAAAGCTCGTCAAGCGGTTGCCAAAGCGCATTTGAAAGTTCAAAGGCAGCGTGAAGATTTCGCTCGCAAAGCAGCGAACACGCTCGTCTCGTCTCACGACCTGATTGCCTTTGAAGACGTGCAGATTCGCAATATGGTCAAAAACCGCTACCTCTCCAAGAGTATTCACGATGCTGGCTGGGGACGATTTCTCTTGTGGGTAAACTACTACGCCGCATTGCATCACATCCCTGTGGTTGCCGTCTCGCCACAGTTCACGAGTCAGAACTGTTCAGCCTGTGGCGCGCTTGTCAAGAAAAGCCTGAGTGTGCGCACACATATCTGTACGAGTTGTGGCGTGGTGTTAGACAGGGATCACAATGCGGCGTTGAACATTTTGCAAAAAGCTCTCAGTACCATAGGGCATATGGGAACTGATGCATCTCTGAGTGCATGAAACGCTTCTGGACAGGAGGACCACTACTGTCTCTCAGCAATGGAAGACAGCAAGCCGCCTGGATGAAGGAAGAATCCCCGCGATTTATCCGGGGAGTGTCAAATCATTCCATGAAGTACATGGGGAATAACCACCTTCTGTTTCTATATAAATTTCTCCCCAGGTAGGAAATACATCGTTAGCCTTCTCGTCTATAGGGATGTTGGAGTGAAATGAGAGCATGGGATACATTCTCCCTTTTACATGTATATTTGTGATCTACAGGTCAGGATGCTCACCTTCCAAGACAAAGTCCACTGCGAACTCAGCTCTACTCCTTGGAAGAGGTCTTTTCCACCCGTTAGACCAATAGCAGAGCAATGCCAGGTCTCTGAGCATAGGCTTCACCTCATGATATACATGAGATGATCTAGCCTACGTTTGGTCGTTTCACGAACGAGGATGTCATCGAGATCAGCACATTCAAGCGCATTCTCTCCCAGTGGCTCCTGATGTCCGGTTTACTATCCGCAAAGCGAACTTAAGCGATAGATTTCTTGACCCTTCTCTACATTCCACCAACGAACCGTTCGTTTCCGATCACCCATAGAGATAAGCATCCGACCACTTGGGCTAAACGTAAGACGAGCGAAACGGCCCGTGTGTACTGGAAATTGCCGTATCTTCGTCCTTGTTGCAATATCCCAGATGGTAATACCGTGGAGGTCTCCTGATGCAAGCAGCTTTCCGTCTGGGCGAAACGTGGATAACCGATCCTTCTTCAAAAAGCTCTGTGTCGCTTCTCGGGTATGCATATTCCATACACGCATCTCTGTTCCATCTCCAGGGCCACCGGCTTCGCCACTAGTAGTAAGTGCGACGAGTTGACAGATTTTCGGGTGAAGAGTGATCAAGCGGCACGAAGAGTGATCAGCTCAACTATTGATGACGAGGAAAACTGCTTGAGATGTGGATCGTTCTCAATCGTTTCTGTAAATTCACGTGCGAATTTTACTGTTTTGCCTGTTATATATTGGCTATAGTAGCAGGAAACCCAACTGGTAAATTGGGTCAATATTCGAACAAAAATGAGCGTGGATTGCCTCTGTGTTCGAACATTCACCCAAAATTTTTGTGGATGAAGGTTCGAACAGATTTCCATGGTCTCACGTTTTGCAGGATGGCAGATCATTTTTCAAGAGAAAGCGGCAATACGAATTTCCATTTGCTGTTTAGCTCAGTTCGCTTCGGGAGCGGATCGTTGCTCGTCTGTCCGAACATTGAGCTAAAAATCCGATGATTGGGCTTAATTTGTCCGAATATTGACCCAATTTACCACCAACGAAACACGCCTCTTTCAGCCCAAAACAAGACTGGAACAGGGCAGCAGAAGCTCACAATTCAAGCAAGTTTGCTCGTGAATTTACACTATTGGAAGTTGCAAATCTGCTTATTGAGCTATGTTGCTTATCAGCAATAGATGAGCTGCTCACTCTTTGCCCAAAACTGTCCGGACACACCCCAAAAAACGGCTCAATTTTTATGTCCATTACCAACCTAGTGGGTCAGCTAGCAATTAGCCTGGTTTTGCCCCTGAAAGGATGAGATCAACGACCCGTTCGGGTAGCATCTCGTCAACCGGCTCATTGACCACAAAGAAGCGCATGTACATGATGCCACTGAGCATTTCTAAGAGGAATTGGCAATCTACCTGTGGCGATAATTCCCCACGTGCGATAGCACGATCAAAGAGGATCTGCAGGTGAGCACATCGCTGACGCCAGTGCTCCTGCCGGAGAGCACAGAGTTCAGGTAAGTGGAGCGTCGCAACTGCCGTTTGGAAAAGGGCCTGTCCTTCCCTCGATTGCAGAAAAAGCCTGAGAGACTGCAACACTGCGACGAGATCAGAGCGCAGGGTCCCGGTGTCAGGAACTGGAATCTCTTGTGCCACCCGACGATCGATTGCCTCAAGGATCAACAGCTCTTTCGTTTTCCAGCGACGGTACAGGGAGGTTTCGTGGACACCAGCACGCTCAGCAATAGAAGCGATGCTGAGCCCTTCATATCCCCTTTCCGCCAAAAGCTGAATGGTTGCTTCAAACACAGCAACTTGCACGCGAGCACTCCGACCACCTGGTCGGCGGCGCACCGCATCTCTCCCATCGCCTGTCGGGATGGCGAGTGGCGCATTCGGGCGAGGTGTATTCATGCCACCAGTATATCTTGTGTCGCCTGATAACGCAAGAAGACTTGCATTACGAAAGGGTTCTAGCTATACTTAATGCAGTCTTTCCTGCGTTTAGGAAAGAGCATCTGTTGACTGCAGTGACACAAACGAAAGGAACAATCGATGTCTTCTCATTCTTCTGATCCCTCCACACCCGACCGCGGACGCCTCCCTCATCATCGCGAGGTCCCTTTTCAGTCTCCCGATCCCTCGACTCCTCCTGGGGAGAAGATCCTTCGCCGCCTGCGCGAGGAACTGTTTCTCTGGCTCATCACCGTTGATGCGACCGGGATGCCGCACACCCTCCCGGTCGGGTTTCTGTGGGATGAGGCGCAATCCACCTTTCTCATCTACAGCGCATCAGAGGAGGATCGCGACCAACGGTGGCAATACCTTCGGCAGAATCCAAAAGTGGGCCTGCATTTTAACCTCGACCCAAGTGGTGCCGACTCCTTTATCCTGACCGGTGAGGCGAAGGTGAGCCTGGACGATCCTTCGTCTGATCAAGTTCCCGCCTGGGTGGCAAAATACCAGGCGTTTTTCTCACAGATGGGATTAACCATCCAGCAAGCGGCAGTCGTTCTCCCGGTTGCTTTTCGCGTCCGTCCTCTGACCATGATGGCCTCCTCCTGGTCCACGGAGGAACAATGATCCTTGCGTTCCCTGCCTCATGCAAGGCCGCGAGGGATTGGTGCTTACGGAAGACGCGTGATGCTTGAAAGATGAGGAAGACAACATGGCCGTTTTGTCTCCTCAATCTCCATTATCCGGAGAAAGGAGACAAGCGTGGGGAAAACACAAAACCATCCACTGCGAGCTTTCACGCCTTCCGAAGAGCAGGAATTGCATCGCATAGCAAAAGCGACGAGTGAGTGGCTGGATGTCGTGAAACGAGCGCGAGCGATCCTCTCCGTCCAGGCAGGACAACCTTTTACTGAAGTGGCACACGAGGCGGGGTACAAAAGCGGAGATAGTATCAGTCAGTTGGTAAGACGGTTTAATGAACGAGGGCTGGCAGCATTGCTCATTGCGCCAGGACGAGGACGGAAACCGATTTACACCGATGACCAACGCGCGCGCATTATCGCCGAAGTACAGCGCCAGCCAAACCCCAAAGATGATCAAACCGCGACCTGGTCCTTGATGCTTCTGCGGCAAGCTCTACGTAAGAAGGGGCTGCTGCACATTGCCAAAGAAACTATTCGTCTGGTGCTTCAAGCAGCGGGCTATCAGTTCGGCAAAATACGGACCTGGTGTCTGACAGGAATAGCAGTTCGCAAACGCAAGGCGGGCCAGATACGCGTGGAAGATCCTAAAGCTCAGGAAAAAAAACGCTCATTGAACAGGCCTATGAGCACGCAGAAGCCGCTGGCTTGCCCTTATGGTGCCAGGACGAGGCTGGACCCTATCAAGCTATTCCGCAGTCAGGGGAACACTGGCATCCCGCAGGCAAGCCAACGTTACACCCTCACGAGTATGTGCGCGGAGGTACGGCCAAGCTCTTAACGCTCTTTTGTCCGGTCACTGGTCTAGTGCGGGCCAAAGGGGTGCTCTCGGCACCGAATGCCGTCTTGCATCCCTGGGTGCAGGGAGAATTGCAAAGTATCCTCGACCAATTAGACAAGCAGCCTTCCACCGTACGTGTTCCACTGCCAGACGATCACCCACTGCTCCTCACCTGGCGACAGTGGTAGGTGGTCCTACGAATGTTCTGAACCCCTTCCTGCTCTCCGTCTCATCTTGATCTGGGACAATTTGGCCGGACACCTGTCGTGCAACATGGTTCGTTGGTTGCTTCAACACGGCATCCTGCCGCTCTATACGCCACTTTCTGGTTCCTGGCTCAACATGGCCGAGTCCTTGCAACGGATCATTGTACGCCGCGCGCTCTCTGGGCAGCATTTCCAGACCGCCCAGCAAGTGATCGGCTCCTTAGAGGGGACGGTAGATGGATGGAACCAGAACCCAACGCCTTTTGTCTGGAATGGCAAGCGGCGGCGGCGGCGTGAACGAGCTCGTCTTCGCCGACTTGGCGGTTCAGGTGCTGCCATCTCCTATGGCTACTCAATTACTAGCTGACCCACTAGTACAATGCATATATGAATACTTTACGGCATTTTCCAGATATGTATAGTTCTGTCGTCGGAGCCAGAGGCAAGTGCTCTCCACTTGAGACGTGCCAGAGCCTGACCTCTCCACTTTCCCACGAGTTGCGCAACGAGGTTGTAGCAGGTAGCCAACCAGTTTAAAAATATGTCTTCCTCCCCCACCATGAGGCCGTCTTCTCCAGAGCCACAGACCTTCTCTCTTGACTTTTCACCCCCACTTAGGTAGAATACTATTAAATTGGATTGCTTCAAATAAGATTGGATAAAAATGAGGATGCAGACAATGGAACAGCCAGCGCCATCGGTGCTCAAACTGTTGGCGCATGATCTGCGGTGGACGTTACTCCAACAGCTCACACAGAGTGATTACCGTGTGGCCGAACTCGTTGCGCAGGTGAAGCAGCCACTCAATCTGGTGTCCTACCACTTACGCCAGCTTCGCCAGGCGGGTCTCGTGCATGAGCGGCGCAGCGCCGCTGATGAGCGCTCGTTTTACTACAGCCTGGATCTGCAACGCCTACACACGCTCTACCTGGAAGCGTCGTCATGCCTCCATCCGAGCCTTGGGGAAGCGATCCCCCCGGGGAGCCGCACCGACTTCCACTTTGACGGTCCCCCACCGCGTCTCCTGTTTCTCTGTACGAGCAACAGCGCCCGCTCTCAGATGGCCGAGGCGCTGGTGGATCACCTGAGCCAGGGACAGGTCCAGGCGTACAGTGCCGGGAGTCATCCTGCTCCAGCGGTCCATCCGTTGGCCATCCGCACGCTTGTCCGACGGGACATTCAGATGAGTCAGTCCAAGCCCAAATCCCTGGAGGGGTTTGTGGGTCAGTCGTTTGATCGCGTGATCACGCTCTGTGATCGGGTTCGCGAGCGGTGTCCCACCTGGGGAGACTCGTCGCCGATTCATTGGAGTTTGCCCGACCCCACGGCGGCAGAAGGATCGGAAGCGGAGCGACAACAGGTCTTCGATCAACTGGCTCTCCAATTGGACGTGCGCATTCGGCTGCTGCTCACCTTGCTGGAACAAGAGCGCCAGGAGACGGTTCCGGGACAGAAGACCGCAAGCTGAGCGTCTCAACCCGGCTCCGGGCTGGAAACGAGAAGGACCGATGCTCCACCAAGTCGAGGAAAGGGTCACGGTATCGGACTCATCGAAGGAACATGGTTCTTGAAGAAAAGGAGAAAGATATGGCACGCATTCGCTACATGATTGAGGATGTTGATCAAGCAATCACCTTCTACACGCGCCATTTGGGATTTACACTGGAATTCAATGCGAGTCCGGCGGTTGCCCAAGTAACACGAGGAGATCTCCATCTCCTGCTCAGCGGCCCACAAAGCTCAGGGGCGCGCCCTCTGCCTGACGGGCAGCGCCCCTCCCCTGGCGGCTGGAATCGCCTGATCATCGAGGTGGAGCATCTGCCCGCCGTGATGGAGACGCTCAAATAGGCAGGTGTGCCCTTCCGTCGAGATGGCATCGTCAAAGGGCCGGGAGGCCAGCAAATCTGGATTGAAGATCCCTCAGGCAATCTCATTGAACTGTTTGAGCCAGCGGGACCCCCACCTCGCCCCTAACGATCTGCTGATCCTGAAAGATCCGGGAGCCTTGCTCGCCCACAGGGCGCGTCATGATATTCATGGCGCACCCGAAAAGGGCCTTGTTGGGATATCACTCTGGAAGCTGGAACCTTCCGCTCCGCCTCACGGGAGATACGTGTACATCCCACAATGAAACTGGTGGGAGCAGGATAATTCTCCTGGTCGATAGAGAGAAGCCGCTTGAGGGAGGAGTGCGCGCCTCGACAGCAGCGAAGAGGAGAAAACAAAGCAAGCTCGCAAGCTACCAGGAGAATTGTACTCCTTCACCAGTTTCATTATGGGATGTACACCCGAGGCAATCATGGAAGTTGAACAATGGGCAAAGAGCATGATGTAGCTTTGGGAACAGCACCTTGATGCTTTATCCAAAGCATTGAAAGTCGAAAAGCGCTAGAATAATAATTAAGAGGTAATCAATCATATGCAAATCACTAAGCCTGTGAAACAAATCTTCACTTTTATTCTCGCCCTCCTGGCTGCAGCCGCCCTGTTCGGGGGGCTTGTGTACGCCGTACTGGTGGCCGTGCACCTTTCCGGGCCGGCTACCGAAACGGTTTACGGCCCGACCACCCAGCGACTCTGGGCCGGCACGGCCGGTGTGCTGGGGCTGGCCAGCGTGGTCATCGGTTGGCTGGCCCTGGGTCGTCCCGCCAGTCGTTTCGGCCCCGCCTTCGGGCGACGCGGAGCCATCGTGACCCTGGTGGTGGGGCTAATCGCCGCAGTCAATGGCGGGCTGGTTTTGGCCATCGCCAACGGTGGTCCCGGCACTGGCAACGGAGTAGTCGGTGGTGCCGCAGCGTTGGTGCTGGGACTGATCGCCCTGGTCATCGGTGGGCTGGCTGTGGGCCGATCCCGCCGCGCCGGCTAGAGGACGAATAGTTTATGGCCAAGACCATGCTGGCAGTTGGACTAGCTTTCGCAACGCTTCTCGTGTTCGTTGTCGTCATGGCCTATTAGGCTCGCCGGAGAAATTTACAAGTGCTCGTGGGAAGTCGCATCTTATCAGCAGCGATTGTGTGCCAGAAAAGACCAGAAAATGAGCACCAGATTGGCCGCTACAGTACCAATCTGGTGGTTCACGCTGCCGATAACGAAAGTCTATCGGCGCTGTTCGATCATCTTAGCCCTGCGTTGTGCTATTAGATCTCAAGCGCTCTGACACGTTAGCGTTGTTAATCTCTCGCTAGGGCCTAATAGGCCATAACGCATGCAAAGTAGGCCAGATCTGGTTCTCCTCTCTCGTGGTCAAAGCGCTCACTATCTGCAATCTCTCCTCTTTCCTTTATCTCTGCTTCTGCCCGCTACTCTGTCGCTGGTGACAGCTTACAAGGAGATCTCCATGAATAGTATCGCTGATGGATCGGTGATGATCCAAGCTTTTCAGGCGAACTTCTTCTCGTGAGGGCAAGCAGCCCATCTGCCACTGATTCATGTTAGGCGAGATAATAATAGTCACTTTGAAGCTCAGCATAATCTGAACAATATACCAGCTGGTTCTGCCAGGCTTCACAGCTATAAGCCCGTCGCTTCAGGTTCAGGGAAGGCGACGGACCAGTAGACCGCGCCACTGTGTGTATCAAGTTCGCCTTTAATCAGGTGCAGACCACTTTCATCAAATCGGTACGTGAGTTTTGCGCCATAAGAATCTTGTTGAGATGAAATTAGCCAAAAAACATATCACAGCTGTTTTGTGCGATACTAAGACCAGGACGAGGTCAGATGAGAACCATTTGTTTCGCGAGCGAAGGAGAAACCTCATGTCAACCATTCTCAACGATTCTACGCCATTGGAGCGCTACGGACACAACCTGACTGAGCTTGCGAAACTCGGCGCTTTCTCACCTCTCAGTGGTCAAGATGCAGTGGTACATAGACTGTTTCAGGTTCTTCTGCGAGAGAACAAGTGCAATCCGGTGCTCTTAGGTTCTCATGAGGCCGGACGGTGGGCAGCCCTGATAGAAGTAACTCGTTGGATGGCCATAGGCGATGCACCTGATCCTTTACCCGACAAGCAGGTGATTGTGCTAGATTACGAAGCGTTGCTCGCTGGCCTCCCTGAGCATATTTTCCGTCCCAGAGTGGTGAAATCATACTCTTTCGATGCGTTGATCCATGCAAAGCCGGGGTCGGAAGAAAGAGTGTTCCTGGAACGGCTACGCGGTCAGCCCTCTCTGGAGGAAAAAGATACCCCCACGAAACGACTCCAGTTGCTCTTCACTGCAATGCATCAAGCTGCTGGTTCTTTCCTGTTGTTGATCGATCATTTTCATCGCATCGTTGGAGGCGAATGGGATCGCTACCCGATTGATGCGGCTCCATTGTTGAAGCCGATGTTAGCACGCCGCCAGATCCAATTGATAGGTGCTTGCACGCTGGAACACTATCGCCAACATATTGAGCGGGATGCCGCCATCCAACGCCGCTGCCAGGAAATTTGCATGCCAGAAGTCGAAGACAATCCTTGACGAAGCGATTGCGCAAAACTCCTGTACCGAAAGCGCAAAATTTAGGCTTCTCTCCCGCGCAAATGGTGCTGCTCGCTTGCTTATCTGCAACCCCTTTTTCTCTCTTTGTGAAGAATAGCATGGATGAAGGTGTATGAGTGAGGTAGACACTGCTCTCGATGTTAAGTTAGCTCCTACAAGGCATGAAGGACACACTGGCGTAACAATGCAAATTCCGCTCGGCCAAACATCATACGCTTGATGCGCTTGATCCTTGTCACTCCCACGGATTGCGCAACGAGGTAGTAGCAAGAGCGTGACAGCTTGCTGACCGACCGTCCCTCAACGTCGAGCATATTTGCAGAGAAGCAGCGATATGGTAGACTTTTCTGAAAACCCCTTGCTTTGAGAAAAGAGAAAACCATGAGCGAAACGAAGACCTTTCACACTTCTCTGGCGGTCATTGCCGATATCCATGGGAATCGTTGGGCCCTGGAAGCGGTCTTGCAGGATATCGACCGCCGAGGCATCCAACAGATCGTGAATCTGGGAGATCACCTGACAGGCCCGCTCGATCCCGCAGGCACTGCCGACCTGCTCATCGCCCGCAAGATGGTGAATGTTTGCGGCAACGACGACCGCGAGCTGTTTCTGCCGCAGGAACAACGCTCGCTCTCCCAAAACTACACCTGCACCCAGCTCGCCCCGGCTCATGTTGCCTGGCTGCGCTCCTTGCCGGACACCACCATTGTCGCCGATGAGCTCTTTGTCTGCCACGGCGACCTCTTCGATGCGCCGTATCTCCTTGAAGAGGTCACTCCTTCTGGTGTCTTCTTGAGAAGCACTTCAGCCATCGCGAAAAGCTGTGCTGAGATTGCCCAACCCGTTATTCTCAGTGGACATAGCCACATCCCGCGCACGGTTTCCCTCGCGCAAGGAAAGCTCCTCATTAACCCTGGGAGCGTTGGGATGCCGGCCTACTCGATGGAGACCTATGGGATGGAATCCGGCAGCCCTCACGCTCGTTATGCACTTTTGTATCAGAACCAGCACGGGTGGCAGGTGGAGCATATCCAGGTGCCGTACGCATGGGAGCAGGCAGTGCAGGTCGCACGTGGCAATCAGCGCGCTGATTGGGCACAGTGGCTGACCACAGGCCGAGCGCAGTAATCCGCAGCGACCCTCCTGCGCCCGCTTCACACACCCATGCCTTCCAGTCCGAGGGCATTTCTGTTGGTGACACTCCACGTCCCGTAAACGGGACGGGCTTCTAAGCCACGTCACCAGTTTGGCCTGTCTCCCAGGAGACCGTATCCGCGATACGTGGTTGGGCCAGTTCCTTGCTCAGACAACGTTGGGGCGTGTCTGCCCTCCTACTCCTTGACCTGGACAAGCCAGGACGGAGATACGTAAACGAACGAGGAAAGTTTACTTGCTCGCCAAAGGCAAGCCGATGCATATTGATCGAACCAACCAGATCCCGATGCCCGGAGAACTGGCAAGCGCGACACGCCCACTGTCTGCCTTTGGGCTTGTGTGTATGCCCACATCTAGGACACTGGCTGCTTGTTCCTCGTTCCGAGCCAGTGAAGCTCATGATGTGGGCCGCTTTGGCCTTGTGCGTGAGATACGCTCTGTCTTTGCCGTATTCCCACAAGGCCAGACGCTGATTGTGGTGTCTCCCACTGTTCTTGTTGCGGACACCATGAGGATTGCCAAGAAAGAGCGTGCCGACCTGATGGTGCACACAAAAGTCTATCACCTTGCGGGTGGCTTTGTGTCGCAGGTCACGTATGCGACGTTCTGCACGACGACATTGCTTGTGTTTGGCTCGCTGCACCTTTTTCCAACGACGAGAAGACTTTTGGCACCTCGATTGCTTTTTCGCCATCTTGCCGAGCTGTTTGCTTCTCAGGTGTTTGAGCGAACGGATACCGCGTCCGGTGACGATCAGAGCCTGACCTGTGTTCGTGGTCACGGCAGCCAGGTGGATCTCGCCCAAATCGATGGTTGCCTCAACGGTGCCAGGAGCCTGCTCTGCCTGTGGAATTTCCACGCAGACATGCAGCTCAAAGCCATGGTTCCAAACCAGGCTGCACGCCCCACTGTGTTCGGGCAGTTCAAGGGGCAAGACCAGGGATGGGCGTCCTCTGCCCATAGGCAAAACAACACGCCCGTGTTCTTTGCTCACTGCCTGAGCAGGCCACTTGACCGGAGAAAAGCGTTTGGTTCGCCAGGGGTACTTCATCTGCATCTGGGGATGCGTTTGACGGAGCTGGCGGGTGGTATCAATGGTGGCAAGGAAGGCGGCAACGATCATCTGCACCGATTGGCTCTGCAGCGCAAAACGCCCTTTGGTGGCTTTCTGCAACGCGTCTCGTCCCGGTCAGGGCAGATGGGCGAGACGTACAGCTTTATGTATTTCCATACAGCAATTCTATACCTGTGCGGCTTCCATCTGAGAAGCTTTGAGGCGTTGGAAGAGGGCAGGCGATAAATGATTCAATTGGTAGATTGTCACCGTTTTCATGCTACAATTGTAGCATGACTGAAAGTGGTTTACAAGTTGGTAAAACCAGATATACCCACTCCTCGATTGCTTCTCATCTGGTATGGACTCCCAAGTACCGCCGCCGTATTTTGACAGGGGAGATCCAAAAAGAGACGAAACGGTTGAGAGAGGAATGAGGTCCTCGGCAAGGTCTCACGCTGTTAGCGCTCTCGACGGACGAAGACCACATTAAATCCCAAATGCGCCATGGCTACTTGCATTCCAGGGTTGGAGCAGTAATACGTGAGGAAGGCTGCAAAGGGATGCAAAAAAAAGAAGAGAAGACACGCGCCCAGACACTTCGTTCCTGTATGGACGAGCGCTACCGGTACTTTGTTGCTTCGGGATTTTGTCCCGTTTTAAGCCCATCAAAGAGTGACAATCAAGCTCAAATTGCTTAGGATAGATGATCAAAATCAGACGCGGCTCCCTTTGTCAACGAAGTATGGCTACAGCGGCTAGCGAAAGCATTGAGCCATGAGATGGTCAATGTTGAGATAAAGTAAGGAAGATACGCCCTTTCTTCCCGTGACCAAGCAATCTCTGTTTTCTGTCTCCCGTTTTCCGTCGAGAAAGGCATGTTTTGAGACGCTGTTTTTGAGATGGGTTTTGACCCAATACAACAGGTTATGAGACACATGAAGCCGAGGGCAAGAACCCGAGGCTTTTGGGCGTTTGGCTATCTCATGAAACGACCCAGCCTGTTGAAAAAGTCATTGATGGATGAGTATATCAGGCCATCATACTTCTATTTACGCTCAAATTTCGCGGCCCCGGAATAAAATGATGAGATTTTTGGGATTTTTTCAACAGACTAGTTGGTTTTGAGATAACGAGAACATGGGATAACAGACGAGTCCTGGTTCATTTCCGACACTGGACTCGCCTCTCAGGCGACTCCTTCTCCCTGTTTGCCTGTTTGAGAGGTCGATCTCAGAGCGCTCTTGTTCCGATATTTTCCCTTGATTTGCGATGAGTTTTGGGTCAACCCGGTGTCCTATAAGTGAAAGGTGATTGACACCTCTCGCACATCTCGTTTGAAGAGGAAAGGACACCATCTTATGCGTAATATTATCGAATATACTCTCGTCTCGGTAGACGGCGTCTACGCCGGAGCAGCCATCTCAAGATTTTCTGAATACCGCGACGACGAGGTGTATATGCGGGACGGATTAGACCAGGCACTGGCGTGCGGCGCGCTGTTGATGGGCCGCACGACGTACGAGGGCTTTGCTAAGATTTGGCCCAGACGCACCGACCCGTGGGCTGACAGGATCAATGCCATGCCAAAGTATGTCTTCTCATCGACGTTGGAAAAAGCCGACTGGAATAACTCAACCATCGTTCGAGGCGATGTGGTTGCTGAAGTGACCAAACTCAAGCAGCAAGAAGGAGGCGATCTTCTCATCTATGGGCATGGCCTTCTCGCTGAGACATTGTTCAAGCACCACTTGCTCGACGCCCTCGGTCTCTCGATCTTTCCGTTTGTTCTCGGGCAAGGAAAGCAGCTCTTCCGACAGGGCGAAACCGCCACGTTGAGGCTTGTTGCGACAAAGAGCTTTTCGAAAGGCATTATCAAGCTCACCTATGAACCACAGTCCTGATGGGTATTCGGCTCTGCAGTTGGTCCCATTTTTGACAACCTGTGGAGCTTTATCTCTGGATAAAAAGACTCTTCTCTCTTAAGAAAAGGAAAACATCATGCAAAACGCCCACGAAAAAGCCAGGCAAATCTGGGTGCTGATACTCGCCTCGCTGGCATCATTTATGGTCTCGCTCGATGCCACGGTCGTCGCGACCGCATTGACCACGATTCACCGGGACCTGGGCGTCTCGATCGCGAATCTGGAGTGGACCGTGAACGCCTACACCTTAAGCTTCGCGGTGCTGCTCATTCTGGCGGCTGCCCTGGGCGACCGCTTCGGGCGGCGGCGCATGTTCGTTGCTGGCCTCCTGCTGTTTGTCGGAGCGTCGGCGGCCTGCGCGCTCGCTCATGACATCGGCTGGCTGATTGCCGCGCGCACCATCCAGGGATGCGGAGCCGCGCTTGTGGCACCGCTGGCGCTGACACTGCTGAGCGCGGCCTTCCCGCTGCAGCAGCGAGCACAAGCGATGGGAATCTTTGGCAGCATCAGCGGGCTGGCCCTCATCGCCGGTCCGGTTGTGGGAGGAATCATCGCCCAGGGCCTGGCCTGGCAGTGGATCTTCTGGCTCAACGTGCCCATCGGCCTACTGGTTGTCACGCTCGTGCTCAGTCGCGTCCAGGAAAGTTTCGGGCCACGCACTTCGCTCGATCTCGGCGGCCTGCTGAGCATTTCGGGCGCCTCCCTCGGGCTGGTGTGGGGGCTGGTGCGCGGGAACAGCGCCGGCTGGGGCAGCGTTGAGGTCAAAGCCTCGCTTGTGGCCGGTGGGCTGCTCGCCATTGTCTTCGTTGCCTGGGAACTGCGTGCTCACGCGCCAATGGTGCCGATGCCCTTCTTTCGCTCTCGCGCCTTCTCTGCGGGCAACGCGGCGACCTTCTTGCAGGCTACGTCGTTGATCGGTGTCGTCTTCTTTCTGTCCCAATTTTTTCAAGTCGCGCAGGGCAATGGACCGCTGGGCGCCGGGCTGCGCCTACTGCCCTTGACCGCGACCCTGTTCGTGGTTGCCCCGCTGGCCGGTGCGCTCGTCAACCAGATTGGCGAGCAGGTTCTGGTAGCCACCGGGTTGCTCCTGCAAGCGATCGGGATCGCCTGGATCGGGCTGGTCGCCGCTCCCGGCCTGCCCTATGTGGAGCTCATTGCGCCGCTGATTATTGCCGGCTGCGGCGCCTCGTTGTCCCTTCCCGCCACGCAGAATGCCGTCATCAACGCGGTGAGAGCAGTCGACATCGGCAAGGCTTCCGGCGCTTTCAGCATGTTCCGTCAGCTTGGCGGTGCGTTCGGCGTGGCGATCCTGGCGGCGGTATTTGCCGCGACCGGCAGCCTCGGCACAGCAGGGGCTTTCAGCAGCGGCTTCGCGAGCGCGCTCTTCGTCGCCGCTGTCCTCTCGCTGCTGGGAGCGATCGCTGGCCTGGTGCTGCCCGGCAAGCAGGTCAAAGAAAGTGAGCCAGCGGAGAGGAACACAGCCGCTCTGCACGAAGAAGCGCTGAGCCGGTAACATCCTCTAAAAAACCGATCTTCATGCTCCTTGGTCTCTCGTTTCCCCTTCCATGGTGGACGGGAGGCCAAAAGCTGTGAAACTGGCCACATCCAGGAACACAACGATGCTGCCAATCTGTTCGCCTTCCATCCCCAGGACCCACAGGGAAGACAGCTGATAACCATCTTCCCCAATTTCCCGCCGATAGAGCCCGGAAGCCGGGCAGCCATTGGCGCGCGAGGGCTTCAGCCGCCATTGTTTGTCGGGAGTGAAGATTCGAAGCCGGAGCAGAGTCGCAATATCCGTTCGTCCCTGAACTCAGGTGGGAAGCGGCGGCATGGTCAACCACGCATCCTCTCGCAGCAGCGCCACCAGGCCAGGAACATCCGCCTGCTGCCACAGGGTCATGTAGCGATCAAGCAGGTTTTGTAATTGGGGGCGAGGCTGCGCAATCGGAGTCTCGCTTCCGTTTTCTTTCGAGCGCTAATGCACCGTTTGTCGGGCTCGCTGCAAAGCGGAGTTCACGGCGGGAACGGAGAGGTCAAGCCACTCGGCCACTTCAGAGGCCGGCCACTCCAGCACCTCGCGCAAGAGCAGAACGGCCCGCTGGGCAGGGGTTCATCGACTACCGCCGGGCCGATGCCGTCCCCATCCTGGATTTTGCCCATGCCGCTTCGTATATTAGTGCGATTGGAGACTCGGTACGAGCCGCCGGCCACTGGTTACCCACCCACTGGCTGGAGGGAGTCTTGCATCGACTCAAACACGAAGGACCAGAGCGCGTTCTTGTCCATCTCTGCCGCCTGTGCCTGCACTGTTCTGATCCAGAGGTACGCAAAAAGCTCCAATACCTTTCCCTCCGTCGCTCTCAGATGCTCTATCCCAGCTATCAGGCGGCAGGCTGACCTATCGGGTCCGGCATGGTGGAAAGCGCCAATAAGTTGGTCGTGGAGGCCCGGCTCAAAGGCGCGGGGATGCATTGGGAGCGTAAGAATGCCAACCCCATGTTGCTGCTACGCAATGCGGTATGCAATGATGGTTGGGAGGAAACCTGGCAGGGGAGAATGAGACAGGAGCAGCAGCGCTGCAAGCGAAAACGAGAGGACCAACGCGACAGACGCAGGAAGCAGATGGCTGCCCGACTCCTCTCGCTCTTGCTCCCGATCTTCCTAGCGACACCCTCTCCACATGACGTACCGCTTCCATCTAACAGCCACGCTTCATCCACTCCCACGAGCCCCATGGGGCGCACAGAGGCGCAGAAGCGCTGGGGACGGCGACCGATTTCTCTGCGGGGGATGCATCTTCAGGCGAAGTTTGCAAAACAAGAACCATGCCCTAGATACCACTTATCTCCTCTTTCACTTATTGTACATGTAGCGTCAAGCTGAGCGCATCGTTCCTTTGGACGGTGTTTTTTGGGGAGAGATACGCTAGGATTCCTCCAGCGACCTGCGTCTGTTTCCCTTATCTTCAGGGGCTTACTTCTCCCCTGTCCACAAAACTTTGAATCGCACCCAACAAGCGCTAAAAGCTTGACAAAACATCAAACATGTTCTATGTTTAATATACATTAATTTCCTCATGGAGGCCAATGCACGTATGCCCACGCACTACTAATGCACGCTCAACCACGCTGCTGGTGAAAAAACAGGTAACATCTCTCTTCGTCAAATAACGCTATCTTTCCATGTAATGAAAGAAGGATTGGCGGGTATCGTTTGGCAGGCTGTTTTAGTTACTTGTCTGTGTGCATGTGTAGTTCTGGTGAGACAACGGTGCGAGGCTCATCCTCCTTCCAACCCTTTGCTCTCCATGCTTCCTACCAACACCATAAAGAGGCTTCTCTGCGCGCTTTTTTCGCGCCTGCGCTTGCCCACCAGTATGCAATTGATTATTCTCTGTTTAACTTTGAACTGGAAAGGACGCAGGGGTGAGCTTACGACCGTTTAAACGTTACTTTGGCCTGCTCGCACGCTATCTTAAGCCCCAGTGGGGGAAAGTTTTGCTCATGTCAGTACTACTGCTCATCAGCATTGGTTTACAGCTTTATAATCCAAAGGTGCTGGGCGACTTTATCAATGCGACGTTACAGCAGGGATTTGCGCAGTCGCTTGCCTGGCTGGCGTTGCTGTATCTGCTGGTCTCGTTCCTCAATCAGGGGGCCACAGTTGTCTCGGAGTATCTGTGCGAGAAGGTAGCCTGGACGGCGATCAATGAGTTGCGTGCCGATCTGCTGGCTCATGTCTTAACCCTGGACCAGGCTTTTCATAAACAGCATACCCAGGGGGAACTGCTTGAGCGTATAGATGGAGATGTCAACGATCTCTCGAACTTCTTCTCGAAGTTTATAGTGCATATGCTTTTTCACCTGCTGCTTATGTTGGGGCTGCTGGTTGTGCTGACCTCGATTGATTGGCGGCTGGGTCTTAGCATGGGCGGATACTGTCTGCTGGTGATTGTGGCGCTGACCTGGATGCGCCGCCCCTCGGTTGCGCGCTGGGTGGTTGCCCGGCAGGCCAGCGCGGACTTCTTTGGCTTCCTGGGCGAGTCCCTGGCGGCGACGGAGGATATTCGCGCCAATGGCGGCATGAACTATGTCTGGCGGCACTTTTATGATCGCTTCTACCGCTGGTATGCCACCACCTGCCATGCTGGCTGGTCAGGGGCCTCCCCCTGGATCATCTCGCAGGCACTCTTCGCCCTGGGGCGAGTTCTAGGACTGGTTCTGGGCGCCTATCTCTGGAGTATTGGGCTGGCCTCGGCTGGCACGGTCTACCTGATTTTTGTCTATAGCTCTCTGCTGATGCAGCCCCTGGACCAGGTGCAATGGCAGCTTCAGGATCTCAATAAATCCGAATCTTGCATTCGGCGCATTGGAGAGCTCTTCGCGACGCGCCCGGCTATTCAGGATGGGTCTGGCGCAAAGCCCGCCGCCGGGGCACTCTCGGTAACGTTCGAGCATGTCGCCTTTGGCTATAGCGCGGATGAGTCTGTGCTCAAGGACATGACCTTCCACCTGCCAGCCGGGCGTGTCATGGGCATCGTGGGGCGTACTGGTGGTGGCAAGACGACGGTTACGCGCCTGCTCTTTCGTATGTACGATCCACAATCCGGCACAATTCTCCTGAACGAGGTTCCGCTCACGGAGATGCGCCTGGGCGAACTGCGCCAGCGGATCAGTCTGATCACGCAGGATGTACAGCTCTTCGATGCCACAGTTCGCGATAACCTGGCCTTCTTCAGGCGTGATATCACGGATGAGCAGATTCTCTCGGTCCTGGAGGAGATTGGTCTCCTGCCCTGGTATACCTCGCTCTCCCAGGGCCTGGAAACTATGCTGGGCGCAGGCGGCGCAGGCCTCTCGGCTGGTGAGGCGCAATTGCTGGCCTGCGCGCGGGTCTTCCTGACCAACCCGGACCTTGTGGTGCTCGACGAGGCTTCTTCGCGCCTGGACCCCCTGACACAGAGGCTAATGGAGCAGGGAATGGCGAAGCTCTTTGCCAACCGCACGGGTATCGTGATCGCGCACCGCCTGGAGACGCTTCAGCGCGTTGACGATATCCTTGTGATCGAGAATGGTGAGATTCTGGAAATAGGTCCACGAATGGATCTGGCGAATGATCCCACTTCACACTTTGCACGCTTGCTACAACATGTTGATGGAGCGATATACGCATGAAGACATATCAACTGCTTGGGGCTTTGAATCATTATCGTATCTTTTATCAGGTCAGGGCGGTGATCGGCTCTTTTATCAGCAATGGCGCAACGGTGGTCTTTGGCCTGCTACTCCAGCGGCTCTTTGACACGCTTTATCAGAGGCCACACTTTGACGAGGTCCTGGGGCTGCTCCTGGTGACTCTCTTTGGGCTTATCCTGGCACAGATGGGGATTCAATTCATTGGTTTCGATAACACCCTGAAGGTACATTACCCCGTGCGTGGCCTGCTATGCCGCAATGTCCTCGCGCAGATTTTTCAGTTACCGGGAGCGCGAGCCGTCAATGCTTCACTGGGGGAGACGCTCAATATCCTGCGTGACGACACGGAGACCGTCGCCTATGCTCCTGGTGTGGGCTTGCTTGGGGCCTGGCTCTTCGCCATCGTGGCTATCATTATTCTCCTGCGTATCGACGCGCTGATCACTCTGCTGGTCCTTATACCGCTCACGCTCGTCATCGTTATCGCCCAGGCTTTGATGAAGAGCGTGGAGAAGTATCGCGAGGCCAGCCGTAGCGCCACCGGCAAGGTTACGGGCCTGATTGGCGAGATTCTGGGGGCGACGCAGGCTATCCAGATCGCGGGCGCCGAGGAGCCCATCATTGCGCACTTTCGCCAACTGAGTGATCAACGCCTAGTGAAGATGTTGCGTGAGCGCCTGCAAAACGACAGTATTAATGCCATGCTTGGCAACGCGGTCGGCCTGAGAACGGGCCTGATTCTCTTTCTCTTCGCTCTCAACGCCCATGCCGCCCACCTGACCATCGGCGATATCGCCCTCTTCATCTTCTATATCGACTATATCGCGGGCGCCATCTCCGGCATTGGGGCGGACCTGGGTAACTACGCGCAGGTCAGGGTCTCCCTGGGACGCCTGCTGTCTTTGATGCAGGGCCAGGGGCAGGAGCGCAAGCTGGTCGAGCCGCATCCCGTTTCACTAAAGAAAGGGCCGCTGACGATAACTGAAACGGCTGTTAGCCCTCTTTGGGAGCGGTTGGAGTATATCACAACCACCGATCTGGCCTATCACTATCCTGGAGGTGTGGGAATCGAGGGTATCAATCTGAGCCTCCAGCGTGGGGCGCTCACCGCGATTGTTGGTCGTGTTGGCTCGGGCAAGACGACCCTGGTGCGCACGCTGTTGGGCCAGTTGCCCAGAGAGCGGGGCGAGATCCAGTGGAATGGGAAGCCGGTAACGGACGCGGCAACCTTCTTTGTTCCGCCACACTCAGCCTATACGCCGCAGATCCCTCACCTCTTTAGTGACAGCTTGCAGGCCAATATCCTGCTTGGACAGGCCGAGGGGCAGGCGGACATCCAGGGGGCACTCTATCAAGCCGTGCTGGACAGCGATGTCGCGGACTTTCCCCAGGGCGTGCAGACGGAGATCGGCACGCGTGGTATGAAGCTCTCAGGGGGGCAGGCCCAGCGCACCGCTGCCGCGCGCATGCTGGCAGGCCCAGCGGAACTGCTCGTCCTGGATGATCTCTCCAGCGCCCTGGACGTGGAGACCGAGAGCCTGCTCTGGCAGAGGCTCTTCGCCCGGCGCGAGCAGACTTACCTCGTCGTCACCCATCGCCGGGCGGTCCTGCGTCGCGCTGACCACATTCTCGTGCTCAAAGACGGCCAGCTTGAAGCCCAGGGAACTCTGGCCCACCTGCTAGAGCACTCCGACGAGATGCGCGCCCTCTGGCACGATGAACAAGATAGGCACGATGGGGAGTGACTAGAATATCTGTTACAGGAGGAAGGGAATTATCTATGCATGACAGAAAAAAGAGTAATCCTTTGCTGCGAGAAGATATTGAGCGTTTGTGCCGTGAGGTAGGAGGGGCACATCTCCTCGATCTGGAACGCCAGAATCTGTTGAGTATTGATCTGACCAATGCCGTTTTAGCTAATATTCATCGATATTCTACCTGGCATCGTCTGTGGAGGCCCACTCGCCCAAAGGCAGTACCTTTACTCGGTCACCATCGCTGGTATTATTCCCGCGCTGCGCGCTATTCATCTCATCCATACCATGCGTATATTACGCATAATATAACGAGGAACAAGGGATGGCAACACAGCCACCGCAGACGCTTATACAGGTGAAAGAGGTCGAGAAGGGTGCAGGCTCTGCAAGCTCTGGGACCAGAGAAGAGGTTCAGTACTGGTATGCACAGGCTGGGCGTCTTGGCCTCCCCTCTTCGGATCGTCCTGATGCATAAAGTGTGAAGCCTCTACCTTGCCCCGCGACCTCTCCGTAAGAGGTCGCGGGGCAAGGTAGAGGCTTCACACTTTATGCATTTAGGGGGTGGAATTCATTTTTTTGCAAAGAGACCTTTAACCCTATAGGCGCCCGATTTATCGCGCGCAAGGCGATTTATCGCCTGAGCACAGGGAAGCAATCAGCCATTTGCTATCGTGTTATTTGCTCTGGAGCAATACCGCATTCTGACAAATCGCCTGATATGTCGTATCACTACGATAAATCGCCTTGCGCGCGATAAATCGGGCGCCTATGTCTGGGGGACCATTGCAAAATTTTGAATCGCACTCTCCAAGATCTACCAGCAGTTGTTCAACTCTTCTGATGGGACAGTGATGTCGCCCCACCTCATGTTGCCATGCACGAGCAAGGGCATCCTCAACACGTTCTTGCTCAATTCTCCGGCGACGAAGTCGTGGAGCATATTTAGGAGTAGTCACGAACCTGGCACAGGTGACATACAAGTTACACTCGCAAGGTCCCTCTTGTGGCAGGCGCAGATAACGCTCCAGTTCTCGCTCCGATTTGATGAGTTGGTTTTGAGCCAATTCACTGCCTCATCAGAACGTGTCCCTGTTCGCAACGTTTCCGCATATGAACCGGCAATCATGGATCCTGGCTCCAAAACTGTTTGATCGTCCTTCCCACGGATTGCGCAACGAGATGTCACTCTCTTATGGAAAACCTGTGGGGGCGACCGCATCGAAAGAGATGAAGAAGAATGAATATCTAGCCCCCTGATTGAGAGGGCTTGGAACCCCAGGAACAGTGAAAGAAGGATATCATGCGGAAACTCATTGTCAGCAACTTGGTGTCATTGGATGGCTATTACGAAGGGAAAGATCGAAATCTCGATGCGCTCTTCGACTATTTCCACGAAGACTACTCAGGGGATGAGCACTTCGATTACTATAATACTGAACGGCTGCGTGCCGCCGATACCCTGCTCCTGAGTGGCCGCACGTCCTTTTTAGGCAACAAGGCGTATTGGACGGGGGTACCACACGACCCGAATGCCACCGCAATCAGACGTGAGTTTGCAGGGCTGATGCAGTCTGTCGAGAAAATCGTGGTTTCGGATACCATTACCCGCGAGGATTTAGCGCCCTGGGAGGATACGACGCGCATCGTCAGAGGGGCGGATGTGTACCAGGAGGTTGCCGCGCTCAAGCAGCAACCAGGCAGAGACATCTTCACGTTTGTGAGCCGTATGCTCTGGAACGACCTGCTCCTGCATGATCTGGTTGATGAACTGCACCTCACGATTTTTCCGGTGATCGTAGGTGAGGGGACCCCGCTGTTCACGGGCCGCCCGCCAGTGTCGCTCAAACTCCTTGCCACACGCACCTGGCAAGGCTCTGGCAACATCCTCGCTTGTTATCAAGTGGGTCGGATGAAGTCATAAATCCCACGCGACGTGCAGAGAGCCAGCTCACCTGTAGCGAGCCAGGGAGCGATGTGCTTCTTTGAGAGGAAAAAGACCCTCATTCTCTCAAGGAGGCACCTATAACCAGTATCGCCGATAGATCAGTGCGTATCCAGACCTCTTCCGAGCCCGTTCCCTCAACACCTTCCTGGCTCGGAGAAGTCGTGTTGATCAGTAGTTATCTTCGCAAGCATGAGGTCCTGAGCAAGATCACAGAGCACATGCGCTTTGCCCGACGGCGCTTTGGACGCTATGACGTGGTCGACTTTCTGGCCATCCTCTTCGGCTATCCTATCAGCGGAGAACGCACCTTGGAGGAATTCTACGAGAGCCTCCAGCCCTTTGCTATTCCGTTCATGGCTCTGTTTGAGCGGGATCAGTTGCCCTCTCGTTCGGCGCTGTCCCGTTTTTTAGCGGCAGTGACAGAGGCTCCTATCGAAGCGCTACGCACGCTCTTTCTCGATGATCTGTTGAGTCGCCCACTCACCCCTGACAAGCAAACTGGGGATCTGATGGATCGAACAGGTCGTGGCTGGATGGTGTTTGACATCGACGGCACGCGGGAAGCGGCCCGGCAACGTGCGCTTCCTCTGACTGATGACCTTCCCACACCCTGTCGCTGGTTGGATGACGTGTGTGCTCCTGGCTACCGAGGCCGCAAGCGCGGGGAAGTGGTCAGGACGCGGACAACCGTGTCGCAGGCGCACAGTTATCATATCAAATCCGTTTAAGTAGTGCATAAAGAAGGCCACCAGTGAAAGGAGGTACGCCCACGGATCATTTCAGGATGAGCTTGGAGCCAGCGGCAACGGGCAACTTGAACGTCTTCCAGTTCGTCAAGCGAGCTGAAGACCCGGTTGGCCAGCGGCTCATTGGAGAGAGGCCACAAGCGTTCAGCGGGCTGCAACTCGGGCGAATGGGAGGGCAAAAAGAGCAGATGAAGCCCCTCGGGGATCACGAGATCGCCACTCTTGTGCCAGCCCGCTTGATCGAGAACCAGGAGAATCCGCTTGTCTGGCCCGGCACCTTGTTCCTGAGCGAAGGCTGCCAGAGCGAGAGAAAAGGCCGCCGTATTAACCGTCGGCATGAGTAACCAGCTCGTCTTGCCGCTCTGTGGCTCAACAAAGCCGTACAGGTGCATCCATTGATAGCGATGGCGGACCACCGCCCGAACACGACTCCCTTTGCGCGCCCAAACCCGACGCAGAACGGGTTTGAGACCGATGCGATGCTCGTCCTGGCTCCAGAGTTCCACTTTGGCTTCGGGATACGCCTGTTGCAGCTTTTCAACCTCCTCCGGGAGTTTTTTTAAAAGCCTGTTGCGTGGCTTCGTCGCTCTGCTCATGCTGCGGGCGAGGCACGCGCGTGCTCCTGCCAAGCCGCCGCAAGTAATCCCAGCCACGACGCGGATCCACATCGCGCCCCAGGCATTGCGCCATCCAGGCCGCGACTTTGGGACCGTTCCACAGCCCTCCGTCAGCAGGAGGCTGATCGAGAGCCTGGTCGAGTTCCTTCTGCTGCTCCAGGCTGAGCAGCGTGGGCGCTCCTTTCAAGCTTTGACGCTGGTCACGGATCGCTTGCTCGCCAGCTTGATTCCAACGGTGGACAATGGTCCGAATCCATCTGGCGGTATAGCCAAGCATGAGCGCCACCTGATCTGGCGTGTGGCCCTCCTTCATCAGCCACAGGATGTGCCAATGCGTTCGCTCAGTTGGGTTGGTTGCGCTTCGGTATCGCTCATGAAGCTCTTCGGTTGTCAATTCGGTGGTCACGGTGACTCTTTTTGCCATGCTCACATTCTACACTCTTTAAACGGTTTTGATATCAGTGGCTCGGCAGTTTCGGGAACCGAGGCAGTGGGCTGTATCGAACGGAACTGTGCCAGAGCCTCGCCGCCATCCGCCGGTATCTCACGACGTATCAGCTCCCGCAAGAACAAACGCTGCTCCGCCTCGACGGCCAATATGGGAACGGAGCCGTACTGACTGACCTGGCTGGCTTCGCGTTTGTCACCCGTGGCAAAGACTACCACCTACTTGATCATCCGCAGATTGCGGCACGGCTGCACCTGCCACCTGATCAGGTGCAACAGCGCCCCGAAAGCCACCTGATGCGCAGTTTGTACGATTGCCCCCACCAGATCCCGGTGGGACCCGAGGGGGCGCCCTGCCGCGTGGTCGTGGCGACGCATCCCGCCACGAAGAAGAAGAGTCCCATTGGGGTCACACGCGCAGGAGTGGTCTACAAACTCTTCTTCACGAACCTGCCCCAACAGGCATTTACCGCTTGCGATGTTGTTGAGTTGTACCTGCATCGCGGTGCCTTTGAGCCGGTCATCTCAGATGAAGACCAAGAGCAGGATCCGGACCGCTGGTGCAGCCACTCGGCCTGGGGACAGGAGTGCTGGCAACTGATCACCCAATGGGTCTGGAACCTGAGACTCGAATTGGGGCATCACCTCCATCCTGACTCAGTCCGCACGACCGAGTTTGCACCTGCTCTCCCACCCTCTCCACCACATACCGCTCCTGCCTCTGGCTATGCCCCTCCAGAAGTTGGTTCAGCATGGAAGGCCGGTCGCTTCGCAGGCCATGACTTTTCTCTCCAGCCCGATGGAATGCTTCAGTGCCCTGCTGGCCAGAAGCTGACCCCACATGAGCAACGCAGAGAAGCTGACGGGAGCCTGCGCATCGTGTATGGAGCAAGCATCCGCAGTTGTCGTCCTTGTCCGCTGCGCGAGCAATGTCAATGGCAGGGCAGCAAAACCTCGAAGCCGCGCCAGGTCAGCGTGCTGCTGCATCCGCTCTCCATTGGTCCCGCCCCACTGCTCTGGCGAGATTAGAGTCGCAGAGCACATCGACGTGCCTGTATTCGGCTCGTGCGGCACCAACGCCTCGAAGTGAGCCTGTCGTCTCCCGCCGCTTTGCCACCCACCGCGAACGCGATCCTCTCCCGGGCGTAGCGTGCGCGCTCGCGCCTCTCGTGGGCCGAGCGGCTCGCTCGCAATGCGCGCCCGGAAACTTCTGGACAAGTCGCGATCAAGTTGTTCGGCATTCCAGCAGACTTTGCCACCTCACTTGGTTTCGCGATAGCTTAACTTCGCGCTTCTCCGCCGATAGGCTCCCTCTTCTCGGACAAGCTGGCTTCTCCGAGTGAAGGCATCTCGGCCTCTTTTCCTGGCTGGGTCTCACTTCTTCCTCTCTTCTGCCTTTTTTTGCCCTCCATCCCACCGGTTTGGCTGGCTCTAATGGATTCCCTGTCCGGTTCTGCATGCCTTTCGCTTACGGATCAATGATTAGCTCTTCAACAAGCTCGTTGCGCATCGCGTGGGCTCTTCCACAATCAAATGGTTCCTTCACAAGGGGCATTGGCACTTCGCCTCTGCTCCTTCTGAATCCTTGTGCGTTTCTGGACCTCCAAGGGGGAGAATTTTCGGAGGAACTGCTGCGAAAATTTGGGTGAAACGCAGGAAATCAGCGTGAAACCCAGGAATGGATCGGCTCTCGCCCTGGAGAAACCGCTCTCCATCGAGAGAAACGATATGGAATACTGGAAATACGCTGCCTCTGAGACCGTGTTTTGGAATGCGCGGCGACAGCCCTGCATGGCAAGCAGAGCAAGATAGGAGAAGTTTTTGCGCATGTTTGACGGTAGAATGTCTTGCATGCAATGAGGGAGCGGAAGACCTTTGTGCGCAAGACTGACAGCGAGAGCAGACGACTCAGCGCTATGAGAAACGCAGTCGTTGCGTTCTAGGAGAGGTCGGCCTCAGTCTCAACGAGTGGGACTGGAGGAGCCTTTCTGCTCCCATGAAATCGTCAAGGAGAGGCATCATGAAATTTCTGCTCACCTCTGGTGGCATCAGCAACGACAGCATTCGTCACGCCCTGGTTGATCTGCTGGGCAAACCGATCGCCGAGTCCAGCGCCCTCTACATTCCCACCGCGTTGTACGCCAACCCCAATGGTCCGTCCATGGCCGCCCGGCTGATCCGCGGAGAGACCAACACTGCTCCATTCCCTGATGGATTCACCTCCCTGTGCGAGATGGGGTGGAAGTCGTTAGGCGTGCTGGAGCTCACCGCGCTATCCAGTATCGATGAAGAGCGTTGGCTCCCGCTCGTCCAGGAAACGGACACCCTGCTGGTGGAAGGCGGCGATCCTCTGTATCTGTGCTACTGGATGCGGCAATCCGGACTGGCCAATCTCTTGCCGAAGCTTCCCGAGGCGGTCTACGTGGGGGTGAGCGCCGGGAGCATGGTGATGGCCCCCTGCATCGGGGAGTACTTCGTCGGCTGGAAGCCGCCCACCGGCGGCGATAGAACGCTGAGACTGGTTGATTTTGCGATGTTTCCGCACCTGGATAACCCCTCTCTGCCGGGCAATTCCCTGGCCAACGCTGAAAAATGGGCCGCCGGCATGCCGGTTCCGTCGTACTTGATGGACGATCAGACCGCCATCAAAGTGATTGATGGCGTTGTCGAAGTGGTCTCCGAAGGCCATTGGAAACGGTTTACGCCCTAATGGGGGTCATAACATTTTTACCCAGCAAAATTCCCGCTAAGCAGATGACATTTGGTACAGTAGGGGTAAAATACGCATCATGACCTCTCGATCAGCCGTGAAGGTTGGCTCTCATCTCAGATGGTAGGATGAAGAGTCGTCTTTCTGCTTCGCTGGCTGCTCACGGGCCCCGATCGAATGCAGCTTCTCCATAAAAATAGTGCTATTGTCTGCTATTTCTCTCTATGCTTAGCGGGAATTTTGCTGGGTAAAAATGTTATGACCCCGTGTTGTTGACCTTACCCACCTTCTCATGGAGCATATCCATGTTGGGGGAAGGACTGGATGGCTCCATTTGGGAGAACCTGCCGAGAAGGTTCGAGATATTGATCTGGTGAATGAAGCACGAGGTCCACTGCATGCTTACCTCCAGAAACGAGGACGTGATGAGTCCAGCCCATATGTCTTCACTTCACAACGAGGTTCACGACTCTCCGAAGCTGGCCTACATCACTGGTTTCGTTCGCTCAAACAGCAAGCACCTCCAGACGAGCAAGCAGTAATTGCAACGATCAGCTTTCATGACTTGCGCGATGACTTTGCTCATCGCGCACTCTCGGCTGGATGGACGCTGGAAGAGATCGCTTACTACTTGGGACATCTGACGCTGAAGGGGGCCTCTGAGCTCCAGACGACGCTGCGCTATACGCAAACGGCATGGTCACAGGTGAAGGAGAAGTTGCACCTGCTCAGAGGCTAGATGGCTTGCCTTCTGCTGGCATCTTTGTATTGACCACATACTTGTAGAAGGTGGCCCAGCTCTTGAAGCCGGTGAGCGCCATCGTTTTCTGGACTCTTCCACCTCTTTTGAAGAATCACTACAGGACGAACAAAGCTAGAACATCGGCTCATATTTTTTAAGGACGAAAGATTAATAATAGGGGTATATTGGGCTCCCAACATTTTTACCCTCCGTTTTCGGCTCTCCCTCACTTTGCGTGAATCGAAAAGGTCCCAAAAGAGAGTCCTGAAAATGGCTCCCTCCTCAAGCCTGTTGAAACGAATGGGGAAGGTGTAGAAGCCAGGGCTTTCACGCAAAGTGAGGGAGAGCCCCGTTTTCCCGCTAAGAATAAGGCGTTACACCAGAATCGTCGGCAGGCCTGGCGAATTGCGAGATCGGGCTTTTGAGGGTTAGATGCGTCGGGCGAGTTGTCTGCATCTGCTCATGGCTGCTATCGCCGCATGGAACACCGTCTATCTGGCCAAAGCTATCGAGGCGAGCGAGGTACAGGAAGTGCGTGATATTCAGAAAGTTTTACATGCTAGATCTACTCGCTGAGGTCTTGTGCAAGCCACCCTGAGGTATCGAGGCGAAGGGGATCAGTGCCAACCAGCTCTGCCAGATGTTTCTCTATTTCCTCGATCTGGATGGTACCGATCTGCCGAGCCCATGTATTGCGTAACTCATCAAAGATCTCTTCAGCTTCTCGCAGCATGTCGAATCCGCGTGCGGTGACACAAAGGCGTTTGCGGCGAGCGTCTACTGGATCTACTTCACGCACAACGTATCCGCGCTTTTCAAGTACCCCAATAGTTTTCGCCGCCGCTTGTTTTGAGACCGCTAGACGCCGACTTAGCTCTGAAGCGTTGTCAGCACCCGAGGCAATGGCCCGAATTGCGAAGTCGTGAACGGGACGAACATCCTCGTAGCCGCGGGCGGCAAGCTCAACGTGCGCGGCGTCCACCAGTGAACGATAACCGCCAATTAAAAGCATAGTGAGAGTAGCACCTGAACGAGACATAGTCTACCGATAGTAACATAGCTAACGGAGATCGTCAAGGCTACCATATTCCAAATCGCCCCTCTCAAATCCTTTCGCTATTTGTTGCAACGAGGCTTGTTGCTTCATGGACTCGCCTTCCATATCGTTTCAGCATAGTGTCGTCTATCAGATCTCTCATCACGTGAGCATGTATCGTTGAAGCTCTATTCCTTCACCAGAAGTTTTGAAGCTGAGTGTTCAGTATCTCGTGGCAATGCTGCTTGACAAAGACAACCTGGTTGTCTATTATAGACAATAGACAACCAGGTTGTCGAATTAACCTATAGGGGAGATTTATGAGTGACAATAAAATAGGTGCTGCGCTGACTGGTATCTCGCATCATCACGCAAAAGTGAACGGAACACAGCTTCACTACGTATCAGCAGGGACTACTGGCTCTCCAGTCTTACTCGTGCATGGCTTTCCTGAAACGTGGTGGACTTTTCGCAAACTTCTTCCACTGCTAGCCGACAATCACCGTGTCTTCGCTGTCGACCTGCGTGGTTTCGGTGACTCTGATAACGGGCCTGGTACGTACGACAGCAAGACCTCTGCCGAAGACCTGCACCTTCTCATCGAAGAGCTCAGCGTTGGTCCAGTACATCTCACAGGCCAGGACATCAGTGGGACGACCGTCTTCCGCCTCGCGGCCACCCACCCGGAAGATGTGCTCAGCTTTACCGCGATCGAGACGGGCCTGCCCGGGTTCGGCGTGGAGAGGCTGGCCGACGTCACACATGGGGGCACCTGGTACATCGGCGTTCTTGTCGCTCCGCATATTCCCGAGATGCTGCTCACTGGCCGCGAGCGCGAGTTCTTTGGACAATTCGTATTCCCAGCCATGAGCGTGACACCAGGAGCGATCACCGAAGCTGACATCGACGAGTTCGTACGCACCTACTCCCGCCCCGCAGGCTGGCGCGGAGCGATTGGCCTCTACCAGTCGATGCTCCAGGAGGGCGCAGACATTGCAGCTCTCGTCGCCACTCACAAACTGAGCATGCCTGTGCTGGCAATTGGAGCCAGAGGCGGTGAGTTCACCTTCGCAACGATGAGCCAGGTAGCATCGGGCCAAGTCCGGTCGGTCTCCCTCGATGGCGTTGGCCACTATGCAGCTCTGGAGGCACCCGAGAAGGTGGCAGATGCTCTTCTCGAATTCTTCAACAGCATCGATGCGGATCGATAAATCGAATGGTAGTTGGCCCTTGAGAATGAACGAACCGGGCTGCAACACGAAGCGTTTCGCATTGTCATCTGGTCCGTTCATTCTCAAGTGTATGACTTTGCGTCATCGTCTCCCCAACCAAGTAGCTACTTCGGGTCCATCTCAGCAGTAAGAGACTCCCGGAAGGGGGAAACATGGGATAGAATCGGGGCTGAAAGTGGTTTCGACACGCTTCATGTTGGAGGAGAAGGATGGAAGAAGAATGGATGCGCGATCGCGCTCGCCTGCGCGATTTGCTGATGCGCTATCCCCATTGGAGGGTGCAGGACTACGCCCAGGCTGTTGGGCGGTCTCGCAGTTGGGTGAAGAAATGGCGCAGACGCTTGCGAGAGGCCGAGGCGGATGATGTGCAGGTGCTCATGTCTCGCTCACGCGCTCATCATGCCTCGTACCCCTCATGGGACCCACGCGTGGAGGAGCGCATCGTAGAGATGCGCCTCTCGCCACCCGAGAACCTCAAGCGGGTTCCGGGACCTCGCGCCTTGCTGTACTACTTAGCGCGTGATACCGAACTGCAAGCCTTGCAATTGCTGTTGCCACGCTCGACCCGCACGGTGTGGAAGATTTTGCACAAACATGGCTGTATCCTGGAGCATCCCAGGCCCAAGAAACAGCCCCTGGAGCCGAGAGCACCTCTCGAAGAGATCCAGATAGACTTTAAAGATGTGAGTACCGTGGCGAGGAGTGAAAGCCAGGGAGGCAAGCAGCAACATGTGGTCGAGGTGTGCAACTTTGTGGATGCTGGCACCTCGGTGCTGCTTTCGGCTCAGGTGCGGGAAGATTTCCATGCGCAAACGGCGATGCAGACCGTCATCGACTTCTTGCGCCAGCATGGCCGACCGCCAACGATAACCTTTGACCGCGATCCCAGGTAGGTTGGCAGTTCCAGTGGTCGCGATTTTCCTTCCGCCCTGCGTCGTCTGTTACTCTGTTTGGACATCCAGCCGATGGTGACACGAGCGAGAGGGTATCGCGTCCTGGAGCACCGATCCGTTCCGACATGTGCTGGCTCACCCACCAACCGCGAGGGTGAGCAGAGTGAACAGTGACGAGGAGGTTGAGTTATTTGACGGAGGCTGGCTGCAATTGGATGGAGAAGTGCCTCAAACTCGCGTCATTGTGACTCGACACCGTGCCCCGAACCGGGCAAGAGGGTTTCAGTGGGCAAGTGCATCGGTGAGTGGGTGTATGAAGTTTTCATCACGATCCTGCCCATAGATGGATACCTCGTCGAACCCGAAGAGGGTTTCCCCTCCACCACATCCCCCTCGCGCGGTGCGTTCGCATTATCGCTGGAGTTGGCCTGATCGGCTCGCATGTAATGCCTGGTGGGGACCACCGCAACTGCGTGTGACCGTCGCAGGCGTCCCTGCCTCTCTCACCATCAAGTAATACATGAGGAATTGACTTCCAAACAGGGAATTTGAGCGAGGTGTCATTTCCCCTCTGAGCTGATCATGAGGGGCAAGAGTCCCTGTCTGCTTCTAACAACCTCTTCCATTATTTCATTGTGAGCTTGCTACAAGCTCGTTGCGCATCCCGTGGGATATGCAGCAGAAACTACTTGCGTTGTGGAAGCAGTGCTAAATGTTTCGGAAGGAGCAAGTTGAGCCTGATCAATTGGAGAAGGGTCATACGAATGCGACGATACATGAGAAGCTGCTCATCTTGTGAGAGATCTTGTCCTGGAACGTCTTCAACAGACCACAATTGACGCCGACCGGCGTTCGGGATGAAGGGTCATTGATTCGTTGCACCACTACAGAGCACAATTCCCTCATCCCAAGAGTGATCCAAGGATGGCTCTGCTGTTTGAGGAGAGGCCAGCAATGGAACATGAACTTCGTCGAGCACCTGGCGGACGAAAGCGACCTCGTTAGAAGGAACAAAGGCAGGAGCGATCCAAATATCCCATTCATTCTGTTTCTGAGCGGCCAGCAGACTGGCAGCCATGAGTTCACGAACGGAACGATGGGCACAGAGAAAAAGGATGCGTTTCTGTTTCTTGCTTCTCATCGAAACTCCTGTTTTACCAGAAAGCTGTAAGGGTCATATTGATTGTCAAATAACGAAAAAACGAAATTTTATTCTACGAGCAATATACAGTATCTTAAAATGATGACACATATGCCTATAAGTCATCCGTTTAGACGGCCAGCCGTCTCGGGAGAACTGCCACTCCCGCTACTCCTCGCCCCACTTGCAAAGGGTCGGAGCTACTTTTGCGTAAGATGTTGTACGATCCGTTGATATCGGCATGAATGAGGCGTCCATCCCTGGCACGATACCAACTGCGAGCCACACGCTTGCCTGAAAACACCGGCTTCTCCGCAGCATTGGCCTCATAGGTTGGAATGAGATCGTTGTCTAGAAAACTGGCCTTGCTGGTATAACTTTCTTCCTGAAGGATGACTCTGATCCCCACCAGGTGCGCTTTGTAGGTCAACTGCTCAATGAAACGGGCATGGGGAAGCTGCACAAATTGCTGGTTGTTCCTGCACCCCATGCTCACCTCTTGTTTCCACAAGGGATTCTTGCCAATCACCAGCATTCCGATGCCTTCGCTCACCAACAGATCAATGATCCGACGGCTGGCCGTGTGCACATAGGCATCCACACGGCGATTGCGCTTCGTCGTTACACGATCGAGATGACGTGAGGTATATCGGTTCTCATGGGCGAGGCGTTGCTGCTGCTTGGCGCGCTCTTTGTTGTAGTACTGATTGAGGCTTTTGAGGGGTTTGCCACTCACCAGGCGAGGCACAAAGCCGGGCTTATCGCTGGTGATGGCTGCGAGCACATTGACACCCACATCCACGGCTGCTCGAAGCTGCGGGTTGACCGCAGCCGGTTGGATCTCCTGCTTATAGACGACCTCCAGCATGTAGCCATCGGCGCGTGGAACGATGCGTACCTGCCTGATAGCTTCCCAGGTGATCTGGGTCGCGATCTCGATGGGCAATCCTGATGGGACCAGCTTGCCTGTACGCTTGAATGCCCTCTTGCCCAGGGCTTTTTTCTCGTAGATGAGCAGGAAGCGGCCCTTGGTCTTGTCTTGATAGCCAGGGATCTTGGGGCGTCCTGTAAAGGGAGAGGGGTCTTCGCGATAGGCCTCCATGCCTTCAAAAAAGCTGACCCAGTTGTGGTGGAGTTGGATCAGGATGGCATTACTGACTTTGCGAGGCAGGGCACAATAGGCCTCATGCTGTTTCAAGCGATGAAAGATGGCTGCGTAGGGCAGATAGGTTCCCTCGTGAATGAAGGCTTGCCGAACGTGGTAATTGGCCTGATTATAGAGGTTTTTGGAGGCAAAAGCTGCTCGATCAATGACCGCAAAGCGTGCATCCTGATGACGAATGAGATGTCGTTCGACTAACTGCACCTTGCGCCTTCTTCCTTTCCAACAACACATCCTTCGTGTCAGTGAATCTCTCTCTTGGCGTTTCACATAAGAACATTCTTTCTAACGAAACTCTACCAGAGATGTCTCCAATTGTCAATATCTGGCATGATTCCGTGGAAACGTTTATCACACCTCTAATGTAGCATACCACAGTGGAAGCCTCTTTCTGGTCAAAAAGGCTTCCGCTGTATAGCCCTTCAGGTAGGCTCACACTCACCCTTCCCGCTACAAAGGGCGTCGTTTAGACCAATGTTCGATCGAGTTCGATATCTTCAAACGACACGGGGTCTTCTTTGGGTTCTAAATGAGTAAACACTGTACTCTCGGGTAAGGCTTCGCGTATGGCCAGTTCAATCTCTTCACACATCGTATGCCCTTTAAGCACCGTCCATTGTCCTGGTACGATCACATGGAAGGAGACAAAACGACGCCTACCAGCCATGCGGCTGCGTATGGCATGAAACGCAAGACCTTGTTGTTGATACGCTGCTAAAATCGCTTTGACCTGTTCCTGGTCTTCTTGGGGAAGTGCGGTATCCAGTAACCCTAATCCGGTTTGTCGGAGGAGCTTGAGACCTGTCCAGATGATGTTGGCAGCGACCAGAAGCGCCACGATAGGGTCGAGAATGTACCACTGTGTTAGCGCAACCAGCAGCACACCCACAAGGACACCCACTGTTGTAAAGACATCGGCGAACAAGTGATGCGCGTCGGCTTGAAGGGTGACTGAGCGTTGCTTTTTGCCTTCTCGCAACATAAACCAGCCTAAGATGCCATTGATAGCTGCTCCCAGAACGGAAAAACTTAAACCCAGGTACGCCTGATCAATGGGTTCGGGATGCAGCAGACGCGGAATGGCTTCATAGGCAATCACCAGAGCCGCCACCAGAATAAGCGCGCCCTCCACACCACTAGAGAAGTATTCCGACTTACTATGCCCATAGGCATGCTCTTCATCGGCAGGGCGCGCTGCCAGCGTGACAGCCCAGAGTCCAACCAGGGCTGCGACCAAGTTGACCACCGACTCGGCAGCGTCAGAGAACAATCCCACCGAGCCAGTGAGCTGATACCCAACAAATTTGACGGCCATCGTCACCAGTGCGGCGGCAATCGATAAAAACATATACAGGCGCAATGAGTGCTGTTTCATATCATCCTTTCGTCATGGAGGCCTGAATCAAGCCTCCATTTCCATCCCTGAAAGACGAAGCATCGTCAGGTGAGTAGCAAGGCAAAAAGACGTAGAGCTCAGAGCACAGCTCCCGTTGAAACAACCCAAATGTGATGTATCATGAGAGGGTCATTGTTTTGCCATTGCTCATTGCATAAATAATACAACCTTTATTTTCGGTTTGGCGAGGGTAAAAGGCGCATAAAAGCTCATTTTCCATCTTATTATCAATTTCCAAGGACAACAAAAAACTTTATCGATCATAAATATAATTTTTCTCGAATTCTCTAATAGTAAATGTCCCAAAAGTGGGCAACAACTAATAATTCGGTCAAATGACATCATCCATGGGTGTGTTGTGGGAATGGCTCTCTCCCTCGTCTGTCTCCAGACACTCTTCTAATCGGAGACATCCGCATTGCAGCAGCCGCTCCAGTAACCGTTTGGTCTGTTGAGCGTGAGCGATTACTTCCTCGACTTCCAGAAGCTTCTTTTGAGCTAGCAGTTTCCAACGTTCGCTTGCCGGGGTTTCTGAAGAGAAGCCTGCCACCAGTAGGCGCATTTCTGCAATGGTACATCCTGCCCGCTGTGCCATCTGTAAGATCTTGAGCAGGTTCAACACGCTGAGATCATACCGGCGATGCCCTCCTGAGACTCGGCGAGGAGCGGGAAGCAATCCCATACTTTCGTAGTAGCGCAGAGCAGAGGTTCGTACCCCTGCCCGGCGCGCCACCTCCCCTATGGAAAGCTCTTCCATGTATTTGCCCTTTCTTTCCCTCTTGACTTCAAGTTCACTTGAAATTGTATGCTGAGGACAACAATGTCTGCAAGAGAATTGGAGGATTTCTCAATGTCATCTCAACCAACCGACCCAGTCCTGGCTTGCAATGTCCCACGGGATACGCAACGAGATGCACAGCTCAGATAAATTAGCTCCAGACTATCTTTCGTTGGATGTGCGCTTTCTGCGATGAGGCGGAATTTTCCTAAAACCCCAAACAAGCAAGAGGTAGTGTTGCAAAAAAATTTTGAGCGGAGAAAATGGAGCCAGTAATTACAGCACAAGAATCATTATTCTAGAGAAAGGGCGCACGTTTTGCATCTTTTACTAGTAAGGTATGTTTGTGTGTACTTCAATTTGCAGAGCTTTAATTTTTTTGCAACACTACCCTATTTAGCGAACGGAGGCGAGCTTAAAGGGGACGATGGGGCGAAGGTTCTCCTCGATCTCCTGACGGTGTGGCTCCAGGAAGGGAGGAAGCGCGAGCTGCTCACCCAAGTGCTCCAGGTCTTCATCGGTCGCAAAGCCTGGGCCATCAGTCGCGATCTCAAAGAGCACGCCGCCTGGCTCGCGGAAGTAGATCGAGTGGAAGTAGAAACGGTCAATAATCGATGAGATGTTACGGGTGTGCTTGCTAATGGTTTGAAACCACTGCTCTTGTTCCTCGTCGTCTGGCGTGCGGAATGCTACATGATGCACACCGCCGATACCGGGTCGTCCGCCACGAGTATCTTGACGCACGTCAAGGTGTACTTCAGCACCGGCGCCACCGGGTCCCATCTCAAAGACATAGACCGTGTTGCCCTCCTCGGACTGGTAGTTCTCGCCCTGGCGGAAGCCCAGCGTCTCGGTGAGAAAGGAAGCCGTTGGCTCCAGGTCACGCTCGATCAGGGTCACAGCGTAAAAGCCCTGAATGGCCATCTCAGCAGGGATGGGACTCTGCTTCCAGTAGGTGCTCTGGAGTTGTCCCTGGGCATCCACCAGCTCTAAACGTTGCCCCTCGGGATCCTGGAAAGGCAATACCGTGCGTTCATTGCGAACCTGGATGCCCTCATGAGAAATCTTAAAGCTGTCAAAGCGCTGTACCCACCAGTCAAGTGCCTCGCGACTATTGACGCCGAGTGCGATGGTGGCAACCGTGCCCGCACCCTCACGATTGGGGCCAGCCGAGGGCCAGTCAAAGAATGTCAGATCGAAGCCAGGTTTGCCAGTTTCATCTCCGTAGAAAAGGTGATAGGCGCTAACATCATCCTGATTGACGGTCTTTTTGACGAGACGCATGCCTAAAATGTCCGTATAAAAGGCGACATTGAGCGAGGCATTGCCAGTAATGGCCGTGATATGATGCAAACCACCAAGTTGCATAACGTATTTCCCTTCTTGCTTTGGTGAACTTCTCTATCTCTATCTAAAAGGTTTAGTACTAAACCCTCGACATAAAAATTTTTAACGGAGCGTATACTCCAGTTTACGCAGGAGGTGCTGAAGCTGTCTCAGTTCAGATGGACTCACACCACTCATCAAGCGCGCAATCAACTCCTCGTGTGCGGGGACCACGCGATCATAGAGCTCCTGGCCCTTATTGGTGAGGAATAGCGTGTTGCTGCGTCGTTCCTGATAACGCTTAAGCAAGCCCATTTCTTCCATGCGATTGAGCAGGAGGGAGATATTGCCCTTGGTTACGAGCAGGCTATCGGCCAGCTCCTGTTGCGTTATTCCTTTACGTGCACCCACACGTGCCAGAACATCGAATTGGGCAACGTTCAAATTCCAGGAGCGTAGATGCACCGTCTGTGCACGATCTATCCGCTGAAAAACGCGGAACAGGCGCAACCAGGCGAGCACCGCTGAACCAGGCATCTCGTTACCTCCTCTCTTTTGCTTATGGATAGTTTAGTACTAAACTCCAAAGATGTCAAGCGCAAGAGAGGTGTAGATTTTGTGTTTGCATAAGAACAAGAACTATCGAGGGATCAGTATGGATTTTGCTCCTCTTCACCAAAAGCTGGGATGAGTCCCCATGCTTCTCGGACGGCGGTATCTGACCCTTAATCGGTGACTTGGATAGCTTCCAGGCCGCCGTAAATGGTATGCCAGGGCCTGGCACACTGGCTCAGCACTGCGTTGAGGGTCTGCACATTCTGTACGCCTTGTTCCTGCAACCACTCTTCCAGCGCTGCTTCACCGTCGTTGACGAAGACTGGGATGCCGCCTTTCCAGGTTGCACGACCGCAAAGGACACCGCTGAAAGGAATACTAGCCTCGGCTGCCAGTTCTAGCTGCTCGCGAAAAATGGCATCATCCACACCTCCACTCAAGAAGATAAATGGGAGGCTGCTGATTGCTGCGAGAGCCTGGAAATGCTCTCTGGCCTCCTGCCAATCATAGGCGACTTGATTGCCTTTGAAGCCGTGGGTGCCAGCTAAATAGGCGCTGTTGATCGGGATCTCGACCTTCAACATATCAACACCGTAACGTGGCTGTGAAAACTCTTCAATGATCGAGCGGACATAGCCGGGCTTTAAACAAGCAAACTCAAAACTTTGCTCAGGATGCATATTATCATAGGCCAGTGGCTCAAGGAAGAAGGGGATATCAAGCGCCCTGCATTCATCGCCTACGCGTTCGACAAAAGCCTGTTTGATCTCGTTTATCCATCCCGCGTCGGCAGGGTTATAGTAGAGGAGAATTTTGACCGCGTCGGTCCCCACTTCAACGAGCCGACGCGCGCTCCAGTTCGGAAGGAGACGCGGCAAACGCCCTACTACCAGGGGATCATAGCCAGTGACTTCATAGGAGAGGAGCGCTCCCCGGCCCTGGACACGCTCTTGCAAGGCAGGTAGGCCATATTCAGGGTCAAGCAGGATGGCGCTTGCATAGCGCGTCAAAATCTGCGAGACCTTGCGCTTAAAGGTCGTAATCGCCTCTGGTGTGCCACTTCCCTCAACCAGTTTCTCCATACTCTTCTTGAGTGAGTTACGCTGATCCATGGCGACGGCGGCTATGATGCCATCCGCATTGGTACAGGCTTGTAGATGCTCAAATTTTCCGCGACTCATCTGTATCTTTCCCACTGCATATCTTCTTTCTATACATGAGCGGAGATGTTTGCTAGCTGGTCAGTGATAGGACCTGGATACCTGGTAACAGCGTCTCGATATCATCAAGATTCAGGAGACCAGCCCCTATTTGCAGGGTATTTGCGGCTCCTGCTGCGACCCCCAGGCGGGCTGATTGGATTAATCCCTGGCCACGGATGAGCCCGGCAGCGATACCCGCCAGGAGACAATCGCCGCTTCCTGTTGAGGAGAGGGCAGATACAGTAGGAGCTATCCAACCAAAGCGCTGACCCTCGGCTGTACAGCCCACAACGCCAGTTTTCCCGAGTGAGATAATGACCTCCTGCGCGCCTCGTCGCTGTAGTTCGGCGGTCCCTACCATCGCCTGGAAGGGATCAGTAAGCGGATAACCAAGCAGTTCCCCGGCTTCGAACTGGTTCAGCTTAAGCAGAGCGGGGCGATATGCCAGGGCAGCGGGAAGCTGTGCGCCATGCGTATCTAGCAGGACAGGCACTGAAGCGGTCCTGGCCTGTTGGAGAAGCATGAGGAGGGCATCCTCCGGCACGCCTGGCGGGAAACTGCCACTTATTACCAGGGAGGTCGCTCGCGGGAGCGCGCTCGCGACCCTGTGTACCACGGCCTCCCATTCAGCCCTGCTCAGTGACGCCCCCTGCTCATAGATCTCGGTCAGTTGGTAGTCTGCCGCGGGATCAACAATAGTCAGGCACGTACGCAACTCGGCGTTCACCTCCTGCATATCAATCTCAAGCCCTCCTGGCGAGCCAGGGCCAACAAGTGTTTCCCGGCATAGCCCCCCGCTGGACCTATGACCAGCCCCTGAACTCCTAAGGTGCGTAGTGCCCTGGCAACATTAAAGCCTTTTCCCCCTGCCTGGATGATGACTTCTCCGGCACGGTGAATGTTACCCAACTTGAAATCGGGTAAGACAACCGTCTTATCAAGCGCAGGATTAGGCACGACGGTCACAATCATCTCTTACTTCTCCGCGTCAAGCACAATGACCGCCGTCAGGTTATGGGGATGATCAGGATGTTGACCATTGATCCTGGCCCGGTAGTAGCCGAGAAGCTGTAACAGTGGCAGATACAGGACCGCGCGGTTGTTCTCCGCCAAGCCCGAGCGGAAGTTGATCTGAAAGTCAGCGGCTGCTATAGGAACGAGGTCTTCAGAGAGCACCAGTGTTGTACCACCCAGGGCGCGCATCTCACGTAGGACTGCTAGTTCATGGGCGTTGGCTGTATCCGAGAGCAGGCCCACCACTAGTGTATGCTCGTTGACCATCGACATGGGACCATGACGGAACTCCATGAAGTGAAATGCCTCAGAGACAGAGAGCGACATCTCCTTCATCTTGAGATTGAGCTCAGAGGACAGGCCATACTGTAGGCCCGAACCCAGGAAGTAAAAACGCTCAAAGCGTGCATCGCTCCCAAGCTGTTTGGCCAGATCGTGATAAGCATCAATCAAGCGTTTCCCCAGTTCTGGCAAGCTGCGCATCGCCTGAAAGTGAGCGTTATGAGCCAGGGCAATCGCGGCCTGGGCGGCTAGCAGCATGGCGCTAAAGGAACGCGTTTGTACAACACTTTGCTCTTGCCCTTCTGGAATCACCAGCGCCAGGTCGCTCAGGGCCACCAGCTCTGCTTCAGGATAACAGCCAATGGTGATGACTGGTCCACCATAGCGCTGCTTAAACATCCTGGTCGCGCGAATGGTCTCTGTGGTCTGACCAGAGCGTGAGATGGTAAATAGAAGTGGACGGCTATCGGGTGCGATGACGGTTTCGGGAAAGAGCAATAGCTCTGAAGCAGGTACAGGACGTGCTCGTATGCCTAACTGGCGCTGAAGCAGAGGCGCGACAGCCTGTGAGAGATAGTGCGTTGAGCCGCATCCTGTGACGACTATGTCAGTATAATCCTTCGATTTCCAGAGGACCTGAATGGCCTCCTGGTTCGCTGCGACCACATCCAGGGCCGCCTGCCAGGCAAGTGACTGGGTCAAAATTTCACGCAGTGTGTGCGTCTCGTAGTGATCTGGAACCAACTGTTCTGTATTGTTCACGATAGAAGACTCCTTGTTTTTGATTCAGCTATAGCCAGGGCGGCCGCGCCAGCGATACCGGCGTCACCCTGTAAGCTGGCCAGGCAAACCGCCTCCTGACTGAGCATTTCACGGAAAACAGGGGCCTGTTGCAGCCAATGGGTGAGTCCCACACGCATAGCCTCGATCAGTGGGCTTCCCTCCACAGCTAGTCCTCCACCGAGAATAACTCTCTGCGGATCAAAGTTCATTGTCAGCAGGTAGATACTATATGCCAGGTGTTGCCCGGCCTCATGTAAGATCTGTTCCGAGAGCGCATCACCCCTGGTTGCCGCCGCGAAGACATGTTCAGCCCGCAGTCCTGTCCCCGCTGATGCTTGCAAAAATCCGGCTAAAAGAGACACCTTCCCTTGTTGAAGCTCGTCCTCGGCCCTGCGAGCCAGGGCTGGACCCGCCGCCAATGCCTCCAGGCATCCCCTGGCTCCACAGCGACAAAGGGGGCCAGCAGGGTCAAAAACCACGTGACCTATCTCTCCCGCCATGCCATGGGTACCGCGAAAGAGCTGTCCATGAATGATCGTGCGGGCGGCAATTCCAGTCCCCAGGCTAAGATAGACAACAGTCTCCAGCCCCTTGCCAACACCGTAAAAGCTCTCTCCCAGGGCCGCGACACTCACATCATTCTCGATGAAGCAAGGAAGCTGCAATTCCTGTTCGAGCCAGGTCTTCACCGCCACATCCCGCCAGCCAAGATTGACTGAAAGCTGACAGACGCCCTGCAGCGGATCAACCATACCCGGAATACCCAGGCCAATGGCCTTGATGCGTTGCGAAGATCCCTGCGTAGCCTGGATGGTACTTCTAATACCAGAAGCAATGCTCTGGAGCGTATGCTCCACGCTCCTGGTATCAGTCGGAAGCTTGACGCGGCCAGAAACTTGCCCCTGTGCATTCACTATCCCGGCGGCAATCTTCGTACCACCGACATCGACGCCGACGACAAGCGCGGCCTCTTCATGTTGCATATACATCTCTCTTTCTCGCCAGAGCTAGTATGTTAGCTGGATACTGCGCTTCTCGCGCCGTGCCTGCTCGGCGGCAAAAACGGTGAGATGGGTCTCCAGTGACTCTTCGGGGCCAGAGAGAATGAGGCTGGGGTCACGCCGGGCAACGGCCTCCACAAAGCTCTTTATCGCTCCATAATCACCACCGCCATGTCCATTATCACCCGCCAGGTGCTCGCCCTCATATGTGGTCGTCTGCTCGGTCAAGAAATCATGGTAGACAATGTGCTTGCTATCGCCACGTAGCTCGCCACGCGTGCCAAAAATGGTAGTCTCACGCTCCCTAGACTCAGTGGTAGCGATCATGGTAAACGACGCGGTTGCACCATTCTCATATTCCAGATTCACAACCTGGTGATCAACGACATCGTTGTCGCATTCGTAAACACAACGACCATAGGGACCATTACGTAGAGCGGCCTCGACACCTGCTACGGAAATATCGGTTGTGATCACATCAAGTGGCCAGCCAGACTTCCCTTCGCGCAGCCGTCCGTTATAGAAACGCTTCGCGGAATAGGGACATCCGGGCTCATAGGCACAATCGAGACAGCGCATAGCATCCCCTGCTGCCGCGGGTTTATTCTCCTTGCGGAAGTGCAGCAGGGAACCATAGGAGGAGACCTGGACGCAGCGGCTCCCTACAATATAGCGCAGCCAATCGATATCATGGCAGGATTTAGCGAGCAGCATAAAAGACGACTCGGCTTCGTTACGCCAGTTACCACGCACAAATGAGTGAGCATAGTGCCAGTAACCCACCGGCTCCAGGTGCTGAACACTGACAATATCACCGATCAGGCCTGAAGTGACTAACTCCTTGAGACGCCGAGTATAGGTTGTGTAGCGCAGAACATGGCAAACCGCAAAGATACTCTTATTGGCTGAGATCGCATCTACAATCTGCTGGCAACTCTCTGGATCAGGAGCCATGGGCTTCTCCAGCAAAATATCATATCCCTGGTTCGCAAAGGCAACGGCCGGATCTCGGTGTTGAGCATCGGGAGTCGTGATTATCACCGCATCAGCGAATTTGGGCCGAGACGCCAATTCTTGCCAATCTGTAACACCGTTCTCTGGCGCGATATCATGCGCCTGCACCATGCGCCTGCGAAAAAACTCTCGTGGCTCAGCCACGCCGATAACTCGCACCTGATCGGGATGTGCCAGGGCATAGCGAGCATAGACCTTTCCTCGATTACCAGCACCAATAATCAGCAATGTAACAGGAGACATCTCATAAATCCTTTCCGGCACGATACGTTACAAATAAAATATGATTGAAAAATATGGGATATGATCAATATTTGATCGTTATTTTTCGAATATAGCATTGAGCCCATCCTTTGTCAAGGTGAAAAATGGGATAAAAAGCAGATTTCGTTTGTATTCTTGACAGGAGTAGGGGTGAATCTCTATACTTTCAATCAAAGATGATCATATCCGGTTATTTTCGCTATTCCTCGTTCCTCAAAACGCGTCAGGGTCAGGAAAGCGCCCTGTGGAGAAGAAAGACGTGCAACTAACTATAGAGAGGCTCGAGCAGATACTACACATTGTTCAAGAGCAACAACATGTGCGGGTAACCGAGTTAAGCGAGCGCCTGGGGGTGAGCGAGCCAACCATCCGACGAGATTTAAAAAAGTTGGAGTCGATGGGGCGTGTGCGACGTGAGCATGGTGGAGTCAGTATCGTGGAGGTGGCACTGGCCGAACCGCCAGTGGTACAGCGAAGTATTGAAAACCGAGAGGAGAAGCAGCGTATCGGACGCGCCGCTGCTTCCTTGATTAAGGATGGCGAGACCATCTTCCTGGGGTCAGGTACGACCACACTCGAGGTTGCACGTGCCCTGGAGGGCAAGAAGAACCTGACTGTAATCACCAACGCTCTCAACGTTGCCTATCAACTGGCGGGAAATGAAAATATTACGCTGATCGTTACGGGTGGTGTCGTACGCCATTCAGAGTTCTCGATGATTGGCCATATCGTTGAGCAAACGTTGAAGGATCTGCGAGCTGATAAAGCTATCATCTCCATGCGTGCCATTAGCCTGCATGATGGCCTGACCAACATGAATCCTCTAGAAACCATGACCGACCGCGTCATTGTGCAATGCGCACGTGAAGTGATCCTGGTAGCTGACCATACAAAGTTTGGGAAGGTCGCTACCAGCATTGTTGCGCCCTTGACCGCAGTGCAAAAGATTATCACCGATGAGCAAACGCCGTTAGATATGCTTGAGGAGCTACGTGTGTTAGGCATTCAAGTGATTCAGGCCTAAAATCAGATAATCGGTACATCCTGGGCCTTTGCCTCGAATTGCAACTATGCAGCTTAGTTGCAATTCGCAAATTGGGCCAAAAAAGCGAGGGGTCCGACCGGTGATATGTCCAGCTGGACCCCCCGCTGTGTTATTCGCTGCGGAAAACCGTGTTGATCTCCAGGCCGCTCAATTCGATGACGGGTTTGCCATCTTCCTCAACCCAGACACCACAGGGTCCACCTGGGAGACTCGCCTCCAGGTCGACCTCGCTGCCGTCCATACGCAGGATGGGTTTCATAAATTGCGAGGCCTGCTCCGCCTCGCCCGAGATATAGTGTCCGATTAACGAACGGCGGAAACGGTCGCTGCTCGTGTTGGGATAGCTGCCATGCACCAGAGTTCCATTAAAGAAAAGGACATCCCCCGCCTGCATGACGATGGGCTGAACTTCCTGGCCCTCCGGGAGCGGCACCGTGACATCGGTAAAGCTATTTTTGGTGTCCGCCTGCGTGGTACACAGCAAGGGCCAGGTATGGCTACCGGGAATGACCTGCATACAGCCATTGGCCTCGTCGCAGTCGTCCAGCGCCAACCAGGCCGCCATGCAGGTGCCGGGCCGGGCGCGCAGGAAGTATTGATCCTGGTGCAGCGCTTGCCCACGCGCTCCAGCGGGTTTAAAGTAGAGCATGGTCTGGACGGCATATGGCTCACGCTCCAGTAAACCCGTCAACACTTCGTTTAAACGCGGCTCCAGGAGCCAGCTCAGGCTGGTCTCATCCCAGTGGTGCATGTGAATCATGCGTGGGAAGCGCTTCAAAGGATCGCTGCTCGCCGTGTCGACGCCAACCATATCGCCGGGATGGGCTCCCTGTGCGCGCAGCTCCATATAGTGCTCGCGTAACCTATCCACCTCTTGTAGATCGAACAGTGCTCTCGCCACTACATAGCCATTTTCGTCGAAGAACGCGCGCATACTCTCGCTCAACATAGAGATAAGCTTCCTTTCATCTTCTTCATGCTCATTCCTTGTACATAAGCATACCCTGGAAGATGCGAAATGACTATATCTGAGAGTGACCAGAAGGTGTCTACAATTACCCAACCTGCATGCACTGGTATAAGTCCGTTCCTTCTATATAGGGGCTTTATGCGTCACTTGCTTGAGAGAGCACGGGCTTGATATCTACGACGGGGGTTCCATCAATCGCCTCTAGCGGCCCCACGTGTAATCTCCTGCCATCGATGGCCAGGACTCTCACCTGATGCAGGCCAAGCGGATTTGGTCTATCGGGTGAGCGCGTCGCAAAGACTCCGGTCAGGGGATTCTGCATATCCCCACGGGGATGAACCTGCAAGACATCGCGGTGTGACTGATGAAACCAGGTAATCAAGATAACGTTATCACCCACAACAAGTCCGTCAAGCCCCTCTGCAAACTTTTCGTTTATCTCAAGCCAGACGTTGGGCGCCCCCTCATAGCCCTGCTTCGGTGCCCCCTCACGATTCGTAAGTGGCGAATGAATAAAGCCAACCGGAGCAAGTGTATAATCAATATCTGACATATTATCCTGCCTTTCTAAATCTCCTCAAAAGTGCTTACGCACTCTCAAACAAATTCAATTGCTGCACTTGCCCCTCACAGGATGCCATCGTGACATCTACGCCGCTTTGGGGCGTATGCAGCACACCGCACCTTTCGGTGTGTGGCGCTCGCCGCGCAAAGAACCTCGTCAGGATATTGTGTGCACTGTTCTCATCTCGATCCATGACGAGTCCACATTCGACGCAACAATACGTTCTCTTCCACAATGGCATGGCTTGTAGATTGCCACAGCCACTACACTGCTTGGACGTGTTGCGCTCATCTAAGAAATGCAACTCTTTCCCATAGAGGACACATTTGTACTTCAGCATTTCGAGAAAGGCGTACAAGCCCCACTCGTTATAGACCGCTCGATTCAGATGTTTATTGCGCTCTACATGCTGTTTAGTAACCATTTGCCTCTGTGAAAGGTCACCAACCACAATAGTTCTTTCAACCAAATTGTGGCTGATAAGATGGGATGCTTTATGCAAGCTATCCTGTTGTTTGTTGCGTTTCTTCTGGGAAACGCGCTTGTAAACCTTACTGAGATGGATATACCGACGTGATTTTTTCTTACACTTATCACGCTTGGATCGAATCTTGTCGAGTTGTTTGTTGTACCAGCGTGATCCTTTAAAGCCGCCAACCGTGTAGACTCTGCCTTGCTCATTTACGCCAGTTGCCAGTGTTTTGATGCCAAGATCAAAGGCAACGATTCCATCTATCTCATACTGTTTCTCTTGGCGCTCTCTCACAAATGACGCGAAGTAGTTTCCCTTACCATCTCGACTGATCGCCACTTCTTTAAACTGTTCAGGCGGTATCTCAGTCAAGCGCGCAACGATGTTGGAGTATTGCTTGTTTTTGCCCTTGCCTCCGGTGGGCAAAATGAGCTTGTCGCCTTCAATTTTGAGGTACATAGCGGGATAGCAAAGCGTAAAAAAGTAATGCCGTGGGCGTACCCGTGGGAATCCCGGTGCTTCTCCGGCTTTGACTCTGCGAAAGAAAGCTTTCATGGCTCCATCGAGGCGATAGTAGACCTCTTGTAAAAGCTTTCCATACACCTGAACAAGCTCGGGATCATGTTGTTTGCTCTCTTGTAGGTTTTTCTTAGCATCGTAGAGATCCCATTTCTCACCATTCCTGAGCTTGAGCACCCACCAGTTGTATAGTCCCCTGCACTTGCCTTGCATAAATTCAAGGGTTGCCGCGTCTTGCTCAGAAACGTTAATTCTGATCTTTTTGCAAAGCAGCATCCTTAATCGCTTTCTTGTAGGAACGCAGTCCATATAATCTGGCAGAGAAGACTGTCACGATAGCAATGAGGTCACGTACCAATTCTTGTTCAGGAGAAAGATTTTCGCCATTGATGACGAGAAGTTGGGTATGATGTCGCTCACAAAAGGCTTCAAAGTATTCATATCCAAAACGAACCAACCGATCTCGATGAGCAAGAATGATACGCCGTACCTGACCAAGTTCAACCATCTCCATAAGCCGATTGAATTGTTTGCGTTTGTAGTTTAGCCCACTGCCAATATCCGACATCCATTCATCGACCTTGAGCGAATGCTGATGACAATAGGCTTCTAACGCTTTTGTTTGGTTGACTAAATCAGGCTTTTGAGCAATTCCAGAGACGCGTGAGTAGGCAATGGTAAGTCCCTGCTCCGGTGCTTTTAGCCCACGATACTCAAGATACTGGTCGTGAGTATAATAGCGCCTATTTGATTGTGGAGAACGATGGGCGACGAGCTTGCCTTCACGATCCCATTTTTGCAGCGTTTTGGTAGACTTCCCAATAAGTTTTCCAAACGCTTGAATATCATATGTGTTCTGCATAAACACATTTTAACACAATTGAGTGCTTATGTCAAAGCTGTTTCAGTATCTCCTTCGTTGCGCTGGTAGTAAAAACCAAATTCTGTCACAATCCTCTTGTGTGTTCCGTCAAAGTAATGACGGAACACACAAGAGGATTGTGACCAACACCACAAATATATTTCCGGGTTGGGTAGAGTGAGCACCGCAGGCGCGAGCAGTAACACATAGCATAGACATATGAAGTTAATTACATAAGATAATAAAGTGATAATAAAGCTAAGGAGTGTAACTTGATCCATAACGAAGACGAACACCAATGGCTGGCGGAACAGTTTGAAGCCTCTCGGAGCCACCTGCGAGCGGTGGCCTACCGGATGCTTGGGTCTTTGAGCGAGGCGGACGACGCTGTGCAGGAGTCCTGGCTCCGCCTCAGTCGTTCCGATACCAGCGAGGTCGAGAACCTGGGCGGCTGGCTGACAACAGTCGTGGCGCGGGTCTGCCTCGATATGCTGCGTTCGCGCAAATCGCGGCGCGAGGATCCCCTGGACGACTACACACCCGACATGAACCGCGAGGACGGCATCGATCCCGAGCAGGAGGTGCTCCTGGCTGACTCAGTTGGCCTCGCGCTGCTCGTGGTCCTCAATACCTTAAGTCCCGCCGAGCGCCTCGCGTTTGTGCTGCACGATCTATTTGCTGTGTCTTTCGACGAGATTGCGCCCATCGTGGGCCGCTCTCCTACTACAGCCAGGCAACTCGCAAGCCGCGCCCGCCGCCGGGTGCGTGGAGGCACTTCAACGCCAGATGCTAACCTCACGCACCAGCGAGAAGTTGTTAGCGCCTTCCTCGCAGCATCGCGCACTGGTAACTTCGACGCTCTTCTCACAACGCTTGATCCAGACGTTGTGTTCCGCCTCGAGCCAGCACAAGTGCCTCTGGGTACACCAAAGGAGATTCGTGGCGCAGCCGCCGTGGCCAAGCAGTTCTCTGGTCGGGCCAGAGAGGCGCAACCAGCACTCGTAAATGGAGCTGTGGGCGTCGTCGTAGCACCGCGTGGCCACCTGCAACTCGTGCTCGGCCTCAAACTTGCACACGGAAAGATCACCGAAATCGAGGTTATCTCCGACCCCGAACGCCTACGCCAACTCGACCTGGCGGCCCTGGACGACTAGCAAGCCATCGTTGGCTTGCAACTATGTATAAACCTGACGCTACTATAAAGTACGCGTCTACATATAATGCGCAGCCGACGATGGGTTGCAGCTATGTGATGTAGCATCGGGCTTGGTTCTGGCTACATCACGCTTTCTTCTCAGGGTCTATGGATGATGCTCTTGTTGGTTACTCGCTTGCAAGGAGTTGTTTCACCTGTTCGCGCGCCTTGTCAAGAGTGACGCCTGATGCAGTAAGCAAGACCTGGCTGGCGAGATCCTCTATCTCCTCGCGCAGTATACCCAGCAACAAGTGCTCGGTACCTAGATAGTGATGCCCAAGTGAACGCGCCTCCTGGACTGCCAGTTCGAGACTGGCTTTGCCTTGCTGTGTCATACCAAGCTGACCCTCAGCTACGGCTGCCCCAATGATATTGGCTTGCTCGCTGAAGAGGTAGACCCAAACAGCGGCGAACTGCTGGGTAATTTTCCCCAGGCCTTCAGCCACATTGGCCTGGTAAATGCCGCCTGGGCGATCGCCCAGGCGGCATCCATGCAGTGTGAACAGCATGCAATGCCAGGTTTAATTTCTCAGCATCGACTAGGTTTCATACGCTAAGCGCTAACATCTAGTAATAGGTGAATGTCCCAGTGGCTGCCTTCATCGGCGTAGCGATTGCCGGAGACATCATCATACATGGGTGCGCCATCGCCGCGCAGTCCTTTATAGGTGAAGTGATTGTGGATATAGTTTGTCACACAGGTCGTATGCGCAACGTCCACCTTATAGCCGTTCCAATGGGAGTAGGTGCCACTCGCATGCCCCATCTCGGTGCCACCAGTAATGGTGATCGCGCAACCGCTCTGATTCTTAAAGGCGATGACACCATCAATCGTTCCCCGGCGAATCTGGTCAAGCGAGGTGCAGCTTGCATTATTGCGATCTGTGCAGCCACCCGAGGATGTAACGCTAATGCCAGCGCTACTGAGCAGACTAGCGGCCTGACTCTGCGAGAGTTTATCGCCATTGCTACCGCCACTTCCACTGCCGCCAACCAGCTAGCTCCAGGTGTCAAGGCCCGCGATACCATCCGCGCTCAAACCCTTGCTGCTCTGAACCCAATTAAACGCAGGACACAAAAATGGAGCCGCGGTCCACAGGACTGATCTTATAACCTTTCTCGTTACATCCTTTATGACCGCTCCTAACAAGAATAACCAATTCCCTTGCTAAAAATTAAGGTTGCAACATATGCGAAGGAAGGCCAGGCTCTCTATCCAAGAGAGCCTGGCCTTCCTGTTAAGTCGCTTCAGATGCTCATCTGTTAGCAGCCGTGCGCGACATCAGAGTAGTTATTCAGGTAGGTGAAGTACCCTTGAGCGGCACGCGATGGCTTCTCGCGTGCGAACCAGGAATAATGTACCTCGTCCTCGGGATGATAATCTACGCCATTAGGCATATGTACGGTAAAGCCATAGCCGACTACCGGATCGCCTGTCTCCAGATCGCTGGTACAACCGTACTGAGGAGCGGTCGGCGTCACCCAGGGATTAATGCTGTTATTCACGAAGGGATCATCCATCCACTCCTGGACCTCGTGGCTCAGACCATGAATGTCCTGGATGTAGGAGAACGAATCGCCGGGGTTAGCGCCGAAGATGCCAGGGTCACTATAGGAAGCAAACATATAAGTGTTTACCTGCTGCTGACCATTGCCATTGGCCGAAGTGGTCGCCCCATGATAGCCAAGCACACAGCAGTTGCTGGGCGTGGTCTCATAGAGGAACGTATTGTAGACCAGGAAAATGGGCAGGACCTTGGGGCTGATCTGCAGGTTGCGCAGGGTCTCATTCAGGCGGTTGGAGAACCAGTGGTAATCCATCAAGCCGATGCGAGCATGCGAGCGGCTACCAATCTCAATAAAGCCCTGATTGCTAGGCACACTGTAAGAGACGGTTGGGAGAATGGTTGGCTGACCGAGAAGGACATGATAGTTAGAGCCTGATTTCCCCCACTGCGCGCGGTAGATCGCGTCGCTGGCCTCTGTCACATCGCTGGGCTCATTGACAGGGCGAGCGTTGGCTGGTGCGACACCAGGAAAGGTTGGAGGCGCACTTGCCGTGGCATTAGCGGCGGCACCGATATCAGCCTTCTGGAACATGGGAGACTGAGCAGTGAGTGTGGATTTTACCGAGCCATCAAGGACAGTGTTATTGGGATCGGCTGACTGCACAAAGGTAAAGCGGAAAGGAATAATCACCGTTGGAATCGTCGTAGTAACGTCGCCTTTCGTAGGATTCGTGCCTACCATGGTGAAAGGATAGGTAACCCCATTGGTCGGATCGGTGAAGGTGGAGCCCCAGTAAGGAATGGTATTGGCATTCGCTGAGAAATTAGACGCACTCTGATCGCTCTTAAACTGAGGCGTGCCAATGCCATCATCATCGGTCGTCGCGCGAGCGACATTCGTGCCTCCATGGAAATAGAACACAGCCAGGACGAGACTCAGTAAAACAAGAGCCGCTGCCACGGTCTTAAACAGACGTAATGTCCTTTTCATGAAGAGAATCCTTCCTAAATTTTGTGAACGCTGTATCCAACAATGTTCGGAGCCTACTTTGAAGTCTGGAGTATCCGATGCTTCAAAGCGAACTGATGTTTCTCTTTGGGCTGCTTTCCCCTCCTCTCTCTAGTTACTAGCGCGCTTTCTAGCTGCCACCTGTACTTCCCATTAAGTCTGATCAACCTCTGATCAAAACTATGCATGCGCATGCATTAATGATAAGCGTGTCATGGTTTAGCCCGGAACAAGCGCGTTACCCTAAAATAGGATCATACTATATAGTTGCTTTTTTTGCTAATTTGGTCATGGCTTTATGCAGATATTTTCTTCATCTGGTTTGGTACCTATCTATCCTCCTCGCTAAAAAGCATACGATCAAGTAGGAAGGCTAAGGTGGAGCTCCAACCATGCAGGGGCGGCACATCATCTTGCCTTGATAAGTGACGTGACAACACGCGAGGGGCGGGTCGCCCATGACCCGCTCCTCACATCTTATTATTTACTGATCCTCGGCTACCTCGCAACCAGAGCGGTAGGAGAGAGAATATAATTGTTTGGATCTATTGCAAAACTAGAAGGCTCCAGTGCCATTCGGTGTACCCAGGCCGGTGGGGCCATCATAGCCCGTACCAGCTGTACAGAGATACGTCCCGCCGCAGCTTCCGTTGCTGCCGCTGGTGACATCGTTCAGGTTGCCAGTGTGAGTGTAGAGCGAAGAGGCCGCGTTGATACTACTGCCATTGCCGGCCAGGGCATAAACGCTGGCGATAATAGGGGATGCAACGCTCGTGCCGCCGAAGACCATCCAGCCAGTACCCTGACCGTAGGTATCATAGACCGAGACGCCAGTGTTTGGATCGGCAACCGCCGATACATCGGCGACGCTGCGCTTGGAGCAGCCATTGTCCGCCTGCCAGCTTGGCTTGGCCTCGTAGGCACTGCATCCGCTGCCCGCGCCATTCCAGGCCGTCTCAGACCAGCCACGGCTGTTGCTGCTCTTGCTGAGCGAGGTGCCACCCACGGCAACGACGGTGTTGTAGGCCGCAGGTGATTGTACGCCATAGCCACTGTCGCCAGAGCTGGCAGTAATCACTACACCGGGATGATTGTAGTTCGAGGCATAGGTGGAATCGCTGCTGGATTCGCTGCCACCATAGCTGTTGCTGACGACTGTCGCACCTAACTTTACAGCCGTGTTAACGGCTGTGCTCAGGTTTGTGAAGGACGCAGTGCTGGCCTCAACCAACAAGATGTGACAGTTGGGGCAGATGGCGCTAACCATATCCAGGTCGAGGGCGATCTCCTCGGCCCAACCGCTATTGCCACGTGGATACTTTGTGCCGCCGTTCTGGTCAACTTTTTTGAAGCAGCCATTGGCGGTAGTGCAGGCAGGAAGGCCGAACTGGGCACGATAGGTACCCAGATTGGACTCGGCGTTGGGATCATCGTAGGCATCGACGATGGCGACGGTCTGCCCGTTACCCGCGCTCGCCGAAGGCAGGTTGTACGCGGATTGCAGGTCGGCCGGATTGTAGCCCGAAGGACTGCTAGCATTAGGCGTTACACCTTTGGCGTTGCGGTCGATCTGGATGGCGTTACAATGGACAAAGCCCACTGCACTCGCGCTACAAATATGATGGGCCTGAAGCCCATTTGTGTGCTGCTGGGCAAATACCGGCGTGTTCCCAAAGCCAAGCAGCATAAAGGAGAGAAGAGATGCGAGGCCGAAGAGGCTAATAAGCCTTTTCAAAAGGAGCCTTCCTTTCATTGATGCCCATCTATCTGCGTAGGTAAAAACGCCCATGTGGGGTGAGCAGTTTTCGCATAAAGAGTGGGCACTACCTCTCGAAAACCTGAGCGTTTATCCCCGGATGGGGGTTGGTTTTCGCATAAAGAGGCAGAGCAAAATTAATTAAGTGGGTGTAGAAGAAACGGGACATGGGGGTCGCGAGGTGACTTCCCTGTCTGACACCATTTATTCTCTCTCCTATAAAAGAACACAATGTTCCCAAGATCTATAGAGATGACTTTGGGATAATTTTATGTCTTTCCAAAAAGTATAATCACACATAAACAAAAGTCAATACTTCGTCAGTATATTTCTTGTACATTCTATTTATCATTTTTAACAAATGCAAAAAGATGTTATAAGCTTTCCGAACTTCAGGCACAGTAATACACATTGACACATTCCGATATGCAGCTTCTCTTCAAGGGTGTTCTTAGTATCTGTGAGACTTTATAACAATATGAAGAGTGGTGTGGAGATGACTGAGGCCATTTCCACACCACTCTCCATACCCCTGGAGTCAGAGCCAGGTGGGCATATGGGGTCCTTACTGGCATGGACTCTACCAGCGAAAATAGCTGGCGCATGCGGTCAGGCTCTCATCGCCCTTGTGCCCGGTACCAGTACTGATAGGCTTCCTGGAAACCTAGTTTGGCGTACATCCGCTGAGCCGCCAGATTGTCACCTACCACTTGCAGATAGGCATGGCTAGCCCCCTGTTCTCTGCCCCAGGTGAGCATCCCTTTGATGAGTTGTGTCCCATAGCCCTGCCTGCGCTGTCCTGGATCGGTCACAATATCAAAGAGTCCCAGGGCCTCATGCTCCAGCACGCCCAAGCCGCAGGCGACAGGGACGCCATGCTGGTAGAGTGCCGCGTAGATGAGCGGAGACGAGATACGCTCCAGCAATTCGCGGTGCAGATGATGTAACTCGACATAGCGCTCACTCCATTGAAGATAGATTGGTAGCCACGTTTCGAGAGAAAGCGCGTGTAGCGCCGGTTTATTGGCGTCTCCATCAGGAGACAACTGGGTAGACCAGACAAATGTGCGATCAAGATACTGGTATCCTCGCTCAGCTAACATTTGATCTAGTTGCTGACTTTCCGTTGAGAATGAGGGAAGGCGAAAAATAGTCGGAAGCTGTTGCTCCGTATACAGGCGCTCGCAATAAGCGATTTTTTCCTGAGCCGTGAGCAGCGAGGGATAGAGTGGAGTCACTGAATTTGCACGTTTGGTATATCCCTGGGCAAAGCGTACGATCCAGCCATCAAAAAATAGTTGCTGAAGGGCGGGCCAGCTATTGAGTCCAGCCTCTTCAATACGTCTTTCAAACATCTAGACATACTCCATATAGATAGTTTTTAATATAGTTGGAGTGTACGCTATTTTCTATGTTATTTCCATCCCAAGGAGAGAGAATACATGCCATTCACTGTGCTGGAGACAGAACGTTTGCTCCTACGACGTTTTACAGAGTCAGACCTGCCACTTTTCATGGCCTATCGCAATGATCCCGAGATCGCCAGATATCAGGGGTGGGAGGGAATAAGCGAGGCTGTAGAGGAGACTCAGTAAACTGAAGGTGTACATCCTTCCTGGCAACGATGCGTCTACATAGGTAGTTAAAGCGTCTTGATTGGCTTTATACGCGAGTTGAAGCGGTTTGGAGCGGTGGTACAATGAATGCTATAGATGCCAAGGCCTCTCTAGCGCATCCCTTAGAGAAGAAGATATGCGAACACTTGCCTGGACACTTCGCCACAATCTCAGGTGGCGTAAAGCCCTCGCTATAACCTTATTTGGTCTAAAATGTGCGCTCTCTGCGGCGCTTGCCTGGCAGGTTGCGTATCTGATTGCCGGAAAAGAGGCGGCAGCGCTGGCGGCGGTCTCTGCCGTCATTGTCTTGCAGGCGACAAGCTGGCAGACGATACGCAAGAGTATCGAGCGTGTCCTGGGTGTCTTTATTGGGATAGCTCTATCGGTGATCATTGTACATCTCCTGGGCCTCTCCGCCTTGACTATTCTCCTGACCGTCTTTGCTGCGGCCCTCTCTGGCCTCTTATTCAAGCAAAAAGGGGCCTACCTGGCGACACAAATTCCCATCAGCGCGCTCCTGGGCCTGGTGGTTGGCGTAGGCGAGGAGAGTTATCCGGCGCTACGCTTACTGGGAGCGCTGATCGGGGGCGTAATTGGAACCGTACTAAGCCTCTTCCTCTCTCCTCCCATCTATGCGCAAAAAGCACAGCGCACCCTGGTAAACTTGCTGGAGGAGGTTGCACAAACCTTGCCCACCCTGGCCGATACGGTCGGGGGCACCGTTGCATGCTCGCGCCAGGCTGCTATCTATGAGCATATGCATGCCGTTGAACGCAAGGTGCGCTGCTCCGAGCGCGAATTGGCTCTAGGCAAAGAGAATTTACGCTTGAATCCCTGGGGGCGAGCGCTTCAGGATGTGACAGAGAGTCAACCATATCTGCTGGAGGCGTTGGAGAAAGTGACGCGCCAGATGGAGCGTATCGCCTGGACGGTGCAGGAGACAGGCCAGGCATGGAATGAGCTGAGTAGCCTGCACTGCTGGGCCAGGCGCTATGCCGAAATACTACGGATCATGGGCGAGATGCTGGAGTTTGTGGCTGAACGTGTTTATGTAATAACGCAGCAGGCACAAAGCCAGAATGCTACCTGGGAGTATCCTCACCATAGCGAAGAGGAGGCATTTGCCCAACTGGCGCAGACCCAGGAGCGCCTCAAGGAAGAAGAAGACGCGCTCCTGGAGGAAAAGGAAGAACTGCTAATCCCGGCACGAAATATACCGCAGGCAACCACGCGGGCCTCTTACCGTGCGGTCGTGCGCAGCTCTCTGCTTATGGATCTGCGCCGTATGCTCGACGAACTGGAGGACATGCTGATAGCAGCCCGCCAACTCCAGGCAGGGTAATTGTAGAAGTTGAGAATGCATTATGCTCAAATAACCGTTCGCGGAACAACACCCCACATCGCCGTCGCTTCCCATATTTTTGAAAAAGCGGCCGCGATAACGCTGATTGCACACAGGCCCCGTTAAGATCCGAAGCCACAACACAGAACGCGACATCACGCTTGGGCAGCAAGAGAGACAGATTGTAGAGATGGAGCGGGGACAGCACCATTTCTTCTGGGGTCTGTGCTATGCGATATGCGGCTATCAATTCCGTTTTGTGCAACCACAACAGATCGACACCTACCAGTTCTTGCTGCCCCATCTGCAACGAGGGCAAGCACTCCAGGCTCAAATCCCCCAATCGCTCATTCTGCTACGTTTGTGCTCGATCCATTGGAGCCATCCAGACATCACAGCCCACTTTCTGCCCCAATTTGGCCAAGAGCCATTGCAGATGGATATGCGAGGCCTGCACGGTGGTCCCTTGAAGCAGAACAGAGGCCAGAACAACAAAGAAAACGAGATGGAAGAAATAGAGCGCTTTGGGCACACCTGCCAGCAATGGGAAGGTGGCTAACACAATAGGAGCAGCTCCCCGTAACCCGACCCATCCAATAAAGAGTTTTTCCTGAAGAGGCATCTTCACTGGGAATAAAGCAATCAAAATCTCCACTGGGCGAGCGAGAAAGACGGCAACCCCCGTCAAGAGTCCAAAATGAGGGGCATCCGGCGCATCGCTTTGGCTATCTTTTACCCACATCTTTTTGGAGGGGCTTCACAAGCCAATCGTTATACATGTGTTTGTGAAACACGCAACAGGGGGAGTTGGCCTCCTGTGCTGTTCCACAAAATCTGATTGTAAAATGTGGGTAAAAGCCCCAGGATTTACCAAGACATCCAGTTTCTTTCACGGCGAGCCTTGTAAAGACTCATCTCTGTGCCAGCGTTTTCGGGAGAGAGAGTTGGAATATTCTCTCCCGAAAACCTTAGAACGTACACGTTAACGCGGTTTGCTCTGAACCGGCAAACTAGCGTCTCTGCCTATTTCGCGTCGCTGGTTTGCGCAACAACCTGTTCGTCATTGTCCGCAGATAAGAGAACCGGTCGAGAAATAGAGCGGGCAATCTCCAGACAGAAAAGTATCTTCAGATCTGGTTGGGGTAGGGGAGATGGCGCGCGCCGTGGTCATCTCCCCTCCCTTTAGCCCCCCAGAAAAAGGGAAAGACAGGCATTTAGACAGCAGTTGCAAAAACCTTGTGATACAGGTATGTCCGACACAGCAATTGAAAGCCGACGGCTTCATAAACGAAACGCGAGGAAGTAAACGCCGTACTCTTCTCCTCCTTCCCGGGATGAGCGCCTGTCACCAATGCCGCCTGCATCCCCCGTTCGCGTAAGCGCTGTAACCCGCCAAGCATCAGCGCCGTTGCCAATCCTTGACGACGAAATTGCGGGCGCGTTCCTACTGGTTCAAACAGGCCCACGCGGTTCACCGGGTCCACCCAGCAGATGCAACCAGCTGCTGGCGTGCCATCAGGGGCCATAACCATCAGATCGAGTTGAGGATCGTATTGGGGCATCTTCATCACTGCCAGTTGTCGCAAGGTTCCTTCCTCGTAGGTCGTGCTCCCCTGTGGGGAAAAAGCATCACGTTGCAGCGCAGCTCGCATCTCTGCCTCAGCCTCTCCAGCAACCGGGCGAATCGTGAATCCTGGTGGCAAAATGGGTGCTGGCACAGGCTCGATCAGCGGTCGGCGGTAGCAATGATAGTACATTTCTTGGCGCTCATATCCTTCACGTTCAAGAAAACTCACCATCTCCAGATCGTCGCCGGAGGCTAAACCCCAGGTTTGTTCCCATATCTCATACTGGTTCTTGCTCTGCTGCCCAGCGCGCTCTTTTACCCGCTGCACTGCCCACTGGTGTACCATACGATAGCGCTCGTGCGTACGGAAGTCGGGATGAAGCAAGCAGACGATCTCATCCCCGGCAATGATCCCGAGAGCAAGCGCCTCACCATTTTCTTGATACCAAAAATGCCAGTTCTGCTGATCATCAAGCGAACCATCTCGGCACCACCATTGGAGGTCGCCAATGTGCGGATAATCGTTCTGTGGGTCCAGTGCTCGACAGATGGTGACAAATTTCATGGCTTCTACAAGAGCTGGTCCGCCAGGATGCGCAAGCTTCTGTGCTGTGTTCATGTGTCTGTCTCCTTATTTTTCTCATTGCTGTGTTATTGAATGCTTCCTGTGCCTGATCGGCGGGATTTCTCCCGGTCAGGGGTTGCCGTATTTGCCATCAATACATCGTTTCACCTGGAAAACAAGTGCGCAGATAGATACCACCTCATTGCGGTAACATCGGCAAAAGTAGGGAAGAAGCAAACTGCATCAAGCCAGGTGAGTGAGCAAAGAGATGGTATGCCACCCAGCGACAAGGAGAGAAAGAAACGAGAGGAAGAAAAGCGTGCCCAACAAACCATACCCAGTTGAGATCTCAACTGAGGTCATGAGGAAGCATGGCACCCTTTTCTGCCGCATAAGCCAATCTTGTGCTGGGACTTATGCGGCAGAGGTGCTTGTTTTGCGGTTACAGTTCCGATGGATCATCCATCCAGGGGGAGGCATCTCCCCCCTCAAGTAGACAGTGTTCATGGAAATACAGTACCATACGGTTGGGGTAAACGTCAAATAGGATACACACGCTTTCACCGACGCAACCATCCCACGCGCAAGATGGTTGGGACAAGAGAACGGATCTGGAGGAAATGGATGCAACCAGCTATGTGGAAGCCACCTGTGACGCTCACGCAACAAGAAGAACATATTGTTACTAAGATTCGCAAAGCCAAACTGTTTGTGTTTTTACGTCACCATCGTCATGAACTGTTTAAGGCAGCCCTTGACCGAGATTGGGACCAGCAGAGAGAACGCGAAGAGGCTCTGGACCTTGTGTTGCAAGTGCTACAAGTGGTAGAAACCTGGGCGCAAACACTGCCACAGGAGGAGAAAAACCTGGCAACACACTCTCTCAAGGTTGCCCAGCAGATCAAGACACAAGATGTGGAGGTGAACGAGGGCAGCAAAGCTCACCTCATCAAAGGGGTTGCCAAAGAGCGGCGGATCAGCGTGGAGGACGCCGAGATGCGGCACGGCCGCAAGAGCCGCAGTGTCCGTGCTGATGGATACAAGCGCCATGTGCTCCACGATTTAGATATGGATCTCATCCGTGCAGTAGGCATCACGCCTGCCAATGTCCCAGACGCGAGCGTGACCGAAGCCATCAGTGCGGATCTGGAGCAGCAACAGATGGTGTTGAAGGAACTACATATCGATCGCGCCTATTTGAGTAGCCATCTGGTGCGCGAGCGGAGTGAGGAACTGGAAATTTATTGCAAAGCCTGGCCTGTTCGCGCAGGAAAACGCTTTTCCAAGCAAGCGTTTTCCCTGAATTGGGAACGACAGGTGATTCGCTGTCCTGCTCACCAAGAAGTGCCCTTTGTGCCTGGTGGCGTTGTGCACTTTCCCAAAGACACCTGTGCCCAGTGCCCCCTCAAAACACAATGCACCACGAGCGCCAAAGGGCGCAGCATCAGCATTCATCCCGACGAAGCCTTGCTGATCGAGTTACGAGAGCGTCAGGTAATGGTAGAAGGACGAGCCAAACTGCGTGAATGGGTACCCGTGACACCAGGGGCAAAGTAACAGTAAAATATTGTCCAGTTTATGTGAACAATATAGGTTGGTTGGAAGCAGCCGTGTCATGTACCGATTGAACAAATCTCAACATATTGCTGCTTGAATTTTCCAAAAAGTGTTCTGCGAAATTCTGGAGGACTCATCTTTAGCTATTGAACATGATGAAATTGACTCATATAATTCCTTTTTCCGTCTGAGAAAGCGACCCTGATTGGGCCGCCTTCCTAGCTTTCATCTTTTATTTAGCTCCAAAGGCGGGAAAACAACATCTTCCCCATTATAAGATTTCTACATAGCCTTCTGTTCCATTCACGCGAATTCGTTCCCCATCTTTTATCAGTTTGGTAGCACTTTCCACTCCGATAACTGCTGGTAAGCCATATTCACGTGCGATAACTGCTCCATGGGTCATCAGTCCACCAACTTCGGTGACTAGGCCTTTTATGGATACAAACAATGGTGTCCAGCTCGGGTCAGTAAAGGAGGTGACTAATATATCTCCATCTTCTATAGCAGCATCTTCCATGTTTAAGATGACACGTGCTCGTCCCTCTATAACGCCGGAAGAAACAGCCAGACCTGCAAGAGCCTGGGCCGGGAGATTTTCCCGTTTGTACTCACCGGCAATGATTTCACCATCCGACGTGATAACACGTGGGGGAGTGAGTTTTTCATAGTATTTGTCCTCGTCTTTTCGTTTGCTGATGATCTGGTTATCCAGTTTCTTTGTGCGCATAACTTCGCGAAGTTCTTCAAAAGTGAGATAGTAGATATCTTCTTTTTCATGAAGAACATTGGCCTGTACGAGTTGTTCGGCCTCTTTCAGTAAAGCCTGCTTATACACGAAGTAGCGATTGACCATGCCGTATTTTGGATATTCCCGATATCCGATGAAATTTCGGATGAGGCTGATCATTCGTTTTGTTTCCCGGACTTTTTCTTCACCATCCGGTAATTGCTTCAATCGATCTAATAACTCTTGTTCTTTTTTCAATGCTTCCTGTTGCCCTTGCTCAAATCTCCGCTTGCTTTCACCTGGTTCAAAGTTTTTGATGTTACTGAGAATCATGGGGACAAGAATAGTTGGTTTTTCGCTCCAACGCGTTTTCGTAATATCGATTTCTCCGGCACATCGCATGCCGTATGCGTTGAGATAAGCAGAGATAGCGTCCCGGATTTTCTGTCCACCATCAAACTTAACCAGTTCATCCAAAAAGCTATCATCTTTTACCTGTTGTAAATACTCAATTACTTCTGGATAAGGACGAATTACATCTGCCACATCCAATAGCGCCAGGCCCATTTCCGAAGTGATGTTGTTTGGTACAGATTGAGAAAGCGTATCTGCTACGTTTTTTTCACCTAACCACTCCTTCATTTTTTCATTGATCCATGATGAAGCATTCATAGCAGTCATAATCACACCAAAACCTTGCGGGCCAGATAAACTCTTCTTTAATTGCTGGATATCTTCCAGGATAAAATCAATCAGATCCGATCCTGATTTCATTTGGATGTTTTGTTTTAGCTCTTCTATCGATGTTTCACTACGCTTGATCAAATCAGAAACGATTGCCGGATCGTATTCGTTTAGTGTTTTATAATCCGCAAGCGCCAGACCTTGATTGCTTTTACCGGGAGTCTTTTCTTGCTTATCATCTGGTAACGACTGTATAAAATCCCCCCGTTCTATGATGGTCATCAATGCATCTTTTATGAGCGGATCACCTTTTCCCATGACATCTAATATACTTTCTCTGCTAGCCGGTGAAGCCAGCAGAGGTGTAACGTCAACAAACAACCTTCCACCAGCTTTAAACATGGGTCTAGCGGCTGTTAACAGGAAAAAAGACAATCCCAATGGTTTCATGGGGTCGGTCATCATTTGTCCGTGACCAACGGATACATACACGTGATTTTCCTGATCATTTGCTTCAGGGATGGGGAACAAAGTAGTGATCGGCCGACTCTGGACAATGTAAAATGTATCATCAACCAAACACCATTCGATGTCCTGGGGGCAACCGAAATGTTCTTCGATCTTTCTACCTAAGCGCTCAAGCTGCAAAATCTGCTCATCCGTCAGCGCTTGCCTATTCTGCCTCTCAGGCTCAATCTCCTGTTCTTTCGTACCACCATCTTTTAAGGCATAAATAGCTAGCTTCTTGGTGGATATCTTCTTATTGATAACCTTGCCGTTACGCACTTTATAGCTATCAGCATTCACCAGGCCGGAGACCATGGCCTCACCAAGTCCGAAGCTGGCATCAATGGATAACACTTTCCTATTAGAAGTGACGGGATCGGCAGTAAACAAAATTCCTGCCGCCTGCGGGAAGACCATCTTCTGAACAACCACAGACAGGTGGACTTTACGGTGGTCGAAGCCGTTTTGAAGGCGGTAAATTACTGCCCTCTCGGTAAATAGCGATGCCCAGCACTTGCTGATATGCTTGAGGATTGCTTCCTTTCCGATAATGTTCAAATACGTATCCTGTTGGCCTGCAAAGGAAGCCCTCGGTAAATCCTCTGCAGTTGCGCTGGATCGTACTGCATAGGCATTTTTTTCATCAAGCCTGGAGAGGAGGCGGGCGATCTCTTCATGAATATCTTGAGGGATGGCTATCCCTTCGATGATCCTGCGAATCTCACCGCTAAGTTCACCGATTTTATCCCGGTCTTCCACCTTTAGAAGCGATAACTGATCAAGTAATTCGTTAATCGACGATGTTTCCCCAATGATTCTTTTAAAGGCTTCAGTAGAAATACAAAAGCCATCTGGTACGTGTATTCCTTCAATCTTGGAGAGTTCCCCCAGGTTCGCGCCTTTCCCTCCAACAACCATGAGTTTTGTTTTGTCAATGTCCTGAAAACCAAGCACATATGAACTCATATTTTTACCTCCTTTGGCAATTCCTTCTTTGAGAATGTTGATGACATCCTTCGGGCTAAAACGATTGACCGGAGTATTGTACTAGCCTGGTACAGCCCCATTAAGCGGTGACGGCACGTAAGACCCCCTTTCGCACACGGCGAGGGTCTGGCACACGCCTGATGAAGCAGGTGCTGATTTCAGCACACACACAAGAGGTATCTTTGCTCAAAGGAGAGCTTTCACTGCGAGTGTGCCAGAGGTGGCGTCGCTTCCGCCTGAGTATAGAGGAAGGAACGCAAAAAAAAAATCGTCCAAAAAGGCAGTGTGCGAGTAGACAGGAGGTGATACAATAAAAGTGGAAAAGAACGGGCTCATTTTTGAGCTTCGGAAACCATGCCGTTCCTTGCTCTCTCGGACGTGAGACAGACGACATATCACCCTCCTTCCCCTCCTCGCGCTTTGCAGTTCGGCATCATTCCAACTTGCCAGGTGCTTTTCTTTCCTACATTCTATTCCAGTATGCAAGGTGTGAAACGGCTTTCCCAAAAAACGCGTGTCCCACAGTGCAGGATTCGGGGCAACAACCGTCGAGATTTCAGGTCAATTACTACACACCTCGTGATTTGAGATGCTTTCTTACCCGCCGACAACATCCCAGTCTGTTTTTCCTGTGGCCGACCAACGTTTCTCTGTCAGAGGAGTCTGCTGCTTGCGTCGGGTGTGCGGTTTGAACCGGAGGACGCCCTTGCTTGGGGAGAGCGAACGCATTCTTCCACAGCCAGGACATTCCACCAGGCTGATGCCACTGTCGGTAAATCGTTTGAGATCGATGGGAACCAGCTCTCCAGAAAACGTGCAGTTGGGTGAGGCGCTCGTTTGTGCCAGGAATAACGGAGCATCGCTTGAAACCGCGTTTGCGAAACGGTTTCGACAAAAATTCCTTTCTGAAAAATGGATGCGTCATCATGAAAATTCCTCTCCTAACATGCGAACGGGTAACACACGTGATTTTCGATCCATATTCGAGCCATTTCTTTTAGTTGCGATCCGTTTTCCTTGTGTGAGCAGAATAGAAACTTGTGACGTGTCTGTTTTAAACATTCATCAATCAACAAAGTACATTGGTCAATGATACCGAGACCGCTCCGCGTCACATCATTCATAATTGACGGGTTTCTCTTTTTGGCGTAAGATAAGCACGCCCCTTTCAGAGGCACAACAGGTGTGCCTTTTCTCTGGAGACAAGAACATCATGCGTACGATCAAGTGTACTAACCGACTACACCGCATACTCTAGTGTGGTCATCGATTAGGAAAATTTGGGCCTGGAGCGTTGCCCGTCGCCCAAGGTCGAACTGTGCCCTTTTTTAGGGCAGCTTTGCATCACTAGCATCATTTGCTTGTATTGTTTGGCCGGGGGTGACGATGAATGGGATCACCCACGGCCTGTGTGTCTCTGCACCGTGTCTCCTTCCCCAAGTGGAATGCCTCCGTGCCCGATATCACAACCGTGCACTACTGTACCATTCTCGTTTTCCCTCTCATTTCTCTCAATATTGGAAGGAGAATACAGATGTTTACACTCAATAGCGTCACGCTTCGCCCTCTTGAAACGACCGATCTTGATACCTGGTATACATGGGAATACAACATGGAACTCGCTATGCTGGCTGGTTGGATACCCCTGCTCGCCCACACAGCCTTCAAGCAGAAGTTCGAGCAGCGCATCAACGAGCCCAAAGGAGAGATGAAGTACTTCGCCATTGACTACGAAAGTCAGTTCGTTGGTGTTCTCCAATTGGCTGAGATCGATCATTACGAGAAACGCGCAGCCATCAGTATCATCATCGGCCCGAAAGAACTCTGGGGCCGCGGCATCGGAAGTACCGCCTTGCGTCTTCTGCTCGACTATGCCTTTACGGTTCAGGGACTTGAGCGAGTCTACTCCGAAGTCTACGGCTTTAATACCCGCTCACAGCGCCTGATGGAACGTGCCGGTTTTCATAAAGAGGGGATCTTGCGCCAGCATACGCTGCAGAATGGCAAGCGTCAGGATTTGCATCTCTACGGTATCCTGAAATCCGAATTCTACGAGCGCTATCCAACCATCTTCACACTTCCCGAATGATGACTTTCGGCAGCGAGATGTGACGCATGTGAGAAGGACGCACTGCTTCAACGCACACGATCTTGTGGGTTTGGCTGGAGCAGTGCTCCTTTGTGTTTGACGGAAGCACCAGAGCCACATCGCGGATTGTCGAGATATTTTTAGCCGTGCTCTTCTCGTTGCAACGCAGATTGGAAGCGCTCCATAAACGCCAGATATTCAGCGACTTGCGCTTCGAGCTTTGCAATCGTGACGCCGCAGTGCATATGCTCTTGCAGCAATTTGTGATAGCGCTGTTCGAGTTCGGCTCGTTCTGCCTGCGCCCGCTGCTCAACCTCAACCCTCTCCGTTCGGAGTTGCCGTTTGGCTTCGTCACGCTCAGCGCGAGCCTCGTGCAAGAGCTCAACCAGGCGCGGGCGCTTGTAATCGTGGGAAGCAGGTCATCAAAATCAAATTTTCGATCAAGGATTGCAGGATTTGCCCCAGCCGTCAGCAATGTATTCATTCTGAGAAGCCATACCCACGGCGGACACTTACTGTACGCCCCCAAGAGCAACATGAGGCGTTGCAGACTGCGCGCAGTCGTCAACAGACCGCAGCATTTGCCCAAGAGTATACGCTCCAAGAAGGATTTGAACACACCATTTCACAGGGCGTTCGTGCTTTCGACCTGCGTCGTTCTCGCTACATTGGCCTCAGCAAAACTCATTTGCAGCATGTTGGTATTGCTGCCGCTATCAATCTGGTTCGTGCTGTCGCTTAGCTAGAGGGAGAGGTTCCTGTTTCCACGCGCTCTTCTGCCTTTCAACGGCTCTATTATGAAATGTAGCGGGGTTTCGTAGCAGTATATTCTGAAACTCCGCAAGAAAGCTCGTTAGTAATTTTCATGCGGAGTGGTGCGCTGCGCCAGCAGCGCACGACGTTTCAAAAGTGCTGATGAGCCGAATTTGGGGGGACTCATGTATAGCAGCTTACTATGCCCCTTGCAGGTCCTTCTTGCCTTCAAAAATCAATGTATAGCGTTCACCAGTGCTGGCCTGGGTACGCGCGTCCATATAGCAGACGCTAAATGCACGGCGCGCGATATCGGTCGCGTTGGTATCCGAGCGATGCAGCAGCCAGTTATGTAGCAGGACTGCTTCACCTGCTTTCAGCTCGAGATAGATTCCCTTGCCGGAAACGGTTGCCTCCTCGGCCTGCTCCTCAGTAAGATGGCCCGAGGTATTCTCTGGGTTGAGCAGGCCCCAGGTGTGGCTGCCGGGAATGATCTCAACACAGCCATTGGCGATAGTGGCAGGATCAAGCGCCGTCCAAATAGTGATCATAGGGTCTCGATCCAGGTAGGACCAGCGATCCTGGTGCCAGGGCAAGAGCGTTCCCTGGTGGGCAGGCTTATTCATAAACATGGCTCGAAAGGCTGACACCGGGACCTGATCCCCATACACCCTCTGGCAAATCTCCCGAAACAGCGGACGCTGCATGTACTCCATAAAGAGGGGGTCATGCTCCAGGTCCTGAATCTTACGATAGGCCAGCGTCGCGCCCTTAAAGCCCTTTGACTGTACGCCTGCATTTTTGTACTGCCCATCGGGGCTATCTAGCTGCATCATTAAATGCGCATAATCAATATCGGCTTTTCCCAACATAATGTCGTCAATACGTCGCTGTAAGGTCTCTAACTCGTCATCGCTCAGCACCTGCCCCAAAAATAGATAACCATCACGCTCATAGCGCTGCCATTGTTCGTGAGATAACATGGTTGACATGATGTTTTCTCTCCTCCAGACATTCAAATCATCGATCTTTTTTGAGTATACTAGAGGAGAAGAGGAGATTAAATGGAGTTTGTGGCAAAGTTTTGTAGGATCTGATCATCATGAAGGATGCGGAATTACAAATACTGACGGGCAGTATGGTATTACAAGCCACGCACAAAGTGGCTAAACACCTGGATGGCTACTACACAATCCAATTTATGGCGACGGGCGGAGTAGAACTGTTCTACGATGATCAACACTATAGCATAGAAGGGGCCTGGTTCTGGCCCGCCTATCCGGGGCCGTACATCCGCTTTCACCGTGCCCCAAACTATGCCAGCTGGGAACACCGCCACATCGCCTTTCGTGGTCCCCTGGTGCAGCAGTGGATGACCGAAGGACTCTTTCCCACCAGTCCACAACCAGCTGAGTCAGGCAAAGATTATCGTGCTATCTTTGATCGATTGCTGGCTGAGATCAAACGTACCGACCACTGGGGCATACGTCGAGCCATCCATTTACTAGAGGGATTACTGATTGACCTAGCGGAGGAGCGCGCGCAATGCATGGTACAACCTCCCTGGATACAGGAAATCCTCGATCTCTTCACGCATGGAGACCCAGACTTTGCACCTGACTATGAACACTTGGCACAAAGCTATAATATGAGCGTGAGCAGCCTCCGTCGTCGGTTCCGCCAGGCAACTGGTACCGCGATTCATGCGTATGTCCTCCAATGCCGAGTTGCCAGGGCCAAAACACTGCTGATAGAGACAAATCTGCCTATGAAGCGCATTGCTCAGCAATTGGGCTACAGCGATGTCTACTATTTCTCACGGCAGTTTCACGATCTGGTGGGCGTCACTCCAACTATCTATCGTGAGAGCCAACATCTTACAGGGAATCCTCGGTTCCCCTGTCCATAAGAAAAACTGAGCATCACCTCCGCCTCCTGCGCAAATGCGCACGCGTGGCAAGAAATAGAGCTTCTATTTAATCCCGAGTCTGACTTTGTAGCTGAAGTACCAGGGAAGGGTCTCGGAACCGATATAGCGTTGCGCGGCCTCCCTGAGTCGCGTCAGGCCGATCTCCTCTTCAGTGATTGTATTCAACTTGAACTCATGGCTGTACCTATTGGTCATGATCATGCCCATAAAGCGCTCGGCATTGCCATACTCGATGTGATGAAGCAGGAGCTCGCGTGTGAAGCGGAAGCGGCCGCTCTCGCGCATGCGCTCCAGATGCTTCTCCTTGGGCCAGCGCTGGAGATTCTGCTCCAGTTCGCGCTCACACAAGAGGGCATCGAAGCGCGCATCGACCTCTTGATACGTCTGCTCAACTTCCCAGCCAAGCGCGGGCGGCCAGGAGTAATCATAGGCGGCGAAGAGGCCACCGGGGCGCAGGATACGCGCAACCTCCGCCAGGGTCGAGGTTGGCTCCATCCAGTGAAAAGATTGAGAGCAGGTCACGATGTCGACGCTGCCGTCGGGTAGGCCAGTTTGCTGAGAGACTCCCTCCTGGAACGCAATGTGCTTAACATGAGGATGTTTCGCGGCATTGTGTATGGCCTGGTTCCGCATATCGGCGTTGGGTTCAATGCCAATCACACGCTGTGCGAGCTCACCCCACATCATAGTCGAGAGGCCGGTGCCGCTACCCAGGTCTACCACCAGGGCAGGCTGAGGAGTGTTGATTAACTGTGTAAGGATATCAACCAGCACTGGTGGCGGGCTGGGGCGCACCTGGTCATAGAGCGCGGCCTCCCCGGTCCAGATCTCACTCGTATCACTCATGCTCTTTCTCCCTTCATAGCTATACATGGGCGAGGTGCGTATCTTTAAATTCAGTCATGTACTTGAGGCCAAAGCCGAGGGCGCGGTCCAGGCCGATATGGGCGAACCAGATCAGCGCCAGCAGAAAGGCAAGTTCTTTGCCACCGAGCAGGCCATATGCGGCCAGCATTCCCGGTAACAGATAGGTATGCACAAGGTTATAGCAGCGCGCGCCCAGCCTGTTCCCCGCCAGGTAGCCCAGGGCCGAGAGATCAGGAGTGAGCAGCAGCAAGCCAAACAGCCACCAATTGCCTCCATGGAGCGTGTAGAACACAAGCGAAGCCAGCAGCACGATCGCGCCCTCAAGATGCAGGAGCACCCGCGGGCTCAAGAGATCCAGAGAGTTGGCTCTCGTTTTTCCCTGCCGACCATTTTCTTGCGTTTTTACATTTAGCGTCTCTTCCATGAGTGCCTCCCTTTCTTCATTACTGCGCCCAGACATAGGCCAGAATAGTATTGATGATAAAGATTACGGCGAAGGTAATGCTGAGTTCACGGCGCCCGGCGACGAAGAGCGCGGCAACTCCCAGGCCGAAGAGGGCCAGTTTGAGCAGCAGGTGCCAGGGTTCGGGCAGCGGCCAGTTTGCCCTTGGGGCCTCAAAACAGCCCCAGATGATGGCGACAAGCACAGGGATACCCAACCCAAGTCCAAACCTGGCGATCATTCCCCAGTTTGTCGTGAAACCCCAATAGCCAAATGAAGCCAGAAGAGCGAGTTCTAAGAAAAATGCAAGCCCAAGATTGATATTCTTTATAAGTACTAACATGTAGATGAGTCCTTTCACATTCTTTCGCCTGGTTTACAAGCTTTATTTTCCACTGCCCTGACGTGTATGCAGATCGTGTAAAAATAGATCAAGCAAACGTTTAAAGGTTTCGTTTACATCCAGAGGGAGACCAAAGCCTCCTGCGGTCTCCAAAGTAACGCAACCATGGACGAGGCTGCGCACCATACGGACCGCGTGCAGAGCGTCCTCCTGGCTCAGCATATAGGCTCCCAGCGCTCGCAAGGCGATCTCTACTACCTTGCGACCTGCTTCCTGCCACTCGGCATCGCCTGATTCTGGGGCACGAGTGGTCGCTTCATAGAGGCCAGGACGCGTCCTGCCAAAGTCACGCAGGGTGTGTGCGAGCGCGACCACTGCATCATCCCCCGCCTTCCCCATTACCGCCTGCCCCAGTTGCTCCGTCATTTCTTGTAAACCCAACAGTGCCAGGGCCCGCTGCAAGCCTGCGAGGCCAGAGAAATAGTGATAGAGCGTTGGTGTGCGCACACCCAGGTGTGCGGCCAGCATCGCCATTGTCACCATGTGTAGTCCATGCTCATCTGCCAGCTCTGCCGCGGCCTTCACAATCGCGTCATACTCTAGACCCGCTCTCGGTGCCATGGATATCACACTCTCTCTATCTTTCGTACGTAGGTATTTATTTAATACGTTTATATATTAGTCTAATATCATTAGATTGTCAAGAGGAAAGTTGGTATCTACTGGGTCTCCAATTCTCCTTTGGAGTCTGCCTCGGCTCGCAAGCTTACCTTTAAAGGGGGGTCTGGTTTCTAGTTCTTGAGATCCTGTTTATCCGTTGAGGCTCGTTAAGACCCCTCCACGCCTTCCCTCATTTCACACTTACACACTCTTCGCGTGCTTTTTCGGCTGTACATCTGCTTCCTTGTGGAGGATGACGGCAACCACAACGAAGAGGATTCCCACAATCTCTATTAGCTTTGGAAGTTGATGCAGGATAACAACACCAATAATGGTGGCAGAGGCTGGGAGTAGGGAGAGCAAGAGGGCATAGGTCGCTCTTGGTAATCGAGCCATTGCCAACTGATCGCAGACGTAGGGGATGACCGAAGAACAAACACCTACGCCAATACCGGCAAGAAGGAGCAGTGGCTGTGGAAACACTGGCAAGGCATCCATGAGTCCAAGTGGACTGACAGCCAGGAGTGCAATGAGCATTGCTGCTCCCAGTCGATCAATTCCAGCAGCACCGCCATCTTCGGCGATGCGGTGTCCGAGCACGATGTAAAGAATGAAAAGGAGACAATTGGCAAAGGCGAAGACGAATCCTAAAGGGGAACCGCTGAAGCGTGCATCGGTCAAAAGCCATCCTCCTGTAGCGGCTAAAAGCAATGCACTGATGTTACGTGGAGTTCGTGCGTCTAGTGCAGCCAGGGTAATGGGACCAAGAAACTCGATGGCTCCAACTGTGCTCAATGGAATACGGGCAATCGCTATATAGAAGCATGCATTCATCAGACCGAGCACAACTCCCAACGCAATCAAAATACGTCGTGTTGCCCATGATGTGCTCATAAACAGACGCCATGGGCGACGCCATGCAGCAAAAACAATGGCGGCACTCGCAATACGAAGCCATGCGACTCCAAGGACAGAAACATGAGCAAAAAGTAGGACTGCAAAGGCAGGTCCCAGGTAGTGGAAGAGGGCACTTACCAGAAAGAAAACATGTGGTGGAACTTTTTCCATCATCCCTATTTTTTTCGTAGAAATCATGGTGTTTCCTCTCATTGTTGTTTCTCGTAATGGTACAATGGAAAGAAGCAAAAACACATGGCATATTTGAGGAGATACGGAACATATGACTGAAGATTTAAAGAAAAAACGCCCTTTTACTTACATTGGGTTCCGTGAGGAGATTGACGCGGTCAATCTCCGTGTGTTGGAAGAACTCCAGCTCGATCCTCGGTTGACTATGTCCGAACTCGGTCGCCGAGTCGGTATGTCTTCTCCTGCCGTCACCGAGCGAGTCCGCCGGTTGGAAGAAACGGGAGTAATTCAAGGCTATCGCTTGGAACTGAATCCTGCGGCACTTGGGCTTCCAATTGCTGCGTATGTTCGTATCCGTCCGAATGCTGGGCAACTTCCCAAGATCGCGGAACTGGCGCAACAGACTCCTGAAGTCGTTGAGTGTCACCGCGTCACCGGTGAGGATTGCTTCATTCTCAAAGTTCACATACCTGCTATTGATCAGCTTGATCGTCTTCTCGATAGTTTCCTTTTCTATGGCTCAACAACGACGACCATTATCCAGTCTACTATTGTTCCTCTGCGTCCCCCACCACTTCCTGAAGATACATTGCTTGAGTAAAGTTGGGGAACCATCCCCCGAACAACTTGCCCGCTATTTTCACCTGGATGATGAGGATCGTGCCCTCATTGCCCAGCGTCGTGGAGATCATAACCGCTTAGGATTTGCCCTCAAGAACGGATATTGATTGCGTTAAACTTCTGATGCAACGCTAGAAAAGTACATCGCCACTTTTTCTTCAAATGTTAAGGCAGCATAGCTGTGCTGCCTTAACATTACTCTGTATTTTTGTCCCCTTCCCTGATACTATAACGCAGGGGAACTCTCTACATACAAAGGAAGGAACGGACACCGCATGGCACTGCAATTTGGTTTGCTTGTTCCTCAGGGTTGGAACATGGATCTGGCAGGGATCAAGGACCCTATAGAAGCCTACGAAACAACGACGTGTGTTGCTCAAACAGCTGAGGAGGTTGGCTTCGCTTCCGCCTGGCTTGTTGATCACTTTCATACCATCCCACGGCCATCACAAGAGTTCACGTTTGAATGCTGGACTACCACCGCAGCCCTTGCCCGCGACACGACGCGTATACGCATAGGCCAGTTGGTCACCTGCAATGGCTATCGTAACCCTGCATTGCTCGCGAAAATGGCCAGTACCGTTGATGTGCTCTCGCATGGGCGGCTCAACTTTGGTATCGGGGCAGGCTGGTTTGAGCATGAGTATCGCGCTTATGGATATGACTATCCCGAGGCCCCTGAGCGCCTGCGGCACTTGCGAGAGGCAGTACAGGTTATTCGAGCTATGTGGGCTCAGGAGGAAGCCGCTTTTGAAGGGAAATACTACCAGGTACGTGGAGCTATCAATCAGCCCAAAGGTGTGCAAAAGCCGCATATTCCCCTGCTGATTGGTGGTAGCGGCGAGAAAGTCACGCTCAAACTGGTGGCACAATATGGTGATGCCTGTAATGTGGGCGATGACCCTGCCACTATGAAACAGAAGCTTGCCGTACTCAAAGAGCATTGCGAGACGGTTGGACGTGATTACGAGAGCATTCATCGCACATCAACCACATTGTGCCTCATGGCTGACAGTGATGAGCAGGCGAGAGCTTTGCTTTCCCCTGAACGCAAAGCTAGACTTGGGGACAGAGTCAATACTGCTCTGATTGGCAGCCCTGAGACGATTCGCCAACGGCTGGCCGCCTATGAAGCAGCAGGTGTGCAGGAGCTGGTGCTGCGTTTTCTAGATGGAACCAATCTGGAGGCTCTTCGCCGCTTCGCCAGAGAGTTCTTCGCCTGAACAAGTGAAACGAACAGGCTTAGATTTCATTGCATACTCTGTGGGACAAAAGGGGGACCAATTTACTAGATATTGATGGAAGAGGCCCCATCAGGAGCGGCATCGCCTCTCTAAGGAGTGCTGATTTCCCAGTTGCGCTCAGGCAGTGTAAATTCGAATAGCCTGCATACCACTTTTTACTGACTCTGCATACAGATGTTTGTCGAAATACTTACTTGGCAATCAACATATTGGAAGAACTCCTGAAGCGTCCCGCCACACCCCTGGCCTAGCTTGTCGCCGATTATCGCCAGCGCTGGAGTGCCTGACAGGAGGAGCCTTATCGCTCCTTTACCCATTGTCCCATTTCGATAGTATCGATATAGGCACCAGGGGCCATCTTGATGCGGCCGCTCAAGCGTCCCTCTTCCTTGAAGCCAAGCGAGGTGTAGAGAGCAATGGCACGTGCGTTATTCGCAAAGACTTGCAACTCGACCTTCTCGATTGTGGGCTGTTCTTTGGCCCAGGTGAGCAGCGTCGAGAGCAGGGCGCGGCCGATCCCTTGATCGCGTACGGTTTTGGCCACGCTCATGCTGAATTCGCCCTGGTGCGCGATGCGCTTGCGTGCACCATTGGCGAAGTTAAGCATACCAAGTACTTCGCCCTCGTACTCGGCGATGATGACGAGTTTGCAGGGATCATCGAGATTGTTTTGAATCCAGGCCTCCTCCATCTCCTGCGTCATGCGGAAATCTTCCGGAGTGCTCAGCACGAACTCGCCCTCCTCAAGGTTGGCGTGAACCAGTGTTAAAATCTTTGCGGCATCTCTCGGGGTAGCCGAGCGAATAGTCGTCACCTGGCCATCCTTCAGGTGGATTGTCTTCTCGGTGATTGTGCTCATCTCTAATGTGTTCCTCTTTCTATTGCTGATGTGCTTTAGTATCGCACATTGGAGATGGGTGCTGCTCGCGCCTGCGGCGCTTGTCCTGGTTACTGTGGATATGGCTGCCAAGCCGTATCCACAGTAACCAGGAACCTAAAAAACAACATGTGTATAGCGTTAACTACTCCTGGGAGACGGCGAAGGCCAGGGCGGGACCAAAGATCTCGTAGTGGAGTTGCTCTGGCTTGAGTCCCTGTTTGAGTAGTGTGGTAAGGATGCCTTGCATAAAGCCACGGGGACCACAGAGGTAGACCTCGGCGTCCAGGGATACCTGATCCTGCAACCAGGCCGCGTCTATACGACCGGCGCGATCAAAACGCCCCGCCTGCTCATCCTCTACGGCTGGCTGTTCATAGAAGATGGTTGCGCTTACCTGTTCGTTGTCGCGCACCAGGTGGGCGATTTCATCAGCAAAGGCGTGGTATTCTCCATTGCGTACCGCGTAGCCAAGTACCACTGTGCGCTCAGGCTGTCGCTCGCGTAGTGTATAGAGCATAGAGAGGAGCGGCGTAATGCCAATGCCCGCGCCTAGCAAGACAACAGGTCGAGATGATGTATGGTCTAACGTAAAAACGCCGCCTGGACAGCTCAGTTCAAGCACATCGCCCTGGGAAGCCTGCTCATGCAGGTAGCTGGAGACCTTCCCCGCATGGCTTCCCTCCTGTCCCTCGCACTTGACACCGATGCGGAAGTGTTTTTTGCCGGGCGCCTCAGTCAAACTATACTGACGCAGGTGGTGGAATTTACCTATCTGTGCACGCACGCATACATATTGTCCAGGCTCATAGGCAGGCAAGGCCTCGCCATCCTCTGGCTCTAGATAGAGCGCGATCAGACCCTCGCCTTCCTGCTCTTTGCGCTTGACCACAAAGCGCTTGAAGCCGCTCCAGCCGCCTGACTGCTCCGCTCCCTGGCGATAGATCTCCTGCTCAAGCTGGATGAAGGCATCGGCAATGACGTTATAGGCCCGCTTCCAGATCGAGAGAATCTCGGGTGTGGCCTGCTCACCTAACACCTGCTGCACCGCCATAGTCAGGTACTCGCCAACAATGGGATAGTGTTCTGGCTGCACGCCCAGGCTACAGTGTTTATGCGCAATGTGCTTCACGACCGGCAAGATATTTTCCAGATGATCCAGGTTGGCAACAGCCTCATAGACCGCTGTCGCGAGCGCCTCCTGTTGCAGCCCTGCACGCTGATTATTATGATTGAATATATTTAGTAGCTCAGGATAATCTCGAAACAGGGTGGCATAAAAGATCGTGGTAATTTCCTTGCCATGCTCTTTCAGAGCCGGAACCAGCGATTTAGCGATAGCGATATCATTCCCACTCAAGGTGGCAGTTTGCGTCATAGGTTGCATACTTCCTTTGCTTGCTTACTTAAAGATATATGTAATATACATCTTTATATCGGCAATTGGCAAGGATAGTCAAAGGATAGTAATAAAAGGTGACGAAGAGTATAATACACTGACAATTACCCCATGATGGTCCTTATCTGGGTGGAAGGAGATGCTGCATGCGCCTGACCTATCACACTGATTACGCTCTCCGTGTCTTGCTCTACCTGGCGGCCTACCCTGATACCCAGCTAGCAAGCATTCAGGACATCGCCGATACCTACGCCATCTCTAGCAACCACCTGATGAAGATCGTGCATAAACTGGGCAAGCTCGGCTATATTGAAACAATCCGAGGACGTAACGGTGGCATGCGGCTGGCGCGCAAGCCTGCTGATATCTGCATCGGCGAGGTGGTACGCCAGACAGAGGAAGATTTTTTTCTGGTGGAATGCTTTGATAGCGAGCACAATTGCTGCGTCATCACGCCTGTCTGCAACCTCCGCACCGCCTTACAGGAGGCGCTCACCGCCTTTCTCAGCGTCCTCGACAAATACACCCTGGCCGACCTGACCAGTAATAAGGCCCTCTATCAGCAACTCATTACGATCACGCGGAAGGAACCCCAAAGCTTGTAGGGAAAGCCGAGGTGCGGATCGGGTTCGCCCAACCCACGCCTCGGCTTTCCCTGCCTGTGAGAGCTATAAGCGCGAAGATTCATCGTATCCTTGACTTTTCATTCCAACATGGTTTATACTTACCATTAGGAGAAGGAGGAAGCAGAGACAGAACTATGGCAGGCAAGAAAGCATTTCAACCGGAGCAGGCACTGCAACAGGCAATGGACCTGTTCTGGGAGCGGGGATATGAAGGCTCATCGGTCGAGGACCTGGTGGCACACACGGGTATCGGGCGTGGAAGCCTTTACGATACGTTTGGCGATAAACACTCATTATACCTGGCCGCACTGGATCGCTATTGCGCCCAAAACCAGGGACAAATAGAGGCCTTTCGTCAGCAATCTGGACCGTTGCGCGAGGTTCTGGCGAGCATTTTTCAAACATATATCGATATGTTGCTCAACGATCCCAAACATCGTGGCTGCTTCCTGGTCAACTCCAGTGTCGAATTGGCGCCTCATGATCCCGATGTACGCACGCGTGTGCAGGCCGCCTACAAAGTTATGGAAGAGGCCTTCTACCGCCTTCTCATTAAAGCACAGGCGGCAGGCGAACTTGCCTGGACATATGATCCACATCAATTCGCCCATTTTCTGCTCGGTGCTCTAATCAGCATTCGCGTGCTCGCACGCGCTAACGTTGAGCGTGAGGTGCTCCAGAATATCGCGCGCACAACGCTGTCTGTCTTTGACTAAATTTTTTTACCTTTATGTTGGAATAGTCATTCCAACATAAAGGCGAGTTAGATCGATAGTGTGATTAGTTACGAAAGGAAAACGGCTATGCAAATCGAAGGTTCAATCGCTCTGGTGACTGGTGGTAATCGAGGGTTGGGGAAAGCCTTTGTCCAGGCCTTACTCGACGCGGGAGCAAGCAAAGTGTACGTTGGCGCCAGGAAGCTCATAGAGGCAGATGATCCCCGTATCCAGCCAATCAAGCTCGACGTTACCAGCAAGGAGGATATCCAGGAAGCCGCGCAAGCCTACCAGGATGTCAACATCCTGATCAACAATGCTGGTGCTGCGTATGTAAACTCTCATGCTGCGCCTACGTCGATAGATGAAGCGCGCCAGGAGATAGAGACGAACTATCTGGGAACGTTGGCCATAAGTCGGGCGTTCGCCCCAATCCTTAAACAGAATGGAGGAGGAGCTCTCGTCAATATGCTTTCCGTTGTGAGCTGGTTCTCGAATCCCGTTCTTGGCTCCTACAGCGCATCCAAGGCGGCTGCCTGGTCTATCACTAATAGCATCCGTATCGAGTTGCGAGCGCAGGGAACGCTGGTCACTGGTATCCACGCTGGCTTTATCGATACCGAGATGGCCTCCTCCTTCCCAGGCCCCAAGTCTCGACCTCAAGACATCGCTCAGGCGACTATTGAGGGCATTCTCGCTGACCGTGAGGAAGTCCTTGCCGACAAGCCAAGCCATGAGATCAAGACCGCGCTGGCTGCTGATCCAGCTGCCTTCTATCATCAGATACAGCAGCAATGGGACAGCAGCACACGATAAGTAACCCTAGACGGGGTATCCTATGGTAGGAAGTAGTGGCGTGCATCACGGTAGTGACCGCGATGCACGCCACTACTTCCTATCCCGAGGTGAAGTCAATATTCCTGTGCAGGGTCAAGGGTAGCACGATAGAGCTGTTCAAGCGCTTGCAAATCGTCCATAAAGGCTTCATGGCTCTGGCCGGGCTTTTGTTCCAGCTCTTCCAATATCTTAAATGTAAAGGCGTGAGCGCGTAACTCCGCCCAGTTCTGGCGCAGCTTGGGATGGAAGGCGACGCCCGTGATCTGCCCAAATTGGAACTTGTTCTGCTCGCTCTCTATATTCGCGCTATAGCCTATGATATACTGCCCTGTGGTGGCATTCGTAATCAGATAGACACAGCCGCGGCGCTTGCGTTCTTTGTATTCATTGATAAGAGCTTTTCGTTTATTCATTGATGCTCGCCCTTCCAACGCTTTCAGCCTTGTCGCCTTCCGTGGCGGGAACTGGAAAGTTTTGGCTAAAGGAGAAGGCAAAGGGTGTTGGACCATGCAGGCGTAGATAATCCATACGCTCTTTTACCTCGGCCAGGTCAGGTGTATGTCCTGCAGGTACCCACCATAGGGCGATGTAGGCCCCCTTCAAGGGTACAAACCATTCTCGCCGGCGACGCATCACCTGCACGTGTTCCCCCTGATAGGTAAAGACCTTGAGTGCCTCGATGGAGGACCAGACCGATATAGTTGCAAAGAGCCGCTCATCTGTGGGCAGATCATGCGAAGATGAAGAAATGTCCTCGGCCTTTAAGCGCCAGATAAAGCCCGGACTGGCCTCGGCAAGCGCGTAGATTTGGTCTAGTTGAGCGGCAAAAGCGGCCAGACGTGGATCGCCCAACGGCGCGAGGGCGTAGGCCATATTGACCTGGGCAATATGATACATAAATTGTTTGGCTTTCCTTTCTGGAAGCAACGATCTGTTTATTCTTCTAAAAGTCGGCGTTGAGCACCCAGGCGCTCCACCTGGGAGCGAAGCACGCGCTTATTTTGCTGGGGATTAGCCACGGAGGGATCGGGAATCCACTCCAGCAAGCCACTCTCAATCGCCCGCCCAATACGCATCCGGTTCGCCTGAGTATTCTCGCCAAAGGCCAGTGCAGCCGCGTTACTGATCGTAATCAGGTCATCGACCGAGATCCACCAGCGCACACGCGAGACCAGGATACCTATATCTGTCTGCCAGAAGCCAGCAGGAAAGCTAGTTTTGGAGCGCAGTGCGTTTCCCAACAGGAGATCCAGGAGGTGCCTCAGAGCCATCTCGGCACGCTGGATATCATCATTGGTCGCGCGTATACGCGCATTCTCTCCATTAGCAATGCGTATCAACAGATCTAGCTCCTGCCACAGGGAACTTCCCTCATCCAGCCACCTCTGACCCACAGGCAACTCCGGCTCACCCAACGCCATCCCCAGTTCACGATAACGCTGGCGGACCAGGTCCGCGATCTCTTGCACAAGGGCATCAGTAAAAAGAGCCATAAACTTCCTCGATTCATTACATCATCTCCCCTGGATCATAACGTAACTAACGTTAGTTGTCAACGATTCGCCACTTCAGTTTCTCACGTGCCAATGATTTGGCTTTCTCCTTCTTCGTGTGATACAGTTTTCTCACATCTCATCAATAAACGAGAGTGAACTACCACTGAGCTGAAGACACAGCGGCTTCTTCGGAAGTTGTCGGGTCTGCGGTTTGGCAGCTTTTTCGGAAGCTTGAGTTCACCAGACTCAGCCCCAGAAATGGGAGCTACGTTCGGTAAGGTCATGACACCTGCGGTTGACGCATCAGACCGCTGCTCTGTCGCCTGGATTTAAGGAGGATTGAGGGAAGGTCCGGTGATCCAGGCCCAACAAGCCTTTTGAACCTTGTCGAGATGAAGCCGGATTCTCTTTGTGGTAAGAGCAAAGAGATACGCATCACCTGCCTCTGGGCAGAGTTTTTTGAGTCAATGGATCGTCTCTTGCTCACAAGAACAAGGGGCGGTCCGGCGATTCATCCACGAGGCTGAAGACCTCGCGGTTTTCTTGCCGCTCCATATAAATGTTGAAGATAAAGGAAGCATTGTAGATGATTTCTCGCTTGGTTACGTTGCCAGATGATTTTGTTCGTATTGATGAACTCCTCCGTATTTGTGAAACTGCAGATATGGTTGATCTCGATCTTCATCGCCACGCGCTCCAAAAAAACCAGGCTACCGAACGATTCCAGGTATGGCTTGATGACGCTGGCAACATGCAAGGGTTTGCGCGGCTCCACTTTAATGAGACAGAGAGCTTGACGGAAGGCCGTTACTGGTATTACCTTCGGCCAACAGCCCTGGGTCAGGGTATCGAGGCGAGTGCTTTACAGTGGGCTGAGCAGGAAACCTTGCAGCAGCGTGCGGATCGTGCATGTCGTCTCTTTACCGCGTCGCGTGCGGATCATACCGCTCGTTTTCAGTTTCTGGAAGCAAACAACTTTACTCGTGAACGCTATTTCTTCACCATGAAACGAGCGCTACATGAGATTCCACCAGATCCAGAAGTACCCAGTGGCTACACGATTCGCACCGCGACATTGGCAGATATCGAAGACTTTACTGATTTGCATAATGTGGCGTTTCGAGAACACTGGAACTCCCCCCCAATTACCAGTGAGGAATTGCATGCGGAGAAGCTTGACCCTAACTATCGGCCTGAGATCGATCTACTGGCGGTGGCCCCTGACGGCACCCTGGCCAGCTTTTGTACTGCCAGCATTGAGCCCATGAAACGCGAAGGAATTGATGAAGTTGTTGGCTTTATCGATGGCCTCGGAACCCATCCATTACATCGTGGCCTTGGACTTGGTCGTACACTCCTCCTCCAGAATTTGCGCACACTGCGTGCTCTTGGGATGATCAAGGCATACATTAGCGTCGATGCGGCTAATCCCACAGGTGCAGTGCGTTTGTATGAGTCGGTGGGATTTCAAACGTTTGAGACATGGCTCTCCTACTTCAAATCTTTGTAGCCAAGCGCGCACTGGTTTGAGCGCTGACTTGCATCTCACCTTTCCAGAGAAGATATAGATCAGCGCTTCCAGCTCAATCTGTTTAGACTGGCACCTGCTGATCTTTTCGCTCCCATACACCATACCCCTTCGTGCCTGCGGCACAAAGGGAAAGTAAGCAGGCACAGACATCAAAGAGAGAATATGTGATAGGATAAACAGAACAAAAATTGCTGTGCATTTGTAGAAGGAGAAACCTTTCGTGCAAGATCACTCTGGATCTACAGCGTGTACGGATTCCGCGAGGGAATGCGCATGCTGCGCTTCAATAAACAGCGTCGGGTCGATGTTACGCTTTCTTCATAGGCGTCACGCCCATAGCTCCAGGCTCCTACACACCGCTGCAGGCTATAATGTTCACAAAGCCCAGACCCTTACACGCTATAAGGAGAAGGTATGATGATGAGCAATGGAATGCTGGGGCAGCCAGCACGCCTCTACTTTCAAGGTCAATATGGCCAGGAGCAACAGGGACTGCGGTTGCTCGATGCCTACCTTTATATCCACAAAGAGAGCTATGAGGTGGCGCGGCGCTTGTTAGCATACCTGGAGTTGGGAAGATACCACGAGAACATAGACGCACACCTGATTTATGGAGAACTGGCTGGTGATTGGACTATTGATGCGACGGTCTATAGCCTGCAAGACTATTTCAATTATATGGTTGTACTCAGTACAGAATATATAGCGGGAACGCAAGACTTGAAACGCGTGCTAACGCTTCAGGCGCTCCATGACCTGCGCATGACTTTGCGCAAGCAGTTGATCGAAGAGGAGAACACGGCGTGTTGACTGGTGTATTGGCACTCCTGCTATTGGGGATAGGAACGCTTGCCCTTATGAAGGGCGCGGATTGGTTTATGGATGGTGTTGGCGATGTGGCGCGTCTGGCTGGCATCAGCCTCTTCGTCCTGGGTATTATTCTGGCAGGGCTGGAGCCGGAGGAGATGCTCACCGCGGCCATTGCCTCGGGTCAGGGGAATGCCCCACTCGCGCTGGGCAATATCCTCGGTAATAATTTCACGATGATTACTATCGCGCTTGGCCTCTCGGCAATCCTCTTTCCCATTGTTCTTGGGCGCGAACTGCGCCGCCAGGCCGTCATTGCCACCCTTATCTCGCTGCTACCAATCGGTCTGCTTTTTCTGGGAGATGTATCTCGCCTGGCTGGCTTGCTGCTCCTCGTCGTCTTTGTTGGCTACACATGGCTACTACTCCGGGTAGATCGCCAGGCCATCGAACGCTTTCAAAAACGTGATGATGACGACGATGATGACGACGACAATCAACAAACGCCCAGACAGAAGCTCTGGCGATCACTAGGACTCGTCGGTGGTGGCTTGCTGGGAATGGCTCTGGGAGGACCGGCCATCGTGTGGGGCGCGGAAGTCCTGACACAGGTTGTTGGCCTAAGCCAGCACGTTATTGGAGCCACGCTTGTCTCCCTGGCGACCGCGAGCGAGATGATCGCCCTGGGGATCGCAGCGGCACGTAAGAGGCAAGCGGAGGTCCTGGTGGGTGGTGTGCTAGGATCATTCGCCTATAACCTGCTAGTTACCCTTGGCCTGGCAGCCCTGGTGCGCCCACTCCCAGTAGATCTCCATCAATTGATGATCTCGCTGCCCGCTATGATCCTGGCTCATTTGCTACTGCTCGGCTTCATCTGGCGTGGGCGCCTGGGGCGCTTGACAGGAACCTTCCTGCTCGTACTCTATGCGGGCTTTATCCTGGCGATGGTGCTCACCGGCCACCAGGTAAGCTAATAGAAAAAAGTAATTGGGACATATAGCTAGACAGGCATCTCCTGGCTATTGTGACCCTTACTGTCCATGCTCTTGCCTCTGGGATCGAAGAGGAAGCAGCAGGGCGACAATACTCAAGAGAAGTAACGCCCCTCCCAGGCCAGTGCCTACCCACGCCAGCCCGCTATCTCCCAGGTGCCCTATAAGCGGGTCCAGGGTGCTTTTCCCCAGCGAGCCAACCAGGGAGAGCGCGGAGAGCGTGGTCGCCCTGGTAGTGTCTGCGATACGCCTATTCACCTCTTGGGCTATCACAGGTTCCTGCCAGGCGGAAATGACGATCACGCCCGCGATTAACAGGAGAGTAAATAACCAGCTATGAGTCGCCCATGGTAAGAGCAGGTAGCAGAGCCCAGGGAAGAAGCAGGAACAGGCCAGCAAGAGACGTGTGCCCAATAGCTTGTGTATAGCTGCCAGGCGTAGGAGAATGAGCAACTGCAAGCCGAGTGCGGCGGCTGTTAGCGGCCCAAATAGGGCAACTGGAATACCCGCTCGTTGAAAGTAGGGCTGATTATACCAGAAGACTGCATTTGTCAGCGCAAAATTCGCTGACCCCCACAGGCTCAAGAGCGTGAGGACAGGTTGAGAACGCACGGTCTTCCAGGCACGTTGTAACACTTGCCTGACTTGCACCTGCTCACTGCTCTCAGTAATTCTAGAGGCTGGGGCATAGTGCCATATACGAAATGCCGCAAGGAACGCGAACAGGGAGGGTACAACGCTCGCCATAACCGCAAGCAAGGAGCTGGCAGCACCCAGAAAGCTACCCGTCAGCAGGCCTAGAAAGAATCCCGCGCTCGACGCGCTGGCGAGCAGCGCGAAAGCCTCTCCGCCTTGCCTGCTTCTCTCATGAGCAGGTAAAGCAGCGTAAACCAGGGCACTTTCGCAACCGGAAACACAGGCAAAAGCCACACCACCCAGCACTTCAGCACAGGCAAAGAGCCAGAACCCATGTGCGAGCACGAAGACTAGCATCCCCAGCAGGCCAATAGCGCGCCCAAGCAGAATCATCCTGGCATAGCCAATGCGCTCCGACCAGATGCTAGTTGGAACGTCAGCTAGCCAGATGCTAGCCGAGAGAATCGCCTCCATCAGAAACATCTCGGTAAAATTAAGCCCTCGCTGCTGCTGAAAGAGGACCAGCGTGGTCGAGTAGAAGAATAAATTACTGAAGAAGCGCGAGATAACCAGCCAGCGAAGTGTTGGCATAGAGAGCAGTGAGCGCCCCGGCACGAAGCGCCTAAAAAAAGACATGTAAATATCCTCCTGTCTAAAAAACACCCATCATCAGAGAAGGTGGATACAGGAGGTGCACGCGCGGCCTGTCGAGCCAGCAGGATTTATATTGGATGTGGTTGTACGTGAATACGATCCATAATGAATTTGTTTCCCACTTGCGCATTATACGCCATTGATCTGGTTGCGAACGAATACCCGCAAGCAGACCAATGGCATATATTAATCGTGATAACCCTGGGGATGGGTCTGAAGCCAGTTCCAGGCATCGGCTATCATGCTCGCCAGTTCCGGCTTTTGTGGCTTCCAACCGAGATCGTGCTGGGCCTTCTCGCTGGAGGCAACCAATACAGGAGGATCGCCCGCGCGCCGATCAGTCTTGATAGCCTTGATGGGTTTGCCCGTCACCTGACGTGCGGTCTCGATGACCTCGCGGACCGAGAAGCCCTTGCCGTTGCCCAGGTTGTAGATTTCGTGTTTCCCTGGCTGGGCATGGGTAAGGGCCAGGATATGCGCTCGTGCCAGGTCCTCAACATGGATATAGTCGCGAATTGCCGTACCATCAGGGGTTGGATAGTCCGTGCCATAGATCTGGACTGCTTCGCGGGTCCCTGCCGCCGCCTGGAGCACAAGCGGGATCAGGTGCGTCTCAGGATTATGCACCTCGCCCAGCTCGCCACTGGCGCCAGCGACATTGAAATAACGCAGGCTGACGGCAGCCAGGCCATGTGCCGCGGCCTCAAAGCCAATCATCTGGTCCACAGCCAGCTTGGAGCCGCCATAGGGATTAGTTGGTCGGGGTTGCGCGGTCTCCAGGATAGGAGTCTCCTCCGGTGCGCCATAGACAGCCGCCGTTGATGAGAAGACCAGGCGCTTCACGCCCGCCTCGCGCATGGCGTCGAGCAGGTTGAGTGTACCCACGACGTTATTGCGATAATAGCGCTCTGGCTGCGTCACCGACTCGCCCACCAGCGAGAGGGCTGCGAAATGCAGCACGCCATCAAAGCCATCCTTGAAAGCCTCTTTAAGTCGCTGGGCATTGAGCAATTCGCCCTCCACCAGTTTGACCTGGGGCAACACTGCCTGGTGGTGACCCTTGGTGAAGTTATCCAGCACAGTGACCTCATGCCCAGCCTCCACCAGTTGCTTGGTCATGACACTACCAATATATCCGGCCCCGCCGGTAACAAGAAACTTCAAGCTAGAACCTCCATAATAGGTTGTATTTCCCTGTAATCATACAACAGATAGAAAGCATCTGTAGATTTTGTTCATGATTTCTTCGACATCACGGAAGCTGCATCTTTCTATTGGTCGAGAGCGTGTAGGCAGAATGGAAGTTGGTTCTACAGAGGAGTTCGTACGTTTCTGCACCCATGTCCAAATCAGCGAAAAGACGGATATCAGCATGGATGGAGGAGGACCGTCGGGAGGAAAAGATCGTCATGAACACTTCTGCCACCTGGAAACAAGTGTATATCCTATTCCTTAGTAGTATCCTGGGGGCGCTATTCATCGTGAGTACCTGCACGACGACGTTTGCCGCCCCAAGCTTGGCAACAGGAAAAAAGGAGGCTCCTATGAAGCTCACCAGTCCTGCCTTTGAACATGGTCAACCGATTCCATCTCAGTATACCTGTGATGGAGCCAATCACCATCCGCCCCTTACCATTTCCGATGTGCCAAGCGAAGCACAAAGTCTCGCCCTGGTGGTTGAAGACCCAGATGCACCGACGAAAGTGTTTACGCATTGGCTCATCTATGATCTTCCTCCCTCAACGCAGCACATCCTGGAACAGGAGGGTCCTCTCGGAGGTACTGAGGGCGTCAACGATTTTGGCACACGTGGCTATAAAGGGCCATGTCCACCTTCTGGCACACACCACTATGTCTTTCGGCTCTTTGCCCTCGATACACGGTTAGCGTTACCGGGAGGCATGAAAAAAGAGGACGTATTGGCGAAATTGAAAGGCCACGTGCTTGCAACAGCCGAATTAGTAGGAACGTATAAGAGAGGATAAGAAGTTCAGCGCCTCCCGCCAACATCACCTTGGCCATCCCATGGCGAATGGTCTCCCAGGCTTCGCCAAGTGCATTCCCACCGGTTGCGCAGGCGGAAACAGCAGCCCATGCTGGTCCCCGCGCACCGGTCAATAGCGAAACCATCCCTGGAGCCACGTTGATCATCATCATGGGCACCAGGAAAGGACTGACACGCGTTGGTCCTTTTTCATGCAGAACGGCGCACTGTTCGTGGAGGGTCATTAACCCACCAACGCCGCTACCGATACATACCCCGATTGGGGGGGCAAGCTGTTCTGTGATTGAGAGCCGCGTTTGCCAACTGCAAGGGACTAGATAGTAACAGACGCAGAATCTCCCTATCTTTTGTCTCCAACTTTGTTTGCGCAAGTGTCTGCATCGCTGGCACCAGCCTTTTAGTGGTGATTGAAGCCAGCTCATACATCCAGTGTACAAGCCAGCTTCTTACGCAACTTTAATTTTTGATATTCTTCTGACTAACCAGGGTGCCCAAGCTCTTTGATGAGGGATTTCCTTGTAGAAGATGAGCAGAAGCAATCGGAATGGTATGTTTGTAGTTACAGTTGAAGAAAGGTTTGAATATCGTATGGTTGATATACAAGAAATGACTCAAAAGCGTGTCGTCTATACGTTATCAGGTATAGAAGCAATATCGATACGCAAAGACCTCACCTACAAGACAGTTGGCGGGATGCACTTAAAGATGGACGTGTACTATCCATCCAATCTCCAGAGCATCACGGTATCCTGCCGTCATCCTGGTTGTGTTTCCTCTCGCAGAAGAATGAGACAAGCTTGAAAGAAAATAGATTGGAAGAAACAAATACTCTCTGGGAATATATATTGACCACATATGGCTATTGTCCAGCATCAGAGAACCTTCAGGAAGAACGGATCTATCATGCCATTTTTCAGCCTACTTTCCATCGACATTGCTTTCTCTCATTGCACATCACACCTGGTGATACCGATGCGCTCTTGACCTTCGGCAACCTCGCTCACATCTGGGATTTGAAAAGATACTTTGAAATTTTATCTGAGATCAGGGAAATGCAAGAATTTCCAATACTATCGGATGAAGCGACCATATATTTAAGTAGCATGCAAAGAGAAACTTTGGGAGGAAAAAGTGTATTTCCGTCATTTATCAATGAAGAGTCAGTATATTTAAGAAACGTTCAAATGGCACCAGTCCCAGTAGAAGCTCTTCGACACTTTGAGCAAAAAATGCAGGAAGTCCAGCCTTTTGAGCTAAATTCTTTAATGCTGAAGCCTCAGGAGGCCCGTGATGGCATAACAGCGCGTGGAATCATCACCGATAGGTATAGCAAGCATCATTTTGACATATGGCCTATACCCCTGACGAGCAGACATAAAGCCTTTTTTCTGGAATTCATCAGATTAGGCTGCACAAGCGTTGAGGGGACGGGACAGGAAAATTTGAAGGAAATCCAGCGCTACCTCTCTTTGGAATGACTCACCAAACACTTGAGGCCGACGACTTGCGCTGGCAATATGCGAGGCGCAGAAGAGGAGGCATATACAAAGAAGGCATTTCCTGGACATTGGAGCATAGAGGACGCAAGCGAACAGTGTCCCCTATGCTATCAAAAACGGAGTCGAAATATCACTCTATTCACAAAATATTCGCTTAAGCTCAAGCGAGTAGCCACGGGCCAAAGGCAGGAATAGCCATGTCCGCGCCATCGATAATATTGCAATAGGGATCGGCACCCCAGCCATACCAGAGGGCTGCGCCTTCAGGTAGAGGCTCCTCCGTGAGATGCAGGGTAACGACATTCCCCTCCAGGGTCGTTTTATAGATGGCTGGGATGGCAACTCCCTGTTGATCACGCAACGAAAAGCCTCCGGGCAGCCCATGTGCGTACAGGCCCCCACGCACATAACGGTACATGATGCGGATGCGCGCTTGCTCTCTTTCGAGGACGACAGAGGAGATATCAGGCGAACGTAAGCCATCCACACAATCAGCGAGGCGCCTACCAAGTCGTTTCAGGCCTTGCGTGCCGACATGAATCCAGTCGTTCAGTTCGAGGTCGATTGTCGCTACCATCGCGGTATGGGGAAGTATATCCTGCCATGTACGCTGCGCCTCGCGCATCCCACTCCAGCACACATCGGCGTCAGGGTCCGCAATCGAGCGAATAAATCGACCAATTTGCACATAATAAAAAGGAAGTTCCGGCGCCTGTAGGTCGTCGCGCAAAGCTGTCACAAGGGTATGCATGCGCTGATGATACCGTTCGGTCGCTTCGGGATAGGCATCACTCTCCCCCTGATACCAGAGCACGCCCGCGATCTTGCCACCCACCTTCTCCACACGTTTGAGCAAAGCACCATACAGAGAGGCATCGCCCTCATCACGTTTGGCCGGGTCCCACTGCTCCATGGAGGTTCCGCCGTGCGCGCTTGGAATCAGTCCGATGGGTACTCCGGTACGGATATAGCGCTCCTTGGCGAACGTCAGGCCCAGGCCCGCTCCCTTTGTTCGCTGGGAATCACGAGGTGGCATTTCCTCTGGTACCTTGTCGAACCCCCAGAGTTGATGATGCACAATACGTGGCGACTCACCAAGCCAGTGCAATGGCTCTTCCGCAATGGCCCACTCCTCGCGTGACTGAAAAGAATGCACAAATGGAGAAGGTGATTCGACATCTACCAGATCGCCAATACCCTCCATATTGCTCTGCCCGGCCAGGACCCAGATATCTCCCACCAAAATATCATGTGCGTCCCCCACCGTATATGGTCCCCCAACGGGCAACTCCACTATCTGTCCATCTGCCTGCTTTACGCGGGCCTGATTGTCAGAGTCTCGCTGCAATACCTGGTAGCTCTGCAAGGTTGTGTAGATCATCGGCGCTGCGTGCCCTTTCAACTAAAAAAATAGTAGTCAGCTTTACTATATCATTTTTCAGCCCGCATACAGCCAGAATTTCTCAAGGGCATATGATAACGGGCTGGCAGAGCCAGCCCGTTATCATATGCCCTTATGCCCTTTTTTTACTCTACATGCCTGCTCCACCCGCGATAACAAGGACATCTTTTACCGCGGCAAAGTGCCAGAGTTCCTTGCCAGTAGCCTGATCAAGCACAGCCCTGCTTAGCGGAAGTACCAGACTGTTGCCGAAAGGGAGAATCAATGGAGCATTTGACACAACACCATCGACGTCTTTGGACCAGTATATCTTACCATTCTGTGGATTAATGGCTTGTACTCTTTGCCTGCCTCCGTCAAGGTTGAAAATGCCATAGATGCTTCCATTGTTACTCGCGATGCCGACACCCGAGACTGTGTTTTGTGGCCCGGTCGTACACCAGGCATGTGTACCATCGCTGGTGTGATATCCACAGAAGTGGCTGCCATCGAAAAGCACCAGCATATTCTGTACAACAACAAGGTCTGTAGGATTGCTAGCTTGCGACATGACTGACCACGATTGTGTGCCAGTAGTAGCATTCAGGGCAATGAGTGGTCTCTGATCTTTGTGGGAACCCTTAGGATCGTCAACTAAAGAATGCATAACCTGGACATAGAAGACATTATTCGCTACCGTAGCGCTAATTGGCATAGTTTGAACATCTTTCGTCCAGAGTGTGTGCCCATCATTCCCGTCCAGGGCTTTAATATAATGCTCATTGGCAGTTACATAGGCAACCCCTTTGTTCACGCTAAGTAGCGCAGGTTGAGATGCGTCATAATGCCAGATGATCTTACCCGTTTTTGCGTCCAGCGTATAAAGGTTTCCTTGTGAGTACCCACTAGCATAGACGCGTCCCTGCTCTACTACAAGCGATGGCAAAAAGTACCCAATAACAACATGCTGGTCCATTGTCCCTAAATCTGTCTGCCAGATAAGAGTTCCATCCAACGCATGCAGTGCCAGGACTTGCTTATTACCGGCGAAGTAAACAACGTGATCCTGAACGACCAGGTTGGGGTTGGCACTATCCCTGTAGACTAACCCCTTCTTGCCCTTGATGTCAAAGACCTTACCATCTAATCCTTTTGGCACCGTATAGGACCAGAGTTTTACCCCTGTAGAGGCGTCCCTTGCTGTAAGAACTTCCCTTCCTGCGGTAGGACCAGCAAAGGTAAGTTCTGCGGCAACCACAATATTGTGTAGTGTTTTATTAGAAGATCCGGTGGATGTTTGTTGATTCTCGGCAAGGTTATGAGACACGTTTATCGCCGAGAAAATGAGGAGCGCGCTGCCGATTAAGATGGCAACAATGGCAACAGCAGCAATCCCCCGCAGAGTGGTTAGCCAGCGTTTACGGGTTCGCGGTGCCTGCTCTGGCTGAGAGCGCAAGCTACGGTTAAGTTCAAGGGGCGGTGTTTCTTCGGTTGCCGGTGGTTGCTTAGAAGATACGTGGCTCATTGTAGGTTCCTCCTTTTGATAGCCATCTTGATGCATCTCAAAAATTAAATGCTCAAGATAAGGATCGTCTTCTGCTTCTTGCAGAATCGTGATAATCGTATCCAAATCTCCACGCTCAAGCGCCGTACTATAGCGATAGAGCGTCTTTTCATATGCCAGGCGTTGCTGCCTATCGTGCTTAAGCATGGTGCCCTCTCTCCTTCCCTTGCTGATCTCGTGCACGCCAGGTCGACCGCAGACGATTCAGCGCTCGATGTAGGCGCACGCGCGCGGAACCTGGAGAAACATTAAGCGCCAGGGCCAAACTCGATGTGTCCAGGTCCTGTAAAAATGCCAGGCGTAGCACCCGTCGATCCTCAGGTAAAGCCAGCGCAAGTAGTTCAGCAACCTGTGTGCGCGTCTCTACCTCTTGTTCAGGACCTGGATGGGCCAGGCTGCTCAGTTGATCAAAAAAATCGCTCTCGCCGCCAGGTTCCTCAGCAAAAAGTGAGCTACTGAATGAGAGTTCACGCTGACTTTGCTTGAACAGAGAGGCGCGCCGTCGTTTAATAACGTTCGCGGCAATACCTAAAAACCAGGCCCGAGGTTGGCGCACAGTATGAAAGACATCAATGTGGGCCAGGGCCTCCAATGTGGCCTCGTTCAAGACCTCGGATGCGATGTTCTGTAGCGTCTCGCCCTTTGCCAGACCAGCGCGTGCGACATACGAGCGTATAATGCCCAGGAGTGGCTCCATATTCTCCTGCAAGAACGCGTGCAGGGCCAAGGCAGAATTATCCGCTGGTTGCTGCATAGCCTGTCTCTTCTCTCCACGAGATATCACAATATTTCACAATCCATTTCTCCAATACTGCTTCTCCAGGATTCTCAGATACATGAGATAGTCAATGTAGCAAGTCGTTTTGTTACAGCAAATTAAAATAGCTACCAATAGCGGTTTTAAAACAATCTGATACAGATATACACAGGATAATTCATGTATAAGTCAAATTACCAGAAAAGCATATGACAAAAAGAAGAATGCAATAGTGACTAAAAACAGGTAAATACGTTACTGTTATTGCGAAGCTTTTATTGTCGAACCCGCAAAATAGGCCCTTTAGTTCTTTATTGACAGAATACCTATATAATGCAGGGGGAATAAGCAATGTCTATGCGCAGGATGGCATTCGGCGCTCAGGGAGGGTACTCGCTGGCGCGTTTGCTTATGCTATTTATCAACACCTATTCGGGACGTATTATTGGTAGTTCGCTGGTATTGATCGCGGGCATTATTTATGGTCTACAATCGCATGCGGTCTCGTATGATCACGCCCCCGCTGGGACCTACCATATTGTACTTGACGCCGAGGAAGGCCGTTATTATTTGCACTGTGAAGATTGCCACAACACTATTTATTACATTGCTCAGACCGGCGACTTCAAGCAGTTTGTAGAGTTTGATAGTAGCGCTCGGCTTGAGGACATGATCTATCGTAGTGATGCACTGGAGAATGTCAATGTCGATGGACAGACAGGCAAAGGCTACAAACTTACCTACATCGCCCAGGTTAATGCCAGCGGTCAGAAAACCGTCTACGGGACGCAGGAGCACCAGGATCATCCAGATGATTACTTCGATAATCGTTGGACCCTTGGTCTCCCTATTATGGCGTTAGGTGGTGCGCTTCTCGTCTTCTCTGTCTGGATTCTGATCTCTGATAAGCGCAAGTTCACAGTGAAGCAAGCAGCCAGACCAGTGGAGCGCGTGCCAGATCTAACACCAACGCCCTTAGTTACCATGTCAAGCGCTCCACATGCTTATGGCAATAGCTATCAGGAGTTTAGCGCTTCCACCGATATGCACCCCTACCAGGGTCCACGGAACCTACCCGAACAATAAATAAGTAGTGCATCCAACACAATTCTATCAGGTATACTAGAAGTAGAATAGCAAAATCCTAGGCGTGATGATGTAGCTGGAAAACTGGCACAGGTACCATTGACCTGTGCGCTGTGATGGGGATGAAGAGGTGCTCTATGTCTAAACGCCAGCAGCAACATTTCATATTACCCTCCTGGCCTGAGCGGCCTGGACTGGGCTGGTTTGCCCGGGAGGTCCTGGGCAAACCACTCTACCCCTACCAGGAACTTGTAGGCGATGCCATCTTAGAGAGCGTACTCGAAGGGCGAGGCGATACCTTCACCGTCATGTTTGCCCGCCAGATGGGCAAGAATCAGCTCAGTGCCACCCTTGAGGCCTACCTGCTCTTCTGTATGCAAGAGGGCAGTATCGTCAAGGCTGCCCCCACTTATAAACCCCAGACTATCAATAGTCGCCAACGCCTGCTCTCCCTGCTCGATAACCCATTTATGCGTAATCGCGTATGGAAACACTTTGGCTATACAATAGGCATGGCTCCCAGGCGCGAACAGGTTCCCTATCAGACGGGGCCACGCGTGATGTTCTTCTCCGCCGGGCCAGGTGCCAGCATCGTTGGCGCGACCGCCTCCCTCCTGCTGGAGATCGATGAGGCGCAAAGCATTGATCCAAACAAGTATGATACTGATCTCAGACCTATGGCCAGCACGACTAATGCCACAACCGTTCTCTACGGAACCGCCTGGTCTGAAGAGACGCTCCTGGCACGCATGCGCGCCCATAACCTGGAGCTTGAGCGCCAGGATGGTCGCCAGCGCCATTTTGCCTATGATTGGCGCACACTCGCAGCCATCAATGACCACTACAAATGCTACGTCGAGAGCGAGATCAAGCGTCTTGGCGAGGACCATATCAGTATTCGTACCCAGTATCGCCTGCTGCCCATTCTCGGTTCAGGGTACCTGCTCAACGACCTGCAAGTTTCACTCTTGCGAGGCCAGCACACCTGGGAGGCTACTCCAGATCCAGCCGAGGGCTTTTACGTGGCCGGACTCGATATAGCTGGTGAGCAGCATGCGCGCCCTGGTCAGCCCGCTGGCAAGCACGATAGCACCATCCTGACGATTGGGCGCGTCACTATTAACGATCTCGGCCTACCCGAGCTACGCATTGTGCGACACTACGACTGGACCGGAATGAAATATACCGACCAGTATGCTGCGATTTCGCGCATCCTCCAGGAGTGGAATGTGCGGCGCACCGTTGTCGATAAAACAGGTCTGGGTGAAGGATTGGCCTCTCTGCTCAGCACACGCCTGGGCACTGAACGCATTCGCTCCTTCCATTTCACTCGTGCCAGCAAGTCCCAGCTCACCTACCATCTCCTTGGCCTTATAAACGCAGGCCGCGTCAGCATCTATCGCCAGGAGGGCGCTCCTAACGCCACCTACCAGCAGTGCTGGCATCAGTTACGCCACGCGCGTTACGAGGTACCCGCCGAGGGACTCATGAATATGTACGTGGACGAGTCTGATGGGCACGACGACTACCTGATGAGCCTGGCCCTTTGTTGCGAGGCTCTCCGCGATCACAATATGCCCTCCTCACCCAGTAGCATCATCCCTCCACCTCAGGGCTACGACGATGGAAGGTATTAAAGAGGTATAGAAGAAGTGGTAGGTGCATGCACCTACCACTTCTTCTATACCTCTTTACTTTAGCTATTTGTGCTCAGCTCATGCGGCATCCCGAGCTTGACAAGCAAGAGAAGCTCACGTTATACTCAGAAAAGCAATATCAAGGGGCGGTATGTCCCTTATTAATTCACAGCATGCGCAGCACATGCTTTACTTCCCGCTGCATCATACATGACAGATATCGACTCGCTCGATGACCCCAAGGCTCTTCAGCAGCTCTCGTCCCAGCTCTCCCACATTAATGCAGGCGTCAAAATTGCCGCCCTGCGTCGCTCCGTCGCTTTCCAGGAAAAGGCCCCGCGCAGATCCATCCTCGTAGCCCTTCTGGACCAACGCGAATATGTCCGCGCAGCTGCGGCAGAAACCGTCGAGGCCCTCAAGCCCTGGATCACAGACGAGCAATGGCTAGAGAGCCTTCAAGAGCCTCTTTTTATCGTCTATCAAGCCGCTCTTACCATTCTGGAAACGCAAGGGCCAGAGGCGCCATACAAACCCATCTTTCGTGCTTCTTTTGCGCTAAAGCGCTCTCTCCGTACCCAGGCTCAACACCTTCTAGCAATACAAGCCCAGCAATGGCAACCCCAAAAAGTAGCCCAGTTTGTTCAGAAACTTACAGAAATTCTGCAAAAGGGCGCTCCTACCAATCGCATGATTGCCCTCGAACTGCTTGAAGTTCTAGGAGATAGAGCGCCTGTAGAAGTGTTTCTGGCAGCCCTTCAAGATAGTGAAGCAGATGTTCGCTGGACAGCTCTTGTACAACTCGCTGCACATGGAGAACAAGGGCGAGAATTACCAGTTGAGCCAATCGCAGCCTTAATCAAGGATACAAATCCCCGTATACGCTATAGGGTACTTTACGCATTAAAGACACAAGAGAAAATGCCTGTTGACCTATTCATTACGGCCTTACAAGACCCTGATGAGAGAGTTAGGCAAACAGCAGCGTTTTACTTGGGCAAGCGCCGAGATATACAGGCAGTACCAGCCTTGCTCCAATTTCTCTTATACGATGCCGACGGGCTCTTTTGGGACTACTGCGACAGTGCGATAACAGCGTTAAGTGAGTTATATGAGCACATACCCTCTGAAACCTTAATCGATGCTCTCAACAGCAGTAAAGCATCAGTACATCTTCAAGCCATCAGCCTGTTACATATCTTGAAGGAAAGAACTCCAGTCAAGTTATTGCTAGAGCTTTTAGAACATAAAAGCACTGCGACACGCAAGCAAGCTCTGTATGCAGTAAGGCACCACTGGAACCATTTTCCAATAGAGATTATGCTCAATAAGCTCAAAGACAGGGATAAAAAAGTGCGTGAAACGGCCGCGCGCGTGCTAAGTTGGAGCAAGCTGGAGATTCCTGAAAACCTCCTCTTACCACTTCTGGATTGCCCGGAAAATATCGCGCGCACAGCCGCTGTCAGGCTGCTAGGCAAACGCATGCCCATGGAACGCCTGCTGGCAGCGCTGCATGATCACAAGTGGACAGTGCGAGTCGCGGCGATCGAGATACTGGGTACGTTGGGAGAGAAAATTCCGCTTGATGTGTTGCTAGAGGCGCTCTGCGACAAGAACCTGGAGGTATGCCGAGCAGCCTTACAGGCTCTAGGTGAACAGGGAGAACGCGCCCCGATCCCCATCATCACTGGTGCCTTGCTAGGGTCACGACGTATAAGCCGAACTGCGGTAGAGGTTTTAGCGAAACTTGGGAAGCAGCCTCCATATGAACTACTCATGCAAGCACTCCAGGACCCACGGGCACATATACGACGAATGGGCATCGAATACCTGCAGTCATTGCCACACGATAACCCACCTCCCGTTGATGCAATCATGCCACTGCTCCAGGATAGCAACATCTATGTACGCAGAGCAGCCCTACAGACATTGGCTCAGTGGGGGGTAGCTGAATCTGCCGAACTCTTTGTGCAAGCCCTGGCTGATAATGATTACTTTGTGCGCGAGACAGCGCTTGGCATCCTCGGCACATTGGGCGAACGCGTCCCACGAGAGCCGCTCAAGGCTCTGCTTGGAGATGCTAGAGGCTGTATGTATGCCATCAAATGCCTGCAACAGACCCATCCCGAAATGCTACGTGAAGTGGTGGAGGAGGCCAGCCGCATCCTGCTGGGACAAGGAACGGGTGAGCTACTTGGCTCAATTCAGCAGGCCCATATAGCCGAGATTATCGGCTATATGCCCGGACCTGGCCCACTACTGATCAATAAGCTCGTCGAGCTACTGGACTGGCCTCACCCCAGGGTACGCATGACCGCGGCCCAGGCCCTGGACAAGCATAACCCTCTACAACTGGAGATTCAGGCGTAATTTATTGACGCCCGACACGTTTACCTACTGGTGGTGTGCCCTGGCAGCCGCAGGCTGCCAGGGCACACCACCAGTAGGCGAGCGCCGCAGGCGCGAGGGGTCAAGCGCAAGATGTTAGTTATGGGACATTGCAGGGAAGGGGATTGGTTATGCCCGCAACACTCTCCATTCAATCCGCGATTCTAGCCGTTGTCATGGTCATCGCCTGCCTCACTTGTATCTGGATGGTTTTCTTCTTCGGTCGCCGCCTCCAGACCTCAGCTTATATGCGCACATTCCTTCTCGATAGCGTCAAGCGCCAGGAAATGCAGTCTCTGTTGCGACAGTTGCATGATCGGGCGGCTACGGGACCACTCGATCCCAATTTCCCCCCTCCCCCAAAATTTGGCAATATTGGGCAGTTATGGGAAGATGGAAAATGGGTATCCTATGAAGATAGATTCGGAGATCAACGCGCGTCTTTAACCAAAGAGGATGAGGATGAGGAGAAGAAACGACTTGATATTCTTGGGAGGTGCCGTACCTGGGAGCAAGAGGAGCGCAAGCGCTACGCGGATCTCTCCAAGCAGGCCGAAGCCGAAGCCCTCAAACGTGCCGAGCAGATAGTTCCCCAGGCAATGGATATTTCCTTGCTCGGAGGCGGCTGGACCTTCCTGCTGGAGTTTAGTACGGTCATCGTCATCATCTTCACCCTCCTGATACTTGGCGTTCTGGGCTCTCTGGAAGGGAAAGAGATTTCGACCATTCTCGCTGCCATTGCAGGTTATGTTCTCGGTAGAACAACTACCGCGACGACGCAAAACAAAAAAGAGGGACCAGAAGCATAATGCCCGGCTTTATTGAAAAATCTCGCTGCCGTATGCGATACTTGTTGCAACAAGAGACACGGGAATATGATCCATCCCCTGACATAGCCAGGCACGGCCCTGGCAGGACAGGCTAATGGAAAGGATGCGAGCGACGTCAGGTACCCCATGCCTAAAGGCAGGGGCTTGTGAAAGCAAGCCTGGACTTGTCCAGACTTAGCAAGGACTCTACGGAGTTATCAAGCTACGATAGAGGTGAAGTGTTGAAGTTCCTACCTACGGGTGCGTGCCAGCCTGTAGCCCTAGAATCTCTGGGTTAAACAGCAAAGCGGGGTCTATGCAGTGCTCGGAGAAAAGTACCGCCCTCTATCTTTGTCGAGGCAACCATTACCCTGGAAACAGGAGGCTCAATTTGAGCAATGTTTTTGTGATTGATAGCTATTACAAACCATTGAATCCCGTGCATCCAGCACGGGCGAGGCTCTTGCTCACACAGGGCCAAGCAGCCGTGTATAGACATTACCCGTTCACGATCATTCTCAAACGAGTAGTCGAGCAACCTGAAATACAGCCTTTGCGCCTCAAGCTTGATCCTGGCAGCAACACAACGGGCATTGCCCTGGTCAATGATGCCAACGGAAACGTTGTTTTTGCGGCTGAACTCTCGCATCGAGGACACGTGATTAAAGACAGCCTGGATAGCCGTCGTGCTGTTCGTCGCGGCCGCAGACAGCGCAAAACTCGCTATCGTAAACCAAGATTTCAGAATAGAAAAAGGAAGAAGGGATGGTTGCCGCCCTCACTAGAAAGTCGCCTTGACAATATTCTGACGTGGGTGGCTCGCCTCTGCCGCTACGCCCCCATAGCTGCTCTCAGCCAGGAGTTGGTCAAGTTTGATCTGCAACTGCTGGAGCATCCCGATATAACAGGCGTGGAATATCAACAAGGCACACTCCAAGGCTACGAAGTCAGGGAATACTTGCTCGACAAGTGGGAAAGGACCTGCGCCTATTGTGGCAAAAAGAATGTTCCCCTGCAAGTGGAGCACATCCACCCTCGCGCCAACGGTGGCACCAACAGGATAAGCAATCTGACGCTGGCCTGTGAGCCATGCAATATCACCAAAGGCACGCAGGAGATCGAAGCGTTCTTAAAAAAGAAGCCTGATGTTTTGAAACGTATTCTCGCTCAGGTAAAGAAGCCCCTCAAGGATGCCAGCGCTGTGAATAGCACGCGATGGGCATTACTTGAACGGCTGAAAACCTTCGGCTTGCCTATCGAGTGTGGCAGTGGCGGGTTAACCAAGTATAACCGTACCACAAGAGGCTTGCCAAAAACCCACTGGCTGGATGCTGCCTGTGTGGGTAAGAGTACGCCTGATGTTATTGTACATAAAGGGGTAGTCCCTTTGCTCATTGCAGCCGCAGGCCATGGGAACAGGCAAATGTGCTCCACAGATAAGTATGGGTTCCCCAAACAACATAAACAACGCAAAAAGACGTTTCTTGGATATCAAACGGGCGATATAGTCAAAGCCATGACGCCCAAGGAAACATTTGAAGGAAGGATAGCTATTCGCCATCGGCCTTCGTTTCGAATGGGAAAGGTCGATATTCACCCCAAATATATGCGTTGTGTACAACGATCCGATGGCTACGCGTACCAACAGAAAGGAGTGTGCCATGCTCCTCCCCTTGGATTTAGCCATGGGGAGGAGCATGGCACCATTTTATAGTGGAAGGCAGCGAGATTGAGCGTTATTTGCAGGCGCTGGACGAGGAGCTGGAGAAGCGCGCAAAGGTACGCAAGCCCGTCCGCCTGGCGGTGGTGGGGGGGGTCTATATGATGTTTTTTGTGCAAAATCGAGCCTCAACCAAGGATATCGACGTGGTTCCACTCGATTTTCCCGATACCATGAATCCCAATCAAGAAACCAAGGCGTTTCGCTCAGCTATCAATGCCGTAGCGAAACGCTACCAGCTGACGCGCGACTGGATGAATGATATCGTGGCCTCCTTCACACCTGAGATGGGGCCCATCACCCTCTGGCGTGCCTATACCAACTTGCAAATCTATGTGCCAAAAGCCGAGTATATTCTGGCCCTGAAACTGCTGGCAGGACGTGCACGCGACGAAGACGATATCGAAGCCCTCTGCGAGCAGCTTGGCGTCGAAACACGTGCGCAAGCACAAACGCTAGTGGATCGCTATGCAACACCCGAGTGGCAGAAGGAGTGTAATCTTCAAGCTACATTTGATGACTTATTTGCGTAATCTTCAAAATAGGCAAAAATTCCTTCGATCCATGTTATAATAGATACGAAGACAGGAGGAACTTCGACAATGTGGGCTGAAATACAAAGCATGCAGACAACCTACCGTCAGATCGTTCAAGGTGAGCGTCCATGGAATGCCCTGGGCGATTTCCTCAACTACTGGTATTGCTATGCCGTGGAGCATCGCTCAGAGCTGGTGCAGGAAGCTATAGAGCAGTCATCTGAGACCAACCCGGAGCATCACCAGTGGGCGGCTTTTTGTGCCGCCGCCGTCGAGTTCCTCTGCTTACAGGCCGACATCACTGTTCCCGGCTGGGTCCACGCTCCCGCATATACCCTGTCTGATCCCTGGTTTACTGGCCTGGGCGCGCGCAAACCACACGTGCAGGCACGCCTCAAACAAGAGGCACCCGAGCCCTTCGCCCGGCGCAATGTCTATTGCAGCCCCCGCGTCTTCGCCAACAAGTTTGAGGTCGCAGCCCAGGTAGCCTCGCGCCAAACCGCATAGCAGTTGGCTCTTATCCGTTTTCCCAAACACAGCGAATTACGCCTCTTTACGCTTCAGGGTATTGTGTGCTCACCTGGCTCTGGGTTGGGCCAGTTGGGTAGGTATATGTGCGCGATCCCTCCTGATAGTGATTGTACTCTTCTTTGGGCTGTGGCTGGGCAGGGCGATATCCCTCCTGATAATTATTCTGCGGTTGAGCCGGGATAGGAGGCATCTGTGGGATAGCAGGAATTTTTGGTGCGTCAGGCGAGTTGGGATCATAAGGCACATACACAATCTGTTGATAGACCACTTGCTGCCCCTGCTGCTGAGGAGCGGGCTGTGGCTGTTGAGGCTGCTGCGACACATGGAAGAACGCCACACGCTCACGCAATGAAAAAATGAACGGGGCGAGGATGGCTAATATGATATGGAAGAGAATCGCGATAATCAGAACGGTAATCGCTACGGATGGACCATTATAAGGCGACAACGCAGAAAGAGCTAGAGCAAGACCCAACCCCAGTATGCTAACAATTATATGCAACATAACATAAATTGCGCCTACACGCCTGGCGCTGATGCCAAGCCAGAGTACTACCCCGATAAGGTAAAACATTACAAGCAAAACAACTGCTGTAGGATTAAACGCGAAGAGTTCACCAACCAGGAAGGTATACAGTGGAGTTACAAGAAGCACGATGCCTAGCGTAATAAAGAAGCGTTTGAGTGAAGAAGGCCTACCAGGCGGATTCATAGATTCCTCCTACTTTTTTTTACATTCTCATTTCCAGATATATTCTATGCATGTACGTCTAAGCTCACTTTAAAGTTGTGATTATCATTTCAAATACATTTCCACATCACCTATTCTGCGGGAAGGGATAAAGACGAGAAGAAGGGGATTATCCGCTTTCTATTGAGGCTGCATCTCTCTTTGTGATTTACTAAGAGTATACTTTTGTTTCTCTATAGCTAACACCGTTTCATGCTATTTTCCTGGAGAGGAAAAATTTCTATATGAGCATACAACAGCCGGTCCGGCTTACAGAGCTTGCCAGTTGCGCGGGGTGCGCCGCCAAAATCGGCGCGGATATGCTGGCCCAGGTCGTGAAGCCGCTACGCCAGCGTGTCGTGCCAGAACAGCTGCTCATCGGCCTTGGCGCGATTGACGATGCCGCCGTCTACCAGGTCAGCGAGCGGCAGGCCGTCATCAGCACCGCTGATTTCTTCCCGCCTGTGGTGGATGATCCCTATACCTTTGGCGCTATCGCGGCCACCAACGCTCTCAGCGACGTTTATGCCATGGGTGGACAGGTGCTTATGGCCATCAACCTGGTGGCCTGGCCCGAGTCTCTGGATACCAGCATTCTCAGTGAGGTGCTGCGTGGAGGAATGGAGGCGGTCGAGCAAGCAGGCGGAGCCATCGCGGGCGGACACTCAATCTCTGATGAAGAGCCGAAATATGGCCTCGCCGTCACGGGTATCGTTCATCCTAAACGTATCCTCACAAAAGGCGGCGCCAGACCCGGTGATATCCTGGTTCTCAGCAAGCCTCTAGGCACGGGCCTGATAACTACCGCTCAGAAACGCGGCCTGGTCCACGAGGGCGACATGGCCGCCGCGGTCACATCCATGACCACGCTCAATAAGCGGGCCAGCGAGCTACTGGTCGAGGCCGGTCCAGCCGTACACGCCACGACGGACATTACCGGCTTTAGCCTGTTGGGGCACGCCTGGGAGATGGCGACGCAGAGCAAGACCTGTATGCGCTTCGATTACGCCGCGCTCCCCCTGCTGCCCAATGTTCGCCACTATGCCGAAGCAGGCTGCACACCGGGTGGCACGGCCCGCAACATGCGCTCAGTCGGTTCTCATGTCCATATCGGTGAGCACGTCGATCAGTACGCCCAGGCCATTCTCTTCGATCCTCAGACCTCCGGTGGCCTCTTCGCCGCCATCGATCCCGCCCTGTGGGAAACGCTCTCACAGCAGAGCGAGGTCCCATTCCGCCGCATCGGCGAGGTAACCGATCTCGTCAGCGATCCCGAACAGGTCATACTCTCAGTCGAATAGCTAGAAGCCCGCTACTGGCGTACGCGGTACTTGTCCAGGCCCCAGCACACCAGTAGCAGGCTATCCCACAACAGAGCCAAATTGTATATCAAATGCCTCCGCACCATCCAAGATCCAGCGCATGAGGCTTGCTCCCTCACTATACAACGCCTCTTGCTCTGAGGGTAAAAGTGGTTCACGTACTGGTTCAATCACGAGCGCGGTGGATGCTGTCCGGCGCTCAAGCCGCCACCGTCCACGCACAAAGCCATCTATCAGGAACGCCGTGCATCGGCTATTGCCAATATAGATAGAAGAACGATGCTCGTCGGAGATGACCCGGCGACGGTCAGCGTGCGAGAACAGCAGGTTATCAAAGTCGGGGAGGAAGCGCGCAAGCGCAGGGGTATCCGCATGTGGTCGAGGCGCATCAGGCAGATCAAAGAGCTCCCGCCCTTGCTCATCCCTGAAGGTGAGCAGTTCTGACCGCAAGCTGTCGAAAATGGGTTGGAGCCTGGTAAGTGCGGACCAGGTCTGCATATCCTGCACACTTGCCGGACCGAACGCTGCCAGGTACCTCAAGACAAGCCTCTGCATATCCCCTTCTGAGCCAACTATTGAGCGCCCAAGCCAGGAAGCCGCCTCGGTATGAGCAGGTCTGCCAGTAAAACCCCAGGTCCCCGCGGGAATGGGCTGGATGAGCGCCATATGTATTCTTATGGCATCAGCTAATTGCTGAGTCCCCATCCCAGGAGAAAACTCCTCCATCTTCATACGCAACTCAAGCCCCGTCCGTGGCTGCTCGCGCACATATGCTTGCATCATATCGGTAAATCTCTCCAGATCAAAGCCCTGCGCCCTCTTTATAAAGAGGCGAAGATTACGACTCAATGCGGGCTGGATGAGAGGATGGACCAGGATATAATCCTCCGCCGTCATGAGATGTAGAGTACCACGAAGTGATGATCCCCTTACGAGCTGCCTGTGTTCAAGGAGCTGGGTTAATGACTCACGTTGGAATGAATGCAAACGCGTCCAGAGACCAATATATGAAGCGTTGGCTACCTGGGCCTGCATAGCAATGAGGCTTGTAATGACGTCCAGGTGAGACTGCGTTGTCCGCTCCAACAAGAATTGGCGTGCCAGGGTGGCGCGATTCAACTCGCGCAGGGTCAAAATACGCTCAGACATCGTGTCTCCTTCTCTCTTTCCTTGACTTTTCTCTTATTCACATCTTACTATGGAAGAAGGACGGAACCAGCCCTCCTTTAAGAGTATTTTAGATTAGGATAGGAGGGTGTGGCGTGCCTGAGTAGCCCGCTACTGGCGTACGCGGCTACTGTAGAGCCTGGACAAGTAGCCGCGTACGCCAGTAGCGGAACCACGCGAGGAGTCACGCACAGCATGTATCATCCGACCAGCCGGGTTCTCACTGTTCTTGAATTACTTCAATCTAAGCCCTTTATTACTGGTCCCGAGCTTGCTACACGCCTGGAGGTGGATGTGCGCACGGTTAGGCGCTATATCACCACCCTCCAGGATGCTGGCATTCCCGTCGAGGCCAACATTGGACGCCATGGAGGCTACCGTCTCCGCCCCGGCTTCAAACTGCCGCCTTTAATCTTTACAGAGGAAGAAGCTACGGCCATCATGCTTGGCCTGCTGGGCACGTCATGGCTGGAGATTGGGCAATCATCGGCAGCCGTGGAGGGCGCGCTGGCGAAGGTCTCGCGCGTGCTCCCTTTCCGGGCGCGGGACCGCCTGAACGCCGTTGCCTCTCACCTCTTCTTCTTCTCACCCCAAAAGGATGCACAACCCGATGTCTCACTCTTAATCAATATAAGCGAGGCCATCGCCCAACAGCGGCGAATTACGCTGGATTATCGCTCTCATCGCGACCAAACAACGAACCGCAAGGTTGAGCCATACGGTATGATAGGCTGGGACGGACACTGGTACCTGATCGGCTACTGCTGCCTGCGGCAAGATATCCGCACGTTTCGCCTGGATCGTATTCAACAGGTAGTAGCCCTGGAAGAAATATTTGAGCGCGAGGGGAACTTTGATTGTCGCGCCTACATGGCGGAAAAGTATACCCAGGGATCGGCTCGCTGGCGCATTGAAGTCGAGTTTCAGGCAACGCTCTATGCCATGCAGCAGAAGATTCCAGCCTCTTATGGCACGCTCACGCCCACAGCCAATGGAGTCCTGTTCCAGGCCGAATACGACAACATTGATAGCCAGGCCCGTTACCTTATGTCTCTCAACATCCCCTTCGTCGTCCACCAGCCACCAGAACTCCGCGAGGCCCTGCGGAAACTGGGGGAGCAGATGCTTCAGATTGCAAGTGCCCCGCTTGTCACACAGGCCAATGGTTAGGGAAAGAGTAGAGCACTCTTTGTTTTCTCCATAGAAGGGGCTATGATTGGCGATTAGCGCATGCTTCCAATATACATGTGCCGATGCATGAATTTTACTTAGAGTAGTTTGGAGTCTTGTAATGCTAACATCACCGCTACATAGAGTAGCAAAGGTCTCGGGGCGCTCAGAAGTGCTGGCAGCCTGGTGGCCTGCGTTCATTGTCGCTGCCCTTTATATCTTATGGGTAGGCCTGCTGGTCGTTCTGCGCGGCTATACAGCTCTAGATTTTGTCCACCTGGGCACTGTCTGGAGTGAACATAAAGCCAGCGGCACCTGGGGCTACGATGGTCAATTTTACTACCAGCTCGCCCATGACCCCTGGCATGCCTACCAGTTCATGGATAATGCCCCCTATCGCTATCAACGCATCCTCTATCCCCTGTTCGTCTTCGCCTTCAGTCTGGGGAACGCAGCCCTGGTCCCCTATGTTATACTGCTTTCCAATGGGATAGCGATTGTCGCCAGTGTAGCGATTGTGGCTCATATCTTGCATAAACGCCAGGTCTCGCCCTGGTTCAGCCTGGCACTAGGTCTTTATTTCGGCCAGCTCGCGGCCTTCACGTTCGATACAGCAGAACCCTTCATGGTCTTTCTGCTCTGCCTGGGCATCTTCTTTACCCAGGAGAAACGTGTCTGGCTAGGAGCGCTCTGCATGGGATTGGCGGCCCTGACCCGCGAAACTGCGATACTCTTTCCGCTGGCCTATGGCGTGGCCTTTCTTCTCCAGCGCCGCTGGCGCGATCTTATCCCTATGACACTGCTGGGAGGCTTACCGCTTCTGCTCTGGCTTGCGGCCATTGTCCTGATTTTCGGCAAGAGTGGCCTGGGCTTTGCCCCCTCCTTTGAACGCCTTCCCTTCGCAGGAATTACTTATTTTGCCAATGCCCCACGTAAATTCTGGCTCCTGCTGCTACTGATGTTCCTTCCCACGCTAGCTAATTGCCTGCTGGCGGGCTGGGAGATCTGGAAGCGGCGCTGGTCCCCCCTATTGCTCGCCTGGGTCATCAATCTTCTATCCATTGTCTTCCTCTCGCATTATTCCTATATCGAGCTGATCTCCTGCAGTCGTATCAGTCTAGGCTTGATCCTGGCTGGCGTCATGTATGCCGCCTATAGTAAGAACAAGCTCCTTCTCTGGTCCACACATTTTTACACTCTCACCTGCCTGGTATATATAGCCGGCACGCTCCTGCGCTGGCCCGTCTTTATCGGGTAGAATATTTATCACATGATGTGTGGCAGTGCCACAAGCATTGCCGCACCATATATACATACTGGGACATACTATGGCGAGAAAAACCATTACTTCTTCTATCATTTTTTATTAAATCCCGTTGTGAGCCGAAACCGCCTGGTGAACATTCGCCAATTTTGTTTCAACAAGCCAGCTTGTACACCCGATTCGTGAGGAATTTCCGGACGAGACGTAATAAGGATGAATACAAAAAGGATCGCCGCAAGGATCAAAGATGAGCCAATAGTGCCAAATCCCAGGCCGCCTTGTACATGTGACTTTGTAAGAAGATCACCCATTGTCGCACCGAATGGACGCGTGAGAACAAATGCCATCCAGAACAAGAGCGTTTTGGAGATCCTGGTGAAAAAAGCTGCGCAAACTATCAGCGCTAGTAGACCTGTAATGAGCAGCACGCCTCCCCCAAATCCGAGATGGGAATCGTCTGCCAGGAAATCACCCAGCGCGGTCCCCAGGGTATTTGAAAAGAGGATTGCCGTCCAAAAAAGGATTTCAACCTTCACCGTGGTGATCTTGTTCACCGAGAAAGAAGCTTTACTGAAGCGCCAGATCACAAAGATAGCTAGCAAAAGAGTGCAGAGAAGGAGGGAGCCTTTCGCGTAGCCCAGCCCTAAAGTGCGGTCCATATAATCTGACATGGTAGTACCAGCGATACTGGTTGAAAGGATAACGCTCCAGTAAAGGAAAGGGTGATATTTCTTTGAGATAAGTTGCGTCGTCAGAGTAATAACAAACAGCCCAATGAAAAGCAAAGAACTAATGGCATAGCCAACATGCATGGTCATAGATAAAAGATCACCACCCGTTTCGCCAAGAGTGGTTGCACAAATCTTCATGATCCAGAACGCGATAGTAATTTGAGGGATTTTCTTCATCAGCATATCCTCCTACTACGTAGTCTACTGATGAAGAGAAGCGAAGCATAGAAGCGTATTGAAACCATCTCCCGACCGATGTTGCGCGGCACCGCGCTGCTCAAGCACGCGCCGAAGCTTCTATCTCCGCAAACATACGATAGGCATTATAAAAGAGAGGCAGGCACTAAAGCGTCCACTTCTCTTTTATAATGCCTACATTTAGATGCATATCTCCATAAATAGCTCTCCATGAGTATATCACTTTAAGTGCATAAATATATATGACCCGTGAGCGCCTGCGGCGCTCACGGGTAAGGGGGTGTTGGTGTGAGCAGCGGCAAGGCCGCTGCTCACACCAACACCCCCTTACCCGAGGCGAGCTTGCGAGCTGATGAGTCTAGCCTGGAAAAGAAGTCTATAAAGCGGTGATTGTCAGGCTGCTGACACGCAGGGTAATGCCATGCGACTTGATATGCAGTGGTCCTTGAGAGAGATTGGGCGAGGATGCGCTGCCCACAGTAAAGGCCTTTACGCCATCGGCGAAAAACTCTAAGATGTTATCTCGGATCTCCAAACGGTAGACATGTGGCTCCATGCGCGGATCGTAATCAAAGGGAGGCTGGCTCTGTATCACGTTGGCAGGCGGATCAATCATGGCTTGGAGTTGGGGATGAAGACCTCCAATAGTCGGCAACTTGGAGAGCAGATTACTCGCCCCGGCATTATAGCCATCAATTGCCCCATTATGCGGCGCAAAGAAACTGAAGCTACCGCCGTTGGGCGCGTTATAATGCATAACCTGAATGTGAACCTCTACAGCATACATAGTTGTAGGGGAAACAAAGGGCATGGTAAGTGCATCATCCTCATCACTTTTAGAATAAAGCTCTCCATGCTGGACCTGCCAACCCGTGGCCCCCTCCCAACCAGCAATACCACGCGCCCAATCAGCCTTGTAGAGTATCGTTCCGGCCGCTGGCCCTTTATGCGGCGATGGCGTAGGCGTGAGCGCCTGAGAAGTGGGCTGCGTTCCTGAATCCGAACTGGTTGTGGGACCGCCAGAGCAGGCAGCCAATATCACCATGAGGCAGACAAAGAAGAGGCTACATATAAAGCGCCGCCGATGCCAGGGAGTATAAGCGAAATACAGCTTTTGTCTATACATTGACGAAGGCATACGAACACTCCTTTATTCGCTACAAGCCAGCAATAATATTGTGCAAATTCCCCCTGCACACAAACATTCTAGCATCCCAGAAGATTAACAAGAAGAGAACCTGAATAGCAATCAAATCTCTAGGGGAAGAAAACAGTAATTACTAAAATACTTTTTAGATCATTACTTATAGATAGTATAGGGGCAGGGGTAAAAGAATGTCAAGAAATAGCCATGCTAGTGCTATCTTTTCGCGTTGACAGGAACATATTTAGCATGTTAAGCTCTATATGCTCTTCTCTCTATATATAGCAAAGAGAGGGGGTTGCTCTCAAGAAAGGTAGTTTTTACAGATGGCCTTCAGCGGCGGAATACCTGCGCAGACGCCAGGTATCAATGGCACAACCACACAGGGTAACCAGCTTCCCGCCCATGGCCGCACTCTGCCTTTTTTTAGCCATGCTTTGTTGTTGAGAAGCAAAAGCGCGTAGCAGTCAGGTAGACATAGGCCGTGGGCGAAAAAAGTTGCCCACGGCCTTCTGCGTTTTTGGGGCCGGCTTGTGTCTCCCAGCAAGACCGTGGGCAGGATGTTCACGGTCTTTTTTCGTCAACATTAACATTACAAATTGCAAGGAGAAACCAACATGCGAGACAGCGACACCCAGGCCCTTTATGATTACCTCGTCTCCGAATACAACCACCACTTCGACTACTGGGACTGGTCGTACCTGGACGGCAGAAGGGTAGATGTATCGACCCAACCTAAGGCGTGGGACTATATCAGGGCTGTACAAACCTCCATGCAGCAGACACAATCCATTCTCGACATGCGTACTGGTGGTGGCGAAAAATTCGCCGAGCTGCTCAAGCAATATCCTATACCATATGCCTATGCCACGGAGGGCTACGCACCAAATCTCGCCATGGCCCATCGGCTCCTTGATCCCCTGGGGGCCACCGTCTATGCCGTAGATGACGAAACACTGCCCTTCGCCGACAATATGCTGGAGCTTATTATCAATCGCCATGGGAGCTACGATCCACGCGAGGTGTTGCGCGTCTTAAAATCGGGTCAGCGCTTCATCACGCAGCAGGTTGGCGATCAGGCCAATGTGCGCATCCATGAGTTACTCGGACGCCAGAAGGAACTGCTCTCCTACGAGGGCGCACCCCACAAACCCGCCTGGAACCTGGAGTATGCTACCCATGAGTTGCGTGCACACGGCTGGCAGATTATAGAGCAGCATGAGCACTTTCATACCACGCGTTTTCTCGACCTGGGCGCCTTTGTCTACTATCTCAAGGCCATTCCCTGGGAGGTACCCGATTTCTCCATCGACGCCTACTTTGATAAGCTCGTTGAAATTCAGCCCATCTTTGAACGTGATGGTATGCTCGACATTCCCTTCCACACCTTCTTTATCGTCGCTCGCAAGGTATAGGAGGCTTGGTGTAGTGCGTAGTGGCAGTCGCAGGCTGCCACTACGCACTACACCAACAAAGCATGCGCCACAGGCGCGAAAGTGACGCCTCCATACACAACCAAAGCGCGAGACATTCGTATTCCTGGTAATAAAGGTATCGAAATCATAGAATTTTAGGGTCAAGCGTTGAAGCTCAACCCATCATAGAGGAAAGCAGGCACATTCATGCAATACGGAGATCCAAGAGACGCGCGGAGAGCGGCCAGGAACGCCAGGCGCGCCTACAGGCGAAGCTATAGACGGTCCAGAGGTGGCTGGCTCGGTATCGTCTTGATCATCATCGCCGTCGTCTACTTTACACACCACATCTCTACAATACTTTTCGGCCTGGGCGTGCTCGTCCTCCTGTTGATCGGGGCGGGCCTCTTCATGTCCAGTCGCAATAGAGGCATGAACTATCAACAGCCCTACATGCCTCCCCAGCAATTCAACCAGGCACCCGCCGAGTCAGAAGAGCAGCAACCCTACTATCAGCCATATGACCAGGGCTACCAGGCTCCACCAGCAAACTATCAGGAAGGCGGACAACAGTACTACTATCCTTCGCAGAATTCAGCTCAGCCTCAGCCACACGAAGCCCCCGAGGCTCAATATCCTGAGCAATTGCCACCCATGCAACAGTAAAGAGTAACACGACGCTGCTAGAGCACACGTCTATATATGATAGGGCGGAGAATGTCGTATCATGGTATGTAAACGCGTGCCCTAGCAGCGTCGGCACCTACTTGGTAGATCTCATAACCAGAAAGGCTCTTGCCCACAATGACTTTTAGCCGTCATTTCAACCCACAGCAACAGGATACCGCTTTTGTTGTCGATACTCGGCGCAGTCCACAGGCCAGATTACACCCGGTTAGCCTGAGCAACGTACAGCTTACGGATACGTTCTGGCAGCCACGCCGTGATATCAATCAGACCGTGACGCTTCCACAGCAATACGAACTATCCGCGCGTACCGGGCGACTCGATAATTTTCGCCGGGCGGCTGGAGATAACTCGATTCCATTCAGGGGCATATTTTACAACGACTCCGATGTCTACAAATGGGTGGAGGCGGCCTCCTGGACGCTCGCTCAGACTCCCGACGCACGCTTAGAGCAGCAGCTTGACGAGGTGACCGCGCTTATCGCCTCAGCTCAGGATGATGACGGCTATCTAAACACCTATTTTACCTTTGAGCGCCAGGCCGAGCGCTGGAGCAATCTCACGGATCTGCATGAACTCTACTGCGCGGGCCATCTTCTCCAGGCTGCGGTCGCGCACCACCGAGCAACTGGCAAGACCAGCCTGCTCGATGTGGCGACTCGCGTGGCCGATAATATCGCCTCAGTCTTTGGTCCCCAGGGACGCCCGGGAACCTGTGGGCATCCCGAAATTGAGCTGGCCCTGGTCGAGCTGGCCCGCGAGACTGGCGAACCACGCTACCTGCAACAGGCGCAGTTCTTCATCGACCAGCGTGGTCAGAAGCCGCCTGTCCTCAATGGCTCCCCCTATTGCCAGGATCATCTACCGGTACGCGAGCAGCAGGAAGTTGTGGGACACGCCGTCCGCGCGCTCTACCTCTACGCAGGAGTAACCGACGCCTACCTTGAGACAGGGGAAAAGGCCCTTGACCACGCGCAAGAGACCCTCTGGCAGAATCTCACCGAACGCAAGACGTATGTGACAGGCGGCGTGGGATCACGCTGGGAGGGTGAGGCATTCGGTGAGAACTATGAGCTCCCCAATGAACGGGCCTACACAGAGACCTGTGCCGCCATCGCCAGCGTCATGTGGAACTGGCGCCTCCTCCAGGCCAGGCCCGAGGCGCGCTTCACCGATGTGATCGAGCAAACGCTCTACAATGGCGTCATCGCGGGTAGCTCGCTCGATGGGAAACTCTACTTTTACCAGAATCCCCTCGCGGATCGTGGCAAACACCGCCGCCAGCCCTGGTTTGACACGGCCTGTTGCCCCCCCAATATCGCGCGCCTGCTCGCCTCGCTCCCTGGCTATTTCTACAGCACCTCGGAGGAGGGCATCTGGTTGCATCTCTACGCCAGCAACACCGCTCAGATTCCCTGGGCCAGTGGAGAGACCATTACCATCGAACAGCAAACGAACTATCCCTGGGATGAAGAGATTGGCGTCAAACTCCAGATGCAGGAGCCTCAGACCTTTGCCCTCTTCGTGCGCATACCCGCCTGGGCGACAGGCGCCCAGATCCAGGTCAACCAGCAGCCTGTCGAGGGGCTTGCCATCAAACCAGGAACTTATGTCCAGCTCAAACGTACCTGGCAGCCAGGCGATGAGGTTAAAATTGTCCTGCCCCTGGAGGTTCGCCTCCTGGAGAGCCATCCCCATGTTACCAGCAACCGTGGCCGCGTCGCCATCGTTCGCGGCCCCCTGGTCTACTGCCTTGAGCAGGCCGATCACGGCTCCGTCGATGTATGGGATATTGTCCTTTCAGGTCAAACCCACTGGGAAGCACAAGCACAGACGCAGCTCCTGGGCGGGATCGTTATCCTGCATACCCAGGCCTACGAACAGGTCCAGGAGGAATCGCAGGGACAACTCTATCGCCCCCATAACCAGGGCAACCAACAACGCTATCGCCCGGTCCAGCTCACCGCCATCCCCTACTACGCCTGGGGCAACCGCGAAGCTGGCCCCATGCAAGTCTGGCTCCCCCTGGATGAGCATATCAAGGCCTAAAACGGCGCACCGTAAACGAAAGCGCCTCTCTTTCATAGGTGCCCCGTTTACGGCGCGCAAGGCGATTTATCGCAGGAATACCGGGTTGCAACCAATTATATAATACAGTGTTAAATTGCATCTATCACCATATTGTTATGATTAGGCACCTATCACGCGATATTCCTGCGATAAATCGCTTTGTGCGCGATAAATCTGGCACCTATGTTGATTAAAGATGCCTCGCTCGCTCAGTGTTCTCCACTTGACAATATTATATTTTTGCATATACACTTGCTTTATACATCATGTATTAGTGTTTGGAGAAGTAAAAATGTTGAACAGTTGCATTAAGTTCTTACCACAAAATGGGGGACTTCATTGCGGCAATGGCATGCCACTGGCCCAGGGGATCAGTCTGCCCCTTTTGCCTGCATGCGCCTGTTCACATTCTTCGCGGTCAACCCCATCTCATTAGCGACTGATCGCGCTTCTCACCGGCGTACGCAGCGAGTACGACCGGTGATGATGAGTGGTTGCGCTTCTAACCCCCATTCGGCGGCAAGCGCACGTGCCTACATATTATGGTATGGGCCATGTCGGCCTCACCAATTCCACACCTTCATCTTCACTCCCTGAACCCAGAGCGCCTTGCGCGTTTTTGCCCTCAGCGGTTGTCCTTGTCTGCGTCTTGCATCCCTTTATGGAGGACAATCAATGAAACTCTGGCAGTTTTTACTGTCGCTCAAGGCACGCAACTCACCGCCACGCGTCACATCGCGCCAATACCTTACGCTCTTGCGGACGTATCTGGGGCTACAGCGTCTGAGGGTCGCCGTGATGGCGCTCCTGCTCTTCGCCAGTATCGCGCTGCAATTGCTGGGACCGCAGATCATCCGCGTCTTTATCGATGCCTTTCAGCATGGCGCCACGCAGCAGGTGCTCACGCTTACGGCCCTGCTCTACCTGGCAGTGGCGATAGGCGGTCGCCTCGTCTCCGCGCTCGCGGCCTACTTCTGCGAGGATGTCGGCTGGCGCGCCACCAACTGGCTGCGCGAGGATCTCACACGCCATTGCCTGAACCTGGATCGCGCCTTCCACAGCCGCTATACCCCGGGCGAGCTTATCGAGCGCGTCGATGGCAATGTCGACGCGCTGGCGAACTTCTTCTCGCGCTTTATGGTTCTTGTGCTGGGCAATGCCCTGCTCGTCCTGGGCATCCTGGTCCTTATGGCACGGGAGAACGCGTGGTTGGGCATCGTCATGGGCGCCTACCTTGTTATCAGTATCTTTGCCTATGTACGCGTCCAGAAATTTGCTATTCCATACTATAAGAAACACCAGCAGGCGGAGGCGGTCTTGAGTGGCTTCTGGGGCGAGCTGCTTGCTAGCCTGGAGGATATCGCCTCCAGCGGAGCAGCGCCCTATATTCTGCGGCGCTATGTACAATTGCAGCGTCAGGAGAACACCGCCGAACTCAAGCGCACCTTCTACTGGACCAGTTTTGAGATCTCGGGGCTGGCAATCGAGGTCGTGAGCATGATCGCTGTGCTCATCTTCAGTGTTTACCTCTTCACACATGGCTCGATCTCGCTTGGAACGCTCGTGCTGCTCCTGAGCTACAACTCGCTCATGCTCGACTATACCTTTGAATTAACAGAACAGTTTGGCGCCCTTCAGGAGGCCACGGCCAGCATTGAGCGCATCAACGAAATTTATCATACGGCCAGCCAGGTTCCAGATGGTCCCGGCGTCAGATTTCCCCCCGGCGCCCTGGACATCGCCTTTCAAGCGGTTAACTTCCACTATGAGCCGTCTCAGCTCGTGTTGCGCGATATATCGTTTGAGGTGCCAGCAGGGATGACGGTAGGGCTGATCGGGCGTAGTGGCAGCGGCAAGACCTCGCTCACGCGTCTACTGATGCGCTTCTATGATCCCGTGGTTGGCAGTGTTTGCCTGGGGGGACAAGATCTGCGCCAGGCAAGGCTAGAGGACCTACGCCAGCGTGTAGGACTCGTCACTCAGGAGGTGCAGCTCTTCCGCGCCACATTGCGCGAGAACCTGACCTTCTTCGATGAGCGGATCGACGACGAGCGTATCCTCGCAGCCATCACACGATTAGGTCTATACGATTGGTATACCCGCTTGCCAAATGGGCTTGATACACCACTTGCAAGCAACGGCGCGGGCCTCTCGGCTGGCGAAGCTCAGCTCCTGGCCTGTATCCGCGTCTTTCTCAAGGATCCCCAACTGATTATTCTGGACGAGGCCACATCGCGCCTGGATCCCGCGACCGAGCGGCTCATCACCCAGGCAACCGAGCGCTTACTGCGCGGACGCACAGCGCTTATTATCGCCCATCGCCTCTTAACAGTGGAGCGCGTTGAGCGCATCATGGTCCTGGAGGCTGGTCAAATAGTAGAGTATGGCGCACGCGCCGGCCTGGCGGGAGATCCCGCCTCGCGCTATGCCCAGCTACTACAGATGGCGCACCCGGAGGAACTACTGGCATGAAAACGAGACAATTTCTATGGCGCCTCATCAAATTCACACACTGGAGCTACCTGGGGGACATCCTGCTCCAGTTTCCGCGCCGCCTCCTGCCCCTGGCGCCAGCCCTCATCATCCAGCAAATCGTGGACGGCCTGACGCATGGAATGCGGCTCGATGCTGACTTCTGGGGCTTGCTCGCGCTCTTGCTGGGCCTGGTACTGGCACGCATGACCTGCCTTATCATAACGATGGTAAGCGAGCGTTTTCCCATCTTCAATGTCGAGGCCCTGCTGCGCAAGAACCTGCTGGAGCACCTGCTACGCCAGCCCGCGGCAGTCGGCCTCCCTTATCCCAACGGAGACATCATCAACCGCCTCCAGCGGGACCCGGGAGACCTGGGCCGCTTCCTGGTAATGTGCGCCTTTGTCTTTGGCATGGCTGTTGAAACCGTGACTGCGCTCATCATCATGGCCCATCTCAACCTCCAGTTAACGATTGTAGCCGTCATCCCCCTGCTCCTGGGCAATGTACTGGTCAATACCTTTGGCAGGCGCATCGAGCGTTATCGCACCGCTACCCGCGAGGCCGGGAGCGCGGTCAGTAGCCACCTGGTGGAGATGTTTGGCTCCGTCCAGGCCGTCCAGGTCGCGGGCGCGACTGAGAGCGTGATCGGACATTTCCAACGTCTCAACCAGCGCCGCAGGCGGGCCGCGCTTCAGGAGAATCTTTTTAGCAATGCCTTTCTGGGCCTCTTCGATACCGGCATTTCGAGTATTGGCATTGGCCTGGTACTCCTCCTGGCGGGCAGTGCGTTGCGCGCAGGCAACTTTACTATCGGTGACTTTACGCTCTTTGTCGCCTATATGGCCAATATCGCGCGCTTCAGCGGTGAGCTTATCGAGCGCATCGCGGCCTACAGGCAGGTGCGGGTCGCCCACAAACGCTTGAGCGGGCTTATGCTCGGAGCAGCCCCAGATACACTGGTAAAGCCAGGGCCAATCTATCGGCGTGGTCCCCTGCCAACTATCCCAGTTCTGCGCCTGGAAGCTGAGGAGCGCCTGGAGACGTTAGAAGTGAAAGATCTCACTTATCACTATCCTGGCTCCCGGCGTGGCATCAGTGAGATTAGTCTGCGCATTGAACGAGGGCAATTTGTCGTAATCACCGGGCGCGTCGGCTCTGGAAAGACGACGCTGCTACGGGCGCTACTTGGCTTACTGCCGAAGACGCAGGGAGCTATTCGCTGGAATGGGGATCTGGTGACCCATCCCACGAGTTTCTTTGTACCACCACGCAGCGCCTACACTCCCCAAACCCCCGCTCTGTTCAGCACAACCTTGCGCGAGAATATCACGCTTGGTCTGGCCCTGGACGAGGGCCAGGTGCAGCAGACCATCCACGCCGCAGTCATGGAGCGCGACGTAGAGACCCTGGTTTCCGGTCTGGAGACCGTCATTGGTCCCCGAGGCGTCAAGCTCTCAGGCGGCCAGGTACAGCGGAGCGCGGCGGCGCGCATGTTCGCGCGCGAACCCGAACTACTGGTCTTCGACGATCTCTCCAGTGCCCTGGACGTTGAGACTGAACGTCTGCTCTGGCAGCGCATCTTCGCCCAGGAGCAGCGTACCTGCCTCGTGGTCTCACACCGCGAGGCAGCGCTGAGGCGAGCCGACCATATCATCGTCCTCAAAGAGGGACGCATTGAAGCGCAGGGAAACCTGGAATATCTGCTTACCCATAGCGAAGAGATGCGCCAACTCTGGAAAGGAGAGATGCATAGCGAGTAAGTCATCGCTTACAAGCCATAGATGGGGAGCACTTGTTTTTTGCTCCCCATCTATGTACAATCATCCATAGATATTGTTGGGGAGCACATAGAGGGAGCGATATACACCTATGCCCAGGCGCGCACAGTATACCATCAAATGGCTAGCTGAGCTGAATGCCTACTCTTTTACTGGACCAGCAGGTGAAACAGTTCCTTCCCTGCAAAGTGAGGAATGGCAACAATGGCTTGGGGAGCATACGGCCTTTGCCTTTCATGGGCGTAATGGTCAGCTTAACCTGCTCAAGGAGCGCCGCCGGTCAGGTGAAGGCTACTGGTATGCCTACCAGCGCCAGGAGACAGGCATGGTCAAGCGTTACATAGGGCGGAGCGAGCAGTTAAGCCTGGAGCGCCTGGAAGAGGTTGCGGCTCTATTAGGGCATGAGCGTAAGGGTGGCCCGCTACTTGCGTATGCGTCTACTGGGTTACCAGTAGACGCATACGCAAGTAGCGTCGTCCCACCCCCACAGTTTGAGCCACTCTTGATGCCCAAACTCCAGCTGCCCCGTCTTCAGAGCTCGCTTCTCCCTCGCGAACAACTCTGGAGCTTGCTAGACAAAGGCCTGGAGTATAAACTGACCATCGTCGCTGGACCAGCAGGCTACGGCAAGACGACAGCGGTCAGCCAGTGGGCCGCAGAGCGCGGCAAGCAGGAAAAATTTCCCCGCGTCGCCAGTCTCACCCTGGACGAGGGCGATAACGACGTGATCCGCTTCTGGCGCTATATCATCGCCGCCTGCCAGGCCGCATATCCAGGCTGTGGCAAGGAGGCACTGGAGATCCTGCGCGCCCATCGCCTGCCTCCCTTTAAACCACTGCGTATGATGCTCACGGCCCTGCTCAATGAGCTTAGCCAGTTTGAGCATCCCGCAGTGCTCATCCTGGATGATTGCCACGTGCTACACACACCCCAGGTAATCGAAACGCTGAGTTTCTTCCTGGATCACCTACCGACCTCGCTGCATCTCTATATGCTCATTCGTGGCAATCTTCCCTTCTCGATAACACGCCTGCGCGCACGCAACGAGCTATTTGATATCTACCCTCCTCACCTGGCCTTCTCTCTGGAAGAGACACACGTCTTCTTTGAGCGCGAACTCCTCTTCCCACTCACACCCAAAGAGGTACGCCAGATTCACGAGCATCTTGAGGGTTGGGGCACAGGATTGCGTCTGCTAGCTATGTCCATTACAGGAGCCAACAATAGGCGCGAAGTAGAACAGATCCTGCAAACCTTTACGCGTAGTCATTGGAGCGTACGTGCCTATCTCTTTGAAGAGGTGCTCCACACGCTCACGCTTGAACAGCAGGAGTTTCTCTTAGAATCATGCATACTCCCGCTCGTCAATGCCGAGCTGTGTGATGCCATCTATGAACGCAAGGATAGCGCAGCATTGCTTCAGGTCTTGCGCACAGGCGACCTCTTTTTGATTCCACTTGATACCTCTGCAACATGGGCACGCTATCACTCACTCTTCGCCGATACTATGCGCCAGGAGGCACATAAGCGCCTGGGCGAGCCGCATCTGCACAGGCTCTTAGCCCGCGCCAGTGCCTGGTATGAAGCACATAATCTCTATGCAGAGGCGATTGAGACGGCACTCGATGCCACCAATTTCATGCGCGCGCTCGACCTGCTTGAGCGCTTTCTCAAGGAGAAGCTTCCCCTGGCCACTCAGGAACTATACACACTGCATCGCTGGTTTAGACGCCTGCCTGAAAAAGACTTGGCACACCATCCCGACCTCTGTGTACACTATGCTATGACCCACCTATTCCTCTTGATGGAAGAGCCACAACTCCACCCCGGCAGAGAACGTATAGACCATTTATTGCGCCTGGCAGAACAGCGCTGGCGCGACGCCAATAACACAGAGAAGCTAGCCGAGATCTTTGCTTTCCGCGCGCTTCTGACACGCCAGGAGGGTAACATTCTCCAGGCGGTGACCTGGGCCAGGCAAGCCCTGGCCTGGCTTCCACAGCAGGATCGTACCTGGCGCAATCTCGCCCTGACAGTCGTAGGAACGGGAGAGATTCTGGCTGGCGACCTGCGAGAGGCGCGAAGAGTCCTCCTAGAAGCCCTGGCACTTAACGAACAGCAGGGCAATTTTCTCTACGCACGCGCCACACGCGGAATGCTGGCCTGGGTGGGCTGTGAACAGGGAGCACTGCATCACACCGCCGAACAGTTTCGCCAGATGCTTAGCGAATCCCGAGCACAAGAGGATCGCGACGATATTGCGCGCAGCCTGTATGGACTCGCCCAAATCTACTATCAGTGGAACGACCTGGAGCAAGCAGAAAAGATGACGCATGAAGCCCTGGAGAAGGCGGAACAAATTCAAACCGAAGAAGTACAGGCACAAGCCATCATCCTCCTGGCCTTGATTGAGCAAGCCCAGGGACAGGGCGAGCAAGCGCAACAGCGCCTGACTGCCTGGCTGGTACGCACATCCACGCCTCACACGCCTTTAAGCTATCAACTCTACCGCGAGGTGCAGGCCTGCCTGGCACGGCTTCAGCTTGCGCATGGCAATCTAGCTGCTGTAGAGCGCTGGTCTAGCAATGTAGAGCAGAGCGAGGAGGCCCTGCCACTCCTCAAGCGCCAGCGCGAACACATCCTCAAAATACGCTACCTGCTCACTCAGGGGAATACCCCTGTCGCCCTGGAGCGACTCAAACACATCTGTGCAGAAGCTCAACGAACTGATCACATCGCCCTTCTGCTCGAAGCCCAGGTCGTCATGGTCCTGGCCTACGCGCGGCAGGGAACACAGACACAAGCACGAGCACAACTTCAGGCTCTCCTGGAGGCCACGCACAGCGAGAAGCACACACGTCTCTTCCTCGACGAGGGCGAGGAGATGGCCCTGCTCCTGCGCAGCATCCTCCCTCAACTTACAGACAAAACCCTACGCAACTATACCCTACACCTGCTCAACGCCTTCGCCTCAGCCAGCCCAACGCCAGCACAGCCGAGCGCCCCCAATACCTCACTCTTGCTCGAACCCCTTAGCCCACAGGAAGAGCGCGTCCTGCGCCTGCTGGCCTCTGGCAACAGCAACGCCGATATCGCCCGCGAGCTTGTCGTCTCCGTCAACACCATCCGCACACAGCTTCAGAGCATCTATCGCAAGCTCAACGTCACCAACCGCGTCGAAGCCAGCAACATCGCCCGGCAACTTGGTCTCGTCTAAGTATCTAGCGGTTGATGCAATATTGACAATTATGATATTAAGCCTTACCATGAAATGCCTGAGGTAAATAACAAGCGGACAGTTATGTACACCCCACCTATGGAGTAGCTGCATGGAAACGAGACAACCTTCCCGCTCAAAAATTTTTTTTGAGGAAAAATCCCTCGGCTTTGACCGCCTGATCATGCTCTGCGACGGCATATTTGCCATTGCGATGACCTTGCTTGTACTTGATATTAAGCTGCCTGAAGGCGTACAGGCAGGAGCACTACATGAGGAACTGGGCAACCTCCTGAAGAAAAGCATCTTCTATCTGATCACCTTCATTACTGTGGCTGGTTATTGGGTGAGCCATCGCCAACTCATGACATATATCAAGCGCCAGGATGGACCCTTTACTACACTCACATTCTTATTTTTGGCCTTTGTCGTCTTTTTCCCCGCCTCCTTTAATGTCCTGGTAACCGCTGGGAACTCGGCTGAAGTTGTCATATTTTACACCCTCGTCCTGGTAGGCTGTGGCCTCTCGTCATTCTTGCTTTGGGCCTATGCCTCGTGGAAACACAGATTAATCGATGCAGCAATCAGCCAGCATGAAATTATTACACGCTGCATTCGTATTCTGATCATACCCATCTATTTCTGCCTCTCCCTCACCCTGCTAACCATCCCAAACATTGATGCAAACGCAGTGTTCTATAGCTGGTTCCTGCTCCCTATAGTCGCCAGAATCGCTCATGTCATCAGTGGCAGGATTGAGAAGCGCCTCACGCACCATCACACAATCGCATCAACGGAACCAGAGAGCAAAACACCGGTTTCCGGCGAATAATATGCCAACCTTTGAACTCAGTATAAATAGGGGTGCCTTACCTGTAATCCTTGCCGCTCCAGGCTAATAAAGCGCAGCGAAAGTGCCTGAGCCTCTTCGTAGCGCCCCTGCTTAAAATAGAGCGAGGCCAGGTTGGTAAGGCTGATGGCAAGGTAAGGAGATTGTGCACCAGTAAGTGACTGCTCGCAGAGCTGAATGGCCTGTTGGAAGAGTTCTTCCGCTTGCTGAAGTTGACCCCACTTTACGCAAAGTTGAGCCAGTTCGCTGAAAGAGGCGGCTAGCAAGGAATGCTCCGCCTCCTTTGCCAGCAGAAGCTGGCTACTATATAATGCCTGCTGGAAGAGTGTCTCCGCCTCTTCTTTGCGACTCTGCTCGGCATACAGAGCACTAAGCTTGCTGAGGCAATACGCCACATAGGATTGGTAGCGATGCTCCTGCTGGCGCTCGTTCACCTGGATGGCCTGTCGCAGGAGTTGTTGAGTCTGCCTATAGCGTCCCTGCGCGCTAGACAGCGTTGCCAGGATGCTCAAAACATAGATCATATCGGGATGGTCTGGCTCACCAAGTTCCTCTAACATATCTCGCGCCCGCACTCCAAAGGACTCCGCCTCCTCATAGTGTGTGTGCGCAAGGAGATACCCCGCGACTTTCGCGCTCAGGAGGGCGATGGGATGCGCTATCATATTCCAATGCTCAGCATGGGACAGAGCAGTATAAACGTGAGGTAGGAGCCACTCACACTGCTGCCAGTAATCCTCGTGCAACAGATCGAGTGGAAAGAGCGCTTCGAGCATACGTGCAACCATCAATATCCACCACTGTCGCTCCTCCTGAGGTAAGCTTTCTCGCACCACCATTTGCACCAGGCGATGCATGGTGAGCAATTTTTCGCGCGCACTACGACCAATCAAGGAATAGGCCAGCAGTTCCCTCAGAGCCATATTGCGTCGCAAAGGCTCTGAAAGCAGTGAACGCAAATCTGGATCAAGAAATGACGCACCCTGACTTATCATTTCCTCGGGAATACTCTCGCCTGCCAGAAACGCGCAGAGCGTGAGCAGTTCCACGGCACCTGTTTGCCTGCCTTGTATTCTCTCGATAGAGACCTGAAAGGTTTTGAACACAGAGAGGGAATATCCAGAAATGTCTGCTTGTTGTTGCAGCAAGTCGACTGGATGTGCCTTCAGCAGGCACAGAAACTCGCCAGGCCGACATTGCGTCTCTTCAATATATGTCGCAGCCTGGTCAAGAGCCAGAGGCAGACCACCCAACACCTCCACAAGCTCATCCGCCTCGAATGAGTGTATATCACGCTCTTGCTCCCCAGGAAAAACTGGAGGCAACTCATCCTGCCCCAGACGTCCAACTAGAAATGCACGCCCCTCCGCCACTGTAAATGGCTGTAATGGCACAATATGTCCCAACCCTTGAAGAGCTGTAAGGCGCGTGGTAAGGAGTATGGCACCCGAGCGTGCCGGAGGCAAAAACTCTTGAAGGAGGGCAAGCTCTTCTACATTATCAAAGATCAGCAGCCAACCTGAGTGATTGATGAGCCAGTGCAGAACTGAAGAAATAATTTCATCCTCCAGCCTCAGCCCTGGAGAGATTTGTAAAGCGCGTGTTATGGCCTGAAAACTAATAAGAAGCGTATCGCGAGTGCTCGCATTGCACCAGAAAACTGCGCTATATTCCTCTGCATGAAGGTAGGCATATTCAAGAGCTGTTTGTGTCTTGCCAACGCCTCCCAGACCGCTCAAGGCGTAGCAACTAGCACCGACTGTCTCTGTGAGCCGAGCATGCAGAGCTTGTAATAGTTCCTCGCGCCCGGTAAAGAAAGGGTTGCGCGGATAGGGTACATACCAGTAAGCGGAGAGGGCTGTCAAGCTGGCCTCCAGAAGTTGACGCGTCTCCTGAATATCAAGCTGAAGTTGGCGGGCCAGTTCCAGAACCATACCCTTGCTATCTGGCAGAAAGTCGCCACGTTCCCAGGTGCCAATGGTATTACGATGCACACCAAGGCGGGCCGCAAGACGCTGCTGGCTCAGCCCCTGCCGCTTACGAAGTAATTTTAGCAGTTCACCAAAGGTGGTCGCTTCAAGCGGTTCTCTCTTCTGCATATCTCCTCGCTCCACTCGCTTGCTCTCAATTGCACAATTGATTCGTGCATCGCCTGTCCTATTATATCCATAGAGCTTATTGGTCATTCAAACACAAAGGAACGAACAAACCAATGAAATTTGCAAAAACAGTATTCCTGGTCGCAGGAATTTACGGTATTGCGGTGATTGCACCCCTCTTTCTAACAGAAGGGGTTATTAATGCTACGCAGCCACCAGCCATCACCCACCCTGAGTATTACTATGGTTTTGTGTGTGTGGGGCTGGTGTGGCAGCTACTCTTCCTGGTGATAGCACGCGATCCAGCGCGCTATCGGCCAATCATGCTGCTGGCAGTCTTAGAGAAGGCCTCCGGGATAGTATTTCTCCTGCTCGTCTTTCTCCATCGATCCCCGCCAAATATGCTTATTGGAGGTGTGGACGTGCTTCTCGGTATCCTCTTTCTTGTTGCCTATGTCAGAACGGCGCCCGCCCGGGTTCAGCACGCAACAGTTGCACGCAGTTCCGGAGCATAACCATGCTCATCGACCATTACATACGGGAATGATTTGTCCCCACCTCGCTCCCCGCACTTACGGTGCCTAGCATAGTGTGTGATGCTGGCGTGACTCAGTCACGCCAGCATCACACACTATGCTAGGCGAAAATTGAGTATCATTTGAGCATGCTCCAACAGACTTCATCCCTTCAATCATCCATAGAATCATGCATATGTGCGATGCTGGCTCATCCATCTGAAGCTTATAGTAGGGGCAGTTATCAAAGCACTACTCGATTGGAGCACAGATATGAGCACATCAGAGATCTCTACTTTACCACCAGAGGGCACAAAGCGAACGTCTAAGCGGAAGATTATCTTCTTCCTCGCCGTGGTGGCTTTCCTGAATACCATGGGCTTCACGATTATTGGTCCTGTGGTCCCGTTTATGACCCGTCAGTACCTGGGCAACCCGAACGACCTGGCCGTCGTGGTGGGCTGGCTACTCTCCATCTATGGCATCTGCCAGATGCTCGCGGCCCCCGGCCTGGGTCTGTTAAGCGACTGCTATGGCAGGCGGCCAGTCATCTTCATCTGCCTGCTGGGTTCGGCCATCGGCTACCTGCTCTTTGGATTGGGGGGCGCGCTCTGGATGCTCTTCCTGGGCCGCATTATTGATGGTCTGACCGGAGGCAACTTTAGCGTCCTCTTCGCCTATGTCGCGGATATCACCGAGCCTGAAGAGCGTGGCAAATACTTCGGCATCTTCGGCGGGATCTCGGGCGTAGGCTTTATTGTGGGCCCAGCCATCGGCGGCCTGCTGGCAAATGTCAGCTATAGCATGCCCTTCCTCGTTGCGGCAGGAGTGACGCTGCTCAACCTGGCCTGGGGCTTCTTCTTCCTGCCTGAGAGCCTGGATAAAGAGCATCGCCTGACCACCATGCGCCTGCGCGACCTCAATCCTCTCGCCCAACTAGGCACTGTATTCAATATGGCAAATCTGCGCTGGCTGCTCCTGGCTGGCTTCTTCTACGCCTTTCCGTTCGCAATCTTGCAGGCCAACCTGACTATCCTGATGCGCGACAGCCTGGGCTGGAACGCGACGGACGCGGGCCTCGTCTCGACGCTCGTAGGAGTTGTGGATATCCTGGTACAGGGTGTGCTGGTAGGCAAGCTCATCGACATCTTTGGCGACATCAAAGTGGGCATCGGCGCGCTGGTACTGGTCGCGATCAGTTACCTCCTGCTTGGGTCAATTGCCCTGGTCGCCTCACCAATTCTATTGATCGCGGGCGTAATCCTCTTCTCAGGTTCGGGTGGGCTGGTCGAGAATGCGTTGCGTGGTCTAACCTCGCGTGCGGTGGGACCCAAACAGCAAGGCCTGGTGGGTGGCGCGAGCCAGTCGATGCAATCCCTGGCCTTGATCCTGGGTCCGATCCTTGGTGGTGTGCTCTACACCCAGTTCGGACACGCCGCGCCCTACTGGAGCGGCGCGTTGATCATTGGACTGGCTATCCTCTCCGTTGTTCTGGCACTTCCAGCTCTGCGCGCAGCACGACGCTACTAAAGTACGCGTCTACATATAATGGAGCGTGCCTATGTATAATGATACGATATATGTTGTGCCACCTCTTATACCGGATCGTCCACCTGGGCGATCCGCATTATTTCTTCGGCCAGTTCGCGTAGGGCCACACGTAACTCGGGCGGTTGACGGACCACAAAGGGGAGGTCCAGGTTGACGAGGTAGCGCGCGAAGGCAGGCAGATGCACATGATGCGTCTTGAGGAGCGTTCCAGTGGCAGTAGCGCTCAACTCGCCATGCGAAGAAGGAACCTTATGTCGTACCTCGTAGAGCGGCACCTGGAACTCGACTTCGATCTGCCACCTATTGGGGATGCTACCCAGGTGCTTCATCACATACGCCTGGCAATCGAAGTCCTCGTCACGTGTGAATGTCTCATCCAGAAAGCGCACACTATCGACGCGATCCAGGCGAAAAAGGCGCGGGGCCTGGCGCAGGCAACAATAGCCAACAACATACCAGTGGCCCTTCCAGCCCACTACGCCATAGGGTTCGATATCGCGCTGAGTCTCCACGTTATGGTGCGAGCGATATGCTATCGCGATCCGGCGCCGCGTCTGCACCGCCTCACTGACATTGACCAACAATTCGGCATCTGGGCGTTCATCCCGCTGCTGGGGCGAGAGGATCATATGCGAAGAAATCGCCTGTAAACGCTCGCGCCCACGCAGAGGCAGAACGCGATACACCTTGGCGAGTGCCCCCTCAAGGGCCACAGAAGGCAGGCTGACCTCCAGCCAGGGGGCTCCCAGCAGTGCCAGGACCAGTACCGTCGCCTCCTCTTCCGTGAAAAGCAACGGTGGTAACTTGAAGCCAGGACGCAAGCGGTAGCCTCCACCGGGACCACGCGCCCCCTCAACGGGCATACCCATCTCCTGAAGCATCTGGATATAGCGCCGCACGGTGCGCGGCTCTACCTCCAGGCGACGCGCCATCTCCTCTCCACTCATCTGCGAGTGCGTTTGCAGCAACTCCAGAATCGTCAGCAAGCGCGTCGTCGGATGATACATTACCTTCCCTCGCTTATGTATTCTTTGTATCTCTCATTAGAAATGTATTTTATCCTCTACCACTGATAAAGTACAATATTTTCCCTTGCCCTACATAAACTTCCAATTCTCCTCGGCTCGCTGCGCAAGCCGTTGGTATAAGGGGTGTGTGCATGGAAAACGGTCATAGCCGTTTTCCATGCACACACCCCTTACCCTTAAGCGACGCGGGCGCGAAAACTTACGCAAAGGCAGCCTTTACCGCTTGGAGGCTGGTACTATACCAGTAAGAGAGAGGCAAAAAAAGAAGGAAGCTCATGCATTCAGAACACCCTCTGTTTCAAGAAGATAGCAATACCTGGACTCCTGGCCTGACCGCATCGTCGCGACTTTCTGCACTTACGCAAGAGATGTTCGATGTCTTCTGGATTTTAACGCCAGCAGGAGAGATACAAGCCATTAGTTCTAGCTGGCAAACACTTCCTGACCAGCAGGATTTTGCAGATCCTGGTCGAGGGTGGCTTGATGCTGTTCATCCCATGGATCGGCAGCAAGGAGAAGAGGCGCTACACGAGGCTATCAACTCCGGCCTTACAAGCGAACTGGTATGCCATATCCGTGGCGATGATAACTCATATCACCTGGTACACCTGCGTTTTATCCCTGTACGTGAAGCTTCCGGCATGATCAACGAAGTTCTGGCCTGTGGCAATAACCTTACCAGGCAGATGCAAACGGAACAGATGAGCGAGGCACAGATACAGCTTGCCTTGAAGGCTTCTGGCGTAGGCATGTGGGATTGGAACCTTAAGACTGGTGAACTAGTATGGACAGATCAGAAACGAGCCCTCTTTGGTTTGTCACCAGAAATCCCCATCAGCGATGAACGTTTTTTGGAGGCGTTACACCCTGACGACCGTGAACGCGTTCACCAGAGCAACATGCAGGCCGTAATTGAGAAGCAGGAGTATAACAAGGATTATCGTACGATCTGGCCCGATGGGAGCGTGCACTGGCTTACCGACCGGGCGCAAGTCATCTGTGATGAAACTGGAAAACCGACACACATAGTTGGCGCCACGCTGGACATCACTGAGCTAAAACACACAGAAGAAGAACTCCAGGCAGCCAAAGACGAGGTAACCATCATTCTCGAAAGTATCACCGATGCCTTTCTCTGCCTCGATTCACAGTGGCGTTATTTCTATATAAACCAGCGCATGGAAACATATTTGGGCAAGAAACGCGAAGAGGTATTGGGCAAGGATATGTGGGAGGTTGTACCTATGCTCCTCGACACAATATTTGAGGATCGCTACCGCACAGCGATGGCAACACAGCAAGCAACACATTTTGAAGCATTCCATCCCGCCTTCCAGCGTTGGGTCGAGACACGTGTGTATCCTCAGCCCGATGGGCTATCAATATACTTTCACGATATCAGCGAACGGAAACAGATAGAAGAGGCCCTAAGAGAGAGCGAAGCCCGCTTTAACCGCCTTAGGGAATCCAATATCATTGGTATAATAACAACGGATAGGGAAGGCAACATTCTCGAAGCCAACGAGGCCTTCCTCTCGCTTCTTGGCTACACGCAAGAAGACCTGGCGGCAGGCAAGATAAAGTGGGCGATTATCACCACTCCCCAGGCGCAAGCAAGGGACGTTGAGGCCATAGAGGAGGCACTGAGAACGGGTGTTGCCCAACCATATGAAAAAGAATACATCACCAAAGGTGGTAAGCGCGTGCCTGTGCTCATTGGGCGCGCGCTCTTCCGTCGGGAAGGCTCACCCCCATTATTTCTGTGTTTCGTCCTGGATCAGACTTCGCGCAAGGAGGTGGAGAAACAAAAAGATCTCTTCCTGGGTATAACCGGTCACGAACTCAGAACCCCCCTGGCCGCTCTTCGAGGAACGCTCCAACTAATCGAACGACGCCTCAGGCGCTTTATCAACAAGACGGATAATCTCTCTCCAGAGATGGTCTCATTCTTTGAGGGTATGCAGAAAAACCTGGCGAATGGCGTCCGGCAAGTCGATGTCCAAACCCACTTAATTAACGACTTATTGGATGTCTCACGTATTACATCTGGCACCTTAAAGCTCTCATTACAGCGCTGCGACCTGATCCCCATCATACGCGAAACCGTCGAAGACCTCCGCTTAGTAGCCCCTGAGCGCCAACTTCTACTTGAATTGCCAGAAGACACGCCGGTCAACGTCCTGGTTGATCAGAACCGCATCGGCCAGGTGATAACGAACTATGTGACAAATGCCATCCGCTATTCGAGCCCAGATCAACCGGTACACATCGGGTTAGCCGTTCAGGAGAATATGGCCCGCGTCTGGGTGCGAGATCACGGGCCGGGCCTCTCAAAAGAAGCTCAGGAGAAGGTCTGGCGCTGCTTCCACCAGGTCAAGGAGGTGCCAGTGCAAAGCGGCTCAGGGAAAGGTCTGGGCCTGGGCCTATATATCTGTCAAACCCTCATAGAACAACACCATGGAGAGGTGGATATTGAAAGCACTCCTGGCAAAGGCTCAACCTTCTGGTTTAGCCTCCCTCTCGCTAATGAAAATAAATAAAAATTTGCTTGAATTTAGGACCAAATCTCTCCTCTACTCGTGATATGCTACCTATGCAGATCAAGAAACGTGAGAAACAAAGATTGTATCTTTGTTTAAAAGCAGGAAAAGGAGCCTCTGATGAAATTCGCCTCTATGCGTCTACTGGTTAATGATTTTGCGACCTCGGTTCGCTTCTGGCATGGCCTACTGGGATTAAACATGACCTATAGCGATGAATCAATGGGCTACGCCTATTTTGAGACTGGCAGCACCGGGATAGAACTCTACCAGCGTGATGGCTTCGCCTCAGCCCTGGGCGAAGTCACCCCTACTGCCGCTCCCACGGGTCGCCAAACGGTACTGACCTTTGGTGTGGACGATGTAGATACCACCTACGCCGACCTCATTAAACGCGGTGCCGTCGAAGTCTCTGGGCCACATGACCGCCCCGAATGGCGCGCCCGCACAGCCCACATCAGCGACCCCGATGGAAACCTCGTCGAGCTATACAGCCCTCTCCAGGCCTCTGAACTACCAACTGCATAACAGCCCCGCCTGGCGCTGCTCAAGCATGTTTTTACGTATTAACAGTCTATTATATGTAAACACATACTTGAGCAGCGTAGGTCAACCACAGTTCACTGCCACCATACACTATCAAGGGGAAAATATGAGCAATCGCACAACCATCTCAAAAATTACCATAAACGCATCAGCCGCCCGCATATGGGACGCAATCACGAAGCCAGAGTTGGTAAAGCAATGGCAGTACGGCTCCGACCTCATTACCAATTGGCAGGTAGGCAGCCCCATCGTCTTCCGCAATGAGTGGGAGGGCGCAGTCTTTGAGCAAAAAGGCACGATCCTGGAAGTTAAGCCACAAGAGCTGGTCAAGTACACCCTCTTCTTTCCTCACCCGGACCTGGAGGATAAGCCAGAGAACTACTTTACCATGACCTACCTGCTAGAAGACACCAGCGACCAGACAACGCTCACTATCATTCAGGATGATCCCAGAGAGATGCCGCCACAGGAATCGTCTGAAGAGGGTGAGAATGGAGTAGGTGAGGAGAGCGAGAACAACGTACTGACTACCCTGAAGCGGCTCATCGAGGGATAACCTTATGGCAAGTACTGAAAATTTGCCCACCATTGGGTTCACCACACAACAAGACTGGGAATCATGGCTACACGAAAAACATGACGAGGCAAAGGGCCTCTGGCTTAAGCTCGCAAAGAAGGAGAGCGGCATCCCATCTATTTCGTATGCAGAGGCTCTAGATGTAGCCCTCTGCTACGGTTGGATCGATGGGCAGAAGGCCTCATTAGATGAGCAATACTGGCTGCAAAAATTTACACCGCGAGGGGCCCGGAGCATGTGGTCGCAGGTCAATCGCGAGAAGGCAATGGTGCTTATCGCGGAGGGCAGAATGCAGCCAGCGGGACAGAAACAGATAGAGCGGGCGAAAGCTGATGGACGCTGGGAGCACGCCTACGAGTCACAGAGCAAAATAGGTATCCCTGACGACTTCCAAAGCGAGCTGGACCAGCACCCACTGGCAAAGGAGTTTTTTGCTACCCTAAATAGCAGGAACCGCTATGCCATCCTCTATAGTATTCAAACAGCGAAGAAGGCTGAGACCCGCTCAGCCCGCATCCAGAAGTTTATAGAAATGCTCTCTAGACAGGAAAAAATCTACTCATAGCACTTGAAACAAAACGAGGCAGCCACTCGCCTGGGAGGTCTGGGAGGCACCGCAGATTTAGCAAACAAGCCATTTAGCGCCTCCCTTCCCACAAAACGCGCTCGGCCTGGTGAGGATCGTCGATGACCTCTGAGAGTGTATTGAAGTTCATGGTGGCACGCCGCTTCAGGTCGTAGCGCGGCCAGCCCGGATCACCATATTTGGCGAAAGCCACCCAGGAGGCATGCATCTCGTCAGCTAACTCCTGCGGAGGATTGTCGCCCAGAAGGTTATAATATTCCGGCATATGCAGATTATCAAAGACAAAGGGAATTTCCAGGGTATGGGACGCACCCAGGCGATCATCAAACTGGCGTGAACGCCAGGTAAACTCATACATATAGGCCGTGTCTCCACGTTCCGCGACTGCTTCGGCCAGGCGTATAGCCGGAATACGGAAGACCTGATCCGTCATAATGGCTGTCAAGATATCACCACGGCTCCCCTCCGGCAGCAAGGCGCGATAGGTTGCCAGCGTCTCCTCTAAGGGAAGTCCATACGCCGTGATGATCGTGGATAGGTATTGATCGGTGACGGCGTCGACCAGGCCAGGAGGAACAGTGAAGAAGCGATACTCTTCGCTATTTGTCCCCACCAGCACCTCAGCACCCTTACCAGCCCCGGCAAAAATATGCTTGATCGGCAACTGGGGCAGGACATTACCATCAATGGTCGGCTCAAATGGCATCAGGTTGACAAGCACCTCGCCCCAGAGCTCAGGATCAGGGCGCTTAATAACATCATTCGCTAACTCTACCTGAGCCACGACCAGGCGCTCAAGCGGAATAGCCGCCAGGGCATCGGGAGTAGCTTCGACCTGGAGGAGTTCAGCGAGATACTGTGTCACCAGTCGCGCGGTCTCAGGTGTATGCGCATGGTGGCCTGCGCCACTCTGCGCGATAGCCCGGCGGAAAAGTCCCTCCGCGCGCGGCATGGAGAGCAGCGAAGTAACGCTCATACCACCAGCGGATTCACCAAAGATCGTTACATTGCTGGCATCACCGCCAAAGGCTGCGATATTCTCGCGCACCCATTCAAGCGCGGCGATCTGGTCAAGCAGGCCACGATTGGCGTTCCCATCGCCCAAATAGAGAAATCCATCGATTCCGAGGCGATAATTAATGGTTACGCACACCACACCATCGCGCGCGAAACGACTGCCATCGTAGGTTGGGATCGCGCCCGTTCCATTTCTAAAGGCTCCGCCGTGAATCCAGACCATAACTGGAAGACCTGCGTGTCCGGTATCAGGCGTCCAGACATTCAGATTCAGGCACTCTTCGCCAGCGATTACTGGCTCAGGAAGCAGGACATCGAAAGGGGGGAAATAAGGTGGCTTAGGTACGGTAGGGCCATAGGTAAGCGCATCGCGAACGCCATCCCAGGCCGGAGCTAGCTGAGGTGGCAAAAATCTACGCGAGCCAAAGGGTGCAGCCGCATAAGGAATTCCCTTGAAGGCGAACACGCCATCTACCAGGCTCCCACGCACCGCTCCCTGACGTGTCCTGACAACTGTGTTCATAGACACCTCCTGTGTATTGGCAGGTCTTCCTCGACCCGCCTGTTTATAAACCAGCAAGGGCATACACTTAAAAGCAGAAATGCATTGCTGCTTGTTTGTGCATCAAGTGTATCACATGCTTATTTCTCTTTTCAAGAAGCAAACAGGCAAAAAGAGAGCATCTTCAGCGCCTGACATGAAGATGCTTTCTTTTCCTAATTTAGTGCTTACTTGCTAAAAATGCTCATGGGAAGGAAGGCTCCCACGAGGAAGTTAGGCATATCGACTACTTCGCAGAGCTTGAGATCAACGGCTACGCTACAGAGCATATAGGCCTCCACCCGCGATAAGCCATAGGTGGTGTGCAAATGCTCAATCATATGGCGAACGGCGCTGCGTGTGGCCTCCAGTAGATCAGGAGCGATGCCATCAGTAGCATAATACCTATCGGTATTCGTGCGTGGAGTCAAGGGACCGGCAGTCAGAAAATGTGGCTGCCGGACCTTTTTGTCTTTATGCACCGTGAGGCGAACGGTTGCCCGCATAGGCGTTTCGATAGCGGTACCGCAGACCTCGCCATCGCCCTGGGCGGCATGACCATCCCCAATCGAGAAAAGCGCACCTGGAACTTGCACGGGCAGATAGAGATGCGCACCCTTCGTAAGATGCTTGGTATCCATATTACCACCATGATGATACGGTGGAATGGTCGAGAAGGCCCCAGGCTCAGCTGGAGCCAGGCCGATCTCACCACAGAAGGGGCTCAAGGGAATGCGAATACCAGGCGCGAATTCGCCCCAACCATCCGCTCCTGCACTCAAGTCCCAGATTTTGAGCACAGGCTCAGGAAACTCGTCGGCGAGCAGGCCAAAGCCAGGAATATTCGCGGTCCACCCCCAACTGGCTGGCTGCAAATCGAGCATCTCGACTTCGAGCGTATCGCCGGGCTCAGCCCCTTCAACATAGATGGGTCCATTGACCTGGTCCACTCGCGAGAAATCCAGCGTCTTCAGGGTCTCAACCGTGCTATCAGGCTTTATTTCGCCATTGGAAGCATCCAGCAGGTCGAAGAAGACCTCTTCGCCCGACTGGATAGTGGCCAGCGGAGGAATGCTGTTATCCCAGGCCTGGTGCCACTGGTGCTGGTGAATCGTACGCCTCGTCTTTTTTCCGGAATCCGTTGTCATAATGCGTAACCGTCCTTCCTATTCAACTTCGGCGGTAATGCTGTCACTCTCCTTCAACAGATGAGGAGCGCTCCTCGTCAGCACAGCCACGATGATGATTCCGACTACCAGCCATACCGCCACGATGGGGCCAGCCAGGTTCAGCGGCGCCGCTGGCAGGGGCACAAACTGGAAGTACAAGACAAACAAGAGGATGATAAAGGGAATAAGCGGCACAATCACGTGGCGCAGAATGTTGAACTCCTCTGGATGACGCCTGCGATAGAAGAAAGGCACCGAGACGCAGGTAGCCATATACACCAGAATGATAGGCAGGGTCAGGATGGTACCCAGCAGGGCGAACGCCGTAGTTGTACCATAAATGAAGCCCGGCAGTAGTGAGAAGACGAGGGCGATCACCATCGCGAAAATGATTGCTACATATGGAGTGCGCGTGTTGTTGAGGCGTGCCAGAACCTTTGGTAGCGCCCCGGTACGCCCCATGGCGTACAACATGCGAGATGATGCTGTCACGCCTGCATTCGCATTCGCCAATGCACTATTGAGAATAGCGAGAATAACAATAAAACTGAAGCCACCCCAGGCATTCTTAGCCATTGTGCCCCAGGGATCGGCGTCCGCCGAATACTTGGCAATCTGTGCCGGTCCCCAGCCAACCACACCTGCATAGGAGCAGAAGACATAGAAGATACCAATGCAGAGCGCCGACAAAAGGATGGCCCGTGGAACTGTACGGCGCGGATTCCGCGCCTCCTCCGCCAGTGGGGCCGAGGATTCAAAGCCCGCAAAGGCCAGGAGCACGAAGATCATCCCAAAGAACACCCCCTGCCAACCATTGAGACCAGGTAACAGACTGGAACCTGGATTGAAGACTGCCAATGTATTGTTTGGCGAAGTAGCAATTAACCAGATAGAGAGCGCGACAAAGACGACAATTTCAATGATGCCCAGCACGATACCAGTATCAGCAGAAATTTTGATACCAAATATCGTCAGTGCAAAAATGAGAAGCGCAAAGGCCACGGTCCAGAATGGCCAGCCCAACGAGACGTGAAAGAGACCACTCATAAAGGAGTCCGCGACCGGCCCCAGCACCAGGAGCTGAAAAGGCACAATCAAGAGATACGCCAGGTTAAACAGCCAGCCCGTCAGCCAGCCTGCCTGTAAACCAAGCGACTGCCCCACATAGGTGAAATAGCCGCCAGCCGAGGGCAAGTGTTTGGCCAGGGAACCAATGCTCAAGGCAATCAGACAGCAGACCACCAACGCAATAATGACCGCCAGGGGCAAGGCGCCTCCCGTAAAGGCGATAGCAGCTCCCAGGCTGAACGAAACAGCCGAGGCAGGCGCCATAGTGGTAATGGATTGAAATAACACACCTGGAAGTCCGATTGTGTTTGCCCGCAACTCTTGCGGTGCTGCGGGTTTGACAGAAGAAGTTTCCATAAATACTTAACGCTCCTTCTCATGAATAAATGCAAACTATGTACATAGGCGAGTTTGGGCGGTTTACACATTTGCATACGCTTGCCTCTAGGAGGCGACCAGGCTATAGGGATAATTATATCTTTTTGATTTGTACAGTTTCAACAAGAAGCGCTTTTAAAAGCAAAGTTGCGAGATTTGCTACCTGGCTCCTTATGACAAATGTCATAAGGAACTAATGACACCCTTCACTACTGGAAACAGCCTCCTCCAGCTACACTTAGAACTGTCGAGGATACCTGAAGCATAAAGCCTTCAGACCTCACACAACACTTTGGCAATCCAACATACTCATAACAAACATCTATATGCTTTATACAGCGACGACCTACTTTGCCGCCCCGTGGACCTTTATGCCACTGCCTGCCGCCACTGCCAGCCACCATTGAAGCCGTCCTAGGCTGGGTGATACGTGAGGGAGTCACCAACATTATCAAACATAGCCGGGCTCAGCACTGCACCCTAAGCATTTCCCAGCATCCTCACAAGCTCCACCTTGTACTTACTAACGACGGCCCTATGGCAAGTAGCACAACAAAGGGAAATGGGCTGCATGGCACGCACAATCCCGAGACTTTCGCCCTGCGTGAATGGGGTGATCCCTCGCCCAAACTACAAGCGCGCATGCGTGCCATGTTCCCGCCACAGCTCCCTTACTTGTATAGCAGATATAAAGCGTACTACTTGCGTACGCACCTACATTTTGCAGTAGGTGCGTACGCAAGTAGCACCCTACAGACAAATCCGATTTTTAAGCCTGGTCAGGCTCCAGCAAGCTCAAGCACATGTGCAACACGTCGCCCTCAAGCCAGGTGGTATAATCGATGCCCTTCACCACGCCTACAAGACGCGCCTGCTCACCTAGCCAGCGGGCAAAAAAGGCCAGTTCTACGTGCCAGGCTTTCAGGTGCTCGCGTAGCACACCCAAGGCGGCCTTTAACAGCCAGCTATCGCCTTCTCGTTCCAGAGAGACATTGCTGGCACCATGCATCAAGGCCATGACTGTGGCGCTCTGCCTCGCCTGGCGCTCAAGTAACTGCGCGTCTGCTCGCTCTCCAGCCGCAAGCGGCACTGGCTGCATAAAGAGGCGCGCCGCATCTTCCGGGCTAAGCGCTCCCTGTTGCGCCAGGGCGCAGGCATACGCCGTCCAGGTTGTGAGGTATGATTGTAGCCGGTTCGTGGCCTCTTCCGCTGGTAGGGTATCGATAGAAACGTGGTTAGAGATCATCAAAACGCTCCTTTGCTTTTTTTGTGACAGCAAGAAGGCACGCCTGTTTTGACAACAGGCGTGCCTTCTTTTCCGTCTTTTCCAAACAAAACAGGCCACCCCTTTTTGGGATGACCTTATTGCGAGATAAATATATACCATGAAATGATGTGTGTCAAGGAGCAAATCAGGAAGGTAAGATATGTGGGTGGAAAACGGCAAAGCCGTTTTCCACCCACATATCTTACCCCGCTCGCTCATCTATCCCTGGTAAGCAACTGGCTTGCCGCTGCCGGGCTGGGCAAGCACTCTCCCCTGGTCATAGGCCAGGTGGCCCCGCAGGAAGACACGCTGAACCTTGCCTTTGATGCGCGTTCCAGCAAAAGGAGTCCAGCCGCAGCGCGAGAGGATCTGCTCGTTGCTAATGACGTACTCTTCCTCGGGATTGATCAGGACGATATCGGCATCCTTCCCTACCTGTAACGCGCCCTTGGTCTTGAGACCAAAGATCTCCGCCGGGTTGACGACACAGCGCTCGATCACGGCCTCCAGGCTGACTTTGCCCTGGCTTACGGCATTGAGCAGCAGGGGGAGCATAGTCTGCACACCCGTCATACCCGATGGTGCCTTACTGTATGGCTGTTCCTTCTCTTCACGGGTATGGGGAGCATGATCTGTGCCGATGGTATCGATGATGTTGAAGTAGCGCCAGAGCGCCGCCTGATCGCTTTTGCTTCTCAAGGGCGGGTTGACCTTGCCGAAGTTGCCCAGGCGATGCTGGTCCTCCTCGTTCAAGAAGAGGTGCAGGGGCGTGACCTCGCAGGTGACACGTACCCCCTTCTGCTTAGCCTCGTGAATCAGTTCCATCTCGCGCTGAGTGGTGGTGTGCGCAACATGGAGACGCCGCCCGGTCTTCTCAGCGATGGCGATGGCCCGCCCCAGTGCGATCTGTGCGCTGACAGGGGGGCGCGCCTGGTTGTGGTCTTGCAAACCTAGCGCGCCAAAATACTTGAGCGATTGCTCATCCTCTGCATGGACGACAATGGGTTTCTCCAGGGGAAAAGTCGAGAAATGGCGGTAGATGGGAGAAAACTCGGTCACCAGCAGCGAGCCAGTGGAGGAACCCATATAAAGCTTCATGGCCGCGACCTCGCGCGCGATGGTGGCGGCCTCTTCAATATTGGTATCAGTCGCGCCCAGGTAGAAACCATAATCGACCACGGCCTTGGTGCCGGCAATAGCTGCCTTCGCGGTCAGATGCGGCAGACTATCGGTTGGCGGTTGCGTATTGGGCATATCCAAAATAGTCGTCACGCCACCCGCCAGCGCGGCCAGTGTACCCGTATAAAAGTCTTCCTTGTGGGTCGCGCCGGGATCGCGAAAGTGCACATGCGTATCAATAAAACCAGGCAGAACAAGCAGGCCTTCGGCGTCAATCACGTCCTCGCCCGGCTCAGGCGTAAGTTCGGGCGCAATCTGGACGATACTTTCATTCTGCACACGAATATCGAGCCGCGTTGGCGCATATGTCGAGGCCACAAGCCCATGACGAATCAACATATCCATCTCTCCTTCTATACCTGAGGTGAGTGTATGGGTTCTGTTTGCTGGCCTCCGTCCAGCAAACAGAACCTATACACTCACCTCCTATTGCCCATTTCTTGAATTACCATTATACTTGAAACGCTGTTCTATTGCTTGATGAGTTTGGAGAGATAGGAGCCCATGCTATATAAAGCCCTTATTCGCCCTGTTATGTATCGTTTATCCGCTGGTGACCCGGAGGACGCGCACCACTGGTTGATGAATCGCCTGGCCTGGATCTCTCACTATCCGGCCCTGCTCAAGACTATCGAGGTAGCCAACGCGTACAACTCACCCGGCCTGGCACGCGATGTCTTTGGCGTACACTTTCCCAACCCGATTGGCCTGGCGGGCGGCTTTGACAAGAATGGGATTGCGCTTCCGGGGCTGGCTGCAATGGGCTTTGGCTTTATCGAGGCCGGCACTGTGACGCGTTATGCCCAGCCCGGCAATGAGCGGCCACGCATCTTCCGCTTCTCAGAGAACGACGCACTCATCAACCGTATGGGTTTTCCCAATGATGGCGCCGACGCCGTTGCGCAACGCCTCTCCCGACTTCCTCGCCCCTCGATTCCCATTGGCTGGAGCATCGGCAAATCTAAGGTTACGCCTCAAGAAGAGGCTATCGAAGACTATCTCTACTCCCTGCACAAGCTGCATGACTTCTCCAACTTCTTCACCGTCAACGTCAGTTCACCCAACACACCCGGCCTGCGCAAGCTCCAGGATAAAGAGCCACTGGATCGCTTGCTCCACGCCGTCGTCCAGGAAACACAGAGCATCGCCTCAGAGAAGGGCACAACGCCGAAGCCAGTTCTGGTCAAGATCGCGCCCGACCTCACCCAGGAACAGATCGACGACGTCATTGAGGTCTGCCTGGCACGTGGCATTCGGGGCATCATCGCCACCAACACCACGCTCTCACGCGAGGGCCTGACCCGCAGCACCAGCGAGGCTGGCGGACTCAGTGGGCGCCTACTGCACACACGCTCCCTGGAGATCGTGCGCTACCTCTGCAAAAAGCTAGACGGTAAGACCCCTGTCATCGGCGTCGGCGGCATCTTCGGTCCAGACGACGCCAGGCGCATGTTTGACGCAGGCGCCAGCTTGATCCAGATCTATACCAGCTTCATCTACGAAGGTCCCGGCATCGTCAAACAGATCAATAAAGTCCTAGACAGAAAATAGGCTGCCCGACGCACAGGGCCGTTTAGCCAACATCCCGGCGCTGGAAGCCGAGCAACCCGGTGAGGGTGAGTATCGCGGCTACACAGACCAGACCACCGAGGGGCGCGATGCTCAATTGCGCTGCTGGCAGACGGGAGGCGTAGACAAACGGTGAGATGATCAATATGGATGAGTTTGCTAGATGCAGCTCAACAAGTAGTTCCAGGACCAGGAAACCCGCCAGTACAATCCAGCTTAAGTATCCGGCCACGCGAGGCCAGAAGCCGTATAACGCCATCGTAATCCCGACTAGCACCCAGATTGAGGGCAGCCGTACAAGCGTAGCAAGCAGGAGGCGCGGGAGCTCATAAGCTACGTCGCCCGTGCTCAATCCATATACAAGGCCCATCGCCAGGCCAAGAGCGCCCAATACAACCGCTGGACCAGCAAACGCCAGAAGCAGATGACTGGTTACCCACTGTACACGACTAACTGGGGTCGCCAGGACAAGATCAGCATGCGTTGCCGTCTCCTCAGAGCGCAGCCGGAGCGTGGTCTGGATCGCGTACACTGAGAGAGCCTGGGTCAGGAGATAGATGATCAAGGCGAAGAAGCCATCGACCGGGCGCGCGTTAGTGCCTACATTGGCAATCAGGGCATTGAGCTGGCTACTGGCGTTCAACTGCTCTGTCGCGCTCTGAGCGACACCACCTAGAGCCGCACCAAACCCGGCAAAGGCGATAACCCAGATAAGCAGCGTCCCCCAGTGTAGTCGCCAGGCTAAAGTAGGTGCGTTACGCAAGCCTGGTGAGGCCGTAGCAGAGGCGAGCCGTGATGGCAGCAAGCCAGCGCCAAGGTCGCGTCGTGAGGCAAGTGTATAGGCCACAGCAATAAGTATGATGACAAGGCCAAGCATAGGTACGAAGAAACCCCAGGATTCGTGAGCGAAGGGATGAACATTTTCAGCCCAACTGAACGGCGACACCCATACCAACCAGGAGGCTCCGCGCACATCACCCAAGGCGCGCAATACATAGAGCAGAGCCAGAAAGGCGCCCATGATGCCCCTGGCGCTTCCAGCGCTTGTCGTCAACTGAGCGGCTACGCCTCCAAGTGCGGCGAAAATCCACCCGGCGGCGGCAAACGATAGGCCGAGCGCAATAGATCCTGAGGCTGGGAGACCCAGGCCAATCAATCCGCCAGCGATAAGAGCGGACACTACCAGGTTAGCAGCAAACGTCGCGATCAGGCTGGCCGATAACGCTGCATGCCGACCTACCACAGTCGAACCCAACAATTCACTTCTGCCTGATTCCTCTTCTGTGCGGGTATGGCGAATGACTGTGAGCAGGCTTGCCAGGCCTAATCCGAGTAAGCCCCACCCTCGTGTTCGCCACGCTGTAAGGCCACCAATGGATGGGTCGAACACGGGTCCGATCATCATGATCTCCGTTGGATTGTTTGTCGTCTCATTGGCAAATGCCTGGCGTGCCTCAACGGTGGGATACGTTTTGGGTAAGGCTGCCGCGACGCCGACCGTAAGAGCAGCCAATGCCACGATCCAGATAAGGAGTATGAGCCGGTCCCGCCGCAAGATCAAGCGGATCAGCGAGCCGGTGCCAACAAGGGTATTCATTTGGATATCTCCACGGACCTGCTACGCGAACCATTGTCCGCCGATTCCTGCGTCTGGTAATGCCTCAAGAACAATTCCTCCAAAGTCGGTGGCTGGCTTACCAGGCTTCGCAGACCAAGCGACGTAAGGTAGTGCAGCACACTGTTCAGCTCAGCAGTATCTACCTCGCAGCGCACCTGGCTCCCCTCGACCCGCAAGCCATGCACGCCGGGCAACTCGGCCAGCCCGGATGGCACCTTTGCCAGCTCAGCCCTGAGCGAGGTTCGTGTGAGGTGGCGTAGTTCGGCCAGCGTCCCACTCTCCACCGTTCGACCATTGCGAATGATGCTAACCCGGTCGCAGAGGGCTTCCACCTCGTCGAGAATGTGACTGGAGAGCAAGACGGTACGCCCTTTCCGGCGCTCCTCCGCGATGCAATCACGGAACACAGCTTCCATGAGTGGGTCGAGACCGGAGGTTGGCTCATCCAAAATGAGAAGCTCCACATCGGAAGCCAGCGCCGCGACCAGGGCAACCTTCTGCCGATTCCCTTTCGAGTAGGTACGAGCCTTTTTCCTTGGATCAAGCTCAAATCGCTCCAATAGTTCCGCACGACGTTGCGGGTTAAGGCCGCCTCGCAAACGACCAAGCAAGTCAATCACCTCGCCACCAGAGAAGTTGGGCCACAGAGTGACATCGCCGGGCACATAGGCAAGGCGGCGGTGCAGCTTGATAGCATCCTCCCACGGGTCTCCATCGAGCAGCCGAACTGAGCCAGCATTAGCACGCAGCAGACCGAGCAGTATACGCAAGGTCGTGGTTTTTCCGGCTCCGTTGGGACCCAGGAAGCCATGCACATCACCGGCACGCACGGACAAATTAAGTCCATTCAGCGCGCGCGTCTGGCCAAACGCTTTGACTAGACCAGCGACTTCAATCGCTATTGTCATGACTATTCTATCTCCTTATATTGGCGTGCGATGGCGTTGGCAAATTGGTCCAGTAATTGATTAAAGATGTGCATTGCCTTATCAAGGGCCTCGGGAGCGGGCGGCTCTTCGGGCTCAAAGGTGCGATGCAGAGTTAGCGCGAGCGCCTCCGCTAGCTCTTCAGGCGCCAGGCGAGAACCTGGTGGCAAGAACCTGTCTGCGACAAAGAAACCAATATTGATAGCCGAGATCATCTTAATCTGCGTCTCCATATCGATGTCGCTGCGCAACAGGCCATTATCGTGTAACAGTTCCAGGTATGGCATAGATGTTCCCAGGCGGATCTGTACGAGATTTTGTCCCGCGCTGGAGTGGATCAAGTCGCCCAGCGTCTCAGTATCACGTAGCAGCACGGCCCGAAACAATGAATTGTCGACGGCAATCAAAACCAGGTGCCTGGTCAGTGAGCTGAGCATCACCCCAGTAGGATCGCTCGCAAGCCGCTTCCGGAGATCCGCGAGGACAGATAGCCACTCACGTACCAGCAGCGCCTCAAAGAGTACCTCACGTGTCTTCCAGTGCAGATAGATTGTTCCCTTCGCCACATTGGCCTGTTTCGCGATATCGTCAATTGTCGTCTTTTTGTATCCCCAGCGTTGTAACAGTTCCTTCGCGGCATCCAGAATACGATCCGCACGCGCCTGGCGTCGTGAGCGTTCCTCGCCTCTCTCCTGCTCCCTCTCATCTAAGCTCGGCAATCTCTATCTCCTCTTTTATTCCATGACCAAATCATCAAAGTTAGTCATCGTGCTTATCTGGTCATAGCGTATATCTTTGGAAGCTAAAAGTCAAGGGCAGAATAAAGGGTCAGGTTATCTGGAAGCGCTGCTTCCAGATAACCTGACCCTTTATTCTGCCCTTAAAAATTTCAAGCTTTATGCGAGCGGGAGTGCTTTATAGAAGATGATGGTTCCGTCCAGTTCGCCGTTCGCGTTCAGGGCATAGGCGGGAATAACGCCGACCTCTTGATAGCCAATTTTGCGGTAGAGCTTCTCGGCGACATCGCCCTCACGGGTATCCAGCACGAGCAGGGTACGCTTATGCTCGCGTGCCACCTGCTCGATTGCCTGCATAAGAGCGCGCCCCGTGCCGCGACGGCGCTGGCTCTGCAAAACGAAGAGCTTCTGCACCTCGGCTCGATGTAGAGCGTTGGCTTTTGTTGCCAGTTCCAACTGCACACTGCCAACGACACGTCCATCCTCACGCGCCACGAGCAGAATATGCGTACTCTGCTCTACATTGCTGAAGACCCCCTGCCAGTACTGGTGCGCCTCGTCCTCGCCCAAGGGTGGGATAAAGCCTACAGAGGCACCGGAATCCACAGTATCTCGCAAAAGCGCTATCAAATCGGGTAGGATGCGCTCTGCCTCCTCTGGACGAACCACAGCGATTGATGAATCAGTAAACGAAGTCATGCTAAAATACCACCTTCTTTTGTATGTTAGGAAAGCTTCTCATACCCGCTTACGGCCTGATGCCAGTAATATGCTGTACAAGCATCCTGAAGACCTCAAAGTTTGGCACTTCTTCGTCTTGTCCTTGACAAAATGGGCTCCTGCATTTATTATTTATTCAGCTAGCTAATAAATTGTAGACGGAGAAGCAAGCGATGCCACGCAAACCAGTCGTTCCAGGCGTTGATCGACGCCAGCAAATCCTGGATGCTGCCCTGGAGATCTTTGCTGAGCAGGGATTTGGGACAGCGACCAATAAAGCCATTGCCGAGCGCGCAGAAGTGAATCAAGGTCTGATCTACTTCTACTTTGCAAGTAAGGCAGATGTCTACTTTGCCACCTCTGCCTATTATACTGCGCAGGTGATTGAGCAGCTTGACACTGTTTTTGCACAAGTAGATGAGGCCAGCCCGGCGGATGGCCTGGCGCAGCTACTGAGTGGAATCGTGCTGATTTTATCTACTCCTCCTGCCAGCCATTTACTTCGCATTATGTATCAGGTCGCTGGAAGCCGCATACCTGTTGGAGAGTTGAGTAACACAGAGGAACGGCGAGCGATCACTGGCCTGGCTAGGCACCTGACACAGCGATTTCGTGAATACCTGGAAGCGCGAATAGCGCGGAAACAATTTAATGCCCTGAACCCAACACTCGTGTCGCATATGCTGACACGTACCTTGATTGCTACTGTTACCATGCGTGGACAGGGCGGCCCGTCACAACCCGATCTCGAGAGCTTAGCGGAAACGATGGCCGCGCTCTATACTTATGGCCTACTACCTCGCGCAGAACAAACCTATCCAGAGTAGCACCCGAAAGGCATCGACTTGCCCGTATGGTTGAGTGTTTTTTTGTCTCAATAATTAGTTAGCTGAGTAACGAATTAGGAATCCGTGCTTTGTTTGAAAGGAAAGAAAATGCTCGGCCTATTACGCTTGCCACCTCTTCCCACGCTTGGGATTATCCTTGCCCTTGCGGCTTATCTGGTATATCGCATGGTTGCTGCCGGGAAGGTGCAACCCCTGCCAATCATCCTTCTCGCCCTTCTTGCCTTCGTCTTCTTGCGGGTCCTGTTTAAAATGCGGCACAAAGTACAAGAGGACGAGAGCGATGAATAATTCTGAGATTACAGGAGGTACGCACAATGATCGCTTCGTCCAATGATACAGCGAAGGCAATGGAAGCGGTGTCCCAGATTCCGGCCATCGAACTACAAAACGCCTCAAAGTCCTTCGGGGGTGTACAGGCTCTGCAACAAGTGAGCTTTGCCATTCCCCAAGGCCAGGTAGTGGCGCTGCTTGGTCCAAACGGCGCGGGAAAGACCACCGCCATCAGCCTGATGCTGGGCCTGCGTCGTCCATCCCACGGCCAGGTTCGCTTGCTTGGCCATGATCCTCGTGATCGCCGAGTGCGGAGTCGTTGTGGCATCATGCTGCAAGAATCTGGTGTGCCGCTCAACCTCACGGTAAGCGAGACCATCACGCTCTTTCGCAGCTATTACCCACATTCCTTGCCCCTCACCCAGGTGCTTGAGATGGCAAGTCTGAAGAAGAAAGCGGCGGCTTCAGTCGGAACGTTGTCTGGTGGGCAGCGCCAGCGACTCTATTTCGCGCTGGCCATCTGTGGCGATCCCGATGTTCTTTTCCTGGATGAGCCCACCGCTGGACTCGATGTAGAGGCACGCCACCGTTTCTGGGAGCAGATTCGCGCTTTTGTGCAGCAGGGGAAGACCATCCTGCTGACCACACACTACCTGGAAGAAGCGGATGCCCTGGCCGAACGAATTATCCTCATCGATCATGGTCAGGTGCGTGCCGATGCTTCACCGGCAGCACTGAAAGCCCTGGTGACCAACAACCGCGTCACTTTCAATATGAGCGAGCCGCTTCAGCCTGAGTTCTTTGCCCAACTCCCGGTGCAACAACTTGAATTGGGAGAACATCATGTCAGCTTGCTAACACCGAAATTGGAAACCGTGCTGCGCGCTTTGTTCACCCAGCCGGTGGAGATTACGAATCTAACGATCACGGGGGCGAGCCTGGAAGAAGCCTTCTTCCATCTCACCAGGGACCAATCAGAGCAAGAAGGAGCCTGAATAACGCATGTCAATACATAAGTCATCATCTATTCGCACACGACTCGCGCCTTTGGGGGTAATGCTCTGGCGCCAGGTGCAGGCAGAAGTGTTGCGCCTGTGGCGCACCCCCAGTTTTCTTGTACCGGGCCTGGTGCTACCTCTCGTCCTCTACAGCCTTCTGGGAGGGTTGGGCAAAGCGAACAGTCTGGAGGGCGGCGTCAGCAGGCATGTCTATGCACTTGCCGCTGTTGGCACCTACTGTATCATCAGTGTCATGCTCTATTCCTTTGGTGTGAGCATTGCCAATGAGCGAGGGCAACGCGTAAATGTTCTGATGCGAGCCACACCCTTGCCTGCCTCAATCTACCTCCTGGCTAAAATGGTGACAGCACTGCTGTCTGCCCTGGTGATGCTGCTCGCCCTCAGCGGCTTTGCCTTTGTGGTCGGCGGCGTGCAACTCAGCGCCATCTCGTGGATCACCCTGATCGCCTCCCTGCTCCTGGGAGTGTTGCCTTTTATCGCACTCGGCTTTGCCATCGGCAATGTGGTCAATCCAACAGGAGCGACCCCCATCATTAACCTATCATTCTTCATCCTGGCATTTGCCTCGGGGGTTTTCGTCCCGCTCGCGCAACTTCCCGATATCTTGCAAAACATCGCCCCCTACTCGCCCTTCTATCGACTGGCCCAGCTTGCCTGGAATGCGGTTGGAGTGCAAACCGGGTCAATCGGCGACGCAGTGTGGCTGCTCGCCCTCTATGGAGTAATATTCTTCGGGCTGGCGATCCTGGCTTATCATACCGAGGAACGGCATTCTTTTGGCTAAACTCTCCTCAGAAAAAACCAGGTGGGAGTAGAGAGAAAATCTGAGGAGAACGAGGTCGAGAGATGAATGACGGGAAGTCTTAGATCGGTCGCCAGCCGCCGGGCCAGCGTGGTCTTACCCGCTCCCGGCGGGCCATTAACGATAATTAGCCAGGGTTTCTACATATTTAAGTTTACCTCCGCCTCAGTTTAACATAATCTATAACGCGAGGTGGATCGCCTTCGCCTCCTCTTCCTCTTCGTCCTCTGCGGCGCCGAAAACCTGGAGGTGCTCGTTGACGCGGCGCATGGCGGACCAGAAGGCACGCAACTGGCGGAAGATGGGCTTGATGTCGGGAATTAGCACACAGACGCAGAGCAGGAAGACCGGGATGAGCTTGCTGAGCACCATGAACTGCCAGGCCTGCTCGCCTGGGATAAGCCCCCAGTAGCCCTGGTTGGTAACATCGATGTGCAGGGCGTTGAGAAGCGCAAAGCAGCCTGGCAGGCAGACCAGGAGCATGCAGGCCTTCGCCCAACGCGTCTGGAACTCGGGGCAGCAGACGACACAGATGGGGAGCACGTAGGCCAACGTGCTCCAGTGGTATTCAAATGTCATCTCGTAGAAGAAGAGATAGTAGACTACCGCCAGGAAGATGGCCTTGCTCCTATGCACACGGCGAAACGCGGCCCAGAAAATAGTTAGAACCAGTACACTATATTGGATGATTTTATAGACAATGTCAGGCCAGTGCGTAAATGAAGTATGCCGTAGCAGGGCATTCAAGGTGATAATCTGATTAGGTCCTTCCCCCCCTGGGCTAAAGAGCGTTGCCTTGAGGTTATCGATATAATAACCTCCAATGTCAGATAACATCCAGGTTGTCAGGCCAAAGCAGAGAGCACCAGCAACGATAGTGCGCCATCTCCCCTTCGCAAACAAAAATGGAATAAAGAGCAGGCCAATTGGCTTCACAAGTAGACTCAGCCAGTACAAGATGCCACGCCAGACCACGTCCCTATTTTTTACCAGGTTGATCAGAAAGAGCAAGAGGAAGACATTGAGCACGAAATGAAACTGCCAGGCCGCCAGCTCCAGGTAGACGCTAAAGTTAGCGAGCAACATAAAGACGGCAAAGCCCAGGTGCTTACTCCCACGAAAACTCCAGATGAAATAGCTTGTGACCAGCACCGTAATGACCAGCTTACTCCAGAGCCAGATATAGGGAGCAGAGGCGGGATCAAACTGCATCAGAAAGGTACCAATAATAATGGTAAAGAAAGGATGGTAGACATTATTCTGCGAGACCTCCGCTTTGGCATACTGCGAGCCATTCCAGAGAGGCTCGCCCGTCAGCGAACCACCATGCCAGAAGGCCCAGGCCCCACGCGGTACCTGGTAGAAGTCAATGCCCTTGGCCCCCTCATGCAGCGCGGCCCCGCTGAAAAAGAGATTGAACCAGCCTGTCTTGCTCACAGAGATATAGAACAGTAGATGTATAATACAAGCGATATAGATCAAGTAATAGGTCGCGAGATGCCGCGCAATACGTTTCATCCGTTTCCCTTCATACATATACTTTTTTAGCGCCCGCGACGCTGTGTTTACTGGCTGGCACATAAAGCCTGCTTCTAGTGAACTACCTATCTCATATCAACCAGCCAGTATAAAATAGACCCATCTATATATATTAACGCTCGGGTCCCAAAAAAATTACTGCCTTGCCAAAAAAGCAAAAAATTAAGGGAAAAGCCATGACGCGTTTAGCTGGAAAAGTTGCCCTGATTACTGGCGGTACTACAGCGACATGCAGAAAGGTTGATCTCGTGCTCCGAACGACGCTGCTAAACGCATCTGCACACCGCTTTAGTGGCATTGGCCTGGCGACCGCGAAGGCCGAGTGAGTGCTGTAGCGAAAACTGTCTGCTGACGCCTATATAGCACCTCGTTGCGCAACCCGTGGGCCTGTAGGGTCCAAGCCAGCTTAGACCCTACAGTTTGGTGTTTTCGCCAGCTAGTGAGTCTGGTACCAATCGGTGGTTGTCAGCGCGGGATAGTTGACCGTCTTTTTCACGACATCGGCGGGTGGAGCAGGGAAAGCCTTCACAGGTGTATTGCCCTCCGCCAGGAGCATCGTATCATGCCAGATCTGCGCGGCCCCATCCATGTCATTAATATCGGGACCCATCAGTAAATGGTTGCTATTACCCGCCCAGGCACCCACGACCAGGTCAGGAGTAAAGCCAATAGCCGAGGTGTCCTGAAAGTTTACGGGCAGGCCAGCCATCACCGCAGCAGGTCGCACAGTGCCAGCAATACCAGCCTGGCATTGTGTGTGACTTGTAGAATACAGTTCAAGCGGATTACATATACCAAAATCCAAGGTTTGACTGGCTGTGCCGCTCAGGGCATCCGTGATCATAAAAGCGGCCTCAGGACTCAAAGCACGCGTTCCTTGCATAGAAGCTTGATAGAGCACGTAGCCGTCAGAGGAGGTAGCCTTTACAATAGCGTGTGGATCCATGTGTATACCGTTATTCGCCATTGTAGCGTAAGCTGATGTTTCATCCAGCAAGTTCAGCGATACGGCCCCCACAGCCCAGGAGTAATAAGGCTCTCCCACGTTTTTTATCCCTAATGCCTGCACTTTCTTTCTCACAGCCTGAAGGCCAAGCTTGACAGACAGTTTGAGCGTCGGAATGTTCAGTTCGGTCTGTAAGGCGGTTCGATAAGACATATACCCATGAAATTTTTGGTCGTAGTTAGAAGGTGAGTAGGCGCCGGCATTTGAGTTTCCTGTAGCTACAGAAAAGGGGCCATCATACACCACCTCGCCCGGGCTGATGCCCTGCTCGAAGGCCGTCGCGTAGATAAAAGGTTTGAAGGTTGAACTCACCATAAATGGCTGAGCTGTTAAATTAGCCTGATTTCCCCCATAGCTCGTATCCATGTTGCCAACCAGCGCGCGGATGCCGCCACTATGAGGATCAAGGACAACGACCGAGGCATTATGCATGTTGTGAGTAGCGGACATCGTCGCGATATACTGCCGCGCCTTCTGGTATGTCTGATGCTCCAGTGCGAGATCCAACGTGGTCGCGACATGCAGTGCAGTCGTGGGCAAATGGTCCACATCTACATGCAGATCGCTGGCCAACTCGCTGACCGCAGTATCAATAAAATACGCTGACGAGAGATCTTTATGTTGCAGGCAATCAAGCTGCGAATTCTGACTATGCAACTGGCAGATAAACTGGTTGTGAATGTCATAAAACTGAATCGGCCCATTTTGCGATGAAGTCTGACCGAGACTAACGTTGTTTGCACAAGCGCTCAAAAGGCTGAGTAGCATGCTTATCAATAACATATAAAATACATACGTTAATCGCTTCTTATACATAATATCTCCTTATAGATCGGTTAGTGCTTGTAAAACCCCCATTCGGGGGCACGGCGGCACACAACCTACCCTCACTTCCCAGGGAACGCCCCCGCTCCTGCAAGAGGGCCAGTATATTGTAGGGTCCATGCTGGCATGGACTGCGAGCGTAGCAATCTGCCCAACGCCAGGGTATAGGCGTTTAGTCCATGCCAGCATGGACCCTACAATATACTGGATACACCTGTCAGGGCTTAACGGAATGAAGTATCGTTGAGACATCCGCGTTCAGCGCCTCAGGCGATGGCGCGTTAAGCTCGACCCCAATGAGTAAATGTCCATTGCTTTGGGGCGTGAAAATGGCATGATAACCAATTTCTTTATCATGTCCAGACTCAACGCCTGGCTCGTTTACCTGTGGTAGATTGACGTTCTCCCAGACATAGCTATGGTTATTTGCTGACGCTTGCAGCGTATAAATTGTCCCAGTAATATCTTCACTAAAGTCGCCCAGTTGCAGACCATAACGCATCATGCTGGCGAGGTCAGCGGCACTGGTGTAGTTGTCCGCGCTACTGACAGCATAGGGGCTGCTAAAATGTGTGTCGTTGAGATGCAACTGGCGCGCCTCCTCGTTCATCATGGCGACAAAGTTTTGCGGATTGCCTCCGACTGCGTATGCAATCACGCTGGCGGCATCATTACCTGATGGAAGGAGTAGTCCATTTAACAGATCATGCAGTGGGAGCCGATCATCTACAACTAGCTGCGCCGTGGTCAATCCCTTTGGTACCGCGTCCAGGCTCGCCTGGTCTATGGTGATCATTTGATTGGGATCGGCATTCTCAAGCGCGGTTATGGCGACCATATATTTAGTGAAATGGGCCACTGACACACGCGCATGACCATTCACATCTACCAGAACTGTACCCTTATCTGCATCCAGGAGAAAGGCGCTACTCCCATGCAAAACAGGCTTCGCGATTACTGTGGCTGTTTGATGGATCTTCTGTTGAGTCTGCTCCTGCTGTAGTTTGATGCGCGCGAAAACCGTGAGCATGCTCGCGAGGAGCAGCACGGCTACCAGGCCAGTTAAAACTGTCACCAGGCGGCGCCTGGCACCCGGCGCTTTCCGTTTGCGAGGCTGAGAACCCGAATGAAGGAGGGGAGCCGTTTCCGCCTGATATTCTCTAAGGTCTATAGGCTTACGCTTCTCTCCATTCTCCACAGCATACCTGGCAAGACGCGCTCTCACCTGCGCGATCCGCTGGACATCCTGCGCAGCTATTTGCTGCAAATCCTTGAGCATTCGCGTATCTAGTGAGGTATGCGAGGCTATAGGTAGCTGTTGCAGGTGCAACTCAATCTGCTCATCGACGGTTTCAGGAGCAAACTTTTCATCGTGATGATCCATAACTATACTCCTTTCTGCCGGCGATAGAGCTTACGTAAGAGATTGAGGGCGCGTGAGAGCGTCACTCGGATAACCTCGTCGCTTTTATTCAGGCGCTGGGCGATCTCTTTTGTGCGCAGGCCATGCCCAAAGCGCAGACGCACGATCTCCTGTTGCAGGTCGGAGAGATTCAAGAGGTGTGCACGCAGCACCGCGTGCGCCTCATTACGTAGCGCGACCTGCTCTGGCGAGCGCTCATCATCGCTAAAGTGCGTCACGATTATCTGCTCCAGGGCCACGGACGGATGGCGGGCGTTACGTCGATAATAATCGATAGCTTTGTTGTAAGCGATGCGGCGAAGCCAGGCAAGCTGCTCCCCCTCGCTCCAGGTAAGCCAGACCTGGTTCTCCAGCGCCGCGACAAATACGTCCAGTAATAGGTCATCGGCGTCTTCCCTGGAAGAAATATAGCGCGCGATATACATCAAGATGATGGGCGCGTAACGATCATATAGGAGCGCAAGTGGTGAATCCTCAAAACCTACCTCCGCTTGAAACTGGCGCATGTGTTCCCTCAGCATTGCTTTTCTGCTTTATAAATCGCTCTGCTAGCAAAAATGTTAACACATCTCTGCTATTTGGCTTTCTCCTCAAAGAGGTTTCATCAGGGCTTTCCGCTTCTCGGTCGCATGAGTATGCACTTCTCCCCTGAGTGTCTTCGCGCCTGCACCCCTTACCCCAAGGCGAGCGTAACGAGCCTCCTAACGAGCCTCCTTCAGAAAAAAAAGAGCAAGATGGAAGAAGTTTTAGGCTCTCCTGCATGCTATGATTAGCAGGTCGCCGCCTATGGCAGCGCAACACTAGAAGCAAGGAGCACATCTATATGAAGGAACAAGCACTCCCACTTATTACGTTCTACAAGGGCTGGCAAATCTACCAGCGCAACCTCGTCGAAATCATCGCGCCGCTTTCATCCGAACAACTGGCATTACCCGCCCCGTCGCATCAATGGACGATTGGGATGCTGGCCCAACATATAGTAGCCAACCGGGTCTGGTGGTTCCAGGTCTGGATGGGCGAGGGAAGTCCCGATCTGGCCCCCATCGCTCACTGGGACCCCGCGGATAAAGTGGAGCAACCCCCGCTTACAGCCGCTGAACTGGTTGCCGGGCTTGAATCCACCTGGCATATGATTACCGATGCCCTGGCCCGCTGGACGCCCGCCGATATTGAGCATGTCTTCCAGCCTCCAGCAGCCTTGAGAGAAGAAGAGCGTGAAAACTTCCCTCCATTCTCACGGCAGTGGATTATCTGGCACGTTCTCGAACACGAGATCCACCACGGAGGCGAGCTTTCCCTCGCCCTTGGCAGTCATGGCCTGACGGGAATCTATGGCAATATGTAACTGACCCTTTCAAGAACTTAGAGAGTAATAGGAGAGATGCCGGTTGCTGGACAAATCCAGCAACCGGCATCTCTCCTATTTACGCGACAAAGGTATAGGCCACTCTTGACAAAATCGCTACTTCGCTTTACTATATATCTATACATAGTAAGTAATACGAAGTAATGGCAGGAGATAATCAAGTATGCGTATCACACGCAACTCTAAGTTGGATCTGGGGCGCTTCTCTGATCCTTCACTCCTCATCCTGTCCAGTCTGGCAAGCGGTCCCAAACATGGGTACGCCATGATACAGGATATTGAGCAATTCTGTGGCACACACCTGGAAGTGGGCACACTCTATGGCGCGCTTGCTCGCCTGGAGAAACAGGGCTGGATTGAAGCTCTGGAACTGGAGGAGCGACGACGCCCCTATCGTATAACACAGTTGGGCGCGACCGTGCTGCGCGAACAGCTCTCAACGATGAAACAGGTTGTCAGCACCGGCCTGCAAAGGCTTGCCACGTCCTAAATACAGAGAAGAGGATATTGTAGGATGCATGACACTTCTACCCCATCATTCTATCAACGCTGGGCCTGCAGATTGATCGGTTCCTATCCTGCTTCCTGGCGTGAGCGCTATGCCGACGAGATGCTACAAATTCTGGAGGACTCACCACCCTCGCTAAAAACCATCTTTGATCTCTCACTCAATCTCTTTGACGCCTATACTCACCAATCTCTTATACAAGGAAGGATACCTACAATGCTACAAAAATTGCGCACCAACGAACTTGCGCTCTATACCTCGGCCTTCTTCTTCTTTATAGCCTGGCTAGTAGAGCAGGCTCATGCGAACATGATTATGAATCACCGGGGGGTGCTTTTTCCTTACGATTTATCTACTATTTTAGACCCTACTTCGCCTATACTGTCGAGATTTATCGCGGCTAGCTTATACACGTTGCCCATACTTATCCTGCTCGGTGGCCTTCCTCTACTCCTTGCCGCTGGCTGGCAAGCCCTGAAAGGGAAAAATCCGCGCTCGCTGCTACGTTGCTTGCTGGCGCTCGTGAGTCCAATCCTTGCGGTGGTACTCACCGTTAGCTCTACATTTCTGCTTTCTAAAACTGGCAATCCAGCATTCATCTCTACCTGGGGAATATTGACCGTTTTCGCGATTTGCATGGGACTAAGCCTGACCTTCATGGTTTCTACCATTAAGCGCATGGAACCCAGCCGCCGAATTACACATTACGCGCTCTACGTTGCGCTAGGGCTTACCGTGGTAATGCTGAGCAGCTTTGTGACACTGCTAATTGCTGCCGTACCTACGCTCGTTGGTGTCTCTACGGCACCCGGTGATGAAATTGCATATACAGGACGCCATCTTCTCCTGTTACTAGTCATGGTAGTAACTATCGGAATAGCCATCAAATCACTCATTCATGCCTTCCAGACCAGGCAAAGCACACAAACCGCCGCCTGATATGAAAGTTATCTCTGGTTATAGGAATGATGTATGCTGGCAGCCTGCGGCTGCCAGCATACATCATTCCTATAACCAGAACGAGCGCCGCAGGCGCGAGGCACCACGCCAAGCGGTTACTTCAAGAGCTTCTCCATGAGGACGACATCGACCCATTGCCCATCGAGCAGCCCCTGCTCGTGATAGACGCCCACCTTACGAAATTCATGGCGCTCATATAAGCGCATCCCTGGCGCATTGCTTGGGAAGGCCGCCAGCACCATCTTATGATAGCCCAGCGAGCGCGCACGTACCTCCAGGGCGCTCAGCAGGGCATCGCCAATGCCGCGCCCCCGCTGCTCGCGCGCGATATAGACGGAGAAGTCTACCACATAATCGTAAGCTGGCCGCGGGTTAAAGGCATTCAGCGATCCCCAGCCCACCACTGCTCCCTCCGCATCCACCGCGACCAGCACAGGATGGCGATGCGTGCGCGAGTTCAACCATTCGGCCCGCTCCTCTGGCGTGCGCAATTGCGTCTCCAGCGTCGCCGAGCGATCCTCTATGCCCTGGTTATAAATACCTGCAATAGCCGCTGAGTCCTCGCGCGTGGCTTCACGAATCTCCATATACTGCTCCTCCTGAGTCTTCTTTACCAGTTCCGTCCATGAGCGCGACCTCTGGCCCAGGCCGCCAAGATAGGCCCCCAGAAAGTCGAGCGTTGCCGGGTCCAAACAGTAATAGCGGTTAGGCCCATCACTGCTGACCTGCACAATTTCGGCCTCGCGTAGAAGCGCGAGATGATCAAAGAGGCTGGACTGCGCGAGTGGCAGGATCTCGGCAAGCTGCGCCGAGGTACAATCTTTACGTTCAGCCAGCAGGGCGACAATCCGAAAACGCGCCGGGTTCGCCAGCACGCGCAACATACGCAACACCCGCGCCTCCAACGCCGTCGGAACCAGTTCCTCCGTTTTCATACGACCTCCGGTTCATACTATTCCGTATTTTTCCGATTATCCGGAGTATATCTTTTACGCAACAAGAATGTCAAGGCGCTCGAAGCGCCTTGACACGGAGAGTATGGTAAGGTAAAGAAAAAATACGTAGAAAGAGCGAAACAATTATGGTTTCAGAACAGAAGTTGGGGTCCATCATCGTGACGGGGGCGAGCCGTGGGATTGGAGCTGCCGTTGCCAGGCTCGTCGGAGCCCATGGGTATCCCGTTGCTGTGAACTTTACCAGCGATGAGGCCGCTGCCCAGAAGGTCGTTTCGCATATTGTTGCCGCTGGCGGTCGAGCTATTGCCGTTCAAGGGGATGTCGCTCGCGAAGAGGACGTCATGCACCTCTTTGAGAGAGCGGAGCGAGAGTTGGGGCCGCTTCAGGGTCTTGTAAACAACGCTGGGATCACAGGTGGCATTGCTCGCGTCGAAGAGGTGAATGCAGAGGTTCTCACTCGGGTACTCGCGGTCAACGTCGTCGGGACGATCCTGTGCGCGCGGGAGGCCGTGCGGAGGATGTCGCTGCACCATGGTGGCACAGGCGGAGCCATTGTTAATATTTCCTCTCTCGCCGCGCGCACGGGCGGCGCTGGCGAATGGGTCCATTACGCCGCATCCAAGGGAGCTATTGATAGCTTTACTATCGGCCTGGCACGCGAGGTTGCCAATGAAGGCATTCGTGTCAATGCCGTCGCTCCTGGATTGATTGAGACCGATATTCATGCAGCAAGTGGCACGCCTGATCGCCTGGAGCGATTGGCGCCATCCGTTCCTATGCAGCGGGCAGGCACAGCAAATGAAATAGCAGAGGGTGTTCTCTGGCTGCTTTCTTCGGCAGCTTCCTACACGACAGGAACCATCCTGGAGATCGGCGGCGGGCGCTAATAGGCGCAATGCTTGCGGCCCGGCTTCACATGAAGAAATTCGTGTGAAGCTGGACCACACTCTCAGCTAGCTATTGTAGCGGCGAGAGAGGCCGACTTGATTGCCGGCTGGATCGGCAAAAATGGCCCATTCAAGAATATTGGGAATCACTGTCTTGGAGACGATGGTTTTGCCTCCATGCGCCTCTATCTCGGCGAGAGCAGCATCGATATCATCGGTCGCGAGGTAGACCAGGAGTCTACCGGGTTGATATGCCTTCTCGTGGGGTCCTTGAAAACCTCCGCGCAAACCATCCTCTGCCTGGAACGTGACATAATTATGGGCTGTGTTCGTGACAATTTTCCAGCCAAAAACCTCGTTATAAAACGTGCTGGCCTCGCTAGCATCCACCGCGGGAATTTCAATATGTGCGATTGAATAATTGGCCATAACTTTTTCCTTTCCTGATCTCATCTATTCTTCATTGGTGACAAAATCATCAATACCAGACCCCTCTTAATAGAGAGGGCTAGAAGATATAGATGCCTTCTATCGCTCTCCCGAGGTCGTCTATACAGGGAAGTATACGCAATGAATGGTGACACCCTTATGTCACAATTCGGTATAATTATGGGCAATTTCGTGCGCTACTTGTTGCACATGTAGGCGCAGTTCCTCTGGCGCTAGCACCCTGGCATCTGTTCCCAGGCCCAGAACAATACTCACGAGCCAGTCATACTCCTCCGGGCGCAGTTGCAGGCTAAGCCATCCATCCCCTGCCTCAGTTCGCTGCAGACGCGGCCCCAGGTGTGGCTCATGCTCTAGCCGCAGCATACCACGGACCGTCAGGTAGATACGGACCTCTGGATAAGAAGCATCGACATGCAGAATAGGGGTGGCAGGGTGTTCCAACTCGGGGGATTCCATGGCTGCCTTCACCTCTAGAAAGCGGTCCACGCGGTACACACGCGTTCCTTGCCGCTCATAGGAATATGCCTCGCAGTACCAGAGTCCCGCCGTAGTGCGTAAGTGCAATGGCAGGAGCGTTTGTTGTGAGACACCCTTCTCAGAGCGATAGTTCACGGAGACCCAGTGCTCTTCCTGGGCGCTTTTCAGCAGCCGGTCGAGAAATGGCGTAGGATAGGAGCGTGAGGATGGCACATCAAGTGAAACTGCTTGCTGCAACTGCTCAAGGTTTACACGCTCATGCCGAGGAAGCAGAGTCTGGATCTTGAGCAGCAGCGACTCACGTTCTCCTTTAAAAGGCACATCACCCAACTGCGAGAGGCTGCTCAGGGCCAGGCGCAAGAGAAAAGCCTCGTGCAGGGTCAAGGCCAATGGGGGCAAAGAGTAATCAGGCGGTAGGGAGTAGCCACCAGTTGAGCCTACTTCAGCCACGATCGGGATGCCCATCTCGCCCAGGGCATCGATATAGCGTAAGATTGTACGCCTGGATACCTCAAAACGCCGAGCGATCTCCCCGGCCGTCCGTTTGCCTCCCTGCAAATACAAAAGCATAGCGGTTAATCGATCTACACGATTCATTTTCTGATGGCTCCCTTTTAGCACCGTGCCCAATAGTATACAAAAGGTGTCAAGCCAGGCGCATCGTTCAAATGGACGATGTATTATTACGCTCTTGCTGATAGAATCGCTTTGTGTTCTAATAAATCATAGAAAGAGCGAGATATGGCAAAATCTTATTCAAGTACTTTATATATCCTATGCGGCTTCCCCTTTACCGGAAAGAGCACGCTTGCCAGAGAACTTGAAAGTTGGTTAGGAATAAAACGCGTCTCAATCGATGAGATTAATGGCGAGCGAGGCAGCTGGAACGACGAGACCGGTATGTCAGCAGAAGAGTGGGAGCGAACCTACCAGGAAGCCTACCTGCGCATCGCCACGCATCTCAGCCAGAATGAGGACGTAATTGATGAATCGGCAAATTTCACCAGGGAGCAGCGTGACCGCCTGCGAGATATAGCCGAGCAGCACCACGCCCACGCCAGAGTTATCTTCATAGATATCCCGCTATCTGAGGCCCGCCGCAGATGGCAAGCCAATCGCCAGACCAGGATACGTGCGGATGTGCGGGATGAAGATTTCGCCCATGTCGTCGACAATTTCGCCCCACCAACCCAAGATGAACATGTACTCCGCTATGACGGCTCGCTTCCGCCTGGAGAGTGGGTTCAGCACGCATTTCCTAAAGAGAAAGGGCTAGAAAGTTAATTCACATGCTTGACAGACATAGCCAGCAAAACTTTGATCAGGCCATACTGCTTGAGCTTGTCAACCAGTATTACTGGGTTCAGGTCGACACACTCCAGCAACTACCAAGCGCCACTGGCAAATTGATCTACCAGGTAGGGCTAACAGACGGAACAAGCTGGATACTTCGCCTGGCGCCTGCACATGACCAGGCTATGCTTGGCGAACTGGGGCAGCTCCTGCGCTTCTTTGAAGAGGTCGACTATCCTGCGGAGCGCGTCATCCCAACTACTGAAGGGGCAATGTTAGTCACAGTAGGGGATCGCACGCTCTGTATGACAACGTATCTCACAGGCACGCCGCTGGACTATTCACCCACGTCCTTTAAGCTGCTAGGGACGGCCCTGGGATGGCTGCATGCCCTCAAGCCAGCACTTACCTATACCCCGCCCAAAGCAGGCATGCTTCCTGCGGGCGAACTGGCCTTCGCGCGCCAGCAATTGACCTCAATAGAGCATGCTGTGCCGCACGATGCCATTACACAATACCAATGGCTCGACACAGCCCTCGCATCCATCACCTACGGCAGCTATCTTCCCGTAACGCTGATTCACAACGATTGCCATCCCGCGAATGCTCTTTTAAGCTCGCCTGGGCAGGCAACGCTGCTAGATTGGGAGGGCGCCGGCATAGGCCCCGCCAGTATAGATGTAGGTTTCTTGCTGACAAACTGTGATGGGAAGGTCCCTTGGGACCCCATCACGAGCACATCTTCCCAGGCAGAAGATGCGCTTATTCGCGCCGCTATCGAAGGCTACTGCCTTCATCACTGCCTGACGCCAGCCGAACTCGACTATCTACCGAATGCGATCCGCTTCCGATCCCTGGTCTTTGGCACTGTCTCTTTCGTCCAGGCTATCAAGCAACATGAAAATACAGCATTTTCGCAGCAGTGGTGGAGACGCTATGCCTCAGCGAAAGAGATTGCAGAAAAAGCGAGAATGTATTTTTCATAGCACATTCCCCCAACATCGTTGTTGACGAGAACCCTGCGAAGATGCTCAAACAGTTGTAGGCGGTCCCAGGCGGATACGGGTGCGGACCTGCTCAAGTGAGTAGTTCCAATCAAAAGCCTCCTGCCACCAGGTCACACCAGCCTCGGCAAAGGGTTGTATGGTTGCTTGATCCTGCACTTTATCACTGCCTGTGGTGTGGCCAGCGGCGATCACGTCGAAGGGTTCATTACTCTGACGCTGTGTTTTGAGATAAGCCGTTAGCTCCTGGTAATCCTCGGGTGCCAATTCTCGTCCCTCAGCAATGGGGCTGACACCATCCCAGCGCGCGGCGCGGCGGAAGGGTTTCTTGTTGGGCCAGACGCCTGCTACCCAGATGGGGATGCGGGGCTGCTGCACAGGCAAGGGCAGGAAACGTGCCTCTGTAAGCTGGTAATGCTTCCCCACGTAACTAAAGGTCTCGCCGCTCCACAGCTTTGTAAGCACCTCCAGGCTCTCATCCAGCATCTCTCCATGCAGGTGGTCTTCACTCGACTCGCCAAAGCAGCTAAACTCCCGGCCAAAATCGCTGCCAATGCCCACACCCAGGATCAAGCGCCCGCCTGAGAGTTGGTCGAGCGTTACCGCCTCCCGCGCCACCTTCCACGGCCTGCGACGCGGCAAGGGAGTCACGATGGGCCCCAACTTGATGCGCTGGGTGCGCATAGCCATCGCCGTCAAAGCGATCCAGGGATCGGCCATCGGCACCTCCCAGCTTGCCCCTATATGGTCCCAGATAAAGAAGGCATCCCAGCCAGCCTCCTCGGCCTCATAGGTCAGTTCGGCCAGCAGCCTGGCATCGCCATACAGACCAAAATTAGGTGTATTGATAGCAAAATGCATTTCTGCTTCTCCTCTCACTTTTGCATATACCGAGAGAAGTATACTCTGTATTCCTGACATCCCCTGTCTATATTTCCGCTTTTTTAGCCTCTCTTTAGCCTATCTAAAGATCATATTCGCCTGGATAGGCTTTTCTGTCAAAACACCGCAGCCAGTTCTGCAGTTTATCAATTGAAAACACCATCTAATCGACGCCATATCAATAATACCCAAATAGGCTATAAATAAAACCGAGATATCCATTACAAAAAGGTAATATTTGTGCATGAAACTCAACCATAAAGCATAAACAAAGTACGATTAAGCATTGTTTATCAAGTTAAAACTATTTCATTTATCCTCTTCCCCTATTTACTCTTTTAATAAATCATTCACATTAAAAATAGACTAATACATGTAAATATGATACATTTATTTCTACTGAGTAGGTAGAGCAAAAAAGCTCTACTCTATCCTTATCTATTACCTTCTTACGCAAAAGTTTTAACTAGAGCCTGCCGTAACAGGCGGTAAGCAATCCAAGGGACAAAGCGTTAAACACGAGACAGGGAAAGCCAACGAGTAAATACCGTCACCATCGCATCAAGACAAGGAGGAGCATATGAATACTATATCGAATCACCCATGGTCTCCCGGCGAGCTTATAGAAACACAACAGGATGCGCCCTCAAAAGGCCTGTTTCAGTGGTGGTACAGCCTGACTGCGCTTCCTGATGCCTCTGTCACCGCAAGTGTCGTTCAGCGAGAGGCAATACGTAAATCGCGCCTGCTCAGTATCATCGTTGGTTGCCTCCTGATCAGTTTTGCCGCTTTTATCCCAGGTTGCTTGGCACTCCCAAATCACTATGTGATTGTTGCGGATCTGGGCATGATGCCTTTCTGCATTCTTGCTTTGATACTGAACAAAACCCAGAAGCCGACCCTGGCTGGCGTATTGCTGACCGTGGCATTTGAGCTTGCGCTTATACTCGTGGTATTAACATCGACACCGTTTGACGAGCCAAGCCTACAACAGTATGAGCTGTTTGTTTTTGGTGAGCTCCTGGCAGTCTCCTTAATCACACCTGCGAGTGTTTTTATAGTAGGCCTCTTTAACGTCGGCTTTATCTCATGGAGCTTAGTGTTTCAAGCCCCAAAGGACCCTCATCTCATAGCTGTTTTGCAGACACAGTTTGCGCCTATCTGGATAAGGCCTGTTGCCGTTCAGTTCCTTGTGGCAGGCGTGACCTATCTGTGGGTGATAAGTGCGACGAAAGCCATCGCACGTGCCAATCAGGCAGAGATGATCGCCAAACTTGAACACGAAATGGCCGACCAGAAGCGCAGCCTCGAAGCTGGTATCCAACAAATCTTGCAAACGCATGTCTATGTAGCCAATGGGAATTTCAATGCGCGTGCCCCCCTTACGCAGGATAATGTGCTCTGGCAGATTGCGCAGGCCTTGAATAACTTGCTCATCCGTTTTCAGAGGGCAGTACAAGCAGAGAGAGAGTTAAAACGGTTGGAAGAAGCAATAAGTTTTTCCGTAAATAATATCCAACAAGCCGACGTTGATAAACAAATGCCCATACTCCAGCCTACACGAACATCACTCGATCGTATGATCGCGGTTCTTCAGGGGCGCACACTCGGTAAGGCTTCGGCTTATCCCAGCCAGCCAGGGAGCCGGGTTCCGCCACCTCAAAGTAATCATGGCGACTGGCCGCAACTCAGGCCCTGGAGGAATAGCATAATGAGCCAGACCAGCAATACACCTGATATGGACTCATAGTTTATTGTAGGTGAAAGGAGATCTCTTCGATGCCGTCTGCCATCCACGTCTTGCTACAGGCGTTAGAAGAAATCGGAGTAAAGCATATTTTCGGTGTTCCAGGGGGACCACTCGTCCCCCTGTTTGAAGCTCTCGCCGAACGACAACATATCCAACCTGTTTTGGCCAAACATGAGGAGGGCGCAGCCTTTATGGCCGAGGGCTATGCGCGCGTGCGGGGCGGACTAGGTGTCTGTTGCGGCACAAGTGGACCAGGGGCAACAAACGCCCTCACTGGTATTGCCAGCGCCAATAGCGATTCCATCCCGGTGTTAGCACTTACCGCACAGGTAGCCACCAGTGTCTTTGGCAAAGGAGGCTTGCAAGACAGTAGTAGTGGCAATCGGACTGCGGATGTTGTCGATATATACCGTTCGGCCACAAAATTATCGCTCATGCTCCAGAACAGCCAACAAATGCAACATATGGCCCGCCGCATGATACGAACGGCACTTACCGGGCGGCCAGGGGCGGTACATTTGAATCTTCCGGCTGATATCGTCAAACAGCCTGCACCCGATGATGGGCTGCCAACAACCCTTTTTTTTACACGCAGTACCTCTACCGGAGATCTCGCGGCTATTCAGAAGGTTGCTAGAATTTTAAGGGACGCGAAGAGACCAGCCATATTTGCCGGACATGGTATCAGCGTTTCGCGCGCGTGGTCTCAACTACAACGAGTCGCCGAAACCCTACAAATTCCCGTAGCGACGACGCTCAAAGGGAAGAGCGCCTTTCCAGAACGGCATCCACTTTCTTTAGGGGTATTTGGCTTTGGCGGGCATCCCCTGGCAGAGACCTACCTCTATGCGGAAGATGTTGATGTGCTGCTGATCATTGGCACCAGCCTGGGTGAGTTTCAAACCAATGGCTGGGACCCGCGCCTCGCCCCCTCCCATCGTACAATCATCCAAATCGACCTCGATCCACTGGCTATTGGCAATATCTATCCTGTTAACCACGGCATTGTCGGCGATGCCAAAGCCGTGCTCAAAGTACTTGCTGCGACGCTTACTGGACTCATTCCAGCTAGCCGAGACTCAGTGAGTGCTCTGGATCGGCTACGGAAGACGATCCCGCGCTACTATAATGCGAAGGCGCTTCAGGGTGATGCCTCCCTCCTCAAGCCCCAGGCCCTTGTGGCAAAAATGAACGAAGTACTGCCAGATAATACGCTGCTGTTCGTGGATAACGGGAACTGCCTGAGCTGGGCGGGACAGTTTTACGAAGCCAGACGACCTGGAACGGTGTTTTTTGCGACGAACACAGCTTCCATGGGATATGCTGTGGCTGCCTCCATCGGCGGCAAAATTGCCGCGCCCGATAAGCCTGTTGTGGCATTGCTTGGCGACGGGGCCTTCGGCATGCATGGGATAGAGGTACACACAGCAGCGGATTACAACATTCCGATAATCTGGGTGGTCCTCAATAACGGTGGGCACGGAATGGTGTATAATGGGGAGAAGTTGCTCAACGGCACATCCTACCTGACCATCTTCGACAAGCCACTAAATGTAAGTGGCATTGCAAATGCTGCCGGGGTCTCGGCGGTGAGAATCACCAGCCTTGACAAGTTCGAAGATAGCCTCCGCCAGGCGATTGACGCGAGAGTCCCCTGCGTTATTGAGGCAATGGTAGACCTTGAAGAGGTGCCGCGTTCCCTGCAACAACGCGCCGATACCTTAACAGCTTTCTTTGGAAAACAAAAAGAGCGCGCGCTCGTGTAATTAAAGGCCTCTCGTCTCAGGCCTTTGACAATGCTAGCCGCCAGTTTCATCAGGAATTTCCAGTTCTTGCCTCGGCTCGCAACGCGAGTCTCGGGGTAAGGGGTGTGGGTGGAAAATGGCAATGCAGTTTTCCGCCCACACCCCTTACCCCAGTGGGCCAATGCCATAAACCGGAATGAGTTGCAGATGAACATTATTGAGAATCTTAAAAGTACGCTCTCTATGGGAGGCGAATTTGGCGTAAAGGGAAAGCCACACTTTAGATCAAAAAAGCGCAAGAAACGAATAGGCATCAAAGGATGTGGCTACTGCGTCCCACCGCACATACACGGTAATGATGATCCCATTTTTCAACAGATCACTACCCAGGCCAATGCACAGGGAATTACCGAGAAGGACCTTTTCGTCGGCATGAAGGAAAGGCGGTACCTGGATAAAGATGAACGGATTGAGCCACTCATGATTGAAGCGTCTCGTCTGGCGCTTAAACAAGCCAATATCGCCCCAGAAGCGATTGACCGGCTCTATGGATACACCTCAGTCCCGGAATACTACACGCCAAATAGCCTCTATGTTGTGCACAACGGCCTACAACTTCCCGAGCAAACGTTAGTTGTGCCGCATAATACTGAATTTAGCACCTTCCTGCTGGGTGTGCTAGAAGCCTACAATGCGATTACAGCGGGTTGGAGCGATCATGCATTGGTCTGCTGCGGTTCAAATTGGACACAATATATGGATTACACGCAGGGACACTCACTTAGTATCGGCGATGGGGCAGGAGCCGCGGTTATTGGACCAGAGGCAGACTTTGAGATCATTGACTATGAGACGCAAACACTCAGTGACCAATATGGCGCGATGACAATGCAGGCTCGTGACTCACCCCGCGCGACATACAAAATAACCGAAGATGTTGGCATTTATTCCTTCCAGGTTTCGGCAATGGAAGGAATACCGAAGATGGTGCAACATCTACTATCCAGGAATAAGCTAACGGGCCGAGATATCGCGTTAATAACACATCAGGCCTCCCGTGTCCTTATGGATCACTGGCAAGAAAGCCTTCAACCACGAGAATACCCGGACACGCTAGAACTATTTGGCAATCTAACACTGGCATCCTATCCTGTTACCCTGGCCTATCATTATCTCACTATCTCTTCTAAGTATCTTGTGTTAGCCGCCTTAGGCGTCGGTTATCACCAAACAGCGCTGTTATTGAAAAGGACGGGCTCATGAACATGAATGGCTTTTGCGTCATCAATTGACCAATTGATGACGCAAAAGCCATTCGCTACTGGTTAATTACCCATTAGCCTTGGCGCAAAGTGGGTTCGTCGAGATATAGATATTGCCCCAGTCTTCGGGAGGTGTAATACCTTGAGCATTATCGACGATACCCATGACGCAAGGCTTACGCACAACTAGAGTATTGCTCTGGCTTATGGGCAGCCAGGCAACATCGTTGATTAGTTGTTGCTCTGCCTTATTGTACAACTGTACACGCTGCTGCTGGTCAAGCGTCGTATCTGCCTGCTTGATCAGTTCCTGTGTCTGTTGTTGCGATGACACGTTCACAGACTTGTTATGAGCATAGTTAAATTGATTGCCACCGTTCTGGTTATCCAGGAACAAATCAAGCCAGTCCTGGGGATCAGGATAGTCTGCCCCCCAACCACTCTGCCACATTATGGGGCTGTTGGGGTTATCCTGCGCTGCGCCGATAACCTGGTTGCGCTGGTTAAAGTCAAGATCATTAAGTGTCACATCAACACCTAGCACAGCTTTCCACATCTGCTGCACTGCCTGAAACTCATTCTTGGCATCGGGCGAACCATTGGTGGCGACGGTAAATGTAAGCTTTGGCAGAGATGAAGGCGACATGTTCTCTTCTTTAAGCCCTTCAGCAAAAAGCTGTTTGGCTTTTTGAGCATCGCCACGGGTGCTTGTGACACCACCTGGACCAAGCAACTGCGTATTATATCCAAGCTGTCCTTGCGGAATTATATGGTTGGTAGCAAAGACAGTATCTTTGCGAATATTATGCGCAATCTTCTCTTTATCGATGGACAAGGCAAAAGCCTGGCGAACCTTGATATTGTTGAAAGGCTTGATCAGATAGTTCATCGCATAGTAGGAAATGGTGAGCGCTGGCGTGATATGTAACTGCTTTTGCGGCAACGATTTGGCCGACTCGATATTAGCTGTCGGCACCGGTGCATCATCCGTCTGTCCTACCTGATAAGCTTTAAAAGTTGTAGGAGCATCCTTATAGAAATAGAAAACGACTTTACCAAGCTGTGGTTTCTTCCCAGCATAATGGGGATTTGGCACGAAGGTAATTTGCGTGCCATGAATATAACTGGCCACGATCCAGGGACCTGCTCCGCCTCCTTCATTCAGGTGATCCATGAATTTTTGATTACCATATTTCTCTATAAGTTTCTTCTCAACAACCCACGAGCTGGTGTAGGTTAAGGCCTGGAGAAAATATGGAGCCTTTTGCGTGATAACAATCTTCACCGTCGTCGGATCAGGAGCAAACAAGCTATCATTGATTAAGGTTGCGACCTTCCCATTGCTCCGTTTAATCCCATCCTTGATAAGCCCAAGATAAAAGGGAGCCGTCGTGGATTTAAGGGCGGGATCAAAGGCACGATCAATGCTCCAGACAATGTCCTCTGAGGTCAGTGGAGAACCATCACTAAAAGTCAGATTAGGCTTCAACTTAAATGTCCAGGTCAAACCATCAGGGGATTGTTCCCATGATTGGGCTAACTGACCATAGACCTGGAGCCGGTCGTCAAGCTGAACTAAACCGCTAAAGACCATATTAATAGCTGACGTAGAAGGTCCATCTCCAGCCAGCGCGGGATCAAAAGTCGCAATATCACTGATACCGCTGATGGCATGGTGAAATACTTGCTTGTCTGCATCCGCCTTCGTGGTAGTATTGGTAGCGCTCGAATCTCCACCACAGGCTGCCAGGCACAAAGCAAGCAAACAAAAAATAAGAGGGAGGAAACGACGCATGTTTGCTGTGTTCACGTGCATGTATCTCATCTCCTTCGAAGGTGATAGGTTCCTTTGTAGGGATCTTTACATGGGGTAATGTTTTTTATTGTAATCTGAAAGCCAGAAGACTCGCAATCCGTAGATACGACAAAAAATATAGAATATAACGACATTAGAAGTATATATCATGACATTTTCATAAGAGCGCGAGTTATATCTTATTTATAAGCACAACTATTTGTAATCATCCAGGGGCCTGACCTTGTAAAATCAGCCGAGTTCAGCATAGTTTTTTTCTCTAATAGAAGAGATTTCTTCCATGCCGAGCGACATGGAAGAAATCACCCTTATACTTACGCGAAGTGCTTGACCAGGTCAGTCACAAGAGCTCGAAGGATGCGCTTATTTCCCTTCAGACTCGGATGCAAGCCGTCCCAGGAGACCAGTTCAGCATCGGCGGGCTGGCCAAAAAGCTCCCAGAGATTGACGGCAGGGTCAGGCTGCTTGAGCACGGCTTCGGCTACACGCGCGGAATCTTCGTTGTAGAACATGATCTGCCCAAGCTGAAAGAAGGGGAAAGCGGCAATCTTCTCCTCGATCAGCGAGGTAGGCGTCATCCAGATCCACTTTGCGCTTGTCTGGCTGGCGGCGAAATGGCGCAGCATGATCAGGTTCTTCTCCGTCTCTTCAGGACTTACCAGGGGCTTAGTTGGAGAGACACCATGTCTGCGCCCATCATTAGAGCTGATGTGGCAGATAATCCAATCGGGCCGTTCATTCACCGCGGCGCTAAAACGGGCAATCTCATGCGTGCTTGTATCCCCGCTGACGCCCGCGTTGACAAAGCGAACACCATCCTGGGAGCGTCGTAGGGCGAAGACGGCACGCAGGATTTCGAGCCAGGATTGCAGGTCATCGGTTGTACTGGAGCCAAAGCCAACCACCTTAGCACCGGGAGCAAAGGGAAGTTGGTCCACAAGCGCGGCAAAGTCCGCGTCAGCCAATAACTCCTCGGCCGCCTGGCGTACACGAGCCTGGAAGCCCTGGCGGATCTCGTTATATATCGCGACATCGATCCCAAACATGCTGGCAACTATGCTATCATTTATGCCAGGGAATTGAGCTAGAACCTTCTCTGGATGAGTCAGTTGAATCCAATATTCAAGCATCTGGCGCTGAGAAATAGAATCGGTCATACGAAATTGCTCCTTTTATTTACTTCAATCCATTGTGTCATATTTTTTTGCATCCTAAACGGGCCTCAGGCATTCACAAACTACCGCTTCAGTATAAAAGAGATATAGCCCACTGTCTCTGTTCAAAAGGTGAGGCGCTCCCTGGACAAAATGCCAGGAAAGAGTATGGTCCTGTTTGCATATACCCACATACCATATTGACGGTATGATATACATCACTTCTTCACCATAGAAACTTATGAGGAGAGTTTCACCAATATGAATACGAAGACACTAAGTTCACGTACAGGCTTCCTGACTGATATACTTTTGCTACTACTGGCAGGTATGCTACTTTACTATGGCTCTTCATGGCAGTTCTCAAGCAAGTATGTAGATGCCGCTATTTATCAATGTTATGCAGTAGCTTTCTGGCATGGGCAAGATGGTCTAAATCAATTACCTAGCGAGCAATGTGCATTTCTGAATGACAAAGGCATGCTTCAATCTGAGATACAGAGACTGCACAAATATCATGCTCCTGCCCCAATAATTTCCCTGGCTGAGCGCCAGTTAAGTGGTGTACGTTCACACACTACCCCGCGCGAATACCCAATTCTAACCCTGCTACCTTTTTCACTGCCCTTGATAGTTCCCTTCCAATTTTATCAACAAGCTTTCGCCTGCCTAGTGCTCCTGATTGTAGTACTGCTCTATTTCCTGGTTAAACACTTCATCTCGACTCGAAGTGCAATTCTCTTCCTGATCTATGCTGTTATAGCAGGCTGGTCAACGCTAACAAGCCGCTTCGATATCTTTCCTGCTGCTTGCACTATGTTTGCATTGCTCCTGGCTGAACGCAAACGCTGGACCTGGGCATATGTCTGCATTGCTCTTGGAACGTTCCTCAAGTTCTATCCAGTACTGCTGCTATTGCCACTACTGCTGGCACAACAACAAGCTTCTCAAGGGCTATGGTATGCACGCCAACGCTGGTTACCCATCCTGGTCGGCTTTGTTGGATGTACCATACTTATCACACTGGCATCACTTCTGATTAGCATTCCCGGCACGATGGGAGCATTATCCTATTTCCAGGCTCGTCCTCTTGAAATAGAGACACTTAGTGGAGCCTTCATCTGGCTAGGAAGTTTTGTAGGGTTTCCTTATCATTACCGCTATGCCTTCGTCTCAATGAACGTCACAAGCGCATTAGATAGCATTGTCTCTCTAGCAGGAACTTTGCTATTAGTAGCTGGGATTCTTACTCTCTGCTGGCTACAATGGCGCAAGAAAATCGCTTTATCCATGGCGTTCCTGGTCATGATAGCACTCGTACTAGTAACAGGAAAAATTTTTAGCCCTCAATATATCATCTGGCTTCTGCCATTACTTGCCACAGCCAGGCAAGAAACACGGCCTGCAATTGTATTGTGGACCTCGGTAATGCTTCTAACCTATTTCATCTATCCTGTTGTATATAATGCAGGCTCTCCTCCACCTGAAACTATCTTTCTGCTCTCCCTGGTAAGAGGCCTGCTGTTACTCGGCTTTGTCATAGGAACACTTATTCGAAGCTCGCTAGCGCAACCCCCTGAACAACAAACATTTATTCCAAATACATTGCCAACCTCAATAGCAATCGAGCCATAGCTATCCAACTTTTATTGTCTTGACAAAAAGCAAATTATCAAGAAATGCCTTCATTATGAAGGTGCATTTGTTCAGTTACTGGCAATTGCTCGTCGAGTGAAAAGAAGTGATGACACATTGTCTATTAGCAATGTGTCATCACTTCTTTTTAAGCCCTACCAAGCTTGCAAATAGGCGTACATGTAATTAGAAAAATCTCTATTAGGAAACCTGCGTCTCCTCAATATCAGAGGACTGATAGACCTGCTCAAGGGTCTGGTTGCGGGCGCGAGCGATGCGAGCCAGGCGCTTCTCAAACTGCTGACGCGCGTAGTCACGCACAGCTTCAGGGGTGCCATTCTGCTGCTGATCGCTCTGGATGGCGCCAAAGAGTTCGTTCATACGATCCTCGACGACGGGCCAGAGGGACTTGTCCTGGGCCACCAGGCGCGAGATCAGAAAGACCCCGTAGGCGATGTGCCGCGACTCATCGCGCTTGATATACTGGATGCCCTGTTGCAAGCCAGGCATGATATTGTTCTGAGTAAGCAGGCGGAAGAAGCTGAAATAACCTGTCTCGGCAAGCACACCCTCAACAATCATGTTGTAGAGCACCGAGGCCCGAGCCTGGTTCACTGGCGAGGGATCGGTGAGCAACAGGTTCATCTCGCGTGGCAGGTCGTCGGAGAAGAGGTCACGGGTATTGTTTGCAGTGCGCACACCATGCAGATCACCCTCGGCCTGCATGACCTCGTCGAGGATGCGGCGGAAGAATTCGGTATGCTTCCCCTCTTCCCAGAGGAAGGTCGTGAGAAAGAGCTCTTCTTCCAGGCGCCCCTCGCGCGCCACAGTCATGATCAGAGGCAGGAGATCCAGGGTTACAGCCTCCTCGCCTGCTTGAAAACTGAGAATAAGGTTGCGCAGCCGTGTCCTGGGATCCTCCGCCAACTGCTGCCAGTCCAGGTAGTCCTGGCTTAAATCAATATCACGAGGATCCCAGATTCCCAACTTCTTGGCCTTGTGGTAGAGCCGCATGGGAAGAATGTCATGCCGCAAACCACGGCTGCTTAGCGTAGTATAGGTTCGACGAGGCATCGTTGCCATAGGAGCCAACTCCTTCTCTTGCTTCATGCTAAAAACACATCGCTTCGCATATGGGTTCATCAATCACTATAGCAAGTGTAGTTTTCTGCTAAGCAAAAATCAAGTAGGCTCAAGTGCGCGCTATTTTAAAGTTGTCTGGACTGGATGCCTGAGAACCGTTCGCATCTTTCGGGCGCGGTTTTGCGTGGATCAGTCATGCCCGTAGGCTACGTTAGTAGCGTGCTTCGCCTCCTGAGTAAGGAGGATAAGGAGGAGTATAGGGCGAGTTATAGTACGCAACCTGCCGACGTCGACGTAGAGCAACAACGATGGCTATCACAAAAAGAATGATAGCCACCAGCACCATGACTCCACCGATGGCGCCAAAGATGAGCGGGAGAAGCCAGAGTGCAATGAAAGAACTGATGCGCGCATCATGTGGATGCGCGGGATGATAGCTGACAGGAATCTCGTCGCCTTCATTCATGGAACTACTTGAGAAATTAGAGGTAAACTGTATCACCTCTCCCTGCTGCGTACGAAAGCGCACGACTGGCTCACAGGTTGATGACATAAGCTGTGCATTTATCTGTGAGTCATATTGCATGTTACAGGCAATAATCGAGCCCTGTGTCGTCACAGCGCCTTGCATAAAATCCACTGACGATGTATAGAAGAAAAACGCGATTATCGCGAATGGTAAACCAATGAGCAGAAAGATACCTCCGATCAGGCCGAGGGCAAAAGTGGCAGCACGCCTCATATCCAGGTTCCCTCCAGGAACAATGCGAATATCTTCGACTAAAGGTAGTCCTATGAGATAAACGCGCACATGTATAACTGCTTGCGCATAAGCTAAATAAAAGGCACATCTATTATCATAACACAAAGCCTGTAAAAAAGATGTGCTTATATGTTATTCTTTTAGTAGATTCAAGCACCTGGCATTTCTAATGGTATTTCAATTGATGGCGCAAATAAAGCGCTATGCATGGAGGGCGAAATCCGCATGGATCCCATTCACAATGAGGAACAGCAACCGCAACATCAAGACGAGCAGAATCTGGCGGGCGACAAACAGGCCGATGCACCCGAGAAAGACGTTGTTCTCCCTGAACAGCAGGAAGCGTTATATCCAATCAGTCAAGACGAGGATACCGCTCCCAGGCCCAAGCACCCTATAGAAGACCATCCAACCTTTCAAGAATATGGATCATCAACGCCTGCTGCCGCGGCCGCAGAGTCCTATGGAGAAAGTACACAGGTCGCGTGGCAGGAGGCGCCCTACGGGCCAACACCCCAGCCAGCGCCACCGCCACAGACACCCCAGGTCCAGCCTGTACCAGGGCCGTATGATCCCTACAATAGCCAGCCTTCCTGGCCAAATTATCCTCCACAAGCAAACACGGTCCCAACAAATCCATACAACCCATATGCTAGCCAGTCAGGCGTTGGCTCAGGCATAAACTATGCGGCCCCATCTGGCATGAATTATCCTCCAGTCGCGCCTGTGCCAACCCCTAAGCCACCCAAACAGCCAGGAAAGCTGGCTCGCCCTCTACCGCTCTGGGGGGTTCTGGGAGGCCTGGGCCTGCTGATCGTCCTCTTCGTGGTTCTACATCTCACGGGAAGCGATTGGGCCGCGGGATCAGCCCATGCCAGTGGCGCGGCGCTTCTACTGGGCCTTCTACTGCTGATCGCGCTCGCCATCCGTATGGGGGATGGGATGGGTTCCATCCTCAACAAGACGCGTGTGCGCCAGGCCATAACTTCTGCCATTATCATCGTTGTACTCTTCATCTACTCGGGCGTGGCCTTCAGCATTCAGCCCTCTCTGCACATCGCGCAGGCCCATAGCCTGGAGAATCAGCAGCAGTGGCAGCCTGCTATCGATGAGTATACTCAGGGAGGCGAGCAGGCTCCCGATGGGGCTAACCTGGCCCGGACCTATACCTCCTGGGGCCTGGCGCTAAATAAATCACAGCATTATAACGAGGCCTTAACCAAATTTGATACGGTCATCCAGAAATTTACCGCTAGCTCGGCCCAGGGTGAAGTGCATCGCGCCCAGGTGGGAGATATTGCGGCGCGCCTCAGCCTGAGTCGCCAGAGCCTGGACGCCAAAGATTACGATGGAGCAACGAAGAGCCTCGATACAGTTCTAGGGATCCCTTACTGCGATAACACCTGCCAGACTCAGGCCAGTGCCCTCGATGCCACAGCCTACTACAATATTGGCGAAGGGAAGCTACAGACGCAAGATTATGAGTCAGCGGTCAACGCCTTCGATAAGGTTCTCACTAAATTCTCCAGTGCCCCTGAAGTTGGGCAGTTGCATAGCGACATGGCAAAGGCACTGTTGGGAATGGGAAAACAGGAACGCTCCTCATCCTGCTCCAGCGCCATCCCAACCTATCAACGCCTGGCCAAAGAGTATGGTGATACCAACGAGGGCAAGTCAGCGCAAAAGGATTTGAACGCGCCCCAGGACATCACGGGACACTTTACCAATATCGAAACCGACGTCCCCTTTAATCAGATCGGGCTAACGACCGGTCTGAAGGGTGGAATGGGAAAGGACGCACTCTTCGCCAAATGGGATGGCTCAAAGAAAACAAATATCCAGGACAATGGCAACTTTGCCTTTCATGGCATTTCCCAGGGTAGCTACGACCTGATATGGTACGCCAACAATGGCTCCTATGAGTATGTCGAATTCATCTATCACCAGGTATCACAGGAACCAACCTATGTGGCAGAGGTCGGTCCCCTCTGTCCCGTGAACATGGGGAATGTCACCAACGTTCATACAGCGTAGAACGATAAAACATGCATATTTCCTGGTGAAGCACATATGCTTCACCAGGAAATATATTATTTATCCGCACCGATCTGGCGGAGCAGGGCAGGTAGGTCTAGCAAGCCCCGGTGCGAAACGATCTTACCATTGACGATTTTGAAGAAGCGGTAACGGCCAACTTCAAACTTTTTGCCTGACGCTGGTATACCGCGAAATGGTCCAGAATGTGTTCCACAGAACGTCTCACAAACCGCGACAGTATCGCCTTTGTCAATAATTTCTTCAATAATAGTCTTATGATCAGGAAACGCCTCATTTACAATTGCCAATAAACGCTCAATTCCCTCACGGTTGCGTGGCTCAGATGAATAATCGTAATAGGCTGGATCAAGGATCTCATCGAGCACATCCGCCTTATTCTCGTTCCAGACTTCCGTGACGAAACGTTTAATGACATCCTTATTAGTGCTATTAGACATCTTACCCCCTGTGGTTATCAGTAAAAATGTTTTCAGAAAAGAGAAACTACGGTATAATAGTCAAGCAATTTGACTACATTGTACAGTATATAATACCAGCCAGATATAGTCAAGCAATTTGACTATATCTGGCTGGTAAAAAAGGGAATCGACGACGATGGAATTTGCACCCAATTACGAACTGACGCCTCTACTGATGCTTGGCTCTCGGGCGGTAATTGATGACTTACATAGACACATGGCCGTGCTTGGCTATGATGATGTGCGGCCCGCCCACGGCTTCGCTTTCCAACGGCTCGCACCATATGGCGCAACAGGTAACGAGTTGGCCGAGTTTCTAGATATCACCAAACAGGCTGCCAGCGAAATGATTGACTATCTGGAGAAGCGGGGCTACGTTACACGCCAGCCAAATCCAGCCGACAAACGTGGCAAGATCGTGACCCTCACAGAGCGAGGCTGGGGCTGCATCCGCGAGACAGAGGCCTTTCTCACACGCCTGGAGGCGCAGTGGGCAGAGATTATTGGCCCCAGGCGCATGGCAGAGCTACGTGCCGACCTGCGCCAACTTATCACGGCGGCCAATGGAGGAACGCTGCCGCATAAGTTTCGCCCGGTATGGTAAAGGAATAACTGTAATACGCAATATTGGCGGCTAAAAGCCTTGACAGGATGGTGAAATTTATGGCATACTCTGAATGAATGCTCATTCATTACTCTGAATATTCATTCATTGAAGGCAAATATATGAAGGACTCCATTCAAGAGCAGCTCATCGCCGCACGGCGCAACCAGATCCTTGACGCGGCCACAAAGGTGTTCGCCCAGAAGGGCTTTCACCCCACGACGATCCGGGATATCGCTCGCGAGGCTGGTATCGCGGACGGCACCATCTATAACTACTTTGAGAATAAAACCGCGCTGATGCTAGGCATCCTGGATCGGCTGAATGAATCTGACCGGAGGCATGAAGACTTCGCGAAATTTACTGAGGGCGACTTTCGCAGCTTCACGAAGGCCTACTTCCGCCACAGGCTCACAGCACTCAAAGCAGATAACTTCGAGATCTTCAGGGTCGTCATTTCGGAGATCCTGGTCAATCAGGAGTTGAGAGAGCTTTATTATCGGAAGATTATAGAACCGACATTTACTATGGCCGAAACGTACTTTCAGCAGTGGACGGAGCAACACATCGTCAAGTCAACCAATATGCGTCTCGCCATGCGCGCCATATCGGGCATGGTACTTGGCCTGATCATAGAATACCTTATGGGAGACACGACCCTGGAGACAGCCTGGGATGAGCTACCAGACGTACTTACCGATATGATCATGGATGGATTAAGGAGCGAGAAGCCATGACGAAGAAACAAACGCTACCAGCAACCGCGTCCACAACTTCTATCGCGCCCGTCGACATTACCAGCGCCAGGTTCAAGGCCAATCCCTTTCCCTTTTATGCCCAACTTCGCGCCGAGGCGCCGGTTTTTCCGGTAACCCTCCCTACGAAGCAGCGCGCCTGGCTTGTGACGCGCTATGACGATGTGCTCAGTGTCTTGAAGGATAAGCGCTTCGCCAAGGACCGCCGCAATGCGATGACGCCTGAGCAGCTAAAAAAGGCTCCCTGGGTACCGCCCATGTTCAAGCCACTTGAGCGCAACATGCTCGACCTGGACAGCCCGGACCATACCAGGCTGCGCGCCCTCGTACACAAAGCCTTTACACCACGCCTGATTGAACAAATGCGCGAGCAGGTACAGATCCTGGCCAATGAATTACTGGATAAAGTAGAGCCAAAGGGCAGTATGGACTTGATCGCCGATTTCGCGCTGCCATTGCCACTCACGGTCATCGGGCGTATCCTCGGAGTACCAGTTCAAGATAACCATAAGTTCCATCGCTGGACCAAAACCCTCATTTCAGGAGGCACCAACCGCAACCTTTTCGTGCTCATTCCTAGCATCATGGGCTTTATGGCGTACTTAAAGAAGCTCATCAAAGAGCGACGTACCCGTCCTCAAGATGATCTCATCACGGCGCTCGTACAGGCCAAGGAGGGCAGCGATCAACTCAGTGAAGATGAAATTCTAGCCATGGTCATACTCCTGCTCATCGCGGGCCATGAGACCACCGTCAACCTGATTGGCAGCGGAACACTCGCCTTGCTGGAGCATCCCGACCAGCTGGCGAAATTACAGAGCGAGCCAACACTCATCAAGCCTGCCATTGAGGAACTACTACGCTTTGTCTGCCCGGTTGAAACAGCTACCGAGCGCTATGCCAGCGAAGACATCACGATTGAGGGTGTCACCATTCCACGCGGGGAACTGGTCCTGGCAGCGATTGGCTCAGCCAACCGGGACGCAAACTACTTTGATGATCCCGACACGCTGGACATCACCCGCGAGAACAATAAGCACCTGGCCTTCGGCCAGGGTGTGCATTACTGCCTCGGTGCTCCCCTATCCCGGCTTGAAGGGCAGATCGCTATCAGTACCCTGATCCAGCGCATGCCTGATCTCCGGCTCAGCATCGCACCCGAGCAGGTCCGCTGGCGCGGCAGCTTTGTACTGCGCGGATTAGAGGCGCTCCCAGTCTCGTTCTAACAGGTTAGCCTCAAGCAACCGGGCGGCGCCGATCTTCGTCTCGTCGTCGAGGTCGGCTCTGAAAAGCACCTGCGACGCGTCCTCAATCAGATCCTGAATAACGCGCTCAAGGCGATAGTACTTGAGCGCGCGCCAATCAAACGCGACCTCGCCATAGCCCTGAAAAAAGGGTGCGGGCGGATCAGCTGCCTGGGCATCGCCCACAAAAATAAAATCGCGCTCTCTGGGAGCCAGCATAATATCATCCCAATCAATGATAAATACTTCTCCGTCTGAAGTGCGTATAATATTGGCGGTATGCAGGTCCGCGTGACAGATGACCAGTGGTCCGGCCTGTTGCCGCAGGTGGTCCGCCAGCTTTTCCATGGAGTCCATCACGGCATGAATCGTGGCTTGATACGCCATCCAGTTCCTATAAAGAGACTGCTCAGACGCGCTATCACCCACAAATTGTGCCAGCCTGGCCTCAATTGTCCGCACCCCACGACGGTACTCCGCCAACTCGAAGGCCTCTTTACGCACCCCCTGGAAAACTTCGGCTGGCTGATTGATCTGGTGAATTTGCTTAAATGCAGCTCCCAGGCTACGCCAATACGTATCATCCATACCAGGATTCCAGCTGCTATCACCATCGATAAAGGGATAGAGCACAAGCGTCCACCTGTCGACCGTGACCCACAAGGCCTGCTCCCTCGTAGGCAGGGGAGCAACCACCGATGTGATTCCCTGGTCCCTGAGATAACGCGGCACGCGATAGGCTGGCTCGTAGAATGGTCCCTGCTTAGCTTTCAGCAGATAGGCATCTCCCTGCTCACTCACCACGCGATATACCCTGGCATTCACATCGAGTCCCCCCGATAGCAGCTCAAATGTGGCGGCATTAAGAGCATACTGCTCCTCTAAACAGTGGCGTAGGCTCTCATCTGAAAGACCTGGCTCCTTACTCATATCTCGCATCCCTTCTATCTAGTGAGAGTCATTCTTTTACAGGGTTCTCGGGCTTGAGCATACGCCAGAAGATCTCCGCAGCGGGGAAGTGCTCGATGTATTCTTCTGGATAATACTCAGTCCAGTGGGTAAGGCCATCAAGACACGCGTAGATAGCTCTCAGCAATTGATCTGGATCGCCTGCCACGATCTCACCACTCGCCTGCCCCTCGACGATGCCCTGCCTGATCACGCTACGTAAGGCATGCGCGCGCTTATGCACGAGCTCTCGTAGCTCCTCCGGCGTGGCCTCAGAGTTGCGCATACGATCTAAGAGCTGGTGGTACTCGGGGTGACGCCTGCTTTCTATAAGCCCTGTCAACAACACCCTCAAACGCTCTCCTGGCGTCTTCGTCTTATCCAGCTCCTGCACTATCGTTAAGGGGTTGGCTTGAAAGGCTTGCTCAGCTATTGTGTGCAGGATTATATCCTTGCTCGTGAAGTAACGATAGGCCAGTCCATGGCTGACCGAGGCCTCTGTGGCAATATCATCCATAGTTGCAGCCGGCCCCTTGCGCGCAAAGACGCGCCTGGCAGCCTCTAGAATATGCGTTCGTTGCTCATCACGCAGACGTTGTTTAGCTTCCTCTGAACGAGGCATAAGAGTGCCTCCTCCCTCTTTCCAATAATGACTGACCAAGTCAGTCATTATTATATACAAAAGAGAGAAGGGAGTCAAGTCTTTAGTGTTAACTGCCAGATCCTATGCCTCTTTAACAGCGCGGGCGAGAATTTCCTCGACGACCAATGTTTTGGCGTCGGCGTAGTTCTGCGTATACTTCCAGGTCTTACGCGCAAGCTCGCGCTTGGTATGCTCATATAGCAGTCGGTCAGATTCATTGCGACGGATCCAATCACGGAAGAGGAGCATACGCTCAACCACTGGGCAGCCAGGTGAGAAGACATGGAGGTTAACAGCTGGATTGTCCCCTTTAAGCATACGATGCTCGTGCCATTCTGGCTCGCGAATCCGTAGCACATAGCCCGCGCCCTCCAGGGCCGAAACATAGGCGGCTTCATCCGCCGAGTTCGGCACTACCAGCAAGATATCTAAGATTGGCTTGGCGGCCAGTCCTGGCACCGAGGTCGAGCCAGCATGCTCCAGCAACACAATTCGCTCGCCAAGTGCAGCCCTGATCTTCTCAGCCTCGCGCTCAAAGAGTTCAGCCCAGGCTGGATCATACTCTGCAATTGTCACAGATCCATTCAGAGGCTTGCGTTCCCCCACAGTTACTGCTTGCAATTGTTCCTCAGTAGTTACTCTACCAACGGCCTCTGGTGCTTTATCATGCGTATCATCAATTTCAGGCATAGCATCCCCTTTCACTGCCAAATGTACCTTGCATCAGATCTTCTTCTTTTTCATGTTATCATCTTTTTCGATATTTTTCATCAATAACTTTTCATTGACAGGCTCACATACCTCTCTTAAACTATGGTTAGTATATTTCTCTTCAAAAAAGGACACAGGCTCTCTCATGGACGAAACTTCATAAGCGGTGAGTCGTCCTGAGTAGAAGATACCTGGCAAGGAAAGAGCTTTATGGATAAACGTGTTCAATTTGATTTCGAAATCGAGTTTACCAATGGCGGCGGCATCCAGGGACAGGACTTCCGCCTGGATATCGCGGGCGATGATATAAGCGACCAGGAACTCGCTGACTACCTTGTTAGCGATATGCGCCTACTTATGGTGGGAAGGGTCAAGATTCTTAATAAGGCCATTCTCGCAGAGCAGCACAAACGCACTCCCATCAATACTCAGGCTGGGACTGAGACACTGGTTGACTTGAGTCATACTATTGAACATGGCCTGGTCACCTATAAAGGTCTGCCTGCTCCCATTATCTGCGATTATTTGAGCCGCGAGGAATCCAAAAAGCAATATGCCAGCGGGACTCAGTTTCAGATCGGCAAGATCGAAATGGTGACCAACACCGGCACCTATCTAGACTGCCCTTTCCACCGCTATGAGCATGGGAAGGACCTCTCAGAAGTCGGTGTAGAGAGACTCGCGGACCTGGAAGGTATTGTCATTCGCGTTGATCATAAAGAGACATTTGCCATCAACGCCGACTTCTTTCGTGGCAAGGAACTCCGAGGGCGGGCGGTGCTGGTGCATACCGGCTGGGACAATTACTGGAACACAGAACAGTATTTTGAGCACCATCCCCACCTGACGGAGGATGCCGCGCTCTATCTCGTCGAGTGTGGGGTCAAGCTGGTTGGCATCGACTCCGTAAATATCGATGATACCAGGGGCGGAGAACGACCCGTGCATACCCAACTCCTGGGGGCCGAGGTCCTGATCGTTGAGCATCTGTGCAATCTTCAGCAGCTGCCGAATGAAGGCTTTACCTTTAGCGCCCTTCCGCCAAAATTCAAAGGCGCCGGAACCTTCCCAGTAAGAGCGCTAGCCAGGCTACACCAGGTCGCCAGGTAAGTGAGTGCGAGCCATGCAGCGGCGTGAAGTTGAATATTAAGTACACGAAGTTCTCGGCTCATCCGTGATTATATATGCAGCATAGTATATGTAATCACAGAAAGGGCCATATATGCAACAGACAAATGCTCCCTCATCGTTTCTGCCAGTGCGCAGGAAACGCGGCATCGCTCCCACAAGCGGCTTATCGTTAGCCATTCTTGGCGCCATCATTATCTTTGGCATCGGCATCGTCAGCGGGTTCCATAACATCTCTGGCACCAGCGAGTTTGGGCAGGTCGCGACCTGGTTGATCCTCTTCGCCTTGTTTGGCACGCCTCTGCTGGCGGGACTCGTGGGAACTCTGCGCTCAGGACATCTGGGTACAGGCACGCTCTCAGGCCTATGGAGTGGCTTTCTGGTTGGCCTCTGCCTGGCAATCTATATCATTATTCTCTACCTTACCAACGCGCCCACCCAGGTCTCACCAGAATCAGCCAGACAGGCACAGGACGCCCTGGCACAGCAGGGAGTCCAGGTCTCTATCCAGAGCATCCAGGCCAACGCGACGCGCCAGGTTGGTCTCACAGGCCTGGTCATCGCCGACGTGATTCTCGTCTTGCTCTGGCTGGGCATTGGTGCAGTGCTGGGAGTTATCGGAGGAGCCATTGGCAAGATCTTTGTGCGCCAGCCACGCGACTATGTCGTGCCTGCGGCAGCTGTGGCACCTCATTATGATGAGACTCCTCTCCAGGAACAGTATGTAGAGCCATCCCCCAACTATACCACGCCACCCGTTGAGGAACACCCTACCGAACCCGCTCCCCAGGAAGAGGCACGTACCACTGAAGATTTCGAAGATTTCCATAAAGGTTCCTATAATACCACCCCATCAGCCAGATCTTCACGCGATGAAGTGCCTCCCCAGGAGAGCTAGCCCGGCGCTATGTATGTACGTGCCTCCGTGTCAGTGGAGACACGTACATACATAGCACTCACCTCACCCTATCTCCCAACTGGAAATTGAACCTCGACGACAGATGCATCCTGGCGCAGGCCTTGCAGGTAGATTTGGCGCGGCGGTCCTACGAGCCGGTAGCTGTTATCATCCAGCCAGTGATGCAGGACGACAAAGGCCTGGCCACTGGCAAGAACATCACCGGTGAAAACGGTGCAGGCCATCAAATGCTCAGGCAGCGTATGGACGGTAATGTGCTCATTGCCGGGAAGGAGCCTGCGCAAAGGCGTGGCAAACTCTACATCCGCGTATAGCCCGTCCTCACGCGCTTCATGGCGCGAGTACCAGAGCAGCATATCTGGGCCAGAATATGCTATCTCTTGCTGCTCCAGGTAGGACTGAAGGCGCGTCCGTGGCTCCACAAAGTTACTTCCAAGAGCTACGAGGCCTCGGGTTGAGGCTACAAGTAGCGGATCGACCTGTTTTAAGCGTACTTCATAGTCTGGCATATTCTCCTCCTGTTCAATCTGGCGCAAGCGGGCGGCAATACGTGCCAGGCGGGCCTGCTCGGTATCAATAATCTGCTGTGTTTGGGCCTGCTTGAGTCTGAACATACCATGTAGCACCTCCAGGGGAAGCGACTCCTCTAACAGTTGCACGATCTGTTCCAGGGGAAAGCCCAGGTCTTTGAGTGCGAGGATACGGTTTAAGCGTGGAAGCTGGTCCAGTGAGTAGTAGCGATAGCTGGACTCGGGGTCCAGCGCCAAGGGCTTGAGCAGACCAAGCTGGTCATAGTGGCGCAGCGTCGCGATGGACACCTGGCCTACGCGAGCGAACTCGCCAATTTTGAGCATACTCCTTGCTATCATTCTTCTTAATTGAGAACCTCCAGCCAGAGCATACACTCTCAAGTAAGGTGAGAGTCAAGAGGAAATGGATACAAAGAAAGAGGGGTGTTCGAGCATTGCCCGAACACTCCCTCTTTCTTTGTTGGTTAGTCTCTTTCTTCGAGGCTAAAGATCTATCGCGGGGATCTGATGCACGCCTAGTGCGAAGGAGAGTTCACCGCCATGATGCATATCATGCTCGATCAGGTGCCAGATGACCCACTGTCGCGTAAAGGTTTCCTCATCTTGAGTGTCCTCGTCAACATCGCGCAAAATCTCTTGCAGGTCGGCGGGCGTCCAGCGTTCGAGTGCATTTTGAAGCGCCTGCCAGGTTATCTCCAGACCGCTCACCAGTTCGGCAGCAGACCTTACAGGCTGAGTGGGACGATCCCACTCTCCAATGGTGCGAAGCCGCTCATCACCTATTTGCAACACATAGTAGGACCAGCGGGCACGAGCGCCAATAATGTGGCGCACGAGCGTATCTATATCGCGCAGGTGAGGCGCGACACGCAAAGCAAGTTGCTCAGAGGTGAGTGGGGCAATGGCTTTGATAAGATGTTGCTGGTAGACATCCCAGCCTTGGTAGAAGGGTGCGAGTGTAGAAGGTTGCTCGGTCATCAATGATTTTCCTCACATTTTCATAACATAGTTTGTTACGCACAATTAGCATGTATGATTGTGAATTGCTTGTTCCGAAAATGGAGGATGGTACACCTTGGGGGCATTCAGACAATGGGTTTGATGACCAGAATGAAAGGCAAGGTGTACGACCTCCACGAGATGTGAATGGTGTTCATACAATTCCCCTCCTTTCCTGTTTGAAGAACGACGTTTCGTGCTAATAGGATAGCATAGTTTCCCTCTCTATTTCAAGCCGTGTGAGGGAGTCTTCGCGCCTGCGGCGCTCAGAGAATAAATGATATGCATGGGCAACGGGCCGCAGGCCTGTTGCCCATGCATATCATTTACCTAATCTTTCAAGTTGTGAGAGGAATATATTGTGGCAGCAGGTCGTAGTTTTGGCGGTCGAAGCGGCGTGTGCGGCGGCGGAACTCAAAAGTGAAGCCGGGCCAGAGCGTGGTATTGCGCCCCCTGGCGTCCAGGTACCAGCTTACACAGCCAGAGGCCCAGACCGTCTTCTGCATCCGCTGCTGCACCTCGTCGTTGTAAGCGGCCTCAACCTCGGATCGGATCTCAACGACCTGCGCCTGCTTGCGCTCCATCGTTCTGAAGCAGTCGAGCAAGTAGCTGAGCTGCGACTCAATCATGTAGACCATGGAGTTATGACCCAGGCCTGTGTTGGGGCCAATCAGCAAGAAAAGGTTGGGGAAACCAGGAACAGCCGTACCCATGTAGGCATGTATGCTCTCGCTCCAGGCGTCAGCCAGCGTCTGACCACCGCGCCCACGCACACATTGAGGCAGCCGTGCATCAGTGACATGGAAGCCGGTGCCGCAGATGATGACATCGACCTCGTGCTCCTGGCCGTCCTCAGTGACCACGCTTCGGGTTCGGACCTCGCTGATATGGTCGGTAATAACCTCAACATTGGGTTGAGCGACCGCTGGATAGAAGTCGTCTGAGACCAGGATACGCTTGCAACCCATGGCATAGTGAGGTGTGAGCTTCGCCCGCAGCTCTGGATCGGCTACCTGCCGCGTCAGGTGTTCGCGGGCAAACTGCATCCCCTTCTCCATCGCCTTCTGATTGTAGACCATGCCCAGGGCAGTCAATTCCTGGCGCAGATAGATGCGCGTGCGTACAAAGCGCTGCGTAAAGGGGAGAAGGCGATACAGACGCTTCTTCTCCTCTGAGATGGGATGATCCAGGCGCGGAACGATCCAGGGTGGTGTGCGCTGAAAGAGGGCCAGGTGCGCGACCTTCGGCTGAATCTGGGGTACAAACTGAATGGCCGAGGCCCCGGTACCAATTACAGCTACGCGCTTGCCCGTAAGGTCCAGGTCGTGGCGCCACTTCGCGGAGTGGAAGATCTCACCCTCAAAGTTCTCAATGCCAGAGATATGGGGGAGCGCAGGCTCGCTGAGTGGACCATTGCCGAGAATGAGGATATCGGTAGTAAACTCGCGCTGCGAGGTCGTGATATGCCAGCGCTGCTCATCATCGCTCCACGAAGCGTCGCGAAGCTCGTTGTTCCACCAGATATGGGGCAAAATGCCGAAGTGTTGCGCACAGTCGCACAAATACGCCTGAATCTCGCGCTGGGGCGAGTACATATGGCTCCAATTTGGGTTGAGGGCAAAGGAGAAGGAATACAGGTGCGAAGGGATATCGCAGGCACAGCCTGGATAGGTATTGTCGCGCCACGTGCCCCCAATATCCTCCGCCTTCTCCAGCACAACAAAATCTTTGTACCCGCGTTGCTTCAGCCGAATGGCCATGCCCAATCCAGAGAAGCCCGTGCCAAGAATACAGATGTGCACATGCTGGACCTCGCCGTCAGCCGACTGGTCCGGAGCATCTGTACGCTGCTGCTCATCGTCAGCATACTTCTTGCGAGCGCCACTGCCCGCGAAAACCTGGAACATACTCGCTGCCTCCAAGCATCAATTGACTGCTCGTCTGATACATCTTGAAGAAGAGTATACCATATCGCTTATTATGATTTTACAACAGGTGCAGGAGCATTTGAAGTACCAGGCATAGAGGCAACCGACTTCATGTAGATAAAATGGTGCAGGCCAGTCCGGCGTAAAACCATTTTGAAAAAACCAGGGAAGGCTGTCAAGGCGGTTTCGGTATCAAGCGTCTCCGGGTTCTCAAGCGTGTAGTGCTTTCTATGCCAGAACACAGTACAGCCTCCCGCAGCTTGCACATTGCGGTACCAATCTACCTTTGGACCATAGGTTAAGGCAATCACGAACCCCTCATTTAGCGGCCAGACCATAATCACTATCTCATAAGACTTTCCGCTTCGACGCCCAACATGCCTAAGAAGCGCGAAAGGGCCAAAGGGAAGGATCGCAAGCCCACGCAGGACGCGATTTGTGACATATTTGTTAAATACGCGTATCCGGTCAGGAAACATGATATCCTCCTTGAAAAAGTATCAGGGACTAACGACGCTGCTAAAGCACGCGTCTACATATTACGGCCTTAATGAACGCATGATAACCTCGATGACGGCGTTAGCATGGTCGGATGACGAGTCCTGCACCTCCTCACCCGCAAGCAAACGGTGCATTACGACATAAGTTAGCAGGCCACCAAGTAACGTGTATGCCACGGCATCTACATCGACATCCGCGATAATTTCTTGCACTTTGGCAGCTCGTAGCTGCGCGGTAATAATACTGATACCTCGTTGGGTAACAGTCGAGAAGAACAGCGTGCCAAGCTGGGGGAAACGCGGCATCTCCGTAATAATCATGCGTATCAGGGGGAGATAGCCGGGCTGGTTGATTGTAGCCAGTATCTCGTAAGCCAGCGTCGCCAGAACCTGGCGTAGTGATGCGAGATCATGAGCAGGTGAGAGAGTTTCAAGCTTCTCAGAGAAACGCGGCATCTCCATCGTCAGGTGACGCAGGACATCCACAAAAAGCGCCTCCTTGTTGGCATAGTGGCGATAGAAGGTCTCCTTTGAAGAGATTCCCGCCTCTGCCAGGATGCCTTCAATACTTGTTCCCTGGTAGCCTTGCTGAAGAAAGAGTTGGTGCGCGGCGGCGCGTAGCCGCTCCCGTGTCTTCTGAGTACGTGTGTTCTGTCTCTGCTCCATTATCGCTCCCCTGTAATCGTAACGTACTGTACGTTACGATTATGCCACAAAGAGCCGTGAAAGTCAAGGGCATATAAGGGCCTATACAGATACGAGTGATCTTTTCGTCTAGGTATGGTGGGAAAGCGACGAGAAGGCGTCCAGGTATCCATGAAGCAAGGAAACCAGATCTCCCCGCGCTTCTTGCTCCAGCCACTCCTCAAGAGCCACACGTAACGCTGTCATGTAGACGGCTACCAGGAAGCGAATCTCATTGCGGTTTGGGGCAGATTCCAGGCGGGAGCAAAGCGCATCACAGAGGGCTGGCTCTGTTTCCATCAGGGCATAGAGATAGACAGAAGCGATCGAGGGGGTCTGCACAGCCACCTGATAGCGGAGCAGAAAACTGGCCCGCTGCTGCTGATACTGGCTGGCCAGGTACTCAAAGGTCGCTCTGAGTGCTGCGTGCGGTGACTCCGTTGGCGCCGCGTGCTGCAGAAAGCGGAGACCATCACTCAGGGCCGCGTGCATTGGCCCAAAGAGCACTTCCTCTTTAGACGCAAAATAGCGAAAAAAGGTGCGCGGTGACATCATCACCGCCTCAGCAATGTCCTGGATGGAGGTGTGCTCGTACCCCTGTTGCTGGAAGAGTCGGAGCGCCGCCTCCTCAATGGTGGCCTGAGCCAGACGTTTCTTGCGTTCTCGCAAACTCATCTGCTGCGATTCGTCATGTAGTGAGGATGCCATGCCATTCATTTCTATTTTTCTCTTATTGACTTTTGCTGTTCAGTGACATTACAATTCAAAATAGACACATATGACAACTGGAGACAGTATACACGTTGTGTTGATTTCTTGAAATGACGATTTTTGAAGGATGGGGCTTCAGTTTTTTTTGAGAAGCTCAAAGCGAACCTCAGTATGTGTGGTTTGCCAGTGATTTTGTCCTCCAGGCATGCTTTATGGTTCATATGACGTAGGCACGCCTTGCTTCCACATAGTTCTCTCCGACAAAAAAGCTCCTGCTCAGCCGGATGCATGCGATGTACTAGATACAAGGAGTCCTTTTGATGTTTGCCCTGCCTGAAGATTTTCTCCAATTTATGCGCGATGTGTACGGCATAGAGGCGGCCAATGCCTGGTTTCAACGCCTCCCATCTTTTTTAGAGGAATGCGCGGAACGCTGGCAACTGAAGCTCTTGCCCCCGTTTGAGAATCTCTCTTTTCACTACGTGGCACCGGCTGTACGTGCGGATGGCACACCAGTTATCCTGAAGACGTGCGAGTTTTCCGATGAGTTTACACATGGGCTGGCCGCGTTGCGTCTCTTCAATGGCCGAGGCATCGCTCGTCTCCTGGAGTTTGATGAGGAACAAAAGGTGATGGTGCTGGAGCGTTTGCAACCGGGAACCATGCTTGCGTCACTGGTGCCGGAGCAGGATGAGCAAGCCACATCCATTCTGGCCGGGGTCATGCGTCAACTCTGGCGACCAGCACCCACAGAGCATACTTTTCCGACGGTTGAACAATTGGGGCAAGGATTGACGCAGCTCCGCGCACGCTATGCTGGTGGATATGGTCCGTTTCCGCCGCGCCTGGTTGATGAGGCGATGGATCTTTTCGTGACGTTAAGTGCTTCGGCTCCCCAGACCATGTTGCTACACGGCGATCTCCAGCACCACAATATCTTGCGTTCGGGTGATACATGGCTGGCTATCGATCCTAAAGGCGTGGTTGGTGATCCTGGGTATGAAGTGGGAGCCTCGTTCTATAACCCCATGCCTCGCATCCTTGAAGTGTCCAACCTGGAGCAGATGCTGGCCCGGCGCGTCGCTCAACTGAGCGAGGAATTGGGCATGGAACGGGCGCGCATACGTGGCTGGGGCCTGGCACAATGCGTGCTCAACGCGTGGTGGTGCGTAGTAGTGAATGATCGGTTGAGCATGAACCCGCCGCGCGGAATACTCAGATGCGCGGAAATCCTTTCTCGTCTCAACGTTTGATGCTCAGCGCCGTTGGACGGGATATGCATCACCAGCGAGGACAAATAGACTTTCAAATCATAGTATGATATTATCCATCTATGTGCTTCGATTTCTCAGAGCACATAGAGGCCTGAAAACTTTTTGATAGCAAAGGGCATTGATAGACATGGCTAAGGCGAAAGATCACCACCACTATGCACCCAACGCTTGCATAGTCGCCCAGGGCCTCACTATGTCCTTTTTCAGGTTGATCATCTCCTGACTTACATAGTTGACTAATTTTGTCCGTGGGCGTCCCTCTCCACTACACGCTCGCGGCTTTTTTGTTATCCGCCAGATCGACTCTTACCTCTCACGGCAAAGCCTGCTCGCGCCGGGTGAAGACACGCCCTCAAAGCTACTCTAGAGTAGCAAACCTATAGAATGGAGTTTCTTTATGTCCAGTATCCTCCTTCCCCCAGGCTTTGTGACACGCCCGGCAACACTTCAGGATGCCGAGGCTATCGCGGCCATGAACGTTGAAGTCGAACTCGCCCTGCTGGGCGTAAGCGAGAGCGCAGCCGTTGATGTGCTGGAGTTCTGGCAGGACCGTGATGTCAACTTAGAGAGCGACACGCTGGCAGTGACGGCACCCACAGGCGAATTCGTTGGTTATACCAGTGTGGCCCAAACGAGACGCGGTATGATGCTCGACGCCAATACAGCCATACGCCTCTCCTATCAGCAGCAGCCTATCGGTGCCTATCTAATGCAATTCGCTGAGGAGCGCGCACGTACCCTGCTCGACGCTTACCCGGAGACGCCTCGCACCTTCTACACGTGGAGCTTTACCCGCGATATGTCTCACCTACTCACGCAAGCGGGCTTCAAGGTCGCGTCCAGCGATTACCGTATGCGTATTCTCTTTGAAGAGCCGCCTATGGCCCCCCGTCCTATCGAAGGCGTTATCATTCGCCCTTTCATTCCAGGTCAGGAGGAGCGAGCCATTTATAATGTCGTTGCTGAGACCTTTCCCGATATCGATGGCGAGCCATATCGCCCCTATGCAGACTGGTACGAGGGTATGTTTGAGAAGAACTCCAGTGCCGACCCATCTATGTTCTATGTAGCTATCGCCGATGGAGAAATGGTTGGCGTCACGCTCTGCCGCATCTATCCCCAGGAACATAGTGGACATGTCTCGCAGGTTGGAGTACGCCGCCCCTGGCGCAAACGCGGCATCGCCCTCGCCCTGCTCTCTACAGCCTTTAATGAGTACTACCGTCGCGGCGTCCGCGAGGTCCTGCTCGACATGGACTCCACCAACCAGACGGGAGCCTGGAACCTCTACCATCGCGCCGGTATGCACGTTCGCTCCCAGGTCGACTTCATGACAAAGAGCATATAGAACCAGATTGCATTGTAGGGTCTCCTACATTTTCTCAGGGGGAAGAGTGTGGTGCTCATTGGCAGCCACCGGCTACCAATGAGCACCACACCTCCTACCCAGGCGAGCACCACAGGTCCGAGGAATCAAGCCAACAATCTACTTATTAAGAACAAATAGGTCATATGCCCCATCTATCTTTATCGCTTTTCTCCTACACTAAGGACAGACAACTTGTATAAAACTTTTCTTACTTACAGGGGTGACATCATTATGTCCTATCATACGTTCATACCTTCGAAAACAAATAGGCATCCAATTGTTCTCAGCAGCTTGTTGTTACTGGTTCTTTGTTTCTTCTTCGCAGGCTGTGGCTCGAAACCAACATTACAGGAGCAAACTTCCAATCAGAAGATACCAGACAAAACATCAGGAGATTGTATCATGGCACCTCCGCCTTCTTCCCAACCGGGGACTATTCAGTATGCTGTGAGCTGGGATGCGAATCCACAAGAGGCGGATAACAACCAGGGCATATCCAGGCTCCATGTCACCGCCTTTGACACCAGCACCGGGCATATACGCTGGCAACGCGAACCACTCAAAGTGAAAGATATGTATCAATCGAGCGAGCAAAGAATTGTGGATGGAGTACTCTACATCGCTAGCAGCAGCCAGCACAGTGCCCTCCTCCTGGCGCTCGATATCCGGGACGGCCATTTGCTCTGGCAGCGCGAAACCGAGGAAACAGGCTTCAATACTATGCAGTTCTGCAAGGGAACGATCTATCAGAGTACAGAAACGACCGTTCAGGCCCTGCAAATAAGCAATGGGCAGGTACGCTGGAGCTATAAGAGTCCTGCTCTTCTCTCCGGGCTTGTCACGACGAGCACGGCGGTATACATTGTCGAAACAGAAATAAATGCGCAGAGCCAGAATGGCCAACGCAGGTTCGCCACGGCGCTTGATGCCGCTCACGGCAAGGTCATCTGGCGAAAAGCCTACACGACCGCGAACGATAGCAATACCTTCAAGCTCATAGCCACCAGAGAGGCCGTTCTAGCTATCAATCAGGTTGCTTCCAACCCCTCCACAAGCAGCCCTATCACCAGCGTGCAGGCCTTGCAGCCCGAGACCGGGAAAAGCATTTGGACGCTTCCCATATCAATGTTCAACCAACCGTCATCCGTCACGGCGCTTGGTGATACGCTGTATCTCAATGGGCAGAATCAACTTTACAATCCCAAAGCCCACCCCGCCTCAGAGCCAAACCAGGACATGCTCTTGATGGCACTCGATGCCCACACGGGTAAGCTACGCTGGCAACGCGAACACAACTATGAGCAATTTACCTTTCTCTCAGAGCAAGAGTTATATGCCTACAAAGGCTATCGAGGGGATGGCAGCACGACAAAAAAGACTCTCTGCGCCCTTGACATCACCACAGGCAAGGATCGCTGGTGCATTGACAACTTACAGCCCAGCCTGTTTAGCCTGAGTGCCAATAAAGACACGCTTATCGTCGTAGAGACGCTGCAGCCCTCGCCCCTCTCCCTTCAACAGAACCTCTACGCCATAAACAAGCGTGATGGAAAGATTCTCTGGCATCAACCCTGGCAGAGCAGCGCCCCATCGCTGGTCACCCTGACCCTTTGCACCATTGGTTCCGACCAGAACACAAATCGTTTAGTCTAAGCCTCCTGAAATAGCCGCGTACGCCAGTAGTGGGCTCGCTACTGGCGTACGCGGCTATTTCAATCCTTGCAAGCATAGACCCTGCGTTTAATACGCAACGGTAAAGCGTTGGCGGCTGAAACGCGGCTTCTCGACTTCGTCGATGACGGCAATGGCGAAGTCCTCGGCAGAGATACGACTCTCGCCTTTGTCATTGGTCACAAGCTGATCTTTGCCAGTGCGGTACTTCCCGGTGCGCTGTCCAGGCTCGATGAGGGCTGCCGGGCTGATGTTCGTCCAGTTCAGGTCTTTCTCGCCAAGGTAGATATCGAGCGCATCGCGATGCGCACGCGCAATCCCTTGCAAGGCGGAGGGAAACTCGGGCGTATCCATCAATTGCACGCCAGGGCCGACCTCCAGGCTGCCCGCGCCACCTACAGCGATCAGGCGATGCACGCCCGCACGCTTGACGCCATCGATCAATGTCCGCGTCATCTCGACAAAGGACTCGGGCGGCACGCCATGCGCGGGACCAAGCGCGCTAACTACGACATCATGACCCACCGCCACCTTCGCGACACTATCAGGATCGCTGGCGTCCCCCTGAGCAACCGATAAATTTTGTAGACACTCAGTGAAGCTTGATGGATTGCGCACGATAGCTGTAACCTGGTGCCCGCGCTCCGTCGCCTCACGGGCGATACGCTGGCCAATCATACCATTGGCCCCAAATAGAGCAATTTTCATTGCATACTACCTTTCTAAAATTGCAAAAAGCTTACAATTTCATTGTATGGGTAGCCAAATCAACATAAGAGTACAGGGACAGGAGCAACACGTACTACGCCTGCTAGTTGCTGGACAGAAGTATAACGAAATAGCGCAGGCATTGATTGTCTCCCACAACACGATCAAAACTCAGGTCAGTAACATTTATCGCAAGCTTGGCGTGAACCGCCGCGCCGGGGCCATCGCGTTGGCCCGGTGGCTACTCTTGCTTTAAAGCTCTCCCCATCTGGCCGGCGTCGTTGGGGAGATCTAGCATCTCCCCATCTGCCAGCGCCAATCACCCTACGCAATCATACATCTGGGTGATGCTCCCCCACTTGCAAACCTCTATAATTTGTTTTAAGCAACGCACCATACTCCCAGCAAAGGAGAAACGCGTATGCACGTACAGATCTGTGTACAAACCAATCGTAGGACAAAAACACCAGGAACGAGGGTCGATTGTGTCCTCCTTCGAGGTTATACTCTCTTTGTAAGCAGAGATGAAGCAAGAGGCATTCAAAAAGGAGCGAAGAACGCATGAGCATGCAACCATTCAAAATCGCCATTCCCCAGGCTACTCTTGATGACCTACGCGAGCGCTTAGCCCGCACACGCTGGCTCAGTACTGCCACAGAAGCCGACTGGGCCTATGGCATCAGCCTTGAATATATGAAAGAACTCGCCGACCACTGGCTGCATGAATACGATTGGCGCAAGCACGAGACGGCCCTGAATAGCTTTGCGCAATTTAAAACCGATGTTGATGGCGTGGGCATCCACTTCATCCACGAGCGCGGCAAGGGACCAAACCCGACGCCGCTCCTACTGCTCCATGGCTTTCCCGACTCATTCTATCGCTATCACAAGGTCATTGAGCGGCTAACCGATCCCGCAAAGTTCGGCTGCGATCCCAACGCCTCCTTTGATGTGATCGTGCCATCTATCCCAGGCACAGGCTTTTCGGATCGCGTTACGGTGGACGACGATACCAATGCCGATCTCTTCGCGAAGCTGATGACCCAGGTGCTCGGCTATGAAAAATTTTTCTCGGCAGGTGGCGATCACGGAGCCATCATCACCCAGACCCTGGCGCGCAAGTATCCTGAGCTGCTCATCGGTATTCACCTGACCGATGTGGGCTACCCTGATCAGAATACCGATTTCTCAACGCTTACGCCCGCCGAAATGGAGATGGCTCAATGGGTCCAGAAGTGGTTTATGGAAGAGGGTATCGGCGTAAACATGATCATGGCCACCAAGCCGCAAACCCTGGCTTATGGCCTCAACGATTCACCTCTCGGCCTGGCCGCCTGGCTGATCGGCTATGGCAGTAGTGGCGAGAAAGGCAAGGAGGAGTTCAAAACACGCTTTAGCGCCGATGAACTGCTAACCAATGTCACAATCTACTGGGTCACCGAGACCATCAACACGGCGGCAGGAGCCTATTATGCCAATGCACACGTTGCCAGTGGAGGCAATCTCGGTAAGAGTACAGTAGTTCCAGCCGCAGTGGCTCATTGCCCCTATGATCCGCCACTGCCTCGCGAGTGGGCGGCGCGCCAGGTCAACCTGATCCACTTTACCGATTTTCCTCGCGGCGGTCACTTCATGGCCTGGGAAGAGCCTGAACTCTACGTCGCAGACCTTCAGAGTTTTGTGCGCCAGATCTTGAAATAGTCCAGGCTAGCCTGGACCCTACAATTACAATTTGTTGGATTGCGTTCAGAGAAATCTTCAAAACGCTGACCCCTCAACCTGACAAATCACGTGATTAGGGCTTCTTTTTAGAATATACTTTAGGTAATAGATAAACAATAACATTGACATAGTATGAAAGAGAAAATATTCGATGAGTACTGCATCCATGACTGACACGACATCCAGCCAGGTCCGCCTGCGAGGTTTCGCGCTGGCTAGCGTGCTGATCGCGCTGATGCTCTCTCTCTTCCTGGAGGCTCTGGACCAGACAGTGGTGGGGACCGCCATGCCGCGCATCATCGCCGAGCTGCATGGGTTAGATCGCTACACCTGGGTTGTGACCGCCTATGTGCTGACCACGATGAGCATGGTGCCAATTGTAGGCAAGCTCTCCGACCAGTTTGGCCGCAAGTGGTTTCTGCTTGGTGGGACCGTCCTCTTTCTCATAGGCTCACTCCTGGCTGGGGCCTCACAGACGATGAATCAATTGATCTTCTTCCGCGCGCTCCAAGGACTGGGCGCGGGCATTGGCATGGCCCTGGTCGCGACCGTGGTTGGCGATCTCTTTCCACCAGCCGAGCGGGCTAAATGGTCAAGCCTCTTTGGCATCGTGTATGGTGTCTCCAATCTCTTTGGTCCAACGCTTGGCGGCTGGCTTACTGAGCATGGGCCACTCATGGGAAACTTTGTGACGACAAGCAGCCGCTGGCGCTGGGTTTTCTATATCAACCTGCCTGTAGGCTTAATCGCAGTCATAGCGCTACTCTTCTTCTTGCCAGCCCATCTCTCGGTCCGCACCAGTGATAAAACGGGCCTGGCTGCGATACGGCATATCGATTTCCTGGGCGCGGTTCTCTCTACAGTCGCGACCATCTGCCTGATGCTGGGACTGACCTGGGGCAGTTCACAAATGTATGCCTGGAACTCACCTCAGGTCCTTGGCTTGATGGGGATTGGCGTAGTCCTCTTTCTCCTGTTTGCCCTGGTTGAACGCAGAGCCGCCGAACCCATCCTGCCCCTGGACCTGTTCCGCAATCAGGTCTGGAGCTGCGCCGCGCTTCTGACCATGCTCCAGATGATGGTGCTGATGGGTCTCTCACTCTACCTACCTCTCTACTTGCAGGGCGTGCTCTCCGTCTCGCCCACCATCAGTGGGCTGGTGATGACGCCCCTCTCTATAAGCATGGTGGTTGGCGCGATGCTGGCAGGTCCCATCATCGGAGCGCTCAAGCGTTACCAGCTTGTTACCATCATCGGAGCGCTGCTGATGGGAATTGGTACCTTCTTCTTCACGCTGATGACGCCCTCAACCAGCCTGTGGCAGGCCATCGGATTCATGATCCTGGCAGGCATCGGCACGGGAACGTTCTTCTCCCTCACAGCGGTCGCGCAGAACGTTCTGCCAGCCAGTAGCCTGGGCGTTGGCACGGCGGCAAACAGATACCTGGGACAGCTGGGCGCGACACTGGGCATCGCCATTGTGGGAACCGTGGTCAATAGCTCCGCCTCCAGCGATGTGATGCGCAGCCTGCCGAGTACCGAGGCCGGTAAGCTCTCCCTCGCCACCGCCCTCCAACACGGCTTCGTAGCAGTGCTAACCTTCACGATCATCGCGCTGCTCGTGACCTTCTTCCTCAAAGATGTGCCCTTCGTCACCGCCTCGCCAGATCAGGCAACAGAGCAGACTGATGCAACGGCTGAAAAACAATCTGCTCCAGCGCCTAAATAGCATCTTGGTGCAATTGTAGGGTCCATCCTGGCATGGACCCTACGGTCTTTCTGGCTCCATATGCTATGCTCCGCTCTACTCAGTAGCTTGCAACACTCGTTCAATCAGCGAAACTATCATGCGTCCATATCCATCATCCTGTAAGAGGTGCGCGACTTCCTGTGCCCTGGTTGCGTACACGCGCGCTTGTTCGCGATCACCGAGACGCAGGCAAACCTCTCCCAGGTTCGCGTAAAGCGAGGGGAAAAATCCCTGCACGCTTTCGTCTCCTACGGCCTCGGCAGCCTTCAGGGCGCGCTGGTGCCATAGCAACTGCTCTCCTGGTTCAGTGCAGGCATGGGCCATAAAGTGAGCAACAACGCATGCCTGGTACTGATCCTCAGTACGCAACGCCTCATCCCACATCTCAAGATAAAGTCTCTGCGCACCTTCTCGGTCCCCATTCAATACCTGACCCTGGGCATGATTAATTTTTTCGAGCACTATGTCCTCCTTCTTTTTTACTACCTATTTTAATCCTTTTACTTTTTAACTGTTGCGTAAATACCTGTTATTTGGTAAAGTAAAAAGAGGGTATTTGGATAGTTATATTTATTTTAAGGGCCGCCAGGGATAAGAGATGCCACTCGACGGATTACAGATACATAATTACCGTTTGCTTCGACTAGTGGGAAGTGGGGGCATGGGAGAGATCTATCTCGCGGACGACATACGCCTCGCACGCCAGGTCGCGGTTAAGGTCGTTCATACAGAAGAAGATGAGGATGAGGGCAGCGAGACAAGCAGCAAGGCGTTGCGCCTCTTTCAGCGTGAGGCGCAAACTATTTCGATGCTTGATCATCCTCATATTTTACCCCTCTTTGATTATGGAGAGACCACGCTGAACACCGCCCAGCTAACCTATCTCGTGATGCCCTATCATGCCGAAGGCTCACTCGATATCTGGCTGCGCAAGCGCCGCCGCGCGATGCTGCTGCCCCCTCAGATGGTTGCACAGATCGTGCGCCAGGCCGCGGACGCCCTTCAGTATGCCCATGACCATCATGTCATCCATCAGGACGTGAAGTCATCGAATTTCCTGGTAAGTAATAGTCATGCGCAACCTGACGTCCCCCACCTCCTGCTCTCAGACTTTGGCCTGGCTCGCCTGCGCCTGGGCAACTCCAATTCAAGTAAGCATGCACGTGGCACACCAAATTACATGGCCCCCGAACAGTGGCGAGGGGAGGCCGTCCCCGCCAGCGATCAATATTCCCTAGCAATTATGACCTATAAGCTGCTCACTGGACAGTATCCCTTTCAAGGTGATGCCGTTAGCATTCTTTACCAGCATATCCAGGCCGCACCGCCCGATGCCAGCCAGCTTAATTCACAAGTCTCTCCCGGGGCAAGCGCTGTTATTCAGCGCGGCCTGGCGAAGAAGCCCGAGGAGCGTTATCCAAACATTGCCGCCTTCGCTCAAGCCTTTCACCAGGCTATCTATGGTCCAACAGAGTCAGCCGAACTGGTGCTTGAACACTCTACCTCAGAATTTAGTGTTGAATTACCCAGCCAGCTTTTCCGCACCCAGTTTCACTCCGCTTCACAGAACGCCTCATTCCAAATCGCAAGCAGTCCCCAGACTCCCTCAAGCGCATATGGTACACCGTCATCACCCATGACAGGGGTAGATTGGCCAGGCCCCTCGCTCCATACAAGCGAGCCTACTGGCCCCGGCGACGCTCCGATTGCTCCCTTACCCCTACCAGGCGAGATTCAACTGAAGCAGATATCTAGCAAACTCGAACAATCCGGGTCAGCTCCTATATTCAAACCAGCCAATATAGATGATGGTGGGCAAGACCCCCCTCTCCCCACCTGGAACACAGGCGATGATAAGAATAAAGGGCGGAAAGGGAGACGCAGGCGGTTTCTCCTGGCTATAATCATTCTTCTGATCCTGCTTGCCCTTCTGGGTACCTTCGTGCTAAACACAGGCCTCAATGACCATACCTCGACACTTGTGCCTGGTGGTTATCCAGGTACTCAGACACCAATCGCGACAGCTAGCCCGGCTACTGGCAATACGCCTGGAGGCGTTCGACCAAGTCCAACACACTCTGGGGTTACAGGAGCGACCACTCCTGTCTCAAAAACTGGGGCAACCAGTACAGCCACATCGCTCACACCCACCCCAACCGGGACGGCTACAACCAATCCCTTCCAGGTGCAGGGAATCGATATCGCATTCGATCCCCCTACCATCGCGACCTCCTGTGGCGGCATCGCCACCGTCACCTATATCGCAACGGTTACTGTCAGCGACAACAGCCCTGGCGGCGAGGTCGACGTCAAATACTCATCCGATAACGGAGCAAGCTATAATACAACCACGCTCACCTTCGCCATGGGTGAAATCAGCCAGAGCTTTAGCTTTAGTCGCCAGCTAACCATCTCGCTCAACCTGCTCAATCTCATAAAGCTCGACGTTGAGCACACCGGCATCGTCACCACGACCAGCCCAAATGTCGTGACAAAGAGCGCCGCCCCCTCAGAGGGCTGCCATTAAATTCTTTTATATCTATGCAAAAGGTGGTATACTTCTTTTTAAGAAAAACGTGGACAAAATAGAGCATAAAAAACGGTTACATCTATGATGAGGGATTTTCATCAATTTGTGGCTTTTCTGCTGGGCCTGAGTGTTGGAGCGCTCCCCCTGGTGGACTTCCTCCTGCTCATGGGCTTTATTCGCTTTGTCTTTCCCCGCCGCCTACACGACCTCTCAAGGCTCCTCTACGACTGGATTCTCCCCCTGATTACCTGCATTCTTGCCGCGGGCATCTTGCTCTGGGGCATGCTCTATGCCTACTCTGGCTCGCTGGGACGCATTACCTTTAGCTTTGGCATCTTCCTGGCGCTACTCCTCTCAACCCTACCGGCCCCCCTGCTCTTCATCTACTGGAGCCAGCACCGCTACCAGGAATAATTAATGTGATGTATGTTGTATTGCGAGCTAAGCTCGCAATACAACATACATCACATTAATTATTCTTGACATCCTTGCGCGTGATTGTCACATAAGCGACAAAGGCAATAATCAAGATTGTCAGAGCAAGGCTGACCCAGCCCGTACCCAGGCCCGCTCCACCAGCGCTTGGCTCCTTTCCTGCCCAGTCCGCAAATGAGGCACCAAGCGGCCTGGTCAGGATATAGGCGAGCCAGAAAGCGATGATCTCATTCAGGCCAAGCAGCCAATAAGCCAGGGCTGGCAGAGCAATCAGTACGACGAACAGCACGCCTGAGGCAAAATAACCCAAATGGGCGGTCATGGCGGTCAGATCACCTACGGCGGTGCCAAGCGCAAACGTCGCCATGACCGCGGCCCAGTAGAATAGCTCGCGACGGCGCGTGTAGATGCTATGGATGGAGAGCGTCTTCTCGCTTAGATACCAAACGGCAAAAATGACTACCAGTGCGACCAGAAATAGGACGCTTGATACGATATATGGAACACCAAGCCCAACGTGTAGTACATCGGCGGCCATCGTGCCAAATACGGCGACCATGGCAGCGGCCAGCCAGTAGATCCAGGGTACATAGCAGCGCACTACAAACTGCAATACCAACGCCACTACAAATCCAATGAACCCGAGGCCAACTGCGATTTCCGGAGCCAGGTGGTTCACAAGAAAGTCTGAGGTCACCTCGCCCATGGCAGTGGTCAACAATTTAATGATCCAGAAATAAACCGTTATTTCAGGAACCTTTTTCAGGGCTTGTAAAGCAAGCTGCCCAGGCTGGACAGCATTGCTCTGCGTGGACTGATAACTGGTGGGCGAAAGGGAAGGGTTGGGGAATGCGGAATCTGTATCTGGCTGCTGTGGTGGTATGGTTTTACTCAATGCTCATTCTCCTACAAACGACAATACATGCAATATTTATTCATTGGCATTATTAGTAATTATTATATAATTACCCTACGCGTTCAAAGCGCAGGCGCTCACAGGCATCCCCCCTATGGCTGCGAAAGACGAAGGCGCGAATAGCACCTTCGGGATCTCGCTGGAACTCGATCACGACACCGTCAACCCAGGGATCATATTTGTAGCAGAGATCACCTACGGTAGGCTCGAAAGCGAGGTCCAGGCCGCAACGGTGGCGATTGCGATTGCGCAGGCAGACGCGTCCAACCTCAATGCGCACATCATAGGTGGTGGCAAGTTCCTTACAATGATAGATTCCCGCGTAGGCCTGCGCCTCAGGCTCACTCAAGGGTGAAGAAAGGTGTGCTTCTCACGCGGCAACAGCTCGACCTCATCGAGGCCATTGACGGTAACACGCAGGCGACCTTCTACATCCGCTATTTGCCAGACATAGGCATTCTCGGGACATTGATAGGAACCTGTCACACACGCACGCTCCATCTTGCTCAGTATATATGACGATACGCTTGCGACAGGTGTGGATGGTTGCTTGGACTCATCGCGCAGGATAGCCCGCAGGCGCCCAGTATACTCCCAGGGAAGCAGGCGCGAGGTGTTGGAGAGGATAAAGAGGGAGAGGCGCTCTTCGATATAGTGCTCACAAACCGCGACATAGCCACAGGTCCACCCTCGGTGATCAATGAAAGGCGCGCCATTCCTGGTTCCCACACACAACCCATAAGCATAGCCCGTGCTTGCCCCATCAAGCAAACGGCCAGGAATCAGATAGCGTTCTATAAGCTCTGGTCTGCCCTGTCCCAGGCGGTTAGCTGAGAGGTTCTGGTACCAGAGTGCCAGGTCCTCGATGCAACTCCACACACCATCATCACCAGTCAGCTCTAACTCGTTGGTACAGGTAAAATGGGTTGCTTCACCCATATCAAACTGGTCGCTTCCTGGCCCTTCATTGCGCAGGGGAAAGTGACCATAACCAGTCGCGCGATGCTTGATAGGTAGAGAGTGATTCTCGCGGAAACAGGTACTCTGCATGCCCAGCGGCGCAAAAATATGCTTCTGGCTAAACTGGCCCAGGGCCTGACCCGTAATGCGCTCAATCAACCAATTCGTTTTAAACAAACCTCTCCTACGCCTGCTTGCCAGTGTACACGAACATATCCCGCTTAACAAGAGAGTAGCCGCGTACGCCAGTAGCAGGCCTCTATTTGATGCTATTATAGACCGTCACCCAGTCATGAGAGATTTTATACTGGGCATGTCTCTGGCTGCTTTCGCTCAGAAGAGGGGATCGCCATGTTCTGTTGCATTCGTAGTTACCTCTCCACTCTAAGAAAACAGGAGATTGAGCTATTATCCGCCCTCAACCATACAGTTAGGCCTATTAGGCTGGTATGGGCAACGGGCAGGCATAAAGCACAGCCCATACCGGCCTTTTCGCTTTGGCGAATTACGGCAGATCAGGAAACCTGTCGTTTCTCCGCTGAGAAGAAGTCGCGTGACGCCTGAGGGACCCATTGCAACGTGACGCAGGACAGAATCATCAGGATCATGAGAATCTGGACAAAAACAGCGTAGATCCGTTGATTGGGAGCCAGGACTGCCGGGACATCCGTCGGCGAGAGCCATTCGTAGCATATTTCCAGAACCACAAGGCCAGCTACAACGCTGCTTGCTATGCGTACCCAGTTCTTTCCTGTGCGAATCAGGAAGGCAAGGCAGGCAGTGCAGGTGCCAAAGAAGAGGTGTGCTCCTACGACGATCACCTGGATCGAGAACACTGACCCGTCGATCTCACTCTGCGAAAAATCAGGGTTCAGCGCTTTGACAGCATTGACGACATCATTGCGATTGAGGAGAAAGAGTGTGAGGACACCCACGCTGATAAGCGTGTACAGGAGGTAGCCTCCGGTCGCCAGTTTGATCTCCAGCGGCACCTGATGACGTGCTCCCCCGTCATCAGGAAGCGCTTTTGCTGTCTGTGCTTGTTCCATTTCAGGACTCTTCTTCCCTCTCATTTGCCATCCTTGAACGATCAGGATCACGTTCAGACCAAACAGCAGCATGGCGTTAGACGGATGCAGTGCGGCTAAAAACGGAACGCTTCTGGCGAAACCTGCCAGCGTCACCTGGAGCAGCGTCAGCACGAAAAGCACCGCACTCCAGATGGTCATTGTGCCAGGCAATCGCGCCAGCAATGCTGCTAGTGGTAACAGCAGCGTTAGCAGCAACAGCAGCAGTCCCAGTGCACCGTGTGTTGCTCGTCCCCAGGCCGTGCCCGCAAATATCGAAGTTCCAATGAGAAAGCCTTCTATCAAGATACCCAGTAAGATCAGTCCAGCCAGTGTCAGATAGAAAAGTAACATTCGGGAGTGTGCCATAGGCATTTTTTTGCGCGATACTTGCATAATAATCTCCTTTACCTGAAAAGGCGAAAATATCCCAAATTTTATGCATTGTCGTATTTCATAATCTCTTCATGGAAGTGAAGAGTTAGGTGGCAAATACACTACAAGTTTCACTTCGAGCTGCCCTGTTTCGAGCTTCGTCAGGACCTGCTCCAATATCTGTGGTAGCGCGAGTAGCGCTCTGCTGGCGCTCAGTAGTTGGCCAAGGAGCTGTTGAACGTTCTGTTCTATGTTGCTTTCTCCATGACCAACCGTAGTATAGTGCCTGGAAGTGACGGGAAGATGAACATGCTCTCCTTTTTTTGTCATCGTTCTGTCATCTTGCTTGCTTCTGGGAGTCTACAGTAGCGCAAACGAAAACTCTTATGGTCTCTAAAGCGGAAGATAAGATGAGGCATTTATGACAAATCTATGACAAAACAGGGTGGCAAAATTCATGGGCTGGTCATCTTTTGTCTCTATACTGTGTTTGTTCCCGCAGATTACAAGTGAGTGAATAGAGAAAAAGGTATCAGAAGAGTGAGCTTCTGGAGTTCAGCCCAACCTCGCTATTAGGTTCAGAGGGCCTTTCTATCCCATTCCCTGTTGTTCTGATCCAACTCGTCGATCTCTGATGGGGTCGGCCTGCCCTTTATAATGTTGAATGCCAGATAACAGACATTTTCGGAAAAACGCAAATGAATAGAATAGATGCAAAAAATGAAGCTAATGATACGGCTCTGGTGTGGAAGCAGGCTTCCTTCGTGAGCTGGAGTATGACGAAACGGTCCCCTTGTTATGTCTGCAAGGTGAGGGATGTCGCTGAAATCATGCAAGCCCTCACTATTGCACGCATGTATGGCCTCTCAGTAATTACACATGGCGCAGGACATAGCTATACAGATGCGGCTCTGAATACAGATGGGGTGATCATCGATGTAACAGATATGCGGCACATCCTTTCCTGGGACCCTGAGCAAGGGATCATGCAGGTTGAGCCAGGGGCGACCTTGCGCGACATCGTTCGTGTTGCCATGCCAGATTGCTGGTGGCCGCCTGTTACTCCATCTACGGCCGATGCTACTATTGGTGGCTGTGTTGCTATGAATGTACATGGAAAAAATGCCTGGAAATATGGTTCTTTCGGGGAGCATTTGCTATCTCTTACGGTATTGCTGGCGAGCGGACAGACGCTCACGCTTTCGCCCATAAGCCATCCTGAACTTTTCCGCGCTTTTGTAGGGAGCGCCGGTTTATTAGGTATCATTACCAGTGTTACGCTACAATTGCAACGTATTCCTTCTAGATATGTCGATATATGTGTACAACCAGCTGTCTCCTTAGGCGAGATCTTGAGGATACTCCAGGAAGAGCAGGCGGCGGATTACCTGGAAGCCTGGGTGAATGGCTTTGCCAGTGGGCGCTGTCTGGGCCAGGGAATCGTCACTTCTGCCACATATAGTGCTGTGTATGATGACGCCAGTTTGCAGATTCCAGGGCCTCATCTACCAGAGCAATTCAAGGGGAGATTGGCCCGCTGGATCAGTACAATATATAGGCCAGCTGTGAAGGGCAGTGTGCGCACTGCGAACGGCGTGATGTATAAATGGAGTGCATGCTGGGGAAGAAAAGTGATTCGACAAAGATCGCTGTTTCGCTCTACTTATTATCCACCTGCTGTGTTTACAACCTATCGGGCTCTTCTTCCTCGAGGTACGGAGACATTTCAGGCATTTGTCCCGTCTGCTCTGGCAGAGCGTCTTTTTAATGAAATTATACGACGTTCGCAGGAGAACAACTTTATCCCACTCTGGTGCATCATAAAGCGACATCGCCAGGACCCCTTCCTCCTGAGCTATCAGGTTGATGGCTTCTCTCTGGAGGTCAATTATCAGGTTGATCCTCGGACAGCGCAAAAGTTACGTAAGATGTTGCTGGAATTGATGGATCTCGTGATCGCAGCTGGAGGAAGATTCTATCTTGCAAAAGATTCTCTGCTCACCGATATTCCCTATCGGAGGAGTGTTGGAGATACTGCCGTTGAAACATTTCTCCATCTCAAACAGATGTATGATCCTGAAATGCTGTTCCAATCGGATCTGTTTCATCGCGTGTTCCAGACATCTCTCCGGTGAATAAGGAGAGGTATATCGTCCGTTTAGAGAAGAGAGAGCAGGAAGAGAATGATATGGACCCTCTTGATGATTTTCCTGATCATCCCCATTCTCTGGATTGCAGGATTTCTTATTGTTACGGATTTTTCGGTTCCTTTAAGAGATGCGCGGCCATTTCACCATATACTCGTGATTTTTCCTCATGCGGATGATGAGGCTGTCAGTTGCGCAGGTTTTCTCCACCAGATAGCGAGAAGCGGATGTGCAGTAACGCTGGTGCTTTTGACCGGGGGAGAAAGAGGAACATCGAATGCGACTTTGAGTCCGGGGCTCAAAGACATTCGCGTACGAGAAGCGCGGGCAGCAGCAACGATCCTGGGGATCTCCAGGCTTATCCAGGAGGACTTTGGAGATGGAACATTGCACACGAAAAGGCCGGAACTGACAATGTTCCTTGATACGCTTATCCAGCAGGAGCAACCTGACCTTCTTATTACTTATGATCTCGCTGGCTTCTATGGCCATCCGGATCATATTGCATGCGCAGAGATTATCACCGCGTTGAAAAAAAGCAGATTTCGAGAGATTCCTTTATGGTATGTAACATTTCCTGAGGTTGTGCTGGCAAGAGTCCGTCTACCGGACCATATCGGCACAAATTCCCAGGCGCGAGAAAAACAGGCCTTGCCCACGCATAAAATATTCATCGGGAGCAGTGTGTTGCCAAAGATCAAATCGTGGTATACGTATAAGAGCCAGCGAGCCTCTTTGACAAAGGGCATCGGGAAGCTTCTCCCTATCTGGTTTTTCCTTGCCATGATGCTTTTTGAGTACTTTGCCGAAGCGAATTAGTGCAAAGGGAAGGACCCATATGGAGAGAACAGAACAAACCTCACGAACTGGCGGTACTGCCAGCAAGCTTGCGCTACCACTCGTATCAGAGTTTCGCTTGAAGCAAGCAACGCATCCCCTGACAGATGCATGGCAACGCATCCCCATCGAACCTCGTCATTCCACGTTGCTTGGCATAAGCTTTCGCTTGCCACAAATTGCTGCGTTCGGCTTAGATGCGCGCTCCACTCTGCAAACATTGCTTGGCTACCCGTTTCAACTCATTCGCCTGGGAGCCTATTGGAATCGCATCGAGCCCGAACCAGGAGTATTCTCTCCTGATGAGCTCGATTGGCAGATCGATGCTGCCGAACGGGCGGGAAAGCAGATCATTTTATGCGTTGGCCCGTTAAAAACCTTTGGCTATCCCGAGTTCTTTGTGCCTGCGCATCATTTGAGCTCCCCTTTCCCTGAGCATACTCTCATCAAACCATCCGCTTATCCCTCACTTCTAGAAGCTGCAACTACATTCATCACCCATCTCGTAGAGCGATATAAGCAGCGGAAAAGCATTGTCGCGTGGCAACTTGAGCACGAAGCCGTTGATCCTCTTGGCATAGAACATAGCTGGCGTCTGGATGCCGCCTTTGTCGCAAAAGAAGTTGAAGCACTCAGAAAAGCTGATCCCGACAGACCAGTTATGATGAACGGCTTTTTGCCGACCTCTTTGCTGGTGTATCTCTCTCAATGGTGGCAAACACGTGATCAGGGTGACTCACTTGCGATGGCGCAGCACCTAGCGGATATTGTTGGGATTGACTACTATCCGCGTCATGCTCTGTTGGCACTTGGCACCAGAACTCTGTATCTGGATGGAAGCCGGAATCCCTGGCAGCACCGCAGATGGAAGCAATTGTTCACAACTGCCCACGCTCATGGACAAAAGCTGATGATTGCTGAGGGGCAGGCGGAGCCGTGGGAGACGGTGACGACACCGCCCAGCCCATCCGGGCAAGGCATGTATAGTTGTTTGCCAGAGCAGGTCATCGCCAACTACAACACCTGCATACTCAGGTCCCAGCAAGAAACTCCCCTGTATGCGTATCTCTTCTGGGGAGCAGAGTATTGGCTGCTCCGCGAACAATGCGCTGACTCAAGCTATCTCCAGGCATTTGCGCGTATTCTCGAACAGGCCTGACGCGTTCCGGCCCACGTACCCCCCCTCAATCTCTCGAATACCTCAACCTTTCTTCGAGAGATTGAGGGAGCGTCTTCGGTCTCGCCCTGTTTTGCTACCGTCTCGCTTAAGAAAAGTAACAGACTTAAACATACTTTGGCTCTCTAAGCAGGTCCATTTGGCTGTAGACGAGAAGGCTGCTTCCTACTACAATGGCGGATAATCTGGCAATAAAAGAAGAGATGAAGGAGAGAGACAAATGAGCCTTCCCGTATTTTTTGTGGATGCCTTTACAAATACGCCCTTCGCGGGCAACGCGGCGGCAGTCGTAGTACTGGATGGACCTCGTGAGGATGCCTGGTTGCTACGCGTCGCCAGCGAGATGAACCAGGCCGCGACCGCCTTTATCTATCCCCAGGACGATGGTTACAACCTGCGCTGGTTCTCGGCAAAAGTCGAGCTGGAGCTGTGCGGGCATGGCACCCTGGCTAGCGCACACACCCTCTGGGACCAGGGCTACCTGGCAAGCGATGCTCAGGCCCGCTTCCACACCAGGGCTGGCCTCCTGACAGCTAATAAGGTTGGCGAGTGGATCGAGCTTAACTTTCCTGCCAAGCCCGAGGAGCCAGCGGAAATCCTACCCATCTTCGCCGAGAGCCTCGGTGCGACACCACTCTATGTCGGCAAGAGCCAGCTCGACTATGTTATCAGGCTCGAATCTGAAGCAATCGTGCGCGACCTCCAGCCAGATTTTGCGCGCCTGGTGACTATCCCGGCTCGCGGCATCATAGTCACCGCGCAAGCCGATGCTGGCCATGAGTATGACTTTGTCTCGCGCTTCTTCTGCCCCAGCGTAGGCATCAACGAAGATCCCGTGACGGGCTCGGCCCACTGCGCACTTAGCCCCTTCTGGAGCAAGCAACTAGGCAGAGAGCAGCTTACCGGCTTCCAGGCCTCAACACGTGGAGGCGTTGTCCGCGTTCACCTGGATGGCGAGCGCGTGCGCCTGGGCGGTCAGGCCCTAACCACCCTGCGCGGCGAATTATACTCTTAAAACCCTCTATCAAAGAGTATGACAGCAGACAGGCCGTTGCGAATGCGACGGCCTGTCTGCTGTCATACAAATACCTTTTATGCACTGGTAAGAAGCGCGATTAGACGCTCTCGATCAGCATTGTTCCGGACGACAAAGACGCGCTCCCAATGCTTCTCAAGATAGACACGCATAAAGGCCGCTGATAGCGGTATCGTCTTTTGACACCGCTCCAGACGCTTGATCAAGACCTCTGCGCTAGCAGGTCCAGCGCTCGTTTTAACCTCTTCTCGATACATTTGCACAGCCTCGAACACGATTGGATCAGCGTCAACCGTGTCGACGCAATAACGATACGTATTTTTCATAAAGTTGAAAAGCAGCTTTGTGGGATAGGGATTGGTGCCGCGCAGAGTTTTGGAGACATGACGACGCAGAACGCGCCAGGCCGCGGTATGCCAGGGGACCTCAAGCAACACAATATAGTCAGCCTGGTAGGCAAAGTGATCGGTCGAGATAATATAAATCCCCTCAGCGATCCATGCAGACTGATCCGCAATAATGGCAGTATCCTCTATCCAGGCCTTCATATCCGTGCCATGTTTCCAGCCCAATTTATCCAAGTCGTGGTGTGGTATAGCAAGCCTGCGCGATAAATCCTGCGCCAGGGTCGTCTTGCCACTGCCAGGACCTCCAAGGATAAAAATTTTTGCCATACGTCTCCCTTTCAGTGCATATCAATTCGCAGAAATACAGATTTTACGAACCATTCAATCTAGTGGAAAGATGCCAGAAATACACACGAAAGGCGGCCACAACCGTGTATTGCGATCAGTAGGGAGGCAACTTCGCATGAGGGTCGGATTGGAGAATTAAAAAGCTTGTGGGAGCCGCCGAGCCCTGGGAGAAATTGCTAACGCCCTGCCTTACTCTTTATACTAGACAAAACAAACCCTTGCCGCATTAGGCGACAGTGGCGTTCCTTCGTCATACATTCCAGGCATACGTTAGCAATGAGCGGGCATAGTAGCTCCTTCATGAAGAAAATATATTTACCCGGCCAGTATATACAAGGCAGCAGAAAAAGTAAATGCCAGCGTAAACATGCTATTCTTTGCCAGCTTGTTTTTATCCTCAATGTACATTATGCTCTTCTGAGGACCCATCGTAATCACAATATGATTCCTAGTATTTTGCGGAGGCTACACATTCTGTTCTCAGAAGAGAGGATATCATCATGAAGAGAATTCTTCTGACGGGGATGTCTGGAACCGGTAAGTCCACGGTAATCGGCGAGCTTGCCGCACGTGGGTATAAGGCCGTGGATGCGGACTGCGATGAATTCTCAGAGTGGGTGGAGGTCACCGGCAACGCTGGCACCTTAGATTCACCGGTGGAAGTGGATAGAGACTGGGTGTGGCGAGAGGACCGCATTCAAGACCTCTTGTCCACTGAAGACACCAATGTGTTGTTCCTGAGCGGATGCGCGGAGAATATGCAGAAGTTCCTTTCCCAGTTCGACCACGTCGTACTGCTGAGCGCGCCCGCTGATGTCATCGTTGAACGCTTGCGCACAAGGACAAACAATCAATATGGGAAACATCCCGACGAAATCGCTCGTGTGCTTGGCCTGGTAGAAACGGTCGAGCCATTGCTACGACGTGCTGCGGGACACGAGATCGATACCAGTGCTTGTCTCGAGGATGTTATAGCGATCCTGCTCCGACTGATACAGCCATAGAAATGATGCTCACTAAAGGAGTTTTCAAATGAATTGGGCGACATTTGCCATAGAAAACTACGGGAAGGAAAACAAGCACAGATCAAGCCACGGGGTCATTCGATGACGGGGAAAGTCAACGATGGAGATCGCGTTACCCTCCAGCCGTGTTCTCCAGAGCATTACAGATAGGCGATATTGTTCTGGTGCAGATCAAAGGGAACGTCTATCTGCACTTAATTAAGGCCATTGACCAAAAACGATTTCTGATTGGAAATAATCGCGGAGGCATTAATGGTTGGGTTGGTCCCCATGCCATCTATGGGCGGGCAGTTCAGATCGAGAGACGTTAGAGGAATCTCGCTAACCCGATGGGTCAACGGCCTACCGCTGGTAGGCCGCTTTTCGTACCCAAGAGAGGTAATGTGAGGCATGGTCACCTGCCAAACTCTGCGAGCAGGGGGTCTGGCTGCTCACAACCTCTCAGGCAAACAATGCTGGTACATGTACAGGCTATCGCTGTGCTGTTGCAAGGGCGCGACAACTCTAGGATGCGGATGACTGTAAATAGTAGGATAGTCTATTTCGTCTAGCTCTGGGCGCACAGGAAAGGCTAGTTTCTCCTGCTCCAGTGAGAATTCCGCCTGTACTCCTGGCTTATTGCCGCGTGCATCGAGGCGTATCCAGCGTTGAAGCGATGAGAGATAGGCAGCGTTTAGCGCATGGACCGCGTAGCCCGTCTCGGGCGTGTCCCCCAGCGTCAAGCGTTGGTAGCAAAAGCCTGTAGGGATACCCTGTCCCCGCAGAAGAGCAGCCAGTAGATGGGATTTAGCATAACAGATGCCTGTCTGATGCTGTAAAACCTCGGAAGCGATGCAGGTTACCTGAGGATTTTGTGCATCCCATGAGTGAGGAATGGTATCGCGCACAAACTCAAATGTGCGCTGAACGTGCTCTACTTCCGACTCGGAAGCTAGCTGTAACTGCTGGATTGCCTGGCGCACCAGGGGATGGGAGTAGTTTACAATTTCGTCTTCACGAAGATACACATCTATCTGGGAAATCTCACACTCAAGTTGCATGTTATTTACCTTCCAATAGTATTACCTGGCTTCTCTGCCTGCTTGCGACAGCTCTTGACTGCTAGCGTATCTGGCCCAGGATTTCCTCAACAATCTCAGCAGGACGCTTCTCGTCGGTCGGGATATGCGTGGCGAAGGCAGGCGACTCAAAGGCGGTGAGACAGCGTTGGAAACGCTCACGAATCCAGGCCAGGGATTCCGCCGTATGCTCATGTTGCCGCTGCTCTAAGCGAGCATACAGTGTCTCCTCGCGGGCCGTGAGGCAGAAGTGATAGAGCTGTGGATCAACCTGGCGCAGGCCAGCGGTAATCTCCTCAAAATAGGGCCGGTGCCAGATGGTCATAGGCATGACCAGTGTGCGCCCATAGACCTGCTTGAGCACACGCGCCGTCTCGACCACCAGGGGGCGCCACGCCGTCAAATCCTGAAAATCTTCAAACCTTTCGATAGGCCTCGCGATATGCGCGAGGCCAGCCCCCACAATCTCTGGATCATAGAGCATACTATGATAGAGACGCGGCACCAGCAACTCAGCAGTCGTCGTCTTCCCCACCGCGAACGAACCATTAATGAGAATGATCATATATCGACACACCTCTCAACAAAAATCAAAGACCAGCCGAACATCACTTGTGGGACCATACGCCTCCCAGAGACCTTGCAAGATTTCTGTGAAGAATGTATCGGCAACTTCAGTATAGGTTAAGGATTGCAAGGAATTAATCTTTTTGCGCTTACCATACCAGTCAAAGCGCGCCAGCTCTTCCAGTGTCAACCAGCTTGTCTGAAACCATTTTTCTGGATTTGGTGAGCCTGCAATTTCATCATAGAGCGCATAGTTATACCACACCTGCAACTCGGCCGAGAGGTCATCTGGCAGGCCTCTAAGGGGCGCAATAGGCTCAAATGGCTCTTCTTGATCATTTCTCACGCCAGCAAGTATCGCAAAGAGAGAATAGTGCCGCCTATCATAAATCGATTCAGGGCGATACTCTAGCGCATCGTCTGGGTCGTACTGATGTAGTTCATCCTCGACCATCTGCCCAACAAAATACCACTCGTCGCCGATGCGCTGCTCCACATACATTGAGATATCAGTCCCCATGCGCTCTCCCCTAACACAAGCCATTCACAGGCTCAGCTTAAACAATCATTTTCGCCTAGTGTAGCACATACTAACAAGTAGCCGCGTACGCCAGTAGCGGGCTCACAGCACAGGGTAGAAGAGGGCCAAGATACCCATGAGCACCAGGCAAATACCAACTATTGAGCTGAAGCGTCCACTCTGCCCCCATGTCTTCAGACAGAATATCAGCGCGGTCAGGCCTAGCATCCAGGGAATATTCATCAGGCCGACGACAAGCATGATTAGCATCAGCCCTCCACAAGCCCCCAGACAGTAGAGACCATTTCTAAGCCCTAAACTGACGTCAGCCAATCCGACTGACGTTACAGGCATAGCACAACCAGCATCCATACCAGGCTTACAGTGACTGAGGGAGTTTCTCGCCAGGGGTGTCTGTTGGTAAGCCCCAACGGCTATAAGCAAAATTGGGCCTAAGATAGTTAGTGATGGCGAGCGTGTTGCAAGATATTCACTGGCAAGCGAGAGTCCGTAGATGGGGATGCCGGTGAGGAACCAGGCAAATATGTACCCCAACAGAAAACTAGAGGCACGTATAACTGGGCGAAACGTCACCTCGCGCTCCATATGCAGCGACTCAAGATACCAGGAAAATGCAGGCGAGAAGGAGGGCAACATCATCGCGATCATCATGATGATCCAGTACAGCAGGAAGGCAGGGAGGCTTAAACCCATCGGACCATATTGATGGCCTGGAGGCATACTCCAGGCATGTATCAATGTGGGTATCCAGGCCAGAAGAGCCAGGAAATGCGTCATCATCCAGGCATGGGCATGCTTCGACGCTTTTGGTAACGTCATCACCTCAGCCATTACTTGCTCCTCTTCTTTTGCTGGCCACAGCATCCTTTACTTCAATTATAAAATGACATGCTCCTAAATACTATTCTTATTTTTATTGACATTCCGGTCACTCTACTGTTTGCATACTCATCCTGGCTTATGTTACACTTTTCAAGATTGAGTAATTGAGAATTAATAATGGATGTTATCGTCCTCTGAGGCGCTCCACGTGGAGCTAAAACAGTTAGGGATTTATGCCGAAGTCATCTCTCCATGCAATTACCTGGTCAGAAGAGCAGAAGCGCTATGAACTTCGCACGCAAGGCGAACTACAGCAATATTTTGGTTCTGAAAACAACCAGCCATGGCAAGACTGGCTAGTTGACCAGACCTCCTTCGCCTTTCAGGGACGGCTTGGGCATATGAGCGTGGTGAAAGAGGCACGAGCTCGGGGAAATGGCTACTGGTATGCCTATAGCACACTTCAAGGACAGACACGCAAGCGCTATCTTGGACAAACAAGCGGCGTCACGCTAGAACGTTTAGAGCAAGTAGCGCAAGTCTTCGCGAACGAGCACCGTTCCGTGCTCCAAACGGGTCAACAGATTACACAGGCGAGTTCTGACTCGCTAAACCTTGTGCATCAGAGCCACATACCACTCATCGCAACCAAGCATACTCATCCTCAACTTCCCTCTATGTTAGTGAGGCGCGAGCGCTTGCTGCAAGAGATGGATGAAGTGCTTACTCATCGCTTGCTTTTGCTCTCCTCCTCGGCTGGAAGCGGGAAAACGACGCTGCTGAGCACGTGGGCATCACGCTCGCCGCATATCGTAGGATGGCTCTCGCTGGATGAGTCCGATAATGATCCAACACGCTTCTGGGCCTCGGTCATTACTACCCTGCGCATCTGCCTGCCAGAGATAAGTGATATCGCCCTGGCTATGCTCTATACGCCTCAGCCACCCCCGCTTTCAACTATACTCATCACCTTTATCAATGAAATTCTCAAGTCCTCCAGCGAGATTATCCTTATTCTGGATGACTATCATGTAATTGAAGACCAGGCCATTCATGAGGCCATGCTCTTCTTGCTCGATCACCTCCCCGCGAATATGCACCTGGTTATCGCCAGTCGCGTTGATCCGCCATTCCCTCTGGCACGCTGGCGCATGCGAGGCCAGATGAGCGAGATTCGCGAGCCAGAGGTACGCTTTACGCCAGTAGAGGCCCAGGCCTTTCTCAATGAGGGTATGACGCTCTCGCTTTCTGAGACAGAAGTACAAGTGTTGGAGAAGCGCACAGAAGGCTGGATCGCGGGCCTACAACTGGCAGCGCTCTCACTGCGCTCACACAAAATGCCTTCTACCTTTATCGAGCACTTTACGGGCGAACATCGCTTCATCTTCGACTATGTACAGGAGGAGATTCTTCAACATCAAGCGCCATCTGTACAGCAGTTTCTGCTCCAGGTCGCGGTACTCTCGCGCATGAATGCCGCCCTCTGCCAGGAACTGACGGGAGAGCCTGCCAGTCAGGAACTATTGGAGATGCTGGAACACCACAACCTCTTTATCGTTCCGCTGGACGAGCAACGGCAGTGGTATCGCTTGCATACTCTCTTTCGTGAAGTGCTCCTAGCACGCCTGCAAGCCACCCAACCAGAACAGGTAAACACGCTACACCAGCGCGCCGCCCGCTGGCACGCGGCCCAGGGTTCTATCCATGAGGCGATGTCCCATGCACTGGCTGCTCAAGACTATCCATTCGCGGCCGCAACGTTGGAGCAAGGCGCAAGACAGCTATGGACGCAAGGCGAAGCCAGAATGATCGCGACCTGGCTACTGCAACTGCCTGAGAATATCCTGCTCGGACACCTGGAATTTGCCCTCACCTCGGCCCTGAACTTGCTTTCCAGTACGCAATATATGCCGGAGCAGCAGCGTGTGCAGGCTCTGAGCCAGAGTGAACAGATTATCGCGCGTGTAGAGCAGATATTGTCCAGCGAAAGAACCACCTCCCTCGCCTCAACAGAGGTGGAAAAAATTGAGAACCGCATCTGTCTCTTGCGTGAATTTATCCTGATGAGCGAGGCTTTCCGCAAGGGCAATATGCAACAGCTTCGCCTGATCGCCCAACGCATACAACCTCTCACCGTAAGCGAATCCGTTGCCTGGAAATGGCTCGCGCTCCACGGACTCTTTGTTAGCTCTCAAGTCGTAGGTGACTCAGTCCTCTTGCTGCCAGAACTGCTCGCTTTGAAGCAGCAGGCTCTTCAGGAACAGGACCACGCCATAGCGATCGTTGTCACATGCTGGATCGCGGCCGCCTTTCTCTATGCAGGTCAGCTTCACTCACTCCACCAGGAATGCCTACAGGCTCAGGATCTCCTCGCTCAGCTAGGACAGAATGTCTCGGTCACGGCCTATCCCGCTTTTGATCTCTCCTTCCTCTACTATGCCAGGAATAAGTTGGAGCAGGCAGAGGCTAGCTTACAGGTAGCCTTGCAACATGCCGCGCGCTGGCAAGATGTAAACCTGCTCATCTGGGGCCATGCGACTTATGTAAAAATCGCCCTGGCTCTCGGGAAGATTGCGGATGCGGAAGAAGCGCTGGAACAGGCCCAAAACCTGATCCAAAGCACTGGCTTTACAATCTATGCACATGATGTCTCAGCCGCGCAGGTAGCACTCTGGCTCGCACAGGGCAACTTCACAGCGGCAGAGGATTGGGTAGCTCGCTATGATTTCAATCCCCAGACTCTGAGCTTCCTTTATGTTGAGGAATATATAGCGCTGATCAATGTACACCTCGCGCAACAAGGATATGTACAAGCATTGCACATCCTGATTCCACTGCTCAGCAGAATGGAGCAATGTAAGCGCACCTGGGATATCATTCACCTGCTGGCACTACAAGCCAACGCACTCTACGGACTAAGAGAAATGGAACAGGCCCAACAGATTGTCGTACGCCTCCTGAACTTGACGGAGCCTGAGGGCTATATTCGTGTGTACCTGGACGCAGGTAAACCTATGCGCCAGCTACTCCAGAATCTGCTCAAAAACCCACCCAGGCAAGAGTTATCCCCTGCCTGCGTCTCCTACATCTCCACCCTGTTGACAGCTTTTGTCCAGGAGGAACAGAAACACACACAGCAAGCAGCCAGACTGCAAATCGAGGGACACACGCCACAGGCTCCAGAAGGACTCTATGAACCCCTGAGCCCTCAGGAGCAACGCGTCCTAAGCCTGCTGGTCGCCGGGCAAACCTACGCCGAGATCGCACAAAAGCTGATCGTCTCTCCCAATACCATCAAGACTCAGGTTAGCAGCATCTATCGCAAACTGGATGTCAGTCGGCGCGCCGAGGCCATCGCCGCCGCCACGCGTCTCCATCTCCTCTAACTGAAAGCCTCTCATTGAAGCGTTGTGTGCCAACCCACAACTACCTATCTCACCCAACGCTAGATACTAATCACCCACTCAATCACCATGACAGGTGAAGTCACACCCCATGCTTTCCAGCTATACTTTGCACATCAAGAGATGAACATACACCTACCTCAAACAGGTGAGAAAAAGAAAGGTAACTACATTATGAACGCAACGACACTTCTACGCGAGCAGATTCAACAGGCGCATGGCTTCCTGAATGCCACCCTGGAGGGCATCACGACCGAGCAGGCTCACTGGGCGCCTCCCGGAACCGCCAACCCCATCGCTGCCACCTATGTACACGCTATCGCGAGCGAAGACCTGGCCATCAACATGGTGCTCAAAGGTGGCGCGCCCCTCTATGCAAGCGAGTGGGCGGAGAAGACTGGCATCAGCGAGGTACAGCCTCTAAGCACTGCGGAATGGGCGCGCCGTGTCCACGTCGATCTACCCGCTATGAGCATTTACGCCCAGGCTGTCCACGCAGCCACAGATGCCTACCTCGCGACCCTGACAGATGAGGACCTGGCCCGCGACCTCGACCTGACAGCCTTCGGCCTGGGACACATGACGGTTGGCACAATCCTGGATCGTATGGTCTTGGGACATATCGACAACATGACAGGTGAGATCTCGGTCCTTAAAGGACTCCAGGGTGCAAAAGGCTACCCTATCTAACCTGAACTACTTACGACACCATGAACCAGCCAGCTATCAACAAACCAGTGCAAATCTGGCTGGTTCTCCTATCACACAAAAGCACTCTGCAAACATTTGGCACACTTTTTTTAGGGAGGTTATAGCCATGTCATTCTTTACAACTAACGACGGTGCGCATCTCTTCTATGAGGATTGGGGCCAGGGAGCACCCGTGGTCTTTGTCTCCAGCTGGGCCTTGAATGCCGATATGTGGGAGTACCAGGTCCCTACCCTGGTTGAGCAGGGACTCCGCTGCATCGTTTATGATCGTCGTGGGCATGGACGCTCCGACCGAACCGGGCATGGCTACGACATAGATACCCTCGCCGATGACCTGGCCGCGTTGATCACGCACCTCGACCTGAGCAACGTCACGCTGATAGCACACTCGATGGGAGGTGGCGAGGTCGTGCATTACCTGGCTCGCCACGGGTCCGACCGCATTGCCAGAGTCGCGCTTATCTCAGCGATTCTCCCCTTCCTATGCAAAACAGACGATAATCCCGAAGGTGTACCTGAGGCCGTATTTAAGTCCATCTCCGGACAATTTCGCGAAGATAGAGTGCAGTATTTTACCCAAAGAGCACAGGCCTTCTTCGCCACGCACCTGGGCAACAAGGTCTCACCAGAGCTTGTCCAGTGGACAACCGAACAATGTCTCTATAACTCTCCCATGGCCCTGCTCCAATGCTGGCGCACCAACTTTTACACAGATTTTCGCGCTGAAATGCAAGAAATTACGCTGCCAACACTGATCATCCATGGAACGGCGGATGCCTCCGCCCTTATCGACGTGACCGGACGACGCTCCGCCAAATTGGTGCCAGGCAATATCTACAAGGAGTACCTGAATGCAGGGCATGGCCTCTTCATCACCCACAAACACCAGCTCAACAACGACCTGCTGGCTTTTATCCAGGGTTAAAGCGCTACTGGCATATGCGGCTACTGAAGTCTCATGTATGCCAGTAGCAGGCCAATAACTTGAAAAAGGTGAGAAGTGGCTGTATGATGACAACGCGAGCAGAGAACGGCAATACAGCGAGGACACCCATGTTTGACACCTTAACATACGTCACAGGCAACCCTGGCAAGGTGAAACGCTTCAGTCACTATATTGACTATCCACTACTGCACAAAGACTTGGATCTACTTGAAATTCAATCACTTGAGTCAGCAGAAATCATCGAGCATAAAGCCAGGGAGGCATATAGACATATTCAAGCGCCTATACTGGTGGAGGATACCTCGTTGCAATTCCTGGCCCTGGGGAAACTACCAGGGCCATTCATCAAATGGTTCTACGCAGAGCTAGGCACAGAAGGGCTATGCAAACTACTCGCCGATTCGCAGGACAGGTCGGCTCTGGCCTCAGTACACATTGGCTTATATGATGGCCATGCCCTGCGCATCTTCACCAGCGCCTGTGAAGGCACCATCGCGCCCACGCCTCGTGGCAATGGCGGCTTTGGCTGGGACCCCATCTTCATCCCTAGCGGCTACCACCAGACCTGGGCCGAGATGCCAGAGTCCCAGTATCTAGCAACCTCTATGAGCACTCAAGCGCTCCAAGATCTCGCAACCTATCTAAAAACGCCGCGCTAACAAGTAGCCGCGTACGTCAGTAGCGGGCTACTGACGTACGCGGCTACTGATCATGGGCTAGGGGTGTAATGACCTGGACCTGGCGCAGGCCACGGATGGCGTTGCAGATATAGACTTTTTCTGCTGTCATGAGGTCATCCAGGGTGAGAAGGGCCTCCTGCGCGTTGGGATGCTCCTCCAGGATGCACTGGCGCGCGATTCCTGGCAGCAAGCCACAAGCTACCGGCGGGGTAAGCAAGCGGCCATCACGCTCAATGAAGATGTTGCTTATCGCGCCCTCGGTCACTTCACCATGCTCGTTGAGGAAGAGTACATCGGCATAGCCATGTCGATGGGCTGACTGAAAGGTCCGCTCATAGAGGGGGCGCTGAGTGGTTTTATGGAAATACATGCGGTCCTGCGAGTTGGTCCTTTCGGTGCTGATGATCACTCGCACTAGCTCCTCTCGCGGCTTCTGAACCTGTACGCTCTCGCAAGTGAAGGTGCCGCTACGCTCTAGCAGCACGCGCACTTTATAGGTACAATCCGGCAGCATCTCATGCTCCTGCCGACGTAAAAGCGCCTGGAGACGTTCCTCATCCCAGGGATAACCAAAATAGAGGGCTGAGTCCTGCATCCGCTTGAGATGCTTCTCCAGGCATTGATAGCCAGCGTCCCAGAGAATGGATTCCAGAAGAGCAAACTCTGGCGCTTGTGTGGTCAGGAAGCGAGCCTTGATCGCGCATTCGGCGGCCTCTTCAGCGGCACGCGAGTCATAGACAATGCCACTACCAATGCCCATCATCCCCTGTCCATGCTCAAACTCAATGGTGCGAATAGCCACGTTGAACATAGCCTGGACTGGACCTTGTCTCGATGGAGGCGCGATATAGCCAATAGACCCGGTGTAGACTCCCCTGGGCGTCTGCTCCAACTGGCCAATAATCTCCATGGCCTTGAGCTTGGGTGCGCCCGTCACCGAGCCACAGGGGAAAAGGCTGGAGAAGATCTGCTCAAGGCTGGCATCACGTCGAAGCTCGCCCGTGACGGTCGAGGTCATTTGCAGTACGGTCTCATAGCTTTCAACCTCTAGCAGGCGTGGAACCGTCACCGAGCCAATCTCGCAGACGCGCCCCAGGTCGTTACGTAAGAGGTCAGTAATCATGATATTCTCCGCCCGGTTCTTGGCATCGCCGCGCAGCCACGAGACCTGCTGCTCATCCTCTAACAGCGTGCGGCCTCGTGGGGCCGTCCCCTTCATAGGGCGAGTCGTTATACGCTGTCCATCCATCTGGAAAAACAACTCCGGCGAGAAGCTCAATACAGCTCGCTCACCTATACGCATATAGGCGCTATAGAGCGTACGTTGAACCCGGCGGAGGCGCGTATACAGGGCCAGGGGCGAACCCGCAAAGCGAAAATGTGTGCGCCCCGTCAGGTTAATCTGATAGACATCTCCGGCGCGAATATGCTTCCGTACTCGCTCGACCTTCTGGCAATACATCTCCTCGTCGAGATCAAAACGCACATCCTGGACTTCACAATCTATCTCGTCCTGGTGATCTAAGGCATAGGCTTGCCAGGCAGCCTCTCTGAGAGCGGCATCAATTCGATATGGCTGACGGTAGACCCCAAACCACGCCAGGGGCGAGTGTTCATCCCTATAAGCGACCTTGCCCAGTTTCTCCAGAAAGTAGCCACATTCATAGGCAAAGTAACCGGCGAGGTAGTAGCCCTCCTGGACGTATTTCTGCATCGTCGCAAGCAACGGCAGAAAGTCACTTACCTGGTGGATCTGTAGCGTATGCACCGGGTCGACAAAGAGGTAGTCCCACCCATCACCCTGCCCTCCCAAAGTATTCTCAAGCAGCACTACATCACTGCCTGCCTGTAACAAATACACAAAGTCTGATGCTGAATCGAGGGAAACCATAAAAACCGCCTGACGCTTGCCTCGCTCCACAGAACTGGAGCGAGAACTCCGGATATGCGTAAGGCATGGTATAGCAAATGGCTAGCAGCCGTCAAGACCGCTACTGGCGTATGCCTCTACTGTAGAGACAATTCTCTTAGAGAGGTTGAGTGGCGCGCCTGGCGAGAAATTCTGGGGTGGCAAGCGTTTGCTGTCTGAGGCAGATCAGGGAAATACCCAGTACAAGGACGAGCGTGACAACTAAGCCGCCTTCAGGTCCAAAGTCGCCGCCATTGAGCAAGGTCGCGTAAGTGTTCTGGAAGAGGAACAAATTTCCACCGTGATACTGCACGCCGCTTACGGGCAGGGCAAAGATATGACCCTGCATCCAATTCCACGCGGTATGTAGACCAGCCACGCGCCAGATAGTGCCATCGGCAAGGACACAGAGAGCACAGAGCACGCCGAATAATGTGAGATTGAACAGGGCCAATAGATTAACGTGAGGATTAAGGATGTGCGCAAGCGCAAATACCAGAGAGGATATCATAATACTGAACCAGTGACCATAACGCCTGGTCAATCTGGAGAGCAGCCAGCCTCGGTAAACGATCTCCTCTTTTGGTCCTTGAACCATCCAGCCAAACAAGGTAAAGAGAAGGGCGACCACGCCACCTCCCTCTGCTGAACCCGCCAGTTGTAGTGTCGCGGTACCGGAAGAAAGCAAGATGCAGACAATCACACTCATCAATACGACACCAAGGAGCAGACCTTGTAAGTAAGTACGCAAGGCCTGCCATCTCGGCAATCTAAAAGGCCAGAGACCTCGCCGCTCAACAATACACATCCAGATCCAGAGCATGATGAAGGTTGAGCATGAAGCGATCAGCCAGTAGAGAGTAAAGCCCAGCGCAGCAGGAATAGTCTCCGGACAATGAGACAGATTAGCAATTGCGTCACCTGCTGGCAAATCTCTAAGTAACTTATAAAAGAGAGGAATACTACTATAGGCTGGCAGCAACGTAAAAAGCGTAGCGAAAAGAGAGGCCAGCAACCACCAGGTATAAAACGTTGCCTTCTTCTTTATTTTCATACTGTTATTATTGCCACATGATGTCTGCATTTTAGTACCTCACCCTTTTTATATGCCAGGTTCGCAGTCGCAGGAGTATAGCAGTAATCTCACTTTAGCTATCTAAATTCAAAACATGTCTTTATCATGTCCGTACGACAAGACAAAGACTTTTTGGGTTCAACCAGTTTTTAGAATGCATCAATTAGCATAGCTGCGCGTCAATATATCTCAAATCGCATCAATGTAAGAGAAAGCACTTCTATAATTACTATCGCAAAAAGCATGGTTTTGTCACGTGAAAAAGGGATGAGTTTATGATAGAGAATACAGGCAGATACGAAAGCCAGCTTTGCAAGCCCCCTTTCGATCAGTCTAATTTCATTATTAGCATGCGATTCCTTGACATTAACAGCAATATATGTTAATTAATTGTAATACAATCTAGTTTATCGATTAACTACAAGGCTTCTCCAAGGATGAAGGAGCGTTATGGCTACTATTTACGACATCGCCAGAGCCGCAGGAGTCACGGCGACAACGGTTTCAAATGTCCTCTCGGGCAAAGGCTCAGTAAGCGAGAAGACACGCGCACGAGTGCTTCAGTACGCTCAGGAATTGGGCTATAGCCCCAACCTGGTCGCGCGCAGCCTGATCAAGGGCCGCACCAGCATTATTGGCCTGGTCGTCTATCCCGTTGATAACCCCTTCTTCGCGGAAATTGTGTACACGGCGGAAACGCTGGCCTATGCCGCTGGTCTACGTATCTTTGTCACCACTCTGACCGACGATGACGAGATGACAAAGCTTACGCTGAAAGATCTGGTCGCCCGGAAAGTTGATGGCATTATTATCACCTGCACGCTCTCACCACAACTTGTGCAGGAGCTTATACCTCCCTCCCTCCCGGTAATTTACTGCCTCTGGGAAGGTGAGGATCTCCCCAACTATGCAACTTTCCTATTTGACTTCTTTGAAGCAGGCAGGCTCGCAGCGGAACATCTCTTTACGGCCGGACATAGGCAGGTTGGTATAGTTACACATTCAGACAATAATAATTACGACCCTCATGCCATACGTATCAACGGCTTTAAAAGTGTTTACATAGAACATGGCTACTCTATTGATCCAAAGCTCATAGCAGGGGGAGCATCTAGACTGGAGCAGGGAAAGGCTGCGGCCTATGAACTCCTTAAGCGCCCTGAGCGGCCTACTGCTATTTTCACAACCAATGATCTCATGGCCATTGGGGTCTTGTCGGCTGCCTGGGATTTAGGCATACGTGTTCCAGAAGAACTCTCAATTGTCGGCATCGACGACATCAATCTGGCCAGGTATACCAGTCCTCCATTGACCACCGTTAGAATCGATAAATATAAATTAATACACCATGCTCTGCACACTTTACAACAAGCAATTGAGCACCAACCCATAGTCTCAACACATGTCCTAAAACCAGAACTTATCATACGCCATTCTGTGGCACTACTTCCTTAGGCATTCCCTTCATAGGTTTTGTTACGCGAAACCATGATGTGAATAGATCGCAATGTCGCCTATCCCCTGACGTTGGGGACATTCTCAGGAAAGTGGGGTTCATTATGATCCATGCCTCTGGTCCAGCTTTGCGCCGGCGCAAAGTATGGCTCAACACGTTCTTTTGTCTCCTTGCCCTCCTTAGTACCGCTATGGGCCTGGCCGCCTGCGCGGGCAGTGATGACGGCAAGATTCACCTGACCCTCTGGTACTGGAACCGCTCTATTAGCGATAACCTGATTGCGCAGGTGAATAAACAATTCCCCAATATTGTCCTGGATGCACAGAAGATTACGGATTATGACAATAAGGTGCGTACCTCGATGGCGGCCCATAGTGGTGTGCCCGACATCATGGGTATCAACTCGAACATCTCTACCTATTTTCCCGACGAGGATCAGTTTTTTGATCTGAAGTCCCTGGGCGCCAACGATGTGCAATCACAGTACCTAGCCTGGAAGTGGAACCTGGGTATTGCCCCTGATGGCAAGATGATTGGCTTTCCTATGGACACTGGTCCCACCGCCCTCTTCTATCGCACAGATCTCTTTGAGAAAGCCGGGTTGCCAACCGATCCCGAGCAAGTCTCAGCACAGCTCAAGACCTGGGACGACTACATCAACGCTGGCGCCAAATTGAAGCAGGCAACCGACAACAAATCCTTTATGTTCGATAACATCGGCACCGTGTATGGCCAGATGCTTGGACAAAGCGCCAAACAATATTTTGATAAGAACGGCACCTATCTGGGCGACCAGTCTCACATCAAGGCCATGTGGGACGAGGCGATCAAGACCTACAAAGCGGGTGTGGATGGCAAAGTTCCCATGTGGGGGACCTCATGGAACCAGGGCGTCAGCAACGGCTACATTGCATCATTTGTAGGCGCGGTCTGGATGAAACAGGTCTTGCAGGACGCAGCTCCCGATACCAAGGGGAAATGGCGTATCGCTCGCGCTCCAGGCGGTGATGGCAACTCTGGCGGCTCCTTCCTGGCAATTACGAAATACTGCCAGCATCCTAAAGAGGCCTTCGAAGTCATCAAATGGCTCCAGTCGCCCACGAATCAGGTTGCTGGGTATAAAGATCTCCAGCTCTATCCCTCAGCGTTAGATTCCCTCAATGATCCCGCTCTGCACCAGAAAGAGGACTTCTACGGTGGCGAGGATACGCAAGATGTCTTTGGCGTCGCGGTAAAAAATGTTCCTTCATTCTACTCGGGGCCATATGACGGTATCGCCGGAACCGCCATTACCGACCAGCTCAGCCTGGTAGAGTACCAGGGAAAAAACCCTGACCAGGCCTGGAATGATGCACAGGCGGCAACACAACGTGGTCTCTTACGCTAGTGTTTCGATACTTCAAGGAGGAAATATTCGATGAGTGCAACACCTGTGAGTATTGCCGAGAAGGTTGAGAAGCAACAAACCGTCGCGCGGAAGAGCAATCTGCGCAAGTACCTGCCCATGTATCTCTCGATTGCACCCTTCTTTATTATCTATCTCTGCTTCGGCATAGCGCCAGTCATTTTCTCGCTCTACCTGGCCTTTCAGCGCTGGGATGGCATCGGGCAGATGAACTTCATTGGCTTGAACAATTTTGTGTTCGCCTTGACCGATCCTATCTTTGGCCAGGCTATTCTCAATACCTTTGAGATCTGGATCATCTCCACCATTCCTATGCTAGCGCTGGCGCTACTACTGGCCTTTCTCTTAAATATGCGCAAGCGCTCCAAATTTGCCTACCAGGTGGCCTACCTCCTGCCAAACATCACCTCGACTGTGGCTATTGCCTTGATCTTTGGCTCTTTCTTTGGCGATCAATATGGGCTTATCAATCAGATGCTCGGCTCCATGCACCTGAACACCATTGGCTGGCTTACCGATGCCTGGCCGATGCGTTGGGCTGTCGCTCTGATCACCATCTGGCGCTGGACCGGCTATAATGCCCTGATCTACATGGCTGGCTTACAGAGCATTCCCAGTGATTTCTACGAGGCGGCGCGTATCGATGGCGCCAATACCTGGAGAACGTTCTACCACATCACGCTCCCGCTGCTCAGGCCAGTGATTCTCTTCACCGTCATTTCCTCCACCCTCGGTGGTATGACGCTCTTCACCGAGCCTCAGATCCTCTTTGGCAATAATGGCGGCGTCGGCAATTCCGGCTTAACAATGTCACTCTACCAGTATTGGCAAGCCTTCGCCTCCTTCCACTATGGCTTCGGCGCGGCGGTCGGCTGGATCATGTTCTTCATCCTGGTCATCTTCACCGTCGTTAACTGGAAAATTGTACAGAGTACAGAGCGCTAAGGCTACGGCAAGAAGGAGAAAAAGCAATGATACAACATGAGTCACGCTGGTTGCGCGTTATTGTCGAGATCGCTCTGTTGCTGGGGCTGATTATTTCGATCTTCCCCTTCTATTGGATGATTGTCATGGCGACCAATACGACGAGCGATATCTACCGCGTTCCACCCAAGTTGATCTTTGGCAGTCAACTACTGACAAACATCGCTCACGTATTGCAGAGCATTGACTTCTATCGCAGTTTCCTCAACACCGTCCTGGTCGCGGGCAGCGTCACGCTGCTAGTGCTCTTCTTCTGCTCCCTGGCAGGCTTCACCTTCGCCAAGTTTGAGTTCCCAGGGAAAAATACGCTCTTCGTGATCCTGATCGGTACGATGATTCTGCCCTCCGCAGGTTCTCTGGTGGCCTCGTTCGTCATCATGTCGGATCTGCACTGGATTGGGACCTTCCTACCACTTATCGTTCCAACCATGGTGACGGCCTTCGGTATCTTCTGGTTGCGCCAGTATTCTATTGGCGCGATTCCAAACGAACTGATCGATGCCGCACGGATTGATGGAGCGGGACACTTCCGCATCTACTGGAATGTGGCCCTGCCTACCTTGCGTCCCGCTCTGGGTTTCCTGGGCATCTTTACCTTTATCGGCTCCTGGAATGACTACCTGTGGCCATTGATCGTACTCAATGACCCCAAGATGTTCACCCTACAGGTTGCAGTTGCCAATCTGAATGGTGTCTATAACACCGACTACAGCATGGTCATGACTGGCACCCTACTGGCGACTATCCCACTCATTATCATCTTCTTCCTAGGCACACGTCAGTTCATAGCCAACATCTCTGCGGGCGCGATTAAGTTCTAGCCTCGCTCCATCGTCACCTACCCAAGAGCTATGGTATCTTCCCGCTATGAGAAGGTACCATGGCTCTTTACTTTCTTGCGTCCCTCCTTTTATGTTTCATCTCCTTCCCCAATGGGCAACAACTGACCAGTGAATGGAGTGCTGCCGCTCTACATTTCCCCGTTTTTCGACGTGCTACAATCAAGCATCCCTTGACAAAACTTTTATCTCCAGGTATTCTATTTTTTAGAGTATTAAAAAATTTTTTTATTGTCTTAAAAACTGCGTCGTTCTGCTCTTCTTAAAAATCGGGAAATGGAGTTCGTAGATGTCTTCTAAGCCACTACATAAGTTGGGAGGGAACTTCTTCTCGCGCTGCCTCCCGCCACCATCCACGGCCTCAGATGATGCCACTGTAATAGCCGCGCAGAAGGTGCTCAAGGGTAAAGGAAAGCCCGCGTTAGGTGATCTCCTCCCTTTTCTTGGCCCCGCTTTTATCGCCAGCGTTGCCTATGTCGATCCTGGAAATTTCGCCACGAATATTCAGGGTGGAGCGGAATTTGGCTATTTGCTTGTGTGGGTCATCATCGCCAGTAACCTGATGGCGATGCTCATTCAGGCGCTCTCGGCAAAATTAGGGATCGCGACCGGGCATAACCTGGCCGAGATGTGCCGCGAACACTTTCCTCGTCCCGTGGTATGGGGCATGTGGGTTGTGAGCGAGGTTGTCGCCATTGCCACAGATATGGCAGAGTTTCTTGGCGCGGCCCTGGGCTTCACGCTGCTCTTTCATATTCCCTTGCTCATCTCAGGCCTGCTTACCGCCGTCTGTACCATTCTGCTACTCGGCTTGCAGAGGCGAGGCTTCCGCCCATTAGAGGCCGTGATTACTGTTCTCATCACTATTATCGCCCTTTGCTATCTGCTCGAAAGCATCATCAGTCGTCCCGATTGGGGCCAGATCGGCCTGAGCGTTGTAACTCCCCGCCTGGATGGTACAGAGAGCCTGCTGCTCGCAGTCGGCATTCTGGGTGCGACCGTGATGCCACATGTCATTTTCCTGCACTCATCTTTGACGCAGAAACGCATCATAGCCGACGATCCCGCGCACCAGAAGCGCATCTACCGCTTCGAGATCATCGACGTCATCATCGCCATGGGTATCGCTGGCCTGGTCAACATGGCGATGTTAATCATGGCAGCCTCGACCTTTCATACCAATGGCCTGACCAACGTTGCCTCCATCGAGGAGGCTTACCGCACGCTCAGACCGCTGCTGGGGAACGCCTCCAGCAAGATCTTTGGCATCTCGCTACTGGCCTCGGGCCTCTCCTCGTCGGTGGTGGGGACCATGGCGGGACAGGTCGTCATGCAGGGCTTCTTAAAACGCAGCATCCACATCTGGATTCGCCGCCTGGTTACGATGTTACCTGCGCTCATTGTGATCGCTATCGGCCTCAATCCCACGCGCACGCTGGTCATCAGCCAGGTGGTCCTGAGCTTCGGTATCCCCTTCGCCCTGGTGCCCCTGGTCATCTTCACCAGCCAGCGCAAGCTCATGAAAGACCTGGTCAACCATCACATTACGACCGCAGTCGCCTGCATAGTCGCTGGACTGATCATCGCCCTCAACCTCTACCTGCTCACCAGTGCCATCCAATCAATTTTCTAATGGGAGTGCAGGGAGCCTTTGCCCCCTGCCGGGGTGTGGGGTGTCCCCGCTTTTCTCCCTCAAATAAAACACAGGTACCGGGCAGCGCACGCTGCCCGGTACCTGTGTTTTATTTATACACTCCAAAGAGCCAGAAGATAATAAGGGCCACCGCCACGGCCAGGACCGTACCGGCGCAGGCCTGAGCGATAGTATGCGCATGGACCTTCCAGCGCGCCCAGGCCACAAGTACGACCAACGGAGCCAGGCAGAAATAGAGTGGTCCCAGCACCAGGCCAAAGGTCGTCACGGCGCCCGCCATCCCCACCAGGTGCAGACTGATCTTCCAGCGGCGCGTGATGATGGTCGCTATAGCTCCGGCAACGAGCCCCCCTGTCACAGTCGCCAACAGCGCACGCGAGGCCCCAAGCACAAGGAGCAACACAAAGACAGTTCCCATACAGAGAACGCCAAACAGGAGAGGCACAAAGCGCTGCTCGCGCACGCTCACATGGTGATCGCTGTAGTGTCCCAGTCGCACTCCACGCCAGATAAAGAGCAGCGGCGCCAGTGTAATCCCCAGCGAGGTCACAAGCCACCAGAGCAGAGCACGCTCTACACTGGGAGCGGTCGCCAACGCCACCAGCAGAAAGGTTGGCAAGGCGATATACAACGGGTTTGTCACAGAGGAGACAATCTGCGCCAGCCGCGTCCAGCGATCCCCTGCCAGGGCCATTTGCTCCGACGGCTGCTTCTCTCGTACGTTATGCATACTCACTTCTCTCCAGGCCCTATTTCCACCAGAGGTAGGCACGTAGCACCTCGTCGGTATGCTCAAGCGTATGCTGATAGGTCTTGGTCAATGCCCATTGTAGGGAGCGCTCGCCCCACAACACCGGCAAACGCTCCTGCAAGCGTTCATCTGTCAATTCAGCCAGTAGGGCAATCTGTTCGGCGCGCCCTGCCTGAAACTCCTCGCTTAAGGCGGCGATCTCGTGATCCTGGCCCTCGTTCCAGGCCTGATTCTCTCGCGCCTCGTCCTCCTCCTGCGTGCCTACAATTGGTTTTGCCCCGCCAGACCACTGGCGCATTGTCGGGAGAGCTATCGTCTTTTCATACAAGCCCAGGTGGAAGAGTAAACGCGCCACCGGCCATTTATTCTCACGCGGAGCCAGGAAGAGCCGCTCCTGCGGCACCAGGCTCACGGCCCAGAGGAACTCGTCCGCGCTCGCCCTCAAACGCTCTTGAAACTTCGTTACCAGCTGCATCACCGATCCTTCTACATTCTGAAGAGCTTAATCTCTGCTTGTATTATATGCTCTCTCAGGGAAGGCCCGCTACTGGTGTACGCGGCTACTGAGAGACATCTACAATCCAATTCGCAAGGGAACCGTGAGCTGAAAGTCCTTTCCGCACCGCGCGAACTCATGGACGCCTTCATCGTTGAACAGTTTGACCCGCCGCGCCACCCACCAGCCGCTTCCGTCTACCGTGCGTATGAGTTGGCACCTCTTAGCCAACTATGCTACACTTTGGCCATGCGGACAAAGGAAAAACCGAGCGGTCAGCACCGCCCTACATTCACCGAAACGGCTCGGCGGACGCAGATTATCAAGTGCGCCATCGAGGTCATCGCAGGATATGTCCTCGCCTTTGCCAGCGCGATCCTGATCGTTGTCTCTGTCTCGATCTATGCCAATATCGTGGCGGTGGGGGTCGCGGAAGAGAAAAGCAGCCGCATTATGGAAATTCTGGTGAATGCCGCGACCCCATTCCAGCTGCTGGCTGGCAAGATCGTGGGCATCGGGGCGGCGTGCTTGACGCAGATGAGTTGCCTGGTGATAGTCGGCATTGGTGCGCTCCTGCTGCAAAACCCTCTGCAAACCGCGCTATTTGGGACAAACGCAGGAGGCTTCATCCAGTACCTCACCAGCGTATCCATCCCATTCTACTTCCTGCTCCTGGTCTATATTCTCCTGGCGTTCTTCCTGTATGCCACCCTGTATGCTGGATTGGGCTCGCTGGTCACACGACAGGATGAGGTGCAAAACGCAACCATGCTTCCGAGTCTGCTAGTCATGAGTGGATGGTTTCTGGTCTATCTCGCGGTCTTTTCTCCCGACGCGGGCTGGACGAAGGTGCTGTCGTATATTCCTTTCTGGACGCCAATGTTGATGCTGGTACGCCTGGCTCGTGGCACAGTCGTCTGGTGGGAGATCGTCTTGACGATCGCGCTGATGCTAGTGGCTATTCTCGCCTGCACCTGGTTTGCCGCGCGCCTTTACCGCCTCGGGGTCTTGATGTACGGGCAGCGGCCAAGCTTAAGACAACTGGTGAAGCTAGTATGGATGGGGAAGAATGACCACCCAGACCTCGGCACTCTGTGAACGAGCGAGATTGGCTTTCTGAAGCATATGTTGGCAATTCGTTTCTTCATCAGAAGGATCGATGAGTGATGAGTGGATCTTTCCCAATACACCCTTTTTCAAGGGATGAGGAAAGAGCCCATTTAGTTGCCATCAGGCTTCCCAAGCCAGCTCAACTGATGAGAGATACCTTCTCTCGACTTGAATCCTCTTTGTGAAGTATATCGTGCCGCCGCCTCTCTGAAGCATATCGCGCGGAATTTTGCCACAATATGTGTAAATTACAAAATGAGGAGGGTTGAGGCAGCAGAGGGATACCTGTTGCAAAGTAGCAAGCCAGATAGTAGCGTGTACATGCTCCACTGGTTGGGTCTTTCCCCTCCGCAACCAGCCTCCTTAGCTCCGCGAACATTCCATCCCAGTGCTGAGCTTGTAGTGCGCCAGTGCTTTATACAGAAACGCTTTTTCCTCCTCACTGTAGTGATACATTGGTAACGGCTTCTCCTCCAGGGGAAGTTCCTCATAGTTCTTCCACCATTGTTTCACACCAGCCGCTACATCCGCATCGCCTCGGGTCAATTGCCTGATCAGCTCACTATGCTGCGTCGCCAGGGCCTGGCCTTCCACACCGGTTGGATCTTTCCCTTCCGCAACCAGCCTCCTCAGTTCCGCGACCACTGCCTCCCATTGCTGGCTTGCACGTTGCTGATCCGCCTCGGTCCAGTTCTCCTCCCATACCGCCAGCTTCTGTGCTGCTTCAGGACTGTACGATTTCTGAGAGATGTCAGCCAACTTCTGTTGTTGTTCCTCAGTGAGATACTTCTTCACCCACGCTTTATTCTGTTCCACATGCATCACCTGGATCACATTGATAATGATCGATTCCAAATCTCCCTGGTCACTTTTTAACAATACTTCAGCTTTCTCGATGGCCCGAAGGACCACATCCAGTTGGCTGCGCTTCTCCTGTATCATCGCCTTCTGCATCACAAGTGCCTCTTGCAAACGCTCCGGTTTCTTTTGCAGACACACTTTAATCTCTTCTAGAGAGAAACCCAGAAATTTCAATGCCAGGATCTGCTGCAAACTCCACAGATCCTTATCCGAGTACAGCCGGTGCCCTGCCTCGGTATACTCAGAGGGGGAGAGCAGGCCCACTTTGTCATAAAAACGTAAGGTCCGTGCTGTTACTGCGGCCTTCTGCGCAAATTGACTGGTCGTATAGTGTTTGCTATCCACACGTTTTCTCCATTCATTCGAAAATAGTAGGCATGACCTGACACTCCCCCAAGTTAAAACTCCTGTCTTTTCCACATTTTACAACAGCATTGCCATGTGTACGCCTGGCAATGCTGTTGATGAGCTTTCCTTTCCCTCTGTGTCCTTCCCACTTTCTACTCGAAAAAACCAGACTCCGCGATAATCTCCTGAGAGGAGAGGAAGGTGGCTTCGGCGACGGATCGACCTGTGCGCTGGAGATATTGCCGGACAACACGATAGCCGATGGCATATCCGGCAAAATCAGGAACGCCAGCTTTGGGCAGCCCCCGAGTCGCGGCAATAGTATCGCCAAAAATATAGCTTTGCACAGCATTAAAGCCGCTCACGTCAAGCGCACCGCCGATGACGCCCCGGGCCGTGGACAGCTCCTCCTCATTGAAATCTGTGACAAAGTAGCCAACCAGTTCCTCTCCAAAGAGCTCGGCCGCGAACGCTTCCGCCAACCCTTCAGCGATGATGTAATCGGCGACCGTGACGCTCATGGGCGAGAAGGGAACGATCTTGAAACGGACGTTGTGGTTGAGCTCATGAACAGATGCTGGCCCTACGCGGGGCAGCGTATAGTCGTTGATGAGGCTGAGCGAGACCATAAGATAGCCAGGGAGGCCACCAAATCCCGCATAGCCTCGACCGGGCATATTGCTATTGTGCCTGGTGAGAACCACAGCGCAGTTGATGGTGTCCAATCCAATGCGGTCAGCGTAGGGAGCGAATGCAGCCACCCCCCGTTCAAGTGCGGCCGTGTACCTCTGCCAGGCCCTATCATCGGTCATGCGACTGACCATTTCCTCAATGAGGGGACGCTGCTCGCCGTCGAAATCTTCTGGTGTATACAGAGTCCACATTTTCGCCCAGGCCAAAAGATCGTCACCTCCGCCATAAATACGCATCATGCCTTCAAAGGGAGCTAGCAGTTCCTGTCGATATAGGACCTCGCGTTCCTGCGCGCTGGCACTGTTGAGTAAACGCTGATAGATAGATTCGACATCTATGATATGCAATTTCATCTGGTATTCCTTTCCAGCTTTCGCGACATGAGAATGTTCTGGGAAGAGTCTAACCCATGACGTAACGTCATAGGCAAGCCTTTGTTTCTGCCAAGCAGGGAAACATGGTATAATCGAGGGAAACATTCTCTCCGCACATCTCCAGCTTTTCGAGGAGAAATATCTGGCAGGTAGCAAGTCACACTCGTCCCTCTGCATGAGAAACAAGAGCTAAAAACAACGAGAGGAACTTCATGTCCTATCTTTTTAAAGATACAGAGAGAGCGGCACACAGATTACACATCTTTGCCAACATGTTTGCCTCCTCAAGCCGTCCCTTCCTGCAAGCCGTTGTTGGCACAGCGCCAGAGGTCGCCATTGATTTGGGATGTGGGCCGGGATATACCACGCGCCTTCTGGCAGAGGTTACCCAGTGTAAATGAGGATCGGGCGTCACATTCGCGGGGTGATTTCCTTCTGGAGCTGCAAGTGTGACTGTTGGTCAGGGCCACATTGCACCAACCAACAGAAGAAACATTACTTGCTGATGTTACGAAACAACACTTTTGCCATCACGACAAAGTGTTCAGGGAAGCGTTTCAATCGCTCTTCCCGCCCGAGGGAGCTATACAGCAAGGCGGAGGCGGTGGTGGAAGCGATGATCATGTTCACACCAGTGCCACACTTGAGTTTCAAGAGGTTCGTCCTATTAACGAACTGGATACTCACTACACCGAGCAACTCAAAGATGCCGGTTGGACGCCTCTTGGGAGCGAAAATACAGAACACACAGCATGGAGCACATGGCAATTTCACGATAAAGACAACGAAGAATGGTATGGCGCGTTCTATCTCTTCCCACTCACTGGCGAACGCCCACGCTACCACATGAGCATCTACGCCAATCTCAAAGACGCGCAACAGCCCAACTGGTTTCTCCATGCACCTCTTGGTTGATTTCATTTCCAGCTAAAAATGTGCGCTCCAACCGCGCTGCTTTAGCAGCGCAGCCCGCAGACATTGTCAGGTTATTTTTAAAGAGCATCAATGTACTCATATATGCGATGTGGGGACACTGCACAGTTTCCATATATCGATGCGGCTCCTTCTCAACAAACTTTATCTTCTTCTTATTGTTGAGGACGCTGAATTCCTCCAATAGTAAAATATGCCCTCAAAATATGATATGCTGTGTTTAAAAAGATAGAGGCATGAAGATTTAATGAAGCAGAAGCGCGCGGATATGAGCGATTGGCACCATGTAATCAAGAGCAGGTTCTTGCAGCGAGAAATTAATGATGAGGTATTTCAAGGGTATGCAAGCCTATTCTATTTTGACGAGGTCGATGCTCCATTGTGGATGCCGATAGCAGGAGAGCGGGTCTGCGTGGTCAATAACGGCTACTCATCGCTACAACTCTTTCCCCAGGGATCAAACCATGTCGCCACAATCACATTCGATGAGCAAGACAGAGTTCATCATTGGTATATCGATATAAGCAAACGTACATATATAGACGAACAGGACATGTTGTGCTATGACGACCTGTACCTTGACCTGGTCTTTCTCCCCGGTGGAGAAGTTGAACTGCTCGATGAGGATGAATTGAATGAGGCCTATGCGCAAGGCATCATCTCACTTGACGAGTATAACCTGGCCTGGAACGAGACCAGAAAGCTCATGACGCAGCTCGAAGAACAAAGCTTTCCCTTACTCCCACTGGCTGCGCATTATAAAGCTCGCCTGGAAACACAAATCAGCGTATAGCATACACAAATTTTATGTGTAGAGAAGAGAAATATATGCGTAACAAACCAAAAATTCTACTTTTCGACGTTGATGGTGTGCTCGCCATTGGTGAGCACTGGGGCAAGCATCTGGAGCGAGATTATGGCATCACCAAAGCTATGACTCAGGAGTTCTTCACCAACAAATTTGGCGCATGCATTATTGGCAAGGCCGACCTGAAAGAAGAGCTTACGCCATACATACAACAATGGGGCTGGAGAGGGACAGTTGATGATCTCATAGCTTACTGGTTTCGCGCCGAGCATAACATCAATGAGCCACTCCTGGCCTATATCCAGACACTCAGGGGTCAGGGCACAGCCTGTTACGTGGCAACGATGCAAGAGCAGTATCGCACCGCCTATATCCTGCAAGAGATGGGCTTCGAGAAGCTATTTGATGGCATATTCTCATCGGCTTTTATCGGCTATAAAAAGACCCAGCCAGAGTTCTATGCTCACATTCTCAAGAAGCTAGACGTAACGCACGCCCAAGAGGTCCTTTTTTGGGATGACAGTCCTGCGAATGTAGCCACAGCCCGCAACGTTGGTTTGCAAGCCGAAGTGTACTCTGATTTCGCTGATTTTACCGAGAAGATGCGGCTCTACTCTGACAAATGACAGTAACTATGATATGATAAAGCCGCACTAAAAGCATTTAGAGTCCCGACGCTGCTGAAGCACGCGTCGGACAGGAGCACGATATGGACTTAGAACAGCTCTCCTCAGCTGTAGAGGGCGTATCGCAGACCTATGCCGAGCGTTTCGATATCGAGCGTGACGCCACGTGGTTTGTCCTGAAGCTACAAGAAGAGGTTGGCGAGCTCACGCAAGCCTATCTCATGCTCTCGGGCCAGGCCCGCACCAAAGGCAAGTCGCCCGAGGAAATCCAGGCCGACTTCCGCAAAGAGCTCGCCGACGTCTTCTGCCAGACGCTTCTGCTCGCCAGGCACTACGGCATAGACCTGGAGCACGAAATCGAGGAGAAGTGGCTCCGCTGGACTAAGGCTTAGCATAAGAGAAGCGTGTTCCCAGCTGGGAACACGCTTCTCTTATGCTAAGCTTAAAGCAGGCTGGCAATTTCAATGGGAAGCCCCTGTTGCTCGGCGGATGCGATGGCCGCGAACATGAGGGCCAGGGTCTTCAGGTTATCTCTTCCTGAGGAACCTGGCTCGCTTCCTGTCTGTATGGCCTGGACAAAGGCAGTAAGGCTGCCCGCGAAGTCGGTAGGCGCCAGGGCTGGTGACTCGACTGGGGCCGGATCTTCGCCGAGACGGCGCACAAAGATATTGTTCGTCACCCCACCGGTCTCGCTGCGATCATTCCAGATCAGCTCGCCATCGGTAAACTCCATGTGCCAGTCGCCAGTCCAGGATGTCGGTTGACCAGGGCTGACCCAGCTACCGCGATAGGTGACGACCGCGCCACCATCAAAAAGAATAGTGGCCGCAGCGACAGGCGGCTCCTCAAAGCGACTCCAGGCTGGATTCCAGCTTGTGCAGGAGATACTGACTGGTTCCTGCTTCAAGATATAGCGCATCAGGTCAAAGTGGTGAATCGACATATCCGCCAGCAGGGGCTGCCAGATATGATAATGGCGGTTAGTTTCTACAGGTGCTCTATTGGCATAATGGCGGAAGTCGACAGTAACCGTTCCCAGCTCTCCGAGGATCTTTTCTTGCACATATTGCCTGGCCGCCAGCGCTCGCGGAAAGAAGCGATAATTCTGACTAATCATCAGAATGCGCTGCTGCTCCTGCGCCAACGTGACAAGCTCGCGTGCCTCCTGTATGGTTGGCGCGAAGGGCTTCTCCATCAAGACATGCTTTCCCGCCATGAGTGCCGTCCGGGCACTTGGCACATGTCCAGCCAGGCTGGCAGTGATGAGCACAGCATCCGCTTCATACGCTTCTAGAGCCGCCTCCAATGAGGAGAAACAGCGCTCCTGCGGTAGCGGCCACTTCTCAATGGCACGCTGCAATGCCTCCTCCACAATCTCTACCCAGGCCACCACCTCGACCTCTGTGTTTGAGTTCAAAACTGTGCGAAACCAGTGACCACCAATTCCTCCCAGGCCCACTTGAATTAGACGCAAAGCCATACCAGGTCTCCATCCTCTCTAAAATAGTGTAACAAACATCATCATCATAAGTTCAGAGTAGTTGTAGCTTCTCCAGGCCCATATAAGCGCCCGCAACATCCGTCATTTTGCCACTTCTCACATGGCTCCTGAAGTCCTCCAGAGGCATCTCGACTACCCTGACGAACTCGTGCTCATCGAGCGCCGGTTCCTGAACCTTAACACAGTTACGCGCGACAAAGTTATGCTTGAGCATCGTTGAGTATGCACAGTGCCAGCACGTTCCCGCCATTTCAAGTTCGCCGCGATAACCTGTTTCCTCCAGCAGTTCGCGGGCAGCCGCCTGCGCGGGATCCTCACCCGGCTCGACACCACCACCAGGCAGGTCCAACAAAATCTCTTCTGGGCCAGGCCGAAATTGCTGCACCAGGAGCACTGTGTTGTGGGGAGTTAGTGCCAGGACACAGGCCGCATAAGACTCATGTTTAATCTCAAAATCAGCCTCGGCCCCATTGGGAAGGTGATACGTCCTGCGGAGAATATGACGAAAACCGGCAAAAACCTTGGTCTCCGCACGCTTTTGCCATGGCTGGATATTCAAAGGCATAACCTCGCTTTTTTGCCCTGATTATACCATCTAGGCCGCCTCTCTTCCGTCTCAGCTCACAGGCTTGCTGTAGGATGGATAGGCGTATGGCGCCTGCGCCATACGCCTATCCATCCTACAAAGTACCGCAGGCGCGAAAGTAAGTGTGGAAAAGCAATATGAGCTACACATGCGGTCTTTTAGCAATTCACGCTATTGATGATAGAGTCAGGTTCTTTCCTCATTAACCGTTGGTTACATTCATATGCCGACAGTTACAACTTTTTCAAACTTCGAAACAAGCTCATATATCAATGCAGTAAGGGAAACTTAATTTTATGAAAATTGTATCTACGATCTACCGAATAGCTCTCTCTATTGCCCTGTGCCTAAGCATCGCAGCCTGTGGAGAGCCAGCACAAAACAGCCACTACACAAAAATAACTTTGAGCAAAGCTTCATCGAATACGCAGATACCCACGCCAACGATTACGCCATCGACTCTTGGGAGTTGCCCTGCGCAAGCACATGGCGCCCACATGCCTCCTCTCGTTGGAGCCAAGCATCCCGCAGTAATATATGCGACAGGATCGTATCAGTATCTCATCAGTAGCTATGACACAGTGACAAAGCAAACGCGTGGAATCTTCCTTGGCGGGCAGAGTACGGGCGACCGACCCGCACTCTCTCCCGATGGGCACTGGATACTCTTCGTTGTCAACGAGGCAAGTGAGAAAAAACTAGAACTGGTACGCAGCGATGGCAAGTATGCGCAAACGCTCTATTGCCTCGATGGTGGCATCATGTTTCTGCACTGGTCGCCAGATCAGAAGCATATTGCCTTCGTAGGTAACCAGGACGAGAATGGCGGCATCTATGTGCTCAATCTGGAGAGTGGAGAGGCAAAAGTAGTGCTCCCTTTCGTGCCAGCAGGTGATTTGCAGCAGAAGAACGAGATTCAACCCTTTATGCCCGACGCCTGGCTCGATAATACTCATCTCGCGGTGCTTGGCTTCTCGTCCAAACGCTTTACCCATTATGACAGCAGCCTCTTCCCACCAACCTCTACTCTGGCCGCACGCTGCCCGTTCCATAACGCGACAGAAAGCCCTCAACTTCCACCTGATCGTCTGTATGTACTCAATATCACAAAAGGGGAAAAGCAGCATGAGCCAGACATGCGCCTGGCCTTCGATAGCAATAGTGGAAGCTATGATAGGAGTTGGAGCTATACATACGCGACGAATCCAGGCCACCTCTTTATTCACCGGTGCTCTATCGACCAGGCAGGCGCGCCGATACCTCCTTGTAGTGTTAGCCAGCTCAATACAGATGGCTCTCTAAACACCATCTACAAAAGTTCAGATCAGCAAATTCGCCATATACGTATGCTGACAGACCATAGCCTGCTGCTCATCACCGATCAAAGAAATACCCCGGAACTCTGGCGGCTCAACGTCGATGGAAGTAGCCTGACCCGCTTGCCATCAACGCTCAACCTTCTGAGCGCATACGCCAGTGAAGAATGGGCAATGCTCTCGCCCGACGCCAACATGTATGTAACGCAGAGCTATACTACAACGCAAACAAGCATCATCATTGGCGAGCTAGAGCATAAGACGCAAATTCCTATCCTGTCAGATCAATCTACTAATACTGTCTGGATTGCTGGCTGGGGAGAAGAGTAACAGTATGTGACCAAGCAGCCAGAAAAAGCAAGAGAAGCTAATTGTCTTTCTCTACGGCAGGTAGAGGCTAGCCGAAGAGTGCCTGGAGGCCCCACAGGGCGAGCATCCCTATTACAATCGTCAGAAAGACGTTGCGCGTTCGCCAGGCGATAAGGGCGGCAAGAAGGCCCGCCAGCCAGCGCGGATTGTGCAGAGAGAGATCTACGGCCCCACCTGGGAGCAGAAGTTGGGGTACAATGATGGCCGTGAGCACCGCTATCGGCACGAAGCGCAGGGTCCTGAGCACCAGCGCGGGCATCTCCACCCGCCCCAGGCCCAGGATAAAACTCAAGCGTAACCCGTAGGTCAGAAGACCAATTCCAATAATCAGCAGCCAGGTCATCATGATTTCAACTCCTTGCCGTCTCTCTCCTCCAGAGAGGTCGAGGGGATATGTTCACTCTGCTCCACGCTCTCCTCAAGCGGAGCTTTCCTTTTCATCTTTGACTCAAGCAGGAGGCCCAGCAAGATGCTGGTAAAGGTCGCCACCAGCAGGCCGGAGTTGAGAGGCAGATGCGCCGCCAGCACCGCGACCAGCCCGGCAGCCAGCGCTACAATGACTTCCACCCGCTCTTTGAGCGCCGGGACCACGAGGGCGATAAAGGTCAGCGGCAAAGTGAAGTCCAGCGACCAGTTTGCCGGAATATTGGCCCCCAGGAGCATGCCTACCGCTGTACCTGCCTGCCAGGTGCTCCAGAGTGCCAGCCCGGCTCCCAGGAAATACCAGTGCTTATGCGGGCTTTCGTCTTGCTGCTGAAAACGCGTAATCGCGATAGCGTAGACCTCGTCGACCAGGAGATAGGCCAGCAGCAGTTTCCAGCCTGTGCTCAGGCGGCGCAGGTAGGGCGCGATGGATGCGCTATAGAGGGCATGGCGTAAATTGATGATGCCAGCCGTTAGCAAAATAATACCCGCTGGCAAGGCGGCCGCCAGGAGCTGGACCGTCACAAACTGAGCCGAGCCAGCGAAGACGATAGACGACATGGCCTGAGTCAGGGCCAGCGAGAGGCCCGAGCTGCGTGCGGTGACGCCATAGATCAGGCCAAAGGGTACCGTCCCCATCAGGATGGGGAGCGTGTTTTTGATGCCTGCGAAAAATTCGGAACGTGATGTTTGCATATCCCTATTTTAGGGCATATGTTGGGAGACCGTCTTGAACGTTCTTGCTATCGCTGGCAGGCGCGCGCATACTGCCCCGGCGTCACACCGACCAGGGCTTTAAAGTGGCGCGTCAGGTGGCTCTGGTCGCTAAAGCCAACGGCACCCGCCACCTCCGCCAGGGGCATTGAGGACGCGATAAGACGCTTGGCACGCGTCACACGTAGCTGAGTGAGATAGCCATGGGGAGGTAGACCCACCGTCTCGCGGAAGACGCGCAGCAGGTGAAAGGGGCTGAGCTGCACCAGGCCCGCCAGCTGGTCCAGCGAGACATTCTCTGTGGCATGCTCCTCAAGGTAGGTTCGCACATGCTGAACAATCGAGCGACCTCCCCTGGTTGGACGCTCGATGAGGTGTGTATCCGCGTGGCGCATCACCAGATGCGCGAAGGTCCAGGTCAGCCTGGACTCCCTTTCCAGGGTGGAGGGCGAGGTCGCCAGCGCCAAATGAAGCTGAGAGAGCATGCCAGCCAGCATAGGGTCATGGATTACAGGAGAGGGGAAGAAGGGGACATCCAGCGTGCGTGTCTCATCCGGAGAGGCGGCCCGCTGGACCAGCGAGACATCGGGATAGAACATCCGATAGCTCCACCCCCGCTCAATGGCCGCCGCGCCCGTATGGACCTCGCCCGGATTAACCGCGACCACGTAGCCCTGGGGAGCGATATGCGAGCTACCGCGATACTTAAAGCGCTCGGCCCCTGACTCAATCACGCCAATGGCATAGCCCTCATGCGTATGCGGGGCAAAGCTATGCGTCACATACGTCGCCTGCAACAGCTCTAGATCATTCAATGCCGGGTCGCGCCAGAACGTCGCCTTTTCTTCCAGGCCCGACCCGGCCCCCTGGCGTCTTTTCTCCACACGCATACTCCATCCTAGAAGGGAAAAACAGCAGCTTTCTTCTAGAGCTAGTATAGCAGCAAAAGCGGACAAATACGATGAGAGAGAGAAGGCAGTGAAAGCGCAGGATCAACGCAACTGGTCACTAGCAGAGGAAGTGCGCGATTTTTGTGACTAAGATATCCATATCAAAAGGTTTTTCGATGAAAGCATCGGCACCCGCTGCCTGCACAGTCGCTTTCACATTAGGATAAGCCGAAAACATGATGATAGGGATCTCCCTGGTCTCCTCCTGGCTTTTCAGGTGTCTGGTGACCTCTCGTCCATCTCGACCCGATAGAAACACATCCAGCAGGATGAGGTCAGGCAAGGCATCCTGCTGCAATTGCTCCAGTACCTCTGTCTTCGTTGTGATAAGCACTCGATAGCCCTCCATGGAAAGCAGGTCGTACAAAAAGTCGAGAATGTCGAGATCGTCATCAACTACCAGGAGCGTTTTCTGTTGGCTTTGTCTACTCTGCATTTGGCTGCTTCATCCTTTCACGCTCTTCCTCCTGAGAGAGTACCTGGCTTTCTCGCTGTATAAGGGGCAAGCTTAGAGAAAAGATGGCTCCTTTGTTGCGCTCACTCTCGACCCAGAAGTGTCCTCCATGTCGCCTGACAATTTCTTGTGAAATGGCCAGGCCAATCCCCATACCTGGATAGGTTTTCTCCTCTTGATCAGTGACCCGATAGAAACGCTCAAAAATTTTCTGGTGATGTTCTTTGCTAATGCCCAGGCCAAAATCCTGAACGTGGATCAGCACCTGCTCCTCAGTTGTGCCCAAATGGATAAGAACGGTGTTGGCGTTGGGCGAATATTTAATAGCATTCTGGAGAAGATTTATCAGCACTTGCCCCAGGCGATCCGGGTCTCCAAACACAGCAGCTCGCGTCTCTCCTTGCAGAAGCAAGCGATGGGTCTGCGTCGTCTCCTGCACGTTCTCCACAATCTCTCGTACCAGGGTATCCACCTCTACCTGCTCTTCTCGGTAGGTCAGTTGTCCTGTCTGTATCATGGAAACATCCAGCAGATCATTGATGAGTTTGGTTAATTTCTCGATTTGTGCATCCATGCGGGCAACATATTGCAGGATTTTTTCATTTCCCTGTTGCGAAAATTCCTTTTGTGAGAGGAGTCGTTGTACCAGGCCCAGAAAGCCCTTCAGACTGGTCACCGGGGTTTTGAGTTCATGGGAAGCCATGCCGATAAAGATGTCTTTGCGCTGCTCCAAGGCTTTGCGTTCACTGATATCAAGCACGAAGCCGATACAGGTCTGAGTATGCTCGATGCAGGTCAGGGCCATAAGTATCGGGAGAGCTTTCCCACTTTTATGCAACAAGATGGTTTCCTGCGGATCGGAGGAGCCATTTCCAGCGTGTGCAGACTGAATGAGTGGGCGAAGGAACGAAGCCAGAAAAGAGGGAGACGTCATAGCAAGGGGCGCTTCTGCCTGCCACTCATCTTGGGTATAGCCCACCAGATCCAGGAAGGCTTGATTGGTTTCCAGAAGCCTTCCCGTCTCATCCGCGACAAAAATCCCGATCAAATTAGAAGCAAAGAGTCGCTGCGACTTCGCTTCTAAGTGCCGCTGCTCCGTAATATCACGGGCGATGGTCGAGGCACCAAAAATCACACCGTTTTCATCCTTGATGGGGGAGATCGTAACGGAAACCAGGAGTTCCTGGCCGTCTTTGCGTACACGCCGGGTTTCAAAGTGATCTACCGGTTCGCCAAGGCGAATCTTCGCCATGATCTGCTCAAATTCCTCGTATTGATCTGGCGGGAAAATCCGGGTCACATGCGCTCCAATCATTTCCTGGGCTGTATAGCCATAGATGCGCTGGGCTGCGCTATTCCAACTGGTGATGATACCTGAGAGAGTTTTGCTAAGGATGGCGTCGTCAGACGACTCCACAATGGCTGCTAGAGCCCGGAGCCGCTCCCGCGCGGCCTGGCTTTCCGTGATCTTGACCTGTAAGGTGTTAGCCTTCTGTTGCAGCAGTGTAAAGGTCCGTAACCGTTCCTGTTCAGTGAGCTGGGTATAGCTCGTAGGGGGAACGAGCTGGGAGTGCAACTGGCAAATGTGAGTGAATGCTGCCTCATGCTTCCTTCCGTCAAAGTCCTGGAGTGGGTACGCGCAGAAAAGGGAAAAGGTATACCTCTGACCTAACGCGTTCCAGAGTTCTTCCAGGCGAATGGCTGCCGCCTGCTTCCCCTGTGCCCACAAGAGCGCGACCATCTCCCCAAAGATACGCACGCGGCGGCCTCCCTGCGTTGCTTGTTTGACGAGCGGTCCTATCACCTCTATGAAGCGGGTCGAATCTGGCTGCCCATCGACGAGGAAGCGCGCCATGGTTGTGGCGGCATCTAAAGGGATATAGGTCCCAGTGGCCACGGCCTGAGCCAGATTGAAGCCAGCGGCTTGCAAGTATTGCTCCAGGTGTTCGTGGTGGGAGGGTGTTGCGACGACAATGCAGTTATCCCCTGCCCGTAAACCATCACCGAGAAATGCGCTGAGCATGATGATGAGTGAAGCATCGTGCTCACTAAAGCAAACAACATGCGTATGGCCTGCGAATGTGTGCTCAGAGAGAGTATTCTGTCCTGTTGATGGAATATCCAGAGGAGTGGGCGCCCAGTCCTGTTCATGCATGAGGCGTGACTCCGCGCCGTTGTCTTGCTGGGGTGTACTCATTTGATCTTGTAAGTCGTCCATTCATATTACTCTCTTCCTGCACCTACTCAGAGGGTCTTCTCGTCTGAGCCTCTGAGTGGGTGCGGAAAGAGCACAGAGGCGGATAATATGTTCACAAAGACGAGGCGTGAGAAGTGGTTTGCTCCTGATCCTCAGCTTGATGCTCCTGTTGTTGATACAGGAAGACCAGAGCAGAGAGGCGTTTAGCAAAGGAAACCACCGTTCCATCTTGACGCTTGAAGGCTGTCGTTCCAGGATGCACAGGATCATGCAGATGGACACGAACAGGAAAATATCGCCCATCCTGACGCAGAATATCATAGCCATCAGGGGACGGGATCGCCGCTCCTCGGGGAGCGCGCATCGTCTGGTTCATCGCAACGCCTCCTGCTTTTAGGGGTCAAATATAACTCCTACTTTTTCTACGTAGAAGTAGGAAAAAAGGTAACAGAAAGTGGCATTGTCAACTTATCAATTAAAGGAAGAGTTTTTCTAGAAATGGAGAAAAAGAAAATAAAAGAGTGGTAGCAAATAGTGGAGTGCTATGCGACTGTTATCATTCCTATGGAGTTGTTTTAAGGTTGTTTGATAATGAAGAGAGCATGCGCGATGGCATGCTCTCTTCATTAGATTCACCAGTCCCTGAGTCTACTTCTGCTGAAGGTGGGGTGACATCTTCAACATCTGCCTGCGGACCAGCGGACGTAGGAGTGGCAGGATAAGGGCCACGGCTCCTTTAGGGCGGGTCGCCTCCGCCACGTCGCGCATGATCTCGTCAAAGGTATGGCGTTGGTATTGTAAGAGCGCCTGGCTCTCTTCAGTATCGAGCCAGTCGGTACAATAGGGCTTGCTATCGGGCGCGAAGGCTTCGTCTGGTGGAGGCTGAATACCAATTTCGCCAAGTGTGCGATAGAGGTAGTCACGATAGCGAATCTGACACTTAGGACCGCCACCAATCAACCAGACCTTGCCCCAGATGGGACTATGCATACCATTGGCAATTGCCAGGCCCACATCATGGGTGTGAACCACCTCCAGGCGTGTGTTCAAGGGAATGGTATACATGATAGGATGCATCTGACGTGCCTCTAATGGAGGCACATCGCCAAAGCGGTAAATTGCCCATTCCAGGTTAGAGGTTCGCAACATCTCTTCGCCCTCTAGTTTATGCCTGGTATACTCGTCGGTCGCCATAACGGGATCGGTCAGGCGGCGCGGCGGCTCCTGATCCTGTGTAGGCCCAAAGACATCCAGGCTAGAGCTAAAGAGGACCTTCGGTGGCTGGCTCTGTGCTTTGGCCGCCTCGATGATATTACGTGTTCCCCCAACATTCACCTCCTGGGCCAGTTGAGGGTTCTCATCCACGGCAGGTGGAATGATATAAGCCAGATGAATGACAGCCTCCTGCCCCTTCACAGCCTCAGCTACGGCCTGGGCATCGCGGATATCGCCCCAGATAATCTCGGCTTTGCCCTCAACAAGGTGGGCCTTCTTCTCCGCCCCCTTCGACTTCAGGTCAAAGCAGCGAACCGTTTGCCCCTGCTCGATGAGCGCCTGCACAGTGCTAAAGCCAACGTTACCAAAAGCGCCAGTAACCAGAATACGCATAAATATACTGCTTCCTTCTCTTGTTATTTTCACAAATACTGTTGTTGCTAATGCTGTCCTAACGTGTTCCCATAGCGAGACTGAGAATGGGACGTAGCACTACGAGCTACGTTATTGAGTTCGATGATAACCGGATCAAGCGGAGTACCAGTGGTGGGTAGATGAACATTATTAATCGTGCCCATCGTGACAGCCTGGTGGAGCACATTCGAGACCTGATAGGCGGCCTGGCGCGTCGCGATAAGCATGTCCGCGTCGCTCTTCATGCGTTGCATGCGATTCAGAAGATTATTGAGTGAACCAGCGACATTCCAGAGCATATGCCCCTCACTCAGATTCACACGCACACTCAGATCACCATTGCTGATACGTGCATGCGTCTCCGCGATCTTCTGAAAGCCTTCTTCAAGTTGCTGCTTCTGCTGCACCTGTGTCCGTACATGTAGCGCGAGCTCCTGCTGCAACGAGACAATCTCTTCAGCGCGGTCAGCGCGACGAATAGTATTGATCAGGTTACGCATAATGACATAGGTCATAACGCTAATCATGAGCTGTATACTGACTGGCACAATCAGGGTAACGGTGAAAAGACCTTTATCGAGCATTTGCTGATATGCAAGCGTATGAGGAACGAGCTGACTAATAAGAGCGATGTCCAGGCAACATAACACTCCTACGACCAGAGATGCGATAGGAGGCAGCAAAGCACCGGCCATGATGACTGAGATAGGAAAGATGCCAAAGAGTGGCAAAAGCGAGGGGTCCAGAGGATTCGTCACCATTACAGCACTAATACATAATATGTTGTATGCGACAATGAAGGCAGCACTAATGTAGTTCCATCCCGCTTTTCCAAAGCCAAACGCGCATGCAAGTAGTATAAGGGTACCAATGCCGATAGGCGGCGATGAAGGACTATTCGGGGAATCAAATATCATAATCGGCGAAAGTGGTAGAAAAAGCGCACAAATAAGTAAAAGAAATCCACTTGTTAACCGCGCATAGCGAGAACGCTCACGCTCGCCTGGAGTTGTGTCTGGTCCGCGCTTTGGCATCGAGAACGCATACCACCAGGCCATAAATCGCTTCATATGCCATTCCTCCTAACTTATTCAATAATATTACGCGCACGCAGATATGCCAGCGCGCTTTCGACAGTTTCTGGAGAGAGTTGTAACTGTGCCTTGATCTCTTCTACGCTTCGCACCCCATTCACCTTCGTCAATACCAGGCGTAGTACGACGCGTTGACGCATAGGAAGAGCCGTAAATTCTTCTTCCATCATATTACGTCTCATTCTTGGGTGCCATCCAAGCGCGAAACCAGCGCCGAGCACAGGCCATTGCCCACTTGTTGTGGGCGGCCTCATCGCGGGCAATTGTCCGCTCGAAATGCCTGGTTTCGTCGCGGGCAATTGTGCATTTGGCCGTATTATGGGCAGGGATGGGCTATTGGTAGATGATGGAGGATCTGGTGGGGACATCAAAGATTGTAACGGGGTCTGCTCATTCTGAAGCTGTACCTGCCATTCTGAGAAGCGCGCTAACACCTTAAAAGCCTGCTTTCCTTGCAGGACAACTCTTTCCCCCTCTTGAATATAGCAGGAAATCATAGATCCAGCGCTCACCTCAACGTAGCCAGTCTGCCCCCTCTCCTTGAGGGTCTTGCTCAAAAGGCAAGACTCTCCATGCACAGAGAGATAATCAAGCAAAGTTTGCAGGTCAAGATAATAGACCTTTCTATTCATTACGCTCTCCAACATACAAATGCACGAATATACATTAGCGACTGGCAGATTTCTGCGGGCTGGAACCTACTATGTGTTATTCGTGGCGATACAGGAGCCATTCTATCATCATCCATCAAGATAGGTCAAATAAATACTTAAAAAGCACAGAACAACCCATCTAAATAAACCCATCAATAGGATGCGATTGTCCTGTTACGCGAAAACACTCGGCCCTACCTGCTGGGGGGAAGAGCACTCTTGCCAGGGAGCTTTGTGAGCAGTATGAGAAGGGCGTGCATATTGAGACTGATGCCCTGCGTCACCTGGTGGTCAAGGGCTTTGTCCCGCCACGTCCATTGAATGAGGAAGCGCATCGCCAGGCTCAGATTATGCGTCAAAATGCCTGCGCTATCGCTCTAAACTATCAAGTGAATGGCTTCTTTGTTGTTATCGACGAAGTTCTGGCTGATCCTGCCCCTTATCTGCATCATTTGCACAATCACTCGGTGATAACAGTATTCATTAAACCTGAGCTTGAACATTGCCTGAAGCGCAACGCTGAACGAGTCAACAAGGATCCAGAGACACGCCTTGAACTGGATGCTTTCATCAAATATTTTTATAGTGAGACCGAGCAGGAGGATTTTACGCGGCGTTGGGATGTGGTTATTGATAATACTGGCTTGCATGCCTCGGAAACGCGGGAGAAGATTATGCAGTGTATTCAGCAGAAATATCCTGCCAGCTTGTAAGTTCCTGCTACTTCGCAGGATAAGCTCTATAGATCACTTTCGAGAGGCACGAATACGAATGACCGCACCGGTGGAGTTGGTGCGTCCGCACCAACTCCACCATACCCTTTGACCCAGCAAAGCATTTGAGCATTGCTTTCTTCGTTGAGTCTTTCACAGACTCTAGCCAGGGAAATCAGCTGGAATCCCGTGCATGCCGAGGGTGAGCGAGAGTTCGCCGCCGTGATGCATATCATGCTCCATCACATGCCCGACGACCCAGGCGCGCGACAGGTAGACCTGTTTGCCGTCCAACTCATCGGGGAAGGTTTGTTGCATGTCGGCGGGACTCCAGCGAGCCAGGCAATCCGCCATGAGTTGCCAGGTGTGGTCGAGACCCTGAGCCAGTTCGGCTGCGGTTGGGATGGGTGTCCCCTGTCGCAACGCAACCTCGTTTCGCTTCAGGTACGCACTCATCTCCTCGCCAAACTCTTCTCCCAGGGTTATGATGAACCAGCCGATACGGGTACCGATGATGTGCATGGCGTTCTCGCCAACGGAGCGCAGGTGAGGCGTGGCACGCAGCGCAAGCTGTTCAGCGGTGAGCGGAGCAATCGCCCCTTTGATGTGCTCCTGATACTCTTTCCAGATAGTGTAGTATGTCGTGAGTGTAAAGTTGTCTTCAGTCATAGAATGGGCTCCTTTTTGCTTGTTTTCTCTTAGATTACCACGGAAAGCGGGCAGTTTATGCCCGCTTTCCGCGGGTTCTGACTGGAGCGCTGAAAACTCTCTGGAAAGGATCAGAAATAAGGCATTGAGCATCATTTCTTGTTACTACTAAAGGTTTGCGCTCGTCGATACCCTGGCTCTGCGACGGGCGTTGAAATATTTTACGAGCAGAATGATAGCGGTAATAAAGCTACCTAGCAGGATGAGGCTCAGGGGCACACCTATCGCATTCAGGATTCCCTCTTGCTGATCAATAGCCTTATTTTTCTGCTCTACAATAGCATTTATGCGACCATCACTTTGTACCTTCTTCTGCATGTCATATGTTTTGTCTATTTTTGAGGTCGTGCCGTTGTAAGTTATGCTGAGTTGACATATCTCGTCAGTTTTCATGGGCTTGTCATTACAGGTGACAGGCGCATCTGGCTGGGGGTCGACCAGGCCTGCACTAGATACATGTGTTAGTTGGTTAGCCTGGATTGAAAGCGGTATTTCTGCAATCCCACTGATGAGAGCGATAGATAGAGCAATTAAACCCCACACGAGAAGCTTGCGCGCTTGAGAATATCCGACCTGTGCTTGCATCCTTGCCTCCTCGTTGATGCGTAAGAGGTGTTACCGAATTTATTGGATGTTAAGTGACTGCTCCGGGAACCTTTAGCATACTCTATCGCATGGGTTTATGCAATGCTTAAGCGTGGATGGGCGGATGAAGCAGACAAGCACCACAAGGACGGTCCACAGCGGCTAGAAAGCGACTCAAGCTGGCCCAATGCGGACAATACCGGCGTCCAAAGAGGGCCATGAATGCTGATCCAAAGGGAGCCAGCCGCCCCAAAAAAGCTTCTAAAGTGCGTTCCCCACTGATGGCATAGCCTAACAAGAGTGCCAGAAAATCGATGGGCTCATAGCGACCAAAGCGAGCGCGGATCAGACGCACCTTCTGGGCAAAAGCGTCGAGCAGTCTCTTGGTGACGAGATACTGCACAATGATAGTCACTTCCCCAAACCAGGGTGGTACTGCTGGCCGAGGCTCTTCAGAGGTCTGGATTTCAATACACGGGTTCGCTATCATGGACAACAGAGACCTCCCATCTTGAGACGAAACAACAGCTTCTCTCTCAAGTAGAGACCTCTTTTTGTGTTATGCTGCTAGCTTGCTTGTAGCTCGTTGCGTATCTCGTGGGCAGAGCCATGATTGGGGACAAATGCTCACGTTTGAAGGCAAAAGTCGCCACTTTTCACGTCATTTACCAACAATGTGTGCGGGACTTCATCTTTGTTCCGGGGTACAGCTTTGAGTGGTGGAGAGTTCGTTGTTGAGCGTGAGAGTTTCGGCCAGGTCGCGGAGTTGCCCGCGCAATTGGGCAAATTCACCAGTCTCCAGGGCAACACGACAGTTGAACTGTCCTGGCACGGGGAAGGCCTGCTCTTTGAGAGCCTGCCCAGCCTCAGTCAGGCTGATCTCGACGGCGCGCTCATCGCGTGCGCTGCGTGTGCGATGGATGAGGCCAGCCGCCTCCAGACGCTTCAGGAGTGGCGAGAGCGTACCAGAATCCAGGTAGAGCGTCTGCCCCAGATCTTTGACCGTACTCTGGCCTACCTCCCAGAGCACCAGCATGACCAGGTACTGGGGAAAAGTCAGGCCTAGTTGCTCAAGTAGGCCACGATAGGTGCTCATCATGGCTCGGGTCGCGGCATAGAGGGCAAAACAGAGCTGGTTATCGAGCTTTAAAGCTTCGTCAGGCGATGTCGATGGAGTCATTAGAACCTCTTGAATAAAGGCAAGAAAAGATCAGCTATGCCGACGCTGCTAAAGCACGCGTCAGTCCACATTACTACATTTCATTGCGCACAATTAAATTGACAAAAATATACTACCGTGCTATTATCATAACATACATTTCAATTGTATGCTATTCAATCGTGTGAGCGAAACTAGTCGCTGTGAAGCGGCATTCACGATTGCATTTTCATGGCTAGCAGGCCGAACCCTCCGGCACAGCTAATATGCTTAGTTGGTCATGTTCCGCACATGACCAGTTTGGAAAGGTGTCCGCAGAGACATGACGGAACAAGATAAGCGTTTTCTTACGACTGATTTCGGTATTCCCGCTCCAGATAACACCAATTCACTTACCGTAGGCAATCCTGGCCCCACGCTGTTAGAAGATTTTCATCTCGTTGAGAAGCTGGCGCATTTCAATCGCGAGCGCATTCCTGAGCGCATCGTCCATGCCAAGGGCGCGGGCGCGCATGGTTATTTCGAGGTCACGCACGACGTCACCCAGTATACAAAGGCTGCGTTCCTCAATACGGTTGGCAAACAGACACCCGCCTTTGTGCGTTTCTCCACAGTTGGTGGTGAGAAGGGCTCGGCGGACAGCGCCCGCGATCCACGCGGCTTCGCCATTAAGTTCTATACTGAAGAGGGCAATTACGATCTCGTTGGTAACAATACGCCCGTCTTCTTCCTGCGCGACGCCATCAAATTCCCTGACTTTATTCACACACAGAAGCGCAATCCACAGACCAACGCCAAGGATCCCGATGCCTTCTGGGATTTCGTCTCGCTGACGCCAGAAGCCCTGCACCAGATCACGATTCTCTTCTCCAGCCGTGGCACACCCAAGACTTACCGCCATATGGATGGCTTCGGCTCACACACCTTCAAGTGGATCAATGCCGAGGGCAAAGCGGTCTGGGTCAAGTATCACTTCAAGACCGAGGCTGGCATTGAGAACTGGACTAACGAAGAGGCTACGGCCATGGCGGGCATCAATCCTGATTTCGCGACCCTGGACCTCTTCAAGCATATCGAGAGCGGGAAAGAGGCCGCCTGGACCTGCTCTGTACAAATCATGCCCCTGGAAGAGGCGGCGAAGTACCGCTTCGATCCCTTCGATGTGACCAAGGTCTGGCTGCATAGCGACTATCCACTGATCCCGATTGGTCGCCTGGTGCTTAACCGCAACCCGGAGAACTACTTCGCCGAGGTCGAGCAGGCCGCCTTCGCACCGACGAACATCGTTCCCGGCATCGGCTTCTCGCCTGACAAGATGCTCCAGGGCCGCATCTTCGCCTATCCAGATGCCCATCGCTATCGCGTCGGCACCAACTACGCGCACCTGCCCATTAACCGTCCCCAGGTTGAGATCAACAACTATCGCCGCGACGGCTCCATGCGCTTCGATGGCAATGGTGGCGCGACCCCCAACTATCAGCCCAACAGCTTCGGCGGTCCTAATGCAGCCCCCGAGTTCTATCGCGGCGATCACCAGGACGCCTTCAGCGGCAACGCTGAGCGCTTCGCCTATGAGCTGAAGGATGATGACTTCGCGCAGCCAGGCGCGCTCTATCGCTTGATGAGCGAGGAAGAGAAGACCCACCTGGTCAATAACCTCGTGGGTCATATGCGCAACATCAAGAACAAGGAAATCGCCGAGCGCCAGTTGAAGCATTTCTACCGCGCCGATCCCGAGTACGGCCAGCGCGTCGCCGCCGGCCTGGGCCTGGAAGTGACTGCCTAGCTTCTCCACTGTAAGCAAATGATATAAGCACGCGGGCATAAGCGACCCCGAGATTTCTCGGGGCCGCTTATGCCCGCGTGCTTTAGCAGCGCTGTAGGGCAGGGTGTAAGAGTCGATGAATTTTAAGGGGGCCTGAATTTTACAGACCATTATGTTGACATTCTCGATCAACATTGTTATATTTATATACAACAAGCAAGTAGGCGCTATTGGCTGGGATATACAGCATAAACCACTACTCCCTGTTTGTCCAGGCGGCCGCTGCTTATGCTTGGGGAAAATGATCAGCCATAATGATTAGATATAGAGAATATTCCTCTCTGACTTTTTGGCTCATTCTTAGCCAGATACGCCTCTGTGACCATTCTGGCTCGCTAACCTGGAAAAAGCAATCGTGAACGCCGCTTCTCAGCGGCTAGCTTCACTCGCACGATTGAAAGGTATTCTGTGGTTTTGGAAGGGATTGTTTTGCTATGCGTTTCTTTAAAAAGCTATCCATTTTATTCCTGAGTGTCTTCCTACTCTCACTCCTGGCGGCCTGTGGCGCCAATAGCGGTGCGGACGCTAATTCCGATACCATTACCGTTGGGGCATCCCCTGTTCCGCACGCAGAAATTCTGCAATATATTAAAGATAATCTCGCCGCTAAAGAGGGCTTGAAACTGAATATTGTGCAGTTTAATGACTATGTGCAGCCCAATACAGCGCTTAAAGATGGTTCCATCGATGCCAACTTCTTCCAGCATGTGCCCTATATGCAGGAGTTTGGTAAGGAGCATGGCATCGATATGGTCGCAGTGACGAAGGTTCACATCGAGCCACTGGGCATCTACTCTCACAAGATTAAGTCGCTCAATGAGGTGCCAGCCCAGGCCGTTGTGGCCATCCCCAACGATGTCACCAATGGCGGGCGCGCCCTGCAACTGCTAGCCCAGAATGGCCTGATCACCTTGAAGGGAAATGTCGGCACGAGCGCTACTGTGCATGACATTGCCAGCAATCCAAAAAACCTGCAAATTAAAGAGTTGGATGCGGCCCAGCTGCCACGCTCGCTCGACGATACGGCCCTTTCGGTCATCAACGGCAACTATGCCCTTACTGTTGGCCTGAAGCCCAACAAGGACGCACTGGCCCTCGAAAAGGCCAACAACAACCCCTATGCGAACGTCCTCACGGTATTGAAGGGCCATGAGAACTATGCTGCCGTCAAAAAGCTGGCAAAGCTGCTTAACTCTCCCGAGGTGAAGAAATTCATCGAGGACAAGTATCAGGGTTCAGTTATCCCCGCGTTCTAAGCAAAACAGCGGTATAGAGAATGTGATGGCAAGCTGGCAAAGCCAGCTTGCCATCACATTCTCTATACCGCAAGCCATGAAATAGCAAGAGGTCTCTAGATTGAAGGGTCTGGATAGAAGATGATTACAATTGAACATGTACGCAAGATCTATGGGCGCGCTCCGAATGAGGTCGTAGCTCTTAAGGATGTAAATCTGGAGGTGCCAAAAGGCGAGATCTTTGGTGTGCTCGGACAGAGTGGCGCGGGCAAGAGCACATTGATCCGTTGCGTGAACCTCCTGGAGCGCCCGACCTCAGGCAGAATTCTCGTGAATGGGCAGGAGATTACAGCCCTCTCCGGCGGCGAACTGCGCAAGGCCCGCCAGCGCATCGGTATGATCTTCCAGCAGTTTAATCTCCTCAGCTCACGCACGGTCGCAGACAACGTGGCCTTCCCTCTAGAGCTCATGGGCCTGAGCAAGACAAAGCGCCAGGCGCGTGTACTTGAACTACTCTCACTAGTCGGCCTTGAGGATAAGGCCAATGCCTATCCCGCGCAGCTCTCGGGCGGGCAGAAGCAGCGCGTAGGCATCGCGCGCGCGTTAGCTAACTCGCCCGACATTCTGCTCTCGGATGAGGCTACCTCGGCCCTTGATCCCCAAACCACACACGCCATTCTCGATCTCTTGCGCGACCTGAACAAGCGCATGGGCATGACAATCCTCCTCATCACGCACGAGATGAATGTGGTCAAGCAGATCTGTCATCAGGTGGCGATCCTCGAAGATGGAGCTATAGTTGAGCAGGGACGCGTAAGCCAGCTCGCGGCCCAGCCCTCCTCGCATCTCGCCCAGGCTCTCTTCCCTCGCCCTCAAAGTTATAGTGTCCAGCCCGGCGCCACCCTGGTCACAATAACCTTCGCGGGCGATAGCGCCAGCGAGCCGGTTTTCTCAACGCTGGCTCGCCGTTTCATGCTTGACGTAAATATTCTCAGTGGCAATATCGAAGCCTTTGGCGAGGAGCGCATCGGCCAGCTCCAGGCCGAGTTTTCTGGCGAGCAGGTCGCGCCCGCGCTGGCCTATCTACGCGAGCTGGGACTACATGTGGAGGTGCATAACTAATGGATATGACGATACTCCCCGACCTCTGGCAGGCAACCCTGGATACCCTGCGCATGGTCCTGGTCTCAACTCTCTTTACCATCCTGGTTGGTCTGCCGCTAGGCGTGCTCCTGGTGGGCACGGACCGCGATGGACTCTTCCCTATGCGCGTACTGCACCAGGTCCTCGGCATCATCGTAAACATTGGCCGTTCACTACCCTTTATTATTCTGCTAGTGGCAATTATGCCTATCACGCGCTTCATCGTTGGCACCAGCATTGGCACCGACGCGGCGATTGTGCCGCTGACCGTCGCGGCGGTCCCTTTCTTCGGGCGTGTCGCTGAGACCTCGTTGCGCGAGGTAGATTCTGGCATCATCGAGGCGGCAAAGTCCATGGGCTGCACCAGCTGGCAGATCGTGCTCAAGGTGCTTATTCCTGAGGCGCTCCCCTCAATCATCCTCGGCATCACCATTACTATCATCAGCCTGCTTGGCTACTCGGCCATCGCGGGCGCGGTCGGCGCGGGCGGCCTGGGCGACCTCGCCATCCGCTATGGCTACGAGCGCTTTGAGACCGATGTTATGATCATTACCGTCGTCCTGCTCGTCATCCTCGTGCAGGGTATTCAGCTACTCGGCAACCTAATTGCCCGTAAGTTGACCCGGCGTTAAGAATAACCCGTAAATGAAAAGGGCTATGCCACCGAGTACGACATTGTTTGCCAGGTCTTACCGCCATCCTTTGTCTGCAACAGGCTCGTCACGCAAAATGTGACATGTCCCAAATTAGAGAAAGTCCAAGCTAGCTTGGACCCTACAACACTGGAAGCAATAACACTTATATCCTATTGATGTTTGATGTCGAGCCAAAAGCATCGTACTATATCTAGAGAGCAAGGAGGAATAAGTACTATATAAAAACCATTAAGCCATGCCCTGAATGCGGTGGGAGACGTGTGCAGACGATAGCTGAAATAGCCGGAGATAATCAATGGCTTAACCCGCCCTACATCCGCATTAAGCAGCCTGAACGCAGCAGTAACTGGTTCAAGGGCAGGCTCAGAACATCCGAAATAAGCACACTCACCTGCCTCGACTGCGGCTACACAGCTGTCTTCGCCACTAACCCAGAAAATCTCACACCTGATGAGTAATACCAATATGGATAAATATATGCATAATAAAAATTCGCGCCCCTACCACTTCCGCGTGGTAGATGTCTTTGCCGATCATATCTTTGGCGGCAACCAGCTAGCCGTGTTTCTAGACGGCACAGGCCTGACCGAACAAGAGATGCTTGCCATTACGCGTGAGATGAATTTTTCTGAGACAACCTTTCTCTTCCCGCCATCTCAGCCTGGCTCGCATGCCCGGGTCAGAATATTTACGCCCGCTGGCGAGATACCCTTTGCCGGTCATCCCACGCTCGGCACGGCTTTTGTGCTCGCTACCAATGATCTTCTTCTAGCGAATACACAGCAGATTGTGCTAGAAGAGGGCGTTGGACCTATTACCGTCCGCCTCTCGGGCGAGCCGTCTGCTCCCGAATTTCTTTGGACCACGCTCCCTCCTCTGACCTTTCGAGCCCCTTTTGAGAACCGCGAGGCTATCGCGGAGGCCCTGGGCTTAAGCACCGCTGATCTCCTGTCAGAGGCTCCCATCCAGCTCATCTCGACCGGAAATGCCTTCGTCTATATTCCCCTGCGCAGCCGCTCCCTGGTGGAGCAGGTCGAGGTCAATATGGCGCAGCTACGTACAAGCTTCGCAGGTGTATCCTCGCTCAAGCTATACATCTTCGCCCTTGAGCCACAGGCCGACGAGCAGGGGAGATTTCACGCCTTCGCGCGTATGCTCAAGCCTTACCAGAACAGCATCGTCGAAGATTCCGCGACCGGAAGCGCGGCGGGTCCCCTCGGCGCCTACCTCGCCCAGCATGGTCTTATTCCATGCCAGGATGAGGCAGCGCTGGTCGTAGAACAGGGAACGCAGATGGGACGCCAGAGTTTTCTGCACATCCATGTCCGGCGCCAAGACGACGCGCTATCCGTTGACTTTGGCGGCAGTGTCGTCCCAGTCTACGAGGGCATTCTGCGCCTTCCGCCGCGCTAGCATGCTCACCATCAATCATGCAATAACGCCTTCAAATCGGCAATTGTCTGTTCGCGTGTCTCGAAGACAACGCCGTGCATGCCACAGGCTTGCGCGGCGGCGACATGCGGAGGATAATCGTCGATAAATACGATGGATGCGTGAGGCAGTTGACTTATTTCTTCAGTCAGGTATACCTGGTTACTCTGAGCATCAGCGCCTAAAGTTTAACACTCACAATTGGCCGATGAGCCGTGCCAGTTGGATTTCTTCTTGATTCGCGTCTGAGACTGGAACAAGGCCAAGGGTCAGCTCATCAATTCCTACCTCAAGTAGTTCCAGCAGGCGATCTCGTATCTTACTTTCATCTCCAAAGACCAGCAGGCTTTCAATGAAACTATCCGAGACCGTATCGATCTCTTGTTGCGAGAAACCTGCCGCAACAAACATATTACGATAGGCCGGGCGCGTATGATAAACGCTCATCGCCTGGCGCCCTATCTGCAAAGCAGTGGCACGATCCTTTGTAAAGGCTACCTGCACATGAGCAACGACTGGCGGCCGGGATCGTCCAGCTATGTCAGCCCCCGCTCTCATGGCTGGAAGAGCCGTATTAAGCAAGTATGGAAGCGGGCACATAACGGAGAGAGCACCATCCGCAACCTCGCCAGCGAGGCGAAATGCTCCTGGTCCAAGCGTTGCGATAAGCAAGGGAAGCTGCGCTGAAGCATGCAATGAGGCATCAGTCGTAAAGTAGCGCCCCTGATAATGAGCCTCGCCTTGATAGAGCAGCGAACGCAACACCTGAGTATATTCTCGCAGGTAGGAGAGAGGCTGCTCCATTTCTACGCCGTACACACTCTTCGCGAACTCTGGCGAACTTGTACCAAGACCTAGCCGCAGCCTACCTGGAGCCAGGGCGTTTAGACTTAAAGCCTGCTGAGTCAACAATACAGGATGGCGTGAAAAGACCTGCACGATAGCAGTTCCTAATTTGAGATGCGTCGTGCGCATCGCCGCCGCCGCCAGTGTTGTGAGCAGATCTGGATTCCAGGGCGGACCACCAACCCAGATGTGTTCAACTCCCGCCCCCTCAATCTCAACAAGCCTTTCGACAAGCATTGCCGGATCAGCGGGCACAACCGATAGTCCAATGCGTTCCTGTAGAGAACGAACCTCAGTTTTCTCTTCCATTTAGACGTTCCCTTCTGCACTTTCTTCAAAAAATTTCTTTAAAGCTAAGCATCTAGGCGTTGCTTATCCAACAGAGTATTGCATAAAAAGCCTACCAGGAGATACAATGATGCGTCAATCAGCAAAGAAACTTAGAATGTTGCATATGCGACAAAGGAGAGGAAAGTGACGCAAAAGCCAGAAGCATTAGAGGATTTACGCGTCCGCCGCACTCGCAAACTGCTCCAGCAAGCCTTCATCGAGCTCACGGTAGAAAAGGGATTTGCTACGCTCACAGTGCGAGATATTACGGAACGAGCTATGGTCAACCGCTCGACGTTTTACCGCCATTACCTGGACAAATATGACTTACTCGAACAGTATATGAACGAGATCTATGAGCTAACCGAAGAACAGAACTTTCCGGCAGAGAAACAAGAACAGACCTCCCCTGGCCCCCTTAATCTGCTCAAGCATATTCAACAATACGCTGACTTCTATCGTGTGATGCTCAGCGCTAAAGGAGACCCCCACTTCACGCAACGCTTTCGCCAGAATACGGAGAAACGCTTTCGCTCTTTTTCTACCCAGACCCCCACAGAACCAGAGGCCGACGCGCCTCCAATCGATCTAAAACTCAGTTGTATCGCCTATGCAGGAATTGGCGCGACCACCTGGTGGTTAGAGCAAGAGCAACCCTGTCCACCCGAGCAACTAGCCAGGTGGATGAGCCAGATCAGCAGTGCCATCGCTGGCCCTTCCCTCAAGCCATAGACTTCCGTCAGTTTGCCACCCGTTCGTTTACAACAGGGCACAGAAGTATGTCAGGTTTTTGCCTCGTGTTCGCGATAGGGTAGTGTACGCCATGTGGCGGACGGTTCTAAAAATATATGAATCAAGGAGAGACATGTGTTATCACAACCCTACGAGGAGACCGTGGCACTACCACCAGCACAGCGGGTAGGAGCAAGCGATCAGAGCATTGACAGCCTTTTAACCAGCGAGCGGGCATGGCTAGTACGTAAATGCGCCATGATTATAAGGAACGCGGATGCCGCCGAAGACCTGGCACAGGAGACGCTACTGGAGGCATGGCGCAACCAACAAAAATTGTATGACCTTGGCAGCGAGCAGCAGGAGCAGAGAAGAAGATGGCTAGCAGCCATCGCGCGCAATGTCTGTCTGCGCTGGCTGCGCGAGGATCACCACGAGCGCGCCCACCGACTCATGCGGCCATCCAATATAACCGTTAATCCTGGAACAATGAATTCACAAGAAGAAGAGTGGAGTGTTGATCTAGCCCCGGCACCCGATAAGTATGGCGTTGAAATGGAACTTGAGCGCGCGGAACTGAGTGCCTTATTGGGTGAAGCCCTCACTCATCTCTCAGAGCCACTCCGCACAACGTTAGTCGCTCGCTACATCCAGGGCGCAACTCACGCTGAGATGACACAGCAGTTTCAGGTGAGCGAGGCTACCCTGGTACAGCGCATCTACCGGGGAAAGCAGGCCCTGCGCTCGGTCTTCACCACGCACTTGAGCCAGGAGCTAGCGAGCTATGGCATTTACCAGCCAGACACACAGCCAGGAGAACTGGTCACCCGCATGTGGTGTCCCTGGTGTGGCGATGATCACCTTGTGCTCAGTGAAAATGCGCAGAGCAGTAAGCGCCTCTTCCGCTGCCGAAGCTGTAACACAACCTCTGGCGGCAGCAGCAAAACAAGCCAGTGGCAGAAGGTTAGTAGCGCCGCAGCCAAATATACGCAGCTCATCAAGTGGCTCTATAGCTATTACTGGCAGACCATTGACCAGGAGCCAACCTGCATCTCTTGTGGGGAGCCGGCCATCCTGACAGTAAAAGAGGCTCCAGATCTCCCCGCCAGGTATCATGGCATTGGCAACCAGCCAGGCATCGCTATCACCTGTTCCCAATGCCAGCGCACGCACTATAATACCCTATCGCACCTGACATTCGATCTCCCCCAGGTCCAACGCTTCTGGAAGGCTCAGAAACGCATAACCTGGCATCAAGGCAACCAGGTCGAACACGCAGGCATCCCCACCCTGGTCAGCACCTTTCAAAACAAAGACAGCGCCAAACATATCGATGTACTCGTAGAGCGCCAGACATTCCGCGTCCTGGCCATCAACGAGTAGCCATCAACCACCATAGGTGCTCGATTTATCGCGCACAAGGCGATTTATCGCAGTGATACCGAATAGCGGACAATTTCCATAACGGGAGGATGTCCCATCGGATGCTCCAGGAGATGATATGACTGGTTACTACTCCGTCTTCGTGCGATAAATCTCCTTACACGCGAAAAATCGGGTGCCTATGGGTTTCGAGTTTGTCAATCGCATTGATCCCCTTCCAGCAGGCGCTCTAGCAGGTAGATGGCGCCGGCTTTATCAAGGGGACGATTCTGGTTGCCGCATTTGGGCGACATGATGCAGGCATAGCAGCCACTGGTGCATTCGCATTTGCGCAAGGTGTCCAGGGTGGCCTGGGCCAGGGCGTGCCACTGCCTGTAAGCCTCCTCGCTGTAACCGATGCCACCGGGATAGCCGTCGTAGATGAAGATGGTGGCCTTGCGCGTCTGGGGATGAAATGGCACGATGCTGACGCCGCCGACGTCGCGGCGGTCGCCCAGAACGAAGAGCGGGAGCAGCGCGATCATACCGTGCTCAACTGCGTGTAGCGAGCCAGCCGGGTCGAGCCGCCGCTTGATGAGGGCATCGATAAATCTGTCTTCGATAAGCATCCATAAGGCCCTGGTCTCCAGGGGCGCGGAGAGCGGCTCTTCCAGCTCGCACTGCTCAAGAACGGTGCGGTACTGGTTATGCTTCCTGTTGAAGCCCTGCACCTCGCGTGTGACCAGGACCTGTCCAGAATACAACTCAAGCTGTGGACGCTGCTGGTGTTGCTCGCTCTTGAGGATCTCGACATCCGTCTGGACGATAGGTTCCGTGTAGAAATGGGTCTCATTGGGTAATACCTCGATGCGACCCTGCGAGAGGTCCAGCCGCTGCACCTCGTAGGCGGCGCCCTGGGAGTAGTAGATGGCCCCTGGATGGCACTCGCTGATGGCGTGGTAGATATCGGTCTCTTCGAGCAGGCGCTCCTTGCCGCCACTACTCAGGCTCATGATGGGGATACGCACCCCCACCTGGCGCAGCGAGACCTGGAAGGCCACGCTCTTGCGTGGATCGCGCAGGTGATAGTAGTCGCCACGCCTGACGAGCCTCTTCTCCTCGACGAGCAACTCCAGCGTACGCGCGGTGGCCGCGCCAAAAAGTTGCTGATCCGCCAGAGAGAGGGGTTGCTCGAAGGCTGCACAGAGCAGGTGCTGTGGAAAGATATAGGGATTGTTGATGTTGACCAGGGCACGCTCGGCAGGCTGATCCAGCAGCATCGATGGATTGGCAGCGAAGTACTGGTCGAGGGCGTCCTCACGCAGGACGAAGATGCTCAAGGCACTGCGGTTGCGCCTCCCGGCGCGTCCCGCCTGCTGCCAGAAACTGGAGATACTCCCAGGGAAGCCCGCGACGATTGAGACATCCAGGTCTCCCACATCGATACCCACCTCTAAGGCGCTAGTCGAGATGATACCCAGGATTTCGCCCTGGGCCAACTGGCGCTCGATCTCGCGCCTTTGCTCGGGAGTATAGCCCGCGCGATAGGCCAGGACCTTGGATTGTAGATAGGATGGCAGCTTGCTACGGGTATAGCGCACCATACGCTCGACCGTCTGGCGAGCCTGGCCAAAGAGAATTGAGCGCACGCCCTGAGTGATAAAGAAGGCCAGCAGGCCCGCCGCCTCCTCGACATAACTCTGGGCATCGGGCGGCTGCCAGAGCAGGGTGAGGCGTCCACCAGAGGGCGCGCCATTCTCAGTAATGGCGCTCACATCCTGGCCGATGAGCTGGATGGCGTGATCCTCGGGATTGCCGATGGTGGCCGAGCCGAAAATAAAGGTAGGCTGCGCATCATGTAGAGCCAGGATACGCTTGAGCCGCCGCAGGATCAGCGCGACATGGCTGCCAAAGACGCCCCGGTACATATGTGACTCGTCGACGATAACATCTTGCAGACGTGAGAGGAAGCTCGACCATGAGCGATGATAGGGCAGCAGCCCCATGTGCAGCATATCGGGCGTGGTGATGACAGCCTGGGCGCGTGTACGAATGGCGGCGCGCTCGGACTGGGGCGTATCGCCCGTGTAGACATCCACGCGCAGGTCTGCGTCCCAGGCCTGAAGCCGTTCCTGCCACTGCTGGATCAAGGCCCGCGTCGGCGCGATGCACAACAAGGTCGCGCCCTGCTGGCGATGCCGCCGCACACGCGAGGGCAGGGCCATGGCATAGGTCTTCCCCGAGGCAGTGGCGGTGGCAATGGTCACATGCTCGCCATCCAGCGCACGTGTCAGCGCCTCGTGCTGGTGGGTATAAAGCTGCGTGATACCGGGAGGGAGCAGGGCCTGTACCTCATCCGTTACGCTGGCATGCCGCGCTGGTCGGGGCATAATCTGATGTTCGGCCTGGATACGCTCTTTATAGTCCGACCATTCCGTGAGGCGGGTCAGCAGTTGCTGCGCGTAACGGTCGTTTATCACCTTCTCATCACTCGCCATCTTCAAATCCTTTCATTTCACTTTACATATTATAACCGCTGCGAGGGGAACCCGCTACTTGCGTACGCGGCTACTGTTAGGTTTCAGGAGTAATTTGTAACGCTGCGCGCCATTCCCGACGTGACATGTATGGACCAATGTTGGTAGAGGCTCAATTACGCGGCTGTCTCTCCCTCTCATAGGCGCCCGATTTATCGCGCGCAAGGCGATTTATCGCATAAATACAAAATAGCATGGATTTATCTATAACGGTTTGTTGATTTATGGTATGTGATGAGGATCATGTAGTTGGACCCGGCCCTGTACCACGGCGATAAATCGCCTTGCGCGCGATAAATTGGGCGCCTATGCGGATGAAGGCACCCATACAGGATGGTAAATCATGAGCAACAAAAAGAAGGAAAGTGACCAGAAGCGTATTGCGTATGTTCATCGCGTTGTGCTACCTGCGGCACAGTCGCCCGCGCAGTTGGAGCAGGGGTCGATCTTTTTTGTTGGTACAGCGACGCTGCTGGTCAAGTACGCTGGCTTTACCTTCCTGACCGATCCCAATTTCCTGCACCGGGGAGAGCATGTGCATCTTGGTTATGGGCTGCGCTCAAAACGCCTGACCTGTCCGGCGCTGAACCTGGAAGAGTTGCCACGCCTGGACTTTGTGCTGCTTTCGCACCTGCATGAGGACCACTTTGACCGCCTGGTGGCGCGCAAGCTTCCCAAGAATACGCCTATTGTGACAACGCCAAAGGCCGCGAGCGCGCTGGCAGAGAAGGGCTTTATAACCACCTATCCCCTCAACACCTGGGAGACCTTCGTTTGGGAGCGTGGCGCGCAACAGCTCGCGATCACGGCCATGCCCGGCAAGCACGCTCCAGGGCCACTCGCAAAACTCCTGCCTCCGGTCATGGGAAGCATGCTCGAATTCCAGCAAACCAGCGGCGAGACACTGATGCGCATGTACATCAGCGGCGATACTCTCTATATCAAAGACCTGGCGGAGATTCCTCGTCGCTATCCTAATATCGACCTGGGGCTCTTTCACCTCGGCGGCACACGCATCATGGGCCTGATGGTTACGATGGACGCGAAGCAGGGGCTAAAAGCCGTAAAGCTCATCAATCCCAAGACCGCCATCCCCATCCACTACAATGACTATACTGTCTTCAAGTCGCCCCTTGAGGACTTCCAGCGCGCCGTCGAAGACGCAAAACTCACATCGCGCGTCCACTACCTCTCACATGGAGACTCCTACACCTTCCAGGTTCCCGCCGAAAGAAGGAACACTACTGACGTACGCGCCTACGCGAATCCCAAGGCATAGATGTTACGAAATGGGTAAAGGAGTATCGTGGCAGACGGGCGAGGCCCGTCTGCCACGATACTCCTTTACCCATTCGATACCTTGATGTCATCAAGTATATTTATAGTATCAAAGTAATTTCGATATACACATATAGCAGAGGTAAAAACCCCTGGAAAGTGAGTTTCTCTTATGTGCGGTATCACCGGTTGGATCGATTGGGAACAGGATCTCTCGCAGCAGCAACCTGTGCTGGAGCAGATGGCCTGCACGCTAAAGGAGCGCGGGCCAGATCGCGAGGGCTACTGGCTCTCTCCCTGCGCCGCCCTGGCGCACCGTCGCCTGATCGTTATTGATCCCGTTGGCGGCAAGCAACCTATGCTCTTTACCCAGGGTGAACAGACTTATGTCCTGACTTATAATGGCGAACTCTATAACTTCCGCGAGCTGCGCGAGGAGCTGCGCGCGCGCGATCATGTCTTTCGCACCCATTCCGATACCGAGGTTTTATTACATGCCTATGTTGAGTGGGGCGAGGAGTGCGTTAACCACTTTAATGGCATCTTCGCCTTTGCCATCTGGGACGAGGCGCGTCAGCGACTCTTTATCGCTCGCGACCACCTGGGCGTAAAGCCGCTCTTCTACGCTCAGGTAGGCAGCGCCATCGTCTTCGGCTCAGAGATCAAGGCCCTGCTGGCACATCCGCTGGTCGAGCCTGTACTGGATAATGAAGGCATGAAGGCCATCTTTGTCTCACTCTTTCTGTCTGGTGGCGGCATCTTCCGCGATATTCACGAGCTACGCCCCGCCCACTGCGCAACCTTCACGCGTGAGCGCACGCATATTCGTCCCTACTGGCAGTTGGTCAGCAGGCCCCATACCGATGACCTGGAGACGACCGCCGAGTATATTCGCTCGCTTCTGAAGGATACCGTCAAGCGCCAGCTCATCGCCGATGTACCCGTGGTGACACTCCTCTCGGGCGGACTGGACTCCAGTGGCGTGACCTCGCTGGCGGCGCGCGAATTTCAGAGCGAGCACAAGGTGCTTGATACCTATGCCATCAACTATGCCAATAGTGAGGAGCACTTTGAGGGCAACGCTATTCGTCCAAGCATCGACCGCCCTTATGTTGAGCAGGTGGCGCGTTACTTACCGACCAATCATCATGATGTTGTGGTTTCCACCGAGGAGCTGCTTGAGAACCTGCTCGTACCCATGCGCGCCCACGATCGGCCCAAGATGGGGCAGATCGAGACCTCACTGTACCTGCTTTTTAAGGTCATCAAACAGAACGCGACGGTCGCGCTCTCGGGCGAGTCGGCCGACGAGGTCTTTGGCGGCTATCCCTGGTTCCACCAGGAGCATGTGCTTAATACGCCGACTTTCCCCTGGATAGCCGCGCGCATGAATCCCAGGGGCGATAACCAGTTTATGAATATGGGTACGCCCTTCCTCTCGCCAGCCCTGGCGCAAGAGCTCCATCCACGTGAGCATATGCAGCGCCTCTACCAGGAGGCGCTGGTCGAGGTTCCGCGCCTGGAGGGCGAGTCTCCGCGCGACGCCCGTATCCGTGAGATCTTCTACCTGAATATGACGCGCTTCCTGCTCCTGCTGCTGGACCGCAAGGACCGCATGAGCATGGCGACCGGCCTGGAGGTACGCGTCCCCTTCTGCGACCATCGCCTGGTACAGTATGTCTGGAATATTCCCTGGGAGATGAAGACTGTCGATAATATCGAGAAGGGTATCCTGCGCCGCGCCTTTAGCGGCCTGCTTCCCGAAGAGGTACGGATGCGGCGCAAGAGCGCGTACCCAACCTCGTTCGATCCAGCCTATACTCAGGCCGTGCGCTGCTGGACGCTGGAGATCCTCAATAATGCCAACGCGCCAGTAAACTCTTTCGTCAATGTAGAGTTTATCCGCCAGCTCGCGGAGCACCCCGATGAGGAGATGCGTGGGGAAAATGCCTACTTCCTCTTTGACTACCTGATCCAGACCAATGCCTGGCTGCAAGAGTATCATGTCGTAACCCCATAAAGAGAAGGAGGAGACCCCACATGCCAGCCCATCCTCCGCGCGCAACGCAGGAAGAGGAGGCCCTGCGCTATTACCTGGAAATTCACCGGGCGCTCTGGCATAGCCTGGCGACGACCTGGATGGACCTTGATCTCTCGCTTGCGCAGTTGCGTACATTGCTCTTGCTGGCGAATCATAGTCCGCTCCAGGTCGGTCACCTGGCGCGCCATATGGAGATCGGCATTCCCACGGCTGGTCACCTGGTAGAGAAGCTGGTGCAGGCGGGCTTCGCGCGGCGTTTCGAAGATCCCGCTGACCGCCGTCGCTGCCTGGTCGCGCTCACCAGTCAGGGCGAGGAGCTTTACGCGCGCTTGCTCATTGGGCGACAGACCATCGCCGCCTGCTTGCATCAGCTTAGCGATGAGGACCTCTCCGCCTATCTCCAGGGTGCTCAGGCCCTCGCGGACAAGCTCGTTTCACAACTTACCACAAACGCAAGGCAGGCCCGACGCTGCTAAAGCACGTGTCTACATATAATGTATCATATGTAGACACGTGCTTTAGCAGCGTCGGACCATATACGGTTCCTCTAGCTATGGAAAGCCTGGCTATCGCGTGGTGCCTGCTCTCGCTCAAACATACCATAATCTCTGACAACACCAGCGATACGCAACCGGTAGTCTTTGAATATATTGGCTCTACCCCTGGACTGTGCCGCCCGGTGCTCTTCCATTTGCCTCCATGCCTGGATCGCCTGTTCATCCCTCCAGAATGAGAGCGATAGAATCTTCCCAGGAGTCGAGAGGCTCTCGAAACGCTCTATAGAGATAAAGCCATCGATTTCATTAAGCAATGGACGAAGAGAAGCAGCGATATCGAGATATTCCTGCTTCTCTTCTGGCCTTGGAATAACTTCAAATATTACAGCTAGCATGGTTAAAGTATCCTTTCAGTCCTGTGAGATTCATCAAATAAGGCGAAGTTCTCTAGAGCATGGGAAGTAAGACATTCTGCCTTTCAAGATTTTGGCACTCCTCGCCCTTGACGCGAGTTAAGTATACTGGTGCCGCTACTTATTTGTCCAATGGATAGCTTTTATATTTGCCATCCGTTATACTGATGGCTATGGAACTGAGTGAAATTGAAGCATTTGTCACAATTCAATGCACAGGCGGTTTCACAAGGGCAGCGAAACTCTTGCACTTATCGCTGCCAGCAGTATCACAGAAGAGCTTCGCCTGGGAACCGTGCGCATATTGCCTATCTCAACCCTACAAACACACGCACCAATAATGGTAGTTTACCGGCGCCAGGCCTATCTCACTCGCGCGGTTCGCCTGCTGCTGGCAATGCTCACAGCGCAAGATAACGTGATTTAACAACACAAACTTTAAGGAGATACATATGATACGAGGCATTATCTGCCCACTTCTGACACCGAAAACGGACGACGGACAAATAGATATATCCGCATTAAACAGTCTACTTGAATATGTCATTGCAGGTGGCGTCGATGGCCTGCTTATCGCGGGTACAACTGGCGAATGCGCGGCGCTCTCGGACCGGGCGTGGAGCGAACTGGTCGCGCATTCCACGCGCAAGCACGCCGTAACCATTGTCAATGTCAGCCATTGTAGCCTGCACGAAACACTGAACCGAGCTACCTACGCAGCCGAGCAGGGCGCAGAGTATATCACGGCCACCGTTCCTTTTTATTTCCCGCTCCAGCCTGCCGAGGCTGTAGATTACTACCTGCGCCTGGCCGATGCCTCTCCTCGCCCGCTTATGCTCTACAATATCCCGCAATATACCAAGACAGATATATTTCCTCAGCTTCCCCGCCTTGTGGAGCATCCCAATATCGTGGGCATCAAAGACTCGGCTGGCCTACTTGATCGCCTGGGAAAGTTCGCCCTGACGGTTAGCGATTCTTTCACTGTACTCTCTGGCACCGAGTCTCACCTGGAGGCCTTGCAAGCCATGAGGATCTCTGGCCTGGTTCCTGGGCTAGCCAATCTCGTGCCATCCGTTTATCGCAAGTGGCAACAGGCGCTTGAAACCGGGGACCGGGAGAGCACTCGCACCTGCTCTCAGACCATCATCGCGCTCTCAGCACTCTACAGCGAAGTCGAGAGTTCCGCTCCTTATATCCAGGTCTTCCGCTATGGTCTGCGCCTGCTCGGCATCGAGATTGGTGATGCCTTCAGCCCCCTACAACCCCTCTCAGAGGAGAGCAAACACCGTATCGAACGCGTGATGCGCGACCATCATGTGATATAGCTCGCTACTTGCGTACGCGACTACTTCCGGAAGTAGTCGCGTACGCAAGTAGCGAGCCTCATTACCCTGAAGTCCTTCCTGAATGCCCGGTTGGCACGGTTAAGCATCTTTCTCCGTATTCTAAACAGGGGTCCTGTCTTCCCAATTTTTCTGCTATCATCTATTACATGTTATCCCCCAGGACCCGACAAAGGAGAAAGCGTATGGACCCGCGCAATCATATCCATGAGGGGACGCAAGAAACCGATAAATTTGCTAAACCAGACCCGGACACGGATGAGTTTCTCTCTCCTTCACGTCCCCTGCCACCATCGGTTCCCCTCACCAGGGGACAGCGCATAGGGCGCTTTTTGCAGCTCCATACATTCGCACCCGAATTCTTTCCTCCACAACTACAGCACGCCGCTGTTGGCTATGTTTGTGCGGTACTCCTGCCTATACTGGCAACCCTCTTTCTCTTCTCCATATTGCGCATGGCACCCTCATTTCACTTTATTGAGACTCCCATTATTCTCATGGTTGTTATTATCTCACTGGGTTGGGGAACGGTCCCAGGCATTCTGGCAACCCTGGTTGGGACGCTTATGCTCGCCTTTGTGCTACAGTACTCTCATGCCACGCCTATGCTCACAAGTAACACCTTCGCGCTCACACAATCTGAAAATATCTTTGGTCTGGGTCTCTTCGCTATCATCGGCCTGAGTGTAAGCCTGGTCACCAGCCAGACACAACACGCCAGGCGTGCGGCAACCCGCGCTCACCACCAGGTAGAAAGCCTGCTTATCCAGACAGAAACAATTTTCGAGAATATCAATGACGCAATCATGGTCATGGATACCGATGGTAAGATTATCCGCTTTAACCAGGCGCTCCAGAAGCTGCTCGCCTTTGATGAAGACTATCCCTCGCTACCACCAGCCCAGCGTGGCGCCCAGGTGCTGCCGCGCGACGAATATGGCAACCCGCTCACCCTCGAACAGTGGCCGCTCAGGCGCATTCTACAGGGAGAAGAACTCTCCAGTTCTCAGCCCGCCGATATTATCCTGCAAACCCTGGATAAGCGTACAATCCATGTCAGCATCACCGGAACACCGATCCGCAGCCAGCATGGGCGCATCATCGGAGGCGTCCTCGTGCTGCGTGATGTGACACAACGCCGCGAGCAAGAGCGGCGCACACATGAGGCTCTGGCCTCCATGCTCATAATGGCCGAGGCCCTGGTTGGCATCGCAGACTCCACCACAAGCGAGGCACTGGCTGGCAAAAGTAATCGCGATGTCTTTCACCGCCTGCTCAAGCTTGCTTGTGACCTGCTCGGCTATCGCTCTGCCAGTGCCGTCACCCTTGATAGCCAGACAGGGCAACTTCAACCCATCGACGTCTATGGATTTCCCTCGCATTATGAAAGCCACTGGTGGCAGCATGTCTCTGGCGTCAGCCTGGACGACTACCTCTCGCCACAACAAATCGCCCAATTGGGAGCCGGCCAGGTCATCAATTTTCACTTGAGCGAGCGCCGCAAGCCAGAGGCACTCACCTATGGCCTTCAATCGGTACTCCTCGCACCACTTCGCATCGGTGACCGCTTTATCGGCGTTCTCTCCCTTGACTATGAGGGAAGCGGGCGCAAATACTCGCCCGCGAAAGAGCGAGCCATTGCCTCGGCGGTAGGGAAGCTTACGGCCTTGCTTGTCGAGCGCGAGCACCTGGTCCGCGAGCGAGCCGAGGCGCGCGCACGTGAGCTTGCCGCCCTGGAAACCACGCGCATGATGGATGATTTTATCGGCATCGCGGCCCATGAGCTACGCACGCCTATGACGGCCATCAAGACCAGTGTACAACTGGCACGCAGGCAGGTCAGGCGCATCCTCAAGCAACAGAATCTCCTCTCTGAAGAGATGGTTGAGTTGGTAGCCTCCGTGCAGAGCTTTCTTACTCGCACCGAGCGGCAGATCAATACTCAGATGCGCATGATTCGCGACCTGCTGGATGTCTCGCGTATCCGCGCCGACCAGCTCGAACTTCAGCCTGAAAACTGTAACCTGGCCCAGGTCGTACGCGAGTGTGCCGAAGATCTGCGCGATATGGACGCCAAACGTTCATTCACTCTCAACCTGCCAGGGAAACAGAGAATAGCAGTCGTCGCCGATGTAGACCGCCTGCGCCAGGTTGTCATGAACTACCTTACAAATGCCCTGAAATACTCGGACGCCAGCCAACCTATCACACTAACCGTCAGCATGGAGAGAGACAGGGTGCGTGTAGCAGTCATCGACCATGGACCCGGCATCACCAAGGAGCAACAGAGCAAAATATGGGAGCGCTTCTACCGCGATCCAGATGTCGAGGTACGCAGCGGTTCCGCCGTGGGCCTGGGCATTGGCCTGCACGTCAGTCGCACCATCATAGAAGGACTGGGAGGCCAGGTTGGCCTGGAGAGCCAACCTGGTGAAGGTTCAATCTTCTGGTTCACACTCCCCCTGGCCCGGTAACCTCTGCAAGAGTAGAGTACCCTCTTCCCCTACGTCAAATACGGCAATGTCATTTTAAGAGTTATGGTGCGGGTTGCCTTCGGCAACCCGCACCATAACTCTTAAAATGACGAGCCACGTAGTAGAGAGAAATACCTAAATTAAGGCACACTACCTTGCCCGAGGCAAAGAAACAGAGTATCCTAGAAAAGGAATCTACACAGAAAACTTCTATTTTTAGAGTGAACGAACACTTGCATATTTCTATCTATGACAAATCGGAGAAGGTTCAAGGATGACAAAACACACCAATCCAGACCAACCGGTCTCACCAGATGACATTACGCTAAAAGATGGCGAGTCTCCTCTTGAGTATTCCTGGCCTGCTATTAACATAGATGCATCCACACTTACACCGTCTCCACCCCCACCAGTCAAGAAACGCCCTGCAAATGAAGAGAAGAAGATTATCCTGATGATCGCGCTTATCAGTGTAGCCTTACTACTATTAGCGTCTAGCATATTTTTATCACCCATAGATACAGCAAGAACCGCTTTAGCATTTCCAGCACTATCAACGACCATTGTCAAAAGTGCTAATGGGGGTGAACCCTCTCCCGTCCCCTCCCCCCCCATACTCCACCTGGCACCAGCTTCTACTCCCACACCCGGGACTACTCGCACAGTTTCCGCTACACCCATACCCGGGGCCCCCAGGCAACCCACTCCCCCACGCCCGACACCAACGCCCAAACCGGTCTGCCCTCCCCTGATTCAGTATGGGAGTACAGGTAGCTGGGTCAAAACGCTTCAGCAAGAATTGAATGCGCGCAAGATGTTAGACCAGAACGGGCATGCCCTGGCTGTTGACGGAGACTTTGGCACAAATACACAATACGCTGTTAAAGAATGGCAGACAAAGGAGCACATACAGGTTGATGGTCAAGTCGGGCCTATTACCTGGCATACATTAGGAAATTGTTAACGATCCGCTCCATACCTCAGCCTTCGAGGGAAGGGGCAGACACCTCAAGGGACGCGCCTAATAAAAAAGGAAATTTACATGTGCAAAAACAGAAAAAACTGTTTTTGCACATGTAAATTTCCTTACATATCTGCTTTGTGACCGAGGATATCCGTTGGTATTGGCGCCCGCAGAGCGGTACTATCCTCGCCGACAACCGCGTAGTCCAGGGACTCTTCTGGCAACTGAAAGTTCTCAATAGAGGCGTTCCATTGCTGCGCGAGTTTCGCCAGGGAGTGAATGTGCTCGGCGGTTTGGAGAATAGAGGCGCTGGATTGATGAATGCGTTGCGCGATGGCATACAGATCGGAGATCATAGATTCTGCCAGGGTGGCATTGGCTTGCGCGGAAACGAGAAGCTCATTGAGCAAGGCTTCCAGCCTCTGGGTATCTGTATTGATGCGCGTCAGCAGGCGCGTCTGTTGTTGCGCATCTTCCAATGACTGCGTCGTATTGACAATCAACGTGCTCTCACCCGAACCCTTTTGCAGTTCTGGACGTTTCAACAGCATCGCTCGTATCTCATGGATAAGTTCGACATTGAGCTGAAGGGTACTACTCAAGCGCTGTATGAATGCGACAAGCTTCTCTACAGTTTCGGTAGTATCAGAGAAGCGCGTGGTTTGTATCTCAGAGGTCTGAGCCAGTTCAATCGAGCTAGAGAGGAGGTTTTGTGTCTTAGACATCACCTGCTCAGAGGAGTAGCGCGTCCACTTCGCCAGGTTTGCAAGCTCTTCAATAAGCGCATTACAAATATCCGCCACCATGCCAAGCCTACCGGCAGGCACACTGGCTCGGACGCGCAAATTTCCATCCATGATAGGCTTGATGTCAGTCACGAGTTGGCGAATTTGTAGCTCCAGTTGCTGGACATCATTGGTAGCTTTACTGGTATGCTGAGCCTGCTGAATACTCACATTGACATTATCGAGAAGGGCATTGAGTGTCTGGGCAAGGGGGGAAAGCGCATTGTCACCAAGAAGAGGGGCGCGCCTCTCTCTCTGACCAGCCATATATGCCTGGCAGACCTCTACCAGTCGCGCATATTGATTTTTCGTCACGCGCTGCATAAAACGCACAAGAGCGATCTCAGCGGAAAAGACCCCGATGGCACAGGCAAAAAGCACACCTAAAAAAAGGCCGACACCTGTATTCTCACGCTGCCCCAGTCCGACGACACCAACAATAAAGATCGCGGTGACAGGCAGCATGGCGGCGAGAAGCAATTCTAAGCGCAAAATATTTGATTTCATTCTCATTCTCTTTTCATTGCGGCTCGGATTTCCAGGCAAGCAAGAACGTCTCGTCTGGATCAGACGTAACATGTGGCAGCAATTGAGACACTGGCTCAACTTTCTCTGACTGCTGCTGAGGAGCTGGCAGTGGCATAGGAGGCGGGATGGCAGGGCCTGCCATCTCGCGTATCTTCTCGATTCTCTGCGCGATACTCACCTGCTTGGGAGCGTTCAGGCGCTCATTCAGCACATGTGTATAGGCCGTCACCAGCTCTCTGACCGTCTGAAAGCGCCGTTCTGGATCGCGATGCAGTGCATGATTAACCACCAGTTCTAGCGCGACCGGGATAGCTGGCGCGATCTCATGCAATGACGGGAGAGGCTCATTAATATGTTTACGCGCCACCTCTAGATAGCTACTCCCTGTAAAAGGCGGAGCACCACTCAACAGTTCGAAGAGCATGATACCAAGCGAGTAGACATCTGAGCGAGGATCGCCCTCGGCTCCTCGCACGATCTCTGGCGCAAGATATTCAGGTGGGCTCAGGTAATTACCAGCGACATTTTTCAGGTGTTCGTACATAGTAGCCTGAGTAGCGCTCTCTTCAAGCCCTCTGAGGCGCAACATAGCGATTGTACCCAGATCTATGAGCTTGACATCGGCTTTATCGAGAAGGAGCACATTACTAGAATTGAGATAGTAGTATGCCCGCCCCTGCTCATGAATAAAATCGAGCAGATCCGCGATTGGATTCAGGATCGTAAGCACTTCATACGGTGACCACCGGCGCTGCTCCTTTAAACGACTAGCCAGCATTTCACCTGAAAACATGGGTCGAATATGATAAAAGATACCTTCCTCTACTCCATAGCCATACAGCGGGAAGAGATGGGCATGGCGTAACGTGACAAGCTGCTCACTCTCGCGTTCGAATCTCACGTGAAAATTTCGTCTCATGGTGCCTGGAAGCGTATGAGGAAGCTGAAAAATAGTGATGAGGAGTTCAGGAACCAGCCAGAGTTCTCGCGTACGCGCACGGTACGTTGTGGTCATATTTCCCCGATGGCACAGTTCTTCCAGCCGATATCCGCGAATTTTTCTCCCTAGAAATGGGTCTTTTGCTGTATCCATAAGAATAGCTTCCTTTCTATGCCTACCACTGCCCCATCTCGTACTAGTCAATACGCGCTTTATTTAAAATATCGCATATATATTTTATATATACTATGAAGTACCTCATAAATCCAGGGTTATTTAATTTTCTTCTGCTTCCTGCCTCGGCACTCTATGCGATCCTCTGGATAAGGGGATGTGCGTGGAAAACGACAAAGCCATTTTCCACGCACATCCCCTTATCCTTGAGCGCCGCAGGCGCGAAGGACCCTCAGCCCCATATGTATGAACATTAAATAGCCCTGCGTCGCAGGCGATAGAGCTTCCCGGATCTAGAGCCCTGGTATAAAATGTGGAGCCAGCAGGAGCGAACCCAGGCTGGCCAGGCAGAGGATGATTAGCAACCACAGCCAGAGTTTAAAATTTGCCTGATGCTGCGCGTCGTCCTTCGTCTCGTCTCGATATTCACTCATTTCACATCCTCTTTTTCTAGCTCTTGAGATGGCGTCTCCACTACTTCTTCTTCCACAGTGCGTTTAAGTAAGACAAAGCCTCCTGCGGCTGGATCGGGCTTCTTGCCACCTAAGAAGAGCATGAAGCGTATAAACCAGTTCAACTTGATGGGCAACTGCAAGCGCAGGGTCTCTTGCAGCGGCCCGTGAAACTCCTCAGACTGCCAGCCAAAGCGCTGGAAGAAGGCCAGCCCTCCCTCGGGGGCAAAACGCGTCTTGACGCTATCGGCCACGAAGGTATTCCAGTAAGCGTTATCGCGTTTGAGGGCAAAGGGTGAGACATACTCGGTCAACCACCAGCCAAGATGCTCGCACTCCTGGATATCCTCCGCCAGGCCCACTACCTGCTCAGGGTATAAATAAATGAGCAGTCCCTCCGTTAAAATCAGCGCTCGCTTAGCCTCCTGGTTGACGCGTTGGAGAAAAGTTTTGCGAGCCTGGTGGTCGGTAATATCGAGCGCGACGCGCTCCAGGGCACAATGCGGCTCTTTCCCTTCCAGTTGCGCCTCTTTATAGGCTATCACATCGGTATGATCAACCTCGATCCAGCGGAGCGAGGGCGGTAGCGAAAGGCGATACGGCCTCGTATCCAGGCCAGCAGCCAGGTTGACGACCGTATCGATCTCTTCCTGCTCGATGATACGCTGGATAATTTCATCATACACATGCGTACGCACAACCAGCGACCACATTTCCTGCTCGCCACGGGGCAGAGAGCGCATTATCTCGGCTCCGCGCTCGCCCGCCAGTTGCCTGGCGTACTCGTCCTTAAAGAGGCCACCAGGGCGCTCTGTCTCCAATGCACGGTAGTAGGCAGTCAGGCGAGCCGTATCAAATGCATCTTGAATTAAGAGAGATGACATAAAGGTAATTCCTTGTAACCTGGACCTTATTGTCCAGGCAGGGATGGTAATGATAAATGCGGTAAAAATGGGATAGGCGCGTTGAGCCAGTAAAGAGAGAGGAAACCAATAATGACGACAATGATGAGCAGAGCAAAGAACTGGCCAGACTCCGCCGTAGCCGAAGTTGAGACAGCCCCTTGGACCGTATGATTATACGCTTTATAAATAGTGATGGCCCCTCTATGCCTTCTTCTCCCCCAGATAGAGATGGTATCTCCTAATGAGACATTGGCTCCGCGCAGATAGCCCTGCACGCGTGCATCTTGATGCTGACCGTTAGCAGTGCGCACACGTATCGTCGTCATCATGATTTTTTCGCGGTCCAGGTAGCGCGCCTCATGCGGAATAGGCCAGATAATATCGCGTAGTAGCTTGAAGAAATTCCCCAAACCGGCCAGAGGAGGATTCTCCAGCTGTGACTGAACCTGCACGACTGTGCCCCAGAGATCTGGCGACCTGCGAGGGAAACCCATAGGAAGCTTATCAGCCTGCCACGGAACCAACGAAGAGCTCGAAGTTTGTAGTCCTCGCTCTTCTCGAATAATTGCGCGCATGTCTCTTGGGGAGACTTCGTAGGGAGCCAGGGACTGGTCTGCGACCGAGTAGGGAGACAACTCCTGGCGGGGTTCGAGCGCGGTAATCTCCTTAAGTATCATAGGAAGCTGCGGGGATTGAGTTGCTGGCAGTGGCAGGAGCGGCTGCGTTGAAGCAGAGTGCTTTGACGGTTGTATCGATCTAGCTTCTGGATAATCCTCTTCTTGCGTTACAAGCGGACCCGGTTCAAAAACCTGTGCCGCTAGCTGCTCAGATGACAGGGGTGAACCACAATTGATACACACCTGCGACTCACTAGATGACTTATTACGATACCCACACATATCACACTTTATCAACGACACGACTTCGCCTCCTTGCCAGTTATGGTTCGTCCCTTCCCTCTATCTTACATAGAGCAAGCTCAAGGCCACACTTTGAGGTAAAATAGAAGTAGTTAGCTACTCTTATCTATTTTCCCACAAACAGGCCCCTTTTGAAAAGAAAAAGGACTTTAAGACTTCCGCAGAGATCTTTTATCGCGAAGCGGTCCGTACCGCTCCATCAACATTCTCCTTAAGAACCTTCAAGCCTGCATCCGATATATCCTTGGCACCCTTCGTCACCTCTTTAATAAAGTCACCAAACTTAAACTTGTTCTTATTACCACCTTCTGGTGCAGCAGCAGGGCCATTGTGATTAATAGTGATATTTGTAACATTTCCACCAAACACATTGCCCGAACCAGAGACATGTATCTGATTTTGATTGCCATTAACATTGATGCCATTAACATTGTTGCCCGATTGATTAGAAATTGTGGTGATATTTCCAAATTTCCCTCCTACACTCTGTGGAGGACTCCCTGCTTTGGTCATATTCACACCAGGAGGTGTTGCACCGGTTGCTGAACCAGCTCCTGGCTTAGGTGGTGTCGAACCAGTTGCTGAACGAGGTGGCCAAACTTGCCTGTTTCCGGACCCAGGCTGGCTACCTGTCGGACTGGTCGGTGGCTTAGTATTACCTGTCGGGCTAGTCGGTGGCTTAGTGCTACCTGTCGGACTGGTCGGTGGCTTAGTATTACCTGTCGGGCTAGTCGGTGGCTTAGTGCTACCTGTCGGGCTGGCCGGTGGATTAGTATTACCTGCTCCCCCATTGTTTATTACCTTACCCTGGATAACCTTCACTTTGGGCGCTGAATTCTCCTTGTTCGCCTTAGGGCTATCTGCTCCCATGCTTGTTACCACACCCTCGATAGTCTTCCCATTGTTTGGCGCTGAGCCCGCTGTGATCTCCTTAGGCTTCGCAGTGGGCGCTGAACCCGCTGTGATCTCCTTAGGCTTCGCAGTGGGCGCTGAACCCGCTGTGATCTCCTTAGGCTTCGCAGTGGGCGCTGAGCCCGCTGTGATCTCCTTAGGCTTCGCAGTGGGCGCTGAGCCCGCTGTGATCTCCTTAGGCTTCGCAGTGGGCGCTGATGTTGATGGAAGAGCTTTAATAGTGGAACTGGGACTCGCCTTGATCGTAGATCCAGAATTCAGACGAGGAGCTTTAGAAACAGGATTTGGCATCTCAATTACTCTCCTATTACAAAAACTGCAAACAACTTCTCTACCGTTGAGCAATGAAACATCCCATCATACATCCCCTCCCACGTTATAGGCACCTGCTTTCTATTCTTCTTCTTCTACATCCTGCTCGCCCTGAGGCGCAAAGTAGGCTTGTAATCCATCACTGACGATAACACGTTCGTACTCACTCATGTCGGCGTTTGCGATAGTATGTAAGATCACGCAGTAGCCAACGCCCTGTAGCGTATCATTAACCTCTTCACTCGCTAACCAGCTTTGAGCAAGCCTTGTCGCCGCCTGTATCACACTCTCATTTCGCTCCTCCACTGTCGTATGTGCTTCATTCAGAAGCTCACCATGCAGCTGCTGTATATCCTTGGGAGTCAGTAGGGTGCTTACATCACTACGATACAAGCATTTGGCCTGGCAATGAACGCATCCATTAAAGGGTCCATGTCTGCGCTGCGAGAGCTGGCTATATCTACTGATAAACCGCTCCAGATACTCCCCTGCCTGATCAAACATCGCCTGGAGCTGCTGTAAACTCTCTTCGGTGTGAGGGGTACCCTCCGCGTTTGCCATCTGATAAGTATAGGACATATGCGCGAGTCCATAGGTGAGCGTCGCGCGTAATTCTTCGGTTATAGCATACGGCCAGCCAAATCTGGCGCCTCGCGTTTGGATTAACTGGGCGCATCCCTGGACAAGTACCATGCGCAAGAGTTCATCTTGCTGCTCAGTGGAGAGATAGGCCATTTCAGCCTCAATGCTCTCGGTAAAGCGTAATAGGGCAGCCATTACGCCTTCGGGCTGCACAACCATGCGCAGCAAAAGATTAGCCCAGAACCACTGGTTCTGCTCCATATCTAGCAGTTTCGTAGCGGCCTGATAGAGAGTAGGATTTGGCCCTCCCATCAGAGTCGTCGGGATGTGGTAGGTATCGTAATCCATGATGGCCTGAAACACCTTGACCGAAGCATACGTGCGGCCGGCACGCTTTAACTCAGCATCAGACAAAGGCTGCAAATTGCGCTTGTAGTTCTCCATGCGCACCAGGTAGGAGTGGTCCGCGCCCTCCGCGTAGACCACGGCCTGGCCGGGAGTGAGCACACCCAGGTGCATCTGCTGGGACGGATTCAAATTCATCGTCTGGGCCACGCTTTGCCGGTCATCCTGCGCAATCAAGCGGTGCGCGATCTTTAGATTGGTGTTCTTTAATACATCGGGCGCGAGCTTGCTGGGTATCTGCTCCGCGACCAGCACACCCTGGCCGTACGCGCGGATCTCGGAGAGCATGTTGGTGAAGACCTCGACGGCCTGAGCGCGCGGATTGGCCGACTCGGGATTAGATGGCATGACAGGGCCAGTATTCTGGAGCAGGCGGTGCGCCTCCTCAAAGACGATCAGATGGCGTAACTCATGTCCGGTCAACTTATTCTCATCAGTAGCAGTATCCGCCTGGAGGCGACGATATTCGTATAATTTGGAGAGCAAGAGGCCCATAATAAAGGTCTTCTCATCGTCGTTGCCGATCCGTTCAAGTTCAAGGATCGTTGGCCGCGCCAGGAGTTCAGCCATAGGAATACCACGCGCGCAATCGAGCATGAGTCCCTTCGCGCCAATACGCAGCGAGCCGATACGCGCTTTGAGCGAGGCTTTAATATGCTCGTCCGCCTCGGGATTATAATTGAGGCGGTCAGCGACGATCTGAGCTTTGCGGTCGAGGTCGGCCAGCGTTGGGAAAATAGGATATTTCTGCCGCTCAACCCACCTGGTTAAGCGTCTGTTGGTGCCACTGGTGACATCCCAGCCTTTATCTTCATAGATTTCGTAGATCGCGGTCTCTAACACCTGGGGCAAGGGCGCATACATAGGGAAGGCCGCCGTAAAGACCGCCTTCAGGAAATCGATATGCGTCATCAGGGCACCACTACCAGGCTCGTCGGTAACCTCGAACTCGAAGGGATTGAGGCGAAACGGTGCTACCATCTCATTACCGAGCGTATAGATGCGAATATCGGCTCGATCTCTCAAAGCATTGCGTAAGGAGCGATACTCGGTTTTCGCTGGCTCAATGACCAGGAATGGTTTGCGTGCCTCGATCACCTGGTCGAGGAGATTCATCACTGTGGTTGTTTTACCGCTACCTGTGACGCCGATGACGACCGCGTGCTTGGTTAAAGCATCCAGGGAAATATTGAAAGTCTCCTGCGAATCATGACCATTATGGCGAATCTTGCCGAGAGGCAAATTGCCACCCTCTGGGGTGTCAAAATCGACATCGAATTTGACATAGTCGTGGATCGCATATCCTGGCACCTCTTCGCGTGGGAGCTGGATCAGCGTCGCGACCTCCTGGGAACTCAGGAAGGTATAGTACTCCTCCAGGGAGGCTCCATACTTCTCGCATATGGAGGCGCGCAGTGGCTCTGGACGCGAATCAGTACCAGCCAGTGTCCCCAACAAGAGCGAGGCGAGGCGCTGCGCGTCATCGGCCGTACTGGCCCCGAAGTAGGTATGCACAATCCACTGGCCAGCCGCAGCCGCCTGGTCCAGGCGCTCTAGCTCGCGCTCTAGCAATTTTTTGAGGTATTGGGCCCGGTAGTTGATCATATCGCCACTAAAGCTTTTTGTCTGCCCCCCCGAATCAATGGAGGTAAATTGCTGGTTCTCTTGCTTTGTGGATGACCACTGGACATGTGAGCGCGTCGTGATCTGGGTCAGCAGATCGACGGTGCGCATGCGCTCCTCGACAACTTTCTGCCGGGGCCGTGGGTGAGCCTGGACCATATACGCCCAGTTCGCGCCATGCATACCGCGAATGACGCGCTCCATTTGCGCCTGGTCTTTGCTGCCATTGACATTGTGGCTGACCTGTTGTCCATCCTGGTCAATCTGGGCCGAGGAGCGGTTGGGATCGAACGCCTTCCGGCTGGGTATACCTGTCAGCAATCCCTGGGCTTTAAAAGGGAAGCGCAGTAAAGCCACCAGGTCCTGCGTAGCCACCGGCTCTAACACAATTCCAGGAAAGACGCCTTCAAGGATACTTCTGGTTGTCTTCTCGGTTCCTAATGATATATACACGGCAAGTTTTGTCGCCGTCCCCAGCAAAAGAAAGGTTACATCGGCATGTCGCTGGTGATGGGCCCCTATGACGATATCCACCACATGGTGCGCGAAATCCATCTCCTTGTTCTGGCTCCAAAAGTCAGTCAGACCCTTTATTTTGAAGAAGGCCTGCTCACCCTCTTCCAGTAAATCCATTGCATCAAAAGTCTCTGGCGCGGCCCCCTCTAAATTATATCGTTCAAGCCCGGCAATGAGCTTTCCTAGCTTATTCAATGACTCAACATCAAATCCGGGAACCATAGAAGCAACCTTTCATGTAACTACTCAGTTTCTCTCTTGATGAGGTATTCTCAGCGCCTGCACCACACACCCTGACCCAGCGAGCCACGTAGTGGCGAGAAGTCCTGAGTAGACTCCCCTTTCAGAAAGAAGTTTATCTCGCCAAACAAAAGCATCTTGTACTTATATCTATACAATTGTCAGAATAACATATACAATTGCCAGAATAGCATAAAAACCTTGTTTTTGATAGGTATAAATGGGGAAACTTTTTGTCCCCATTTACCCCTACCTGTTCGCAGCAATTTCTTCTATCATTTAGCTAATACACAGTCATATGTGTATGGTTGCCGCGATTCTAACCTGATTTGGCCATTCTACATATTCAGTACTATTCGTGAATGTATACCAGAATAGCCAGATAGGGACAAAGATTGCTATTCTTCTTCCAGATGTGCTTACATACATGCAATGATGTAAAATCGGAATTAAGTTGAGTTAGGGCGCATTATGAGAATAAAGAAAAAGGGTACGCCAGAGTCAAAAGCAGAGCCACGAAAAAAGCGTCGCTGGCTTGCTTATCTTGATCTCATCATTGTATTCATAATCTTCAATATTGTACTGCTCCTTATTTTTCTGCTGCCTCGAACCCATGTTGCTTCCTCCTCGGGGACTGCTCCGCAAAAGAAGCAAGGCAGTCAGACCAGCCTGGCTATTCCAGCCATACCTCATAACACCCAGAACGCAAATGCGCCACAGTCGTCCGCCGACAATCCAGCGTGTTCAAATGGACAGCACATGGACGGGAGTTGCCTGGAGGGTGTCTTCAATGATAATGGGGATACATACAAAAATAGCACAAAGAGCCCAAATGACAAATCGCCGGTCCTGAATCCCCTCTCCGATAACAGCGCCCTGTTTTTCTATACACCCTATAAAGACACAGTGGACAATCCCCAGGTAAAAGAGCTATGGACAGGCATCCTGCTGATTGTCGATGCCTTTATCGCGCTTGTTCTTGTTCTCAATGGGATCAGGGTCATCTTCTCGGGCATCGTCTTTCGCTTTGACAAGGTCGTTGAGGAGCTACCTGGCATCTTCCTGGCGATTATCGCGGCCCACCTCAGCATAACCTTTATCATGGCGTTCCTGGGCCTGAATAATATCCTGGTTTATGACACCTACCAATGGGCGGGCAAATACATTTTTCAACATAATGGCGTCTCGGTAGATGAGGGCAACAAGCCATTCACAGTCAATATCGTCATTGGCAAAGGGCTTCACGGTACCCCTGAATACGATAACCTTCCTGATGATCTCAAAAAGGATTGCCCATACACCTCTGTCTGGGATGAGAAGGTATTGACGTTTCTCAAAGATCATCACTGGTTTGGAACCTATTACTGCAAAAATCTTCCAGCCGACGCGATCATAAACAGCATCATACTCCAAAAGGATCTTAACTTTACCGATCTCTTTGACAATCTACAGGACTTATCAAACGGGCTAAAGATAATCCTGAAGGTGATGGCTCTCATGCTTATGGCACAAATGATCATTCGCCTCTTCTTTATTATTTTCTATATCGTTACCGCGCCACTTGGCCTGGCCTGCTGGGCCTTGCCGGGCAAGATAGGCCAATCAGTAACGAATTTGTGGCTCAAAGGCTTTATTTCGACAGTTATGGTGCAATTCATTATGGTAGTTGCCCTGATTGTGATGCAAGTGATGGCCGGTGCCATACTTCATTTCGTCGCTACCCCGCTTAGCACTTCGGATCAGATGGATTACGGACCAGGGCAGCTCGACATCTTTACACTCTTAAAGCTAATGTGCCTGTGCTTTTTCTGGTTTCTTATACGCATTCCTTCGCTATTGGGAACCGCGCCCATGCGCACTATGACAATGGCGGGACAGGCCATGGCTCAGGCTGTTAGTGCGACAATCGCGATTCAGATCGCGGAGGCCCAGTTTGTCATGCAGTCGGTATCAAGCGTGGGCTCTATAGCGGCTTCTGCCCGCTGACGTAACTAAACATGCAAAGAGAAAACGACATCGAGTAATGCTTATGAACATAAAACAATTGCTCTTGCCTGACACAAAGTCGCGACGAAGGCGGCGCTGGTGGCATTTTCTTGACCTTGTCATCGCGCTAGTCGTGGTAAATATCATCCTGGGCGTTCTGACTTTCTCTTCGCATCCAGTGTCTTTACCTACTACTGGGGAACAGGCTCATCTTACAGGATTAGCAGCCCTGGCGGCTCCTCTTGAGCATCTGCTATCCCATGACAACGCCCAGACTCAGGCCGACCCCTGCGGGGGTATGCAGGATGCTACCCAGTATGCCCAATGTGTTCAAGATATCGTGCAGCATTGTAATAATGATCCCACGGCAACCCAGTGCAACGATCTCGCCCAGGCCTGTAGAACATCTACGACTCAGCTCCAACAATGCCTGGATGGCATCAAAGGGAGAAATACCTATACACAGCAAAACCCTAAAATTCAGAACCCTATCGCGAAAGGCAGCCTGCTCTTCTTTGTTACGCCCTATGAGGTTACCATCGCCAATACCCAGGTAAACTTACTCTGGGGCGCGATCCTGGGGATTGTAGATATTCTCCTTGTGCTGACACTTATGCTTAACGGCCTGTATGTCATTATGGCGGGAACGACTTTTCGCTATGCACAGGCGGTCGAAAACCTTCCAGGCGTTCTCCTGGCCATTATCGCAGCCCATATTAGTTTAGCCTTTATGCTTGCTATGCTCAGCCTCGGCAATCTGATGACGCAGGGCATCTATAACTATGCGCAGAACGATTCCGCGATCCATCGCTCGCCCTCGGGCTTTAAAGATGGGGGAAAGACACAGGATTTGTATCTGCATGTGCTTTTCCCCTCATACAATGAAAAAATGGGGTCTAACTTTAACAAAAATCCCAATCTTACCCCACAAGAGGCGGCGAAGCAGTGGGGAACGCCTCAGACAGCTCAAGACATGAAGCAATTTCAGGACCAGGTCTGCACCTGGGAGTGGACAAACTTCGACAGCAATTTGAGGTTGCAAATATTTGGCTCCAATGGAGACTATCACAATGGTGGTTTATACAATCTTTTTAAACAGCGCAACGATGATCTAAAAAAATATGATGGTTCAAAGGTTCCCGATGGCGTACAAACAGCGCTGGACAGTATATTGACGCAAATCGATAGAGATATGCAAGAGTTCAGCAGTGGCAGTGATCGCCTAGCCTGGTATAACGATGCCTTTGTCGGAACTCCGTCCCAGGACTCCTGGGATAAACAGATGGACGATGCCTGGAATCAATATGGTCAGGATATACCACAGGCCGAGAAAAACCGCCTGGGGGATGATCGTTATGGTCGCGGCGGCGAAGGCATGCTACGCGCCAATATTCACAAGCTACTGCAAGGCGTACCGCCACACGAAGGCGATATGCTTGAGTATAGCTGTCAGCACGATGCCACAGGAGATACCTTTCAGCTTGTGCCAGATAACCTGGACTTCAAGGACCTTTTTCAAAATTTACAGGATCTCGTAAGCGGTGTATCGTTCTTTAGCAAGCTGGTGGCCTTGATGTTGTTGGGAATGATGATCGTGCGCCTCTTTTTCATTAATCTGTATATCGTTACGGCTCCGCTCGGCATCGCTTGCTGGGCCTTGCCGGGTAAGATAGGGCAATCGATAACCCGGCTCTGGTTACAGGGTTTTTTCTCGACGGTCCTGGTGCAATTTCTAATGGTGGTAGCTCTGATCGTGATCCAGGTCTTGTTGGGAAACGTGCTGGCCTTTGTCGGAAGCGATCCCAATCATCCCTTAGGCAACCTGTCGAACGAAACGCTAAAAGAGATTATGCGCATCGCCTGCCTCTGGTTTGTCATGCGAATTCCCTCGCTCTTTGGTAACGCTCCCATGCAAATCATGGGAGCGGCGGGAGAGATGCTGGGACAGGTGGCCGTAACAACGATGCAAGCACAGGTAGCGCGTGCGCAAATGGTCATGCAAGCCGTTACCAGCGCAGTTGGAGTCGTCGCCTCATTTGCCCGCTAGGATGAATGAGGAACGCACTCTCTTGGTAGGGACTAGAGAGAATTACATATGCGAAAGATACAGAAAATGTGGCCTTTTAGACGGAGATGGCAGCCAAAACCCTGGTGGCACTATCTGGCACTGGCATGTATTGTGTTAACTGTGAATGGCATGATGCTTATTCTCAGGCTCCTCCCTGCCTTCCAAGTTACCGTTGCCACCGTTGCACCACAAATACACCTGCCAAATTCTATGGTTGGCATAAACACCATTGCCAGCCCTCTTGAGCGGGTCTTCCATTTCCAGCTACAGGGCGACCCCTGTAGCGACCCCAACGCCACACAGGAACAGAAGAACCAATGCCTGAAGGGAAACAGTAATTCGGGAACCTACAAAGACGGCAGCAAGATTCAGAATCCGATCTCAAAAGGAAACGCGCTCTTCTTTCTCACGCCCGCCGATATCACCATCGATAACGGCAGCATCAAAATGCTCTGGGGCCTGATGCTATTTTTTGTGGATACGCTGCTCGCGCTCGTTATTGCGCTCAATGGGCTCAGAGTGATCTTTGCCGGTAGCGTCTTTCGGTATGCGAGCGCGATTGAGGATTTGCCAGGCGTATTGCTGGCGATCATCGCGGCACACATCAGCCTATTATTCATGACCATGATGATTGGCCTCAACAATAACATGACCGAAGGCATCTACACATTCGCGCAAACCAATCCAAATATTCATCGCTCAGCCTCGGGATTCGGCGCTGGAGACAAGAAACTCTATACCTTGCGCCTCTTCTTTCCCAGCGCGTCTCAGGCTGATGAGCAGACCTATGAATCTAAAACCACTGTGACTTGGCAGGAGGCAGTTGATAAATGGCCAGGACCAGATGCGCTTCCGGCCAATGCTAAACTCCCCACTGGATCAACAAACCTTGATAAAACACAGTTTAAGCAGGATATGATCTGTAGCGTATATCAGATCAATTTCGATAGGACCCGTCGCTATAACCTCTTTGGCAATGGCGATGGTGCTCCACTTGTTAACCATCTCAAGGCTCATACCAACTGGATGATCAATCAATATAACCAGGGTCAGGAGAATATCACTGCCAAACATCTGGCCGACCTCAAACAAATGCCAGATACAATGCAACAAGACATTAACAATATTCCAACCTCACCCTTGAAGTGGTATGACGACTGGAAAACGTTCAATGCAGAAATAGATGATGTCTACAAAAATGATTTTAAATACACGCATGTACCTCTGCAAGATTTTGAGTTGGAGCAAAATCGATTAACTCAAAATATGAACACCCTTTTCTATTTGGGAGGTGTGCTTCCGGATTCAAACGGTGGGCCAGACAACATGGGAGACGCGATCACTTACTCATGTGAGAATGACGCCACTGGCACTACTTTTCAGCTTGTACCTGATAAACTAGACTTCACGAGCCTCTTTGATAATCTCCAGAGCCTGGGCGATGCCACGCAAATAATGGCCAAAATCCTGGCCTTGATGTTCCTGGCCCAGATGATCATTCGCCTCTTCTTTATTAACCTGTACATCATTACCGCCCCTCTCGGCATCGCTTGCTGGGCCTTACCCGGCAAGGTGGGACAGCCTATCGCACGCCTATGGCTTAAGGGCTTTATCTCGACAGTCATGGTGCAGTTTCTGATGGTGGTGGCTCTGATCATAATCCAGGTCCTGTTAGGGAACATGCTGGCTTTTGTGGGGGGTGATCCTAAGCATATTATAGGCAATCTGTCGGACGGGACGCTAAGAGATATTATGCGTATCGCCTGCCTCTGGTTCGTATCGCGTATCCCCTCACTCGCTGGAAACGCTCCGATGCGTACCCTGGCGTCAGCCGGGCAGATGATGGGGCAGGCAGTAGGCACAACTATCGCCATGCAAATTACACATTTCCAGATGGTTACCCAGGTGGCATCCAGCGCCGTCTCCATGGCTGCGTCGGCTCGTTAGAAAAGAAATGAGAGGAAGGAACCTATGAGTAAAAGTAGAGGCAGCGCCCTGGGCCTATCAGGTCTGGGTGGGGGTGGCGGCATAATGGGCTCCCTTGGCGGCGTCGTAACCACTTTGGGTCTGCACATGTTCGCGATTATCGTGGGTGGGCTCTTCCTGCTAGGAGGCATAGGTGGCTGGTGGAACCACAATATGAAGGCTGCCTATGACAGCGAAATGAACCCACCCGCAACCTCTAGTGACACGCTCGATGGCGACCTTATGCAAATGATTAATTCTAAGAATGCAGTGCTGGTTGGGGTCGCGATTGAGCGCGTCTTGAAAGAGAACTCAAAAGGCTCCCTCAATGTCATTGACCGCAGTAACCCGGTGATGCAGGTCGTGATTCAAAAGTTGAAGCAGTCGAATGGAGGTAGCATACCAGATGCAGGAGACTTCGATCCTATGCAGTGCGCCTATTTCATCCATACGACATTTCTGGTGGCTGGCGTCGATCTTCCAGGACAGCCAACTGCGTTTCAATACTGGACCAATCGCAGCCCCTACATCAGCCGTGGCTGGAACTATATAGATAACGGCACAGGTATGCCATCGCCTGGCGACCTGGTAGTTCTGTCAGGTCCCAACCCTGCCGGTCATATCGCCATGGTTGCCGGCGTTGATCCTCCCCAGGGCGGGAAAGATGGCTACGTCTACATGGTGCAGGCCAATGCCCCCAACAACTACGTAAAAAATTCGGCTGACCACCTCACCTTTATGCGCTGGTCGCTCACCTCTTCCAATTTTATGAAGTCTGGATGGAGCTCTTTTACAGTTATGGGCTTTATTCACAACCAGGCGCTGAGTCAGAAGTGGGGCGATCCCTTCCATGCATCGAGTGATGGTTCTGATATTCGCGCTAAAATCGTAGCGGCAGCGCGTTCGCGGCTTGGCGATAAAGAGTGGGGAAATAATTGCAACCACTACGGCCCCTGCGAGGAATGGTGTGCCCTTTTCGCAACCTGGACCTGGCGCCAGGCCGGTATCGACTATAGCACAGCCTATGTTCCTGATTTTATCAATTATGGACAAAAACATGGCACCCTTCATCAAGGAATGTCGAACCCACAGCCAGGGGATGCTATTGTCTTTAGAACCGGCGAGGGTCCGCATGGTCATGTCGGAATTATTGTCGAGGTGAAGCCAGACGGTAAAGTCATTAGTATTGAAGGGAACTCCAGCAATAAGGTTTCGCAAATTGGCCCATACAGCCTACATGGTGGGCGCGACACAACTGCGATCGTTTCTCCCGACATCCCGGCGGGATCATCTGGAGGCGCAAAATGCGACAAAAACGCGACACCACTAACAAACGACCAAGCAACTGCCCTGGCATCACAGGCGGGCTTTACCGGGCATTCACTCCTGGTAATCGTAGCTATCGCGCACGCCGAGAGTAGCCTCAATCCCAAGAATTGCCTGAGAAACAACGACCCGCACCACACCCTGGATAGAGGCATCATGCAAATCAACAATTACTGGCATAGTGAAGTAAGCGATGCCTGCGCCTTTGATCCCAAGTGTGCCTTTGAACAAGCCTATCGCATCAGCAGCCATGGCACAAGCTTTAGACCCTGGACTACATATACGACTGGAAACCCTCCTCCCTATAGACAGTTTATGCCCAATCACGAGCCGTGAGGAAGGTGCACTACAATCTATAAGTTCTCATAATTTGTTAGGTACTTCATAGAATCTTAGCTTCTATATGGCTAATATAGAATGGTAGATTGCTTTTTATCCGTATAGAAATTAAGATTAGGAAGTTAGGATGCAACGGTAGGTTACATTACTCTCTACAGAGAAAGGGACGACAAGCTTATGTTCTTACTACACATCGCACAACTGATGATTGATCCGCATCTGGCTTTGAATCAGGTGCATGGGATTATCCCTGTATTTAACAATATATCCTCGGTGCTACAACACCTGGCCCCACCTGCTCCACCAAGCGATCCTAAATCACAGAATGATCCTTATAAGGATATCTACAACTTTGCTGATAGTATCAGAGGCCTGGTGTATGCACTCGGCTTTACCATCTTTCTGATTGGTATTATCGCTGCGGGTATTATGCGCATCCTTTCCTTTGGTAGCGACCGGCGTGTGGCGATGTCGAATATGGCCTTGACGGCAGCGGTTATTGGCCTGATCATCATCTTGCTGGGGACTGGACTCCAGAGCCTACTCGTAGGCGCATTCCAGAAAAAGTAAGCGCATTGGAGTTTGCTAATGCAGAAAGAGGAGATTCCAACTTTTCTCAATGAGCAGCCAAAGGTGATATTTGGGCGGACCGGGCGAGAACTGCTCATTATCGTGTGTGGCATCGTGGGTGGATACTCCCTCTGGGGAAATATCTCTCCCCTGGTGCCTGGTGCCTGGTGGGCCGTGGCAAGCGTCATTATTGCTTGCATCCCGGCCCTGCTGGCGCTTGTAGTCGCAATGGTTCCTATCGCGGAACGTCCCCTGGAGGAGTGGGCTATGTGCTGGCTCCTCTATATGGGTATGCCCAGGGTTTTTATCTATAAACCGCTCGAGGATGATGATACCAGAGAGAACCCTGCGTTGGCCGAGGCACAAAAGAAAACCAAGCAGCAAATGAACGAAGAAGAAGAAGATCTTCTCGAATAGCACAAGGAGTTCCTACTATGCTAACGGTCCCGCAGACACCTAGCCAGATGATAAGTGGAACCGGAAATGTAATCAAGACCTTCGTGAGGCTGCGCGAAGTCGCGGGCGAGGTGGCGTGTTTGAGCTTCGGCAGGAAGGTCCATGAGTACCGTTCCATTCTCAAGATAAATACCGTCAATTTTTCGCTAATGTCTGAAGAAGATCAGGACGCGCTGATTGAGGGCTTTAAGAGCTTTCTCAATGGGTTGTCATTTCCTATTCAGATCCTTATCAAAAATCTGCCACACCAACTCGATAATTATCTGCGAGGCCTGGAAGACACTCAGGGCGACCTCGCGGACGTCATGCATGACCATGCCCACTTCGTGCGCCAGCTGGCATCCAAACGCGCTCTGGTGAAGCGCAACTTCTATATTATTATTCCCGCGGACGCCACCATAACCAGAAATCAGGCCGAGGCCCTGGTCAACGCCCAGACGCAGCTCAAATTGCGCTCGGAAGAGCTCTTACGCCAGCTAGAGCGCCTGGGACTCTCCGGGCGTCGCTTGAACGATAAAGAGATTGTCGCGCTCTATCAGCAGTGCCTTCTCTCGGAAGAGGCACGCCAGTTCCCCATGAGCGATAACCTGGTGAACGGGGTAAATAACCTGATGATGTCAGCGCGCGAGCAGATGCCGCTTAATCCAGGGGTATATTCGCTTGAGGAGTTGAACGAAGAGGCCGCCAGGGAGGAAGAGCAGCAGGGCAAGAAAGATAAAAAGGGAAAGAAGCGCAAGAAAAAGGCCAAACAGAAGGTTCCTGATTTTGTGAGTGTTCCTGAGCTTATCGCCCCCAGTAGTATCGAGGTCTTCCCCTGGTATGTGCGCATCGCGGGCGAGATGGGGCACGAGTTTGTGCGCACCCTGGCTTTTGTCAATTATCCACGTAGTGTCTATCCTGGTTGGCTTGATGCGATCATCCAGGTAGATGAGCCACATGTCGATTTTAGTATTCACATCTCACCCCTCTCGCCGCAGCAGGTCACGGCCCGCCTGGGCAAGAAGGCGACAGAGTTCCGTGGCTCGATTATGGCCTCGCAGCGCCAGGGCAAATCAGCCGATCCTACAGATGCCATCGCACTGAGTGATATTGAGGCCCTGCGCGAGAAGCTGGCACGTGGGGACGAGCGCATCTTTACCATGTCGCTCTTTGTGCAGGTACGCGCGCGCACCCGTCGCGAATTGAGCGAGCGCAATAATCGCCTCATCTCGGCTATCCGCAGCCTTGATTTTAGAGCCCTGCCCGCCCACTGGCAGCATCACGCCGGACTCTTAAGCTGCCTCCCTGATGGCGACAATCAACTCGGGCGCGCGCGCCTCTTTGGCACAGGCTCTGCAGCGACCTTCTATCCCTTTACTGGTAGCGATATCAGCATGGATACGGGAGTCATGTTCGGCATTCACCCTAACGGGAGCCTGATCATTCTCAATCCCTTTAATAGCCAGGAGTTGGAGAACGCCAATATGGTGGTCTTCGCCAAGTCTGGCGCGGGCAAAAGCTTCTTCCTCAAGACAGTGGCATGCCGCCTGCTCCCTACGAGCAATGTCTATGTCATTGACCCTGAGGCCGAATATAACAATCTCTGCAACCAGGTCAATGGACAATATGTACGCCTCTCCTCCGAGTCGTTACAACTCAACCCTTTTGATCTGTATAGCGCTGCCGAGCGCCAAAGCCAGACCGAACAGGAGGAGCAAGACGATGAGGGCAATTTCTTCCGCGAGAAGTTACTCAACCTGGTCAGTCTCCTTGAGCTACTGCTCTCCGATAGCGGTATCCTGACCCAGAAGGAGAAAGCCTTCCTCTATAGGTGCTTGACCAAAACCTATGAGAACCGGGGCATCACCATGGATAGCGCGACCCATCATCGGACTCCACCCAATATGCAGGAGTTCTTTGTGATCATGTCCAGCGCCTCACGTGGAGATCAGCGCTTCGGAGTGGGCGAGGATACTTTCGGCCTGAGCGAGCGTCTTGAGCGTTATCTGCACCTCTTCCCGGCTCGCACACGCATCATTCTGGATAATCGCTTTGTTGACTTCAATATTCGCGAGTTAAATGATACGCTGAAACCCATTGGCCTCTTTCTCATCACTGAGTTCCTATGGACCAAGATGCGCCAGGCTCGCGAAGGAATGATGGATCGCAATACCATTATCTTGATCGATGAAGCCTGGCTACTCATGCAGTTCCCGCAAGGCGCGAAGTTCCTCGCAGAGTTTGCCAGGAGAATTCGTAAGTATGGCGGCGGCCTCTGGTGTACAACCCAGAACTCCGACGACTTCCTGGGCACGGAGGAGGGCAGGACGATTCTAGCCATGGCGACCATGAAGTTCTTGATGAAGCAGGATTCTTCAACCATAGAATCGGTGGTACGCACCTTCCGTTTGAGCCGGGGACAGCGCAACTTCTTGCTGGCGGCCAGGCGTGGCGAGGGACTTTTCGCCACCAAAAACTGGACACCTATGGAGGTTGTGGCCTCTCCCAAAGAGGCCGAAATGGCGAATACAACCCTACAGGCAAGCACGGCTCACGCGACCAATATCGAAGATAGCATTGAACAGCTCGAATACCTCGCGAATGGGCATGCCTCGCAGAAAAATGGGCGAAGGCCGCCAAACGGGCAGACAGTAGTGCAGGGATCGCTTACGCCTATCGACCATAATCGTAGGGACTGAGGAATCATATGCAGGCATCACAGAGCAAGTCAAAACCAACATACACGCCACGACAAAAACAACTTGTGTATCGCTGCCTCCCCATCGGGGTGACAGCGATACTCATTCTCTGCCTGGAAGGCTGGCCCCCAACAGCCTGGGTACAGTTCACACGCGTCTGTGTGCGGTGGAGTAGTTTATGGTCCCACCCGCAGGCAACAACAGTGTTGCCTGCCTTCTGGCTATTCCTCCAGTCAATTCTGCTCCTGGCGGCATGGATACTCTGGTTCAGGCTGGCTTGTGCTGAAATTATGGCTCTTGTTGCACTCTCTCAATTGAGCAAAGCTCAGCCCGGCCTGCCAGGGCAAGAACAGCCATATTTCAGGCCAATGAGTGAGGCACAGCAGCCAGTCGCGAATAGTCAGCAGTGGCCCGCCGCTCCGCTGTATTCGCCATCCCCTGTCACCTCAACAGAGCAATATCAACAACAAGCGTCACCAGCGCAGGCTATGCAGTCCGGCACCTGGACACAGCAGGAGAGACAGCCTCTCCCGCCACCACCAACATCAACACATATAAACCAGGACTACCGAGACCACAGCCAGGAAATGGGGTCATTGCTTACGTCCAGTCCAACCCCGCTTCAGTCTCCCCAACACAATCTCAAGCTCGCCAATCCTTTTGAGGAAGAAGAGGAGACACAGGTTCCCTCATTCACGCCAGAAGCGAGGTCCGAACAGGCTTCCACTACTGGAGAGGCTGAAGAAGAAGCTCCGCTTCCGCCTCCTGGCACGAGTATAATTGAGAATCCCTTTGAAGAAGAGGAAGATACAGCTAAACATCAACGGATTGCCAGGTCCACTCGCAGAAAGCGGGAGCCCCAGCCAGCCAACGAGCAAGAACAAGCAGCAGTCTTACAAGACCTCGGGTTTTTCCAATCCGAAGCAGGCACGGAGAAATCAGGCAGCGAAGACACAACAGAGCAAACAGCAGTGAAGCACGACCTGGCAGAAATCGAAACCATCGCGCCAACACGGGCACAACCAAGCGCGGTCGCCAATCCCTTTGATGTGCAGAGCGATTTAATAGACCTCTTTCAAGAGAGTAGCGCAATAGAAGAACAGGGCGAAAACCCGGCCATAGAGGAGATGTCCGACCCTGAGCAACTCTATGTGTTTGGGAATCCCTTTGAAGGACCACTCCCCGACGTCTTTCACCATGATAAGGATTTACAGCGCGTAGTACGCGAACTCCAATCGCCCGAAGAACAAAAGGGAGGCCAAAAGAAGAAAGAGAACTAATTAACCCATTACCATTGGGAAATGCCCAAAAATTGTGAAGTAGTTCAAAGCGCAAAGAGCAAGCTATCAGGTACTATAGTATCTGTGAACTTGCTCTTTTATTTTTTAGAGATTCTTGCACATATGCAAACCCATATCGATCAGGAAGGAAGCACTCTACACATGACAATCTCTAATCGCTACTTTAATTCAATGGAAACCTATAAGCAAAAAGGGGGACGAGTGAAAGATATGGCATGGGATATAGAAAAGCGGGCGGTAACAATTGGCGATACTACGATTGTGCTGACATCGACTGAGTACCGTTTACTCTTCTCATTACGACATGGCAACCCGGTCACCTACGCCAACCTGGCTTCAATGGCCTATAACTGTAAAATGGATGCCAAGGTCCGTATGATGATGGACAAACACATAGATCGTATTCGAAGCAAGCTCAGAGGTACAGGCATTTATGTGTATTGCGTCAACACCTATGGCTATTTATTACTTCCAGAGGCCTCTTAAATGGCCTGTCTGTAGGGTCCAAGCTAGCTTGGACTCCGAGGTCCGCAGGCCGATTCCCTGACGCAGGAAGGTGCTTCGCTCGGCAGTCCATGCCAGCATGGACCCTACAGGCTCTCTGGCCCCTTACCTGGTATCAGTGCTGCCTGCTTACAAGGTAATGCAGGTATCCATCCCCTTCATCAGTGCTCAGCAGGGAGAAGCCAGCCACGGTAAACCAGTTGCAGACCTGCTCATCGCTGGGGTAATAGTGGTAATAGCCTTCGTGCCCATGCTCGCCGTAGACGAGTGGTAGTTGCAACTTCTTCCCCTCTTCAAAGGCATGACGCAGGTTCTCCTCGCTCTCCAGTTCTACTGTGAAATAGAGAAAGCCATAGGGATGGAGCGCCCGGGCGAAATTAGCCAGAATTCGTGGCCAATCCTCGGGGAAGACATTCTCCATCGCATCCAGGCAGATAATCCCATCAAACTCATCCACGAAATCCAGTTCCTGCATACCTACATGCCTTACCATAACCTCCGGATGCTTCCCTTGTGCCTGCTGTAACATCCCCTGAGACTGGTCAACGCCCACAACGGTAAAGCCACGCTCCAGCAAAACTGGCCAGTATTTTCCCGTGCCACAGGCCGCATCCAGCACACTCCCACCCACCGGAGAGGCATCCAGCAGCCGGTTAAGCATATGCAGGTGTGTCCCGTTGATATAGCCACCCCAGTTCTCATCATAGATAGGAGAAATAACCGTGTCCATCCGCGTTTCATTGCGCTGGCGGCACGCCTTAAGCCACTCCGCTCGCTCCATCAGTACAAACTCCTCTACATTCGCATAAACAAATCTAACAGCCGAACAAATGCCTCTCCTCAATAGTTGCAATTTCTGATTCCCACGAATCTAGTATAAGCGTATTAGCATCAGGAAACAAGCTTTTTATCATATTTTACTACTTTTCGTGGGAATGGGTCGTACGCTACTTACGTACGTGCCTACGCAGTTCATGCATAGTTAACGTCACCCCAACGAACAGCCTGCCTCTCCTTTACCATCTTAAGGCGTGTAGGCGCGTACGTAAGTAGAGCTCTTCCGCCAGGATCGGTTATACTAGTGAAAAAAGAGGAGGCTTGACAATGGAGACAATGCAGCGTTGTCCTGAATGTGGGGCGGAGGTACAGGAGGGGCAGACGTGCCAGGAGAATTTCTACCAGATGTTGGGTTGGGAAAGCGAACAACCAGCCAACTGGGCGGTACACCATCTTACGGTGCTCTGCTATCACCTGCAACACCCGAGCCTCTATTCGCCAGAAGGGCTGCGCGCAGGCTTCACTCTGCTCACCGATTTTTTGGAGCGTGGCACGACCCCCACAGAGGTGCGCAAACAGCGAGGCGCGCAAGTCGACTCAGGCGCGCGCACCTGGAAGATCAAGGGGACACCCGAGTCTCATGGCACCTACGATCCTCCAGTAGTATGGAGCATGACCACCAACCAGGTCATCGCCGCAGGCATCAACAACTACTGCGATAGCGTACGCGCCTGGGCCAGCTCAATGCTCATATCCCTCAAAAACTCTGGCTATATCCCACTCCAGTAGCCATATACGCCAGGGCGTAGCCCCAAGCCGCGTACACCAGTAGCGGGCTATTTGCGCCACGCCTGGATCTCGTGGGTATGTTCTTCAAAGTGACCGTAGGTGCAGACCTGTGTCCAGCCACGCACGAAAGTGTCCCATTGCTCTGGTTGTAAGCGATTAAGCAGGCCGAAGAGGCGATAGTGGGCGGCTTCAAACAGGGTTACGACCTCGGAGAGCGAGAGTGTGCGCAGCTCAGACTCCCAACTATCATTAAAGGCCAGGAATTCCTGACTGTAATTCTCTGTCGGCTCAATTCCCTTCAGATGATTCTGAATCACCTGGTAACAGACCTCTTCCCAGCGCCCAATATGGCCCATAATCTCTTTACACGACCAGGTACCAAAGGCGCTGGTATCCGTCAAGCGCTCCTCGCTCAAGCCATACAAGGCGGAAGTGAGCGCGACGCGCGCCTCGATGATATGTTCAAGAATCTCATGTGGGGCGCGTGTGTCTCTCGCCATGATCTCCTCCTGTCACAGTCGTCTCATTTAGAAGCGTCCGCATAAACGCTTGCTAATATCACAATAGCAGAGTTAGGCGGGAAATACAAGCTGTTTGGAAGGCCCGCTCCTGGCGTACGCGCACCTGGGACCAGCGGCGAGCGCCTGGGTTGGCGATCCATGTTGAAAACACCAGAGAGGCATCTGGGCCGTATGTAGAATGGAGGTAGAGGCATGATGAGAAGTTAGTATGTGGAGGGCTTTACCTATGTCAGATATGGCGAATCAGGAGTATCTACTTAAAGATCAGTATCGCGACGCTACAAACTTCACGCTGCGCGTGGAAACCTTGCAGCGGATGGGCGTTATGCAAGGTTCATGGTATCGCTGGATCTTTGACCATATTCAGATCCCGGAGCAAAGTCATGTGCTGGAACTGGGCTGTGGACCCGGCTTTCTCTGGCGCGAGAATCTGGATCGTGTACCCCAAACGTGGGAGGTGACGCTTTCGGACTTCTCGCCGGGTATGCTAGAGGCGGCCCGCCACAATCTGGAAAAAGGTGGTGAGCACTTCGCATACCAGGTCATCGACGCCCAGGCCATTCCTTATGAAGCAGACCATTTCGATGCCGTGATCGCTAATGCTATGCTCTATCACGTTCCTAACCTGGCCCAGGCGCTCTCCGAGGTGCGGCGCGTGCTGAAGCCTGGTGGAAAATTCTACGCCACAACGATCGGAGATAGGGCCATCGCGGAGTTGGGGACGATCATGCAACAGGTCGGCTATGGCACCTGGCTGGGCAGCCCTTTTGGCTTTAGCATCGAGAATGGGGGCCAGCAACTTGAGAGCTGGTTCACGCACGTCACGCTGGATCGCCTGGAGAAACAGCTACTGATCAATGAACGCGAGTCGCTCCTGGGTCTGGTTCGCTCTGGCATGAGCAAGCAGGAGCAACAGGACGCCGCAAAGCTACGCGCCGCTCAGGAGGCTGTAGAGCGCCTACTACAACAAGACCAGGAGCTCACCATTACCATGGACTTCGGCATCTTTGCGGCTTCAAACTAGGCCCCCTACTGGCGTACGCGGCTACTCTCCATTTTCTACGGCTGTGTTATGCGAGATACGCAGGAGCAGGCCAATGATAATAAAGTTGGCCAGGATCGAGCTACCACCATAGCTCAGGAAGGGCAGGGGAATACCCGTCAGTGGCATGAGCTTGAGATTGCCCGCCATGATGACCAACGTCTGCACCGCCAGGATAGGTGAAAAGCAAATTAAAACTTGCTTTTCACCCTCGTTTTTCCTATTTTTTCTTTGAATTTTTGATGGGACCTTGATATTATGCCATAATCGCGAGCTTCTCAGAGTGAATCTCGTAGAGCAGTGGCTCGCCCGCCAGGAAGCGCAATATCTCGTCAACCATCATCTCGCCCTGCTTCAGGAGCGTCTCGCAGGTCATGGCGGCTATATGCGGCGAGATCAATACGTTGGGCAGAGTACGGAAAGGATGCTCATCGGGGAGCGGCTCCTGTACAAAGACGTCTAGAGCGGCGTTGATGCGGCCCGAGACCAGTTCGCGCACCAGTGCGTCCTCGTCAACCAGTCCAGCCCGCGCCGTATTGACCAGGACACCGTCATCACGCAATAACGCGAGGTGCCTGGATGTAATCATGCCTCGTGTGGTGGGCAAGAGGGGCGCGTGCAAGGAGACAATGTCGGAGGAGGCAAAGAGGTTATCCAGTTCACACAGCTCCACGCCTATTTCCCTTGCTTCTTCTGGCGTGAGATAGGGATCAAACATCAGCAGGCGGCAACCAAAGGGGTGCAGGAGTCCGATAACATCACGCCCAATACGGCTGGCACCTACCAGGCCCACAGTCTGGGTGCTCAATAGATGACCCGGCGTATGCGAGAGCACATGCCACGGCTCGCCAGCGCGCAGTCGCCGCTCAAACTGGTCCAGGCGACGCAGGCTTTGTAGGATCTGTAAGACAGTGAACTCCGCGACCCCTTCGGCCAGGGCGGCAGCGGCATGAGTCACGCGCACGCCGCGCTCAAAGATGGTCTCAGGGACCAGGTGATGAACGCTTCCCGCCGTGTGTGCCACGAGGCGCAGAGAGGGTGCTTGCTCCAAGGTTGCATCTGTCAGCGTGGGCGTCCCCCAGCCCGTCAGGCAGGCTACAGCTCCGTTGAGCAGTTCGAGCAGGCGCTCCTCAGAGAGCGCGACCTCTGTGTCTGGAATCAGGCGTGCGACCGTGGAGAGTTGCTCCAGGCTCGCGGGTGAGAAGATGCGCTGCCGCCATTTCGGGTCTACCAGCATAGCGACAGCTGGACGTGTATCAACAGAAATCACAATCAGGTTCTCCATCTAGGAATATGTAGCTACCCAACGATGCTGCCAAGCGAGAGACCACTCCGCCAGTAGCGCTGGAGGAACACAAAGCTCAGCACGATTGGCAGGGCAGCAAGCAACGAGCCAGTAATCATCAGGTTTGTGAGCGAGTAGGTAGCGTCCGTGCCGACTTGATTCCAAAGGTACAAGCCTACAGACAAGGGATACAAATGTTCATTGCTCAGCATCATCAGCGGCAGGAAGAAGCTGTTCCAGACGCCTACAAAGTGGAACAGAAAGACGGTCGCCAGCGCTGGCGACATCAGACGCAGACCTACGGTAAAAAAGATGCGCAACTCGCCCGCGCCATCCATACGCGCCGCCTCTAATAGCTCCTTGGGAATCGAGGCGTCCGCATAGATATACGAGAACCAGATGCCAAAGGCGCTAAACAGCGATGGCAGCAGGACCGACCAGTAGGTATTTACCAGGTGCACGCTGCTCATAAGCAGGTAGAGCGGGAGCACCAGCACCGTGCCGGGCACCAGGACCGCGCAGACGATCACATTAAAGATCAGCTTCTTGCCGGGAAAGGTGAACTTGGCCAGGGCGTACCCGGCCAGGGCCGAGATCAGAATACTGAGGCTCGCGCTCCCAAAGGCATATAGAAAGGTATTGCCCATCCACTGGAGATAGATACCGTTATCGTAGGTCAGCAATTGTTGGAGATTGGCAACGAGATTGAAGTGCGCAAACCAGAAGGCGGACGATGTGTATAGATCTGAGTTATTCTTGGTCGAGGCCATCAGAAGCCAGATCAGCGGGAAGAGAAAGTAGAGGGTCGCCGCGCCCGCGATGAGATATAGCGCAACGCGCGTGATCTGTAAACCCGAGCGCCGCTGCCGCGTGGTGGCCTGATTAGAGAGGGCATTTGAAGCCATAGTGCTTATACTCCTGCCTTCCGGCGGACGAGCCGCAAAACGCTGAACGAGAAGATACCAGTCACCAGAGCCAGAGCCACTGAAAGGGCCGCAGCATAGTAATAGTTTCCGCCACCCGTCGCTATCTGATACATATACATGTTCGGCGTAAAGTTCGACGTAATGCCATTCAAAACAGTCTGCAGGAGCAGTGGCTCCATCAGCAGTTGCAGGGCACCAATAATGGCGAGCACACCAGTCAGCACCAACGCCGGGAAGATCAGCGGTACCTTAATAAACCAGGCAGTCTGCCATTCAGAGCAGCCATCCAGGCTCGATGCCTCGTACAGGCTGGTAGGAACGGCTTGCAGGCTAGAGAAAATAATCAGCACCTGGTAGCCAGTGCCCGCCCAGACGGCAATATTCCCAATTAACAACAGCACCAGGTTCGGGTTCTGGAAATTGACCACACCCAGGTGCAGAGCCGCCAGGGCCTGTGGCACCGGGCTGAACTGGGGGTTATAGAGGAAGGCCCAGAGCAGCGCGCCAACCACGCCCGGGATGATATGGGGCAGAAAAAACGCGATGCGGAAGAAGGCACGCAGGCGGATAATCGCACTATCCAGCAACAAGGCCAGGAGCAGGGCCAGGCCCAGCATAATCGGCACCTGCAGTACGCCATACAACAGCACACGCCCGAGTCCCTGGTAGACCACCGGGTCGCTCAAGACATGCTGATAATTGCTCAAGCCAGTAAAGACCTGCTTGGGAGCGCCCAGGCCCAGGCCATCACGCTGGAGCCGAAAGAGGCTCTGCCAGACGGCATAGCCCAGGGGGAGCACAAAAAACAAGAGAAAAAGCACGATGGCTGGTGAGAGAAAGAGATAGGGGATGAGAGAGCGCAGTCGCGATGCGCGCCGCACACGCTGCGGGCGGCGCAACGTCGCCGTCGCAGGCGCGACAACGGCGTCAGTGACCTGGGCTTCCATAGCACAACTCCCTTCGTTCTAGGGGTAAAGATGGTGGAAAGAAAGGGAAACAGATCAGGTAGTGCTCTGAAGGACGCACCTACCCTCACTACTCTTTGAAAGACCCTGCCCCGGCAGGAGGGCTAGGTAGTGCTTCTGAACCCCCATTCGGGGGCACAGGGGCACTACCTACCTAGCCCTCCTGCATGGGCGGGGAGCATCCAAGCAAATTAGTGACTACTTCTGGACGCTAAACCCTTGCTGCTGCAAAGAGCTTACCGTTTTTGTCTGCAAGCTATTCAGCAGGGAGGCAAGCGTCTCTTTGCCCGAGATCACATCCTTGGTCATGTCTCCATAGTCAGAGTTCGTCTGGAGCATGGACGGTCCCCAAGTAAAGGAGGTATCAATATGTTCCGACGCGGTCTTGAAAACGTCTACGATATTCTGTTTATAGTAGGTATCCAGCGAATGCAGCGGATTGAGAGCAAGGCCCGCATTGGTTGAGGGGAAGATCTTTTGCGTGTTTACCTGCTCGGTCAGAGCCTGGCTATTCGTGCTGATCCATTTGACGAACTCAGCCGCCTGCTCAGGATACTTGGAACTGGTCGTCACGGCATTGGTCGAGCCACCCATATTGGCGGAAACCTGCTGACCCGCGACCCACTGGGGCAGAGGCGCCAGTCCCCACTTGCCGCTATTCTGGGGCGCACCACTCGCGATATACTTGGTATTCCAGGCAGGCGTCAAAACAGTCGCCAGCTTTCCATTGATCTGGTTCTGGGAGAAAACCGGGCTGGCATCCGAGTCGGTCGCCACTATATGGCTATCGATCAGCTTCTGCCAATAATTCGCAACCTTCAATGTACCAGCGTCATTAATAGAGACCTTCCAGGCATCGCTCGCGGGGCTGAACCAGCGCCCGCCAGCCTGCCAGGCCAGGGCCTCCATCCAGGCTGCGTTATTGCTTGGAAAGTCAGTGATATAGAGGCTAGGATCGGCGGCATGCAGGGTCGCGGCATCCTGCGCAAACTCATCCCAGGTCTTGGGGGCTGAAAGATGATATTTCTGGAAAATATCTGTGCGATAGGCCAGCGCCATGGGGCCAGTATCCATAGGCAGGGCATAGATGGCATTGCCACGCGTCACCTGGTTCCAGGTCCAGGGAACGAATTGATCCTTCAGGCTCCCCACGCCAAACTGGGAGATATCGACCAGGCCACCAGTCGCCTCAATTGTGGGCAGCATCTGGTATTCAACGCGTGTGATATCCGGTGCATTGCCAGCTTTGATAGCTGCCTCTAGCTTGGGATAGAGCTGAGCGGCGGGAATAACATTCATTGTCACGTGGATAAGTGGATGACTTTTATTGAAGGCATCGACCGTTGATTGCTGGAGATTGTTAAAGTTCCAGAAGGTCAAGTTGACTGGTTTGTCCGGGGTAGCCGACGAAGCTGAGGAGTCAGAGCCACCACAACCAGCCAGCATGAGACCAATTAAGAGCAACAATGCAAGGCCCACATGGGACGAGCGCAAACGGCGTAAGGACATCGAAATAACCCTCCTTTGGGTGGGATGTTCACGCAAATATTTTTGCAAGAGCCAATCTATGCTGTCAAGTATACGCAAATCATTGCGCATTTTTCAACGATTTTTTTGCAATATTTTTGCGAAATTTTTACAGCATTTTCCGTAAATTGCCTTTTAGGCCATAAGTAACTGGCTCAACAAAACTAATTGAGCCTGACAAGCTGAATAATTTCGAAAAACACTTGCAATTCAAGCAAACCCAATGTAGAATAAATCGCAAATAATCATTGCAATCGATAGAAATAAAAAAAACTGATTCATGGTGTAGTGGAGGGCGCCGCAGGCGCGAGAAGCAAAGACAAGGAACGAAAATGAAACTACGAACTTTCTCTCAAAGCCTGCCCCTACAGCGCATCAACCAGCGCGATATCGCTGAGCGGGCTGGCGTTTCGATCAGTACAGTCTCCCGTGTACTCAACAATGTACCAGGCATTAGCCCTGAGTTGCGGCACCACGTCATGGGTATCGCCACGGAACTGGGATACTACGATTCCGCGTCCACGGCGAGGTTAGAACACATTGGTCTCTTCACGACTACCTTTAACCCGGGCTCAGACCTGGACACCTTCAACACCGATATCCTCCAGGGCGTGGAGGGAGAGTGCCGCCAACACGACATTCAGCTTAGCTACTCTATTCTTGAGGAGAACGAAGCTGGTACGGCCTTCATGCTCAAGAAAATTCGCGAGCGCCAGGTAGAGGGCGCCCTGCTGATCAGCGTCAATGAGCGCGAAATCGTTGAGCAGTTGCTCAATCTCAACATCCCAACGGCCTTGATCAACGTGGATCAGAGCGACCTTCCGGTCGATACATTTCTACCAGACAACTTTGGCGGAGGTCTCCAGGCCACCCGGCACCTTATCGCTCAAGGACACCGCCATATTCTCCATATCACCAAACCCGCCACAGTCAACCGGCGCACGCTTTACCGCCGCAATGAAGGCTATCGTTCGGCTTTGCAAGAGGCCAATATCCCTTTTGATCCCCGCCTTGTCATCGAATGTCCCCTCGGCGTTGAGCATGTGCAGAACACCTTGCGCGATCTCCTGGCGAGCGGCAAGCTCCTATTTACCGCTATTTTCTGCGCCAACGATGCCAGCGCGATTGGCGCCATGCGCGCTCTGCAAGAGGCGGGGTTGCGCATTCCCGAAGATGTCTCGGTTATTGGCTTCGATGATATTCCCACCGCCTCCCTCCTGACTCCCTCCTTGACAACCATGCGGGTAGACTGTAAAGAGATGGGCCTGCTCGCCACTCGTCGGCTGATTGACCGCTACCATCGACCCGAAGCCACGCCTACACGTGTCGAGATCGCCACCCAGTTGATCAGTCGTCAATCCGTTGGAGCCGCCCCCACAGCCGAGAGGAGCTAACATCGATCAATCCAGGTCGATTTGCGACTTTTTTGCGAATTTGCGAACGCGGTCAGTTACGGCCGATAGCCATAAAGGGTATACTCCACTTCTTGGTAAACAAAATGTCTCTATGTTATACAATTCAATATAGCTATTTGCTTTTAATTTTATAACTATCAGCTATAAATATTGATGAAATTTAGTGGATAACAGTTGTATAAAGAAGCAAGGAGGCATAAAATGCAGAAGCGCTGGTGTACCTCGGGCTCATCAGTTCAGGGAGGCCTGGTATTTTTTTTACTCTGTCTCTATCTGTTGCTGGCAAACCCACAGCCTGTACATGCCGCGACAAGTGATGATCTAACAGGCTGGATTCAGCAGCACGCTGTCCCCTTTTCACGAGCGGAGCCGGGAGGATCGGACGCCGATTTACAGCCCTTGCGGCAGATGATTGGGTCAGCTCAGGTTGTGGGTCTGGGGGAAGAGACACATGGTACACACGAGTTTTTCGCGATGAAGGCCCGCGTCATTGAATATCTAGTGACGCATATGGGCTTTACGGCCTTCGCCATGGAGAACGATTGGGGAACAAGCAAGGAAGTCGATGCCTACATTAATGGTGGATCACGCGATATCTGGAGCATTCTCCATAATGATCTCTTTATTACCTGGCGCACGCAGGAGGTCAAGGATCTGCTTGAATGGTTGCGTAACTACAACGCCAATCCAGCACATGCTCATAAGGTTCACTTCTATGGTATTGATGTTCAGGGCATCGAACGCCCAACGGTTGACGAGGTGTTCAACTATTTGCACCAGGTTGACCCAGCCCAGGTAGAAAAGGCCCACACAATCTACCAGGAGTTTATCGCTGATAATCAGTTTTCTGGCGGTTGGCGACAATACGCGAATTTGGATGAGGCAGGCAAACAGCTCTATAAAGACGATGCGCAAGAAGTCTATAACTTGCTTCTTAGCCACCAGGCAGAGTATATACAGCACTCCTCAGCACAGGCCTTTGCCCAGGCTTTGCAAGATGCCCGTATCGTTGTTCAGTACGCGGTGATCGAGCCTAATCGTGCCTCACCGCCTATTGGCGCATCGGATTTCTGGTATGTGCAACGCGATCCCTATATGGCCGAGAACGCCTACTGGCTTCAGCAGCACGGCGTAGGGCGCATAGTGCTCTGGGCGCATGATTATCACATAGCGAATGATGTCTGGCAATATACACTGTATGACGCCGATATTGAAGGGACAATGGGGGCATATTTGCGGCACTGGCTCGGACCTGCCTACCTCTCTGTTGGCATGACCTTCTCCAGCGGATCCTTTAACGATGGCTTCTTCACCCACCTGAGCACCAACACGATTACGGCTTTTGCTCCGACCAGCCTCAATGGCGTTCTGGGTAGTGTAAATACGCCACGCTACATGCTCGATCTGCGCCAGGCTCCTACGAGCGGCCCCGTTTATGGCTGGCTCACCACAGGGCAAACGTTGCGCTTCATTGGCACGGATGAAGGGGTGGGAGAGGACCGAACATATCGCCCTGGCGAGGCGTTTGATATCCTTATCAATTTCCACAATGTTCATGCCTCACAGATGTTAAACACTCAGGCCTCGGTTGCCACCCATCAGCCCTCTACCATCACCAAAGGGAATAACTACTGGACATATATAATTCTGGGTGTTCTTCTGTTGATCATCTTGCCTGGCGGACTCATCCTTCTTCTAAACAGACGCAGCAGGCCCGGCAAAGCAGAATCTGTATAAGCTCGCTTCTGCCGTTGACAGGCAAGAATGCACATGATATTGTTTCTTCAAGAAACCTGCTTGTGCATGCTTACTTCACGGAATTACGCAGCTTCCCCCTTTATATAGAAAGCGTATAGAAAGCGACTTTAGATGTTACTCGAACTCGCCATCGGCGATGCCTATGGAGCTGGCTTTGAATATGCAGATATAGGGATGATCCGCCAACACAATAACCTGGCCTGCTATGTACAGCATCCCCGCCACAATATTCACCCCGGCGCCTATACCGACGATACCCAGATGACCCTGGCTATCGCCGAAGCAATGGTCTCAAACATCCCCTGGGAGCCACTCGCGCTGGCACAGAAATTCGTCGAGGTCTTCAAGCGCGATCCACGCCCAGGGTATGCCACGGGCTTCTACCACTTCTTACAGCAAGTACGTGATGGCGAGCAGTTTCTTAAGGAGATCAAGCCGGTCAGCGATAAGAGTGGAGCCGCCATGCGTGCCGCGCCCCTTGGCATCTATCCGTCCATTGACCAGGTAATCGAGCGTTGCACTCTTCAGGCCACCATCACGCATAACACACCTGGCGGCATTAACGCGGCAGTGGCAGCCTCGCTTATGACGCATTATTTCCTCTATGACCTCGGCCCCAAACAGAATCTCGGGGCATTCCTGGAAAAACATGTACCCGGCCGCTGGGGAGCGCCCTGGCGAGGTTCTGTAAAGTCCCAGGGATGGATGAGTGTCCAGGCCGCCGTTACGGCCCTTACCCATAGCACATCTATGAGCACCCTACTGCGAACCTGCATTCAGTTCTCTGGCGATGTGGATACGGTGGCAACTATTGCCCTGGCCGCTGGCTCCTGTAGCCACGAGATCGCCCAGGACCTTCCACCTCACCTGCTGGACACTCTAGAGAATGGCCCCTACGGCAGAGACTACCTACGCCAATTGGACGCCAAGTTGCTGGCCCTGAAGGGCGACAAATTCTCATAGGTTGTCTCTTGAACAACATCAGAGGATAATGAGGCAGGATGGGTTGCTAGCAACCCATCCTGCCTCATTATCCTCTTTATTCATAATGCCCAGGTGATTTCTTGAGTGTGCGCCATTGTTCGCCGTCGTGGCCGAAGATGGTGAGCGTGACATGCTCGCGCTCGACGATATCCAGCAGTTTACGTGTGCTGGCGCAAAGCTGCTCCTGATCTTCATCGGTGGGCCAGGCTGTGCGCTCAGGTGTGAAGAGACGTTGCATGACCACGGCGTCTACGGCCAGCAGCACGGGGCCAGTCTGGGGCAGGCGCAGCAGAACCGATTGATGCCCGGTCGTGTGTCCGCTGGTTTCAATGAGCGTGATCCCCGCCAGTAGTTCTGTATCCCCGTCCAGCAGGCGATAGCGCAGGGCGGGATGATCCCAGTGAGAGCGAGCCTGGGCGAAGCGCGGATGCCCGCTCCGTGCCAGTTCGTAGTGAGTGCGCTGCACGATAAACTCGGCCTGGGGAAAGGCATCGTGATAGCCCGCGTGGTCTACGTCGAAATGGGTGGCAATGACAATTGAGATATCCTCCGGACGCAGGCCAAGCGCGTCCAGGTGCTCCAACACGTTCTTTGCGTCCTCGGCTGACGGCATCCCTGAAGACACAGGTGCATCAGCCGGCATACCACTATCAATCAGGATATGGCGCCCGTCGCTTAGCTCCACGAGGTAGCAGCCCGAGACCATGGAGAGCGTTCGTCCCGCCCCTACAGGCACTGTTGAGGTCGATAGCTGGAAGAGATATAGTCGGCGCGGTGTCACACTACCTGTTGTCATGCTGTCAGTACTCCTTATTACCTAACCCAATGTACCAGTTTCTTAACCTGGCTTCTCGCGCCTGCGGCGCTAGCTTGGTCTAGTGGTGTGATGCAGGGTGGCAACCTGCGGTGGCACCCTGCATCACACCACTAGACCAAGTATACCCGAGCGCCACCGGCATAAACTGTAAGCAGCATTACTGACAAAGGACGCGAAGTGTGCTACTGTATGGTCAAAGCACCCGCTTCCTCACTAACCCTATCCCTGCAAATGCTGATTTAAAAAGCTAATGGTGCGCTCCCAGGCCAACTGGGCCGCCTGCTCGTCATACTCAGGGCGATCCTCCTCAAAGAACCAGTGACGCGTTCCCGGGTAGAGATGGAATAATATCTCCTTACCTCTCTCGCGTAGACTCTCTTCGAAGAACTTCATGTATTCGGCAGACTCATACTCATCATGTTCGGCAAAGTGGCCGAGAAAGGCTGCATTGCCTGTGACCTTCTCCGCGTACGAAAGCCCATAAAAGGTCACGATTGCCGTGGCCGGGTCTTCCAGCAAGAGCCCCCAGCCACTCCCCAGGGAGAAGCCGATGACACCAATGTTCTCCCCACGCGTCTTTTCTTGTGCCTGGAGATAGCTAATGGCTCCCAGAATCTCCTGATATGTCTTGCCCTCATCCAGTGAGTCGCGCAGTTGCTCGGCTTCAGCAATAGTCTTTGCCACACGGCCATCTTGATAGAGATCGGGTGCGAAAGCCACAAAGCCAGCCTGCGCTAACCGCTCACAGACCCCCTTAAAGATATCATTGAGTCCCCACCAGGCATGCAACACAAGCACACCTGGGCCAGCCCCCTGCTCGGGCACCGCCAAATACCCCGGCACTTGGCGATCATCCACCTTGAAAGTAACCATCCCTGTCATAAATACAATCTCCTTATTTACCAACTGCTTATAAAGCACCAGCTAGAACATAACTACTACTAATTCTACAAGATAAAGCGGAGAAGATTGTTCCTCATTAGTTGTAGGGTCCATGCTGAGTAAGCTTATGACCCGCGAGGACATGCCAGCACATCCTCCTTTTCGCCAACGCTTGTCTATTACCGCCCGCCGTGCATATAATTTAAAGAACATATTCATGAAAAGAGATCTTTTACATGACGACAAACACGCTACCTATCTTAGACGGACACAATGATACCTTGCTGCATCTCTACTCGCCGGAACGGGGAAGTGGGCGGAGTTTTTTTGAGCAGAGTGAGTTGGGGCATATCGATCTGCCACGAGCGCGGCAAGGAAACTTCGCGGGCGGCTTCTTCGCCATCTTTTGTCCCGCACCAGGGAAGACGCAGACGATGAAAGAGCGCATGATCGTGACGGAAACAGGATATGAGGTGCGTCCCTTCCCGGCGATTGAGCATGCCTACGCTCAACGAATGACTGACGAGGTCATAGAACTCCTCTACCACTTGGAGGCGGAGTCCGCGGGACAGATTCAAGTTGTGTGCACGGTTGATGAGCTACAGGACTGCATGCAGAAAGGCATCCTGGCCATTATTCTACACTTTGAGGGGGCTGAGGCCATCGCGCCTGATCTCGATAATTTAGAGAGCTTCTACCAGAGGGGTCTGCGCTCCCTTGGCCTCGTCTGGAGCCGCCCCAATGACTTCGCGCATGGCGTCCCCTTTGGCTTTCCTCGTTCGCCTGATACGGGTCCAGGACTGACAGCGGCTGGACGTGAGCTCGTACATGCCTGCAATCGCCTGGGTATCCTGGTGGACCTCGCGCATCTCAACGAGCAGGGCTTCTGGGATGTGGCGCAGATCTCTGATGCTCCGCTGGTCGTGACACACACTGCTGTTCATGCCCTCTGTCCCTCCACGCGCAACCTCACTGATCGTCAGCTAGACGCCGTCAAAGCATCAGACGGCATCGTCGGCCTCAATTTTGGTGTTTCCGACATGCGAACAGACACCAATTCCGATCCCAACCTGCCGCTGACAGTCATGGTGCGCCATATCGATTATCTCGTTGAGCATCTTGGCATCGACCGCGTCGGCTTCGGCTCAGACTTTGATGGCACCACGGTTTCGCGAGAAATTGGAGATGTACGTGGACTTCCTAAACTCGTCAGCGCCTTACGCGAACATGGCTATGATGAAGCCGCCCTGCGCAAACTAACCCATGAGAACTGGCTTCGCGTCCTACGCCTGACCTGGCCATAGGCACTATGCCAGTAGCGTTCTATCATAAATGATGATAGTCATTGTAGCGCTCAAGAATCCACTTGGGTGCGCTCGTGGGTTGATACCAGTGGGTAATAGAAGCGTTCTTCGTACCCAGGCCAACCCGCGAGAGCAGTGCGGCACTCAGACCAAAGAAATAACTAAATGCCGTGCCGATAACACCCCCGTGGGTGACCAGCACGAGCGTTTTCCCCTGATGTTCCTTAAGTAGCGCCCTTTGAATCATCCCTTTACGCTGCCAGCGGTCAGGCCGCCGATCAGATATTTCTGAAACACCAGGTACAAGATGACCACGGGCAGCCCGCTCATCAGGGCAGCGCTCATTAACTGACCATAGAGTGGCAGCGCCCCGCCTTCCTGAGCGGCACTAAAAGCCTGCAACTGTACGCCGACCGTCTGCGTCTCTTGCGAGGTTAGTACGCTAGCAAAGAGCACGTCGTTCCAGCCCGTCAAGAAGGAAAAGACCAGGGCGACTACCAGGCCGGGCAGCGCCAGGGGTACAATAATGCGCCAGAGGGTTTGCAGCCGCGTGGCCCCATCGATCATAGCCGCCTCCTCGACATCAAGGGGAATATTGGCGAGATACGTCACCAGCAGCCAGGTTGCGAAAGGCAGTGAGAAGGTCAGGTAGGTAATAATTACCCCGGTATAGCTCCCAACCAGTTTCACTTGCAAGAAGCTTTGCAGGGAGACGAAAAGCACAAAGAGGGGCAGCAGGAGCATGATGCTTGGAATGGCCTGCAAACCAATAAGGGAATACAGGTAGGCGATGCGACCACGAAAATGAAAGCGCGTAATCACATACGCAGCCCCAACGGCCAGAACCACCGCAATCGTGCTCGCGACCAGCGAGATAAGCACACTATTGAAGAGGCCCTGAGCAAGATTGATCGTGGACCACATTTGCACATAGTTTTCAAAGGCCCAGTGGGATGGCAAGAGGTGCTCACCATTCACCTCGATATCCGGTGTCACGGAGAGCAGGAGCATATATCCAACGGGGATCAGGACAAAAATCGCCAGCACCACGATCAGTAGCCAGCGCACCCATGGCGGTAAAACTTCCTGCGCATTGTAATTGTTGCGGTGCCTCATGATGCCTTCACCTCACTCAAGCGCAACGAGCGGATATAGAGGAATCCGGGGATTAATACAAGGATCAGCGTAACCACCGACATGGCGGCGCCACCACCGAAATTAAAGAGCTGGAATGAAGAGACATAGATGTTGAGGGGAAGCACATCAGCCTGGATGGGAGGAGGCGTCCCAAACATGACGAAGGGCAGGGTAAAGTTATTGAAGTGGTTAAGCGTGGAGAGCAACACGGCCAGCGCCAGCGTATGGCGCAAGTGGGGTAGAACAATGTATAGCATCTTCTGCCGGAAATTTGCTCCATCCACCGCGGCTGAGTCGTAGACCTCGGAGGGGAGGGATTGTAATCCAGCCAGGGTCAGCATATAAATAAACGGCCACGAAGCCCAGGTATCAGCGATCACCATCGCCCAGAAGCTATTCGCGCCGAGCAGCCAGTAGGTATTGACGTTAGCAACATGAATAGCCGCCAGAAAACGATCAACCAGGCCCGTCCCATTTAAGAACATCATACGCCAGATCAGCGCCGTGACAAAGGTAGGGATGACATAAGGGATTAGATAGAGGATGCGCACAAAGGCTCGCCCGCGATACGGCGTGTTCACCGTCAGCGCCGCCAGGATGCCAATAGGCACAATGAACAGCGTAGTAAGCAGCGAGAAACCCAGGCTGACGCCTAGCGAGACAAGCAGGGATGCCCCAACCACGTTCCCATTAGTAAAGGCGGCAAGGTAGTTGCTCAAGCCGACCCATGGAGCCCCTAGCCAGCTACGCAGGCTATATTGATCGAGGTTGAGAAAGCTGATATAGAAAGCGATCAGAAAAGGAATGCCAACGATAACCAGCAGCAGCACGAGCCCCGGCCAGAGCAGCCACAAAGGGCGATGGCTGCCAATGCCCTTGCGAAGCAAACGCTTATTTAACGCGCCGGTCGTGCGAATTGGGGGTGGCATCTTTTCTGGTGTAGAACTAATAGACATAGCTACCACCTTTTCGGTCGCGGGATTCGCCTGCACAATACAGGTGAATCCCGCATGGAAGAAGAAATTTCTCTAGTGCAGTGAGCCTTGAATCTGCTGATTCGCCTGGTCGAGCAAGGGCTTGATCGAAGAAGGCGAATATTGATTCGTAGCAACCAGGTTGGCTACTTTGGAACAGACGCCAGCCATGGAAACCTGGATAGAGGCCCAGGAGCCAGAGAAAGGTGTCGGCGTAGCTCCAGCCTCAGCCTGGATAAACGCGGCAGTTAGAGCGTCCTGGCTGGCTAACTGATTGGCAGCTGCGGCATTAGCCGGGAGGTCGCCAAACGTCTTATGCCAGTCTAGCTGGTGCTGATTATCGGTGAGCAAGTTGATAAGTTTCAAGGCCAGATCTTTTTGATTCGAGTACTTAGCGATAGCCAGCATCTGGCCCGAAACAATCGAGGTCGCGGCAATACCGTTGGCGGGCCGCTGCTGCATGCCATACGGGACGGTAGGCATGGGGGCAAAGGCATAGTGACCAGCCAGGCCAGACTTGTTGAGGGTCGGAATGATCGATGTGGAGACCATGAGCTGCATGCCCACTTTGCCACTACCAAAGGCCCTCGTGGCATCTCCCGATTTCCAGGACATGGCATTTGGATCGGTGATCTTGTATTTTGTCGCCCAATCAAACCAGAACTGGAGAGCAGTCTGGGCCTCAGGACTATTTAACTGAGCGGTCTTGAGATCTGGCGAAAGGAAATCCTTACCCAACTGTTTGCTGAGGGTCCAGATAACCTTCCACGTATCGAACGAGTCAGAGGGGTCGATCTCGGTGCCATACACTCCCGCCGACGGCTGGTTTATCTTCTGGGCATCCTGAATAAACTCGGTCCAGGTAGTAGGGGGAGTGGTAATACCCGCCTTCTGGAAGAGGTCCTTATTGTAGACCATCGCAAAGGGCGCCATGATCCAGGGAATTCCAATCGTCTGGTCGGGGGTCTTGCCTGCCATGGTTAGCTGCTGGGGGAAGAATTTGCTCTTCCCGCCGACCTGCTGCCAATCAGCATCGCTCAACGTCACAAAACCGTTGGTAGCTTGCGCGGTTGGGACAAAGGTTGTCCCCAGGCTAAATATATCGGGACCGTTGCCGCTAACAACCGCGGTTTGCAGCTTGGTCTGCTCCTCGCTTGAGCTACTGTAGGTATCCCAGGCAATCGTAGACCCGGTGAGTTTGTGAAATTCCGTCCCAATTTGTTGCATCCATTGTTTCTGCTGGGTGGGATACGTGGTATTGGCGCCCACCAGCACATGGAGCGTCTGGCCAGAGGTATTTCCGGAAGAAGTGCCGCCGCACGCGGTCAGCATGAGTAACAAGACCACGATCAACGATGAATACAGGGGGGTGCGTCGCAAATAAGCTTTCACAACTTTGTCTCCTTTGCTTTTTCCTTGCACATTGCTCACTTAGAAGAGCTTCTTTACTCTTCCTGATAAGTTCTCTGTCTTGCAAGCTCCTTTCCTTTGTTTCTTAAAACATCAAATCTTAGAAAAATAGTTCGGAAGGTTCCGGGTTAGAGCCGCAGGACTCACGTATCCGCATAGCAAAGCTGAGCATCACTTTTTGTGCTGGCAGCAGTTCTTTGACGGCAAATTGCTTCAAGAGAATTTGGGCCGCAATTTGGCCCGCCTCAGCGACTGGATGAGCAAGTGTCGTCAATGCTGGGGTCATATGGGCTGTAAAGGAGGTATCACCAACATTAACCAGGGCGATATCCTGTGGAACACGAACACCAGCATAATGAAGCGCCCTTAAGACGCCGATGGACATCTCCTCATTGGCAACAAAGAGCGCGGTTGGCAACTTACTCTTTGATCCAGCCTGCTTAAGAAGCTGTGTAGCGGCTACATAGCCTCCCTGACAGGTATAGTTACCATCAAATATCCAGTCGGGTGAGACCGTGATTCCCTGCTCCGCCAGGGCCTTCTGCCAACCCTCATGGCGATCAAAGGCACTCTGCCAATGAGGCTCTCCCTGGCGAGGCCCACTGATTGTGGCAATAAATGTATGGCCCAGGTTGAGCAAGTGCCTGGTCGCGAGGTAGCCTGCCTCCCAATCGTTCCACTGAATTTGATTGAAGTCATAGGCCTGTACGCGCGGACGATTGATGACAACAAAGGGTACCTCTTCTTCTTTGAGGCGCTGGAGATGGGCTGAATCCGCCACGGAGGTCATCGAGACAAAAATAAACCCATCGACCTGGCGATCTTGCAAAGCCGCAATCGCCTGGATCTCACTCTCGATATCGGGAGTATCGGCCAGGAAAATAGTGTAGCCCTCCGGTCTCAATACGGCCTGCGCACTCTTAATGGTATGTATAAACAGGTGATCAACCACCGAGGTGAAGATCATTCCCACGGTCCCCGTCCGCTGCTTCACCATGCTCCTGGCAATCGCGTTCGGACGATACTGTAGCTCTTCAGCCGCCTGTAAGACACGCTCACGCTTATCTGCGCTGACATAGCTATGATTCCCATTTAAGACCTGTGAAACAGTACTGACCGAAACCTGGGCACGCTGGGCTACATCGCGTATGGTTACCGTTTTGCGGCGCATCAGGCCGACCTCCATTTTACCAGGCAAAGAACACAAAAACGTTTTTGAAAAACGTTTTTGAAAGTATACCCGGCAATGAAGAGAAAAGTCAAGGCCGATATTTAGCCCTCTAACACTTTAGCACTTCAGCTCCTGTTGAGGGCAAACTAATGCAAAATGTGAACTAGCTCACATTCCTCATCATATGGGTCATATGACCCATATGATGTAGCTTGCTCGTATGGTATCTTTTGTTCAAGTCGGTGAACACAGTGGAGAGGATAAAGCTTCTCTCGTGGCTGCTTCAGCCCATCCATAAGTTTTGGAATGCCTATGTGCCCAATGAAAAACTATGTCAAAAAACCATTTATGAACACAGGAGAAAAAAACTATGCGTTTGAAAAACCTCGCTTTTAGCCTGGGCCTCGCCCTACTACTGGTCGGAATTCTGGCGGCCTGCGGTCCTGCTACTTCAACAACTAGCACCGATTCGCTCGCTACGTCGCTCAAAGGAACTACCACGCAATCGACACTCACAAACGACGCAAAGCACAAATCTTCTTCGCTCGTAGTGTCCGTGGGCCAGGTTCCATCCCATCAAGCGGTGGGGAGCACATTAACCGTTTTGACAACCCTCAAAGGCATAACATTGTATGTCCATGAGTGGCAAGGAGCAAGCGGCTTTAGCTGTGATGGGGAATGCGCCAAGACCTGGAGCCCTCTGCTTTATCAAGGTACCGGTACCCCTACCTCTACTACACCGCTACCCGGAACACTGAACGTGGGTACCGATTATATGGGGCGTCAGGTGGTCTTCTACCAGGGCTATCCCCTCTACACCTACGTTGGTGACAAGAAGCCTGGCGACTTCAATGCGCCCATTGCCGATAACGGCCCCTGGCAACCTGCCACCCCCAGCATCCCTACAGGCCTGTAAACAGCCGTCTACGGCAATAATAAGCAAAGTCCCTGGCGGGATATCCCGCCAGGGGCTTTGTGTATTGGTCTACAAAAGACTTCTCTCTGGCTCTGTAACGCCCGCCTGTTATATATATGGAAAGGTGAGCAGAGAGGGAGATACAAAAGCAGTCATGGAAATATCCTTTTCAGAGAAGGAGAGACAGCGATATACACTCATGGAAGCGATCTTCCGTGAGCACTATGTCGAGGTCCACGCCTTTATCCTTCATAAGGTGCGGCGACCCGAGATAGCGGATGATTTGACCAGCGTGGTCTTTCTTAAGGCGCTGCGCTGGCTCCTTGAAGACAGAGGCATGCGGCAAGTTCGAAGCTGGCTTTATGCCGCCGCTCGTACCACGCTTGCCGATTACTGGCAGGAGCAAGCGCAGGGTGCGGCTCTTCCTCTTGAGGCCCTGGAGGAACACGCCATCGTTCCCCAGGAGTTAGAGCAGGGAGAGGCACAGGTACGCGTCCAGCGCCTGCTCTCGCTGCTCCCCGAACGTGAGCGCCAGGTATTACTCCTGCGCTATATGCAGGGTTATACGGCGGCAGAGGTTGGGCGAGAATTAGGCCTGACCCCTGGACATGTGCGCGTACTACAAATGCGTGCCTTGCGCCAGGCAGCTCTTTTTGAAACGGAAGAAAGGAAGCTTTCACCAATGCATGAAATTGCGCTTCCCTACACTAAGCAGGGACAACATGTGCTTGAGCTGGCCAGAGAAGAGGCATTGGCTTTACAGCACTATTATATCGGACCCGAGCACCTCCTGCTGGGTATCCTGGCCGAGGGGAGTGCCGCGGCCCCCCTGGCCGAACAGGGCATAACGCTTGAGCATGTTCGCTCTGGCTTGCTTTTCCTTGTGGGCAGAGACCAGGGCGGGACCAAAGACGAGACTGCCTTCACGCCGCAGGCGCGCCACATTCTGGCCGGAGCGGAACAACAAGCCCAGGCGGGCGGAGAGAAGGCCATCAGCCCACACTACATCTTGAGCGCCCTACAAAGCGCAGAGAGCGAGTATGGGATCACGTATGGGTTGCTTCAATCCCTGGGGGTTGAGCGCAGAGCAGCAGTAAGACCATCCATTGATGAACAGGCCAACGAGAGCGCCCTGGCCCTGGCGGATTATCTACGCGACCTCACTCCCACGCTCAGCCCGGAGCAAGAGCGGCAACTGGCGCATACAGTGACCCGGTCTGAGAGGGAAAAGAAGCGCGCCGAATACCGTAGCGTACAGCCAGATAGCCAGGTCATTGAGGAGGGCAAGCTCGCCTATTATCAACTCTTCATGGCGTGCCAGGAGCAGGTATTCACCATCATCAAGGAGTACCTGGCTCCCGGCAGAGACGTAGGTAAGCTGCTAGACGCAGCCAACAGGGGTCTCACCTATGCCATCTATAAATTCGGCCTGAAGCAGCAGGTGCCATTCCGCGCCTACGCCTCTCACTGGATCCACCTGGAGATCATGGAACTGGTGCTGGAGTAATAGCACATTCATTTTTCATTTTCACAACTCACGCCTGCGGTGCTCGCTCTGATTGATGGTGTGGTGCTGATTGGCAGCCGCAGATTGCCAACCAGCACCACACCATCAATCAGAAATTTAACTACATGCGCCATATTGCTGAGTATGCAAGTTGCGGCAGACCTATCATGCAGAAGAGGCAGTCAGGAGGGGAGACCGGCTGCATAGAGGATTCCACCCCAGAGGTGGGCGCGGAACAGAGGCTCAGCGAAACTCGCGGACGTGTGACCCATGGCAGTGTACCAGGCACGTCCCCCATCAAAGGTGTGATACCAGGAAATGGGATGATCACCGTTCATCTCGCCACCTTGATAAGAAGTCTCGTCAATGGTAAGCAATACATGCACATGACTGCGAGGATTCGATCTGAAGTTATACCATTCATCGACACGTGTCCAGGATCGGGGGAGCTTCGCAGTCGAGGAATGATGTCTCTCTTCAACCATGAGGCGCGCCTGTTGAAGGTGCGAGGGATGATTTTTGAAATACGCACCAACCAGTTGTCCATACCAGGGCCAATTATACTCAGTATCACTGGCCGAATGGATACCAACATAGCCGCCCCCCGCTCGTATGTAGCCCTCAAAAGCCGCTTTCTGCGCCGCATCAAGGATGTTTCCGCTCGTGCTTAAAAAGATGATAGCTCGATAGCGCATCAGGTTGGCAGGTGTAAATGTCGAGGCATCCTCTGTTGCATCGACAGCCACCTGCTGCGCCGCTGCCATTTGCTTGATACTGGCAATGCCATCGGGAATGGAGGCATGGCGGAAGCCCGTCGTGCGCGAGAAGATGAGGAGGCGGACCTGCGAGCTGGCTGGAGTGCTCTCGCTGGGACGATTCTGTTGCAAGGATGTCCCGCAACTTGTCAATACAATAAGACTCAGCAGAATACAACAGAGACTTCTCATGCACACATACCTCTCGCCTGACTACCAGGACATTGCCTTTCAATCGGAATGGCACCTTTGTTATAACGCACATTGACGCTTGTCGCAAGAGAGAATATTTTATAGGTACAGAAGCATATTTATCCATAGAAAAGGCAGATATGAATGAGCCAATGGACACCAAGAACACTTGAGCTTGACATGCAGACATAGAAAAGATTTCCCTGGGAATACATAAGTATATCTTGCTTGTTCCTTGTATATATTCCACATATATATTCCACCATTTTTACTGACCTCGGCATAGATGACGAAACTCGTACTCCCTAAAACGAGCAGGGAATGGCGAGCAGATCTGCGATTTTTACGCTGAGAGTCGTAGTTGACTTCTTGATGTCAGTGTTAGGGAAATCTTCCTCGCCAGGGATGGGGCCATGGGAAAGGGAGAGTATTGCTATATGTCAAATTCTTGGCAAAACGATCGAGACGTGCTTCCGTCTCATGAAACACTTATCACCATGCTTAGAGCGCTTCCAGGTGCCTTTTTTTTCATTGATGACACTGAGACCATTGTGTATGCAAATGCGAGCGCGCAGGCTATCACTGGAGCCACGCTAGAGGAATTGCGTGGAACTCCCTTCTGGCGTGGAGCGCCACAACTCGTGAGCAGCGTACTCTATCATGCAATGCTTCAGGCCAGGCAGATCCAAACATTGACTGAAGTGGAGTATTGTTCTCCCGTGACCCAGACCTGGCTGCATGTGTATCTCTCTCCGACCGTTGGGGGACTCACGTTGCAGTTTCACGAGGTGAAAGCACCAGCCCAACGCAAGCGCGAAGACGAGTTTCGCACGCTGGTTGACGCCATCCCCCAGTTCGTCTGGATTGCAGGTCCCGATGGATATATGACCTACAACAATCAGCGCTTAATCGATTATCTGGCAATGACCCTCGAACAAGTCGAAGGTGATGGTTGGATGGTGAGGGTGCATCCTGATGACCACCAACGTGTAAGGCAGGCCTGGCAGACAGCCATCCAAACCGGCACGCCCTATGAAGTAGAACATCGCTTGCAAGACGGCACCAGCGGAGCGTATCACTGGTTTCTAGTACGAGGCATGCCGCAGCGAAATGCAGAGGGCATGATCCTGCACTGGGTTGGCACCTGCACTAACATCGATAAGCAGAAACGAACCGAGCAGCAGTTCAAAGAAAGCCGAGAGAACTTTCGCGTGCTGGCCGAAACGGTGCCGCAACTGGTGTGGACCATGTGGCCCAATGGTCGTCTTGACTACACCAATCAGCGTTATCGTGACGTGACGCAGGCCAATCTTCACCTCGAAGGAGATGATCTCTGGCGTCAGTTCATACATCCAGAGGATATTGAGCGGACACTGATGCTCCGACACCAGGTGCTCAAAAACGGTGACATCTACGAGAACAAATATCGTATCAGGGATGGACGGACGGGAGAGTATCGCTGGTATTTAGCCCGTGCGCTCCCAGTCCGCGATGAAGTTGGTCAGATCGCCAAATGGTTTGGCACTGGCACTGATATTGATGACCAGAAGCGCATCGAGGAGGCCTTACGCCAGAGTCAGGAGCAAGCAAGCATCCTGATGAACTCCAGCATTATCGGGATCAATATCATCGAAGGTGAACAAATTGTGGACGCAAACGACACCTTTCTGCGCATGACCGGCTATACTCGTGAAGATCTACATGCCGGGAACATAAATTTGATACGCATGACACCTCCAGAGTATCGGGCGCTTACGCAACAGGTCCATCAGCAACTTACCGTCCAGCACTATATAACGCCCTACGAGAAAGAATATGTGTGTAAAGATGGCAGCCGCCTTCCTGTGCTCGTGGGTGCTGTCCTCTTACAGCATCCCCCACATCAGGCAATCGCCTTTGTGTTGGATAACTCGGCCCGCAAGGAACTCGAACAGCGCAAGGATGCCTTTATCAGTATGGCGAGCCATGAGCTCAAGACACCGCTCACCGCGTTAAAGATGCAGGCTCAACTGGCGAGAAAACGCCTGGAACGGCAGTCTCCTCACGAGGCTGCCACAGCACTTTCCAGGGTCGAGGGATCAATCCAGCAACTGGAACGCCTCATCGGCGAGTTACTGGATGTATCTAAGATCCAGGCAGGCAGATTGGAGTACCTACAAGAGGCGGTCGATCTTGATATGTTGCTTCACGAGGTAGCAGATACCATGCAGCAGATCTCCACCACCCATACCATTGTCGTGCGTGGCGCGACTCTTTGCTCTCTGGAAGGGGATAAAGACCGACTCGGACAGGTCTTCATCAACCTGATCAGTAATGCCATCAAGTATTCTCCTGATGCAAAAACGGTTGAGATTGACCTGAGCGCCTCCCCTGAGATGGCTACTATCAGGATACGCGATCATGGCCAAGGCATTCCCCAGGAACTGCACGACAAAATCTTTGAGCGCTTCTATCGCGTCTCTGGGGCGAACCAGAAGGCCATTCCCGGTCTGGGAATGGGCCTCTACATTGTCGCGGAAATCGTCAGGCATCACGGGGGGAATATAACGGTAGAGAGCGAAGTCGGAAAAGGCTCCACCTTTTCTGTGACGCTTCCTCTGGAAAGATCGCTCAAACCAGGAAGTACTTCAGTACCAGAAACGTTAGGCTAACATGAACGCATTTATGACCGGGAAGACCATCGGACAATAAGCTATATAATGCGGAATTTGGGCCAATTGCTGTCAAATAAGCTGTCATATGGGATATTAGGGAGTGCTCAGAGTGCTCTACGGGCGGTATGTGTTAGACTAATTGTGCAAGAATGCATCTTGCACAATTAGTCCACATGTACATGTATTGCTCCTGGGAGGTGTTTATGATTACGATTGTCCCGTATGATGCGCGTTGGCCGGAAGAGTTTCTTGCGCTGGCGCGTCCGCTACGAGCCGCCCTGAGCGAGCTGGCGCTACGCATTGATCACATTGGCTCGACCTCCGTGCCGGGTCTGGCGGCAAAAGATATCATCGATATCCAGGTTACCGTCAGAGATTTTACTTGTACACCTGAGCTGGTAGAGAAGCTTGGCTCACTCGGCTATACCCTGGCGCCCGAAATTACGCAGGACCATCTGCCACCGCTCTACCAGGGGCCAGAAGCCGATTGGGAGAAGCGCTATTTTAGACCCCCAGCCAGTCTGCGCCCCATGCACCTGCATATCCGCGCCCTGGGACTACCCAATCAGCGCTACCCCATCCTCTTTCGCGATTACCTGCGCGCTCATCCTATGGCCAGCGCGGCCTATGCTCAAATCAAGATGGCCCTCTCTCGGCGCCAGCCCGACGATGTGGAGTTCTATTATGATATCAAAGATCCGCTTTGCGATATCGTCATCGAAGCCGCCGAAGAGTGGGCGCAAGCGACCGATTGGCAGATATAATCTTATCAAGAATTGTTTCTTGCCAAAAGCGCGTCCCCTAAGGTAGGATAACTCTGGCGACCCTTATCGGGAGAGCATACAATAGAACAGATATTGCCTCAAGGTTAAGTTCTAGAAGGCAATCTTATAAAAAAGGAAATAGTAATGCAGAAAATTCGTAAAGCGGTAATCCCTGCGGCAGGGTTTGGAACACGCTTTTTGCCACAAACGAAGGCCATGCCCAAGGAAATGCTTCCCATCGTCGATAAGCCCGTCATCCAGTATGTGGTTGAAGAAGCCGTCGCTGCTGGCATTGAAGACATTGTGATCGTGACCGGCGCGCTCAAGCGTGCCATCGAGGATCACTTCGATGTTCCTAACGCGGAACTTCTTAAAAACCTTGAAGCAGGGGGGAAAACCGATCTCCTTGAGAAAATCCACGCTATATCCGAGTTAGCAAACTTCGTCTATATTCGCCAAAAAGGCTTATATGGGAACGGTACACCTGTGCTCTCAGCTGAACCCGTGATCGAGAACGAAATGTTTGCCGTCATGTGGGGAGATGAGTTCATTTATAGTAATCCCCCCAGGCTCTCCCAAATGATCAAAGTCTACGAGAAATTTGGCGGAGCCGTTATTTCAGCGGTCAGAATCCAGAACAAAGGCGATCTTAAACGCTATGGTATCGCGGATGTAGAGCCAGTTGAGCGCAACGTCTACAAAATCAAAAACATCGTTGAAAAACCTCATCCCGATAAAGCGCCCTCCAACCTGGCAACACATGGAGCCTATATCTTACCACCAGAAATCTTTAATATTCTCCGCCAACAGCAACCCGGCACAGGCGGCGAAATCTACCTACCGGAGGCTATCGCCGAATTAATCAAAACCGGCTATCCCGTCTACGCCTGCGAGATCGAGAACGGAAGATACTACGACACTGGCGACAAACTTGAATATATGAAAACCGTTGTCGAACTGGCCCTGCAACACCCCGACATCAACGGCGACTTCCGGAAATTCCTCAAAGAACTCAATCTAGACTAATTTTTGTAAATGAGCAAGAGGGCTAAGCAGCCGTGCATACACGGCTGCTTAGCCCTCTTGCTCATTTATAATACTCTTCACAACTTGACAAGTTCTGTCCTTGCGCTTTATTATATCCGTAACAGATATATCAATAATAGATGTATGTCCTCGATATGTTAAAAAATGAAAGGGTTATGGATGAAGCTTTCGTTGAGCCACTATATATCCCTCTTGCGTATGTATCTCCGTCCTCAATGGCTTAAGGTTTGCCTGTTAATGCTGCTCCTCTTCGGTAGTATCGGGCTTGATCTGTATAATCCCCAGTTGCTAGAGTACTTCATTGATTCGATTCATGAAGGCCTGGATAGCCTGCTATGGATCGCTCTCCTCTTCATTGGCTTGGTCTGTGTCGACCAGGTTTTGACAACGCTCGCTAGCTACTTGAGCGAGGCCATTGGCTGGCAAGCCACAAATGAGCTGCGCTTCGACCTGGCATTGCACTGCCTCAATCTGGATATGTCTTTCCACAAAGAGCATACGCCAGGCGAGCTGCTGGAGCGCGTGGATGGGGACGTGGCCCAGCTCTCCGATTTCTTCTCGCAGTTCATCTTCTATATGCTTGGTCGGGGCCTGCTGCTAGTAGGCATTCTGGCGGTGACGTTCTGGACGGATTGGCGCATTGGACTCCTGCTACTCGCCTTCACGGCTTTGATGCTGACCGCCATCCGCTCGCTTCAGGGCATCGCGGTCCCTTACTTTCGCGCCTCGCGCCAGGCTAGCGCGGAACTGTCTAGCTTCTTTGAGGAGCGCCTGGTGAGCATTGAGGATATCAGCGGCAATGGCGCCGGGCCCTATGTGCTGGCCCGGCTGAACCAGCTCTCGCGACGCCTGTTGCGCTTCAAGCTCTTGAGTAGTGTTTCAGGGCGCTTCTTCTCCAGTGCCGTCGAGATCAGCGTGGCCCTGACGATGGCGGCAGTGCTGACGCTGGGAGCATACCTGCTACGCAATGGACAGATGAGTCTGGGAGCAGTCTACGCAACCTATGCCTATACCTCCTTGCTCTCAGGAAGCCTAAACATCATCACCTTCCAGATCAATAAGATGCAGGTCGCTACGGCCAGCCTTCAGCGCATCACCGAGCTGCATCACACGCCCAACGCCATCCTTGATGGCCCCGGCGCGGACCTGCCAGAGGGCGCGCTGGCGATCAAGTTCACACTGGTTGGCTTTGGCTATACCCCTGAGCAGGGTGTACTACGAGATATCTCGCTGGAACTGACACCAGGGCGCACACTTGGGCTGCTGGGGCGCACGGGAAGTGGTAAGACAACCCTTACACGCCTGCTCTACCGGGCCTATGACGCCTGCGAGGGTTCGGTCCTGTTGGGCAATATCGATGTGAAGCAATACAAGCTTGCCGAGCTGCGCTCACGCATTGGCGTCGTCACGCAGGATGTACAGCTCTTTCAGGCCAGTATCCGCGATAACCTGACCTTTTTTGATGCGAGCATCTCTGATGAGCGCATTCTTGAGGTGCTGGACCATCTCAGGCTCGCTCCGTGGTATGACTCCCTGCCAGAGGGACTCGACACCATGCTCGCGGCGGGCGGCAAGACGCTCTCATCGGGCGAGGCACAGCTTCTGGCCTTCGCGCGCGTCTTCCTGCAAGATCCCGCGCTCGTTATCCTCGACGAAGCCTCTTCACGCCTCGATCCCGTAACAGAGAAGTTGATTGAGGGAGCCATTCAGCGCTTACTGGAGGGTCGCACGGGAATTATCATCGCGCACCACCTCGAAACCGTGCGCCACGTCGACGACATTCTGATTCTTGACGAGGGCCAGGTACAGGAGTATGGCGCACGCCAGCAGCTCGCGGCCGATCCCACATCTCACTTCGCGCACCTGCTACAAACTGGCCTGGTGGAGGTACTCGCATGAAGACCTATCAAGCTCTTTGGCGGCTCATCCGCTTCACGCCGGGACTATATGCTATTGATCTCTTCTTTCAGCTCTTCCGCAGCCTGATCCTGCTCCTGCCCGGCGTGCTTGTCTATAACATGTTCAATATCATCACAGCCAATCGCCCCATCGGCTGGGACCTCTGGACGCTGGGCGCACTCCTGGTGGGGGCCGCCATCGCACGCGTCGTCTCGATGCTCAGCAGTACGGGCATGGACGCCATCTGTGGCGAGCACGGCAATGCCCTGGTCCGCCGCAATATCTTTGGTCAATTGATCTCTCGCGTTGGAGCGCAGGAGCTGCCCGCCTCGCCTGGCGAGATGGTAAGCCGCTTCGACGCGGATACCGAATCGCTGACCAACACTATCGCTTATACCTTCATGAATATCGGCTCGCTGCTCCAGGCCCTTGGCGCGCTTGTAATCATGCTGGTAATGCAGCCTTTGACCACGCTTGTGGTCTTTATCCCACTTATCGGTTCAAGCCTGCTCATGACCAGGCTCAGCAGGCGCATTCAAGAGTATCATCGCGAGAGCCGTAAGGCCGCAGGCGCGGTCAGCTCCTTTATGGGCGAGATGTTTAGCTCACCCCAGGCCATCCAGCTCGCCAACGCCCAGCCGCGTGTGCTGGCTCACCTACGCGAACTCAATAACACACGACGGCGAACCACGCTGCGCAGCCTCTTCTTTACCAGCGTGGTGCTGAGCAACGTTGCCAGTAATACCGCGAACATGGGTACCGGCCTGCTTCTCCTGATGTCGGCCCAGGCCATCCAGTACGGCACCTTTACCGTGGGTGGGCTGGCGCTCTTCGTCTCCTACCAGGCCTGGGTCACCAGCATTGTCGCGACGCTGATCCAAAACCTGACATTTTACAAGCAGGCAGGAATCTCCCTGCAACGCCTACAAGAGGCCCTGCCGACTGGATATCCAGCTGAAACTGTGGTCACGCACCAGCCCGTGTACCTGCGCGGGACCTATCCAGAAATACGCTTGCCCGAGCGCGAGATGCCAAAGCTGGAGCACCTTGAGGTCAACGGGCTAACTTACCTCTATCCCAGGTCCAGCAATGGAGTAGCGGGTATTAATCTTCAGCTCCGGCGCGGCACCACGACCGTGATTACGGGCCGTATTGGCTCGGGGAAGAGCACGCTGCTACGTACGATCATGGGACTGCTTCCCCGACAGGCAGGCGAGATCCGCTGGAATAGCAAGCCTGTATCACGTCCTGAATATGTCTTTGTGCCACCACAAAGCGCCTATACGCCCCAGGTGCCGCGCCTTGCCAGCGAGACACTCAGGCAGAACATTCTCATGGGCTATCCCGAAGAACCTGTACATCTGGAGGCAGCGATACACGCCGCCGTCATGGAGGCGGATATCACCGCACTTGAACGGGGCCTGGACACCATCGTTGGTCCCAAGGGCACCAAACTCTCGGGAGGACAGATGCAGCGTGTAGCAGCTGCGCGTATGTTTGTTCGCCAGCCCGACCTGCTCATCTTCGACGACCTCTCCAGCGCCCTCGACGTCGAGACGGAGCAGCAGCTCTGGCAACGCCTCTTTACGCGTGGCGACTGCACTTGTCTGCTCGTCTCGCATCGGCGCTATGCCCTCCAGCACGCCGACCAGGTCATCGTGCTCAAAGATGGGCGCATCGAAGCCCAGGGCAAACTCGAAGACCTCCTCGAAAACTGCGTCGAGATGCGCGCCCTCTGGAACGGGGAATAATGAGGTATGTGGTGCTGGCAGAGCTATCCCAGCCACACCCCATACCTTACCTCTTTATTGCGTGGGCGCGGGAACCTGGATACCGCGTTTGCGTATGAGATAGAAGAGCCAGGCGAAGGTTGCCAGCAGGATCAGCACGGCGAGAACCTGGAACTCGATACCCAGGAAGGGCAGCGTCTGCGCGGTAAAGATCAGGCCCAGTGTTCCGGCTATAGGAAGAATACAGCTGGGGCAGCCAAAGGTCGCGACGCCAAGGAAGGCCGTGGCCGCCATCGAGCAGGCCGTGGTCGAGAAGAGGTCGCTACTCATACGGTAGTGGTCGATGCTAAAAGCGATGAGAAGCGCAGTGAGGAAGGCGCTTACCAGACTCAGGCCCAGTGCGCTATAAATGTAGAGCGCGCCAAAGTGCGTGCCCAGGTACTGCGGCGTGACGGTGTGAGTGTTAAGCATATTGTTGCGTGTCCCGCCCTGGCGCAGGTCGAGAAAGGTATAGAGCGAGGCAAAAGCCAGCGTCAATACAAGTGTGAGTAAAAGATAATTCCTCTTTTTGAGCGTCGCCAATAGAAACTGCATGGGTCTCCTCCCCAATAAGTGAGCGATTTACTCCATATACACGACTGAATTAGGTAACCTTTACGAGTCAAATCAACGGGTTTTAATAGCGCTACTTACGTGTCTACGTGAGTGAGCCTGGACGCGTAGGTACGTAAGTAGCGCAACTAGCATATTACTGGCCATTCATGCTATTATTGGGCTATACACGCGGCTAGAACTTATAATTAAATTATTAGACAGTTGTAGCTTAAATTGCACTTATTATTTTTCTTTCCTCCATAAATTACGCGCGCGTAAAAGGAGATTCAACGTGAACGATGACGCACCTACTGAAAAATTACCAAATCTCCCCTCATTGCCTCAAGAAATGGAAATGGGCTTTAATGGAAGCGAGCCTGTTACCCCTACATCACCAACACTACCAGGCCATTGGCCTCTTCCAGGCTCGATCATACGCAACGCGCTGAATACGCAAACGAATAATGTAGAGGTATCTGACGCCCAATTTGAGCATAAAACACCGGTTTCTCCTGACAATTTAGTAGCGACAACTGATATCTTTATTCCGATGCCGCCACCACCACCCATACACGTGCCTGGAGATAAGCGAACGGGTAAAAAGGCCTTATATTCTCTCTTTATCCTGGGCCTGGTAACTGGCCTCCTACTTGGAAGCATAGGCATGGCCTTCTTTATTCAGAGAGTTCAGAACACACCTCCATATGCCAATCAACCAACTTCTGGGCCAACAAAGGGCGTTACGCCAGTGGTAACGAGTACTCCAACGCCAGTAATTCATTACAATTATTCCTTCGAGGATGGGCAAAATGACGGCTGGGAACCACAAGTGAGTCCAGGCTTGAAGATAGAAAATAGCACGAAGATGGCTAAAAATGGGGCTCATTCCCTGCTTATCACCTTTAATAATAAAGCTAAATCGACCTATCCCCATCTCTCGGCAGCTATTAGCACCAACGCGCCACACGCGTACCAGACAGTTTATGCCTATGTATATGTGGCATCCGGAAAGAATGTCCAGGGAAAAATATATATGCTTGATCATAACTTTAAAGGCTATTATCCTGGCATCTACCTATCGTACCTGACGACGGGCACATGGCATCGCTTGAGCTATATTCTCCCCTCTGGCTTTCAGGGTACGGCCACGCGCATTGGCCTTGAGTTTACTGGCACGAATGCAATCGTTTACATCGATGCAATCTATTGGAAATAGGGGACGAGCCGTCATGCGTCGCAGACGCATGACGGCTCGTCCCCTATTTCCTTACTCTTCGGTGCCCAGGAAGACCTGGAGCCAGTAGGGGAAGGCGTCGGCATGCTCTCCTCGCTGTTGGGGCGTGAGATGTCTGAGGATATGTTGCCAGGAGAGAGCGCGGCAGAGCTTAGCCAACCGCAAGGCCAGCACGAGCGCCTCCCGCAAACGCTCCATAGGCTCATACTCTGTCCAGCAAGAGAGGTAGGCGGCTGTGATGCGCTCAAGCGTTTCCTCACCGCACTCAAAGACCGCCTCCGCGTAGCGCAAGACAATCATTAGCGTGAAGAAAGGGTGCGCGACCGCGCTATCAGACCAATCGAAGAAGAGGCAGCGTTTGCCATCGACCAGGATGTTGCCCGCCCCCAGGTCATCATGATGGAGCGTTTCAGGAATGTGATAGGCTGCCAGCGCCTCGCACATCTCTCGCACCTGGGGCGCGAATGCGTGAAGCTGTTCCAGCTCTCCCTCGCGCAGGCCTCCCTCGCCAATCAACAGCAGTGGTGTATTCTCCAGCGCCTCAGTATAGAGCTGTGGTAGCACGTGTAGGCGTCGATCAAAGATGCCTGTTGCCAGCAAGCGCTCTTTCTGAGCAATCATCTGGATTTGCAGACGCGCGAGATGGCGAACCATCTCCTCCCAACGCGTCATGTCTCCATCGGCCCTCGTAACGCTCTTCAACGTTTGGCCGCCATCTCCGAGCAGCAGCCAGTTGCGCTGTGTATCCGCCACAATCACTTCGGGTACAAACGTGGGCGCGATCTCGGCCAGAAGCGCCGTGAGCGGAACCTCATGACTGAGAGAAGCTGTAACGGCCTTAAAGTAGTAATATCCGGTGCTGGTTGGAACCTTCGATACATAAGACCAGATTGTATTTTGAACCTCCTCGATTGGCCCCATCAGGACATTTCCTCTGTGTGTAAGCTCTTTAGTAATCCACTCGTTTGCCTGATCCTTCCAACTAGCTTCAGACCATGGATTATTCTCAATAGAAAGTTCCGCCATAAGTTCATGCTCCTTATTGATTGCGCCCACTAGTGCTCTGTCAATCTTCATCCGAAAGGTTTCACGCCGCCTGCGGCGGCAAGGGGTAGACGCAGAGGGGCTGACGCCCCTCTGCACTCCCCACCTTTCCAATCAACTTTGACAAAGGACTAGATTATGCAGGCAAAATGGACAACAAAAAGGCCGTGGGTGCTGCTCTTCTAAGCACCCACGGCCTGCCGCTACAAGCGAAACGCTTATGCGTTCATCCTAAAAAATGGCATAGTACGGCCCTGGGCGACGGTGCATACTTCACACAGTCGCCGAAATGCCTCATTCTCAGTCTGTCGGGTTACTATGCCAATCATAATATAGCAATCTTTCTCAGCTCTTCTGTAGAAGATTACAGAGTAGCACATGCATATGTATGGCGTCAATCAGCAGTTGTCCCTTCACGCCTGCCACTCAGCCCATCCCTCCTAACCCTGGGAAGCTTGTGAGTCAGAATGGAGGGCAAAATGGTCTCTCTATTTTATAGGTAATTGGATCTTTAAGAGGGGCCATTATTATGCTATACTTACTGCTAACAAGAAGAAACAATATTGACTACAGATAGTATGAAAGGTTGCGAAGTATGAGCGATATCATCTCAAGAGAAGAGTTCCGCATCAATGAGACCGCCTTCCGCTTTCAAGGGGGCGATTACGGTGATGTGCCAACTTCATTCTTCTGGGTATTAACCCCTCCAGGACGTGGCCCTGGCCTGCACGTGCATCCATACCAGGAAGTTTTTATCTTACAGGAGGGACAGGCAACCTTCACCATTGGCGATAAAACACTTGAACTTCATGCAGGCGAGATTACTATCGCGCCTGCCAATACACCGCATAAGTTTGTAAACTCCGGTGTCGCGCCACTTCAAATGGTCTCGATCCATCCCAGTAAACAGGTCATTCAAGAGTTTCTTGAGGATTAAGGCTTCGCAAAAATTTTGCTTCAAGCTGAGCCTTTCGCGCCTGCGGCGCTTAGGAGTACAAAGGGTGGGCGTGGGACACGGGCTTAAAGCCCGTGTCCCACGCCCACCCTTTGTACTCCTCCGGCGAGCTTGCGAGCCGGAATAGAAAGAGCGGCAGGCTCTTGACGTATATCGAAGAGTATGGTATTTTCCTATCATGAATAACGCAGCGGAAATCATCATCCTCATGGAAGACATGGCCGTATAAGCGCGATAACGCCAGGCTTATGCGGCGGAAACATAGGCGTGCCATCATATGTAGACGCGTGCTTTAGCAGCGTCTGGCATGCATTTCCATCTATTGTCTACCTCTTTGTTTTCCTCACGCTTCTCTGGCGGTGTCGCACTATGGACACCGCTCGTCTCATGAACCCTCTTCTACTCCAATAAGCAGAGATATCCCACGCGACAAACGGTGTCCCTTCTTTCAGTTTTTCACCTTCTTTACAGAAACTCTTATTCCGAAATCTCCCCATTCGGGGACACGGCAACGTCACTCTCGTGACTAGCGCTTCCCCATTCGGGGACACGCGCGCTGGTTTTCGGAGAAGTAGTAAATGGAGCACCGTTTGTATGGAAACAATACAACAACACGTTGATAAGCCGGGAACACGCCCCAGGCCGCTCTGGCGCAATATGCATTATCTTTTGCTCGCGGGCGGGCAGGGCATCTCTTCACTTGGCACCTATACCTCTAACTTCGCCATTCCGCTCCTGGCACTAGCGGTCACGGGATCAGCGGCACAGGCGGGTTTGCTCATCGGAATTCGCAGCCTGGTCATGAACCTGCTAAGCCTGCTGGCTGGCGCACTCGCGGACCGCTGGAACCGCAAGCGCCTGATGATCATCTGTGAATGGGGCAACGCCATTGTCACGGGAAGCATTCCCGTGACCTGGTGGCTTGGACACCTGACGCTCATTCATCTCTACATAGCGGCGACGCTTCAGGGCGCGCTCTTTGTCTTCTATCAGATGGCCGAGAGCGCGGCCTTGCGCCGGGTCGTGCCGCGCGAGCAGCTCGCCAGCGCCAGCGGGCAGAACGAGGTCATCAACTCACTGGGGATCATGGTAGGGCCGCTCATCGGTGGCCTGCTCTACAGTCTCAGCCCGATGCTGCCCTTCGTACTCGACACAGCCTCGTTCGTTATCTCAGCCATCTCTCTGCTATGTATCCGCATCAACTTCCATGAAGAGGCTATCGATGTGCCTGCGCAAAATATTGTGCAGGATATTAAAGAGGGCCTGAACTGGCTCTGGCATGAACCGCTGGTCCGCTTCCTGGGCATTCTTACAGCGGGTCTAATGGTTCCCTGCGCTGGCTATTCGCTCCTGATGGTTGTGTTTGCACAAAGCTTACATGCCAACACAGTAGAGACAGGGTATGTCTTCGCCGCTGGCGGTCTGGGAAGCGTCCTCGGCGCGCTGCTGGCCGCTCCCTTACAGAAGTGGCTGGGCTTTAAGCGCCTGATCATCTGGTCGGCGTGGATCTGGGCTGGCTTCTGGCTGATCTACATCATCGCGCCCAACCCATTGATTCTGGCCGCGATGAACTGCGTGGGATACGCCATCGTGCCTATCTATATGGTGGCGCAATATAGCTATCGCGTGGCTAGAGTACCCGACCGGCTCCAGGGGCGTGTCAACAGCGTTTTTCGCCTGGTCGCCTTTGGCGGTCAGCCCCTTGGTATTGCCATGACCGGAGTCTTGCTGCAATATCTGGGACCAATCACGACCATCTGGATTACCTTCGTGCCACAATTCGTCGTGGCGCTGGCCGCGACATTTAATCGCGCCCTAAGCCAGGCGCGCCCCATTGAAAAAGAGTAACACAAAAAGTTCCTCGCCAGGGTGTATTTCTCTGGCGAGGAACCGATGCGTTTGGAGGCACACAACCGTAAGTGACGGGATCTTGCGGCTGTCAGGAATTTTTCTTAGGCGGCCTGCGTCTGCGCGGCAGGCTGACGGCTGGTGGCGAGACCAATGAGGTCGACGACTACCGCCAGGACAACCAGGATCCAGTAGTAGAGCGCGGGCAGCGAGAAGCCAATCAGGGCATCGATGGAGTAGTTACCACCACCAACACTCCCACCAACCAGGGCGACCAGGGCCAGCACCAGGGGATACTCATAGCCGCCATTCTGCGACCAGAGACCAGCCTTCCAGTGTATTTTAATCACCGCCATGAGCATGCTAGCGAAGATGGCAACCGCGCCCAGGGGCGTCAGGAGGCCCAGCACGAAGAGCACTCCACCTCCGAACTCGCTCAGTGAGCCAAGCAGTGTCCAGAACGCGGCAGGCTTGAAGCCCAATGACTTCAGAAAACCTACGGTTCCGGCGAAACCATGACCACCAAACCAGCCAAACAATTTCTGCGAACTATGCCCAATCAAGAGCAAGCCAACAACGATACGAATGATGAGAAGTGCAAGTGAGATTTCCATGTATGTGACCTTCTGTAAAAATTTTGTTTTCAACAAAATGGGAGTTGAAATAAGGGTAATTAAAGTACCCTTATACTTTTCTTTTCGTTAATACTAACTTATTGTTAGTATTTTTTATTCCGAGATGGATAATACCATATTGGCTTCCTATTGTCAAGCTACTATTTTTATGTTAGTTTATAATTGTTAGTAATTCGAGACGCTGGAAATAGAGGAGCGAAGAATTATGTCTGCCTATCACAACGTATGCTCGCGGCAGTATCAGCAGGCCGCCAAACTGATTGGAAAGCGCTGGGTACCTTTGATCCTGAAAGTGCTCTTGTCGGGATCCAAGCATTTTACGCAGATTGAAGAACAGATCGAGGGTCTCAGCTCACGTGTACTTTCAGAACGCCTCAAAGGACTCGAACAGGAACGCATTATTGAGCGCCGGGTCTTCGCCGATATTCCTGTACGCATTGAATATTGCCTCACAGAGAAAGGCTATGCTTTAGAGGAAGTCATCACAGCCATCGAGCATTGGAGCACAAACTGGCTCTCCAATTAATGGGTGTGATGGCGGTCTGGCGGGGCCAGACCGCCATCACACCCATTAACCTATACGATACTCTTCTTCTTTTTTTCGCGCGATTTTATCGCTATAAACGACTTTTAGCAATTCGGATTCTGGAAGAGGCACTTACGTTGTAATGGGCAAAATCACCTTGACACTCACTCTTACCACAACCTATACTCGAAGAGGTTGACCTTAAAGTCACCGACAATATTGGCTTTGTGGGACAAAGAAAACCCTGGTATACGCTTACCTCTTAACGGGCACTTACCAGTAGGGGGGAATACAGAGACATGCCAAGCTCTACCCTTATCTTTGAAGCCATCCTTACTTCCTCTTGCGATAATACCTACCATTATCTCGCCGAGTATATTGAGCGTTGCGTAAAAGTACCCACTTTGCTCGTCCGAGGAGAAGACATCGAGGACTTCTCTACCTCACCAGCGGATATAGGTATTATCGGCGCACCCTACTATTTAGGCTTACTTCGTCAGTCTCCTCGTCCAGTAGAGGCTATCGCAGCCCCGCTAGCGCTAGATGCACAGGAGCTTAACCTTCCCTTTTTTGACATTGTTGTCCGCCAGGACAGTCCCTATCAGCAAGTTGATGATCTCTATCGTTGCATATGGGCCTGCCACAACCAGCCTGTCACACTCTCAGAAGATGAACTTGAGAAATTGGATCTGCCTGAGATCAGCGCACGCCAGGTCAAAGAGGCCCCATCTCAAGCGCAGGCCTTGCGCATGGTAATCAATCGCGAGGCGGATGCGACCTCCATTGATTCATTTCTGCTCAATCTCGTCATTCATAATAGTCCCGACATGACTGCGAAGATCCGCAGCCTTGGCTCCTATAGTCTGTCGACAACACCCATTGTGGTCATAGGGAGACATGTTCCCAGGCACTTGAAGCAGTGCATTCAGGACGCGCTTCTGAGCGCTCACAGGCATCCTTTTCTCGCACCACACCTGCGGGACGCTCAAATCGCGCGCTTCCTTCCTCTCACCCATATTTACAACCGGAGCGAGCACTGCTGGGAGCGCGAGGTCGTCTATGCTCAACCATCACAAGACTACAAACAACCTGAGACCAGGGCGCGCCTTGTACGTTAAAGAGAATGACTCCTCGCCACTGCGTGGCTCGCATGGGTAAGGGCGTGTGGTGGCAGGCTGGCTGAGCCAGCCTGCCACCACACGCCCTTACCCGGAGAAGTACCGAAGGTGCTGAGAATACCTTGCGAAAAGGAGTAACATCGATGTACCAGCATTATTGACGCTGACACATACTCACAGCACTTTATATCTACAGTCAACGCCTGAATGATTTCAGGTGGCAATTCTTGTTGCCTCCGATCCGCGCCCCTCCTTACGTTTCTCCTGCTCGATTGCCAGATCAAAAAATAACCTGTTAAAATGATGTTCATCAGGAGAAACAAGTTAGATGATTACAATTCCACCCGCGTTTCAGCGTTTTATGTTCGAACTTCACAAGGATGAGGGGCAGGCATGGTTAGAGCGACTTCCACGTATCCTTGCCACATGCGCAGAGCTATGGGGTCTTGTCGTTGAGGAACCCTTTAGCAACCTCTCCTTTCACTATGTCACGCGCGCTCGCCGCAGGGCAGATAACACGCCAGTTGTACTCAAAGCGTGCTCGCCCACGGGCGAGTTTCGCATGGAGGCCGCGACTATCGCGCATTACGAGGGGCACGGCATGGTACGCCTGCTTGACACCTTTCCCGAAGGCGAGGTCATGCTGCTCGAATCTCTCACGCCCGGCAAGACCTTGAACACCCTGACGGATGATGAGCAGGCCACGCGCTATGCAGCCCGCGTCATGCGCCAACTCTGGCGGCCCGCCCCTGAGCAGCACAACTTTCCCAGCGTGGCGGACTGGGGGCGCGGCGTCCAGCGCCTGCACCAGCAGTATGACGGGGGATATGGTCCCTTTCCGCCACACCTGCTCGACGAGGCCGAGCACCTCTATGCCGAGCTAACCGCCTCGATGGCAACGCCCATGCTGCTGCACGGCGACCTGCACCACGATAACATCCTCCAGGCCGAACGCGAGCCCTGGCTGGCGATTGACCCCAAGGGCCTGATTGGCGAACCAGCCTACGAGACGGGCGCGCTCCTGCGCAACCCGCTTCCCGATCTCTTACACAGGCCCAATCCTGGGCGCATCCAGAAGCGCCGCGTAGCCATCCTCAGCGAAGAGCTAGGTATTGACCGCGCCCGCATTCGCGACTGGGGCCTCGCCCAATGCGTTCTCTCCGCCTGGTGGACCATAGAGGATACGGGCCAGTATCCAGCGGATACCATCGCCTGCGCCCAGCTTTTGGCTGATATTAAGGTCTGATCACCAACCGGGTATAAGGGTGTGGTTGTGTGCTGGATCCACCAGCACACAACCACACCCTTATACCATCAATGCGCTTCGGCAGGGCGGACGACCAGGAGGGGCATGGTCGAACCCTTGATGATGCGATCCGTGGTGCTGCCAACGGCCCAGTGCTGAATGCCTCCACGGCCATGAGTGGCCAGCGCGAGGACGCCATAGCCGCCGCGCTCTTTATGCTCCAGACCTGTCCCTTGCTGGGCGGCACGGATGAGCGCATCGGCGACATCACGTTCCTGGAGGATCGACCAGGTAATAACAATATCTGGCAGGGCTTTGTTGCGTTCCTGTTGCTGCCCAAGCTTATCTGTAAGCGCGCTGAGGTACTTCTCTGCCGTGGACACACGCTGGTGCTGGGCCTCTTGTTCCTCAGAGCTACCACCCTCATCAATTGGGCGAACGACCTGTACCAGGTGCAAACGCGCGGGACCGCTCAGTGAGAAAGCCTGAGCCAGGGCAATGGCGGGCGCAAGGGACGCTTCGGCAAAGGTCGAGCCATCTAAGCCAACCAGGATCGGAGCCGTATTGGCGACACTTGAGGTCTGGAGCGAGACCAGGCGCGTATGCTCCTCACGCAGCACAAGCACAGGACAGGTACTATGGCGTACAACCTTCATTGCCACGCTTCCCATCGTACCATGGCGAAACTCCCCCGAACCGCGACCACTCATGACCACAAGATCAGCCTGCTGGTCGCGCGCGGCATCGAGGATAGTGGGAGCCTCGGCCCCATTAAGCACGAGATTCTCGACCTGGAGATCCGCAAGATCCTGCATCTGGTGCAGAATATCCAGGTAGTTGCGCGCCTTGTCGGTTTCTTCTCGTAAGACCTCATCGATAAAGATTGGCGACTGCGCGATATAGGACTCAAAGAGATAGAGTCCATACTCGCGTGGCACATTGGCGACGCGTAAGAGTACCAGCGTTGCGTCGCTGGCCCGAGCGATCAGGGCCGCGACCGGTATAGCCTGCTCGGATCGCGTAGACCCGTCCAGGGGAACGAGAATGCGCTGAAACATAGCCAGACTCCTCCCTATTGCTCGCGTGTGGCGGATTGGCGCACTACCCCTATGGGGCGAGGCTCAGATACAATAAAGATGCGATCAAGGTAGTACCAGAGCCGCTCTAGCTCTATTGGACGACATAAAAAGCCAATATAGCCATCGGGTCGCACAAGCACCAGTCCATCCTCGGCGATACCATATGCGGTATACATAGCCTCGCTGGCATCGTAGATGGTTCGCGTTCTACCGCTCTCGCTTGCATCCTGAGAACGCGGCAGCACCAGGTAGGCATCGACCAGGTCGCTAAACTCACGCCTGACCAGGCCATCTATCTCCTCCCAGAGCTTTATGCTGCGCTCTGGATAGTGGCGACGCACGAACACAAAGAGCACATGATGTGTCCCCAGACAGAGTGTATGCACGCGCATAGGCGTAATGCCCAGATGGGTATTCGCATCCGGCGCGCGCTCACCGGCATGGAGTTCACCTGGCAGCAAACGCTGCTCGCTAAGAGCCTCATACAGGCGACCTGGCTGGTGCTCGCAGATCACAGGGCTACGGCGATAAGACACGCCAAGCTGCGAGATCGTCGTGGCCAGGAGATTGCGCACCTGCTTACTGTTGGTAACCAGGTGGGCCGCGCCATCACGCAAGCGCGATGAAAGCGAGTTGTGCAGAAGTGCCAGGCGCGTGATCAGGTCGGTCACACGCAGGAGCTGCCGCCCTACGCGCTCGCGCTCCTCCTCATAACTATCGAGTAACGCTGGATGCGCCTTCTGCTTACTCACCAGCGCGAGCTTCCAGGCCAGGTTAAAGGCATCTTGAATGCCTGTATTCATCCCCTGCCCCCCAACAGGTGAGTGAATATGACAGGCATCCCCCGCCAGAAAGACTGCACCCTGGCGATAGTGTTGCACCTTGCGCTGATTGATTTGGAAGCGGGACGACCAGGACATATCATGTATGCGTGCATCCTTCAGCCCGCACTTCTCAAGCGCCTGCTGCACCTCCTCCAGCGTAACATCCCCCTCTGGGGCCACCTTAGGCCTGTATGCTATTATGATACGATGCAGGCTATCCGGTAAGGGGAAGCAGGCAACGATATCCCCCTCCTGCAAGAAGAAGGCCGCCTGCTGATGAGGCAGATACCAGTCCATAAAGACATCGGCCAGGGCGAAGGACTGCGCGAAGGTCCGACCCTCGAAGTTCATCTTCAGCAGATGGCGCACTGTGCTATGTGGGCCATCGCAGCCAGCCAGCCAGCGCGCACGTACCCGCTCTTGCTGGCCATCAGCGTGCTCAAGCAGGGTCTCAACGCCGCTATCATCCTGGCGCAATGCCACCAGCGCCACCTCATGCTCGATCCCGACCTGTTGCCGCGCCAGGTGATCGCTCAAGATGCGCTCCGTCTGCCATTGAGGAATAGAGAGGATAAAGGGATAGTGACTGGGAATGCTCCTGATATCGAGCTGGGCAATGCGCTGGTGATGGCTATAAACGCTCATCCCTTTGATCTGCACGCCATACTCCAGCATTGCCCTGGCAAGGCCCATCTTCTCAAACAACTCCAGTGTACGCGCCTGAACTCCCAGCGCCTTCGACTCCTGGGAGCCATGCGGCAAGCGGTCAATAATGCGACATCGTACTCCATGCCGCGTCAACTCGCTCGCCAGCACCATACCAGTTGGGCCTGCGCCCACGACCAGCACCTCAGTATCATAGTGGTCTGCTACATTCTGCGCCATATTAACAGACTCTCTTTCTCGCCATGGCTCATTGAGCCACCCGCCAAAGTATAGAGTCCAAGCTAGCCTGGACTCTACAACTCTTTAGATACATAGAAATACTCTCTATACGCCACTATACACACTCGCACATACACATCTCATCCCTCACATGATGACGCCTTTCCTTCAGCAGATCCCGAAAAAATACGCATTTATAACTATTTTTCTACTTGACTTTTATTGATAAGTTCAACTATAATAACATTCGCAAAAGGTAGCATAGGCTATCTTTAAGCTCCTCAAGCATTATTTGGAGGTCTATTATTATGGACTATCAGGCACAGGAGTCAGCCCAGGCGGCCCCAGCGCAACAGTACGCTGGCGTAGGCAGCCGCTTCCTCGCCCTCTTGATTGATGGCATCATTGTTGGTATTGTAATTGGTATTCTTGACGCAGTCTTTGGTTTGGCCATTAAAAACACCGGACCTGCAATTGGTAGTGGGATTGGCGGTATCATTGCCCTGGTCTACTACTTCTACATGGAAGCCACGCAGGGTGGCACCTTTGGCAAGAAGATCCTTGGCCTGCGCATCATAAAGGAAGATGGCTCTCCCATCGGCTGGAGCGAGTCCATCATCCGCAACCTGCTGCGCATCATTGATGGCCTATTCGTCTACCTCATTGGAGCAATCCTGATCTGGACCTCTCCCCGCAAGCAGCGCCTGGGTGACCGCGCCGCGCACACGGTCGTCATCAAGACCCGCTAATCATCCCGCTATTTTCTTTCGCATCTCTAAAGAAGAGCGCCGCTGTAGATATATTACAGCGGCGCTCTTCTTTATCTTTCCTATCATCTCAATGAATAGCACAGAGCAGGTCTTACATTTATTTGACGCATTTGTTTATGGTAGGGACCAGCCTGGGAAGCCATCTCGCGTCAACAGGACGTTTAAGAAGGGAGAAGGCGCTAGCTAGGGGTAAAAAAGGTGCCGACGGCGAGGATGAGGTAGAAGGCGCAGAGGAGCAGACCCTCAAGCCAGGTGGATTCGCCATCGAGGCTGATCAGGGCGTAGAGGAAGGCCACAAGGGCAAAGAGCGAGACTTCCAGCATGGAAAAGTTCAGGTCGAGAGGCGACCCCATCAGCGTACCCGCGAGAACCAGGATGGGAGCCGCCAGCAGCGCGATCTGGATCGAGGAGCCAGCCGTAATCGCCAGGGAGATTTCCATATGATCGTGCATGGCCGAGGTGATGGCGGAAAAGTGCTCGGCGGCATTGCCTACGATAGGGATAATGATCAGGCCGACGAAGAAAGGATTCAAGCCCACCTGGTGCGTCAGTGGCTCAATGGTGCCAACCAGGATCTCGCTTACAAAGGCCGTCACAGCCGTCACGCCCGCCAGCACCAGCAGGGGCAGCCAGAGCGAGTGATACCAGAGAGTATTTATACTGCCGAAGAAGCCACGCCCCTGCGTCCTTTGTGGTACCACTAGATCATCCTCGCCGATAGGCACCTGGGCATAGGCCAGTTCATGCGCCGCTACAGCCATCCCGGCCTTCCCTTTAGCGGTCTCAGTTCCCGCGACGGGCTCCTCGCGCATGGCACGCACGCCGAAGACGGAGTAGGCGATATAGGCCACATAACACACCAGCAGGACAAGCGCGACCCCGATGCTCAATAGATGTAGCTGGCTGCCACGCACAACCGCACTTCCAGGTTGAGTGCTCTCGCCAACTGTAGCCAGTAGGGAGGGAATGCCCATGCCGATAACTGCCAGGGCCAGCATCGAGGCGTATTCGCCCGCCACACGCGCACTAAAGAGTTGGCGGCGATAGCGCCATCCACCCAGGAGCATAGCGGTCCCCAACACGAGCAGGGCGTTACCAATAATGGAACCTGCCAGCGAGGCGCGCACGACCTCGGGCAGGCCAACCCTCAACGCGGCCAGGCCAATAATGATCTCCGCAGCATTGCCAAAGGTCGCGTTGAGCAGGCCACCAATGCCATGCCCCAGGCGTTCAGCCAGGACCTCCGTGGCCAGGCCAATCAAGCCAGCCAGCGGGACTAATCCCAGGGCGGCCAGCACAAAAAGCAGCAAAGCCGAGGCATGCTGCGTCTCGGCGATAAAGACAGCGGGAACCGCCAGTAAGAGCAAATAGAGCCAGCGCGTCATGGTCATTTACCTCCCAATGCAAGCCATTTCTCTTTCCAGTCTGACCGTACGCAAAAAACTGAGGTATAACTAAAAATAAGAGATGCGGTATGAGAGTCTCGGCTCTCATACCGCATCTCTTATTTTTAGTTATACGCTGGCAGAGCCTCGCATCACGCTGGCATCTTTCAGAAAGTCCTGAATTCTGGGCATGACCTGGCGCGCACGTGTGTAGAAGGCCAGATGCTTGCCACCCGGTAAAGCAAGCAGACGTGCGCCGGGAACCTGGCTTGCGACCGCGTGTGCATGCTCAAAGGGTACCTCGTCGTCACTTGTGCCATGGACGACCAGCGTTGGCGCCTGGATCTCGGCGAGAGGATAGGTGGTGATACGCGCGAATTGCTGCATATCATTAGTGCATCCAATTGCACGAATATCAAAGAAGAGGCAGGAGCTTAGCAGGTTGCGCAGTGTGCCCCCATTGGGGATGAGGCGCAGCAATCTGAGCAAACTATAGTACATGGGATCATAGATGACCAGGCGCTCATACAGGCCGCGATACCAGCGCCCAAAGGGACTCATCTCTTGCTTTAACTCGTCTTCGTCATAGTGTTGCGCGACCCCACTCAGCATAATCAGACCCTGGCAACGCTGAGGATGGCGCAAGGCAAACTGGATGGCGCTGGGTCCACCGCCAGATATGCCGATAATGGCAGCCTTCTCCTCACCCAGTTCATCGAGAAGTGCGGCGAAGAGATCGGCCTGCTCCTCCGGCGTGCGTCCACTCTCGATGGGGGTGCGCAAATAGCCGGGCCTGGAGGGCGCGATATATGTATAATTTGCATTGGAGTCATGGTCCATGTTCGCCATGATGCGTGCGCAAGCCAGGGCCTGGTCATACCCGCCAGGTGTGCCATGCGCGATGAGTACGACATTGCCCTTGCCAAAGCGCTGGTACTCAATGGAACCCAGTTTCGTCTGCACTACGTGGCTCTCTGTCAATAGACGTGCGCGCTCCTTCTCCCACCACCTCTTATAGGTGGCCCGCCCCCGCACCGCCATGACTCCCCCAGCCAACAGTGCCAGGGGCCAGAACAGATGCCGTATCCTCATGTCATGCTCCTTAGAAAATGAGACAGAGAACAATATTTAAAATGAATACGTTTTATCTCTTGATAAGTTCAAGAATAGAGCCACTGGCGTGAGACGTCACGCCAAGTAGAACGAATCATCTATATGAAGGGATACGCCAATGCGTCGGGCAGCAACCTGTATACTAAGAATGTGCAATAATAAGCATGTACTATACGTGCTGCTCTACTGAGCACACAAAGCGATCTGGAGGAGATTTTAAAAACATGGCTACTACTGGTACAAGCCGTACGCCCCTCACCCAGCTTTCAAGCTGGAAGGCGCTTGAGGAGCACTACCAGAAGATTAAAGATGTACATCTACGCAACCTCTTTGCCGAAGATCCTAAGCGCGGCGAGCGCTTGAGCACTGAGGCTGCTGGCATTTACCTCGATTACTCAAAGAACCGCATCACATCGGAGACGCTGGACCTCTTGCTGAAACTGGCGGACGAGGTCGGCCTGCGCGAGCGCATCAACGCGATGTTCAGCGGCGAGAAAATCAATGTCACCGAGCAGCGCGCCGTGCTGCACGTGGCTCTGCGCGCCCCCAAAGACCAGGTCATTAAAGTGGATGGTCATAACGTGATCCCTGAGGTTCACGAAGTCCTTGATAAGATGACCGATTTCTCCAACAAGGTCCGCAGCGGCGAATGGAAGGGCTACACGGGCAAGCGCATCCGCAATATCGTCAACATCGGTATCGGCGGCTCGGACCTCGGTCCCGATATGGCCTACCAGGCCCTGCGCCACTACAGCGACCGCGACCTGACCGTGCGCTTCGTCTCCAATGTCGATGGCACACACTTCGCCGAGGCTACCCGCGCCCTCAATCCCGAGGAGACGCTCTTCATCGTCTCCTCAAAGACCTTCACGACCATTGAGACCATGACCAATGCGCGCACCGCTCGCGATTGGGCACTGCGCACTCTCAAGGACGATGCCGCCGTCGCCAAGCACTTTGTGGCCGTCTCCACCAATGCTGAGGAGGTCAAGAAGTTCGGTATCGATACGGCGAATATGTTTGGCTTCTGGGACTGGGTCGGCGGTCGCTACTCCTATGACTCAGCCATTGGTCTCTCGCTCATGATCGCCATCGGACCCGAGAACTTCCGTAAGATGCTCGCGGGCTTCCACGAGATGGACGAGCACTTCCGTACCGCGCCCTTTGAGAAGAACTTGCCAGCCCTGCTGGGCCTGATCGGTATCTGGTACAACAATTTCTTTGGTGCGCAGACCGTCGCGGTCCTCCCCTACGACCAGTACCTGGAGAAGTTGAGCGCATATCTACAGCAGCTCGATATGGAGAGCAATGGCAAGCATGTCACCCAGGAGGGTCAGCCAGTAAACTACCAGACGGGTCCCATCATCTGGGGTCAGCCGGGTACGAACGGGCAGCATGCCTTCTACCAGCTCATCCACCAGGGGACAAAGCTCATTCCCTGCGACTTCCTCGGCTTCTACCAGACGCTCAACCCACTGCCACCACACCACGACCTGCTGATCGCCAATATGATCGCGCAGGCCGAGGCCCTGGCCTTCGGCAAGACCGCCGAAGAGCTCAAGGCCGAGGGCAGCCCCGACTACCAGACGCCTCACCGCGTCTGCGAGGGCAACCGTCCCTCGAACACGCTGTTCCTGGAACGCCTGACCCCCGAGACGCTGGGCAAGATTATCGCCCTCTACGAGCACAAGGTCTTCGTCCAGGGCACGGTCTGGAACATCGACTCCTTCGACCAGTGGGGCGTCGAGCTGGGCAAGGTCCTGGCCAAGCGCATCATTCCCGAACTTGAAGCGGAGAAAGAGCCTGAACTCAAGCACGACAGCTCAACTAACCGCCTCATCGAGCGCTATCGCCAGTTCAAGCGCAAAGCTTAAAATATAGAGGGATAAAAACTGTGGTGCAACCGTTAGTTGCACCACAGTTTTTATCCCTCTATATTGTCTAAAGCGAAGGCGACATTGCTGGTTGGCTGGATGATAAGCTCGCGGTAGATAATGCCCATGCGTTCAGGAGGATAGGGACGACCCTGCTGAAGCCACCATTGAATCAGGGAGATGGACGAGGTGACGATATGGTAGGCAGCAATTTCAAGAGGAACGGGGCTTTCGGGGCGAGCCGTTCTCTGCCGCAATATATTCTGCACGCTCTGTGCAATCGCCTCTTGCACTAGCGAGGAAGAACTCTGGCGTAAAAGCACGCGTATAACCTCCTCGTGCTCCTCCACATAATGAAAGAGAAGTGTGCCCACAATGGCGGCATCGCTGTGCGTGGAGAGATCGGGAAGCCTGGTCATCAATTCGTTTAGCACGACATCCAGCACATCACGCAAGAGCGCATCTTTATCTGGATAATGGCGAAAGAAAGTCGCATAACCAACCTCCGCGCGTTCGGTAATGTCGCGAATAGTAATCTTATCGTATCCGCGTTCCAACGTTAGCGCGATCAGAGCCTTCACTAATAATTGTTGTGTGCGCTTCACACGCCTATCCTGGGTAGTCATGCACACCCCTTACACCTGAGCGCCGCAGGCGTGAAGAATGACGCTTCTCTCATTTCCTTGACCTTTTACCGCTTTATGAGTTATCGTATATATTATGATTCACAGTATATCATAAGTATGGCTGAGACAAGGTAGTTTTTTTCACGCGTATAGAAGGAAAGAAGAGAAGGAGATAGGCACAGAGATGCAGGCACAACAAAATACTGACACGACAGCAGTATGTCCATTTCCGCATCATTTGCTGAACCAGCAGAAGACCGCCAAAGAGCCCGACTACGGTGCGCCCGCTATAGAGCGCGATGCCGAGGGCACATGGCATATCCGTAATTTCGAGGGTATGCGTTCTATTCTGCGCAGCGGTGATACACGCCAGGCAGGCTTCAATGCCGAGCTGATTACACGCATCCCTAATATGACGAATACGCCTATTCTCTACCTGGAGGGGCAGGCGCACCATCAGCAGCGCAGGCAGACAGCCCGCTTCTTCGCGCCCAAGGTCGTCAGCGATAAATATTACCAGGTCATGGAGAAGCTAGTAGACGAGATCATTGCCGAGCTGCAGCAGAAGCGGAGCGCGGACCTCAGCCAGCTCAGCATGAAGCTGGCGGTCCGCGTGGCAGCCGAGGTGGTTGGCCTGACCAATAGTCGCCTGCCAGGGATGGCGAAACGCCTGGAGGCCTTCTTTGGCAGCGAACCGCTCACCTTTAACTGGACACCACGCGTCCTGCTGAGCTTCTTACGCAACCAGACGCGCATGGCGGCCTTCTACTACCTGGATGTTCAACCAGCCATTAAAGCACGCAAACGCAAGGCGCAGGAAGATGTCATCTCACACCTGGTCGCACAGAACTATAGCCAGGTTGAGATCCTGACCGAATGCGTCACCTATGCCGCTGCTGGTATGGCGACCACTCGCGAATTCATCTCGGTTGCAACCTGGCATCTTCTGGAGCAGCCCGCGTTGCGCCAGCGTTATATGGAAGCTTCGGAAAAAGAGCGCCATGCCATTCTAGAGGAGATTCTACGCGTAGAGCCAGTTGTTGGCCATCTCTATCGCCGCGCCACTGCCGAGATCACTCTTGAGCATGAAGGCACCAGCTATACCATCCCCCAGGACGCCCTGATCGACCTGCACATCTATAACGCCAATACCGATGAAGCCATGGTCGGCGATCATCCCCTGGCGATCTGCCCTGTACGCGAGCTGCATGGAGAGCGTCTCTCGCCCGCCATGATGAGCTTCGGCGATGGCGGACACCGCTGCCCCGGCTCCTATATCGCCATCCAGGAGACAGATGTACTGCTCCAGCGCCTATTCTCCCTCGATACCCTACATATCGTGCACGCCCCCAATGTCAGCTGGCACGCTATGATCAAAGGCTATGAGCTTCGCCAATTCACCATCGCCCTCTAAATAGGTAGTATAAAGGGGTGTGGGGGTGATCGGCTAGCCGATCACCCCCACACCCCTTTATACTACCTATTTCACAAATAATGGAAAAGCAAAAGCAGTATCTCAAGCAAAAGACCTTTTTTCTCATTTTAATTGTAGCATAGTTGTCAAGTCAGCGGCAACGGGCTTTTGGCCGATGTTTTTGGGTTAGGCTCCCTGTATACTCAACGTCTCATTTTATTTACCCATAGAAACATACATAAGGGAGGGAGACAGGGCCAATGATGACTGAAAATACAGCGCCGCCAGTAGAGGCAGGACCAAAGGGCTTGTGGCGCGCCTTTGCCTCGCTGAGGCATCGCAATTATCGCCTGTACTGGTCGGGACAGGTGACCTCACTGCTGGGTAGCTCGATGCAGACCATCGGCCTGGCCTGGCTGGTACTGGAGATTACTCATAGCGCCTGGCAACTTGGACTGGTGGGAGCCTTACAGGCCGTACCCATCCTACTCTTCTCGCTCTTCGGAGGCTTAGTAGCTGATCGCTGGCCCAAGCGGCACGTTCTCTTTGTGACCCAGGCTGTGGCTATGCTCCAGGCGCTGCTCCTCTGGGTGCTCACAATCAGCGGAGTCATCCAGGTCTGGCATCTGTATCTGCTGGCGCTCCTGCTGGGATGCATGAACTGTTTGTACAGGCCTGCCAGCAGCGCCTTTGTCGTTGAGTTGGTTGGGCGCGAGGACCTGCCCAACGCTGTGGCCTTAAACTCATCTCTCTCCACGCTGGCTCGCATCGTGGGTCCCGGGTTAGCTGGGATTATTCTTGCTGGAAGCGCTGTCAGCGTGCTCTTTATCATCAATGCTCTTAGCTTCCTCGCGGTGCTTATAGGTCTGGCATTCATCGACAACGATAAGCTGTACGCCCAGGCGCGCCAGGTTGCTGAAGCAGGCGCGCGACAGTCAATGTGGCAGAGCCTGCGCGAAGGTTTCGCCTATATCAGGGAGACGCCTGTAGTATTGCTGTTACTCCTGGTGGTGGGACTGGTATTGCTCTTCGGCTCAAACTTCAATGTTGTGCTTCCCCTCTTCGCTACAGATATTCTGCATATGGGGACAACAGGCTTTGGCTTTCTCTCCGCTGCCTCCAGCATTGGGGCGCTGCTCGCGACGCTCTGGCTTGCCTGGAGTAACCAGAAACCAACCATGCGCCGCATGCTGCTCGGTACGCTGATCTTCGCGATCCTGGAGCTAGCTTTTGCGCTCTCACGACTCTATCCCCTGTCCATAGTACTTATCGCCAGTGTAGGCTTCGCAGAGAGCACATTTGCCGCTCAGGCCATCACCACCCTACAAACAGTGGTCCCGGACCATCTGCGTGGCCGCGTCATGAGCGTACAGGTGCTCATATTCGATGGCAGCCTCCCGCTGGGTTATCTGCTGATGGGCTGGCTCTCCGCACTCTATGGCCCTATAGATGCCCTGCTCACTGGCGCGCTACTCAGCCTGCTAGCCGTGGTTGGAGGGTGGTTATGGCATATGATCATGCTATCGCATACATAAATCGCCTTGCGCTCCATTTGCACGAGAAAGCTTTCCAGGCCGGTAGGGAGTAGTCTAGAAAGCCTTCTCACGTGAATGAGGCCCGCCTCCTCAGGCAGACTTGAAGGCGGGCAGGACGCGTTGCGCAACGCGTTCCAAGTGCGCCATGATCGCGTCGTGAGGTATCCCTGGCGGATGCGACCAGAAACAGAGTTCGGTGAGGGGCGTATGTGTCTGCATCTCACGAATGCGTTTGACTACATTCTCAGGGGTGTCGACCAGAAGGCCCTGGCGCGACAACTTCTTAGGGTCTGTGGCGGGTGGTCGGGGCTGCTCGGCATCGGTGCCATAACGGGCATAGACATCCGCCTGATAGGCTAAAGCGGGCGCGAGCAGGGTCTCCCAATCGCGCTCGGGATCATCGCTCACCCACATATGCATACTGGCCACAACAGGAAAATTATGTATATCGCGACCATGCTGCTCCAGGTGCTTTTGCAATAGCTCACACTGGCTCTTCAACTCGTCAAGGGGATTATAGTTAACCGCCGCAAGGAAGCCATCCGCTAAGCGAGCAACACGCTCCAGGGCTGGCTCAGATGCTCCCCCCATGTATATAGGAAAATGCTCGCCCTGGGCTGGCCGAGGCGTCACGGGCAACGACTGGCCCTGATAGCCATCAGGCACTGGCTCCCCCTTGAAGGCGGCTCGCAGGTAATGCACGCCATCCTCCATGCGGTTGCGACGCTTCCGCCGATCAACGCCAAAGGTTGCAAACTCATGCTGGACATATCCCAGCCCAACGCCAAGCGTAAAACGCCCCTCACTTAAGACATCCAGCACCGCGGCCTCCTCGGCTAGCAGGCGGATAGGCCAGAGAGGTAGCAACACGATATTAGTGCCCAGGCTCATCTTCTGCACATGAGCCGCGAGATACGCCAGAAAGGTAAAGGGCGCTGGCAGGTAGCCATCGTCGAAGCCATGATGTTCAGTATCCCACACGCCAGCGAAGCCCAGGCGCTCGGCCAGGGTAATTTCTTCTATCAGCTCCCGATAGGTTGTCGTCGTCACTGGTTGCCCCCGCGTCGTTCGCCCATCTACCCAGAGCGAAAAGCGCAACGGACTCTGCCTGTTCTGCATCTCCATCTCTCCCTTTTAAATGTCAGCAGCAACATACCATGCATCTCCTTTCACACGCCTCGTCACACCTGGCAGTAACATAAAGAGTAAGGGAGTGTGGTAGTGGGATGGTTCAGCCATCCCACTACCACACTCCCTTCTTGGCGAGTCACTATGTGGCTCGCCAAGAAGTCATTTCTTTTTTTGCTCATGCGGGAGGCGCGCGAGCATCTGGCGGATGGTAACAAAATGATAGCCGCGATCACGGAGGGTTTGAATAATTGTCGGTAGAGCCTCAAGCGTTTGGGAACGGTCACCACCACCATCATGCATAAGAATAATGGATCCATTCTGCACATGGTCGAGCACATTATGCAGAATCGTCTTCACCCCCGGTCGCGACCAATCAAGCGAGTCGACATTCCAGGTTACGGTAACTAGTTTCAGGCTGGTAGCTACCTGAATAGAGGTCTGGTTGTATTCGCCATAGGGGGGACGCATCACAAAGGGGCGCTGATGTGTCACCCGTTGAATGGCGTCATTGGTATTCTGTAACTGCCAGTACTGGCTCTCCATGCTCAGACCAGTCAGGACGGGGTGATTCCAGGTATGATTCTCGATCTCATAACCCGCTTTATAGGCGCGCAGGGTGAGATCGGGAAAGGCTGTGACCTGGCGTCCAACACTGAAGAAGGTGGCTTTGATATGATACTTTTCGAGGACATCCAGCACCTTCGCCGTGAAGTTGGGGAAGGGACCATCATCAAAGGTCAGGGCCACTTCGCGCAGTTTCTCGTTCCCATGCGCAATCAGAGGGATATGCGTATCAGGAATTTCGACGACCTGTCCCGAACCCGCAAGCAGAGGACTCGCCGTGGCGAAAGCCACAGACGAAAAAGGTTGCACCGCTGGAACCGGAGAAATACTCGCATGTACCAATGTTTGCAATGAGTTTTTTTGCACTACAGAAGGTTGAGTAAAATAAAAGACGAATAATCCAGTCAATAAGAGGAAAAGGCTCACCAGCACCCCCAATTTGAGCAACAAGCCTGGGCGTTTGGCACGATATAGTAGTGAAGGGGATCGAATCTCCATATGATCCGCTCTTTTCTTGCATTTCCATGCAACGATCTTGGATGTCACAGTAATCGCTGCAAGCCATTGGATGAGCTTGCATACTCTACTCTAAATAACGCAACCTTCATTGCACAAGTTGCTAGGAGTTTTTTCCCTCAAAACCATTCTTTTCGCCGTTTTTATATCCATACTAATCCTCTCTGCTGTTTGTGGTGTGGAACGTAATCTGTAAGGCACCGCGCTCTAATGCTTCAATCATTTGTTGTACGTCCCGTTCGGTTGTCGACTAGTTGACAAATGCTGCACGTATCGCCGGTTTGCCAGCAAAAAGGGTGGGCGTGAGCACCACCTCACCATCACATTTCAGTGCTTCTAAGAATCGATCACGCTGATCTGCATCTGTTTTACGTAAAGCAAAGCACACAATATTGAGGGATACCGGGGCTAAGAGCTCAAAGTGTGTGGATTGCTCGATGCTTTGTCCCAGTTTCTGGGCGAAAAGACAAGATTGTGCGACCAGCGCTTGATAGCCGGAACGACCATAGGCCATCTCCTGCCTGTCTTGCGCCGCCCAGCGCGATTTGCAGAGCCAGGGTAGCGGTAGAACCGGTACGTGGACTCCCTCCCTGGCCAAGAATAGTGACGGTCATGTGTCCTTCAGAAAGAAGAATGCGGGTAAACTCATCCTGAAGAGAACCGCTGCGCTCTTGACAAGCTCTCTTGCTATCCAATATAAAAGAGAATAGATCGAAAAAATAGATCCAATTCAAATATGATTGGTATGACCTAAGTTTTGGCCAAATAAATGGCGACATGCGCAGGAGCGACGAAGGTTTGGAAAGGGCTGAGTAAGACAGGAGCCAGCGGAGCATCCTGATTGAGTCCGATCTGACGGACGCGCCCCCACGCATCAAGGAGGAGAAAGCCACTGATATGAAAAACATCGCGTACCAAACGCAAAGGTCCGTAGTGCTGCACCGCAGAGGTCGTTACGACCAACCACTCTTGTGCCCAGACGAGCACATTGTGGACCAGGCTGCCCAAGAGCATAACCATCTGTTGCGCTTCAAACCGCTTTTTGCTGCGCTTGCCGAGGGCACCCCCCTGTTTGTCGCCTTTGAACGAGGTTTCGACCCCACCTCCACGCTGATCGTAGAGACGCAGGTGGGCAAGCAGCAGATCCTTGACAGGATCAAGACTGTGGACAAGCAGGCCATCACTCAGTTCTTCAACCTCATCGGGCAGCAGGCTGCAGATCAGGACCGCGATGCCCCACTGTCCATTAGGTTTGCGCTTACGAACTGCGATGCGCCTCACAGGCCGCACATACTCCGGCGCTTCCACTTCGACCCATCCCACTTGCCGCCCCGGCTCATCGGGATCGTCAACCCAACGGGTCACGGAAGCTGCCAGGCGAGTCGCACGTTGGCCGGAGTAATCCTTGCACAGGATCTGGTAGCCTTGGGTGAGCGACCAGTTCACATCGTTCATGCTGCCACCCCCAGCATCCACCCGCAACAGGGTGCGCGCGCGTTTCGCGCCATTAAGGTCCAGGATCTCCTCGGCAGCTTGAACCAGAGGCACAAACGCCTCGGACAGTTTGGTCCGGCCCTCAAAGAGTTGATCGACGACGACTTCCCCGTAGCGGGTCGCCAGGACACGGCCCAATTGCCGTCCACGGCGGTTGCGCGCCCCAGCAAAGTAGCCTTTGGTAGCCAGAGCAGCCTTTTTGCCACACGGCAGACCCGTGAGATCAACATCCAGGATTTGAAATTGCCGATGGTAGTCATGCCGATAGCCTTGGCTGTGTTGGCGATACATCAGCTTCATCGCGTGCTCCATTTGCTTCACCGTCTCGGCGGTACAGGCAGAGAGCGTTTCCTGGACGACCGATTGCTCGGCGCAGCGCGTCCGTCCAAACGCGTGTTGCAGCGCACGATCGCTCCTCAAGCGGCTGTTGATCTCCACCAGCCCTGTGGCTCCCGCCAGGATACTGATGAAGGCATCGGACAGTTTCTCAAAGGGCGTGTCTTTCACGGTCTTCTGCGGGATCTGAACGAGCTTTCGGATCGGTGCCAGCAGATCCAGGGTGCGTAGTTTGATGCCCAGTGCGGCTAGGCTCGCACATCCGGTAAAACGTTGGGTCAGTTTCATCGTAGATTCTGTCATGATGATGAATCTCCTCTTGTTTGGTTGACTTTCTGCAAGAGCTATAGATCATCATCTTTTTCTTTGCAAGCTCTTCTTTTGCCAAGCTTGCTGCCACTATTTTGGCCAAAATTTACGTATGAAAAATGGATAGTCAGCAGTTTGTACATCTTCTTGGTCCCTGGACGACGAGACAGGGGCCATTGTATCGTCGTCTGACCTCCGCTCTCCACATGCTCATTCTGCGCGGGGATATTGCACCAGGAGCACGACTGCCTGCCGAACGTGTACTGGCTGAAGCGCTGGCGGTCAGCCGAAGCACGGTGGTTGCGGCCTATCGACTTCTGGAGCAAGAGCACTGGATTGAGCTCAGGCAGGGGAGCGGCGCCTTTGTCTGTTCACTGCCATTCGGTCGAACCTATGCCTCACCTGTTCCTCCTGCTTCGTTCAAGGCTCCCTGGCATCTTTCCCAAACACAAGAAGAGCAACTCATCGATTTTTCTGTGGGAACTCCTGGCCCTCTCCCAGAAATGCCAGCTTCTCTGTTTCACCTTTCTGGCCCCGACATCGAGCAAATGATGACCCAACGAGGGTACACCCCTCAAGGTTGGCGGCCTTTGCGCCAGGCTCTTGCCTCTTACTATCACCACTGGAATCTACCAACGTCGGCAGAACAGATTCTGGTGACAACTGGAGCCCAACAAGCGATCTCGCTGATTGCCACGCTCTATCTGCAACGAGGAGAGCGCGTCTTGCTCGAAAATCCCACCTACTTTGGGACGATTGATGTGCTACGGGCGCTGAGAGCGCAACTCCTCCCGCTTGCGATGGACGTGACCGGTATCGATCGATTTACGCTCCGCAAGCAGGTGAGAGAAACCTCCCCACGCTTACTGGTCGTCTCTCCTACCTTTCAGAATCCAACTGGCATGTTGATGCCTTTCAGCGTTCGGCAGGACATCGCTCAACTGTCAAAGGAGACGAAATTACCCGTGCTGGAGGATCTGACCTTTGCTGATGTCTTGCTGGAACAAGAAAGCCCTCCTCCCATTGCCGCCTATGAACAGAAGGCAACGATCCTCTCCGTCGGGTCCCTCAACAAGCTCTTTTGGGCGGGATTACGAATTGGATGGGTACGTGGGCCTGAGCCAATCATCGAACGGCTCGCCCATCTCAAAGAGACCAGTGATTTAGGCACTGGTTTGATCTCTCAAGCACTGGCGTTACAGGTTCTCCAGCACCTTGATTCTCTTCGGCGAGCTCGTCAAAATGAATTGCAACAGAAGCTCAAACTCATCACGGAGCTCGTTTCCACATCATTCCCCACATGGACCTGGCGGCCACCTGAAGGAGGATATTTTCTCTGGCTTCGATTGCCAGACGGCAACGCGCTTGAGTTTGCTCAAGTCGCGCTTCGCCATGGAGTCGTGATCAGCCCAGGAACACTGTTCTCAGTCGATAATTCCCACCAAGCATATATCCGTTTGCCCTTTCTTTTCGATGAAGAGACGCTCCGGGAGGGAATGAGAAAGTTGGCTCAGGCATGGGAAACCTATACAATGTTTTAATCCAAAGGAGTGTATGGAGGATTTCTTTATCGGGATTGCAAAATTTGGGACAATGTGGCACAGCAGATTCTGCTTGAGGAAGCAGGAGTTCTCTATACTGATTTTTTTGGCCAGCCCATCGATTACAGACATCCTTTGACGAAAGCGACAGAAATGTTTAGTTTTTGCGCGGCTCCCCCAGCTTTACATGGTCAACTCCAGCAAATTATTTCCACCTGGAAGATGAAGTGCGCTTTTTCATGAGAGGCATGAAGTTTCATGCCTGACACTCCGTCCTCTCGTGTGCCTTTCATCTAGTACGGACCCAACTGGGAGGACCAGCTAGACAGATAGCTGCCATAGGCTGAGGCGGTCTCGCTGGCATTATCCTGGACCATGCCGGTATAGCAGGAGGTCTGACCCGGCGCAACATACTTGTTGCCGCCAGTATCACAGGTAAAGGCCTTGCCATCATTTATGCGCACAATTTTGGCATTCCCATATTTACCTGAGGGGAGAGCCTTATCGAAGACGATCTTGGCCCAGGCAGCATGACATGTGACGCTAAAGCGGAAATAGATTGTAGCGCCCACGCCTCCTAACGTGACATGCCTTGAATGTGAGTTTGAGAGTGTCTGATCACACGTTTGCCCATTAACGGTGTACGTGGTCGGATTCTTGCCATCAACTGCCGCGATTATAGGTTTGGGCGTAGGTGTAGGTGTGGGGGCTGGTGGAGAAGCACTTTTTGTTGTAGAGGTTGGTGTGGGCGAAGGCTGTGTCGTAGAAGTTGAGGTAAGCGAGGGCCGCGGCGTAGAGGTCGAGGTAGGTGTAGTCTGCGAATGATTGTTGGTGTTAGAGTTATTCTTCGAAGCTGGCGTAAGGGAATTGCTGGGCGTGGCTGTGCTATCAGGAGCACCCTGACGATCACTGACAAGAGATGCTCCTCCTGTTGCAAGTTGATTCTGTAATAAACCTATGGGCACAGCGAGAGCCTGTATGCCAACAACAGAACCCGCCACTAGAACGCTGCCCAGCAATATCAGCATCACCAGCCCGATACTGGCAAGCGCGAAGTAGTGCTTCTTACTACTCTTACCAGTGCGCCCCGCAATGGATGTTTCTGGGTATATTGCGAGCTTCAGGGTATTGGAAGCAAGCTCGGTAGGTATAAGTGTTCTGCTCTCCTGGGAGACATCTTCCGTTTGTGTCGGCTCCTGGAGAGAAATGCTCTCATCGGCAGAAGCGTCGTTCTCCTGGTTAGCGGTTACTGACATAGATTCATAGGGATCGATGTCTTTAGTTGTTATGATCGTCGCCCCAGTAGATACAACAGGCTCAAGCGTGTGTTCATCCTGGCTGGCTAATTGTAGCGCGGCGGCGAACTCCTGCACGCTCGCGAAACGCTTTTGCGGGTCACTGGCAAGTGCTCGCTGCACGACCTGCTCTACCTCCACGGAGAGGCGAGGGGCCAGCGCACGCAGAGACGGAGGCACGCCCTCATCTAACGCGCCCTGGAAGGGCGACTTGCCACAAAGCCATTCATAGACCATGACACCGAGCGCGAATTGATCGCTGGCGGGGCCAATCACACCAGTACGCTGTTCGGGGGCTATATACACAGAGTAGGAGATAGTATCCTGTTTGGCATCCAGCACATTAAGATATGTAGCATTATCGATCAAAGTAGCAAGTTTAAAATCACTGAGCAAGACCTTATCATCGGCATCAAGCAGTATGTTTCCTGGTTTGATATTGCCATGTACCATACATTGGTCATGCGCGTACTGTAAAGCCGAGGCAAGAGGTGTGATATAACGCAAAACCTCTTCAAGCGATAGCTGCAAACCTCTGGTGTGCCGATTACGCAAGGTACCATGTGGCGCATACTCCATTACCAGAAACGGCAACGACACAGGATCTCTACCAATACCACAATCTAATAGCGGCATGAGATGGGGATGTTCCAATTTTAGCGCCTGTACCTCGTCGAGAAAAGCCTTCTGATCTTCCTCTTTCGCGAGATTGACATTAAATACTTTCAGCGCGACCTCGGGCTGGTCCTTAACGTGCTGCCCAAGATAGACATCGCTGGTCTGCCCTCCGCCAAGCCAGCGAGACAGGCGGTAATCACCAAGTTGCTGACCAGATAGATCGATATACTTTGTCATTGCAAGCCTTCTCCAACACCTTGACACAAGATGAGACAGATCAAAATAAGTTATCTAAGAGCAATAGATGCGTCTATTGTATAGACAATTAATGCAATGCGTCAAGCAAGTACGACTTCTTTCTAGGAGTGTTCCCTTCTCAGAAGACTCTTCGCGCCTGCGGCGCTCAGCACGAGTCACCGAATCTTTTAGCACAACGTGGAAAATCAATTGCCCTTTAGCACGAAAGCTCAAGGAAAAGTGGCAGCCGTGACTATACGAATTGAGATTTATAGTAAGAAGCAGAGGAAAAACGCTGAAGTGGCTTAAACCGCTTCAGCGTTTTTCCTCTGCTTCTTAGGAGTGCCAGGCCATTAGACCGAATCATACATACATTAGTAAGTAATCTTTACCGTAGTGCCGATTGGTGCCCAGTTGTAGAGCCATGCCGCCGCGGGGACAGGCATATTGACGCAACCATGTGTACCATAATTGGCACTGGAATTACCACTGGAGTCGTGGTGGGGATACTGAGTACCGGGGCCATAGTTATAGCGCCACCAGGAATCGTGCAGGAAGTAGCCGCCATACTGGAACTCCAGGGCGTAGTTGATGTAGGTTGGCGCATAGTAATACGGCGATCCTACAGGGTAAGGCGAGTAGAACGTAGTTGGATGCAACTTTACAAAGATGTGGAAGGTGCCGGTAGGCGTTGGCAGTTCGGGTCGGCCCGTCGTCACCAGCGTCGTGTAGACCTGTCTGCCATTCTCATAAGCATACAGGCGCTCCTGAGAGAGATTGACCACGATAGATTTTCCCTGCCCAGAGGGAGCGCTACTACCAATCGAGATCAAGCCGCCATAAATGTAGCGGGGAGCGCTATTCGTGCTTGAGATGCGATACCAGGTACGAATACCACCCCAGACAATCTGGCCATTGACTGCCTGGTAAATGGTGACCCTGGTATTGGGAGCATACGTGGTAACCACGCTTGTGCCAGTTGACGTGCCGGTACGTACGTTTGCCCAGCCAGTTGTCAAGCCAACCTGTGTACTTTGCACTACTGCATTGTGATGTGTCTGAGCATACGCGGTCAGCGGAGCAGCAGCTAGAAGCCACGTCCCTACCAGGACAAGCGCACTAAGAACAAAAAATTTTTTCATGAGGGTTTGCATAGAATTTCTCCCTTTTAATGCAATACTGGATTCTCCCTCTAAAGATGAGTATATACATATTTCTCTCTAAATGGAAGTGTTTGATGCTCTTTTAAAAAGAACTAGGAAATCAGTGAGCATGCTCTGAGATCTCTATAAGCACGACCATGGGTGCCTATTTTCTATAATGACAGAACGCCAGCAAAAATCGCACAGAAGTGGGGAGAGAGAAAAAATACGCGGGGATCATTATGAATAGGCAGGCCTGGATGGGACTACAGCAGTTGTAGTCCCGCGCCAAGCACCGCCGCCAGCAGGACAACAATCCAGGGCGGGAGTTTCCAGAATGCCAGCAGGCCAAAGGCCAGTAGCCCCAGTGCAAAATCTGTAGGAGCGTGAATAGCGCTTGTCCAGATAGGCTGATAGAGGGCTGCCAGAAGGATAATCACTGCTGCATTAACGCCACGTAAGGCGGCCTGAAAGGGTTCAAAGGCCCGCAGACGATTCCAGAAAGGGAGAATACCAATCACAAACAGGAAGATATCAACTCTCCTCACATCTGTGATCTTAGCGTAGGTAAGGATATGTGGTAGTGAAGTGGCAGAGCCAATCCACTATCACATACCCTTACGGCGAGCCATGCAGTGACAAGAGTAGCTATACAATCTGGCTGATGGTCGAGGAAGACAAGGCAGTGGGAGTAGCCTTCTTCTGGCTTATGTGGCGTAAAAATTGGGTAATCATGGGCATGACAATGCGAGACTGCGTATAAAATGAGGCATGATCTCCACCTTCGATAGCAAAAAGCGTTGCTTGCTTGATTTTACGCGCCAGAAGTTCGGCATCCTCAATGGGAACATCAGGATCATCGGATCCATGAATAATAAGTACTGGAGCCGTGAGATCCTCTAAAGGGCTATCTTTGATGGCGGCAAAGGCGGTGTAGTCGGCATCGTAGCCAACTTTGCGCTGTGGAAAGACCGTGCCAGAACAAAGCATTCCCTCAACGGCATCGCCAAATGGTAGCAAGCGTGCGATAGGTGCAACGAGAAATAAGAATGGCTCAGATACCAGGAGGTATTCAATAAGGCGCGCCTGGGCCTTTGCCCAGAGCGAGGCTTGCGCTAACTTCTCTTGTGGGGCATAGCGACGCACAATGGCGCCAATCATAATCAGTCCCTGACAACGCTCAGGATGGCGCAGTGCAAATTGAAGTGCCGAAGGGCCGCCACCTGAGAAACCTATCACACTGGCCTGTTCAATACCTAATGCATCTAAGAGGGCAGCATAGAGATCAGCCTGGGCCTCGGGCGTAGCCCCGGAAGCCAGGGGGGTACGTAGATAACCCGGGCGTGAAGGGGAGATAAGCGTGCAGGAGTTCTCGCCCAGAAAACGCGCGAAATATAAACCTTGATCATAGCCACCCGGCGTACCGTGAGCGTAGATGACAACGGGACCTGAACCTGTAATCTGGTACTCCACAGGACCCAATGTTGTATTGACCACGAGGCCACCTTCTGACACACGCCTGGCCTCTTTATATTGCCAGGAACGATATGCCTTATGAATGCCCCATACAGAAACAGCGGCCATTGCGCCTAAGCTTAACCACAGGCTACTTCTACTCTTCTTCTGAAGAAACTCACCTTCACGTACCTGCTGAGAGCTTTTCTTTCTCTTAGAAGGATATTTCTGTTTGGAGAGTCCAAGCATAATTCCACATTCCTTCCACGCACTACAGGCTGGTTTACTCTATCCTAACGTCTCTGCGCAAGAGGCAGCCTTTATCTGACCGCTTGTGCACATTACAAATGCTACTCTACCAGACTTATCCCTAGCAGACAATTCACCGGGACTTCATGGCAAAGTAAAAAGGACAATCAAAGGCCTTTACATGAGAAGAGATATTCTGGTATGCTTGAGGAACTTTTTTTACACAAAACGCTAGAAAAAATCTGAGCGGATTTTATTTGTGTTGCGTCACTTTTCAGAATAAAAAGGAAGCCATGCGGTCTTTTAATCCTCCACGGCCATGCCGTGTCATAAAAGCCTATCAATCCACTAACGCCGAACCAATTTCATTTGAGGCTGGCGAAAACGTCTACATTAGCGAGAAGGTTGACAGGTGGAATAATAATCCAGAGTGGATCTGGATCTGGTGTACAGACCAGCGCGAGAAGAGTGGCTGGGTTCCCCAGAATTTCCTTCACAAGCATATTGATACATCTATGGGAGTAACTCTGGAGAAATATATAGCCGTAGAATTGACCGCCAATGAAGGCGAAGAATTGCTCGCAAAACAAGAGATAAATGGCTGGCTTTGGTGCGTCAAACGCCTGGGCGAGGCTGGTTGGATACCACTGGAGAATATCGCCTGGTTGTAATAACAGGCAAGGATTATACTGAAAAGATGACACCTTTCCTCTCTTTGCTTGAGAATATCTGCCTGGCTGGAGGATCACTGCTACTCTATGTGCTCCTCGTGGCCTGGGCATGGCGCTCTTCGCGTCCAGAGGCATGGGCTATGTTCATTGTCTCTACGTGCATTGGCATACTTATCACGCTCGATGCAACACTTGTCGCCAACCCGTCATGGGTGTTCTCATTACCCGTACTCATCCTGACCTTGCTCTTTGGCGGCTCGGTCTTCTCTTTCCCCTCGTCCGCCACTATGACTGGTTTACTACGCATTATGGCTGGCTGGGAAGGCTTGTCTATGCCGTTGTCATTAGCCTGCTTATTCCTGGCATTCTCGACAGCAACAACAATGGTTCATCAACCTATACCATCTTTGGACAGGCAGGAGAGAGCATAGGGAGCGCAATCATCCTTATCGAAGGCGTCTTCTGGCTCCCTATGCTCCTCTATGAAGGGCTACGCTGGTACTCCAACCGGAGAGCGAGTACGCGCGCGGACCTCATCAAAAACAAACTGCTCTGATCACTGCGCTATACGCTTACGCATCAGGGCAGCCACTCCCTTGCTAACATCATCCTGAGTCTCAAGCTGGTCAATAACCTGCCCCTGATCTGTGAGTGAGCGATTCTGATTGAGCTTATACTTCCCCTGCAAACGCGTAATTGACATAGTGAATCCAACCACGCCACGGGCCATTTTACATATAGCTTCGTTCTCCGGTTGGAGGAACCAAGCAGGCTTATCTGTACCCTCAAACACATGTACCTGGTCCCCTAATAGGGCCATAAGATCATCAGGATCTTCAACTAGCCTGGGAACACCATAGGCATGCACGACAGCGTAGTTCCAGGTAGGAACGCTTATTGCCGGCTCACTATACCACGAAGGCGAGATATAGGCATGAGGCCCCTGAAAAATAATCAAAACCTCCTGCGAACCATCAAACGTTTTCCACTGTGAGTTGCCCAGGGCGAAATGTCCAAGGAGTTGACCATATGGGCCTGGCTCTGCCTGAAGAATTACAGGTATATGGCTAGCGACCGGAACGCCCTCCTGGTTTGAAATGGCCAGAGCGAAAGGATTACCGCTCATAAAGGCGTGTAGCTTCACCAAATCTTCTTCGCGAAAATGTTTGGGAACGTACATGCTACCTCCTTTTCTCTTTTACAGGCAATTAAGAATCCCTTGGTGTCGCACTTCATATTACAATCCGTCGAATAAAAAGCCTTTTGCTATAGAGCTTGATTTGATCCCTCAGGAACAAATAGCGGCTGTGCTGCAACCTGTAGACTCTCAATATTTTCTGGTAGAAGATAGGTTTGAGAGGTATACACGCAAAACTCCAGCGCGGGACCCATTGTCATTTGTCGCTGCCAGAAGATATCCTGCTGCTCGATGTTAGCAGCCTGGAGCAGGCTATACAATTGAGCATAACTCATACCAGCAGGCTTACCAAACCAGGTAACGCAGCGAATACCAGCAAAAGTCGCGGGAGTAGTCGCCCCATCTTTCAGGCGATACAGGCCACCTGTTCCATAATCAGCCAGCCGCGCAACCTGATTATGAGGCTCCCGACAAATTCCCGAGACAGCCGCTTCATCCACCAGATCAAGCGCGGCCGAGTTCTCAACGAGATACCAGTCTTCATAGACCTCACTTCCCTCACGCATCCATGACAGTTGGGGTATTTCTAGAACGATTGACCCTTTGAAGCCCTGTATCCGTCGCTCTTGCAATATCTGATGAAAAGCGACGAGGCGCTCCTGATACTCCACCTTCTCTACATTGCTTGCTCGCTGATGCCAGAACACATAAGCTAACATAAAATATCCCCCAAGTACTATAAGAAATGCTAATATTTTAGTAAATACAAACCCAGCATTATCTTACACCTCATTTGGACATAAGAAAATGACCAATTTATGTCAAACAGACATACCACCTCTCGCTTACTGAACAGAAGGACTAAATATATATCTCCTCAACTCATAGCGAAGAAGCAGGCACGCCCTTTCTACGAAAAGAATGTGCCTGCTTCTTCTTTGCTTATGCTGATTTGCCGTGTGGCTTAGAACCAGCGCCGGCGACGGCGAGGAGCACGTGCATAGGTACCACGACGGTAGTAATAAGGACGCACGCGATGATAAGCAAAGCCGCTCCAGATGAAGACCAGAATCGCGGCCACAAGAATCGAGCTAACCAGGGGTACACCCGCCAGAAGTGGTTCACCAGCTATACTGAAGTTTAGGAGACCAACCACAATAAAAATCGCCAGGAAGCCCAACAAAACGGCTCCAATGATGCCATCAGGAGCACGACGGCGCGCGATAAGTTCGCCAACAACGCCCACAAGCAGTGCCACCAGGAACCAGACAAGCAGCTTAGTAAAGGTAATAACGAAAGCGGCTAATATCATAATCCTTTATTCCTCCTGCAACTTAATAAGTCGTAGATGCGATTGTGCTTATATTACGTTAAGCAGGAGTATTTGGGTTCAAACTTGCGTCGCGATGCGCTTGCATAGGATGTTGTGATTACACTATAAGCTGGCAAAACTTTTGCTAGCTCTTATTTTTGAAAAAGGTATAAACCAAAACCTAATGTATCGCGCCCCCAACGCACATACGTATCACGCCAGGCACGAATGCGTTTGAGTAGTTCAGGTACATCTGGATCTTCTGAATGCTTTCTGGCATAGAGCTCTATATTGCGCAAATGTAGCCATTCATAACGATCCCACTCATCGTCATTACAGATACAGGCATAGAGGGGAACCAAACCTTCTGTGGAACCAGCGGTAACATTTTGAGTATGGGTCATACATTCATCGCGACTCCCCCCAAAAGCAGCAAGATATTCGGGCTGCGGTTCCTGCTTCCAATATCCATCGCCTAAGAGGATATACCCGCCAGGCTTCACCCAGCTTTTAACCTGCTGGAGTGTAGGCTGAAAACCACCTAAGATGTGGCATCCACCCAAACAGCTCACCAGATCCAGAGATTCCGGCTCAACCTGAAGTGTTGTAACATCCTGTTCTAGAAAAGTAACTTTCTTATGAGGAATCCTTGTGCTCGCTTGAGCTTGAGCTTCAGCGATGAAAGGAGAAGCAAGATCGACACCCTGCGCCTCAGCGCCATAACGCTCGACCAGGCGAAGCAATAATTCGCCCTTTCCAGAAGCAAGATCTAACACCCGCGCCGTATTTACGAAATCCAACAGATCCAACACAGCCTCAATTTTCGCTGAGCTCAAAGGATTACAATAGCGCATTCCCTCATGAGAGATAACAGTATACTTGAAGTGATCCAAAGGTAATTTTCCTTTCTCTTGTTCTCCAGGATTAAACTATAAGAAAAAAGCAGCATGTATAGGTAAGAAAGTCTGGTGTAAAGATGCAACAAGGCGCTCACGATATACGCTGGGGTCTAGTGTGCTGGCTCTTTATGCTAAGCTTGCTGCCTGGTACAATGCAGGCTCAAGCCATTGCCCTTCAAGCGCATGTTGCTCATAGCAATATAAATTACCCTCGCTTTTTACTTTCTTCACTATTAGCTCCTCAAACTATAGCACGCGGGGATGTTTCTAGCTCAATTGCGTTAACATTCGATGATGGGCCAGATCCAACCTATACTCCCCTCGTGCTCAATGTACTCGCGCATTATGGAGTACATGCCACATTTTTCTGTGTTGGAGAGCAAGTCCAAGCTTACCCAGATTTAGCACTACAGGAGAACCAGCAAGGCAACGCCGTAGAGAATCACTCCTGGAGCCATGTAAACCTCACAGTGCTTCCTCTTGATATTATTCGCAAACAAATACAATCCACCTCTACAGAGATAGAGCAAGCTACAGGAATTACGCCAGAGCTTTTTCGGCCTCCCTACGGCTCGACAAACGAAAATGTCAATAATATTGCGAGAGAGTTTGGCCTTACTCAGATATTCTGGTCTATTGATACACAGGACTGGCAACAACCAGGTGTAGATCAGATTGTAAAAACAGTTCTCACTAAGATAAAAGGGGGCGATATTATCTTGATGCACGATGGAGGAGGGGATCGTGCAGAAACGGTACAAGCACTTGCACTCATCATCAGTGAACTACAACAACGAGGCTTCACCTTTATTGTACTATAATCAGCACATCCTTTACAGGGCGACCCAGCGTTAACAACTTCGGTTTTCGCGACGAAATTCACTTTAATAGCAAAGTCGTGGGCGCCACCCCCTGGCAAATGCAGGCTGAGAAATCACGCTCGAAAATGGTGAAAAGGCACGTTATCGTGCGCTCCTAGTTGTGAACGGACATCACTGGGATCCACATTGGCCAGAGCCACCCTTCCCTATTTTGCCCAAATACATTCTCGGCAAACTGCTCGACCAGCTCACACCTCCAAGCTGGTACCTTTCCCATGGCAGATACAACTGCTACGCTTCGCCATACGCCTGTAAGTTGGCAAACTAACCGAGTATGGATTGCCCCAACCAGATCATAAAGCGTTACACATGCATCCAACTGTAAGCTCGGATTTCACAGCCTCTGATGGTTTCAAGAAACCATCATGAGGTAAGCAATTTCACGGGAGAATTCTCTAAGAAACCCTGTAAAATGGCTTAATGTGTAAGCCCCAAGGAAATGCAGTAGCATTTCCTGCATGCTTTCGCGCTGAGAGGCTTACTACGGCGTTTTTTTCTTTAGTAGGTCGCGTAGAACGGCAAAGCGATTTTGTGACCTTTGTAGCACCTCTGAAGACTCAAAGAGGCTGAGGCAGGTACGCATGTTCTGGCTACGTTCATACCACTCTTGCTGGGAATAGAGAAATGTCTGGCGTACTTTGTTAGAGACAGTGACATCAAGCAAGAGAACATAGCGTGTTTTCTCAACATCCACTGGCAGAATAAACTTCTTACAGAGAACCATACGTGGATCATTACAAAGTTGCTTATAGAGTTCTGTGGCATCCTGCAAAGACATATGAGCCTGATCAGGTTGTAGTTGAATGTATAGTGGTGGCGCTTTTAGCACCTGAAGCGCTGAAGACTTAATCTCCCTTGCCTGATAGTTACCCTGACTATGACCTTCTTTTAAAGATGAGGCTGGCTGTTTGAGTGCCTCAATCAACTGACCGTATGACAGGGATGCATACAGATCTACGAGCTGGTGCACATCAGCTGGAATAGCAACGTGATACTCTTTGCTACGTGCCAGGAAGAAAGCTGGCGGATTGTGTAGCGAGCCATCACGGAACTTACAACTTAAAGTCTTCATCAAGGCTGCTATGATGGCTTCCGGTTGTGAATGCTGTTTGAGGTGAACAACATAAATTCCCCACTTGGAGCGATCCTCGCCCAGAATAGTTCCCAGAAACGCTGCTAAGGTTTGTAGACTTTTAACGTTAACGTTATTTAAGTTATTAGTAATTATTTTATTAACGTTAACGTTATTTAAGTCGTTTAAGTCTACCTGATTTTCGGTAATGGAGGCGACTTTTCGCGAAAAGTCGTCCCTTGTCGGATGAAAGTCGACTCTAACAGGCGACTTTTCGCAGCATGAGTCGCCCTTCTCATCAAGAGGGTTGACTTTTTGTGTGCTATGCAGAGAGGAAAAGTCACCTCTCTCAGCTAAAAAGTCGCCCTCTTTTTCCTGAATATGTGAAAAGTCTACACCAAAAGGGAGGCTTTTTGGCATGACTTCCTCTTGCTCCTCCAAGGAGTCTACCTCTAGTAAAGAAAAGTCTGCTTTCTCAGATACAGGTATGGAGAAAGAGTCTACCCTCTGTTGCTTAGAGTCTACTACATTTTGAGTGGATGAAGGAAAAGAGTCTACCCTCTGTTGCTTGGAGTCGATCATTAGATTCTCTGTTGTAGAGGGCCGACTTTTTTTCTGTGGCAATGCAGGTTTCGCTGAGAGCGGAATCTTATAAGAAGGGTCTACCTTTTCTGACTTAGAGGGTCGATTTTTTAGTGTGCTTGCATTGCTCTTAAGTGACAATCGCTTGGAGGACTGGTCCTCTGCTTGCCTGGACGACAGAATTGAATGTGCTGAGGTCGGAAGACTTTTTTGTGCTGTGTCTACCGTTTCGAATTGTTTACTCGGCAGCACACGTTGAACGACGTGTGCAATTTGTACAAGGAGATTCTGTTGCTTTTTAGAGTCTACCCCTTCATGTTGGAAAAGTTGACGAATTTCTTGCAGCATGGGCTGTAGCTCGCTGGGAACTCCCATCTTATCGAAGAAGGTTTGTGGCGAGCTAAAATACAATAGAAAACGCGTCTTCACTTGCTGGGCACTCTGGCGCACCTTAGGGCGATACTCAGCAATAAGGTTGTCTAGCGCTGCAAGTGATTCTGGTGGAATATAGCTGTCTAGTGGGAAGTAGAGCTCTACCTGGCGTTGTCTTCTTCCCTTTACGAAGAAGCCAAGCGCACAAAAGAGTGCCACATATTTATGTGTTGTATCGTAGCTCCAGCCAATGAGCTTACTCAACACACGAATATTTTTGACGGTAATGACGGCGAAGCTCTGTTCCTGCGCTAAGGAAGGTAAAGTGAGCTGCTTAATTGTTGCATAGCGCAGAACTAATCCAAGGAACTCTATACCATTCATTGGAGATGGAAATAGTTTCTCGATTGCCTCTAATGTCGCAGGTTGAACACATTCTCTTGTGACACCTACATCCTTACTTGTATCTTCTATTGTTGGCATTTCCCGGCTATATCGTTTTCGTCCATTCGACGCTATATACATACATCCCCTCACCTGGCAATTTTTTGCAGCGAATATTCCGAGGGATGAGCCTGATATGCGCTTTCATCGACCTTGCCCTGGTCTCCCTATGAGTCCCGTTCACTTGACAAAGGGCAGGCTGTGGCATATTCTAAGCATGTAACTGATACTTTCGTATTGGTTATATGTTTAGGGTGTTGGCCAGTTTTCCAGTGGTTGGCAAAAGGATCTGGATAACTGGCACTTTTTTTGCCTCGGAAAATTCCTCCAGTTGTACAACATTAAGATCTTCCATCCACTTCGCTTCATAACAAAGTATCCTCCCCTACTCCGCTTTTGTGTGACAACTGTACTCTTAGTATCAATGGTTCTAGAGCAGAATTCAATACACCTTTTTATTGCTGCACCTATATTTTTTTTGGTGAGTTGGCTTCTAGAGCCAACTCATCTCTCTGTATTACGCACAATAACGTAGCGGTTTGCGCATGATAACGTAGCCCCCTCTCTCCAGACCTTTAGCCATTTTGGTTAAAAGCCCCTTCAAGGAACTCAAATAGCGGTTTGCGCCTAATAGCGTAGCTCCAAAACGCTAAAAATATCCCGCTGAATAACGTAGCGGGTAGAAAAACTAACAGTGCATGTGCTTATTTGATAGAAGAAAAGATGCACACATACGAGAGCGCGCCTAATAACGTAGCCTATTCACACAATCTTTTTGCAATAATAAGACCCTTACAAGATAAGTAAGAGTAAATTTTGTATAAATTGATGCTTCATCTCTATAGCGAAGGAATGTAAAATCTCTATTTGCTCTGGTAAACTGCCGATTTGGGCAATAAGTGAAGGTTTTAACGAGTAAAATCGAGCTCTATAGGTATGAGTGGTCTGTGTAATTTGCTAGTTATTGGCTGATTTTGCTGCTCTTCAGCCAAGCGCGTCCGGTATTTTGCCTGTTGATTTTTGCCATCAGGATAGGAGTGGAATTAGCTACGCGCGTGATAACGTAGCGGTATGCGCAAATGTGGATGACGAAGTTTTTGAAATTAAAGATGTGGTGATGAGGATGATGGACTACTTTTGTGTCAGATTATTGTGTTAGTAAGGAAACTTCTTTACTCAAAAGTTTGAGAGTATAGTCGCACTCCCTGACAATAAACCGAATTGTGCAGAGAGTGCGACATCCAGGGGATCAATTTGCCTCAGGCAAATAGTGGTTTTGGAGTGCCGAGGTCGCGGCTATCCTAATACGATATTGTAGCCATGTTGGTAACCACTTGCGTTTAGGCAGAGGAGGATTATCCGATACATAAATCCATTCTGATACTAATAAATCAGCTTGTAAGCGATCCATGGCTTTTTCGAAGCGTTTACGCGTTCGATCTGGATCACGTTGATTTACTGGAAGGCTTAATTCCTCTATAATTTTTCCCACCTCACGTTCAATGATGACTCCTCCCTTGGTCGAATTGATACGCATGTGGAAAGTGAAGTAGCGTGCCAGGCGTTTCTCCCACGTTTCGTGATAAGGATCATAGCTGAGCACCTGTTGTAAAAGCCAGGCAACCTGTCGGTTCGCCCCTTGCAGAAATGGTTCCACCCAGCTACCTACTTGGTAGCGCCAGGCAATCGCTATGCTATTTTGTGGTTGTTCCATGGGAGATTTGCCGTTGATCTGCTGTAATTCATGTTGACGAATAATGTCAGTTACATTAATTAATCGGCTTTCACGGGTATAAAGATATGTTTTTGGCTCTTTCTTTGAACGCGATTTGCGCCCTGAATGCTCGCGATCATCTTCAATCCACTGTTCGACACGTATCCAGGTATTGCTCATACGACTCATGCAAGCTGCAACATCTGCAAGATCCTCCTGACGATGACCTGCACGCCGTAGCTTCCCGTTTTCACGCTTCATAATGGGTGAAATCCCCCGATAATCGAGGATAAGTTTTCCCGTAATCCATACACCGTCTTTTTCATCGTGAGGTGCCGCAATAGCCTGGGCCAACATCGCAATTAGCACATCCCCATCTATGTCAGAGAGCTGGCGCACCTGAGACCAGAGTGACTGAATAGTCGCATTATCGAGTTGCGTACTGGGATCGCTAGGACGGAACTCAACATGTGTAGTTCCATTTTCTTTGTTGTAGACAAATGTAGGGACACTTTTAATAGTATCCCAATCTTCTGCTCCAGCCTGGGCGTTACTATAAGCTGCGAGAACAGCCTGTACTGGCTGAGGAGCAGGAATGATCGTGCCCTTGCCGACCACATATGGGGTCTCCGGCAATGTTCGAATAAGAGATGTAGTTGAAGTGCGAGGTGAGAGGCCTTGATAGCTTTTCCAGTAAAGCTCTGCAAGTTTTTGCGCCAACTGGTGTAATTTCAAATAGCGTTCCTGGCGGACGGCCACCTGATAAGATTTGAGCAGGCGTGTCTTAAAGCGCTTGTGGCTACGACTAGTACGAGCATCTACCTCAAGCTGCGTAATTTCTCGAAGCATTTGCTGCTGAATAGCTAGCCCCTCCTCGCCAAGAAACTGGAGGCGATATGGATGCCAGCCACCAGCGCTTGGATCGGCGACCAGGGCAACCTCTCCAAATTGGACGGAAGCAAGGGTGTCGCCTACCAGTAGCGGCATTGAAGGGGCGTCTGCGATATCTGCCACAGAAGGCGAAATAGAGGAGGAAGCAGTTGCGCCTCGTAGATGCTCAGGCAGATAAAAGGCCAGAACAACCGGGGTAGTACTGGCATAGACCATATCTTCTTGCTGGACCCAGGCTTCAACAGTATCATCTGCATCTTTTTTGAGATAGCGGATTTCGGCTAACTGGCCAAGGAGTGTTAAAAAGAGGGTGTGTTGTTGTTCTGGATCAACAGGAACCCATTTATCAGTGCGTAGTTGTTCAGCATCCTCTTCGACCGGGACGATAGGAGGATGCCAGTACCAGATTTCCTGATGTGTATCGGGATCGGTGCCCCATATCGTCCACATACCTGTTATCACATTAAAGCTCCTTCGCTAGTAGGGAGAATCTTCTATCTATTTGGTCCTTTACCTATCTTACGAGAGATCTAGTTGCCACTCCCCTTAGTGCTCAAAAAATAAAAAGGATCAAGCTCCTTTTTATTCTGCACATGGAAACAGTTATATTTACTCTTAAGATTACCGGATTATTTTCTTTTTCTGGATAATCCTTTAGCTTTTAAATTGGAGTACTATCTAGGCAACGTTAGGGAGAGCTATCAGCAACTGAGATTATACCGTTCTGATATGTAATAGAAACAAGCATAACTTATTTTGATAGTGTTAAGTCGACTCAATCTACTGGTCGCATAGGTTGCGCAAAACAGAAAAATGATGTTATTGTTTTGTCTCTCTATATCATATAATACCATTTTTCCTGAGGAAAATCTTCTCTTTAAGATTGTTTACTATATACGTGAAAAGTATTGACTGACTGACTGAACCACTATTTCTTGGCAGTATGTCAAGTCCTGTGTAAAAAGGCAAGATCTGGCTGAGCTTGCGATGCAGGTGGCATCGTGAGCTTGTGAAAGGTCAGACTGCGAATGACGGCATAGAAAAGCAGGAGACAGCTGCCCTCATTGCGAAAGGCAGCAGCCATCTTGTGCGAACGCCGCTTAACTTCGCCAAAGAGTCGCTCACTCACATTGTTGGTCCGAATGCACTTCCAGTGCTCCCTGGGGAAGGCATAGAAGGTGAGGCAGGACTCCAAATCTCGCTGGAGGCACTCCACAGCCGTTGGATAGGCCTTCTGGTACTTCTCAATGAAAGCTGCTACGGCTTGATCAGCCTGTTGTCGGCCTGGCTGAGAGAACAGGGCTTTGAGTTCAGGTTCTACCTGCTCTCGCTGTTTGCTGGGAACATAGCCCAGCACGTTTTCCATTTTGTGCATGACGCACCTTTGCCTCTGCGAAGTGGCAAAGTGGCTGGTCATCGCCTTGATCATGGCCTGATGGCCATCACTGATCCACAAATCCACCTGCTCGATGCCTCGCTGCTTGAGATCCTCAAAGAGGTCTTCCCAGGCGTGCTGATTCTCCCGATCTCCAATGCGAAACGCGAGCACTTCGCGTTCTCCGCTTGTTCGAATGCCGACTGCCGCTAAGATGGGCATCTTGCAGCCTTGCCCATTGTAGATGACGGTGAAGTAGGTTCCATCGACAAAGCCATAAGCATAGTGCTGGGCTAATGGACGGGCTTTCCACTGCTCATACTCCTCCTCAAGCGTATGGAAGACTCGAGAAACGGTTGAGGCGCTGGGATGCGAACCCGTGAGAGTCTCGATAACCTCTCCCACTTTGGCCATACTCACCCCCTTGATAAACATCTCTTCGATGGCTCCATCCAGTTCGTCTCGACGCCTGTGGTAGAGCTCAAACAACTGCGTGTGATAGCCTCCACGCGTGCGAGGAACCGGTAAATCGGGGATCTCTCCCACGGTCGTGTCCAGATGACGCGTGTACTGCCCATTGCGCTGATCACGACGGCTCTGGCTGCGCTCATAGGGTTTGGCCCCAATGAAGGCCGTCACTTCTTCTTCTAACACCTCGATGAGGGCAATGCGAACCGCGTACTGGAGTCGCTCTTTCACCAGGCGCTCAAAGGCATCTTGACTGCTGATGATTTCTTGGATACTGTTGTCTCGAGTGGTCATGGTTCTCCTCCTGGTTGTGTTTTCGACTTGTTACCAGGTTTAGGATACCAGACCTTCTTTTTTACACACTACTCAGGATACTGCCTATTTCTTGTTCCAATTTGCTTCTTAATTATTAAGATCTTGTAATTTGGCTATGTAGTGAGGAAAATCCTCCTAAAAAGTTGTTACACAATGGTTTCGCGAAACCATTGTGTAACAACTTTTTAGGATTGGCTTTAAAAAAGTGGTTTAAGCATTGCAAGTCAAAATGGCTAATGGTATGATGGGACTGACAAAATTGGAGGTGGTGGAGATGACGAGGAAGAAGAGAAAAAAGGTCGGTAAGGCTTTTGGTTTTGAGATTGGCTTACGCAGTGGGAAGGATGCACGTATGAATGATCAGAGGCAGACGGAAGCAATTGTTTTAGCTGCTGTAAACGAAAAAGGAGGAGTTACTAAGACTACCTCAACGGCAAATCTAGCTGTGATGCTTTCCCGACTTGGTTTTCGTGTTCTGGCAATAGATAGTGATCCTCAGGGACATTTAACGTTTACTTTTGGCTATGAGCGTAACACACTAGAACATACTTTATATGATGTACTTCTAGGTAAGGTTGCGTTAAAAGATATTATTCTCCCTACGTGTATTGATTCGGAGTCACTTGCATTTTTTGATCCCGGGACAAATCAAGCGCGTGGCGAGGTTGTGCATGGCCCAGATTTGATTCCCATCAATATGCGTGCAAGTGCCGCTGATGGAGAACTACGAGGCAAGCTCACCTGGCCAGTACTTCTGCGACGAGCTTTAGCTCCTGTAGCCAATCAATATGACTACATCTTGATTGACACTAATCCTTCGCTTGGAGTTTTGACGGTTAATGCACTGTGTGCGTCACAGGTCCTTTTCATACCCCTGATTCCAGAGGTGTTATCTGTCCAGGGATTGGGAGACTTGCTCCAGGTGGTTCACCAGGTGAAGGATGATTCGCTTAATCCTAACCTGGTTATTGCAGGTGTCGTTTTCACAAAGGTACAAAAATACAAAGGTCACCAGGAAATCATAGATACCCTACGAGGGGACCTTTCAAAGGAATTGGGTATTTCTTGTTTTGATTCATACTTGCGCCAGAGCGCTGTTTTTACTAACGCGGCGAACAGGCGCTCTGTTGTTGTAATCAGTGATCCATATAGTGAACATGCTAAGGATTATTGGCGTCTGCTGGAAGAACTCCTCCGGTCTGTAGGTGGACCAGCTCGCGAACCCGTTGAGCGGGTCGTACAGGCCATTCATGCAGACACATTGTAATTACACTGTTCAATCGAGCTTTCTCTGCTATTAAAACCGTTAAACGCTAGGAGGAACGTGTGCCAGGGAGATCTAAAAAATCAGCCTTAGATGTAGGTTACCTCAGGACAGCAACCGCCAATGGCCTTGCTTCAAGCATTTTTACTTCCAAGGTTCAGGAAGAAGAGCAGCGCTTGCTTCACGAAAAGCAGCCCCAACAAATCGATATCGATTTGTTGTTTGATAATCCTTTTCAGCCGCGCGTAGCCATGGAGGAAGAGAGCCTGCAGCAGCTTTCAGAGACTATTGCTAGCCACGGCTTCCAGGGCGTGTTGGTTGCGCGCCCTCACCCTCAACGTCCTGGCACTTATCAATTAACTGCTGGCCATCGACGGCGCGAAGCCGCTAAGCGAGCGGGCCTCAAGAAACTGCCGGTTATTGTTCATTCATGGTCTGATCAAGATATGGCTACTCTGGCCGCGACAGAGAATATTCAGCGCGAAGATCTCTCACCTTTGGAAGAAGGCAAGCTTTTCTTGATTATGATTGACCAAATGGGACTGACTCAGGTAGAGGTTGCAAGCGCGATTAAGAAAGATCGTGGCTATGTACGCAACCGTCTGCGCTTGGCAAAAGCACCGGCAGATATCCAGGCTTTTGTCGAGATGAAGACAGATAGTATGCGTGCTGTCATCTACCTGCTTGATATTGAAGATGTCACAGAGCGTGCTCAGATTATTGCGCAGCTGCTTAATAGAAAGCTTACGACTGAAGACCTTCCCGGATATATTGAAGAACTCAAGCGTCGAAAACGTGAAGGTCTGCTGGCTGAGGATGAGAGTGCTACAAATGCCAATGTAAATGCTGTACTGGCAAGTGAAATAAGCGTCTCTGCTGAACAGAGTTCAGTATCGGCTTCTGCCAGAGAGCGCCTCACAGAAAGTGATCAGGGTGAGTCTTCTAAGGTTACTAACATGTCTCAAGAGCGTGTGCGTAAGACAAAGCTTAAGACGATTCTGCGCTACCTGAGCGACTACCAGAGGTTAGTGTCCGCCAGAAGTGATGATGAAGAAATCTTTGAAGAAGAGCACGATCTCTTGCTACAAATTCAGGATATGGTGCAGCAAATAGTCAGCTCTGTGAAGTAACTTTTCTTGAAGCAACTTAAAAAGGAGCAGACATAGGCGAAATGCGTATGTCTGCTCCTTTTTAAGCTGCTTTAAGCAAGCATTTCTGATGCTGAGTAGTGGAGAGGAGAGAAGACGTTGGGGACCTCCATATCATGGGTGAAACTAATGCCGCCAGAATGCTCAGTGAAGTCATCTGGAAAATGTATAACGCAATGTGCTAGTTGCTGACAAAAAAAGAGAACTGTAGTACGCTTCCGTTTGAAAAGCAAACACAAACAAGGAGCGTACCCGAATGCGAGACAAAGCGACAGTTCTCACCACACTTTTTACCATAATTGACGACACAATGAAAGGGTCAGAGGTGATCGAGCAAGCCTTAGAGCGACCCGGACCCGCCCCACAGCTTTCCGATAGCGAAGTCGTAACCATTGCCTTGTATCAGGAACTCATTGGGGAACCACGAGAAGATCACTTCTTGCGGTTACACCGTGAGCAGTTACGGCCCTTCTTTCCTGGACTCAATGAACGCAGCCGCTACAATCGCCGAAAACGGGCGTTGTGGGCGGTCATCTTGGCCGTTCGAGCCAGCTTGCATCTGGTGCAAGAGGCCCTGCACGTGGAAGAGACGACTGCCATTGACTCGGCCCCTGTTCCCTGCGTGAGCTACAAACGCAGCAAGAAAGCGAGCGATTTTGCGGGTCATGCGGACTATGGCGTCTGCAGCAGTAAAGCGATGAAGTACTTCGGATGCAAGCTCCATAACCTGGTGAGTCTCTCAGGCATGGTTCTGGGCTTCTTGTTCACTCCAGCCAGTCATTACGACAATCAAGCAGTCGTGGAACTGCTTGACTCGGTTGAGCATCACCTCAAGCACCTGCTTGGGGATGGAGCCTACAATGATCAAGCCCTCCAGGAGTACCTGGAACACGCTCGCTCGTTGCGCTTATTAGCTCCCGTCAAAGCAAACCAGCCTGCCAAACGCTCTCCGGAGGCTCAAAAGGCGCTCAATCGCTTGCGCTTGATCTGTGAAACGGTCAATGCCCAGTTGCAAGAGCAGTTTCACCTCTCCAAGCACTACGCAAGGTATTTATGATGTGATATTCACCCTCATTGACTATCCATAGTGGTTGCCCCTGGTAATCCAGCAGTTGCATACTACCATAGTAGCTATGAATCGCATGGGCTAGTACTAGTTTCCGGTGCAAAACACACAAATTGGCTTGAAAAGCTGCTTAGTAGCAACCTATCGGTTTTTGAAGTGATAGGTTGCTTTTGTGTCTCATTGAGAGATCAGCTCTCCTTGAAGCCGCCTGCTTCTTCGCAGCTTTGGTGGCTTGCGCTTGGGCGATATGGCGCAGGTTACTGGCAATGATTCCGAAGCCAATCCACCATTGCATCCCTTCCTGCCCGTGATAGGCACATTTACGCAATCCATAATCGCGTCGCAAGCTGGCAATTCTGCCCTCGATGCCTGCACGCCATCGATAGGCCCGCTTCCATCGTCACGTCCGTTCTACCGCTTGCCGCAGAGGTGAAACCTTCCCTACTGCTGGGATTGCCACCACCTCGACTCCTGCCGTGAGAGCTTGTATCTCGGTGTTCGCGGAATGAACCCCACGATCTCCAGTGAGCATCCTTGGGGGATGATCAAAGAGACGATGATGATGATCCAACGCCTGGAGCCCTTGTCCATGCTCATGCGGTGACTCCAGGATCTGGAACCGGGTCACGATTCCTCCCTCCACCTCGTCGAGCACGACCTGTCGGCCAAACTCGACAGGTGCAGCGCCTTTGTGGCGCGGAATGAGACGCGTGTGAGGTTCGAACAGGCTGAGCTCTTTGTCGCTAGCCGCCACCTGCTTGCCTTCCAAGACCCTGGTGCGTGCCTGGATGATGACACGTTCGACCAGAGGGAGAAGAGGCTGAACCTCAGCCAGCAGGTGCTCTGCCTGCTTCTCAGCCTGGTGGATCAAGTGCGTTCTCACCTGCTTGGCTTGCCGCACCATCTGCTCCGTTGTGGTGATCAACTGCTGATAGAGGGTTCTCAGTTGGTCAGCTTGCCGTTCCTGCTGCTGTTCCCCCCTCTGCTCTTCGCACGAGTCGATGGGGCTTTTGAGCCACCTGACGCGCACTTCGTACTAGCGAGCGGCAGGCCTCTGCCGTTTTCGCGAGTGAGCCTTCCACCAGGGGTTTAGCTCGCGCGACGAAGCGGGAACGCACCCGGACGCTATCGACCAGGAGGCCGCTATCAGTTGGATGATGGATGGTGGTCTGCACACAGGTGCCATCCAGACGTAGTTTCCTCCCTTTGATCACCTTTGCTTGAGCGGCAAGCTCAGCCACTCGATCGTTGAGCGCATGCATGGTGTCAGGACGGATGAAGTGTGCCCAACGAATCGGACAAACAACCTCAGGATCACTTCCACAGGCGTGGAGTGACGTCCGTGCTGGCTGGTCAACCAATAGCGTCGTGCCAGGTCCGCTCGGACGTGTTCCAGCAGGTCCTCATCGTCGAGCAACGCATCCAATCGTTTGAACAGAACGTCGCTCCTCGTGACCTCCTCAGGTGCCTGAGCGAGCTCCTCATCGAAGGGAGCACGTGTAATGAGCATACCTTTTCCCTCCTCTAGAGCTTGTTTTTCACCTCATTTATGTATTTTACCACCAATTTCACTTCACATTCCTGATCCTGAGTCGTCTCAACAGCCTGTTTTGCACCGGAAACTAGTACTAGTATCCATTGCGAAATGCAGCCTGTAGAGCCGCTTCTTGGGCTAATCAGCCTTCTCGAAACGTGACTGAGCGATGGATAGGCTCCTCTGGCCGGAAAGAGAGGAACCAGCCCGGAAGGAGGGAGAAGCCAGAGTAAGTCACTCATGCCTGCGTTGAAATGGGATATTTCCCTGCTCAGTGGTAGAATTGGAGAGGAGGAAAGAGCCATGAAAAGAAAACTATCCCGAATGGAACGGATATTTGCCAAGATAGCGGCTCAGGCAGTCGAGACCGACCCGGTGCTCAGCGAACTGGATGCGGTTTTGGACGCATATCCGCTTGCTCGCCAGGTGTGCGCAAGATTGGATGGGCTAGGGGAGGATGCTATATCGGGAGAAGTGCTGCTGCGTCTGTTGCTCGTCAAGTATCTGTATACCTGGAGTGAGCAGGAAACAGTCGAGCAAGTGGCAGACAGCTTGGTGCTGCGTTGGTTTTGTCGGCTGGAAATGCGGCCAGCGCCCCTCGAGAGCCTCGTGAGCCGGGCAGCGAGTCAGGTGTCTCCTGCTGTGCTGGAAGAACTCGCAAACCGAGTGGAACGGGCGAGTGAGAGGGCGAAAAGCAGCGAGGGACAACTGCGGCCAGAGTTTCGCCAGCGCCAGAGGTAAACGCTCATGTTAATGGACTGCTACGCGCGAGAAGATGTATTTGCGCAGGTGCCCGAGTTGGCAGCAGAGATCGATCCTGTGCTCTCTCGCCTGAACGTGCTGCTTGATGATGACGAGTTGTATCACCAGGTGCGGGCTGACTTCGGCCAACGGTATCAATCTACGTTGGTTCACGGGCGACACTCGACGCCGGTGGAAGTGCTCTTGCGGATGTTCATCCTCAAGCACCTGTATCAGTGGAGCTATAAAGAACTGGAAGGGCGCGTCAAAGATAGCCTGGTCCTGCGCTGGTTCTGTCGGGTCGCCTTCCATGCCGTTCCCGATGCCAGTACGGTGTGGCGCTGGGAACAGACGCTGCGACCGGAAACGATCCATGCCCTGAACGATCGTGTGGTGGAGCTGGCGGCGCAGGCCAGGGTGACCAAAGGGCGCAAGCTGCGGCTGGATGCGACGTGCGTGCAGACCACCATTCATCACCCCACAGACAGCGGGTTGTTGGTGGACAGTGTGCGCGTGCTCTCTCGAATGGTGCAGCGGGCTAGACCGCTGATCCAAGCGCCAGTCAAGAATATCCAACAACTCTGCCGTTCCCGAATGCGCACCGCCCGAAGCACCGCTCAGACGTTGCATCGGCAACTGCGGCGCAAAGGGGAAGACAAGGAAGCCGAGCAGAAGAAACTGTATCAGAAGCTGGTAGAAACCACTGAGCAGATGGTGCAGCAGGCCAGAAAGGTCGTATGCGTGCTGAGCAAGGAGACCCAGCAATCTGCACAACTGCTGGCACGCCAGGCTAAACAGGTCCTGCCTCTGGTGGAGCGGGTCATCACCCAAACCCGCAAGCGCGTGCTGGAGAACAAAAAGGTGCCCGCGGGCGAGAAGGTGCTGAGCCTGTTTGAGCCGCACACCTGTGCCATTCCGCGGCACAAGGGCGGAGCCCTGGTCGAGTTCGGACGACAGGTCATGCTCGATGAGGTCGAGGGAGGCATCGTGACGCGCTACGAGATCCTGGAACACCCGGAAGAGCATGGACAGGCTATCGACGCTGTGGTCCACCATCGGGAGGTGTTTGCCCGACCCCCCCATCTCGTCACTGGCGACCGTGGGGTCCACTCGGCAGACACAGAGGAACGTCTGCGGGCGGCGGGCGTCAAGCGGATCGCTATTCCGGCAATGGGCAAGGTGTCGGAGGAACGGCAGGCGTTAGAACGCACGCGCGGTTTCCGGCGCGGCTATCGCTTCCGCGCGGGTATCGAGGGGCGGATTGCAAGCCTGAGACGCGACTACGGATGGAGTAAATGCCGCCATCACGGGCAGGACGGGATGGAGCGGTGGCTGGGTCTCGGGGTTCTCGCCAGTAATCTCAGGCATATCGCCCAGAAGCAGAGTGCATAACCCCCTCCCTCAGAGGGAAGATCACTCTACCACATAAAACTCAGCAATACATAATCACTGTTGAATTTTCATCGTCTCTATAGGCCACTGGAGCTATTTCGCAATGGATACTAGTACTAGTTAGCGGTGCAAAACGCAGCCTCTGAAGCGGCTTGAGAGCAGAAAGCGTGCAGAAGAGAGATGGTGGAAGAAGAAAGATGTGCTCAAGTGGAAGAGAAAGGATCGCTGATGCTCATCGATAGGTATCAACCCGAAGATGTGTTCGCACGGGTGCCAGAACTAGCTGCTCAAATCGATCCAGTGCTCCAACAACTGGATGGGTTGCTCGACGACGATGAGATGTTCATGCAGGTGAAAACGGATTTGAGCAGACGACACCGCTGGACACTGGTGCATGGTCGGCATTCGACGCCTGTGGAAGTCATCCTGCGCATGCTCATCTGTAAACACCTGTATCAGTGGAGCTTTCAAGAGACAGAGGAACGAGTGAAAGATAGCCTGGTGCTGCGCTGGTTCTGCCGGGTTTCCTTTGAGCGCGTCCCCGATGATACGACCCTGATCCGTTGGGCAGGGACGATCCACCCACAAACGCTTCATCTGCTCAATGACCGAGTACTGTATCTGGCTTGCCAAGCCAAGGTGATACGTGGGCGGAAGCTACGCGTGGATGCGACGTGTGTCCAAACCACCATTCATCATCCCACAGACAGCGGCTTGCTCATAGAGAGTGTGCGAACCCTTTCGCGATTCGTGCGACAAGCCAAGCCATACGTCGAGGGGGAAATCAAACAGGTCAAGCAAGCGTGCCGCAGTCGACTCCGTTCAGCATGGCGAGTAGCTCAATCGCTCCATCGGCTCTTACGTCGCAAAGGAGAAGAGAAGTTGATACAGCAGAAAGAGCTCTACCATCGCCTCATTACCACGACAGAGCACATGATTTGGCAAGCTGAACACGTCGAGCATGCCTCGCCACGCGGACGCAAAGGGCGAATCGGGAAAAGGTGCAGCGGCTGCTCGCCCACGTGGAACAGGTCGTCCCTCTCATCGGTCAAGTGATTGCGCAAAGCCGGGCGCGAGTGCTTGAGGGAGGAAGGTCGCGTCCCAGGAAAACGTGCCCAGTTTGCATGAGCCTCACACGCGCTTGATTCCCCGCTACAAAGGAGGAGCCCTCGTGGAGTTCGGCCGACAAGTGGTGCTCGATGAGGTGGAAGGAGGGCTCGTCACGCGGTATCAGGTGCTTGCCAACGGAGAATCCGATCGCGGACAGGGAATATGCGCTGTGGCTCACCATCAGCAGCTTTTTGGGCATCATCCTCCCCGCATCCTTGCGGGTGATCGCGATATTCACACCAAAACGACGGTGGAGCAAGCCTGTGCAGCCGGGGGAAAGACGGTTGCGATTCCTTCCTTGGGAACCGCCTCAGCCGATCGGCGAGCCGAAGAGCAGTCACGCCCATGGAAGCGAGCCTATCGCTGGCGTGCGGGTATCGAGGGGCGGATTCATAGCCTTCGCCGTGATTATGGGTTGGACAAATGTGCCTATCACGGGCAGGTAGGGATGGAGCGGTGGGTTGGCTTGGGCGTGCTTGCCAGTAACCTCCGTCGAATTGCCCAGGCAACCGTCGCCTAAAACCCAGCAACAGAAAATAGAATGACTCAACCAGGAAATGATCAACACCAAACCGCTTTCTTGCCTAGTTTTCCAAACCGCACCGCCGTACTCAAGGCCAATCCGTTTCTGTCCCAAATATATTTAGAAGAGACACAGCAATGCAAGCAAAAGCGTAGAGCCAGTCTGTTCGACGATTCATGTCAAGTTGTTCGAAGATTGGTGTTTACCACCAAGTAATAAAGATTCCAGCCGGGTTGTCAATTTTGCCCGCAATGGTTTCACGAAACCATTGCGGGCAAAATTGACAACCCGGCTGGCTTATCTCCGGCGAAAATGTATGTTTAAAGTGTGTTTATCCTGCCTGGCGCTTCATGATGTAGTTGTATTTGAAGTAACCTATGGGAGATAATATAAATATCATCTCCCAGTTATCAGGCTGGCCTATACAGTCGGGGTAACACAAGAGACGTTACTTTTTTCATTTACTTATACGTGAGGAAAAAGTCGAGATGCTATTTTTTCTAGCAGAAAAACATCTCTTGATTGTGTCTTAGTTAAGAAGGAGAATCTATAAATGTGTTATGACGATAATGCGCGTCCACCTATTCCTGATGGCGAACGTGGGGCTGCTCATGGTGATGATGTAGTTTTAAACTCTGCTGATGGCGCCCGTTTTATGGCCTACTTTGCGTGTCCCGAGAAGCCAGGCAAGGGCCAGGTTATCATCTATCCTGATGTGCGAGGCCTGCATCAGTTTTACAAAGAGCTGGCGCTACGTTTCGCGGAGGTTGGCATTTCGGCCATAGCTATCGACTATTTCGGTCGTACTGCTGGCATATCTTCACGCGACGAGTCGTTCGAGTTTATGCCTCATGTGCAGCAGGTAAAATTGAATACCTTTTTCCAGGATGTGCAGGCTGGACTAAACTACCTGCGCGAGAATGTTGATGCGCAGGGCGCAACCTTCCCAGTTGGCTTTTGCATGGGTGGCGCGCTCTCGCTGCAGTCTGCCACTCGTTCAGAATTCGGTTTTAAGGGCGTTATCGCCTTTTACGCAGGCCTTAAAAGAGCCTTTGGCGGTGGTGCTACTGCTTTGGAGCAGGCCGATAAAATCGTGTATCCAGTGCTAGGTCTCTTTGGTGGGGCTGATCAGGGGATTCCCGTTAGCGATGTGCGCGAGCTGGAGGCGAAGCTACAGCAGAAGGGTATCGAGGAGAAGATTCTGGTGTACGAGGGCGCTCCCCATAGCTTCTTTGATCGCCGTGCCAGCGATTACGCCGAGGCTTCATCAGATGCCTGGAGACAGATGTTAAGTTTTATCGCCAGCCATAGCTAAATTGCGTTATAGCTAACCTACAAAGCAAAAGGAGTGTCCAACTCAAATAAGGTGAATTGGACACTCCTTTTGCTTTAGCGTTATGAATAATTAGGCTGCAAGTGAGATACGCACCACAACTGCGGTGATATTATCAGGTCCGCCCTGCTCATTTGCTCGCGCGATCAGACGTTGTGTGCTCTCCTCCGGGCCATACTGTTGCGCAATACTACGCAACTCATCTTCCCCAATAAGAGTGTGTAGTCCGTCGGTACAGAGAATCAGGATATCACCATCCTGGGTGTGCTCGGATGTTGTGTAAACCTCTACATCGGCTTGAGTACCCAGGCAACGCGTAATGACATTGCGCTTATCATGATTTTTTGCCTCTTGGGGCGTTAAATTTCCCAGGAGTACCTGTTCCGCGACCCAGGAATGATCTTGCGCAAGTTGGAGCAATCTATTACCACGAACAATGTAAGCCAGGCTGTCGCCAACGTTAGCAATGTAGATGAAGTTGTCTTTAAGGATCGCCGCCACGCAGGTCGTTCCCATTCCGTTCTTCCGAGCTTCTTGATCTTCATTACCCAACTGCTCATCGTTGTGACGATATATCTCACTATTGGCGACTTCAATTGCATGACACAACGCTACCTGTAGATCCTCACTGGTATCCTGATAATATGCCTCATGTATATACTTCACTGCGAGATTGCTGGCAACCTCTCCCTTCATATGTCCACCCATACCATCGGCGACAACGAAAAGCGCACCTTTCTGAGCCATAGTATTCGGATCTTCTGGCACAATAGAGATCATCGTATCTTCATTTACTGCACGTTTGCGTCCAATATCGGTAAGTGAGCCAACATTGAGGCTGATGGATGCGGATGCTAGCGCGTGGCGTCGTTCCAGACCAAGCAGACGTTTGCAATGCACTATCAGTGAATGCATATGTTCTGATCCAGCACTCGCTATAGTGTCGTAAAAAATGGAACTCCAGAAGCGCGCCAGGCTACCCTTGTAGCGTAGCTCATCCCTATAACAGTCGAGAAAGACCTGGCGCATATGCCGACCATACTCTTGTCTGAACTGGCGTGGATAGAGGTAAAGGAGCACACTGTAGAAGCTCTCTCCGACGCGAGAAGGGTGTCTGGCTGGCGTTATGCTCATAAGATTCCTCCTGCTATACCTGGATTAGGAAGTAGCTGTTTGATGTGTGCCACACGAACAAGCCGCTCAAGTCGATATGCCTCAGCCTGGGCAGCACGACGCCCCATATCCGTTAGCCGATAATAACGTCGACGCTCATCATCCATATCTGGATCGGGCCGCTCTCCCGACTCTGCAATCAGCCCGTCTGCGAGCATGCGCTTGATCGAGCCATAAAGGGTACCAGGACCCATACGCATTTGCCCATCGGTTCGTGTCGCGACCTCTTGCATGATACTATAGCCGTGGCGTTCTTTGTCCGCCAGCGCCAGCAGAATGTGAAAGACGGCTGGCGTGAGAGGTAACATTTCCTCTGGACTTTTTTGCGAGTGTTTCATGAAACCATCCATCCGCTTCTATCTGACCGCTTATAAACCCACTACTAATATGCCTACTTTTACTATATCATCCTTTGATGTATCTGTAATGGATATATAACATGGTTGTATCGGCATTGTCAAGGGGTATTTACTTCTCTACCAGGGTTTCTCAAAAGTCCGGTGAGAGGTGAAAAGGAAGAGTCAATCCAGTAGAATGCAGGGACTCAAAAACCCAAAGCATTCAAGGAGCGACTCATGATGGACTATACAGCATTGTTGAAAGAAAGCCAAACGGAAGGGGTCTTCTCATCGAGGCAAGTCCCATCCTTGTATCTGGTCTGCCAACAGCTCACAGATGGAAGAAAAGCACGAGGGAAGCGCTATGACCTTGCAGGAATACTGCTGGTGCTGGTCTGGGCAAAACTGGCGGGAATGAGCAGTATCCTGGCGGTCAGTGAATGGGCAAAAGATCAGGAGGCAGCGATCTGCAGCAGTGTGGGGCTGGGGTGGAAGCACATGCCCTGTGCTAACACCTACAGCTATGCCCTGGAACGTTTAGACAGTCAACAGGTCAATGCCCATCTGGCCGCCTGGTTTGTACGCCAGATGGCCCAACGACCGGGAGAAGAACGAGACGACCGGCACGCCCACCTGGCCATTGATGGCAAAACACTGAAAAGTACGGGAGAGCAGGCCTATGGAGGAGAGCATCCGCAACAACACCTCTTGCATATTTATGAAGCAGAAACTGGTGTCGTCCTCCAACAAATTCCGATTGGCACCAAGACCAATGAGGTCGGAGCTCTCAAACCGTTTCTGACCGAAGTGTTGTGCAAAGGGCGAGTGATCACTGCTGATGCAGCGCAAAGCTATCATGAATTTCCACGCCTCATCAAGCGGGCTGGTGGCGAGGTCATTCTTATCATCAAGGACAATACGCCCAATGCTTTCGCCGATCTCGAACTGTTTTTTGAAGATCCATACGCAGATCGACGGACGTGGCAATCGTTTAGCCAACTTGAAAAGGGCCACGGTCGTCTCGAACGTCGCTCAATCCTCACTAGCCCTGATCTCAATGGCTTGTTCTTTCCAGATTGGGGGGAGATTGGGCAAGTGTTTCGTTTGCAACGCGAGCGAACGATCAAGGGAAAGCACTGTTGTGAAGTCTGGTATGGATTGACGACGCTTTCTCCGCGCCACTGTCTGCCAGAACGTCTTCTCCGCTACATTCGGGCACACTGGAGAGTGGAAAATCATCTTCACTGGCGGCGGGATGCGCTCTTAGGAGAAGATCGGTGCCGAGTTCGTTGTGTCCCCGTGATGGAAATGCTAGCTGTGCTTAATACGGTGGTTCTGTCCTTCATGCAGCTCCATCGGGTTTCTACGGTTGCCAAGCAATTGCGTCGTTTCTCTTTTCATCCTGAGGAGGCCCTTTCCTGGTTGTTTCAGGACTTTTGAGAAACCCTGACTTCTCTACTGAAGATAATTTTTTAAGCAGCAGAGAAACATCAGTGGGTCACATGCGATTTTACTAGTGCGTTTTCTCAATTACATAACAAAATAACGTGAGTATTCAAACACTCACGTTATCAGCTCGAAAAGGTCCGGCAATATGTATTACATAAGGAGATCGATGGTTCAAACAGGTTTGATGCGATCAGTCTCAAATTCCTCTTCGATCTGAAAGCCGAGTTTCTGGTAAATATGCTGGGCTGCATCATTGCCAACGGTTACAAAGAGCACGAGTTCTTTCTCACTTTGAGTTAATAGCGCGTTGATACTCTTTTTGAGCAGAAAGGTTGCTATCCCTTTCCCTTTGGCATCGGGTTGAGTCATGAGAAAAGATAGTAGCGGCCGTTTCTTTCCTGTCCGGTCATTTGTCCAATCAGCACTGACGCAGCCAGTATATGTTCCTGCTCCTCAATGAGAAAAGAGCATGTTGTCAATACAGGGCCATATTTCCCTGCAAATGTCCCCTCTATTTCTTTCTGGGCTTCGCCCGATGCCTCGCCTTCATCATCGATAGTGTTGCGATAGGCTTCATACAATAACTTCCCAAGAAGTGGAGCATTGTGCTGTGAAATAGGACGAGCGCTCAGATTGAAGCTTCTTGTTGCTCTGTGAGTGCCAGGCGCATCATCTAACGTTTCAGCCTTTGCGACATACTTTCTTTGTTTCTCCGTTTCTCGATAGATACATGAAATTATCAATGGCTCTTAAGTATATCTTGGAATAGGATGTCTTTCCAATGAGATGGAAAATAGGCAGGAGTTGCGATGCGCGTCAAATGGGCGAAAGGATGATAATCTAGGCTATACGGGGCGGACCCTGTTGGATGCGTGTGCGTATCTCTTCAATGTTTGAAGCTGACCAGCGCGATTCTAGCCACCAGGTCGCGCCAGCCTCGGCCCAGGGACGCACAATAGTTGCCGCCTGCTCTATGTCATCTCCAGGTGTCTCTCCTTCCCAGATAATATCAAAAGGGGTTGTCTGCTTTCGCTGACTGGCAATATACTCACGCATAGTACGTATATCTTCTGGCGTTACTGGACCATCTTGCTCCATTTTCGTTGGGAGCAGGCCGTCATAACGCATGGCGCGATTTATTGATTTTGCGCGCGGCCATGCCCCCACAACCCAGATGGGAATGCGCGGCTGCTGAACTGGTCCTGGACGAAAAGCCATCTCTTCGAGGTGATAATGTTCACCTTGGTAGCTGAAAGGCTGAGCACTCCATAGGCCAGTGATAATATCCAGACTTTCGTCAAGCAGTTCTGCGCGCCCCTTGCGATCCGTTACTTCCCCAACCTTGCCGAATCCTTTGTCGTCGATTGCTCCCAAGCCGACTGGTAAAACAAGACGTCCCTGTGAGAGTTGATCAAGGGTAACCGTTTCGCGGGCGACTTTCCAGGGGCGACGACGTGAGAGGGGCGTAATGATGGCTCCCAGGCGCACATGCTTTGTACGCATGGCCATTGCTGCCATCACAATCCAGGGATCATACATCTCGGCCATTGACTCGATACAGATACCATCCCAGTAAAACATGCCGTCCCAACCAGCCTCTTCTCCTAACTGGGCCAGTTCCGCGATGGTTTGCACATCTCCAATAGGAATGATGAAGCCGTAACGCATAATGCTACTCCTTTGCTGGTCTTCTTCTTAATCTGCAAAGAGTATACTGGGCTATTAATGTCATCCTCTGTCATATTCACAAAAGATACTGGCCTTCTGATCCATTTTTACCTTGTTTCCTATAGACGTGCTTTGGGCTATATGCTTGGAGATACGGTGTCTCTAAGGGCCGTAGCTTTGAGCTATTATAGCCCAATATAACGTCTAGATTTTAGACGTGCTTTGCAGGAGAAGAGGCTAATCCCAGTCTGGCGAGAGAACAATCTTGCCGGAGAGCGATTGTGTTTCATATATCCTGTGCGCGGCGGCTGCCTGTGAGAGCGGGAGTTTGAGCGCGGTTCTGCCCTTGAGTACGCCCCTACCTAGCCAATAGTCAATCTGCGAGGCACAGGTGTGCAGCTCATCAATTGTGGCGTCTGTCACGGTAAAACCATAGAGCGTACAGTTTTTCATATAGAACGGACCCACCATAAGGGTGGTCTGATGCAGGGGGCCAGACATAAAGATGATGCGCCCACGCTGCGCAATAGCGTTGAGTGCGCATTCTATATCTGGTTGGGGCGTGGCATCCCAGTATACATTGACGCCTTGAGGCGCGAAACGTTTGAGCGCCAGGTTCACATTTTGCGTCTTGTAGTTGATAACCAGGTCAGCTCCCAACTCTTCGCACCAGCGCGCCTTCTGTTCATTGCCTGATGTGACAATTATCTGCGCTCCCATGGCACGGGCCAGTTGAATAATCGCGGTTCCTACCGAGCCATCCCCTCCATTGACGAAGATGCACTCTTTATCACGTATCTGGGCTTTGTTAAAGAGGCCGATGATGGCGGTAAGTCCTGAGTGTAGTACTGTAACGGATTCATGGAGGTCAACATTAGGTGGTAGGTGATAGAGCAGGCATTCATGGATACTGACGTACTCGGCAAAGGTTCCCTGGCGACCATCATAGCCCTGGTTATTGGCCCAGACGCGCTCGCCAGGATGAAAGAGCGAGACCTCTTCTCCCACTTCCACAACGATGCCTGTCACGTCACGCCCGATAATAAAGGGCTGTGGGAGTGGTGTCTGAAAAACTCCTCCTCGAATATAAATATCAACTGTGTTGACCGTTACGGCTGCGACTTTGACAAGAATGTCGCGCGGCCCTGGTGTAGGGATAGGGAGATCACCATAAATGATCTTATCAGCACCTCCAGGTCGATCAATATATGCCGCTTTCATTGTCTTCTGGCTTGCCATACGTTATTCCTCTCCATTCGCTCTATTAGTTGCTGTACAGATACCCACTCTCTTTTTTTATTGTACCTGGATCGATTTTACTTTATTTCTTGTTGCATCGAACCTGCCTCATCCATATGCTCTTCGGTTGATATGATTTGTGGCCCTTCTATCTCTGTCTGTGAAGAGGCTTCTATCTTGATGATGTCCAATACCTGTGAATCTCCTGGCTGTATCTGTGTGTATGCACCTCGCTTACGGAAGTCTTCCATTTGTTCACTGGTGATGCCTCGCACGTCGATGAACTGCGTTTTCACAAGGATTGCTTCGCTGAGGTTTGCATTCTCCAGATTAGCACCTTTAAGATTGGCGCCTGTGAGGTCTGCGCCTAGAAGGGTGGCCCCTGACATATTGGCCTCTATCAGGTTGGCCCAGCGTAATCTTGCATAGTCAAGGCGCGCCTTGTTGAGCTGTGCGCGCCATAGGTTCGCTCCCGTTAAATCGGCTTCAAGGAGGCTTGCGCGGTAGAGGTTGGCCTCGACGAGATTGACCCAGTGGAGGTTGGCTTCGTCCAGGCGGGCCCGGCTCAGGTCTGCACGCCATAGGTTAGTATCTTCCAGATTAGCCTTGCCCAGGTTTGCCGACCTCATCCAGGCTTTCTCCAGATTGGCTTCAGACAAATCGGCACGCTTAAGGTTGGCCTCGATGAGGTTTACCAGGATCAGCATGACCTGCTTTAAATGTGCCGAAGAGAGATCAGTACCACTGAGGTCGAGACCACGCATATCGCGATTCAATATTCGGCTCACAAGATTTATATCTCCCAGAAAACGTAAGACGCTCGCTCTCCGCGCCGGATCAAGCATGCGTAACACTGTGACTGTACGTGCATGGGCAATGGCCATGGCCTGGGAATTCATTTCTAACTGTTTATCTAGCAATAGCTCTGACATGCGATCAAAGTAGGTCTGTAGCGCCGCTTCACGCTGATTGTCCAATGCGAGTTCGTGCTCCTGAGCCTCTTTCTGGCGCGCCTCCTCACGCTCACTCTGATTGTGTACGTGAGTGTATATTGTCCCGGCCAGCGCGACCACGAAAGGAACAATTAAGATACTAAGCCAGTCCCAGAGCTTCTTATCCGCTACGCCAATCCAATCCCAGCGATAGATATATCCCATGATTATGCAGAGGGTGGTTGTTAGCAATACCAGAATAAACACAGCTCCATACCACGCGCTCTGGTGACTAAACATTGCTTTTATCCGGTTACTAAGTTCTTCAACCCATAAACGCATTATTGGAGTAAGCCCCCGTATTTGTTATTTTGCAAGTCTTATCTTTGCTCTCTATTAGAAAAGACGCTATTTGCATAAAGCTCCTAAAAATGGATATAATTGCCGAGATAATAGTCATGTTAAGCACTCTTGAGGGAAATGGCATGACCGACTTCTCTTCTCGATTCTGGAAGATGAATGGCAGCAGATACAGGTTGTAAAAGAAGATGAGCTATAAGGCTAAATCAATTTGTAGTTACGACATTTTCCAGTGCTCAGAGGAAAATACCGTAATTCTTCCTGTTGTTAGAAGTGACAAATTGAGAAGATAGGAAGAAATCTTATTTTTGCTCCAGCTCTGCTTGTAAGCGTAGCTCATCAGGTACTAGTATCTGGCCGAGAACAGGACTGACAAACTCTGTGGACAGGCATTCCATATAAACTATGTCCCAGAACTTGCCGTTCATGAACTTGGCTTGATGGCGACGGCCGATTTCTTGGAAGCCAGCCTTTTTATAAGCTCCCTGCCCGGCGCGATTATATTCCCAGGTTTCAAGCATAATATTGTGTAGACCCAGGCCAGTGAAAGCGTAATCAAGCATCAAGCGAACGGTCTCAGTACCATAGCCACGCCCGCGATACGCGGCCTCACCAATCTCGACGCCGAAATCGGCAGTGCGGTCGCGATAATTGATGTTACATAAGTCTGTTCTACCGATAGGTTGCAATGTGTCACGGTCATAAATGGTGAAGTAGACGACTTTGCGCTGGCGTTCCGCCGCGACGTCAGCCTCATAGCTGGCCTGAATCTCTTCAAATGTGGAGGGGCGCGGAATGTGCAGCGTGCGCAACACCTCGAAATCGTTGATCCAGCGCTGGTAAAGCGGGATGAGCTCACGACGGATGGGTCCGAGCGCAACTTTTTCTCCGACAATGCTGAAAATTGGCTTCTCCTGCATGTGAGTCTGGTATTCCTTCGTATTTTCCATGCTATTGTTCTTAAAGACCTCACTTTCATAGCTGTATGCAGAGGTGATTAAATAGAGGTGTAACACTACATTAGTAGCACATGTAAGCAAACAGACGCAAATATAAGAGCGCTGAACCTGAGTGTAACAGGTCAAGTACAAGACTAAAGAATAAAAAGTATCAAGGTCCCTTTTATGATGCCGTTGTCTTTCTTATAGTACTGGTAAGTGAATTTTTACCTACAGGCGTGTAATATTATGGCTGAGAGGATGGATAAGGAGAATGTCGCGGACAGCGCGGAGAACTTCTATTTACCTTACGGCTTTATGAAGCGGCCTACAAAGGGCTATGGACCAAGTATGATACGCTACTTCTAGCACGATATCTATTTGCCCGATGGGATGAGAAGCGTTATACTGCTCTAGCGAGATAGAAGCGTGGATAGCAAGTATATGCGTATCCAGGTTGCCTGATCGTATATGGGTTACCTATGAGGAATTATGCCAGTTGTATAGAAGTGGAGATCGTTTGTGGAGCTTACATTTTTAGGTGGTGCCTCGGAGGTTGGCGCGTCCTGCACGCTTCTTCAGGTAGCGGGCCGTACGCTGTTGATTGATGGAGGGATGCGCCCCGCGGCTCGCGAAGGACAATCTCGCCTTCCTGATCTCTCCCTGTTAGATAAGCAGCCGCCTGAAGCGCTTATTATCACACATGCTCACATCGATCACACTGGTGCTCTGCCTCTCATTGCCTCGCTCTTGCCGCATATCCCAATTTATGCCACTGAAAGTACATGTGTCCTGACCGAGGTGCTGCTTCGCGACTCTGTGCGTATTATGGAGCAGGAACATCTACGCCCAGATGGCGAGACCCCGCTCTACAATGCCGAGCAGGTTGATGCCTTTCTGGGGCGTATTCAGGTAATGGGTTTTCGCCAACCTTTCGCGCCTCTTGCAGATTCTCCTGGTATCACAGTACAGTTTATTCCAGCCGGCCATATTCTGGGCGCAGCCATGCTTTTCTTTGAGACCCCTGAGGGCACCCTCTTTCATACCGGTGATATCTCGTTGACCGATCAGCGTACCATCAAGGGCCTGGATATCAATGCGCTGCCCAGGGCCGATGTGATGATTACCGAGGGGACCTATGGTAACCGTTCTCACTCCAGCCGCAAGGAGGAGGAGCAGAAGTTGGCGGCAACTGTGCAGGCTGTGCTGGCGCGAGGAGGCCGCATTCTCTGTCCTGCCTTCGCCGTGGGGCGCGCGCAAGAGATCATTTTGATTCTGAAGGCCTATCGTGCCAGTGGCAAGATCTCGCCTGTTCCCATTTATCTGGATGGCATGGTGCGCTCGGTCTGTGACGTGTACCAGCAGCAGTCTCATGACCTGCAACCAACCCTCCAGCGCCACCTGATCAATGGTCGGCGCCCGCTTTTCGCGGATCCTCAACTGCATGTATTTTCTGTGCGTTCATTTGAGCGCCGGGACCTCGTACAGCATACTAAACCCAAGATGGTTATCAGTAGTTCGGGTATGCTTTCTGGCGGTGCCTCTCCTCTATATGCGCTGGATATTGCCGCGCGCGAGCAAGATTGCCTGCTCTTTACCGGTTACCAGGATGAGGAGAGTCCTGGCTACGCGCTACTCAACGCGAAGCAGGGCGACCGCATCCGTATTGGTGAGCAGTTTGTGACGCTTAATTGCCAGGTCGCGCGCTACAATCTCTCCGGTCACGCGGACGCCAACCAGATTCAGGCTGTCGTCAGTAAAGTACAGCCTGCGCGTCTCATACTAGTCCACGGCGACAGCGAGGCCCTAGAGGCCCTTTCACAGCGTTTCAAGCATCTCTCAGTCGCTATTCCTCATGTTGGCACTACCCTCTCCATCACACCCACTACGAAGGTGCCGACATCTTCTACCATCTCGCAAAAAGCCATGTATGCAGACGCCTTATTACCAGATGCCACACCTCTTCTCGCGGAAGGTGATCCTGTCCAGGACATACCTTCCCCAACGCTACAGGCGCTCTGGGAGAAGGCTCATATTCATGGACCGCTCCGCCCCTGGACCTCTGTAGAACTGGGTCAGCACTATTATGGCCCAGACTATCGCCCAGCGCTCCGCCCTCTCATTGAGCAGGTGTTACGTGATGCCACCACACATTTCAAACTGGGCCGCCTGGGCGCACAGACAACCTATCAACCCCGCGCCTCTGAAGCCATACAGCGCCTCACGCCTCTTGTCGATCTTGTTCCAGGTGAAGTTGTACTTGTCCAGGGACAGAACGCCAGCCCACAAATCGCGCTTGTGTTGAGCGCGCCCCAGGACGGCACGCTCTCGCTCGTGGCGGACCAGTGGAAGCAAGCCCAGAGACCCCTCAACGTTATCCAATTGCTACCAGGCGTAAGGCGCCCAGAATGGCTCACCTTAGCGCCGGGAGAGATAAAGCAGCAGCTTCAGGCCTGGCGTAAGCAGCTCGACACCTGCTGGGTCGATCTGTTCACTTGCTGGGAGCGTGCCCAGGGCCAGCCCTTTACCTATGCTCAGCTCTGTACCCAGGTCGCAGATGAAGACGAGCGGCTAGCCTGGGGACTGGAGCTACTGGCGCATGGTCGCGAACTATTCAACCGTGAAGGAGAGAGCTGGCTTCCTCTGGAGAGCGAACAAATAGAGAAGAATCCCGGCTTTTCTCAGCATCTCGCGCTCATTCGCGCCGGTGTGGGCGCTGCAGTCACGGTCAACGATCAGCCAGCTAGCTTGACTGGCAAAAGCTCATGGCGCCTCTTCGAGATCCAGTGGCAGGCCGGACCCACAGCGGGCCAACACCATAAAGTACGTTCAGCAAATATCCGATTCAAATAATAATTGCATAAATAGAGTAGATGAGTACGTAAAGTAGCGCTTTCTCTAAAGCACCTTTACCATCGTATAGTAATTTGTGCCTGGAGGATAATCCTCTACTAAGCCAACGACTTTGTAGCCATGACGCTCATAGAAGGTGCGGCCCTGGAACTCAAAGGTAGTTAATAAGACTTTGCTCGCCCCATGTTCTTTTCCTATATTCTCAACTTGCGCCAGGATTGAACTGCCGAGGCCCTGGTCGCGAAGCGTATCCGGCAGCCAGAAATCGCTAAGTTCCAGCCAGTTCCAGTAGATTTCGGCTGTAATGCCGCCTTGCCATTGACCATCTTTATCTACAATCATGATGTGCACTGGTTTTACTGCTCCTTCAGCCCTGGCCTGTTTATGCGCCGGCGATTGCTGGTTATTAAATTCTCTGATCTGCTCATGTAGATAGGCTGCAAATGCTGGATTTGGCTCAGACAAGACCTTAATCTGATGGTCCATTGGGTACTTCCCTTCGAAATTGATGCACATCTCTTTGAAAGAGAGGAGAGCTGAGTTGTATTATATTTGCAGCGTCAAGCATTAAGGTGAAGTGGAAATTGTGTATGGTGGAAGGGATTGGAATGTGGGAAGACACACCAGGATGCAGCCGAATGAGCTACTGCTGCGTGAGCGTCAGCGCAGAGGATGGACGCGTGAATATGTGGCCGGCCAGATCGGTATCGCTGATGCCAAGACAATTGGGCGCTGGGAGCGCGGAGTCGCCTTCCCCAGCGCCTTTTTCTTACAAAAGTTATGCGAGCTATATGCCAGACTCCCCCAGGAGCTAGGACTTTTTCGTGACGACCCGCCTTTATATCCGTATCCGGCCTGTACGCATAGCTGCATGCATGCGTTCCCACAGATAATCTATGATCCAGCGCTCCCTATACCGCAGAAGAATGTACTTGAGCGCCGGGCCCTATTACGCTCTCTAAAAACCTGTCTCTGTGACCAGGAGTTGCCCGCCTGCGCGGCACTGTATGGCCTTCCAGGCATAGGCAAGACCTCGCTGGCGGTAACCCTGGCTCGCGACCAGGAGATAACGGCCCACTTCTGTGATGGAACGCTGTGGGCATCTTTAGGACCTTCACCCGATCTCGTGGCCTTGCTACGCCATTGGGGGCGTGTCCTGGGGATCAATGAGATTTTTCTAGAGCGCGCGGAAAGCTCGGAGGCCCTGGCCATGCTGCTGCGCGCCACCATTGGCCCGCGACGCCTCCTCCTTCTCCTTGATGATGCCTGGACGTTAGAAGATGCACAAACGTTACAGGTTGGTGGCCCCCATTGCGCCTACCTGCTCACGACGCGTATACCTGCACTGGCTTATCACTTCGCCAATACTGCTTCCCTCCAGATACCAGAGCTATCCCTGGAGGAGAGCCTGGACCTGTTGGCAAGCTTTATTCCCGATATCCGTGAGGAGCGCTATCAACCGTTGCGCTCGCTTGTCTCTGCGACAGGTGGTTTACCCTTAGCGCTGTGCCTGCTTGGTAGATACCTGCAAGCCCAGGCTAATGGCCGCCAGCCTCGCCGCCTCCAGCATGCTCTGGAATACCTGAGTCATGCCTCTGCGCGCCTGCAATTGCGTATGCCTTCGGCCTTTGGTGAACCAGGCGCGACCTGCTCTTTGCGCGAATGTATTGAGCGGACGACGTCGCGCCTGGATGTTTGTGCATTGCGCACCCTGGCTATGCTTGCCACCCTACCCACGAAGCCATTGAGCTTCTCTGAGGGGGTGGCCCTGGCAGCCTGTGCTGGCGTCGGCGATGGAGCGACTCTCGATCTACTGGTAGATACCGGACTGCTTGAGGTAAATGACCAGGGGCGCTACCTGCTCCATCCGGTGATCGCGGATTATGCCAGAACCTATCACAAATCTTACGGTGGGTGATGTGGTGTGCTGTGGCGGCTGCCACAGCACACCACATCACCCACCCAAAAAACATCAGGCAGATTTGTCGTCCTTCCTGCGTTGCTCTGCCCGGTGCAGGGTGGTGGCGCTATTGATGAGTGCGATATGCGTAAGGGCCTGAGGGTAGTTCCCGAGTGAGAGTTTATTCACAGGGGATACCTCTTCGGAGAAGAGTCCCAGGGGACCCGCACATGCCAGGACGCGTTCGAAGAGTTGGCGGGCTTCTTCGACACGTCCCTGGAGCGCGAGATTCTCAATCAACCAGAAGGTACACATGGTGAAGGTTCCCTCGTCTCCGTTCAGACCGTCTTCGTTGCGATAGCGATAGGCAAAGCCCTGCTGGTCGGTAAGGCGTTCAAGTGTACGCTCGACAGTGCTGACCATGTGTGGATCATCAGGGGCGATAAAGCCTACCAGGGGCATGATCAGGTTTGAGGCATCCAGGGCGGTATCGCTGTAGCGCTGGGTGAAGCTCTGGAGGACCGGGTTATAGCCATGCACCATGATATCTTCGTAGATGCTCTGGCGTATCTTCTTCCAGCGTTCCAGGTCGGATGCCAGGTGGTATCGCTGGGCCATGCGTATGCCCCGGTCAAGCGCGACCCAGCACATCACCTTAGAATGAACGAAGTGCGTGGGTTCGCCACGTACCTCCCAGATGCCATTATCCGTATCTTGCCAGTGCTGGCAGACATGCTCAACCAGGATGCTCAAGAGCTGCCAGAGAGGGCCATTGGGCTGCTCGCTATAACGCTCATAGTTACCCATGCTCCAGTAGAGGTGGATGCAGTCCAGGACCTCGCCAAAGACATCGAGCTGTTTTTGTTTGACCGCCGCATTCCCAACACGTACCGGTTGTGAGCCGCGATAACCACTGAGGTGCGTGAGGAGCTTTTCTGGTAGTTCGCGCTCACCACGAATGCCGTACATGATCTGGAGGTCCTCACCGTCTGTATAGGAGAGATGGAGCAGCCAGCGTGTGAAGGCGCGTGTCTCTTCGGTAAAGCCAAGCATGTTGAGGGCATAGAGCGTGAAAGAGGAGTCGCGTAGCCAGGTGTAGCGGTAATCCCAGTTGCGCACACCGCCTATCTCTTCTGGTAAGGAGGTCGTGGGCGAGGCTACAAGCGCGCCTGTAGGTGCATAGCAGAGCATCTTTAGCGTGAGGGCGCTGCGCTTCACCCATTCGGCATAGGGGCCGTCATACTCGCACGCCGCGATCCATTTGCGCCAGCACGAGAGGGTGTGTGATAGCTCCCAATCGAAGTTGCGCTGGAGAAGATCCCAGGACACGAGACGGTGTACCGCGCGCTGGCTACGCCCTACACCAAGCGCGAAGGTTAGGCGCTCACCTTCATAGAGTGTGAAGTGCGCGATAATGGTCGCATGCCGTGCTTGTGGTCCATGCTCCATATGAATACTAAACGTATGGATGTCATGTATCCCGAGGATGGCCAGGCCGACATGTTGCTCGTGGCTGGTGCAGATGACACCGCTTTTCTCCTCAATGAGCTGGACGGTCGCTGGCGATATAGCATAGTTAGGCGTCACTTTGAAGTGCATTGTGAGCTCCATATGCCCATCCTGGCAGCTAATAATACGTACCAGGGAGTGACAGGAGCCGTTTTCGTGCGACCAGGTATTGTTATTGAGGGTCCGATATGACCAGGCGCTCAGGTCCTCAACAGGCATAAAATCCGTAAGCGTGGCGCGTCCCTGTTCGCCAGTAAAGGTCGTCTGCAAGACATTACTGTTAGGCAGGTAACGCTGTTTTCCTCCTGGCGTCTTGTCCGTAGGTGCAATCTGGAAGTACCCTCCCTGCTCAGCATCAAGCAGGCGACAGAAGACAGCGGGACTATCGAAATCTGGGAAGCAGCCCCAATCAATTGAGCCATCGGGGGCGACCAATGCCGCTGAGTGGCAGTCGCCGATGACGCCATAGGAATTGATCGGGTGATACTGGTGGTCTGGTTGTGTCATATAACCCACATCCCCTCTATGCAATGGCCCTCGTCTGCACAGCCATGATAGCAATGACGCTGCAACTTCGCAGCGCATCTTCATGAGATAAAAAAAGTATGGAATATTGTCAGACAAGACGAAAGGGCTTTTAGGGGGCTAATTGTAGGCTAATGAGCGTTGTAAATAACCTCCTTTCATCGATATCTTGTACATTATCTCGCGCTAAAGCTGGACGAGGATGACTGCAAAACCTCTTCGCTCATCCTAGTTCCCTGACCTGGAACACCTGAAGCGCAAAATTGAGGAATTCGACGTGGATGCCCACATGCCCAAAGTCTAGGGGATTGTAGGTCGCGAGGAAGCGGCTAGCGGGGGACCAGATCAACTGGCTCGGAGCTCTCGGCACCTGGTAAGAGAAAAGCGTTTTTCCGCTTTGAGCATCCCAGAACTGGATGGTCGAGCTTTCTCCCAGAGTTTCGTCTCGAGAAGAGCCGCCAGCAATAATCCCCGATGCCAGATAGCGCCCATCAGGCGACCAGGAGCAGCCTGTCAGCTGTCCCTCGACGTGTTGGCAGGTGAAGAGACGCTGACCCGTGTGAGTATCACAGACCTGCGCAACAGATGTGCCGTTCTCGTAGACCAGCATGGCCAAGCGTGTGCCATCTCTAGACCAGCACAGAGACGAACTCTCCTGAAGAGAGTTCCCAAGCATCGTCATCCCATTCCCATCATCGCGGGAAAAATTTAGCACAGAGGTTTGGAAAATGTGTTTTGTGCCGCCAGGTGTTGCAATACTTCGAGGAAGAAGCCTGGCTCCCGCTCTCTGACGCGTTGACTCAGGCTCTCCACGGTGTCTCCTGACAGGACGGGCACCTTACATTGAGCAAGGATCTCGCCGTGGTCATAGTGCTCGTCTATAAGGTGGATAGTAATACCGGTCTCGCGCTCGCCTGTCGCCAGCACGGCTTGATGAACATGATCTCCATACATGCCCTGACCTCCATATCTGGGCAGGAGGGCGGGATGAATATTGAAGATCCGCTGGTGGTAAGTCGCGAGCGTCTGTGGCCCTAGCTTTTTCATATATCCGCTGAGGACCACAAACTGGACCCCGTGCGCCTGGAGGGTGCGCTTGATCTCCTCATCCAGCAGTTCGGGAGTAGATTCCGTCTGGAGGCTGAGGTGATAAGCTGGCACGCCAGCCGTCCTGGCAAAGGCCAGTGCCGCAGACTTGCTATTATTGCTTATAACAACGCAAGCCTCGGCGTCCAGGTGGCCAGCCCGTATGGCCCGGTAAATGGTTTGAAAGCTACTTCCGCCATGAGATGCGAGAAAACCCAATTTTAGCTTCATGCCTTGATCCCGACCACTTTGTGTACCTCAATCCAGGCATCGTAGGTGGCCTGGCCGCCAGGAATGCCGGCGACCGCATCGTTGGCCTGCAGGGGGATAACTGGCGCGCCGCTGGTAAGCCGGTTCACGCCTGCCCAGCCATCTCGCATCCAGACTACGCCCGGCAGGACATCCTCGGTTATGTGCGCCCTGGCCTGGAAGCTGCCACGCTCATTGTTCATAACAATCAGGCTACCAGTCTCGATCTCTCGCGCCTGAGCATCCTGGGGGTGGATCCATAGCTCTGGTCCTGGATTGACCCTGGCCAGGGTTGGCAAGGCCTGTCCCTCATCGAAGAAGGCGTGGAAGGCGGTCAGCGTGCGGCCCTGGCAGAAGCGCAGGGGATAGGCCTCTCTCTGGGGCATTGTATAAGTTGGCAGTGGCGGAAGGCCCGCTTCCTGTGCGCGCTCGCTCCAGAACTCGACTTTCTTCGATGGCGTATGGTACTGGTGATCCAGGTAGGCGATATGCTCAAGCCCACTTTTCTGCCAGTAACCGCTGCTCGTTCGCAGATCGTCTACTGTGAGCTTCTTGCCAGATGATGTTTGCTGCTTAGCCAGGAGGGCATTGATATACTCTTCTTCGTTGGCCCAGGGAAAGAAGTTTTCTAGCTCTAGCCTGTCTGCGAGCTGGCGCAAGACAGTGATCAGGGAGCGGCACTCACCCTCTGGCTCCAGAGCGCGTTCCATCAGGTACATATGTGTCGCCGTCTGCTTGAGGCCTATATCCTCCAGCCAGGCCGTGCCGGGGAGAATCAGGTCGGCATAGCGCCGTGCCGTCTCGTTCATAAAGAGGTCAAACGAGACGATAAACTTGATCTGCTCTAGCCCACGTGCTAATGCATTATTGTCTGCGAAGGTGGAGAGCATATTGCTGCCAAGTACGAGCAGAACGTCGATCTTGCCATACTGGAACGCCGTGCTAATCGTTGGCATATGACTGGGAATGGGTGCGGGGTTTGGTCTGGCAACGATATCTTGTATGACATTCGCATTGCCATCGCTACGAGGAGAGGCGCCGTGGCGAGGTCCCAAACCGCCGCCCGCGAGACCCAGTTGACCTGTGAGGGCGGGGAGACAGGCAATGGCCCGGCTGGCCTCCCAGCCATGCTGATGCTTGTACATGGAACTGCCACCCAGCACGATCATCGCTGGCGTCGCCGTGGCATAGCGCCGGGCTAACTGGCGAATGCGCTCTGGCTCAATTCCGGTCATCTGCGCCGCCCATTCTGGTGTGTATTGCTGGACGTGCGCGGCGAATTCCGCGAAGCCTAGGGTATGCTGATCGATAAAGGCCTGGTCGCTCAGGCCCTCTTGCAGAATGACATGGGCCATGGCGAGCGCCAGCGCGGCATCACTGCCCGGTTGTAGCAGAATAACTTCATCGGCGTGGCGCGAGATCTCTGTGCGTCGTGTATCGATATGGACGACATACGCGCCGCGCTTGCGTGCCTCGATCAGGTGCGGCGCCGTGCCTGGCTGACTGGAGAGGGTCGAACCCCAGAAGAGAATAGTGCGCGAGTTCGCCGCCATATCCTCTTTTGTATGGGTCTCCAGCGTGCCGGTTAGGCCCAGGCCATAGCCGCCCATGTTCCAGCAGACGATTCCCGTGTTCCAGTTCTGGTAACCAGCAAGGATTCCCAGGCGACTGATCAGTGACGAGGCCACCCCGGTTGTGCCCACGCCATGCCCGCGCCAGAGGCCAACGCGCTCAGGCTGAGTCTGTTGTATGTTCTCAACGACCAGGTTGTATGCCTCGTCCCACGAGCACTCTTCCCACCTGTTCTCGCCTCGTGCTCCCACGCGCCGCAGCGGGCGTAACAGGCGTTTGGGATTGTCAAAAATCTCGCCCGCCGCTCTGCCACGAATGCAGAGGAAGCCCCGGCTATCCGGATTATGGACATCGCCCTTGAGCGACACGAGTTTATTCTCTTCAACCTCGACGGTCATACCGCACTGCGTAGGTAGACAGTTCATTGGGCACATAGTTGTGACCTGGCGCCTGGCTGGCATTGGTTTCCCTCCATCTCGTATAGCTTATTATTACTCTTCCATATTATCAGATGCGTTGACGAATTGCCAGGCTTCTTGCATGTGGGAGGTCGTGCTGCTAACCCCCATTTGGGGGTAGCGCACGCGCTGAAACATCGCCAGGCGCTTACATATCATGAGATGCGGCCTGCTCCGTCCCATGATATGTAGACGCGTGCTTTAGCAGCGTAGTCCCCTTAGTAGATGATAAAGTTGGTGCCGGTTCTGGCCTGTTGATAGACCCAGGCCATTGCGTTTGTTGGCAGATTGACGCAGCCATGGCTGCCTACGCTGGCGTCTTTGTTCTTGCCTGAATCCTGGTGGGGAAACTGTGTTCCCGGACCGTAATCCTTACGCCACCAGGAATCATGGAAGAAATAGCCATCCGCGCGAAACTGGACCGCGTAATTTACCATGATGGGATCATAGTAGTCGGGCGATCCTGGAACTTCGTAGGAGATAAAAGGCACATGCATCAGGTGGTTTCCCGCGCTCCAGAGTCCAGGAGGCGAGGGCCTATCATAGCGCCCGGTGGTTATCAGGAAGGAGCGTATCAATTGCCCATTCTGGTAGACACGCATGGCTTGCTCGGTCATAGAGACCACAAATACCAGGTTGTCCTGCAGATGATAGTACGTCAGCAGGTACTTATCTGTAGCGTGAACCTGATTATAGGGAGTAGAATCAGCGAAGTTTGCCTCCAGCATTGCGAGGTGTAAGAGGGTATCTTTGACTTCTGGATAAGCTGCAGAGCCGACGCTGGCCAATCTTCTATAGAGATATGGCACAGCCCCATAGCCGCGTTCCAGGCTCAGATAGCCGCTATCAAGCTGGTAGTCTTTCTGATCATATGCATCATGCCATTTATGCGCGTCACCCCAGTCCTGGGCCTCTTGTTGGAGAGTTGCCACGAGTGTATAGCTATTTCCTTGGGCGGCCTCACTCTCGATCTCAGTGATATTTGTATTAATCTGGATCAGGACCTGGATATAATCCTGGCTCGAACTGACTCGGTATAGGGCATCCTGTTCTGCCCGGTAATGCTGGAGATAGATGTCTTTCTGCTTGCCTGGGGCTTTGAGTTGATCAATCTTGCTCTTCAGGATGGTAAGCTTTGTCTGCGCTGCCTGTAGCATTGTGGGCGTGATTGGCGAGAGTACTTGTGGCTCGATAGCGTCATGTCTGCTGGCATATTGCTTATGCAGGTTATTTGGCGACCTGGAAGCCGTGCTCTGGCTGCTTGCTGCGCATGCCTGTAATAAGAGTGCAATTATCAACAGCGCCAGCGCGGAGCATGGCAATCTCTTTTTATGAAGAACGTTGCTGCTCACCTCTGGTCGCGTGAGTTTGCGTCTATGCATATCTATTAGCCTATCTAGTAGCGACTGGTGTATCCAAATTCCATGTGCAAGTAGCCTCCCTGCTGCTTGCTGGGTCTTCCATATAGTTCGTCGGAGTAATCGCTATATCGTTACATGTGTATGCTTTTTGTCACAAAAATTCTATGTGGTGCAGTCTTAAACAGTAGCGGAAGGTGGTATAGTCATTGGTAACTGTGGAAGCTATTTGCAAGGAGGGTCTTTATGAAGAAGGTGACTATTGCGTTGATTGGCGCGGGTTCGCGAGGAATGGAGAGCTATGGTAGCTATGCCTTACAGAACCCCTATGAGCTTGAATTTGTCGCCGTGGCCGAGATCAATTCTGGCCGTAGAGCGAAGTTTCAGCAACTGCATAATCTCCCCGCTGAGCGTGTCTTCGCCGATTGGCGTGAGCTGTTGAGCCAGCCAAAGCTTGCCGATGCCGTCTTGATCTGCACGCAGGACCGTATGCACTTTGAGCCAGCCATGGCGGCTCTCCAGGCGGGCTACCATGTCCTGTTGGAGAAACCCATGTCGCCGGACCCGGCGGAGTGCGTGAAGATGGGAGCATACGCGGCTGAGGTCGGACGTGTCTTTTCCATCTGCCATGTGTTGCGCTTCACAAGCTTCTTCAGTACCCTCAAGCGCCTGCTGGATGAAGGAGCGATTGGTCGCTTGATATCGATTGAGCATAGCGAGAATGTTGCCTACTGGCACTATGCCCATAGCTATGTGCGCGGCAACTGGCGCAATACCGCGCTCTCCAGCCCCATGATCCTCGCCAAGTCCTGTCACGACATGGATATCCTGCTCTGGCTCGCGGACGCCAACTGTACGCGGCTCTCCTCCTTCGGCACCCTGACCCACTTTAAGTCGGAGAACGCACCTCCAGGAGCGCCCATGCGCTGTACCGATGGCTGCCCGGCGGCACATACCTGCGCCTATTATGCGCCAAAGTTCTATCTGACAGGCAAGGACGGCTGGCCTGCCTCGGTCGTCAGTGTCGATACCAGCCGCAAGTCCCTGATGAAAGCCCTGGAGGAGGGACCATATGGCCGCTGTGTCTATCACTGTGATAACGATGTCGTAGATCACCAGGTCGTGAACCTCCAATTTGACAACGATGTCACCGCCGCTTTCACCATGTGCGCCTTCACCGATGACGTGACACGCAAGATCAAGCTCATGGGCACAAAGGGCGAGATGTGGGGAACCATGGCGCGCGACACCAACCAGATAGAGGTCAACGAGTTCGGCACGGGCACACATAAGGTCTATACCCTCTCTAATGAGGGAGGTCCGCAGGGGCATGGTGGCGGCGACTTTGGTATCATACGCGACTTCCTGCGCCTGGTTCGTAGCGAGGGGCGAGAGACTGGCCTGACGGCTGCCGCGACCTCCGTCCAGAGCCACTTGCTGGCCTTCGCTGCCGAGGAGGCCCGTCTCAAGCACAGCGTCATCGAGATGGACGAGTACGGCCGCCGTTGGGGCTTCGAGCGCCTGGTAGCAAATGAAATTTAGCGTTCAGTGGCTAGTGGTTCACAAAATGAATGGAGCGTCCTGGAATGCCTGTGGTTTGGGTGCGCTTCCGGGGCGCTGGCGCGTGGTAGGCAGATATAACATGGCTGCTGAAGATGGCGCATAGCAAGCGGGTATTGATACATGCAGGCGTATAATGAAACAAGGTTCTCAGTTGCTTTGTCTTGTTGGCATAAGAAAGGGGAACAGGTTTTATGCGTCTTCCTGCCTTTATCGATGACTTGAGTATCGAGCCTAGAGTCTATCATGAGCAGTTGCGTGAATGGTGCCGCTCGATGCGCGCATCTCACCCGGTCGTGTTTGATGACGAGAGCAAGAGTTGGCTCGTCTTCCGCTATGAGGACGTGGTGCGTGTGCAGAGCGACTATGCTACCTTCTCCTCTGAACGTAGCCTCAATCGCGATCGTAGGTCGGGACCCAGAAGAGACCAGCCCAGCATCATCGAACTGGACCCGCCGCGCCATCGCCAGATGCGTTCCCTACTGACGGCAAGCTTCTCAGCCCGTACCATTGCCGAGATGGCGCCCCAGATCGAGCATATAGTCGATGAACTGCTCGACGAGGCGCTTGCCCGTAAGCGCGTGGACTGGATGGATAGCTTCGCCAATCCGCTCCCCGTGATGGTCATTTCCGATATGCTGGGCATGCCACGCGAGAAGTGGCGCCAGTTTAAGGCCTGGAATGACGCGCTCACCAGCGACGATGAAGAGGCCGAGCAGGCCAACAAGCTCTTCACTGAATACTTTGAGCGCTCGATTGAGGAGCGGAGACGCGAGCCACGCCAGGATATTCTCAGCCTCTTGATCAACTCGGAGGTCGATGGCGAGCGCCTCAGCCATGACGAGTTAATCGGCTTCTGTTTTACTCTCTTTATCGCGGGCAATATTACGACGACGAATATCCTGGGCAATGCCTTTCTCTGTTTCGACGCGCATCCCGAGACTTTCCAGCGTCTGCGCGGACAACCTGAGCTGATTCCCAGTGCCGTAGAAGAGATTCTACGCTATATGCCGCCATTTCGCGCTGGCCCCAATGACCTTGTGCTTGGGCGCGTGGCAAAGCGAGATGTCGAGATCGGCGGTGAGCAGATCCACGCAGGCGAGTATGTGCAGATCAACCGCCTCTCGGCCAACTTCGATGAACAGGTCTTTCCTGATCCCGAGCGCTTCGACATCGAGCGCAACCCCAATCGCCATCAATCCTTCGGCCATGGCATTCACTTCTGTATTGGAGCGCCCCTGGCCCGCCTGGAGACCAAAATCGCTCTTACAAAGCTTGCCCAGCGCATCAAAGCTATCCACATCGCCGAAGACAAACTCCCTGAGCAGGTGCGTAACAGCCTCCTTTTCGGCATGAAGCGCCTGTTCGTGGAGTTGAGTTAGCGCAAATTGCGAGCGCCGGGCAAATCAAGGGAGGTGTACATGATGCTAAATGTTGAGCATGCACTGGTAGACTTTTTTGTCACCTATGCCTACCACATCTACCTCTTACTGATCCTGCTTGGTGCGCTGATCTGGGTGATGCGTAGCTGGCGACACCATGCCTGAATTCAGTAGGTGTAGGGTCCATGCTAGCATGGACTCTCTTGCCCCCTGACCAATCACCTGGCGAGGAACGGTCGCTCCGCTCGCAGTCCATGCCAGCATGGACCCTACACCTACTGAATTCACCAGTCAATATCGTTTCCTCTCATAATTTGATTTCTAAAAATGGAGTGACCCTGTATACATGAAGTAGAGGAGCAAGGCAACAAGCACGACAACCAGGAGAAAAATGAAGCTCCCATCATTAGCTGACCCTACTGATCTTTGAGGCCGCTTCGCAAAGTAAAAACTTTCAATTCCAGTTGATTCTTTATTTGCTTCATCATATCTCATATTTGCTAGTGATTGATAATATTCATCATCGATATGTTTTTTTTCTTCCATATAGAGCTCTTCTTGCTTATGTTGCTCCTCCTCCTGAAGCAGCTCTTCTTGCTTGCGCAGCTCTTCCCAATGTAGTTCCTCCTGCTTTTGCCATGCCTCCTGTCGGCGCCAATATTCCCGTTGTTGCCACTCCTCCTCCTGCCTATAAAAATCATCATCATAACTATACGGACTCATGAGCAATAACCTTTCTGAGAGATCTCTGGCGTCTTTTTCCTCTCTATCTAGTAAGCAAACCGTGAAGCTTGATATCTCTTAATTATGAAGTAAAACGGGCGATAAATAAAGGGCCCATTTGGTGTCTTGCTGGATACCTTCGTCGTGCGTCCCCTGCTGGTTCCAGCCATCGTCTTAGCATCGTGGCCCAATCAGTCTAACTTTGTAGGGTCTGGCCGAATGGGCATACTCCCGGGGGAAGAGGTGCGTATAGGCCTCGCGGTTATAGAGCCAGGAGGAGCCTTGGACCAACCGGGCCTCGGGGTGAAAGCGCTTGATATGCGAGAACATGGACCAGAGATCGGCCAGACGGGCCTCTCTGCGTTGATGCGTCAGGGGACCATAGCCTGAGAAGTCCAGGTTGCTGAAGTGGATATGGTGAAAGCATACCATAAGCATCGTCTGGAGGCGATCCTCTGTGTGTATTTTGAGGCGAACTCAGGTGTTGTGATAGGAGCGTCAAAGTACCGATTTCCACGCCAATGCTATCTAAGCGTCTTCACGGCTGTACCGAACATCTAATACCTGAAGGAGGCATTTTTTAGGAATAAGGATGACTTTTGTGGATCAGGCTTGTCTGGATAGTGAGTGTGGTGCGTGCCAGCACGCACCACACTCACTATCCCCTGGCATTGCGGTGAGGGCAGGAACGTTGTAAGCTGTGAGGTGCGTATTGTCCCGATAGGTTTGACGAAGGAGATTCTGTTGTGAGTGGCGAGGCGCTTTCATTGCCGCCAGTGCAGGCCCCTAAACTCCGTTTGCCGCGTTTGCGTCCGTCGATAGTGTGGCGCGAGGAGCTTATAGCACGCCTGGACACTGCCTCTGAGCACCGGCTGACGGTTGTCTCCGCGCCTGCCGGGTATGGGAAGACGACGCTGGCAAGTGCGTGGGCGGCCAGTCGTAATGAAGGCCAGCCCTCAGCCGTCGTGTCCTGGTTAGCCCTGGATCAAGGCGATAACGATCCCATCCGTTTCTGGCGCTACTTTATTACTGCCTGCCAGGTGTGTCATCCAGGCGTGGGGCGGGACGCCCTGGCGTTTCTCCAGTCGTCGCTACAGCTTCAACCTGAGCGCTTGTTAGATATGATGCTTTCCTCCTTTCTCAATGACCTGGGCGACTCTACCCAGGTTGGGATAGTGGTGCTGGAAGACTATCATTTGATCATGGCACCTCAGATCCATGAAAGACTGGCGACCTTGTTGCAGTTCCCTTCGCCTGGCCTGCGCTTGATCCTTTTGACCAGGAGCGATCCCCCCTTACCTCTGGCACGCCTGCGTGCCCTTGATGATCTCTATGAATTGCGTACCGCGGACCTCCGCTTTACACTTGATGAGACGCGCCTCTTTCTCAGGCGCTCGCCTGGTCTGTCCCTGCCCGAGGAGAGTGTGGCGTACCTCCATGCGCGCACCGAGGGTTGGCCGGTTGGTGTCCAGCTAGCGTCGCTGGCTCTGCGTGGGCAGGGAAGCATGTCTGAAGCCAAACACGCCCTCTCAAATCTCTCTGGTCACCATCGCCACATCCAGGAATACGTGGTTGATGAGATTCTACGTGAACAGTCGGAGCCTCTTCAAGCGTTCTTGCTCCAGACAAGTGGGCTGGATAGCCTTACGGCCTCTCTCTGCGACGCGGTAACTGGCCGGAGCGATAGCGCCGCTATCCTTGAGTATATGGAGCGGGCCAACCTGTTTTTACAGCCCCTCGATGGCGCGCAAATCTGGTATCGTTATCATGCCCTCTTTGCTGAAGCGATGCAGCATGAGGCGCAGAGAAGGTATGGTGAGGAAGAGATGCGCAAGTATTTAAAGCGGGCCAGCGCCTGGTATGCGCGTGAGGATATGTTGCCGGAGGCGATTGAAGTTGCGATCCGTGCCCGTGACTTTTCCTGTGCGGCCAGCCTGATCGTGCGTCTTGTCGAGCCTATGGGGAGTTATTTTGAGCGTCAGACGCTCTGGCGCTGGTTGAAAATGTTGCCAGATGAGGTTTTAGAGGCTCAGCCTGGCCTGGGCTTTCTGTATGCCGCGGCGCTGCTCTTTACCCATGATCGCCACGCGCCATTGACAAAGACGCGTATCGAGATTCCTCTACGCCTGGCGGAGCGCTATTGGCGTGATGAGGGCAATTTGGAGCGCCTGGCTCAAATCCAGGCCTTCCGCGCGCTTGTTGCGCTCTGGCAGGAGGAGTACGCCGAGTCGTTCCGCCTGGCACGCGAATCCCTGGAGCATCTTGCCGAGCACGAAGTACAATGGCGGGGGATGAGCCTGTTGAATGCGAGCCTGGAGGACCTGTGGGCGGGACGCTTCGACAAGGCCTGGAATGCCTGTACCCAGGCTCACCTGTTTCTGGCTTCCTGTGGTTCAAACGCCCCCATGTTTGCCTCAATAGCGGCCCAGGCCGAAATATGCCTATGGCGGGGTGCACTCCATCAAGCGAGCACGCTCTATCAGCAGATCCTGGCTGAGATAGAGCGCCAGGACATTGGAGCGCATTGGCCAGATGATCAAGGGGGGGCGTTGCTAGGGATGGCGCGCCTCTCCTATGAGTGGAATATGTTTGAGCGGGCGCAAGAGCAGGCAGAGGAGGTCCTTGTTCTCGGCCAGCGTGGACACAAGGAAGAGCTGCAAATTCGCGCTCTGTTCCTGCTGGCTCGTGTGACGGGGCAGCCAGAATATGCCCAGAGGGCCGCGACCCTGCTGACAGGTATCCAGAGAACGCGCTTGCGTCGCGAACTTCTGCTGGAGCAGGCTAGCGTAGCGCTTGCACATGGCGACCTCTCGACCGTGCTGCGCTGGTCTACGCATCTCCCTCAGCAAGAGGAGCCCTTCACTACTCTGCTGCATGAACAGGAGATGCTGCTCCTGGCGCGCCTTTTTCTGGTACAGGAACGTGTAGCAGAGGCTATCGCTCTGCTCTCATCCCTGCTCCCCCGGGCGCGCGAGCAAGGTCGTGTGCAGAGCGAATTGGAGGGCCTTACCCTGCTGGCTCTGGCCCATGCCGCTGGACGCGAGGACGAGCGCTCCTTACCTGACGCGCGACGCTTGCTCCTCCTCGTGCTTGAGAAGGCGCATACCGAGGGCTATCAGCGCCTCTTTCTGGATAAAGGTGAGCCAATGTGTCTGCTCTTGCGCGCGACCATGCGCGATATCTCTTCCGATGCTCTCCTCTCCTATACTCGCGAACTCATCCAACATTTCCCGAGTTCCGACAGCAAGCCTGGAGCGGAGTTGCTCAGTCCCCAGGAACTACGCGTCCTGCGCCTGCTCGCGGCTGGACGTTCTCGCCCAGAGATCGCCAATGAGCTTATCGTCTCAGTGAATACTATCAAGACGCAGATCCGGAGTATCTACAACAAACTCAATGTCTCCAGCCGCAAAGACGCCTATGACGCGGCCAAACGTCTGCATTTACTCTGACCTGCCCTGCCCTCTTCTTCAATCACCCCCTCAATCACCCTTGCAGGGTGATAGCAACCTGGTGGCTCCATCCGTAAAATTGATAACGCGGATATGCCGTGTGGCAAAAAGAAAGATTGAAGGAGTACCCTCCATGTTGCGTAAATTTATGATTGTCTCGTCCATATGTTGCTTTGTCTTGTTGAGCGTCCTGGCCTGTGGAGGCAGTCCGGCGAGCGATGGACCCAATACTGTGCATATGAGTAACACCTCCTTTGAGACATCATCGGTCACGATCAAGAAGGGAGAGCGTATTACTCTCGTGGCTGACACTATGACGCCCCACACGATCTCAAATGGTACCTGGGAGAACGGTGTCGCGAAGCCCTCTACCGAAGCGGGCGCGCCTACCGCCAACACAATCTACAGACAAGTGGGAATAGCTCGACCGTTATTGGCCCCTTTACGAGTGCCGGAACCTTTCACCTCTACTGTACCATCCATGCAGGCATGCAACTGGAGGTCATCGTCAAATGATCCAGAATCCTGAGAATGTGTTTGCTAAAGGGAATCTAGCCAGTCAATTTGGAGAGCCGAGCCAGCATGAGTCGACTGAGAGCCACATGGATGAATGCCTCGCTCGTATCGCAGCGACCCTCAAAGTCGCGTGAGAGGCGTCGACAGCGAGAGATCCAGGAGAACGTTCGCTCCACGACCCAGTCATACTACCCCCAAAAGCTGTTTTCTGTTTCTGAGAGCTTGCCATTGTGCAATCCTTTCTTCATTTGCTGGTATGATATCCTCGTCAAGGTTGTTCAGCAAGTGGTGCATCTGTCCAGCGGTGGCGGAAATCATCTCCAATCGCACGCTGATGGTACGCTCGAAGCCGTTCCTGTTCCGCTTCATCAGCCCACACGACCCAGCGATGCAAGGGCTCATCAAGTTGGCGTGCTCGGATCACTCCCTGACGAATCCAGTGCAAGAGCGTCCCCCGTGGAATGTGGAGGTGGCGAGCCAGTTCAGCGGGCCACCATTCGTCGGGCAGGAACCACTCATGGTGTCGAACCCGCGGGCGTGGCGCTTTCACGCCTAATTGGCGTTGCAGTTGCGAGATCATCTCTGTGCGAAAGCCGGTGGTGGAACGAGGAGGGCGAAAGCCTGCATCATTCAACGCCTGAGCAATTGCCACCGCCGCCCAGCCCGCCTCGGTGAACACCTGGACCTGGTGACAGATCTGCGGATACGTACTCAGCTCGCTTAGCTTGCCAATGGGTCGAATCACAACGCCTTCGGTGTGACTACCACCGATCCACTCGATCCGTACTTTCACCTGCTCGCTGGTGCCCTGCACATCGACAATGACTCGCTCGATGACCTGCCGCAGGATCTCTTTGCGATCGGCATCCATGGTCGTTGGAGCCGCCCAGATCGCGGGAATATCGGTCGCCAGGCGACGAATGGCCTCCCGTTCGGAATCCGAAAGCACACGAGGCTTCTGTTGGACAAATCGATGATATTCCTCCTCCAGCTGTTGCTGATCTGCCAGTTTCTCTTCCCATGCATGTTCCAGGGTTCGGGCGACGAGCCGGTGCTCAGGTTCGACCGCATGATACTGACGAGCTGCCCGCTCGGCTTCGTAGGCCGCCCGTTCTCGCCGTTGCTGCCAAAGCCGATCCAACTCAGCGCGCTCCTGCTCCACTCGTTCGGTGACTGTGAGCGATAACTCTAAGGCGGCTGGCTCCAAGGCGGCAAGAACCTGCTGGCTCACGAAGGTATCGAGGCATGGTCCCGCGAGATGTTGACATTTTGGTTCCCCGTAGTGCGTCCAGCGCTCGATACATTCATAGGTGTGAAGATGGTCCCCACCATTATCGTAATGGACATTCAAGCGACAGCCACAGCGGGCACACACGACCAAACCAGCTAAGAGAGCTGGCCCACCCCGTGCAACTCCCATGGCATCAGCACGGGCGCGGTTTGCCTGCAGTCGCGCTTGGTTGTGCTCGTATTGCTCAGGAGAAATGTAGGCCGGACAGCGGTTGGGCAGCAGAACTAGCCACTCGTCGGTGGTCATCACCACACGGCCTGTGCGTGGTCGCTCTGGCTGTTTGCGACGTGGATCTTCCTGTCGGCGTCCATAAACGTAGGAACCAGCATAGAGAGGATGTCTGAGCATCATCTGGATCGTGGCCCGATTGGGGCGGCGCCAGACGAGTTCCCCTTTGCCTGGTCCCTCTCGAACGCGAATACCCAACTGGATCTGGTGATGAGCCAGGTAGCGGACGAGTCCGCCGAGTGTGCCTAGCTCTTCAAATTTCCGGAAGAGGAACCGTACGACCTGTTGCACTTGTTCATCGGGATCGAACTGGATCTCTCCTGTAGGGCTCCAGACATAGCCAACTGGCAGCGCAAACTGCAGTTCTCCGCGCTGAGCTTTGCTCAAACGTCCCTGATGCATACGTTGCTTCAAAACATGGAGTTCAGCTTCTGACATCGTTCCTTTCAACCCAAGGAGCAGGCGATCATTGTACTGCGTCGGGTCATAAATTCCATCCAGGTCAGCAATCAAGGTATGAAAGAGCGCGCAGAGCTCTAAGAGTTGATGCCAGTCAGGGTACGGAGCGCGCCAGACGCGACATCTCGACCCCGAAGATAATCCCAACGTGGTCCAGGCTCACTTCCGAGACCAGCCGTTGGAACCCGGTTCGCCCTTGCGCACTGGCTCCCGACTTGCCCAAGTCATCATCGATCACCAGGACGCGGTCAACGCCCCACCCCAGTGTCTGAGCCCAACCAACCAACCCATATTGGAGTCGTGTGGACTCCTGATGGTCAAGGACTTGTTGAACGGTAGATTGACGCACATAGACAACCGCTAAACGCTCACGGTGCCAAGCATGGAGTTTCTCTGTGCGCAGGTCCTCGAGCGCGGTAAGGCCGGATTTATTCAGCACTGTCGTCGAGCTCATCGTCGTCCCCCTTGCTTGGTACGAGGCTTGGCTCCAGTTGGCGTTCGAGGAGGTGGCTCAACAGCCAGAGGAGTCGCTGACGACTGGTCTGAGGCAGATCCGCCCACAGGTTGATTACTTGCCTGGAATTGGGCGGGGGGGAGCTGTGTTGGGTAAGAGACTGGACATGGAACACCACCTTCCTCATGCTGTGAGGCTTGGGCCACCCGTCTCTGCTCAACCCAGGTAAGCAACTGCAGCAGCCCACTGATACCAAGCATAGGACGTGGCGTGGGTTCTGTCAACCAAAGTGTTTCAGGGGCATTGTGATTGGGTGTTCTCCACCACCCATCGACGGGGTTGGACCTGGAAGCGATGGGGCGTGCGCAGTTTGATGACCTGCACGCTCCAGCCAAACTGCTCTTGGATCCAATCGGCAAACGTGCCAGCGTATGCGCTATCGACCCACACATGTTTCATGCGAGGATATCGGTCAGGCCCATCGGCAAGCAAGAGCCTGCCGCCATCACGATCCTGGATGTCGGCAGCATGCACGCGCACTGTCTGCGCGAAGCCTTCGGTATCAACGAGCAGATGGCGTTTTCTGCCGAACCTTTTGTTAACCTAAGCAGAGGAGTCGCCTCCTTTACTCGGCTTCAAAACTGGACATGATACTTTCGCATCATCCAGCTCCTCAATGATATAGCCTTTGTCAGAGGTACCCACGACCTTCCGAGCGTGTCGTTGGTCATGGCAATGTCGATGGAGCGCAAATCGGTTGCTGATCTCATTTCCTCCGCCTTCGCTTTTGGGAGTGATGTGATCCACCTCAAGGAGATCCCCATTTTGGAACAAGAGTCCACACCATCGGCACTTGCCCTGTTGTTTCTGAAGGAGTTTTGCTAACATCCCGTTGAACATCGAATGGGTTCGTAGCCGCTTACTCCAATAGAGCAAATCACCGTCGTATGGGCTGGCTGTTCCCCGTACTTTCACATGTCGTTGGATAGGCGTTTGCGGGTGTTCTCGCAAGGTCGTTCCCTGCTGGTCAGTAAATATCCAGCCATTGCCGTCATCTACGTGCCAGTATTTCTGTGCTATCCAATGCTTGTTTTTGTTGGGGTGTCTGGAATTCGCCCATGACCTGAGTTGCAGATAGAGAACATGTCCACAATGGCTGAACGTCCGCTTTGCAGCCACAGCCCGGTAGTAGTTGGTCCATCCGCGTATCACTGGATTGAGCTCTCTGATGAGCTTATCCTGAGATGCGCTTCTGTTCTTTTTAATGATCGTCCTCATCTCGGCAACGTGTCGTTGAACGGCTTCTTTGCTCGGTGTGATGATGGTTTTAAAGCCAAGTGGAGGCCCATATTGGTTCGCTTTTCCCGAGTGGGTTTTTCCTACCGGGAATTGGCGGACGGTGAAGCCGAGAAAGTCGAAGCCAATCCGGCCCTGGTATTCTCGGAGCGTATGAGCAATCCTGGTTTTACTTGGCTTGAGTTCCAGTCCCATGTCGGCTAACCATGTCGCTAATACTTCTTGAGCTTTCTTTACACCTTCTTCTGTGGGATGGAACACCACCAGGTCATCCGCATATCGAACCAGTTGGGGTCGATCCGTTTTGGTTCGATAGGCGTTCATGAGGGCGGTCTCCATGCCATAAAGGGCTATATTCATCAATAACGGTGAGGCGACTCCTCCTTGTGGAGTTCCTCGGGTTGTCTCTTCAAAGACTCCGTGATCGACAACCCCAGCTTTGAGCCATGTCTTGATGACACGGCGCATGGTTGGGAAGGTATTCAGTTTCTCAAGGAGTGCTTCGTGGCGGATGTTGTCGAATGCGCCTTTCAGATCAGCGTCTAAGACATATTTGGCCTTATGCGCAATGATCACGAAGATCGCAGCCATCGCATCCTGACAGGAGCGTCCAGGGCGAAATCCATAACTGTTCGGCTCGAATTTGCTTTCCCATTCCGGTTCCAATGCGAATTTTACCAGAGCTTGCTGGGATCTCGTCTCCATGACGGGAATGCCCAATGGGCGCATTTCGAGTTTTCCTGGCTTCGGAATATACACGCGTCGGACCGGGAGGCTCTTCGCGCGTTTCCAGTGCTTGGGGTGAATGCGTTCGGCCAGTTCAAAGCGTTGGGCTGGGGGAACCGATTTGACTCCATCCACCCCAGCAGTTTTCTTTCCCTGGTTATCCTGCGTGACCCGTCGTACCGCCAGCAGTCGGGCTGCCCTCGACTTCATCAACAATTTTTGGAGTGAGTGGACTGCCTGTGTGTTGCCACGTTGTTGGGCTTGGAAGATGCGCTTTTGTAGCCTGTACACGTGCTGCTCGAACTTGCGCCAGGGCAGTGCGCGCCAACGCTCACTCTCAGGATCAAGAGGCGTTTGCCGCTTCATCCTGGGTGCCTTTGTCTTTGGCATACGACTGGTGCCTCTTCCTTCCATATCATCGTGCCTACGTCAGCGTATCCAGGAGCTTTCCTCCTGGCTTTTGCTTCTTAGGCAATCCCACTCTCAAGGGCATTGGTTGGAACCGGCTTGGCGTATCGACCATCGCCAAGAGCCACTTGAGAGTTATCCCGTTCCGAATATCCGTTTGTCGTTGCCGTAGGTGTGTGCTATCCACCAGATATGGGGATGAGTGAACAGAGGCGGGGAAAAAGACGCGTCTGCATCGCGATCATATCACTACCTTTTGGTCAAGTCTCTCAGCCTGTTTGACTTGTTGACGCTCATGATGGTTGGTCACGCACATTCGATTTACTCATCTTGTTAGACGAGCTTCTCACCATAGCAACCTGGCAAAGATTTCGACTCTCGTCAGGCTCAGAGTCTACTTTCACATGCCTGCTTTACGGATTGAGGTCCAGTCGCTACCGTAAGGCATGGCCATTTCCGCCTTCACCGGGCGGGAGAGGGATTGCACCTCACGTCGGATATTCAGTTATCAAGATTCATTCCTTGCTCGCCATCCCTCAGCAGCATATGCTGATTTCGGCGAAACGGGCCGCACTTTTCCCCGCATCGTAGCCGCGCTCTCCACCGCGCACCGCGCTGGTCTGGATGGTTTGGCTATCGATGCTTCCAGCAGAAGGGTCTTCCTCACGCCCCAACTCTTGGCGCAGACGTTTGCGCAAGTGACTGTGGATGCGTTCCCAGGTGCCATCGAGCTTCCAGTCACGGAAGTACTGATACACCGTCTGCCAGTTGGGCAAATCGTGGGGCATCATGCGCCACGGCTCTCCGCTGCGCAGAATATACAGGATGCCATTGATGATCTCCCGCCGCTCAATTTCGGCTGGCCGGCCTTCGGTCGAAGGCTTGGGCACCAAGGGCTCAAGAATGGCCCATTGGGCGTCAGTAACATCACTTGGGTACGCCGGTCGATTCCGGTGGGGAAGCATCACTCTGACTCCTTCTTCTAGTTCAGTTGGTCGCAACGATCTCCTTTCTTTTCTTTCTCGACAACTTTTCCATTAGCAAACAGTTTCTGAGAGAAGTACAACAATACCACCGGTCACACGGATTTATAGTAGAGTCACCCGTGTTTTTCAGGTAATATATTGTGCCTTCGCGTGGCTCTTCGCGCTTGCTGTGGTTATCCAGGCATACCTGGCAGGCATGGGCATCTTCGCCAATGCAAGCTGGTTAAAGGATCACTCAGGGCTGGGGTGGGAACTGGCACAACTCTCCATCCTGATGCTGATCCTATTATTCCTGAGCCGCTTCCCGCGCCGGATTATCCTGCTGCATCTCTTGCTCATAGTCGACGTGATTTTTCAAGTGGGGCTGGTCTCCTTCTTGCGCCCCTTCAAGAACGCGGCACTGACCGCGCTGCACCCGGCCAACGCGCTCCTGCTCTTTGGCATTGCTACGTTCCTGGCCTATAGCGTGCTCAAATGGATGCGCTCAACCCGCCAGGCGAGGAGCGGTTGAGTATGTGGCAAACCATCTTTATCAGCTTTCCCTGAATAGTGCATCCAGCGATTTGTAAGGCTCATACAAGCATGAGCCTTACAACTTGTCACAGGTTACTTTTTTCGCTGAGGGAGACAACTGATGACAGAAGGCGCGGCGCAAGTTGTCAGTCCAACCGCTAAATGGTTCCTCTACCAGGCCCTTCCTGTGGTTTTGCTTTCTATAGATAATCATAAGATACGCTTTGGGGTGAAGCTATAATTTGAGGAAGAAAACATACCATAAGCATCACCTGGAGGCGACCCTCCGTGTGTATTTTGAGGAGCACTCAAGTGCTGTGATAGGAACTATCCACCAGGAGGAATATTATCAAGATCGCCTCTGCTGCTTTGACAGTCAAATCGAAGGGGTCTAGTTCTCCCTGGCTGGGGCTGCCGAGGAAAAACCATAGGATAAAGGTGAGCAGGGTGTATCCTAGCAGGGTCCAGCGAACAACGGCATGAATGGTTGCCAGTTGGGGAAGAAAGAAGAGCACAAGCAGGACCAGGTAGCCCAGGCCATTGAGCAGGAACCAGGCCCACAATTCTTCATCGGGCTGCATTCCCAGGTACAGATGTGCAAGAGCAGTTAAGAGCGTCAGAGCGCCAATTCCCACGCCAATACTATCCAGGTGGCTTCGTGGCTGTACCGAACGTCTCATAGTCGTAGCCTTCTTTGATGGTCCACTAATCTGATCAGTGGACCATCAAACTTTATAGTCGGCCAATGTTGTCCAGTAATTGGCCAGAGCAAGTTATCTAATACTGATTACACGCCCTCCTCGTACTTGAAGGAGAGTTCCATCTTGACCCGGTAGGTTAGAGATTTTCCGGGTTCGATATGGATATCCTGCTCAACAATGCGCGCGACGCGTAAATCTCGTAAGGTTTGAGAGGCTTGTTCAATAGTGGCTGCGGCAGCTTTCTCCCATGATTCGTTGCTGGTGCCTACCAGTTGAATCACCTTATATACACTTTCTGCCATTACTGTCTCCTTTCTTTGAGAGGGTCAATTACTCTTACCCAATCACGTTACAAAAAACAGGAAGGAAACAACCATTCTCTAGAGCGAGCATAGTTGGAAATAGCCAAAGGGCCTGACGCGAATCATGATTGAGCACTCTTTGAAGATGGAATTTTTATCTTTTGCTACTCATATTTTGCTACAAGGTAGAGGTTTTCTCATTTTTATGCACCAAAAAAAAGTTGAGCTTGCGTTGATATATCGAATAGGAAACGCTATTGAATGAAAAGAGTTTTTGCTGCTAGGGAGACGGAAAAATCCCTATGTATGATGCAATTATCATTGGTGCCCGTTGTGCTGGAGCACCAGTTGCTATGTTGCTGGCTCGTCAAGGCTACCGCGTATTACTCGTTGATAAAGCTCGTTTTCCGGCTGACATCATGTCCGGTCTATTCATCCATCCACGAGGCACGGCTTTGTTGAAGCGTTGGGGTGTGTTAGATGACGTATTGACAACCGGTTGTCCGCAATTACATTCAGTGACGTTCGATCTGGGTCCAATAGAACTGAAGGCCGGCTTTCATCCGGTTGATGGAGTCGATTTTACATGTGCCCCACGGCGGTATTTGCTGGACCCTATTCTAGTAGCCGCAGCGGTGGAGGCTGGGGCAGAGTTCCGTGATAACACCACAGTTCAAGAATTGCTCATGGACGAAGATGGTTGTATTACTGGCATTCGCGCCCGTACAGCACAGGGAACAACCGTGACTGAGAAGGCGCGTATCGTGATTGGTGCCGATGGTGTGCACTCATTTGTTGCCCGCACTGTCAAGCCAGAAGCATATCATGTGAATCCAATCCTGACTTGCAGCTACTATGGTTTCTTCAGTGACGTCACTGTTCCAGGACCGAAAGTCTATAGCCGTCCCTGTCGTTTCGTTGTATGCATTCCCACGAATGATAATCTGATGCTGGTTGGCGCTCAGTGGCCGATTGAAGAATTTGCACGTATCCGCACTGATGTGCCCACCCATTTCTACGAACTCATGGGCCAGATACCGGAACTAGCTACACAGGTGCGTCAAGAAAAGCAAGTGGGTCGTTTCATCGGTACCGGGCAGGCTCCCAATTTTTTCTATAAGCCATATGGTCCTGGGTGGGCACTGGTGGGTGACGCTGGCTATCACAAAGATCCCATTCTGGGTCAGGGCATTGCAGATGCTTTTGAAGATGCTGCGATGTTGGCAAAAGCACTTACGCGTGGCCTGTCCGGAGAGACAATAATGGAGGAGGCACTGGCAGAGTATGAGCAGGAGCGCAATGAAATTTGCCTGCCACAGTATCAGATTGCAATACAGTTTGCTACTCTGGTACCACCACCACCTGATATGCAAACTCTATTGAGCGTTATTGCCGCTGACCCGGAAGAGTCAACTCGCTATCTCGGTGTCCTACAGCGCACAGTACCAGTTGCTGAATTCTTCGCCCCCGAGCATATTGCCACTTTGATGGCGCGAGCTACGGTATCGCTAACTGCGTAAGCTTTTCCCTTAATCTGAAGACCGAAGTTCTGCTCCTGGCTGCCTTGTTCCAGGAGGAGAACTTTTCGTTGTTTTTATCCACCTTCCAAAGGAACGGCGCTTTCATCTCTTCCCCTAAAGCGGGGAAGGATGAAAGCGCCGGACGTTAAAGAGAGCGGTAGAGACTACCTCCCTAAGAATTTAGGACCAGTTGGTCAGGCGGTTGGTGGTGGGAGTCGTCCAATTCTCAGGATACATAACATACACGGTGCCATAGGAGTACTTGAGCCAGACAGCCTGTAGTGAAGAGCGGCTGTAGGTGATCTGCACTCCGGCATCGGTAGAGGCGGCGGGATCATTGGTGATGACGTCTCCGGTCGAGGAAAAGCCGCGGACTACCAGCAGGTGACCACTGGAACTGGGTATGGGCGTGCCGGGCAGCTCGCCTTTTTTGTAGGCGATACTGATCGCGATAGGCACACCGGCCTTGATCCATTGCTCGATCTGACTCATGGAGTACATGCGTGTGACATAGGCATGCAGGCCATGCGAGCCGGCATAGGCGGTATTAAAGGGCCAGTTGCCCGTGCCCTGGTAGGTGTAGTCATAGGTATCGCGAGCGGTGTCCGGTACAGTCTGATTGAGGTCCGGCTGATTGAGGACAGTGGACCAGTAGGCCAGAATCATGCTGGTTGAGGTCGGGCTACACCAGACCTCACCACCGCCCCCATATCCCAGGCCCTGGTACTCGGGTAGCATCTGTGAGCGCTGAGGCACATTCAGGTTGGTTCCCCACACGCTCTGGTCGGGGTTGACAGTGGGCGCAGTCGTGGAGTTATAGGAGACCATAGCGGTGACACGGCGCAAGCTCAAGGTCGTCGATGGTGAGGTCGTAAAGAGTGTGAGGGAGAGCTGGTAAGCGCTGGCGGGCTGCGAACCGGTTTGGAAGGTATCGGTTGCCACATTCCCGGTAGTGTCGGATTGCCCGTTGATGCTGTGGCGTTTAATGGTGCTGAAGTCGCTGGCCCAGATGGGGAGTTTGTACCAGTGCGTCCAGGTGCCGTTCTCGAGGACGCGCACATGGGTTTCAATCCAGGTTCCTGTGGGCGTTGTGGCGTTCCAGGAGGCGACGAGATCGGTAAAGGTTTGCGCGGTTGTGTGTGTTGGCGAGGTAATAGTGCCATAGTAAAACGAACCACCATTGTAGTAGTTGTTGCCGTTGTAGGCTCCAGCTGCATATGGGTCCTGGCCCTGGCAGAGCTGAGATGTTGCATCAAAGCTGGTGCTGCCCCCATCTGTCGCGTCTGTAGTGCAGCTTAAGCCTGCGTGCGGCGAGAGGGTGACTGTCCCACTGGAGGAGACGGCGACGCCATTGAGGGTCCAGGTCGAGAAGTCACTGGAACTGCTCTGCTGCCAGAACTCATCGTACTGGCTTTGCCCTTTACTTGATTTGGCTGTGGCTGCATGGGTGCTTTGCCCCAGGGTGAGCGTCAGACAAAAGAGCGCGAGCAACGTCGCGATACCCAGACGACGCAAATAGGAGGATAGGCGATGGGGTGTCTGAGATAGAGGCATAGAAATCCCTTTCTGTGAAATAGAGGACGCACAACCTGGTCAAGCTTAGGTCATACCTAAGCTGTTTGCCAGGCTACAAGTGTGAGAGCGGTAAATAGATGGGTATGGATAAAGTGTAGGAAGAAAAGGGGGTAAAGTCAAGATGACGCGCGCTTATGCTCTTTTAAAAATGAACTGAGAAAGGCTCTGCTTACCATCTATAGGCGCCCGATTTATCGGGCGCCTATGATATTGCAAAATATGTCGTTTCGTATTCCCAGACTATTTTCTTAAAGAGCATTAGCAGCGCAGCTTCCCACGGACATTCTCGGGTTATTTCTTAAAAGAGCATTAGCAGCGCGGACCATAAACACTCCCAGCCTTCGCAAATATTGTAATTTGCGGTACATTGTGGTAATTAAATATATAAGGCTGCTTTACTATTTATTTGGAGGAGGTGTTATCTATTCCCTAAAACTCGCTACCGACAAATCCCAAAGGATATCTCCCGCACATACGTTTTGAGCATTATTTCTCTGCTTGAGGCAATCCTTGCGTGCTTTATTTAGGAAGCGCACAAGGATAAGTGAAAGGATTCTGCCTTGAACAAACGTATTTTATGGGCTTCACTGAAGACGCTCATGGGCCTCTCCCTTCTTCTTACCCTCACCAGTCTGAGTTTCTCCCACTCTTATGCAGCCAGCGGTTCTTCAATTAACCAGGCTTTTCTGCAAGCTTCTCATGAAAAGGATGTCCCTGTCCCGCTTTTACAGGCCCTCTGTTATATGGAAGGGCGTTTAAGCATGCACGGAGGTACACCCAGCATTGATCAGGGCTATGGATGCATGCACCTTGTAAAAAGCAAGAAGCAGGATACCCTGGACCAAGCCGCGCAAGACCTGCATGTCAGCAGCGCGCAGCTACGAAGTGACCTGGTCACAAACATTCGCGGTGGCGCTGATATTCTGCGGCAGGATGCCTTAAAGCTGTCAGCGACGCATACGCTCCCCGGGACGCTGTCTGGCTGGGCCGATGCCATCGCCCTTTATAGTAACGCGACGACCCACTCGACTGCGCAGATGTACGTTGATGAGACCTATCGCATTTTACGCCAGGGCTTTCAGGCACGGGCCGACAACCAAGAACTGGTAACGCTCGCGCCCCAAAACGTAACGTTTACGCACCTGGGGACAAACTCCCTTGCGACCGCCACGATTCCCGCTGGCTGTAGCAGCGACACTAATGTCGAATATCCCGGTGCCATCGATTGTATCGTCAGTCCCACGACCTTTGATTGTAACGTGGTCTCTAATGGCAGCCCCTGTACCTATGAATCCGCCAGTCGCCCTAGCTCCTATAGCATCTCCGATATCGTGATTCACGACATTGAGGGGACTGCGCAGGACGGATTGAATGTCTTCCAGGACCCCAATAGCGGCGTCAGCATTCACTATGTGGTGGGAGGCGATGGCACCGTCTATCAATTACTGCACGAGAAGGATATTGCCTATCAAGCTGGCAACTACTGGTATAACCAGCATACAATCGGTATTGAACACGCGGGCTTTGATGCCACAGGTTATCAGTGGTATAACGCGACCGAGTACCTGGCCTCGGCCAAGCTGGTCGCCTACTTGCTGAATAAGTATCATATTCCTCTGGAGCACGATCATATTGTTTCGCATGGGACCATTCCCGCGCCAACTCTGGGGACGACCCCTAACCATGAAGATCCAGGTCCCTACTGGCTCTGGCCCTATTACTTTAACTTGATTCAGCAGCAAGGCATTGCCGCCGCACCCACTAGCAACAAGGCGAACGTTGTCACTGTCGATCCCGCGACCGGTCAGGCGCCATATGGCACAAATGGGACCGAGACAAGCGCCAACTTTAACTTCTTCACGCTCTACACAAGTGGCAGTACCGCCTCAAGCATCATTCCCAATCCCGATAATGGCTCTGCCACAGGCGTGACCAGCAATGTTGAGGCCAGGATCAGCTATGTCTATACCAGCAAGGTAACGGACCCCGCGGGCACAGGTGATACACTGTACCAGATCTGGTATGGCGAGCAAGACCCAGGCTTCACGCCAGCTCACACCGCGCACGCCAAACAGGTCTGGCTCGCTGTGCCAGCCGGGTCTGCGGTTGAGAGCACGATCTCCGGTGCCAACGCGCATGTCATCAAGCTGACGGGCAAAGGCGGCAAAGCGATCCAGGTCTCTGGTCGACCAACCACCAGCAACTCCTACTATATCGGGGATGCGCCAATTGGCGCGACCTTTGTCTCCGCGTATAGCATCGTTGAGGATGGTACCAGTAAGCTCTGGTATGAAATTAACTATAACCATCGCCAGGCCTTTGTGCCTGCCAGTGCCGTCACTATCGTCAGTTAGCGCGAGGCGCCGCTCTGCTAAAGCACGCGCTTACATATAGCTTATGTGTAAGCGCGTGCTTCACTATGTTTGTCTCATGTTCCAGGCCTGGGCATAAATGCTCACCTTGCCCGTGTTCTTATGCATATGCCAGTGCGTGTGTATATAATGGAAACAGGTTTTTAAGGCTCATCTATACGCGGCAAAACGGTTGACAGAGGCAAAATAAATATCGTCTACTGCCAGTAAGCACTTGCTTGCTAGAAGGAGAAATATATCGATGAGTACTTCTCGTTTGAAGTTTGGCTATAAAGCATCCGCGGAGCAGTTTGGCCCACGCGAACTGCTCGATTTTACGGTTGAGGCGGAGGACCTGGGATTTGATAGCGTCTGGACCAGTGATCACTTCCAGCCCTGGCGCCATACCAATGGGCACGCGCCCTTCGCGCTCTCCTGGCTTGGCTCGGCGGCTGAGCGTACTAAAAAGATCGTCCTGGGCACCAGTGTCCTGACGCCTACCTTCCGCTATCAGCCCGCGGTTGTCGCCCAGGCCTTTGGTACACTGGGCCTGATGTATCCTGGACGCTTCATTCTGGGTGTTGGTTCCGGTGAGTCGCTAAATGAGGTCGCGGTTACAGGTATGCAGTGGCCCGAGGCCAAGGAGCGCCTGGCACGCCTGCGTGAGTCGGTACGCTTGATCAAGCAGCTCTGGCAGGAAGATATGGTAACCTTTAACGGAGAATATTACCATACGCTGAACGCGACTATCTATGATAAGCCCAAGCAGCCTGTTCCCATCTATATCGGCGCGGGTGGCCCGGTGGCTGCCAAGTTCGCGGGCCGTGAGGGTGACGGCTTTATCTGCACCTCCGGCAAGGGCGATGAGCTCTATCGCGACAAGTTATTGCCAGCCATGGAGGAGGGCGCGCGGGCCGCGGGCAAAGATCCGCAGAGTGTTGAGCGCACCATCGAGGTCAAGGTCTCCTTTGATACCGACAAGGATCGCGCCCTCAAGGATACGCGTATCTGGGCTGCCCTGGCGCTTCCTGCCGAGGATAAGGTCAGCATCCACGATGCCCGTGAGATGGAGGAGAAGGCTAAAGGCGTTGAGGACCAGGCCCATCGCCGCTGGCTCGTCTCCAGCGATCCCGATGAGCACATTGAGCAGATTCGCCCCTACATCGAACTGGGCTTCACGCACCTGATCTTCCACGCCCCCGGCGACGATCAGTCGCGCTTCCTACAGCTCTACGCCAAAGAGATTCTTCCCCGCCTGCGCCAGCGCTGGGGATAAAGGATGAAAAAAGCAGCGATTGGCAAGCAACTGGCTTGCCAATCGCTGCTTTTTTATGACCTGGTGGAAAGGTAGGCCTGGGCGGGTCCGCCGGAGCCATAGTCTGCATAGTCGTCGTACTCGCTGGAGAGGTCGAGCAGGATCGTGTCCGCATCCTGGCGGCACAGGCGTTTGATGGTCTCCATCTCAAGATGTGTGTGGTTAATGTGCTCTACATCATATGCATATGCAGGCGTGCTGCCATACTCAGAATGGTTATAGTTGTTTGTGTAGTGAGTCATGGCGTTGTTCCTCCCTATAATGTTTTATTTCGCCGTGTCCATTTCGGTTACATATGCAATATAGCGAGCTTTTATGAGAATATGATGAAGCCGCTTTAGAGGTGAATCCAAGATTACTTTTAATCTATAAATTCTGCCTTAAAGGGGAAAGTGATTATTCATCAAGTAAACGTTGCGCTGTCTCAAAAAACGGCTGTCCCAGTTCTCTTGATCCATAGGCAGAAATATAAAGGCCAGTCGAGACGCGCTCGATAAAGCCCCACTCCCAAATGCTGGCTTCATCGAAACCCGATTCGTCAGCCAATAACCGGCAATACTTGCGCGCGAGTACAACTGTATCGGGTGCCGCGAGCAACTCTGAACACCAATCACGTAGTACCACACCAAGATCGTATTCTGGCTCACAAAGAAAACCATTAGGATCTACAAATACAAATCCTGACTCAGCCCCAACACGTGGAGTGCTGACCTGGAGAGCATTTGCCGGGTGGGGATCCCCATGCGCAACGACGCACCGGCCAGGATCAAAGGCGGCCATACGTCGACGCGCAAATTTGAGCGCTTGAGAGATCAGTCCCTCGAAGCATGGTCGCTCAAGCTTTTCCCACAGATCGGTTATAAGCTGCGCCAGAGTTTGCGCCTTATAATCAGGTGCTGCAATTGTCTGGCCTGCAGCTAGCGGCATTAGCCAGGCTTGCTTGAGCATTGTACAGAGCAGTATGATGGTACGCTCTGGCGGTAGCTTCAGGTCCACCATGGATGGTCCTAGCTGTTCCAGAAGGATGGCTCGTCGATCATAATCAAACTGCAGTATCCGGACGTAGCCTTGGCCCCTCGCTCGGACTAGTGTATCTATTTCTTCCGCAAAATCACCGTTAGGCATACCTAACTTTACCACTGCGTCATTCCCATCAGCAGTCTTTGCCCGAGCAACATACGCAGATGACCCGCCAGAGAGCGGTCGGCCAATGCGAAGCTCCCAATGTCGCTCAAGGTCGACAATAAGTTGAGGCAGTTCTCTCAGCCACCGCTCGGCTTGCGGGCCCGATTGGTTGGCCCTTTGTCGAACCCGATTGGGTACCACTATATTCTTCCCATTCTCAGTTGTATCCATGCCGCACATTATATAACACAGAAAGGTTTATTGGCTGCGTATCTATCATTCTAAGCCTCAGGATCTCATAAGGGAGAACAGGCCAGTTTAGCACTTGTTCTTACTTGCTTTTTAGGGTAATTTGCGGCGTTCTCTCCCTTAAGTGTCTCTGTTTGCCTGGCGAGGGGGAGGCTGATGCTGAAGAGCGAGCCTTGTTCGGGCTGGCTCTGGACGTCGATGGTGCCTCCGTGCATGTGGATGATCCATTCGACGATGGAGAGGCCCAGCCCGGTCCCACCGGCGGCGCGGGAGCGGGCTTTGTCGGTGCGGTAGAAGCGTTCGAAGACGTGGGGGAGGTGCTCGGGCGCGATGCCGATGCCCGTGTCGCGCACGCGGAGTATGGCTCGCTCCTGCTCTATGCCTGTCTCGACTGTGACGTTGCCGCCCGGGTTGGTGTAGACAAGGGCGTTCTCGACCAGGTTGAGAACGACCTGGATCAGGCGTGCCTCGTCGCCCATGACCTGTACCTGCTCTCTTGCCTGGATACTGAGATGCACGGCCCGCTCCTGTGCCAGGTGCTCCATGGTCGCGACCGCGCCCTGCGCCAGGAGATCCAGGCGTACAGGCTCGTGCTCGAAGCTTGCCTGACCTTCGTCGGCTCGCGCCAGGACCAGCAGGTCGCGAATCAGTTCGCCCAGGCGCTCGGATTCGCTGGTGATGTTTTGCAGGACATACATGTACATTTCGGGTTCACTGCGCTCAGAGAGGGCGACCTCCGCCAGGCTGCGGATGGCGGCGACGGGGGTACGCAACTCATGCGCGGCATCTGCCGTGAAGCGGCGCTGGCGCGCGAACATGGCATCAAGCGAGGCCAGCATCTCGTTGAAGGTCAGTGCCAGGCGCTGCACCTCGTCCTGGGCGCGTGGGACGGGCACGCGTTGCGTGAGGTCGCCCACGGCGATGGTACGCGCGGCACTGGTCAGACGTCCAATAGGCTGGAAAGCTTTGCAGGCTAGCAGGTAACTGCCGAATCCCCCCAGGAGCAGCACTAGAGGACCAAGCAGTACGAGTTCGTATATGACATTATTGAGGGTGGCGTCCAGCGCGGCCAGCGAGGTACCCACCTGTACCAGGCCATAGACGCTGCCATGGTCAATTAGCGGCAGGCTATAGAGGCGTACCTCCTGTCCATCGCGTGCGGTCACCGTCCCAATCCAGGCCTTGCCTTTACTGGTGTTTTGCTCAATGGCTTCCGGCAATTTTAGCACCTGGAAGGTCGGCGAGCTGTAGATCTCGGTGTTGTCTGGCCCAATGATGCGCACGGGTCCCTCCATGTCCACGGCGAGGTTGGGCTGAAGGCGCATCATCTCGATAGCCTCGTTCTTGTGTTCCTGCCATTGCTCATAGATCGGGCTCTGCCCATTGGCCTGCTGTTCCATCTTTTTCTTATAGTTTAGCCCACTGGTAATATGTTGTGCGCGCACGAGCAGGGAGGTGTCTATGTTGTGATTCAGGGTTGCACGTAATTGCATGTAGAAGAGCGTGCCAAAGAGCAGCAGGAGGAGCACAAAGACCATACTCGTCCAGAGAGCTACCTGGGCGCGTATGCCTAGTGGCCATGCATGCTTGCGCTTGCTATGGCTCTTTAAGCTGGTAACCGAAGCCTCTGATGGTGTGAATAACATCGGATTCTCCTTGTTCACATAATTTGCGCCGCACGTAGCGTACGTAGACATCGATAACGTTGGAGAGGTTTTCCGCGTCGCTCTCCCAAATATGTTCCGCGATCATGGTCCGGCTAATGACCTGTCTGGGATTGTGCATCAAGAACTCTAGCAGGAGATACTCCTTGCGTGTCAGATTGACCTTGCGCTCTCCCCTCCACACTTGATGGTTGATAGTATCAAGGGTGATGTCCAGAAATTTGAGTTGTGACGTCTTGTTGGGTCCCTCGCGCCGTAGCAGCGCCCGCACACGCGCCTCCAACTCGCGAAAGGCAAAGGGCTTGGTCAGATAGTCATCCCCGCCGATATCCAGGCCATTCACGCGATAGTCGACACCGTCGAGCGCTGTGAGAAAGAGGATGGGCATGGTCTGCCCCTGCTCGCGCAAGGTCCGGCAAATGTCAAAACCGTCCATGTCGGGGAGTAAGACATCCAGAATGACCAGGTCATAAGGCTCTAAGCCTCCCAGCGCCAGGGCCTGTTTGCCGTTGTCCACCAGGTCGATAACATAGCGCTGGCGCTCCAGCCCCGTCTTCATACTTTCTCCGACGAAGAGATCATCCTCGGCGATCAGAATCCGCATCTTGCATCTCCTTCCTTTTTCTCCTATTTCAGGTATAACTGAGTCATTAATAGGAATATAAAAATTGTGTGTTTATGGCGGCATGGGCGTTGCCCATGCCGCCATAAACACACAATTTTTATATTCTACATACCAATCTTACAGCCATATACTCCTATTTGTGGATGCAAAGCTTGACCCACGAATAGCATCTTCTGTAGAGTTATCTCTAAAGAGAAAAATCTAGCATTAACGGCTATACACATATTTGCTTTTCAAGAGCCTTTGAAGGATGTATTTGCATGTCTGCGATGGATCGAGAATCGACGGATCTAAAACCTATTTATGGTCCGGGCCCTTACGGAGGAACCAGTGTGTTTACTGGTGATCAGCAAGCCTTTTATAATGCCCCTAATGCCTACAATGCAGGGAACGGCGTGCCTACTTCTATAGCGCCTACTCCAGAGTATGGGCAGACGGGACCACTCGGGTCGCCCAACACGACCAGGGCATTACTGATGCCCAATCCTACCACGCCGCTTCCGTATCATGCCCAAAATAAAGCCCAAACCGGGATGCTGGGCAAGAGCAAGACAACCGCTCTACGCGAGCCCCTGCTTATCAAGGGCGAAGGGAAACGCGAAACAAGTATTCGCCCCCCACAGGGGAGGCGTGTAGTTATCCAGATCTCGGTCGCGGTCCTGATGCTCTTTATTATGGTTGGAAGCCTGCTCGCGGTAAATACACTGGGAGGTCCCGCCAGCGGTAGTGTCGCCACAAATCCCGCCAACCTGGGTCTCAACAATTCCAATAACCTCTCTGATTCGCAAGATCCCAATCAGAGTTCGATTCTCTCGCAGGCAGCGACGGCAACGGCAGTCTCGATTTACGGTAATAATGATGTTAGCTACTCAGATAACGGTTCGGGTGGTTCGGTGGCCGGTGGTTCCTCTAATCATGGAGCTTATGGGCAATGTACCTACTGGGCTGCAATGCGTTTTCATGCTGTGACTGGCGTCTGGGTGCCCTGGTATGGCAATGCCTGGGAATGGGCCTCTGGAGCGCTCCAGTATGGCTGGCATGTCTCCTCTAAACCGAGTGTGGGCGCAATCATTGTTCTCCAGCCGGGAGTGCAGGGAGCGGGCGGTGTTGGACACGTGGCGTATGTCGAGAGTATCAATGCCGACGGCTCCGTTTATACCAGTAACTACAACTGGTATAACAATGGCGGTGGCTTCGCCACGCTCTCCTACTGGACCTTCTATCCCGGCTCAGGTGTCTCCTTCATCACCCTGCCGTAAACTATTTGCATATCATCTTGTAGGGTCTATGCTGGCATGGACTCCGAGCGAAGCGACCTGCCTGCGGCAGAGTATCGGCTTGCGGGCCTCGGAGTCCATGCCAGCATAGACCCTACATTTTGGATGGCTATTGTCTTGTGGTTATGGCGGACATGTGGCGGATGTCGTCATATGCGCAGTCGGCGACCGGGATGAAGCGCTCTATGCGACCAGCTTGCAGGTGTTGGGCCGCCTCGGGGTCCAGGTGCATTGAGAGCAATGCCGCGCGTATCTCTTGCCTGAGTTGTGGTTCCAGGCGGGTTGAGATAACGAGCGGCGGTACGCCTGAGGGACCAAACGCGTCGATGATGCGGAACTGTGCCACATAGTCTGGCCGTTGCAGGCGCAGAACGTCGAGCACATGCGAATCGATGGCCGTAACGTCGGCGCGTCCATCGTGCACCGCCTGGAGCGATTGCAAGTGTGAGCCAGTCGCGAGGGCGCTGCGAAAGAAACTGGGGTCCAGTCCGCGCTGGTAGAGGTTATAGCGTACCAGGTTGTAGCCCGAGTGGGATGAAAACTCGTTATAGGCCCAGTTCGACCCATAGAGATCGGTGAACGTGGTGTAGGGACTCTCCTGGCGAACCACGATATCGGAGAAATAAATGGTCCTACCCTGGTAACGCTCGCCGTGGAGCGTGGGCGCGGTCAGTAACTCGACCTCCGAGGACGGTTCGTCCCTAAGACGTACGTAGAGGAGACCACAGAGGAAGGCGATATTGTGCTCGCCTGTTATCAACTCTTCCAGGGTCTCGCCGGTACGCAGCATGGCGACCAGGCCCAGGCGCTCGCCGAGATAGCGCGTAATATAGGCGTAAGTCTCATAGAGCAGCGGCGAAAGATAGGTCGCGACTCGTAGCTCTTGATGGTCAGTCATCTCCCTCACTGCTCCTTCCTGCTCAGTGTCGCCAGTTCCACCACCGATTTTTGCATGTCTTCGAAGAGATAATAGCGGCTGGTGTGTAGTTGTAAGGCATCTTGTGAAGCAGGCGTGAGCGTGCCTTGATGCAGGCGAATCCAGTCATAGTAAGCGGGCGCCAGCTCATATGCCGCATAGGTATGCCCGGTCATCCCTTTGAGGTGTGTACCCAGGCCCGAACCTTGAAAGAGCACCAGGTTATACCAGAGGCGAGGACGTAGCGCGAACGAGGAGTAGCTCACCAGGCTCGGTACATTAGCCACGTTTACCAGTAGCTCCTGATCTATGCGGCTGATCTCGTCAACCAGGCAGGGCGGAAGTTGTGAACGCCGCTGGCTCACAAAGCCAACGAAGGAGAGCTGAGGGGCGCTTTTCAAGACATCTGGTCGATAGATAGCGATCCGGTGCGCGCGGTTATTTGGCTCTACAAGTGTGTGCAGCCAGGGTTGTCTCTCATCTTCCTCGGGTATGGGTTGCTCTAGCAGGCAGCGTAAACGCGTGTGCATAAAGTTGAGGACGAAGAGGTCGGTCCGGTTCTTCTTAATAATGTTCTTTGACTTAGAGAGTGCTGGTTGTACATAGTTGAGGGTAGTGCTCATTGCTTTACCTCCTCTTAAAAAAAGGCATATGCCTCTAGCCCATCATGCCATCAGCATGATAGTACAAATGTACGCCAAATGTTTTCTCGTCTACATGTTTCTTTCAGGCAAGATCAAAGGGAGTATTAGCGAGGACAACAACAGAGGCGGCGCATAGATGAGCAGCAGAAGAGCGGCAGTGGGTTTGAGGCACGTGGGCTAGTAATTGCGTTTTGTCTTATCCACATACAAAATTCCATCCTCGCAAAGAATAAATAGGGCAGCACTCTCAGATAAAGTGGAGCTATTCGTATTGTAAAAGGCTGACCTTCCTTTTGTCAAGATAATATTGAGTTAATTTATCAACATAGTCATAAATAAGTGTAGCTTAGCTTGATTGATAGCGAGATAATAATGTAGAAGGATACTTTTGCCAAATCGAGCGCCTTCAACGAAGCTCTGTCAGGCTAGCAAATATATAAAGAGTATGCTATGAAGGAGCGGGAACTACGAGAGTCAGAGACCAGCGACTCTCCGATATCCCAGGTCAAACCACCGCATGAGGAGAAGCAAGCTGAGAAAGCGACCTCGAACATAGCCAGTGAAAATAAGGCAAGGCTAGAGGAAGTAGTGCTTGTCGAAGTCAATCACGCACTCCTGGAGTTTGTCGCGACGCTTCCTACCCTGCCTGTTTGCAATACGCTGTCTTTACCACAGGAAGCGTGGATCTCGCTCACGCAAATGGCAGATATTGGTCAACACCTGGTAGAACTTGTAAAGCAGCAGATGAAATGCGACCAGGTGTTGTTATATACTCATACTTTTCCCGAGGGTTATGCCTTTTTACTTAGTGCGTCTGGCCTCTCAGAGGAACAACTTCACAAGCGCTGCGCAGTCTCTGGTACATACAGGCTGAGTGATTACTTTAACCAGGATGTTATTGAGCGTCTCCATAACCAGGAAGCTATCATCCTATCGCGCTCCCAAATTCACTTACCTCCCGAGTACGCTAACGACTTTAGCGAGCAAGCCATGCTTATTGCTCCCCTCTGCGCCAAAGAGTATCTGGTTGGTAACCTGGTCGTTGGCCGGACAGATCAAGAAAAGCCTTTTTCTGAGCGAGATATTGAGCTGGTGAAGGCTATCGCAACCCTAATTGTGCTGGTTCTCGAACGTCTGTTAGCAATCCAAAAATGGATGGAGTCCAGTGCTAGCGAAAAGGTGCTGGCAGAAACCAACCAGCGTATGAATAACTTCATCAACCTGGCCAGCCATGAACTTAATACGCCCCTTACTACCTTGATTGGAAGTATTCAACTGGCGCAGCATCGCTTACAGCGCTTACGGAAAAGTCAGCAGAATCAGCCCGGAGTCCAGAGGCAGTTAGAGCGCGTTGAAAGTGCTCTCCATAGTGCCTTGGAGAGTGCGCATCAACAGAAGCACATAATCAATTATATAATTGATGACTCGCTGTTACAGAGCAATAGTCTTACTCTTAATAAACATCTCTATAACCTGGCTGATATCGTGCATGATGTGGTAGAAACGATGCAACCCGCCTATCCTCAGCGTCTTATCCGCGTCTTTTTTGCTGATCCGGAGGCCGACTACCCGGTCTGCGTGGATACGGACCGCATCAAAGAGGTGCTGCATTGTTTTCTTGAGAATGCCCTGGCCTATTCCTCGCGGGAGAGCGCGGTTGATGTATGTGTGAGCAAGAGGGGGAGTGAGGTGCAGGTACAGGTTCAGGATCGAGGCCCTGGCTTATCATCCAGGGACCAGAAGCATATATGGGAGCGCTTCTACCGCTCCCAGGGCCTCAGTGTACAGCATCGGCTCGATCTGAGCATGGGCCTGGCCCTCTACCTTTGCAAATGCCTGGTCGAACTTCATGGTGGCGAGGTTGGCCTGGAGAGCACCCCTGGCATCGGTTCCACCTTCTGGTTCTCTCTCCCGCTCTCCAAATAGGCGCCCCACCAACTAGGTCAAAAATAGTGAGAGGTGGTATGGCTGGCATCCCCAGCCATACCACCTCTCACTATTTTTTCTAGCCCATCTTTGTGATGCGCTCAGGCTCGATCACGATGATGACGCGCTCGTCACTGAGATAAGGCTACCCTCAAGGAAACGTCAGAGCGGGCATTTGATCTGATATACTAAGAAGGCCAAAAGGTCCCTCTTTTCTCCCAAGCCTGGCATAACTTCGTGTTGAAAGAGGTATCATTGTTGTTGTGATGGTGGTATGTGCCTGCTCGCGGTATTTACCACGAGCAGGCACATACCACCATCACAACGAGCAATTGCGGATAATGAGAAGCTCTGTCACTGATTATAACTATTGATATACTAGCGGGAAGATATTTTTAATGCAAAATTTTACTGATTTCGCGCATCTGCATGTCCATACCGAGTACTCCCTGCTCGATGGTTTTAGCCGCATCAAGACGCTGGTGAAACAGGCCAAAGAGTTGGGTATGAAGCACCTGGCGATCACCGATCATGGTGCGATGTATGGCGCTCTGGAGTTCTACAAGGCGTGCAAGGCTAATGATATCCGTCCTGTGCTGGGCGTCGAGGCGTATCTGACCGAGGATATGAACGTCAAGGCCAAGAAGCGTGGTCAGCGTGACTATACTCATCTGCTCCTACTGGCGAAGAATAACACTGGCTACCGCAATCTGATGAAGATGATGACCATTGCCAATACCGAAGGCATGTACGCCAACCACGCCAGGATCGATAAGAACATCTTCTCTCAATATGCCGAGGGCATCATTGCTACCTCCTCGTGCCTGGGCGGCGAGGTTCCCCAACTGTTGCTAGAGGGGAAGGAAGACGAGGCCAAGAACATTATTCGCTGGTACCAGGATGTGCTGGGGCGAGGGAACTACTATCTAGAGATTCAGGAACACCATGGCCACGAGAAGGACGGCACGCCCTCTCCCCAGGACAAGCTAAATAAGATGCTCTATGGCTTGCACAAAGAGCTGGACGTGCCTATGATCGTCACCAATGACCTGCACTACGTCCAGGATACGGACGCGCACGCGCACGAGGTCCTGCTCTGTGTGCAGACGGGTAGCACCCTCAGCGACCCCAACCGCTTCGCCTTCGATAGCGATGAATACTTCCTGCGTAGCCCGCAGCAGATGCTCGATCTCTTCCCAGAGCTACATGATGGTCTGCTCAACACGGTGCGCCTGGCGGAGCAGTGCGAGGTCGATCCCCTAGCCTACAAGGCGCAACTGCCCAAAGTCGATATTCCACCCCAGTACAGCACGCCCGACGAGTTCCTCTATGCTCAGTGCCTTGAAGGCATTCGCTATCGCTTTGGCGAGCTGACCGAGCCGTTGAAGCGTCAGCTTGACTATGAGTTGAGCATCATAGTGCAAAAAGGCTTTGTACCCTACTTCCTGGTCGTGGCGGACTATGTGCGCTGGGCGCGTGAGCAGGGCATTCGCTGCCTGGCTAGAGGTTCGGCGGCTGGTAGCCTGGTCGCCTTTACACTGGGCATCACCAACGTTGATCCTCTGCGTTACCAGCTGCTCTTCGAGCGCTTCCTCAATCCTGAGCGCGACGACATGCCCGATATCGATATGGACTTCCCCGATGACCGGCGTGAAGAGGTTATCCGCTACCTGGGCGAGAAGTATGGGCACGAGTGCGTGGCGCAGATGGTAACGTTCAACAGTATGGCCGCCAAGCAGTCGGTAAAGGACGTGGCGCGCTCGATGGGACGCCAGGACCTCGGCGATAAGATCTCGCGCCTGATTCCCACAGGCCCCAAGATTACGCTGCAAGGCTCCCTCAACGATGTGCGCGATCTGAACGACCTCTACCAGCGCGATGGCGAGGCCAAGGATCTGCTGGATATGGCGCTCAAGTTGGAGGGCTCGGTGCGCTCGACGGGCGTGCATGCCGCGGGCGTGCTGGTCGCCAATGAGCCGTTGGTCAATTTTGTGCCGCTCCAGAAGCGTGAGGGCCGTATCTCGACCCAGTACGAGCACGCCCACCTGGAAGAGATCGGCCTGATCAAATATGATATCCTGGGCCTCTCCAACCTGACCATCCTCGATAATGCCGTGAAGTTTATTAAAGAGTCACGAGGCGAGGACATTAACCTGGAGAAGTTGCCGCTGGACCCCACCGGCGATCCAGAACTTGACCGCAAGCGCCAGAAGGCTTATGAACTCCTGGCGGCAGGCGAGACCACCGGCGTCTTCCAGTTGGAAAGCGCGAAGATGCGCGAGTATATCAAGATGCTCAAACCAACCTGCATCGAGGATATCACCGCCATGGTCGCGCTCTATCGTCCAGGTCCGATGGATAGTATTCCCGAGTTCGTTGACGCCAAACATGGACGCAAGAAGGTAACCTATCTCGATCCGCGCCTCTCGCAGTGGCTGGAGGAGTCGTATGGTGTCATCGTATACCAGGACCAGGTGCTTCTCATTGCCGTCAACCTGGCGGGCTTCTCCTGGGGCAAGGTTAACAAGTTCCGTAAGGCGCTCAGTAAGAAGATCATGCATGAGGTGGAGGGCTACAAGGGCGACTTCTTGAAGGGCTGTGTCAAGAATGGTGTGAAGCAAGAGGTCGCGGAGACGCTCTTCGAGCAGATCCTCCCCTTTGGTGGTTACGGCTTTAACAAGGCCCACGCCGCGAGCTACGCCGTTGTGGCCTTCTACACCGCCTACCTCAAGGCTAACTATACCGCCGAGTTCATGGCCGCGACCATGACCGCTGAGGCCGCGGACGCCAAGAAGATCGCCAACGCCATCGCCGAGTGTAAGCGCATGGGCGTCGAGGTGCTTGGTCCCGACGTGAATAAGAGCCAGAAGGGTTTCGCCATCGAGAACGGTGGCATTCGCTTTGGCCTGCTCGCTATCAAGGGCATCGGCGATGGCCCAATCGACGGCATCATCCGGGCGCGTGCGGAGGGCGGCCCCTTCAAATCCCTGGGCGATTTCTGTACCCGCGTCGACGCTCACGCGGTTGGTAAAGGTGCCATCGAGACGCTGATCAAGGTGGGCGCGATGGACTCGCTCATGCCAGGTGAGAACCAGCGCCATATCCTGTTGGCCTCGGTTGAGCGCGCGGTCCAGTATGGCAAGAGCGAGCGTTCAGCCAAGGAGCGTGGCCTGGTAAGCCTCTTTGGCGATCTGGAGGAGGTCGGCGGCTCGCTGGAGTTTAGTCTCTCGACCAATGCCCAGGAGATTCCGCGCAAGCAACTGCTGGAGTGGGAGCGCGAGCTGATCGGGGTCTATATCGCCAAGCATCCCCTGGCCTACCTGAGCGATATCTTTGTGGAGCGTGGAGCGACGCACACCATCGACCAGGTGACCGAGGAACTGGACACCAAGAAGGTCACCGTGGGTGGCATGATCAAGGAGGCGCGGCGCATCACGACCAAGAAGGGCGATGATATGTGTGTTGTGCAGCTTGAGGACATGTATGGCACCCTGGGCATCACCATCTTTCCCCGCACCTATGAGCAGACTAAAGAGCTGTGGCAGGAGGGAAGCATCGTGCTCGTTAAGGGAACCGTCCAGGTGCGCCGCGACGAGCCCGGCATCCTCTGCGACAGCGTGGAGCCGCTCAAGAAGGCCGAGGAGGAGATGAACCGCAAGCGCTACCAGGTCTGGTTCACTGTCAATATCAGTGGCGATGACGACATCTCCGTCTCCAACGACATCATGAAGGTGCAGGACCTCCATCGCTGTCTGAGCGAGAAGCCGGGTCGCGACTACTACGAGATCTGCGTCTGTAATGGCGAATGGATGGTGCGCCTGACGCCGCACAACAACACCATGAACTATAACGATGTTCTGCATAGCCAGGTCGCTCGTATGCTCGGCAGCGACTCCATCCAGGTCACCGTCATGGATTAGATATAAGAGAAAACAACAGTACACCCGGTCGCAGAACGCGACCGGGTGTACTGTTGTTTTCTCTTATGTCTATCTACAAGCACTTACTGAGAGTTGCCACGAGGACGGCCTTGGTGGTGTGCAGGCGGTTCTCGGCCTGGTTGAAGACAATGGATGCTTTGGACTCGAAGACCTCGTCGACGACCTCGGCCCCATCCAGCCCATATTCTTTGTAGAGCTTCTGACCCAGCACTGTTTCCTTGTTGGCGATGGCGGGGAGGCAGTGCATAAATTTGGCGTCGGGATTGCCAGTCAGGGCCATGGCGCGGCTATTGACCTGGTAGGGGAGGAGTTGCTGGATGCGCTCGCCCCACTGGCTGGTGTCCTCGCCCATGGAGAGCCAGACATCAGTGTGGATAAAGTCGCAGCCCTTGACCGCGCTCTCCAGGTCTTCGGTTACCGTGATGCGCGCACCTGTCTCCAGAGCCAGAGTCCGCACATAATCCAGGCTCCTTTCATCCGGCCAATAGGCCTTGGGGCCGCCCAGGCGGATATCCATGCCCAGTTTGGCCGCGCCCAGCAGGAGCGAGCGTCCCATGTTGAAACCAACGTGCCCCAGGAAGGCAAAGGCGACCTCGCTGAGCGGTTTTGATGTATGCTCGCGCATCGTAAGCAGGTCGGCCAGGATCTGGAGGGGATGTTCCTCATCGGTCATGCCATTCCAGACCGGGACGCCAGCGTAGCGGGCCAGGGCCTCAATATTCTGCTGGCTGGCGCCACGATACTCGATGCCGCTATACATGCGTCCAAGCACACGTGCGGTATCCTGGATTGTCTCTTTATAGCCGATGTGTGAGCCGCTGGGACCGATATAGGTAACCTGCGCGCCCTGCTCAAAAGCCGCGACCTCGAATGAGGTGCGTGTACGTGTGGAATCTCTCTCGAATATCAGTACGATATTCTTGCCGCGCAAACGTTGCGTCTCGCGTCCCTCCGCCCTGGCGGCCTTCAACTCGGCTGACAGGTCGAGCAAGTAGTGAATTTCCTCTGCCGAGAAATCCTTCAGCGTGAGTAGGCTCTTGTTAAACAAGTTAAAAGGCATACGGTCTCTTCCTTCTGCTGTGGTGTGGCCAGTGGATATCAGGCCAGTGTTACCGGATCGATCCAATGGTCGCCAGTGCTTGTGTCTACGCCATTGTAAGAGGTACAGGTGATATGGAACGTTCGCACAGTCGGGAGAGAAAAGATAAAGGCTCTCATTTCCTGCTTAGTTCTTATGCGGAAACCAACGTCACTCACGTGACTAGTGCTTCGTCCCCATTTGGGGCCACGCACTCAGGTTTCCGAAAGGCAGTCGCCTTTTTGCCTGATGCACCACATGGCCGCCCTGCTCGTAGAGGACGGCCCTTAACTAGAGCACTGGATTAAACACAATTATATCTCATGATTTTCTCAAGATGCCAGGGGAATTTATGTTCTAGCCCATAAGCACCCTTTGCTCTTTTGACAAGCATATTTGCATATTGATATGTTATACTTACAAGTAATTGAGCAGTTTATAAAGATTCTTCGGGGGAACAGTATCTTATAAATGCTCATGCACCCTCAGGCCGATAGAGAGATAGATCGGCTTCTTTCCTTCCTTCTAATGTTCTACTGAAAACATGATTGGGGGTATGTTGTACTATGCGACGCCAAAAATCTCTCGTGTCCTTCGCCCTCCCTATGCTTATGGCACTTTTGAGTGCCCTGATCCTGACTGGTTTTAGTGGGGGAGCAGCCAGAGCCAATGTCTCTACTACCACTAGTCTGAACACGGCTTTTACGCAAGCTTCTCAGGAGAGTGGAGTTCCCGTCTCGATTCTTAAGGCGCTCTGTTATATGGAGGGGCGTCTAAGTAATCATGGAGGCCATCCTAGTCTTGATGGAGGCTATGGATGCATGCACTTGATTCAAAACGAGCGCGGCGATACGCTTACCCAGGCAGCTAAAGCGCTACATGTAGATCCACAGCAGTTGAAAAGCGATATCGCGACCAATATTCGTGGTGGCGCTGCTGTGCTGCACGATGAGGCCATTCAGCTCTCGCCCAGCCACACGCTACCAGGGAACCTGGGTGACTGGTATGGCACGCTTGTGGCATACAGCCATGCCACAACTCACTCCACTGCATTGATGTATGCAGATGCGCTATTTAAAATTGTGCAGAACGGCTTTAGTGCTCCTAATGAAACTGGAGAGGTCGTCACACTTGCTCCTGAGAGTGTGAAGGTCAACAAGGCAACCGCGATGAATGTCAAGGCTGCGACTACGATACCTTCGGGTTGCCAGGTCGATGCCAATGTCGACTATCCAGGCGCTGTCGATTGTATTTTGGACCCTAACGCCTATGATTGTACTCCCCCACCGGCGGTTTATCCCTATTGTACATATGAGAGCGCGAATCGTCCTACCGATCTAAGCGTGAACTACGTGGTTATTCACGATACCGAAACAAGTCTGCAGGGGGCACTCAACGTCTTCCAATCTCATACATCGGGCGTCAGTATCAATTATATTGTAGATACTGATGGAACGGTATATGAACTTTTGCATGACAAGGATTTCGCGTATCATGTAGGTAACTACTGGTATAACCAGCATTCCGTTGGTATCGAGCATATTGGTTATGATTCGACAGGCTTCCTCTGGTATAACGCCGCGCAGTATCTCGCTTCGGCCAAGCTGACTGCCTACCTGGTTAATAAGTACAATATTCCTTTGGACCATGATCACATCGTTTCGCATGGAACGGTCCCATCTCCAGGCCTCTCCACCAACCATGTCGATCCGGGTCCCTACTGGCTCTGGACCTACTACCTCAACCTTGTACAACAGCAATCGGGCGCCCCGTTTACGGCCAAGAGTAAGGATACACATATCATTACGCTCAAGCCTTCAACGGATAAGAAGCCCCTTGGTAAGAATGGGACAGAGACGCCCGCCAACTTTAACTTTTTCTATCTCTACACCGGGCCGAGTACTCAATCGGCGCGCATCCCCCAGCTGGGCGACCCAACTGATGTAACGGATGAGACCAACAACGTCGAGACGAACATCAGTTACTACTACCTGGCGAAAGTTAAAGACCCGGCGGGAACAGGGGATACACTCTATGAGATCTGGTATGGAGAATCCGACCAGGCGCATAGCACGCCCTCCAGCCTCGTGCAGTCGGCGCACCTGGCCTGGCTCGCCGTACCTCCTGGTGCTGCGGTAGAGGGACAGGGGACAGCGATGACGCTGAACGATCCCAGTGGCACAGTTCCCATCTATGGCAAGCCCCAGACAGGAGCCACGGTCATTGCGACGGCTCCTAGCAATGCTGTCTTTGTCTCAGGTTATACCTATGTTGAAGATGGCACTACCAACCTCTGGTACGAGATTAACTATAATCATCGCCAGGCCTGGGTGCCAGCCAGCGCTATTACCCCGGTCCAATCAATCAAGACTGGAAAATAGAGCCCGCTACTAGCAGCCCTAAAGGGCATATGGTACGTGGTTACTGAGGCACATCTTATATTCCTAAGCTGATGGAGTAGCAGTGAGCAGGCTGATGCCCGCTCACTGCTACTCCATCAGCTTTTTAAGCTACGCAGGCGCAAAATAGAGCAATATAGAAAAAACGTATTCAGTCACGTTATTTGTAAAGAGACGCGATGCACACTAATTATTTAATCGATCAGTTTGTGTTACACAAATTTCTATGATATATTCAACATGAAAGTAACTGTGCCTTTTTTACGCGGAGACAGGAGTTAGTAGGGATGCTTACTCATCGTCTACTATGGAGGAGTATATATATATGTTCCCGCGCCCAAAGCTGCAAAAACAAGCTGTGATGACGCAAACGCAAGAAGATTATCTGCATACCATTTTGCGCCATGTACGAGGTTATCTTGTTGTTTTAGACCTTGAAGGTGTGATTATAGATGTAATCGAGACCTGGTCGCCTATTACATCTATCCCCAAAGAGAAGCAGATCGGAGTACCCTTATGGCAGGTGGGCTGGTGGAATGGACTTCTCCATGAACAGGAGCAAATAAAGGGCGAAATTGCCAGAGCCGCGAAAGGGCATCCCATACGAGGAAGCGCGTGCTATCACACAGTGGAAGGCGAGGAGCGTTATAGTAGCTATATCTTGAATCCTATTATTGATGAACAGGGAATGGTGACACAGATTGCTTACCAGGCCTTTGATATTACAGAGCAGAAGCGTAAAGAAGAAGAGCTATGCCACATCTTTGAGATGTCACTGGATATCATCAGTGTGATTGATATGGAGGGTCACTATATCCAGGTGAACCCTGCCTTTGAGAAACTGCTTGGCTATAAACCAGAGGACGTTATTGGGCGCGATTCGCTAGATTATGTGCATCCTGATGATATAAAGATCAAACGTACTGAGATAAAACGCTTGCAGTGTGGAGAAGTCATACAAGCATCAGAGAATCGTTACCGTACGAAAGACGGAACCTATCGCTGGATCGCCTGGTCGGCGCGCCCCAATCTGGATGAAGGCGTGATTTATATCGTGGCGCACGATATTGATGAGCAGAAGGCCCAGGAGCAGCTTCGCGATACCTTTCTGAGCATGGCCAGTCACGAACTGCGCACCCCGCTGACCGGCATCAGTACAAGCTTGCAGATGATGCGTAAGCGCTTAAAATTGCTGACACCCGAAGAACCAGAGAAGTTTATTGAGATCACAGACCGCTTGCAAAAAAATCTGGAGCGCGCCGAACAGCAGGTGACCGCTGAATGTCGTATTATCAACGATATCGTAGATGCCAACCGTATCGCCAGGGGGCAACTGGCCATTAATCCCTTGCCTCTCGATCTCATCTGTATTGTGCGCCAGGTCATAGGGGATGCACAGATCACCAATCCTGAACGCTGTTTCGAGCTGACGTTTCCCGCAGAGCCATATATCCCGGTTATTGTGGATGCTATGCGTATCAGCCAGGTTCTCGATAACATCCTGGCAAACGCCATCAAATATTCGCCCGATGATCAACCTGTTAAAATCAATGTCGAAGTGAATGCCAAACACGTCAAGGTTGCTGTACATGACGAAGGCCCCGGCCTTACTCCGGAGGAGCAGAAACGCATCTGGGAGCGCTTCTACCAGGTGCCCGGCAGGCGTATCCAGGGTGGGCCCGGCGGCTCTATGGGCCTGGGCCTGGGGCTCTATATCTGCCAGACAATCATCTCACTTCACGGTGGCGAGATCGGCGTTAAAAGCGAACTTGGCCAGGGTTCCACCTTCTACTTCATTCTCCCCCTAAATCAACTCGCCAACCCATAGGCGCATGATGTTCATACATCGGGCGCCTAGGGTGGAGGACTCTATGCGCCTTACCCTGTCAGGTAACCTTTCTCTCGACCCCTTGCGTAAGCAACTAAACCTACGTATAATTAATTTGAATATCAAAACGTTTGATACTCAAATGCGGAAGGATACAGTACACACGTATATGGAGACAGAGCACCTCGCGGAAGAGCTGTTGACCCTGACACGTATAATCAGACCACTGCGTACCGCCGAAATGACGCCGCAGCAGTACTGGTTGATGCGCTACCTGGACAAGCACGGACCCGCAAGTCTGGGCGAACTGGCACATGGACTGGGTATCAGTCCAGGTTCTGCGACTACAGCGTGTAAGCGCCTGGAGAAGGCTGAGCTTATCACGCGCCAGCGCCGCACAGACGATGAGCGGGTAGTGCATATCGCGCTTACGGAGCAGGGGGAGGCCCTTATTGAAGCGGGGCGCAAACGTAGGCGTTCGGTGCTAATGAGCCTGCTAGGCGAGCTTAGCGCTGAAGAACAGGAGCAGCTCCAGCACCTGATAGATCGGTTGCTGGAGGTCGCGGAAGCCCAGGGATTTGGAGAATAGGATACGCATGACAGCAATCATTCAGGTCCGACAACTGGTGAAGCGCTTTGGCGATCACGAGGCGGTCAAGGGCATTAGCTTTGAGGTTGAACAAGGCGAGGTCTTTGGTCTGCTTGGACCCAACGGCGCGGGTAAGAGCACGACCATTAAGATGCTGACCACCTTGCTCTCGCCCACAGCGGGAGGCGCGACAGTCAACGGCTTCGATATTATTCACCAGACTAACGCGGTACGCAGTAGTATCGGCTATGTTCCCCAGGCCCTCTCAGCCGATGGTAACCTGACAGGTTTTGAGAACCTGCTCATCTTCGCGAAGTTGTATAGCCTTCCTCGCGCTCGGCGTAAGGAGCGTATTGAAGAGGTGCTCTCCTTCGTGGGCCTTACTGATGCCAGTGGCCAGCTGGTGCGCAACTACTCTGGTGGTATGATTCGCCGGCTGGAGGTGGCACAATCTCTGCTGCACCAGCCACGCGTGCTCTTCCTGGATGAGCCAACAGTGGGCCTCGATCCCGTGGCGCGCCAGGCCATCTGGGACCATCTGATGCAACTTCGGCAGGAAAATGATATGACCATCTTCCTGACCACGCATTCGATGGAAGAGGCCGATAGCCTCTGCTCGCGCATCGGCATCATGCACCGGGGCGAGATCACCGCTATCGGCACGCCAGACGAGCTCAAGGCGACGGTGGATGGCGAGAATCCTGACCTTAACGATGTGTTTGTCTACTACGCGGGCGATGCCCTGGAATCAGGAGGGAGTTACCGTGAAACTTCACGAGCAAGACGCACGGCCCGAAGACTTGGCTAGTGAACAGCTATCGTTGGCGCAACAACCCGCGACCACCATCGCGCTTCAACATTCACCTGTAGCGGTCACGTCCAACTTCTTCCGCAAGACCTTTACCATCGCCGAGTGGGAAGTGCGCAAGATCCGCCACGATTTCACTGACCTGATAACGCGCGCGGTCCAGCCAGCCCTCTGGCTGCTCGTCTTTGGTGAAGTCTTTACGCGCATTCGCGCTATCCCAACGGGCAAGATTAGTTACCTGGAGTTTATGTCTCCCGGTATTCTCTCACAGAGCGTGCTCTTCATCTCGATCTTTGCTGGCATCGCCATCATCTGGGAGCGCGACCTGGGTGTGATCCATAAGTTTCTCGCTAGTCCGACGCCACGTGGCGCGCTTGTACTGGGCAAAGCCCTCTCTACTGGCATTCGCTCGCTTCCTCAGGCCGTAGTCATCTACCTGCTGGCACTGTTGCTAGGCGTGCATATGTATATTAATCCGCTGGCGATCCTGGGCGTCCTGGTCCTGGTCATGATGGGCGCGGCCTGCTTCTCAACTCTCTCGCTGATTATCGCCTGTCTGCTGAAGACGCGTGATCGTGTCATGGGCATTGGCCAGGTAATTACCATGCCCATGTTCTTCGCCAGTAATGCCATTTATCCTATCGCTATTATGCCCTCGTGGCTTCAGGTTATCGCGCGCATCAATCCGCTGACCTATCTCGTCGATGGTGTCCGCATGCTCATGATTGGCGACGGCATTAGTGCTCCTGCCCTGCTAGCCGATTTCGGCATCCTCTTTGTGGTCACAACCATCCTGATCATTATCGGCGCGCAGCTCTATCCTCGCATCGTCCAGTAGCACGCTTGCGTGCACTCAAGCAGTATACGTATGGGCGGGTGGCGCGGGCAGAATGCCCGCGCCACCCGCCCATACGTATACTGCTTGCTTCCATGCTTCGTCTTTGCTATACTCAGCTTGTGTTGGGGGAGTTGGGGATGAAATATGCTTTGTGAAAGGAATTCATGCCAAAATCACCCACTCATGCCCTTACCTGGTCCTCCGAGAGCAACACCTATATCCTTCATACGCCTGATAATCCACCACAGCTATTAGTGCCAGGCGAGGAAAAGCGCTGGCTTGATTGGCTTTCAACGCATACTTCTTTCACCTTTCAAGGTCAGTATGGCCACCTGAGCATGCTGAAAGAGGGCCGGTCACGAGGGTCAGGGTACTGGTATGCCTATCACACTGTTGCTAATCATACACGTAAGCGCTATATCGGACGAAGAGCCAACCTGACGTTCGCGCGCCTGGAAGAGGTAGCCAGAGCTCTCAATAGCGAGCAGGTGCCTGCCACCCCTACGCCAATCCCGCCACCGCCTGATACGGGGCAAATGCTGCAACTGGTAGAGACCAGGCTCTCTCATCCACGCTTGCCAGCTCTACTGGTAACACGCGAACGCCTGCTGGACCAACTTGATACTGCTCTCTCCTATCCTCTGACGCTGATCTCCGCCTCGGCTGGCTGGGGCAAGACGACACTCCTCTCCGCGTGGGCGGCACGCTCTACCTGCTCTATTGCCTGGTTGTCGCTCGATGAACTGGACAATGATCCAGCGCGCTTCTGGATCTCCATACTCGCGGCGTTGCGTACCAGTCTGCCCAGGTTGGGCAAGACGGTCCTGGCGATGCTGCGTGCAGCGCAACCTCCTCCACTTACCACCATTCTGATGACACTGCTCAATGAGTTGAGTGCCCTGGCCGAACCAATAGTGCTTGTGCTGGATGACTATCATGTGATCGGTGAGCAATCCGTGCAAGATACATTCCTCTACCTGCTTGAGCACCTGCCAGCAGATGTACATCTTGTGATTGCCAGCCGAGTCGACCCACCATTCCCGCTCGCGCGCCTGCGTGTTCGCAATCAGCTCTTAGAATTGAGGGACGTGGATCTGCGCTTTCAGACTGAAGAGGCGGCGGACTTCTTGACGCACACAATGGCACTCTCGCTGGAGGAGGCAGCGATAGCGACGCTGGCGAGTCGCACTGAGGGCTGGGTCGCGGGCTTACAGTTGGCGGCGCTTTCTATGCGTCACCATGCGGCCCCTTCTACCTTTGTGCAGACCTTTTCCGGCGGCCATCGCCACCTGTTGCATTATATACAGGAGGAAATCCTGGCTGGCCAGCCACAGGCTTTGCAGGAGTTTTTGCTCTATACCTCCATCCTCAATCAGATGACGGCCCCTCTCTGCCAGGCTGTTACCGCTCAGGCCAATAGCCGGGAGCTTCTAGAGGCAGGTGTGCGCGCTAATCTCTTCCTGGTGCCTCTAGATGAGGAGCTGCGCTGGTATCGTGTGCATGCTCTCTTTCGTGAGGCGTTGCTAGCTCGTTTACGGGTCACACAACCAGAGATGGTACCGCTGCTCCAGCAACGCGCGGCTCGCTGGCATGAGCAGCATGGGGATGTGCGTGAGGCCATTGCCTATGCCTTGCAGGCAGAAGACTACACATATGCCGCGTCTCTCATGGAGCGCGTCGCTGACCAGATGTGGCTGCGAGGAGAAGCACAAACCTTACATACCTGGATCATGGACCTACCCGAGGCGGTGCTACAGGGGCATGCCGCGCTCGCGCTCTCCTCCGCTCTGCATCTCCTGCGCAATACGCTCTATATGGCAGATAACCACCGCGCGAAAATGCGCCTCCAGGTAGAGCAGACAATTTCCGCTGTAGAGCAGATGCTCCAGGGCAACCAGCAAGACCTGCTCCCAGAGAGAGAACGAATTCGGCTCTCCAATCGCATTCGCCTGTTGCGCGGGTGGCAAGCCATGAGAGATGTGTATCAAGAAGGCGATGGCGAGCGATTGCACGCGCTCAGCCAGGAGATGCAAGAACTGGTGAAAGATGACGAAGTGGCCTGGAAACTACCACCAACAGTCAGCATGGTCCTGAGTCACCATTTGCTTGGCGACTTCGCGCCGCTTGTGCCCTCTCTGCACAAAACGAAGGCATTGGCACAGCAGGCTCAGGACAGCTATATGCTGATTAAGATGATGCAGTGGCTGGCGAATGCCTACATGGTGACAGGTCATATGCATCTGTCTCACCAGGAGTGTTCGAATGCCCTTGAGTTGCTGGATCAGATGGAGGGGCAGATGACGACACGCGGCTACCTGCACCTCACTCTGATTGAATTGCACCTGGTGTGGAATAACCCGGCGGAGGCAAAAGCACATCTACACCACTTGTTGCAGAACGCCCGCTCCTGGCAGAATCTAGACCTCTTCATGTTGGGATATTACTCTCAGGTTATGGTTTCTATCGCGATGGGAGACCTGGCGGAGGCGGAACAGGCGCTTCAGGAGTCCGAGGCATTGTTGGGGCGCAATAAGCTTGAAATCCATCGCGTCAAAGTAACGGCTGCGCGCGTGGATCTCTGGTTGGCGCAGGGGAATCTTACGGCCACCAGGGCCTGGACCTCCGCGTATGTCTTTGAACCAGGAGCGCTAGAAAACAACGATGAATGGGAGCACATGGCGCTGGTTCGAGCCTATATTGCCCAGAAACAATACGCAGAGGCACAACATGTCCTGGCGCACCTCCTGGCAAACGCGGAACAGGGCCAGCGAGCATGGGATATTATCCCCCTGCTGGCACTCCAGGTCGCGGCGCTCCATGGCTTTGGCGACTTCACTCAGGCCAGGCAGATCGCGGCCCGCTTGCTAATGCTAACAGAGTCAGAGGGGTATATTCGCCCATATCTCGATGCCGGAGAAGCCATGGAGCAGGTGCTTCAGAGCTTCCTCGACGATACGCCTCGTATGGAAGATATAGCCAACGCATTTCCCACTCTCTCTATCTCACATATCTCGCTATTGCTCCAGTCCTTCAAAGAAGAGAAGGCCCGGAGAGCGCGCAAGAAGATGGAGCAAGCGTCTCAGGTAGAGCCAACACATATGCTCACACCAGGTGACAAGCCGCTCTCCCAGGTCCTTCTTGAACCGCTCACAACCCAGGAGCAACGAGTGTTACGTCTGCTGATGGCCGGGCAGACCTACGCGGAAATGGCAGAGACGCTGATCGTCTCGCGCAACACAATTAAAACACACGTTACGAGTATCTATCGCAAGCTGGGTGTCAATCGACGCCTGGATGCCATCGCCCTGGCCCAGCGCCTTCCTTTACTCTAGGGTGGGACGACGCTGGGGACGAAGCTGCTAACCCCCATTCGGGGGTAAGCGCACGCGTTTACATATGATGGGCACGGTTGGGTTCCGCGTTCTGCTGAAATTTTCGCAATTGTGAAATGAATCACCAACAAGGGTGATGTTTTCTGTTATATTCTCAACTATACTACTTTTCGTCTATGTACTCTTATCTGCTTAGTAGCGAATTTACCAAGTTTGTAGGGTCCATGCTTGCATGGACTCCCCCGGGTGAGCAGAGGCCATGCAACAAGCATGAACCCTACACCCACTTTCTTTGTGAACAAACCAATAGACACTTAAGGGCTACATATGACTGCGGGTAGAGAATGTAATGGTGTGTAAAGTGTGGAAGTCCCCCCATACTTTGCACTCCAGTGCACTCTTATCCTCGGGTCCAGGGGACTTCTGTCCTCTTGCCGCGGATTCATAAGCATCTGTGACACTTTATATATACTATGAAATTAAGGAGCAAATGAACCTATGCAAGGATGTTATAGTGGCGCGAGGAAACGTTTCTCTACCACGATTTCGGTCTTGAGTATGCTGGCTGTCTTGCTCATAGCATGTAGTTCCGGCGACAAGACGACAGCGAACCCTACCCCAACCCCAACCGATGTGCAATATGTAGACTATGATTTGCATATTCCGTCCGACGGGCTTAACTCTCCAACCATTGGCCCGTTGCCACCCGATACAAAGCTGCACGTTATAATCACCTTCAAGGCCAATCAAGATGAATTGAAGAAGTTGAAAGCACTCAAGGACAAGGCTGACTCGGGTGTTGATCTTAAGCAGGAAGCGAATAAAATTGGTATTACTGATGAGCAGTATGCAAAGATTAAGCAGTATCTTGGCGTCGATGGCGTGAGCCTGAGCCTGGATACACTGCATACTAACCTCACCATCGATGCCAAGGCCAGCCTCCTCGAGCGTCTCTTGCAGACCCGCTTTGTGCAGCATAAGCTCAAAAATGGCCGCGTCTTCTACGCGCCGGAGACGGCCCCCAAGATTCCTGATTTTATGAAGGATCGCATCGTTGGAATCAATGGCCTGGATAACTACAGCCAGGCGCCAACCGGGCACGCGAGCCTCCAGAAGGCCAGTCCCTTAACCAGCGCTAGCAAGCAGGCGGCGCATGCCGACAATTGTTTCCTTGATAACCAGACCCTGGATAACCAGCAGGTCGCGCACGCCTATGGCTATGATAGCTTCTGGAAAGAGGGCTTCTCGGGCAAAGGCATGACTGTCAACCTGGTGGAACTAGAGAGCTTTGATCAGGGCGACGCGCAGGGCTATTTCGATTGCGTCGGCTATAAAGGCAACTTTAATGTTGTCAATGTCGGTCAGGAGCCACCAGCCGGTAAGGGCATAGGCGAGTCGACCCTCGATATCGACATGGTGGCGGGTCTGGCCCCCTACGCAAACATCAATGTTTACCAGGGCGTTGACGAGCAGGGAGTTGGCTCCTGGAACGTCTTCAATGACATCCTGGCCAAAATCGCGAACGACAATGCAAATTCAAAGAAGTCGAGCGTGGTAAGCATCAGTTGGGGTGGGGCGGAGGCAAATATGACTCCAGAAGTCTATAATGCCATGAGCACCAACCTGCAATTGTTGACCGATGCCGAGCATATGACTGTCTTTGCTGCTAGCATGGATTGTGGCGCCTTCGCGGAGGGCGATTGGAACCAGCTAGGTGTGGGTTATCCCTCCTCCGATCCCTACGCGACAGCGGTAGGTGGAACGCAATTAAGCGTGGATGGGCAGGGCAATCGCAGCAGCGAGGTCGTCTGGCAGGATGGCTCAGATAAAAGCAAGTGTGAAAACCAGTGGGGCAGCGGTGGTGGCCTGAGCAGTGAATTCGATCAACCAAAGTATGCCGATGCCACAGGTCTGAAGAACAGCTACTCCAATGGTCATCGCCAGGTGCCCGATATTGCTGCCGTTGCCAAGAACCTGGCCGTATTCTACAAAGGCGAGTGGTACAACTTTATGGGTACTAGCGCGGCCACGCCGATCTGGGCCGCGGGCATGGCACTGCTGAACCAGAAGCTGATCGTCAAACACAAGATGTATGTCTTTAGTACCGATCTCTTCTATGAAGTAGCGCACACGAATCAGAGCAAGGGGCACCCCTTCTACGACATCACAAAGGGGGATAACCTGCATTATCCCGCGACCAAAGGTTGGGACTACGCCACTGGCCTGGGCACACCCAACCTGACAGACTTCTACGCAACCGTAGAGGGCCTGTTGTAAGACATCCTCCGGCAAGGCAGGAGAGCCAACCCTTCTGCCCCCCATTTGTAGGGTCCATGCTGGCATGGACTCCGAGGCTCGCAGGCCGACACCCCGACGTCGGGATGGTCGCTGCGCTCGGAGTCCATGCCAGCATGGACCCTACGATATTTCATCATGAACAAACAGCTCAACCATCCCTCAATAGCTTATATGGGGTATGATGTATGTGGCGGGCAGGCGCAGCCTGCCCGCCACATACATCATACCCCATATTGAGCCACATAGTGGCGAGAAGTCAACGACAAGAGAGAAAGAAAAGATGAACAAATTCACGCTGTCACCGGAGACCCACACCGGCCTGGTGACCATCGCGGTCTCGTCACTAGACCGTTCCCTGGAGTACTATCAGCAGAGCCTGGGCTTCCAGATTCTTGAACAGAGCGCGCAGTCGGCGCTATTGGGCGCGGGCGATACTGCTCTGCTGGCACTTGTAGAGCAAGAGCAGGCTCAGCCACAACCACCCCATACCACCGGCCTCTATCACTTCGCGATCCTGGTGCCCTCACGCGAAGACCTGGCCTATGTCGTGCTGCACCTGGCCCAGTCTCGTACCCCCGTTGACGGCATGGCCGATCACCTTGTCAGCGAGGCCTTCTATCTCTCTGATCCCGATGGCAACAGCATTGAGATCTACCGTGACCGCCCACGCTCAGAATGGCCGATGAAGGAGAACGAGGTCCAGATGGCCAACGCTCCCATCAATGTCGACGTGCTCCTGGCCGAGGCTCAGAGCCAGAACCGTCCCTGGAATGGCCTGCCCGCTGGCACGCGCCTGGGCCATATGCACCTGCGTGTCGCCGATATCCAGAAGGCCGAGGAGTTTTATCACGACCTGCTAGGCTTCGATATCATGCAGAGCTGGCGTGGAGCGCTCTTCGTCTCCGCTGGCGGCTATCACCACCATATCGGCCTCAACACCTGGGAGAGCCAGGGCGCGCCACCCCCTCCTTCCAACGCCGTCGGCCTGCGCTTCTACACGCTGCAACTTCCCAATGACACAGAGCTTGAGCGTATCTACGAGCGCCTCCAGACCACCAGCTACCTCGTAGAGCGCAGCGACGCCCACACGCTCGCCCTGCGTGACCCCTTCGGCAATGGTCTGCTCGTCACCAGCGTGCCCATCACCACCCTGGCAACCATCCAGGCTGGCCTGAAATAATAAGATAGAGGGTATGGTGATGAACTGGCTATGCCAGTTCATCACCATACCCTCTATCTGCGAGCCACGTAGTGGCGAGAAGTCGCTTTCTTAGCAGGACTGAGGCTTTCTCGCCAGGGCTAAGGAGCCTGTTGGCTGGCAATCAGGCTGGCGCTGGAAACGCGCAAACAATTTTCTAAACACCTGGCGCCGTTCTGGCTTTGGTGCTGCACTCTCAGCGTCAAGGCGACGGCGCTCCTGAGCTTCTTGAATCTGCTGATCATGAACAATTTTGAGGCTGCTATAAGGCTGAAACTGCATATGTTAAACTCTTTTCTGTTTTGCTGAATGATATGAACTGGCCTATCAGGTGTCCGCTTTATTTGTGAGCACTACTTTGTTGATTGATGATGTTTGAAGTATAGGCGATGAGCGGTGGTAGTGAGATCTACCAAAAGTGGTAATTGGTTGCGTCAGTGGTGGTATTTATGGCGGAAGTTCTGGTGGGGCCCGACGCTACTGAAGCACGCGTCGGGCCACTTTTAGAGGAGGTTGAGCCGGGTGGCCTGGGCGAGGGCCTGGGTGCGGCTGCCTACGCCCAGCTTGCCGTAGATGTTGCGGGTATGGACTTTGACGGTGCCTACCGAGAGCACCAGTCGGCGGGCAATCTCGTTATTGGAAAAGCCTTCGGCAATCAAGCCCAGGACCTCTATTTCACGCCCGCTCAGCGGTTCGAGGAGCGCCTGTTTGGCGGTCTCGCGGGGTGCATCATCTTCTTCGCCCAGGATCGACTGGATCGTCGTTTCCAGGTCGTAGGAGCGACCGTGTTCACAGGCGGCTTGATACGCCTCCTCGCCCAGTTGTTGCCTCAGGTCGACACGCAGGCGTTTGAGTAGAGGCCAGCGATGAAGCCAGCCGTTCGCCCAGGCGGGCTGATGAAAAGCCAGGCCCAGCAGTTCAACCGCTTTTTCTGGCATGCTCTCATTGGCGACTGCGACGGCTTCGAGCGCCAGGCAGATGGTTGCGGGACCGGGATCGTCATGGCGTCCCCAGAATAAAGAGGCATAGCGTTGCCTGGCGGATGTGTATTGGCCCCGCGCGCAGTCCACTATCGTTTGCCCCCAGCATATATCCAGATCGCCGTGACTGTTGAAAGATGGCTCCTGCGATGTCGTCTGACTTGCAGGAACTAGCGCCGAGGTTTCTGTATATGTTTCATTCATTACACAGTACAGAAAGGCCAGGATATCCGCCGCCGAGATTGAACCATCCTGGCTGTTGGTTTTCTCAGCCAGATCGCGCATATCCTCTGCGAGTGTTAAGGCTTCTTCCAGGTCACCCTTCAAGAGGTTTACCAGGGCTAGTTTGAACATCGCTTGCAGGATGCCTTTGACGCTGCCGATCTCACGCATCAACGCGAGGGCCTCACGCGCATAATGCTCATAGGCGATGTAATCTAGTTTTGCAAGCGCATCCTCGGTCAGGTTGAGGGAAATCCAGGCTATGCCATTGGAATCCCCGATCTCGCGCCTCAGCTTGAGGCTTTGCTTGAGGAGTTCCTGGCTCGAAATTTGCTCTTTATTAAAGATCTCTAGAGTATTACATGCTAACCAGGCCAGTGCCTCTGCCCGGTAAAAAGTATTGCCAAGTGCCTCAAATACAGTGGCAGATTCCCGAAAGAGCGCCACAGCTCTGGGATAGGCATAGGTTTCTTCATTCTCTACTTCATAAACGATATGAATACCTGAGACCAGTAAGCAGAAGCCAATTTCCGCCTGGTCCTGTCGCGCACGTGCCGTTGCCAGGCAGTTGTCGATCTGGGCGCGTAAACCTTCATCTATGCGCAGGTGACTCAGCAAGATCAGGCGTGCCAGTCGCGCCTGGATGCGGCAGCGCATGGCTAGCTGCTCTTGAGAGGGGGAGGATGGGAACTGCTCGACTGCTGTCCGTAGCAGTGCCATAATTTCGTGATATCGCCCGCGCATATCGGCGAACAAATGAAGGCTTTCGACGGCTTGAGAAAGGGCCACAAACTGCCTCTGCTGTATGGCCAGGTGCCAGGCGTGACGCATATTCTCAAAGTCTGCTGCGATGGTGTCGAGCGCGGCGATTTGCTGTTGGGCTTTAATGTCGCGCTCAAGCCTGTGAAGTTGTCCGAGATAATAATCGATGTGCGCTTGCTGTATAGCCTCTGTCTGGCCTGCGGCCTCCAGTTGTTCCGCGCCGTACTGTCGCAGCAATTCATGGATATTATAGCGTCCCGCTGCATTCAAACGAATCATTGATTGATCAATCAGACCGGCCAGCGTATCAAGGGAGGCTCCGGCCACAATCTGTGCTGCCTCGCGTGTGAAGCCGCCGCGAAAGATGGATATCCTCTGGAAGACATCACGCTCGTGTTCCGTCATGAGTTGCCAGGAATGATCAAAGACAATGCGGATACTCCTGTGTCGCTCCGGTAGATTGCGTGAACGGGTCGCGAGCAAATTTAGGTTGTGTTGGATTTCCTGGGCGATATCGGCAGGTTGGAGCGTCTTCAGCCAACCGGCAGCTAGCTCGATAGCCAGCGGCATCCCTTCGACGAGGCGGCAGATGTCCACCACGCTCTTGCGGTCTTCAGTCAGGTCGAAGTCACCGCGTATGCGCCGCGCCCGGTCTAGAAACAACTGTATCGCGCTATACTCCTCAAGTGGTTCGCTCTCTGCTTGCCTGGGATAGGTCAGGCCGCCAATCTGCCGGACCCATTCTTCCTGCAAGTTAAGCGTCTCGCGAGAGGTAACGAGAATTTGCAAGTTGGTCGTAGCTGCCAGGATGTCGGAAATGAGGTCCACGCCGTCCAGGAGCTGCTCAAAATTATCCAGTACCAGAAGGAGACGCTGCGCCTGCTTCTCGCGCAAATAGGCAAAAAACTGCTCGCGCGGGCTGCGCTGGTCCTGCTGAAAACGAAACGGCATAGCTTCGGCGATAGCCGTGAGCAGTTCATCGGCCTGGTTCAGTGCAGCGAGCGGCACAAAATAGACGCCATCGGAGAACAAAGCGCGTTTGTGGGTGGCAACTTCCATTGCCAGGCGCGTCTTACCGATCCCACCCGGGCCGACGAGTGTCAATAAACGGCAGGATGGATTGTCCAACAGCGCGCTAATCTCGGCGATTTCCTGCTCGCGTCCGAGAAAAAGGGTGGGGGGAATTGCGAATGTGTACATGCTTGTTCTCCTGGTCTGGTCACAGATTGTCTTCCCCCTATTCTACTCTGCTTTCTTACTAAGCTCAAGCGATGAAAACTTGACAGGAGAGGCTTCTTTTCCCTATACTAATTGATAGGGAACCGGTTCCACATCTGAAGATGAAGGGAAAGTATGGCAACGATTCGGGATATCGCGAAGGAGACTGGCCTGGGAGTCGGAACCATCTCGCGTGTTTTGAACAATACAGGATATGTAAGTCAGGAGACGCGCGAAAAAGTCATGGACGCGATCAAGAAGCTGCAATACGCTCCGAATGGGGTGGCGCGTGCCTTAGCCAAAAAGCGTACCATGATCATTGGTGTCGTCGTGCATGACCTGACAAACCCGTTTGTGCCTGGTATCGCGAGTGGTATCTCAGATGAAGCGCGTCGGCAGGGGTATACCATGATGTTGTTGGATACCCTGTGGCAGATGGAACATGAACTCAACATGGTTGTGATGCTGCGCCAGCAACTGGTTGATGGCGTGATCCTGCTCTCTCCAGCGAATGCCAATGTATTGAAGAGTAAACTCTCTGAGGTGGGCCTGCCCCTGGTCGTGATTGACCATGGCGAGGCAATAGGTACTTCTGACATCACAGTCGATCACTATGGGGGAGCGATGGAGGCGCTGCAATGGGCCTTTGAGCGTGGGCATAGACGTATTGGCTTTTTGGCGGGACCACCAGGGCTACGCTTCTCAGATTTACGTTTGCGCGCCTATCTGGATGCGATGAACTGGCAGCATATCGAGATTGATACCATCGATAGGCATCCACAATTGCCGATTGCCCAGGCCGACTTCCGCTTTGATAAGGGTATTAGTGCAACTGAAGCGCTCCTACAGCGCCATCCCAAGTTAACCTGCATCTTCGCGGCGAATGACCTCTCGGCTTTAGGTGCTTTGCACTACCTGGCCGAGCACAAAATCGCTGTCCCAGAGGAGGTCGCGGTTATCGGCTTTGATGATATTCCCACAGCCTCGCTCGTTCATCCACCTCTCACCACGATTCATCAGCCTATCTACGAGATGGGTGCTGCCAGTGCCCGCCTCCTGCTCGAACGCATTCAGGGAGTGAAGCCGCTTGAGCTGCCAGAACCACAGATCTTTGAACTGACACTTATAAAACGCAAATCCTGTTAATAACGAAAGGTTGTGACATGACACAGAGCGTTGTACCGGCAAGGGTGCGGGTCCCAAATTTTGTTGGGCAGGGCAAGATTGATTTCGTTGAAAAAGGTGTGCCGACACCAGGGGAGGGAGAGCTCCTGATCCAGGTTAAGGCCAATGCTATCTGCGGTACGGACCGTGGGCAGTTTTACGCCGGGTCCACTGTGACGCCGGGCCATGAAGCAAGCGGTGTTGTCGTTGCGGTGGGACCAGGCACGCATACTCTTCTTGGGACCCCAGGCGTTATTTTCCTGATGGATTACTGTGGCTCCTGCCGCTCCTGTCATAAGAGCTTTACTAACCAGTGTTTACATAAACGCGGCGATATGGGTTTTAACAGAGATGGCGGTTACGGCTCCTATGAACTTACCCACGAAAACATCTTCTTCCCCATCGACCCTGACCTTTCCTTTGCCGATGCTACCTTACTACTCGACATCATGGGGACCGGTGGTCATGCCATTAAGCGTGCGCGGCTTGTCCATCCTGATATCGAGTCATTAGTGGTCACTGGAGCTGGCCCTATCGGCCTGGCGGTGCTGGCGATGGCGAAAGTCTTGCTGGGAGAGGATTTCCCCGTCTTGATCTCGGATGTAAGCGAATATCGCCTGGCCCTGGCGGAGCAGTTAGGTGGGAAGCCGATTCAGCTTAAAGAGACGACGCTAGCGGAAGGGGTCCGCAAGCATGGTGTCGCAAGCGTTGACCTGGCCGTCGATAGCAGTGGCAAACGGGTTGCGCGTCAAGATGCCCTGGGAGTATTGGCACAGCGAGGCGTCCTGGTCTGTGTCGGTCATGGTGAGGACCTGCAACTGCATGTCTCCTCCGATCTTATTGCCACCGAGCGAGCTGTCATGGGTAGCGAATATTTTGCCTACCAGGAGCTTACGCACAACCTTGCGTTACTCCAGCAACATCGCTCCTACCTACGCCAGATTATTACGCATACCTTTCCTGTCAGCGAGATTCAGCAGGCCTTTGAACTCTTCTTTAGTGGGAAAACCGGAAAGGTTGTTATCGAGCAATGAGCACAGAGAAACGGATAAAAGTCGCTCTGGTAGGCGCGGGTTCCTGGGGACTTCAGCATGCGCGTGTCTTCTCCGAGAGGCCCGACGTCGATTTCCGCGCCATCTTTGGGCGCTCCGAGGAGAAAACCCGTGCCCGCGCCGCAGCCTATGGCGTGCGTGCTTATAATGACCTGGATAAGCTGCTGAAGCAAGAACAGCCTGACCTGGTAAGCGTTTGCCTCCCCAATCAGGAGCATTTCGCCACGACCCTGCGCATCATCCAGGCTGGCTTTCCGCTGCTAGTAGAAAAACCGCTCGTCTTTGACCTGGGCGAAGCGGACATCTTGCTAAACGAAGCCGCTAAACGCTCGCTCTTCTTCGCGATCAACTTTAACCATCGCTATGCGCGCCCGGTGCAGATGGCTCACCAGGCCATTGCTGATAGGCGCCTGGGCGATATTTCCTTCGCTACCTGGCGCTTTGGGGGCGAGGGGAGCAGCGACCACCCACATGCCAACCTTATAGAGACCCAGTGTCACGGTTTTGACATGCTGGAATTTCTGTGTGGCCCGATAGCCTCGGTAGCGGCCCAGATGACCGACAAAACGGGTGGTGGGTATCGTACGCTTGTGCTGGCTCTGCGCTTCGCCAATGGCGCTGTGGGTAGTCTCGTAGGATCATATGACACATCGTATGCCTATCCCGGCACGCATCTCGTCGAAGTTAATGGTGACAAAGGGCGCATCTTGATCGAGGATACAGTGCGCCGCTATACCTTCCAGCCCGCCGGTAACGAGATAGGGGAAGTCTGGCAGGCGGGCTATTTTAACGATAGGGACCGCGAGTTTCACCGTACCTTCGACAAACACCTGGAGGCCGTGCTGCCAGCCTTTAAACAGGGCCAGAGACCCCCTGTCCCGGCCGAAGCAGGCCGCCGCGCGTTGGAACTGGCCCACGCGGCCATTCGCTCCTTCGAAACCGGCCAGCGCGTCTCAACCCTGTAAAAGTCTCCACTCAACCTCTGGTCGATATAAATACGAAGTGTGATGTGAGGTGCCAGGTTGTCGCAGGCAACCTGGCACCTCACATCACACTTCGTATTCTAAAAAAAGAGATGGCCGGTATACGGGTTTGCACGTATACAGACCATCCCTCAAGCGGAGGAGGAAGAGACCCATCGACATCGTTGGCGATTGAAACGCTCTCCGCTTCTCACAGAAAAGATAAGTGTTTGCCAGGTGAGTCGAGAAATATGCCTCTGATACCTCTATAAAAGTTAGCCAGGAAAGCAAGCAACCCATCTTGTCTCTACAGTATAAGAGCTCTTCCAACAAGAAGACACAGGCGAAAGATAAGAAATTTACGACACATATTTGTACACAATGCCCAATAAATACACATATTGGTAAGTTTCGGTTGCTTATAAAAAGCAGAGGAGGACCGAAACGAGCGAAGCTCGTTTCGGTCCTCCTCTGCTTTTTATAAGCAACTTATTGTTTAGAGCGCTCTTCGTCCTGTTACGGCGTGCAAGATCGCGACAAGGATACAGGCACCAATCAGAGCAACGAGCAGGCTCCCCCAGAAACCAAAGGTTGCATCGGGTGCCAGCAGGCCAACAATGAAGCCACCGAGCAAAGCGCCTACTAGACCCAGGACGAGGTCACCGATAAGGCCATAGCCTTTGCCTGGCATGACCACGCCAGCCAGCCAGCCAGCAACCAGACCAATAACGATCCACGCAATAATACCGCCAGGGTTGAGTGCTGCAGCAAGAATCAAGTGCATACTTTTCACCTCTCGATATGGAAAATCTTAACAATATCTGATAGATGTATGTAAATGTTCATCTATCAATTAGTACACGATCCAGAAATAAAATCAGATGAGGACAATAGGGAGAGATGAACGCCTTGATTGATATACTTAAAAGAGTGCGCTTAATTATGATCCATTGAGAGTAAAAAGCCTTGACTGAGCATGCTGAGGTTGGAAACGCTTCTCTTTTTGGTTCTCAAACTCAACACTTCCTCTATACAGCCTATGATAGACTAGATAGAGGAAGATAAGACTCCGAAAGAATTGAACGACGGCATGTCCATTGCAACTGCGTATGGTTTTCTCTAGAGAAAGAAGGGAAGTCCTTTTCATGGCAAACAAAGAACAGAAGAAAGTGCAGAAAGCTGCACCCAAATCAAATAAGCAAAAAAAAGAAGCCCAGCGCGAGAAGAAAGCTGCTAGCCGTACTCAAGCCTAGATGCTTCAAGAAAGAAGGTTCGAAAGCGGGAGTCAACCCCGCTTTCGAACCTTCTTTTTTTCGCTTCACTTCTTTTCTAAAGTAAGTCAAGCATAAATTGCCATCTACCTATGCAAGATGCAAGCGTAACACGGTCAACGAATGCGCTGGAAAGGTATAGCTCAGCGTTCGCACGGACCCAGGAGCCTCCAGTACACGCTCCTGCGCGGCAACCACCGTCTGTTCCGTGAACGAGTTCAGGCTACCGACCTCAGGACCGTTCACCTCATATGCTGTGAACTCAGTGATGGTGGTCTCTTCGGCTAGTTTGATTGTTGTCTCATGTGCCCGCTCGCTATCGCGATTGACTACAGCCAGGGTGAGCACTTTGCCAGCTTCATCACGTGTCGCGGTCACATCCAGTAGTTGAAAAGGCCCTATATCGGCAAAGTGCTGCCCCCAGGGCGATTGCTGCTGCTCAGCGGCCAAGGCCATCTGCTCACTATCGACATACACATCCAGTGCAATCTCCTGCGTCTGTTCGGCATACAGGCGTAGAGGATGATAAATTGTTTGCAAGAAGAGGCCTTCAGGGCTGGTAAAAATAGGTGCAATCACGTTCACAAGCTGGGCGAGGTTCGCCATCTTGACCACATCGCTATGTCGAATGAAGGTATTGAGATAGACGCCAATAGCCAGGGCATCGGAGAGTGTGTATCGCTCCTCCAGCCGACTATCGGCTGTCTGCTGGCGATACCAGACATTCCATTCATCGTATGCGATATAAATAGGATGCTCAATCTTCTGAGTGAAACGTGCAGTTTCGATGAGAGCCTGGCTGCTCTTAATCGCCAAATCGGCGAGTGCAGGCGCAAATACATTGCTATAGTGGTTAGCGCTGCCGGTATACAGATGAATGCTATAGTAATCTATCCAGGGAGCCAATCCCTCGATCACAACGCGATCCCACGCGTTCCATCCCTGTTCGCCACAACCCACCAGTTGAATACTCGGGTCGGTCCATTTCATGACCTTGGCAAACTCAATGGCCTTTTTGACATAATCCTCTGGGCTGAGATGACCTATCTGCCAGGCGCCATACATCTCGTTCCCCAGGCCCCAGTATTTAACGTTGTATGGCTCCTCATGTCCATTTTGTCGCCGCAGGTTCGCCCAATAGGTATCACCGGTACCGTTACAGTACTCGACCCAGGCCCGCGCCTCGTCCATCGTCCCCGAGCCCATATTGACGCACAGATAGGGTTCAACCCCCAGTACCCGGCAGTACTCCATAAATTCATCGGTACCGAAGCGATTAGACTCCACCGAATGCCAGGCTAGCTCCAACTGGCGCGGCCGCTTCTCAACGGGACCAATACCATCAGTCCAATGATATCCGCTCACAAAGTTGCCACCGGGCCAGCGTAAGACGGGAGTCTGGAGACCACGTACCGCCGCCATGACATCTTTGCGGAAACCCTGCTCATCACTCAATGGAGAGCCTTCCTCATAGATGCCCCCATATATACAGCGCCCTAAATGCTCAACGAAACCTCCAAAGATCTTACGATCGACAGTACCAAGGCTGCGAGCCATATCAACATGTATCTTTGCCAAGAACTAGCTCCTTCTAGCGCTATACGGTCACTACTGCTTTGCAATCATCTTTGCAACGTTGCAAATAACGTACTCTATCCATTTGCCTTTTGTCAATAGCTGTGCGATAGTAGGGTGAGCGTCAATTTTTTGCATATTCATATGACCAGGCGCAAAAGAAGAAGATCGCCTGACCAAAGGCATGGATCTCCTCATTATAGGCGCCCGGTTTATCGCGCGCAAGGAGACTTATCGCATAAATACGACAGGGCATGTATTTCGCTATGATGGGGCAATATCCCATGGCATGCCACATCTTGATGGTGTGGTTCGTTCCCACCCTGTATCACTGCGATAAATCGCCTTGCGCGCGATAAATCGGGCGCCTATGTCACGTGGGGAGGGTGCCTATGTCACGTGGGGAGGGTGCCTATGAAGGTGATGGGGTCTTTGCAAAAAGATTACGGATACCCGCCATCGTAAGATGTATTTCTGTTGACAATTGCACAGTTAAGGTGCTACTATTTGCGGCATGGTTCCTCACTGAAATTCGCTGAAATTAAAGAATGGGATGCTCCTTGGTTGCCACATTAAAGGATGTTGCCCTCAAAGCTGGGGTTTCAATCCGCACTGTCTCAAATGTCGTCAATGATTACCCCTACGTCACTGCTGAAGTGCGTGAACGCGTCAAGGCAGCCATCGAAGAACTGCAATATCAGCCAAACCTCTCCGCCCGCTACTTACGTAAAGGCCATTCACAACTTCTGGCCTTTGCTATTCCTGACATCAGTAATGTCTATTTCTCCGAGATCGCCAATGCGATTATTAGCGCAGCCGCGACACGCTCTTATACCGTGCTTATCGATCATACACAGGGGAAACGCGACAACGAGCGAGCCGTGCTCAAGGGCTTAACTCCTCATTTGATTGATGGGGTTATCCTGAGTCCTCTGGCCCTGGAACTAGAAGATCTCCAGCCGCGCGTAGGCTCGATCCCCGTGGTGCTGCTGGGTGATCGCATCTATGATGTGCCTTACGATCATGTCACTTACGATAATGTCTCTGCTGCTCGTACGGCAACCCAGCATCTCATTGCCACAGGTAGGCGACGCATTGCCGCTCTTGGGATGCAGGAGACAAACGCACATGAGACCGAAACCTCTCGCCTACGCCTGCGTGGCTATACTGAAGCACTCACACAGGCAGGCTTGCCCATCGATCCTCACCTGATTATTCGTGGTCTGCCTGTGTATAGCCGCAGCACTGGCGCGCGCGCCATGCGTTATTTGCTGTCGCTGGATGAGCCCCCTGACGCAATTTTCTGCTTTAACGATCACCTGGCACTAGGCGTTTTGCGCGTGGTGTATGAGGCAGGCTATCGCGTGCCTGAAGATATCGCCGTTGTTGGCTTTGATGATATCGAAGATAGTCGCTATGCCGTCCCTGCGCTTACGACTATCGCGCCTGACAAAGAAAGGATTGGTGACCTAGCGGTTGCCTTCCTACTTGGTCGTATCCATGGCACACGCAATGGGCCGCCTGAGCGCGTTGAAGTGCCCTGCCACCTGGTCATCCGCGAGAGTACCATGAAAGGCTAAACCTTTAGGTACTTCCTCCAACTTTTAGCTTGCCATCCATCATTTTCCCTCATCACTGTAAATGTGCGCGCAAACTATTGACAAGCATAAATTTTATATGTTATGTTTGCAACGTTGCAAATAAATTAACAAAGGTGTTGATCCTGATGCATCTCTTCCTAGTTTTCATTCACTGGCTTGATATATAACCAGAAATTGCAGACGATAAAACTAGAAAGGACACACTGTTGTGAAATCACCCTTTCCTCACCATCCTTTCTATGGATATGTATCTGCTTTTTCCCATCACCAGCCTGATGCGCACGCACATTCTAGCTCTCTTGCATGGGTTACATATATTGCTCGGCTAACATTAACGCCTATCCTCCTGGTGCTCTAGCGCCGTGTAAGCATTTTGCACGGCGTATGGAAGCCAGGGCTTTTTTTATATTCCATCAGTATCGTTTTATCATCGTCTGATGTAGGATCACATGTACGTCGTTGTGCAAGACCTCAGGAGGGAAATAGTTATGTTCTCAGAGCAGGATGGGCGGTTGCCGAGTGCGACAATGCCTACACCCGCGCAAGGCATGACTCGTCGCCACTTTTTGGAGCGCGCGGTCGCGCTAGGTATCGGAGGGAGTGCCGCGCTTGCGGCGCTTAATGCCTGCGCGACTCCAGGCAGCGCAGGCGCCAGTCTCACCTTTTGGAACCTGTTCGGCGGTGGTGATGGTGTGCGTATGGAGCAGATGGAAGATAACTTCCGCAAGTCCCGTCCAGATGTCCAGTTGGAGGCGGTCACGCTCTCATGGGGCGCGCCATACTATACCAAACTGGCGATGGCTGCGGCGGGGGGGCGTCCTCCCGATGTGGGCGTCTCGCATATGACGCGGGTACCACTCTATGCCGCAAATAATCTGCTCGATCCTTTTGATCTGGACGAGTTAGCAAAGGTCGGCATTACCGAAGATCGTTTCCTCCCCGATATCTGGAAGCGGGCGCAGTATAACGGCAAGCTGTACGCGATTCCACTGGATACCCATCCCTTTGTGATGTATTACAACGTGGATATTTGTGCAAAAGCTGGCTTGCTGAACGCTGATGGTACGCTCAAGCCGCTGGAAGGGGCGGAGGCCGTCATGGATGCCTTTAAGCGTACCAGGCAAATCACCAATTATTTAGGCCTGGCGGTTGATACGCAGGATGTTACTCCCTGGCGTGTCTTCTATTCGCTCTATTCACAGCTCGGAGGCGAGGTACTATCAGCGGATGGACGTCAATTAACGATAGACAATGCCAAGGCTATCCAGGCGCTCCAATTCATGTCCGATCTCACGCAAAAAGAGAAGGTGGCATCCTCCACGCTAGATTATGCTGGCGCGGTTGCGGCCTTTAGTAGCGGGAAGGCTGCTTTTCACTGGAATGGCGAGTGGGAGGTCTCCACGTTCTTACCCCAGAAAAATCTGAAGTTTAACATGGTACCTCTCCCTAAAGTCTTTGATCTGAATCGCGCCCAGGCTGACTCACACGCGTTCATCCTTCCACACCAGATACAGGTTGATCCGGCGCAGCGCAAGGCTGCGTTAGAATTTATCGCCTTTATGCTGAAAGACAGCCTGACCTGGGCTCAGGGAGGCCATATCCCCGCCTACCTGCCCATCACCGATAGCACAGAGTATAAACAGCTCCAACCACAGTCGAACTATGCCGACGCAGCCGCTCACGCGGTCGTTGATCCCATTGCCTGGTTCAGCGGCTCAGCCTCTGAATTGGAGACTCAGGCCGGATCGGCCTTCCAGTCTCTTCTGGCTGGACAATTCACACCACAACAAGCTCTGGACCAGTTTACGGGCGCAATCAATAAGCTACTGAAAATTACGCCGCCATTTTAACCGTACGCGCACAGCTATCTCACGCGGAAGGAATCCCGCTGACACTGTAGTCAATGAGAGGAGAAACGATGTCGGACGTATCAATACAAAGAGACGTGAGCGTAGGAACGCCGAGCCAGCAGCAGATTGAGAGCAAAAAGGCTCAGCGCCGCCGTATCGACCTGGTGGGTTTCGGCTTTGTGCTTCCATTTCTACTCATCTATGTCGTTTTCTTAGTCTGGCCGGTCATTCTCGGCTTTCGGATGAGCTTCTTTAACTGGACCATCGGCGGTAAGGGGGTCTCCGATTTTCTGGGCCTGGCAAACTACCAGGAACTCATAGGCGATCCGGCCTTCTGGTCCTCGCTGTGGACAACCATTGTTTTTACCGTCATCAGCACACCGATCCTGGTGATTATCGCCTTGCTCCTGGCGTTACTGGTGAATCGCGCTATTCCGGCCCAATCGTTGTTCCGTACCATCTTCTTCGCGCCCTTCATTCTGCCGGTTTCGGTGGTCACCCTGATCTGGGGCTGGCTCTACCAACCCGGCTTCGGCCTGATCAATGGAACCCTGACCTCCCTTGGACTAAAAGAGGTTCCATGGCTGACAGATACCCACGTAGCGATGATCGCTGTCGTGCTTCTCACCACCTGGTGGACCGTCGGCTTTAACTTTGTGCTCTATCTCGCGGGCATGCAACAGATTCCCCAGGAGCTCCTGGAGGCCGCTAATATCGATGGAGCAGGCTCCTGGTCACGTATTCGCTGGATCACTATTCCGCTCCTCAATAGGTCGACCGTCTTGATCATTATCTTGCAGGTGATCGCCTCGTTACAGCTCTTTACGCAGACCTATCTGCTGACGGGCGGTGGTCCCAACTTTGCCACCCGCTCGATCATTCAATACATTTATGAAAACGGCTTCACCTCGTTTCGCATGGGCCTCGCCTCCGCGATGTCCTATGTCTTCTTTATTCTGGTGTTACTGGTCTCGTTGGGACAGTTTGCTCTACTCAACCGTCAAAGGAGGGATGCCTGATGGCCATACAGAGTGTACAACCAGCGGTTAGCAAGGAAAATAGCACGACGAGGCAGCCCTATGATTATCGCCGCGCTAATAAGCTTGCCTACTGGGCCTCTTTTGGACTCCTCGTTCTCTTAGCGCTTCTCTGGATTCTACCTCTGCTCTGGGCCATTGATACCTCCCTGAAACCAGAGACCGAAACGACAACGATTCCAATTACCTGGCTCTCTTCACATTTCACACTGGATGCCTTTACCAGTACGCTGGCAAATAGCCAGATGTGGCGCTGGTATTTCAATAGCACCTTGACCTCTGGCTTGATCAGTCTGCTGACGATCTTCCTGGCGAGCCTGGCGGCCTTTGCCTTCTCGCGCATCCCCTTCCGTGGGAATCGCATCGTGTTCTGGGTGATCCTGGCGGGTATTATGGTCCCGGGTCAGATCTTGATTGTGCCGCTATTTACCGAAATGCAGTCATTCGGACTGGTCGATACCTATTGGGGAATTATCCTGCCCCAGATCGCTTCGCCCGTGGCGGTCTTCATCCTTAAACAATACTTCGATGGCATTCCTGCTGAGTTCGAGGAGGCGGCTCTCCTCGATGGCGCCAGCCGCCTGAGCATCTACTGGCGCATCTGGATGCCGCTCGCCAGGCCTGCCCTCGCTGCCGTTGCCATCTTTACCTTTGTGATCTCGTGGAATAACTTCCTCTGGCCGTTCATCATTATCTCCAACAACAATATGATGACCCTACCGGTGGGGTTAGCGACCGTTCAGACCTCGTTTGGCATTCGCTACGCGCAGATTATGGCTACTGCTCTCCTGGGCGGTATTCCGGTCTTGATCGTTTTCCTCTGTTTCCAGAAACAGATTGTACAGGGCATTGCCGGCACCACTGGCTTGAAGGGCTAGCACTCTCATCCTCTTAGCGAAGCCAGTAAAAAGGCGATACAGGAGAATTTCTTCCTGTATCGCCTTTTTATTAGCTTCGCTACTATTGCCCATTCGTCCAAAGGCTCTTGACTTTTTGTGGGAAGCATAGCTATGATGAGCTTGGAATGTTTTGTGTCCAGAGGATGCATGCAGGCATTCTCTTGCCAATGGAAACAAATAGCGCGTGCCTCGGGCGCGCCAGTATGAAGAGGAGAAAAAAGTCCGTATGGACAGTGACCCTAGCAAACCTCCGCAAGCAATGGAGGTTATCATCTGTTCCATGGCAGACGCCTATCTGACCTGGTAGCCACGATCTATCACCCTCCCGATATTTCCCCGCTATCACCTCACTATCGCGCTTGCCGTGGCCAATAATCCGGTAAGAAGCGTGAGGTGGTACAGTCCTCAAGGAATGTGCCTCTACCCCTCCGCAAGTAAGCGAGCGCTACTTACGTGCTGCCTACGCGTTGCCCTATGCTTATGTGTTCTATAGGTACTTATGCGTTGCTCCGACGCATAGGTGCTTGTATGTTGCCCAAACGTGTAGGCGCGTACGCAAGTAGCGCAGGAGGTGAAGACAATGGATATCCAGAAAGATTTGGTGGTGGCAGTTTCTCCGCCAAAGGAAGCAGGTAGAAAGACACTGAGGCGAGGGCGGATGCGCAGGCCTTTCCGCTGGTTGCGCTACCTGGGCATGCTGGGGCCGGGGCTGGTCGCCGCGAGCGCGGGCAATGACGCGGGCGGTATCTATACTTATAGCAGCATGGGTGCTCAGTTCGGCTATTCTATGATCTGGGTCATGGTGGTCCTGACCCTGGGCATGGCTGTCGTGCAGGAGATGTGCACACGCATGGGCGCGGTCACCGGCAAGGGCCTCTCGGACCTCATTCGCGAGAACTTTCCCCTGCGCCTGACGGCGTTGATTATGCTGGCCTTTCTGCTCGCCAACAGTGGCGTGATCGTCTCTGAATTTATTGGTATCGCCGCTGCGCTCAATCTCTTTCATATCCCGGCCTGGATAAGCGCGCCCTGCGCGGGCCTGCTCCTATGGCTGCTGGTCGTCAAGGGGTCATATGCCCGGGTAGAGAAGGTCTTTCTAGCCCTGACCCTGGTCTTTCTAGCCTACTTCGTGGCCGCGTTTATGGCGCATCCCAATTTGGGACAGGTGCTTCATGGGACGCTGGTCCCCACGGTGCAGTTGAATAGCGGCTATCTCTTGATGCTGGTGACCGCGGTGGGAACCACGATCAGCCCCTATATGCAAATCTACGTCCAGAGCGCGGTAGTGGAGCGCGAGGTCAGTATGCGTGAGTATAACCATGAGCGCGTCGATGTTTACAGTTCTGCCATCTTCTCCAATGTCGTTGCCTCCGTGATCATTATCGCCACTGCCGCGACCCTCTTTGTCAATAGCAAGGGTAAGGGCATCATTCTTATGGATGCCGCCCAGGCCGCCACCGCGCTGGCACCCTTTCTGGGCAACTTCGCGACCAATATCTTCGCCCTGGGTCTGCTGGGCGCCTCCTTCCTCGCGGCAGGCGTGATTCCGCTCTCCACCTGCTACTCTATTACGGAGGCGCTGGGCCTGGAAAATGGGGTCAGCAAGCGCTGGCGCGAGGCGCCTGTGTTCTGGGGACTCTTTACAGCTTTGATTTTCATCAGCGTCGTAATCGCGATGCTTCCCAATTTGCCCGTGGTGCAGATCCTGCTTAACCTCTACCTGCTCAACGGCATGCTGCTGCCGATCATCCTCTTCTCGATCTTGCGCCTGGTTAACGATAAGCGCCTGATGGGGAGGCACACTAATGGCTGGTTCTTCAATATCCTGGCCTATGGCCTGACGATTACCGTTAGCCTGCTGAGCATTGCCTATCTCATTGTCCAGGTGCTGGGCCTCTTTGGCATCAGCCTGTTTTAAACGTTATAAACCTGGGTAAGGTTGTGCTGGCCTCAGGCCAGCACAACCTTACCCAGGTTTAGTATTTATGCTTGTTCCAGGTGAGATTCTTGAGCAATCTCTTCTGAGGTGTGTTGAGAACAGCATTTCCCTCTTGACTTTCCAGTTAAGGGGAAAGTGTATGATTGTAACGAAGAGATCGGCACAGACATGGAGGGAGAAGCAGTGTTCAAGATTAGCGAGTTTTCCAGGCTCAGTCAGGTTTCGATGAAAACCCTGCGTTACTATGATCAGATTGGTCTGTTGAAACCAGCCTCTATTGATCCTTTTAACGGCTATCGCTACTACACGACCGAACAGTTATTCCGGCTCAATCGTATCCTTGCCTACAAGGATCTGGGGTTAACATTAGAGCAGATTGCGCAGGCACTTGATGTACAGATTCCACTCGCGGAGGTTCGTGGAATGCTCCGGCTCAAACAGGCTGAAATTCATGCCTTGATCGAGCAAGAATCCACACGCCTTGCTCGTATTGAGGCGCGCCTGCATCTGATTGAGCGCGAGGGAGAGACCCAGACTGGACACGATGTGGCGCTCAAAAGCATCAAAGCACTGCGAGTGGCTTCATTACCAACGTGTGCGAACCTGTCCTCTTCCCACTTGCCTTTCTTCTTTGAGGAATTGAATCGTTCCTTGTCACGTTCTGGTCTCTCCGAACCAGCGACGCTTCCCCATATGGTGTTGTGGCAGGATACCGGAGCATGTCGGGATGATCAGGACGACACCTTTGATGTGGAGGTCGCCTGTCCTCTTCCAGAGCAAGTATCGGCGGATGCGCATCTAACTATTCGCACGTTACCAGCTCTTCCACTGGTCGCAAGTCTCATGCATGAATGTCAGCCGCATGGGACGTGTACAGCGCTTCTTGATCTTGGAAGATGGATGGAGCAAAACGGCTATACCATCTCACTTTCGCAGCCGTGCCGTGAGGTGTATTTTGCCAAAGGCGAGAATCAGTTTTATGTTACCGAAGCACAGATCCCTGTTGAGAAAGGATAAATGCCAAATATGGTCTGGACACTCGATACTACTCACTCAGAAGTCACATTTTCGGTCAGGCACATGATGTTCAGCAAAGTTAGCGGAAGCTTCAATGTATTTCGAGCGACACTCGAAATCGATGAAATCCATCCAGAGAAGTCCTGGGTAGAGGCCGAGGCTGAAACTGCCAGCATCGACACACGTGACGAGAAGCGTGATGCACACCTACGTTCACCTGATTTCTTTGATACTGAGCAGTATCCACTCCTCACATTCAAGAGCAAACAAGTTGAGTCCAGGGGCGATCGCCGTTACTCTATCCTGGGAGATCTCACGCTGCATGGGGTGACGAAAGAAGTGGCGTTTGACGCCGAGTATGGCGGACAGATTCCCAAAGAACACAATCCCTTTGGGGACCGGCGTGCAGGCCTCACAGTCGTCACGACCATCAACCGTAAGGATTTTGGTCTCACCTGGAATTTAGCGTTGGAGACTGGCAGGATTATGGTTGGCGAAGATGTCAGGATCGAGATCAACTTGGAAGCAGTCGCAGAGGACTAAGCGGCTTCCGTCTTCTCACCTGGCGGCGACATGCCGATTGATATCAAAACCGTTTAGGTAGTATCCAAAGAAGGCCACCAATGGAAGGAGGTTCGACCCTGTATTGCTTCAGGATGAGCTTATAACCAACAACAGCGCTCGGCCTGGAGCTGTTCCTGCTCGTCAAGCGAAGTCAAGCCCCGATTGGCGAGCAGTTTATTTGAGAGGGGCAGCAAGCGTTCGGCTGGTTCCAGTTCTGGCGAATGAGATAGCAAGAATAGCAGGTTAGGACGGGAGCCGGGTGACAAATCGATCAAGTTGCTCCATATCGTAGAGTACAGGCCCATGACCGAAGCAGACGAGAGCTGGGCGTAATTGCGCCAGCTTACGAATGGAGCGGCGGTTCTCTTCACGATCCAGCGTAAAGACGGCTGGCGGCTCATACAGGCCAATTTTGCCCGTGATAGGATGGTTATTGCGCAACACATCTCCTACAATCGCTACCCGGTCGGACTCGCGAAAGTACATCACATGACCAGGGGTATGTCCGGGCGTATGGATAACGCGAAATCCAGCTATTTCGTCACCATCATGTAAGCTCCGTTGGACGGAATACGCTGGCCCGGCGAACCCCAGTTGCATTATTTTTATGGCGGCAGTCCTTGGGAGCATAGGGGTACGTCCCTCCATGCTCGCGATGTCCGCTTCAGGACAGGCAAGGGGGATGTCTCTGGTTGCGCAGATCTGCTTGACGGCTCCCTGATGATCGGGGTGGCAATGGGTCAGTGCCACCTGTGAAAGGGGGATGTTTGCCAGTTGTTTGAGCAGACTGGAAGCATCCCAGCGTGTGGCTGCGTCAATGAGCACATCCTCAACGAGATAGACATTGAAGAGGTTGGCTGGGAAACGGTTGCTCAACTGCCGGACATGATGAGCGATCATTTTCATCTCAAACTCTGTTGTGGAAGCGGTGACTGAATCCTTCTGTCGTAGTGAATAGTTGGATGGGTTCATGATGCTTTTGTATCTCCTTCGAAAAGAAGCCGAAGCTCTTCCACCGCCTGTTCTAAGGGGTGTGTGCTGCGCTCGGCTTGACAGAGTAAGAGCGCCCCTTCAATTACGGAGAGCACAAAGAGCGCTCTTGCAGAAGCCCGCGCTGGTTCGCAGCCCGAGGCAATCAGCAAGCGTTCGAGACGTACCTGCCAGTCATGGTAGACGGCACGACAAGCATGCTGCATAGGATCGCTGGTGGCCGCCATCTCTAATGTGACGGTAGCCAGTGGACAGCCTTTTTGAAAATTAGATGTCTGGAGGCGTTCGCGAAAGAAGGAGGTGAGAAGAGAGAGCGCCATACCCAAATCCGTGCCTTCCCCAATGATGGCATCGAGCTCGTGAGTAAGAGCTTGCCCGGCTGCCGAAACCGCTTCTGCCGCCAACTCTTCTTTTCCCCCAGGAAAGTGATGATAGAGCGAGCCTTTTGGCGTACCGCTCTGATGGAGGATTTGATTCAAGCCTGTCGCATGATAGCCCTGTGCCTCCATCAGTTCAACAGTAGTAGCAATGATGCGTGCCCGTGTTCCTTCTGTCTCCAAGAGATCCTCCTGTACCGACTGGTCTAGCTGCTCCTTTTATTGTACCGACCGGTCTAGCAGATGTCAAGCCCCGGATGGCAAAGCGAGCCAGCCCTGTTTTTCTTTACCCATCAATTTTTCTCTCGACTACCTGGCCGACGTTCTAGGCATGGTGGGAAAGCGACGAGAAGTCGTCCAGGTACCCACGAAGCAAGGAAATCAGATCTCCCTGCGCTTCTTGCTCCAGCCATTCCTCAAGAGCCACACGCAGCGCTGCCATGTAGATGGCTACCAGGAAGTGGATCTCCTGGCGGTTTGTAGCCGCTTCCAGCCGGGAGTACAGCGCTTCACAGAGGGCTGGCTCTGTTTTCAGCAGAGCATAGATATAGATGGACGCGAGCGAGGGGATCTGCATAACCACGTGATAGAGAGTCAGAAAACTGGCCCGCTGCTGCTGATGGAGGAGTGCCAGGTACTCAAAGGTCGCTCGCAGGGCTGCGTGGGGTGATTCCGTTGGCGCAGTGTGCTGCAGAAAGCGGAGGCCTTCGCTCTGAATCGCGCGCATGGGCTCCAAGAGCACGTCTTCTTTGGAGGCAAAATAGCGAAAAAAGGTGCGTGGTGACATCATCACCACATCAGCAATGTCCTGGATGGAGGTGCGCTCGTAGCCCTTTTGCTGAAAAAGTCGGAGCGCTGCCTCCTCAATGGTGGCTTGAGCCAGACGTTTCTTGCGTTCTCGCAAACTCATTGGCTGCGATTCGTCGCGTGGTGAAGATACCATGACATTCACCTCCTTTTTTTCTCCTATTGACTTTTGTCATTGAGTGACATTATAATTCAAAAGGACACAGGTGACAACTGGAGGCAGTATACATGTTGTGTCGGTGCCTTGAGATGACGATTTTTGAGGGATGTGCCTCAGCGGTTTTCTCACCCCTGAAGCTATGATCTTATTCCGAACCCCAACGTCACTGGCGTGACTAGCGCTCCCCCCATTCGGGGACAAGCGCGCTCAGGGTGTTCGGATAAGTAGTATGTTCAGATAAGGAGCAAGAAGGTATGCGTTTTGAGCAACAGGTCGCCCTGGTGACTGGTGCCGCTTCTGGCATTGGTCGCGCGCTTGTCCAGCGCCTGGTGACTGAGGGAGCAGCCGTGGTCGCGGTTGATATTGTGGAAGCACCATTGCAAGCCCTGGTCACGGAACTGCGGGACCAGGGAGCAACGATTACCGGATGTACCGCCAATGTGGCGTCAGAGAGTGACGTGGAAGCCATGCTGAACACCGCCACGTCCACCTTTGGGCGGCTCGATATCCTCTGCAATAATGCCGGGATCATGGATCTCATGACCCCTGCTGCCGAGGTCTCTCTGGACCTATGGGAGCGGGTTCTGGCCGTCAACCTGAATGGTCCCTTTCTGGCCTGCCGGCGAGCGATCCCTCTATTTCTCGAACAGGGTGGAGGTAGTATCGTCAATACCGCCTCGGAAGCAGGCTTACGTGGCGGAGCTGCTGGCACCTCCTACACCGTTGCCAAGCACGGAGTGGTGGGACTGACCAGGAGTATTGCTTTCCACTATGGAGAACGCGGTGTTCGCTGCAATGCAGTTTGTCCTGGTGCCGTGGCGACCGCCATCGGTATCGGAAATGGTGTCCCAAGTGAAGCCGGTCTTGGCAGAGTGATGCCGTTTCTCAAGGCCAGCTCTCCCTCGCGGGTTTCTACCCCTGAAGAGCTCGCCGCCGCTATTGCCTTTCTGGCATCCAAAGATGCCAGTTTTATCAATGGCGCAATTCTCCCCGTTGATGGCGGCTGGTTCGCCGCCTGACCTCCCCATTTCTTGATCGCAGCCCGTTTGCTGTTCTTTCCACTGAAGGAAATCTTTCTGTGAAAGAAGCGCAATAGCAAAGGAAACAGGAAATGAGGAATCTCAACAGGATCGTGATTATCGGTGCGGGCGCCGCCGGGCTCACCACCGCAGAAACGTTACGGCGGCTTGGATTTCAGGGAACGATCATGATGGTGCATGCCGAGCACACTCTTCCGTATGATCGTCCCCCTTTATCCAAACAGGTGCTTGCTGGCACCTGGGCACCTGAGAAGGTGCATTTACGTTCACCAGTCGCGCTGGAGAAACTGGCGCTTGATTGGTTTCATGGCGTTGAGGCAACCCATCTGGATGTCGCAGGGCACTGCGTTGCCCTCTCTGATGGTCAGCGCCTGGAGTTTGATGCAGCGGTCATCGCAACGGGTCTGACGCCACGTTTCCTCTCTTCAGGGCATGATCTGCAAGGAGTCTTTGTCCTGAGGACCCTGGAGCAGACGCTCGCCTTGCGCCAGGCGCTTGCAGCAGGGACGCGTCTCGTTGTTGTTGGTGGCGGCTTTCTGGGATTAGAAGCTGCGGCGACGGCACACCAATTGGGCCTGGTGGTCGATGTGGTCGAGCCATTGCCGGTCTGCCTGGAGGGACCTCTCGGGAGAGCAATTGGTGAGCGGGTGATGCACTTACAAACAGCCCATGGGGTGCGTTTGCATAATGGTATTGGGGTGCGTCGCCTGATCGGCGACCAGGTGCAAGGGCATGGAGGCGCAGTCAGAGAGGTTGTGTTGGAGGATGGTTCGACGCTGCCAGCGGACGTAGTGTTGGTCGCGGTCGGGGCACAGCCCAATGTGAGCTGGCTTGAGGGAAGCGGCCTGACGTTGCAGAACGGCATTGTGTGCGACGCCTTCTGTCAAGCTGCTCCAGACATTTATGCCGCCGGAGATGTGGCCAACTGGTATCATCCGCATGTCAAGCGGCAGGTGCGCCTGGAACATCGGATGAATGCCACTGAACAGGGCCAGGCCGTCGCGAGAAACATCCTTGGCGAGCGACAGCCTTTCGCGCCTGTGCCTTTCTTCTGGAGTGATCAATTTGACGTGAAGATCCAGATGTATGGAATCGCCTCCCGTGGGGCAGAACTGCGGATAGTTGAAGAGGCGCTACACGAGGATCGTTTTGTCGCGGCCTATTATGAAGAAGGTGAACGCCTCGTCGCGGTTCTGGGCTGGAATAGCCCGAAGCAACTCCTGTCCTATCGACAACGGTTGTTGGCAGCATATACGCCGTCCCAGGAAACCAAGGCTTCTGGCGTTCTCTAGTGTAAGGAAAAGTGGGGACACAGAGGGGCGTCAGCCCCTCTGTGTCCCATTCCCCTACCGCCGCAGGCGGTATGAATCCCTTTCAAACGAAATTGAACAGAGTACTAGCGTCTCAAGACAAACAACCATGTAAAAAGGAAATACAAAGATGAAAGTAACAGCATTGACCAATCGATGTATTGCCAGTGGAGCCTGTGTCCTGGCCGCGAGCCAGGTCTTTACCCAGCGCGATAGTGATGGTGTCGTAGAGCTGCTCCAGGAACATCCTTCCCTGGACCAACTGAAGAAGGTGCAGCAGGCGGTCGCGGCATGCCCTTCCCAGGTCTTTGTCGTGGAGGAGGAAGAGGACCTCTCCGAACTCACCCTGACCACAAACGATGAGGATATGTAGTGCCGGATGAGCGGAACACGCTTGTTCTCGCACGCTTTCTTTTCTTGTTGAGAACACCCGAAAACGTCAACCTGCGAGCTGTCTGCGGCTGCTAGTAAGTATAGATTGGAAGAACCAGATGAGCAAAGAGCAATTGACCCCCACCAGTGAAGCCAGTCAAGAAGAGCTTCCCACATATCCGTTTCCATTTGCCGATCATAGCCTACAACTTTCCGAGGAGTATGATCGGCAGCGGCAAAAGTGCCCAGTCGCCCGGGTTCATATGCCCTATGGGGGCGATGCGTTTATGCCCACCCGTTACGAGGAAATTGCGCAGGCCTTCGCCGATCCGAAATGTGGCGCGATCCGAGCTTCAGATGGAGATGTTCCCCGGCTGGAAGCAGGCCACGTCACCGGGGTGGAGGATTCAGCGGCAGCATCGATTTTTGCCGTCTCCGATGCGCGTCATAACAAGCTGCGCCGCGTGATCGGCCCGGCCTTTACGGTTCCGGCGGCCAACAAGCTGCGTTCACGGGTGGCCGAGGTCACTCATGCGCTGGTGGATGCTATGGAGCGTAAAGGCCCACCTGCGGATCTGTTTGAGGACTATGCGATCCAGGTTCCGATGACGGTGCTGTGTGAAATGCTGGGGATTCCTCGGGAAGAGGAACACCTCTACCGCGAATCCGCACGGATGCTGGTTTCGACGACGGCAAGCGCACAAGAAAAACAGGCGCAGGGCATGAAACTGATGCACTATCTCACGCCCATTATTCAAGAGGCGCAAACGAATCCGCGAGACAACATCCTTGGTCTGCTGGTCCGGGCCCGAGAGAAAGGGGACGAGGTGATGACGGAGACCGAAATGTATGGTTTTGCCATGGCAGTGATTGGGGCTGGCTTTGAAACGGTCAGCACGACCTTCACGAATTCGGCTTTCATTCTCCTGCAACAACCTGAACTGGTGGCACAGTTACGGGCCCACCTTGAGCAGCCCGATCAGTTGGCCAGGGCGATCGAAGAGATCTTGCGTATCACTCCGATCGGACATGGCAGGCCACGCATCACCCGCGAGCCCGTCCAACTGGGTGAGACCACGATCCCTGCCGGGGAAGTGGTCTTCCTTGCAACGCATGCGGCCAACTACGATTCATCCGTGTTTCCCGACGCCCGCGAGATTCGTTTTGATCGAGACCTGCAGCCCATTCTGAGCTTTGGGCGCGGCATTCACGCTTGCCTGGGACAGCAGATCGCCCGCATGGAATTGCAGATTCTCTGGCAAACGTTACTCACCCGGCTTCCAAGCGTCCGCCTGGCCGTTGCGCCCTCGGAGGTTCCCTGGCGTGCGGATGAGGCGCTGACATTTGGCCCTGAGCATCTGCCCGTAACCTGGTAAGTCTCACGGACCCTTCCCGCCATGCAGAAACACACATCTCTGTTCGTGTTGCTGCATGGCAGGAGGCGTTGAGAAAGAAGCGTACGAACGAAAGGAAGATCGTTATGAATATTCCGGATCAGACCACACCAGGGAAAGCGGCGTTCAATCCGTTTAGCGGTGATAGCACTGCACTGGTTGAGAACCCCTTTGCGTTGTTCGAGCTGCTGCGGTCAATGGGCGCCGTTGTACCTATACCACACCCCTTCGGGGGGACGGATAGCTCGGCATGGGCGATCACGCGCATGGAAGAGGTGGTACAGGTCCTCAAAGATCATGCGCACTTTACCGTGGACCCCAGCTCCATCGGGGTTAACAGTCCTTTTAGCCGCAGCGCCCCCGAGACCTCCGACACGCCTACCTTCTTCACCTCTAAAACGATGCTCTCGGTCGATGAGCCAGATCATCGACGCTTACGCCTGCTGGTGTCCAAAGCCTTCACGCCCAGATATATAGAAAGCTTACGTCCCCGCGTGCAGGAGATAGCCGACGAATTGCTCGATCGCGTGCAAGATCAGGGTCAGATGGATCTCATCAGGGACTACGCCTATCCCTTGCCTATCAATGTTATTTCTGAGATGCTCGGAGTTCCTCACGCCGACCGGGCCCAGATCCGTGTCTGGTCGGAGGCGCTGGCGCGAGGTTTGGGTTTTGGAAAGCGCGATCCGGAAGCTACGGCTCACATGCGCGCATTTGGGGAATACGTCACGCGCCTGGTGACCGACAAACGCCTGCAACCAGCAGATGACTTGATCAGCCATTTGATCGCCATCGAAGAGGAAGGGGATCGGCTCAGCGAAACGGAAATGATCTCGATGCTTACGCTGCTGATCTTTGCCGGCCATGAGACGACCTCGAACCTGATCGGCACAGGCACCTTGATGTTGCTAGATCATCCCGATCAGCTTGAGAAGCTCAAAACCGACCTCAGCCTGGTTCCTGCGGCGGTCGAAGAACTGCTGCGCTTCAGCGGGCCAGCTAACATCGCAGGACCGCGCTTTGCCACCGAAGATATTGAGCTAGGCGGGCAGCAGATCAAGAAAGGCGATCTCATCATTTCCTTCTTGGGTTCGGCGAATCACGATGAGAGCCAGTTTACGCAGCCAGACGAGCTGGACATTGCGCGCACGATCAGTCGGCATCTCGCCTTTGGACAGGGCATCCATACCTGTTTGGGGGCACCGCTGGCCCGTATAGAAGGAGATATTGCCTTTACCACCCTGCTCAAGCGCATGCCCAACCTGCGGTTCAGCGTCCCCCGTGAGAGCGTCACTTGGCACTACGCTCTGGTCTCACGGAGTGTGGCCTCCCTGCCCGTCGCTTTTTAGCTGAGAGAAAGACCTGCTACAGCGGCATGCAGAAAGGTTGATCTCGTGCTCTGACCAACGCAACTAAAGTACGCGTCTACATATCTAGATATGGGGCATCTTGCCCTAGATATGTAGACGCGTACTTTAGTTGCGTCGTGCCTCCGCAAAGCTCAATGCATCTGCACACTACTTTAGGAGAACTTGTGAGCATGCTTCTCCTCAAATTCCTCTACTGTTAGCCCATAACTGAGTACATCAAAGTATTGACCTTTGGTAAAACCAGCCCTGCGAATGCGTCCCTCCCATTGGAAACCAAGACGTTCATGCAGACCTATCGAATCTTGGTTGAAGCTGGCTACCTGAATAGTGACCTTCTGATAACGCAATTCTTGAAAGAAATAGCGCAACAGGAGCAAAACGGCCTCGCTGGCATACCCTTTCCGTCGATATTCTTTCGAGATGGCAAGCCCATACGCGAAATGCCCTGCATGTGGATCGCAATGATGAGAGCCAATTCTACCAACCACCTTGCCTTCGTTGTTCTCAATAAGAAAATTCCAGTTGTTGCCCTCTGGCTTCCTCACTGCTTCTTCTTGCGTCCAGTGTTTCATCCGTTCTTGCGACCGTGGAAAAGAAAGATTACCATCTTTTCTCTCTGACTCACTATCCTGATCCCAGATCCAGTAGTTTTCCCAATCGCCAGGCTCATGGCTACGCAATCGCACCCGCTTGCCCTGCCAGATTGACGATGATGTATCTAAATTCATTACAAGCCTTCCTTTCCTCGTTGAGCGTGCGGACGATGATAGCATACGAGAAGCGGGATTGCAAGGGACTCTGCCCGCAAGGGTGAGCGTCAAAAATTTTGCGGTGTCACTCCCATAGCCGCCACGTTCACGGCGCGGCGATTCATCATCTTGGAGCAACCAGCACCTCCGTGACGCATCAATGTCTGCTCATCAACGCGCTCTTTCTGCATTTTTTGCGGGATGAGAAGGAGGCATTGACGCGTTGAGGGAGCGTCTCGACCCCATGAGACAAATCAGCCCGCCATAAATGACTCTGCTGGGAAATTTTGTCCGGACACGTTTCCGAGCGCGGAGAGGTATCCAGAGGCTTTCAAGCTCGGTAGGGACCCGGTTTACCGCGTCCGAAGGCGATTTATCGCCCGAGTACAGGGCCGGGACCAAATATATGGTCTTGCATCGCTTCACTGACCCATGGGTTGCGCAACGAATTACGTCTCATCAATAGACCCCGAAAAGGATCTCTTGACATTCTTCCTTCTCTGCTCTATACTTACATTGTAAGCTTACAATGTAAGTATAGAGCAGAGAAGGAAGATCATGGCGAAATCTGGTGAGCCACTTACACGACAACGAGTGTTGGAAGCAGCCCTGCGCTTGATTGATCAAGAGGGCCTGGAAGGCTTTAGTATGCGCAAGCTTGGAGCATCGCTCGGGGTTGAGGCGATGTCACTCTACAATCATGTTGAGAGTAAGCGAGCCGTCTTTGATGGGGTGATCGAACTGCTCATTGTTCAGGCTCCATTACCTGTGCATCCTAATGCCACGCCACGTGAGGAATTATGGACAATTGCTCACGCCTTTCGGGACGTTCTTCGCGCTCATCCACGCGTGCTTCCGCTCGTCGCAACTAGTCCGCTGCGCACATCAGCCTCTCTCGTGATGTTAGACCGTCTTCTTGAAACATTTCATCAGGCACAGATCACCGGCGTTCAGTCTATCTATGCGCTCCAGTGCCTGGTTGGTTTTATTGTTGGACACACATTGATCGGCACAGGAACGCAAGCGGTCGAGGGTCTGGAGCCAGGGCCAAATGGTCCTATGGTCTGGCAACGCTTTCCGGCAGAACAATATCCCAGGCTCCACACGCTGTTGCCCGAGATTGTCCAGTGGAATGCTGATCAGGAGTTTGACTTTGGATTACAGGCGCTCTTCCAAGGTCTCTTTGGATAAGAGAAAGGTCCACACGATATCATGAGCATAAAGGAAAAACACTACAAGATATCAAACGGAGAGGTACAACTCGCGGTCAGCGAGACAGGACAGGGACAAACGCTTCTGTTCTTGAACGGAGGGGGAGCAACACAAGTGAGTTGGAAACGGCTCATCCACGAACTCTGTGAATCGTATCGGCTTGTCACCTTCGATTTTCGCAATCATGGCAAAACAACGCGCTCGTCTGATGTCTCTTTCAAGGGCTTCTTGAGCGATGCCGAGGTCATCATGGACCAGGTTGCTGGCGATCGACCGCTTGTGGTTGGCTGGTCCCTAGGGGCCGATCTGGCTGTCTGGTATGCGGCAGCTCATCCAGGAAGAGTAGCAGGGCTGTTTCTCATTGACGGTGCTGTCCCGGTCAATCTTGTGGCTGATCCTGAAGATATCAAGCGCCGCCTCGATACGCCCGCAATGAAGTTTGGGCCGCTCCTCCTGTCTCTGGTTGGCATGGGGTATCGACTCACGCCTTCCGAGTATGCAGCCTTGACCATTGAGGTGAATACGCACCGCGAACAGCTCCTTTCGGCCTACGACCAGCTTGATTGTCCTGTCGAACTGGTCCTGGCAACGAAATCTGCTGGGGAAAAGGGAGCACGTGCTGAGCGCAACAATGCTTTGTGGCGGGCTGGCGGTGAACAACTCGCGCGCCTGTACCCAGCATATTCTCTCCAGTGGGTGGACAACACCCACCTCCTTCCGTTCAAAGAACCAACAACGCTCGCACGATCCCTCGACTCGTTTGCCCAACGCATTTGACAAGACTGGAGTTGGAGGGATCATAAGCGGCTTGGAGAGCAGCTTGCAGTCGATGCGCCTTTTAGGGCTGGGTAGGGTTAGCGTCTATTCTAGTGTAGGTGGTTTATTGGCGGGTATATCTCTGAGGAGCTAGTAAGATGCTTTATGTTGTGCTTTTACTTTGTGTGCTCTGCCTGGGTGGCTGGCTCATTTCGCGCCGCGCCAGCAGTGGGCGGTCAGTTCAACGCGATACCGCACCCCGTAGCAATAGCCGAGACAGGCCGGTTTCTTATCCCGCGCGGCGCGTAACCTCTTCGTATGATAGGCCAAGAAACGCAGGCTCTCAGAGGGCGGCGCTTCCTGGGCTGGTGCGTGCCCTTGAGAAGCCGCACGCGCGTGTAGTTGCTCAGCTTACGCTGCCACCGCTCTGGCTGATCTCGCTGGTGCGCCAGCGCGCTATACAGCGCTATCAGGAGGAGATTGGCGTATCACCGGGAGAGGCCGAATGGGCAATACGAGAACTCGAAAGCAGTATTGAGCGTTATATGGAAAGCAATATGCGCGCCAGTAATTCTCAAGGCGCATTCAGCGATGATGTCGCGCTCTCCGAGGTCGACCCTGTGGTTACACTTCTGTTGCTCCAGGCGGGATCTATTGGCGACGCCGTTGCCTACTTTAGTGCTGGCAGCGGCGCGTCACATGTGGAGGCGCTGGAGGCCATTGCCCACCTGCGCAAAGAAGTAGCAGGCGAGCAGGTAGACTGGCTCTATCAGCCACGCACGCCCGATATGGCGGTGATGCGCTTCCTCTTGAGCCGTGGGCAAATGTTCGTCGCGGCGCGCTACTACAATGACTGCATTGGCGCCTGGTACCCCATCTCATAGTTGCTCTGTGGCTGCTCGTCCCAGGACGCGGTCTCCTTGGGATGAGGGAGGTCATCTCGCACAGATTTGCCTTTGCTGGTTCCACGCTGCTGTTCCAGTTGCAATTGCAGGCGCAGTTCCTCATTGCGCAACTCCTGCATGCGTTGGCGTGCTCGCAGGCTAACTTTGTATACTTCCAATAAAATACCGAACACAATACTCACCATTGTGATCATAAAAATCATGAGCGCAATCGTTAAAAACAGATTTTGCGCCATGATGGTCATAAAATTCATATGCATCCTCCCGAAGATGATGAGCTTCCACCAGAAAAAAACTTGCCAGCTCAGCTTTTACTACGCAAGAGGGGCGGCAAAGTTGCATCTTATTGGGCGAGAGGGAGCGTGAACCAGAAGGTGGAGCCCTTCCTCTTGAGCTTGCCAGAGGCTACGTTATCCTGCGTATAACTTACCAGTGAGAAATTTCCCTCTTGCATAAAGAGGCATTGAGTGGCAGTATGGTAGACATGATCGCGCCGCGCTGCCAGGTCTCGCGGATCTTGCCTGCTGCGTTTACCCTGCAGATCGCTTGAAAGGATGTGTATGACCACCTCGCATGTCTCTCATATTTTGGAATTGCCGCTCTTCCTCGACCATAACGCTAATGAACCTTTGCATCGCCAGCTGGTAACACAATTGCGCGAGGCCATCCTTCAAGGCAGCATCTCTGCGGGTACGCGCCTGCCCTCTACGCGTTCGCTGGCCCTGCTGTTACATGTCTCACGTACCGTTACTATCGCGGCCTATGATGAGTTGTTTGCCGAAGGGTATATCGAGGGACGGCATGGCTCGGGCACCTATGTCGTCGAAGATCTTTCGTTGCTTAAGCGCTCGCCTTTTCCCAGTCCTGCCGGGCCTCCGCGCTGGCTGCGTAGCGTGGAGCCGCTGCTTATACCGCGTCCCGTTGTGCCGCGAGAGGCGATAAATTTTCGTCCAGGTACGCCTGATATGCAGTTTTTTCCTGAGCGGACCTGGCGCGAGCTCTGGCGCCAGGTTGGATACACCGTGCCGCCCAATACCTATGGCGAGCCCGCGGGTCTCCTCGAACTACGGACAGAGGTTGCCGCTTATTTGGGGCGCGCCCGTGGCATTGCCTGCCAGGCCGAGGATATCATTATTACCTCAGGAGCCACACAGGCCGTGAACCTCATTGTTCAGGCGACCCTGGTGCCGGGCGATACCGTTGCCCTGGAGGAACCCGGCTATCCTCTGGCACGTTTTGCTTTTCGTGCTAGCGGTCTACATATTGTTCCTATACCCGTAGATGACGATGGCCTGGACGTCAGTCAGCTCGCCAATGGAGAGGCCGCGCCCTACCTGGTTTATGTCACGCCCTCGCATCAGTATCTGCTTGGTTCGCGCCTGTCTTCGGTGAGGCGGGTCGCGCTCTTGCAGTGGGCTGAGGCCAATGATAGCCTGGTGATTGAGGATGATTATGATGGCGAGTTCCGCTTTCACGCGTCTCCCCTGCCGGCGCTGGCGAGCATGGACCGCGCCGGAAGGGTGGTCTATATTGGCACCTTCTCCAAGGTTCTGATGCCCGGGCTGCGAGTGGGCTACCTGGTTGCGACGGCTCCACTACGCGAGCGAATCGCCCGTTTGAAGCGCATGTTCGATTATCATGTCACCTGGCCCACACAGTATATGCTGGCCGCGATGCTGCGCGATGGGCACCTGGAGCGCCATATTCGGCGTATGCGTCTGCATTACGCCGAGAAGCGCAGGCAGTTGGCGGAGATCTTTGCTCCCGTTGCATCCTGGGCGCACCTCTGCGGCCTGGAAGCTGGAATGCATGTCTCCCTGGAACTCCATCCCGCCCTGGATGCATACGAGATCGCCCGCGAAGCCTCGGCAAGAGATGTTTACGTCCCCACCCTCGATGAGTACTATACAGGAACGCCCGACCGCAACGGCCTGCTCCTGGGCTATGGCGGCCTCGACGCGCAGCAAATCTATACCGGCGCGCAAACCCTCATCGAGCTTATTAAAGATCGAACATAGACGCCCGATTTATCGCCTGAGTATAGGGCATGATCAGCTATATTGTCTGGCGCCGCTTGATATGGGGCAACGAAATGTTGTGTTTCATAAACACCACCCTGTTTTTGTGCGATAAATCGCCTTGTGCGCGATAAATCGGGCACCTATGAAGGTTGTTTATGCTCCTCTTATACAGGAGGGCAAGTACCTACCTTGTTTGCCCTCCTGCATAGGTGTTATTTTAAATCGGAGGTGACCGCGTACCAGCTGTAGATGCCGTTGCCAGTCACCTGGCCGGGATGGGTGTCGCTGATGTAGGTGTAGAGGAGATGCCCGTTGTAGGCAACCTGGTTGCCAGCTGAGATCTTCTGTATGCTAAACTGGCCTGGCAGGGTGGTCATGCTAATTTGTTTCTGCTGGCTATCTACCAGGAGGGGAGGCCACGCCTTCAGGCAACCACCTGTGCAGGCCGGTTTGCTGAGTGTGTCGGGTGTGTAATAGTAGAGCACGAAGCCGCGTGCATCGGTGAGGACTGTGCTGGGCTTGCCAGTCAGGGTGAGTTGGGTCGTTTTGATAGGTAAGAGTGGGTTGGCCGCAGGAAAGGATGTGTTATTGTTCGAAACGCTGCTTTTCGCGGTATGGGTATTGCTAGTGTTGGTCACATTCTCGCGCGTGCCTACTTTACACCCTGTGAACAGGAAGGGTAGCAGCAATAGTAGCGCCATAGTGAGTTGGAAGCCGAGACGATAAGCGCTTCTAGACATCAAAAAACCTCCTTTGCCATCCAATCGTATGAGCGAAGCTAGCCGCTGCGAAGTGGTGTTCACGATTGTTTTTTTATGGTATGCAGTCAGTTCCGATATCAATGCATGGGTATCTACCTCTAGCATACACAGGGCATATGATGTGTGAGGCAGAGAAGAGGCGAAAACTTTACTAACATATAGAAATTAGCATGCTCTTCCATATATACTTATGTGTAAATACGTGGACAATGGCGAGTTTGAATGTTAAACTGATGAGGAATTAGGATTTTTTGGTGGTACACCGTAAGCACTATTTGGCAAGCAGGCAAGTTTATTAAGCCGCTTCTGAAGCCATGGAAAATGCCTGATAGTCGTGCATTGTTGATTACGAAAAAGGTGTATCATTAGGTTTGAATAGCTTTCTATATATATGTACGTGTGTAGCAAATTGAATTTATTCTCATATATCCGCATGTAGGGAAACATATGGTTAATTGTGAAGCGGATGTTGAAAAGGACTACTTCGCTATGGGTGTCAGCCAGCCTTCTATAAGTACGCGAGATCACCGCAGGCATGCTCAAGGGCCGAGCAAAAGGGTGCGCTTCTCGCTTCTCTTCCTTCTCTGTATGGGTATGCTGTCGGGGCTGCTTACGGCATGTGGAGGTGACGCTCATCTGCAACAGGATGCGCAGCAGCAACAGAAGTCTTTTGAGCAGGCATTGAGTCATGCTCAGAGCGTGGGCGTGCCCAACACACTATTGCAGCCGATTGAGAAACAGCAGCAGGACCTCCAGTCTTCCTCTGCGCCCTGGAACTTTTTTGATGCCAGTATTGTCGATGACTACTATCGCAATCTCTCCCAGCGCTACGGTGCACTCTCGATTCAGACCGAGGGCTTGATAGACTCCTCGACCGATCGCTATCGCCAGCAGGCTGTAAGCGACCTCGATCATCTTCAGAGCAGCCTCGCCAACAAGCAAAAAGAGAACTTCCCTCTGGATACGCTGACGAAATTTTATCAGCAGAATATGAGCCAGGAGCAGAAGGCACAGTATCCCAAGGATTATCTCGCGATCAGCGCCAATGCGAAAGAGGCGCTGGCGACGCTGAACCAGATGCCTACCACGCTTCAGAAACTTCAGACGCTCAAGGATATCATTGATTTGATGAAGGAGAGTAAGCAGGACTCAAGTACTCTCCAGAAGCAATATGATGGCAATTACAGCGAGATCTCAAAAGCACTGAAGTCGCAGGAACTGACCCAGGTCGAGAAGAATATTGATAAGCAGACTGAGCAGGCGGCGGGAAGTTTCCAGAAATTGATCCCGCAACTGGTCAAAAACAAGGTCGACCAGTATGATACCCAGGTGCAGCAGCTTAAGACCTATGGCGTTGATAACACACAGTACCAGAAGGTCTCCGGTGATCTGCATACAAAAGGGGATAGCGTCAAAAATCTTCAGGACTACCTGGCCTTTGCCAAGGTCTATAACAGCGATCTACAGGGGATGCAGAAAGATCTGACGATGGGCAAGGCCTCCTACGAGATCAAGCAGTTCCACCAGGAGGTCGCGAACTGGGGTGGCGCGCATGTCTATCACAACCCATATGATGGCAAGGATTACTGGCCGGATATGGGGTATATGACCAAGGGCATCGGCGAGGACCTGGATCGCGAGTTGAGCTCCGCCTCAAAGCTAGCGGATTACCAGCAGGTCCTGACAGATGTCGAGAATGAGGCCTTCCACCTGCAAATGTACGAGACCGACTTCAACGACAAGACGCCCTATACCCAGTCGCATGCCACAGATATCCAGCTACTCCAGCACTATAAACTAATGGGAACACAGGTGATCGTCGTCTCGTTCGCTGAGCAGGCTCTGCGCCTGTATGAGAACGGTGTCGTGGTCAGGTCCTTCCAGATCACGGCAGGTCGCCCAGAATTGCCCGCGGTACCGGGACTCTGGTCGGTGATGTGGCGCAAGACCAAGACCGTCTTTAAGTCACCTTATCCCAAGGGATCGCCCTACTACTACGCGGATACGCCCATCAACTACGCGATCATGTATCACGAGGGTGGATACTTCCTGCATGACTCCTGGTGGCGCAATGACTATGGTCCAGGGACGCAGTACTTCCATCGTGACTCCAGCGGCAATACCAGCGCCAACTATGGCACACATGGTTGTGTCAATATGCCAACCGACCAGGCTGCCTGGCTCTATGATCACACCAGTTATAACACCTCAATTTTGATGTATTAGGCCATCTGAGAAAAATACTGGACCCGCCGCATTCGCGGCGGGTCCAGTATTTTTCTCAGATGATGTTATCAGGTCATATGGCTCAGGCGGGTATGAGGTGCTGGCTGGTCCATTTGGCGCGGGTGATTTCGTAGACATGCCGGGTCTCGCCATGTTCTCGCTGATGCATCCCTAGTTTTGTAAGTATTTGCGCCAGGGTCTGCTCCAGCGTCGGATTCTCCTCATGGGTGTGGGCGATGATACGTTCAATCCCCAGAACGCGGAAACCATAAGCCAGGCAGGCGGTCGTGGCCTCAGTGGCGAAGTCGTGCTCCCAATACTCTGAGGTGAGCGAATATGTCAGTTCTATCTCGTCCTTGGTACGAGTCAGACCACAGAGCCCCGCTGGTTGGTGTTTACCGCGCTCGAAGACGCTCCAGCAGCCGAAGCCGTACTGGTCCCAATGGCGTAGTACGTTAGTGATGCACTGATGCGTCTCCTCCTGTGTGAGCGCGTCTCCCGATGGCTGGTGAAGCTCATCCGCAAGCCAGCGTTGAAATAGCACCTCGCCATCCTGCTGCGTGGGGCGGCGCAGTACCAGGTGTTCGGTCTCAAGTTCAGTGGTCAGCGTGTACTGACTATGGTCTGAGGCCTGCTTTCCTTGCTTATGCACGTCTTCCTTCTGCCTTTCTGCTAATCGATACACTGCTTCTGCAAAACCAGTTTATAGCTTCCCTTGTGGTATATAACGAACGAATGAACGAAGATTATTGATGAATTGAACCTTTTGCGAGATTTGGAGACGAAAGAAAGGGGCTAAGCGGGCTTTTCAGGCTGATTAAGCAGGTAAGCAGGTACACAAAAGTACATGATGAGACATTTGGGTATATGCATGATGTAGACGCGTACTTTAGTAGCGTCGTCCCAATTCGCTTTCTCATATAGTGGTTATAATCAGACATTATATATCTGGATGCAATTTATCCAGATCTGTAAGCAGACTTTTCGCGCCTACGGCGCTCACAGGGTAGGGGTATTTGGGGCCATGGTTGGGCATTCGCCCAACCATGGCCCCAAATACCCCATTACCATCCCGCACTCCTTCCGTTTGAACCAAACTACGTTTCTCTGTAATCGCGCTCACCGGTTGCGGGGTTGTAGTACACTTCCATAAGTCGCTTGCTGGTTGGATCAATGAAACGCTCGCCAGTGGGCTGCCAATGCTCCTGTGTTCGATCCACCCGAGTGCGGTATCTTTGGCGCTCCAGGAGCATGGCGCAGATCAGAATGAAGCCATTCACTGCGAGATACAAAACCAGCCAGAGCGTTGCATGGACAATGAACAGCAATACAGCCGCACCAATCAAGTAGAGTAACCCGTATACAATGATCCCTCTCCGCAGCATGCTGCTCCCTACCTCTCTGGCTCGACCACCACTGCCGTGCCATAGGCCACGATTTCACTCATCGTGCTGCCAATCTCCGCGGAATCAAACTGCATCCGCACAACCGCGTTCGCACCCATAGCCGTGGCATTTTGGACCATGCGGTCAATCGCGTGCCGGCGCGCATCCTCCAGGAGGGCGGTGTATTCCTTTATCTCGCCGCCTCCAAGGGAGCGCAGGCCCGCCATGATGTTTCCCCCCAGGCCTCGGCTGCGCACCACCACGCCAAAAACCTGTCCTTTTGTTTCCACAATCCGATGCTGGGCGATTCCTTCTGTCGTGACAATGAGCATGACTTTCTCCTTTAGTTATAGATGTGTGCAGGTGTCCTGCACACATCTATAAAAACAGTGTGTAAAAAACCTTGAAACGAATTCGCGCATTCACCTGGGAATGTTCTTTTACACCTGAGCTTTGCTTCTTCGGTCCGTAACCTCTACTCAAGCGTGAGCAGTCAGCCACTCTTGAATGCTAGCCAGCGTCTGCGGGTCCAGGCGGGTATCGGGGCCATTATAGCTCTCCGTTATCTCGGCAGGTACCAACTCCGACCGAGGCCGCAGTTCTTGCTTGAGGACGTGATTGGCGTTCTCTGGGAAGAGAAAGGTCACTTCCTCCCGTCCCGCAGCAGCCTGCTCAAGCTTCTCACCATCAGCCTGCCAGTCGATCTGGAGGTCCTTCTTCCCAATGATGACCAGCACCGGAACATTCACCTGCCTGAGCAGGGGAGCCGCATCGGCCGTCCAGAGCTCACGGGCAAAGGGCAGGTTGGCTGGGGTTTCCAGGCCCTTCAGCAGCATTTGGACCCCCTCCGGTAGTGCTGGATCCGGGACGATGGGCTCTCCTGCCAGGAAGCGGGCGATGGCAGCATCGTAGAGCGCTAGCAACGCATCTCCATTTGGGACGCGAGCTGCCTGCGCGGCCAATTGGGCGTGCGCAACCGTGCCAACGGGCTGTCCAGGAGGGCCGGTGAGCACGAGTCCCGCGAACGGAGTCTCGGGGTTGTGCAGTTGGTAGTTCAGGGCGTGAAGAGTTCCTTCGCTGTTGGCGAGCGCGAAGATCCTGTTGTGACGCACGTACTCCTGGCCTGCCATGACGTGTACCGCTCCAGCGAGTTCGTCGACATGGCTCTGCATGCTCAATTTGCCGATCAGCAGTGGCACATTCTCGCGTGCATGGGGGCCGGAAGCACGCTTGTCGTAGCGCAGTGAGGCGATCCCTGTCCGTGCTAATGCCTCCGCAAGGAGACGCGCGCTGCCATTGGTTCCTGGCAGGAGTGGGGAATTCCAATCGCGGTCAGTCGGGCCGCTGCCCGCTACCATGACGACAGCAGGAAAAGGTCCGGGGCCAGATGGTCTGACCAAGGTGCCATACATGGTTGTCTCGCCCATCGGCCAGGTGACTTCCGAGCTCTCTCCATACAAATCCTGATCAGTCATTCTGTATATCCTTTCACGATCTCTTTTTTCTTTCCGGGGTTTGCCCACAGATGCACTATGATCCCCTCCCTGAGTGAATGACGCACAACCCTGCTAATACGCTCGCTTGCGAAACAGGGGAATCGCCAGTGCCACCGGCACAATAGCCGCAACGAGGCAGATAAGCAACGCTTTCAGCGGGAATATCGTCCCCTGATAGGCCGCAAAATTGGACCAGTAGAAAGTCAGGCTCCAGGCATTGAGCGTGGCATTTGGAATGAGACCCGGAATACTCAGCAGCAGCGTGAACAAGAGTGAAAAAATCAGGGGCCGGAGCACATCATGAAACAGCACCGAGAAAAGCAGTGCCAGGCCCAGGACAAAGAGCATCCCCAGCCAGAGCAGGACCGTCGAGATCAGCACTCCGCCCACATTTTGCGGATGGCCCACAATTGCCGCCGCGATGAGAATGGCGATGCCGCTCAGCAACATCACCCCTAGCAGAATGAGCGCGCTGACCAGGTACTTCGTCAGCAACACACGATCACGACTCACTGGCTTGCTCAACAGAAAGAAAATCGTTCCTTTGTTGACCTCACTGGCAATCAGGCTAGCCCCCAGCACGGCCGCCAGAATCGCCAGGATCTCTGGCCCATTCTTCGAGAACCACTGCGACCAGACATACCCATCATAGCTGCCTGTAAGCTGTTGAATCGGCCCCTGCAATTGTGAAGGAATCTGCTGGACTGCGTCGCCAGTCAACTGACCCGCCAGCACATTTTTGATCAGATCATACGTGCTTGCCAGTGCAGTAGCGGCAATGACTGCTACTACACCGCCGATGATGGCCTTCCAGCGCGCCTCAATGAACTCCTTAACGACCATTGCGTTCCTCTTTCATGTAGGTCAGGAAGAGATCTTCCAGATCGAGATCAACGATGTCCACATCGCGCAGCGCGTGGGGCCGCGCCTGAATCGTCTGCGAGAGGGACTCTACATTGCCATGTGTCAGCAACCTCACACTACGCCCCTCCTGCTCCAGGCTCATCACGCCCGGCAGGCCGCGCAGCGTGGTTACTTCCGCTGCCGGTGGGCGTTCAACGTAGGTCAGCTTCAAAACCTTCTGTGTTTGCTTCAAATGGTCTAATTCATCGCACACAATCAGCTTCCCATCGCGGATAATGCCCACCCAGTCGGCTACCGCTTCTACCTCGGAGAGAATGTGCGAAGAGAAAAAGATCGTCTTGCCCTGGGCAGCAATCTCGGCCACCAGCTGGTTCAAAACCTGGTGGCGTGCCACCGGGTCCAGTCCCGCTGTTGGCTCGTCCAGAATCAGCAGATCGGGATTGCTGCCCATCAGCAGGCTGAGCGCCAGCTGCGATTTCATCCCCTTGGAAAAGGTGCCAACTTTGCGCTTCGTTGGCAGCCCAAACAGGCTCACATAGTGGTCCACCATCTCTTGATCCCACTGTGTGCTGACTGAGCGGCAGAAGGCGCAGTGCTGCGGGATCGTCAGAAAATCGTACAGGCTGTTGACCTCGCTCATATAGCCCACGCGACCCCGCACCTCCAGGCTTTGTGAGACTGCGTCATAGCCCAACACGCGCACGCTGCCGCCATCTGGCTTGCGCAATCCCAGCATTGTTTTGATCGTCGTCGTCTTGCCTGCACCATTGGGACCGAGAAAGCCAAAGATGGCCCCTGCTGGCACGGTCAAGCTCAACCCATTCACTGCTGGGCGCTTGCCATATTTCACCTCCAGGTTCTGGAGTTCAATAGCTGCCGATGTCGTGCCTTTTGTTTCCAGCTGATTCATTGCTCCCACAGACGCGCTACTCCTTTTCAAAGAACTGCTGTTGACCAGGGATGGCTCCTGTCTGCTTGCCATCAATGTTCTCCTCTTGTCTGTCTTGCTGGCCGCGATAGAAGCGGGTCAGCTCTCTCTCAAAACAGTCGCGCACCTCTTGCTCACTGATTCCAAGATTTGCAGCATCACGCACCAGCGCACTTATCTGCTTAAAGAGCGCATCAAGCTGGTGCTGGCGCAGCGCGCCATTCAAGTTCGCGGTTACAAGCGTTCCTACTCCCTGGCGACTCTCAATTAACCCTAGCCTTGCCAACTCATCATAAGCCTTGACAATGGTATTTGGCGCAATGGTAAGCTCGCTTGCCAGTTGGCGCACCGTGGGCAATTGATCGCCGGTCTGCAGGATGCCGATCTCTAGCGCATGCGTGATTTGTTGCACCAGTTGCACATAGATCGGCACACCACTGCGAGGATTGACATCGAGCCAGTTTGGCATCCTTCATCTCCTCCGCTGAATTGTATCAGACATATAATACATTGAAACATTGGTACAGTCAAGGACAATGGTAGGTAGCCGCGTACGCAAGTAGCGGGATCAGTGGTGTATACTGTAGAGCAGGCTGGAGATAGAGAGGGTGCCGGGCCGCGATGGCTGGCGCATCTAAGGGAAGGATATTTTTATGGCGAGAACGATTCAGGAAGTGCTTGATCTGATCATTGCGGCGGTGCCGGGGGCGCCGCAGGCTGGTTCGGTCGATGTATTGAAGAGTGGCGATCCAGCGTGGGAGGTAACGGGAATCGTAACGACCTTTACGGCCTCGATGGATGTGTTGCGCCAGGCGGTCGAGCTGGGCGCGAACCTGGTGATTACACATGAACCTACCTACTACAATCACTATGATAGTGACTGGCTGGCTGGCGATCCCGTGGTGCAGGCTAAGCGTGCCTTTATTGAGGAACATAAGCTGGCGATCTTCCGCTTTCACGATTACTGGCATATGCATAAGCCTGATGGCATTGTTACCGGCATGGTCAAGGTCCTGGGCTGGGAGGCCTATAAACAGGAGGATGAATGGATGGTGGTGGTGATCCCTGGGATGACGGTCGGGAAACTGGCGGCCAGCCTGAAAGAGAAACTGGCGTTGCCAATTGCGCGCGTCGTGGGCGAGCCGGAACAGCCCTGTGAACGCATCGGACTGATTGTGGGCGCGATGGGAGGCGAGTTCCAGATCAAGGCCTTCGAGCGCTGGCAGCTGGACGCGATTATTTGTGGCGAGACCTCTGAGTGGCAGACGTGCGAGTATGTGCGTGACGCCAATGCGCTGGGCTTCAACAAGGCTCTGCTCATCGCCGGACACGCCAAAAGCGAGGAAGAGGGCATGCGCTATCTCGTTGAATGGCTCCAGCCCAAGGTTCCTGAGCTTTCGATCACCTATATTGCCGTAGGCGACCCGGTCTCTCTCCTCTGACCTCTCGCGCCTGTGGCGCTCGCCTTAATATTGGTGTGGTGGTCGAGCCATGACAGCCGAGGGCTGTCATGGCTCGACCACCACACGACAACCAGATGTAGTAGCCGCGTACGCAAGTAGCGGGAAAGTGAGCTGTATGAGAGTAACTGTCTGTGAGTTGCCCGATGAGCGGCAGGCCTTTGCTCCCGCCTGGGAAGCGCTTGTGGCCTATGTCAAAGAGCAGAAGAGCGAGCTGGTGCTGTTGCCGGAGTTGCCCTTCTCGGCCTGGTTCGCGCGGACACCTGAGTTCGAGGCTGGAGCCTGGCAGCGGGCCGAGACGGAGCATGAGGTGATGATGAAGCGCCTGCCAGAGTTGGCGCCTGCGACCGTCCTGGGAACGCATCTGCTGACCGAGGAGGGGCGACATCTCAATCGCGGTTTCTCCTGGTCGTCTGCTGATGGCTACAGGGGCATTCATGATAAATACTATTTTCCCAACGAAGAGGATTTCTATGAGCGGCGCTGGTTTGACCGCAGCCCGCGTGATTTCACGGTGGCGCATGTGCAGCAGGACCTGGCGCTTGGTTTCCTGATCTGTACCGAGGTCATGTTCAGTGAGTGGGCCAGGCACTATGGACGGCAGGGCGCGAATATCATCGCCGTGCCCCGCGCCGCGACCAGGCATGAGCGCTGGGTGATCGCGCCCCAGATGGCCGCGATTGCCTCCGGCGCCTTTGTGCTCTCATCCAACCGCGTGGATGAACATCTGTTTAGTGGGCGCGGCCTGGTAATCGATCCCGATGGCAAGCTGCTGGCCGAGACATCACGTGAAAAGCCATTTGTTACAGTCGACATCGACCTGGAGCAGAGCACGCAGGCGAAGCGAACCTACCCACGCGACGTCGTAGAGTAAGGGTGCGCTACTTACGTACGCACATGCTGCTCTTCTCCAACATTTTGTGGTAATATACTCCACAATATCGATACACGTCATTCCAGGTACGAGGCCTGCATGTCCCCGAATGGGGGGTTAAGGAGATGCTCATGCCCGAAGAGCGCAAACTGGTTACCATTCTTTTCGCCGATGTTACTGGCTCGACCGCCCTGGCCGACTCCCTTGATCCCGAGGATGTGCGCGCCCTGATGAGCCGCTACTATGATCATGCGCGCCGTGTGATTACCCCGCGTGGTGGCACGCTGGAGAAGTTTATTGGCGACGCGGTGATGGCGATCTTTGGGCTGTATCAGGCGCATGAGGATGATGCTGAACGGGCCCTGGCCTCTGCCCTGGCGTTACGCGAGGCCGTCGCCAGCGATGAAATTCTCAGCCCCGTCTTCCGCCTGCGTATTGGAGTGAATACTGGCGAGGTAATTGCCACCAATAATCCTGACCGCCTGGATTTCCTCGTCACGGGCGATGCCGTGAACGTCTCGGCGCGCTTGCAACAGGGTGCCAATCCAGGCGAGATTATTGTGAGCGAGCGTACGGCTAACGCGACACGCAAAGCCTTTCTCTTTGAAGAGCCGCGCCTGCTCCAGGCCAAAGGGAAGCCACAGCCATTGCAGATTTTTCCTCTGAAGTGCAAGCGGGCCACGCGCCTGGTGGAGCGCCATCCCTTTGTGGGGCGTGTCCAGGATCTACGCCAACTGGAGATTTTAAAGGAGCGCGTCCTGCAAGAGCGTAGCTCGCGGGTGGTTTCCATTGTTGGCCAGGCGGGCACGGGTAAGTCGCGCCTCCTGGAGGAATTTCTCACACAGATCAAGCCTGAAGAGGGTCTGCGCGTCGCCTCCGCGCAGTGCCTCCCCTATGGCGAGACACTGACCTACTGGCCTCTGCGGGGCCTGCTGACCCAGTTGCTAGGCAATCCTCCCGAGAAGGAGCAGGTGCAGGCCATCTATCAGCAAGGGGGCTATGAGAGCATAGACGCGGCCCGCCTGGCTGACTTGATCATGACCACCCTCGGTATGGAAGAGGATGGCGAGAAACGAGAGCGCAAGGCTCCTTCTGCGATTCCAGAAGGTTTACCTTCAATGCCAGAAGGCCTGAGGCTGAATTTGAGCGGCGCTGAGGCCAGAGATGTATTTGCGAGCTTTAATAAGAGGCTTATAGGCAACTTCAAGCAGTCTAACGCCTTGAAGCGCCTGGGCGACCTTAGAAACGGGACAAAATCTGGCAAACAGACTATAGGTGATTCCGCTAAAAAAATCTTTAACCTGGACTCCTTACTGGAATTAGATGGGCTGGATGAACTGGTCAGTTTGACTAGTTCTTCCCCTGGGCCAAAGGATGGCGAGCGCCTGGGAGCGCTTGGGGAGAAGCTGCGAGTGAGTGGCGAGGCCCTCAGGGACGCGATTAATGAGAGCGTCTATAGTACGCTACGCGAGGTTGTGCCCTCGCGCTTCCTGGCGACGGACCGTGAGAGTCTCTTTGCCGCCTGGCGCCTGCTTATTGAACTGCTGGCCCGCCAGGCTCCCCGCGTCGTTGTCTTTGAAGATCTGCACTGGGTTAGCGACGCCTTGCTTGACCTGGTGGAACATATAGTACAGCTCGGGACCGCCGCCCCCATCTTGTTTGTAATCTTAAGTCGTCCAGAGCTGCTTGAGCGCCGGGCAAGCTGGCGTGATAATCGCTGGCAGATGACCGTCCTGACGTTGGAGCCATTGGCAGAGGCGGAGACGCAAGAACTGCTTGAGCGGGTACAGGCTGATGTGCCGGATAGGATCAGGCGCCAGATTGCCGAGCGCTCAGGTGGCAATCCCTTCTTCACGCTTGAACTGTTGCGTGGGTATGCTGAGCGCGCGCAACGCGGCGAGGTGGACGCTAACCTGGATTTGCCCGATACCGTGCACGCGGCTATCCTGGCACGTATCGATCTCTTGTCCCGTCAGGAGCGCTCCTTGCTGCAAGCGGCCTCCGTCTCCAAGCGCGCCTTCAGTCGCCAGTTGCTCATGGCTCTTATGGATGAGTATGAATTGGATGCGGCCCTGGATGGCTTGAAGAGCCGCAATATGCTTATGGCCCTCGACGAGGAGCGGTATACCTTCCAGCATGTACTTATTCGCGACGTGGCCTATGGAACTCTGGCGCGTCCTGAACGCATTCGCCTGCACGGCAAGACCGCGCTCTGGCTCGAAGACCTTAGCGTCCAACAACCCGGCGGGCGCGACGACTACATTGAACTAAGCGCCTATCATTACCGGAAGGCCGTGGAACTGGCGCGCCAGTCGGCGGTGCCTCTGGCTCTGCCCTTCAAAACAGAGCGCGCGGCCCAGGCTTTTGAGCGTGCGGGCCTCTACGCGGGGCGCTCTGGCGTCTTCTCCGAGGCCAGTTGTTACCTGCAACTAGCCATCGATCTCGCGCCCCCTTCCCAACATGCGCGCCTGTACGAGATGCTAGGCGAGAGCGTCTCATATGGTGATATCTCATTTGAGGCCTATCAGAAAGCGCTCGCAAGCTGGCGTGCGGATACAGTGCGTCAGCCACAGGTGGGTGCGCGGCTCATACGCAAGTTGCTTATGGAGGGTACGCGTAACTCGCTGGTATCCAGGTTCTCCATAGAGGAGAGAGAGGCGTTACAGCGGGAGGCCCTGGCCCTGCTTGAAGGTACAAACGACGAGGACGAGCGCTGGCGTATTCGCCTGTCAGAATGCTTCAGCCCGCAAGTATGTTATAGCGAGAATGACCCCGGTGAGAATGACCCCGCCCGACTGAGCTTGATTAAGGAGAAGAGGAGCCTGGCTGAGCAGGCGGTGAACTATTTTGAGCGGCGTCACTACTGGGAGGCGCTCAGCGAGGCGCTGGACGCATATGGCGTACTCTCAATCTCCTCGCATGCCCTGCCGGAGGCCCTGGCTGCGATGGAGCGTCGGCTCACCATTCCAGATCTCCCAATTACCGAATGGGCGGACGCGGTCGGCTCTGTGGTCTGCTGTCTCTTCCTCATGGGCGACTATGCCTGCTGCATTACCAGCGTGCATGAGACATTCGCGAATCTGAAGCCGGGCCAGCCTGTCGCACGCCTGGGCAAAGTTGTGAGCTATGGTCTGCTGGCTGCCTATCTCTCTGGCCGCTGGGAGGAGATGGAGAAACTGCTGTCCAGGCTGGACGAGATTCATGAACTGGTGCTCTATGATCCCTCCGCCTCGGTTCAGCTCGCGCGTGGCTATCATGCCATGCTCCTGATGGCGCTCGCCCGCGAGGATCGTGCTCTAATCGACACGCTAATCTCGAAGTTACTCAAAGACACCCTGCCCCATGGAGAAGTCTTTCTGAGCGTGATCGATGCCATCGTGGAGGATGATGTGCATAAACTGCCCCAGGAGAGGCCCGCTCAAGTGAGCGATATGCTCAGCGTGGCCCTGCTGCTCTTCGTGAACGAGCATGGATTCCCGCTTTCGGAGGAGATGCTGGGGCATGTCAGGGACATTGGCGATGGAGATCGCCGCCTCCGCGAGATCGCCCTCGCTCTCACCTCGAATGACCTGTCCCGCCTGGCGCACGCGATTGACGAGGCCGAAGCCCACAAGTTAGTCCACCACGCGGCGCGCATGCGCATCATCATGGCCGAGCGCAGCCATGATCCTAAGCCCTTAGCCCTTGCCCGTCCCGTGCTAGAGCGCCTGGGCGACCGCCAATTCCTGCGCCGTCTCGAAGAGGTTATAAAATAGGATAGTAGATGTGGTGGTATGGGTTGGCAGCCTCAGACTGCCAACCCATACCACCACATCTACTATCCTATTAATTACTCTCCTACGGGGAAGGTGATGTAGAAGGTGGAACCCTGGCCCTCCTCGGAGTCGAAGCAGATGGAGCCGCCCATTAGTTCGATGAGTTCGTGGCAGAGGTAGAGTCCCAGGCCGATCCCTGGGATCTGGCGGGCGCGAACGTTATCGGCGCGCATAAAGCGCCCAAAGATACGTCCGTGCTGCTGTTTGGGGATGCCAATGCCTTGATCCTGTACTTTGCCGAGGATGCGTTGCCGCTCAGGTTCCTCTTTGAATGCGACCAGGATGGGGCCACCCTCGGGGCTGTATTTGATAGCGTTATCGATGATGTTGCGCATGATCTGCTCCAGGCGTGAGGGGTCGACGTGCGCAAGCATGGTTTCGCTGCTGGCCTGAAATTCGATCTGGTGCCTGCTGGTTGTAGCCTGGAGGTGTGCAGTCACCTGTTGGATGAGTGGCACAATATTGACTGACTGGACATTGAGAACGAGTCGCCCGGCTTGCAGACGGGTGACATCGAGCAAGTCTTCAGTCAGCGATGACAGACTGTTTGTTGTCTCTGTTATAGCAGCTATGGCCTTCTGTTGGTGTGGTGTGAAGGTAGGTATGTTCTCTGCTTTGGCGTCTCTTTGTAAGAGATCCGCATAGCTGGCAAGGGTGTTCAGAGGGGTTTGTAGTTCGTGGGCGACGATTTCCACAAACTCATCTTTGAGATATTCGGCCTCCTTGATAGCGGTAATGTCTTGATACATGAGTAGTACGGCACGCTCAGAGGCTGGTAACCCCATGTTGGCGGGAAGCTCGAATGGTTCCGCGTAGATCAGGATGGGAAGCCGTTTTCCGTCGTGGCGGCGCACAATTGATTGTAGACCACGCACATACTCTCCCTTCTTGAACGCCCGAAAAGTGGCCATCTCATCTGGCGCAAATGGTTGTCCCTGGGCATTTAGGATGGTGATATCGTGTGTGCGAAGAAACTCAAGCAATGGTTGGAGAAATGGCCACTGAGTACCCCATACCTGATGGGCGGAACGATTCGCAAAAAGGAGGCGCGCATCCGCTCCCGCCAGCAGGAAGACGCCGCAGGATAAGCTGTCAAGAATGCGGAGGAAGAAAGAATTACTGCCGGGTGTTCCTACCTGGGAAGGCTGCTCCTGGCGCCGGTGCTTGGTAATGTCACGGTTGACCTCCAGGATGGCCTGGGGCTTGCCCTGATCATCACGTATAAGCACCTGGCGGCTCTCCACTACTATGGTGCGCCCATCACGGCTGGTATGCGTCAATTCACCTTCCCACGCTCCCTTTTGCTCAAGGGCCTCGTCGGTCGCGGCCTGGCTCTGGGGAAAGTGTGTTTCCAGCAGGCTATGCGTGACTCGGCCCAGGGCTTCCTGTTCGCTCCAGCCATAGAGCTGCTCTGCTCCGCGATTCCAGAAGAGGATACGGCTGACTGGATCGCGTATGAGAATGGCGTCAGCAGCTAGATTGACGAGATTGGTTAAGAGGCTCAAGTGTAAGGCCTGCGTCGGATGTTTCCGTTCCTCGACCTTGTGGTCGGTCATATCATGAATGACGCCCAGGGCATGGAGCTTATCATCAAGCATAAGCTGATGCAGGTTGATTTCTACCGGAAACTCAGTACCATCCTTCTTTTGTCCATACAACTCCAGACCCTCTGCTTTGGGATAGTTTTGTGGAATGGCGAAGTACTGCTCTCGCTCATAAAGTGAGGCCTCGTGAAGGTAGGATGGAAAGAGAAACTCAAATGATGCTCCATACAGCTCTTTCTCTGCATATCCAAAAAGCTCCTCTGTATGTTTATTCGCCATAACAATCTTCCCTGCCTCGTCGAGTAACAGCAGGGCATCCAAAGAAATATCTAGAAGTATATGAAGATGGGCGCATGGAATCTGCCTGGGTGGAGATGAGGCAGAGAACTGCTGGTTAAAATCCTCTGTATCAGACATTGCAAAGCTTCTCTTTCTTAAGCCACATACTTCATATCCGAACACCCTGAGCGCGAAGCGCTAGTCACGCCAGTGACGTTGGGTTTCAGAATAAGATCATATTATGTATGGAATATCCTCTCTCTTCTATTTTAGTGGATAGACAATGCGTGAAGTAGAAAAGTGACACATGCATCTCAGGTGATTTGCACTTTTTATTATCCTATAGGTATATGGTTGATTTAATCATTTTATAGAGAGGAAACTGATATGAAGAGAGTCATCCTATTTGTGGCCCTTTGCATGTTCGCAGGCGTTCTAGCCTTTTCCCATATTTCTCATGCCTCTGCGCATGAGAATCGTTATGCCGTCAAAATGGGAGGTGGATTTGCTACTGGCAATGGGAACACCATTGATCCGCAACAGTATGGAATCAGCACTGACCCGCAAAATACCGATCAGCAGCAAGGCGCGACCACTACTGACCAGCAGCAGGGCGCGACCACTACTGATCAGCAGCAGGATGCGACCACTAGCGACCAGCAGCAAGGTGCGACCACTAGTGACCAGCAGCAGGACGTGACGAATACTGATCAGCAGCAAGGCGCGACCACTAGTGACCAGCAGCAAGGCGCGACCACTACTGACCAGCAGCAGGGTGCGACGAACACCGATCAGCAGCAAGGCGCGACCACTAGTGACCAGCAGCAGGGCGCGACGAACACCGATCAGCAGCAGGGCGCGACCACTAGTGACCAGCAGCAGGGCGCGACGAACACCGATCAGCAGCAGGGCGCGACGAACACCAATCAGCAGCAGGGCGCGACTAGCGACACGGATACCCAGAATCAGTAATTTGGGTAGATAGCCCTGGCGAAACAGCGTCGCAAGTAAGTCCATGCTTGCATGGGTCCTACAGGTAAATTGAGACCCAGGAAAAAAGAGCTTTCCGGCAAAACTTTGCCGGAAAGCTCTTTTTTCCTGGACAAATTGTATCTCATCATGGTATATTTAAGTTATGGAATATCCAGGATAAAAAATATCCAAGATGAACAGTGACATGAATTTGAAGGAGGATCATATGACTCAGCGAATTGAATATACTAAAGCCGCGCCCGGAGCAGTGAAAGCAATGTACCAGCTTGAGCATTATGTGCGCAATTGTGGTATAGAGCATTCTCTTCTGGAACTGGTCAAGTTCCGCGCCTCGCAGATCAATGGATGTGCCTATTGTATGGATATGCACACGAAGGATGCACGCGCGGCGGGGAGAGCGAGCAGCGTCTCTATTTGCTCTCGGTCTGGCGCGAGACTTCATTCTATAGCGAGCGTGAGCAGGCGGCCCTGGAGTGGACCGAGGCCCTGACACTGCTGCCGAGCAATGATGTCCCCGATGAGCTTTATGAGCGCGTACATGCGCAGTTTAATGATGAGGAGTTGACCAACCTGACGCTGGCCATCGTCGCCATCAATGGATGGAACCGCTTCGGAGTTGGCTTCCGCTCCGAGCCAGGAACTTACCAGCCCGCGCAGCAGCGCTAACGGGTTTTTGAAAAAAGAGAGTATCCAGGCTCGCGGGTGGAAGACCCGCGAGCCTGGATACTCTCTTTTTTTACAGTTTTTATGAGGAAGTGGCCTGGCTCTGGTCGTGTTCGGTGTCTTGCTTGATACCCAGGCGGCGGCGGACCTCGAGCGCGCGAAGGACGGCGTCGCGGCTCAAGATGCCCAGCAGGCGGCCATTTTCGACCACGGGGAGCTGGTTGATGTCGCGGTCATTGAGCAGGGTGATGACATCGCGCAGGTTTTGCCCTGGCGCGACAACGTGTAACTGGGAGACTGGCTTCATGACGAAGCCAACGGGGGTAGTGGCCCATTGTTCGCGTGGGATATGGCGAATATCGCTGAGCGTGATCAGGCCCGCGAACTGCTCGCCCTGTGTTATCAACGCCGAGCGCAGACCCTGCGGGAGGATATACTCATCGATGAGGCGCTGGAGCGAGATATTGGCGGGAATGAGGATTATATTATGGCTCATGACATCCTGAACGGTAATATTGTGGAAGGTATCCTCGAAGGTACTCTGGGCACGTGCCGCCTGGGAGGCGCTAAGCATAAACCAGCCGATAAAGGCGATCCAGATACCGCCAAAGCTGTTTCCGCTGAAGAAGAGGAAGATACCCCAGATGATAAAGCTGATCGCGACCACCTGCCCGATAGCGGCGGCGATATTCGTGGCGCGATTGATATTGCCCGTAAACTTCCAGACAATAGCGCGCAGGATGCGCCCGCCATCCAGTGGGTAGCCGGGAATCAGATTAAAGAGGCCAAGCAATAGGTTGGCTGCCCCCAGGTAGAGTAAGATGGCCGCGATAGGGTTATCCGCGCCCCTGGTCAAGAGGGCCCAGAGCGCGTAACAGATCCCGCTTATGAGCAGGCTGGCCAAAGGGCCAACGATTGCGACCTGGAAATCGGCCCCCGCGCTCCGTGGCTCGCGCTCGATGTTAGAGACACCGCCAAAGATGAAGAGCGTAATGTTTTTCACAGGCAGGCCACGCGCTCGCGCGACAAACGAATGCGCCAGCTCATGCAGGAGCACGGAGACAAAGAGGAGCAGCGCCGAGACCAGGCCGAGCAGAAAATAAGTACTACTCGTAAAGCCCGGAAAAGATCGAGGAAACAGCCCGGTCGAGAGCGAGATGGTCAGGAGCAAGAGGATAATAATCCAGCTAAGATTGATATGGATATCAATGCCCGCGATAGTAGCGATGCGAAATGAGCCAGGCATGACAGTACTCCTTGTGATATCACCAGGTACAGGTACTCTTACTCTGATCACGGAGAAAGCCAGAAGTTGGTTACCATTCCCTTGCTTTTGCAAGTAGCGGGCAATTGAAAGGGAGCTTGGAGAAAGCATACTGGGGGGCGTAAGGGGTAGTGTGGAGCGTCCTGGCCCAGGACGCTCTACACTACCATATCACCCTTAAGCTGTTTGCTGATCGCTACATTCGATGATGTGTGAGGGGGGAAAGTCCTTTCCCGGCCTGGCAACTGATTGCAGGCGCAATTGGAGCGCAGAGGTGCCATAGGTGCCGGGGAAATGCAAGAGGAACTCTTGCTCATCTTTATAGCCAGAGGGAACGAGCTTGAGGATATCATCGCGGGAGGAATCGGAGGAGGTTAGCAGGACTGTGGCGCCGAAATATTGCCATAAGCGGTAGGCAAGCACGCGTGCCTGGCGTTCGTTGGTGCCTTCGACATCCAGGATAATGAGCGATGGCGGATCCTGCATGTCCTTGATCTCTTCTACGAGCTGTTCACTGGCCACAAGATAGTTCTCTTCAGAGAGGGCCTCTAGCTCGAAGAAGGAGATCGGAGTGTGCTGGACGGGGAGATCGATGTCCGACTGGTAGGTTGTGTACCAGGCGCGTGCCCGTTGTCCAAGGTCCTGCAATTTCTCGGTGGAGCAGAAAGCTACCGAACCAGGATGAACCAGATGCCCAAACCAGGATTTGCCAGTGGCGGAGCAGAGCGCCCAATCGAGCAGGAGCAGCGATCTACCAACGTGGAGCGGGCCTTGCATAACGGTAAGTTCTCCCCGAGGGAGGATGTGCTCAATTAACCAGGTGAGACCAGGAGTCGCGTTTTTCATATGTGTCCTCGATCTTGCCAGGGGTGGAGACCACCCAATGAGTACGCCTTGTGCGGGATTGCCAGTGAGAGCGTTGGGAAGGTCGCCCTCTTGTCTCCTTATTATTCATTATTTATGTCTATAAGTCAAAGGTTTGAATAAAGAATTGACACAATGTATACAAAATATGTAAATCCTGCCTTTTGCCTTTAGGGACGTGCTTGAAATTGGGATGCCCTATTGTATAGTTCTGCTTGCAGGCAGGGAAGGCTGTTGAGGCATACGGGGAAAGAATATCTCATCTGGTATGTGGTATCTCAATAGGAAAAAGCGCCATTGCCAGCCCTTGGGCTGGCAATGGCGCTTTTTCCTATTGAGATACTATATTTTAGGTATTCTAATCGGTCCAGGTCCAGTCGCGGATCTCGGGCATGTCTTCGAGGTGGGCGCGGACGTAGGCATGGTGCTTGGCAAGCAGATCGTTACATTCGGCGATCAGGGCCGGAGTGAGTCCACGAACGCGCCGGGCGCGGCGCAGCACCTCAATGCAGAGGTGGTAGCGGCTCATGCCGTTGAGCACCACCATGTCGAAGGGAGTCGTGGTGGTGCCCTCTTCGTTGAAGCCGCGTACGTGGAAGCGTTCCTCGTTAGCGCGACCGTGCACGATTTCGTGAACGGCGCGTGGATAGCCGTGAAAGGCGAAGACGACCGGTTTGTCTTCGGTAAAATGCTCGACGAATTTGGCCTCCTCCATGCCGTGAGGATGGAGATAGGGGGGATAGAGCGTCATCAGGTCGACCACATTGACCACGCGTACTTTTAGCTCCGGGATGTGCTGGCGTAGCCACCAGGTCGCCGCGATGGTCTCCAGGGTGGGAATATCGCCCGCGCAGGCCATGACCACGTCCGGCTCAACACCCTGGTCGTTGCTGGCCCACTGCCAGGTCGAGAGGCCGCGTGTGCAGTGATCGATGGCATCTTGCATATTGAGCCATTGGAGTTGGGGCTGCTTATCGATCACAATCAGGTTGACATAGTTGCGGCTGCGCAGGCAGTGATCGGCCACCGAGAGGAGGCAGTTGGCATCGGGTGGCAGGTAGATACGCGCCACGGTTCCTTTCTTGGAGAGCACGGTATCGATCAGGCCGGGTCCCTGGTGGCTGAACCCGTTGTGATCGTTGCGCCAGCAGGTTGAGGTCAGCAGGATATTGAGTGAGGAGATATCCGCGCGCCAGGGCAGCTTGATGCCTTCCTCCATCCACTTGGAATGCTGGATGGTCATGGAGGCCGAGACCATGGAGAAGGCCTCATAGGTGGCGAAGATGCCATGGCGTCCGGTGAGGAGATAGCCCTCCAGCCAGCCCTGGCAGAGATGCTCGCTTAAGACCTCCATCACGCGCCCATCGGGCGAGAGATTGTCATCATCGCTGATAATTGGCTCGACGAAGCAGCGATTCTCGACCTCAAACACATTGCCCAGGCGGTTGGAGTTGGTCTCGTCGGGACAGAAGAGGCGGAAGTTCTGCTGCTCTCTATTGGCGGAGAAGATGTCGCGCATCCACATGCCGAGCTGGCGCGTGGACTCATGCCGCTCTGTAGCAGGCTTCTTGACACCCAGAGCGTAATCGGTAAAGAGTGGGAGATGCAGATCCTGGAGCAGGAGACCGCCATTGGCGTGAGGATTGGCGCCCATGCGGCGCGCGCCCTGTGGTGCTAACTCCGCCAGTTCGGAGATAAGCCTTCCATTCTCGTCAAAGATCTCGCCTGGCTGGTAGCTGCGCATCCACTCTTCGAGCATGTGCAGATGCTCTGGATTGTTTTTGACCTCGGCGATGGGAACCTGGTGTGCGCGGTAGGTCCCCTCGATGCGTTTGCCATCGACCTCCTTTGGCCCGGTCCAGCCTTTGGGAGTACGCAGGATGATCGCGGGCCAGGGGGGCACGTCCTGGACGCCGTGTGAGCGGGCATGCTCCTGGCAGGCGCGAATCTTCTCATAGCAGGTATCAAGTAGCTCGGCGAAGGCGCGGTGCATCTGCATGGGATCGTCGCCCTCCAGGAAATGCACATCGTAGCCATAGCCAGAGATTAATCTGCGAATGCGCTCATCAGAGGCACGCCCCAGCACCGTGGGACTGGAGATTTTATAGCCATTGAGGTGGAGGATGGGAAGGACCGCGCCATCGCGGATAGGATTGAGATAGCTCAGACTCTTCCAGGCGCCCTCAAGCGGCGCGGTCTCCGCCTCGCCGTCGCCGATCACCGCCGCCACAATTAGATCAGGATTGTCGAAGGCCGCGCCAAAGGCATGCGAGAGCACATAGCCCAGCTCACCGCCCTCGTGAATGGAGCCAGGGGTAGGAACGCTAACGTGGCTGGGAATGCCGCCTGGAGTCGAGAACTGGCGGAAGAGCCTATGCATCCCATCGTGATCCTGTGTGATATGGGGATAGACCTCGCTATAGGTGCCCTCCAGGTAGACATTGGCCACGATAGCGGGTCCGCCGTGGCCGGGTCCCGCCAAGTAGATCATATTAGCGTCGCGCTCCTTGATGAGGCGATTAAGGTGGACATAGATAAAGCTCAGACCGGGCGAGGTCCCCCAGTGGCCCAGCAGGCGGGGTTTGATATGTTCGGGGCAAAGCGGCTCTCGTAAGAGAGGATTAGCCTGCAAATAGATCTGGCCGACAGTCAGATAGTTGGCCGCATTCCAGTAACGATGCATGCGTTCAAGCTGAGGCTGGTCGAGTTGCGCCATGACACTCTCCTTGATACAGAGAATTATGCCTTTTACTTTTATGATAACTATATTCTTACAAAGGGCCATTCCCCAGTAGGGTCCATGCTGGCATGGACTCCGAGCGTAGCGATACTCTTGCACCTGGGTATTGGCCTGCGGGCCGGGCGAGTCCATGCCAGCATGGACCCTACGCCTCTTCGCGAGCCACTTCTAACACGTGTGGTTGCATGTATGCGTTACGCTTGGCATAAGCAAGTTATGTATATTCTATACATCATGCGCCCCCGCGGCGCCGGAGGGGGAGGCGAGGAGGTAGCCGATGCCGACCTTGGTGAGCAGGTAGCGTGGGTGCGAGGGATCGGGCTCCAGCTTGCGGCGCAGGCGGTTGATATTGACCTGGAGCATATGGCTCTCGCCTATGTACTCGCTCCCCCAGACGTGTTCGAGTAGCTGGTCATGAGTGACGATGCGCCCCATGTTCTGTGCCATGTAGGCAAGCAGGCGGTATTCGATAGGTGTGAGGGAGAGCTCTTTTGTGCCCTTGATGATAAGATGCTGTGAATAGTCAATGGTCAATTCGCCGATGCTGGCACGCGTGCGCGCAGCCTGGCCTGGCTCGCTGGCACTGAAGCGTGAGCGGCGTAGGACCGCGCGCACGCGTGCCAGGAGCTCTTCAATACTAAAAGGCTTTGTCAGGTAGTCATCGGCGCCCAGGTCCAGCCCCTTGACCTTATCGCGATCCTGTCCACGGGCCGTAATGATGATAATGGGCACCATTGAGAACTCGCGAATATGCTTGCAGACGGTAAAGCCATCCACCCTGGGCATCATGACATCAAGTAAAATAAGGTCGGGAAGCTGTTTCTCTACGATGGCCAGGGCCTGTTCCCCGTCGCTGGCTGTGAGTACCTCGTAGTCTTCTAGCTCCAGGTTGCGCGAGACGAGCCGTAAAAGCTGTGAGTCGTCGTCAGCGGTGAGAATGACGGTTTTTTTCGCGGGCATATGTTTATGCTTCCTCTTCTCGTGGAGATATGTAGTGGTAGCCAGACAGAACACACGCATCTCTATCATGTGTGTATCTGCATGTATTGTGCCGGAAATGCCTCTATTTGTAAAGTGTTTATCTCAACAAAAAAGTGGAGCGAGAATTCTTTCACGAGGTTTTAATACCTTTTATCTTGTTATCCACCTTAAATTCTATTATTATAGACTCATGAAAATAAGCGCTTATTTGAAAAACAATGTATGGTTACAACGCTTTGGGAAGCGGCGCCAGAGTACGGAACAGAGCGCCCGCAAGTTTGCCGCTCTCTATAAAGTAGGAACTGCGCTCTCTAGCGAGCTAGACGAGAAGAAGTTGCTGCACCTGATCGCTGAGACGGCCTGCCAGTTGACGGGAGCGGAGTTCGTGGCCTTTACCTTGCGCCCCCTGAATGAGTTCGGTCAGCCGATAACTCCTGTTGGCGGGAATGCGTTTTACCTGGCGGCGGTCGTGGGGGTTTCGTCTCAGCAAGAGCATTTTTTTCAGCATATGTCTTTCAAGGGCGAGGGGCTGCTCGCGCCCATTTTCTGGGAGGGGGTGTCAGTGCGCATCGCCGATGTTCTGGCGCATGGGCGTACGGCTGGTGTGCATCACCACGATATGTCGCCTGAGTGGATTAAAGCGGGACGCCAGGCTGCTGTGGACTACGCGCAAGGGCGCGCTTCGAAGGAGAAGCTACTCAGCGTGGGGGTGCCTAAGAACCATCCCATGGTGCGGAGCTTTCTGGGTGTGCCCTTGCTGGATCGCTCATCTGTCGCGCGCGGAGGCTTGCTGTTGGGTCATGGCATACGATATGCCCCGTACCATTATATATAGGCGCGTGCTTTAGCAGAGCAGTTCCTCCACCACGACGTTCTCCGTGCCATCATTACGTTGTAGTGGGATAGGTTGTTTGAAGTGCCTCTTCAATTGATCCCGTGCTCTGGTAAGCTTGAATGAGCGCGTGGGCGGGCGTCTTCTTCTCCCGCAGGAGGGTGTAGAGGGGGCGCAGGTAGGCGTGATCGGAATCATCACATAGCGCCTTGCTCGCGGCCTCAAGGATGTTCCACGCTCCCTCTTCAATGCGCGCATCCGCGAAGCCTTTGCGGGCCGCCACCTGGTGTAGAGCCGTATCTGGTACTAGCAGTCGTTCTGGCAACGTCTCGTCCAGTAGCAGGCCCTTGAGGAGCGCCAGCAAGGCGGCGTAAAGCGTGAAGTCCGCGCAGCTATCGCAGGCCTTGAACTCGATACGCCCCACCTCGGCCGGGAGGCGCGCTTGCTTGGTCAGCGAGGGCGAGCTGGCAATCAGGTCCTCAGGGCGTTCGAGAAAAATCATGGTGGCGGGCCGGATACCCGTACGAATGAAGGTGCGCACCGAAAGCCCTTCCCAGGCCTTTCCCTCGTAAAAAGGTGAGCTTGCGCTAAAAGGCACGATAAAGGGGCTATAGTAGGTTAGCTTCTTCCCCGCGTCGATGATCTCAGCATTACTCATCTCCTGTAATGACAGGTTGAGGTCAGGACCATAGGTCACCATGGGGAGAAAGGCTGTGCGTTTCTCAGGCGAGAGCACGCGGCGCTGCTGCTCGTAGGCATTCAGGGGTGGATTGGGAGTGAAGGCGCGCTGATAGGGGTGATAACTCACAAGCACCGGGGTAAAGCCCTCCGCGTGCGCGACCTGTCTTAGAAGGTCAAAGCTCTCCGTCAATTCCTGCACCGCGCCCGCGATGGATGAATGGATGGTCGTACGTATCTCGATGCCCTTGGGGGGACAGGCGGTGACCCCTCCCTCCAGGCTATAGCGCTCGAAGCCCTCGATATACCAGCGCTTGACCTTGATACCAGCATCCCCGATACGTAGCTGCGGATAATCGGCTTCATAACGTGGTAACTGCGCTACAATCCGATCAAACTCTTCAAAGGTGGTATTGGTATAATCGGCGAAAACTCCTTGCCGGTTGAGAAAGGCGACCTCATGCTCGATGCCAAATGCAAACATCTCTGCTCCTCAGGCTGAAGCTAGCATTACAAGATCCGCTTCTACAAGGACATTGACGGCTGGCAAAAGAAGCCACTGGCCTGGCTTCAGATGGGGCAATAGAACACAGCTTACTTGTGACATTTACAAATAAGCATTACTATGTATTATGCTCAAAAATAAACTTATCGGTAAAATAGTACACGGCACAGAGCAATCAGTCAAGGGCATTACCCTCTATCTCTCTATCCTACAGCCATATGACAAAGCTATCGGTTACTTAAATAGAGAAAGGCGGCATTTTGTTCGGGCATACGCCCGAACAAAATGCCGCCTTTCTTTTATCTTTTATTCTCCAGCGGGCGGCTCTAGTGGGGTTTTCACACTTACAGGTGTGCCGAAATTTGGTGTTCCGTCCGCGTTCCAGGTAAATTGTTGCGTGCGTGTCTCGCGTCCATCATAGGTGAAATCGGCAGTGGTTTTGGCATGATAGACCATCCAGGACTGGTTACCATCTGGCGAGGTCGTAAAGTGTGCTCTACCAGGGCCAAAGACGCCATTATCGCTACTATACTGGAAAACTGGCCCCTTCTTCTCCCAGGATTTTGCCTCTAAGGGATCCCCACCTTTATAGATCATAAGCCCCAGGCAATAGTTGTAGTTACCCGTATCGCTACCCGAGTAGACAATAAAGGTCTTGCCATCGTGATATAGAGCTTCGGGTCCCTCGGCGACTGGATAGTGCGAGGATGCCTGGTCGCCTTGCTCCCAGGGCTGGTCTGGATCAATGACTAAACGCGGCTCACCACTCACCGTCAGGGCGTCGCTCATTGGCGCGAGATAAACGGCGTTTGAGCCTTTTTCAAGCACATATATAAGGTAGAGTTTATTGTCTAGCTCTAGCAAGGAGGAGTCGATAGCGGTGGTGTCATCGGTCCCTGCCAGTTGTCCCTTGTATGTGTATGGTCCAAGTGGATCGCTGCCCTTGCTCTGTAAGACATAAATACGATGGTCCTCGTTTTTGTTCTGCATGGCTGCCGTAAAGTAGACAAACCAGTGCTTGCTTCCATGGTAGTCCAGCAGGAACATCGAGGGTGACCAGACCTGGAAAGCTGGCTCGCCCTGCTGGGGGATCCAGATTGTCTGCGAGGTCTTGCCCACATCCTCCAGGCGCGGCGCGTGCCATATCTCAAGCGAGGTCCCGGTTCGTGTGCCAGTGAGATAATAGCTGCCTGCGTGCCTGACAATAAAAGGGTCAGCGATAGGCGCTATTGGATTGCGCAGAGATACATCTGATTTTAGCATAGATGAATTGGACGACGTGCAACCCACTACCAGCAACCAGAGCGAGAGCAGTGTAGCTGCCCAGGGGAGAAGCTTACTTCGTGTAGAGGTCATGCCGTCTCTCTTCCTTTCGTAATTATCAATAACTATGTAAGGCTATACCAGCCTCTTGCGCCTGAGCAACATCCAGGAAGGCATAAGCACGCACGCGACCCTGCTCATCTAGCAGTTGTAGATGCAGCGTTCCACGCTTATTATCCAGGGGCATTGTCGCGTGCAAAACAAATGTTTCCGTTATGGTAAAGGGTTCGATACGTATAGCCTGGCTCTGCCTCTGTTCTGAAGCCTCTCCCCACCACCAGGTAAGCTGACCAGACACCGCCTGCGCGCCCAGGTGCGAGAGTTGTAGCCCAAACTCCAGTTCATCACCATCGGCAATGTAGTCTAGGCCCGGACGTTGGGGCAGGAAATCAAAGATAAAGGTGGTTTCTGCGTTTACCCACGCGGGATCACAACCGAGGGACTTGAGGTGTCTTTCGGCATCGTAGAGGCCACAGAGTTCGTGTTCTACATCGTAGAGCTCGGTGTAAATGTAGCCACTTATCGCGTCGTGGCGGCGCAACTCCTGCGTCTGCCAGCGGAAATACCAGCCCCGCTCCTCCGCGTTTCTTCCCGCTCCATACTCACCGTTCAGCAGTGGCAGGCCGTTGTGATCCTGGTCCGCTACGCTGAGCTGGGTCTCGTACCAGTGATCAACGCCTAGCTGGTGGCCGAACCAGGTCGTGTTGTCGCCTGCCAGGGCCGCTGTAATATCGCGCCAGCGCTGGTTGTCTTCGTCATAATAGTGCCAGTCCAGGACATCGGTCTTCACGTGATTCCAGCCTGAATCATCGATAATGGGCCGGCTATGGTCGTAAGCGGCCAACAGATCATAGGCGCGAATGACGGCCTCTTGCTTCTCGTGATCCTCGGCGCTCCGCCAGTCCAGGCCCCATTCTTCGTTATAAATACCCCAGAGAATGATGCTGGGATGATTGTAGTCGCGCTCAACCATGAGAGGGAGCTGGGCGTCAAAGGTTGCCGCAGCCTCCTCTGAGAAGCGCCCATAGCAGGGAGGCTCGGCCCAGACCAGCAAGCCCAGGCGGTCTGCCCAGTAGAGCCAGAGGGGATCTTCCAGCTTGATGTGCTTACGCATCAGGTTGAAGCCAGCTTTTAGCGCTATCTCAACATCGTGACATAAGGCCTGGTCGCTGGGCGCGGTATAGCCGCTCTCGGGCCAGTATCCTTGTTCGAGGGCGCCACGCAGGTAGAGGCGCTCGCCATTGAGAAAGAGGTATTTCCCTTGTACCTCAATTTTGCGTAGCCCGGTATAAGCTCGTACCCGGTCGCTTCCTGCGGGACTCTCAAGCCGGAAAGTGACGTAATAGAGGAAGGGATCCGCTGGTGTCCAGAGCCTTGGTTGCGTAATTGGCAAATTGAGGGTTTGCGAGGCGTTCCCTTCAACGGGAATACACTCTTCCTCTCTGTCCTCAAGCTGTATATACAGCAGGGTTTGCGCTGGCAATGCGCCATCTAGCTCAATATGGGCTTGAATGCTATCGAGCGAAGCGGATGCTGAGAGCTGAACGCGCTTGATATAGGTCGCGGGGCGCCCCTCCAGCCAGACCGTCTGCCAGATGCCGCTGCTGGCGGTAAACTGGCACTCATAGTAGTCATCATTGGGCTGGCTGCGCTGTTTGCCGTGAGGAATGGCCCGTTTATCCAGGGGGGCCTCAACGCGCACTATAAGCTCACCCTGACCATCCTGGAGCGCGTCGGTGATATCAAAGGCGAAGGGTGTGTAGCCTCCCGTATGCTCGCCAACGAACTGCCCATTCACCCATGCCTGGCAGTGATAGTGGACAGCCCCAAAATGCAGAATGGTACGCTCGCCTTCCCATGCCTGGGAACGAGCGATATGGCGATGATACCAGCCAAGCGAGAGCCATTCGCGTTCCACGCCGGAGGCTTTGCTCTCCCAGGCGAATGGGACCTGGATCTGTTGGAGCCATTGCTCCGCTCCTGGCTGCTCCCAATGCGCTTTATCTCCCTCTCCCTCGGGATCGGGCCGAAATTCCCAGCCTCCATTGAGACAGAGCCAGCTATGTGAACGATCAAAATCTGGGCGTGGATAAGCCTCACGCCTGCTATTAGTAACCATAGTGTTTTGTGACCTTTACCAGAAGAAAGTAAGTATCCAGTGCTCTGTCAATCTTCATCCGAAAGGTTTCACGCCGCCTGCGGCGGCAAGAGGAGAGACGCAGAGGGGCTGACGCCCCTCTGCACTCCCCACCTTTCCAATCAACTTTGACAAAGTACTAGCCTTTCACGCTGCCCGCCAGGATACCGCTGATAAACTGGCGCTGGAGTGCAATAAACAATACCAGTACAGGCACAGTTGCTATTGTGCTTGCGGCCATAATCATGCCCCAGGCGTCGTGTCCTGTCGTTCCAGGACTGGTGTTATTGATCTGGGTCGCCAGGTTTGAGAGCATAACCTGCAAGGTCTGCATGGTATCCGATTGGGTAATAATTACTGGCCAGACAAAGTCATTGTAGATGCCCAGGAAGGTCATGATTGCCAGAGCCGCGAGCGCGGGCCGCATCAAGGGGACCACAATCCGCCAGTACATACCAAAAGGTGTGCATCCATCGACTTTGGCTGCTTCCAGCAATTCATCTGGAATTTCCGCGATCTGTTGCCGCATCCAGAAGATCGCGAAGGCATTCACCAGGCCTGGGGCAATCAGGCCCTGATAGCTATCCACCCAGTTCAAGGCCCCCATTTCAAGTAAGAGCGGCAGAATCATGGCGATGACGGGGAGCATCATTGTGGAGAGCACAAAGTTAAAGAAGAAGCGTTTGCCGCGAAACTCAAACTTGGCAAAGGCAAAGCCAGCCAGGGGGCAGAGCAGCAAGGTCGCTCCACCCTGGATGAGCAAGACGATCAGTGTGTTCTGAAAACCCACCCATATCGGTACAGCCGCCAGCAGGGCCACATAATTGTTGAAGGACAGCGTGTGGATATCCAGCCCCAGGGGAGTCGCGGCTATTTCGTTGCCCGGCTTCAAAGATGAGATAAACATCCATGCCAGGGGGAAGATCGTTATCAGGGCCGCGAGGCACAAAACAAGATAGGCCAGAATGCTACTTACGCGGAAGGTCCCACGCCGCCTGGAGGCTGAATCTGTCCTCGCTAGCGAAATGTTTGATGCAAGTGTTGCCATAGCGTTTACCTCTCATCTCCAGCACGTAAAAAGCGCAGCATTACCAGGGACAATATCACTAGAATAATCATCAGCAGGAACGAGTTCGCGGCGCCCGTGCCAAAATCTGAGTTAGTTATGTAGGAGTTTAGAAAGAAGCCCGCCGTGGTAGTCGAGTTATACGGTCCGCCATTCGTCAATATTTTTGGCTCGGCAAACATCTGCACTACGCCTAAGGTACTGAACACCACCAGGAACCCGACCGTGCGGCGCAAGAGGGGCAGCGTAATCGTAAAGAACTGGTGGATGGGGCCTGCCCCGTCAATCGCGGCGGCCTCATAATATTCGGCGGGGATAGCCTGAATGGCAGCCAGCATCGACAAAACCGCGAAGGCGCTTCCACACCACAGCACTAGCATAGCCAGGGTCGGTTTTGACCACATGCTGGTAGTTAGCCAACCAATGGTGGGCAGATGCAGCCATACGAGCAAGGTATTGATGGCGCCGAAGTCCTGGTCAAAGAGCACCAGCCAGACCTGGACAATAGCCACCAGGGGTACCACGTAGGAGAGTAGCATCGAGGTACGAAAGAAACCACGGAAGCGCAATTTTGGCAGCGAGAGCAAGGCCGCGACCACGACCGCGCTCAGCACACGCACCGGGATGATGAGCAGCCACAGGAGCGCGGAGTTAGCCAGCGAACCCCAGAAGTCACTATCTGTGAGCAGAAACAGGTAATTCGCCAGGCCAATAAAGCGCGGGTCCGCGTCCCCATGCCAGTGGGTAAAGCTGAGGACAAACGCGTAGAGCAACGGGAACAACGAGAACGCGAAAAAGAAGATGAAGAACGGCGCAATAAACAGATATGGTGAGAAGCTACCCCCTAGCCAACGGCGAATGCGCTGAATAGGCGAGCGTGAAGGCACAGATTCGGGGATAACTGTACGTGGCGGGGGCGTGACGACAGCCATAGCAACGACTCCTCTCTGAGGATGGAGAGAGCGCATAACTCTATGTACCCTCCCCTGACAAGTAATACACGCGGAATGTGTCGGAACTACTGGCGGTCAACCAGCTTCGTCTGAATATCGGACGAAGACTTTTGGAGCACCTGTTGCGGGGTCATTTGCCCATCCAGCATACGCTGCACATTTGTGCCGAAGTAGGGTACCGCCTGGTTATACCAGGGAGCGATGTAGTAATTACCTGGGATATCTTTGACGGTTCCGGTGGCTACATCCCAGAGGTTCTGCCCACCCAGGCCATCCGAGTTCTTATACAACTGCGTCTGTAAGGCAGGCAGGTATGATGGCAGCGAGGTATTGATGCCGCCAGGATATATTTTGTTTGGCCCGTAAACCGCTGAGTAGCCTTCTTTGCTGAAGACCAGGTGTTCGTAGAATAGCCATGCCAGGTGCGGATTCTTGGCCTTCTTCGGAATAATGAAGGAGCTACCACCCATGACCGCTCCACGTGCGCCACCCTTTGTCCAGGCTGGCAGAGGCATCGCGCGCCACTTGCCTTTACTCTTCTTGAAGAGGAGGTCCGCGCCATAGACCGCCCAGACCGCCCAGGGATAAAAGGCTACCTGGTCGGCATCGATCGCGGCAAGATCGCCCGGGCTAAAATACGCAGCCCGTGTGCCGAGATTCTCCATACGCACGCGATTGAGGAAGTTCATGATATTGAGGTAGGCCTGAGAGTTGAGCTGCAACTTGCCGCTCGCGTCTACCATGCTGGCACCCTGTTGATTGGCAAACATCTCGACCAGAGCTGGGTAAGTCCCGGATCCTGCTCCAGGTGGATAGGTTTACATTTAGGCCCGAACTTATCCTGTACCTTGTGCGCGGCCTCCAGCAGATCATCATAGGTCTGGATAGAATCCGGGCTGATACCCGTTGCCTGCAGCATGTCCTCTCGATAATACAACAGGCCTGGATCGAGATCCCAGGGAATGCCCACCACGCGATCATTGTGCGTATTCACACGTAGTTTGAACGGCACGATATCTTTTGTATAGGGTTGAATCCAATCCGTGATGTCGTAGTAGTGCGAGGCCAACACGGGTAAATTGGTATCCTCATAGAACGAACCATCAGGCACATTCACCCCGGTATTCAGGGTTGTGGGCAACTTGGAATCGACATCGACCGATACGTGCTTGACCTTGATCTTGGGATACTTCTTGTTGAAGGTAGCGATGGTGGCGTCAAAGACCTGGAACAGATCGCCAGAGCGATCCCAGATAGTGATTGTGCCTTCGGTTGCAGTCGCGCTGCCAGTCGCGGTCCCACTGGCAGAGGGTGAATTACAGGCAGCCAGTCCGAAGCTTCCAGCAGCAGCCAGGGCTCCCATAGTCGCTGAGGTTTTGAGAAATGAGCGGCGAGAAATAGCTTGCATATCTGAGAGAGGGGCATCAGGGGTCAGAGAATCAAACTGTCTTGACATCCGTGTACTTTCCTTTCCTCTTCAAAAGAAGACCTGGAAAACGTTATGCAACGGCGCATAAACCAACAACCATGTGTGTAGCAGGGACAATAACACATACAATAGCATCTGTAGTCATCATGACGACGACAAAGAAAGCTGCCATGCATAAAATAGAGTATGCTCGGGACTGGCAACCGGTAAATCCCTTTAGTTCTGCTAGTTCAACGTTGAACGAAGTATAACATACAAAATTTTTCCCTGTCAAGGAGGAAAGGGTGTGATTTATACGTTGACACTGTTGAGAAAAGCGGGTACTATCTTCAATAGCCGACTATAAAAATAGTAAAGTGATTATTTTAAAGGATTTCTCTCTTCGTAATGACGGTACATTTAAAGGATATCGCGGCCTATACTGGTGTCTCGATTAAGACGGTCTCGAATGTCGTCAATGGTAATTTTGAACATGTTGGACCAGAGACACGAGCGCTCGTGCTTGAAGCGATTAAAAAACTGAATTATAAGCCCAACGTGGCCGCGCGGCGCCTGCGCAACGCCCAGGTAAGTGTTCTGGCCTATGCCTTCCCCGATCTCTCCAACCCATATTTCGCGGACGTGGCGCGCGCGATAACTGTGACCGCGTCCGAAATGAATTACACTGTCCTGCTTGACTACACATTTGCCCAGCGCGATAAAGAACTGGCGGTCCTTACCGGGATGAGTCCTCACATGCTTGACGGCGTCATTCTAGACTCGCACACGCTGGACGTGGAGAGTATCGCCCAGAATCAGTCTCAAGGCCCCATTGTATTGCTAGGTGAGAGATTATTTGGCGCGCCCTTCGACCACGTGCTTATCGACAATACGGAGGCCGCGTATGTTGCTACCAGGCACCTCATTGATCTAGGCAAGCGCCGCATCGCGGCAATCGGTGTCCAGCAGGCTCTTAACGAGGCGCCATCCCTGCGCTTACAGGGCTACAAAAAGGCGCTGGAAGAAGCCAGTATCCCCCTGGATACCTCTCTCCTGGTTACGGGAGGTTCCTGGCATCGCGCCGATGGCGCCCAGGCTATACGCGACCTGCTCAACCGGGAGCGAGCCAGTCTACCCGATGCCGTGTTCTGCTTTAATGACCTTATGGCCCTGGGCGCGATGTCTGCCATTCACGAGGCTGGTTATCGCATCCCCGAAGATATTGCGGTCATTGGCATTGACGACATAGAAGATGGGCGCTATGCGACGCCCGCCCTCAGCACTATCGAACCAGATAAGCAGGAGATAGCCCGCCTGGCCGTCACTCTGCTCATAGAGAGAATCAAGGGCCAGCGCACCCAACCACCAGAATCCATTATGGCCCCCTTCCGCCTCCATGCGCGCGCCAGTACTCTCGGACGCTAATGCAGTATCCGAGGCTCAGAGCGTAACCTCAGTCCGCGCAAAGAAGAAGTAGGGTCCAAGCTAGCTTGGACTCCGAGGCCCGCAGGCCGACACCCCAGGCGTGGGAGATCGCTGCGCTCGGAGTCCATGCCAGCATGGACCCTACAACTGGCCTGGACCTCGTGAATTCTCCACTAATGCTTATTCAGATACTTGTCTACGTTCTTTTGATGGTCCGCGTAAGTCTTTGCGCCGATCAGGTTGCCAGTAGCTGGATCGGTAAGGAAATAGTAGTAATCAGTCTTGGCTGGCGAGGCCGCGGCCTTCAATGCGTCGAGGTTGGGGCTGCTGATGGGTGTGGGTGTCCAGCCCTTGTGCATATAGGTGTTGAAGGGATTATCCAACTCCACCGTCTTGCCCGAGCCGTAGTTATTGAGGTCGTTCCAGTACTTCCCATTGGCCGGCGGATGATCTGTATCATAGGCGTACTCCACAGTTGGGTCAGAGCTTAAGAATCCTACAGTTTCATCGGTCGGATTCTTATCCAGGTTCCAGTAGATACCGGCGATGGTTGGCATTTGTTTCGCGTTACTGGCCTCGCGTTGCACAATCGAGGCCAGAATAATCATCTGGTACTCGCTCAACTGGTGTTGTTGCGCCTGGGCTACCAGGTTATTGTCCTTCTCAACTTTGATAAATTGATCCAGTATCATATCGATCATTTGCACCGTGTTATAGGTCACGGGCACGATATATGTCTCTGGAAAAAGCAGGCCTTCCATGCTGGAGAGATTATTCAAAATAGGATATTTCGCTTTGTCCGGGAACTTGTCCGGGTGTTTGGTGTAATTGAGAAAATCATCCTTGCTAAAATGTGGCAGTCCTACCGCCGCGGCGCTATTGGCTATTTGCTCCAGGCGATAGCTATCATGCACCAGGAAGCGCTTGCCGTCGGGTTGACCATTCAGCAGTTTAGCGATAATCTGGTCCGTGTTCATGCCGGGTGTGAGGGTATACGCTCCGGCCTGTAGCTTGACATCTAGGCCCTTGATACGCGCCAGGAGGCGAAAGGCCAGGGCATTGCGTACCAGTCCCCGCGCCTGCAACTCATCGGCGATCTGCTGCGTGCTCTCGCCATCATTGATCACCAGAGAAATTTTGTCAGTCTTTGTTGCCTCTGGAGGGGTGAGGAGCGTGTTAAGGACCGACCAACTCTCCCAAAGCGCCCCGAACATGATCAAGGTCACTAAAAATACGGCAATAAGAGGGCCATACCCGCGCTTTTTCATAAAATACAATCCTCATTTGTGGTTCATCTACATTCATGTTTTTGAATATAAATCATATTTAACACAACTGTTGTCAATACACAAGAGGAAAAGAAAAAAGCGCGCCCCCATCCTGTACAGGATGGGGGCGCGCTTTTTTCTTTTATTCTCTATTCGTCGCGGCGCTCCTCGCGGTCGAGGGTGTGGTCAACCTTCTGCTCGGCGTTGCCAGCGGTGGAACGAAGCGTGCCACCCGCCTCCTTGGCTTTGCCCTTGGCTTCCATCTCAGTGTTGCCAGTGGCCTCGCCGACCTTGCTCTGAATCTTACCTGCGGTCTTGTCAAGCTTGCCTTTCAAGGTATCTTCTTTCCCCTTGGTGCCAAGATCTTTATCCTTCTCTTCCATGGTGAAATTACTCCTTTTCAAGACTATCGTATACCGACCGGCGAGAAAATCCTGGGTCGGGCTAAAACGTGCAAGTAGCAAAAGCACTTACCAAAAGTACTTACAAAGTACTTACTATATATACTAAACACTCCTTAGCCTACCAAAAGGTTACACATCAATTCTTCATCCTGGCAGCATTACTTATCCACGCATCCGCTCTTAAAAGTCATCCGTGTCAGTAAATAGTAGGGATGTGTGGTGAGTGCCGCAGGCATGAGAATTAAAAAAGGCAGGATGTGTTATGGCCTATAGAGCAGTTCGCATTCAACAAGATCCATTGAACTTCTTTCTTGATGAGCGTAATGGCGGGCCCTTTCTTCGGGTCTCTGATGTTATTCTGCGCGAGAATAAGAATCCACGCGAGATCTTTGCCCACCTGATTCGGATGGCGACGGCCAGCAAGTGGAGTCACTCTTCTATCGTGTATCTCATCCGTGAGCCTGACATGGGCTATCACAATACCTTTTTGATCGAGGCCAAAACTAAGGGGGTGCATATCGCGAGCTGGCGCAACGAGGTTGTGCCGTACGACGAGTTCACCGTCGGTATCAAGCGTCCCAACCTGGATTGGTATATGGAGAACCCTTTGGAGCGGGCGTGGCACGATTCCCACAGCCCGGAAGGCGCCCACGGTATCGAGTATCTACGTCACGTGCGGGGCATCGCCTTCGACCAGATCAATGGTCTCTATGATAAGACAACCGTCTATGAGCTGAGCGCGCTCTACGCTGCCCGCGCCGCGCGCCGCCATCTCTCAGTCCTACCACAGGCCGCCGATGCCGCGCAGAAGGTCGCTGATTTCTTCAAGCATGAGGACGAGGATGAGACCTCTCGGACATCTGTGTTACGCTTTATCTGTAGCGGCCTGGTGCAATATAGCTTCTTCGAGGCCCTGCGCCTGCGTATCGCGCGCGATATAGACATTCCCGCGCACCGCGAGGCCGCCGAGCACAATCTGCGCAATCTGCACAGAGTGATCTTCCGCGAGGATCCCGAGGGCATTGTTCCAGATTATATCCACAAAGTCCAATCTGGGCAGCTTGATATTCACCAGACCGCGCCAGGAGATGTGCTGGACCTGTTAAAGACCGCCACTCCCGCAGACTTCAATAATAGCCCCAACCTGAATTGGCGCTTCGTGACTCTTAAAGGCGTGGTCTGGAAGATTGAGCCTGCCGCCGATGACTATCTTCCCACCAATAAAGATGAGCAGGAGGTTCTGGACATACTTAGCCCTGAGCACTTCTCCTCCTAAGAGTTGGTATGGCCTGTATCGCCTGCCTTCGCAGCGCATGGCGTTTCGTTCGGGTGACGTATGCCTGTTTCGATGCAGGCTGCGGGGGTTGGGTACGCCTGGAGCGGCGGGCAACGAAGAGCAGCCATATGAGGGCTGTCAGGAGGCCAATGAGCGAGAGGGTCGCGCCAATACGTAGGGAGAGTGGCTCATAGGTATAGCGCACGCGGTGAGTGCCGGGGCCTACTTTGAGCGCGGGCAGTATACCATCGATCTGCTGGATGGGCACGGGCTGACCATCCAGCGAGGCGACCCAACCGGGGTAGGCGGGGATGCCAATCACGAAGTAAGCAGGCTTATCCGTGGAGAAGGTAAAGGTGTCTGGCTCAGGTGTCGCGTTTACAATATGGACGGGCGTGCTGAGTGGCTGAAGTGAGTTCAGCGTTGGTAAACGACCTGCCGAGTCGGGGTTGACGAGATAGGCATAACCCGCGTCGGCAGTGTTTTTATAGAGGAAGGTATTATCAACCTTCCCGACCTGTACCAGGCGTGGATCGGAGAGCGGTCGGCGCGAGATCACAATGCTTACGTTCATCAAGCCAAGGAGCCTGGGGTCTGGTTTGACGCTGGGGGAATCGGCGGGTGGAAAGTGAAGCTGGTAGCCATCAGCATGGTAGTCACCTGCACGCTGCATATAGGAGACATAGGACTGGATCAGAAGCGGATTCCAGCCATCGGCAAAGCGGGTCTGGGTCTGGACTGCATTCACCTGCGGCAGATTCTCCTGGACACCGTATATGCGTCCACCTCCTGCAAGGTGCGCCGCGGTATATGCCAGAGTGGATGGAGTGGTTACTGTGCGTACATCGCCGAGCTGAGTAGAGGCGTTATCTATGAAAATAAGCGTCATCGAGATGGCGAGAACGATAAGAAGTCCAGCCGGAACAGCGCTATACACAGAGATACGGCGTAGGTAATGCAGGAGAGCGTCTGTCCCTAACCCGGCCAGGATGGCGAAGAGGAAAAGTCCCACAAACCAGATACGTGTCTGCCCACGGAAGCGATCAAAACTGGGCAATATGTGTGAGACAAGCAGATACAGGGACGAGGAATTACCCATTGCGAGTCCAGCTATGAGTATGATGCCCAGGAGTAGTGGCCAGGCTTTACGCAAGCGCGTTACCAGCGCGAGTAGGGTCAAGACGAGGACAATATATCCAGGTGTGATTAAGCCCTCCCATGGGAACTGGGGCCTGGGTTGCTGATTTAGTAGTTCATGGAGAAAGTCTTGCAGAGGATATGTATCACTGGAGCTTAGGGTGAGCTGGCGCGTTGAGTATGTTGTAAATTCCATTAGCGGCAAGAGGTGGATGGAGGCGATGAGTGCACCAATGATGCCAGCCACGGTTAAACCAGCCAGGGAGGCGAAGAATGCCTGGCGTCCCTCCAGGCGCCAACGCTTGACCAGGAGCCAGATGGCCTGGCCCGCCAGCATCAACATGCCATAGTAAGCCATCTGGGGATGGCCGGCCAGCAGAGTCATGGCGATGCAGATACCAAGCAGCGCGCCCCAGCGGCGTGGCTCGCGCACAGTCGCCCAGCAGGAGAGGGCCAGCCAGGGGAACCAGGTCACGGTCTGAAAGATCGTCAGGTGGCCCGCGCCCAGGTGACTGATCAGTCGTGGCGTCGCCATGTAGCCAATCGCGGCCACCAGCGCGGCGAGATGCGACAGGCCAAACGCGCGACGTGCAAGCAGTAGTGTACCCAGGCCAGCGAATAGCAGATGGCCCAGGATAAGCACAAGATAGTAGTCACGCAGGGGGAGAAAGTGGACCAGGTGGGTTGGGGGATAGAAGAGCGCCGCCAGAGGATCAGCGATCAGTGGCTGCCCGCCGCCAAAGTAGGGATTCCAGAGGGGAGCTGGTGATACTGCGCGAAGGTGCGCTGAATCAAGAGCGCCGTGGGCCAGTGGCTGATGACCAGATCGCTCTTCTCCCAGGCTGCGGGCAACTGATCAGAGGTAAAGGGAGCAGGCAAGAGGAGCGCGACCGCGACGATACCGAGTACCACTAGCTGACCGGCTATGCGCAGCCAGACCGTCAACTTTGCTTTGGAGTATTGGAGTCTTTTGAAATATTGGAGTCTTAAGGGTGGATTCTTAATCATCTATTCGCCTATCTCATCTAAAACAGTATAAGTTTTAGACGATTTTAACTACATGCGGTAACGATATGTATGCCCAGACCGCTTAAATCCTCGCGCCTGTGCGCCAACGCCCATACCTCCTATGCTCTTGACTTCTTTGGCCCGGCTTATTATACTTGACTTATTAGATCAAGTAAGTTTTATTTGCTTGCCAGTGTAAAAGTAGGGATTGTTGTTGGAAGGAAAGAAGTATGCCTACCCCATTGAAGTTGATGTGTGTGCTGGCGCACCCGGATGATGAGTCAATTGCCCTGGGGGCACGCTAGCGAAGTATGCCGCGGAGGGTGTAGAGATCTCCCTGGTGGTTGCCACGCGTGGTGAGCGTGGCTGGTTCAGAGATTGGAGCGAGTATCCGGGCCAGGAGGGCCTGGGGCGTATACGTGAGGAGGAACTGCGAGCCGCCTGCCGCGCACTAGGGATAGCGCGCCTGGACTTTCTAAACTATATCGACGGCGACCTGGACCAGGCAGGTGGGGATGAAGCCGTAGCGAAAATCACGGCGCTCATACGCCAGGTGCGACCCGACGTGGTTGTGACCTTTGGCCCGGATGGACTGTATGGGCATCCCGATCATATCGCCATCTCGCAGTTTACAACGGCCGCCGTGCTGTGCGCCGCCGACCAGGGCTATGGACAGAACTGGGACCTGGGTCCTCATCGTGTGGCGAAGCTCTACTATCGCGTTTCGACCCAGGATTGGTTCGCGCACTACACCCCTATATTTGGTGACATGATCATGCACATCGACGGGCAGGAGCGCACCTGCCTCTCCTGGATGAAGTGGGCCGTAACGACACGCCTGGATACCAGTGCCTACTGGCGCCAGGCCTGGAACGCCGTCCGCAGTCATGTCACGCAGATTCCGCCCCTGGAGAAACTGCCCAGACTTTCGCCCGAGGACCATAAGCGGCTATGGGGTCCGCAGGAGTTCTACCGCGCCTTCAGCCTGGTCAATAGCGGGCGGAGCGTGGAGCAGGATCTCTTTGAGGGGGTGCGGCGCGCATCCACGACCAGCCTGCCCACGGTAACGATTACCCCGATGAACTCCGCGCTAGTCCCTGAGTGGGGTTAGGTGATAAGCATATCTAGCCGAGAACTTCTTCTTTTTCGTTGTCGCTGTGGCGTACCTCGCGCAAGTCTTCGGGACTGTCGAGCAGGTCGATGAAGAGCACACCATTCAGGTGATCAATCTCATGTTGGAGCGCCCAGGCGTAGTAGCCTTCGGCCATGACCTTCATCGGCTTGCCATTCAGGTCCTGGCCTTTGACGATGACCTTATTGGCGCGGCGCACATTCACGCCGTAGTAGCCTGGAATGCTCAGACAGCCATCCAGACCGATTTGCTCGCCCTCGGTCTTGATAATCTCCGGGTTCGCCATGGCGACCTTGTAGTATTTCTCAGTCTTGGGATCTTCAAGTTCCACGACAAAGAGACGCAACGAGAGGCCAATCTGGGGCGCGGCGAGACCCGCGCCGTCATTGGCATGCATCGTCTCAAACATATCCTTAACGAGCTTGCGCAGCGAGGCATCGAAGCGGTGGATGCGTTTGGCCTTCTGGCGCAGAATAGGGTCGCCCAGCATAACAATATTGCGTAGTGGCATGATTTTATTTTTCCCTCAATTTAGAATATGTTTAACCAACGGCTATGTGTGCCTCTTCTTCGCTGGCGCTTTCCCAGGTAAGCAGGTCATTGATTGTGACCGGGAAGAAGCGGTTGAAGTAGGTAAGTAGGCGATCCAGCGTCGCGTAGTCCACCCTCTGGCTACGCCCGGTGTGAAGCGCCACCAGGACACTGAGCGAGACGCCGCTCTCTTCCGCCATGCGGCGCAGGCTGATTGGACTCACGTTCTGCATGGCGCGCTCAACGTTCAGGCGCGCGAGTAGGACTCGCAATTGACATGATATTGGCACGCGTCATTCTCCCTATTTTTCTATCGCTACCGTTTATACAGGCATAAGTATCAAACAGGGTTTGTATTGCTATCTCTACTATAGACCATGCGTGTTGACATGTCAATGCATTGCGGTGGCTTCTCGTTATATTCTCGCTCGATAGAAGGGCATCCCACGCCCATGCAGGAGAAAAAGGCAATGCTTGTAAACCCCCATTCGGGGCACAGGGGCACTAGCCGGTCTGAATTAGAACAAAAATTCTAAAATTGCCTGGAAATTAGAAAATTTGGTCTAAAAAAGTATAGACAGCCCATCTTTTTCTTGCTACAATCTCTACCAGGATTACGGTTTTATTGGCCTTCGCGTTAGACACACGTTTATTGGAGTAGCGCGCTTTTTTATCCCTGTTAATGTTGAAGCATAGAATAAGTTATGCTGTCAGGTAAGGGGCCACTCTGCGGTCGGATACCACGGCGTGGTTGCATGAAAGGAGCAGTTGATGTCGATGCCGATAACTGGCGCCGAGGAGCAGGAGGCGGAGATGCGCCATACCCCCAGGAGTCTGGTGCGGTATCGCTCGTCCGATAAACAGGGCGCCTCTCATGCGAACGTGAAGAATGGGGCGCGTAAGGGTACGCAAGCTCCGATCCAGCGGGCCTCGCGTGCGCGCACAACCGAAGATTATCCACCCCAGGTCACGGCTAAGCTGCCTGAGTCTGAGATAATGGATGCGCCGCGCGGGAGACGGGGGCAGGCCGCGCACCCTTTGGTCTATCTTGGCCTGGGTATGCTGGGTATGCTTGTGCTCTGGATATGTCTGAGTCTGCTTCTCGGCTGGAGCCAGGGCATGCTTGATGATATGCATTATGGGCGACCTCGCACCTTCCAGATGGATATGCGCGTGGGGCACAATGAGCAGGCGGGCCAGCCCAGCCACTTTATTGCTCTTAATCTGAATCGACGTATCCAGGTTATAGAAATTTCGGGTGGTGATCCCGCGCACACCCATGTTTATACCGGTCCGCAGTTATATGGCGCGCAAGATGACCTCGTGCCCGTAACGCTGCGCTTTGTAGACGTCAATGGAGATCATCGCCCAGATATGATCGTGTCTTTTCAGGGGACGCAAATCGCCTACATCAACGAGCAAGACCAGTTCCGCCCCGCGACCCCTGCCGAGCAGCCCCAGATAGAGCGCTTCTTGCAGAGCCATTGATAACGTGTTTGTTTTTTGGATGTACCTCAGAATCATTGACTTGTAAGCTTGCCTCTTCATTTCAGGTCAGATGGAGGCGGATGCGGTGCCAGGCATTGTTGGCGTAACCTTTGAAGTTCCAGAGCTGGCGGGCATCGGCAGGCTGGGTATGCCCGGTAGCGTCCCAGGCGCGGGCGAATAGCTGACATGGGCCGGATGGAAGGTCAAGTGTTGTTTCCCAGAAGCACCAGGCCCAGGGATCGTTTCGCTCCGTAATCGTGGCGATGGTCCAGGTCGTGCCCTTGTCAGCCGAGACCTCGACCCGTTGGATGGGCGACCCCTCGCCTGTAAAGGCATATCCCAGGATGCGTACTGATCCCGCCTCTAGCGTCTGCCTATCCTGGGGTATGCAGATGACCGCGTTCAGGGGAAGTGTCTCCAGCATCTTACCCTGGCTGGCGTCTGTCGGGGCCTGAGTGACGTTGGGTGGAAAGAGCTTATAGGCGCGGGCCTGGAAATAGTTATGCGAAGGCTCGTCTTGCAGGGTAATCGTCCCGAGCCATTTGACGCTACGCGCGCCGATATAGCCAGGAATGATGACGCGTACAGGGAAGCCATGCATAGGCGTGAGTGGCTCTCCATTCATCTCAAAGGCCAGGAGGACCTCGGGCGCCTGGGCCTTCTCAAGCGCGATAGAGCTGCCAAAGCCAACAGCCTTGCCCTCTTCCCACACCTCGTCGAGACCACTGAAGGAGACGTAACGCGCCTCGGGCGCTATTCCGGCCGCCTGAAGCACATCGCGGAGGGCGACACCACGCCAGCGGGCATTGCTGATAGGCTCAGCGCCCCAGGGAATCTCGTTGGGGATTGTATGCAAGGCCATAAGCTCGTCACGCCGGCTTCCCGTGCATTGTAGGGTGGCCATGATTATCTGAGAGGGAAAGCGGGATTGTAGCTCTTCAAGGCTTAGCTCCAGAGGAGACCGGACCATGCCCCCGACTCGGAGGCGATATGCTGCGGGATCGATAGCGGGTATAAACCCGTGATTGCGGGCGAAGAAGAGCGTCTGGGGCGTCACAAAGGAGCGGCGCAAAATGGGTAGGGGAGTGCCTGCATTCAAGGGCTGCTCCTGATAGACAATAGTAAGCGCGTGCGCGGAAGAATTACTCATACTACTACCTCCGATTATAAATGTTTTGTGCCAGAGATAGCAAGCGTAGCTCGCTTGCTATCTCTGGCACGTCTGATGGGTATGGTGAGGTGACGCAGTTGATTTTACTCTCTACTGGATAGATATTCTAGGCGTGGGCGCCCTGGATCATCTGGTTGCTGATCAGCTCGAAGGCCTGGCTCCAGGCTTCCTGCATCTCGGGGGTAAAGCTATTGCCAAGATATTCGTGAAAGGTTTCAAGCAGTACGCCGCCGACGAGAGGATAATGCTCAGGGGCAGCCCCATAGCTATCATGGCGCTTCCCAAGTCCATTCAGGACTGGCACTAAATTATCACCACGTTCCACGCCCGAAATAACAGTCGCAAGTGTGGCCATCAGTGAGCTTTCCTGGCGCCGCATATCGGTGTTAGCAAACAGGGTTTTGGTCTCAGGATAGTAAGTAAATAGACGGTTATAGAAGCTCTGTGCGAACTCTTCTTTGCGCGGAGCAACCATTTTAAAGCTTTCTTTCAGCAGCTCAACATTCATGACAAATACTTTCCCTTCAGTTTGTGTACTAAGATAGCCATTCACGGTAAGCTCTTCAACGATGCGAGCGACTTCCTCATCTGGCTTATGCAGGAGTAATGCTATACGCTCGGTTGTTCTCTGTCCATCTGACAACCAGAAAACCTGGCGATAGAGCCTTTCCCAGGAAGAGGCCCAGGGGGAGACATAAACTGTCGCACTGAGTGCGTATGATGTGCGTCGAGGTACAAATTTTACCTTACTCAGAAATACTTCACTCCCTTCAATGGACAATTTACACAAGGTAAATATAACATATCTTGCGTATATTTTGTTTTTTTATACCTAAAAGGGTTATTTATGTGGAAATAATAGAAATAGAAATATAATAATAAGATTAGTAGATTTGTTTGATAAAACATTATGCTTTTGCTAAGCAAATGTTAAAAAAGGGTAAAAAATGAGGCTAGATTTATATTTAGGCAGCAAGAGTTGAATTATGCGAGAATTAGAAATACTCTTGTAAGAGAAACGGTATCATTGTATTTTTTGTGCTTAATCATTCTCTGGCTGAATTAGATTTGATCATTTGTTTGAGGGGGAGCGAGACGGTGAAGGTTGAGCCTTTGCCTACGGTACTTTCGACCGAGATGCGGCCCTGGTGGGCGCGTATGATCCAATCGACGATGGCGAGGCCCAGGCCACTACCGCGCTTGTGAGCGGCGTCGCGACTGCGGGCGGCATCGGCGCGGTAGAAGCGCTCGAAGATATGAGGGAGGTGTTCAGGTGCGATGCCCCGGCCTGTATCGCGCACGACGAGTAGCCCTTGAGTGCCCTCTTGCTTGACGGTCACGCTAACGCAGCCGTGGGGTGACGTATAGGTGATGGCGTTATCGACCAGGTTCATGACAACCTGGATCAGGCGGGCCTCGTCGCCCTGGACTTCGACGGGCGCCAGGTCCTGAGCCTGGAGGATGATGTCGCGCTCCTGAGCTAATTCGGTGGCGGTGGAGATGACTGCGTCGACAACCTGATCCAGGTGGACGGACTCATAGATGAGATGAGCCTCTTCCTCGTCGGAACGTGCCAGGGCCAGGAGATTCCTAATCAGGTCGCCCAGGCGCAGGGCCTCTGTATTGACCTGCTGGATGACCTCCACATACTCCTGTGTGCTGAGTGGTTGGAGCAGGGCGACGTCGGTTTTGCTTTGAATGGCAGCGATAGGCGTGCGTAGCTCATGTGAGGCGTCGGCGACGAAGCGCTTCTGGCGCGTAAAGGCACCTTCCAGGCGAGCGATCATGGCGTTGAGGGTGGCCCCCAGGAAATAGACCTCGTCGCGCGCGCGCGGAAGAGGGACACGTTGACTAAGATCACCGGAATTGATGGCGCGGGCCGTCGAGGTCAATTGGTGGATAGGCGCGAAGGCGCGCGCAGCCAGCCAGTAGCTACCCAGGCCGCTGATAGCCAGCAAGAAGGGTGTGAGTAGTAGCAGGACATAGGCAGTGTTGCGCAGTACGCTATGCAACTGGTTCAGAGACTCGCCAACCTGGATAATGGCGTAGGGGCGGCCATGATCTGTGAGGACCTGGCTATACAGGCGCAGCTCAACCTTGTCGCCTTTCTGCTCTCTTAGCTTCAGCGTCTGCTGCATGATCTGCTGGGTACCAAATTGAGTGGGGGTGAGGGTGGGCAGAGCGTAGAGGCGAAAGCCCGGCGACTCACGTACAACGCGCCCATTACTATCAAGGATGCGGACCAGTAAGCCATTAGTGATGTCGGCGGGAATGCTGCGAGGATCGGAGTGTGTGGCCTCCAGGCTCGGGATATTGCCAGTGCGGTCACTAATGGTCAGGTGGTTATTCTGCTCGCTGATCTCGCTGGTGAGCAGGCCGACCTGGAGTGAGAGTGTGGTATCGAAGCTGCCCTCAAGCGAGCTTTCCAGGTATTTGTAGACGATAGCTCCCGCGCAGAGGATAATCAGGGCGAGCACGGCGGTATACCAGAAGGTGAGTTGGAGCCGCGTCCCCATGGGCCAGAGGTGGGAGCGCAGGCGCTGCAAGGTTTTCATATAGTTTTTCCTTTGAGCTGGTAGCCGACGCCACGAATGGCCTGAATGACATCGGGTTCGCCCGATGCGCAGAGCTTGTTGCGGAGATAGCGGATATACACGTCGATGATATTCGATTGATAGGGGGCCTCGCCATCCCAGACGTGGTCCGCGATGGTTTCCCGGCTGAGCACCTGGCGTGGGTGATGAAGGAGAAACTCTAGCAGGGCGTATTCGCGGCTGGAGAGGGTAAGCTGGCGTGAGCCACGCCAGGCCTCGCGCGTCTGGGTGTCCAGGGTTATGTCCTCGAACTGGAGCATTGCCGAGGTAGCGCTCTTTTCGCGGCGCAACAGCGCGCGTACACGGGCCTCCAACTCGCGGAAGACAAAGGGCTTGACGAGATAATCATCGCCGCCCAGGTCGAGTCCACGCACGCGGTCATCGATCTCGCCACGAGCGGTAAGAAAGAGAATGGGGAGGGTACGATGAGCGCTGCGCAGGCGACGGCACACCTCAAAGCCATCCAGCGATGGGAGCATCACATCGAGGATCAGCAGATCATAAGGCGTCGCCAGTGCGGACGCCAGCGCCTCCTCGCCATCAGTCGCCAGGTCTGTGACATAGTGAAAGCGCTCCAGGCCACGCCGAATGTCTGGCCCTAAGCTAGGATGATCTTCCGCGACAAGAATGCGCATACATCACACCTCCTACCTGAGATATTTTGCCCACTAGGCCGGTTAGTCTCTCTAAATATATCTATACATCCCTCGGTCCCAAAAGCGGAAAGAAAAAATAACAAGTATATTGCAGGCAGGTTGGCGGAGCCAACCTGCCTGCAATATACTTGTTATTTGATAATCAGGGTGAAGAGGACCAGGGAGACCGCGCCTACCGCGATACAGTAGTAGCCGAAGGGATCGAGGCGCCCGGTCTGGAAGTAGCGCATCAGGAATTTGGTGCTCAGGAAGGCCATAATACCGGAGAGGACCATGCCCAGGAGGATCATGCCCATTGTCGCGGCTGGCACATGGAAGAGCTGTGGCACTTCGAGCAGGGCGGCGGCACCGATGAGAGGCGTGCCCAGCAGGAAGGAGAAGTGCGCCGCATCCTCGTGGCTTAGTTTCGCGCCGAGGGCCGCAACCATGGTCGCGCCCGAGCGTGAGATGCCGGGGATCAGGGCCAGCGACTGAGCGAAGCCGATCAGGATGGCCTCCCACCATTTGAGTGATTTGAGCGGGCGGGAGAGAATTTCCTGCTCTTTGGCTGGCATGTCCTGGAGCTTCTTCAGATTACGACGACGCCACCACTCACCGACGAAGAGCAGGACGCCATTCACGATGAGGAAGGTTGCCGCGATGATAGGCGAGGCAAAGAGCGATTTGAGCGGTTTCTCTAGAAAAACGCCCAGTAGGGCAGCGGGGATACAGCCAATAATAATGAGCCAGCTTACCCAGCCTTCAGTCCCTACCTGTACGTTTGCCTCTTTAATACTGGTAAAGAGGGTTTTGCAGACCTGGAGCCAGTCGCGCCAGAAATAGATAACCAGCGCGATACTGGTCCCCAGGTGGAGCGCGGTGATAAAGGGAAGAAAACGCTCATCATGGACCAGGTCTCCCCAGTTGAGCAGGCCAGGGACAATCACGGTGTGACCCAGGCTACTAATGGGAAAGAGTTCTGTAAATCCTTGTAGAAGCGCCAGGAGAATGGCCTGCCAGAGCGTCAGGTTCATACCTTACAAATCCTTTCTTAAAAGACGTTAAAGCTGTTTCTATGCCTGCTCTGGATTTACGCCTTTTTTGGGACGCGAGACGAGGGCGACGAGCGCGCCGACAATAGCCAGGCCCAGGAAGGCCACAAAATGCGTGGGGTGCGAGGCGGTCGAGTCGTGAGTGACCAGGATGTGATCGTAACCAGGAATGATATAGTAGATACTGCACAGGAGCGCAACGATGGCAACGATGATGCCGCCGATGAAGAGGAGCTTGCGATTATTCATTGGGATCTGCCTTCTTTCTTTCTTGGTAGAGATTATATATAAATTGTATATGTTGCTGTGCTATCGCGCCTGCGGCGCTCGTTCTGGGTGTGGTGCAGTAGCCGCGCACGCCAGTAGCCGCTACTGCATCACACCATGTTACCTGAAATCTCTACTTATTGCGAGTGTACGAAGTAAAAATGAGAAAATGATGAGAAGGAAGAGGAGCTTCCTAAAAGTACCACTGCAAGTGCTGAGTGGGCGTGGTTGCTGAAACGCGGCTGGCTTGCCTGGCGTGTGAGAGAAGGCAGCTTGACTGTATTTACTTTTTTTGAAAATGAGGAGCATATTATAGTATGGAGAAACGATTATGAAGAAACGTAAATTGGGGCGTTCATCGCTTGAGGTTGTGCCGCTCTGCCTGGGTGGCAATGTCTTTGGCTGGACGGCAGATGAAGCCGTCTCTTACAAAGTACTGGATGCCTATGTCGCCGCGGGCGGCAATTTTATTGATAGCGCCGACGTCTACTCGCGCTGGGTGCCTGGTAATCAGGGTGGAGAGTCTGAAACCATTCTGGGCAAGTGGATGAAGCAGCGCGGTAACCGCGAGCAGGTGATCATCGCGACCAAGGTGGGCTCTGAAATGGGGCCGGAGCAGAAGGGACTCTCGCGCAAGTATATAATGCAGGCGGTTGAGGCCTCGCTCAAGCGTTTGCAGACAGACTATATTGATCTCTACCAGTCACACAGGGATGATCCTGAGACTGATCCTGAAGAGACGATGGCGGCCTATGCCGAACTGGTGCAGCAAGGAAAGGTTCGGGCGCTGGGGGCCTCAAACTTCACGGCTGAGCGCCTGCGGCTCTCGCTCCAGGCGAGTCAGAAGCATGGCTATCCACGTTATGAGAGCCTGCAACCGCTCTACAACCTCTATGACCGTGCCGATTTTGAGCGTGACCTGGAGCCTCTCTGCCTTCAGGAGCAGATTGGTGTCATTCCCTACTATGGCCTGGCGAGCGGCTTCCTGACGGGTAAATATCGCTCAGATAAGGATCTGCCTCAGAGTTCAAGGGCGCAAGGAGTCAAGCAGCGCTACATGAATGAGCGCGGCGAGCGCATCCTGGCGGCTCTCGACAAAGTTGCGGAGGCGCACCATGCCACACAGGCCCAGATCGCGCTAGCCTGGCTGATCGCTCGCCCCAGCATGACGGCCCCCATTGCCAGCGCCACCTCAGTGGAGCAGGTCAACGACCTCATGAAGGCGATTGATCTCAAACTCGACGAGGCCGCGATCAAGACCCTGGACCAGGCAAGCGCCTGGCAGTAATCACCTGACTTTCCCATCCATAGTGGAGGAGTCTATCCTCGTGATGCGGGAGGCCCACCTCTTCACTTGATGCGCATTGGACCAGCCTGGGGAGCTATCATAAGAGATGGCTCCCCAGATTTATTAGAGGAAGAAAGTGCATGCGTATTTTTGAGAAAGACTTTTCTGAGCAATGGACAAATCCGGTTCCCCTTGCGAAGGGGCCATATGTAATGCCATCCGAATTGCTAGAGAATATAAGCTATCGAGAAGCTCTGCCCCTGGATACGTTTCCTGTTATTGAAGATTTTGAAGTTGTCCTTCTCCCTAAATCACGTCTTCTAGAGGACTCCTGGCGCAAAGAATGGGGATACTACTTAGGATTTTTCAGTCAACAGAGAGGATTACTTGCAAGTTTTGGCTTGTGGGGACATGCTGTGATTGACTACTCTCAGGACTTCACCCCGCTAGACTTTTGGGATTTAGAGCAAGGGTGGGATCAAGTAATCTTTGAGCGCGGCGAATATGTTTATGTGTTAGAGGGCGATATTGACGATTATATAGATGGATACCACTGCTGGTTTAGAGTTAGAAAAGAGCGCTATATAGAAGAGTGGGAGGCCGCCCTTAAGGTTGCCCGCCAAATCATAAAACAGAAGGATGAGACTTAAGCTTTTATCTCCTGCTCCCGGCCGACGCTGCTAAAGCACTCGGAATAGTTAGCGCGATGAATCGACTCTCTAGGTCGTTGGTAAAAGTGTAAGCAAAATTTGCTACATAGTGGCGTTGATATATAAATACTTTGATATAGATGAGGATATAGCGCATTGACAATTTTTGAGCATATAGATGAAATGGATCGGCGCAAATTTCTCGCGCTAGGTGCGGGCGGTTTATCCGCGTTGCTGGCGGCCTGCCAGAGTGGAGGCTCGGGTATTGTGAGCGCCGCTACGGCAACGCCTAAGACGACGGCGAGCCCGACGAAGCCTCCGACGCTGACTGATGCCGATTGGGTGAACCTGGGGAAGCGCCTCAAGGGAGAGCTGGTGCGGCCTGGAGACGGCAAATATGATGTCGCGCACCAGTTGTTTAATCCGCGCTTCGATAATATCAAGCCAGTCGGTATCGCGTATTGTGCCTCGCCCGAGGACGTGAAGGCCTGCCTGAACTTTGCCAGACGCTTTAACCTGCCCTTCACGCCTCGCTCGGGCGGGCATTCCTACGCGGGCTACTCCACAACCACTGGTTTGGTTGTGGATATGACGAAACTGGGCGATGTCAATGTGGATACGGGCGCGGGGACCGCGACTATTGGCGGAGGCGCGCGTCTGATCGATGTCTATTCCGCGCTTACCGATCAGGGGGTGATCATTCCCGCAGGCTCCTGCCCCTCGGTGGGTATCGCGGGTTTAACTATGGGCGGGGGTATTGGTGTTCTGGGTCGGAAGTATGGTTTGACCTCTGATAACCTCCTGGAGGCGCAGGTAGTGCTGGCCAATGGGCGGGTCGTTACCTGCAATGAGAGCCAGGAGCCAGACCTCTTCTGGGCCTTGCGTGGCGGTGGCGGTGGCAACTTTGGTGTTGTGACCTCCTTTACCTTCAAAGTACACCAGCTCTCTTCTGTGACGCTCTTTACGCTGGGTTGGTCGTGGGGCAATGCCGGAGATGTCGTGAACGCCTGGCAGAACTGGGCTCCCCAGGCTCCTGACGAACTCTGGTCTAACTGTCTGCTGCTAGCGACTAAAGATGGTCCGCTGGTGCGCGTAAATGGCGTGTATGTGGGAGACCAGGGCGCGGCCAACGCTCAGCTCCAGCAACTGATTGATCGCCTGGGGATCGCGCCGACGAGCCGCTATGTATGGCAATCTGGCGTGCGCGATGCCATGCTCTACGAGGCTGGTTGCTATGGCAAGAGCGTGGAGCAGTGCCGCCTGCCCAGCATGGGGCCTCAGGGCCAGATACAGCGCGAGATCGATCTCTCCAAGGCCGACTACTTCACCAACGCCCTGCCGCGAGCGGGCATTGACGCCCTGGTCAACGCGATTAATACTCGCCAGGCCAATGGGAACTTCACGGGCGGTGGCATTGGCATTGATGCACATGGCGGAGCGATCAACCGCGTCGCCGGCGATGCCACGGCCTTCTCGCATCGCAATGCTCTCTTCTCGGCTCAATACACCGCGACCTGGGAGCCAGGCGACTCGGACAGCCTGGTCGCGGCCAACCGCTCCTGGCTTAGCTCGACCTGGCAGGCCATGCGCTCCTATGCCACCGGTACCTCGTACCAGAACTATATCGATCCCGACCTGCCCAACTGGCAGCAGGCCTACTATGGCTCCAACCTGGCGCGCCTCAAACGCGTCAAGGCTACCTATGATCCCGGCAACTTCTTCCACTTCGCCCAGAGCATTCCACTGGCGTAGAGAATTATTGTTATGGGTATGGTGGTGTGGCGATTGCCCGCCAATCACCACACCACCATACCCTGCTCACGTCAGTAGTAGTGCTGGTTTAGGCGCTTGTTACATGACTCGTTGATGAAGCGTGAAACGGCGAGAGGGTACGTGCATATAAACGCATCTATGCCACCTGGACAATGTGCTTTCATACATACATGCAGCCGGGAATACGACGCTTGATAGATAGTTTCATTTCAGGGAGATGGATATGAAACACGACGAGTTTATCCGCGAAGTACAGGAACGAGCACATTTGTTGTCGCGTGACGAGGCCGAGCGGGCCTCCCGCGCCACTTTACAAATGCTGGGGGAGCGGCTGGGAGGTGGCGAGGCGAAGGACCTGGCTTCGCAATTGCCTTCACAGGAGGCGCAGTATACACTTTCGGGACAAGCAGGCATGGGATATGATATGACCGCGGACGAGTTCTGCCAGCATGTGGGCGATATCGAAGGTGTCAATGCGGAACAGGCGGCGGGGGATGTCCAGGCCGTCTTTAGCGCCCTCCAGGATGCCCTCACCGAAGGGCAGGTGAAGCACATTCGCAACCAGCTTTCCAGGGATTATAATTCCCTCTGGGGCGAGCGGTAAGGTAAAAATGCAACAGAAAAGGGTCCAGGCGAGCCTAGACCCTTTTCTGTTGCATTTTTACCCTCCTCTCGTGTCATTCTATGTTATGATTAAAGGATTGAGGAAGGAGACGAGATGGAAACTACCTTGAAGGAGGCGAAGAGCATCCTGACGCCACAGCGCAAGGGCTTCCTGGCGGGCGGACCATACCCCTTCACGCATGCCCTCTCGGTCTATGTGGGGTGTGGCTTCGGCCGAACCACCTGTGGCATGTACTGCTATGCCCAATTCCTGCCCAGCTGGTCGTTTGGTAGTGGCGGAGCGGCATGGGGCGACGCGGTACAGGTAAAGGCGAACGCCGCCACCTTGCTGGAGCGAGAACTCAAGCGTATGTCGCCCGAGGCGCGCAGGCGCCTGCGCATCTTTATGAGCAGTACCACCGATCCCTACCAGCCACTTGAGCGGACATATGAGGTAACGCGCCAATGCCTGGAGGTCTTCGCGGACTTCCCCGACCTGGACCTGCTGGTAATTCAGACGCGTTCGCCCCTGGCGGAGCGCGACTTGCCCCTGCTAACGCGTATCCCCTATGCCTGGCTCTCCGTCACCATCGAGACAGACGACCAGGCGTATTTAAAGCAGCTAAGAGGAGGTCCCGCGCTGGAGAAGCGTTGGGAGCTTGTGCAGGAGGCGAGTCAGCATGGTGTGCCTACCCAGATCACCGTCAGCCCCTGCCTCCCCTATTCCAGTGTAGAACAGTTTGGTGAGCGCCTGCTCATCAGCGAAGCGCGGCGCGTCATTGTGGATACCGTCGTAGATGGAGATGGCTCTGGAGGCAGGCGTACCGCGCATAGCCCCTTTGCCCATGTGGAGTCCAGCTGGTCTGAGACGAGCGCGGCCCACCAGCTCTACGCATATCTAAGTGAGCGAGCAGCAGCGCATGAAATCGCTCTCGGCTGGAGCAACGCTGGCTTCTGCGGTATTGCGCCAACATATCTGAATCAGGCTTCAATAGGCCTGTAAAAATCAATGATCGCAGACACCACATTGCTAAAGAAGTACACATTTTGTGTACTTTTACCTTGACAGGGTGAATTGCAAACAGCTATAAAAATCATAGCAGATAGTTATTATTGGTTATGGACCCAGAAGCGAGTATTTTTGGAGGTACCCATCGATGGCGAATGATTCGCTGACCCCTTCCTTGAGTTCTACCCGGCAGTATGCTGCGTTGATCCGCGAGAACATTGCGCGTGTTATTGTTGGTAAATCAGAGATCGTTGATCTCTTGCTTGTCGCGTTGCTCAGCAATGGACATGTGCTCCTTGAAGATGTACCCGGCATGGGGAAAACGGTCCTGGCAAAATCGCTGGCGCGTTCGCTCAATGCGGCTTTCCAGCGTATCCAGGGAACACCTGATTTGCTCCCAACTGACATTATTGGTGTCAGCTATTTTGACCAGAAGCAGAACGAGTTTACTTTTCGCGCGGGACCACTCTTCTCACAAATCCTCCTGGTGGACGAAATTAACCGTACGACCCCACGCACCCAGGCGGCTCTCCTTGAGGCGATGGCCGAACGCCAGGTCACGGTTGAGCGCGAGAGCAGACGTCTCCCCCAGCCATTTTTGGTCATTGCGACGCAGAATCCGGTCGAGCTTGAGGGAACCTTTCCGCTGCCAGAAGCGCAGCTTGACCGCTTCTTCCTGTGGGTTCAGATGGGCTATCCCAGCGAGGAGGAAGAACAGGCCATCCTCCATCGCTTTAAGCAGGAGGAGCCACTGGACACGTTACAGGCCGTGGTGAGTGGGGAGGAGTTTCTGGCTTTGCAACAGGCCATTCGCCAGGTGCAGTGGCAACCCGTCGTTGAGCGCTATCTCCTGGCGCTGGTCCGTAGTACGCGCTCGCACAAGGACATCCAGTTGGGCGTGAGTCCACGCGGCACGCTAGCGCTCTATCGTGCCTGCGAAGCCTATGCCGCGATCCAGGGGCGCGATTTTGTCGTGCCGGACGATGTTAAGTACCTGGCCCCCTTTGTCCTGGGCCACCGTCTCATGACCACGCATCGCAACCGTATGCGTGGCAGGCGTAACGCGGAAATTATTGCCGAGATCATCCAGACGACACCTGTTCCCACCGAGGAAATCTCTTCGGTGCTTGCCCCGAGGTAGCCAGGCAATGAGTATACAGGAAGCCTACGAGGCTAATTTCTATCGGGAGATCCTTAAAAAGCGCCGCTCGTGGTATCTTGTGGCTTGCATTCTTTTTGTTGTGAGCGGGATCAGCCGTCAGCCGCTCCCACTGCAAGCGGGCGTTTTCACGCTCGTGATCGCGATTGTTCCAGACCTCTACTTTCGCTACGCGCTGAGGCACCTGCTTGTCCGCCAGTATGTAGACCGGAAGAAGCTTTTCCTGGGGGAACAAGTTACGCTGACGATGAGCATCGAGAATCGCAAGTGGTTGCCCCTCCCCTGGGTGCAGATGGATAATACTATCTCTCCCCCACTTGTGATCTTGAAGCAGGCAGAGACCAGATTACAGGCTGTCCCGCGCGAAACGTTCACCAGTTCATGGCTGCTGTGGTCTTACCAGCGTGTGACGCAGCGTTTTACGATGAGCGCTTATGTGCGCGGCTGCCATATTTTTGGGCCGCTCAAGTTGCGTTGCAGCGATCCCCTGGGTTGGCTGGAGCGCGAGCTTCTTCTGCCAGCCAGCGAAGAAGTAGTGGTCTATCCGCTGATCGCCCCGCTGGAGAGCCTGGGCCTCCCCTCAAAGTTCCTGATGGGTGATTATATCGGGCCACGCCAACTGCTTGAAGATCCGCTCTGGTTTGCTGGTATTCGCGCCTATCAGCCGGGCGACGATTTGCGTCGCATCGATTGGAAAGCGACCGCGCGCACAGGTGAGTTATGCAGTAGAATCTACGAGTCGACTACCCGGCGCCAGCTCTTACTCTTGCTGGATACCCGCGCCTATTCACCTCAACTCCAGGGACCCGATAGCGCTATTCAAGAGTTTTGTATCTCGGTGGCCGCCTCATTGGCGACGTGGGGACTTGAGGAGGGGTATATGGTGGGCCTGCTCGCCAACTGCGCGCTGGCAACGCCCAGCCATACACTCAGCTCTGTAGCCAACACTGACCAGGAAGGAGATGCAGGGACGACAGATATGTCCAACGCGGTAGACTACTCTGTGCCAGGGGTGAGCGTTCCCTTTGGCCTGAACTATGAGCAAGCTGAGGACCTCTTGACTATGCTTGCATGCCTGACCCCTGATCAGCACATGCCTATGGAGTATGTGCTTGAAAATGGGTATGAAATGTTTGCGCGGGGTACCACTATCCTGCTGATCAGCGCTACCCAAACGCTCAGTGAAGACACACTTGAACTGCTTCAGGAACAGCAGGAGCGAGAGTGCGCGGTCCATCTCGTGTTGGTCGGAGATCGAGAGGAACGACGAGAACTTCCAGGAATTGAGGATTTTTCCTGCTACTATCCTGGGGGAAAGGAGAAATGGCATGAAGTTACCCACGCGATCAACGATGCGCAGGGAACGCTCGTCGGTAGGAGCGCAGTTCACCTCCAATTGGATTGAGGTTCTTGCAATCCCTGTTGCTTCAGCCATCATGGAGGCGCTGCCCATCGCCCTGGCGCTCCAGGTCCTGGTCGAGAAGATTTTCTTTGCTTCCGACGCTCAACTTGAGCTTAATGTTGCCAGTGTGGCACTCGTATTGCTTGGCCTGCATTGGTGGATGTTGTGGCGACGTACAAAAGCTGTAGCAGCCAATGTGTCAAGAATACCTGTTCAACTCATGCATATATTGAGCGTTCTGGTCGCCTTTGCGTTCCTGCTGTGGACGAATCCCGCTTTTGCCGAGGACTCGGGCGGTTGGACGATTATGCTGTTCCTGACCGCCGTGGTCTGGTATCGCAGTTATTCCCGTACGCGGCCCGACGAGGAGACAAATCAGCTTGTGTGGGGCTTAAAGTTTGGCTTCCTGCTCCTGCTCGGCGTAATGGTTTTTGCGCTCACCGAACAGTCCATGGGCTCTCCGGCCCTGAACCGCACTTTGATGACCGATCTCCCCATTTTCTTCCTCTCAGGCCTGCTGGCCCTCTCATTTAAACGCCTCAGCATCCTTAAGCAAGAGCAAGCCCGGCGGAGCAAGGGTCCAGACAGTTTTAAGACAGGAAGGTGGATTACGGGTCTGGCGCTCACCTGGGTGGCCGTGATTATTGGCGGTATGGCCTTTGAAGCCCTTCCGCCCGAGGTGTTAGCCAGCGTGGTCAATGTAATTCTGGGCCTGCTTATCTCGCTTCTGAGCCTGCTGGCTTATCTCTTTAGCCTGCTCAATTTTGGGAACGCTTCACAGGGGCCATCTCTACCAGACCTATCCAAACGCCAACTTCAGCCGCCATCTTCCATCCCGGTATTGCATACCCCTCCGCCAACTACTCTTACCTTGCCTCTTACCCTGATCGGATTTGTCTGTGGCATCCTCCTGGTGGTCATACTTATGCTGGTCATACTCAAAAGGAGGGTGCACGAGACAAATGCAGGGGAAGGAAACGAGGTGCGCGAAAATCTCGATAAGGAGAAAATTCAAAAGGAGCGGCGGAAGGAGCGCAATCAGAGGACCAAGCTTGAGGCGCTAGATCCCTCATCCGCGCGTGCGCGCTACCGTGAACTCCTCACAGCCATGGCGACGCAAGGGCTGCCACGCCGTACTGACGAGACGCCCGCTGAATATCAGGCCCGCCTGTTGACTCTCACTCAGGTCTTGCCTGAAGCGGAGGAGCAGCAAACGCCAGCGGATCAGGAGATTCTTGCGGCCTTAACCCAGGACTATACCCGCGAGCGCTATGGCGCGAAGCCGCTAACCCCTGAACGCCAGGACTACCTACGCCAATGGCTGCCATCATTGCTGCGACGCCTGATAAAAAAGAAAGAAACATAGGCACCCGATTTATGACTCTGCTGGCAAATTTTGTCCGGACACGTTGCCGAGCTTAGAGAGCTGCACACCGTGTGAGGGAGCGCTCAAAATTCGGTAGGGACGCGCTAAAGCTGGTCCCTACCGATATTTCGTGCCTTTCGCAGATGCCTGTTCGGACAACCTCCTAAAATGTGTCAGCGGAATATTCTGAGGCCATGTATAACCTCATACGGAGTGGTGCGCCAATCGGCGCATGATGTTTCATTTATCGGGTGCCTTTGGGGCGTTAATGCCAGTAGCAAATGCGAGCAAGGGCGGCCAGATACCAATATGCGTATCTGGCCGCCCTTGCTCGTGCTTATCTCTTTAGTTCAAGAAGTCTTTGAGCTGACGGCTGCTGTAGGATTGGCGTAGCTTGCGGAGCGCTTTGGCTTCGATCTGGCGTACGCGTTCGCGGGAGAGATGCAGGTTCTCGCCGATCTCGGCCAGGGTGTGCTCTTTGCCATCCAGAAAGCCAAAGTGGTACTGGATGATGTGGCGCTCGCGCTCGTTCAGCTCGTCGAGCACATGCGCGATCTGCTCCCTGAGGATGTTGCGCGTAGTGATGTCGGCTGGCGAGGCTGTGACCTGGTCCTCGACGAAGTCGCCCAGGGAGCTATCGCCATCGTCACCAACAGGCGATTCCAGGCTGATGGGCTGCTTGCCTGCCTCCAGGATATCGTAGACGGTATCTACGCTGATATGCATGCGCTCCGCGATCTCCTCGGCACTTGGCTCGCGTCCCAGTTCCTGAAAGAGCTGAGAGCTGGTGCGGTGCAGGCGGTTGACTGCCTCGTGAAAGTGGACTGGCAGGCGGATGGTGCGGGCCTGGTTCGCGATGGCGCGATTGATGGCCTGGCGAATCCACCAGGTGGCGTAAGTGCTGAACTTAAAGCCTCTGCTATAATCAAACTTTTCGACGGCGAGCATCAGGCCCGCGTTCCCCTCTTGAATGAGATCTGCCAGGGCCATGCCACGTCCCATGTACTTACGTGCGATGCTTACGACCAGGCGCAAGTTGGCTTCAGTCAGGCGGTCGCGCGCATTCTGAGCCGAGTCCATGATCGCGCGCTCTGGTGGGACCTTGAGCAGGCGTGCGCGCTCCTGCTCCAGTTTGCCTCGCTCGATCTGCTGCGCCAGTTGCACCTCTTGTTCGCTGGTCAGCAGGGGAACGCGACCCATCTCGCGCAGGTAAGTCTCAAGAGTATCTCCAGGCTCGCCCGCGGCCTCTATAAGGGCGGCGGGATGACTGGACTTCGCTGTATATGTAGGAACAGGCTCTTCCTCTTGCAGAGGCTCCTCTGTTGTGTCTTCAGCCTCTTCCTGTTCTTCGTCCTCATCCAAAGCGTCCTCCTCGTGAAGGAGTTCGGCCTCGTCCAGGTCGAAATCGTGCTCCTCCTCACCTGGTTTCGTCCTAAAAGGAGACTCCTGAAGAGGGAGTAAACGTGTCATATTCTTCTCATGATCTTGAAGTAACATTGCCATAGGCGGGTCTCCATATTGATAAACGCACAATAAAATAAGGCAATGTGTGCGCGTGCATTTCGCTCAGTGTATTACGGTTTAGCTATTGCTGGTTTAGCTATTGATTATAGGTCGGTCTTCTTCTAAATATCGGCAGGAATAGCGGAGTCCTTAAGTACACATCGTTCGTAAGTGCGCCTCGTACCAGGAAGACAGGTCGGGCGCGATACAATCTCGATACAATTTCTAGATGTCTGTAGCATAAGCAGGTGGAAGGATAGGTGCTTTTAGCATTTACATAAGCATTTGCATAGTAGAAAACACCTGTGGGGTTAAATTTATTCCACCTCTAGACAACAATGACGCCCTCTCTCCGCCGATGGGTAAGTTTTCACCTATATATTATACTATGAACTTCAATTTTTATTCCTTTAGCGTTACCTTAGTACTTATTTTTCCATGTGTTTATGCTTTATTAGAGATAGATGTTTGCTTGGTTAGAGAATGGTAAGTGGGGGAATGTGTGGGGACACCCCACGCCCCGGCAGGAGGGAGAGCCTCCTGCACCTCCCCTGGATGTGGTGAACACACCTGTTTGAAAGAAGTGGAGGATTGATGATACAAGGTAAGCGCTGGCTTCCTTCAGAAAAGGCCCTGGGTGTGCTCTGCCTGGCCCTTTTGCTGGGGGCACTCTCCTTCGGTGGGTATGCGCCTCTTGCCAGGGCGGTAGCGCGTGTTGAGCCGACACTCGTGACCTACTTTTATCCCTCCTCAACGGCACAGGCCACCGCCTCGGGTTATTGTTGGACTGGCTCGTTGGCTGCCTCGCGCAGCGATGCCTGGCGGTGTGCTACCGGCAATATCATCTATGATCCATGCTTTGAACCAGTCGCGTCCAAGCCTGGAGGCCTGGTCATCTGCAATCCCAATCCCGCTACGGGGCAGAAAGGCATTCGGGTAAACCTGAATCAGCCTCTGCCCCGGGCGGAAGCTTTTAAAGGACCAGACACTCAGGCATGGCTGCTTGTGCTTGCCAATGGCTCATTCTGCTCCTTCCTCACAGGTGCCACCGGCCTGGTAAATAATCAGCGCATCGATTATGGCTGCTCCGATGGCTCAGTCGTGATTGGTCTTCCGCAAACAGGAAAGGTCTGGATGGCAAAAAATCAGGCTTCTGAGAGCAACACGCTAAAAGACATACCTGTAAAAGAGGTATGGCTATGAAAGGATGTGATCTATGTCAGGCACCTGGCAGACGCCTCGCCGTCCATCGCGTAGCTGGCTTCAGGTCTTTTTTCTCGGTTTTCTGCTATTCGTTTTAACCGTGGTAGTTATGGCCTTGACGAGTAACTCAAACCTTTATCCCACCGTGATCGTGATCGGTAACTTTCTCATTCCGGTCGTCTTCGTCGCTTTCCTGTACGATCATCAGCACATCACATCGCTTTCGCCAGAGCAAATTGCCAAAAGCTTCTGCCTCGGTGGTGTGCTTGGGGTGCTGGGCGCGTCGATACTTGAGGCGCTATTGCTTCCACCACAGACCAGCCCTGATCAGGAGCTCTCATTTCGCAGTGGCTTATTGATTGGCCTCATTGAAGAGGGATGTAAAATCCTGGCTGTGATCTTCCTCGCGCGTAAGATGCGCCACGACTCACCCATTGACGGCTTGCTGCTTGGCGCGGCTGTGGGTATGGGTTTCGCGGCCCTGGAGAGCACGGGCTATGCCTTCAATGCCTTTATCTACAGCCATGGACGCTTTAGCGCGTCTATCGTAGAGACGATCCTGCGTGGCCTGATTGCGCCCTTTGGACATGGCACATGGACCGCCATCCTGAGCGCCGTCCTCTTCCACGAGAGCGCGCCCTACCGTTTTCGTATCACAATTCCCGTCATTCTGGTCTTTGCCTTCGTCGTGGTGTTGCATGGAGCCTGGGATGGCCTGCCCCATTCGCTCTACTTCGTGGTTCCCCCCGGCTTCCCCATCTCGGTCGCGACCCTCATTATCAGCATCCTCGGCATCGGTGCGCTCGTAGTCGTCTACAAGCATGCCGAGAAAGAACGCCTGCCCGAGCAGAAATAAAGAAGATGATATGAGATGAGGATGTGATTTGCGGTCCGCAAACCACATCCTCATCTCATATCCCAATGGAAGAGCGGCGTTTGTTGCTAAGGTGTGTATAATAGGAAACTGTAGTGTAATGACTTGCTGGCCTGATCATTAACCAAATTTTGTAAGCGATAGGCCAGGTGGACTTTGTATATTTTATCTATTTTGGTGTTTAGATAAACAGGACCTATGAGAATGTGCTTCGCACATTCTGAAAAAAGGAAACCATGTTCACATTGACGACTCTCAAAAGACATTTAGCCCTTGGTTTTGGCCTTGTGCTTGCTTTTGAGGACCACGCCATGGCGTGGAGCAGGCTGCGGATGGAACCCAGAGGCTCGTCCTGGCGATTTTCCTCGCTTTTGGCACATCCGAGTCGGCGTTCCCAACTGCACCAAAAGCGAGGGCATTGTCCGACGAACTTGTCGGGGGGTCAGCGGACGTTGCTTGGGTTCCCAAGGCCGATACACGGCCTGTCCCAGCGGACGTGCCAACAGCAACTGGTTCAAAGCCAGCGCCACCAACAGACTCCAACGCTCGAATTGCTCGGGTGTGCGCACACGGGCCTGGGTCCAGAGCAAGTCTTGCTTCATGAAACGGTAGCCATGCTCATGAGAGAAGCGATGGGCGTAGGTGGGAGCGACCTCCTGCAAAGGCATGTCTGCCGAGAGCTGAACAAACCAGCTCTCACGCGGATCGCGCTTGCTGTTCTTGGCCCCCTCGCGCACCACACGCACCACACACACCTCGACATCACGACCTTGTTTGAAGTGCAACCCGCTCCAACGCGTGAGGTGGACAGGCCTGCCCTTCTCATCGTTTGCGCTTACGCTCTCATCGGCCCCTGTCAGCGTTTCTGCTCGTGTGCCTTGCAGCAAGGCTCCATCCAAAGGGATACGGCCTTTCTTGCTTTTGCGCACGGGCTTGCGATACAGCTTGCGGTTGCGCTTGAGACGAATGAGCACCTGGCAGCCCAACTCCTTGCAGGCACGCAAGAACGCAGCCGTCGCATACCAGCGATCTGCCAGGATGACCACGCGACGTTTGAGGTGAGGAACCACCTCGCGCAGCTGGATGAGAGCCACCTCGGTAGCCGTTTGGTCGGTGCGCACGCGTCGCTGATCCAGGATGCCAACCCAACTGCCAGGCTCGGTAGGCAAGAGCATCACCGTCGAGAACTGCCATCCCACACTCACTGGCTTGGTGGCACGAGGCAGATTGGGGACGTAGATGATGCCGCGATCTGGGCTGGTTTCGGCTTCTGGCCGAGGCACACTACTACAATCAATGCTGATGCAAATGAGTTCCTCGCCCCCTCGTTGCTGCAAGAGGGCGTGGATGCAGACGGCGCGCAAGGCGTCCTCATCAATCTTGCCATTGGTCAAGCCTTGATAGAGGCTGGACCAGCCACGCTCGAAAGCAGGCGCTTGCGACAATTCGATCAGCGAGCGAGCCTCGGACTCGCTCAGCAAGGCATCACACAGGTTGAACAGGGCATCGGCTCCGCGACCAAAGCACGCGTAGGCTTGCTGACGAAAATCGGTCAATGTGTTAAAGTACATCCACGTAATGCTCATTTCTTGTTGATTTTTCTTGTTGAAAGAACATTACGTGATGTGGCAGCTCTTGGCAATCAAGACTGCCTTTTTTCTTAGGTTTATCTAAACGTCAAATCTATTAAAAGCTATGAGAACGTGACTCTGCCGAAGCTGTGTGTGTGTGCTGGTCCCTACCGAGGGGTGCGTTTTCCCATTTTTCAGCGGAGTCATATATTGAAGGGATTCATTGCGTATGCAGCAAGCTATAGAGCAGAATTCGCAGCAGGAACAGCAGCAGGCATCTTCTAGCGTGGGTAAGAGCGGTTGGGCGAGGCGTAGAGAGGAACGCGAGGCGGCCAGACTTGCCAGGCAGCTAGCTAAGACAGCCAGGAAAGACCAGGCGGCGTCCCTCAACGCGTTTGATGTGACACGGACGGAGCCTGGAAGCTTCTATGAGCAGGCCATTGAATGGACGCATCGCGCCGATAAGATTATTAACCTGGTGCTCGGGTATCTGCTGGCAATCGCCTCGGTCCTGGGCTTTATGGATGTGCTCTCAAATGGTGAGGTCCTGGGCCATGTACCTTTCCTCTTCTATATCTGGCTTCTCATCATGGGCCTGGGCGTCGACTTCCAGATCCTGCTGGTGATCGGGCGTGTTCCCGACCTGGCGCGTATGGTTGGGCACCCGGTGGGCAAATGGGTGCTTGTGACTTTTAACATCGTCTTCCTGGCCTTCCTCGCTTATGTCTCAATCGTCATTGGGGCTGTCTTTACACAACATCGCGATGTACCGGGAACCATCGCGCAAGCCATGCAAATGTTGGGCATCAACTCAACCAGTTTTGTCTATGAACGCGCAGCCCTGGCGACCTGCCTGCTGATCCTGATGGCTATTGACCGTACAATGGAGCGCTGGCGGATGCAGATCGCGGTGGGAAATCGGCAGCAGCAGCTCGATAAGCAGCAGGTGCGGATCAGCGAGGTGGAGACACAGGTAGAGAGCGCCCAGCCAGCGCAAAATGTGCGGACTGGCGAGCTCGCACAGGTGGTCCAGGCCATGCAGGAGATGAACGCGCAGAACCTGGCGGCCATGCAGACCATGAACAACGAGATGCTCAATCGCTTCTCCCAGGTTACCGTTGAACTGGTGCGCGAGACAATTGAGCGGACCGTGGCTACGGTTGCTCTGCCATCCGCGGAGGCGCCTGCTCTGCCCGCTGGCAAGGCCGAAGACGAGGCCACAAGCGAGTCGCACCCCTCCTTGAACGAGCAGAACCTCTTTGAAGATGAGCCAGGGCGCACAACAGAGGCTTTGAGCGCGATTGATTTCAAGTTTCGTGGCGCTCAACCATTTACGCCGGATTACGGTAAGCTTATCGCGGACATGTACCAGGAGAACCCTGATCTGAAAGTGATGGATATCGTTGATGAGCTGAGGTGCGCCCGCAGCACTGCCACCAAATGGCTCAAACGCGTCAAGGAAGAGGCATAGGGTTCAAGGGCACGACGCTGCTGAAGCACGCGTCTACATATGATGGGACGGAGCCAGTTATACCTTTATATGTAGACGCGTGCTTCAGCAGCGTCGGTCGGAACTATACAATTTAAGGGAAGAGGCATAGATGATTACTAGCATGCGGCGCTACCTGAAGGTTGGAGGGGTACGCCTCTGTTGTGTGGACTTTGGCGGGGATGGTCCGCCGGTACTGCTTCTGCATGGTCTCGCGGGACGGGGGCTGGAATGGCGGGAGAGCGCGAGCTGGCTCAGAGAGCACTATCACGTCTATGCCCTGGATCAGCGTGGGCATGGTATGAGTGACAAGGGCTTAAGCGACTACTCACGGGATGCCTACGTTGATGATGTTATAAGCGTTATTGAACAGCTCCAGATTCAGCCAGTATTGCTCATCGGGCAATCTATGGGCGGGCAGAATGCCTATCTCGTGGCCTCTCGTCGGTCAGACCTTGTGCGTGGCCTGATTGTGGTTGAAGCTACGGTCAGTCCCAATCCTGATAATCCTGATGTGCAAGAGATGATCCGTAAGTGGCTGCATAGGTGGCCCCTCCCCTTCCCCTCACTTGCCGATGCCAAGGCATACTTTGGAGGTGACACTCTTTATGCTCAGACCTGGCTGGAGATCCTTGAGGAGCGCAGTGATGGCTTCTGGCCCCAGTTCCACTTCGAAGATATGATCATTTCAGTAGCCGACCAGGGGGTACACGATTATACGGATGAGTGGCTGCGCATACAATGTCCGACTCTGCTTGTGGGTGGTGAAAAGAGCTTTCTGCCGCAAGAGAAGCTATGTGCCATGGCTCAACAACTCTCTCATGCACGCTATGTCCAGATCGCGGGCGCGGACCATGATCTTCACCTGAGTCAACCTAAGATCTGGCGGCAGGAAGCCGAAGTGTTTCTGCGCAACCTGGACCATATCCGCTAGCTAATGCGTGTCAGTATAGAATGCCCTCTTAAGATAGAGATAGAAGCATTTATTTCATAGTGAAAATGAGGAGCGAAAGCGATGGCTGAGATACAAACCTATGACGCGATTGTGATTGGCGCAGGCCAGGGAGGTGGTCCGCTGGCCTCGGCTTTGGAGCAGAGCGGGAAGAAGGTCGCCATGGTCGAGCGTGAGCATGTGGGCGGCACATGCGTCAATGAAGGCTGTACGCCGACGAAAACCATGGTCGCCAGCGCCCGTGTGGCCTACCTGGCGCGTCGAGGCGCCGACTATGGCGTCTCAACGGGTCCCATAAGCATCGATATGGAGGTCGTGCGCAAGCGCAAGCGCGATATCGTAGATAGCTTTCGCTCAGGTAGCGAGAAGCGCCTGGTCTCCTCCGGCGTGGACCTGCTCATGGGCGAGGGCGAGTTCACTGGGCCGAAGCGCCTGCGCGTCACCCTCAACGATGGCGGTGTGCGCGAGATCGAGGCCGAGACCATTATCATCAATACCGGCCTGAGGCCAGCGACTCCGCCTCTGGAGGGCATAGAGACCATTCCCACACTCAATTCGACCAGCATCATGGAGCTGGATAGTGTGCCTGAGCATTTGCTGATCATTGGTGGTGGCTATATCGGCCTGGAGTTTGGGCAGATGTTCCGCCGCTTTGGCAGCCAGGTCACGCTGATACAGCGCGGCGCGCGGCTTCTCTCGCGAGAAGATAAGGATGTCGCCGAGGAGGTGGCAAAGATCTTGCGCGAGGACGGCGTCGAGATCCTCTTGCAGACAAAGCTCAAGCGCGTCGCGAAGGACGCCAGCGGCAAGATCCATCTCACAGTTGAGGCGCCCGAGGGTGAGCGCACCCTGGTAGGCTCGCACCTCCTGCTGGCCTCTGGTCGCGTTCCCAACACGGATAAGCTTAATCTCGCAGCCACGGACGTCGAGGTGAATGAGCATGGTCTGATTCAGGTCAATGATAAACTGGAGACTAATGTCTCGGGCATCTACGCCATTGGCGATGTCAAGGGCGGCCCGGCCTTTACCCACATCTCCTATGATGACTTCCGCATCCTGCGCACCAACCTGATCGAGAATGGTAACGCCAGCATCAAGGATCGCCTGCTGCCCAATACCGTCTTTATTGACCCACAATTGGGGCGCGTCGGCCTGAGCGAGGAGGAGGCACGCAAGCAGGGGCTTGATATCCGCGTGGCGAAGATGCCCATGAGCTACGTCGCCCGCGCGCTGGAGACCGACGAGTCACGTGGCTTTATGAAGGCCATCGTCGATCCCCAGACGAAGCAAATCCTGGGCGCAGCCGTCCTGGGTCTTGAGGGCGGCGAGGTTATGGCGATGCTGCAAATCGCCATGATGGGCAAACTGCCCTATACGGCCCTGCGCGATGGCGTCTTCTCCCACCCCAACCTCTCCGAGGCTCTCAACAACCTCTTCTCCATACTGGATCAATAGGGCGTCGGGTGGCTGGTAGGGACCAGCTTTAGCGCGTCCAAATGCCATTCATGGCAGTGCGGCGCAAGCTGGTTTTTCGCCTGAAACAGGTGACGTAACCTGCGAAATGACGCCAAGGAGCGTTTTGGGCTGCGCCTAGGGGCGATTAATCGCCTTTGGACGCGCTAAAGCGGGTCCCTACCGGCTTGCAGAGCCGTTTTGTGTGAGCCATTCGTGGACCAGGCTGATGATGGCGATGAGCAGGATGGAGCAGGAGCAGAGCGCGATTCCACTCGCTAGATACTGGTGGCTGGCGAAGAGGGGCGTGGCAAGCGCGGAGCCGAGCATCAGGCCAATCCCGGCGATGAGCCGGCGCAGGCTGTACATCTTCCCCACGTCTGTGGAGGGAAAGTCGGTCTGGATGATGCTTACCAGAATCAGGTCGCCCATTGGGCTGCCGAAGGCCGCGATGGCGGCGCCTAGCATGGCCAGAATGGGGGTCGTTGCTACGCCGATAAGCAGGAAGCCCAGTCCTAGAATGATCTGCCCAATGTACATCCAGCGCAGGTCGCGTGTGCGCGAGAGGTGGTTTGTGAGGAAGAGGCTCAGCACATTGCCGACGCCGTATGCCCCCACGACCAGGCCATAGGTGCCAGCATTGGCCCCCGGCATGCGCGCGATCAGCAGGGGTACCCCTATGAGAAAGATAGCCGCCCAGGAAATATTGCTCAGGCCAAGGCTACCAAGCGCCCAGGCCAGCGGGCGATGGGCGCGTAACTGGACTAGCCCGCTCCGCATATCGCTAAAGATATGTCCCCTGGCTTCTGGCTTCTGCTCGCTCGTTTTCGCTTTTCTGGCAGGGAAGTGCCTGGCAAGCAGAAGAATACTGAAGGCTGAGAGGGTAAAGCTGATGGCGTCCAGGGTGAAGAAATGGGCCAGCGGGATGAGCAGAAGTAGCAGGCCAGTGAGGCCCGGACCCAGGACGCGCGCCATCCTCTGCGTGCCATCCATCAGGGTATTGGCGGCATAGAGTTGTTTGCCATCACGCGTCAGGAGGGGCAGACTGGCGATAAGCGCGGGATCAAAGAGCGTGCCCAGCGCCTCAAGGCCAATACTTAGCAGGATGAGCTGCCAGATCTGAAGCATGCTGCTGACCGCCAGGAGCGCAAGCGCACCTGCTAGCAGTGCTCGGACCAGATCGGTATAGATCATGGTTTCTTGTCGTGGCCAACGGTCCGCCAGGGTCCCACTGGGCAGGCTAAACAGGAGGACCGTCAGCGATCCCAGCGCGCTCACGACTCCGGCTGTGCTGCCCAGGAGGCGGGTCGTAATCCAGATAAGCGCCACGCTAAAACATTGATCGCCAATCGCCGAAAGCATCTGCCCACCCCAGAGAATAGCCAGGTGCGGCGTACGTAAAACTTTCAAGAAGTCCATCGTATACGTTCTCTTTCCCTTAAAAAAATAATCTGAGGACATTTGTGGCTCAATACGTGGCTGGGTGCCTACTTTGGGCGCAAAAAACGCTTTTAGAAAACATGTCCAGATATGGTATACTAACTAAAGCATATCGAACAAAATTGACACTTTGAGACCATCAGGAAACGACCTCAAATATCCAAACACCCTTCCCCCCTTTCCCTCTGGTCGACTCCATAGAGATCGATCCGTTGAAGGATCCTGCAAGTGCTTTGTCTGGCGCACAATTTCGGTTCCCGTCGCGTCCATAGAGATCGATCCGTTAGAGGATCCTGCAAGTGTTGAAACACGATAGGAGATGAGCATGTTTACAATTCTTACTCCACCTGCTTTTGAGCGTGTGAAGCCACTCTTTGCCGATATGGCGTACCACCTCGCCATTGTGACTGTCCTGGCAGGGAAGACACCGGGGCAGGTGTATGTTGATGACTCCGAGGCACCCCAAACCGCGCTGCTTCTGCCTACTAATCCTCATCGTATCTATCTCGCGGGCCGAGCAGGGCATTCAGACCTGCAACAAACCATACAGGCTATTTTAGCGCAAAAATATCACGAATTATCCCCAGGTGCAGATGGCTATGGGGCTTTGCTGTACTATCCTCCTGGAGACGAGAACTGGCAGGCTCTTATTAATACTGTTTTCCAGGGGCAGGAGATCTTTAAGGGCCAGCGAGAGTTCCACTGCTTGAAGTTGCCACATACTATTGTAAGTTCTCCCCTTCCCGAGGGCTTTGTGCTGCGCCGCCTCGATGAGAAGCTTCTGCAAGAACTGGAGCCAACAAATAGAGCGCATGTCCTTGAAGAGATCTGTTCAGAAAGCCCTTCACTTGAACACTTTCTTACGTATAACTTTGGCCTCTGCGCACAGCGTGAACACACGCTCGCTGGCTGGTGCCTGGCCGAGTATCGTGACCAGGAGCGCTGCGAACTGGGCATTGAGACGCAGGAGGACTACCAGCGCCAGGGCATCGCGACGGCCCTGGCCCAGGCCGTCATTAAGCAAGCTTTTGTAGAGGGCGCGACCGAGATTGGCTGGCATTGTTGGGCCAGAAATACGGCCTCAGTCGCCACGGCCAAAAAACTAGGTTTCGAGAAGGCTTTCGATTACCCTGTGTACTATTGCCAGTACCGCCAGGAGGCATAGTGGAAGCAAATACCTGTAATTTCCGTTTTTGGGCGGTACAAAAAGAATAGTTTGAACATAGGTAGAATCTGTATGGGGTTGAAGAGGAGGATGGAAGAGGATGGCACGCACGCTCACCACCACACTTACCACAGCAGTAGGCGATACCACGCGCGTCCCTGTCATCTCAGCGACGTGCGAGGATCATATCGCGCGCTACAACCAGCTCGCAGCCGCCAACGCCTCGCAGGCGCAGAGCTTTTTTAACGCCTGCATCGCCAGCGATGGCTCGATCATTCGCGTGTGGGTGGTGGCTGGCAGCTCTCCAGCGACGTTCCAGTATCAGCGCATCACCAGCCCTACGATCGCCAGCCAGTGGACGACCTGGACAACCTTCGGCGGGGCTAGCGCGACCATTGCGCTCAACGGTGCCTGCTGCGTCTCCAACAATGGTGGCACGCTGCGCGCATTCGCCCAGCAAAGCGCTAGCCCGAATGCACTATGGACCTGGAGTTCGACCGATAACGGCGTGACGTGGAGCGCCAGCCCCAGTGTGGTCTATACACCTGCGTCAACTGGCGCTGATGAGGGGCCTGGGCAGTGGGGGCAATAATGACATCTTCATCCAGTACGACGTGGTTGGCGGCAAGTCAATGGGCATGTGTACCTTTAATGGCACGTCCTGGTCAACTATCGCGGTTTGGCCGGGCGGAATTGTATCAGGCCTGGCCGGGGTGGCTGTGTATTGGGACTCCTCGGCCACGCTCTATCGCCTGGTCTATTCGACGGCAACCGAGATCTACAGCTTCAATGTAAATAGCACAGGTACGACCTGGAGCGGACAAAACTACCTCGTTGCCGCGAGCGCTAACGGCCTCATCCATCAATCGCCCTTTCTGCTCAGGGAGCCAAATGGGACGCATACGGTGACCTATGTTGACTATGATCCGGGCACGATCACGGGCGCCAGCTTCTTCTATCCCCGTGTGCGCCAGAGCATAGACTTTGTGCATTGGAGCAATGGCTACATCCTCCAGGATGCCAACCTGGCGGCCAATCTGGGCATCGTTCCGCTCTATCGTCCCACGGATACCACCGTCTATATGGTGGCACAGAATCGAACCTATACGCGCAGCGATTATAGCCAGGCCAACACAGCGCGCTACCTCGACATCTCGGCGGCGATCCTCTCCTACAAGCGCACCGAGCATGAGAGCAAGCCTGCCACGATTGAGCTAGAGCTGGACAATACAGGCGGCGTGTTTAATTCCAAGGTTGGCAGCTTAACGACGTTTGCCCCCATCAATATCGGTTCTAGCCTGGTATTGAGCGAGGGGTATAAGACGGGAACCAACCATACGACGCCCGAGACGGTGAAGATCGCGACTTTTAGGATGAAGAAAGTCACATTTGAGCGTGGGCCGAGTGCGCACCGCATCAAGATTATGGGGGTCGATGCCTCCTACTTGCTCGATACGATCAATCATTTTCAGATCCAGTATGCAGCTCAGACCGTGGCCTATCTCATTACGGAGATCTGCGCGAGGGCCGGGCTGTTTACCGTTGCGGTGCCGGGTAGCTCGACGTTTACGCAGACGGTTCCCATCTTCATCTTGCAGGCCAACCGCACGCTACGTGCCACGCTGAACGAGGTGTGTCAGACCTATAACCTGCGCTACTTCATAGACCAGGACGAGAAGGTCCAACTCCGCGAGTTCAATGTGGGCGATGCCTCAGTATGGACATACCAGCCAGAGGTTGAGGTCCTGAGTTTGGGCACCGACGATGAGCCAGCAAACCACGTCATAGTAACCGGAGCCGCGACCACCAACACCACAACGGCCAAAGTGAGCACAGGCGAGGCCTACGATATGACAGCCGAGAAGCTGATCGGGTTCGAGCGTATCAAGCATGTCGTTGATTTGAAGCTAACCACGCCAACACAGTGCGCCCTACGCGCGTCGTCGATACTCTACCAGGAGCAACGCGCCACCGTCGCGCACCACATCAATGTGCCGCTCAACCCAGCACTACAGTTGCACGATCCTTTGACGCTCACAGACTACGCCGCGCCCAGAGGCACCGGCCAGAGCGGCAAGTTTCGCATCAACTCCATGCAGGCCGAGTTCAGCGCTCAGGCCGCGAAGTTTGAGCATGTCATTAGCCTGGAAGGCGCATAGAGAAGGTGTGATTATGGTGGCGGTGTGGCGCAGCCACACCGCCACCATAATCACACCTCATGAAAAGGAGGTAGCCCTATGCTATTAAGCGATGTTGAGAATGCCTGTCGCCTGGACCTCTTTGATCCGGCGGGTGCGAGTCAGCGCTGGAGCAATGCGGACCTGGACCGCGCCATTGATAAGGCTGTGGAGCGCTATACTCAGTATTATCCCAATATCGCCATGGTCGATATGCAGGCGCAGCCCTTTCAGCGTACCTATCCCTATCCGACCTCCTGGAATCCTGTCTATCCCGTGCTCTGGCTGGAGCGTATCCTCTACCCTTTGCAGGTCTATGGTAGCGCCTTCGCATCTCCTACGGCTGGCCCAGGCCTCTCCCTTACTTCGGGTACCAACCTGGGCCTGGGTGTCTACAAGTATGCTGTTAGCCTGCTCACTCAGGGGGGCGAGACGACGCCCGGTCCCCTGGTTCAGATTACGACTACGAGCAGCAACCAGGCCGTCAACCTGGCCAGTATTCCCCTGGGACCACTCGCCCAGGCCCTCCCCGGCGTGGGCACCAATACCGTCATTGGGCGCAACATCTACCGCACGCTCGTGGGCGGTTCTACACTCTACCTGCTCGCCACGCTTGCCGATAACACTACCACAAGCTACCTCGATACCGCCAGCGATGCCAGCCTGGCGAACATGCCTCAACCACCTCTCGTCAATACCTCGGGTATCATGCTCTGGCCGCCCATAGAGCGCGCCTTCGCCGAGTATAGCAATCTCTATGATAGCTCGACGGCCCTGGCGGCGGGCGGTAACCTGGGAAGCATGGGCGCGGTCGGCAGTGGCCAGGGCGCTACAGGTACCAGCACGCCTACCTTTACTCTCAAGCTCGATGATAGCGAGCTACCAAAGGATAACACCCTGACCATGCGCGTCTTCTATGCCACCCGCCACCAATTGGATAGCCAGGGGAGCACTATTCCCGAGATTCACCGCGACATCATCGTGCTAGGCGCCTGTGCCTATGCCCTGGAGGCCTACCAGACACCGACCAACGATAACTTCGCATTCCAGGATGGCAGCGTCCGCGATCACCTGGATGACACAGCTATTCCTGGCGCCTGGCTGCGGACCTCCCAGAACAAGATGACACAATTCCAGCAACGCCTGGAGGAGATCAAACGCCAGCGTGACTATGCCTCCTCCGCCATCGCTCAATGGGGCCAGGTCCAGCGCTACTGGTGGAGGATATAGTTAGTGTGATGTGTCTGTCATGCATGTGGGCAACCTCCGGTTGCCCACATGCATGACAGACACATCACACCTATAAGGAGAGAGATATATGACACAAATCGGCCTGGATTGCGAGATTATTCTCGATAATACCGGTTACTTTGTTAAGCCGGGGAGCTATATTATGCGCCAGCCGCGTAATCGCAAGATTACTGTGCGCGCCGATGGCGCCAATGCCTATGTCGATATCGGACCAGGCAAGCGCCTATGGGAGCTGACTATCCTCTGCCTCAATGAGCTCAAGCGCTATGATGGCGCGAATGTGTCGTTGACGGGGCAGCAGTACCGCGATGCTCTGCGCGCCAGCTTTCTCGCCAGCAGCGGCACGACTATTAATTTTGTCGAGCCAATTAGCTCCAGTAGCATCGCGGTCCACTTCGATGCCTATCAGGAGCGTATTCTCAATCTCCACAGTCAGGTCATCGCCCCGGCTACAGGCGGCTCTCCTGGCGCCTCCTACGAGGTCTCGATAACCCTGGTCGAGGCATAAACAAAAATGTGAGATAGCTCACAGACTTCCTGACAAGCGTTCGCTATTATGCTGATGTGGCAGGCAATCAAGCATAATGATGAGCCACCTTGATACGCCGAGTATATTGTAATTTAGAATAACATAGTAATACTTATAAATATGGAGAAAACTCTATTATGCGCCTAAAGAATTCTACCCTCATCATGTTCTTACTGCTTTTGCTGGCGGCAATGCTGACGGCGTGTGGCTCTACACCTGCGTCAGCATCAGCCGGGAACACTCCGACTGTGACCGCGACCAGTGCCAGCACTCCGACTGCGACCGCAACTAGCGCCACCCCGACTACCACGGCAGCGACCAGTGATAGCACACCTGCCGCGACCCCTACCAGTACATCTAGTACTTCTTCGCCTAATGTCGTTATCGCGGTGAGAGATATCCCCAGCACTCAGGCTGTCGGCTCTACCTTTACTGTGCTGACCACCACGCAGGGTATGACCGTCTATGCGCACCTGATGCAAGGGGCAAGTGGTTTTAGCTGTGATGGTACATGCGCGCAAACCTGGAAGCCGCTCCTCTTCAAGGGTACGGGGACGCCAACTAGCACTACCAAGCTTCCCGGCAAGCTGAGTGTAGGTACCGACGCTAATGGAAACCGTGTTGTACTCTACCAGGGATACTACCTCTTTACCAACGTGAACGATAAGGTTCCCGGTGATGCCAAAGGCATAGGTGCCGACAACTCTCCCTGGCAGCCCGCCATCCCCAACATGCCCACTGGCCTATAAGCAGCGGAAGGAGCCACCCAATATAGGCGCGCCGTAAACGGGGCGCCTATAGGGTTGGAAGAGACAATCACCCAGGCGCTTCTATGGTCGGGTTATACTGGAGGTATAGAAGAGTATGCGAGGAGTGTGCCTATGGATGTTATGGACTACCTGCGTCGTTTCGCCCCCAGAGAGCTGGCGGTCTCTGGCGGATGGCAGCCGACGTTGGAGACGTTGAAGGCGTTACACGAGGCGCATCTCATCGCGATCCCATTTGAGAATCTAGATATCCACTGCGGTCAATCCCTGTGCCTGGACGAGGCGGCGATCTTTAAGAAGATCGTACTCATGCGGCGCGGGGGCATCTGTTATGAGCTGAATGGCCTCTTTGCCGCCCTACTACGCAGGCTGGGCTTTCGCGTTTCGCTGATCTCCGCTGGCGTCGCGCGGGATCATGTACACTTTGGTCCCGAGTTCGATCACCTGGCTTTACTGGTGCATCTCGCGGATGGCGACTGGTTGGCGGATGTCGGCTTTAGCAGCTCTTTCAGGCATCCCTTAAAGTTTGAGGCTGAAGTTGTGCAGGCCTTTCACGATCATAGCTATCGCCTGCACCGCGAGGGCGCGTGCTGGATCGTGCAGCGAGCCAGGAACAGCGCCTGGGAGTCGCTCTACCGTTTCCAACTCCAGCCACACGAGATGCACCATTTTGCAGAGAGGTGCCGCTATCAAGAGACCTCGCCAGAGTCTTACTTCACGCAGAATCTCCTCTTCACGCGGGCGACAGAGACCGGGCGCATCACGCTCTGCGACCGCAAACTTGTCATTTCCTCAAGCGCTGAACGTTCGCTTTGCGAGATCCAGACGGAGGAGGAGTACCGGGCCGTGCTAACCCGCCATTTCGGCATCACACTTCTGCCAGAGACACGCCTCCGTTTTTACACCTCTGCCTGACCCTCCCTGGTGCGTTCGGCATAGCCCATGAGCGTGAGCGCGTACTGGCGCACCATCTCGCGTAATTCAGACGGGTGATGAATGACGAAGGGAAGGCCCATGCCAGCAAGCAAGCGCGCCATCCAGGGCAGATCTCCCACTTCGCTACGCACAAGAACCCCCTGGTTGACCTCTGTAAAATGCCCCTTTGAAAGCCGGCTTTGGCGTTGTGCCTCCTCCAATGTCGTCTCCAGCCAGACCTCAACCTGCCATACGCGAGGGACGGAGGCCAGGGCGCGCTGAACGGCGGGGAGCGTCTCAAAGTTCTCTGGGCGCCGAAACGGCTCACTCGTCATCTTAATCTTAACGATACGGTCCAGGCGGAAGAGGCGCTGGGCCTGGCGCAGGTGGCAGTAACCAATGGTATACCAGAAGCCTTCATGCGCGACCACGCCATAAGGATCAAATAGACGCTCAGTCACCTCAGAGCCTGGGGTGTGGTAGCTCAGACGAATGCTGCGCTCACTCTGGACAGCGGTACTCAGCATCATCACAGCCACAATTGAAGGCGCGGCATGTGCAGAACTGTTCTCGAAGACCACGGTCTCTCCAACCGCCTGGATGCGCTCACGTGTCGATATGGGCAGGACGCGCTCGATCTTTGCCAGCGTTCCTTCAAACGCGGGCGAGGTCTGCGCAAGGCCGTTCTCGCGAGCCATCATCAGGCTCAGTGTCAGGGCCAGGGCCTCATCCTCGGTGAAAATAAGTGGAGGGAGCTTGTAGCCGGGCCTGAGCCGGTAGGCTCCATAGCGACCCCGCTCAGCCTCCACAGGAATACCCAGGTCGCTTAGCGTCTCAATATAATCCCGAACCGTGCGGATATTGACCTCCAGCCTGTGCGCCAACTCGTTCCCGGTCATGCGCCCATGCGCTTGCAGCAATTCCAGGACCGTCAAGACCCGCGCCGTTGGACGATAGACCACTTTCTTCTCTCCTATCTAAAATCAGCTTTAATTAGGGTCAATATTACCACCTTTAAGCTCTATACTGCAAAAAAGTAGAGATCCAAAAGATCTGAGGCAAGCAATAGAGAACAGAAAGAGAGCATACACATGACACACGAGCATACCCAGGATTTTGGACACGATTTCGATGCGCTTATTGGCACGTGGAAAGTGGCGAACAGGCGCAAGGCGGGAAACTACCTTCTTGCGAATCAAGCTCTTGGAGAAGAGGCGGTATGGGAGGAATTCCAGGGCCGTGATCGCTTCGAGAAGCAGCTTGATGGGCGGGCGGTTGTTGAGCATTGGGAGGCGACACTTCCCTCGGGCGAACGTGCTCTAGGACTGAGCATCAAGGCCTTTGAACCTACAACCCAACAATGGTCAATTATCTGGATCGATAATCGTAATCCTCTCGACTGCAGGCCATTGTATGGCACATTTGAGAATGGGATCGGCACCTTCTTCCAGGTCATCGAGACCCCTGATGACCAGCCACTCCACGTACGCTACATCTGGGACGAATTCACGGCGACCACCGCGCGTTGGCAGCAAGCCTTCTCCTTCGATGGAGGCGAACACTGGGAAACAAACTGGATCATGAATTTCACCAGGGAGGCGTAGGTCCCTGTAAGTAAGAATCCGTAAGTTCCATAGGCGCCCGATTTATCGCGCGCAAGGCGATTTATCGCCCGAGTATAGAGGCGGATCAGCCATATGGTCTGGCGTAGAGTGTTATGAGACAATGAATTGTTGTGTGTAGTAACCATCATCCTGTATCACTGCGATAAATCGCCTTGCGCGCGATAAATCGGGCGCCTATGATGGGGAGATTCGCCTCGCTCGCTATTTCCTGCATTTATTCGTCAAAGAGCATAAGCAGAAGGGATTAAGAGGAATGTCAGATGTAAATATCCAGGCGGGCTTAGACCTGGCATCGAAGCAGGCCGGAGAGGCCTATAGCTGCATCATCGAGCTACGGCAATATACGCTCAAACCTGGCCGGCGCGATGAGCTGATTGCCTTGTTTGAGGAGCGTTTTATCGAGGGGCAGGAACAGGTTGGCGCGCACGTTCTGGGCCAGTTTCGCCGGCGCAACAGGCCAGATCAATTCGTCTGGCTGCGTGGCTTTACCGATATGGAGGCACGTCGCCAGGCTCTCCAGGGCTTCTATTACGGTCCGATCTGGCGAGAGCATCGAGATGCCGCCAACGATACAATGATCGACTCGGATAACGTTTTGTTGTTCAAACCAGCCAGCCGTGCAGGAGAATTCCGTCTTGATCTGAACAACCGCCCTGGAAAAGACGCGCCAGAGGTGGCGGGCGGAATTATTATTGCCACCCTATATACATTCACCACCCCGGTTGAAGCGAAATTCGTCGAGTTCTTCGAAAAAGAGGTGGTGCCTGTGTTGCGTGCGGCTGGAGCAGCTATTTCAGGGTATTTCGTTACTGAAGCAAGCGAGAATACCTTTCCGGCGCTGCCAGTACGCGAAGGTGAGCACATCTTTGCCTGGTTCGCCTCCTTTGTTGATGAAGCGGCATATGAGAGCTATCTCTCCGCGCTCTCCGAAAGCGATACCTGGACCGCGACCCTTACTCCCGCCCTGCAAGGATGGCTAGCAAGGCCGCAAGAAGTATTGGAACTATTACCAGCCCGGCGCTCCCTCATGTGTCATCACTTTGCATAGATGAGTATGATGTATACAAGAGCTATTCCTATTTAGTGATTTGCTGTGGATGTGTGGCATGGTCACTCGACTATGCCACACATCCACAGCAAATCACTGCTTTCTTGACAGCTTTGTTTCATATATTATACAATTGTCTCATACGAGAAACGAAAAGAGTAGGAGAAAGCAATCATGGGAAGCATGTTAGATACACAGCAACTGGCGGTCCTTTTGAAGGAGAGGCGTGGTGATCGGGGGCTACGCGATATCGCGCAGGAGATCGGCAATGTCAGCCCGGCGACCCTCTCGCGCATCGAGAACGGCAAGATGCTAGATGTAGAGACCTTCCTGCGGCTCTGTGACTGGCTTGAGGTTAATCCCCAGCACTTCATCAAAGAGGCCCAGCGGGACATGCTGAATAGCCAGGCGCTACGCTATCGCATCGAGGGTGGACAGAGGCTAGAGGGTTCCGTAGTGGTGCAGGGTGCGAAGAACGCCGCGCTTCCCATTATTGCTGCCTCGCTCCTGGTTTCCAAGGGCCAGACCATCCTGCGCAATGTACCCCTGATCCGCGATGTCTACGCTGCCATTGAGCTGGCGCGCTCCCTGGGCGTCAAAATGACCCTCCACGAGGAGGACCAGGTACTGGTAGTCGATGCCTCCAACTTGAATGTGAGCACCCTCGCCGAGCGCCTGACGAGTAGTTTCCGTGCCTCCGTGCTCTTCCTGGCGCCCGTGCTCCAGCGTGTGGGGAATGTTGCGATTGAGACCGTGGGTGGCTGTAGCCTGGGCAAGCGTAGCCTGGACTTCCACTATCGCGGCTTCGCGCGCCTGGGGGCCACTGTAAGCGAGCAAGGCGAGAATATCGACGTGAGCCGTGAGGGACCCTTGCAGGGTAACTATCTCTACCTGGATACTCCCAGCCACACTGGAACCGAGAACCTGATGGTCGCGGCCTGTATGGCGCAGGGAACCACCATCATCGAGAATGCCGCGCTCGAACCCGAGATCGCCGACGTCGCCAACTTCCTCAACCTGATGGGCGCGCGCATCTCCGGCATTGGCACGGGCGTGCTCCAGATCGAAGGTGTCTCCGAGCTCTCCGGCGTAGAATACACCATCATGCCGGACCGCATCGACGCTGGCACCTTCGCCATGCTGGCGGCGGCCACTCAGGGAGATATTGAGCTAATTGGTGCGCAACTGCGCCACTTCGGTGTGGCCCGCGCCAAGCTAGAGCAGATGGGCGTCGAGTTACAGCAGGAAGGCCCCGTTATTCGCGTGCGCCGCCCCTCCACCCTGCGCCCGATCAACATTACCACCTGGCCCTATCCCGGTTTTGCCACCGACCTGCAACCACAGATGATGGCCCTGGCCTGCTGCGCCTCGGGCACCTCCTACATTCGCGAGACCGTCTTCAACAAGCGTTTCGCCGCCGCCCAGGAGCTCAACCGCATGGGCGCGCAGATCGGCCTGGACGGCGAGGCGGCGGTCGTCAAGGGTCCCACCGCCTTCGTAGGCGCGACCGTTGAGGCCCTCGACCTGCGGGCAGGCATGGCCCTGGTCCTCGCTGGTGCCGTCGCCGAGGGCGAGACTATCATCGAGAACGCCAGCATGATCGAACGCGGCTGTAGCGCCGTCATCCGCCGCTTTACCCAGCTAGGCCTCACCATCTCCGAAGAGCGCGAAAAGACCGGCGTGCTCCTATAATCCCGATAATATAATAGGCGCGACACATACACCTGAAGGGTGTATGTGTCGCGCCTATTATATTATCGGGATTTAATAATTCTAATAATCCACCATATCGGATGCAAACTGGCGTAGAATGGCTCGATGTTCCTGGCGAGGAGCCTGATGTAATGCGGCAACCAGCTCGCGTAACCGTGGCGTCATAATGATGAGATACCGGGTTGGACCCGCAGCCTCATAATAGGTGTGAGGGACGCCCACTGGCACGAACACAGTTGTCCCAGCGGGAGCCTCAATGGTTTTGTCAGCGAAGCGGAATGTCAGGGTTCCCTCCAGGATATGCCAGGCCTCGTCGTCGGAATAATGAACGTGCAAATAGTCCGGACCACTTCCACTCCATTCATGAAGATCAAAGGATTGCCCCATGGCACTGATGGGAGATTGGCCCTCTGTTCGCGCTTGTTTTCCTGGAACGATAATGGGTTGAGCCATAGTATTCATGCTCCTCCTATTATTCTGTGTTTCCTCTTTTTATATCATGAAAAACTCATTTAATGGTACGAATAATGGTACGAAAATTTCCGTATCATCATATGTAGACGCGTGCGCTTGCCCCCGGATGGGGGTTAGCAGCGTTGGTCTACTAAATACTATGAGGAGGGAACCTGTATGCCCAGGCGCGCGTCTTACCATGTGCTCTGGTCGCCGGAGGAAGGGGCGTATATACTGCGCGATGCTGGGGGGCAGCAGGTGCCGCTGGCGGGTGAGGAATCCTGGTCAAAGGGATTGGCTGATCTCGCTTCGTTCGCCTTTACCAGTCGCCTGGGGCCGCACTGCACGGTGCGCAGGGAGAAGATACAGCGAGGCGATAGCTACTGGTACGCTTATCGCTCGCTTAATGGGCGCACAAGCAAGCGCTATATTGGTCGCCACGCGGAGTTAACGCCCGCCAGGCTGGAGCAGATCGCGGAGTTTTCTCCCCAGGTAGCGATGCCCAGGACAGGCATGGAGAATAGCCCTCAGGTTAATGTGCCTGTCAGCCAGGTGTCCTCGGGTTCGGTATCCACGGTCTCCTCGCTGCTGGATAGCAGGTTGCAGCCTCCGCGCCTCCCCACCTTTCCCGTTGAGCGCTCGCGTCTATTCGCGCTTCTCGACGCGGGTTGGGGAGAGAAGGTAACGCTGGTGTGTGCCCCGGCGGGCTTTGGCAAATCGATCCTGGTGCGACAATGGCTGAATGCGTGTCACGCGCAGACGCCCGTGGCCTGGCTTTCGCTAGAAGATGGTGATAACGACCCGGTGCGCTTCTGGCGCTATATGATTATGGCCTGCCAGCGCCTCGCGCCAGGTCTGGGAACAGAGTCCCTGGCGCTGCTCTCGGCTGTGCCTCCATCGCCCTTCGCGACGCCCTCTTTTGAGGCTATCATGACTACGCTGTTGAACGAGCTGGTTCAATTAACTGAAGAGAACTTGCTGGTACTCGATGACTATCATGTGGTCACGGAGGCGCGCGTCCATACGACGTTGACCTCTTTTATCGAACATCTTCCCCCTACGGTGCATATCCTGCTGCTGTCACGGAGTGCGCCACCTCTGCCGCTTACACGCTGGCGTGCCAGGGGTGAACTCTCTGACCTCTACACAAACGATCTGCGTTTCTCGCGGGAGGAGATGGCGGATTTTCTGCGCCAGGCTCTGCCCTATGCCTGCTCGGTTGAGGCCCTGCACCACCTGGAAAAGCACCTGGAGGGGTGGGTCGCCGGACTGCGCCTGCTCTCGCTGGCCGTGCGTGGCAAGCGGACGCCGCAGGAGGTCGAGCAATATATTCTACGCCTTACAGGCGAGCAGCGCTCTTTTCAAGACTACTTTGTGCAAGAAATTTTGGCTTCACAGCCAGAGCCGCTCCAGTCTCTACTCCTGCGCACGAGCATTCTGAGCCGCGTGAGCGGCTCGCTCTGCGCGGCGCTGACCGAGCGCGAGGAGAGCGCCGAACTGCTGGGCGTCCTGGCGCGTGCGGGCCTCTTTCTAGAAGAGCTTGAGGGAGGGGAGGACGAGCGCTGGTACCGCTATTATCCTCTCTTCGCCGAGGCGATGCAGGCCGAGGCGCGCACCCGCCTGGGCGAAGAGGTGCTACGAGACCTGGCGCGGAAGGCCAGTCTCTGGTTTGAGCAGCACCAGATGCCTATCGAGGCGGTCGAGGCCGCGCTCCGCGCACATGATATCACGCGCTCCGCTGATCTCATTGAGCAACTGGTCGAGAGTATCCATCCTCAGCGACCGGGAGAACATTTTATTATCAACGAGTTCCACACCCTTTGTCGCTGGTTGGCTCAGTTTCCTGAAGATATGCTGCGCAAGCATCCCATGCTCTGTTTTAGTTATGCCAATGCTCTGCTCTACACCTTTGTGCTGGATGAGATACCGTTGACGGAGGAGAAGGGCAGGCTCCTTATGAAGAGCCTAGACATGGCCCAAGAGGGTTGGCAGCGCGAAGAGAACATGCCGCGCCTGGGAGAGGTTCTGAGCTATCGCGCGATACTTGCCAGGCAGTATGGTGCGATCAACGAGGCTATAGAACTGGCGCAAGAGGCACTCACCTATCTTCCTGAAGATTCCTCTATGTGGCGCCCCATCAGCTTGAGCGTCATTGGCACACACCTGTACCTCTCGGGGCAGCTCAATGGCGCGCGAGACTTCTTCCTGCCCCGTCCTACGCAGAGCACGCCGCCGCCAAGGCGTTCCTTTACGCGGCCAGGCGTTATTATCTATAGCCGCATCTGCCGCGAGCAGGTCGCGCTGCACCAGGCGGGGGCGCACCTGCGGCCCCTCCTGGCACAGGCGCGTGAAGATGAGGATCGCGACGATATATCTGATGCCTTGCTGGAGCTAGCGCGCCTCTCCTACGCCTGGAACAGGCTCGACGAGGCGGAGCAACAGGCGCAGGAGGCCCTGGTCCTGGCAAAGCAGATCCAGGTGGAAGAGACAATTGTCTATGCCTCGCTCCTGCTAGTAGATATCCGGCAGGCACGTGGCGACAACGGGGGCGCGTTGCAGCTATTGAGCGAGCTTCAGGCCGGGATACAGCCTGGCCTTACGCCTCTGCACACCCAGCTCTATCGCCAGGTCCAGGTGGTCCAGGTCCATTTGCATCTCGTAGTTGGCGACCTGGTAGCGGTTGAGCGCTGGCTGAAGGATCGGGAACAGAACGAAGAGCCTTTCCCACCCCTCTTTGCAGAGAAAGAAGAGCTACTTATTACTCGCTATGGGCTTGCACAGGGCCAGTATGAGGAAGTTCTATCGCGCCTGGTTGCCCTCTCGCTGCAAGCCCAGGGTGCGGGCGTATCGACAGAGCATTAAAGATGAAGCTGCTTATGGCGCGGGCGCATGCAGGATTGCGCCAGGCGCGTGAAGCCAGGAGACTCATGCAGGAGGTCGTACTCCAGGCTGCCCCCGAAAACTACCTCCGCCTCTTCCTGGACGAGGGTGAAGAACTGGTCCCGCTCCTGCGCTCCTTGCTGCCAGAGCTTCAAGGCGAGACCCCACTCCGTTTCGCGCGCGAACTCCTGCAAATTCTGACCAGGGGCAGCTCTGCCGCAACCAGCCTGGAGCTAAGCGAGGCGTTAAGCTCACAGGAGGCGCGTGTGTTGCGCCTGCTCGTGGCTGGTCGCTCCAACCCGGAGATTGCTAACGAGCTTGTCGTCTCTATCAACACCGTCAAGACTCAGCTCCAGAGCATCTATCGCAAGCTCAATGTCAGCAATCGCGTCGAGGCCAGCGAGGCCGCCCGGCAATTGAAATTGGTTTAAATATGCGAAATAACAAGTAGCCGCGTACGCCAGTAGCGAGCTCGCTACTGGCGTACGCGGCTACTTGTTATTCCCTAACATCTAAACCTTCCCATTATAATCATCCTCTCGTTCACCCACCCGGGCGATGCTCCCTTGTTCCCTAACGACCTATACTTGCAACATCAACGGAGCGCAAACACAAAGCTCCTCATAGAAAGCGAGCAAAACCATGAATAACAATAATACAATCCTCCGGGTTCCAGTCTTGATCGTGGGTGGTGGCATCGTGGGGCTCTCCGCGTCGCTGTTCCTGTTGCAGCAGGATATTCCCTTCCTCCTGGTGGAGCGCCATAGCGGCACCTCGATTCATCCTCGCGCGCGTGGCGTCAATAACCGCACAATGATATTGTTGGCGAATTAATTTGAGGCGAAATGTGAGATACTGAAGAAGCAAGAAAAAACAAGCATTCAGGAGGGAGGGAACCCATGACACTACAGCCACAAGCGATACCGCCAGTCCCAGAAGAAACTGTAGAGATAGCACAAGCCATTTTGCCGAAAGGCAACATCTGTATTCATATGCGAGATGCATTAGGAACGTTTTTTCGCGATGAAGATTTCCTTGACTTATTTTCCAACAAAGGACAGCCTGCAATATCGGCCTGGCGTCTCGCACTGGTGATGGTAATGCAATATGCAGAAGGGTTAACGGATCGGCAGGCAGCAGACGCAGTGAAAACGCGCATTGATTGGAAATACGCCTTGAGCTTAGAAATCAAGGATCCAGGATTTGATTTTTCCGTGTTAAGTGAATTTCGTGGTCGCCTCCTTGCCAATCAAGCGGAACGCCGTTTGTTTGATCTGATGTTGTCTCAGTTCCGAGAACGAGGCTGGGTCAAAGCACGAGGCAAACAACGGACAGATTCAACGCATATTCTGGCGGCTATTCGAGCTGTCAACCGTCTGGAATGTGTTGGAGAAACCATGCGCCATGTCCTCAATATCCTGGCAGAAGTAGCTCCCGATTGGCTTCTTGAGCGTGTTCAACCTGAATGGGAAAAACGATATCGATCACGCTTTAGCGACTTTCGTTTACCAAAGGACGAGAAAGCGCGTCAAGAGCTCTCAGAGCAGATTGGAGCTGACGGCCGAAGGCTCCTGGAGAGCATCTGGGGCAGCACAACCCATGCCTGGTTACAAGAACTCCCAGCCGTAGAGATTCTGCGAAGGATTTGGATCCAGCAGTATCACGCATGTGAGCAGGGAACACCTTGGAGAAAAGATCAGGAGCTTCCCCCGGCAGCGCTCTTGATCCAATCGCCATATGATGTGGAGGCGCGATACAGCAAGAAGAAGCAGACAGGATGGGTTGGCTACAAAGTGCATTTTACCGAAGGATGTGACGCTGATCAGCCTCATTTTGTGCTCGAAGTTACCACGACAGCATCCACGCTCCCAGATGGAGACGTCATGGAAAATCTTCATGAACGCTTGGCTGGCAACCAACTTTTCCCCGGCCAGCACCTGGTCGATAAAGGCTATGTGGACGCCGAACTGCTTGCTACGAGTCAGCATCGCCATCAGGTTGATCTGGTTGGGCCGGTTCTTCCTGATACCAGTTGGGCCTCAAAAGAAGCTGGGCGCTTTGATCATAGCCACTTCCACATTGATTGGAAGGCCAAACAGGTCCTGTGTCCGGCTGGGCAGACAAGCCGAGATTGGGGACATATCCCTGATCGACATGGAAAGCCAAGTCTGCGTATCCGGTTTCCCCTTCCCCTTTGTCGGGTTTGCACACTTCATGAGAAGTGTTCGTCAACCGCAGCCAAAGTACTCATTTTGCGACCAGATGAAGCCAGCTATGTGGCACTTCAGCAGGCTCGAAAACGTCAGGAAACCGCTGAATTTCGAGCCCTGTATGCAGCGCGAGCAGGCATTGAAGGAACCGTTGCTCAAAGTGTACGGACCTGTGAGATACGCAGATCCCGATACATTGGCGTGAAAAAGCTCAATCTCCAGGCGTTTCTAACAGCGACCTCCATCAACATGCTTCGGGCTTGTCATTGGATTGCAGAAGCGAAGCTGGCAACCACGCCAACTTCTCGTTTTGCAGAGCTGCTCGCTTCTGTCAAGCAAGTAGCTGTTGCGTAGCTTCTGCTCATTCGCCAACAATATCACAATGGAGTTGTATCGAACCCTGGGCCTGGAGGAGGCGGTACGCGAGGCGGGCGCCTCACTGGCTCCCGCCATGGGAATATTGAATGGTTCAACCCTGGTTAAAGCCCTGGACGGCTTTCAGGCGCCTAAGGCTCGCGCTGCCTTTGGTGGCATGGTCGGCTCACTGGGCGAGGTCAGCCCTACCGCAGGAACACGAGTCACCCAGGATGAGCTTGAGCCGGTTCTGCTGGCGAGTGCTCGCCAGCGGGGAGGCGACCTGCGCTTCTTCACTGAGCTAACCTCCTTTACGCAGAATGAGGAGGGGGTCACGGCCACGATCCGCGACCGCTCGACCGGGCAGGAGAGCACCGTGCAGGCCGATTATATGATCGCTGCGGATGGGGCCAATAGCCCCATTCGTCAGAAGCTTGGTTGCTCAGTAAGTGGGAAAGGCTCGCTGGGACACCTGATCAACGTTCTATTCAAGGCAGACCTGCGTGAGCTGGTGCATGAGCGCGAGTTTAGTCTCTGCACCATCAATAATCCCCTGGTGCATGGCCTCTTCACCTCGATCAACCTGTCGGATACCTGGGTCTTCCACATTGGCTATGATCCAGGCCAGGGCATGCGTGCCGAACAGTTTACGCCTGCGCGCTGCAAGGAGCCGGTGCGTATCGCCCTGGGGCTTCCGGACGTCGAGATTGAGGTCAAGAGCATCATGCCCTGGGAATCGGCCATGCGCGTAATGGACAATTTTCAGCATGGGCGTGTCTTCTTCGCCGGGGATGCCGCGCACCAGATGCCTCCCTGGGGTGGGCAAGGCGCCAATAGCGGCATCGCCGATGTCAATAACCTGGTCTGGAAGCTGGGACTTGTTCTCAAAGGGGTGGCTGACCCCGACCTGCTCGTGAGCTATAACGCTGAGCGCCACCCGGTCGACTACCTCGCGGCGGCAGAGTCGGCCGCGGCGGCTGATGATTCCGGACTGATGTCCATGAATAAGCAGGGGGTGCCCGGTGACATCGCCAATCGCTTCACCCGTATCCTGGGCTACTACAGCTATGGCGAGCCTTCTCAAGCCATTATTACTGACCAGGCACCCATCAGCAGCGACCTGGATCTGGACGGGCGACCCGGCACGCGTGTCCCTCACCTCTGGGTAGAGCGCCAGGGCCAGGCCATCTCGACGCTTGACCTCTGTGGCACAGGCTTTGTACTCCTGGCTGGTCCCGAGGGTCACAAATGGCACGAGGCGGCTCAGGAGGTCGCGCAAGACCTGCACCTCGATATCCAGGCCTACCGTCTAGGCGCGGATGGCGATCTCCTCGATGCCGAGAATCGCTGGCCCGCCCGGGCAGGCATCTCGCCCAGCGGAGCGCTCCTGGTTCGCCCCGATGGCTACATCGCCTGGCGCGCCCAGGAGCAGAGCGGCGAACTTAAGCAGGTGTGCAGGGCGCTACTTGCCGGGCACGATGGCGAGGACGCGTAGAGGGCTGCCGGAGCCGTTGACGATCTTGAGTGGGGCGGCGAGCACGATGGCGCCCGTGGGTGGGAGCTGGTCCAGGTTGATGAGGCTGGTCAGGCCAAACCTGCCCGCGCCATGCAGGAAGGTGTGTGAGGGGAAGGGGGGATCGAAGCCTCCCGCCTGGCCCGCGTCGGTGCCGACTGTCTCCACGCCCAGGCCGAGGATGCCGCGCTCCTGAATGAGGAACTGGATACAGTCCTTGTGTACCCCAGGTGAGTGCGCGCCGTCCTCGCGCTCGTTGAGGAAGGCCTTACGCCCGTGGCGCTGGCTCCAGCCGGTGTGGTAGAGGAGCCAGGAGCCCGTGGGGATGCGCCCATGTTGCTCTTCCCAGTGCTGTACATCTTCAATGCTGAGCAAGAAATCGGGATTCTGGCTGACCTGCCTGGTAGCATCGATGACGCAGGCGGGCGCGACAAAGTTGCGTGGCTCAATGGTATCGGTCGTGTTATTGGGGAGGTCCTTGCCTGTGATCCAGTGGACCGGGGCATCGAAGTGCGTTCCAGTGTGCTCGCCCAGATTGAGGATGTTCCAGTACCAGGCGGGGCCGCGCTCGTCATAGCGCGAAATCTCGGCGAGAGTTAGCCCTGGCGAGGGTGCGAACTGGGGCGGAAGATCAATGACAGGGGTATCGGGTCCCAGTGGTGTGGTGAGATCAATGACGCGCAGGCGACCACTGGCCAGTTCCTGTACCAGTTGCAGCAAAATAGCGTTGTCGGGAGTTGCCATAATTATAACCTCCATCTGTGTGAATCTGTTCTGACGCTTGTTATGCGGGGGTCAGGAGCGCCCTGGCTGGCGCAGAGTCTCCAGGTAGCGCTTGAACTGGAAGCGGTTTTCCAGCAGGGGCAGGTCCATGGCGAAGGTCTTGGGGCCAATGGCCTCGACTTTAGAGACGCAGGTGGTAAGGGTGTGGCTAGCCAGGGCCTCGCGCACACAGGCATGAAGTTCCTCGGGCGTGTTGGCGCGTGCGACCCTGGGAATGCCAGATGCCTGCGCGATGCCTGCGAGGTCGGTATGGACCGCCGTAGCTGTGGGGAAGCCGCCGACCGATAGCAGGCTCTCGTTATCGAAGACGATATGAAGCAGGTTGCCTGGTTGATAGCGAGCCATCGTGCTCAGGGTCCCCAGGTTCATCAGGAGCGAGCCATCGCCATCCAGCACCACCACCGGGTGTTCTGGCAGGGAGAGCGCGATGCCCAGACCCATCGAGGAGGCCAGCCCCATAGCGTGCTCCAGGTAGAAGAAGTTATGGCGATGACCAAGCGAGTAGAGTTCGGCGGCGACGGCGCCCATGATCGTGACAACTATGCAGCGCTCCAACTCGGGATAGATCGCTCTAAGCGCGTCAATGCGTAGCATGGCTAATCCTCCCACATAAGCTCGCGTGAGAGCAGGACAGCGACCGGGTGCAGCGAGGCCAGGGCCAGAGTCTGGGCCTCTTTGATACAGCGCGAGACATCCTCGGGATGGCGCAATTGGGTAGTGGGGATATTCAGGGCGCGCAAGAGTGGCTCGGTAGCCAGCCCGCCCTGGGTCTGCCAGGGATCACGCTCACCGAAGGATCCTCTGTAACTGATAAGCATCAAAAGCGGGATCTTGTACAACTGAGCAAGGGAGACGATGGGATTGATGGCGGCGAAGAAGCCGTGATTCTGCATCAGGAGCGCCGAATTGACGCCCGCCAGGTGCGCTCCGGCGGAGATGCCAATCGCCTCCTCCTCCTTGGCGACGCGTACCAGCGTCACCTCGGGGTCATCGTCGGCCATCCGAATGAGGTGGACGAGCCAGGTTTCGGGCAACGCCGAAATAATTTTGACATCGCAGGCTTTAAGCGCGTCATAGATCAGCCTGGAATGAGTCACCGAGATAGGCATACCTTCCCTCCAGGATGAGGCACATAGCGAGAAATAACAACAGTTCCCTCAATTATACACGATCCTAAATCATATGAGCCTGGACGTGTAGGGGGACATGTACGCTCTCTCGCTGGTATTTTCCTAATAGTCCATAAGCGCACCGCAGGAGATATTCACGGTGGAGGCAGTCATAGTGCGAGCTTGATCTGAAGCTACGAAGGCTGCCACGTTGCCCACGTCTGCGAGTTGTGCCGTTCTCTTTAACAAGGTCGCCTGCTCTAGCCCGGAGATGATCTCGTCCCGTCCAGGGGCTGTGTTGGGGAGGGACTCGGGTACGCCTCCCGTTTTCAAAGTGACGACACGAATGCCATGCTGCCCCAGTTCACATGCCAGCTGACGACGCAACCCTTCGAGCGCGTCGAGCGCAATTTTGAAGCCTCCCAGCCCGGGGAGCGTGTGGGGACCTGATCCGCCGAATGCCAGGATCACTCCCGATCCACGCCTGATCATGTGTCGGGCGGCTGCCCTGCTCGTCAAGAAGTGTGCCCGCATCGCGGTTGTGATTGGTTGAAGAAAATCCTCAACCGTGATATCGAGCAGTGGCTGCTGAACATCTCCTACGGAGATGAGATTGAACGAAATATCGATAGAGCCAGCCTGTTCAACCACCGCATCGACATACCTGTTAACCATCTGCTCATCGAGGGCATCGACCACGGCAGTATATGCCACCCCGCCATTGGAACGGATCTCGTCGGCGACCATATCGAGCTTCGCCTGGGTGCGACCAGCGAGGAAAACTCTGGCGCCCTCGCGGGCAAAGGCTCGAGCCACGGCACCGCCGATAGGTCCGCCTGCACCATAGATCACAGCATTTTTGTTCTCCAGTAGCATATCTAGCCTCCTGTTTTTTTGCTTTGCATATATATCAAGCTTACTCACTCACATCGGGAAAAACTTCTCCTATCTTGCTCTTATTCGAGGAGGCGAGGTTGTGCCAGAGATAGTGGGTGGCGTAGGCGCGCCAGGGACGCCAGGCCTCGGCGTGGGCCGCGATATGCTTGGGGCTGGCGGGCAGGTTATGTTGCTCGAAGGCGCGGCGCAGGCCCAGGTCGGTGACGGGGAAGGCGTCGGGATCGCCCAGGGCGCGCATAGCGATATAGCTGGCGGTCCAGGGACCAACGCCGGGGAGGCCCTGGAGGTGGGTGACGGTCTCCGCGCGGTCGGCGCCACGATCGAGGACGACCGCGCCCGCATCTACGCTACGCGCCAACTCTTTGATGGCCTTGATGCGTGAGGTGGTGATGCCCAGGCCGTCTAGGCTGCCTTCTATAAGCTGGGCGGGCGTGGGGAAGTAGTGTGTGAGCGTGCCATCTGGCTGGGCGAGCGGCTCACCGGTGGCGCGGGCGACGCGGGCTGCAAGCGTGCGCGCACCCGCGACCGAGACCTGCTGACCAAGGATGGCGCGTACCGCCAGCTCAAAGCCATCGAAGGCGCCGGGAATTCTCAGGCCGGGCAGGGCGGCGACGAGCGGCGCGAGCAGGGGATCTGCTTCTAGCATGTGCATGATGGCGTTGGGATCAGCATCCAGATCGAAGAGGTTGCGACAACGCTGGACAATGGCGCTTACATCATTGAGGTTATCCAGCGAGAGGCGTACCGCGACCGCGTGTATGGCGGGCTGAGGCTCCAGTTCGAGGAGGCCCTGAGAGCGTGCAAGGCGGATAGTGCGGCGGTAGACACCATTGACGACTTCTTCGACACCTGGTAGGGCGCGCCTCTCCAGGTAGACCAGCAGCGGGCCAAAGGCGAAGGGTGGGCGATACTGTAGGCGGAGTGTTAGCTTGCCCGCGCCATTTCCCTCTGAGATCTGGCGGCGGCGAAACTCTGAAGGCGCGCAGCCAAAGAGCTGCTGCATAGTTTCATTGAATTGGCGGATACTGGCGAAGCCGGAGCTAAAGGCGATCTCGGTCAGGGGCAGGTCGGTCTGGTCTATGAGCAGGCGCGCGACCTGGGCGCGGCGACTGCGCGCCAGGGCCAGTGGACCCACGCCGACCTCGGCGGTAAGCTCGCGATGAATATGGCGCTCGCTAACAGCCAGGCGCTGCGCCAGCCCGGATACGCCCTCGCTATCCACCAGGCCAGCGGCGATCAGGCGCAATGCCCGCGCCACGAGATCGGCACGCACATTCCAGTCCGAGGATCCGGGACTGGACTCTGGATGGCAACGGCGGCAGGCACGAAAGCCCGCCGCCTCCGCTGCCGCTGCGGAGGAGAAGAACCGTATATTTCGAGCCTGAGGTGTACGCGCTGGGCAGATGGGACGGCAATAGATGCCCGTCGAGGTCACTGCCGTGTAGAAGCGCCCGTCGAAGCGGGGATCGCGGCTACAGACCGCGCGGTAACAGAGATCGAAGTCGGTATGCAGACTGGTGGAGGCTTCCATAGCATATTTTCCTTTGGCATGATGAGACTACGACACACGCGGAACACCCAGTCCTGGTTCCTTTGTGTGACTATCATACGCCACCAGGAAGGTTCTGACTAGCGGTTTTCGGACATGAACATACCGGATGTGCCAGATCTGCGCTCCTCATGCTTTTTTCTATAAAACGACAAAATAATAAATGCTCACCTTAATTGGCATCTTCAATATATCTCGAAGTGGCCCTTGTAAGCAGACCATCTTCTGACTAAGATAGCTGGACAAATTGTAAGGGCGTAACTGCTTGATGCCATTTACCATCAACTGTCAGTTCCGCAATTAGTATTGGAAAGGCCAGAGAGACAAGTTATGAATACGCGCAAATCTACCTTTGAGATTACCAGGGCAACGATAGAAAATGTAGCACTCATTGCACCACTCTTCGACGCATATCGCCAGTTCTATCAGCAAGCAACAGACTTAGTAGCCGCGCAAAACTTTCTCACCGCGCGACTGCAGGAAAACAGTTCAGTGATCTTCCTCGCTCTGTCCCTCAAAAGTGACGAAAATGGAGTACGGCAGGCGTATGGATTTACGCAACTGTACCCCTCCTTCTCCTCGGTCTCACTGAAACCTCTGTGGATATTAAACGATCTTTTTGTCATACCGGAAGCGAGACGTTCTGGCGTCGGCAAGGCCCTCTTAGACCGTGCAAGAGAATTTGCCGTAGAAACCCAGGCCAGAGGCTTAACCTTAACAACTGCCATCAATAATAGCAGTGCGCAAACTCTCTACGAGGTTGCAGGATGGCAGAGAGACGGAGAGTTCTATTCATATAATCTGTATTTATAGCGAATAAGTTGAGTTGGGGGTCAACAAGGCACATAATTCCCCAGAGAGCCGATACTGTAATCCGGTGGTGTCTCCATTAGTTCAGCGGGCCATTCGCGCTGATGGTGTAACCAGGCGGTATGCATCCTCACCCGTCGTGCGCCCCAGATATCTTTCTGTGGATGGTCGCCAATGAAGAGAATATCGTCTGGTTCATAGCCCAGGCAGGCTGCGGCAGCCAGAAAAATGGCAGAATCAGGCTTTTCGCATCCAAAACGTTCGGAGATAAAGATGCAGGAGGTCAATTTATCGAGACCTAGAACGCGTATCCTGTGGAGTTGACGGGATATCGCCCCATTAGTAATAATGCCAAAAGGCAAGCCAGTACCTTTCAGAGCAGTGAGAAGGTGCTGTGTCTCCTCCTCCAGGCGTATGTGGTCGAGAAACTGATGATTGTAGGTCTCAATCAACTGGTCTACGCTCTTTTGGAGTATCGGGTGGTGGGCCTCCTTTATTTTGCGGAAGAGCATTTCGCGAGGACTGTACCCGCATTCGTCCATGTCAATGATGTGCTCGATAGCCTCCTGGCAACGTTGGTCATCCTCCGCCAGCCCGAGGTCATTGTGTACAAACTCCTGCACCCACCTGCGGAAAGCTGCATTTCTGCTGTACAGGGTATCGTCGAGGTCGAAGAGAAGCGCACGTATGGTGTTCGGCATTCTGGCCCTTTCTGCTATAATTGTTGTGTTTTTTAAAAGTATAGCATAAGGCACCTTCAAAACCGCGTACTGGGAGAGTGGTTCAGTACCAACTACCTTTCTCTACCGTCCTTCCGCTGGAGGTTTACGTGCAAGTAATTGAACAGCTTGAGAGCGGTGTCCATTCATCGTTCCTACTTCTACTTCTTCCGTGGCAAGGTAAGGAAAGGATTTCGAAAAGAAACTTGCCGCACCCTCACGCACCTTACCCCGAGTGTGTGCTACACTGGGAAGAAAAAAGGAGCGATTTATGAGTAATATTGATGTTCAAGCGTTCCTGGAAGAACTGTATGCGCAGGGGCGGGCGAACGATGCCCACGTGCAAGAGCGTGGCCAGAAGATGCTCAATCTGGAGCCAGAGACGGCTCAGTTCCTCCATATCTTATTGCGTAGCACGCAGCGCAAGCATATTCTGGAAATTGGCACCTCGAATGGCTATAGTACGACCTGGCTGGCCTGGGCGGCCTCAGAGCATGGTGGGCGCGTAGTGAGCATTGACCGCGATCCGCATAAGCATGAGCTGGCCGCCACCAACCTGCGCCAGGCTGGCCTGCGCGAGCTTGTCGACCTCAAGTGTGGCGATGCCACAGAGATTATCGCCAACCTATCCGGACCCCTGGATTGTGTCTTCTTCGATGCCGACCGCTATAGCGCGCCCGCGCAGGTCGGGCTGCTTCTCCCCAAACTGGCTCCCGATGTCTTCCTCCTGGCCGATAATGTCATTTCGCATCCCGACGAGATTACTGGTTACTTGAAGACCCTCGATGAACTCCCACAGTTTGAGAAGCTGGTTATTCCCATTGGCAAGGGACTGAGCGTAGCATATCGCTCGGCCTGAGGATGCTGAGGCACGTTCATGTCCGAAAACCGCCAGCGAGGGTTCAGGGTATGCGCTATTATAGGCGTAGAGCTAGGGCCCGACGCTGCTAAAGCACGTGTCTACATATGATGGCGCGAGATGCCCGTATCTTTATATGTAGACGCGTGCTTTAGCAGCGTCGAGCAAGAAAGGATGGGAGCATAACCTATGAAGCGCTTACATGTGGATAGTTTGGAATCGCCGGTTGGTACGATTGTGCTGGTGGAGGATGAGGGGCGGCTCTGTTCGCTGGACTATGCGGACTATGAGCAACGCATGATGATGTTGTTGGAGCGGAGATATGGGCCGGTGAGCCTGGTGCCGCAGGCGGATCCCTGCGGCTTTAGCAGCCGGGTGCGCCGTTACCTGGAGGGCGATTATCATAGTCTGGACGAGATACCTGTAAATACGGGCGGGACACCTTTTCAGCAGGAGGTCTGGCAGGCACTGCGCTCTATCCCGCCAGGGCAGACGCTGAGCTATGGTGCACTGGCGAGCAAGCTAGGGAGGCCAACGGCGTCCCGGGCGGTGGGACGCACCAATGGGTTGAACCCGGTGGCAATCGTCTTGCCGTGTCACCGCGTCGTCGGGGCAGACGCCTCTCTCACCGGGTACGCAGGTGGGCTGGAACGGAAACGCTGGCTGTTAAGCCACGAGAATTTCAGCCTCTAAAACATTGCTTGTAGTTTGGTAAACGCATCAGGCTCCCTGGACATCTTGCTCGGATGGTTTCTGGACGAGGATGGGAAGTTGGTAGAAAGCGGCCCCGGCCAGGGAACGCTCGCTTATATCAAAGGTCTCAAAGCTGAGTTTATGCGCGTCATCAAAGGCGAACTCGCCCACAAAGTGGAAGCCGGCTTTGCTAATGCCGCGCCTGGAGGCTTCGTTACCAGGGGCATAGCCAATCCAGAAGCGTTCCACCTGGGCGGGTTCCTGGCGCATAATGCCCTGTAAGAGATGGGGATAGATGCCGCGTCCACGCCATTCGGGAAGTGTCCTGAAGTCCCACAGGTAGCGCTCATTGGCGTGAATAGGGAAGAAGAGTTGAAATTCGAGAATGTAGCCTTCACGTGTCGCGACCCAGCCATAGGAGGTGGGTGTCTCTTCCATGTAGGCGATGTAGAAGAGATTCTCCTCGCCGAGGCGCTTTTCAACCTCCTGCGTAGAAAGCTCAGCTATCTCAGTGATGAGAGAGGTATCTGTGCTGGTGCGCGCAGAAAAGGATGGTAAAGGGGGGAGTTGTGGAAGGTTATCTCCACGCCACCAGGTTCCCAAAGGCATAGTGAATCACTCCTTGAGAGCATAATCTCTACTTTATTTAGAATTGTAAAGATCACTGAACTATTAATTACATATACTATACATGTGTTAGGATACAACAAAAAGTTGTTCTGCGTAAAGAGAATAGAGAGAGTGTTGCTCGACGCGTGCTAAAGCACGCGTCGAGCAACACTCTCTCTATTCTCTTTACATTGAATTGGGGCGATATTTGCGCATGACGCGGGTGACCTCGTCGAGGGGGAGGCCATAGACAGTGCGGCCCTTATAGCCGACCATGGTGTCGGCGGCGGTGAGGGCGTTAAGGATGGATTCCTCGGTGGCCTCGGCGACGGCCTCGATAATGGGGTCCATGTGGTCATGGGGCAGCATCTGGAGGTCGATGGGAGTCTGTGAGCCGACCGGGAGGTGGTTGCCCGTGGCGAAGGCGATGAAGATATCGCCGCTGCCATTGCTACCCACTCCACCCACACGCGCCAGTCCCACAGTTGCGCGGCGTGCCAGGCGCTGGCACTGTACCGGGATGAGCGGGGCATCGGTGGCGACAACGACGATGATAGACCCTCCCTTGGGCGGCTCGATCCAGGGACTGGCGATCTGTGAGAAGTCGAGCTCGCGGCCCACGGGAACGCCGCCGATGGAGAGCAGGTTGCGACTGCCATAGTTGGCCTGCACCAGGACGCCCACGGTATAACTGGCATGAGCATATTTGATGATGCGCGAGGAGGTGCCAATGCCACCCTTGAACTCGTGGCAGATCATGCCCGTGCCGCCGCCGACGTTTCCCTCGGCGACCGCGCCTGTGCGGGCGGCCTTGAGGGCACGGAAGGTATGCTCACGCGTCACATGAAATGCCTCGATATCATTGAGCCAGCCATCCCAGGTCTCGCCTACCACGGGCAGGCTCCCTGACCAGGACGAGGCGATGGAGGGCGGAACCTCAAAACTAGAGGCTATCTCAAGCGGATAGGCGCAGAGGGCGTCGCGCACCACGCCGACCGAGTTGGTATTGGTGATCGCGATAGGAGTATGGATCAGCCCAGCCTCGGCGACCCAGGGCAGGCCCGTCATCTCACCGCAGCCATTGAAGCTGAAGTAGCCCGCGAAGGCGTGATCGCTCCAGATGGCCCCCTCGCGTGGCACAATTGTGGTCACACCCGTACGGGCGGTGCGGCCCTCGTCGGAAATAATGGTCTCATGCCCCACCAGGACGCCCGGTACATCGGTAATGGCGTTATAGGCGCCTGTGGGATAGTTGCCAATTGTAATGCCCAGGTCACGCAAACGCGCTCGTGTCATATATGTATACTCCTGTATTGGGATGGTAAGGGTATATGCTGGCAGAGCTGATGGAGCCTGCCCTGCTAGCACACAAAGGTACCCAAAGGATATCACACAAAGGTACCCAAAAGACATATAGGGTGTGAGAGCGGGCAGGCAGAGCCTGCCCGCTCTCACACCCTATATGTCTTTTAAATTTCCGTGGCGCCCGTGGCCTGAGGCGAAGCGTTGGACGCCACGCAGAGCCTCGCCCGAGTTGAGCACCTCCTGGCCCCGTCTAGCCTCGTTATGCAGGGCGGCAGGCATCTCCATGCCCCATTGTTCATAGACCGAGAGGCGGTCGGAGCGCAGGCAGTGTTGTGGCAAGCGGGCCAGTTCACGCGCGAGTTCGAGCGCGTGCGCAAGAGCATGCCCGTTGGGGACGAGGCGATTTACCAGGCCCATGGCGAAGGCTTCCTGCGCGGGGACGCTGCGCCCGGTCAGGATCAGGTCGAGTGCGCGGCCCTGGCCGATCAGGCGAGGCAGGCGAATGGTGCCGCCATCGATGAGTGGGATCCCCCAGCGGCGGTTATAGACACCAAAGGTCGCGTTCTCGGCGGCCACGCGCAGGTCGCACCAGAGGGCGATTTCCAGCCCACCCGCCACGGCATAGCCCTCAACGGCTGCGATCACTGGCTTACTGATCTGCATATGCGTCACACCCAGGGGCGCGTCGCCGCCTTGTAGCAGATCCGGCATGTCACTCTGCTGTGAGACGCTGGCCAGGTCGAAGCCAGAGCAGAAGGTGTCCTGCGCGCCCGTCAGGACCGCGACGGACAGCGTATCATCCTCGTCAAACGCGCGAAAAATTTCGGCCAGGCGGCGTGCCGTAGCGGGGTTGATGGCGTTGCGGATCTGGGGACGGTTCAGTGTCACGACCAGGACATCCCCCTGGCGCTCGCTGAGCACAAGCTCTGACGGCGGTGTCGATGACATAATGTACTCCTTCGAGATAGAAAAATATGGTGGCCCTACTCATTCATGGTCTAAGAGTATCTTAAAGGTAGAGGGTAATGCAAAGATAAGTGGTTTGTTTATGAGGGGGAATGGTTATGATCGAGCGCATGCTTGTCCCGCTTGATGGGTCGGCTAGATCAGAAGAGGCACTGGCTATTGCCGGGCGCCTGGCACGAGCTACGGGTGCCTCGCTACTCCTGATGCGCGTCATCACGCCGGAGCAGTTCCATATGCATCTGCATACGGACGTCTCGGAGTATGTGCTGGAGGAGGCGCGCAAGATGTATCTTGAGGAGGCCGAGACATATCTGAAGCAGGTCATGGCGTCCTCGCGCCTCCAGGGCGTAAGGGCGAGCAGCAAAGTCATAGTTGGGCTGCCAGGCGATTGTATTTTACGCCAGACTCAGGAGTATGATGCTCAGTTGATTATCATGTGTAGCCATGGGGAGAGAGCGGAGGGCGTGCGCTGGCTTATGGGCAGCGTGGCGCAGTATGTCGAGCGGCAGAGTCCAGTCCCCGTGCTGCTTGTGCGCGATGAGCGATTTTTCACGAGCCTGAGGCAGGGAGAGGCACCAGGAATTCTGTGTGCCCTCGATGGCTCGCCCTATGCAGAGACCGTGCTTCAGCCCGCCGCTGAACTTGCGCAGGCCCTTGCCCAGCCTGAGTCTGGACGTATACATCTCATGTACGCGGTCAAGGTTTCCTCAGCTACAGAAGAGCCTGGAGAGGCACAAGAGGAGGCGGCGACCTACCTGAAAGACTGTCAGGAGCGCTTCCAGACTGGCGATCTCAAGCAATATGGGTTGAAGATCGTCTCCTCCATTGTCACCTACAGGCCCGGCAAGCCGCTCTGGCAGAAGATTCTCGCCGCCTCCTGTTATGACACTCAACGTGAGATTATCGCCATGGCGACGCATGGACGCGAGGGCCTGCCCCGCCTACGCCAGGGGAGCGTCACCGAGGATGTACTGCAAGCCTCAAGCCAACCCCTACTGATTGTGCATCCCCAGCCCGCCGACATGGAGCATGTCACGCAGGCAAGCAAAGCAAAGCACCAGCAGGAGGCACCATAAAAACTGGAGTCTATGCCCGAGGCTGGGGACGACGCCGCTAAAGCACGCGTCTACATATGCGCGTCATATGTAGACGCGTGCTTTAGCAGCGTCGGACTATCTACGTGGCCGAGCTACGCAAGCGGCGAACAGCGCCTTCTAGCCAGCTGTGCTCGGCCTCTAACAAGGTATATGTGTGATCTTGAATGAGCAGGTTTAGTAATTCTCCATCATCATTCCGCTTGTGCATACTTAGCCACTCCTGAGAGCGCTCAATAAGATTCTGGCGCTCCTGAAGTACCGTCAGAGCCTCGGCGGGCGTGAGATGCGAGAGAAACGCCAGCCCCAGGTCTACCTCGTTAAACTCCTGGTGTGGGTGGACAAATTGTCCGTAGAGGTTTAGAAAACGTAGTCGCTCACTCTCAGGCATTGTAGGGGGGCAAAGGCAGATGGTTTGCCACATGCAGCTATCCTTTCTCGGAAGAGAGAGACGCCTTCAGGGTCGGGTTGCTGGAATTGCGCTTAAGGGCTTGATAGCGTGCGCCAATAAGGCCGATGAGCACGAGAGCGCCGATGCCAACGAGCATATGCGCGACGCGAATAAGCCAGTGAAGGTCGCCGATAAGCAGTGTGTCCTGAGTCATGCCAAAGACTGGCAGGATCGGCGCATAGATGATACTGATTATGCCTAGCAGGCGTAGACCTCGGGAGAAGAGCATGGCGATGCCCAGACCCAGCAGCGAGAGTGTCACGATAAATCCAAACAGCATGTGTACATTAAGCAGATCGATATGGAAGAGCCAGAAGGCCAGGCCCAGTAAGAGCGCCCCCAGGCCAATGATACTGGCTACCCAGCGTGTAATTTGTACCGCAATCATTTAAGAAGACTCCTTTCATATACCGTCTTTAGTGGTAGCCATAGTGTACTCAGCCTGAATGACAGCAGCGTGAACTTTCGCACCTTTTTTTGTCATCGTTTTGTCATCTATCCATGCGATAATTAGGGGTAAGATATGTTGGCGTGGCAGATGCTGAAAACACCTCTTGAAGAGAGGAGTGAAATTTTCCGATGCGTATTCTTGTGATAGAAGATAATTACCGCCTCAGCGAATCATTGAAGACGAATCTCGTCAATGAGAGATATAGTGTGGATGCAGCCTATGATGGCCAGGAGGGGCAGGACCTGGCCGAGCTAGCTCCCTATGATCTGATCATCCTGGATATCCTTTTGCCCAAGAAGGATGGCCTGGAGGTATGTCGTGAGCTGCGCCGGCGCCGCGTGCAAACGCCCATTTTGCTCCTGACTGCGCGTGATAGCATCGATGACCGCGTGCGGGGTTTGGATTGTGGCGCCGATGATTACCTGGTCAAGCCCTTCGCCATGAATGAATTGCTGGCGCGTTTGCGAGCTTTGTTGAGACGCCAGCAGCCCTACAAAAGCGCGCGCCTGGAGATAGGAAGCCTTGTTGTTGATCCGGCTACGCATACCGTGGAACGCGAAGGGCAGGCCATTGAACTTACACCCAGGGAGTACGCATTACTGGAATACTTCATGTATCATCCCGGCCAGGTGGTGACGCGAGATATGATTGAACAGCATATCTGGAACTATGATTTTGAGTGCAGCTCGAATGTCATTGATGTCTATGTGCGTAGGCTGCGCCGCAAGATCGATGCCCCCTTTACTACGAAGCTCCTGACAACTATTCGCGGCGTGGGCTACTGCCTCTCGTCGCCGGGCGACAAGCAGGAGGCGCAATGAGAAAACGTCAACCTGCTTTTGTGCCCTTTCTCTCCAGTGTGCGTGTGCGCCTGACGCTGTGGTATCTGGCCATCATTGCCTTCATCCTTTTCCTTTTTGGTGGCAGCTTGTATGCGACCCAGACATTTCTGAGTCCTGACGCGGCTGAAAGCAAGCTGGAGACGCAGCTATACCAGGACACGCAGCACCTGCGCGATACCTATAAACAGGCCCTCTTGCAGAAAGCCGCTCCTTCTTCACAGAGATTCTCTCTCTCCCAAAACGAGGTCGTGCTCCTGCTACGACCGGATCATACGGTTCTGGACGTACGAGGAACACTTCCGGCTGACAGTATACAGCAGCTCGAGGAACGTGCTGATAGCAACCAGGCATTATTTGATATAACCATCTCTCAGTCGCAGCATTCAGCAAACTGGCGAGGAGCAAACAGTACTTATCGCTTCCTGGTCACGCCTCTTCTGGAGCATGATGCGCGGGTCGCGACGCTCATGGTGGGCCAGGCAAAAGCATATCCTGTGCAGTTATTGTCCATCTGGCTCTTCCATGCCGCCATGGGGCTGCTGGTCGCGGCCATAGGAGGATACTGGCTGGCTGGCAAGGCTCTCCAGCCAGTCAAGATGATCACGCGTACCGCCAACGAGATCAACGCGACCGACCTGCGCCGACGCCTGCATCTCCGACGCAAAGATGAATTTGGTGAGCTGGCCGCGACCTTTGACCAAATGTTAGCGCGCCTGGAGGCTGCGTTCAAACGCCAGAACCAGTTTGCCGCCGACGCCAGCCATGAGCTGCGCACGCCGCTCACCATTATCAACCTGGAGATCAACCAGGCATTAACGCAATCGACGCACTTACAAAATCCCGAGAACTACCGTGAGACGCTGGAGCGTATCCAGGCCGAGAATGAGCAGATGACAACCATCGTCAACAGCCTGCTCCTCCTGGCGCGGGCGGATACGGGCCAGTTTACTCTGCACAAGGAAGAGGTCGATTTGAGTGATATTGCCCTTGCCAGCGTTGAGCGCCTGGTGCCCCTGGCGCAGCAGCATCAGATAAGCCTGGCTACGGGTGAATTACCCGAACTTCTGATCGAAGGGGACGCCCAGCATTTGAGCCGGATGCTCATGAACCTGGTGGAGAACGCTATCAAGTATACCAGTGGCGTGGGAAAACATGTCTGCGTAGAGCTAACGGCTGAAAAATCCTGGGGTATTATTCGCATCCAGGACGATGGTCCTGGCATAGCGGACAACCACCTCCCCTATCTGTTTGATCGCTTTTACCGAGTGGATAAAGCGCGTACACGTAGGCAGGGAGAGGCCCAACCCGAGGATATCCAACCCGGTGGCACAGGCCTTGGCCTCTCTATTGCCCAGTGGATCGCCCACAGCCATGGAGGGGAGATACGCGTCCAGAGCACGATTGGGGCAGGCTCACTCTTTGAGGTTCGCCTGCCGTTAAAAAAAGAGGAAAATGCCGAGGTGCCATGTTGAGGGCTAGCTTTCAACATGGCACCTCGGCATTTTCCTCTTTTTCTTATGCGCGGTGCTGGGCGGCGAGTTCGTATTTATTGGCGAACATGCGGTTGCCGCAGTAGATGTTGCGGCGGGTGAACTCAGCGGGAGTGCGTTGGCGCAGGCGTTCACGCACGCTCTCCTTGTGCGCGCCAGGGGCGTAGTACCAGGGCTCATCAAGGGTATAGGCGGGATTGAGCGCCCAGGAGGGACAGGCGAGCGCGTACTGCTGGCAGAGGTATTCGACCGAGGCGGCGCAGAAGACCGCCCAGCGCCATTGCTCAGGGGTTGCATTCGCAGGGAGCTGAATGGGATCTTGCACGAGCTCTGAGCGCTGCTCGGTGAAATTGCCAAAGAAGTCATTCATGAAGTTCCCCAACGCGATCCAGGGACCTTCACCCGCGCAGATTTCTTGATAGGATACGCTCATCGTCTGCAATTCGTGCAGCAGTTTCACTCACTCACCTCATATGGAATATCGCAATATTTCGCCCTCGCAAACATTGTAACATATTACAAATTTGGGTAGCGAGTCAGGCCCAAAAGAGCGCCCCCACTATCAAAATAGCGCCTCTAGCGTCTCCTCGATGAGGTATTCTTCCTGCCAGCGGGGATCGGGGATGAAGCGGTCAACGATGGCCTGAGCTTGTTCGCGGGTCGTGACCTTGAGTTCTGTGAGCAGGGCCTGGACATCGTTCATATCTTTCTGGCGGAAGACCATTAGCTTGAGGGCCAGGATGTATTCCCTGGGTGGCAGATAGACATGCAGCATATTGTATTTGCGCCAGAGTGTGGGCTGGGGATCGGGCGCCATATCCTTGATAAAATAGGCCACGTCGTCGTTCATCCATTTGCGCTTGAGATGGTGCTTGCTCGCCACAGCGCGGACAGCCGTCTGAAAGGCCTTTGCCTGGGGCGTGACATTGGTTGTATCGGGCACATCGAGCAGCACGACATCCACATCGTCGGTGGCCTTCCGGTTCTTGACCGTCAGCAGCATAAACGCGCCCCCGACGAGGAAGATGCGCAGTGGCTCCTTGAAGCGGCGCCGCTCCAACTCATCGCCCAGGTCCTGCAAATACAGCTCGATCTCCTGACTCTCCATGTCCGATCCTTTCCGCTGGTTTCGTTTGGTTCATTGTAAGATAGGGACGCATGAGGCGTCAGCCGTGCTGACGCCTCATGCGTCCCTATCTTACAATAGATTATAGCGGACTGAGAAGCAGGCGCCCAACGGCCAGGAAGATGGTGAGAGCGAAAAGGACGACATTGACGGGGATATTGGAGAATTCCTTACGCGTAAAGTGAAAGATACCAGCGTAGATCATCACAAGCGCCAGGCCGAAGGCCGCGACAATCGTCAGGTCAGATATGGAATGGATAAAGGCGGGCAGGATCAGCCCCAGGCCCCCGAGAAGTTCGCATGTGCCTATGTAGCGCACCGTAATCGAGGTCACGTCGCCTACCCAGGGCAGACTCTTTTGCAGACCCGTGATTGGCATAAAAAGTTTCATGGTGCCAACCATAATAAATAGTAGCGCGAGAATAACCTGTATAATCCAGAGCGCGATGTTCATCTTCTTTTCCTTAATAATACTAACTAAGCGAGTGTTGTATAAACAACAGGTGTCGTCTATAATAGTACCATGCTTGATCAAGGGACAAATAAAAGAATGTGTTGTCTAAGCAACATATATGAAAATGTGTTGTGATGTTGTAGCTCAGTGCATGGAAAAATGGGTTCTGGCTTGAAAGGATAGGCGCATGAGTAATCTAACCAAAGGTCTTGATCCGCGTGTAAGGCGTACGCGTACTCTCTTACAGCAGGCATTTCTTGATCTCATGCGCGAAAAGAGCTTCTCCACGATCACGGTGCAGGATATTACCGAGCGCGCCACGGTGAACCGGGCGACCTTCTATGCCCACTTCGAGGATAAATACGCCTTGCTCAATGCCCTGGTACATAGCCGCTTTCAGCAGATGTTAAGTGAAAGGTTGCCGGGAGGCTTCAAATGGGAGCGGCACTCGCTCCAGGTCCTTATCCATATTATCTTTGAGTTCCTGGGAGAGGTACAACAGCGCTGGGAGGAGGGGAACCGTCCCTTTGAACCCCTGGTCGCGCGCGCGGTCCAGCAAGAATTATATGAACTGCTGCTGCGAGGTATCAAGCAGCGCAAGGCCAGTAGCGATTCGCATAATGATCCCGAGACGGCGGCCACCGTGACGAGCTGGTCCATCTTCGGCGCCGCCGTCGAGTGGAGTCGTGGCGAGCGTCATCTACCAATTGAGCAGGTATGCGAGCATGTCCTGACCGTTATCACCCGGGGCATTGCGTTGTAGGGTCCATGCTGGCATGGACTGGAGGCCCGCAGGCCGATACCCAGGCGTGGGGACATTGCGGGGGCTGCGCTGCTAAAAGCACGCGCTTATATAATGGGACGCCAAAGAGCCATATATTGGTATTGTATACTGTCTGCACCAACCTGGGGAGCGTGACCTCAAGTGGACCTGAGAAAAAGAGATGGATATAACAAGCACGAAAGGGTTACGGCATGTTTGACTTTCGCCCAGCGGATCAGGTGTGCGCCACGGTCTTGCAAATGTTTCGGGACTTCTGCAATCGCTCTAATGCAGACTCAGGCCCTCCAAATTTTCATGATGATAGGGCTGAGTGGCTCTATGAGACATCCTTTATGCAGATTTATGGCTTTCAGCAGACAGAGCCCTCACCGCAGACCAGCAGTATTGCGATGATTGACGGGTTCTTTGCGCACCTTACCACTGACACAGATCTTCATGGAGAGATCAGATCGTATTTCCTGTCAGAGGCAAAGCGCAACCAGTATGCTCGGCCCGGCGCTCTCCCTCTGTGGCGCGAAGTCGAGATGTCTGAGGCTCGCAACGCTGTAGCGACCTTCCTTACAGGGCATGTCTTACTTGAGCCATGGGATAGAGAGAGGACCAGACCATACATCATTCGTAAGGATGTCCTTCACCTGGCCGAGGCATTCATAGACCTCTTTGAGCCTGGTGGAAAATACTATATAAGCCAGACCCCTCTTAAAAAGGGCGTCTGGTCTTCTCTCCCTGTTACTCACGCAGACTTGCACGCCTGCATCATAAGCGTACAGAGAAAGCATCAACGCATGGGTCTTGTACTCGCGCAAGACTGGAGTGGTTGAGGTCACTCCTGGTTTGATACGTGTGATGATGGTTTGCTCTGCTTCTAAAGGATAAACGCTTGACATGGGCCCCCTTCACCCTGGTAAAATAGAAGAGCAAATGTATTGCTTCTAGAGTCGTCATAGACAAGGACGTATTTAAAGTGATTGATCGTACCGTCTCTTATTCCCATCCTTTTTGCTCCCCTCCTCCCTTCTCCACCCGTTAGGGCAGGGAGAACGCTTTTATCCACCTCTTTAACACATTCTCTGAAAAGTTTGTGCCTTTTCCTTGTGATCTCACCCTGCCCTCTATGCATTCTTGTTTTTTGATTCTCCGTGTGCATCAAGAGGAAGGGATACTTCATGTTCTCGCAACCTTCATCTCGTCGTGATTTCTTGCTCGTCGTCTGCGCCTCGATTTCCTGGGGGACGGTTGGCATCGCGAACCAGGCTATGTATACTTATGGCGCGACCAATGCTCTCTCATTGACTTTTTTGCGCCTGGCGATTGCCGCTCCTCTGTTTTTTCTCGTAGGCTGGATACGCCTTGGTCGCCGCCTCTTTCACATCAAGCCTCGTGACCTGTGTGTAATGATGCTTATGGGAAGCTTGATCGCTCTCTCCCAGGCCTGTTATATTGCGGCCATTGCTTCTGCGGGCGTAGGTGTCTCAACACTGATTGCCATTTGTGCGGCTCCCGTGATTATCGCTGTCTGCTCTACCCTTATAACACGAGAGCGCCTGACCCTGATGACCCTTATTGCCCTGGTAGCTGCTTTAAGCGGAACTATTCTTCTCATCGGGACACGTTCTCACGCGGGCAAAGAAGCGGTCTCACCCGTGGGAATAGGGCTGGCGTTTCTCTCGGCTTGCGGCTATGCTGGCTTCATTCTGTGTGGACGCTTGCTGACCAACAAGTATCACCCGGTCCAGATCAGTGCTGTGGCGTTTGGGACTGGTGCGCTCATGTTGCTCGTCTGTGCTTCGGCAACGGATTTGGTGCTCGTATATCCAGCGTGGGGATGGTTAATATTGCTCTACCTGGGGAGTATTCCAACCGCACTTGGCTATGGACTCTTTCAAATGGGCATCCGGTCCCTGTCGGCAACGGTGGCAAGTATTGTGACAATGTGCGAACCGCTAACCGCTGCGCTCCTCGCATGGCTCCTTTTTCGGGAGGAGCTAGGGTCTCTCGGCCTCCTTGGCGCAGGTTTCTTATTGGGAGCAATGGCGCTGATTTTGCTTGTTCCAACAAAATCTTTCACGAAGGAAGGATAAGGACTTGCAGGCTCCCTTGGACTTTGCACGAAAAATGAACGCGTGCTGTATCAGTTATGCAAAGTCCGGGGAAGTTACCTTCGTATTACAAAAGAGAAATGAGAGTAGCCTGATACATAGGCTGCGCTGCTAAAGCACGCGCCTACATATCATGGTACGAAGCGCGCCGGTCCATGATATGTAGGCGCGTGCTTATGGACTTTCAAAAAATCATCTGGGAACGTTTGTGGACGACGCGTACATGGGTATCGTCGCGTGGGCCGTGCTGGGGGCTGCGCAGCAGCAAACATTCTTGGGTTATTTCTTAAAATCTATTAGCAGCCTTGTCCCTAGCGTCGGGTCAAGACAGTGCGCAGGCGTTCGCAGAGGGCGGCGATCTCAGCTTTGCCGCCGTGTGGGGCCTGGGGCCAGTCTTCGACTGTCTTCTCACCTGTCACGCCCCAGTATTCGCGTGGCGTTCCAGGATAGCGGGGGATGAGGTGTATATGCAGATGAGGAACGCCATGACCGATGACCAGCGCATAGATATGCTCGGCCTGCTCACTCTGTTTGAGGGCGCGACTCAATCGTGCTACCAGCAGCCCGAGCGCCTGGGCCTCCTCATCGGTCTGCTCTGCCAGGTCGGGAGTGTGCCGCTTGAGTTCCGCTATGATGTAGCCCAGGTAGACTGGCTAATCTGGACTGTAGCTGTGCCCGGCATAGACGAGGTTATCCTCATAAATCGCGCCGCCTGCGACGGCAATTTCTCTCCGGTGTTTGCGACAGATAAAGCAGTCGCGCTCTTCCTCACTTAACATCTGCATAGGTCTCCCTTCGTGGTAGCGCTTCTTATGCGCGTCCGGCATGGATGACGTGTTTGTTGACAGACGTCAGGATTGCCAGGAGCAAGGCGCAGGCTGATAGAAACAGAATTGCTGGAACTACTTGAAACCATTGGATCAACAGACCAGTCAAGGCAAAGCCGAACGGCTGGAAGCCAAAGGCCAGCAGGCGAAAGACACTGTTAACGCGTCCCTGGAGTTCGTCGGGAATCAGCGAGATCCGATAGCTAAACTGGACCACGTTATAGATGGGGCCTGCCACAAAGAGGCACGCGGAGATTACTCCTAGCAGGAGCGGATTAGGAGCTATCGCGTAGAGCGGAAAGCACAAAGCCTCAAACCAGATGAGGCAAATAATGACCGGACCAAAGCGGTAGCGCTTCTGAATTGGTGCGCCCAGCAAGAGCCTATAATCGCCCCGACTCCACCAATAGTCAAGATCGTTCCATAGGCCAGCGAAGAGCCGTGCTGCTGTTTGACCAGAACCAGGAGAACTGGAAGTAAACCCGCGCCGATAAAGTTGCAGCCGCCTGTGAGAAAGGCTATATAGCGAATGAGTGGCTGATGCCAGAGCCAGGCGAGGCCCTCACGAATTTCGGCCAGCAGTTTGCGCTGCTGACCCTCCTGGCGTTTCCCCTGAAAAGGCACTTTGATAAAGCTCAGTGTGATTACAGAGATCACGTAGGAGATCGCGTCAGCCAGAAATGGCACAGATTGGCTCAGTGTGTAGAGGGCGCCGCCGAGCGCCGGACCGACGAGTACTGTGGTACCTGTTGTCGCCTCATTCTGCGACGTGGCCAATGGAATCTGTTCTTTACTGACAACCTGGGGCAGACAGGAGACTTCAGCCAGGTTAAAGAAGACGTAGAATGTCCCTTCAATCAGCGTATTGGCGCAGATCTGGGCGACGGTCAGGCGTCCCAGCCACATCACGACAAGCACACTTACCAGGTTGATGGCCCGACCAGTATCACAGACGATCATCAGGCGTTTGCGATCCCAACGATCAATCAACGCGCCAACGATCAGGCTGAGAAAGATATAGGGCAGTGTCCCGAGGCCACCCACCAGGCCAACTAACGCCGCTGAATGCGATAGGTCCCAGACCAGGAGCGGGTAGGCGGTCTGGGTAACCGTCGTGCCAAGAGACGAGAACGCCTGGCCACTCCACAGCAGCATAAAATCACGGTTGCGCCAGAGGGCCATGCGGCCTCCCCTGTTCGTCCCTTCCCTGGTGACAGTTGACTTCATGAATCCTCTCCAACAAGCGGTGGCACCCAGACGGCGGGCCATCTGCGACCCAATACTTCCTGCATATTGAATTAGAACAGGAGTTTGATGATGAGTATATAGAAGCACTTCACGCCTGTCAAGTCACTCTGTTTTAAGTCTGCTGTGCGAAGGGGAGGTAAACGGTAAAGGTGGAGCCCTTGCCCTCCTCGCTCTCGACGGTAATCGAGCCGTGGTAATGTGTGATGATCTCGTAGGTGATGTAGAGACCCATGCCCAGGCCGGGGAAGGCCTTCTCGCTTGTTCCATACGAGCCACGGTTGAAGCGCTCAAAGATCTTCTCGCGTTGGGAAGCCGGTATACCCACGCCATGATCGCATACTTTAATACAAACCCATCGCTCGCTTTCTGACAGAAAGATATCCACCTCACGGGCCTCGGGGGAGTATTTTACCGCATTCGTTACCAGGTTGGTCACGATTTGAGTGAAGCGTTGGTGGTCGCACACCAGGACGTGGTGTAGGTGTCCATGCAGGATGAGCACATGGTCGGAAAGCGTAGGTTGAAGTATCTCAATGGTTTCGTGAAGCACTTTGTCTGGATCGAGAATTTCGTCTTCATAACTGAACAAGCCCATCTGGATTTTTGAGACGTTCAGCAGGTCGTCAATGAGACGCTTTAAGGCATCAACCTGCAATTCCATGCGCATAAGATCATAGTTTGTGCGTTTATCGCCCTCTTTTTGTACTCTGCGGCGCAGAAATTGGATCAGCATTTTGAGCGATGTAATGGGTGTCTTTAACTCGTGACTGGCGAGGCTGATAAACTCATCTTTGCGTTTCTCAAGTTCCTTCCGTGCGGTGATATCCACAAAAAAGCTGATGGCTTTCCCACTCTCTTTATCAAGCAACGCTGTCCCTACTACCACAGGGACACGCTTCCCATCGGGACGTTGATACTCCTTTTCATAGGGATGGCAGGTACCACTCTCCCGCAATTCCTGGATCGCTTTCTCATCTCGCTCAAGATACTCTGGCGGCGTCAATTGGTCCCACTGCACCTCGCCTCTATTCATATCCTCACGTGTCCTCCCCAACATCTGTAAATACGCGTCATTCGCCTCCCACACACACCCATAAATATCGGTGATACCGATGCCAATGATGTTGGCATCAAAGAGGGTGCGAAATTGCAGTTCTCTCACACGTAGCGCGACCTCGGTCATCTTTTTGTCATGGTTATCTGTGCTAGTGCCACACCAGCCCACAATATTGTCCTCTGCATCACGTATGGGCATAGTGTGAGCCAGGAACCAGCGATATTCACCGGTAGTTCCATTCAGTAAGCGATACTCGATTTCGCCGGATTCTCCCGTATGAACCATATTATACCAATTTGCCAGTGCCTTCTGGCGATCATCGGGATGCATACACTCGCTCCAGCCGTCCCCACGCGATTGTTCAATAGATGCCAGGGTATAATTACTCCACTGTTTATTCATGTAATCGACATAACCATCGGGTCGAGCGGTCCAGATGATGGTTGGAATGGCGTCAATCAAAAAATGCTTTTCATCCTCTAAGCGTTTGCGCTCGGTCACGTCAAACCCGGTCCAGATAAGATACTCACCCTGCCTTGTGCTATCAAGAAATGGCATGATCGTTACATCGACATCGCGGTAAAAATCGGGACGAGGGAACACGCGTATATCAAAACGTACTGTCTCGCCTCCCATAGCCCGCTCCATGACCTCGCGGATCTGGCGTTGCGTTTCGAGGGAGTGCGACCACCAGGGCATTTCCACAACATACTTACCTACAAGATCATTCAGGCTCATGCCGGTGTCTTCTAAAATGGCGTGATTCACTTCCAGGAAGCGGCCATCGCGTGTCATGACAATAAGGCCAAACCGGGTGCCGTAATTGACAACTTCGCGATATTTTACAATATGTTTCACTCTCGCCGAGATATTATCAATCTGTGGCTCCTGACCCATAATGCCTGCCCCTTTTAACCTGCAAAGCCAGGGCTCTCCTTTCCCTACAGCAAGAGCAAAGATCCTTTTTGTTCGTTCCTGGTCACATTTCTACTTTTACTCTTCAATCAATTAGTTCTGCTTTAAATAGCTCAACACTTATTATGCTCTCTACAATACTACACATATATCATAGACAAAAACACAAGGCAAGCAATTTGTCGCAGTAGGGGGCGCCTTGCTGGGGGAAGGTCACGTTGGGCGCGATACCCGAATAATAAGCCTTGCCGGATATGGCCAGGACAGAAAGAATAGATGAGTAGAAATGCATAATTGGGTAGGCCTGGGTACTTCTTAATTGGTGCTGTAACATTAGAGAGATGAGGAGCAGAGGCTTGAGCATTGTTTGAGTTATCATATACATGTTCTTACGCAACGATAATTACAGCTAGAGGAATATGAAAGGAAATAGATATGGGAAAGGTCTCCACAGGCTTCTCAATGTCACTGGATGGTTTTGTTGCTGGACCAAACGAAGACTTCCAACACCTCTTTGCCTGGATGATGGGCGGCGACACCGATTACACGGTCAAAATTGGCGATAGAGAGCAAATGCTCAAGCTCTCGGCGGCAAGCATCGAGATGTATGATAATGCCATTAACACCGCAGGGGCTCTAGTAGCTGGGCGCAGATTGTACGAGCTTACTCATGGATGGGGAGGACACCATCCCATAACAGCCCCGGTCGTCGTCGTGACGCATCGGCCCGCACCAGAATGGGTTCAGGAGGAATGGCCGGTAACCTTCATCACAGATGGCATCGAGAGCGCCATTGAGCAGGCCCAGAAGATCGCAGGCAACAAAAAGGTGGTCATCGCCTCCACAACCATCGTGCAGCAGTGCCTCAACGCTGGCCTGCTCGACGAAATTCACATAGACCTGGTTCCTGTCCTGTTGGGCGAGGGCGTGCGTCTCTTTGAGAGCCTCAAGGTTGCCCCGGTCCAACTCGATGGCCCTCACGTAAGCATCGGCAAAGGGGTCACCCACCTCACATATAGCGTCAAGAAGTAAGTGGGCCGACGCCGCTAAAGCACGCGTCTACATATGATGCGCATATGTAGACGCGTGCTTTAGCGGCGTCGTTTGTGTAGCGCTCGTTTACTTGACGATGCGGAACCAGAGATCGGTTCTCGTGGGAGACTCGAATACTCTTATTTTCTCCAGTTGTAGCTGCTCATTGACGAGAGGGTCGAAAAATCGCAGACCTTCACCAAAGAGAACAGGAACGATGCCCATATGGATCTCATCGGCCAGCCCGGCTCGTAGGCATTGTTGAGCGGTATTCGCGCCTCCTACCACCGTGACTTGCTTCTCGCCCGCGGCGTTCTTAGCCTGCTCAAAAGCACTTTCAAGGCCATCGGTGACAAATGTCACTGTCAACTTATCATTTTGCCCCTTAATTTCCCCTTCTGGAACGGCATGAGTCAGGACGAAGATTGGCACTTGATATTCGTAACCCGTCAAATCCCCCTCTCCCATGTCGTAGGAACGCCGGCCCATGACCACCGCGCCTGTTGCCTGTATTTCTTCCTGTAACATCTCTGTGCTTCGCAACGCTTCAAAATCAGGATACAGGCGGCTGATATCACCATGACGGTCATTCATAAACCCATCCAGTGAGATGGTCGCGCCGATAATAACTTTTCCCATAACACCTCCAGAGTATGAATAAAATGTTTCTTCACTACTACCTTACGCGCTACCAGCGAAAAAAACTTCTCCAATCTTGCTGAAAATCTAGCGTGGAATACAGTAGAAGCTGTTTAAAATCCTGGAAATGTCCTCGAACTCTATCTGAAAATGTTACTTCATATTCTCATGAGACGTCTCAAATGAGAGAGCAATAGGTATAGATGTCTATACCTATGAGCGCAACTAAGCTTTATGGAGGTCAGAAGGTATGCATATAGTGACTCAGAAAAAACCAGAGGTTGTGATCGCAGAAAGCGACAGGGCTATTGCACGTATGGGAGCGGCAGAAATTGCCAACTTGATTCAGATGCGCAATGCCGCAGATTTACCTACCGTGCTTGGGTTAGCCACGGGAAAGACGCCGATCTTACTCTATCGTGAGTTTATTCGCATCGCTCACGAGAAAGCATTGGATTTTTCACGGGTCATTACCTTCAATCTTGATGAATACTATCCTATGAACACTCATTCTCTCCAGAGTTATCATCACTTTATGCGCGCAAATCTCTTCGATCACATTGACATACATCCTGCTCATATCCACATTCCCGATGGCACACTCTCCCGAAAGGACATAGCAAACTATTGCGCTGAATATGAGGAAAAAATTCAGCAGGCTGGAGGGATAAACTTGCAACTTCTGGGGATAGGTGAGAATGGCCACATTGGGTTTAACGAGCCTGGATCAGACGTGGATACGCGCACGCGATTGGTAACGCTCGATCCGATCACTCGGCAGAACGCTGCTGCCGAATTTGGTGGTGAAACGAACACTCCAAGTGAAGCTATTACGATGGGAGTTGCGACCATTTTGGAGGCCCAGAGAATTATCTTAATCGCTTCGGGGAGCAAGAAGGCGCATGCTGTCCAACAAACGATTGATGGCCCCGTCAGTACGAACGTTCCCGCAACATATCTCCGCTCGCATAACAATGTAACGATATATCTGGACCCTGCTGCGGCAAAACATATCAAATCTGCGTAAGGTTTTCAGTCTTCCGCCCTGGCCCCTGTTCGCTCTCCTAACGTCCGACAGCGTTCGAGAGTGAGCAGGAGCCAAGCCTGAAGAAGGCGGTGTAGTCATTGACCATGCCAGGTACGCATGGGAGCCGCCTGCAGGCACGCGGAGCAATACTTTACTGTCTCAGTATACCCCCGGTGCTCATAGCGGAAAACTCGGTGACTTTTTCTGGTAGGAAATGCAGAGCCACAGGATCTCGCTGGAGTAAGGTTGTCACTACTTGCGGTCGTATGCCTGCCTCTTTCACATAGCGTTCTATCAGGCGTTCGATATCCTGCCGGACGAGTGCCTGATCTTCTATGATGGAAACGCGTCCATAGAGGCTGACAGAGCGACCCGCACCTCCCACACAAAGCGCGATGCGAGGATCACGACGCAGATTCTTGCTTTTTTGGCTGCGGCTCGGGGTAGTTATGACCAGTGTCCCATCATCTGCCAGCAGATACCAGATTGTGGTGACGTGGGAACTCCCATCTTTGTTTAACGTACTGACCACTGCCACATGGTCTTCATGGAGAAACTCCCTGGCCTCATTGGAAAGCATGTTTGTCATAGATCTATCTCTCTCCTTTTCCTCTTTCAACAGTGCTTATTAAATACGCAACATTGTTATATAAGCAACAGTTTAGTGTATACTACACTGTTGTACTGTTGGAAGTGTAAGAGAAATCACGGTTTTCGGCAACCAGCAAACAGACCAGATTGTTGTGTAGACAACATCAAAGGGAAAATGTTGGTTTCTACGACGTGTGAATGAGAACGCGCAGATTGCGAGGAGAAAAGATGCCTGGAGCAGTGAATAGAAACGACCCACGAGTGCAGCGCACCCGTCAGTTGCTGTTGCAAGCGTTCATGGCGTTACTGGAAGAAAGGCACAACATTCACTCCATCTCTGTGCAAGAGATTACGAAGCTGGCCACGGTGAATCGGGCCACGTTTTATGCCCATTTTGAAGACAAATATGCCCTTTTGGAGAGCTGGATGCGCGAGAAGTTTCACCGGGCGCTTTTGAGTGAGCTCCCTGCTTCATCCACTTTGCAGATCGACACGCTCCGCTTGCTTATTTTGGCCGTGTTTCATTTTCTTGCTCGCTTTCGTGATCAGCTCAAGCCTGCCGATAGGCAGTTTGAGCCGCTTTTCGAGATTGCTTTGCAACAAGAACTCTATCAAGTTCTCCTGACCTGGCTCACGCCTGTTGTCTCAAGAGATCCTAACCAAAGGGAAATCGTAGAAACAACAGCATTGGTCATCAGTTGGGCGATCTTTGGTCCAGCCGCTCAATGGAGCCGGGGAGAACGCATCATCCTGGCAGAGGAGATGGTCCATCACGTCTTGACAGTCGTGGTCGCTGGCTTGTCCCCCCTCATCACTGTTATGTGACCGATGTTCTAGATGCGCGTCATGAGCGATATGCTTAGCCTTTTGAGGAACTCGGTTCCCTTGAGGGGATTGCTGTGACCTTCAACAAAGATCTCAAAGCCTGGTTCCTTGATGAAGGATGCGAGCATGGACCAGTTGGTCTTCTGCTTGTCGCTCTGCTGATAAGCGGGCGGGGGATAATAGCAATCGCCCAGGAACATCACGCCACGCTCTTTGATACGTACGACAATTGAGTCCGCGGCGTGCGCGCCCCCAACATGTTCCAGCTCTAAGGTCAGTCCATCCAGCGGCAAAGTCATAGTCCGTGCAAAGGTGGTAGTGGGGAGGATATAGCGGAATGTGCTCTCTCGCTCGATGGCCTGGGCCAGAGGGTTATGCTGCGCCGACTCTTGCTGCTTGCTCAATTGTTCTGCTGAGCGTGTGAGCAGTTCCTGGCAGAGATCGTGTGCGATAACCGGCGCGCCAAAGACGCAGGCGCCAAAGGTGTGATCCCAATGATGATGTGTGTAGATGATATGGCTGACCGGGGGCGCCTGAATCTTCTCCAGCGCGGCCTGGATACGTCGCGCGTGCGAGGGACTATTGCCGCTATCTATTAATACTGTCTGCGTCGCTGTGCAGATGACGCCAACGTTTGGCTGCACCTTGTTGGCATCTCGATCCCGAGGAAAGATCCAGATATTCTCGGCTAGTTGTTGTAAGCTTTCAGACATCACCATTTCCCTTGCTTTCTATTCCCATGTGGATGCCTCTGATTGTATCATCATCACAAAAATTGGTACAGCTAGTTTCCCCTCCAAAGCTTTAAATCCACCTTGACATATGGATTTGTCGGGGTTAATATATCCACGTAAGATATATCTGTAACAGATATAGATAATGGATAGAGATTGCTACTAAAAAGGAATGAACAAATGGCTATTCGTACTGTAGTTTTTGATATTGGGGGTGTGCTGGAACTGGATGTGATTGAACTGGTGGATATTGGCCTCGATGCTCGATGGGAGCAACGCCTGGGCCTGCAATCTGGGGAGTTGGATCAACGCATGCAACCGATATGGTTGGCTGGCTCTCTAGGTAAGTGCACTGAGGAGCATGTGCATCAGGAGATGGTTAAACGCCTGGGCATGAATCAGGAGCAGGTAGAGGAGTATATGCGTGAGATGTGGGACTGGTACTGTGGCCGGTTGAATGTGCCCATGGCTGACTTCTTTCGCAGCCTGCGCCCACGCTATCAGACGGCCATCCTGAGCAATAGCTTTGTAGGTGCTCGGCGCGAAGAGCAGCAACGCTACCATTTTGAGGAGATGTGCGATCTAATCATCTATACTCACGAGGAGGGCATTGCCAAGCCCGACCCACGCATCTATGAATTGACATGCAAGCGTATAGGCGTGCGACCCGAGGAGATGCTGTTTCTGGATGATAACCAGAAGAATATTGCAGCGGCGCAGGCGCTGGGCATCCACGCCATCCACTGTGGGGAGACTGAGCAGGCCATCGCCGATGTGCAGGCATGCCTGCAGGCAAATATGTGAACCTGGCACGACGCTACTGAAGCACGCGTCTACATATAGAGGTACGGGGCGTATCGTGCCATGATATGTAGGTGCGTGCTTCAGTAGCGCGGCTCTCTCTCCCTTGATCGTTTGACAGGTGCCTGGAATTCTTATAAAATCGATCTGCTTCTATTTCATTTAAAGAGTGCAGAGAGGTTGCCGCCCTATGCCGCTTTTAGAGATACTGATGCTTGACGTTGGAGGCGCGATTGCCAAGGGACTGCTGACACGCTGGCTCAGTAGCAATGCCCTGGTCTCAGATGTCGCTTCGAGCCTGACGGATGTGTTGAAGACACAGATCAGTGATCGTCTGGCGCAGCAGCGTGCGCGCCAGCAGTTCGAGACCATTGGGGAGAAGGTGGGCGAGAGCCTGGCCCCCATCTTCGAGATAGAGGGAGCCGCCCTGGATGAGAGCTCACGCGCAGCCATCGCCAACGCCGTAGCCGATACACTGAACACGGCTAATAGCACCCTCCTGGCACGGCATAACCTGGAGCCGGTCGAGATCGCGCGCGAGTTGCTGAAGGAGCATCCCGCAAGCTCCTATCACTTCTCGCAGAACGAGGGATACCTCTATGAGCGGATCGTCAATGAGTCCTGCCAATATATCGTCGATATCGCCTCGCAACTTCCCCAATTTACTGAACGCACGCTCTCGGAGGTGCTTCTACGTGAGCGCCAGTTGGTGAAGACCGCTGAGCGTATTGTGGACGAGGTCACGCGTCTGCGCCAGCAACTCAATCCCCAGGTAGAGGCGAAGCGCTTTGAGCTGGACTATTGCCGGACGGTGATTCGCAAGCTGGACGAGCTAGAACTCTTTGGTTCTGGCATGTCGGTCACGGCCCGCAAATACTCCTTGAGCCTATCCTATGTCGCGCCCTCGCTTGAGTACGAGGTATTCAGACCACCCCAGGAACATGAAACGTTTCGTCACCGTGATCCCAACCTGGCGGCCAAATCGCAACTGGTGCGTACAGTGGTGGAGGCTCCTATGCTGCTAGCGGAGTCTTCCTACCTCTTGCTGCGTGGGGATGCCGGATCGGGGAAAACTACCTTGATGCGCTGGGTTGCTGTGCAGGCGGCCTCGCAATGCTTCCCGCCAGAACTGGCCTCCTGGAATGGGCTGGTCCCATTTTTCATTCGCTTGCGCCGTCATGTGCGCCTTGAAGATGGGGGTGTGCCATACTGGCCCGCGCCTGAAGACTTTCCAGGCCTGGTCGCGCCGGCCATCGCGGGCGCGATGCCCCAGGGATGGGTCCACAGGCAATTGCAGGATGGTCGCGCCATTGTGCTGATTGATGGTATCGACGAGGTGCCAGGGGCCACGCGTGAAAGTGTCTACACCTGGCTGGCGGATCTGCTTGAAAGCTATCCTGCGTCTCGCTTTATCGTCACCTCGCGTCCATATGCGGCGAGCAAGGATGATCTCCCGCCATCGGAGCGCCTCAAAGAAGCTCAGGTGCTTCCTAGGAGTCCGGCGGCCATCGAGGACTTTATTACCCACTGGCACGATGCTATTGCGGCCAATCTTCAGGATGCGCAGGAGAAGCAAGACCTGCGTGCATCCGCGACGCGCCTCATTGCTGAGATCCGAGGTAACCACGCCCTTCAGCAGCTAGCCAACAGTCCCATACTCTGCGCCATGCTCTGCGCGCTCAATCGCGAGTGGCGCCAGCAACTCCCCTCCAACCGGGTCACGCTCTACGAGGCTTGCTGTGAGCTGCTCATCGAGCGACGCGACCGGGTCAGGCATATCTCGCTGGTGGACTATCCCGCCGCCGTGCTCTCCTACGAGCAAAAGAGCCTGCTGCTCTCCGACCTGGCCTATTGGCTCGTGCGCAATGGGCAGACCGAAGTCTCCATCGAGACTGTAGATGAGAGACTGACGCGCCGCCTTGGCCATATGCTCGGTGTGCCGGGCAATCTGCAAGGGGCAGATGCGCGTCAGCTCTTTATAGAGCGCTCAGGCATCCTGCGCGAGCCAGTCAAGGACGCGCTCGACTTTACGCACCGTACCTTCCAGGAGTATCTCGCCGCCAAAGCTGTGGTCGATGAGAACGACATCCCCTTGCTTGTAGAGCACGCCCACGACGACCAGTGGCGCGAGGTCGTCCTGCTTACCGTCGGTCTTGCCCCGCGCACCGTCCGCGAAAACCTCGTTGAGCGTCTCCTGAAGCGAGCCGAAACCAGAAAACGCGTCCGCGAGAAGCTCTATCTCCTGGCCGCAGCCTGCACGCAGGTTGCGCACGAAGAGATGAAGCCAGAGATCCAGGCACGGATCTCGCGGGGTCTCGCCACCCTCCTCCCCTTCCAGAGCGTCGAAGAGGTTGAGGCCATGAGCGCCGCCGGAGCGCTTGCCATCCCCCACCTGGCCCCCCGCTTTGAGTATAGCTCATATATAGTCGCAGCCTGCGTTCGCGCCCTTCTCCAGATAGGGACTGAAGCGGCATATGAGGCGCTCATGGCCTACACTAAAGACGATACTAATAGGGTGATAGAAGCGCTGGTCCTGGGACTTAAAGACGCTATCGATAAGCCTGCCTACGCCCAACGCTTCCTTGCTCATGTCAAGAGTGTTGCCGCCTCATCAGAAACATTTGAACTCTTGCCCTGGCTTCCTCATCTTACCTCTTTGGAGTTGTTATGGGACTTAACCGTACTGGAGAGATTGCCGGGATTGAGCTCCCTGGAGTTGTTTGACCTGGACGAGGTAAGGGACCTGATAGCGCTGGAGAGATTGCCAGGACTGACCTCCCTGAAGTTGTCATCCTTGCCTGGATTAAGGGACCTGACCATGCTGGAGAGATTGCCAGGACTGACCTCCCTGGAGTTGTTTGATCTGCGTGAGGTAAGCGACCTAACCGTGTTGGAGAGGTTACCAGGACTGACCTCTCTGAAGTTGTCAGTCTTGCACGAGGTAAGAGATATAACCGTGTTGGAGAGGCTACCAGGCCTGACTTCCCTGGAGTTGTCAGGTCTGCCCCAGGTAAGGGACCTAACCGTGCTGGAGAGGCTGCCAGGACTGACCTTTCTGGAACTGTCAGCCCTGCGCGAGGTAAGGGACCTAACCATATTAGAGAAGTTTTCGGGATTGACATCCTTGAAGTTGTCATATCTGGACGAGGTAGGGGACTTAACCGTGCTGGAGAGGTTACCGGGACTGACCTCTCTGGAATTGTCATATCTGGACAAGGTAAGGGACCTGACAATTCCAGAGAGGTTACCGGGACTGACCTCTCTGGAATTGTCAGGTCTGGGAGAGATAAGAGATCTGACAATGCTGGAGAAGTTGCCGCGTCTGACTTCACTCTCATTATCTGATTTTCCTGAGCTGGCAGATCTTTCTGGGTTAGAGAGGTTGCCCAGACTCACATCCCTAGATTTGTACAACCTACCCAAGGTGAACGATTTTACAGTGCTGGAGCGGCTTGAAAAGCTGGAGTCTATTACTATTGGCTTGCTGGATAGTAGGAGCGTTTTTCCGCAAGGGGTGTTGAAGCGGGTACGCATTAAAAGATGGAGATAGCCCGCTACTTGCGTACGCAGCTACTGTTGGAGGAACGTGTAGGCGCGTACGTCAGTAGCGCACGTCTATCAGCAATAATAGAAAGATAATGTTATGAGCGATCTCTTGCTGACGGCCGGAAGGAGGGCCGAGAGCATTCTCTCAGAGAGATTTGGTAGGCGGGTAAAGTTGGGTGAGGGGGAGGAATTGCAGGGGAATGCGCGCTCGCGCGTGTTGCGCTTCCCGGTGCAGGAGGGGCCAGGATCGGTGCCTGAGAGCGTGATTGTGAAGCATACCAATAGCGAGACGTTCGCTCCAGAGGCGGGGAATGGCGCGGCCTGGCGTCTGTTTAATGATTGGGCTAGCTTACAATTTCTAAGCCAGGTGGAGGCACCAGAGCCGTTTGCTCCTGCCTTCTATGGTGGAGATCCACAGGTGGGGCTGTATGTGATGGAGGATCTCAAGGCGGGGATGCGCCTGGATCACCTGCTGCTGGGAAGCGATCAGGAGGCCGCTGAGGCCGGGCTGATGGCCTATGCCAGTCTACATGGACGCCTGCATGCTTTGACTGCTGGGCGCGAGGCGGAGTATGTGAGCATACGCGAGCGCCTGGGGCCAGTCGAGAGCAGTGATAGCTACTATCACTACGAATGGCTTTCGGCGGCACTGTGTGAGATCACTGGCTTGCTGGACGTGCCGGTCAAGCCGGGTGCGGATGAGGAACTACAAGACCTGCGCGCTAGCCTGCTTGCTCCTGGTCCCTTCAATGTCTTTGTGCAGTCAGATGCCGCGCCGGATAACTTCCTCTTCGATGGCACGCACTGGCGCTTGCTGGACTTTGAGGGCGCTCGCTATACGCACGCGCTCCTCGAAGCCTCTTATTGCCGCATGCCCTTCCCAACGTGCTGGTGCGTCTATCGCATGCCGGAGCCGCTGATAGAGGGTATGGAGACTGTCTACCGGGCCGAACTGGTAAAGGGCTGTTCTGCCGCTGGAGATGACGCGCTCTTCTACCGTGGGCTGGTTGGAGCCTGCATCACCTGGGTACTGAGCTTCCACGCCATAATACGCCCCCTGCAAAAGATGCTGGAGCAGGATCGCCTGCTGATCGCGCTCACCGACCGCCAGCGCTTCCTGCTTTATCTCAACTCCGCTGCCCAGGCCTGTGCCTCCTTTGGCTACCTCCAGGCTGTGGGCGATACCCTGCACGCTTGCGCCAAACAGCTCACCCAACGCTGGCCCGAGGCCGCCAACCCGCCCTACTATCCCGCCTTCAGTAGCCGCGTACGCCTGTAGCGGGCGCCCGCTACAGGCGTACGCGGCTACTTGCGAGGAGCCTCTAGCTTATTTGCTTCTCGTATAGGATAACTTCCAGGCCCTGGTAGTTATCGCGGCCAACTTCGCGGAAGCCGTTCTTCTCGTAGAGCCTCTGGGCGGGAAGCTGGAGGATGGAGGTGTCGAGGTGCAGGGTTCGATAGCCGAGGGCGTGGGCACGGGCTTCGAGTTCGGTCAGGATGAGCTGGCCGTAGCCGTGCCCCTGGTAATCGGGATGGACACGCATGCGTTTGATCTCGGCGCGTTCCGGACCTGTGCGCTTGAAGGCGCCCATCGCCACGAACTGGCCATCGCATTCACCAATCAGAAACTCTCCTTGATTCTGGAGATACACCTCCTCGATGGCATAGACATCATCATCCCAGGGACCACGCCCCAGGTAGGCCCCAGTCTGCTGAATGGCATGCACATGTAAGTGCTCGACTGCTTCTCGATCAGCAGGCTTATAACGGCGCAAGGTGAACATGGAATGTATCCTCACAATTACTCGCAGATAGCGCCACAGGCCAGCGGCGCTATCGGTTGCTTGTTACTGTTAAAGATCATATGCGCTGGGACAAACCACTGTCAAGCCAATTATCATCTCTCGCCAATCAAGGCCACGTTGTTGTATTGGCGGGAGAAAGGGCCGCGCTCCAGGCGCGCCACTTTGAAGCCGTTGCGCAGCATGTCTGGCACGACCTGTTCCTCAAGGGTGACCTGGAGGGGCCATAATTCTTCCACTCCCTGGGCGTTGAGCATACCCGTCGCCAGTGTGACAATCATTTTGCCACCGGGTCTGAGAACACGCCATAGTTCCTGGACTATCTGTGAAGGTTCGGGCCAGAAATAAAAGGTGTGGATGGTCATGATCTTGTCGAATTGCTGATCCTCGAAGGGGAGGGCTGCGATATCTCCCTGCTTTAAGACGACGCGTCCGGCCCGGATGGCCTGTGCGTTTCGCTTTGTCGCTACCTGCACCATAGTTTCGGAGAGGTCAATACCCATGACGCGCCCTGCCGAGGCCTTCGCTGCAGCTAGCATGATGCCCCGGCCCGCACCAAAGCCTACCTCTAAAACTGTATCCGTTGGCTGAATGTCCAGCAATTCAAGCGTCCAGTCAGTTTCTGGCTGGTGCTGTTGTATCATCCTCTCGCCAACCACTCGCCCAAGTTGGCCCCTTGGCCGCTGGTGCTGCTCATGCCACTTGCCCGCGAGGCGTTGCTTTACCTTCATCAGGTCCCTCCATGAAAATATGTTCTATTTAGCGTATTATACCATCATAGCGTTCTAGAAGCCATGCCCACCGCTGCCTTGGCTCGCAAGCTCTCCTCGGGATAAGGGTTGTGGATGGAAAAACGGCTTTGCCGTTTTTCCATCCACAACCCTTATCCTTGAGCGCCGCAGACGCGATGATTCTCTTGAGAAGGGGAAATATGGACTAGCAACTTAAGGAGGAACTTTTCATGTATATAAACATACTATTTTGGCTGTGAGGTATTACCACAAATTCGTGCTTAGAACATTTGGATAAAGGCTGTACAATAGATGGGTTTATGTGATATGATTGGAAGTAAGAACAAATGCACCAATATACAAGATATGCGAGAGGGTAGCTTCATCTTCTTTGCATGTGTATGCGGCGGTTGATAGGTGGAAGGGACAACAACACTATGACCACGAGTCAAACACGCAGAATATGCCCATGACGCTTATCCGCGCTTCCCACTGTTACGCAGGTGTATACCATAATTCTATAGAAAGGAAAACGGAACCACCTTTTGTGTGAGAAGTACCGATTAGCCGTCAGTAGCTTTCTCAGGTGATTCCGCCCATATGTGTATGGGTATACTACAACCATTTCTTGGGCTTGTCAACGAATTAAATATCAATATAAGTGCCTCTTGTAGCGTAGTACCACAGTCTGGAAAGGTCTCTATGCCGCACCAAAAGCCGGTGCAGGGAAGCCACCAGGGCGAGGATACGCCAGCAGTAGCATCAATAACCTCTAAAAATGTCTCTAAAAGTGAATCTCCTGAAAGTACTAACTTCCAATATGGCTATCGCGAGTTTGAGGGTTTTAAGGGCAAACGCCTCCTGAAACGCCTGATGAAATATATCCTACCGGGAGCGCTCTGTTCCCTCTGGGAAGCGATCATCGAGTTTCAAAAGCAATCTCAAGAGGCCTATATCGGGGTCGATGCGCTGGCAGAGTATATGAACCGCTGTGAACGTACGATACGTAATGGCTTGAGGGCGTTGCAAGACCTGGGGTTGCTGGTACTGCAAAAAGAGCGCATCCTCCTCAGGCAAAGCGATGGAAGCTTTCAAGCGCGTAAGGTAACGTGCAAAAAATTTGATCCACTCCATGATCTGGCCTTTCGCTATATGCATTGGGAGAAGTCCCCGGAATATGTGCCACCCACCTGGGATCATGCTGAGTTTATTCTCAACCACGAGGAAATTCTCTTTCAGGTGCGCGATTTCGCAAACTATCGGCGCCTCTTCAAAAAGAAGCCGGGACCCAAGAAACGCCACCAGGGGGAGGAACAAGAACATCTACCCGCTATCCGTTGCTCCAATACTCAGTGCAGTTATTGCTATAATCAAGCGGATGCACTCAAATCTGAGCTTCACATGCGCTTTATGGCGCTCCATAATGTGGAAGATATGCTAGAGTGTGATAAAAGCAGAATAAGCACACTTTGGAATAAATATCTCCAAGGATATTCCCCGTATACCACGAGCACATTTATACGCTTAGCTCTAATCCTGCCTTAAGTTGATATGGGAGGTTTTTGACACCTGAACTTGACACCTTATTGTGTTTGTCAGCTTAGAATGTGACAGCCTTATTGTTTTGGCATATGTTCTTTAAGGCGTGGCAACAGAGGTGTAAGTAACTCAAGCTTTTTTGAATACGGTAAAGATTTGCTAAGGAGAAGAGACTGGTTGCGGTCTGAGGATGCTTAGGTCCCAAGACCTGTTCGCAGATGGCGAGGGCACGCTGGAAGAGAGGCTCGGCCTGCTCATACTTGCCCTGCCTTGCATAGAGAGCAGCTAGATTGTTGAGATTGGTTGCGGTCTGAGGATGCTTAGGCCCCAGAACCTGTTCGCAGATGGTGAGGGCACGCTGGAAGAGAGGCTCGGCCTGCTCATACTTGCCCTGGTTCACATAGAGACTAGCCAGATTGATGAGACTGGTTGCGGTGTCGGGGTGCTCAGGTCCGTGGACCTGTTCGCGGATGGCGAGGGCACGCTGGAAGAGAGGCTCGGCCTGCTCATACTTGCCCTGCCTTGCATAGAGGAGGGCCAGGTTGTTGAGACTAATTGCGATGTCGGGATGCTCAGGCCCCAGGACCTGTTCGCGGATGGCGAGGGCACGCTGGAAGAGAGGCTTGGCCTGCTCATACTTGCCCTGGTTCATATAGAGGAGGGCCAGGTTGTTGACACTAGTTGCTGTGGTAGGATGCTCAGGCCCCAGGACTTGTTCGCGGATGGCGAGGGCATGCTGATAGAGAGGCTCGGCCTGCTCATACTTGCCCTGTCTTGAATAGAGATGAGCCAGACTATTGAGACTGTTTGTGGTGTCAGGGTGCTCAGGTCCGTGGACCTGTTCGCGGATGGCGAGGGCACGCTGGAAGAGAGGTTCGGTCTGCTCATACTTGCCCTGGCTCACATAGAGATTGGCCAGGTTGTTGAGACTGGTTGCAGTGTCAGGGTGTTCAGGTCCCAGGACCTGTTCGCAGATGGTGAGGGCACGCTGGAAGAGAGGCTCGGCCTGCTCATACTTGCCCTGCTTCGTATAGAGACTGGCCAGGCTGTTGAGATTAGTTGCGGTGCTGGGGTGCTCAGGCCCCAGGACCTGTTCGCGGGTGGCGAGAACACGCTGGAAAAGAGGCTCGGCCTGCTCATACTTGCCCTGCTTCTCATAGAGATCAGCCAGGTTGTTGAGACTGGTTGCGGTGTCAGGGTGCTCAGGCCCTAGAACCTGTTCGCAGATGGTGAGGGCACGCTGATAGAGAGGCTCGGCCTGCTCATACTTGCCCTGGCTTGCATAGAGAGTAGCCAGGTTGTTGACACTAGTTGCTGTGGTAGGATGCTCAGGCCCCAGGACCTGTTCGCAGATGGCGAGGGCACGCTGATAGAGAAGCGTGGCCTGCTCATACTTGCCCTGGCTTGCATAGAGAGCAGCCAGGTTGTTGAGACCGGTTGCGGTCTGAGGATGCTCAGGCCCCAGGACCTGTTCGCAGATGGCGAGGGCACGCTGGAAGAGAGGCTTGGCCTGCTCATACTTGCCCTGGCTTGCATAGAGACCAGCCAGGTTGTTGAGACCGGTTGCGGTCTGAGGATGCTCAGGCCCCAGGACCTGTTCCCAGATGGTGAGGGCACGCTGGTAGAGAGGCTCGGCCTGCTCATACTTGCCCTGGTGCTCATAGAGACTAGCCAGGTTGTTGAGACTGGTTGCGGTGTCAGGGTGCTCAGGACCCAGCACTCGCGTACTAATCGTGAGGGCTTGCTTCAAGTAAGATACTGCTTCAGTATATGCGCCGATCTTATCAAGATGAGTGCCCAATGTGTCGCAAAGTGCTGCTACCATTGCATCCTCACGCGGGTAAGCTTCGTTCGTGATGAAACGCAGGTGTGGCAGGAAGGTCTGTAAGAGAACAGGATGGCCTGTGCTATACAGTAAGCTTGCCTTTGTTTCCACTACTTTCTCGACTGTGGTTTGTACCTCTGGTGTGTTAGTCGCAGGTTGGAGTCGGATGAAGCTCGCTAATAGTTGGTGCAAGCGATAGCTTACCTCCCCGGCTCCATAGAAGGTTTCGAGCAGGCCCAGCCCAGCGAGGCGCTTTAAGGCACGGACGCAGCGATCTTCTAGGACATCGTCCTCTTCTGGCCCCATGGTTGCACGTAATAGTTCACGCGGAATGGCTACACCTGGTGCGAAATAAGCTGCATGGGCCAGGAGGCTAATGGCGAGGGCATCGACAGGGTCCTTCTCATCCAGGCGCTCGTAGCTAAGAGCAAAAGTACGCGCGACATCACGAATGTGCCGGGTCGTATAGGTGCTGCCCTCCGCTTGCAGTGAGGGATGCTGGAGCGGTGGCATGTTACTCAATGCCTTCAAGTAGGCACTGGCACGCCCCAATCGGCTCTCCCGATATTCTTCGAGATAGTTTCCGGCCAGATGCAGAGCCAATGGCAAGTCTCCGACTACTTCGGCAATGTTGTTGCGCTCCTCAGTTGTCAAGTCAGGCCGATACTTCCCAAGCAACTCGATGCTTTCTGGACGCTTCAAGTCGCTGAGGGCATGATGGTGGACGTGTAGATCGCTGTCCCAGGTGGCGCGACGGCTGGTGACCAGGATACGACAACCTCCCAGTGGTGGTCGCCAGGTGGCCAGTAGCGCCTCTTCCTCACAGTTATCGAAGATCAGCAGACGTGGTAGGTCACTCTGCCAGGCAGCAAGGATCTGTATGACCTGTTCTTCTAGAGGTAGCGTATGCAGATCCAGACGCAGTTCCTCCTGTAAGGCGGTGCGGCAGGCCGCAATCTCGCTCGGGATGCCAGTGATATCAGCAAAATTGAGCCAGAAGACCCCACCAGCAAAGTAGCCCCCATAGCGAAAGATCACTTCGCTGACCAGCTGAGTTTTGCCCATGCCACCCATGCCACTGATTACGACCGTCACAGGCTCCTCCGCCTTCAAAGCCTGGGCAATAGCCTGTAGATCAGCCTGACGGCCCACAAAGAGGGGATTACGCTCGAAGACTGGCAACCGGGAATGGACAGCAACAGGTTGTGCAGCGGGCATAGGAAACGACTTGAGCGGCAACTGGGCCAACCGCTCGTGAGCCGCAGTAATCACCGCATGTTCAACCGGGCGAGGCCGCACGTCTTCATAGACGTTGACCGAGGCAGTGCTGTTATTAGTCGCCTGAGCGATATAGCTCCCCAGCGCTGTCTGTTCCCTAACAGGCGGCTCATCTCGTGGTTCTATCATTGCATGCTCTCTACTTTTCTTTCCTTCGCGGATCATGGATAGTCACGGAGGCTGTGCTTCCCCGATCGGCCTGAGCAATATAGCTGCCGATGGCTTGCTGAATGTGCTGCTCCCCACCAGGCAGCGTCTTTAGTTGATCTAGCACGGCCTGAGCAGCCCGTCGAATCTCGGAGTCCTCATCGGCTTTCACCTCAGCAAGCACCTCTTTGATCTCCTCTTTCCTGGCGTCCGAGTCAGGCTTCTTTTCTAGTCGCTCCACTGCCTCAGCCACCTCACCTTTTTCGCCAAACTTTTTCTTAAGCAGGGTCGTCAGGGCTGTGTAGCTGTCGACCACTGTCTTCTTTCCAAGCTCAGTGATACCTCCACTAATAGCTCCAATGGCCCCAGAGGCAACTGCCGCCAGAATCGCCGTTGTGGTTATGGGCTCCATGCCTGTTCCATCCTTCCTCGTCTCGATAAGTCGTTCAAAGCCGCTCTCGTCTTCTCCGCTTCCTCAATCTCCCCAGCTTTGAGGGCTCAGAACTGGCACATCCTCTGATGATTCTGCACCCTAAGCCTTCTAGAAAGATCTGGAGGAGAAAACAAACGAGCACTTCTGGGGATTAGCTCATTTCACTCTATAATACCTTATAAACTTTTTGAATTCATTTTTTCATGGAAAGACTTCTCAAGCGAAGAGGAGATCAGCCCAAGCTATATGTAAAACCTATCACTGTGAGCGATTTTTTCACGTATCCTGGGCCTATCTCTTTTTATGTTAAAAGAGTGGAAATAGAGGGAGAGTTGAAGCCCACGACGCGAGAAACTAGGCGTTCTTCTGATACAGTCCCAAGTAATAGAGTCTTATGAGTATTAATTAGGCGACCCGAGCCAGTTCCGGGTAGCGAAGTGGAACGGAACTGGCCGGCTCGCCTTTATAGAATTAAGAAAGCCCCTGATAGTAGTGACTACCAGGGGCTTTCTTACTCTTTTGTGCTCTCGTTTAATGCTTCTCGATAAGCGCGTATTATTGGTGCTCCAGACTCTTCTATGTCGATAGTAAAAAGCCTTGTGTCTGGCCGGGGGAACATTACTTCACTAAAGCCGAAGTGTTGTAGAAGTCTTACACCGCTTTTTGTTGCTCCTACTGCAATCATTTTTTCCACTATCACCCCTCTGCGGCCTAAGTCCACCACTGTGTCCATGAATCTAGAGATGAGCCTAGCTCCATACTTGCGTCTTAGGTCTTTGTTTAAGCTTGGCTTGATGCCTATCTCTGCTATATAGAGCTGGACATGGTTGCCTGTCTCGTACTCTTCTATATCCTCTGTGGCGATTTTTACATCACCCAGGAGAAAAGAGATATCACCTCTTAGAGCCTCCTCGAATCTAGTTGAGTTGGGTTTGAATGGCAGTACTGTTGTGATACCTATGACCTCTCCGTCTCTCTTCAGCACATAGACGATTTCAGGGTTTTTTGTTAGCCAGATCGTCCATTTTTTTGTGAGAGTGGCATCGTCTTCGGTGTTTTTGATATCAAAAAGTTCTCTATTCAGAGCAATGCATGCTGGTATATCTGCTGCTGCTGCTACTGTAAACTCGGTCTTTTCGGTTTCTTCTTCAAGGTCGAAAAATGCTTGGAGTTCGCTGGCAAGTTTCTCCACGTCCTTTTCCAGGTAGTAACCATGCTTTCTCCCAGGTGGGACTACATGCTTTATTTTTCCTTGCTTCACATAGTTGAGTACCATAGCCCCACTAATATTCAATTTTTCTTTAACTTCCTTTGAGGTTATGTAGCCTTTAGGTGGCTGATATCTTGGCATCGGCGTATCCCTCCCTTTTTTAGAATTGTAACTTTTTTTATATTTGTTTGCAATGAGGTGGTGCAGGTATTGACAAGTCCAATCTCATATTGCATAATCTAATTGTTAGTAACATTACTAACAATTAGTAATGTTACTAACAAATATCAAAGGAGGGTATCTAGTGAAGTTTGATCGGGAGAACGTTTTTGTGATGGTGGCCGGGGCTGCATTGATGGGCCTTGTTCTTGCGTTCTGGAGTCCCTTGATTGTCGCCGGGCATTGGTTCTTTCAGTTTGCGTTGCGGTTTCTGTAAGGAGGTGCTATGGCAGAGAAGACTAACAGGGATGTACAGGTGATGCGTCGGGTTACTTGTAGCAAGTGTGGGCAGACTGCGCTTGAGGTTGGAAAATCACCTTTAGGTCGGATACTGTATCGCTGTTCTCGGGGGCATGTCTCTGTAAGGTAGTGCGGTGTTGAGCTAAGGTGGCCGCCTTAGCCCAACGGTTTGAGCGTTCGCGGGTTAAGCTAGGCTCGATTTCATTTAGACATATCGGGCCTGGCCTGTCAACTTGTGCATCAAGGAGGGTGCGATATGTCGTCTCGATTCATGAGCCTGGTTGGGCTGGCTCTTATCATTGGCGCTCTGACGCTTGGCCTGGCCTGGTATACCTCTTCTCCTCTGGTCAAGCGCGTTGAGGCAAGTGTGAATGCCTCGTCTGATAGCGTTGTTCGTACGTCGTCCGATACGGCTAGTATCCTTGGTACTCCTACCATCTCAGCAGCTTTCATTGATGAGGTGCTTGCTCACTATGGCTCTCCTGCGGCTGGCACTGGTAAGGCGCTCTATGAAGATGGCGGCATGTACGGGATTGATCCGGCCTTTGCCCTGGCCTTCTTCTGGCATGAAAGCCAGTTCGGTCTGAAGGGTGCCGCTCACGATACAAAGTCTCTTGGAAATATTATCTGCACACCTGGCTATCCCTCTTGCATTGGTCGGTTCCGTGCTTATTCCTCCTGGGAAGCGGGCTACCTGGATTGGTTCCGCTTGCTTAAGTCGGAGTACATCCCTCGCGGTCTGACCACGGTTGACACGATTATTCCCGTCTATGCTCCTGGCTCGGAGAACAACGTCCCTGCATATGTCTCTTCTGTTCGCTCGATGGTGGCCGCGCTGCGCTCCGGTCGGATGGGGGTGTAACGATGGGACCATGCGTTCATTCCTGGGTCAACTATATGCGGGGTTGGTTCTGGTGTTCATCCTGTCGGCTGTGTGCTGCCTGTCCGGTGTGTGCTGGCCGTGCTGATGGTAAAGCGCCTGGCGGTGCTCTGGTTCACTACTGTGAACAACACAAGTCATATGCCAGGATTGGTGGAAAGCGGGTGACACGATGACGGTCCATTCTCGGCGTGCAGGTGTGGGAGCTGGTGCCCATCGTCACCAGTGGATCAAGGTTGTCGGTTCTGTAGGATGGTTTCAATGTGGTTCTTGTCTCTGTAGTGCGGTTTGCCCTGGGTGCTTGGGTGGAATGCCTGCTGGTCGGGTTCCGGTCATCTGGTGCGTTCGTCATCAAAAACAGGTTCATTAGTTGCGAAAAGGAGAAAACACTATGGCTGCGATTTTAACCGGTATTGTTCTGAACAAACGTCCTCTCTCTGGTGTGATTGAGGAAGGCTCTCATAAAGGTGAAGAATGGCGCTTTCTCGCTATGGAAATCAATGATATGCGCTTTGGTCGTGTCTGGTCCTGTCAGGTGCGTGGCGATGATCCCCAGTACGATGACCTCGAAGATGCCGACCTGGTCGGGCATAAGGTCAAGGTTACCGTTTCCGCACAGACGGCGGGTGAGCGTACGCTCAAGGATGGACGCAAAATCATGCAGATTCGCTCTCAGATTACTAACCTTAAGGACCTGGGTGTCCCTGCTGACGATGACGAGTAGCGCGTGTATGGTGGGCCTGGCTTCGGTCGGCTCACCTTTCTTTCGTTGCGTGATGGTGTGTGCGGACAGAGGTATGACACCTCTGCCGCTTTCGCGGGATACTCGACTGCCTGAGAAACACGCGAGTACCCTACAAGGAGATTATACCGCATGATGCAGGATGATGACCAGATAGCTGATGTACATACGCCTGACAATCCCTACTGTGATGATTCTTGGTGTTGGTGTCATTCGGACGCTGACTATCATGAGGGTGTCGTGCATCCAACCTCGACAAAAGAGGATGAGGAACGTGCTTTTTCGTTCTTTGGCATTTTTCGGATAGGGGCATGAAGGAGGGTATTGTATGTTTGATGCTCGGCTCTACCCTGCTGAATGGCGGGCACTGCGTCGTCAGAAGCTTGAGGCTGCCGGGTATCGCTGTGAAGCATGCGGCGTGCTGGATCGCTCGGTGATGAAGAGTGCGCGAACGGGTGAGGATTACATGGTGTATCTCTCCATCGCGCATAAGAAGCAATATCAAACGTGGTTACGTGAGGCTGAGACGATGGTGCTGTGTCAACGGTGCCACCGTCGCTATGATCGCCAATTTCGGCGCAAGGGAGGTGCTCGGACGTATACCCCGATTAGTAGGATTGATGTGTATGTGCAAGAGGGTGGGCGCTCGGTCCTGGCTGGTGAAGCTCGCACCTATGATGACCTGCGGGACCTGGTGGCAGCTATGCCAGAACACACAAGCTTTGAGGTGCATATGGTGATGCACATGGCAATTGTAGGCAATGGTTTGTATGTCAAGGAAGAACAGGGTGGGATCGTCAAGGTGCTGGCTGAATACGGCGCATGTGTGGGCCTGGCTCCCCAGCTCCCGCCACTCGCAACGTTTAAGATCAAACATGCTCGCAAGGAGGGCAAACATGAGTGAACAGCAACAGTCTCAAGGTTTCATGGGCAAGCTTGGGAAGGCCTTCGGCTTTGGGCGCTCTGATGATGAAGACGGTATGACCGGTGTACCTACTCAGCGTGGACCTTCTGGCCCTCGCTCTCCTGCCCGCTTCGTCAATGGGGAAGCATTTGAGGATGACCCGGACGCCTTCCAGGGCGAAAAGCTTTCGTATGAAGACATGATGAAACGGCGGCGTATAGAGCGCGTTGAAAAGGCTCGCGTGGGGCGTCCGTTTCATGAGCGCGTGATGCTCTTCTTCCTCAAGATCTGGCTCCTGGCCGGGCCGATTGCCTTTGTACTGCTGACGGCTGCGGAAGTGGCCTACATTCTCACGCACCTGGTTGCGCCTGGGGATCGCAACGGGCAACTCATCATTTGGGGCGGCGCGCTCTTCATTGAATTTGCCATGATGTTCACCACGTTCGGCGTGGGCATTAAACGGCATGAGGTGGCTGAACAGCGTGAGATTTATGGCCGTGTCGATGGGGCGCAAGAACGGGCGGTCTGGATCGGGACTGGCCTCTGGTTGGTCTTCGCAGCCATTAACATCATTGGTCAGACGGCGTTTCTCCTGAGTATTGTTCAGTCCAGCCATGACCCCAACATGAACATCATGTACCTCTTCGTGGCCTCACGTGTGATTGGCTTCATCCTGGGTGATGCTGGGACGGCCTTTTTCCTCGGCCAGGTCGATAGCAATGATGTACGCCTGATGGCTCGCGCTGAACATGAGCGGGGCAAGCTCTATACCGAACTGGCTGAGGCTGAGGGCAAGCGCAAGCTGTTGGAGGCTGAGGCGGATAGCAAGGTCAAGCTCCTGGGGATCAAGGTTGAGCAAGAACAGGCGGATGCTGAGTTCCTCGCCCGACTCAAGGAACAGACGTTCATGCGCCTGTTGCAAATGCCGACCGGTGCGCCTGGTGGGTCGTTGCCGTCGCCCAGCGCCGATCTGCCGATTACGGGTGAGTTTCAGACGATGAACGCCGAAGGGCAAGCGCCTGAACAGGAACGGGTGAGGATTCGTCGGTTGGACAAGTAACGGTTTCTCTTTGAGCGCCACGCGCCACGCGCTTTGCTTGGTGGGCGGCGCTCATCTCTCTTCTGATGCGCCTTATAGTAGAGCTTTTCATACATAACGAAAAGGTTATTACTGATGTCTCTCTCTCAAGGGTTAATAGTAAATAACGTGGCTTGTGGTGCGGTGGGAACACGTGTCGCTGAGACGGGCAAGAGAGTTCGCAAACGAAATGAGCAAGGTGATTTCTACGTCTGTATGGCCGGGCGTCCGTATGAACGTCTCAGCGCCAATAAAGGGCATATTTACAGCTCAAAAAGGGTGTTCTAAGGCATTTTTATCTATTTCATCATCTATAACCTATTACTTTTGCTTATGGTTGATTCTGCCTAAGAAAGGAGGTGAGCCGGTGTCATTCTCGCGTGAAGAACTGGGCGTCCTGGTCAATACCTGCATCGGGCGGCGCAATGACTACGCTATCCAGCGCGATGACGGCGGATATCTACGGGCGGATCGCGTGTTGACGTATGATCTGGTGCGTGCACACCTGGCCGGGCAAGTGACCCTCGGGACCTATGTCATTGATGAGCAAGGGGGTTGTCGGTTCGCGGTGTTTGACTGCGATACACGGGGCGGCCTGGTTGACTTGGTTGAGGTGCAAGAACGGCTTGCTGTGGATGGGATCGTCTCTCACCTGGAGGCGTCCCGGCGTGGTGGTCACCTGTGGGTGTTCCTGGCCTCGCTCGTCTCTCCTGCCCAGCTCCGGCGCTGGCTCTTGCCGTACTGCCCTGAAGGGATGGAGTTCTTCCCCAAACAGGATAGCACGCTGGCCGGGCCTGGCTCTCTGGTGCGGGTGCCTCTGGGTGTGCATCGCCTGTCAGGTGAGCGTTACCCCTTTGTCCATTTAGATCGCTCGGAGTGGTTCCGTCGCCTGGTGCCGGTGGCCTCTGAGGTTGGGGCGTCCCTCGCCTGGCTCTCGACGGTCCAACGGGTAACGCCGCCCGCGGCGATACCCTCGCCGGAACGTGAACACGCTCAAGAAGCACCCAAGAAAAATACTCTTCAAAAAAACATTGCGGTGCTGACCCGTCCCACGGCACGCATGACGATTCAAGAGTGGTGCGCTCAACAGGATGCGCTAGGTGTGATTGGGCGCTATGTGACTCTGGATCGGAGCGGGTTGGGATGTTGCCCGTTTGGCTGGCATCACTCGGACGGAAAAGACACACATCCGTCTCTGTGGGTGCATGAGCCAAGGAGGCCGGGTGGTGCCTGCTGGTATTGCCACACCTGGAAACAGGGCGGCTCCGTGTTTGATTTTCTGCGCCTGTACTACGGTCTAGAGGCGCGTGAATTGTGGCAACGCATACAGAAAGGAGGGCACCTATGAGCAAGCAAGGAACGCTTTACACGCTTGGGTATGCACACCCTGAGACAGAGCGCCAGGTGCATCAGGTGATGCGTGATGAGCGGGCGGTGCTGGTCGATATTCGTCTGTCTCCCTATTCAAAGTGGGCGGCGACCTGGAATAAGGAGGCGCTATGCTCGGCGTATGGCTCGCGCTATGTGTGGGATCGGCGGCTTGGCAATGTGAACTATGCACACAAGGAACAGGGTATCCAACTCGCGCCAGGTCATGAAGATGCGGTGCGTGAGGTGGCGTCCTGGCTGCGTGAAGGTCGCCCGGTGGTGTTGCTCTGTGCCTGTCGGGATGCTCGCACCTGTCATCGTAGCTTGGTCGCCAAGTTGGTGCAGGTGGCTCTCCTTGAGAGGGAAGATCATTACCCTGGCCTCTTAGCTCGCTATCGAGGGGATGAGGTGCCGCCTGTGATTCTGCCTGAGGCACTGCCAGGGATGCAGTGGTTCTCGGTGGTATTGTGGACCCGGTGGCCTGATCTGCTGGCAGAGCATCATGGCTATATTCTTGGGAAGTCTGCCTTCAATGCGATTGAAAATATGATGCGCTACTATCGCCTGTCATCGGTGGCGCGTGCGGCTGCGCATACCCTGGATTTCTCGTTGTTCTATCGCTGTGCTCGGCCCTGGGTGCTGTTGGATCGCAGTGAGGAGGAGGGTGAAGCGTGATGAAAAGCGGCGGGCGCGGTACCGTAAGTAAACCGTACCGCGCAAAATACATGGTTATTGGTTGGTTGGTTTCTTTGCTTGCTTCTCTTTTTTGGCCCTTGCGACAAGTTTTTGTACCCCCAATTGAACGAGGAGGTAGGCATGAAAATAGATCTCGAATTCGATCACTTTGTTCACCATTTGCTGTGAAGACAACTTGTAGAAGACGATTACAACGCCACTGAGAAAGGCAAGCATAACAATCTCTATGGCAATGAAGAGTACAGTCCACACAACTTTGGGATTGATCTGCATGTTTCTTCATTCTCCAATTGTATTGGGACATGGTTATCAGTCTGGTTGAACGCTTTTGTTTTTTCGCTTTGATTTCAATTTTTGTACGACTAACGAGAGAAGGATACCGGCATGAAAAAGGATATCAACAGAGATGATTGTGTATGTTCGATATGAAGGAGCTGGTATCCCAATGGTGCAAACACCAATGATAAAGATCAAAATAAGGGCTTCTAAAAAAATGATGCCAAGTATGGATGTAAGTATGGGTGGCAATTGCATTTTCATTTCTCGCTTTAGCTCTGAAAGGAGGCCGTTATGAATAGTGCCGTAAGAGTACTTGGGGCGTTTGTGGATACGCTTGTGCTTAATATATACCAAACCAGGGCAGATTTCCAGGTGATCAAGGGAAGGCTGGATAGCGAGCTTCTTGAGGAACTCAAGGCCCTGAAAGAAAAGGCACAAGATGATGAGGAGCCAGTTGAGACACGCTTTTCATTTTGTAAGGTGCCTTTGCTGATGACGGCCAAGGGTGGGGATGGCTTTCAGTGGATCTTGAAAAATAAGCTGCTCACGCTGGCGGTCAATCGGAGTTCCAAGATGCAGTTGATCGCGCAGGTGCGGTGCTCTTCGGAGTACCTATGGAGTATGCGTGACCTGGGCAAGGTTGTGCATGAGGTGTTTGGCTTCCTGGTCACCATCTTTGGACAACGTATCAAGCTGCAAGTCTCGGCCTGTGACCTGGCGGCTGATGTGGTGGGCCTGCACCTGGGGACGATCTCGGACGTGAAACGCAACTTTGTGACCCGTGCCCAACTCACGGAAGAGCGGCCACTCTCTGAGGATGGCATGATTGATGGGCCTGATGGCATTAAGCAACGGTGGGGGCGCATTACGGGCCTGCCATTTGGCGCTCGTAACGGGCATGTCTCGGCGCTGCTCTACAACAAACAGCATGAGATTAAGTACAAGTCCAAGGAGAAGGAATGGTTCTACGACCTCTGGCGTGTGGCGAAAGATGCGGAAACAGGTGAGCCCTTGTGGGATGGGGAAGAGGAGGTCTGGCGCGTCGAAATGCGGTTTAAGCGGCCTGCACTCAATGAAATGAAGGGTGAGAACTTCCACGGGATCGATGATGCCTTTGACCTGGAAGAGCACCTGCCAGGCCTGTGGGCGTATGCCGTTGGTCACGTCGATGGTGGTGAAGATGGCCTTCCTGATGGTTGGCTGCGCTATGTCATAGCGACTGAGGATACCAACCGCTCGCGCTGGCCGGTGCATCCTGATTGGGAAGTCATCCAGGGCGCATTTCAACAGAAAGAGGAGCTGGAAGAGACAGACTATGAGCGTGAGGAACGGGAACGGGAAGAGCTGCTCCAGCTAGTTGATGAGGAACTGGAGGCTCGGCCTTTCCCCACCGACGAGAAAAAAGAGCCTCGGCCTGGTCGTCGCGTTGTGGCGGCTGCTCATCCGGTGGTGCCTGAGTCCTTCACGCTCAAGCCCTACATTCGCAAACGGAAGCGGGAGAAGAACATGTTGCGCCTGATCGCGCAAATAGCGGGCCTGCTTATCACGTTGGAAGCCTGGCGGCAACCATCGCATGAGGAGCGGGATGTGTTCTCTGATCTCTCGGATACGGTGTCTTTTGCCTTCAACCATGTGGAGGAATACTACGACGAAAAAGAGCGCGACTTTGAGAGAGAAGTCAAGAAACGGCGTGTACTGCTCAGTATTCCTGACAAGTCTTCTCAAGCTGCATAAGGAGGTGTGCTATGGCAAGGCCTAAAAAGGTTCAGGCTGAACAACCATTAATGCCTACACCTACGGGGTTACTTGATGTTGATGGTGCTGCGGCCTGGTTCGGGGTAAGTCGAGCGAAGCTCTTTGAATTGATGCATGAAGAGGGCTTTCCTGTGATTATCATTCCGAAAAATAATATTCGTTTTGACCCAAACAGCCTTTATAGGTGGGCTTTAGAGAAACAGGTAAACGGTCGTTATGTTGCCTAGCCATCAGTAAAAGGAAGGTGAAATTATGCCAAGATCTAAGAAAGAAGATGATGGAAAGTCAAAGCGTCGTGCTCGTGGAGAAGGGACAGTAGTACAGCATGCTGATGGTCGTTGGGTTGCTCGTATTCCGCTTGGAAAGGGCAAGCGAAAGGAGGAATACTATAAGACCAAGCAGGAGGCTGAACGAGCTAAACGACGTATGTTAAATGAGCGTGATGCTGGCAAGCTGGTGACGGAGCGTGAACAGACCTTGAAAGAGTACTTAGAATATTGGCTCAATGCACATCGCACAACGATACGTAAGACGACTTATGCAATGTACCATATGTACTTGCGATCTCGTGTTATTCCGGTTCTTGGACATGTCGGATTGCAGAAACTAAAACTTGAGATGTTTCAGTCATTGTATCAGCAGTGGGAGGAAGAGCCCCTCTCGCCGAATACTATTCGCCTGATTCATAGGATTGTTAGCGAGGCCTTAGATGATGCGGTGAAGTGGAAAAGGCTTGCATACAATCCTGTACAGAATGTGAAGTTGCCTAAGCCTCGAAAAACAAAGGTGTATGTGTTGCATGATGAGGAGATAGAAAGGTTACTACAGTGTGCACAGAATATGAAGTTGTATGCTTTGTTTCGGATGGCGTTACTATTAGGCATGCGGAGGGGTGAATTATTCGGTTTAAAGTGGTCTGATATCGATTTTGACAAGGCGATGCTGTCAATACAACGCACACTATCTTATGTGTGTGATCCTGCAACCGGACACTATGTTTTTCATGTTGGGCCACCAAAGACGGAAGCTGGTGAACGTACTATCCATTTGCCATCTGATATCGTAAATGTGCTGCGCGAGCACCAGGAGAAGCAGAATCAGATACGTGCTTCAGCTCCTCATTGGAAAAATCTTGATTTGGTGTTTTGCACTCGTACTGGTGGTTATATTGTCCCCAATTATGTTTGTAGTTTGTTTAATAGATTGCTTGAGGTTGCGGGATTGGAACACATGAAATTTCATGCGTTGCGTCATAATGCTTCTCGCATCTTGAGAAAGTTGAAGATTGACCCGGTAGTGAGGATGGAGATGTTAGGCCATACAAGTCTCGAAATGACGGATATTACATATGGTCATGCAACACAGGAGCAACATAAGGAAGCTGCTGAAGATATAGACCGTCTCTTTGGAGAGAACTTGTAGCGCTCTGCACTAATACATGTAAATAAGTCTCTTCTTACACGCGGTACGTTGGTGAAAGCGAGACTCTTAACGGAGAGTAGAAGCCTTCTATCAACTTTTGTTCAGAAGAGTGAGACAGGAGAACACGATGATGCTTTCTTCCCCCAGAAAGGCTTTATGCCTCATTGTAATAGGCTTGACCATCGCAATAGTACTTCTGACAGGTCTATCTGCAACTGCATTTGCCTCTTCGACGCGCACTACTCCCTGGTACCTACAGAATAATCAATACAGCAGCGGAAATGGCGGCGGTATTAATACTAATAACAAATACTATTATGGAACCTTCCAGGGAAATGATGGCAACTCGGGCTACAACTGGGGCAGCAACCAGGATAACTCTGACAATTATGGCAACCAGGTGATCTATCAGGGTCACTAACAGAAAAGCCCCTCAAAATCCGCTCAGGGATTGGTAGGCAGGTATGGTGGAGAGCCAATGCCCCGACAAGTAAGTCATTTACCATTAAATTGACACCTTAACCGATATCTGGCTCGTCCGATGTCGGTTATTTTTATGTGATTTAGCCTGGCAATATATGGCCTTCGAATGGCTTGCTATGCAATGTTACAGGCTTTTTATAAGAGAGTGATTTTGACACCTGATTTTGACACCTTATGCAAAATATTTTGCTGGTCTTGATTGGACTTTTATGGATGAGAGACGCTAGACATTGAAGAGGATTTAAGCTTGTAGAGCCTGTTTAGAGGTTGGATTGGACCGACCATTTGGTGAATACTATATTCCCCGTATAGTGTAGATACTAAAGTTAATACTGAGAGTTCGAATTCGAATTCGAAGCTAGATTTTTTGCAAAAATGGTTAGAGATTTTTCTTCGAGAAGAAAAGGATCTTCGCCAGAAGTATAGCTGCGAGCATTGTGGGCACATGGCCCTCACTCAGGGTCGCCTGTGTGGGCAACATTCTCGGGATGAGCAGCATCTCAGCTTGCCTGCTTTTGGAGAAATTGGCCCGGAGCAGGCGCACGAGCGCGAAGCAAGTGTGCAGGCTGAAGAGCCAGTGACAGAGGCGAGCGAGCAGGCGAAACAGGCGTTAGTTGCCCAGGTCGCTGTGCTGACTGGCGGAGGAGATGAATGGCAGGAGCGCTATCAGCCCCTGGCGCAGGGACCGCTCACGCACGAGGAGCTAGCCCGGCGCAAGGCCGGAGGCGGGAAAACCAGGCCAACAGGCAAGAAAGACGTGGCGAAACAGTATCGCCCGCAGCGCTTGCCTAGCATCAAGGAGCAGCAGCGTATGCAGCCTCGCCAGCCTCTGACACGCCGCCTGATGCTGTTGGGCTACAGCGTCTCGGAGAAGTTCCGTGATGCCAATCCCTACTCGACGCAGAGCAACCTGGTGAACCACATGCAGCGCCTCCTGCACTTCGCCTCTGAAGCGGGGTTGGAGGACCATGCTAGCATCATCGAAGACTGGTTCTACCGGACCATAGAGTATTACCGGGATGCTGCTTATGCTCTGCCTGGCGTGCGCAGCCACACCGACCAGGGGCATATCAAGCGCATGCCCTGGTTTATTACAGCCCTGAAAAACGCCGTCGTCGATGCCTGCAAGGTACTCTCACGCGGCGAGCCTCTGCCAGAACCTGCCAATCAGGCGAGGAATGAAGAAATGGATAAAGAGGCTATCACACCAATGTTGGAGTCTTGTGAGGAGGATTCTATGCAGCCAGTCAAGCCAGCCGAAATTGATGCGCAAACATCCGATGAGCAGTCAAGCGTATGGCATGAAGTCACTATGCCATCATACGAAGAGCACCATATATCCATGCAGCCAGGTAAGCCAGTCGAGGCCTGGTCCGCTAGTAAGGCACAATGTGTGGTCCAGCAACTAACCGATACACCAACTGGTATACCGACTGACACCAATTTCGACTCTCAGAGATATTCTTATAGTCAAGAATTAAACAGTGATAGCTCACCAGGAGAAGGGCAGCCTGGGTCCTCGGTAGAGCAGGGGGAGGTAACCCCTGTGGCCGGGCAGCCGGAGATGGATCCTTTCCCTTATCCGGCGCGCATGAAGGTGAAGCGAAGGCTGGAGCGTCTTGGAGTCCGAGAGCCGCTTGAACTGAAAGCTACCTGCCCAAGATGCAATTGCCGCTTTGTGTATACTGAGCTGCGAAGTGATGGTGGAATGGATTACTACTGCTGTCGTTGCGAGCCCTCGCTGGCCTGGTCCGATGAGCTCTTTGAGCGCATCTTAGAGGTGTTAAGCCTTCCTGTTGAAGAGGTCAAGAAATGGGGCTGGGCTTGAGCAGGCGCCAGGCGAAAGAGTTTCCTGCTCGCTTGTTATAGTAGAGTTGGGATGGTAAGATAAGCGAAAATCTTAAGCAACAAGGATTTGTAACGCGTGTCGACAATTTTTGTGATTATACTCGCAATTCTCGGTATTGTTCTGCTGGTGTTGCTGACCACAACGCTGTACTTCTATCGGCTGGGGATCGTGCGGCAAGCGAGCAAAGAGATGCTGGCGACGAGTCCCGACCTGCCTAATTACCAGGAGGGGGATGTTCCGGTCGAGGAGACGCCTTGGATCGAGCGGCAGCCCTTTGAGGACATCGACATGATGTCTATGGATGGGCTGAAATTGCGCGGCTATTACCTGCCCGCTCCGTCTCCCACGGCGAAGACTGCCATTCTGGCGCATGGCTATGCCGGTCACGCCAAGAAAGATATGGCCTTGCTGGCTCAGCTCTATCATGAAGAGTTTGGCTATAATGTGCTTATGCCCGATGATCGTGGACATGGCGCCAGCGAAGGTGGCTATATTGGCTTTGGCTGGCCCGACCGCCTGGACTACATCAAGTGGATCCACTCTATTATCCAGCGCGTTTGCCCAGAGAGCGAAATCGTCCTGCATGGCATCTCGATGGGGGGCGCGACGGTCCTAATGACGGGCGGAGAGCGCTTGCCGGAGCAGGTAAAGTGCGTGATTGCCGATTGCGCCTATACCTCAGTGAAGGACATTCTCTCTTACCAACTGGGGCGCATGTTTAAGCTACCACCCTTCCCCCTGGTCTACCTGACGAGCTTGGCCTGCAAGCTGCACGCGGGTTACTTCTTTGGCGAGGCCTCGGCCCTCAAGCAGGTGCGCAAGACCCGGCTCCCGACCCTCTTTATCCACGGCGCGGACGACACCTTCGTCCCCACTTCGATGGTCTACCCTCTCTACGAGGCTTGCCCCGTCGATAAAGAACTCCTGATCATTCCTGAGGCGACCCATGGCATGGCCTACTCGACCGACCCTCAAGTGTATGCCGCCAAAACGCGAGCCTTTTTGAAGCGCTACATGAAGTAATTTTAAATAAAGGACCTGGCCAGGCGTTTGACGATCTTTCTCAAAAGCTGATACTATAAAAAAAACGCATAGAAACATGCAAATGCTGTGTTCACCCATGGAAGGAGATTTCTGTCATGGAATTGACACCTACACAGAAGCAAGCGCTTTACGAACAAGGGTATGTGGCACTGCCTGGTATTGTGCCGCAGGAGCTGGTTGAGAAGGCCTTGCATGCGATAAACGCCTCATTGGGTTCTGAGGGGATGGATCCCCAGCGCTTACCTATCTTGCGGGCGCAAACATATTGCCCAGAAATTACGGCATCGCCAGAAATTACTGGTTTACTCACTGAGTCGCCGCTCTGGAGCTTGAGCGAGTCGGTTATTGGACAGGGGAGTATCCGTCCTGTAAAAAGTGGCCAGATTGCTCTGCGCTTTCCCGCGCCCGGTCCTGCCCGCCCGCCTCGTCCCCACCTGGATGGAATGTATTCGCCAAACAATGGGGTCAAAGAGGGAGTGATAGACAATTTTACGGCACTTATCGGCGTCTTCCTGAGCGCTATTCCTCATGATTTTATGGGGAACCTGGCGGTCTGGCCCGGAACGCATCGATTATATGAGGACTATTTTCGCAAGCACACGCCACAGTCCCTCCTCAAGGGTCTGCCCGAGGTAAATTTGCCTGAGCCACAGCAGATTACCGCCCAGCCCGGCGATGCCGTCCTCTGCCATTATCAATTGGGGCATGGAATCACCATAAATACTTCGCCCTATATCCGCTACGCTATCTTCTTCCGCCTGCGCCACGTCAACCACGAACAGTGGCAATGGGAATGCATGACCAATATCTGGCGCGAATGGGCAGGCATGCACGATTTTGCGAATAGCAGGGTGGGCTAAGAGGTCCGATTCTGTCCTGTAAATGTGCTACAGTAGCCGTGTGAGCGCAAATAGTGCTCTGTGCGCATGAGAAAGGATAGGGTGAGTACGTATGGACTCAAGAATTGTCCACTTGTTTGTGTGTGATGGCCTCTCCGATTGGGAGATAGGCTATGTGCTGCCCATGCTGAATAATCCAGCTATAGGCTATAGCGTGCGAACTGTTGGGGTGAGCCGGGAGCCAGTCAGGACGGCTGGTGGCCTGGCCATCCTGCCTGACCTCCAGCTTGCTGAACTAGAACCAGTGCAGAGCGCGATGTTGATTTTACCTGGCAGTGGTGCCTGGGAGCAGAGCGGCTATCCTGAAGCGATCGATAAAGCCAGGAAGTTTTTAGCGGCAGATGTGCCTGTAGCGGCTATCTGCGGCGCGACCGCAGGCCTGGCGCTGGCAGGCCTGCTGGATGATAGACCCCATACGAGCAATGCTCGCGAGTACCTACAAGCGCTGGACTATCGTGGCGAGGCTTTCTATCAAGAGCAGCCAGTGGTGACCGATGACAACCTGATTACGGCGACCGCGACCGCCTCTCTTGCCTTCGCATACCATATTTTGCAGAAGTTACAGGCCTATAGTCCACGTGTGCTTGAAGCCTGGTATGGTCTCTTTACCACTGGAGACAAGGCATATTTCTACGCCTGGCAACAGGCAGCCGCTGAGGAGAGCGCAAGCGTGTAGTTTGCGTCATAGAGCGTTCCATCTTTTCGCCCTTCGCTTGTATGCTGGCTGATAGTGACGTGTGAGCCAGGTCAGTTACTCAATGTCGCGCCGGGAGCCACTGTCGGGGTCGGTGGAATCAAAGTAGATGATGCGTGATGGTTTTAGACGTATGATCTCGGAGCTAAACTGAGGCATTACCGCCTGCCCACCTTCTCCGAGCGCCTCGGCGCGTCCGCGAATCTCCAGGCAGCGAGGTTTCCAGGGTGGCAGAACATCATCAATGACGAAGGAGGCCCGGCCATTGCGCGCGATATTGCGGAACTTCTGCGACTGCCCCATATTATGGCCACCAATATCGATGGTATCAAGCTCTGGATTGTAGCGGAAGGATACAGGAGCCACCTGCGGCTCCCCTTTAGCGTTCACCGTCGCCAGCCTGCCCAGACGCTGAGACTGCATGTATTTCAACTCTGCTTCCGTAAAGACGCTCATGTTCATCACTCCTTACAATTAGCTTCGAACTTTCTTGTCAATAGATACTTACATTTTGTTTGCTGAAAAAAATAATAGCATTCTCCTTATGGAAGCGCATTGTCCTTTAGGGTAGCTCCTACCTGTTCCAAAGGGCAGGAAGATGGTCTTGTCCCACACATCTCTAGAAGGTTTTGCTGGCGGAGATGATGATGTAGCCGGGAACATGCCAATACCTCTCCGCGTTGTGCTGGCGGGCGATGGCCTCATCGAGCTGAGGCTCGATGACGTTCCGGATGGTACAGCCCTCTTGAAGGACGCTATTGAGATATGTGCTCAGGGGACGGTGGATAAAGTGGCCCAGGCTTTGCTTGATGGCTCGCTCCTGGAAGTAGTCGCGAATCTCAACATAGCCCTTTTCTCTCCAGGCCGCGCCCGTTTCCTCAAAGCAGGGATGGAGCAGGGAGAAAATCAGCTCACCTCGATGTTTGAGGGCCTGCACGCAGTTGTGGAGTGCAGGCTGGAAGTCTGGAATGTCCATAAAGACCATGTTAGCGATCACATAGTCAAATGTCTCGTTGGAGCCGGTCCAGCTTGAGAGGTCGGCTTGCTGATAGGTAATACCCAGTTGCTCCGTCTCCTCCCGGCGCTGGGCATAGCGATACCAGGCATCGGCTGGTTCGACGCCGGTCACCAGTGCTCCTCTTTTGGTGAGCAGGCGCGAGAGATAGCCTTGCCCACAGCCTGCATCCAGGATACATTTGCCCTTTACGTCTCCCAAGAGAGAGAAGATGACGGCATTAAGTATGTATTTGCGTGTAAAGTCGCCCTCGTCGCCAAAACTCTCGATACTCTCCTGAGAGGCCTTCTCCCACGTGCTTATGGCATCCGCGTTGCTTACTTGCTCCATTACCTTCTCCTTTTATGTTCTTTATCTGCATGTACAAACAGCGCTTAGTATATCATAACCCGACCTGGTCAAACCTTTGCATCACGCTCGCGGAAGCGATGCGTCCTTGTGTCGGAAAAGCTGAGCAGAAAGTGTCAGAAAAGGGTCGATTTTGCAACCCATCAAAAGGAATATGGGCCTCTCGGTCTCTCTCTGTTGATGAAGACGAGCATGGGCTTGATCGCCGAACAAGGACGCGGCGTTTGACGGGCGACGGCTCGTCAGTCAGGAAGCACCGCCAGATGCAACTGGTGCAGGTGTGCAGGATCGACGACCGCATCCATGGCGATGATCTTGCCACCCCTGATGGTGAGACGCAACAGGAGCCATCCACGCGGGGCCATAACGATTCCCACCGCTCCGTCCACGAGCAACGGTTGTGCGAACGGGATGCGTCCCAGGAGACGGCTGGCTCCCCTGGCGACGGCCTGCGCACCACGGACCTCCCTTACCGCGCCTCGGGAAACGGCTGCGTGGTCGGCTCGGAACACGATATCTGGGTCGAGCACTGCCAGCAGCGCGTCGAAGGAACCTTCGCGCGAGGCGGCGAGGAAGGCATCAACGACATCTCGGCTTGCGGCCAGATCGGCGTCTTTCACCATTGCCGACCCGCGCACGCGACGGCGGGCGCGGCTGGCAAGCTGCCTTGTTGCCATCGGAGAACGCTCCACAATAGGAGCAATCTCATCGAAGGGCACGGCGAAGATGTCGTGCAGGACGAAGGCGAGACGCTCGGCGGGAGCAAGCGTGTCGAGCACTACCAGCAGCGCCAGACCCACGGAATCGGCAAGCTCCGCTTCTTCCTCGGGGTCCATCCCGCCCTCGCGGCTTGTGATGGGCGCGGACGCGGACGCTTCCAGAGACTCCTCACGCCGTGATGCACGCGCATGGAGCATGTTGAGGCAGACTCGCGCCACCACCGTCGTCAGCCACCCGCCCAGGTTCGAGACGTTACTCGTATCGGAACGGCTCAGATGCAGCCAGGCCTCCTGGACGGCATCCTCCGCCTCGGCGAGTGAGCCGAGCATGCGGTAGGCCATCGCTCGCAGGCGAGGACGCTCTGCCTCGAATTGCTCCGCCAGCCAGTTGTGTGTCTCTATCATCGGTCACATTTCCTCGTTTCGTTTTGTCATAGGAATAACGAAGGAAATCTGTCCGATGTAATCGGAATGGCTCAGATGCAGCCAGCCAGTTGTGTGTCTCTGTCATCGGTCACATTTCCTCGTTTCGTTTTGTCATAGTAATGACAAAGGAAACCTGGCCGATGTGACAGGGAGACGCACTCCCGCTTCTCGCGTCGACTGGGCGATCCGTCAAGATCAACCCGAAATGTCAAACAACGGATGAGATCCATCAACATATGTCGCCATACCTGCGACCAGAATGATCGCAGAAAACCAAATAGAAGTACAAGAGAGGTCCGATAGTATGCAGGATGAAACAACAGGAACGCAAGAAAAACAACGGCAGGCAGTGGTGATTGGTGCGGGCATCGCTGGCTTGCTGGCGACACGGGTGCTTGCGGAGCATTATGAGCAGGTGCTGGTGGTAGAGCGAGACGCATTGCCCGTAGAGCCCCAACCACGTGCAGGCACGCCTCAGGCACATCATCTCCATCGGTTGTTGCCACGTGGCAAGATGATCCTGGAACGCCTGTTTCCTGGTTTTCTTGATGGCTTGCTCGCGCACGGAGCCTTCTCTCTGGAGCAGACCAAAAGTCTTCTGATTGCCAAGGATGGACGTACCACACTCAGCACTCCAAACCTGGCGGGCAAGGATGCATCGTGTAGCCGGGCCCTGCTGGAGTGGGAAATACGGAAGCGCGTGCAGGCGCGTGCAGGCGTGCGTTTTCTGACCCATCAGGACGTGATTGGCCTCATCGCGTCATCTGACCGCAAACGCATCACGGGTATCTGCGTGCGTGAGCACGGACAACTCGCTGAACGGACAACCATAGCAGCGAATCTGGTCGTTGACGCCAGTGGGCGTTCCTCCAAACTCACCCACTGGCTCCAGGAACTGGGCTACCATCTGCCTGAGGATGAGCAGGTCCATTCCGCCATTGGCTATAGCACACGCTATTACCAGTTCCCGACAGACGCACATCACGAGTGGAGTAACGCGCTCAAACCGTTCTCTCAGAGCGATGGGGTCGCGTTCTCGCTCCTTGAGAACCACACCTGCGCCGTGATCATCGGCAATATCGGAGGCCAGTATCCTCCTACCGATGCAGCGGCGTTTGAGCAACGACTCGCCGCCGTCATTGGGGCACACCTCCCCTCACTGTTGCAAGACGCTCGGCCACTGGACGATCCGCGCGGCTACCGCATCCCGGTATGTGTGCGCCATCACTTTGAGCAGATGGAGGAGTGGCCCACTGGTCTGCTGGTCATGGGAGACGCCTTCTGCAATTTTGACCCCATTTACGGACAAGGCATGAGCGTGGCCGCGATTGAGGCGGAGACCCTGGCGCGTTGTTTGCACGAGCAACAGAGCCATCCCCAACCCATATTTGAACGGCATGCGCTCCAGCGCATGCAGGAGGCCATCGCCCCGGCCTGGTGGCTCAGTAGTGTCTCTGATCTCAGCGTGCCAGGCGTCACCTATACGGGTCCTTCGCCATTGCGCGGCGTCAGGTTGATCCAATTGTATCTCGACCTGTATCTCAAATATGCTCCGGTGCTTGATCGGGAATTGCTGCAAAAAGGAATGCTGGGACAAACGTACATGCTCAAAAACTTCTTGATGAATGGACTGCTCATCTCACCGCGTGCAGTGATCAATGCCCCTGCGTTTGCCACCTTACTCGCTGTGGGAGAAGCTTCAGAAGCTTCAGAGGAACAGCAACTGCTGGCAGAGCTTCTCCAGGGCTATCCTCAACGCTTCGAGGCGATCCTCGATGAGATCATTCCTGACTTCTCCTTGTCGTTTGAGGATCTGCAAGCGTTCGCACCAGGGAAAGAAGTTCTGATGCCTCAGGAGTCTCATCCTGTGTGAAATGAGACTCCCTGCAGGGGGCTTCTCAGAAGCATATACGGTCAATGATTATTGAGAGAGTTTCCAAGATTGGAGGGACATCTATCATGGCAGCAATAAACATGCAAGGAAAAGTGTGTCTGGTGACAGGCAGCAGTTCGGGGATTGGGAAGGCGACGGCCAGAGAACTGGCCAGGATGGGTGCGACGGTGGTGATGGTCTGCCGCAATCGCGCAAAAGGTGAAGCCACACAGGCAGAGATCAAAGAGGCGAGCGCAAACGCGCAGGTGGACCTGATTGTCGCCGACCTCTCTGAGCTTTCCCAGGTGCGCCGCGCCGCCAGTGAGTTTACGCAAAAATACCCGCAGCTTCACGTGTTGATCAATAACGCAGGGGGGTTGAAGAGTGAACGGGAAGTGACACCTGACGGCCTGGAGTACGCCTTTGCCACCAATTACCTGGCTCCCTTCCTGCTCACCCAACTACTGCTGGATACGCTCAAGGCCAGCGTCCCAGCGCGTATCATCAATGTCAGTTCCGCTGGGCATACCCTTGGGAGAATCGATTTTGCAAATTTGCAAGGCGAACGACGGTATAGCCCCTCAAGAGCCTATGCTGATTCCAAGCTAGCGCAACTCTATTACACCTACGAACTGGCCGAACAGCTCAAAGGGACGGGCATCACCGTGAATGCGCTTCATCCAGGGGCGGTCGCTACCAACTTCAATGACAACCTGAGAGGCTTGGTGCGTTTCATTGGAACGTTCAACAATTTGGTGGGAACAAGTGCAGAAAAAGGAGCGCAGACGACGCTCTACCTGGCAACCTCGCCTGAGGTAGAGGGAGTAAGTGGGAAGTACTTCTCCAAGTGCAAGCAGACACCTTCCTCCAAGCGTTCCTATGACGTGGCAGTGCGCAAACGTCTCTGGCAAGTGTCAGAGGATTTGCTTCGGCCATATGCTCAATCAGCAGCGAATGAAGTACGACCTCGTGGAGAGAGAAGGAATGTGTAAGGAGATGAGCATTTCTCTAAACAACCTCATCCTTCACCGAAAGTGAGCCAGAACCGGTTCGGAACTGCCTCAATTTTGGTGAAAGCATGGCAAGAAACACGAGAATCGTGCTTCTTCTGCGCTCGCAGAAAAGATCAGAAGCAGCAGATAAGCTCATCAATCACCAAGATTGAGATAGAGCGTGCGAATCGTTTCCTCGAAACAGGTAAAATCACCTGAGGATGAGGAGGAAGGAAAACATCCTTTACAACTTGAGAATCGAAGTTGGGCGCAATTCCCAACCTCGTGTGAACCGAGAAATGCATTCTCCCCAGGGTAGCGACTGACCATCAATCCTTGAAGCGGGAGAAAAACCGAGGACGTTCAGAACCCACCTGAGCCACCTTTGGAAGCAGGTCGTCATGGCTAGCGCAAGCGAAGGTCTTGTGAGGCATCGTTAACAATAACAAGCTTACGTGGGTTATCAGCTTGCCCAAAATGGGAAAGGATAAGGGCCTGGCACGCGTTCTTGTGACCAGGGTTCACCCCACAAACCCCCGGTGTAGAGGACCAGCCTACCGCGACGCAAAACGATTCTCAGGAACGAGATAACTAGCCATCTCTTCTCAGCAAAGCTGAGCAGGTGTCAACCACATAGCATGGCTAGAAGGATTCCACAAGAAGCAAAAGCTGAGGGTAATGCCTCAGATACGCTGACGTGTGGACGATGGTTTGGACGATAGAGGTTCAAGTAGGAGTCCAGATGTTATGAACACGGAACAAAAGCCGATGTATGAATGGAATACCTTACCGTGGCGTGTCATCGAACGGTCGGTATTTAAGCTCCAAAAGCGCATCTATCAAGCCTCACAGGCAGGTGACACTGATCGCGTCCACAAACTGCAACGACTTTTACTGTCTTCCTGGTCCGCGAAATGTTTAACAGTCCGTCGGGTAACCCAGGACAATCAGGGCAAGAAAACGGCTGGAGTAGATGGGATAAAATCCCTCACGCCTCAACAGCGTATACATTTGATTCAGAGACTGCGTGTTGACCTGAAAACCGATCCGGTGCGACGGGTCTGGATTCCCAAACCCAATAACCCGGCGGAAAAACGGGGACTAGGCATTCCCACGCTGTTCAATCGAGCAGCACAAATGCTTGCGAAACTCGCCCTGGAACCTGAATGGGAAGCCAAATTCGAGTCAAATAGCTATGGGTTTCGACCGGGACGTTCCTGTCATGACGCGATCCAAGCGATCTATGGCAGTATCAACCAGAAGCCCAAGTATGTGCTCGATGCGGACATTGCGCACTGTTTTGACCAGGGGCGTCCGTTCGGGTGCCAGATGACCAGGCTGTGAACAGCCTACGGACAGGATGAAGCTGCCCGTTCCTAACCTCTCCCGCCCTGTCGATCTCACTCGGCAGGGGGCGCAGATGACGAAGCAGATAAGCGCTGTGCGTACCGGTTAGCCCGGAGAGGGACATGCGGCGCATGTGCGGGAAGTCGTCGTACCAAGAGGCATGTGCTGCGAGGAGAACTGACTACGGTAAGCAGGTCGAATCTGCGAAGGATAGAGCCACTAAAATAGCACACCCGGCTCAGGACGACTGAAGGGCCGATGAGATCAGACGAACAGGCTACTTGTTGGTCGTAGCTGTTCCCTCGCTCTGCGAGTGCTGTAGAGGCTTCATCATCACCAAAGCAGGAATGATCTCAGCGTAGCAAAGGCTACGCATGTGGTTGTCCTACCTACAGTCAGTGGGTAAAGTGATCTGGCGCTACCGGAGAACCATATGCCGCTCACTCCTTCAAAGGTTTTTTTTTTGAAGGATAGGTGGTGAGGACACCGAAGAGGACATATGGGGCGGAACCGCCGTAGTACTCTGAGCGCGGGAGAGCCGCGAACACGGGGAAGGGCGGTAGCGTTGACAGTGTTTTAGTACCAAAAGACGAGGGAACTAGACCCTTGAACAACGTCAAACAGGAACAAACACACCTTGCGAAACTTGCTGCAAGCGATCCAGACAAACGCTTTCGCAGACTCTATCGACTCATCTGTCAACCGGAATGGCTCATGAAAGCTCTCGATGCCATCCGTGCCAACAAAGGCTTTAACACCCCAGGCCCGGACGGAATACGAGGGGAAGATCTCGACCGGAACCAGATTGAGCAACTCGCTGAGAAATTACGCAATGGAACGTATCAACCGACTCCAGTGAGGCGAATATACATCCCCAAGCGTACCGGGAAGTTGCGTCCTCTCGGACTCCCCTCGGCTGAAGATAAAGTCGTGCAGAGCGCTATTAAGCTCGTTCTCGAACCCATTTACGAATGTGTCTTCCGAGACTGTTCTCATGGGTTCCGACCAGAGCGAAGTTGCCAGACGGCTCTTCGTGCCTACCTGCGAAGTGGGACCCCGACCTGGACGATCGAAGGGGATCTGAAAAGCTACTTCGACACGATGGATCATGGAGTCCTCCTGACCTTCCTTCGCAAGAAGATCGCCGACGAACGTCTTCTCGATCTCATCCACAAATTTTTGAAAGCAGGATACCTGGAAAACTGGCATTGGCACGAAACGTGGAGTGGAGCCCCTCAAGGTTCAGTGCTCTCACCATTGCTGTCCAATGTGATGCTCCACGAATTCGACCAGTATATGGAAGAAACGTGGGGAGCCAATCGACCCTCAGAGCGAGGACATGCCGCCAAAAATCCTGCCTACAACCGGGTGAATCTGAAGATTAACCGCCTCAGTCATCGCATCGCACGAGAGACCGATCAAGAAAAACGAGCAACGATGCTTCGACAACTTCACTGCCTGCAAGAGGAGCGGAAACGAACCCCTAGCAGGAAGCCAGCCAAGCGGCTGACGTTCATTCGGTATGCCGATGACTGGGTAATTTTGCTGTATGAGCACTCCAAAGACGAAGCCAGAGCCGTGAAAGCACAGATTGCCGAGTGGCTCAAGACCACGCTCAAGCTCACGTTAAGCCCAGAGAAAACGCTGATTACTCACTGGACGGACAGGGTGAGCTTTCTGGGTTTTGAACTGCGAGGGATCAAATCTCATGACAATGGAGCCAGACGTGCCCCCAGACTCATCATTCCTCATGACACTGAGGAACGAGTCAAGCACACAGTCGCGAAACTGACCCGTCAAAACTTCATCGACCCAGGGGATATGATCGACTCCGTCAACCTTGTCTTGAAGGGGTGGATGAACTACTATTGCTACGCCACCAATCCCCATCGTGTCATTGCCAGAGTTCTGCACCACGCCTTCTGGTGCCTCGTTCGCTATCTGAACAAGCGAAAGAAGCAACGAGGAGCAAAGAAAGTGATGCGGCACTACTACGGGACGGTCAAAGGCAAGAAAACGCTGGTCTACACCTCGCCGCTCACAGGACGACAAATCTCGCTGGTTCGCTCAACCGGTCGGAAATCGCTCTACAAGCTCAAATGCGATCAGGTTGATGTGGACACACGAAAGCATCCTTGGATGAACTACTCAGCCTCGGTTGGTCGAAGTCCCTGGCAACGAGCGGAAATCAAAGCGGACCAACAAGGACGGTGTGCTCAATGCAGAGCAACCATCACAGAAGTTCACCATCGAAGTGCCCTCAGCAAGAAAGTCAATGCGAGTCAGTCTGGATATGCAGCAACCAAAGTGGGATTGTGCCACACCTGTCATCTGGCACGAACTCATCAACAGCAACAAAGTAAGAGTCAACAGGGAAAGCTGAGTACTCCGAAAGGGGTCCGCTCAGTTTGAGGGAGCACGGTGGAGAAACCTACTCATGAAAGTGGGCCAGGCGCTCCACCTTGACTCCACATTGATCAATCAGCTCTCCTTGCCAAACTCCACACCTTTCCACTCCTGCGGCGCGTCATCAAAACATGGCTCAAAGCCGGAGTCATGGAAAATGGAGCCTGGTTCCCAACAGAGAAAGGAACCCCACAAGGAGGCGTGTGTTCCCCGCTGCTGGCAAACATTGCCCTCCACGGGTTAGAAGAAGCACTCACAGCCGCATTTCCCTCGACCCATCACGGAGAACGCTGGAAACCGACTGTGGTTCGCTACGCTGACGACTTTGTGGTACTCCATCCTGAGAAAACAGCGATAGAGCAGATACAACAGCTTGCTCAAAACTGGCTCACAGGGATGGGATTGACCTTGAAGGCGAGCAAAACACATATCACGCATACGTTGTCTCCCGATGAAGGTCAAGTGGGTTTCGACTTCCTTGGCTTTCATATTCAACAATTTCCTGTAAGCAAAATGCATGTAGGAAAAACGCATGATGGAAAGCTCCTCGGCTTCAAGACCATCATTACCCCCAGCGCCACCGCCGTAAAACGACATCAACAGGCCATCAAAGAGCGGATCAAACGGGATCAAGCCCTGCCACAAGCAGTGCTGATTACCCATCTCAATCTCCTCATTAGAGGATGGGCAAGATATTACGCTCCGGTCTGTGCCAAACGCTGTTACGGGCAGATGGATACCTATCTGTTCCAACAACTGTGGCATTGGAGTAAACGGCGTCATCCCAACAAATCAGGGAAGTGGAGGGCCAAGGCATACTGGCATCCCGAGAAGGGAAGATGGCAATTTGCGACGGAACAGGGAGCATTGACACTGCACCGCATGACGCCGATCAAACGACATGTAAAGGTCCAAGCCAAGAAAAGTCCATTCGATGGCGATTGGATCTATTGGACGAAACGGCAAGGCACGCATCCCGAAACGCCCCCAAAGATGGCTTACCTTCTGAAGAGGCAGCAAGGGAAGTGCGCCTGGTGCAACCTCTACTTGAAAGACGGAGATCAGTTGGAAATTGATCATCGCCTCCCTCGCGTTCATGGAGGGACAGATGGGTATGCGAATCTCCAACTCATGCATCGCCACTGTCACGATCAGAAAACAGCCACCGACGGTTTTTCGACGAAAGGTACTTTTGACAAAAGCCAAATCATTGAGGAGCCGGATGACGCTAACGGGTCACGTCCGGTTCTGAAGCCGAGCGGCGGGGGCAACCCCGTCGCTTAGGTTAACCAAAATGGGTCTTGGTCACTTTCGGTGGAAAAGCACAGCAAAAGATCACTGATGTTGACGGCAGCTGAAGCTGGTCCCTATCAGTGCCATGTGCTCACCTCCTTGAAGAGTGCAGACACCAACAGGGTACAGCGCGTGGCGATCTCCCTGGGAGTGGATGGTCTTCCCTGTTCAAGCCACCAGGTAATAGCCTCCACAAGCATCGTGGACACCAGGTCTGGCACCAATCCATCGGAGAATGAGAGGATGGGCTGGTCTGCTGTGGCTGACCTGGCTAGCCTATGTCCCTGCCCATGCTCCTCGACCAGGTCAGCTAGAGCCACACGCATCTTTCTTACAAACCAGGGGCTTCCCTTGCTGCCCAGCAGCGCTCGATAGAGTCGCTCGTATTTTGCGATATGCTCGAAGAATGTTACCCAGACCTCTGGGGGATGCTGCCCTGGACCCATCTCTCCGACCGCGTTGAGCAAGGCGCTCATGGCTTCCTCAAAGATCTGCTCCACCAGGTCATATTTATCTTGATAATTGCGATAGAATGCGGCTCGGCTCACCATCGCCCGCTCAGTCAATTCGCCAATGGTGAGTGCTTCGAAGCCCCGCTCCTCGATCAACTCAACTAACGCCTCCCGCAACAGTTTCTGCGTCCGTCTCACGCGTAGATTGCTTGCCGATTGAGTCATTTTACGCTCCTTGTCTCATCTGAGACATATTTCCCTGATTGAGCCTTGTCTCTTAGCTCTCGCCCAACTACACTGAGAAAAAGACCACAAAGATTCATCTGAAACAGTATGTCTCAAAAGTGTCTGCCTGTCAACAGACACTTTTTCAAAAGAGAAGTTTTCCCTTAAAGGAGCAAGATCTATGCATTCGTTTTCACAGCATCGCCACCACGCTGCGGGCGAGGGATCGGACAAAGAGACAAAAGGACTGATTGGGAGCGGAGGTTGGCGCTACGATCTGCACGAATGGCTCACCGACATCTTCATGTTTCGGGGCAAAGTGCGGGAACTGAGGCAAAAAACCGTCGACCTGGCCCGCATTCAACCCGGAGAGACGGTGCTGGATGTGGGCTGCGGCACGGGAACGCTGGTAATGGAAGTGGCCCGCCGCGTGGACCGTGTAGGCCGCATTATGGGTATTGACCCCGGACGTCAACAGATTGTCCGGGCCCGAGCGAAAGCGGCTCGGCGCAACATACCCATCGAGTTCCAGATCGGGGTGATCGAGCAACTCGCCTTCCCCGATCAAACATTTGATGTGGTGTTCTCTACCTTGATGATGCACCATTTGCCTGCCCCCCTCAAACGCCAGGGACTCGCGGAAATCGCCCGGGTACTCAAACCTGGGGGGCGGCTGGTCATGGCCGATTTCACTCACAAGAAGGAACGCCAGGGCCAGCCTGCGCGCTTTCACGCCGGGGGGAGCCGCACGCACGATTTGACCGTCCTCGTCTCGGAGTCCGGTTTCTCGCAGATAGAAACTGAGGAGATGCAGCCTTCACGCTTCTCGGCTTTCCCAGGCGCAGGCTTTGTCCTGGCCCACAAAAGCTCAGACTGAGTGCGTACAGGCGCGGGAGTCGCTACCCTGACAGGATCTTACGCGAAGATTTACATGTTGAGAATGAGAGCACCTGAAGATCAGGCGGTAGAGCGCTTCAAAGGTCTGCAACGCGTGCAATGATTTCCCTCAGGACCGTCATGCCCTGAAGAATCTCAGGGATCTCCAGGCTTGCATAGCCCAAAAGCAGACCAGAACGGTCAGGGGGACCAAGATAGTAGGGGTCAAGAGGGGTGACGATGACATTGCGCTGCCGAGCCAGATGCGCGACGCGCGTGGCCGAAATTGAGGCTTCCAGTTCAAGATAAACATGCAGGCCAGCTTCCAGCCCACGTAAGCGCGCGAGATGCGCGATGGGTGCAAGAGTTTGCGCGACGATGCGTCGCTTTTGCGCATACTGATACCGCATGTGTCGAATATGTCGATCCAGATGCCCCCGAGCGATGAAGTCAGCGAGCATCTGTTGCAGCGGCCAGGAAACCTGCTCATCCGTCAGATACGTGAGTTGCCTGATCCGTTCACACAGTTGGGGAGGAGCTACCAGATAGCCAACGCGCAAGGCAGGGGTCAGCACTTTGGAGAATGTTCCGATGTAGGCGACGCGCCCGACCTCATCAAGGCTGGCCAGGGCCGGGAGCGGGAGGGCATCGAAACGGAACTCGCTATCGTAATCATCCTCGATAATCAGGCTATCGTTGGCTTGAGCCCAGGCCAGCAACGCCAGGCGTCGGTCAACGGCGAGCCGGGTTCCAAGTGGATACTGGTGCGATGGGGTGGTATAGACCAGCAGTGGAGCGGCAGGTCCATGTGGGAGCCGTTCGACTTGCATCCCATTCTCGTCAACCGGCACCAGCAAGAGGCGTCCTCCCCGGGCCAACACGGTCTGCTGGGCAGAAGGATAGCCCGGCTCCTCCATTCCGACGCAATCACCGACGGAGAGCGTTGCGCGCACGACGAGGTCAAGCGCGTGCGTGGCTCCCGCTGTGATAAGAATGTTCTCTGGGGTACAGGCCAGGCCGCGAGATCGCCCAAGGTAGGTGGCAAGCTCTGCTCGCAGCGTCGGGTCCCCATCGGTGGGACCGTGGCTGTTCGGTGGCAAGCGAGCAGTGACCGTTCCCCAGGTCTCGCGCCAGACACGGAGAGGGAGAGATGAGAGGGAAGGTATCCCCAGGCGAAACGCGATAGCCTGCGGGGGAATGGATGCTTCGTACACCAGCGGGGGAGCTTTCTCAAGCCAGCGCGGAAGAGTATTCGGCAGCGAAGGAGTCTGACGTGGCAGCGGAGGAAGATCCGTTCTGACATAGGTCCCCGATCCGTGCCGCCCTTCCAGATACCCTTCGGCAAAAAGCTCATCATAGGCGGAGCTCGTGACCGTCCGTGAGACGCCAAGAGCCTGTGCTAAGGTGCGTGTCGAGGGGAGTCGCGTCCCTCCTGAGACGCGCCCATCGAGAATAGCTCGCCGTAATTGCTCACAGAGTTGTCGATAGATCGATGTTGGTGCGGTACGATCAAGCATAATGGGCAGATCGAGGCTGGGTGCGAATTTTTTTCCAGGCATCATTGCTCCTTCAAGTGGCATCTGCCATGCTGCAAAATGTGGCCCTTTTGGGAATGCCATCCTCAGGCTATAGTATTGTACGTGAGGCACGCAAAGAGAAGCAAGCAGCAACTCACTACCAAAACAAGGAAAGAGCATGAACAACACTTTCGTTCTCCTTTGGATACCTGGGTCGGCCTGGATGAAGGGCAAAACGGTGCGTGAACAGCCATATTGGGCGCAACATGCCGACTTCATGGACCAGCTTTTTGAAAGCGGGATGGTGGTTCTTGGTGGCCCCTTCGCCGATGCCACAGGATCACTGGTCGTCGTTGAGGCTGAAAGCGAGCAAATAGTCGTTGACTTGTTTGCGCGCGATCCGTTTGTGGTGCATGACATTTTTGCCCTGAGCCTGCTTAAACAATGGCAGCTTTTTCTGGATGCGCGAAGCACTGCATAAAGGTATGTTTGAACAGAGCACTACTCGCATGCAGGAGAGCGCGCTCGCGTTGCGTCGCGAGCCATTTCAGTTTTACAAGGGAGACTGTCGTGTATGGATTACACGACCCAACGTGAAAATGGTCGTTTGACAGAGGAGAAATACAATGACCGCGTCACATGGAGCGTCCCAGGATGGACGAACTGATTTTGATTTTATCATTGGACGGTGGAATATCCACCATCGACGGCTACGGGAGTGGCTCAAGGGTTCCGTATCCTGGGAAGATTTTGAGGGAACAGCGGTGGATCACAAGATCCTGGCGGGGTGGGGCAGTGTCAGCGAGGTCAACATGTATCGAGCAACGGGTACGGTGGAAGCTTTTTCGACGCGCCTCTTTGACCCCGAGTCAGGGGAGTGGAGCATCTATTATGCAGGAGGAACGGCAGAAGGAGCCCAGGGGACCTATACTCTCCCGATGATTGGCGGATTTCACCAAGGGCGTGGAGCATTCTATGCGCACGAAACCTTTGAGAGCAAGCACATCTTGTGTCGGTGGCTCTGGTCGGACATTACCCCTACGTCGTGCCATTGGGAGCAGGCGTTTTCCGTGGATGGAGGAAACACCTGGGAGACAAACTGGGTAATGGATCTCAGCAGGCAGGAGAAGTAGGGAGTTGGCAAAGACACCTTTCCCATTTTAAGCAAGAGGTGCTTTTGAATTGTTCTGTCCCATCCACATGAAGCAAACAGACATGCTTTCCTGACATATCGTCAGGAAAGCATGTCTGTTTGCTTCTCATAAAACGTTCAGCAGGCCCATAAGGGTCTCTCCGATTTTCAGACAATACAAAGACAGGAGCATAGTAGGGTGGATTCTCTCCCCACCAGCCCTTCCAGTCGGTGCTCCCTCGCTTTTCTTTTGGGCCAAACATGTTGCTCCCCATAATGAATGCACCCGCATCTTGCGATGTATCCAATTCAGCCTGGTGTTTTTCTGGCTCATCGAACATCCAGCGGTGGAGTAAATTTTCGAGGCCCAGAGACGTGAAAAAACCACTTCTCGTGAGAGGTTTTTCCACGTCTCCTGGGCTCCCTCAACCATTCTGAGCTTAATCCAGGCTTCCTGCACATTTTCGCTAACATCTTAGGCCGCCCTCTTCTTGTTACGCGACGTCCTTTTGAAAAAAGAAGCTGCCCTGCTGTCACAATCCGGGCACCTGTTCTGTCTTCTGTTTGAAGGATCTAGAAAGAGAGGTTCGCGTTAGCCCTCCTGGTGGAATCCTGCGAGAATGATATGTATCTCAGGAGTATCGCCAAAAACAGATCGTTTTGAGCGTGAGAATTGAGTCCTGGAAGAGACGCCTGTTTCTCGTTCTCATCTGAACTGTCAACGTCTTGTGGTTTCAACCTCGTCCAGACACTGGATTCGAGGGCCAATCACCACGAGAACTTGCGGTTCATATCAGGCGTCTTCTCAGGAGGAAACTATGGCAGTCGAAGAAAACAAGAAAAACGAGGAAACTATGGCAGTCGAAGAAAACAAGAAAAACGAGGAAGCAGCAATCCAAGGACTCCTAGACGATTGCATCAGATCGCTTCATGACAAGAACATCGAAGGCGTCATGTCTATCTACGCGCAGGAGGTCGTGTCGTTCGACATCGTGCCACCGCTGCAATACATAGGAGCAGATGCATTCAGGAAAGTTTGGGAAGAGGTATTCTCGTCGTTCCAGGGGCCGATAGACTATGAATTTCACGACCTCAACATCACTGTGGGCGATGACGTTGCATTCACCTACAGCCTCAACCGGATAAGCGGAACCAGGACCAATGGGCAGAAGACCGCTCTCTGGCTGCGTTGGACCGCCTGCTTCCGTAAGATCAACGGCAAGTGGCTGATCGTGCATCATCAGAACTCGGTGCCTGTCGATTTGGAGCATGGCAAAGCGGTGCTCTCCCTCAAGCCATAGCCATGCGAATGGGATGTTTCGGCAACAGCCTGGTACGAGAGTACAACAGCTTGTAACGGGGAGAGACGTGACGCCGCTTGTTTTGCCAGGAGGCTGAGCAGTTTCCGAGGGATTCAACACGCATGAGCTAAAATCGGTAGACAAGTATATGGTCCATCCTGCGCGGCGCAGGGCTGACCTCCATCGTTCGATAAAGCACACGCATCCAGAATGGAAAGCGGGAAAACCCGACCAGTTCACGCGTTCTGAATTCCTTGACCACCTCAAGCTGCGGCTCAAGCAGCTTGAGGTCCTGGGGGGTAATATGAACATACTCTCTTCTATTGAATTGTAGCCTTAGTAAGGAAAAAACATGCAGCCGAAATATATCCTGTCTCCATTGGGGAAAACTTCTTTCTTCTATGCGCAACGAGGTCATGGAAATGAAAATAGCCAGGACACGGAAGGAGGCAATATCTCTCCCCGCTCAACGAGCGCTAGGAAGCTGTGATAGTTGCTCTTGCAGCCAGGTCAATGCCGTTTGAACAAACAACTTTGCTCCTGGAGAGGCTGCTTCTTGTGACTGTACCCCTAGTCCAATCTGAAACTGTTGTGGTGGGTCGAGTGGAAGGGCCGCAACTCCTTCACGCTTTTCAGGGAGCATGGTACGTGGTAAGAGTGTGATTCCAAGCCCCTCACGAACCATCGCGAAAATGGTTGTGGCATCGCTGGCATGATAGCGAATATGCGGATCGGTCCTGCCAGGCGGAAAGCCGATCATCTGCAGAAACGCGCATCCTGTTTTCGACATGATAAACGATTCTTCCCATAATTCGCCAGGCTTGATCGCACACTGGTTGTGCAGGCGATGTCCTGGTGGCACAAGCACGCACAACTCATCAGTTGTGATGAGGCTACTTTCAATGCCTGGTGTGGGGTGGAGAAGAAATCCGACATCAACGACCATCTGCTTGCAAAAGGGCGGAAAGTCAGGGCGCTTGTCCGCGATCCCCATGCCGCTGCTGCGCAAATCCTACTTCCGGCAGGTGTGGAGATTGTCCAGGGTGATATCAATGACCCTGCCTCATTAGAGGCAACCATGCAGAACGTCTATGGCGTTTTTAGTGTCCAGCCCCATAGCGATGACGAGGCCCATCAAGGCAAAGGCGTCGCCGATGTGGCACAGGCTGTCGGCATTCAGCATTTTGTGTATACATCTATTGGCAGTGCGGAGGAACTTTTCCGCCGCCGCGTCAATGTTGGCAAGTGGGAGATCGAGCAACATATTCGCAAGCTTGGCTTGCCAGCGACCATTTTGCGGCCTGCCGGATTTATGGACTCTTTTACCCATCCACTCTACGGCGTCTCGGGCGACACGCTTGCCATCCCGATCAAGCCGGACACAGCTTATCCATTGATTGCAGTAGATGATATTGGGGCGTTTGCCGCGTTCGCGTTCGATTCCCCCGACGACTATCTTGGCAGAGTCATTGAACTGGTAGGCGATACTCCGACCCCACCGCAAATCGCGACTGCCATCACTCGTGCGACGGGGCGCCACATCTCCTATGTTCACATTTCCATTGAGACCGTTCGCCAGCAAAACGCGGAGCTCGCCCGCGCTTGTGACTTTATCAATGAGAGTGGCTTCAAAGCGGATATCGCTGCTCTGCGCAAACTGCATCCTGGCTTAATGAATTTTGAGACCTGGCTAGAGAAGAAGGGCAAGGCACAATTCGAGGCGATCAACCGGAGCAAGCACGGATGAGCTGATGTCATGCCCCGACTTTGGCGGCCCGAGATAGCTGCCTCTTTTGCGTTGAGTTGAAGTTGGTGAAAAAGAGCTGTACGTGTCAAGAGCAGACTGAGCCACGCTTGAGGCATTGCGCACGCTGTTTCTCGAAGACTTGCTCGCCCGACCTCTGGAGAAGGAGATCACTTTTGGGAATAAAAGGGGAACTGCACAGCTTTCGGCGTTCTACGACAGGGTGACATTTCTTTTCTCTCTGATAAGTGCCGCTCTCTGGGGCTTCATTCTTTTGGCGCTCTTCCGCCGGCGTAAAGCTTAACCAGTCCGCTCAGAAAGTATATTGTTATTTTCTATAATAAGGTGACAAGCAGTGGAAGACCCTGGCGTGACGCCAGGGTCTTCCACTGCTTATTTATCTCCTTCGTCTTCATGGCCTAGCGCAAATTCATCTACACTGAAGTGCAATCCTTGCAGCCTTAATACGGTTGGAAACTTCTTGAATATCTTGCTCTGAGTAGCCGTGTAGATTCAGTACATTATTACTGGGTAGCTGTAACGCCTGACGACAGTCTGTACATACATGAGAACAAAGACCACAGGAGAAGACACTGATTTGATACCACCACGTATGCAATTCCTTTAGCTTGACGTAGTGGATCAATTCATCCGAGGGCATGAGACACCTCTCTTGCTCTTGTATTGGGGAGATATACGAGCAACGGCACACGAGAGAAGTCTAAGAAGGAGAATACATTATACAAGATATAGTATATTAAGATGCAAAAGTAATTACCAGTGACAAACGTTCAAAACATGTGTCCAAGCAAGAGCTACAAAACGGCATGAATGGTTAAAGCTCAAATTTGCTTCTTGTTTGCCCATGGGTCCTCATGGCTTGTTGTTTGCCCAGGTGTTGGAGGATCTTTCAGGAAGCAGGCCGCCAGCAGAGCGATAGCGCAGAAGACCAGTACAGCTAGGAAGCCATGCTGGAGAGCAATCATGAATGTCGCAGTTGTTTGCTTGCCAGAACTTATGAGAGATTGGTTGACTACAGCGCCTATTAGAGCTACTCCTAGCGTTGAACCAACTTGACCGAGATAGCGTATGACCGCGCTGCCCACGCCCAGTTGTGTCAATGGCAACACGTTCTGGGCCGCGAGATAGAGTACGGAGAAAATCGAGCCAATGCCAAGTCCCGCCAAAACCATACAGATGATCATCGCCAGGAGATTAGTTGGAGGCGCTGTACGTGTCAGAAAAAAGACCCCACAGGCCATAATGCTTATGCCCACAATAAGTATTGCCTGGTAACGTTTGCGTATGGCAATCAACCAGCCAGCGAGGGTTGCTCCCCCGGTGATGGAGAGGAGAAAGGGCGTGATGCTTATTCCCGCGCTAGTGGCTGATAGACCCCATATTACTTGCAGGGAGAGTGGTAGATAGATCGCCAGGCCAAGAAGGATCATATATACCAGCAGAGCCAGGGCTGCGTCTGCTGCAAAGACCTGGTTGCGGAAAAGATGCAGAGGCAGAATTGGTTCTGAAGCGCGATGTTCAGCGTATAGGAAGAGCAATAAAAGCATGGCAGCGGCAACTAGCATGCCATCCACTTGCAGTGAAGCCCAGGCCGAGGGCTGGCTGCTTCCCCAGGTAAGTCCCAGCAGCAGGCATGTGGTGGCGCTCATACATAGGAGTGAGCCAGTAATATCGATGCGCTTGAATGTTGAGCGCCCATCGGGATTGGGGCTGCGTTCCGAGATGTCTGAGGGCAATAACAGGAGCAAGGTAGTCAGGGCAATAATGCCGAGTGGGAGATTTAAGTAGAAGATCCAGCGCCACCGTGTCATATTTGTAACGAACGGGGTAAGCAGGGGGCCGTGATCGGTAAACCAGCCACCCAGCCCTGGTCCGACCAGGTTGGCAAGCGCATAGACGATATTGACGCTCATCTGCCACTTAGCCCGTTCTTCAGGTGGAAAGATGTCGCCGATGAGTGTCGCCACCAGGGTAATCCCCATACCAGCCCCCAGGCCCTGCAAGGCGCGAAAAGCAATGAGTTGATCCATCGTTTGCGAAATTCCGCAGAGGAGCGACCCCAGGAGAAAGAGACAGGCCCCACCAAGCAAAAGCCACTTGCGTCCAAACTGATCCGAGAATTTGCCAACAACAGGAATTACGATAGTAGAGGAGAGGAGATAGGCCGTTGCAACCCAGCTATATCGATCAGCACCGTGAAACTGATGAATGATCTGTGGTAGCGCGGGGCCAACCATTGTGTTATCGAGTGCTTCAAGAAAGAGAGTTGAGAGTAGAGTCGCGAGTATGCTAAATAGCATCAAGCCCTGCAAGCGACGCTTAGGTAGTGTAGATGGAGTGCTATCCATGAAAGATATTCCCTCTTGCTTAAATGTGTGTCGAAATCCATTGCGATAATTTTATGTTTTTTAGAGCATAGCATGGAGAAAATCGGCTGTCAAGGAGAGTATTCTGTTTACCAGAACATTCCAGTTCTTGCCTCGGCTCGCTCCGCTCGCCTCGGGGGAAGGGGATGTGGGTGGGAAACGGCTTTGCCGTTTCCCACCCACATCCCCTTCCCCTTGAGCGCCGCAGGCGCGAAAGCAAAAAGAACTTTTGAGAAGCCTTGAAGAGGAAGAAAGATTGTTTGACAGTATTGGAGGTAGTGCGCTACACTGTCAAATATACTGTCGAAATGGTTATCGAAAAGGTGTGAGATGGCGAAATCTCCAGAAGAGCCGCCGCTGACAATGGCACAGATTGCTGCTGTGGCTGGCGTTTCGGTTGCGACGGTCTCGAAAGTGATTAATCAGCGCACGGATGTGGCCCCAACTACCCGTGAACGCGTGGAGCGGGTGATGGCGGAACGAGGCTACATGCTTAATAAAGCAGCCCGCTCGCTAAGAAAAGGAAACAGCGGGCAGATCGATTTTCTCGTTGGGCAAGAACTGAACAGTTACTATGCGTTCGAGATCTTGCGCGGCGTCGAAGAGGCCCTCTTGCCTACAGAGGTACGCATGGTGCTTGCCTCAACCCATGCCCTTAGAGAACGAGAGCAGCAGTGGCGGCAGAGACTATCCGAAGGGGCGATCGATGGAGCAGTCCTGGTTCTCGCTGACAAGCGGTCTCTCTACCTACAAGAACTAACCCGTCGTGGTATTCCCTTCGTTGTCGTGGATCCCTTTGGAGAATTGGGACCAGAAGATCTTTCGGTGAGCGCGACGAACTGGTCTGGTGGAAAACTAGCGACCGAGTATTTGTTATCTCTGGGCCATCGTCGTATCGTGGCCCTGATGGGTCTGCCTGACCATCCTTGCACACAAGATCGGATTGCTGGATATCGTCACGCCCTACAAGAGGCAGGCGTCCCTGTTGATCCAGCGCTGATCCATTTTGCTGATTTTCATGCCGAGCAGGCATATCAAGAGATGATGCAGATTCTTGCGTTGCCAGAAATGCCTACAGCCATCTTTGTAGGGAGTGATGAGCAGTGTCTCGGCGTGTATAGAGCATTATTTGAGCGTGGCATAGCGGTCCCAGGAGCGATGAGCGTGATTGGATTTGACAATATGCCTTACGCGGAATGGGTGACGCCTGCTTTGACGACTATCCACCAGCCCCTATTAGAGATGGGGCGTGTCGCGACCAAGTTGTTGTTGCGTTTGATAGCTGGTGAGCCGGTCGAGAGCGTTCGTATTGAACTTGCCACCCCCCTCATCAAACGCGCGTCCTGTGCGCCACCGCGGGGAAACCTCATCTCCAATCCAGCGAGCATTCCTTGATTGGAGGTGAGTAGATCTGTCCCCCTCTTAATAATCTTTGTTTACCTCTGCTTTGTTCACGTATCAACCTTGCTGCATGCGCTTTAGCCGATCTTCGAGTGCTTGCATATCGGGCAGAAACCATACGTCGTTGCCACGATTCGTTTCGTAGACATAATCGTTGAATGCGCGGCTCTGAGCTGCGTATTTAGCTATATCGCCCAGGATTACAAGGTGGCGCCTGTATGTGACGAATTTCTGAATGAAGTGACCTGCAAGTCGGGTCTTGAGCTGGAAGAAATCATCTTCAGGGCGCTCTACTGGTACAATGATCCACTCTACCCCTTGCTGAAAGGTCTCACCAATCAGTTCCACAGCATCCTGTTCGCTTCGTAGTTTTTCTCCCTCTGGCGCGCAGACGAGAACCTGAACGTCGTGAATTGTCGTAAGTGTATCGGACATCATACCTCCAATGCCTGTTTGTAGCATCCGTTAAGTTGTAGGGTTTATGCTAGCATGAACTCTACACATTTGTCATCCATTTGCCCTGATGGTAGACAATGTGGCCCTGGGAGAAGCCAACCGACTCGTAGGCCTTGCGGGCGGCGGTGCGCTCAAGGTTTGTCTCAACGAGGCCCTTTTCTGCTCCATGCGCCTGGAAACGGTGCAGCATCTCCAGCAGGAGGACGCGCCCGAGGCCCAGGTGCTGATAGCGTGGATGGACGCCCAGTGGCTCGATCTGGGCCACGCCGCGCTCAGGCGCCAGCCAGCCAACACAGAAGCCCGCCAGCTCGCCACCGGGGGCGCTCACGACTATGTCGAGTTCGGGCCGGTACTGGGGCATCTGGAGCGTGCGTGCTCGCCATTCTGGCGTCATGGAGGTGCTCTCGAAGGCCGCCCGGTGAAGCTCGGCATAGGCCGCGACCTCCTGCTCGCCCGCGAGTGGGCGCAGGGTAAAGCCCTCGGGTAGGGCTGGAACTAGTGGGAGATCTGTCAGCGGATGCTCAAGCGCCACATAGTGATCCCCTTCGTCCAGCAGATAGCCACGGGCCTCGACTAGCTCGCGCCGTGCCAGGTCGTCATCGCGAAACTCGACCCAGTAGGGGAGAGGTCGTCCGCGCTCCGCGTCCAATTCTTGAAAGCGCTCCTCAGCCCAGGCGAAGATATCTTGCTCAACCTGCTGTGCCGTGGGTCCCGGCAAGATAAAGAAGTCGAGCGCGGCCCAGTAATACTGCCAGGCCGCGAAGCCTACAATTTGTCCCAGGGTGTCCTCCCACAGAACAGCGTCGCGTCCCTCTTGCATACGCGGTGTACTCAAGCGCCAGGGCAAGTCAACCACGTGGCGAGAGGAGAGCGGCATAGCGGCGACCAGGGGTAGGATGCGCGGCACATCAACCATGCCGCGGAAGGGAGAGCGTGTAATAGACACGAAATTACTCCTTATTAGTGGCAAGAAATACGAACTAAACCTTATTATAATATCCTTACGCGTGATAAAGTTAGCAACATATGGTACTATCATATACAGGACTTTGTATTTTGTAACGGCAGATCGATATCCCTTTAACGGCTGTGAAGGAGCAACTTATGAATTCTACTCCTCCAATGCTTCCTGGTTCGCCTGTGGTTGGCAACTTGCTTGAGTTTATGAAAGATCGTCACGGTCTCTTGCAGAGAGGATTTGATAGCCTGGGTCCTGTGTTTGGCATTCGCCTGCTCGGTCAGCCGGTGGCCTTTCTGATAGGTCCAGAGTATCAGCAGATTTTCTTTACTGAGACGGACAAAAAACTGAGTATGCATAAATCTTATGCCTATCTCAAGGCGGCCCTGGGCGAGGTCGGGTTTACTGCACCGCCAGAGGTATATTTCGCGCAGCGCCCCATTCTGCTCAAACCTTTTAAGAGCGAAAGAATGATCAAGTATCTCGGTATTATGCAATTGGAGGTCCAGCAGTGGCTTGATACCCTTGGGGAGCAGGGAGAGCTGGAATTGAGGGCCGCCGTGACGCAGGTTGTGCAGAATGTGGCCGCGCATGCTTTGATGGGTAAAGACTTTCGCGATAGTCTGGGGCCAGAGTTCTGGAAGTTGTATCTGATACTGGGCAAAGCCATTGACCCTGCTCTCCCACCTTACTTGCCCTTGCCAAAATTCATTCGCCGTGATCGGGCCAAGAAGAAGCTACGCGAAATGATCTGGCCCTTTGTCGTCGAGCGGCGTGCCCATCCCGAGCAGTATGATGATTTCCTGCTGGACTTCGCTACAGCCACGTATAAAGATGGCACACCAATGGAGGATGACGCGGTTATCGCAACCATTATGGGACTGATGTTTGCTGGGCATGAAACAACCGCTGGCCAGGCTGCCTGGACTATTATTCAGCTCTTACAGACGCCCTCGTATTTGCAACTGCTCCAACAAGAGATTGCCGACCGCTTTCCTCCAGGTGAAGCCCTCACGGCCAAAAACCTCAGTTCCATGAAACATACCTTCTGGGCCGTTCAGGAGACAACCAGGATGCATCCCTCTGCCGATGTGCTTGCGCGTAGAGCCGAAGAAGACATTCAGGTTGGCGAGTATCGGATTCCCAAGGGATGGAATTTGATGGTCGCGGCGGACATTGCCCAGCGGCTGCCAGATCTCTTCCAGGACCCTGCTACCTATGATCCACTGCGTTACGCTCCCGGCCGGGAAGAGGATCGCCAGCATCGCTTCTCTCTAATTGGCTTTGGCGGTGGAACGCATAAATGCGCAGGCATGAACTTTGCCAACAACGAGATGATGATTATTACCGCGCTTTTGTTCCAGCAGTTTGATCTTGAGCTAATCACAAAAGATCCTCGCGTGGATTACGGCCTGGGCGCCGCCCGGCCTGAAAAAACCTATATTCGCTATAAGCGCAAAAGCACCAACCATGCTTCGCCAGCGTCGACGACAGAAGCAACAGCAGAGCAGAAGTGTCCTTACGCGACATCAAAGACCGAGGATTAGCGCTAGAGCCTTGTAGGATACCTAAAGCACGCGCCTACATATCATGGTACGGCATACTTCGTACCATGATATGTAGGCGCGTGCTTTAGCAGCGCCGTGCCAGCAGCGCAGTAGCCATCGTATTATCATACCATATGTTATACTTGATGCAGTATTGTGTATGAGGAGGAGGATAGTATGGCGATAAACCCTGAGAGGTGGTAGAAGTCCATTCTCCATCAACTGAGTACAAGGATAAGAACCAGAAGCTCCAGGACTATATGGCCAGCAGCAGCATCGAAGAGATAGTGTTCGTAAACCAGTTTGCTCAAGAGGTACGCGTTTACTTTCGATCAGGGCAAAGGTGGAATTATCAGGGACTATACGCGCGGGCAGGTTGTAAGATTGACAAGCCTGGACCTGGAGCTGAGCATGGATGAAGTCTACTACGACATTGAATTTGAGGAGCCGCTAGAAGAATCGTAAACTGCCTCTCGGTGGGCTGGTGCGCGTCCCGCCGGTTGCCTGGGTGGTGCCCCAGCCTTGATGGGTGGGATGGGACGGGTTGTGGCTTCTTTGGTTGAGAGCGTTATCTTCTGGCCGTGATGCCAGGTTTGCAGGGGGTCTCCGTCCAGCAGGCGGTAACTGGCCTCGCCCGGCTTGATTTCGACGAGCAGGCAGCGGCCCTTGAAGCAGATGCGGAAGACCAGGCGTGTAATCCCCTTAGACAGGTGGGGCGCGAAGGTGAGCGAGCCATCCTGACAGCGCAGGCCGCCCAGGCCCGCGACGAGGGCGGTCCAGCTTCCAGCCAGTGAAGCCATGTGCAGCCCGTCCTGGGTGTTATGCTCCAGGTTATACAGGTCCATAAGCGCGGCCTCGCCCAGGTAGTCATAGGCGAGCTGGAGATGGCCAACCTCGGCGGCGAGCACGGCCTGGGTGCTTGCTGAGAGCGAGGAATCGCGCACGGTGAGCGGCTCATAGTAGGCGAAGTTGCGTGCCTTGAGTTCGGCAGAAAAGGCACTGCTGAAGAGCTGCATGGCGAGCACGAGATCGGCCTGCTTCACGACCTGCTTACGGTAGAGATGGACATAGTGGTAGTGGAGAAAGAGAGGATAGTCATCTTTTTTCGTCTGTGAGAAGTCCCATACCTCGTGTTTCGTAAAGTTCTCGTCCTGTGGCGTCACCTTGAGGCGCTTATCGTATGGCAAGAGCATGTTTTCAGCGGCACTAAGCCAGCTCTTGACCTCCTCATCCTTGACGTTGAGCTTATGCGCGGCCTTCGGGTGGCGTTCGACCGCCTCGGCGGCGGCGCGCAAGTTGAGCTGTGCCATGAGATTCGTATAGACATTATTGTCGGCCAGGGCGCTATACTCGTCTGGTCCGGTCACGCCATCTATGCGAAACTTGCCTTCAGCATCTTCGCAGCCAAGCGAGCGCCAGAGCCGGGCGGTCTCCACGAGCAGGGGCAGGCCAACCTCTTGCTCAAATTTGAGGTCATTGGTGGCCCCTACATAGTGCACGACCGCATAGGCGATATCGGCGTTGATATGGAAGGCGGCGACGCTCGCGGGCCAGTAGCCAGAGCACTCTTCGCCCGCGATGGTGCGCCAGGGGAAGGTCGCACCCTTCAGACCAAGGAGTCGCGCGCGCTCACGGGCCTGGTCCAGAATAGAGTAGCGCCAGTAGAGGGCATCGGCCACCACGGAGGGCTGGGTGAACGTCAGGACTGGCAGGACGAAGATCTCGGTATCCCAGAAGGTATGCCCGTCGTAGCCGGGACCGGTCAGACCCTTGGCCGGAATGGGTCGGTGCTCGCCTCTGGCACCGGCTTGCAGGACGTGGAAGAGCGCGAAGCGTACCGCCTGCTGAATCTGGGGATCGCCCTCGATCTCGACATCGGACCGCCCCCAGAAGGCATTCAGGTAGGCGCGCTGTTCCGCCAGCAAGCCCTCCCAACCCGTCAAGCGTGCCGCCGAGAGCGCGGCAATGACCTGGTCGTGGATGGCAGGCCGAGAGCGCAGGCTCGACCAGCCGTAGGCGATAAATTTGACGATGCGGATCTTCTCGCCTGGCTTCACCTGTGCCGTTACAGTTAAACGCGCGATATCGTGCGAACTATCGGCATCAACGGCCATTTCCTCTGGCCCCTCGATCACATGATCCATCGCTGCCCCGATGCGCAGGCCACTCTCCTGGGTGTGGTGTATCAGTAGCCCAAGCATCCCTTTGGCGTGGTTCTCCTCGCTCACCAACTGCTTGGTAATCGTGCTTGCCGCGCGTGGGTCATCCTGTTTTGTGGATATTTCTTCGTTGGCGACTAGTTCGGACTGGAGCACGATGCGCATGGGCGTATCTACTGGCTCGACTTCGTAGTTGATCGCCGCTATGGCGCGTTGGGTAAAGGATACCAGCCGGGTGGAGGTTACCTTTACCGTTTGCCCAGCGGGCGAGGTCCAGCATACGCTACGGCGCAGGACGCCATTTCTTAAGTCTAGTTCGCGCTCATGACTATGGATGGTACCATAGCGGATGTCGAATGGCTCATCCTCTACATTCAAGCGGATAAGTTTACCATTGGTAACATTGATGATCGTCTGCCCGGACTCAGGGTTGCCGTAAGCGCTCTCCGCGTAGGGGAGGGGATGCAGCTCGTAGACAGAGTTTAGATAGCTGCCGGGCAGCCCGTGAGGCTCGCCCTCATCCAGGTTGCCGCGTAGCCCGATATGTCCATTTGAGAGCGCGAAAATAGACTCCGTCTGTGCCAGGACATCCAAATGCAGCTTTGTCTCGCGTACGCTCCACTCCTCCACTTTGAAGGCAGGGTGCTGAATCATCTCCTCTTCCTCTCTTGCTCCATAGTCCATGCAAGCATGGACCCAACAATGTTATGTGCAAACACTCAAGTACATCACGAGTGAGGAGTAGAAAACGATGAGGCCTGGAGATGTGCTACACGATAGCAAGCCACCTGAGTTGCAGAAAATCTATGTTCTTCATTATATACAAGCAAACAGATATATGACATAATTATGTGGATGAGTTTCCATTATGCATGTATTTATTTGTGAAGGAACAGAACATCTATGCAATGCCAGAATTGCCATAGTGAATTGCCTGAGGGAGCCAGGTTTTGCTCGGAGTGTGGAATCTCGATTGCACCCGCTCCCCAGGCGGCGCCTACGCCATCTGCGATATTTCAAAGTTCTCCTTTCGACCAGGAGCAGGGAGCATCCCATGCGGCATCCGCGCCGACAGAGGTTTTCCAGGCTCCTCCATCTTATCAAGAGTACGGAGAGCCCGCTATGTATCAGGAGTACGCTGGTTCACTTCAGAATGCCCAGGCTCCGCTCGCCGCGACGGCTTACGCGCCCACGCCGGGAACGCCTGCCCCTGGTACTCCCTATGCTGGCTACCCCGCGCCGGGCTTCCCACCCAATGCCAACAATCCATATGCCACGCAGAGCGCCTACACTCCATATTTCGCCGGGGCAGCGCCAACTCAGCCTCGCCGTCGTAACAAGACTGTTCTCATCGTCACGCTGGTGACAGTGATCGCGCTGATTGTGCTTGCAGGTGGTGGCATAACTTATTTTGTCACCCAGAGCAATCAGAGAAACCAGGCCGTTCAAGCCCTTCAATGGGATGATCCCAACTCCCTTTACTCAGGAGTACAGTCCTTATCTCCGACAACGACCTCGGCGTTAGATAGCACAACTAGCCCCTGGAAGGCGAGCGCACCAGTTTCTGATGGCCATCCCTATGCCTGTGAGTTTAAGGGGGGCTCATATCATGTAACAACGGTAAAACTGAAGTACATATACACATGTATGGAGAAGACGAGCTATAGCGATTTTGCTATGCAAGTCGATATTTCGATCCTACAAGGTGAAGGGGCTGGCATCGCCTTCCGCCACCCAGGCACAGGCGATTACTATACCTTTCTCTACAATACGCAAGGAATCTATCGCGTTGAGATCTACAGTGGTGGTAAGTATAAGCGTTCGCTGGCGTCAGGCTTTCGCTCGCAAGAGCTTAAACCCGGGCTAGAGCAAACGAATACAGTCATGATCATTGCGCATAAATCAGCCATTGATATATACGCTAATGGAAAATTTGTAGATACTCTTTATGACAGCACCTATGCTGAAGGTACGCTTGGTCTGACCGCCTATACCAAAAGCAGCCCCACCGAGGTAAGCTTCTCCAACCTCAAAATCTGGCGTTTGTAGGGAAAAATAGTACAGGTTGTTTCCCAAATGCATTGTTGGGTCCAGGCTGGCCTGGACCCAACAATGCATTTGGGAAACAACTTATTTAATACGTGTGCAGGATGTGCAGCATGTAATCCTTGCGGTTTAAGGGGTTGAAGTCGGCACGTTTCCTGGTGGGGAAGGCGTCCTCTATTTTGCGAAACCCGGAAGGCCTCGTCAGGAAAATGCCTTCGCCCTCGGTGAACGAGTGCAGGCTTCTTTTAAACTCCTCCGTCGTTGCCATAGGCAGCGTACCCGTCAAGAGGAAGGTGTCGCCGCGCAGGATTGGTCTCTCCACGCTTGCCTTGAGCGCTGATAACCTGAACAGCGCCTGGCTGATAGCATGGGCGGGGGCGCTCAACTCAAACTGGTTCAGGGGCTCATAGACCCCGGTACCCGCCTGGGAAAGTGCCTCCATCACCACAAGTGGCACCAGATTACGGAAGTCGGCCGCCGTTGAGACAGGGCTGCTGTAGCCAGTATGCGTCACGACTACGACAATATCGGTAACCTCCCAGCCGTAGAGTCCTTGCTGCAAGGTCTCGTAGACTGTCTCTTCAATCGCCCGGTGAAAGGCGAGGGGGAGCGCACCCAGCTTGACCTCTAGCCTATAGCTGATGCCGCTGCCAGGGGGCGCTGGTTCGATCCTGAAGCCAACGGTTGCATAGAAGGGATTTCCTCCTTTTCCCATCTCCTCCAGGCTCTGCCCGGTCCCGGCAGGTTTTTCGATGCAGACAACCCTTGTCTCTGAGAACTGCACATCCAGGCCATATTTTTCCTGAAGCATCGTTTCGATGACCTCTTTCTGTACCTCGCCAAAGAGTCGCAGGTAGATCTCATGATGAAAGGTATCTTGCAGTACCTTGACCAGCGGATCTTCTTCCGATAGCTCCAGCAGGGCTTGATAGAGCTGGTGACTCTGCTCCTGGTGCCTGGCTTCGATACGCGCCTCCATTTGCGGGGCCACAAAATGCAGGTCTTTGATGCTGTCGGACCGCTCCCCCACGACATCACCAATTTTGATGTCCTTCAGCCCCCAGACCTTGCAGAACTCGCCCGCCTCGACGCTGGAGGACTGAAGCGTTTTCCCTTCCCAGAAGACATGCAGCTTTTTCACCTTGTCGGTGTGAGTTTCAACCTCGCTCTCGCTGATTTTTCGGCTCACAGGCACATACTCTCTGACATGCATATTGCCCGAGAATACCCTCACATAGGCGATCTTCTCGCCCGATGCCTCCTTCTCAATCTTGAAGACGACCCCGGATAAAGGGCCATCCTCTGACCTGGGATTTTCTGAGAAGAAGGTTGCGATGCCCGTAAGCAGTTCCGAGACGCCGATCCCGGTCATAGCTGAGCCAAAGAAGATGGGGTATAGTCTGGCATCTCTAACCTGGCGCTGCAGTGCCTCTTTGACCTGCTCTTCCGCCACTTGCTCTTCGTTGACGTAAGCCTCAAGGAAGGCCTCGTCGTTGAGCGCGAGCAGCCCGATGCACTCCTCCATGAAGGCTGGATTTTTGGCGTGGCTAAAGCTATTTTCGACAATAAAGGCCTGCTTTGTGCCGAGATTTTCGGGGGTATAGAGGGGAAGCACCGATTCCGCGAGCTTCTCCTTGATATGCTTGACGAGGGTATGGGACTGCGCTCCGCTTCGATCAATCTTGTTGATAAAGATGATCGTGGGAATACCAAGCCTGGTGAGGAGGGACATGAGGAACTTGGTTTGCGCTTGAATCCCCTCCACGGCGGATATCACCAGAATCGCCGCGTCTAGCACGCTGAAGGAACGCTCAACCTCTGCAATAAAGTCTGCGTGCCCGGGGGTATCAATCAGGTTGATTTTAAGGGTTTTATCTAGCGTTTTATCTTGTATAGAGAAGGAAACGACCGAGGCTTTAATCGTGATGCCTCGTCTCTTCTCCAGGTCTAGTGAATCGGTCTGGGTATTGCCCTGGTCAACGCGACCAATGGCGTCGATGACATGGGTTTCAAACAGTATGCGCTCCGTCAGGCTGGTCTTTCCCGCGTCCACGTGCGCGACGATCCCAATGTTCACTGTTGTCATTCAGTAGAATCCTCTGTATGTGCTCTTTTCTCATTTTCATCTCCTTGTTTATATTGTTGAATTGGCGCATGTGATTCTCCATTCTTTTGTGGTAATGCTACATACTACTTATCCGAAAACCCTGAGCGCGAAGCGCTAGACACGCTAGTGGCGTTGGGTTTCGGAATAAGATCATAGTAGCGATATTTAATAGCTGTACCATATACGACGAGAGGCTCTTTTGTCAAGATAGTTTAGGGCGTTAATTTATCGCTTTGCATAAGCTTTCGCGCCTGCGGCGCTCAAGGGTAAGGGTGTGTGGGTGGACAACGGCTTTGCCGTTGTCCACCCACACACCCTTAATAATCTGCTCTATTGTACAAGCCTTTTTCTCTTTTTTACAGAGATAATCCTTCTCGAAGAATCGAAGCCTATGCTTCAAGTTCTGCTTTCAAAGGTTTAATGATCTCTTTATCGAGGCGGTGGACGATCCCTTCTGGATAAGGCGCGCGCAAACTCAGAATGAGATGTGTCGCGCCAGCCTGGGCATAGCTGCGTACCTGGTTGCGAGTTTCCTCCAGGTCTTCGGGATAGACCAGTACCCCTATTGAGCGCTGAATTGTTTGTGGGTCTCGTCCAATGGCGGCACAATGGTTATCGAGGACAGCGCTCCTCTGCTGAAACATTGCAGCGTCGCCGCCGACAAAGTTCCAGATAGAGGCGTACTGAGCAACGATGCGTAACGTCAATTTCTCACCCGCTCCGCCAATAACAAAGGGTGGATGAGGCTTCTGTATGGGCTTGGGTTCACAGTAAGCGTCTTTAATTTGATAGTATTTGCCTTCATAGCTTGGCGCGGTTTCGGTCCACATCCGTTTAATGATCTCACACGCCTCGCCAAGGCGCCGTATACGTTCTCCAGTAGAGTAAAGGGGGATACCATAGGAGCTGTGCTCACGCTCATTCCAGCCCGCGCCAATACCGAAATCCAGGCGACCCCCTGAAATAATATCCACTGTGGCAGCCATATTGGCCAGCACAGCCGGATGCCGATAGGTATTACCCGTCACCATCAGGCCCAGGCGTACGCGTTTGGTTACAGTCGCGTAGGCTGCCAGCAGCGTCCAACCCTCCAGGCAGGGTCCTGTGAAATCCTTCCCCAGGGGCATAAAGTGGTCGAAAAGCCAGGCGTGTTCAATGGATGGGATACTATCGGCCTCCTGCCAGACGCGGAGCATATCCTCATATGTCGTATGCTGTGGTACCGTTTTGATGCCAAAGCTCAGCCTTTTACCTGCCGTCATTATGACTCCTCTTGCTCATAAATAGCGTATGTATATAATTTGCTCGCGAAGCGTTTTAATCTGGAGAGGACAACGGGTCCCCATCGTTTCCTCAGCCTCAACTAGAGTATACGGCGAGAAGCAGCAGAAAAAATCGGCCAAAGGAACGATGTGCATAGGGAGAACAGTATGGTAATATAAGGATGCAAAGAATGCAAATGTTATTTGTCAAATTTCGGGCTTCATAATTTAGGACTATGCTTGCACGGAGTTGTGCAAGGCTGGTTCTGTTTTGCGTGGGAGGCCGTAGAAGGCGGGCTCCAGGCGGGAGGGGTGGATTTTGCCGCTGAGACCGAAGAACTCGCAGAAGTTCATGATGAGGGGGCTCCATTTCTCGGGATCGATATAGTTATCCGTGCCGGGGACGAGGAGGTCTTCCGCGATGTGGACGCGGAGAATGCGCATCTCGATAGCCTTGATGCTTCCATTCTGCTCGTCAAAGGCATGTACCTGCTCGACCTGCGCCTCCAGTTGGACCGGGCATTCGGCTACGAGTGGCGCGTTGACGAGGTCCGCAGGGATGGGGGTTAGGCCTGAGAGGCCGAACTTGTCCGGCTCATAGCGATAACCGATCTCAGCCTTGGATTCAGGCACGGGATTGCGTCCCGTGGTGAGGGCCAGCTGGTCGACAGCGCCGACAAGCTCGGTCGAGGGGAGATTGAGCACGCCCTGACCCTCACGCAGCAGATTCTCCACCGTTTTTGATCTCCCACTCATTCCCAACATGCATGATTGGTTCAGCCACCAGGCTGAGGACATCGGGGCGAGATTGAACGATCCATCTGGATTGCGTGTGCTGATGAGGACGACGGGCGTGCCAAAGTAGAGAATTTTCGGTTCGATGACTCTATGCATTAGGATAGCTCCATTCTTTGTGCTTATGCGAGGAGAGGCCATGCCAGCATGGCCCCTACATGTTTCAGGTGTGGTATAAGGCCATGCCAGCATGGCCTCTACATGTGCCAAGCATACGGCAGAAATGAATGGGAGACTATCTGATTCTTGCGCTTCAAACTTCCAGGCGCAGAATAAACTCCTCGGTCTCCGCGCCACGGGCGTTGGCATAGCCCTTGCCCTCGCCGCAGATGGTGTAGCCGCACTTCTCCAAAACGCGGCGTGAGGCGAGGTTATCCTTCGCCACGCGGGCAAAGATGGGGCGTACTTGCATAATCTTCAGAAAGGCCGCCAGGGCCTGGGTGGCGATGCCCTGGCCCCAGTAGGACTTGCCAAGCCAGTAGGTGACCTCTGGCCCCTCCATCTCTTCATCTCGATAGCTCGAGACGCTTCCTGCCACCTGTTCCCCAGAAATAATAGTCTTAATCGTGTTGCTCTCATCCTTGAGAATCTTCTGCCAATGGTGCATAAAGGCTTCGCGGTCAGTTGGGTCTTTGGCTGTAAAGGCCGCCATATAGTTGGCCTCGGGGTCTAACTGCTGCTCGTAAAAAATAGGGAGGTCGTCCGCGACCACGTCGCGCAGGAGAATCTGATCGGTCGTGGAATCTGGTGTGGGTTGGCTCATTTTGTCCCTGCCTTCCTGGCTGCTATTCTATCCTGATGAACATTTTTTCTATGTTCGCTTCATTCTATCACATACAGGAGAGGCTTTGCTCATTCTTGTAGCATAGCATAAGCGTCAATCTGGGCGCATCGGGCGAAATGCCGGTGTTTTCCTCTGGCATTTGACATATACTTTCTCTACCTATGTCCCTCGATGATATAGTGCGTCGAGGAAGGTTGAAAAGAGGTTGATCCAGGTCTTGAAGTTGATACTTTTTTAAGAGAAAGGTGAAGAAATTGTATGGGTAAGCCACTGCTGGTAATTGTAAATGGTCTCCCTGGAACTGGAAAGACGACCCTGGCGAGGCGCCTGGGAGCGGATACGCACCTTCCAGTCTTCTCCAGAGATGGGATATTTGAAACCCTTCATGATGGCCTTGGAGGCGCCAACAATGAGCTACCCTCACAGCTTGGCTCCGCCTCTTTCGCCCTGCTCTATTACATTGCCGGTCGCTTGTTAGCAGCAGGGCAATCCCTTTTGATCGAAGGCTTCTTTGGGCGCCCAGAATTGAGGGGCGCCGAGTTCCTGCAACTGCAAAGCACTTATGACTTTGAGCCATTGCAGATTCTCTGTAAGGCCGATGGCCAGGTCCTGCTGGAGCGCTTCCTGGCACGTGTGGAGAGCGTGGAACGCCACGCAGGCCACAGCGACCTGGAATGGCTTGAAGACAACAAAGAACGGCTCTTGCGAGGGGAGCTTACGCCCATGGCGCTTGGTGGCCAGGTAATTGCAATCGACACCACAACACCGCAAAGCATTGAGTATGCCGAGCTCCTCCAGCAAGTTCGGGCCGCCCTCGCAAACGACCGCGTACAGCAAGTCCGCAGCATATGATAAGATGGAGCAAACGGCGTAGGAAAACAATCATAGACGCCCGATTTATTGCCTCACGCGCGATAAATCGGGCGTCTATGAGGGTGGAGTGCCCATTGCAAAAAGTTGTCGCACACCCAATCTCACGGATAATCTAGTCCAACAAAGTTCAGATGTGCTAAGATAGTTTTGCCGGAAATAAAGCGATTTTCTCTTTCTAAGGAGGATAGATGGCCTACGCTTTTACGCACACTGATCGTGCCAGACAGCGACTAGAAGTGCTCGCGGAAGTATATTCTGCGTCAACAAGCCTCTTTTTGCGCGAGTGCCTTGAGGAGACGCCCTCTCTTGTGATAGATCTGGGATGTGGACCAGGCTGCACAACACACCTGCTTGCAGACACGCTTCAAGCAAAACAAGTGATTGGCCTGGATCTCTCTCCAAGCTTTATCGCCTCTGCACAAAAGACTGCAACGCCTCATATCTCGTTTGCCTGTCATGATATTACTGTTGTACCCTTTCCCTACAGTCCAGCGGACCTGCTCTACTGCCGCTTCCTGCTGACTCACCTCCAACAGCCCCAATTTATCATTGAGCGTTGGGCTACACAACTGCAACCAGGCGGTTTCTTGTTGATAGAAGAGACGGAATGGATTCATACACAGCATAAATTGCTTGCCCAGTATCTAGAGATCGTTGAGACCATGCTAGCTCATCAAGCAAACAATCTGTACATAGGACCATCCTTAGAGGCGCTAACACAAAGCGAATCCCTTCAAATACATAGAAATCGGGTGCAGGCCGTCAAAGTGACGACGGCACAAGCCGCGATGATGTTTTGGATGAATATTCAATCCTGGAAACACCAGCCATTTATCCAACAACACTACTCCCCTGACCTGATCAATAGCATAGAGGAGGATTTACGAGTCCTCACACAAGTTGCCGAGAGAGACGACGAAATTGAATGGGGGATACGACAACTAGCACTTGTGCATATATAACTGGTCGGTTGGTGCTTTTTTTCGTGTTATACTTGAGTATACAGATTGAAAGGCTGGAACTTTACGGTGCTGCTTTAGTCATTGTATGCCTCTTGAGAGGTTATAGTGGAATAATTCCTCGCGGACCGTTTGGGAGAGGAGTCCATGCCAGCATGGACCCTACAGATGAGGCGTGTCCGCGAGCTATTACTTTTCCTTCTGGCAGGAGGGCTGCTTGGTTGTGCCCTCTTCCTGTGTTAAGCAATGACTGGAGTTTGATGCATGTTTGATTTTGATGCCGAGTTGGCCGAGCGCTATGGCGCCTTTACTAGCTACACTTCCTCTGTCTCCCCCGCTCTCGTCGAGTATTATGGCGAGAATCCCACTGCTGAAGTTGATCGCTTGCTGGACCTGTATGCCACGCTGGAGAGTACGGTGCTGGATCTGGGATGTGGCGCGGGCCAGACCCTCTGCCGCCTGGCGCCAAAGGTGAAGCATATCTGGGGCCTGGACCAAAATCAAGAGCTGCTGGCGGCCACACACCTGCGCGCTGAGCGCCTGGGTCTGGAGAACATAACTACTGTGTATGGCAGTAGTTACGATGCTGAAGCCATTGCCAGTCTGCCGGACGCTACCTTTGACCTGGCCTTTAGCCGCCGGGGGCCGAATTTCACCGAGCAACTTGTGCCTAAGTTGCGCCAGGAGGCCATGGTGGTGCAGGAGTTTGTCAGCGGCTTCGATGGCTATCCGCTGGGCGAGATCTTTGGCCGCAGGCACTATACGCCCTACCACTACACCGATCACGAATTGATTATAAGCACATACGCGGGTCTGGGACTCTTCCCAGTAAGCTCCAAGGTGTACTTCTACGAGGAGTACTTCCGCGATGGAGAGCACTTTGAGGCCTACCTGAAGCAGATGTGGGCCATGCTCAGCAACTGGCGCCTGCCGCCATGCCCATATGAGGCCGCTCGCGACCGGGCGGCGCTCGACCTCTATGTGCGCTATAACACGACACCAAAGGGCGTGCGCCTCCTGCGCCAGCGCAAGGTTTACGTCCTGCGTCGCGCCCCCGTGGCCTTCTATCCCTGCCAATAATTTGTAGCAAAAAGTAGCGTTCGCTCGTCTCTACATGAAGCAGGCAGAATTGCCTGTACTTCTTGCCTCCTTTGCATGGTGCCCAGGAGAGCATGACGCGTTGAATGTTGCATCGTGCTCTATGGGATAAATCGGCGCGCCATAAATGTGGCGCCTATGTAGGGGAATGCGCTACTTACGTACGCACCTACGCGGGTTGCCCGGTAAAGGCAAAGGTTGCATATTGCTTAGCAACCGGGGAGATGCCCGCCAGCGTAGGCGCGTACATAATTAGCGCTTGCTTGCTTACTGTGTCATCACAGGCATGGTCACGCTTTGCTGGCCTGTTGTGGTCTGTAAGGTTTGTACGTGCTGTAGGACGTTGTCATAGGTGGTAAGGGTTAAGGGACCCAGTGGCCGGGTGACAGGCACGCTGGTATTGGTCTGTACCTGGAAGGTCAGTGCGGTTGGTATAGGATCTGTTGTAGAAATGGCTTGCTGCGTGAAGATCTGATCCCCCTGGTTGAGAGCGGTGAGCTGACAGGTGGGATTGTCTTTGGCCGAGCCAGCGGGATCAAAGAGAAACTGGGTATTGTAGAAGGTGCGCGCCGCCGCTGGCTGGGTCTGCTGAACCTGCCAGCGGGTTGAGAGCCACTGGAGATGGTTATCAGGCGTGTGCAGGACCTGTGCGGAGGAGCTTAACGCCTTGAGATTGCTGCTGAACGTGCCCGCTACGGGCGCAGGCTCGTTCTGGGCGGTCAGCTGATACATATTGTAGGGTTGCTGGCCCAGGCGGGGCGGGCGGGCGACAAGCGTCGCGTGGGTATATTGCTGGATAAGCTGGTTCTGAATAGCATTCCTCGGGTCAGCGATATAGAGGACTGAGCCAGCCTGTGAGCCGGGCAGGACGGTACACATGGTCGAGTCATAGAGCGTGGTCGGAGTGTGCAGTTGCTCTGCCAGGTAGATTAGCGGTTGCCCATCGGCGTAGGTGGTCGAGATATAGATGCGCTGAATGTGGTGGGCCTGGGCAAACTGATCTGCTTCATTTAAGGCTGACTGCATAGATGAGAGATTCTGGAAGGCCGGGTAGGTGGCATGAGCATCGAAGCGGCCCTGAGCCGTATCAATCATCATTATGGATATACCCAGGGTTTGCGCGAAGAGGATGAGTGCAACGAGTCCTAGCAGGCTAAAGCGTGCGATAGTCGTATATGGGGAGCGATACTGTTGCAGGAACTTCACAACCCTGGCCACAAAGATGGCAATTAGAATAAACTGACCTGGCAGGTATATGATGTAGTAATGTGGATAGAGAGGAATAGAACGCCTTAGTAGCGTCAAGGGCAGAACAATCTGCCAGATGAGAAGGAGCAAAAGACCCTGGCGATCAGGTGATGCCCAGAAATCCTTCAGCCAGCTCCAGACCTGTCCCTTGATGCCCTGGTGTACCTGGGGTGCCTGCTCACGTCTTGAGGGCCAGATGACAGTAAGCAACGCGCTTATGGCGCTGACCACGAAGAGCAGTGGCATCACTACCTCAGTCTCAAAGCGGAGGGGACGCTGCAAATAGTGCAGTGGTGTGCTGACAAGTACCGAGGTTGGATAGTTTGGTAGATGGTTTATGTAAAGTGTCGGACTCATAAAATAGGCAGAGAGTAAGTATTTGTAATAGTCGATGGTTTGTGTATCGAATAGAACGGTTCTCTGTGAAGCGTTGAGCAGGATCTGAACATCTCTGAAATTGTTCTGAGATTCCCAGTAGATCAAGGGTAAGACGGGTAGCAAGATGACCGGCACCGCCAGCACAATTTCGTACCAGCGAATGGTTTTATAAGCCAGGACGCAGGCCACCAGCAAGGGGAGGGCGAGGAGTAATGAACTGGCATGGAGTTGATAGAGCAGACCTAGCAGGACGAGGGCTGGAAAGAGCCAGTTGCCTCGCCTGGTCACGACGCCACGAAACAGGCAGAAGAAGAAGAGCATCACCAGGGGTGGCATCAAATTGGGGTTCCAAATGTTTTGACTAAATGTCCGGGCCATAACGGAGGTGACATAGAGCAACGCGACAATGATCGCGGCGAGCCGTCCATAATACTTCCGAGTGAAGAAATAGGAAAGGAAGATCGCCGCGACATTGAAGAGCGCGACCAGGATTTCACCACTTATAGGGTCTGCGCTAAAGGCGGCAGGTAGCATAAAGATATATTCAACGAGAGGGAAATTGTAATTTCCTATCGAGGCTCGGCTACTAGTAATAGGGATGAGTCCATGTGCGAAGGCGTCATGAGCCAGGCGAAAGAAAATCGCCTCGTCATACATAAATACGGTTGTGTTAAGCAAATAAAAGCGAAAGAGAATCGCTAATAGGAGAATAACATAGAGCTCCCAGCTTTTCAGCCAGGTTAATAGGAAACGAGCCCCTTTGGCCGGGGGAGCTTGTTCATCGCTCACCTGGGGCTTTAGGGATGTCAGGGACATGAAATAACCTCCGGTTACTATGAAAAAATTGAGAAAGGTCTGGTTTCTGTGGCAATAAGCGGCGTTCTGTAGCCTTATAGTGGTATTTATCTATTCAGTTCGTAGAACGGTTGAGGATATTTTGTAGTAACCAGTCTCATACCTTTGGAACGTAACCAGAGCATCTCCATGAAAAGAGGTTTTCATGGAGATTTGAAGCTCAAAACACACTAGCGCTTGAGCACCAGGGACTGAAAGCGCCAATCTGAATCTGGGATGGTGAAAGACTTGAAGGAGACAATCTCAAAAAAGGGTGAGACGGCCTCGCGCATGAACTCGTCGGTGTGATGGGCGAAGAAACGGGATGGTTTATGCGAGTCTTCCTCATGCATACCCTCCTGCTCATTGCCGCCGTAGACGCCAAGGAAGAAGAGTCCGCCTGGGCGGAGGAGGTCACGTAACTTCTCCAGCACACTGGGGAGATCCTTTGTTGGCACGTGGAGCAGGCAGTTGAGCGCGTAGATCGCGTCGAAGGAGGCGGGGGAGAAATCCAGGCTCAGAAAATCCATAACGTGAGCCTCCAGGCCCTTCTCGCGGCATAGCTCGACCATAGCGGGCGAGAGATCAGTGCAGACAACGCGCAGACCCTGTTGCTGAAAGAAGAGGCCATCCGTGCCGGTTCCTGCTCCCACCTCCAGCAGTGTTTGCTTCCCCTCTTGCTGTAAGAGGTCGAGAAAATCCTGCCGCTCGGCAACCTTCCAATCCTCTTTCTTCGTCTGGTTGCGCTTGCTGGCATTCTCGCGATTGTAGGCTTCTTGCAAAAGGGTCGTGACCTGTTGATAGTCCATAGATACTTGCGCTCATCCTTTCTCACTACTTATCATTGGCTTCTTGCGCTTTACAGCTCAGTTATTGTAACACATACCCACTGATAAGCCTGATGCGATTGAATATGATTTTGTCGCGCATTTTTAGGCTATAGGCTATGCGCTTTCCAAACTTATTGGAAGAGGCAAGGCGACAAAGAAGGTCGTGCCCTTTTCTGGCGAAGACTCTACCCAGATGCGCCCATTGTGCGATACAACAATTTCTTTACAAATGGCAAGTCCCAGCCCCCATCCGGGTGTCGCGGAGGATTGGGCTTCAGGACTCCGATAGAACGGCTCAAAAAGGGTTTTCTGTTGTTCTTTGGTAAGCACAGGGCTTTCATTGTGAACTGCAAGGATGGCCTGTCCTGGTTTCTGGCTCACCTCCACGAGTATGAGCGTAGAAGAGGAGGTTATGAAACAGTTTTGATATAAGCACTAAATTGTGTTAAAATGTGTTTATGAAGAACATATACGATATCCAAGCATTCGGAAAACTTATTGGCAAGTCCACCAAAACGCTCCAAAAATGGGACCGTGAAGGCAAATTAGTTGCTCACCGTTCTCCACAATCAAACAGGCGTTACTATACGCACGATCAATACCTTGAGTATCGCGGGTTGAAAGCGCCAGAACAGAGCCTCACCATCGCTTACTCACGTGTCTCTGGGATTGCTCACAAGCCTGATTTGCTTCATCAAACACAAGCGTTAGAAGCCTATTGTCACCAGCATTCGCTCAAGGTCGATGAATGGATGTCAGATATTGGTAGTGGACTCAACTATAAACGCAAACAATTCAATCGTCTCATGGAGATGGTGGAGCTTGGTCAGGTACGGCGCATTGTTCTTGCCCATCGGGATCGGCTAGTTCGCTTTGGTTATGAATACTTTGAAGTGTTTTGCGAGCGACACCATACCGAACTCGTGGTCATCAATGGCGAAAACCTTTCTCCTGAACAAGAGCTTGTGCGAGATTTGATTGCTATCGTGACCGTCTTTTCGGCCCGGCTTCACGGATTGCGCTCCTACAAGAAAGCAATACAAGATGCTGCTTTGCAAAAAGATCAAGATTGACGTGAGCGAGCAGGATGCCGCTACGCTTGAGTTCATGCAAAGCAAGTGTAGAGGGCTGTACAACTGGTGGGTGATGCGGCTCAGAGAGGGCGAGAAGTGGGATCTCTACGAAGCTAAACGAAGCTTGCAAGAGAGCAAACAGCATGATCCTGAGCTCGTTCAGGTCTATGGGAAACTGCTGCAAGAGGTCTACTACCGCCTTCATGGTGCGATGAAAGCCTTCTATCGCAGAGTCAAAGCAGGAGAGACGCCAGGATTCCCGCGAGTACGCCCACGTCACTGCTTTTTCACGCTCTGCTATCCTGCAATGTATCTCAAGATTGAAGGCGATACGCTCATTCTGCCTACTGGTGGTGGAGGCAAACATGGTGCAAAGGTGTATCCCAACATTGTTGCACGCCTCACAGAAGCGCCCCCAGAGGGCTTTCGAGAAGTGGCGATCAGTCGCGATGGCAGAGGCAACTACTCTGCCTCATTTGTCAGAGAGCGCAACGAGAAACGACACGAAACAGAAGGAACGGTTGCTTTTGATCTCGGCATCAAGACCCTGGCAACAGGCGTCAATGAGCAAGGCAGAGTCTATACCATTGGCGGCTTCAAGGGGGCACGTTGGCACAACAAACAACTGGATAAGATTCGTTCCAAGCGTGACAAGTGCAAAAAGAAATCACGTCGATATCTTCACTTAAGCAAGATCTACAAGCGCGTTTCCCAGAAAAAACGCAATAAACAACAGGATAGTCTTCATAAAGCGTCACACTTGATAGCCCACAAACTGGTTGAGAGAACCGTTGTGGTTGGGGACCTTTCCCAAAGACAAATGGTCACGAAAGAGCATCGAGAGCGCAACAAACACCTCAATCGTGCAGTATTCAATGAGTGGGGCTTGTACACTTTCATTCAAATGCTCACCTACAAAAGCCAATTGTACGGGAAGGACCTTCACTTTTTAGATGAGCGCAATACCTCCAAGCAGTGTAGTGGCTGTGGGAATCTGCAAGCCATGCCACTGTGGAAGAGAACGTATTGTTGCGTCGAATGTGGACTCGTTATGGATCGCGATGAGAATAGTGCGCACAATATCCTGACGAGGTTTTTTGCTCGGCAAGAGCCACACACTCAGGCTCGTCCTGAGTGCGGTGTGCTGCATGCGACCCAAAGCGGCGTAGAAGTCAAAGTGGCTTCCTGTAAGGGGCAAGTGCAGCAATTGAATCTATTTGAGGGTGTGTAAGCACTTTTGAGTAGATTTAGAAAGGCAGAATGCCACCACGAGTGACGGTGGTCAGCTTGTCGATGCTTTCGTTGCTTCTCATTGACTTTCATTGCCTACCTCAAAAATGGAGGCCTCATGCCAGTTGCTGATGACGGTATGCGAGACCTTGTACTCACGACTGAGTTGGCCCAGGTACTTTTTGCCGCTTACCAGGTGTCGAACAATATGTAGTTTTTCTTCTGGGTTTAATGGTCGTTGAGTCATGATGTTTGCTCCTAGCTTGCTCACAGTATATCTCTCAAGGGAGGAATTTGAAATCTGAGCCGGAGTGGCGGGGTGTCCGTCATTTTTTTGCACAATGTATTCCATAGGCGCCCCGTTTACCGCGCGCAAGGCGATTTATCGCAGAAATACAGCATAGGGGGCACCATTCCAGAACGCTCTGACCACTTTGGGTAAGCCGCGCTACATCCTCTCATCGGTCGCGACTTTGTACTCGTGCGATAAATCGCCTTGCGCGCGGTAAACGGGGCGCCTATGGGATTGGAAACGCCCTTGCAAATCATTGACGGACACCCCGGAGTGGCTTTGGGGAGCAGCCCACCCTGTCGCGTCACCAGCGAAGGTGGCGTGTGAGCGCGTGCGCTACTTACGTATTTTCGGGCATGATGTCTTCCCCCTCAGTTTTTGTTGTCGTAATTGATTGCTTCCCGCGAAGGGTTCGAGCGTAGAGGTAGAGGGCGGGAAGCAGTAGCAGCCCGGAGAACAGGAGAGCGGGCCGGGTTGTCAGGGCTGTAGCCAGCGCGCCAATGAGCAGCCCACCTGCTATCGCCGCCAGCGCGCCCACCAGGGAGTTAAACGAGAGAATGGTGGCGCGAACGCTGGAGGGCGTATGCTGATTAATCCAGGCTTGCCGGAGAGGAATGCGAGGTCCATTGGCGGTCGTGAGGAGCCAGAGACCCGCCAGGGCCAGGACAAATTGTCCGGAGAGGGCAAAGAGCACAATACCCAGTAGGGTGGCGCCCTCAATGAGCAAGAGGCCCCAGGCCACAGCTCGCTGGTTGTTGCTATCAAGGCGGCGTTTAGCGATCTCTATCCCGACGATATTTGTCAGGGCAATGACGATCTCGATAACACCAAACCAGGTGATTGAGGGCAGATTGCTTATAGTTGGAAAGGCAAAATTGTGTAGCAGGTGATACTGCCATAGGCGCCCAAAGGCCTCTCCCACAACCCCCGAGAAAACACCTGTTCCCAGGATAACCAGCAGTGTGGGGTGGAAGCGGACCAGGCGGAAGCCCTTCACCAGCGTCTGCTGCATCTGGCGCCAGGATGAGCCGGATTCCCTGGTGGCGGGCTTGAAGCGACGCTCCGGCATGATCACGGCCAGTAGCAGGCCGAGGGCCAGGTAGCCGCCTCCACCTACAAGCATAGGTAGATTCAGGTGGATGCTGCCCAGAGCTGCGCCAAGCGCTATGCCCGGCAAGGTACAGAGCCAGCCAACCTGGGTCGCGCGCAGATAGAGCGAGCCTATCTGCTCGCTTCCCAGTTCATCGGCGATCCAGGCTGCGTCAGCGCCATCCATCAGCGAGGACCCCAGGCCCCAGAACGCCTGGGCGGCGAGCACAGCCGCGAACGACGGAATCCCGCCCTCGATCAAGAAGCCTAGTCCAATGATAAGCAGTCCACTCACCACCGCCCAACGGCGGCTATACATATCTGCCAACACGCCCGTTGGGGCCTGGCACACAAAGACCACCAGCTGATTAACCATACCAGCCAGGACGAGTTGGAAGGGATTAAGCCCAATACTTTGAGCCTGGTAGATCAACTCAACCGTATAGACAACGGCCACAAATAGCGAGGAGATACCCCTCAAGAGCAGGTATATAGTGGCAACACTATGGCGTGTTTGCATCTCAAAGCCTCTGATTCTTATAGTCATGAAATCCCAAAAACATCTTTAAAAGGCAAGAGGAGAGAGGTTAAAGGGATACAATGAGGCCAGGTGAGCAAACACGAGTGTAGGATGCTGGGCCGAAATGTCATACGCTGCTAATGCAGCGCACCACTCCGCATGAAACGCGAATACTAGAGCTTTCCGGAGGCGTTTCAGAATACGCTACTAACTACTTCTCCGAAAACCCTGAGCGCGAAGCGCTAGACACGCACGTGGCGTTGGGTTTCGGAATAAGATCTAAATACCCATAAAGGACACAGGGCACACATCTACATATAATGGTTCGTATTGGGAGGTGCCTTGGTATGTGATCTCTACCGTGTTTGTTTGACCTCAAAGTAGCCCAAAGCGAAAAACAACAACATGCAGAGATACCTACCTTTCTTGCGAGCAGCCACCCAGGCCGCTTCTGTCTAAGCGATACTATAATGCTTTGATTGTACCCAACTTCGCGCCTTTTTGCAAGGCAAAATAGATGCTCATGGATAAAGAAAGATTCCCTCTCCATTTTTGCCTCAGTCCACGACCAAAATTTCTCCAATCTTGCTCTTTACATTCAACCGTAAATGTGTTTTTTGAGATATACTATCCTTACGCAATCGGATAGTTGCATGTTAAAAGGAATGGAAAAGTGGAGTAATTCACAGGAGGAAACACCTTGACGATTCCTGATTGTATTGAACGAATTGAAATGCTGCCCGTCTCGCGCGAACGCGTCTGGGATGCCATCACGAAGCCGGAACAATTTTCGCAATGGTTCGACATGGTAAGAGATATCGACTTTCGCGTGGGTGGCAAGATCAATTTCACCTGGGAGAACGAGCTTTCTCCGTATCCCGGCGTGATTGAAACAATTGAGCCGCCCCATTGTTTTGCCTTTCGTTGAGCTTCGCACGCCCTTGGTCATCCCGAACTCAAGCTCCCCTCAACTGCCACTACGCTGGTGACGTTTACACTCGAAGAGGTTGCGGAGGGAACGCGCTTGACGCTCGTCGAGTCTGGCTTTGCCTCTCTTCCAGGCGCCTTTCAGACGCAATCTCACCAGGATAATCAGGGAGGGTGGCAGAGCGAACTGCCCAAGCTGCGTGTTTACCCTGAGAGCACCATTTCAGCAACATAGCACAAGCAGCATCCACCGTTTGCGTTTTCTCCTGTGTGTGGTGTTTTCAGGGGCGCAAACAGGAGAGGGGAATATGTGATGACAGATTCACAGACGCACCTGGTCTTTGTGGCTCTCGCAGATCCAACGCGCCGTTTGTTGTTCGAACAGCTCTGCCAAGAGGGGTCTGGGACAGCAACGAGCTTTGCTGCACGTTTACCAATCACACGCCAGGCTGTTACCAAGCACCTGACGATTCTGGCGGAGGCCCGCCTCGTAGTAGTCCACGAGGCGGGTCGAGAACGGCGGTATATGCCACATCCAGAGGCTTTGCAGTCCGTCACGACCTGGATTGCGACCATCGAAGCACGCTGGGATCATCGTCTGGCTGCTTTGAGGAGCTATCTGCTTGATGAGCCGTGCACGCCATCCACTCCGGAAGAAGAGGACTGATTCTATGGAAAAAGGAGGTATTGGTATGAAGTCTAAGCCTGGTCATCTCGGCCTGAAGTATGCCGAACAATTTAAAGATAGCAGCATTGCTGAGGCATATCACCACCGGACTCCTTATGCTAATGAGGCTATTAGCAAGCTTGTTGAACTTATTACTGATGAGTCACGGACGGTCCTGGACGTGGGCTGCGGCATAGGCGACCTGGCGCGTCGGCTTGTATGCCTGGTGGAGCGCGTCGATGCCGTCGACTTTTCGCAGGCCATGCTAAACGAGGGGCGAGCGCTTCCGAGTGGCGATCATCCTCACTTACGCTGGATCTATGGGCGTGTGGAGGAGGTTGAGTTGCAGCCTCCCTATGCGCTCATCACGGCTGGCGAGAGCCTGCATTGGATGGAATGGGATGTGGCCATGCCCCTGTTTCACCGCATCTTGACCCCGCATGGTCTCCTGGCGATTGTTGAGCGCGGACACGAACCTGCATCCTGGAACGAGGGCCTCGGGGCGCTTATTCAGCGCTTCTCCACGAATAAAGAGTACCGCCCGTACAACCTCGTTGAGGAACTGGAAGAGCGTCACCTCTTCCAGAAGCAGGGCAGCTTTCGTACACGTTCGAGCGTCTTTGTACAATCTATAGAAGATTACACTCACTCCCTCCACTCGCGCAACGGCCTCTCACGAGAACGCATGGACAAGGCTGCGGCGCAGACCTTTGATGCAGAGGTCAGAAAACTGCTCACCCCCTTCCTCCAGGATGACAATCTGACACTGTCTGTATTCGACGAAGTTGTATGGGGAATCCCTCTGGCGAATGCATGATAGGCAATGAGCCTATGCTGTCCAAAGGGAGGTATGCGACGTCTACAAACTCTAGGGGCCACGCGCGTCGGCGTCAATACCGGCTATGGTAATGCCGCTGCCAGCTGTCTCTATGAATCTGTCGGCTTCCAGCACGTCGCGCTCGACTGTAGCTATGTAAAGAAGGTTTGGGGCTACTACTGACGTATGCGGCTACTTGAGGCTGGCCCCAAGTAGCCGCGTACGATCTGTAACGAGCTACAGATCGGGCGCCTGCAATCCGTGCATGCCTAGGGTCAGTGAGACCTCGCCGCCGTGGTGGATATCGTGCTCGATGAGGTGCCAGATGATCCACTGGCGAGTGAAGGTCTCTGGCTCGTCGCCAGGATCGTTCTGGTAGGTAATATGCCAGTCCTCCTCCGTCCAGCTGGAGATTGCTTCGGACATGACACTCCAGGTTTTCTCCAGTCCGTGGACCAGTTCGGCGGCGCTGCGTTCTGGCGCATCCTGCCTATCCCAACCTCCCATGCTGATAAACTCTTCGTCTCCTATCCCCATCATCTGGTGGAACCAGCGCGCACGTGCGCCAATGACGTGACGCAGGATGATATCGATTGAGCGCAGGCGTGGATCGGCGCGCTGGGTCAGTTGCTCAGAGGTCAGGGGCGCGATAGCTTTAATGATTAGGTTCTGATAGTTCTGCCAGTTTTCGTAGAAGACCGCGAGGGTCGAGCCATTTTCGGGCATGGATTCGAATCCTTTCAATGAGGCTTATGGTATTGTTCCTACATCTTTCCCTTATTATACCAGGGAAAGCGGACACCATCGCTCCTGTTAGCGCTTAACCTGATTATGATTGTGAAGGACTGGCTGCCTGGCACCTGCCAGGCAGCCAGTCCTTCACAATTTTATCTTCCCTTGACAGAAACCGGTTTCTAACTTATACTTTTCACAACAACACAGTTGTTTACAGAAGTGTATCGCGAAGAAGCGGGAGCGTGGGCATGCAGAAAAAGCTGACCATTCAGGACATTGCGCGCCTGGCAGGCGTATCGAAGGCCACGGCTTCGCGTGTGCTGAACGGCAATTCATCCGTGAATGGCGAGTTGCGCGCGCGCGTTATGCGCGTGGTTGAGGAACATGGTTTTGTGCCTAATGCTACCGCGGTTAGCCTGGCGGGCGGAAATACGCACCTGATAGGGGTGCTGGCTCCTCCCCTGGTCTGGCCCGCTCTACCCGAGATTATACGTGGCGTCGCCGAATATATCGAAGATAGCGCGTATGAAATCGTTCTCTACAGCATTAATTTCGCCAATGCCGAGTGCAATCACTCTGAAGTAGTCAAGCGTATTTTAAATCTGCACCTGGTCTCCGGCCTGCTCGCGATCTTCACAGATGAACTCCTGCCTCAGATTACCCGCCTTGCGCAAGATGGTTTGCCCATCGTGCTGATCGATGACCAGGAGGAGCCTGGACACATCCCCTGGGTGGGTATTGATAACAGGGAGAGTGTTCGCACTGCGATCCGCTATCTATTGGAACTTGGCCACACACGCATTGCGCATATCAGGGGTCCACAGCATTACTACTGGGCGAATGAGCGCTATAGGGGCTACTGCCAGGCATTACAGGAGGCAGGGATCGCGCCTGAGCCTGAACTGCTCCTTCAGGGCGGTTTTGAGCCGCTGCATGGTCGCCAGTGTGCCGAGCAATTGTTCGCGCGTGAGCGGGCGAACTGGCCCAGCGCCATTTTTGTCGCCAACGACCAGATGGCCTATGGCGTGCTGGAGTACGCGGAGCAGCAGGGAATCCGCGTCCCAGAAGATGTGACGATTGTGGGCTTCGATGATAACCTGCTCTCTGCCTATACGCGCCCTCCTTTAACCACTGTGCACCAGCCCTTCTCTGAAATGGGTCGCAGAGCCACCGAGCTGCTCTTGAACATGATCGACCCCCAATACCTCGCTGGCCCAAAAGCATCGCAGCAAGTCCAGGCGCCAACAGAATTTCCCCAGCTCTCCGAGCGGGACCAATCTGTGCATCTGCAACTACCAACCAGCATGGTGATTAGAGCATCCAGCACCCAGGCATCCCTGTCTGTCAAGACTTAGACGCCCTACAGGTGTGCCCATCTACCATAGGCACGCGATAAATCGGGCGCCTATGTAGTGTGTAGCCTGTATGAATGTCGCGTAGTCATCATGTTGTCGTGTTTTTTCGTTGTAATGTTTTACCCGGAAAGGGGGTGGTTGCAACCACAAACAAGCTGTATCTAGCAGCGATCTCGCGTATGACCCATCTCCGCGATAGCAGAGCTAAAGGCACAGGAGCTGTGCCAGTAGCTCAAATACAAGGATGTTGATTTGCTATAGCCGATAATGTCATCGGAGAAGGAGCAATCCATGCAAAGCAATTTTGTTTCCTCGCGACCGCCAGGACGGCGGCGCACCTTCCACATCGCGGCCCTCCTGCTTATTGCCGCTCTGGTTTTCGCCGCTCTAAGCTTTTTCCCCTATGGTAAGACGTCAAGCGCCCAGGCTGCTACCTGGAACCAGGTCTTCAACGAGGATTTCAATGGGGCCTCTGGTAGCGGTGTAAATACAAGTACCTGGAAGTATGATACTGGCACGGGCTGGGGTACGGGCGAGATTGAGAACATGACCAACAGTACGTCTAACGTCTCCCTGGATGGAAATGGACATCTCGCGATCACCCCAAGGCGCGACGCGAGCGGAAACTGGACCTCCGGGCGCATCGAAACGGTACAGGATAACTTTGCCGCGCCCGCTGGCGGTCAGTTGAAGATCACCGCCTCGCTACAACAGCCCAATGTCTCTGGCTCGGCGGCTCTGGGCTACTGGCCTGCCTTCTGGACCCTGGGAACTCCCTATCGCACAGACCAGAACTGGCCTCATGATGGCGAGGTTGACATTATGGAGGATGTCAACGGCCTGAGTTCGGTGTATGGCACGCTACACTGCGGCGTCTCGCCCGGCGGCCCCTGCAATGAAACCTCGGGTATTGGCAGTGGTCAGCGGGCGTGCTCAGGCTGTCAGACCGGCTATCATACCTATACTGAGATCATTGATCGCAGTGTCTCCCCAGAGCAGATTCGCTGGTACCTGGATGGTGTCAACTACTTTACGGTAAACGCCTCGCAGGTGGACGCGGCGACCTGGTCCAGTGCCGTCGATCATGGTTTCTTTATCATTTTCGATCTCGCCATCGGCGGTGGCTTCCCCAACGGTGTCTCCGGCACCAATACGCCCACCTCCTCGACCCAGCCTAATGTGCCGATGCTCGTTGACAATGTTCAGGTCTATACCTCGAATGGGACGGCTCCCACGCCGACGCCGACGCCTGTTGGCTCTACACCCACACCGACGCCCACACCCAGTGGCGGCTGTACGGGAAGCACCTTCACGCAGGGTGCACAGAACGTCAACTCCAGCACGGGCCTCCTCTGGTTCCAGCCTTGTGGCTGGACGGCGGGCTATGTGATCGTGCACTATATCGTAGGCAGCAACACACAGCAGAACGTCTACATGAGCTATAACAGCGGCACCGGACACTGGGAGTATAGCGTTGGCGGCTTTAGCGCAGGTCAAACTGTCAAATACTCCTTCACCTACCAGAAGAGTGGTCTCCAGTACGATACTGGCTGGTACACCTGGACGCATCCATAGCCAGGTTGCCGAAGGTTCTTAACAAAAAGGGAGCCGGGAGAAGTCCCGGCTTCCTTGGTTCCTGTAGTTTGGGGCACAACTTACTTTTGATGAAGGATGGGCTTGCTCACCAGGTATAGAAACTTGCCAGACCATGTGTTCCCAATGCCAGGGAAAGCTCGCCTCCATGATGGATCTCATGTTCAAGGACATGCCAGACAATCCACTGTCGGGTGTGCGCAGGCTCTTCTTCTAGCCCTTGATCTCGTAGCCATGCCTGATGAGAGGCCGGGGGTGAAATAAGCTGTTCCAAATCAGCGGAAGTCCAGCGGGTCATGGCGGAAGACATGACGTGCCAGGTCTTCTCGAATATGGCGACCAGTTCTGCGACCTCATCCACAGCTTGCTCGTCCCTGTTCCGCACCTCATTCAAGTGAGCCATAGCGGCATTTTCCTCCCCCATCCACCTGGAGAACCAGGAGACGCGTGCATCGATCATATGGGAAAGAAGTTCTCCGATTGACAAGTAATGTGGTGCAACAGGGAGGGCAAGCTGTTCGGCTGAAAGCGATGCGATGGTTGCGACGAGGGCTTGCTGGTAGTTTTCCCAACCTTGTAGGTAAAATGTGACGAGGGGAGATGCCTGTTCTGTCATGGATGTCTGCTCCTTGCTTCCGATGATGTGCTCCCATGAGCGGGAGGGTGAGTATCGTAACATAGAGGAGAGGCCAAAACTTCTTCGATCTTGCTCTTGACCGAACCTATAGTCCCTTTGCCTAAATGGATATATAATATTTTTTCACTCTCGGCTTAAGCCAAGCTGGCGGGCTTTGATGATGGCCTGGGAGCGGTTACGGGCGCCCAGCTTGGAGAAGATATGGTTGATGTGGGTCTTGACGGTAGCATCGCTGACGAAGAGCGTGGCGGCGATCTCAGTGTTGCTCTGCCCTAGCGTGACCAGGCGCACGACCTCCAGTTCGCGCGTGGTCAGCCCCAGTTGCTCCGCCACGCTTAAGGGAGTGGCTTCCAGGGGCGCTGGTCGAGTTTGCAGGCTGGCGAGGAGCTGTGCGGCGCTCGATGCCTGTAGGAGTATCTGCCCACGCGCCACGGCCCGGATGGCGGTACACAGCTCCTCCGCACTGCAATCCTTGAGCACGTAGCCCGAGGCGCCAGCTCGCATGCCCTCGATTACCAGCTCAGGTGTATCGAAGGTGGTCAGGAGCAGGATGCGTGGCCTCTTGAGCGCCTGTTGGAGAACGCGCTCGGTTGCGGCAATGCCATCGAGCACGGGCATGCGAATATCCATCAGGATGACATCAGGTTCCTGGCTCTCGGCGATCTGGAGCGCGCTCAGCCCGTTCTCGGCCTCGCCAACAAGCTCGATATCGGGCGCTCCCTCCAGGATGATGCGCAGCCCCTCGCGCATCAAGCGCTGATCATCAACGATGAGAATGCGAATTTTCTCCCCGCTCACGCTGTTCTCTCTTTCTGCATAGCGCTTGCAACAGGCGGTTGTAGTGGTAGGTGGAGCGTGACCGTGAAGCCACCTTCGACTGCGGGTCCGGCTACGACCTCGCCATCCAGGGCCTTGGCCCGCTCGCGCATACCTTCGAGTCCATGATGCTCACTTACGTTAATACTCTCCGTCCCTGGCGCTGGTTGGGAACTCCCTCGCCCATTATCGTGTACCGCCAGGCTGAGACTGGTATCTTGCCAGGAAAGGGTGATCTCGGCTGCCTCGGCTGCGCCATGACGGTGGGTGTTGGTCAGCATCTCGCGTAGGGCCTGGTGCAGCGCCTCCCACTGCTGGGTGCTTACCTGCTGGGGCGTCCCGCTTTCGCTGAAGTGGCAGTGGATGCCGGTGCGCTCGTTAAAGGTGCTGGCGCGCAGGGCGAGGCTTTCGCCCAGGTTCTCGCTCCTGGCGTGTGTCGCTGGCTGTACTCTGAGCAGGCCAACTACCTGGCGACTCTCGGTGATGCTCTCGCGTAGGAGCGTCGCCATATCGTCTAGCTTGCTCGCCAGGCGCTCGGGATTATGCGTGAGCAGGTGCCGAGCCGCCTGGAGCTGGATTGAGAGCACCGCCAGAGAGTGCGAGAGGACATCGTGAATATCGCGTGCGATCCGCGTCCGCTCATGCTCGGCCGCCAGCTCCGAATTGCGCGCCATTTGCTCCTGTAGCTGCATCTGAACCTCATGCAGGCGTACGACAAGCCGATATTGCGCACGCAGGTTTAAACCGAACCAGCACAGCGCGCCTGTGAGGATAAGATTGAAGATAGATGTTCCCGGATATGCAGGTTGTGGCAAGGGGAGAAAGCTCAATATCCCATTGGTGTAGGCGAATGCCATAATACCCAGGCTGACCAGGGGCAGGGACCAGCGACGCGGCAGGCGGAAGCAGGTGATCACGCAGAGCGAGTAGAAGCCTACATTTCCCCAGGCGCCTGGAAAGGCGAGATTCAAGATACTACCCAGACCAAGCACAGCCAGGTAGGCACAGACGACCAGCATAATATGTTTGAGCCATCTTGTAATGAGCATCAGCGCCAGGATGCTCCCGAAGAGCAGCTCCATCAGCGTGATTGTTACGGCAGGTGTGTGCGTACTGAGGCCGATAACTCCTAAAACGCTTATAAGGATCATATCCGAGGTTATCGCGATCCCTCGCCCAAAGGCAAAAGGGACGCCTGGTCCCAGCCGGACATCGCGCCACCAACTCCAGCGCCAGGCTTGCCGCTCTTCTCCGGATGCCACCTCAAATATTGTACTCTCCGGTAACAGGTTCATCAGACCTCCGCCTTCTCCTATTGAAGCGATAGAAACGCCTTTCTCTATTGTATCGCATTGTAGCCTACCTCATCCGCGTTAGCATCCACCCCAGGGTTGAGATTATCCACGCGCAAATCTCAACCCTAAGTCATCCCTGGCGCGGATGGAGATGCTCCCATTTTCTTCTACACTTACCAGCAGAAACAACAAACCTGAGTAATGGGTTTACAAAATAATTTAAGAACAATAAAGAAAGGATTCTAACAATGGAAGAGGCATTCGAGTATGGAGAAGAGCAAGCGAGCCATTCTGATACAACATCTCAGCTTAACAGGCCAGTTCCTACGCCTTTACTGGTGTGGCTTACCTGCGGAACGCTGGGATCATTGCTTTTCGCGACCACCTACCTGATTGAGGGAGCCACACGTCCCGATTACAACGCCTTACAGCAGTCGATCAGCTCGCTAAGCCTGGGTCCTGGCGGCTGGGTCCAGCAAGTCAATTTTATCGTTTTCGGCTTGAGCGCCATCCTGACCGCTATCGGCTGGCGCGTATTCCTCAAAGGCGGTGTAGGATCGACCTGGTATCCGATTTTTCGCGCCCTGCAGGGCGTGGCCCTGATCGCCGATGGCATCTTCTCACAGGACCCGGCGTTTGGCTATCCCAAGGGCGCGGTCCTCGTGCCTCCCACGCTTCACGGGACGCTACATGTCGTCTTTGCCTTCATCTCTCTTATATGTATCGCTTCAGGTTTCTTCGTCCTTGCCCGGCGCTTTACCCGGGAACCCGAATGGCGTGGCTGGGCCACATGGTCGATAATCACAGGAATCTTAACGATTGTCTTTATCACCACATTCGGGATACTCAATGGGCAGCATAGTGAGATCGCTGGCCTCTTTGAACGCCTGTCTACAGCCGCCGCCACCATCTGGGGTATCATCTTCTTCATTCGCCTCTGGACTGGCACTGGCTTTGGAGCGTTCCGCCGAGATTAGATTCTCTTCTATGGCACGACACTGCTAATGCAGTTTTAATAATTAATCCGCTAACGTTGAGCGTGTCCATTGGCGGATTAATTATTAAAAGAGCATTATTAGCGCAACCTGTGACTCGTTCTCTACACTTTGACCTCACCTGGCGCGTAACATGCCAGGAGCCATCCCCTCCGTGATGATGAGCAAGACATCCTGGGCCGTTTGCTCTGAGGTCTTTGTGGTCGTTCCCCGGCTCCACTGGACCGCCGCGCCGAAGATAGCCCAGCTCGCGACCTGCGCGGTCGTTTCCAGCGATACTTGCCTGTGCGTCGTCCCTTGCCTCGCCTGTTTCAACCACGCCAGGAGGAGGGCTGCCAGTTCCTCCTGTATAACCCTTTCGAGCAAGGCGTCCCTGACTGGCGATGGATAGCAAGCGTGAAGCAGCTTCTCGAATCCCTCCAGCACAATCTGAATGAGCAAGCACAACGTGTCCTTGTCCCAGCGCGACACGGGGGGAAGTCCGTCTAGTATGAGATGCTGAACCTCCTCGCGGAGCAGCGCCTCCAGCAAGTCGTACTTGTCCGCGAAGTGCGCGTAAAAGGTTCCTCGATTGACGTTGGCACGCTCGGCAATGTCCCGAATGCTCGTGGCACTGAAGCCCTTCTCTTTCATCACATCAATGGATGCCTGCCGCAACAACTGGCGCGTTCGCTGGATGCTCCGGTCCATGCGCTTCGTAGGGGTCGTCATGACGCTTGCTCCTGTTCCTTTGCTGCCGGGTAGCGACCCGACAGATTGACTCTTTTGTTCACTTTCCAACACACATCCGCGATTGCTTATTGATCGCGCGCTCTCTTCCCCCTAGTATGAAAGGCAGCAGTTGAGAAGTCAAGCAGCCGCGATTGGACAAAAGATAATCTTAACAAGCATACAAGGAGGAGATATGAACGCTGAAACTATGAAGGCCATACGCATATATAAGGAAGGAGGGCCTGAAGTCTTAGTGTATGAGGACGTGCCACGTCCCACGGCGGGACCGGGCGAGGTCCTGCTGCGCATTCATGCCGCGAGCATTAATCCCGCTGACTGGCGCGGGCGGAGGGGCTTTCCCGACATTCCGGAGAAGTTCCGGCCTCGCGTCGCCCGTCCGAGTATTCCGGGTTTCGATGCCTCTGGCATTGTCGAGGCGGTGGGACTGGGCGTGAGCGAGTTCCGCGAGGGCGACGCCGTCTTCGGCATGATCCGCTTCCCCGAACGGGCCTCGACCTACGCCGAATATACCACGGCCCCCGTGACGCAACTGGCCCGCAAGCCAGCGACCATCGACCATCTCCAGGCGGCGGCAATCCCGATGGCTGGATTGACAGCCTGGCAGGAACTCTTTGACCAGGCAAATCTACAAGCCGGGCAAACGGTCCTGATCAACGGCGCGGCGGGCGGCGTCGGTCACTTCGCGGTCCAACTGGCAAAGGTCAGGGGAGCGCGGGTCATCGGAGTAGCGTCAGGCCGTCACGCCGACTTCCTGCGCGACCTGGACGTCGATCAATTCATCGACTACACAACTACACCTGTGGAACAGGCGGCGCGCGATGTCGACCTGCTCATCGATATGGTGGGAGGCGCGAACAGCGACAGGCTGCTCGCTACGCTCAGGTGCGGTGGCACGCTGATCCCGGTGAACTTCAACTACTACACGCCCGAACGGGTCGCCGAGGCTGGCGTGCTCGTCAAGGGCAAGCGAGTACAGGTCGATGTGGGCCAACTAGCCGAAATCGCCAGGCTGGTTGGTGAGGGACGCGTGTGTGTTGCCTTCGAGACGATTCTGCCGCTCGCGGAGGCGCGCAAGGCACACGAGATCGCCGAGGCTGGCCATGTGCGCGGCAAAATAGTCCTCCGCGTCATCGAGTAAGCTATGTATGAGGAAGCGTGCGGCAGAGGATGTTCACGCTCCCTCATATGATCGGTACAAAACACCGGTGGAGAGCTGTTGTAATACGCGCTGGTTGGGAATATCCCCATAGGATATGCTGGCCCAATTAAAGATCTTCCCCTGCTTTTTCACCACTATGACCGTCCTCCCGAATTGTATCTCCTCGACCTCGTTCCAGGGCAGAAACTTCGTGTTGTAGGTAAGGCCAGATAGATCGAGGGTCAATGGCCCAAAGTAAAGTGGTTGCCCCTGCTGATAGGAGGCCCGCGCTTGCGGAAAGAGCAGGCGCGCGGCCTCCTCCTCGATCATGCTTCCCAGTTTTTGATTTATACGGAAGAAGAAACCAAGCTTAAACTCGCTGCCATCTTTCCGCTGAAGAGTGTAGGAGTGCGTAATACCATTTTTGTTCCGCGTCACCTTATGCCAGACAATGGCCATCTCCTCCCAACGAACGGCCTCAACGCCATTGGTACGCACCGCAAGCAGCCCGTGCTCATAGACATATATGCGCCTGTTGCGCCCTCTATAGAGGACAATTATGACCGTAAGGCAGCCCAGGATGACCAGGCCACAGATAGGAAGCCATATGGTGGCGAATGAAGCATCGTTGATAGGATGGAGATAAAAGTTTATAAACAGCATTACAATAGGAAACGAGCTCCAAATGAATATATACACCCAGATATTGGGCGCGAATTCTTTACGCAGTTCCCCTAGCTGATAGGTCCCTGCCAGCCCTTGAGACTCATAGAAGCGTGAATCTAATGGTGTAGGTTTCATTCTTTCCTCATCTGCACAGAAAAGGCAGGATAGGTATATGCTTGCACGCCTTTTCTTTCTATTACTTTCTAATAGACGCAGATCCTATGCGAAACTCAAACAGTGTAGGACAAGCCTCGGCGCTAATAAATTACGCGCCTACATATGCCGTTACCGTTCCAGGGTCGCGTGTCATACCATTTACACGCGACCCTGGAACGGTAACGGCATATGTAGGCGCGTAATTTAGCAGCGTCGGTCGAGAGCACGCTACTTCTCCTTAAAGCGTCGCCCACCCGGAGCGCATCTCCCAGTGCTTGCCAGCCTGTAGATGCTCGACGACGGCCCGTTCCAGCGTTGTGCGCGTCGGTAATTGATCGACAGACGACGTCCCATCTTGTCTGAAGACGAACCAGATCACGTCCTCATCGCCGATTTCGCCGCCGGGAACAAGGTGGAAGTGTCGCTGGAAGCGCACGATGTTGGCTGTGGGTGGGAGATAATCTGCAAGTTGGGGATCAAGTAGCCATGAGTTACAGCGCGCAAAGAGATATTGTTTCTCGGGGAAGTGGCGGGCGAAGAACTCGCGGGCCCAGGTGAGCGAGGCATCGCAGGCTGCCGGGTCTATTGATCCTCCCGATTCGGGAATATGGATGGAGAGCGCGGGCGCCTCAGGAAAGGGCTTTGGTTCGGGCAGACTATCGCCGTTCGCCTCATCATAGATTGGCCATTTGGGAGAGAAGCGCCACAGCTCAAACTGGAGGCGACCCAGCCGGTAGATGATCCCGCGAAAGTGTAGCGTCAGCCATAGGTGGCTGTATAGGCCCGCGTTACCATACACACGTCGGTGGATGGCGATATGTTCACCTAGATCGGCAAGAGTCGCCCAGGAGACCGCGTCCTCAATGCCTCGCTCCTGGTGCCATTGACGCACAGCAGGCACAGTTGCCAGGTAGACATAGATAAAGAAGAGCCTGCTCAAGGCTCCCAGGTGAGATGGGAGGCGGTGCCACTGACCATAAAGGGAGATATCCGATCTTCCCATGAGCGTCACCAGCTGCCTATGACAGTGTTGCAGCAGCCACCACAGCTCTGGATTGCGCTCAGGTGAGGGCCAGTTGGCGCGTAGCTCCTCCCCAGCCTCCGGCGCGATGCCCAGGTGCGCAAATAGCTCATCAATCTCATGCTCATCAGGTAAGCTTGCGGGCGGCGTAGGCGCCCCAATACGCTCCAACTCCGCTAGCCAGGGCACAAACTCCTCGCCCAGCCCCAGGCCGGTGCTTACAGCCTCCGCGTTAAGATCCAACCAGTTCATAACAACTCCTTCTGCTCATCATTTTCCTCTGCATATGATACTATTAAGGAGCACATAGAAGAAAGAGGCAGAAAAGATGCTCGATCACATGACGAAGCTGATTGCTGAACGCATCGCCCCGTGGGGCAAGGTCCCACTCCTGCAAGAGATCTTTCAGAGCGAAGAGCCAGCGACGGTAGCACGCCATATTTATGAGTTCTGTGAAGCGGAGTTGGGCCAGCAGCCAGCCGAGGCGCTCTTCTTCTTCTGTAGTATCGGCGTCGTCTTTGGGCTAGAGATGCCTGATGGGCAGTGTATCGTCATCAAGGCCCATAAGCCTGAGCGCCCCCTTACGTTCTTGACCCAGATGGGAAACGTACAACGCTATTTAGTTGAGCGAGGCTATCCCTGTCCACGGCCTATCTTAGGATCGCGTCCACTGGGGAGAGGGCTGGCAACCATTGATGAACTGATCGATGAGGGCGTATTCAGGGACGCGCACGAACCGGTGATTCGTAAGACCATTGCCACAGCTCTTCATGAACTGATCCAGCTCCTGCGCTATGTAGAGCAGGCTGGCATTGATCCAACGCCCTTTGACCTGCGCCTCCCATCCGATGTTCTCTGGCCCAAACCCCATAATGCCATCTTTGACTTTGAGGCCACGCGCGAGGGTGCGGAGTGGATTGACGAGCTGGCCTGGAAGGTCAAAAGAATCATCGAATCCGACGAGCAAGCACCTGTCCTGGCCCACGGCGACTTCTCGGCTAACCAGATGCGCTTCATGGGCGATCACCTGCGCATGGTCTACGACTGGGATAGCCTCACACTGCGCTCAGAGCTGGCCAGCGTTGGCGCTACCGCCTCCACATTCACCTATAGCGAACAGCCAGGCATAACCAACGTCGAGACTACCCACGTGGACGCCGCAGCCTTTATCTCCGACTACGAGGCGGCGCGCCAGCAGCCATTCACCTCGGAGGAGCAGCGCATCATTCAAGCGGCCACGCTCTTGGGACAGCTCTACAGCGCCCGCTGCCAGCACGCCCTGCACCCCCACGAGCACAAATACTCTCGCACCTGGTACGAACAGATGTGTGCCGAGTATGGGACCATCCTTTAATTGCCAACTTGAACTTTAATACTTTGGGTACATAATTCGATGTATATGTTGTACGGGCGTGGGCATCCGCCCACGCCCGTACAACATATACATCGAATTATATTTTTACATTACAGAGGGCATATGCTTGCTTGAGGGAGGTCAATGGGTCGCCGAGGGGGACGAATTCTTGACCGAGGTAGCCCTCGTAGCCGGTGGCTAGAATTGTGCGTACAATGGGTGGATAGTTGAGTTCCTGGGTTTCGTCAAGCTCATGGCGGCCAGGATTGCCCGCCGTATGGTAGTGAGCGAAATAGGCGTGGTGGTCCTGAATGGTGCGTATAATGTCGCCTTCCATGATCTGCATGTGGTAAATATCGTAGAGCAGTTTGACACGCGGCGAATTGACCATGCGGCAGACCTCGATTCCCCAGGCCGACTTATCACACTGGTAATCGGGGTGGTCGACCTTGCTATTTAGCAGCTCCATTACCAGCGTGACTCCGGCGTCCTCGGCGGTCCTGGCGACACGGCTCAGGCCCTCTGCTGTAATTTCGGCCCCGGTTCTGTCATCAAGCCCCTGGCGGTTCCCGCTGAAGACGATCACATTGGGGATGCCCCATTTTTCCGCCTGCTCGATGGTGGCGCGGATATCCCGCTCCAACTGTGCATGATGTTCGCGCCGGTTGAGCCCCTGCTCAATGGAGAGACCGCCATTGGTCGAGGCAATGGTTAGGCCGAACTCCTTGACCAGGGGCCAGTATTCTGGCTCGATCAGCTCAACAGCTTGATAGCCAATGTCGGCGCTGGCCTGTAGTAACTCGCGGGGCGCCAAGCCCTTGTTGGCGAAACACCACCAGGAAACCGCTTGTTTGATGCTGCCCATATGAGATTCCTTCTCCTTCTCTTGCTGATTATGTGTAGGGTCCATGCTGGCCTGGACTCCGAGCGAAGCGATATGCTCCAGCGTTGGGGGTCGGCCTGCTAGCCGGGCCAGTCCAGGCCAGCATGGACCCTACAATTTAGCGCCCGGTGACGGGGATTTTTTCCACGGCCGGGAGTAACTCAGTAGCGAGGAGATCAAAGGTCGCGGGATCGGCGGGAGCACCAATCATGACTTCATCGATCCCAAGCGTGGCCAGGGCCCTGAATGTGTCGAGCACTGCCGGATCCAGGTGCCCATTATGCGCTGTAGGCGCCAGCATGAGCGTGGTCTTCTGGATCTGCTCGTAGGGGCGATTCAAGTCCTCGCAATGCTTATGCAGAGTCTCCAGCTTGGCGCGCATGTCGTCAAGATTTTGTGCAAAGCCAATACTGACCACGTCAGCGTACCTGGCCATCAGGCGCAGCATCCTGTTGCCCTGGCCCGCGATCAAGATGGGGGGATGGGGCCGCTGGATATAGAAGGGGTCGCCCAGGGTGCTTGCGAGCTGATAATATTTCCCCTCAAAGGGCTTATCCTCGCCTGACCAGAGTTGCAAAGCCATCTGGAGCACCTCTTCTAAACGCGTCACGCGCTCGCCTGCCGGGGGAAAGGGCAGACCCATGCGCTGGTGCTCATCGGCGCCAAAACCAGGACTCGCGCCCAGGCCCAGGTATGCCCGGCCATTTGAGAGCGCGTCCAGCGTGTCCGCCGTCTTCACCAGGACTGCCGGGTAGCGCATGGTGATGCCAGAGACCATGGTGCTAAGTTTAATGCGGCTGGTGCGAGCCGCGATAAAGGCCAGCACGCTCCAGGCCTCATAAAAATCGGTCACGGCTGGTACCGAGCTACTCTCATCTGTTCTGAGCCAGGGAGTACTCTCTGGCCGCAGCGAGAAGTGGTCCGGCACTGTCAGCGTTGAGAAGCCTGCCTGGTCTGCCTGTTCGGCCAGGCCAATAAGATAATCGCTCAGGGAGCGATTTTGAGTTTTCGTTATGCCTACTTGTAATCCTAAGCGCATAGTTTCCTCCTGACGAAAAGCAGGCGTGCACGCATACGCATGTGCCTGCTACATTTCTTGCATTATCGCACAAACATGGGTGTCATCTGGAGTACTGGTGAAGAGTGCCAAAAGGATTGAGCTTTCGTTTAGCTGAGGCCTAGTCATACATCATCGGACTGCTTTGGGGAAGACGGTGAATGTTCAGATTCGCAGGCGCGTTGGCGCAGCAGCGGCTCGCGAATCGCCGTTGCATCCAGCTTGCTCGCGCCGAGAAACTTAACGAATCGAGCAAACCCACAAGCCAATGCCTCCGCAAAGGCCTCATCGTTGCCGAGAGCCTCATCCTCCAGCCACAAGCCGAGGATGACAAACGTGTTGGTCTTCCGGTCGAGTTTGCTGTCGAACCGCGCGACGAGCCGGTCGCCCCACAAAATCGGTAACGTGTAGTAGCCGAACTTGCGCAGGTGCTCAGGCTTATAGACCTCCCACACGTAGTCGAAGCCGAACAACACTTTGGCTCGCCCTCGCGCGCTGACATGATCGAGCGGTGCGAGGAAGACGACCTCTTGAGTCGTGGTTGTGTCCAGCGGCGTCCAGGCCTTGGGTACGCGCCCAGCGCTCACATCGCCCAGTACCTCGGCGTCGCTCCCGAGCGCGTAGTGCACCCTTTTCCAGCCTTCAACCTGCACCTCGATGAGGTCGCCGTCTGCCAACATCGCTCCGAGCAGCTTCTTCGCTGCACGATCCGACTCGCCGTGCCCGCGAAACGACTCGGCCACACGGCTCGGTTGCGACAGGCCGGAGAAGCTGACATCCTTCTTGATCAAGAAGCGGTCAGCCTCGGCCTCGCCGCTTTCGCGCATGAGATGTGCAGGCGCGACCGTTTCCGTGAGGGCGTACACGCGCTCGAAGTTCTTGCGGTGGTGCGTCATCACTTCGCCGGTGCGCCAGAGATAATACAAGGCCAGCGCGCTGTCCTTGCTACCGCGATAATTCTGTGTTCGCGTTCGCGTTGCCATCTTGAAGTCGCGGTTGCTCACGGTGCCGCGCTCGCGCAGGATGGCCCGCATTTCGTCGATGGCATCGGCGTGTTCGCGCGCCATGCGGCAAATTCGCGAGTTGCCAGAGTGGCCATCGCGCTCGCGGCGCATGACAACGCGCCAGTGCGGCAGCTCGTCCATCGGCCGGACGGCCAGCCAGCCACCCCAGTCAAAGAACTTGCGCTGCTGATAGGCCAGGTCTTCCCACATGCCAGGCGTGTAATCGAGGACGCGGCTGTGCAGCTTAATGTCCTGGCTGCGAGCGATGATGTGCAGCGGGTCGAGTTGCAGGTACTCCATTGCGTGCATGGCCTGCTCGGTGCCCTCGATGCCTCGCCAGCGCCGCCCGGGCCACAAGCCCTGTTTGCCGAGGATGAAGCGACGGGCTGTCTCGATGTTGATGATTAGCATAATGACCTCTTTTTGAGGGATGCCCAAGAAATATGGCCTGTCGCTTACCTGGCACCCTCAAAATGTTTGAGATATGAAGAGTAGAATAAAAGCATATTCCTCTGCAGGAATGTAGCAGAACTCTTGAAGAATGTAAAGCGTTTAGAGAAGTATGTAGGGAGGCTATCCCTGACTAAGGCAATCGAATCGTACTTTGCCAAAAACGGCAGGAAATCAAAATCATTGAGTGGAGATATATATGCAGCAAGAAAGAAAGAGGCAGGAGTCTATTTCATCACATAAGCCTGGGCGACAAATGGTATGGCTCATGGTCCTGGGCTTTGGGGTATTGCTGATTCCAGTTGAATACTTTCTGGGAACGAACTCAGGATGGGCGCAACGACCTGGGGTAATATCTCGTGAAGCGCGAGTGTCACCCGGTGCGCCCAGGTCAGGCGTTCAGGCGAGCGCCAGGGCGGGCTTACGCGCACAATCACGTCACCCTCGTTGGTCATGACTCGCCAGATCAGGCACTCATCTCCACCCTGCAGCCGTTCGGCTTCTTCCAGCGTGATCCCATAAATCTGAGCAATCAGTGTCCGAAGCTTGCCTGGCAGCGAAAATTGTTGCATAGCTTTAACTCCCTCTTCAAGCTTGATATATAAAATGCATCCAATGCATTGCTTGGCTCACGTCAAAGTGCTGCTTTAACGCGTTAATAATGTTTGTATAAAGAATATACGTTATACTTATGCAGAGAACCATAAAAATTCTCTCTTCTATTTTGCCTCTGGTGTCATTCCTCTCTTAACCAAAGAGGGTACGCTTTTCATTCAGAAAGGGAGTTTTGTATGAAAAGATTGTTCCTACTCATCCGAGATTTTGGCGTCAAAAGGCGCTTCTTGCTCGCCCTCGCCCTTGTATTTCTGCTTGTGGTTGTAGGCGTGGGGTATTCGTACAACTCGCTTGTCAGCGCGAAGCTCGCACAGCCACAGGACCTGCAAGATGCTGAAGCAGACCATGAGAGCCTTAGATCTCAACCATTGAGCAGCACGGGAAGCTGTGGTGTGGAGCGCTGGGCGGTCAAAACAGGTACAGATGCCGATATTGGCCTGGTCAATCTCCAGTCAATCACCCCAACCACGATTGCCACCTTAACTGCTTTGTCCGCGCCAGGCACTCTGCCAGCCAATAACCGTATCCAGCCAACCGAAACCACCGTCTACCAGGTCCAGGGAACACTGACACAATACAAGTTGGAGAGCGACTCCGACTATCACCTGATCCTCAGCGATACATCGGGCAAGACCATGATTGTCGAGATTCCAGATCCAGCCTGCGTCGGCTCCTCCAGCCCGTTGATGTCGGATATTCAGAAGGCCCGCACGGCCTTTGATGCCCGCTATAATGTTACGAGTAGCTTCCAGACTGCCAATGTCCCTGTGACCGTTACTGGTGTCGGCTTCTTTGACTTCCTGCATGGTCAGACGGGCGTTGCCCCCAACGGCATTGAACTGCATGCCATCCTTGATATTCAGTTTGGCAGCGGTAGCGGCGGAACGCCAACCCCCACTCCAACGCATACGCCATCTACTACACCTACGCCCTCTCCAACTGGGACGCCGACGGGCAGCAACCTGATTCAAAATGGTGGTTTTGAAGCGAGCGGCAACTGGACCTACTCGGGTTCGCCTAATCCGGTACGCTCGACCACTCAGAAACACAGTGGAAGCTACTCGTTGCGTGTCGGTGCCACCAGTGGTCAGCAAGGGGATTCAATCGCCTACCAGATAGTGACTATTCCCAGTACCTCTACCAGCGCGTCGCTCAGCTTCTACTACTGGCCAACTACCAATGACTCTAGCACGTATGCCTGGCAGGAGGTAGATGTCATTAACAGCAGCGGACAGGTCGTGCAGCAGCTCTTTAAGAAGACTGCTAACGACCGCGCCTGGGTGCAGGCAACCTTCAATCTCTCCAGCTATGCGGGCCAGACGATTGGCATCCGCTTCCTGGACCACGAGAACTCTAACAGCCAGTCCTACTATGGATATATGTATGTCGATGACGTGTTTCTGACCGCGAACTAAAATCACGCCGGGCGTCAAAGCAGTCGAAGCACAACAAAGAGAGAGGCATTCTTAACTTATCGAGAATGCTTCTCTACTTTTCTTCATCGAGCAAGAGTTAACTTTACACGTTCTGCCAGTTCTTGAGGCCAGGCATAGCTATGCTGTGTGGCCAGGTTGCTACATACTTCATAGGCCAGGTTGGCAGCATTTTTAAGGGCATCGGCCATGCCATTGAGAGAAGCGCTGGCTGGAAGGCAGGCATTGAGCTGACTCAAGCGCTTGGGAGAGAGGGCGCGTTCAATGCCCTGAGGTGCTGGGTATCCATGCCAGTGCGAGGTAGCGCCAGCTTCCAGCCTGAGAAGCCTGATGAGTGGAGGCACAACGGTGACATGAAAGAGCTGACGTGTCCCCCATTGATCACCACGCCGTAGCTTGCAGACGCTATCGAGCAGGTAGTACCAGAAGCTCTGAGCTTGTCTGCTCAAAGGCCTCTCGCAGATCAGTAGGGAGCAGCTCATCAGTATTTTTGTCATTGTGACCCTGGTGTTGGTTGCCGTCCTGGGCATCGGTGTGGTCGTTGGAAGAAACCTGGCTCTCCCCATTCTCCGAGCAGTGATGTTGCTACGGGAAAGCAATCTTGCCCTCAAGACCCTGGCCGATGAAGAGAGCGCAGTGGTAGCAGAACAATCCTGGATGGTAGAAGCCTCCCAGGTGGCGTTCAAATCGGTCCAATACTATACCAACTCTACATCTGTCGCCGCCCAACGTATCAACGCATTAAGCCAAGATCTTGTCCGAGATATTCGTTTCCTCAACAGAGAAAAGTTGCAAAAGGCGCTCAATGACATTGCAGAAGCGGCATCTTACATCGAACGCTCAATCAAGCACCAGGAAAAGATGAACGACAAGCTGGAAACAAGCCTGCGTGTCACGACTCAGGTGACAGAGCAGTTGACGCGAGGCGCTACTTCGACAAATGAGGCAGCCAGTCAAATGGAATACATTGTGAAACAGCTCACCTCGGTTGTAGGAGAAAAGTGAATCCCATCCAGTCGAGGTGCCTATACAGAAGAAGAGAGCATCGCAAATAAGGGAAAAGGAAAAAGCTATACACTATGAACAAGATGTATCATCGTAGACACGTGATCAAGCGCGGGGTGAGTGGCCTCGCTGGCCTTGCTGTGTTTGGGCTTGTCGGTTGCGAGAGTTCGAACACAACAAGCACCGCATCCGCTACATCGGGCGCACTGAATATGCTTTTTTGGGGTTCCACAACACGAGACCAGCTCACGAAAACAACTTTCGATCTGTTCCACAAGCAAAACCCAGCATTCACTATCACCTCAGAGTATTATGGTTTTGATGTCTACTGGAACAAGCTGAATGAACTCATCGCCCGTGGGAATACACCTGACCTGATTCAGATGGATATGCGCTATATCGCGCAATATGTCAGGCAAAAGCGGCTCCTGGATCTGACCGAGATCATCTATAACCAGTCTATCGACCTATCGGACTTCGATCCACTCTTGCTTAGCAGCAGTAAAGTCAATAACACGGTGTATGGCATCCCTTTAGGTGGAAACTATCCGAGTCTTTTCTATGATACAGAAGCCGTCAACAAATCTGGAATAGGCCAGCCACCAGAAAATATGAACTGGGATGACTTTTCGGCCTATACGACTGAGCTGACGAAGGGATTGGGAGGTTCGGTGTATGGAACATTGGATGGCAGTGGAGAACTCACCAACTTTGAATTGTGGGTGCGCCAACGAGGCAAAGAGCTCTATACTCGCGAAGGGCATATCAATTTTCGTCAGGAGGATGTGGGCGATTGGTATAACTACTGGAGTAAACTACGTGATGCTCGTGGCTGCCTCCCCTATAGCATTCAGAAAGGATTTGATTCCTCCGGCACACCGAGTGATTCCAGTATGATTAAAGGGAAAACGGTATTTCTCATTACCCACTCGAATTTGTTCGAGGCCTACCAGAATGGAGCACACGCTGTTTCGCCGACGCGGAAATTGGGGATGATTGAGCCGCCAACAGGAGGAAATGGGGCAAGCCCGGGCCTATACCTCAAGCCCTCTCTCTTATTAAGCATATCTGCGACGACGAAGTATTCACAAGCGGCGATCAAATATACGAACTTCATTCTCAATGATGTGAGTGCTGTAAAGGCCCTTGGTATAGAGCGTGGTATTCCGGGGTCTACTAAAGCCACCAATTTGCTCAAACCTCAACTCTCAACTGTTCAGCAGACAATCGCAGAGTATGTCTTCCGTTTGTCTAACAGTGAGAATAAAACTAGCGTGAAAGCTGTGCTTGACCCGCCAGGTGGGGGTCAGGTTGCAGACCTCTTGAAGAGCATTGCCCACGATATTGCTGGGGGGAAACGTTCAGTCTCTGATGGAACCCAGACCTTCTATACACAGGCAAAGAAGATCGTTGGCGGCTAAGTGAAGCGGCAAAGAGCCTGCTCCCTCTATATGTATGATAGTACTTATGGGGTTTTAGAAAAGAGTCAGGCAATCTGCCACTCGAACGAAACGTCATGCGCTGCTAAAGCACGCGCGGCCCTCTGGATACTAGTCGGTCCTACGCCCGTCGGGAGTGAGGTCCAAAAGATTCCAGAATGGGTCCACCGTATCCAGGTGACGGGGAGCCTGTCCCGGATCGGGCGGTGCGTAGAGGAAAAAACTTCTCCGACCTTGCTTTCTTGCCTCATTGGCTATGCTCGTGGAAACTAACCTTCCTGGCGGGCATAATGAGCCATGAGATCGAGCATGCCTTGAGGCGCATCAGAGCGGAAGCTGAGGATGAGATTGCTGGCGGATGCAGCGGCGGCGGCTTCGCTGCGAGGAAATGACGCTTCTTCATAGAGTGCGAGCGCTGTTTCTATGTCGTCTGGATGAGCAAGAATGGCTTCTGCCAACTCTGCACCGTCAAGCATGGCGAGATTGGCACCCTCGCCAGCGAACGGTCCCGGTCTTGTCAAGAATACGCATGTCATCGCCACTTTGAATGACAATCTCTCTAAAAGCCTCAAAAAGCCCAGCCTTCCGTAAGGCAAGCTGACCCGATTCTTCGTGCATGTCCAGGACGCTCCCCTGATGACGGGCCGTCGCCGACGCTTCAAGCTCGTAAATCGTGGCGTCAATATCGTGCCTATGCAGCACGCTAGCGAGGGTGAGACCACCAAGGCCCGCACCGATAATGGTTATGTCTTTTTCCAATAGAGTGTTTTCCTTTCCGTTATTAACGATATATCCTTTGAGGCCGCATTCTCAAAGGTCAATGAACGGTCAGCTTGAGTGCCGTGGCCGTTAAGAAGAGCGCAAATGCCATGATCGCTACCCATGTACGAGCCCTATCGAATCGCTGCCACCGACTGACCAGCGTCCGCCAATTCTTCGGCGGCGCAGCAGGCTGCCAGGTGAGCACGGCTGCGTTGATGGGGGCCGTGCCGATGAGCGCGAGCAAGAAGCTGACGAGCACAACAAGCAGTCCTGCTAAGCGGAAAGTAAAGCCCTGATCGAACCCATCTAGAACTGTTATGGCAACTCCCAGGAGGATCGTCAGAATAAATATGGCAGGCATCAATATACGCAGGCTTCGTATCAGGGTTTGGCGTACCTGGATCTGCGACTGTTCGTCCAGAATGGCGGCGACTGCGTGCCCTACACCGTAGTCAATGATGAAAAGTGCGCCAGCTAAGATACCGGCGAAGAACAAGCTCACGAAGTCGAGGACGGTAGCAGGATTCATGCCTCTTCCCCCCTTTCATTTTTACCGCTATCATACAATGCGATATATCGTTATCTTTATTCGAAGCATAAACGATATATCGCTAACTGTCAAGGGTGTATGGGAGCAGTTTTTTAAGCAATATGTTCATGGAAGCGCTGGTTGCCTAGCTTCGGACCTCATCTTCCTCTTCTGCCAGGACGGGTGCGCGAGCATAGATGGCCTGTGGTACGAGATGGGCTTCGAGTTGGTGGATGACCACGGCCACGATCAACAAGGGGCCGACGAGAAGCACCCACGGCCAGGCGGGACCGAGGGCGTAGAGCGCGGTGAACGCGATAGGCCCGATGGCTCCGGCCAGATTCCACGAAAGCTCCATAAGCGCCATATAGCGTCCCTGTACCTGTGGCCGACTGCTAGCCGCCGCGATAGCACCCACAATAGGGCCTGAGATCAGCCCGGCCACGGTATAGACGATCACTGCTCCGAAGAGATAGGGGATGAGCAGGGAGCCGGAGATACGCAAGGCCAGTGCAAGCAGGAGGCAGCCTGCCACCGCGATCAGGCAGGCCACGATCAGCGAACGGGTGCGGCGATAGGCTCCCAGAATCTGCATTATCAAGGTCTGGGTGCAGATCACCAGCAGGCTGCCGCAGGTGAACAAGGCTCCCACAATCGCGGACGAGACGTGCAGCGCCTCTGTCGCGTAGATGGGAAGGCCGATGGACAGGAGAATAGCGCAGAGCGCGAAGACGACGTTGCACGCCACAAACACGATGTACGGGCGATCCGCGAGCACAGCCCGGTAGCCGACCAGGTTGGCCTCGTCCGCGTTCGCTAGCTGTTCGGTTGGCTGTGCGCGTGTGCCGGACCTGTGCCAGCGCAGCAGCAGGGCCATCAGCAGGAAACTGAGCGCATTCGCCAGGATGACCGCCCGATAGCCATTATCTCCTCCGAACGAGATAATGAAGCCAGCCAGCAGCCCGCCCATCATCTGGCCCAGGCTACGAATCGCACCTATGAAAGCGAACCAGCGATCTCGCTCGTCGGCCTCCGCGACCTCGACCTGTAGCGCGGAGGCTGAGGCAAAGAAGATCCGGTTGCCAATCGTTTCCAGAAAGGCCGTGACGAAGAGCAGCGGGATATCGTGGACGAAGAGATAGCCCAGGATGCCGACCGCTTGAAGCAACTGGCTGATCACGAGCACTCGCTTCGCCCCCCAGCGATCCGCCAGGGTGCCCGTGACCGGCGTTATCGGCATGGTCAGGAAGGTCGCGATGGTCAGCGTCACGCCAATGGCTGGCAGGGGAAGTCCCGCGATCTTTTGAAAGTAAAGGAGTGAGAAGGGTAGGTAAAGCCCGGTTCCGAGCGAGTCAATGAGGAAGGCGATGACGAGAGCCTCGCGCCCTCGTAATGTAGGAAGACCTGTGCGTTTTGTCAACGACATACAGCAACCCCCTGAATTTTTTTAATCGCAGCACACGGAACAAAGTCAAGGGGTGCTGGCCCATTACATTATTGTGAAAAATTACCGGCGAACATCAGCTATTGCCGAAACGCAGTATGCTGTTCAAACTTCAATCGCGCCCCTTTTACGACCGTAAAAAACTGCCGCATCGCTTCGATGTCTGACACCAGGGGAGGCAATCAAGTTCCTACGTCCCAACCCATCCGATAAATTTCCCTATTGTATTTACCGAAGATAGATAATCTTCAGTAAGCGCAATGCTACCATAGCAAGCGGGGGTCTGTAAAGGCTTTCTCCATCGTCGCATCGTAAGCCAGAAGGAAGGCTTCACAGCCTTCCCAGAAAATCCAGAATGAGGGCGTTGAACTCCTCTGGCTTCTCCTTGTTGGGCATATGATGCGTCTCGGCTATCGTCGCGCGGCTGGCACTCACGATATCTCATGCGAGCTTGTCCGCTTTTAGTCAAATAGGGCAGGGTGAAACTGTCCACACCATCATGAGTCTCTCCAAATTAGATTTAAGTCACGGATGTTTGTCTGATTGTTTGCCGCTGATATAGCTGATGAGCAGGGCGATGACTGTGACGAGGTAGAGCTGGCCGGAGAGGGCCTCGATGACGACCAGGGAGCGGGCGAAGCCGCCCTCGGGAGCGAGGTCTCCATAGCCCAGCGTGGTAAGGGTGACAAAGCTGAAATAGAGGTAGTCGCTGATAGTCGGTTTCACGATTGTGGTAAAGACCGATACGGGAATGAGGAAATCAAAGACTGTATAGAGACAGCCGAAGAACAGCCCGATTAGGAGATAGATGCAGAGTGCCCCCAGCAGCGTTTGCATGTTGATAATGTGGCGCAAAAAGAGGTGGCGCGCGATCACGATAGGCGTAATCATGATCAAGAGCATATCTATTGTCTCCGGCAGCCAGAGATACTGCTCCCCGCGAATGATAGCCTGTACAAAGACTGTGGCAACGCTGATAGTTAGCGCGCCCAGACCAAAATACATCGTGCGTTGGCCCGAGCCAGAGGCCCACAGCGCCAGCAGGAGCGTTATTGACGTCAGAAGGACGCTGAGCGCGATCACCCAGAAATGATTGGCGCTCCCAGCGATAATGCTAATTGAGAGCACGATGAAGACCAGCACCAGGCCATAGTTCCCCACCAGAGTAATATGTGGATGGCGAATTTTCATCCATATTGAGGACTCGGACAATGCCCCTTCGGGTGGATCTCCAGGCTTCATACGCGTTCTCCTGGTAATTGTATAGCTGTAGAGTTAATAGATGCCTTGCATGAGCAATCCTATAACACCACTATATATGCGTTGTGAAAGCGGTCAAATTTCAGACTTAATTGTGGATATGCGGTGCATAACGACCTGGGAGGGGAAGGCACGAAACCCTTGTAATTCATAAAAAGGGAGAAGCTTCTCCTGACAAAAGAGCGTGATGGTCTTGATATCGGGGAGTGCCTCTAGCAAGCGGGATACCAAGAGCTGGCCGATGCCTCGCCGCTGGTAGGTGGGGTGGATCATTACATCCTCGATATAGACATGGAAGGTATGATCAGAAATGACGCGCGCGAAGCCAACCAGGCGCTCGCCATCCCAGGCGCCGACCGCGACATCGTTGGCAAGGACCTGGGCGATCTGCTCTTCGGTCCGTTCAGGCCACCACTCGACGCTAGTGTAAAGCTCGCGCACTGCGTGAGGATCAATTGGTTGCTCCTCATGGAGAAATATCTCAATCGTGGGCATGTTGCTCTTCCTTCTCTATTTATACTGCTTAACGCCTGCCTATTATACCTCCACTCCTGGCATGTTGAATCATCTCGACGCAGAGCCGTGCCAGGGGAATCTTCCCCGGCAACCTTTCCCACTCGTTGCCAATTTGCAATGAGATCCGCTGTCCCTCGAAGCGCGCATTGGCGATCTCGTGCCAGGCATTGGTATAGCCATTGCGTTTTATGCCACGGGTATCGAGAAGGAGGTCGCCGAAATTAAGCGTCTCGCCGCGCTCATAGCGCTCAAGCATGCGCGGACGCAAGCGCTCTTCTAACTTATCCTCTATAACCCTCCAGAGCTCACCGTTAATAAGCCCTTTTTCGATAGGAAATGCGCTCTCATCGCTCCGTTTGAGGGTGTAACTTGTGGTATCATTGGCCACCTCTTGAACTTCATCCCAGCTCTTATACTCGGCGAGCCACGCAGTGGCGAGTCTCCCCCAAATATCCCCCTTGTGGATTGCCTGAAAAGCTGTTGTAACAAAAATTGCACCTAAACGATGTGTTCTGCGAGATCTCAAAAATACATAAAGTACTTCTTATCCGAAACCCTGAGCGCGAAGCGCTAGTCACGACAGTGACGTTGGATTTCGGAATAAGAATGCAGGGGAATATATGCGGCAAGAGCACACTCCCTCGCTAAATGATAAGGCCTATTTGACCGCGGTCTATCGGCAATACTCGCCAGCGCTCCTGGCTTATCTGTACCGGCATCTGCGCTCGCTGGAGGATGCGGAGGACCTGCTCCTCGACGTTTTTCTGGCGGCTCTGGAGCGCTCAGGCTTTGAAGGCCTGGGCACGAAGGAACAGGAGGCCTGGCTCTGGTGCGTGGCGCGCAACAAGGTGACGGATCATCATCGCAAGCTCAAGCGCCGGCAGGGCGTCTCCCTGGAATTCGTGCCAGAGGAGGAATATGAGCAGGACTATGTGACGCCTGAAGTCGTGCTGCTTCGTAAAGAGGAGGCGACACGCCTTCAGGAGCATATTAAGCGTTTGCCCGCTCTGCAACAGGAACTGGTACGCCTACGTTTTGCTCATGGCCTGCGCAGCGCTGAAATCGCGACTATTGTGCAGAAGAGTGAGGGTTCGGTCCGTGTCATGCTCTCACGCGCAGTCAAATTATTACGCAAAGTCTACGAAAATGAGTAGGAGGAACACATAGCATGAATGAACACAATGAGCCTTTCTCCCCTCAGCGCGTAGATGAGTCAATTGAAGAGATATTGACCATGGGTCAAGAATATCTGCCTGGACAGCAGTCTGAGGACGTGGATGTACGCCTGGTGCAGGATCTACAGCGTGTATATGATCCAGAGTTTACACGCTATCAGCAGGTGTTGCAGCGGGTGGAAGAGCGCCTGGTGGAGCAGCGCGGATTGATAGAAAAGATCGGCGTCGCGTCGCGTCCGCCTCTCAGGCCTCTGCCAGCTCCGCAGGAGCAAGCGCTGTTTCAGGCACAACGCATACAGCGAGGAAATAGAAAAAACATCATGGACGATAAAAAAACTGGTCTTAGGCGCTACGAGCGCTCTCTGAGCCTCCTGGTCGCCGTCATTATCCTGGCCGTCCTGGTCGGCGGCTTCTTTGTCGCGCAGAGCCGTTTCGCCCAACTGGGTGCCTCTGGCTCAAACAATCCTAAAGCGGTAGCTAGCCCAACGCCAAAGCCGTCGCCTACACCGCAGCCTACTGGCAACAATGCTGTAACCATTCCAGGTGACCAGATGGGTTTCCAGAGTGTGGCCTGGTCAAACGATAGCCAGAGGATTGCCTCCACCACTGATGATGGTGTAAAGATTTGGTCAGCGACAACTGGTAAGACGCTCCAGGCAATCAAGCTTCCTGGGGAGGGTGAGTGGGCTTATGGCGTGTCCTGGTCGCCAGATAGCCAGTCGCTCGCGATTGCGACGAATCAGGCCTTGCGTATCGCCAACAGTCAATCGGGTACGGTGGTGCGCTCGTATACGACATCGTTGGCACGCACGACAACTCCAGGGGCTATGAGCTCACTAGTTGGCGGCTCGCATTACTCGACTCTGTTCCCCACCAGCGGTGGCCTGGGCTTTAGGGCTGCTGCCTGGTCGCCTGATGGTAAATCCATCGCGTTAAACGTGAGCGCGGGACCCTACGGCTACATTCAGGTTGTGAATGCACAGACCGCTACGCTTGACTACACGCTGAAGTGGGATAGTGGCTACAATGGAGAGGGCCTGGCCTGGTCCTCAGATAGTCAGTACCTGGCCACGACTGTTTTCAATACGCAAGGTGGCGATCCCACAAGCTCAAATTTTATCTGGGCCTGGAAGCTCTCTAGCCGTGCGCTTGTCTTCAAACAGAATGGCGGTGGTAACCCTGGCTCGCTTGCCTTCCAGCCCAAAACGCATAATCTGGCCTTCAACAAATATGCGATGAATGCTCCTGCGCTCATTCAAGTGTGGAATGTGGAGGCCAATAAAATGGTCACCAGTTATTCTGGCGCCTACCTAGTAACGTGGTCACCTGATGGTCAGCAAGTAGCCTATAATGGCTCTACGCAACTGGGTAAGAATAGCTATGAAAGCAATGTCACGGTTGTAGCTGCTAATAGCGGCAAGGTCGTGCATGTCTACAAAGAGGGTGCAGTGCAAATTTCTCAGCTGTTCTGGTCGCCCAATGGAAAGTATATGCTCGCCATTGAGATGAAGATCATAACGAGCAAAGGCCAGGCCACACCTTCAACAACGCCCGATACTCAGCCCACAATAATGCCCGATCCCCAGACCGTTGCTCGGGTGTTTCCGGTAGCCTGATTTACCTGAGCACTTTGCCATAAAGCAAGAGGGCGTGGGAGGCGGGGCTATCAGCCCCGCCTCCCACTTGTTATAAAATGACCTGGCGATGTGATATGACACGACGAGATAGACTGCCTGACGCTCTACGATAAAAAGTGGAATATATCATACTCGCTCCTGTAAAAGGTGCTATACTGGCTTGTGTAAGCCGCTCATGACCATGATACAGGAGGTTTTCCCGCCCCCGGTTTGTAAGAGATAAGGAGTAATATCGTGCAACAACCACCATCCCCCGGCCCAGCGAATTATCCCGGATCATTCCCACCAGCCCCCCAGCAGCCGGGGCAGCCCCAGGCGTATCCGCCAGCGCCTGGGCAGCCCAATTATGCAGGCTATCCCAGTCAGCCTGGTACGCCACTTGTTGGCTATCCTTCTCCTGGCTATCCGCCTCAGCCCGCGCGACCACAAACCACAAGGGCCGCCGTTTTGAAATATGGGCTGATCTTCGGCGCGATACTGGTGGTTGCTAATCTTATCGATGCCGGTGTGGGCCGTATGTTCATTCAGGTTTTGATGGGTGCTGAATATTCCCAAAGCTCCATTGAAGCCCTTTCCTATATACCGACTATTATCTTCACCCTGGTTTACTGGGTGATCTATTTCCTTGCAGGTCTATTCGCCGCTCGCCAGGCGCGAAATGTGACAGCCGCCACCCTGGCAGGTTTGCTGGCGAGCCTCTGTTTCTTTGTGGTCTATTTTATAGTGTTAATTATCAGTGTAGCCTCTATCTGGGGAGTGATTACGCGCATTGGTGAGGTAGGAAACTACCTATCTAGTTTAGGTGTGGGTATAGCGATCACTCTCATCGTGCAAATAGGCCTGGGTATCGGTCTGGCCGCGCTCGGTGGTCTGCTTGGAAAGGGCAAGTCAGCGTAGCTCGTGTTGGCGAAAAGCAAAGAGGGAAGGTGCGGAGGATCTTCATTCGCACCTTCCCTCTTTTCGCTATGCCGTAAAAGTTTGCCCAATCCATAAAAACCGGGTAAGATACGGAAAAAGTATCCACCTGCATCTGGTGGATAATCTGGGATAGAGGGATAGTAGACGTGAAGAGACCGAACATAGTCAAGATTTATTCAGAGAATAACCAATTTCAATACATCGAAACACTCCGTAGGAAACGGGAGAAACGGCTCCGCCACAAAGAGTTCTTTATTGAGGGCGTGCGACCTATCAACCAGGCGCTTGCGCACCATTGGACAATCAATGCCTTCGTGTATTCGCGCGAAAAGCAGCTCTCGGACTGGGCGAAGGGTATTTTAGCGCGCTCACAGGCGCAGACGCATTTTGAAGTTCCCCTGCACTTGCTAGAGAAATTGAGCAATAAAGCCGAGAGTTCAGAGCTGCTGGCGCTGGTTGCCATGCCCGAGGACGACCTGGCACGCATTCCCCTGACTCAGAATCTACTTGTAGTGGTCTTTGACCGACCAGCCAGCCCTGGCAATCTGGGAACGATCATTCGCTCATGTGACGCGCTTGAGGCCCATGGCTTGATTCTCACCGGTCATGCCGTCGACCTTTACGATCCTGAAACGATTAGTGCGAGCACCGGTTCCTTCTTTGCCTTGCCAACGGTCAGGCTGCCCTCGCAGAGAGATATTGAACCCTGGCTGCAAAGCGCGAAAAAGAAGCTTGGCGCCTTACAGATTATTGGCACCGACGAGAAAGCCGAGTTGGAAATCTCGCAGCATGATTTTACTGTGCCAACGGTCCTCGTCGTCGGAAATGAAACCTGGGGCATGAGCGTGGCCTATAAGGAATTGTGCGACGCGGTTGTGCAAATCCCCCTTGTAGGCTCTGCCTCCTCACTGAACGTGGCCTGCGCCACCTCCATCTGCCTCTACGAAGTGAGCCGCCAGAGGCGCCTGGCCTCACGAGCCAGCAAAATATAGGTGCCAGCCGCGCCCCCGAATGGGGGATTTATCGCAGGAATACGGCGTAACAGGTATGTATACCATACGCTTATGCCTTGCCCTCGGATGAAGAGAAGCCCTATAGGATGCGCCACCGGATGATATGGTTCGTTGCAACCCGGTATTCAGGCGATAAATCGCCTTGCGCGCCGTAAACGTGGCGCCTATGAAAGACAGAATCTCTTCATTCCCAGTATTGATAGTTATATATGTTCTAATGTGTTTCGGATTATAAATTTTTATATGGTCAAGAGGTGCCGGGTGGGTGGGATAGCGAGCCGGGTGTCTCTGGCAATCAGGCTTGTAGGGCCTGGGCCTGGCTGTGGTGCAGAAATTTGAGAAAGCGGTGCAGCGTGAAGGGGAGCAGCAGACAGGAGATGTCGTGCTCGCTGCACCAGTCGGCCACCTCATCGTAGGCGGTGGTAACAATGGTTGGGATGGGGCTGCCCAGGAGCATCTCCAGGGGCAGCCCCACTTTTATAATACTATCGCTACTTACTACAAGCATCTCGTAGCCTTGTGAACGCTGAAGGTTAAAATGAAGCATGCTAGGGAAACTGGTGGCGTCTATGTGCTCCATTTCGAGAAACTTTTCGAGCACATAGGCCAGGTCGTTATTGTCTTGTACGAGGGCAATCATTGCTACGCTCCTACTCCGAATACCACACTACCAAAAACCTTTGAAGCATGCCTCATGTTAACATGCATCAGGATATGCGTAAATCAATGAGTACTATAGTAATAGGCTTTTTTATTCCTCCTGTTCATCTTCGAACGTTTTGTCACGATGTGAGGGTGGTGTGCGCATCCATTCCGCCAAATCGATGATCTTCTGCTGGACATAGGTCTCGTCGTCTGAGTTCTGGGCCTGCTCTTGCCCCTGCTCGATGAGGTAGTAGCGCTGGAGTAGGCCAATGTACTTGATCGCCAGCTCCAGGCGTTGTTTGCCGTTAAGCTCGTCCAGGTCGACGCCATCAAGCAGAGCGTTGACCTGTTGCTCTATCCGCTCGATCCAGTAGCGCAGGGTGAATTGCGGGGTATTTTTCTTGGGGTTGCGGCCCGGTTTCTGCTCTGGCATGGTGTTGTGTCCTTTCTTTTTATTTTTGCTGTACATCCAACACATTGTAGGGTCCATGCTGGCATGGACTCCGAGGCCCGCAGGCCGATACCCATCCGCGGCAAGGTCGCTTCGCTCGCAGTCCATGCCAGCATGGACCCTACGGGCGCACTACATGATGTAGCCATAGATGTAGACTGTGGCGTAACTGGCGATGCTGGCGTTCAACACGAACTGTCCGCCGCTGAGGGGCACGGTACAGCTCATGTCGATCTCCTTATTTGTCGCCTGGACGTTCATAGTACAGGTGGGCGCGCCCGTGGGGCCAATGCTCAGGGTCGCGCTTGCGCTACTGGAACAGATGTAGGCAATATTACAGAGCACGGCGTTGGCCGCGCCGGGAATGTTGCTGACGCCCGCCGCCGTGACGGTTGTCGCGCCGATGGGAAGGCTGGCGTCGTAGATTTTGTATTTAGGAATGAAGGCGACGCGTCCCGGTTTATAGGCCGGGACGCTGCCACTGGTGGGACTGGCATAGGCCGCGATGACGACGGCGTCATTGAGATTATGCTCATCGAAGAAGAGGATGGCGCAGTAAGCCCCGGTCAGCATACTTGTATTGTCCACGTGGAGCGCGACCGGTACGTTATCAAGCGTGACGGTTTGCGCCTCCATGAGGTAGACCGAGCAAGTATAGGTTGCTGGGTTAAAGCTGGCGATGAAGCCACGCTTGATGATCTGCACCATGCTGTCCTCCTCCTATCTGTCTTTAAACCCATATCTGTCTTTAAACTCATAGGCACCCGATTTATCGCGTGCAAGGCGATTTATCGCCCGAGTACCGAGTGGTAATCCGCTCTATGCCCTGTCGTTGCTTGCTATGGGATATCGTAATATGGGAAACGCTTGCTATTCTGTATCACTGCGATAAATCGCCTTGCGCGCGATAAATCTGGCGCCTATGCTTGAGGTTGCCCCGCCCGGTAGGAGGCCCTACGCGTCGTTGCAGGCCTGGCCGAGCTGGCTGGCGGGGAGGGCATCGCTGCCTGCACTGTAGCTATGGAAGTTGCCAGCGGTATAGGTTGTTCCCAGAACAGTGTTGATGGTGCTGGCGATGACCGTGGCGGTCAGGGTAGCATTTGTGCTGACCAGGTGCCACGTGCCCGCCAGGGGAAGCGTCCCATCGCTAGCCTGCTGGTAATAGGCGAAGGTACGCATGTTGACATAGGTGCCAATGGGGCAGGTCTGCGTGCCGCTATAGCGACCAAAGTTGATTTCCATAATGTTCATCATGATGCTTGCTCCTTCTTATGTTCTTTAACACATTAACTTTGCATCATTACGTGGCTCACGGATCAGGTGTATTGGCGGACGGGCGCAGCCCGTCCGCCAATACACTTATATTTCAAGCCATTTATAGGTGATTTTCCAGTCTCCGGCGGCGGCGAGGTCGAGGTAGAGCGTGAGGCTGTTGCTGGTGCTGGCTGGCAGCAGGAGCAAGGAGCCGTTGCCCAGGACCTCGATGAGCTGGCCTGCCGGAGCACTGAAGGCGTCGAGCGCCGTGCCACTGATCGTCTGGTTACTATTGGCATAGGTCAAGTTGCCAGCGGGCAGGAGCGAGCTGTTCCCGCCCAGGCTGGCATTGCTGACGAGTGCGTTACTGCCCAGGGAGAGGTTGCTACTGCCGCGTGTGAGCTGGTGCGTTCGTGTGCTGCCCGAGAGGCAGGCAATCGAGTAGAGCAGGACGTTGGCACTGGTATTGTTGTAGAGTGAGCAGGCCACGACCGCTGCGCTGCTGGCCGTTTGCTTGCCCGTGGTGGCACTAAAACTCTTGCCGTTGAGTAGGGCGTTCTGGAGTGTTCCGCCCGTGACAAGAAGGTTCCCGCCTGCGTCGACGCGCAGAGCCTGCCCGATCCCCTGCGGATTGAGCGCGCCAACCAGACCAGAGCCGTCGTTATTAGTAAATCCACTCATGTCTAAGGCTCCTTTAGGAGAGCTTGTAGGGTTCAAGCTAGCTTGGACTCCGAGCGAAGCGACTTTCCCCGCACCCGGGAGTCGTCCTGCGGGCCGGGCGAGTCCATGCAAGCATGGACCCTACAAGAAGGCTCTAGACGCCCCTGTAGAGACCACGGAAATCCACGGTCGCTGCTCCGTATTCGTGACGCACTTTAAACGTCAGGACATCCTGTGTAAAGTTGAGGCCGAGCATGGGCTGGTCCTGGATGAAGAGGGCGGGGTTGACCTGCCCACCAACGAAGCCGACCTCGATGGTGTCGATCTCGCGTGGGTCGGCTGCCAGGAACCACTGCGTAGAACTGGTCAGCTGGGGCGAGACGATAGGCTGGACGTAGCCGAGCATGGGGTTGATGTCGTTATTGGGTGAGCCGGGGATTCCGGCTGACTTGGTCACGACCATCGAGGTCCACTCTAGCTCGGGTGGCACGATCAGGTAGCGTGGGCGCAGGCCGATGCGCTTGCCCGCGAAGTTGGTCTGCTCGCGCATAGCGGTGACGCCAAGCTGTAACGCGGCCGTTGAGAGGGCCTGCGCTCCCAGGTTGTTGTGGGGCGCGCCCGTGGTAAAGAGGGGTTGCCCATCGTAGATGCTGGGATTGTTGGCGAGGAAGCCATAGACGAACTCGGCCAGGGTATAGGCGGCGGCCACGGCCAGCTTGCCAGGAATCTGCTTAATGGCGTGCAGATCGTCGTTGATGATGGCCTCACGCGAGATGGGCACGAGATTGCCGCGCTTCTGTGCTACGTAGGTGGCGGCGCTATCGCCCAGCGTGATGCTCTGGTAGGGGCTATCCTCGGGCACGATGGCGAGGCTACCAAAGGCACCCATGCGCACGCGACTCTGCTGCTTAAAGTCGCGAATGGGGGCAATGGAGACGAACTTCATCCACTCGGCGGGCCAGGCCTGGTAGTCTTTGAGCAGGCGCTTGTTCATGCTTGATCCCAGCAGGTAGGAGAAGCTGGCCGTGGTGACATCGGCCTCGCTAATGAAGCCCGTGGGACCGAAAGGAGACATAGGAAGCTGCCCAAGCTGGCTGGAGCCACTGATGCCGCCCTGGAGACTGGAATCGCCCGTCACGCGGGTATAGGCCTCGCGGATACTGGTGAAGCCGCGCACATTGCCCAGGCGGCCCGTGTCGATCTCCAGGTCAAACATGGCGTCGAAGGAGGCCTGAACCTTTTCGGCCTCGCTTACCATGCCCTTAATGCTAGCCTTCTCATAGCCGTGACCGCGCACGAGACCGTCGCGCGTCAACTGGGCCATCATGGTGAGCGCGGCGGAGAGTTCGTGCTCCAGCTCTTGCTCCTCGAAGAGGCGTTGCTGGAAGCGACCTCGCACCTGGGACTTGACTGGCTCGGGCAGGATGCTCTCGCTCAGGCGGCGCTCCAACAGCAGCTCGCAACGCTGGCGTTGCAGTTCCTCCCGCAGGCGGTCGATCTCCTGGGTGGCGATAGCAGGGATGCTGGTAATGGGCGCATCTATCGGAGTAATAGAAGGTGAGGAGGTGATTTCGGAGGTCTGCGTGTTGTGCTGCTCTGCCATAGGATGTTCTCCTTCTGGTAGTGACGATAGTGACGACTCGGCGTGGAGAATGCGGCGGAAGGCGCCGCCCGCGCTGGGTCGAGTAACGACATCGCAGGAGTTGAGGGTGTGAATGGCGCTGATCTCTTTCGCGCCCGTGGCTTCGTTGACCTGCCAGGCACCGAAGAGGTCGACCGAGAGACCGATCAGCTCGGGGCGGCCCAGGGTACAGGCCTCGTTGATCAGTGTCCAGAGCCAGTTGGCGGCCTCGAAGATGTGCAGGGTGGCTTCGACATGTCCTGGCTGTCCTGTCGGGTCCGCGATATACTCCGCATCGTGGTAGAAGCCCACGACATCGCGGACACTGCGCGTCTGGAGATCGGCCTCCGAGCGCGAGTGATCGGCGTAGGCGTGCGTGTCTTCCAGCAGCGCCGCGATCTGTCGCAGCGCTGCCTGGTCATAGACGAAGCCGTTTTTTGGAGCGCCCGCCCTGGATGACGGTCACGCGCACGGCATGCCCGGCACCTACGCTGGCGTCTGCCAGGCGTTCAATGATACGCGCCTCTGTGATAGTGATCGGTTGTTGAGAGGCAGCGGTGCTTGTAAACCGCGCACCTAGCTGATGTGGGTGCTGGTTCATGCGTTTGGCTCCTGCTCGCCGTCCTCCCATTGTTCTTCTTGCCAGAGTTGGTCGTCTGCGAGTCCCTGGGCCTGGAGGGTCAGGTCACGACTGCGATGGCTATTGATGTTGGATTGATCCATGAATACCTCGGGATATATCTTCTCCCCAATATCCTCATTGCGTAGCTGCTCATCTAGCATCTCCTCGGCCTGAGGGGCCAGGTCGCCTGGGCGCTCATCCTTCGCTAGCGGGGGAGGCGTCGCTGGCAGTGATGGGGTTATCTCCAGGCCCAGCCAGAGCTCCATTTCTAGCTGGTCGGCAAAGCCCAGGTCCTGGTGCGTGGGAAGCTCGCTGTCGAACTGAGGTTGAATGGGGTCATGGGCCAGAGAGGACATATTGCGGACGCTATAGGGATTGCCGGGGTAGGCATCAGGCTCCAGTGTGGGGCGCGTACTTGTGGGCGGGATCGCGTCCGCCTCGTGAAAGGAGTTGTGCATATGTATATCAAGCTGTTGTTTATTTTTCATAGCATTGATCCTTTCTTTATATACATTCAGGTCGCGTAGACTTCTCGTCACTGCGTGGTTCACCGGGGTTATAGGTGTGTTGGAGGTGTCATTTGTTTGCCCACAGAATGGCTCGCCGTTTGTACTCTTTATCGGGTGCCCTACCGGGTCAAGGTGCGTTGGAGGCGAGGCGCCTCCAACACACCCACAACTCTATCTGAAGCGGCGCAGGTAGACACGTAGATGCGTGCCGCCTGGGATGATGCCGGCGGGAACGCTGGTGATAATCTCGTACTTGGGCGCAGCCTGCACGGCTGCTGTGGTCGCGGTCGGCGATGAAGACGACACCGGTCAGATTGGTGCCCAGGGGCGCGATCAGCACGAGTTCCGCTTGCGCATGTGGTGGCATCCCGCTTTGATTGGGTATTTGTGGATCGACGGCCAGGTCGGGTCGGAAGACGACCGCCATCGCGCTATAGCTGTAGTTGCCAGCAGTATTGGTGACCAGCACAATATTACGCTGGCGCCCGGTGAAGCTTTTATTTACCATCTGCTGGATGTGAGCCGCCTTCCGGTTATCGAGCGGCATGGACTGCACCCACGAGGAAGATTGGGCTGCTTAGTAGTAGTGATTGTGGCAAACGTAGTAGTTGTCTCATTGTGGAAACCCCTCTCCATCCCATCCTTACCAACCTTCTCCCGTCCCACGTGCCCTGCTAGTGAACATGCAAACCCTCTAGCATGTGGATAGGAGAATATGTTATACGACTATGGAAGCACCAGGACCTTTCCTGGTATATATAGGAGCCAACTACGAGCAAAACATTATATTACAGTAACCTTTGCAACTATAACATAAGTTTATAAAAAATGCAAATAGAAGAGCAGCAATATTAGTATAAAGAGAAATACTGAAAGGTCTTGACCTCAAGCGCTTGAGGTTTTTTATACTACGGACATGAAGAGGGCATCATCTCTTGAGCATCAAGAGTACGAGAGCATTGTGAAGAATTTACTGACCTCGTCATAAACAACTAAACTTCACCAAGTGCATAAGAAAAACAACGTTGAAGGATATCGCGTCGATGACGCAGGCGCTCTTTGGCACGCACAAGCTCTTGGTTGAGGTGAGTGAGATCCTGGCAACACAGGTTTTTGAGTTCGCGGCGTTTGAGGAGATTCCACACGTATTCCTGAGGATTGAGGTCAGGAGCATAGCCAGGCAACCGCTCGAGATGCACCCGTTTCCCTATTGGACTGGAGAGAAAGGTTTTGATCACATTCGCGCGATGGATTGGCGAGCCATCCCAAATAATGAGCAACTTGCCTGAGATCTTGCGGAGTAAGGCTCGTAAAAATCGTACGACGTCTTCGGCTCTATAGGCGTGCTCTTGTGTTTGCATGAAGATTCGCCCTTCTTGGGTGATGCCTCCAATTGCCGAGAGATGATCGCGGGTCAACTTGACACGCACTATCGGGGTCTGTCCTCTCGGGGAGTAGGTTCTCACCATCATCGGCAGAAGATAAAAGCCTGATTCGTCTACAAAAACGATCGTTCGCCTTTCTTGTGCGGCTTTTTTTTTAGAGCGGGCCACTCATGTTCTTTCCAGTCTTCAATTGCCTCCTCATTACGTTGTGTCGCTCGTTCCACCGGTTTTTGGATACTGTACCCCATCTCGCGGACAAGGCGACCACAATGGTCGGGATGATAGCTCACCTTGAACTCTCGTTTGATCACTTGGGCTAGTCTTCGACTATTCCAGACCTCCCCGACAAACCCATAGGCTGATGCTCCTTTCGCCAACAACGTCGGAATGTGCGCCTTCTGTTCAGCCGTCAAGCGAGGTGTCGCTCCTTTTGCAGGATGCGCTTTGAGGGCTTTTTCTCCCCCTTCTCTTCCTTGTTTGATCCATTGGCTCACGGCTCCTTCGCTCACTCCCAATGCCACGGCAATATCTTTTTGTTTCCATCCCTCATGTTTGAGGACCCAGGCGCGTTTGCGTCTTTCTTCTCGCCAATCGGCTTTTCTTGGTGCTCCCATTCCTCCTTCTATCGGCTTTCCCTCCTCATTCTTTACCTCTCTCTGTCGAGGTCAGTAAGATAACTAATAAAGGTGGGAAGCAAATGACAGAATTAATCACAACACCGTTCGGTGCGAGAACAACCGCGATGGAAGTTATTGAAGGTATAGATCTCCGTGGGAAACGAGCGCTTGTCACAGGTGGCTCAAGCGGTATCGGAGTGGAAACGGCTCGTGCTCTAGCACAAGCTGGTGCTGAAGTGATGCTCGCCGTCCGTAATACTGATGCAGGTGAACAGGCAGCCAAAGACATCAGGCAGACGACAGGCAACCAGTATATTCGTGTCGGGCAGCTCGATTTGTCAGACCTGATTTCGGTCCGTGCGTTTGTGAGAGGCTGGGAGGGTTCACTTGATATCCTCGTTAACAACGCCGGAGTCATGGCCATTCCACAGCGGGAGGTCAGTGCACAGGGGCACGAGATGCAATTCGCCACGAACCATCTCGGCCACTTTGCGCTGGCGCTTGGTTTGCATGACGCGATGGCAGCGACGGGACACGCTCGTATTGTGTCGGTCAGTTCGGTGGGTCATATCAATGGCGAGGTGGATTTTGATGACATCGACTTTCATGCTCGCCCCTATGATACGTGGGTTGCTTATGGACAATCCAAGACGGCCAACATTCTGTTTGCAGTAGAAGCGGCCAGGCGCTGGGCAAGTGATGGTATCGTTGCCAATGCGCTGAACCCTGGTCGAATCGCCAGTACCAATCTTGGACGCCACATGAAAGATGCGCCAGTGAACCCCGCACAGTCAGGCCCAGCAAGCACAGGGGTATCGATTAAAAATATTGAGCAAGGCGCGGCGACCTCTATTTTGCTGGCCGCCTCACCGCTCGTGGAGGGTGTCAGCGGTCGCTACTTTGAAGATTGTAACGAAGCTGGGCCACATCAGCCTGGCATTCGTAGGGGGGTAGCGGCACATGCCATCGACCCTGAGAACGCTGTAAGATTGTGGAACGCCTCACAGGATATGCTCAACGAAGCATAATGACACAGATTGCCTCCCTCCTGCGATAGGGAATCCAGGAGGGGTGGCGTCGATTGTATCAGGATCTGCCGGACCACGCTTCTACCGCTTTATGCAGTTTGTTGGGGTCGAGCAATTAGATGGCACTTCCCTGGCTCCCACCTTGTTACGCGTAAAGGTTGGGTACTTGCTCTAGCTCCAGCGGTGTTCTGATTAAGGGGAAACTATCCTGACCCATATGCTTTCGGGGCGAGATCTGAACTCACTCCAGATAGCACCTTGCTGGGCTGAGGGACTCCAGGCAAAATACATGTTGCTTTCATGGGGATAATCGGGGTCAGGTCCATAAGTTTGGAGGGCTATTAGAGCTTCTGTAACCTTGAGAGGGTATGGCCATGTCGTGACAAGGGCTCCACATTGCTCGATAAGGTACTTCGCGGCCCACATTCGCTTGCTCTTATGCTTTTCTGGGATAAGTAAAATGCATTCCTGCGGTAGTGCCTCCAAAACCTGTTCAGGGTTTCCTCTTCCTTCTTCAATATGCTCACAATGGCAGAGGGGTTTCTGTCGTGAAAATTGGAGAGAATTGCTTTCGACTGGTAGACGTTGGAGCGTTTTTTCTGTCTTAGGTACGAGTGTGCTCTCCTGGCTCTGCCAGGTGCGTATGGCAGAAACTTGATATATGCCCTGGCATGCCAGGCACTGTTGTATAACGGGCCAGGTCGCGCTGTACTCTTCACTTGGTTCAAATGGGTCTGGTATCAGGCGCTCATGAATATCTACCTCGCGCTGATCAAGTGTCGATAAGGGCCAGTCATCGAAGAGGCTTATGCGTGTGTAGAGTCCACAATAAGGGCACTGGTACCAGGACCAGTGCTCATTAGCATGGCTCCATATCTTCCGGCCACTCGTTTGCTCACTGCCATGACCTATGAGGACGAGTGGGGTGCCGCAATCAGAGCACTTCTCTGTGCTTGCCCTGGCGTGCTTTTCTCCTCGCTTCACTTATTCCTCTTTCTTTTTAGGTCAGCCAGCTCATATTTATATCGTTGATGGTAACCCCTGATAAATTGCTGTGCCTTCGATAGCTACCTGGATACCTCTTGTGGAGCGCTCTACTTCGACAATGACCTGCCCAACACGCCCGATCTCATGCCCCTGCTCGATGATCAGGCGCAAATGATGAAGGGGCTTGATATACTGATGTAGTAAGCTCCTAGTGCCCCTGAGGCAGTGCCTGTTACTGGATCTTCACGCGTTCCGGAAAAGGGCTACTTACACACCTCCAAGTAGTTCTGGTGGTGGCGCGGGCGGTCATTTCTAGAGAGTCGGTCAAAAAATTACGCGGATATGCGTAACCTATCTTTGACGCCGTCGTCAAGAGGATCGACTCCTAGCCGAGAGGTGACACACAACCTTTCAGTCCCGACTCGGCTTTGTTCTGATTCCGGCGATGACGAGATCGAGCATGCGGTTGGCCCCATCAGGGTCGGACGCATATTCGTTCACCAGGGCGATTCCGTAGACGAGTCGTATCACGTCGAGCATATGGACATCCGTTCGGATTTGTTCTGCAGCCTGGGCGCGGAGCAAGAGGACTTCTCCCGCCTCGTGCATCGCTTTGTTCGCAGCATAGCTTCTCGTTCCCGGAACATGCTTGGCAGCCATGATGGCTGCTCCCATGCTCCGCCCTCGAGCCGCGAAGTCCATCTGGAGACGAAGCCAGCTCATCAAGGCATCGAAAGGAACAGGAGCGCTTGCAAGTTCTTCAGCGTGCGCCCTCAATTCGTTGGTCTCATCCAGGAACACAGCTTCAAGGAGATCCTGACGCGTGGGGAAGTGACGGTACAGCGTTCCGATGGCGACCCCAGCCGATTTGGCAATGTCCTCCAGGACGATGTCAGCGCCGCGCTCGGAAACTGCGGCTCGCGCCGTGTTCAGCAGGCTGGCGTAGTTGCGCTGGGCATCAGCTCGCATTGGGCGGTTGGCTGGCGTTGGCTCGTTCATTTTATGCCCCTCCTTTCTCCCAGGGAGATTGGTACTTGACAAAGTGAGGGTTCCTCCGTTATTATAGAGAGGTAAACCTGAGGGTTCCTCCGTTTTGTAGGTGGAGGTACCCTCATTTTATCACATTCATGCTTGATCTTACCAGTAGAAGGAGAACTTTCTTATGCGTGTTTTCGTCACAGGAGCAGCAGGCTTCATCGGTTCCGCCGTCGTCCGCGAACTCATCGGTGTTGGTCATACGGTCGTCGGTCTTACCCGCTCAGACAAGGGTGCCGCGACATTGAAGGAAGCTGGAGCCGAGGTGCATCGTGGTACCCTTGACGACCTCGACAGTCTTCGCGCCGCTGCGGCGGCAGTGGATGGCGTCATTCACCTGGCGTTTCAACACGACCTCTCGGACTTCGCGGCCGCGCTCACTACCGATCTGCGCGCCGTCGAGACGATGGGGGCGGCGCTTGAGGGCACAGGCAAGCCGTTCGTGACCACCGCTCACCTAAACGGGGAGGCATCGGATAACGCGGTGCTCGCACTGGCTGGAGTGCGATCGTCGGTCGTCACTCTCTGCCCATCCGTGCACGGCGAGGGCGACAAGGGCTTCGTGCCGATGCTGATCAACATCGCCCGCGCGAAGGGCGTCTCTGCCTACATCGGCGACGGGTCCAACCGCTGGCCTGCCGTCCATCGCCTCGATGCGGCGCGCCTGTACCGCCTGGCATTGGAAAGCGCCCCGGCGGGGTCACGGCTTGACGGGGTCGGCGATGAGGGTGTGCCATTCCGCGACATTGCCAGTGTCATCGGTCGTCACCTGAACCTGCCAGTGGTCAGCATTTCCCGTGAAGAGGCTGACGCCCACTTCGGCTCTTTTCTCGGCACTGTGGCGGCGGTCGACCGCCCGAGGTCGAGTGCACAGACCCAGGAACTCTTGGGATGGCGGCCTATGCACCCGCAACTTCTCCCGGACCTCGAACAGCACTACTTCAACAACTGATGTGAGGCTGAGGGTCACTCTTCATGACAACAGCCCTTAAGGATGAGCGGACCGGAAGACAAAGTGAAGCGCTTCGCGTTGTCTTCCGGTCCGTTCATCCTTAAGGGCCTCATACTCTTCTCCTTGAGAGGTGGGGAATTTCTCGATCATGAAGAACTCTCTCTGGCTGGTCTTTGAGGAAGGAGAGAGCCAGCTATAAAATTCTCTCTTCCTAAACGATCAAGGTAGGCGATTTTGCGTCTCTCGTAAAAATCCTCTCCCTCCCAGCGCTCGAAATACCAGATTGCATCAAAGAGGATACTCAATTTATACACATCAAAAAGATGCCACTTTTCGTCCTTGCTCAAAGCTCGATGCCTGGTGTATTCCTGCAAGATAGTCCTTGTCTCGTTGAAATCGAATACATTCTCTTCCTCCTGAAAACGAGGCCAGGTGTTCCAGTCGAAAGACACGTGGAAAGGATTGATCAAGGCCGCGAGATCATAGAGAAGGAACGTGTAGTTGGCATCATCAAAGTCAATTAAAGCGCTAAACTTCCCGTCTGTGAAGAGCAGGTTGGAGAAATGGAAATCACAGTGACAGACTCCCCTGGGGAGGGATGGCGGTAGATGGAGCCCTGCGAGCGTATGCTCAAACCACTGTAGTTTTTCTCTGGCTTGAGCAGTGTTGATCCTTTGAGTGGCCTCTTGAGCTAGTTCCCAGCAAGTCTCTACATTATAGTTCAACCTATATGGTGTATGCAGTGGTTTATAGTCCCTGGTGATGGTGTTTAGCTCGGCAACCTGCTGGACAAGTTGCCTCTTCTGTGCCTCGTTAGGATGCTCTAGATGCTGGCCTGTGGCAAATTCAAAGATGGCATACGGTTTTTCGTTATAGATGCCAGCATGTTCCCCGTTTCTATCTTGTAATATAGCCGGGCAGGGATAATTGTTGCGCTTCAGGTAGCGAATGAGCTCGCTTTCAAACAAGACGGACTCCAGGGAGCGATTCTGATAGTAGCGGAAAACAAATCTACCCTGTGTCGTCTGAAGAAAGTAATTCGTCTGTACCGTTCCTGTGGTAACTGGCTCAAACGCGAGAAGCTCCCCCAATGTGTAACGGGAGAGAATATCTTTCAAAGTATCTTCTGAGAAATGTGTTTTTGCAACCATACAGGCTATTGTAGCAAACGCTAACCGAAGTTACCACGTTTTGTCTATCTATATCCATGTCCGTTTTACAAACAAGGTTGTCCCTGCGCTTGATTGTTCTCAGTCAGGCTGGAGGTTAGACTATGGCTATAGTTTGATCGTTGTAATGAGTGCCATGCGGCAAGGAGATTTGGCATGCTTACACAGGAACAACTGGCGTTCTACCATGAAAACGGCTATATTTTGGTAAAGGGATTGCTCTCCAGAGAGGAAGCGGCAGCATATCGTCAAGAGTGTCATGAACTGGCGGATCGGCTGGCAGCCCAGCGTAATATCGATGCGACCTGGGGCAGTGCGCGCGACGCGATCATGGCGACCGATACAAAAATCCTGCATTGTCATGATGTGCAGTTTTACGCGGCCTCGTTTGGTCGTCTGATCCTCGATGAACGGATTACAGGTGTTGCGGCTGATGTTATTGGCAGCCAGAATGTGCAGTTGCATCATACAAAGATGTTTATCAAGCCGCCCGAGAAGGGATCGCCCTTCCCGCTGCACCAGGATCATCCCTTTTTCCCGCATGCCAACCATAGCATGATCGCGGCGATTGTGCATTTCGATGACGCGCCGCTGGAGAAGGGCTGTGTCCGCGTGGTGCCGGGCAGCCATAAGCTGGGTCCGGTTCCGCATAATCCCGAGGGGAGCTGGCACCTCTCGTTTGATGAGTATCCCCTTGAGGCGTCGCAGCCCTGTCCCGCCGAGGCTGGGGATGTGCTCTTCTTTAGCTACCTGACCATTCATGGCTCGGGCGTGAATGTAAGCAGTGAGGCGCGCACAACCGTCCTGATTCAGATGCGTGATCCCGCCGATCCGCCTACCGTCGATACACATAAGTCACGTGGGCAGGGGATGATCCTGCGGGGTATTGATCCGCTGACTCTTCAGCAATAGCAGCCCGCAACCCAAACACCATAGGCGCCCGGTTTACCGCGCGCAAGGCGATTTATCGCAATAATACCGGGTGACGACCAATCCCACCATCTGGTGGTGCATGCCATGAAGCGTCTCTTGTTATGGGAAGAGGCTTGTAGTTCGGTATTCCTGCGATAAATCGCCTTGTGCGCGATAAATCGAGCACCTATGATGGGTAGATATCTCTCATTGTGGTTCACATGTTATCTCTAAAGAGAGGAGGCCTACTCTGGATAGTCTCGCGCCGCGCCATCGTTTTACTGATCTCAGCCATCTCACGCTCTCGTTATGCCTGGGCAGCTTCCAGAGTGAGATTGTGGGGTGGGGATTTATCGGGCCGCGCTGGTGGCGGAATTACCTGCATACTCATTCCTTCTTTGAGGTTTGCTATGCCTTCCAGGGCCAGGGTCTCTTCCGCTTCGCTGGAGTGGACTATGCTGTCCAGGCAGGCGATGTCTTTATCGCGAAACCCGGTGTGGCGCATGAGATTATCTCATCCGAGGAGGACCCGCTGGGTATCTATTTCTGGTCGTATACGCTCTATGAGCGAGCTGATGCATACAATGCGCCTGCTTCGGGCGTGGACGAGCTCCTCCGGGCCTATCTCGCCTCACCATCCGTGGTTAGTGCGCGTACCACGGCGATGCTGCGCACGCTCGAACTCTTGACTGAGGAGGGCACGCGTCGTGAGCCGGGCTATCTCCAGGTTGTTGAAGGCCTGGTCATCAAGCTCCTGTTGGATACTGCGCGCTCCGTCGTGGATACGAGTGACTTGTGTGAGCCGCTTCCCACGCCGGTTCGTAGTCCAGAGGAGGCCGTGACGCAGACAATCAAGCGCTACCTGTATGATAACTATGCCCGTCCGATTACTATGCGTGACCTGGCGGCCCAGGTGCATCTCAGTGAGCGCCACACTGCGCGTCTCTTTCGCAAGGTCACGGGCGACTCGATTATGGACTATCTCACCAGGTTGCGGCTGGAGATGGCGGCGCAGCTTCTCCTGGACCGGCAGGCCCGCATGCCGATCAAAGAGATCGCCCAGGCCTGCGGCTACCCCGACGTCCGCTACTTTACCACGCTCTTTCGCCAGCGCACTGGCCTGACCCCAGCCCTCTTTCGCCAGCAGGGTGGCACACGTTTCTTTGCTTCTTCCCCCTCTTTGTCTTGAAACGAAAGAGGCCTCAAGGATAAAGAACTCTTCCAATTGACAAAGTCAGCGGTGGGTGTTTTTAATTGATAGATAGGCACTCATGATTATTTGCATGGAAGGGAAAACCGCTCTCTATGAACGACCTCAAAGACCTTTATTTCCTGCCCGCGCCGCGCTCAGTGCGCCGAGACGAGGATCTTTGCATCCTCCCAGCCCGCACCTCTATTATTTTGCACGCCAGCGAGGCCGGGGCTATCTTCCCCATCGCGCAACGCTTGCAGCATGCCCTGCTCGACCAGGCGGCTGTAACGGCTGAGATCCGTGCCTCTGGAGCAGGCCTGGCGAGTGATGAATTTGGCATACAGCTCGTCCTTGATCCGCAGCAGGAGGGCCACGAGCAGGGCTACCAGCTCCAGGTGACATCTAAGGCCATCACGCTTACGGCGCGGACGCCCGTGGGCCTCTTCTACGCCGTTTGTACGCTGATCCAATTGCTCCAGCAGTGTGGGCGTGTCCTGCCCTGCCTGGAGATCCTCGATTGGCCCGATGTGCTGGCACGTGGCGTGATGCTTGATATCAGCCGCGATAAAGTGCCGACCATGGAGACGCTGTTCCAGCTCATCGATCTCCTGGCCTCCTGGAAGATCAACCAGTTTCAACTCTACACTGAGCATACCTTTGCCTATCGCGCGCATCAGGAGGTGTGGGGCAAGTCCTCACCCATGACAGGCGAAGAGATTCTGGAGCTGGATGCCTATTGCCGCGAGCGCTTTGTAGAGCTGGTGCCCAACCAGAACACCTTTGGACATATGAAGCGCTGGCTAATTCATCCAACCTACGCGCACCTGGCCGAAACGAGCGGGAGCTTCCCCGTTCCCTGGGGAACGCTAGAGGGACCCTTCAGCCTCGCCCCCGTTCAGCCTGGCAGCCTGGCCCTGGTGGAAGAACTCCTTAGTGAGCTGCTTCCGCACTTTGCGAGCCGCGTGGTCAACATCGGTTGTGACGAGACCTTTGATGTGGGACACGGCCAGAGCCAGGAGGCCTGCCAGGAGCGCGGACTGGACCAGGTCTACCTGGAGTATGTGCTCAAGATTCGCGATATCGCGCAACGTCAGGGGCGCACTGTGCAGTTCTGGAGCGATATCCTGAATGATTACCCCGAGCTCTTTAAAGAGTTACCACGTGATATGATTGCTCTCGAATGGGGCTATGAGGATAACCATCCCTTCGCCGAGCGCAGCGAGCACCTGGCGGCGTCTGGTATGTCCTTCTATGTCTGCCCAGGCACCTCCTCGTGGAACTCGCTGGCGGGGCGCATCGATAACGCCCTGGGGAACCTGCGTAGCGCGGCTGAGGCGGCCCGAACCTATGGTGCCAGCGGCTATCTCAACACCGATTGGGGTGATAACGGACACTGGCAGCCCTTGCCGATAAGCTATCCTGGCTACGCAGCGGGTGCCGCCTACTCCTGGTGCCTGGCGAGCAATTCCGACAGCGATATCCCAGCTCTGACGGGTCGCTATGCCTTTCAGGATGAGCAGGGGGAGATGGGCCAGCTTATCGCGCGCCTGGGTAATGTCTACCAGCTCTTTGAGATCATTCATAATAGCACGCCTCACTTCTGGGCTCTGCACCGCCCGCTCGCGCAGGTGAAAGAAGACCCGCTCTTCCCGCTCCAGACCTTCATCCAGGCCGACGAGCAACTTCTGGAGATCGAGCGTGAGCTCGTGAGCATCCGCCTGCAAAGCCCTGAAGCCGCGCTGATTGTGCAGGAGTACGAACTGGTGTGCCGCTTGATGCACCATGCCAGCCTGCGCGTTCAACTGGCGCATGACTCCACCAATGCCGATCTATTAGAGCGCGCGCGCAAGGATGTCCAGAGCCTTCTCGGCGACTTCCGCCAGGTCTGGCTGGCCCGTAACCGCGAAGGTGGCCTGGCCGACAGCATCGCGCCCCTGGAGAAGATGCTCACCGAAGAGTATCGCTAACTTGTAGGCAGTTCGGGTAGTGCTTCTAAAGGGCGCACCTACCCTCACTTGACTACGCGAATGTCCCCACGCCCGGCAGGGTGGAGAAGGTAGGTAGTGCCTCTGTGCCCCCGAATGGGGGGTTTAGAAGCACTATCTTCTCCACTCTGCATGGGCGTGGGATGCCCGCTACTAGCATACACGGTTATTGTGGACAACCCTGCATGGGCATGGGACAACGGAAAGTATAGAAAGGAAGAAGAACCATGATGGACCCGATTGTTGCAACTGCCTCGGGCCAGGTCCGAGGCGCCACGAGAAATTCCATTTATGTCTTCAAAGGTATTCCTTATGGAGCCTCGACCGCCGGGCGTAGACGCTTTCTTCCTCCACAGAAGCCCGAACCCTGGAGCGGCGTGCGCGATGCCTTGCGCTATGGCGCTAGCAGTCCCCAGCCAGAGGGCGGCCTGGGAGTGATGCTCTCATTGAGTGGCGGCGCGGAGCCAGAGCCTCTAAGCGAGGACTGCCTCTATTTGAACGTGTGGACCCCCGCGCTCAATGACGGTGGCAAACGACCAGTAATGTTCTGGTGCCATGGTGGCGGCTTTACCATGGGCTCGGGCTCGGCGGGCTTCTACGAAGGGACCAATCTGGCACGCCGGGGCGATGCCGTGATCGTGACGGTCAACCATCGCCTTGGTCCGCTGGGTTACTGCTACCTGGGCGAACTGGCGGGCGAGGAGTACGCAGCCTCCGGCAATGTCGGCATGCTCGACCTCGTGGCGGCCCTGGAGTGGGTGCGCGACAATATCGCGGCCTTCGGTGGCGATCCCAGTAATGTCACGATCTTTGGTGAATCGGGTGGCGGAGCCAAGGTCAGCATCCTCATGGCCATGCCTGCCGCGCAAGGCCTCTTCCATCGCGCCATCATCCAGAGCGGTCCCGCCCTGCGTGTGAGTCCACGTGCGAAGGCGACTCACCGCGCCGAGAAGCTCCTGCGTGAGCTTGAGATCGCCCCCGGCGAGATTGAGCGCCTGCGTGATATCCCCGTCGGGCGGCTATTGGAGGCCAACGCCAGGATTAACCCGAACGCGCTGGCAGGCTGGGGACCAGTCATGGATGGCGTGGTCATCCCACAGCAGCCCTTTGATCCCGTCGCCCCCGCCATCTCCGCTAATGTGCCGTTACTGATCGGTACAAACAAAGACGAGATCACCCTCTTTACGCTGGCCGATACCGGACTGGCGACGCTCGACGAGGCGAGTCTGCGCGCTCGCGTGAGCCAATTCGCGGGGGACAAAACGGATGAACTGATCGCAGCCTATCGTGACGCGCAGCCCCAGGGCAGTCCCGCAGACATCTACACGGCCATCGGTAGTGACCGCATGATGCGTATCAACTCCATCACCCTGGCCGAGCACAAATACGCCCAGGGCACGGCCCCGGTCTATATGTACCTCTTTACCTGGGAGACCCCGATCCTGAATGGGCGCCTGAAGTCGACGCACGCCCTGGAGATTCCCTTCGTCTTCGATAACCTGGCCAATGCCGTAGGCTTTACCGGTGGTGGCGGCCCCGAACTCCAGGGCATTGCCGACGCCATGAGCTCGGCCTGGCTCGCCTTCGCCCGCACAGGCGTCCCCGGCCCCAACTGGCCCGCCTATACCCTGAAGAGCGCGCGACCATGGTCTTCGACCGCGAGAGTCACGTCGAGCACGACCCCGCCGGGCCCCAGCGCCAGGCCTGGGGCGACATGCTGATCAACGGTTTCAGCGAGTAGTCACGTCCAGTAGCCGCATATGCCAGTGCGCAGCCCCAGTAGCCGCGTACGCCAGTAGCGGGCCCGCTACTGGCGTACGCGGCTACTGGGGCGCGCTATTCGCAGTCCACTCCCACACCTCCACCGCCAGCGCCAGTTCCTCTACCCAGTCCTCATCTATGTATGTGTAAAATCCCTCTTCCAGCATCTGCCCGGTTGCATCCTCGCGTAGCCAGGCCTGGACCTGGCTGCTTTTGGCTAATCGGCTGTCCCAGGTATGATTGTTGATCATCTCGGCGAGCTGGCGCAGCGACGAAGGCATGCGCATATCTCGCCAGGCGTTCAGAAAAGGCGCCAAATCATCGATACCATAGAGCATCGCCTCCAGATATTCACTGGCGAGCAGGCTATCCTCCTCGCGCCCCGGATGGCCCGCCAGTATCCAGCGCCAGAGTGCTAGCAGATAGTTGGTGACCGCTTCACGCTCTCGCTCTGTCCACTCTTTGCAGTAGCCCAGCTTCCCAAAGATGACGAAGAGATACGGTAGGTCTCTCCGCTCCTGGGCGTCACTCACCAATTCCAGGATACGCGGCAGAAAATGTTTGAAGTCGTCCTCATCTCCCCAGGTGCTCATAGCCTTCCATGTAAACCGCTCCAGGTCGTAGCCATCCAACTGGCGCAGAACTTTAGAGGCAATCCGCTCCTGATCTGCCCTGGAAACGCAGCAAGGACAGCCTATAACGGGGTGACGCAATGGATAATTGGCGAAAGTCCCGTACAATGTCTCGATTGCTTCGTGCAAATCTGCTAGTTCATTCATGAGCTGATCGTATAATGATGGCGCTCTGCCCAGTTACCCTCGAAGTCCTGGTCAAAGAACGTTCCTACAAAAGTCATACCACATTTCTGCATTACCCGCGCGGAGGCGATATTACGCGTTTCGCACTCAGCAACAATACGAGATGTTGCTAGAACGTTAAACTCATAGTCAAGTACGGTCTGCAATGCTTTTGTCATATAGCCATGATTCCAGGAGCGTGAACCGAGAGCGTAGCCAAAGGAGCGCGCGCCCTCCTCATGGCTGGAACCGCCGATACCCAACCATCCAATCAGTGTCGCGTTACTTTTAAGCGTAAGCGCCCAATTATACGCGTCACGTTGAGGATTGGAGGCATACGCAACCATCCAGTCCAGCCATTCGCGGCGCCTGGTCTCATCCCAGTTAGAGAAGTGCATATAGCGTGTGACCTCTGGATCTGAAACAATGGCATTGATGGCCTCCCAATCCTCCAGGGTAAAGTCGCGCAGGAGGAGGCGTTCAGTCTCAAGGGTAAACATCTTTCCTCGCTTGTTCTTGCTTGTATTCTTCTATGAGAGTATATCATGTTATACTTTGTTTATTGCCTGCCTGCGATCTCTTATTTGACACAACTTCGAATCGGGATCAAAAAATTGTAAGGCGACGTAGTTAAAGTGGCTAGTAAATAAAATGAGTATTGCATTCAATGATCTGGTAGCGCGTTTTGATGTGCCAGAGGTGCGCGCGCTTGTCTTGATGGGGAGCCATGCGCGAGGTGAGGCTGGACCCTATAGCGATATCGACCTGGTACGCTTTACATATAAAGCAGAGCCCTCTGAGCCAGAGAGCTTTCTCTATCAGGAGCACTTGCTGGTTGTGAGTACGGTTGGACCGGATGAAGTCGAGCGCTGGTTTCATGAGCCACAGGCGGCGACTGATACAATTGCTGGTGTGCGCTGTGCTCGGGCGTTGCTGGATCGCGAGGGCTATTTTGCTCAGATCCAGGCCCGGGCCAAAGTCTTTGTATGGGATGATGCTATGCAGCAGCAGGCCAACCGCTGGGCGAGCGAGATGCTGGTAGGCAACGCCGAGGAGGCTCGCAAGGGACTGGAGGGTCTGCGCCGCAATGACGTCGGACGCCTGTTGAATGCTCGTTTTGGCATGTCCTGGAGCATGAGTCGTGTAATGAAAGTGCAGCGTGGTATCCTGCTCTCTGGTGATAATGCTATCTATGACGAGGTGGCGCACGCTATGGATGATCAGCCAGAATGGGTGCGCCTGCGCCGCGCCGCCTTTGGTATTGAGGACGAACGCGGACAGGCCCTCACTCTGCACGAACAGGTGCAGGCTGGTCTCCAGCTCTATGCTCTAACAGCAAGGTTGCTCTCCCCCATCTTGCTGCCAGTGCATAAGCTACTCATCGAACATACTGTCTCATTGATCCAGCAAGCCCTTCCGACCGCGTCTGAACTCAGGAGCGAAAGATAATACAGAGCCCAGGTCCTCTCATTTGTGTTCGTGGGGCAGGCGCGAGAGTAGCTGGCGTATGGTCACAAAGCGATAGCCACGCTCAAAGAGGGTTTCTATTATGGTGGGTAGGGCGGCAAGCGTCTGGGAGCGGTCGCCTCCCCCATCGTGCATCAGGATGATTGAGCCATTCTTCACATGGTCGAGCACATTATGCAGAATTGTATCCGTGCCGGGGCGCGACCAGTCGTGTGCATCAACATCCCAGGCCACAGTGACCAGTCGGAGGCTGGTTGCGAGCTGAAGTGAAGATGCGTTATACGCTCCATAGGGGGGACGTATCACAAGGGGTCGCTGGTGGGTCACTCGTTCGATCGTGTTGTTGGTATGTTGCAACTGCCAGTACTGGCCCTCCAGGCTTAAACCGGTCATGACGGGATGACTCCAGCTATGATTTTCAATCTCATACCCGGCCTTATAGGCGCGCAACGTCAGATCAGGAAAGGCCTGAACCTGGCGTCCGATGCAGAAGAAGGTGGCTTTAATTCGATACGCTTCAAGAACGTCCAGTACCTTCGCTGTAAAATTGGGGGAGGGCCCATCATCAAAGGTCAGGGCGACTTCGCGTAGATTCTTGTTTCCATGGGTAATCAAATGATTCGTTCAGTTCTTGTATTTTTATACAACAATGCAAAAGTGCCATGAAACCGCTCTAATCTTTCAGCCAAAGCTGAGCTTGCATTTCCCACTATAAATAACATTTTACTACTGCATAAGATCCTAAGTGCTCTAGATAGCGAAAGAAGCTTTTAATGTAATTATACCATCTACACAAAATAATGTATCTTTCTGAACTGGTGTATGCGATTACTCCTCTGGTGCAGGAGTAACCGCATACACCAGTAACGGGTTCCCCAGTAGCCGTTTCCTTGACGAGCTATCCCCAGGGATTATACACTGAAACTGTTCAGGTAATGATGTATCTCTGTATGCTCTATACATGGAAGGATCTTCTTTTGCTATCGCCTCTAAATCGATTCAAAACCTTTTTTACAAATCTCCAATTCTCGCGCCCCTTCTGGTTCCTTATCACAGGCTCTTTTATTAATCGTGCTGGAAACTTTGTCATGCCCTTTTTCGCGCTCTATCTTACCTCTTTCCGGCACCTCCCTATTAGCGAGGCCGCGCTGGTCGTCTCGCTCATGGGATTAGGTTCGCTGGCGGCGGGTGCATGTGGTGGAATGCTGGCCGATATGCTTGGTCGCCGGGTCACGATCCTGATCAGTTTGTTGGCTGCGGCGGTGATGATGCTGGCCTTGAGCTTTGCGGGGAACGTCTGGCTGATTGTGGTCCTGGCGATCATCTATATGCTGTTTAATGATCTCGCGCGTCCCGCGACCTCGGCGGCGATTGCCGATATGACGCCGCGTGATAAGCTGGCGCAGGCGTATAGTCTGCGTTACTGGGCGAACAATATTGGTTCAGCCGTTGGCCCGATCATCGCGGGCCTGCTGGCTCCCGTCTCGTATCTGCTACTCTTCTTGGGCGACGCGCTCACCACATTCTGCTTTGGCGTCCTGATCTGGTTTGGCGTTCCTGAGACACGCCTGCCTCGCACAGTCAAGAGTGAGGAGAGTGCCGAGCGACCTGGGTTGCTGCGCGTAGCCCTGGCCGATCCCTGGCTCTGGAGTTACGCACTATTAGCGCTGCTCTTCGATATAGTATATTTCCAGCATGTGACCGCTATGCCGCTTGATATGCAGGCGCACGGTCTGAGTCCACTTATCTATGGCTCGGTCATGGCCATCAACGCCGTCCAGGTGGTCCTCATCAGCCTGCCGCTCACCGCGTTCTTCAATCGACGCTCGCCGAACACCTCGCTGGCGATTGCCGCTCTCTTCCTGGGAGCTGGCATGAGCGTGTTTAGCTGGTGGCATTCCTATCCTGGCTATCTCGTGGGAGTCATGATCTGGACGGTAGGTGAGATCCTGAACTATCCCATTTCGACAGCCATCATTGTCGATATCTCGCCAAAGCACCTGCGTGGTACCTATCAAGGTGTCTTTCAGACTATACGCGCCCTGTCAACCGTTATCGCGCCCGCGCTGGGTGGCTTTGCCCTGCAATACCTGGGCGCGACGTTCTTCTGGCAATGCTGTCTCGTCACGGGCTTGCTGATCGCGCTTGGTTACTTTATCCTGGGCAATGCGCGCCGCGTTCGCCAGGCCCGTCTTGCCCCACACGTCGCCGAGCCGCTTCCCGCCGCTTCCCCTGTGGGGAGTGAAATCTCGGTTAGTGAGTGAGCCCGCTACTGGCGTACGCGGCTACAAAGGAGAAAAATGCAAGTACTCTGTTCAACTGGTGCCTTCACCCGCAGTTCTGACCCTCACTGCCACGAGGTCATCTTGAAGTATAGCCAGGAGTTTGTGGCGGATGGCCTGGAAATTATGTTTTATCCTCGCTGGTATCAAGAGCCGGAGCCTGTTGTTCGAGCCTTACGCACCTGCAAGCTGCCTTTTCCAGTAATGCATACGGAGAAAAGCATCGGCGAATGCTTCGGCAGCGGCGATGCAAGCGAGCGAGAGCAGGGAGTCCTGCGCTTTGAGCAGAATTGCATCTTCGCCCAACAGCTAGGGGTAGAGATCGCAGTGCTGCATTTGTGGGGGATGCCATCGTCTGACTTCCATCTGGAGTATAACTTGCAACCCTTAGCGCGTTGCCTGGATCTCGCCGAGCAGTATGGGCTCACGCTGGCTATCGAGACCATTCCCTGTAATCGTGCTGACCCCCTCTCCAACGTCAAGCAAGCCTTTGAGCATGATCCTCGTGCGCGCGTGGCCCTGGATACAGAGTTCCTGGCGTGGCATGACCAGCTTGAAGCCGTCTTCACAGCCTCCTGGCTTTGGCAGGCAAAGCTGGTACGCCATGTGCATCTGAAAGATCACCATGGCCTGCTCGCCTCAAGCGAGGGGAGGTACTACCTGCATCCGGGTGAGGGTCATATCGATTTTCATCGCTTTGTGCGGCAACTGAAAGCAGCCGAGTTCGAGGGAGCTCTGAGCCTGGAGGCGCGAGCTGTCGACTCCGAGGGTGAGATCGATGTTGCACGCATCCAGACGAGCCTGCAATTCATGAGGGACTTGATCGCCGAGGGCGAGCCGGGGCGCGAACTTTAGTAGCGTCGTTTACGGCAACCATTTCCACACCTGATGTAAAACCGTGGCCGCAGCTCGACCTCGTTGTCGCTACCACATGTGAACCTGTACCAGGTTCGTCAGTCAGGCGCCTATTGGAAGACTTTATCGTGCCAGCTTGTAAGCCTGAAGCAGTGTAAAGGTGTGGAAGCTACCATACCCAGGAGGGTTTGGCGTAAATATTACATATGTTTCAATAAGATACAGCGCCGCCTCCGCTCAGGAGGCGGCGCTGTATCTTATTGAGCTAATCTACGTTGCGCACACCAGGACGCAGTAGCCCCAGGCCGACGATAAGCAGGCTGAGGAGGCCGCCAAACAGGAAGGTCATCGAGGGTCCGATGTGGTCGGCGGCTATGCCCGCCAGGGCGTAGCCGATGGGCAGAAGCGAGTAGGAACCAAGCGCGTCTATGCTGGAGACGCGCCCCAGGAGTTCGTCCGGCACCAGCTCTTGCAGACTATTAGCCCAGACCAGGTTGAGCGTGCTCGTACCCGCTCCCAATACGAACATCGCGAGGCACATCACCACAAGCACCAGGGGCAAGCCCATGACAAAGAGCATCAGTGACGCGACCATCCAGGGAAGATAGACCAGGTAGCCCCGGTGGCGCAGGCGTTTCATGCGTCCCAGCCAGATCGCCGCCAGAATCGAGCCCGTGGCCTCGAAGGCCAGGATAAAGCCGTAGAGCTGGGCGTTCGCGCCAAAGCGCAGCTTGATGAGCAGGGGCATCGCCGCGTCCAGGGGGCCGCTCAGAGTCAGGTTGCTGAGGCCCGCGACGGCGATGGTTACCCATAGCCAGGGCGAGGCGAGCACCGTTGCGATCCCCTCGCGTAGGTCCTTCAGCACGCTCGATTCAGCTTCCATCGTGCGTACCAGGGCACCCTTGCGCGGCATGGAGAGCAGACAGATAGCCGAGACGATAAAAGACAGGGCATCCAGGCTGAAGGCCAGCGCTGTGCCTCCCTGGGCGATTACCAGGCCCGCCAGGAGGGGACCGATGATACCCGCCAGGCGCCCGCTAATGCTGCGCAGCGAGTTAGCGCTGGGCAAAGCCTCGGACGGCACCACCTCTGGCACAATGGCGGTATAGGCGGGATAGAAAAAGGCATCTACCACACCAAAGAGCGCGCTTATGATCAGCACATGCCAGACCTCTAACAACTGCATGGCGGCTAGCACTGCCGCCACGCCCACAATAACCGCCCGCGCAAAGTCTGAGCCCAGCATCATATGCAGGCGCGAGAAGCGATCCACAACTACGCCTCCCAGCAGGAGCAACAGGAGCGTCGGCGCATTAGCGAATATCAGCACCAGGCCCATCGTGGTTGCCGAACCCGTTTTCTCCAGCACCCACCAGGCCAGCGCCACCGTATAGAAACTATCACCCAGGCGCGAGATAGTCTGTCCGCTCCACAGCAGGGCAAATGCGCGATGACTAAGTGATTTCAAGAAATCCATAAAGCTGGTATTTCCTTCTGTCGAAACAACCTCAAAGCCTTGCCCGTCTGAAGAAGGGGAGGAGCAGGAGGGTCTCCCTCCTGCCGGGGCGTGGGTGTCCCCACCATTTCCCCTTTTATCTTTTATCACTTTGGCATGGGAAAATGAACACATTGGGGTTAAGCAGGGAGAAGGAGTTTCCAGAAGGAGAACGTCTCAGAGGACGAAAAGAGACGAACAAGCAGAAGGCTTTTTGCCACGAGACAACGCCTGCCAAAAGCAAACCAGGAACATGCAAAAGAGAGGCACACAGTGCCTCACAAAGAAAGCAGCGGGAAAAGTCAGCTTCGGGCAAACCTCATCAGGAAACTCGCGTACCTGACGTTGCTCGTTTACTCACTAATCGTTCCTCCAAAAATAATCTTATGCCATCAATATACGCTAATTGCTCAGTAAAAGCAAGAGGAATTTTACAATCCGTCCAATGGTCATGTGTGGAGAGGCTCGCAGGCACAGCCTGGGCGCCTCTCCACACATTTACACTTTTTTTGAGAGCCAGTGGTAGCCGTAGAGCCTGTGGAAGCCTGCGGCGGCGCCCAGGCCTAGCATGGCGGCATTATCGCTGCTGGTCGTGAAGGAGGCTGTGTCGACACCCCGCGCTTTGAGATAGCGCAGGCCGCTCAGGAGTACAGCCTTGCCCAGTCCTCGGCGCTGGTAGTCAGGGTGGACACCTATGGGATCGGTATAGCCCCAGTTGCGCCCACTCTGCGCGTTCTCCTCGGAATGCACCTGGCAGATACAATAGGCGACAAGCATCCCACCTGGAGCCTCGATCACCAGATCCCCACGAGGATCATAATCTGGCTCGCACATGATTGAGAGGCGCTGCTCGATGGTCATATTCTGTGTGCCGAAGACGGCGCGATGCAGTGCAACACATGCCTCGGTCTCCGCTTCTCCCGCCACATGTCGCGGCCTGTAGCCCGCTGGCAGCTTCGGTTCAGGAATCTCATCGGCAAGTGTCCGCACCATCACGGGTACCTCACCCTCTTCAAGCACAAATCCTGCCTGGAGAAGGTAGCGTAGCCGCTGCTCATCGCTATCGCGGCAATTGGTTCCTAAATCCCGCTCTTCTTCGCCCGCTCCACTGGCGGTGCGCACCTCCGTCGCATAGACGATAATCTCTGCGGGAATGCTCGTCTCCCATGCCATCGGATGTATCAAGAATGAGAAGAAGCCAGACGGAAGCGCCACATTCGCATAAGCCAGGAGCTGGCCCTCGCCATCCTCCCACAGCCGAATATGCGTATGCTGTCCCTCCCGCACCGGATTAAGAAACTCATGCAGATCCGTCAGCGAGGGATAATCGGCTACGTTCTCAGGTATCGTACATGCTCGGCGCAGCGCCAGCACCGCTGGCTTATCCACCTCCTCAACATAAGCCCGTGTCGTAAATGTCATTTGGCCTCCTGCCTTTCCATTAAAAGCAAACAAACAATTACAGACCGAGTAGTGCTTCTAAACAGCATACCTACTTTTACTTCCCTAAGAATGCCCCACGCCCAACCGGAGAAAAAAGGTAGGTTGTGCGGCTGCATCCCCGAATGGGGGTTTACAAGCACCTACCTTTTTCTCCTGCCGGGCGTGGGAGGTTGCGGAAGATGCTTCACACCCCATACCGCTCCAGCAGCGGTCTGGCATACTGCTCAAAGAACGACGGATTATCCTCCCGCAGCCAGTAGAGTGGCCTCAATAACACCGGCGGTAAGCCATTCGCCAGCGCCTGCTCGATCGCCTCGATAGCCAGGTGCGGCCTTCCTCGATAGTAGTATGCACACAGCATTCCCTTCCAGAAAAGCTCCTCTTCCGCTTCAGGGTCTTCTCGAAGCATCTCTTCTAATTTCTTTAGCCCTTCTTTGAGCTTTCCCCGCAGCCCAAGCGCGACTCCTAGACAAAGTTGAGCCGTAGATTCTTGTGGGTTAATTGCTGCAATCTGCTCCAAACGTTCCGCCAAATCCAGTCCAGGTCTTGTATTGGTTAAAGATGCGAAAGTGTGCATCCATTTAGTCATCACATATTCGGGGCCTTTTCCTGTTGCGATTGCGAAGTCTTGTTGTGCCTTTTCCATATCTTTAACATGTAAGTACGAATATCCTCGACCTAAGTAGGCAATAGCGTAGCTGGGATCGAGGCGGATAGCAGTGTTAAAGCTGTTAATGGCCTTGTCAAACTGGTGTAGTTCGGCATAGGTAATGCCTTGTACAATGAATGCATGTATATGCTTCGGTTCTAACTCAATGGCCTGATTTAAAAAGTGGATGCCCTCATTGTATCTTTTTTCACCGTGAAGTTTGTAGCTAAGGTCATAATAAGCTTCAGCTAATGCTTTTTTCAGCTCTTCTTCTTGAGGTAGTTGTTCAAACGCTTTCTCATACCATTCCACTGCCTTTGCTTCATTCTGTCCGCGATTTGCCTTTCCAAGGTGCCAGTAGAGGGCGGCCTCAAGTTCTTGAGGGTAATTCAATAGCGCTGGAAGCCTTCCTGGTGACTGAGAATAGAGCCTGTGGAGTTCTTCAAGTGCCAATGCTTCTGAGGATGACTCCTGCCTATAGAAATAAATAAGCCCATTGGTTGCCCAATTCCACCTGCTTTTTTCTCGCATAGGAAGTGAATTAGCGAAGAAGGCTCCTATTTGCCTTGTCTCACGATTGATCCTACGGTTATAGATGGTTGCCACGATCATAAATGGCAGCAGGTGGCGCAGGCCCTCGGTGGGGTCGAGCCAGTAGAGTTGCTCGCAGAGGTCGAGGTAGAGGGCGGTCCAGTCTTCGTCTTGCAGGCGCTCTTTGAGGGTGCTATATGCTCGCCGCTGCTCTAGCGCTTGCAGGGCGGTCTCTATGCTCTCTTTCAGCGAACTGTTGATGGCCTGGATCTCTGGCTCTTTGCGGCGCTCCAGGAGGAAGAGGCGCAGGAAGTGGCGTACCTCCTGGTGGAGCGAGGGCTCGCCCTTCTCGGTGAAGATGAAGCTGTAGCGGCGGTGCAGGTGGTTGAGCGTCTCTTTGTAGCGTGTCTTTGCCTCTTCGGGCGTCAGGCCGAGCGCCTGCGCCAGGATCATGGGCTCATCGGAGCGTCGGAGCAGGGCCAGGGCGTAGAGCTTGCCGCGCTCGCTCTCGTCGATGCGCGTATGCTGGAGGTAGCGGTAGACCATCTTGTCAATGATCTCTTTGCGCCCCTCAACCTCTTCGGTGACCTGATTGATATCCACGGTCTCGCTGTAGAGCGCTGCGGCAATATTGACGGCCAGGGGAATGCCCTTCGTGACATCCCAGACGCGCGTGATCTCGTCCTGTGCTAGCATTGGCAGAGGTGGCTCACAGGGGAAGCGCTGGCAGAGCAGCTCGAAGTACTCGCGGACGTTGTCGGGCGTGAAGGCGCCGACGTCTTCGGAGTTGAAGTTGATCGAGAGGCCGCGCTCGAAAGGGACAAGGTCTTTGTAGCCATACTCGGGCGTGGTGCTGCGCTCACGCTGGCCCACTCCCGACCAGAGGTTGTCGCGCCCGGCGATAATCCAGCCCACGCGGGGTCCCGCCGCGGCCATGACCAGGCGCAGGAGCTGATCGCCCTCGTCGACCTCCTCGTAGGTATCGAAGAAGATCAGGAGGGGATAGTTCGCGGCGCAACGGGCCAGGTCCCGCCCCAGCGCGAAACCCAGCCGCCGCGCCGGGTCCAGATACTCCTCCAATCGCTCGCCCAGGCGACGCTGAAAGCGCTGATAGAGGTAGGCTATCTGCTCGCCCGTCAGCTGGAGTAGCGCGTCCGCCCCCTTTTTGACCTTCTCGTTCTGGACAATCCCCTTGCTTCCCGGTACATAGGTGCTGAGGGCGCTGGCCACGATATCGATGGTTGCCCCGCGCAGGGCCGAGCCGAGATCATCCTGCTCGCGCCTGACCTCCTCCAGAATCTTACCGCTCTCGCGTCTGACCTTCTCCACTTCGCCGACCGCCTGCTGATAGGTGCGAAAATCTCCAGATTGTCTGTCGAGCCTGGAGGCGAGCTGGGCGCACAGATCCTTGTAGTATGCCAGCGGGTCGAGGGCCTGCCCCTGGGAGGGCTGAGAGGGATTATAGATCGTGCGCCGCCCCTCGACGGCGAACTCCCAATCCACAGGACCGCAGAGCGTGACCCGCCCACCCAATCCCTGCTCGTTCGCCTGAGCCGCAATGCCATAGTAGCGGTTGAGCAGTGTGCTCTTGCCAAAGCCGCCGCGGCCATAGAGCATCACGACCAGCCCCAGCAGCTTGTTGCGTGGCGAGGGCAGCTCTGGCGCGCCGGGCGCGTTGAACTCCTCCTGGGCCAGCATATACTTCCACTCACGCAGCAAGCGGCAAAACTCGGCCATCTGCTGCTCGCGCCCAATAAAGATCTGGTTAAAGTCGAACGGTTCCTGCGCACCCTGCGCGCCTGGCTGAAGCGAGTGTGCCATCTACCCACATCCTTGCGCAATCTACAATTTTTCTTCTTCTATAGAAGAACTCCTTTCCAGCCTTTATTATATCCCTGGAATAATTATGTGCTGGGGGCTGGCTACGCCAGCCCCCAGCACATAATTATTCCAGCTCCTCCAGCTCCTGGCGCCAGAGGGCGCTGCTGGCGTCGCTGGGCATGCGCCAGTCGCCACGGGGCGAGAGGGCCACGGAGCCTACTTTGGGGCCATCAGGCATGGCTGAACGTTTGAACTGGGCGGCGAAGAAGCGCTGGTAGAAGGTCTTCAGCCACTCCAGGACCTCGGCGGGCTGGTGGTGTTTGGCGAAGACCTGGCAGGCCAGCCAGTAGACCTTGCGCGGCGTGAAGCCGTGGCGCACCACCTGGAAGAGGAAGAAGTCGTGCAGCAGGTAGGGGCCAATAGTAGCCTCCGTCTCCTGTACAAGCGCGTCGTTCTCGCCCAGGGGCAGCAGCTCGGGACTGATGGGTGTGGCGTTGATGTCGTGCAACACCTCGGAGGTGACGCCGCTATAGACGCTCTCGGCGCACCATTCGATCAGGTAGCGCACAAGCGTCTTAGGCACTCCGGCGTTGACGTGGTACATCGACATGTGGTCGGCATTGTAGGTGCACCAGCCCAGGGCCAACTCGGAGAGGTCGCCAGTACCCACCGCCAGGCCGCCAACCTGATTGCCGATATCCATCAAGATCTGTGTGCGCTCGCGAGCCTGGGCATTCTCATAAGTTACATTGTGCAGGTTGGGATCGTGTCCGATATCTTTGAAGTGCTGGAGAACCGCGTCGCGAATGGGGATCTGGCGCAGGGAGATGCCCAGAGATTCCGCTAGCCGCTCCGCATTGGAACGTGTGCGGTTCGTGGTGCCAAAGCCAGGCATGGTGATTGCTACAATCCCTTCGCGTGGCAATCCCAGCATCTCGAAGGCCTGCTGGACGACCAGCAGGGCTAGCGTCGAGTCCAGGCCACCAGAGAGGGCAATCGTAATATTTTTGATGCCTGTATGCTTGAGGCGCTTGGCCAGACCCACCGATTGGAGGTGGAAGATCTCCTGACAGTGTTTGGCCCGCTGCGAGGGATCGGCGGGGACAAAAGGCGTTGGCGTGAGATCATTGCGCAGGAGTTCTGCCTGTTCTCTTGATCCAACTCCCTCGGGCAGGTTGAAAGCCAGCGTGCGATAGGCCCTATCGGGAAGGGCCGAGGCGAAACTGCTATTGCGCAGGCGCTCATGGTTCATGCTCTGCACATCCACGTCGGCCACGGCCATCTGAGTGGAGAAGTGGAAGCGCTCCGTCTCGGCCAGCATACGCCCGTTCTCGTTAATGTAGGCGCCCCCGGAGAAGACCACGTCGGTCGTGGACTCGCCCGGTCCCGCCCCCGCGTAGAGGTAGATCGCCAGGCAGCGTGCCGCCTGCTGCTGGATCAGCGCGCGTCGATACTCGGCCTTGCCCAGGATCTCATCGCTGGCCGAGGGATTCAGGATCACGGTCGCCCCCGCCAGGGCCATGCTGCCGCTGGGCGGCTGGACCGCCCACAGATCCTCGCAGATCTCAATACCAAACATACAGCCAGGGAAATTGTTGGCGGAGAAGAGCAGGTCGGTCCCAAAGGGAATGCTTTCGCCCGCGAGTTGAATCTCGCTCAGTGGGGCATCCTTGGCGGAGCTAAACCAGCGCTCCTCATAATACTCGTTTGTGCTTGGCAGATAGGTTTTGGGGACGATGCCCAGGACTTTGCCATTGCTGACGAAGGCGGCGCAGTTGTAGAGCTTTCCTCCCAGGTGCATGGGCAGGCCCACAACGGCGGCTATCTGTGCCTCTGCCGCTGCCTGGGCGATTGCGAGCAGGGCCTTGCTCGCCTGATCGAGCAACACGGATTGATAGAAAAGATCGGCGCAGGTATAGCCGGTGATGCATAGCTCAGGAAAGAGGGCCAGGCGGGACCCGCGTGCCGCCGCCTCCCGTAGCGCATCAATAATAATCTGTGTATTATAGCGAATATCCGCCACGCGCAATTCTGGTACCACGACCGCGACACGCAGAAAACCTAGCGAGGTCGGTGAGAATAGATCTTGCTTCACGTTATTCCCTCTTCTCTCCTCTGATGAAGTACCTTTGAGTATAGCACATCTGAGGTTACCTGGCTGGCGTCTTCTCATTGACAAAACACTCTTTTCTCGCGTACTCTTATCTTCGAGGAGGGAGATTCAGAACATGAAACGCTATGGACAGATTATCGGGGTAAAACCAGGGCAGATCGAGGCCTATGAGCGCATCCATGAGGAGGTCTGGCCGGAGGTTCTGGCCACAATCGAGACCTGCAATATCCGTAACTATACTATTTTTCGCCACGGCACCCTGCTCTTTGCCTATTTTGAATATATTGGAGACGACTTCGCCGCCGATATGGCGCGCATGGCCGCCGATCCCAAGACGCAGGAATGGTGGCAGCACACCGATCCCATGCAAGAACCGCTCGCCGACCGGGCCGAGGGCGAGTGGTGGTCCGTCATGCGTGAGGTCTTTCACACCGATTAAGAAGAGTGCCTCTATATTGATATTTGGAATTAATTGTGTGATACCGGGTTGCCACAGGCAACCCGGTATCACACAATTAATCCTCACCTTACCTTGGGGCGTAGCTCCTGCCAGCTCCGGCGCATGGCTGCTATTTCGTCTTCGCCTGGTTGGGTGCCGCTGTAGCGCGTCATAGTGTACACATTGGTTAGCTGGGTTAGTTCTCCTTCTCCAGCGGGCATGGATTCAAGCAGGCGCTGGCGAAACTCGGCCGGAGTCTCGTCAATACGGCGCGCATAACCTGCCTTGAAGGCGTGGCGGAGAAATGCACGATAGATCTCGCGTACCGTGCGTGTGGCAGGCTCGCCTGTAAGCTCTTCACTCCAGGCTATGTCTTGCTGCTTACGCATACGTAGATGCAGCGTGCTCAGGCCCCTGAAGATGCCTTGCCAGAGGCTCTTGAAGAAGGCCTTGAGTTGCTCTTTAAAAAGTTCCCAGGACCACGCGCTGGCGTATATCTCTACAATGATTTGCTGTGTATGACGCCTCCTCGCGGCCCGCGCTATCATCCACCTTGTGCTTAAGATGAGCACTAGTACGACTGCCAGAATGCCAGCTGCCAGGCGCAGCAAAATGCTCCACTCTGGATCGGCCTGTCCTGGTCCAGGTTGTTTAGCTACTTTATGCTTGCCACCAACGTTTCCGTGAGGAGGAACCTGATCTGTATGCAAAGACTTTAACCAGTGGAAGAAGGGATCAGTCAACTGAGCCAGCCAGTTGGGCGAGAGTATAAAGGTAATCAGCAGAGCCACCAGGAGTAGCACGAGGCTAAAGAGGAGGAGGTTGAGTAAGAGCTTTCCCTCCTGTGCCCGGACACTCCCCAACAATCCTTGAGCGTGATAATGCTCATTGCGCTTCTCTGCCGCCTTCGCCAGGGTATGGGCTAGCAGACCCAGAAAGAGGAAGCCCGGAATGACCAGCAAGAGCGCGCTGTCCGTGGTGTTTACTCCCCCAATCGTACGCACCAGCAGTACGCCCAGGAGAAGGCCAATCCCACTCTTGAATACCTGTACGATGTCTTGTGTCTCGATCTCCTTCCTCGACAGGATGAGACCCCGGACGCCGAAAAAGCCTATAAGCATGGCAATGAAGAGCGCCTGGACGATATAGAGGGGATTGTTGGTAATATCATCGAACGCGAGGGCCAGCCAGCGCGGATCAAGCAGGAAGGCTTGCTGAGTATACCACTGGACCCAGATCACGACCAGGAGCAGCACCAGAAGCGACCCCGAGTACCAGCGTGTGGTAAGCTGCCTCAGTCTTTTTAACGTAACGCCCCCGCTTTGTGAACGCCGCGCCAGCCAGAAACCAAGCAGCCGCTGCATAGTTTGTGCCAGCCAGAGCAAGCCACAGGCCATAAGAAAGAGCCACCAGACTGGAGCAACCTGGTCAACTTCTCTAAAAGGTGGAAAGTTCGCCATGCCCTTTAACACTACCAGGACGATACAGGCATCGATAGACGCCAATAAATAGGGTAGGAGGCGTTCACCCATGCTGCCAGACGTATTTGCGTGACGATATTGTTTATGTTTCAGAGCCGTATGGCTATCCTGTGACGTGGCGGCTAACGGCGAGGATAGTGGCATGTGGCATCTCTTTCTTAGAAAGGGCAATTCAGACAGAATGCTTTAAAGCTTGCTAGCATGATATAAGAGTAATTGCATATATGTGGTTAATACGCATTTTTATAACTAGATATCACAAAAGGGGATAAATTTATAAAAGCACGGCCCTCGCTTTTAAAGCAACGGATGACGCTACTAATGCTCTTTGAAAAAATAAGGTGGGAATAGCAGGCGAAACATCATCATCCACCATAGGCGCCCGCTTTAGCGCGCGCAAGGCGATTTATCGCAGGAATACAGGAAAACGAGTATCTCCCTCTACCGGAACGATGTTCCAGAGGATGCGTCAGCAGGCCATGTACGTCCTTGCAACCCGGTGCCACTGCGATAAATCGCCTTGCGCGCGCTAAAGCGGGCGCCTATGATATTGCAAAATAGGTCGTTTCGTATTCCCAGACTATTTTCTTAAAGAGCATAAGTACGCGTCTACATATAAAGGTACGACGCGCCCGTACCTTTATATGTAGACGCGTACTTTAGTAGCGTCGTGCCATTCTAGACGCAAGAATTGGCGCTATTCGACCATTCCTTCTGGATGGTATAGTTCCCCTCCTGACGGGTCTGCCAGGCGCAGATGTCGCCAATCTCGCCATTGGCCTGATCGTACCAGCCCTGCCCGGGGAGCGGGTCCGTGATCGCCTCGCACAGTTCATGCGAACTGGTCGATGTGAGCGAATCGAACGCACTGAGATTATTGGTGCAGCCTGCGCAGTCGGGGTAGGGCATGACGGCATAATAGACCTTGTTGTTGATGGCATTGTGATAGCCGCAGAACGAAGAGCAGGAGCTATCACCACTCATCGTGACCGTTGTCCCACTCGGCAGGTATACAAAGTAGAGCGTATTGGCCGTGGGTTGTGGTAGCGTAGAGTTAGCAATCGCATCGGTTATAAATTGCTGGATCTGGTCGTCTGTGACATTAGAGCCGGGCTCTGAAGTGGTAAGGGTCGTCGTGCCAGAGCGACTCCCGCGCCCAATCTTCTGCTCGACGGTGCTATACTCCGCCATCTGGTCCAGCAGAGGACTGGTCAGGATATAGTCAAAGAAGGAGTTCAGCTTCTGCGCGAGGTCGCTCTCGGGTGCCTGCTGCCACTGCGAGCCCCAGAAGACGGTGTAGACCTCCACAGTGGTAAGCAGGGGACCATTGTTATAGACAAGCTGCGCCGTAGGAGCAGCTGTTTCTAGAGAGGGCGAATGTACAGGAACAATGCGAATGGGTTCGTCGTATGAGGGGAGGCCGGTTTCGGATGAGGTGAAGTTGCTCGCCATAAAATCCATTCTCCTTGCGTTAAAGACGACGGTGTGCGCGTTTTGCACTCTCCCATTCTATCTCACGAGGTCAAACTCAACCAGAGCTCCTCTGCCGTTAAAACAACTATTGGCTTCCCCGAGGGATTTCTGGCAAATTGAAGAGCCCATGCTTGCATGGGCTCTTCTCACCATGTGATATGCCTACCTCTCCGCACCGTTGCCAGTCATTATTAGCTGATCGCGAGAAGCGTAATCCCCGCCAGGATAAGCGCGGCCGAGACTATGCGCCGCGCGCCCTGCTTCTCCGCCAGGAGACGTGTCCCCATCAGGGTGCCGATCAAAACACTGCTCTCGCGTAGTGGCGCGACCTGGCTGACTGGATTCGAGATCAGAACAAATAGAATGATCAGGTAGGCCAGGGGAGAGAGAATAGCAACCCCCAGTACCCCCAGGCGCTGCGATCTCCAGGTTTCCTTGACCTGCCCCCAATGCTTTAGCGAAGCTGGCAGCAGCAAAACAGCCATCACAATGCTTGGAAACTCCATCATCAGTAGCGGCGAGGTATGCAGCGTACTCACGGCCTCTTTATCCCACAGCGTATAGATAGCGATAAACACACCTGTGAGGAGGGCATACAGGATAGCGCGGCGCTTCCCCTCAGCAAAGATGCGCAGGGGATTCCCAACCAGGAAGACGATCCCCACGATAAGCAGCGCGATGCCCACTAGCGCGCCCACCGCTGGCCTCTCGTTAAAAATCGCGATGGCGAAGAGCGTTGAGAGCAGCGGACCCGTGCCGCGCGCCAGAGGATAGGAGAGCGAGAGGTCCCCAGTCTCATACCCTCGCTGCAAGAAGAGAAAGTAGGCCAGGTGCAGGCAGGAGCTCCCTAGCGCAAAACCCACCTGGACCCAACTGAACGACGTATGCCCGGCGAAGAGCACATACGATAACACTGGCACATAGATAATGCTCGACAGCACATTAAATAACCAGACAAAACCCTTGCTATTCCCCGCCCTCTTCGCCAGAAAATTCCAGCTCGCATGCAAAAACGCTGCCACAAGCACTAGCAGAAACACAAAAGGACTCATAACGTCACCTAGCCTCCTGCTCTGAAAAGAAATATTGTTTCCTAAAATAAAGATAAAATAAAGTTTCATTTCTGTCAAGGAAAATAAACGATAATATGTGTATGATGCGGATTGCCCGGCACTGCCGGGCAATCCGCATCATACACATATTATCGTTGAGCGCCGCAGGCGGGAAAGCTTAACCCCCCTTGACAGAAACTTTATTTCTCTATACACTAAAAGAAATAAAATTTCATTCGTTAATGAGGTAAGGAGAAAAAAGGCATGGCTTTCTCTTTTGTGCAGATTACCGACCACCACCTGGGGGAGACCGAGTCTCAATTGATGAAGGGGTACTCGACCGCACATGCTGTACGCAAGGTGCTGCGCCATATCGCGGAAAATGTCGGCGAGCGTATCGATTTCTTGATCACGACCGGCGACTTGGTCAATGATGCGTCGGAGGTATCTTATAGCAATTTCTGCCAGATGTTTCAGTTGCAGGCTGTCTCCGCTGCGCCGGGACCAGCGTTAGTCACACTAGAGGGCTTGCAGGCCTTCCCTATGTATTTTCTGCCTGGCAATCACGATGACCGCGAGCTGTTTTTCCGCTATCTCTTTGCCGATACGCCTTCCATGCCTCTGATGAATGTTAGCTTCCAGCACAAAGGCGTGCAATTTATCTGCCTGGATTTTGGCGCGGGCGATGATGCTGTGGTTTATCCTGAGACCCTGGCCTTTCTCGAACGTTCATTGCAGACCGGCCTGCCATCTGTGATTGTGACACATCATCACATGGTTCCCATTGGCATGTGCTGGCTCGACACCTTCTTTCAGGATGAAGAGAAGAGTGAAGTGTTCTGGAATATCGCGACCAAATACCAGGCGCAGATCCTGGGTGTGCTCAGCGGCCATGTGCATACAACATATGAGAAAATTGCGCATGGCATCCCCGTCTTTGGCCTGCGTTCAACGGCGCCCCAGCCCGTGTTCCAGAATGAGCCGCTCTTTTGTCTTCAACCGTTGCACTATCGCCTGGTGACGGTTCAAGATGGCATCCTCACTACGCGGATTTTTGAGGTCCCGCTATAACAGTTGTGAAGTCCCGTTGTAACAGGTAGTGGGTGTGGTGCGTGCTGGTGGTCGGCGACCACCAGCACGCACCACACCCACTAACCCGGCGAGCGCCGCAGGCGCGAGAAGTCACGCAAACAAAAGGAAGGTCATACTCATGTCGCAATCACAGGAGCGCCCCCTCATTTCAGAAGGCGTCCAGGCGCGTTTACGTGCCGCCTCGCAGACCTTGACCGAGGCCGAGGGACGCGTAGCACAGTTCTTTGAACAGCACCCCGAGGAGGCGATTCATCTCTCGGTCCAGGCCCTGGCACAGCGCATTCAGGTCAGCGAGGCAACCATCGTACGTTGTTGCCGCTCGCTCGGTTACCAGGGATTACGCGACCTCAAACTCGCCCTGGCGGCGGAGAGTATGACCCCGCTCCATCAGATTCACGAAGACATTTTACCGGATGACAGTGTGGGCGTGGTGGCGCGTAAAGTGCTCCAATCGGATATCCAGGCTATCGCCGACACCCTGGCCGTGCTTGATGAACAGCTCTTAGAGCGCGCGGTCGAAGCCCTGGCAGGAGCCACGCGCATTGAGTTCTATGGCATTGGTCCCTCCCTGCCTGTCGCCTTGGACGCCTATTATCGCTTCCTGCGTATCGGCCTAACCGTGACCGTAACCCATGACGCCGTGATGCAGGCGGTCTCGGCCGCGAATCTGCCCCCAGGCTCCGTCGCCTTCGCCATCTCACACTCTGGTCGCACGCGCGAGACACTGAACGCGCTCCGCTCAGCCCGCGCCGCTGGCGCGTTCTGCATTCTCCTGAGCAGCCATGTACACACGCCGCTCAGTGAGTACGCCGATATCGCCCTGATCACCGCCTCGCGCGAGACCGCCTTCCGTACCGAGGCCCTTACCAGCCGCATTGCCCATCTCAGCGTGATCGACGCCCTCTACGTCGCCGTCGCCTCGCGCCGCTCCGAGTCATCCCTCATCGCCCTCGAACGCTTCTCCGAAGCCATTGACGAACACCTCTTGTAAGAGATCTCTGCGATTGTGTTGTAGGGTCCATGCTCGCATGGACTAACAACGCTCAACCTTCTCAAATAATGTAATCCAGAGTCCCGGTATGACCTCTCTCTCCCCTATCTCGCTAAAGCCCAGACCTTCGTATAGCCTTTTAGCAGGTAAGTTCCTGGCTCCCGTTGAAACGATAATCCTCTCTCTCCCTTCCTCAACCCCCTCCACAAAGCTTACAAGCGCCTTGCCGATGCCACGCCGGAAATAACTGGGATGAACCACCAGGCGGTAAATATCCAGGAGGCCCCCCTCTTTCTTATACGAGATTGCGCCCGCCAATCTGTCATCTATCCAGTAGCCATAGAAGATCTCGTCACTGTTTTGAAGCGTCTCCAGGTCCTCCTGCAAGGCTGGAATGGCGAACGAGCCGATCAGTTCCGCTTCAATCAGGTAGGCCGCTCGCTGCATCTCCAGCAGCTCTTGTGCTTGTGTCATGTCTTGTAGGTGTATTTTTCCTATAGACAAAAGATCCCTCTTTCTGTGGAACATATGTGCCAGTAGCTGTGTACGCGAGTAGCGGACCCGCCAGAGTAGCCGCGTACGCCAGTAGCGGGCTAAGCAAGCTTGCGATACCGGGCTGGAGGAATGCCTACTTCGCGCTTAAAGGCTTTGCGAAAGGCTACTTCCGACTCATAGCCCAGTCTCTGCGCGATTTTCTCTACCTCTACTCCCTGTTTAAGCAGGTGAGTTGCCATGTGCATACGCCAATGTGTGAGGTATTTCATGGGCGGCTCTCCCACAAGTTGCGTAAAGCGCGAGGAGAACGCGGAGCGAGAGAGGGCGACCGCCTCAGCCAACTCCTCAACCTTCCAGCCGCGTTCGGGTGATTTGTGGATCAGGCCCAGGGCGGTGCTGATAGGTTGGTCGCGTAGAGCTGCTAACCATCCTTCAGTGCCCGTCGCTTGTTGCGCGATCCAGACTCGGATAACCTGGATAAAGAGCATCTCGGTCAAGCGCCGCAACATGACCTCTGTGCCAGCTTGCTGCAAGGTCGATTCATAGGCCAGCAAACTCACAATATTGGCAAATCCCTGCACCATGCGCCCCTGTTCTCCAGGGATATGGATGACTTTAGGGAGATTTTGCAGCAAGGGGTAGTTGCTCGGATTCTCAAAATGGAACGCCCCACAGAGTAGAACTGTCTGTGTTCCTTCACCCTCAAAGGGATAAATTTCGTACTCACCATGTGCATCATAGTCCAGGTGGACCGCTGCCTGGGTTAGGGGCGAAGTTGGTTCATCGCAGATAGTGTGGGCCTGTCCATGGGGGAAGACCACAACATCTCCATCTTCGACTCGCAGAGGTGTGGCATCTCCCTCAATATGTAGATAGCCACCGCCAAAATTGAAAATGTGAAATATGCTGTCTTGACTGGCCAGAAAATCAAAACGCCAGGGAGGGGAAACCTCGGTACGTGAACCAAGCCAGCCTTTCAACTCTAGTGTGTTGAGCACATTTGTCAGGATATCCATGATAGTCTCCAAAATTTGGACGTTCAGACATATATTGTGGACAGTATGGCATAGATTATCTCATCCTTCAAGGATATACTATGCCCATCAAACACGGTAAGGTTACAAAGAAGGGAGGGAGGCTGCAATCGCCTCTCACCACTTCCTTTGTGTAGCCTAACTTGAGTAGTCATGAAAAAAACAAGGAGAATGATAATACGATGGCTACCATGAAAACTGTTCAGATATATACACCAGGCGACGTTAATGTCTTGACATACGAAGATATTGAGCGGCCAGAGTCGCAAAAGGGTGAAGTCCTGGTGCGGGTACGAGCCGCTGGCATCAATCCAGTGGATTATGTCTCACGCGCGCATGGCTTAATCTTGAGCACAGGCACGTCGGTTTTGCCGTATGTCGTAGGGTGGGACATCTCCGGCGAGGTCGTCGGGCTGGGCGAGGGCGTGACACAGTTCGCAGTTGGCGACAAGGTCTATGGGATGCCGCGCTTTCCTCATGAAGCGAAGGCTTATAGCGAGTATATTACCTCGCCAGTGGCGGATCTCGCGCTTAAGCCACGTAGCTTGAGCCACGCGGAGGCCGCTGGTATTCCCCTGGCTGCGTTGACGGCCTGGCAATCGCTGTTCGAGGTAGCCCACTTGCAAGCCGGACAGACTATTCTTATCACTGGTGGAGCTGGTGGTGTTGGCCATTATGCTATCCAGCTCGCGAAATGGAAGGGCGCGCGGGTTATTACGACCACGTCCACGCGCAACGTGGATTTTGTGCGCTCGCTGGGTGCCGATGTCGCCATCGATTATACGCGGGAATCCCTTACAGAGACCGTAAAAGACGTCGATGTTGTGCTGGATACGATTGGCGAAGATGTTCTCAGAGGCTCGTTCAAGGTGGTCAAACGGGGTGGGATTGTAGTGTCTCTCCCAGGCCACAAAGGCGTCAAAGCTGTTGGCGAGGAGCTGGCTCCCCAGTATGGCGTGACCTTTGTGCTGGCCTTTGTGCATACCTCGGGGAAGCAGCTAACCCAGATGGCCGAGCTGGCGGATGCAGGTCAGTTCAGAACACATCTCGATGCTACCTTCCTACTCAAAGACGCGGGCCAGGCCCATACCCTGAGCGAAGGCGGACATGTGCGTGGCAAGCTTGCGCTCACTGTTGAGTAACATCCTCACGCAGGCGGTCTAGCAGCACTTTGAGGTTAAGGGGGACGCCGTGCTGCATCTCCCACCTGGCCTTCATCTGTGGGATGACAAGCGTGGCGTAGAGTATAGCCAGGTGCAGGGGCGCCAGTCGTTGCGCCAGCTCGAAGGCTTCTACCAGTTGCTCACGCGTAGCATAGCGCTCCCAGGGCTGAAGGTAAGCTTCGCGCAGGCGAGTCCGGGCCTCGGGCCAGCGGGCCTCAATGTCGAGCAGGAAAGGGTACAGGCTAAAGAAGGGGTGGGCGATACAACTATCAGTCCAATCGTAATACAGGTAGTCGCCCTCGCTCAGAACGATATTCTGCGCGTGCAGGTCGCCATGCTCAAGGGTCTCTGGGAGCGCATAGCCAGCCAATTCCTGGCAGAGCGAGCGTATAAGCGGCAGTGCGTCATGCAGTCGCCGTACCTGCTCCAGCGAGAGGGCCGTAGGAGTGTCAAATAACAACGACTGCTCACTTGTGAGCAAGCGCCCAAGCTGCTCTGGCAGGGACGCCAGTGGGAGGCGTGGGCACCCCAGCTCCTCCAGTTGCTCCACTTGTGCGCTGTGATCAATCTGTAATATGGCATAGCGGCGCAGCGCCTCCTGCCAATCCGCTAGGTCCAGGCTCTTACTACCGAAGTCATGCATCAAGAGCCAGCGTTCACGCTCATCCACGGCGACAAGCGCTGGCACACACCCTACCCGGTATTGTGCCAGGTGTTGTAGCAGCGTAAGCTCATGTCGGAAGAACGCAGGCAGGGCCTTAAAATAAAAAGTGTTTCCTGTGGTCTGCACTCGCAGCAGGCAGCCGCGCTCCGCCACGCCTATCTGTTCTATTGAGACTATGGGCTGGACCTCCAGCTTCACCAATGCTTGCTCAATCCAGGCCTCAGCCCTCGACAACCAGCCAGGATGATACCAGGGAGTGCGCTCCTCTTCGTCCCGCTTCACCAACCATTCTTCCAGCCATACAAGATGCTCCGGCGGCGTGATCATAATCTCTTTCAAGGCTTCAACATCCATCCAGCACGCATCAGCTGGAAGATTATCATGGGACGAGTGTAGCTCCATAACATAGACCCGGCTGAAGCGCATCGTCGCGTGCTCAAAGTCCTCGCCCAGGCAGCGCACCGTCGACAAAGCCACAGCAAGCAAGCCCTGCATCTCACGATTAAAGCGAGCCACCTCTTTCCACGAACTATACTCGCCTGCCTGCCACTCCACCTGGGGCAGCATCCAGCCACCCTGCACAGCCCGCAAGAGAACCCGCTTCTCTCCAGGATGCATGATAATACTCGCCATATTGAACGTATAACGTGCTGCTTCTGGCATATACCAGTCTATACCTCCAATCTACAAGAAAACTATACGGCCCCTTCCACAAAATGGCTCCCCAGGTCGAAACCGTATAACCCCCTTCCTCGAGATGGCTCCCCAGATTGGTAGGGACCCGCTTTAGCGCGTCCACAGGCGATTAATCGCCTGTGGGCGCAGCCCCCGTTGATACCATGACTTTATCAAACTCCTTTATCCTTCATATAAGCTACAAGTGTCAGGTTCATGCCAATACATGCCACGGTAAGTGTAATTAGAAAAGACATAGAGTAGTTGTAATTGAGTAAGGTCTGAATGCCAAGAAGGATCATACCTATTATCATAAGCGAAAAACCAAGGGCTAAAGTGAAGAGATTTTGCCGCTTACTATTATTCTTCTATCTAACTTTGCACATTCTGTTGAATCCATGAACACCTCAAGATATGTATGCCGCAAAAGATTTGCTAAATATGTTTCCAATCATACAGGCAAGCTGGGTTACATACAAGTGTGTAGAGCGCGTTCCTGTCGCTACCTTCTTTTCCTCTTGACATCTCCCTGCATTTCCGTGTACTATTGTCACTAGTTAGTGACGTCACTAATTGGTGACATTTTGCGAGGAGAGATCTGGTATGACTGAAGCTGGAAAGAGACGGGGAGAGGCCAGCCGCGAGGCTATTCTGGCGGCGGCGGAGAGCGTCTTCGCGGAACATGGCTTTGATGGTGCGCGCGTCGACGTAATTGCCCATGCCTCGGGCTATGATAAGAAGCTGATCTTTCGCTACTTTGGCGATAAGCTTGGTCTCTATACCGAGGTGCTTAAGCGGGCCGACCAGGAATCGAATACCCTCCTGGCTCGCATCTTCGCGCCCCTGCTGGCGGAAGAACCCCTCATCCTCCAGGCTCAGCAGTTCAAATCTTTCCTTACATCCATGCTCTATGCTCTTTTCGATTACCTGCTTGAGCATCCACGCTTTGTGCGTATCATGACCTGGGAGATGGCTGAGGGCTGGCAGATTTATACCCAGATTGCCTCACAATTCCCTCATGAAGATCTTGACCAGTTTGAGCGCCTCTTTCATAAGGCGCGTAGCGCAGGACTGCTCAGGTCAGACTACCTGCCCGCGATCCAATTGTCGACGATCACGCAGTTATGCCTGACCTATCTCTCCTCCCTACCTTTATATAAGACGTTATTACCAGGAGAGGATCTCTCATCTCGCGCGGGCCTGGAACGCGCTCGCGAGTATATTGTGGCTTTTGTGATCGCCGGTATGATGGCTGATCCCACAGAGTCGCGGCCCGAGAAAGGAATGGAATCAAGATGACAGAAATCACATTACAGGACGTTTTCGCGCAAAAACATAATCCCTATCCAGCCTATGCGCGCCTGCGCGAGCAGGGACCCCTCGCCCGCTGGAATTGGATGGGGCAGGATATGTGGCTGGCGACTACCTATGAGGACATCATCGTGCTTTTGAAAGATCCGCGCCTGACCATAGACATGCAGAAGCTTCTACCCCCAGGGCATGAGCAGAGTCCCGGTGGAGGAAGCGCTGAGCGCTATGTGCCTCTCGCTGGCATGCGGCACCTGCTCAACACGGATCTTCCAGACCATAGCCGCCTGCGCACTCTGGTCTCCAAAGCCTTTACCCCGCGCATGATCGAGCAGTTGCGCCCACGTATTCAGCAGATCGCGGATGACCTGCTCGATGCCGTTCAGGAGCAGGGAGAGATGGATCTGGTCGCCAACTTTGCCTTTCCGCTGCCCATTATCGTTATCTCGGAAATGCTGGGCGTCCCATCGGAAGACCGCCAGCAATTTCGTACCTGGACCCAGACCATCGTGCAGAGCCAGGGTGCCGCGCTTTCGTCCGAGAAACAGGCCGCAGGCCGGGCAGCCGAGGCAGAATTTATCAACTATGTCAAAACACTGATAGCTACAAAGCGAAAACATCCAGACAACAGTTTGACAAGCGACCTGGTGCGCGTCGAAGAGCAGGGCGATAAGCTGAGCGAGAATGAGCTTATCTCCATGATCTTTCTGCTGCTTACAGCTGGACACGAGACAACGGTGAACCTGCTTGGCAACGGTACGCTGGCCCTCTTAGAGCATACGGACCAGCTAGAGCTTCTGCGAAGCGATCCTGGCTTGCTTCCCTCGGCCATTGAGGAGCTTTTACGCTATACCACTCCCGTAAGCCTTACCGCTCCGCGCTGGGCCTTGGAAGACATCGTGTTGCATGACCAGGTAATCCGCCGAGGCGAGATGGTGCGCTGTGCCCTGCTAGGGGCCAATACCGATCCCCAGGAATTCGCGGACCCCGAAGCCTTGAATATCCTGCGCCAGGAGAACCAGCACCTGGCCTTTAGCAAAGGCATTCACTTCTGCCTGGGTGCGCCCCTCGCCCGCCTGGAGGGCCAGGTCGCCCTCGGCACCCTGCTCCGTCGCCTGCCCAATCTACGCCTGGCAGTGTCGCCAGAGCAAGTCGCCTACAAGGATGCTGGTTCCCTGCGCGCCATCGCGGCCCTGCCGGTAAAGTTCTAGGGTTGAGCCCGCTACTGGCGTACGCGGCTACTCTGTCTGACAGAGTAGCCGCGTACGCCAGTAGCGGGCCACACACAACTCTACTCAACCCGCAGTGGCCCACGTAATACGCCCTCGCGCATCGTCTCCAGGTCGCCAGCGGGTATGTACTCTACCCACCAGGTGACTCCCGCCTCAGCCAGCGACTTCATCAGGGTGCGATCATGCTCCCAGTCTGCTGAACGACTGAGTCCTCCAAGTTTGATCTCGTAGGGCTTGCCTCTCTGCTCTTCGCTGCGATGGCTCTCGATAAACTCCTTGAGTGTATGCACCTCATCTGGCGTCCAGTCACTGTCATCTCCCGGCTCATGTTGTTTGTAGAGGCAGCATCCCTCATAGCGTGCCGCCCGAAGCGATGGCCCCTTTAGTGGCCAGCCTCCTCCGACCAGGATAGGGATGCGTGGTTTCTGCACCGAAGTTGGCAGGAAGGTCATTTCCCGTACCTGGTAATACTGCCCCTCATAACTGAAGGGCTCGCCGCTCCACAACCCCACTATGACATCCAGCGCCTCGTCCAGCATCTTCGCGCGCTCTTTAGCATCGCTCACCTCATTGACCCGAGTAAAACCGGCCTCCCCCGCGTCACCTGATCCCACACCCAGAATAAAGCGTCCATTTGACAGTTGATCCAGTGCCAGCGCCTCGCGTGCCACCTTCCATGGCCGCCTCCTGCTTAATGGCGTCACTGACGTTCCCAGGCGCATATGTTTCGTGCCGATGGCCATCGCTGCCAGCGCGATCCAGGGATCACAAGTTGGCACCGCTCCATCGCTCTGATGCACAATATAATCCTCGACGAACACTCCATCCCAGCCTGACTCTTCCGCCAGACATCCCAACTCTGCCAGCACCCGTGCATCCCCGCATACGCCACCATTTGGGAGCGAAAGACCATACCGCATAAACCAACTCCTTTCAGACTAATCCGTTACGAGGTCGTAATAAGCAGTATAGCCCGCCAAAATGACACCTTCTGTCTTATTTGCATAAAAGAGGGAGAAATTGCCTCTGACCAAATTTTGGTGAACGATGAGCTTATCTGAGGGTTGCCCTCCTTTTTCTAAATATGTAAACATGAGCGTACACCTTGCGAGATTGGTGGACGATTGAACATGCATGGGTACGCATGCATTGTTTGAGCCTGGCGGGCAACGATCACTTTCGCCTCTGCTGGCTTGGCAATCCCCAGACGGACGAGCAATTTCACCGGGAAGACTGGAGCAGTATTGCAGTACAGTACTGCTTGCTTGTTTTTCGCATCTATCGCATAATTTCACTGGGTTTTTTGAGGTGAGAGCAGGGACACATCTTCACTACTAGGGATTGGGGCGTGCAAAAGGGATAGGGGACCACTATATGTCGAATTCCAAGCAGACCGAGCGTGCCACTCCTGGGTCGTGTGAGACGCTCCTCCACATTCTTGAGGCGCTTCCTGGTGCCTTATTTGTCATCGATGGCACCGAGAAAATCGTGTATGCCAATGCGAGTGCGCAGGCCATGCCAGGCGCCACACCAGAGGCACTTGTCGGGAACAGCTTCTGGCGTGGCGCTCCCCACCTGGTGAACACCACGCTCTATCAAGCAGTGCGCAAGGCCAGACAGACCCAGGAACCAACCGAAGTGGAGTATATTTCTCCCGTCACCCAGAACTGGTTGCATGTGCAACTCGTTCCGACCGCTGGGGGGCTGGTGTTGCATTTCCACGAGAAAAGAGCACCAACACGACGCCAAGAGACGTCTTCCCCAGACGAACACCTCGCCTCTGATGTCCTGGAGAACATGTATGTCGGAGTCGGATTTCTCACGCCCGAGGGGATCTTGTTGGACATCAATGAGGCTCCGTTAGCAGATGCGCAGATCCGACGCGAGGAGGTGATTGGCCAGCCGTTTGCTGACACCCTCTGGTGGACCTTTTATCCCGCGAGTCAAGACCAATTACGCGCAGCCATCACACGCGCCAGCAGGGGAGAAACGGTGTGCTTCGAGACGATGGTTCACCCCAGGGAAGGGATGGACCTTCACCTTGAGGCAACGATCACGCCCCATAGGGACGTGGATCACCATGTCGAGTACCTCGTCTATGTCGGGAGCGATATCACCGCGCGCAAGCGAGCCGAAGGAGAAATCCGCGCCCTCATCGATGCCATTCCCCAGTTGGTCTGGACTGGGCGACCAGACGGCTCTGTCGATTTTTATAATCAACGCTGGCGCGACTATACCGGCCTGAGCACCGAGGAGGCCGAGGGGGATGGATGGATGCAGTGTATGTATCCTGAGGACCGGCAACGCGTCCTGGAGACATGGCAGCGTGCCGTCCAGACCGGCAGGCCCTATGAAGCGGAACAGCGCCTGCGCCATGGCACGACTGGGGAGTATCGCTGGTTCCTGATGCAAGCCACACCCTACACCGATGCCCAGGGCACGATCCTCAAATATGTTGGAACCTGCACTGATATACATGACAAAAAGCAGGCCGAAGACGAAATCCGTGTTCTGGCCGATGCCATCCCCCAAATCGTCTGGATGATGCGCCCCGATGGCTCGTGTGAATACACTAACCAACGCTGGTGTGACTATACCAATATGACTTCTGAACAATCTCAAGGGGATGGCTGGCTCCAGGCCATCCACCCCGATGACCAACAGCGCGTCCTGGCGGGGTGGCAGCGTGCCGTCCAGACCAGCAGGCCCTATGAAGCAGAACAGCGCCTGCGCCATGGCACGACCGGGGAGTATCGCTGGTTTCTTGTCAGAGGAGTGGCACACAGGGATGATCAGGGGACGATCCTGAAATGGTTTGGGACTGCTACCGACATCGAGGAGCAGAAACTGACGGAGGAAGCCCTACGCCAGAGTCAGGAGCGCGCGAGCGTCCTGATGAACTCCAACATTATCGGGATCTTTGTCGACGAAGGCGATCGGATTGTGGCCGCTAATGACACCTTTCTGCGCATGACCGGCTATACCCAGGAAGACCTACGGGAAGGGCGCATGAACTGGTTGCACATGACCCCTCCAGACTATCTAGCTCGGACCTTAGAGGCCCATCAGGAGCTTGCCGCGCAGCAGTCGATAACGCCCTATGAGAAAGAGTACGTGTGTAAAGATGGTAGTCGCCTTCCGGTGCTTGTGGGTGGGGTGATCTTACAGCATCATCCAAGCCAAGCGATCGGCTTTGTGCTGGATAACACCGCGCGCAAGGAACTCGAGCAACGCAAGGATGACTTTATCAGCATGGCCAGCCATGAACTGAGGAATCCCCTGGCCACTTTGAAACTACAGACCATCTTGCTGCACAGGCAACTGGCCAGGCAAGGCACCTTGGCTTCTGCTCCGGCTCTTTCCAGCATGCAGACCCAGATCAACACACTCACTAGGCTCGTAGAAGAGTTGCTGGATGTCTCCAAGATCCAGGCAGGCAGACTGGAGTATGTCCAGGAAACGGTGGATCTCGACGCGTTGCTGCGAGAAATTGTCGATACCATGCAGCAAACCCATCCCAGTCATCGCATCCTGATGCGTGGCGTGGTGCAGACCAACCTGCTTGGGGATCGAGACCGGCTGGAACAAGTCTTCACCAACCTGATTAGCAATGCCATCAAGTATTCTCCCGATGCCCAGACCGTCGAGATAGATCTCTCCACCTCCCCTGAGTCAGCGACCATTCGGGTCCGCGATCATGGCCTGGGTATCCCGCGAGAACAACGCGACAAGATTTTTGACCGCTTCTATCGGGTCACTGATCCGAAGCAGAAGGCGATCCACGGCCTGGGAATGGGGTTGTACATTGTCTCGGAGATCGTCAAGGGCCATGGGGGAACCATCACGGTGGACAGCAACGTCGGGAAAGGCTCGACCTTTACGGTGACCCTTCCCCTCAAGAGAGATGCCTGAGCGTGGAAAGCATGCCACGCAAGTGCATCACATACGTTATCTCTCGCCTTGATGGTGGCGGAAGGTGCTTGTTTAAATAGCGAGAAAAGAGTAAAAATAGATAACACCTTCTGTCTTATTTGGGAAAGCTGGCATATTTGAAGGAGATTACATTTGACCTTCATGCAGACAGGTAAGCACTCGTTGTACCTCAGGGCTATCAGAGACGGCCTCAACTGGGAACCATGCCACATCCTCTAGCATTTTGTGCTCCGCCTCTGCATCTTCTGGATCATATCCCAACGTAACTTCTGCCTGAGCATCAATTTCAACGAGAAAGACCTCCGACATGCCTAAATCGTAGGGGAGCGTGAAGAGGAAGTGAAGTATCTTTCCTTTCAGGCCTGTTTCCTCTTCCAACTCACGTAACGCAGCCTCTTCAGGCTTCTCTTCAGGCAAGAGTCCACCCCCTGGTAAGATCCATGAAGAGCTTCCGTCACGCCACCGATGCTTTACTAGCAGAATTTCCTGGTTTTGATTACGGAGAACCGCGGCAGCAGCCCGCGGTCTGGTAGATGTCGATGTCATATCGATGCCTTTCAACTTTTGTGTCTCCTATTGTATCATGAGGAAGTTGCTTGTATATCACAAGTTGCTCTCTCACCTCCGCTATTTTTTAACAAGAAAGCGAGAGCCATGCGTACTGAATATGAGGCCACATTTCCTGATATTGATCTGGAGGAGATACGCCAGCGCCTCAAACAATGTCAAGCCCGGCTGGAGCGCGAAGAATTTCTCCAGAAGCGTTACGTGTTTGACCTGCCAGAGGGACAGGATATTCCTGGCGCATGGTTGCGTCTGCGGCACGAGGGCGATCGGATTACCCTGACGCTGAAAGCGATCACAGGCCAGGCCATCGAACTACAGCAAGAGCTCGAAATCGAAGTCAACGATTTTGAGCAAACCTCGGTGTTACTGAGTAAGTTGGGATGTCGCAGACGCGCCTACCAGGAGAGCAAGCGTGAGCTGTGGGACCTGGATGGCGTACAAATCACTCTTGATACCTGGCCGTTCTTAGAGCCATTCGTCGAGGTCGAGGGACCATCTGAACAGGCCGTACGAGATGCCTGCACCTACCTTCAGCTACCCTACGAGGAGGCCATCTTTGGTTCCATCGACCAGCTCTATGCTCGGCGATATAATATCTCGCGAGAGGTCATAACCCAACAAATCTCTAACCTGGCCTTCACCGAAGACTCACGCCATGAATTCAACCACTACATAAACCAGTAGCCGCGTACGCAAGTAGCGGGATGGAGTATCCGATGACAGAAGCAGACGAGCTGCGCGAGCGCGCCTACCAGAATCGTATGAGCCTGCAAGAGGCGCTTGAACTATGCGATGCCCTGCCAGGTGTCGAGATCGAGACCATGCTGGGTAGGTGGCGTGGCAGCGAGGTCTCCACCCATCACCCGATGGATGGGATGCTGGAGGCCTTTGGCTGGTACGGCAAAGAGTTTATTGATCGCGACCATGTTCACCCTCTCTTATTTTCTGATAACCATAACCAGATCTTCGCCATCGATCCCAAGCGCCTGCCCCTTTCTCTCGTGCTCAAATTGCCTATTCCACGCAACAAACTAATGCGCCGGTTGGTAATTATGGCGCGCTTCCTCTTGCAGACCCGCCAGGCGAAAGCGCGAGTACGCATGGTGGAGTATCGCGGCAAAGTCAGTGCCTCCATGCTCTATGACAATCTGCCGATCTGCGACACCTTCCGTCTTATTGATCAAGACACACTCCTGGGCATCATGGACTTCAAAGGCATGGAGCAGCCCTTCTTTTTTAAGCTGCATCGCGATAAATAGCTGTTTTCAGTTTCTTAATAGTGTGTTGAACAAAAAGAGGCGCAGAAAGGGAATCCTTCTGCGCCTCTTTTTGTTCAACACACCTTAAATTCTACCCCTCAAATAGTACTACGCTCCCTTGTTTTATATACAAATATATAGCAAAATAGGTGGGGTATAGAAAAAACGCTTTTTCTATAAATTAATAGGCATAGACATAGCCTTGTGGCGTAGGAGCTTCGCTCGCATGGATAGCAAAAATTTGTCTCCTTTTGAAGACAAGAACAACGATGTATGGAAAACTGTTTCTTCTCAACCGGCCCAGCCGACCGGCTCTATGAAACCATTAAACTGGTGGTACCAGGTTGCCACTCCCTCTGACCCAGAGGCCAAAACCTCTTTTGCCGTGCAGGATAAGCTTCGCCGATCTCGTCTCGCCAGCCTTATCCTTCTCCTTATGCTGGTTGTCCTTGTCTCCTTTATCCGACTCGCACTCCTCGCTAAAAATCCCCTGTTATTTCCCATTATTCTGATCGCTATTGGGATTTGCTTACTGGTTCTCTTCCTCAATCGCCAGGGACATGTGACCCTGGTAGGAATACTAAGCGTCATTACAGTGAATGCGGCTATTATGCTCAACTTGATTACCTCGCCAAGTGGCATGTTGGACATGAATGGCTTTCTTACGTTTGATCTGCTCGTCTTCTCAGAACTGGTGGCCGTCTCGCTGCTCCCGCCGAGCAGCGTCTTTTTTGTGGCGGCCCTCAATATTGGCTGTATTTGGGGAGATATCCTCCTGCAAGCGCATGCACCCGATCTCGAACATTTCTGGCTTACGATGTCATATACCTTGCTTGTGCGCCCCATCGCTTTGCAGATTGTCGTTGCGGTCGTGACCTACTTATGGGTGCGCGGCGCCCTGCGAGCCTTTAAGCGCGTTGACCGTATCGAGGAGGTTGAGCGTTTGCAGCTCGCGCTAGCCGAGCAGAAGCGTGACCTGGAGGTTGGCATTCAGCAGATTCAGCGGGCACTGGTGGAGGCGGCAAACGGCAATTTTGCCATGCGTGCACCGCTTGCCCAGGAGAATGTGCTCTGGACGGTTGCCGTCTCGCTGAATACGCTGCTCTCACGCTTACAACGCTCCAGCCAGTCAGAGCAAGAGTTACAGCGCATCCGTGGCGAGGTGTTGCGCCTGGTGAATATCGTCAGTGAGTCGGAGGCGAGACGCGTCCCGCTGCGCCTTGCCCCCACTGGCACGCTGCTCGATCCACTTTTGAAGAACCTGGCTGGTCGCTATCTTCTGCAACCCGCCTCGGGCGACCGCCCCTCGCGCCCTTAAGTCCATGTCAGCATGGACCCTACAAAGATAGGATAAGGAGTGTAGAAAGCGACGCCTGGCGCCACTTTCCACACTCTTTTACCCTTCTTGGCCCGTGTAACGAACCAAACATATATATATCTGCTTGCCTCTGTCATATCTGTATCTCTTTTTTCTCTGTAGTTAGAATGTACATGCTTAGTGTTAAGTACTTTTTAAGAAAGATGTATATCTGGTAATTTTATTGTGAACAATATATTAAGGAATTTATTATGGATAAAATGTATGTATGTTGTAGGAAAAATGTAGACAAATAGCTATTGTATTCTTGAAAGCTCAACACTACACTGTCTTTTAGGTATCAAAGAAGATCTTTTCTCTGCCTTCGATGATATCGAGTTTCTCTGCCCTGCCAATCTGTATCTACCAGATAACTCTCTGTTTGCTGTCTTGTATACCTTACCCGCAACTGCGCAAAAGTCAGAATGTCTTGGACGCCTGACTGAACGCCTGGCTGCTTAAGTATGCATTACAATTTTTCAGACCAGGAGCTATGCATTATGGTAGATATGAACGAGCGTTATGCTCGCCGTTTATTTTTCAAACAGGCGGGTGCATTAGGCCTCTCCGCCGCCTCTCTCTCCGCCTTTTTAGCTGCTTGTGGTAGCGCCACCACCACCACTGCTTCCTCCGTTGACCTTGCCGGGCCAATCGCTATCGAGACGCTTCTTGAGAAGGCGAAAAAAGAGGGGAAGCTTGAAGCGATTGGTATTCCACCCGAATGGGCCAACTATAAAGACATCCTGGATACCTATACCTCGAAGTATGTAAAGGTGCAGTACCAGGCCGAGGCTGAGTTCTCATCCGCCCAGGAGCTGGAGGTCTTTAAAAAATCCAAGCTTCACGCCCATGGCGATATCGGCGATGTCGGCTTTAAATTCGGTCCACAGGCTGTTCAGCAGGGACTGGTGACTCCATATAAACATTCCAAATGGGATGATATCCCCGCTGAGTTGAAGGATCCTAAGGGCAACTGGTGTACCGAGTATTGGGGCGCCCAGGCCTTCATCATTAATACAGACCTGGTAAAAAATGAGCCGACCTCTTTCAAGGATCTGCTCAATGGCGATTACAAGAATATGGTTGGTATCGATGGCGATCCACGTGAAGCCAACGATGCCTTCATCTCTGTCTACAGCGCCGCGTTGGCGACGAGCGGTAGCCTTGATAGCATTCAGCCAGGCATTGATTTCTTCGCTCAGCTCAAGAAAAAAGGTAATTTTACCGTTGCTCGTTCGAGCCTGGCTAATGTCACAAAGGGCGAGGTCGCTATCGCGATCATGTGGGACTACCTGGGCTTAGGCTTCCGCGATCAACTCAAGGGTAAGCCCAATCTAAAGGTTATTATCCCCTCGGATGGCTCTATTGCCGGTCCCTATGTCTCCATTATCAACAAAACGGCCCCAGATCCCTACGCAGCACGCTTGTGGATGGAGTATATCTTCTCAGACGAGGGCCAGTTGAACTACCTGAAGGGCTATGCGCACCCTGCTCGCTACCAGGCCCTGGTTAAGGCTGGCAAGGTTCCAACTGAACTGGCGGACAAACTTCCACCAGCCGAGCAGTATGCTAATGTGAAGTTCGTGACAGACCTCAGCAAGCTTGATGCTGCCGCGACCGCGCTCTCCAATAACTGGCAGTCCCAGGTGCTTGGGCAGTAATTGCTTTTCGTACTTCTCTTCGATTGAGAAGCATTCATACTCGTGTGAGGGCGCAGGATGTATGCTTGCCCCCTCACACCTTCTTGTAGAAGGTGGTGTGATGGACGTTCCTGTTATTCGAGGCACAGATACAACTCAGGCCACGCTTAGCCGCTCTGTCAAGCGCCGCTCAGGCATACGTTGGGGATATTCGATGGTAAGCTGGTTAGGCCTGGCTCCGTTCCTTGTGTTTTGCCTACTGTTTGAAATTCTACCGACCCTTGTCATTCTCCAGAGCAGTTTTACGGATGATCAGGGAGTCGCTACGCTGGACAATTATCAGCGAATTCTCACGCAACCTAGCACTCTACGTGCCTTCCAGACAAGCATCTCGCTCTCGCTGGTCTCCGCGCTAATTAGCGTTGTTATCGGCTTTATTGCGGCTTATGGTGTCTATACCATGCGTACCAGCTGGTTGCGCAATCTGCTTATAGGCTTCTCCAGCCTGGCCGCTAACTTCTCAGGCGTTCCCCTGGCCTTTGCCTTTGTTTCGACGTTGGGGGTTACGGGCTTTGTGACGGTGCTTTTTAAGACGTGGTTCCATGTCAATCTCTATGATCTAGGCTTCAATCTGTATAACTTCTGGGGCCTGGCTCTCACCTACGTCTATTTTGAATTGCCGCTCATGTTGCTGATCACTGTTCCCGCGTTAAGCGCTTTACGGAATGTGTGGCACGAGGCGGCGACTAATCTGGGTGCATCGACTTTTACCTATTGGCGTAAGGTGGCATTCCCAATCCTCCTCCCATCGCTTATCGCGGCACTGATGCTGCTCTTCGCTAACGCCTTTGGTGCCTTTGCCACGGCTTATGCACTGGCGCAAGGCAATATTAACCTGGTTACGATCCTGATTAGTTTCGCGGTTGCAGGCAATGTGAGTGTCGATGTAGGCCTGGGAAATGCCCTGGCCGTAGGGATGATTCTTGTCCTTGTGATCTCTGTCTCTCTCTATGTGTTTATGTTGCGTCGCGCCAGCACCTGGCAGGGAAGGTAGGGGAAGTGATATGAAACAGCAACAGGCGAAACGTTTCTCCCTGGCATTGGATAAAATTATCCTGTTTCTAGTGATGCTCTACCTTATTATTCCGCTTGGGGCGACCCTGGTTTTTGGCCTTAACGATGGTTCCCGTTTTAACCTCGGTGTCCTGACGCAGGTGTTCAGTGATGGCGACTTTGCGAAAACGCTGCTCCTTTCGTTGGGATTAGCCATTGCATCGACGCTTATCGCGGTTGTATTGATTACGCCTACTGTTTACTGGATGCAACTCCGCCTACCCCAGGCTCGTCCCCTGCTGGAGTTTCTCTCCCTCCTGCCTTTTGCGGTGCCTCCAATCGTTCTTTCGCTGGGCTACCTGGAAGTTTTTGGCGATTCCCATACCTGGATTGATGTGCTTTCACTTGGGCTGGTTCCCTTGCTGAGTAATGAGCCATTTACTATCGTCAATACGCCACAGCTATTGATCTTCGCTTACGTGGTGATTGCTCTCCCCTTTATCTATCGTCCTATCGATAACAGTCTGCGCGCGCTCAATACACGGGTGCTCTCTGAAGCGGCCTCAAACCTGGGATGTGGCTGGTGGCGCACTTTTCTCACTATCATCTTGCCAAATATCTGGCCGGGTGTTATTAGCGCAGCCCTGCTGACCTTTTCGACCGCTATGGGTGAGTTCACTATCGCCGTGCTCTCGGGCATCTATACCTTCCCTGTGTATCTGAATCAGATTGGACAGGGTAACGCTCACCAGGCTGCCTTACTCACCATTATGAGCTTTCTCATCACGCTGCTCTGTGTTCTCGGCATCCTTGTACTGGTGCGCAGCAGGGCTCAAGGCAAAGGACAGACCGTTGAAATTGGCGGGGGGAGATAAACGAGGATTGTGTCTTTTGGATTTATGGATTTGCAGATAAGGAATAAGATATGGCTTTTCTCGAACTACTAGATATATCCAAGCATTTTGGACATACCGCTGCTGTCGATAACATCGACCTGTCGATTAAGCAGGGTGAGTTCTTGACCCTGCTTGGGCCGAGTGGTTGTGGTAAAACCACGCTCCTGCGTATGATCGCGGGCTTTGAAATGCCTACAACTGGTAGCATCTTGCTTGATGGCGAAGATATCACCAACCGCCCGGCCAATAAACGCCTGATGGGAATGGTCTTTCAATCCTATGCTCTCTTCCCGCATATGAGCGCTCAGGATAATATCGGTTTTGGTATGACTATTAAACGCCAGCCTAAGCATGCTATCCAGAAACGCGCAGCCGAATTACTTGAACTCGTTGGACTGGCCGAGATGGGGCAGCGCTACCCTCATCAACTCTCGGGTGGGCAGCAACAACGTATCGCACTCGCGCGTGCCCTGGCTGTCGAGCCGAAAGTCTTGTTGCTTGATGAGCCGCTCTCGGCGCTTGACGCCAAGGTCAGAATCTCGCTGCGTAACGAGATTCGTCGTATCCAGCAAGAGCTGAAGATAACGGCTATTTATGTCACCCATGATCAGGAAGAGGCCCTCTCGCTCTCCGACCGCATTGCGGTGATGGCAAAAGGCAAAATTGAGCAATTGGATGCTCCCGAAAACATCTATAATCAACCACAGACAGCCTTTGCGGCAACCTTTGTCGGCAACAGTAACCAGTTCAACGGGATCATCGAGTCGGCGGCCAAGGGTCTATGCCAGGTTGGCACACGGACCTTGAAGGTCTCTTCCCTCTCTCAATTCCACGATGGCGAGAGCGTATTGATCATGGTTCGCCCCGAAGATATTGCTATACAGGTTGATGAGGACACTCATGATGGCCTGAACGTTCTGGCGGGAAGAATTGACCTTCGTACCTTTCTAGGGCCGTTTACGCGCCTGCATGTAAGCATCGATGAAACCACAACGCTCCTGGTTGATATTCCCACGCGCCAGGCTGCGAGCTATACACCAGGCAGCCAGGTGCGTCTTGTCTTCCCTCCCCAGGCCTGCAAAGTCTTAGCCCTCGATGCCAAGGATGCAGAGTTAGTGCATCTCGTGGCCGCAGAGGCCGTTTAGGGTTCGTGGGAGGACGACGCTGCTGATGACGCGTACTTTAGTAGCGTCGTCCCACTTGCACCTTGCGAGCGATGGCATTCGCGAAGTGCTCGCATGAAAAATAACTCGTATCTAGGTTACTGTCTCTGATGGTCCATAATCCAGTTTGTATCCCAGGTTTGACCACCATCAAAGGAGAAGGCTTGCTGCCAGCGAGCACTCTCCTCGGTGACCTGGTCCCAGGTAAAGCGGATATGTACTGGCTTTCTATCGAGCGGAGATTCGATGACTTGATAAAAAAGCCCCACGCCCTGCTCGAAATGTCCCAATAGCGGCCTGAAATCTGGCGAATTGCGATTATCGAGCCAGACAATCGACCATTGCTGTGTCTCCTGGTCGAAGGCGCGAATGGTCATTCCTTGCACAAGTTCTCCATTGGGCAGGGTTGCCTCATACTGCTCGACTCGTACTCGACCATCAAGCTGTTTGGCACTTGTGGCAAAAGCTGGGAACTCTTCCCATACGCCTTCTTTCTCAGGTGCGAAGGGATTTGTCCGCCGCAGGTTGCGAATATTCCAGGAGCCAAGAAGAAAATCGAAATCGGTTACTCCAGACATAAGTGTTGTTCCTCCAAAGTGTGATATTGTGGTTTCTGTGCTGTTATGGCCCCAGTATATACGCTTAAGCGGCGAGAAATGACCCTAATTAAGGCAGGATTACACAGAAATGTCTGCTACCTGGGAAGATCAATTATAAGCGATGTGAGTAGTCGCGTACACCAGTAGCAGGCCTGCTACTGGTGTACGCGACTACTTAGTTAGCGTGGGGTCAGGACTGCGCTGAAGGTCTGCCACATGCCGAGGAACATGGCGCGCGACATGCTGTGGAAGTTGGTGGGGGCGGAATCGGCGATATAGACGTTCTGCGCATCGCCACCGCGCACCACGAAGATATGCCCATAGGGGTAGTATGTTGGGTGGCGCACGCTCACAATCACAGGCTTGCCGCTGTTGGCGGTATCAATGACCTGTTGGAGCGTCATAGTGTGGCCCCAGTTGGTGTTGAACCCGAAGTAGTTGGCCGTCATGGAGATGCCCTCTTCACGTAAGAGGCCCTGATCGACGCTCCAGACGCCCAGGTTAAGCTCCTCTTGTAACACATCGGAGGCGATCAGGTGGCGTCCATAGGCATCCATGACCATCACCATAGCGAAGCCCGAGCAGGAGGAATAGACCCACGTCTGGCGCTCATAGAGCGTGGAGTACTGGCTGGAATCAGCGGAGTCGAGGCGTACCAGGCGCGCGCTCGCGTCGAGAAATACCGGATCGTTAGTACCTGGATTGCCTGGGGTGGTCTTCGCGGGCTGCTCCAGGACATGCCCAGAGGGCGAATAGCTTATGTTGTTGCTATACTGGCCATCCAGGGTGCCCTGCGAAAATTTCGCCAGCGTCCCACCCGCCAGGCCTACCTGGAGAAAGAGGGTTAAGCCAAAGAGCACGAGCACTCCTACGGAGACCAGCGAGCGCCTATGCGTCGACCAGGGAGAGCGCGTCGCGACTGATGGCAGCGAGGCCGTTGGACTCTCGATAGAGATGACCTGGCCCTCGTTGAGGTGCAAAATAGCGGTCACATGTCGGTCGAGCGGATGGGCCGGGAGGCGATTCTGCGTGGCAAGCACTTGCCTGTTATGCCTATGCTCTCGCCAGGCGCTTATCCCCACAACGGCGGTGATAAGCAACATCAAGATGGCCAGAAAAGACGTCATCGTAGCTGCCGACATAAATATCCCTCTATATATTCCTAATATATCTGGCGCCGCACGCCTCGGCGTTTCCTCTCGCCGGAAATGACGCCGCGCTTAGCATTTCTCCAGATTATATCGTTATCTATCAATAAGTATATGCGATAATGCTGGATATACTCCAGTATCTCCCCAAAAACGGCCATATACCGCGAGAAAAAGCCAGAATATTAACCACCACCATCCCAAATTTGAGAATGGCTTGCGAAAAGCGCTCAGTATACAACAAAGAGAAGAGGAGAGGGTGCAATTTGCATCCTCTCCTCTTCTGGAGCGTGTACGTGAATGGTTATCACGCACCCTCTACGTCACACGAGCTTATTTATACGCGCTCGTGTTGGCACAGGGGGAATCGCTGGACTTGTAGATGTTCGCCCATTGCTGTGGAGGAAGGATACCCTGTGCGTTGTCCACGATACCCTGGACACAGGGCTTGAGGACATAGCTCGAGGCACGCTGGTCGAAAGGAATCCAGGCCGCATCATCGACAAGCTGCTGCTCAATCTGGTTGTACTGGGCGAGACGCTCAGTGGTGTTCTGATTGACATCAGCCTGCAACATGAGATCCTGGGTCTGCTGCTGAAGGGCAACATCCTTGGCCTTACCCAGACCGTAGTTAGTATCATTATTGGCTGACCCCTTACCAAAGAGCAGGGTGGTCCAGTCCTCGGGATCAGGATAGTCAGCCCCCCAGGCAGAGGCCCACATCTGCAATTTGCCATTGCCGACCGTACCAGCAACATCAGCAAGGCGCTTGTTGAAGTCTTCATCGTTGATAGTGACGTTAACGCCCAGGGTCTCTTTCCACTGCTGCTGTGCGAACTCAAAGAGGTTCTTGGCAGTCTGTGAACCACTAGTGGCCGTCGTCATCGTGATGGCGGGGAAGTTGGCAGTTGTGTAGCCTTCCTCCTGCATACCTTCCTGGAAGAGCTTCTTGGCGAGGTCTTTGTCACCCTTGGTGCTGGTCACGCCAGCAGGGGCCTTCAGATCGGGGTTGTAGCCAGGCATACCCTGGGGAATGATATGGTTGGTCGCCAAACGCGCACCCTTGTTAATACTCTTCTCGATCGCGGCCTTGTCGATGGAGAGCGCGAAGGCCTGGCGGATCTTGACGTTGTTGAAGGGCTTGGCCAGCCAGTTCATGGAGAAGTAGTCGATGGTCAGCTGAGGTACCTGGCGGTACTGCTTGTTGGGCAGAGCGCGCGCCTCGGACAGGTTAGCACTCGGCACGCCAGCATTATCCAGCTGGTTGGTCTTGTAGGCTTTGTAAGCCGTCTGTGGGTCTTTGTAGAAGGCGTAGACGACTTTCTTCAGTTGTGGTTTGCCACCCCAGTAGTTGGTGTTGGGCACAAAGCTGATATACTTCCCGGAGGTGTACTGATCCAGCTTGAAGGGACCAGAGCAGCCACCCTCATTCAGGTGCTTCAGGAAATCAGTGTCGCCATACTTCTGCACAAAGCTCTTCTCCACGACCCAGGAGGTCGGGTAGGTCAGCGACTGCAAGAAGTACTGGGCGTTGCTGCTGGTCACGATTTTGACAGTTGTAGGATCGGGAGCAAAAAGGCTGTCACCGATCAGCGTGGGGACTTTGCCCGCGAAACGCTTATCGGAATCCTTGACAAGTGACAAATAAGAGGGGGCAACCGTCGACTTTAGTTCAGGCTTGAGGGCGCGATCGATGCTGAAGACCACGTCATCGGCAGTGATAGGATTGCCATCATTGAACTTCAGGCCGGAGCGCAGTTTGAAGGTCCAGGTCAGACCATCGCGTGAGACAGCATAGGACTGAGCCAGTTCGGGATACACCTTCAGGTTGTTGTCGAGCTGGACCAGGCCCGTGAACATCAGATCAATAGCGCCGATCGAGGGGCCGTCGGTCGAGAGGCCAGGGTCGAGCGTCGCGAGATCAGATAGACCTGCCTCCGGGTAGACATAGATTTGCTGATCAGCAGACAACTTGGTTGAAGAGGCACTATTCCCTGCTGAGTTGCCACCGCATGCTGCAACAAGCACAGCAAGCAGGGTCAGGAGCAATGGCAAAAATAGCGTCACAGGTTTCTTACCAGACTGCATTGAGTACATTCTCCTTAGAAAGGTATACAATTGGCCATGTCTGTTGAAATAGCAAAGAGCAAATATCGCCGTTTGAATCGGCCTATATAGCCTTTTCTTGGCTTTATCCGAGGATAAATTAGGCCCTCTCTATTCCCAAGTTCGCAAATACAACTGCCATGTAAGTCGAGCAAAGGCAGGATTAGCTCGCCTTTCTTGCCTTTACCTTTTCATATCCTTAGAAATGGATACTATCTTACCGCAACGTATTGTATATACATACGTCACGATTTTGTGTAATCTCTCGTTCCAAGTCCCAAAAACCAAAATTCACCTGCTTTGATAACTTATCTAGTGCAAGGTTATAAAGCCTTTTCTGGAAAAGATAAATGCTTTTCATAAACACATCCATATACTTCAGTTTTCCCCTAAAAACGGCCATATGCCGCCAGAGAAGACAGCGAAAATTCATCCCACCTACCCAAAAATGCATAAACATGAATGATACATGCATAACTGTAACATCTCTTCGCTGGTTGCTAAGTCGGGATGCGGGTCGGCGGAGCTATTCTCGCTCCTATCGTTAAAACCCATCTGAAATTGGTATCCAGGTTTGCCCAGCAGGGAAAAGAATCGTCTGGAGTGTGTGGAGGTCGAACGAGAAGAGAAGACAGGTTCATAGGTTCTCGCTTTCCGAATGTTTGATGAGAATCTATCTCCTCATTCTATCACGAAATATCCCAAAATCCCTTGTAGGCGCACCGAGAATCCTTATCATTTGATGTGCCTGCAAGAGATATGGCAAGCTATATCTATTCTGACAGCCTATTTTAGTGTCTAAGAGAGGCTTTGCTCCTGGTACCAGCGAATGGTTGCTCGAAGTGCTTCCCTCCAGGGCGTGGCATGCAAGCCAAAAATTTGCTCGATGGCACTACTATCGACAATTTGGGGCTCGGTATATTGATAGAACAACTCGGTATACTCATGCGCAAAGGTCTCGTCGAAGATACCAGTAGCCCTGGCTTGTTCTATGGTTGGCACATTAAAGATCTGGGGAAGTTGCCCAAGCTCCTGGCCAATGATCTGGAGTACCTGGCGCGTCGTAATGGTTGGAGCCACGGGTAAGAGCCATTCACGTCCCAGCGCATCATCCCGCTCTCCAAGTGTGGCCAGACCTTTGGAGATATCGGGCATATAGCTGTAACTATGGGGCAGATCGATGTTGCCAAGCGTCAAAACTGGCTGACCGGAGAGCGCTGCCGGAAAGACATACTGGCCCAACGATGAATTGAGGACGCGTGGTCCATAGAAGTCCGCCGCTCGCCCGATAGTCACGCGAGCCTTGCCCACACGATGGGCTTGCAAATATCCCCAGGCCAGTTGTGCTCGCATACGCCCCTTGCGTGAAGTGGCTGTATGGGCCATGGCCTCTGTCATTGGCTTCCCGCGTGTCTCGCCATAAAGGTACAGCGTATCGATCACCACTAATTTTGCTCCAGTAGCGGCTGCGCTTTCGATCATGTTTTCTTGTAGGCGGGGAAGCACCTCTGGCCACTGTTCATAGGGGGCGTGAGTGGCATTATAGATGACGGCCGCTCCTTGACTGAGTTCCTGCGCATTTGTGAGCTGGGACGCATCGCCTGCCATCAATTCAGCACCTGCGGGAATCTGCCCCTTCCCGCTACGGTTGACGAGGCGCACGCGTTTCCCCCGTGTGAGCAACTCCTCAGCTAGTGAGAGGCCAACCGGTCCGGTTCCAAAGATGACATGAAGTTCGTTCTGCGTATTCACTGAATTTTACCTTTCTCATTTACATCGTAAAGAAACCTAACAATGTTAAATAAAGAGAAAAACAACTAATGGACCTACTTAGAGAGGCTCCAAGCGGCCAGGAGATTTTGGAGTGTTTGTTGCGCCAGGCGCTCGGCTCGCAAGACCTCTTCCTGGGAGCGATCAATGATGTACAGGCTGACCAGTCCATGCAGAAGTGCCCAGAGAATCTCTACGGTCTCATCAGGATTGGCTAGTGTGACTCCATTGCTCTGTGTCCAGGCTGTCAATGCCTCTAAGGTAATCTGGCATACCTCCCTGGCGGCAAACATGCGCTCTTGCGCCTCTAAGGGAACACCTCCCAGGCCATTCATCACCTGGTATAACTCTGGATATGCGCGGGCAAACTGACAATAGGCGTTTCCAATGTTGAGTAGCCGCTGCTCGCTATCCTCGGTTGCGTGAGAGGCATGCTGCATCGTTGTAGCCAGGTCGCGGTATCCCTCGCGTAAGAGTTCCAGCAGCAGGTCATCTTTACTGGCAAAGTACTCATAGACCATCGGAGGACTGTATTCGATCTGCTCCGCTATTTTGCGAATCGTGACCGCCGACCATCCTTCCGTACGGGCCAGCTGGCGGGCCGCCTCAAGGATACCCTGGCGCATCGCCTGCTTTTCCCGTTCTCGTCGTTGTTTCAAACTCATTATCTAACCTCGTTTGAAAATTTAACGTCGTTAGAAAATAGCATACCCCTGAAAGAATCAAAAGTCAAGCCTTTGTGCTATGGGATAGTTTGTTTTTCTCGACGCCATCTCGCTGTGGCAAAAAGACCGTAAAGCGCAGGACTTCAAGGCGTCGTGTCAACTGTTCATTGAATATGCGCTCTGCCTGCGAAAAGAGAGGAGCTGCTAAGTAAATAAGCACTATTTTCTCCTATGGATCAAAACCAGTCTGAAGTTGGTATCCAGGTCTGCCCAGTAGGAAAGAGGATCGTGAGCACAGTGGCAAGATCATTGGGCAGTGTGCGCTCATATGCTTGTATCGCGCCGAGAATGGGGCGATACAAGCATATGGCCTGCGTGAAGGATGGCCTGATGATCAAGCTCTTGTGTGGAAAGGTCGTAGATATCACAAAAGCCATAGCGGTGGTAAAACTTGGGAATACCGTTGAGTAGCAACAGAGGATACTCATGAGCCTGCGCATATGCGATTGCGTCGTGCATAAGCGCAGTTGCTACGCCCTAATTACGAATTTCAGGGCGTGTATACACTCCTCCAATACAGCCAGTGACAAGCCGGGCGCTCCCTACTCGCAACACACGCTCATAGATCCTATAGCCACCCAATTGCTTGTCATCACGATATGCACTGCGTACCTGCTCCTGTCGATAGCCAGGTAGCGTTGTAAGCCTGTGGAGCAGGCGACTCGCGGTGTCCTCTGGCAATGGATCAGGAGAGAAAGATTGTGCAACCTCAACATAGCCCTGGATATGCTCTGATACTTCGTCTGGAGAGCGCGGAGGTCGAACGAGAAGAGAAGGCAGGCTCATAGGTTCTCGCTTTCCAATAGATCGCGTAACGCAACCAGTTCAGGGTCGCTCTTTGCGCGCTCTTTGAGACGAGGAGCGAGTGTCAATGCTTCCTGTAAGAGCGCGGCAGCTTTCTCCAGCTGGTTCTGTTGCGCATAGAAGCAGGCCAGATTATAGAGGAAACTCCCTTTCACCCATTCTGGCACCTCAGCCTCAATGATTCTGCTGACGCACTTCTCACGGATCTCAATCGCCCGTGAGAGATCGTGATGGTCGGAATAGTACTGCGCGAGATGCTCCTGGTCGTGCTCGTAGCAACCGCCCAGGAAGGCTGTATACAACGGCCTTTCCCCGGAAATCGAAGGGAAGCGACCCGGGGCTGTCAAATCTTCTTCGCTGAGTTGCTCAATTAACGTGATGAGTTCGGTGTGGACTCGCTCAGATTCGGTGTGTATCTCTGAGAAGGGGCGAAGCCTGTGCTCCTCAAAATTCCTCGAGTTGAGCTGGTCCTCGTCTTCTTCGCTCTCCGGGATCTCCTGATGCTGCTGGATGGCAGTCAACTTGCGTACAAAGTCCCGATGCCAGAACGTCCTATGAGCCACGTGATCTTTGGCAGACCAGAGTTCCGGCGTCCCAATGGCAGTCCGTTCGGTCTCGCTTAGCTCCTGCAAAAAAGCTTCTTTATCGCGATGCCCCTGCTGCAAGAGGTCGAGGACGATGGTCTTAAAAGGCTGTGCAGTCATGGAAGTACCCTTTCATATTTCGCAACGACAAATCTTCTAGTGAGAGTATCTCACGAAAAGCGGTCAAATTTGGCCCGCATTTGTGTGTACTTCCATAGTGAGGGGTGCGCTACTGGCGTACGCGGCTACTTTGGAGAGTAGCCGCGTACGCCAGTAGCGGGTTCGCATTACTCGCGTAGCGTGGTCAGGCGGCGGATGTCGGGAAAGGCGCCCGCGACGATGAGCACGACTAACAGGGTGCCAATGCCACCAGCCACGACCGCGGCTACGGGGCCCAGCAGTTGGGCCGTGAGTCCCGATTCAAAGCCTCCTAGCTGGTTGGAGGTGCCAATGAAGAGCGAGTTGACCGCGCTCACCCTGCCGCGCATCTCGTCCGGAGTGCGCACCAGCGCGAGGGTCGAGCGGATCACGACGCTGATGTTATCAAAGGCGCCGATGAAGATCAGTGCCAGGAATGAGAGCCAGAACCAGTGCGAGAGGCCAAAGACAATCGTTGCCAGGCCAAAGCCGGCTACCCCCAGCAACAGCACCGGGCCAGCCCTCTTGAAGGGAGGACGGCGTGCCAGGAAGAGCGCCATCGCGATGCCCCCAATAGAGTCTGCGGCCTGGAGCCATCCCAGTCCTACAGGTCCGACATGCAGGATGCCCGTCGCGTAGATAGGTAGGAGCGCGACGGACCCGCCAAACAGGACCGCGAAGAGGTCGAGCGTAATCGCCGCTAGCATGACCTTGGTCTGTCCAAGGAAGCGCACACCACTCACGAGTGAGCTGAGCTTGCGCCCCTCGCCCAGGGCTTTCTTTTGTGGCTGAACATGGATAAAGATTAGCAAGATGGCAAAGGTCAGGAAGAAGCCGCTGCTCAGGAGATAGACGGGAGTCGCGCCCTGAAAAAAGCCGATCAGAAAGCCGCCCGCCGCAGGTCCGATCACGGCTGAGAGCTGGCCGATGCTGCTGCGCCACGTCATGGCGTTCTCATAGGCCGTCTCTGGAATCACCTGCGAGACCAGCGCCGAGTTGGCTGGCTGACTGAAGCTCTGCGCGCCTCCTATCGCCGCCAGGCAGCAATAGATTAGCACCAGGGGACCATGCAGATAGGAGAGAAGTGCCAGGCTTAGAGCGGCCAGCACGTTGACGAGCTGTGCCACAAGTACAATATACTTGCGATTGACGCGGTCGGCGATATAGCCAGCGGGTAGGAAGAGGAGAATAAGCGGAATCACCTGGGCCAGCCCGACTCCTCCAAGCACAAGCGCGGACTTCGTCTGGATATATAGCTCCCAGCCAATGGCGACCGCCAACATCTGTTGCCCAAAACCCGCCAGGCCCACGCCAGTAAAAAGCAGGCGAAAGTCGAGGAACTGTAAGGCACTGGTGGAAGTATTTGGTGTCTCTACAGGAGGCGAAATATCTCTGGCTTGATCCTCTGATAATGCCGTTTCATCAGCGATAGGTTCCATGTGTTTTCCTTGATCTAGAAATTGTCTCCCGCGATAGCCTACTTAGGGTAGGGCTGGTGTGGAGTGGAAATGCCGAAGGCATTTCCACTCCACACCAGCCCTACCCTGCGAGCCACATAGTGGCGAGAAGTCTTGAAGAGATACTTTAAGACATAAGAGGTGTTAGGATAGTGGAAGAACAAAAAAGCGCCAACCTTCACATCCTACAGCCCTCTATGTTATCGCAGGCTATACCGATGTGCGTTGGTTGACGTTAAACGCTTACGTTTATTCAGTTTGCTGAATATAGTGTAGCCCCTGTTGAGTCTCCCTGTCAAGGAAATTGCCAATCTCTACTAAACACCCTTTGCCTTTGAGCGTTGCAGATAATGTGCTGCAGCCAATCCAGCTTGCCCATCAGTGTCGTTTGGTTACTCGCTCACACAAAGGGAGCAGCCAGGTTCCTGGTAACAGATGCAGGAAACAAGAATCCTGTCCCCTCAGAGAAGACCGCGTTCACGAGCATACATCACGGCTTGCGTTCGGTCTCGCAGGCCCAGTCGGCCACTCAGCACATTTGCACATCTGGACAGAGACACCCTCCTCTGCTGCACTCTGGATGAGACAGAGGTAAGGCTAGGATTTCTATAGAAATCCTAGCCTGATTTGGTGTGCTGGAACGCTGTTTTCTCTCCTGAGGGCTCGTTGGCTTGCTGTTCGTGGCTTTGACGCCATTCAGGTGAGTCCGCGCTGAAGACCACATGCGATCTCTCGGAAAATTCATCGAGAGCCAGGTATGGAGTCGTTTTGGGAGCAGGACTCAGCAGCGAGATGATCATTCCGAGCATGAACTTGAGCTGGATGGCGAAGCTCGGTTTGGCTCCCGGGATGGTGGCCACAGAGCGTCTCGCGATGGTCTCAAAATCCTCAGCCTCTCTCCCAGTGATGCGACGAACCACATCCGTCGGCGCATTGACGCCAAACGCATTCTTCTGGTAATCGATGGCGTATTGCTCATAAGCGGCAAGCTCGTAAAGAGACAAGCGCCCTCTCATGATCTTCGACAGCATCCGCATTGGCGCATTGCGGTACGTGACCTTCCGCCCAAGGACCTTGCCGAGGATGTCCGCGATGTCTTGCGGAGAGAGCATCTGTGGACCAGAGGGGCGATATGTCTTTCCTGCGTGTCCTTCTGGCCGCGCGAGAATCTCAGCCATAACACGGGCCATATCTTCGTTGGAAGGAGGCGCGTTGAGGCCAGAGCCATAGGGCAAGGACAGCAGCCCAAATTGAGCGGCAAACGGTAAGACTTGCATCTCGTTGTCCGCGAAAAATCCGGGGTTGATGTAGGTCACGGCGGTTCCTGGTAACAACGCAAACAGCCTGTCTGCCAGCCAGGCTTCGCGCGTGTGAATGGAAGGGTGATTGGGATTGGACAGCCACTGGCTCATAGCGACGACGGCTTCCAATTGTTGCTCAGCCGCGACCACTGTAAAGATAGCTGCCGCTTTGAGATACCCTGCCTCGTTGGGAGCACAGAAGTAGGCGCGCCTGGCACCTGCCATCGCTGTTCTCATATCGGTGATGTCGGTGAGCGAGCCAACGACGATATCGGCGCCTTTGGCCTTGAGGCGTTCGCTTCGCTGATCTGCTTGATGCACAAAGGCGGTAACGGGAAAGCCTTCGTCCAGGAGTTGAAGCGCAACAGGCATGCCGGTTCTTCCGGCGGCTGTCAGCACAAGAATTCTTGGTTTACTCATGGGATGTAGCTCCTGTTTGATACGTGGAGAGATGTCACTCTCCTCTGGAGGGAGGCACTCAAAGACAATTTTTCATGACACATGCGCTTCTTCCTCATCGCTCTGGAGCATGACGCAGGGGAGCAGGTGGCACGACAACCTCGACCAGCCCCGTCGTCACATCATAGACGAGTCCGGAAACCAGCCAGTTCCCGGGCAGGACGGGGTTCGCCTTGAGCGCGGCCACATCGACCGCTACCGCTGCGTGAGGATCAGTGACCGCTTTGGCCTTCAGTCCTTCTTTGCCGATGCCAAAATAGCTCGCCAGCATGTCAGGGTTCCCTTCGAGGTGAGCAATCCCGCATTGGGTGTGCTGAAGAACGATCAGGTGAAACTCGCCCGCAGGATTACCTCCTTCACCCTGAGCTATCCTCCTGAGCATCCCTATGGCCTGCAGCGTCCCTGGAGTGATTCGCCCACCAACATTGCGGATCACGACTGCCTCTCCAAGCTTGAGGCCGAGCAAGAGAGTCGGATCGACGCGCGGATCAACACAGCCAATGACCATAGCCCTTAAGGTCGGCATCAGGGGTAAATCCTTCAGGAAATGATGGGAAGCGAAGTCCTGGTTACGTTCTACCAATGTGTCAAGCATTGTCATGTTGCTTCTCCTTGACTAACACATTTCATGAATGCCAGTCAGCTCGTACGCTTATCTGAACATACGCCTTACAAGATGCCCGGTGTATTCGGCGATCGCGGCATGAAGCAAAAGAAAGCTTCATGCCGCTTCATGCCATGGATAGAATGAGCATACCGTTTGACGTAACGGCAATGTCAAGCCCCGCGTTCCAATCCCTCGACCGACGGCAGCAACTCAGATGAGGTGGGCAGGATGACCGAGCCTGGTCACGGGCAGTTGAATCTCGATCACCGCTTCGTCCTGTTCCTCCGATTGTGGCAGTTGGATCAGGATATCTCGCCCTGCTCCGCTCATCTGCCACCCATGGTGTTCCATCCAGGTAGCCAGTGCTCCATAACTCCTGTGGCTGTCGCTGACCCGCCCGACGTGTGCAAGTGTTGCCATGGTCTCAATGGCTGGCAATGTACGCAGCGTAAGCCGACATCCCTCGGAGAGTTCGACCGATTGTGGACCTTTCTGGGTGAGCAGGTAGCCGACTTCGACATCGAGTGCTTCGGGATCATACATGGGGGAATGGATGATGATGGTGATATGACCAAGGCTGTTGCGTCCCACCATTGCCGGAACAGCCGTAGCGATTCTGCGCACGAGATGCTGGATCGCGTCCATGCCGGGCAGCACGTCGCGTAACCCAAGAAACGGCGTTGCTGGCACCGCTTTCAGGATCACGTCAGGCTCCTGCATCTGCCCATGAGTGTCGATCTGCTGCAACCTGCTCTCCACAACGCGCAAGCGCTCCATCTCTTGCTGAACCGATTGCTCGATCTGGGCTTTGCGTAAGGTCAGCATCCCGCGAATTTCATCGACAGAGGTCTCCTGATCCAGGAGCCGAGCAATGTGTTCTAATGATAAGCCCAGTTCTTTCAGAACCAGAATGCGATTGAGCCGAGGCAGTTGCCGTGCGCTGTAGTAGCGATACCCCGTTTCCGGGTCGATAGACTGGGGACTTAACAGACCAATCTCATCGTAATACCGTAGCAGACGACCCGAAACCCGGGCAATTTGGGAGAATTCGCCGATACGAAGCATGTCAATTCCTCCTTGGAGAGTTCTCTACAGGGAGTGTACAGTTTGACGCTACGGCAATGTCAAGAGCATTTGCCCTTCTTCTATGAGTATGGAGGACATGGCGTTTATGAAGGAAGCTGACATTGCATCTAGTGTGGCTTCAACGGCACAAGGGTAGTGATGCAGCTTCTTGCAGCATATGAGCGGCTTCTTCGACAACGGCTTCCCACAATCTCTTTCCCAGCTCAGCACTCGCGTACGTCGGATCGCCGATCACACCGGTAGAGGAATAGCGAGCAAAATCCAGGTTGGGATCACTCCAGTCAACCTCTGTGGAATGGGGATTGGTGATCCACTCTTGTCGAACTGTTTCCGGTCTGAGATAGAGCGAAATCGATGTGGTAAAGCTATCTGCGTGCCCGACCGGAATCATGGGGTCAGCTAATCGGCACCAGATTTCATGAAAGGGATGAGGCGGTAAGAATGCTTGCGCCTTGCCCTGGTACATCCGATTGAAGCGCTCAACGACCCCGTTTAGAGCATGACCGCCACAGCCTCGCCAGATGACCATTCTCTTAAACCCCTGTGTCACCAACGAGGTCAAGGTCGCTTCGATCAATGCATCATGCAAGCTGACGGGGACATCAATAAATCCGCTGCCAAAGTTGCGATGTTCCGGCGTTGGCCCAAAGGGCATCGCCGGTAACACGACAGCCTGGACTGCAGCGTCTTGCGCCGCTTTTTCAGCGGCTGCAACCATGAGCGTTTCAGCAAACCAGGTATCAAAGTCGACCGGAAGGTGAGGGCCTTGCTGTTCGGTACAACCAGTAGGAATGATCGCTAACCAGCCCTGTTGAGCACGTTTGCCAATCTCCTGGTAGGTCAAATCACCGAAGCGCTTGCTTTTTTCTTCTATTGGGGACATATTTTCTTCCTCTCAGATTTCTCATTGCTTCTGAAGAGAGAATCTCTCTATTCCATTTGTCTGCTGTTTCTATTCTATGATATACTCATCCTTGTTGGGATGTTGGGAGGAACCTTTTTGTGGAACAAGGATGTATGCCAAAAACACCTGCAGCGACTCTCACCTGGTCCCCGGAGAGCAACGCCTACAAACTCCATGCCTCTGACCAACGGCCGATGTGGATTGAGTTGGGAATCGAGGGGCTGTGGTTTGCCTGGTTAACAACCCATACACTGCCCATATGGGCAGAGAGGCCACTGCCACCACGACACAGCAAGGCAGCGAACCTGATGAGCTGAGAACGACGATCGTGATGACCAGGCTCTCCCCTCCACAATTGCCTGCCACGCTGGTCGTACGAGAACGGTTGCTCGCAGCGCTGATCTCCTACGCGCGGACCCTTCTGTGTGCATTTGCCCAGGAACCAGGTGCTCAGCCAACCCGGGAGGCGCAGCCTCGCGGGGAGAATTCCCTGCTCCTGGACCCGCTCAGCGATCAAGAGCAGCGGGTTCTCCGCCTGCTGGCCGCCGGGCGCTCCAATCCAGAGATAGCAAACACCCTGGTGCTTTCGCTCAATACGGTAAAAACCCACGTCCAAAGCCTCTACCGCAAGCTAGACATTCACAGTCGTGTTGAAGCCAGCGAGGCGGCACGGCGCTTCTCTTTGCTCTAATCTCTCCTCTTCCCCTCACCCACTCACACATCTTCTCCAGCCATGTGATGACCCTGGTTGAGCAGCTCTGTGATCAGGTTGCGGTGATCGCTTCAGGGCGCGTGATTGCCTCTGGTTCCCTGAACCGAGCCTCATCTGCGAAAAAAGGATCTATTGCAGGCAAGTAGCGATATGGGGCAGGCCGTCCTTATGCTTGTACTGGTTCCCACAACAGCCATACCTGTGGCCTCCGTAGTGCTGGTTGGTATGATACAGAACAATGCCCTTCTCCAATGGGTGGGCGTTGGTGTGGGCATTGCTACTGGTGCTCTTTTCTCCTGGTTGCTTGGTCGTATTGCTTACCGACGACTTGAAGCTCGGGGATCTGAACTGCTGCATCTGATGCGTTCGGGATCGAGTAGCCCCTCCAGGCGCCGAGGCGCGAATGGCTTGCTCTCTGGTCTTTCTCCCGCAAAACGGCAAGTAGTTCTTCTTTGCTTAAAGGACATGCTCAACCTGGAGCATCAGACGTTCAATACTTTGCGTGCGTCGTTTTTGGCCTTTCCGGTTTTCCTTCGCGCAAAGAGAATGGATTGATATCTTCTCGCTTCCTGCGAGAGAAACAGAACGATTGAAAGGAGTTCTTAGATGAACGAACCCATCACACCACTCGACACCCAACACAGCGCCCCACGCGGAGGGGTCACGCCATGGGAGGAGACGCGTCAGGTGCTGGAAACAGCCGAGCTCTTTTGGCTCTCAACAGTGCGGACCGACGGTCGCCCTCACGTCACGCCGCTCGTGGCTGTGTGGCACGACGGGGCTCTTTACTTTACCGCTACCGACACCGCACAGAAGACTGTCAACCTGCGTGGAAACCCGCACGTCGTTCTGACAACCGGCTGCAACCAGATCGACTCGTTCCGCAAAAAAGAAGGGCTCACCGTGGTGGTTGAGGGCGACGCCGTGCGGATCACCGACCAGGACGCGCTCGAACGCTTAGCCTCGGTGTGGGCGACCAAGTGGGATGGAGACTGGCCATACCAGGTACGCAACGGTTATTTTTACCTCTACGATGAAGACGAACAAAGAGTTCTCACAGATTCGAACCTCGTGTTCTCCGTCAAAGCCACCAAGGTCTTCGCATTCGCCATAGGCCGCAGCCAAACCCGCCACCAGTTCTAACTGCTCGCGTCGCGTAGCCACGCACGCGGGGGAGTTGGCGGGGTGGGGTGGTGTCCCCCAAGTTGCCAGAGCTGGCCGGGGTGATCGTCGAGGCCTCGGCCTGGTCACTGGTGGTTTTCACTTGCCCTGATTCCCCCTTTAGTCAGGGCAGCGTGCCGCCCCCAGAGCGGGAGCAGGCCGAATTAGGGGCCGCTCCTGCTGCTCGAATTTACAAAAACGCTCCACACATGTTGGCTTGTGGCGTGGCCTGATCCGCTATCAATGGCTGAACTGCTCAACCTTCTGGGCAAATGTCAACCTTTGAGGGCAAAAACCGCTCACTTCGTAAGTCATTTACCATGTGCATCAGCTTGGCCGCTAGCGCTTTCCTCCGACCCGCTGCGCCTTCCCTTCGTGAGCGCCAGGGGCGCGAATAACTCTATTACATGCGAAATTTTTGAAAAGTTGTGAGCCTGATGCGTAAGAGGCAAAAATGAAAATTCATTGTGATAAGGCTATGATGATACCACCGGGATTTTCAACGCTGGTTGGCCCAAGAGAGAAAATGGCATAGGTAATCCCCTTGGTTAAGTTGATATCGTGTATGGCTTCCACTGAATCGTCGATATACGAGGTATCCTTTACCGTAGCCAGTAATTGAAACTGCTGATCATGATCAGAGATCAGGCGATACACATTGTACGCCGTAGCATTCTGCCCCGCGGACCAGGAGAGGGCAACCCCACCATTACTCGTGCGCTGATATTGCCCATGCCCAGGCGCGGCTGGTATCTGCTTTGCTTCTATCCACCTCACCTGCGTTGTGAAGGCAACTACTACCGCGCTCTCGCTTGCGTTAATCAGGATGGAAGGGGCGTATTGCTGCTGATAGGTGGCCGTCATCTGGTCCTTGAGCAATACGCCATTAAACGTGATAGTGACGGAGCCCGCCTCGGAGTTCACTACCTGGGTATAGTCGATAGCCGTGCCGCCATCTGTATGTAGCGTAACCTGGGCCGTTATGGGCGATGCTCCTGGACTGTAGACTTTGACGTGATTACTGTTGTCGACCACAAAGAGGAGGCGTTTCAGTTCGCCGGTGATCTCTGTTTTGATGGCATTTGGAGCCAGTGGTGTGATTGCTCCATTGTTGTCCTTTGTCGCCCCATCAGCGCTGGAAAAGTTGAGGGGCGTAGCGAGCAGGAAGTTTGTCGGCCCATGCAGGGCTGATGGCTGTAACGTTGAAGTCGGTACTGGTGGCGCAGAGGTTGGCACGGGTTGGGTCCGTGAGGCCGTGGGACCAGGGGGCAGAGAGGTCGTATGAGCATCGGTGCTACAACTGGCAAATGCTTGTAAAAGCAAGAGCATTGTTAGCGACAGAAGAAACCAATGCATGGCGCAACGACCATCACCCGCGTTTCGTGTAAGCAAGGCGCGACTCCTTTCGCAGCAGACTAAGATGGTTCAGGCGTGCGTGGTCCGACGCTATGAAAGTACGCGCCTACATATCCAGGCCATATGTAGGCGCGTACTTTCTCGTAGCGTCGTGCCAGTTGGCTTATTGCCCGGTGAATCCCTTAAAGCCTATAACTGGCCGGAAGCAGCTCAGGAGGTACTACATGTCGTGCCATTGAGAGTGAAGGACGTGGGAGGCGAATTGCTGCCACTCCACGAGCCATTGAAGCCCGGAGGGGAGCTCAGGGTCGCACCCGGAGCAATCGAGCCGTTATACGAGAGATTAGTGATCGTCACGTTGGCTCCACTCTGCGTGTAGTTCCCGTTCCATATCTGGGTGATGGTCTGGCCATTGGGGAAAGTGAATTTCAGCGTCCAGCCGTTGATCGCCGTGCTCCCGGTATTGGTGATCGCGATATTCGTGCCAAAACCGCCGGCCCACTGGTTGGTCACCGTATACACCACCTTGCAGCTCGTCCCAGGCGTGGGAGTTGGCGTCGTGCCAGGTGTGGGCGTGGGAGTCGGTGTAGTGCCAAGCGTGGGAGTTGGCGTCGTGCCAGGTGTGGGTGTAGGCGTCGGTGTAGTGCCAGGTGTGGGTGTGGGAGTTGGTATACCCCCGTTGGGGGTATTGCCCCAGACCTGCGTACTGCCATCAAACACCGGAATATTGGTGACCTTGACTGGAGTGGCGCCGGAAGGCGTAGCGACCCCCTGGTAGGACCAGTCGTTGGTAGGGTCCCACGCTCCCGAACTGGTGATGCGGAACTGCACCTGTTTCTGGTAATTGCTCTGCCCGCCAGGGTAGATTGGAGTGCCCGCGCAACTTACCGTTATATAGTAAATGTTGCCGGAGTATTGGGTTGGCCCTGAGAGGTGGCTTCCACACTCGGTATAATTGGTGTTCAATGAAAGCATGCTCGGGATCACTCCTGGCTCCAGCGTGAAGTAGTAGCGCAGGGAGAGATTGCTGGTTACGCGCGCGGGCCAACCGGTCTTATTGACGAAGATGGCTTTGATCTCGGTAAAATTTGTACCCGAGGCATTAACGGCGGCCGTCGCGTAGATCTCGTCGTCATCTTTGGCCTTGTCGGGCAGTGATGCCGCCGGACTGCCGCCATACTCATTGTACAGACGCGCCAGCGCGCCAGTGAGGGCTGCGTTGTAGTCGTCAGCAGGCTCATTGGTCTGATAATCCTGTCGATTATCGGTGAAGGAGTCGTTGGCTGAACTGGGACCACCAACCACAGCACCGTAGAGGATATGGCGCTGGTAGGAGGGGTCCGTGATGTTATCGTCCCATGAGCCATGCGAGGTACGATGATGCGGCGTCTGGGGAGAGCATGAGCCGAAGCCAACCATATAGCTACAGTTGCGCGGGTTCGCGCCCAGAATGTAATTGACCTGCTGAACGGCGAAATCATGGTAACGCGAGTACAGTGAATTGCTTGTTCCCAGGTAATCGGCATAGACAAGGGCTAAGAATGCTGTATTGGCCGCGTAGCGCAGCGATCCCCATTGACTGAGAAATGCCTCGCCACCAGGAGAATACGTAACCTTCTGCCCGTTTACCCCGACCGTCCACCAATCGAGGAAACGCTGGGCGTCGTCCTTATACTGTTGTTGGCCAGTGATCTGTGCCAGCAGTATGTAACAGCCATAGGAAACATCATCCCAGCTAATCGTCCACTGATAAGAGTGGATGGTGGTCTGTGACTGATAGCTGAGGTTGCTGTAATAGTTCTCAGCTTTAGTGAGATAGCTGGAGTCGTTCGTGGCGAGATAGAGCCAGAGGGCTCCCCAAACCAGTTCGTCATTATAGCCGCTATATGAGGTGTAGAAGCTGCTAGCGGCAGTAATGCAGGAGTCGTATTTGCCCCGGAAATTGTCGGCAAATGAGTAGAGCTGCTTGGCGTGGGTGAGGAGTGTACTGGCGTAGGTTGGATCGGTTGCTTGAAAAACAATTGAGGCCGAGGCCATCGCGGCGGCTGTCTCGCCTGCTAGATCTGAGCCTGGGCAGCTCTCACTGATCTTGTATGCTGGGCGAGCCATCTGCATAACCTCTGCTGGTCCCCAGAAGGAGTGATCTGCATTCGGGTCACCAACCTGGCCATATAAGACGTCAGGCGAAGGATGCGCCTTGATAAAGTAGTCGGTAGCCCACTTGATATTGTTCAAGCTATACTGTAACTGACCATCCTGGACATAGGCATTGCGGTTCGCGATGAGGCCCCAGTCGAGCATGGTCACACTATAGGCCATCGGCAAACCAAATTTAACATGGTCGCCGGCATCATACCAGCCACCAGTCAGATCAAGACCAACGTCTGAACCATCGTTCAGAGCGGAGTCTCCAACCCAGGGGACGCGGTTCCAGGACGGTTTAGGGCCAGAACTCTGCTCTTCGTAAAAGTAAATACTCTTTTGTAAGGCTTCCCCATAGTTAATGGCTGGAGCAGCATGTACGGTTGGGATATGCAACGGACCTATGAGAAAAACCACCAGGAGAAACACGCAGAGCAGGGGTAGGATCATCGTAAATGGTCGTTTCAACCTGCGTGTGCCGAGCGTCTTGAGCAACATCATATAACTCTGCATCCTTTCAGAGTGTACCCAGCTACGCCAGGTAGCATAGAGTACGTCAGCACAAATACTCGTATTTTGTGAACAGCGAGAACGACAGAGTAAATTGTTTGGGTCTTCCTATCTTGTCCCCCTTGTTCCTCTTGTCCCTTTAAAATCCAGGTATGATGTTAATATATCTAACCCCTGACCTGAGCACAAGAGCATATACTAGACAGTTGCTAAGCACCTGGCCGAGTATCCCATGTATTGTTGCTTTTACCTGTCTACAGGGTGTCTAGAGCATGTCATTGTGTATCAGAGAAGAGATTAGCTACAATACAAATAAAACCAGTCATTTTAGCATAGCAACATTACTTACACTCGCACGTGAACGTTGGGTGCCCGTCAATGTTTTGCAAGAGTTTTTCTATCCCATAGGCACTCGATTTATCGCGTGCAAGGCGATTTATCGCACAACTACGCAATAGCAGGCATCTTCCCCTCATAGGGTCTGGGGATATGACAGATACAGCAAAGGATCGTTTCTCGCGTTGCCTCTCAGGAAACAACCTGTCGTGAGAGGCAAAATACTCCCTATACCGTATTCCTGCGATAAATCGCCTTGCGCACGATAAATCGGGCGCCTATGGGATATATTATGCAAAAAGATGACATCCACACGTGAACGTTTACACGAACAAATTCACTTCTCGCTATGGGGATCGTCCCATCTGCGGCGCCCGATTACGGTACTCAGGCATCGAAGGAAGGAGGTGATGAAGCGATAGGTGAACTGCCCGCGATTTTTTATGATGGAACATCAATGTCACGAGCAGGCGGGCAATATTAGGATGACCTGCATCCTCTGGGTTAACATCTTTCATAACAAGGAGGTTAGAATGACCAGGAAGAGGATCTCTCAATCCATATCGCTGGTGATCATAGCAAGCGTGCTTGTGATTTCTGGCGTTTTAGGCGTCCAACGTATTCCGGTCGCGCATGCCAGTCCGGGCGCTACGCAAGCCACATCTACTTATACCCAGCGTTTCTTGACTTTGTATGGCGAGATCAAGAACCCGGCAAATGGGTACTTCAGCCCACTGGGCATCCCCTATCACTCGGTAGAGACGCTCATCGTTGAAGCGCCAGACTATGGGCATGAAACGACCTCGGAAGCCTTCAGTTTCTGGCTCTGGCTGGAGGCGACGTATGGTGAAGTGACGGGAAACTGGCAATCCTTCACGAGCGCCTGGGCGACGATGGACAAATACATGATTCCATCGCATGCCGACCAGTCGACCAATAGTGGCTACAATGCTAGCAGCCCCGCGCAATATGCGCCCGAGTCCCCCAACATCACCGATTATCCAACTCAATTGTCTACCAGTGTGTCTGTGGGACAGGACCCACTGGCGAGCGAACTCCAGCAGACCTACGGCACCGCCGACATCTATGGCATGCCCTGGCTGCTGGACACCGACAACTGGTACGGCTACGGCCATTGTGGGGATGGCACAACCAAGCCATCCTTTGTGAACTCGTACCAGCGCGGTGCCTCAGAGTCAGTCTGGAAGACGGTCGTTCATCCAGAGTGTGAGACGTTCACCTGGGGCAGAAACGATGGTACCGGCTTCTTGAGCCTCTTCAACACACCAGCTTCGGGTGGCGGCTACTCGCAGCAGTGGCGCTATACCGATGCTCCTGACGCTGACGCGCGTACCGTCCAGGCGGCCTTCTGGGCCTACACGTGGGCGAATGCCCAGGGGCAGGCGAGCGCCGTTGCCAGTCAAGTTGCCGAAGCCGCGAAGATGGGTGACTATCTGCGCTATGGTACGTATGACAAGTACTTTAAGACGTTAGGTTGTACGAGCACAAGCTGCGCTGCTGGTAGTGGCAAAAACAGCTCGACCTACCTGCTGGACTGGTACTACGCCTGGGGCGGGGCGGTCCCCTCTTCCGGTAGCTGGGCATGGCGCATTGGCTCCAGCGCGGCCCACCAGGGTTATCAGAACCCCCTGGCCGCGTGGGCGCTGAGCAGCGTGCCCGCGCTCGAACCGAAGTCTCCAAGCGCACCGGGTGACTGGGCAACCAGCTTGCAACGCCAGTTGCAGTTCTATACATGGTTACAGTCGTCTGAAGGCGCGATTGCCGGTGGTGCGACCAATAGCTGGAATGGCAGCTACAGTGCTCCTCCTGCCGGTACTCCGACCTTCTACGGCATGGCATATGACTGGCAGCCAGTATACCACGATCCACCCAGCAATAACTGGTTCGGCTTCCAGGCCTGGTCCATGGAGCGCGTGGCTGAGTACTATTATGAGACTGGTAACGCGACGGCCAAGTCGATCCTGGATAAATGGGTTGCCTGGACCAAGTCGGCGACGACGGTCAACTCCAATGGAACCTATGCCATCCCCTCGACTCTGAACTGGAGCGGCCAGCCGGGTGGTAACTGGACTTCCAGCACGACCTCGGTGAACAATTCAGGCCTGCATGTGACCGTGGTGGACACCACAACGGATGTAGGTGTAGCAGCTGCCCTGGCCAAGACATTGCTCTACTACTCCGCCAAGTCCGGCGATACCGCGTCACGCACCCTGGCCCAGACGCTGCTGGATGATATGTGGACCAACTACTCGGACAGCATTGGTGTTTCCAACCCGGAAACCCGCAAGGACTACAACCAGTTTAACGACTCCGTCTCCATTCCTTCTGGCTGGACGGGCAAGAACGCTCAGGGCGCGACGCTGGATTCTTCAACGACCTTCCTCACTGAGCGCCCCAAGTATCCATCGGACCCCGCCTGGTCGAAGGTGCAGACGTACCTGAACGGTGGTTCCGCGCCTACATTCAACTACCACCGCTTCTGGGCACAGTCTGATATCGCTATGGCCATGGCCGATGTCGATATCCTGTTCCCAAGTTCGTCAGGAGGGACGCCCACGCCCACACCGACCCAGACCATGACACCCACGCCCACGCCGACCCAGACCACGACACCCACGCCCACGCCAAGCTCAACACCAAGCCCGACACCCACCCCCGGCACTGCCTGTAAAGTGCAGTATACGGTGACCAACCAGTGGCCTGGCGGCTTTGGCGTAAACATCGCGATCACCAATACCGGGAGCACGGCAATCAACGGCTGGACGCTGAAATTCACCTTCCCCAATGGGCAGACGGTCACCCAGGTATGGAACGGGAACTACACGCAGAGTGGGGCCAACGTGACGATCACCAACCTCTCGTATAATGGCTCGATTGCTCCAGGGACTACCTTGAGCTCCCCTCCAGGCTTCAACGGTTCCTGGAGTGGCAGCAATTCGCCTCCCACGTCCTTCACCCTCAATGGCACGACATGTAGTACCTCCTGAGTCGCTTACATCCTCGCGTTGCGGCGCTCATAGTATATAGAGAGTGTTGGTGTGTTCATCCAGAACACACCAACACTCTCTATTGTGCACCTGGTCGAATGTCTACCTGGTCTGGTCCACTTTGCTCACAATGGTGAGGAACGTTCCTCTATGACACGCAGAACGATTTTCCCGCGTGCATGACCACTTTCGCTCAGTTCGTGTGCCTTATATGCTTCTGCCAGCGGTTGAACCATCGAAACCTCGACGCGTACACGACCTGTATCGATAAGCTTGCCAATCTCAGCGAGCTGTGCCGTCGTAGGAAGCAACAGGACTACGTCCTCAACGGTCAAAGAAGCCGAGGCCGCGCTCTCAGTGGAGTAATGGCCCCAGGTAGTTGGAATCAGCGTACCGCCGCGTTTGAGCACAGAGAGCAAGCGATTCCCGTTCTCACCGCCCACCGTGTCAATGACGAGATCAACGTCATGTGCAACCTGTTCCACAGGCGTGGTGGTATAGTCGATAAAGAGATCAACGCCAAGTTCGCGCAGAAATGCCTCGTTGCGTCCTGAGGCGACCCCGATTACCCGTGCCCCTTGCGCTTTCGCCAGTTGCACAGCAAAGTGCCCAACGCCTCCTGCTGCCCCATTGACGAGAACCGTCTGGCCAGCCACGACACGCGTACGCACAAAGAGCGTATGCCATGCGGTAAAGGCAGACATGGGCACCCCTGCCGCCTGAATGTGATCAATGGACACTGGCTTGAAAGCCAGGTGCGAAGGATCAGCAGTGGTATATTCCGCGTACGCCGCGCCGTGAGTGGTCATGCCATACACTGCATCTCCCCTCTGGAAGGTCGTGACACCGGGTCCAACGGCTTCCACAATCCCAGAGACATCATAGCCTGGAATGTAGGGGAGCGGGACGTCGATTTGGAATTTTCTGTGGGCAAGCCCTGAACGCATCTGCCAATCACCGGGATTCACCCCAGCAGCATGGACACGAACGAGCACCTCTCCTGCTTGGGCACTGGGCAATGGAATGTCCTCAAACTGTAACACTTCGGGGTCTCCGTAGGTATGAAAGCGTATGGCCTTCATGGTTTTGGGAATATCGATCTCCATCTATTTCTCCTTTGACGGTATTGCTCAAATAGTCTTGCCTGTCTGTCATTCCTGTTGCCAGGCCAGGCAAACGTTGTCTACAATAATAAGGAGAAAATGCACAGCAAGCCATGTGCAATCAAGCCCTTTTGTCGGTTAGGGAACAAAAGAGCCCGTCTGTCGGGAAAAAGGGTACAGTATCTGGCAGAATCGTGGCCAAAGAAAGCAGGAACAGGAGCACTTGCCAATGGCGACCCCTCCGAAAAACATCGATCGACGTGCCCAACGCACTCGTCAGGTATTATGGCAGGCTTTCCTTGAAATTATGCAAGAGAAAGGTTTTACCGCCATGAGTATTCAGGAGATTACCGAGCGAGCTAATGTCCATCGAGGAACCTTTTATGCTCACTTTGCAGATAAGTATGCATTGTTGGAGGCCATTCTCCGTGAGGAATTCCGAGATTTGCTGACAAGCACGCTCCCGTCCGAGTCGCAATGGGAGCGAAAGACCTTGCATTTGCTCATTGAGACTTCGTTGGACTATTTCAAGAGCATGCATCGTCAGTGCCCCCCATTGGATATCATTGACCCCTTGGTTAAACAGGTAACCCAGGAGGAACTGGCCACACTCCTCAACATCTGGTTGAAAAAGAGCAGGCGCACGCAGATAAGGTGGCGGATACCAGTGGAGATGGTGGCCCAGCTCATGAGCTGGACGATTCTCGGAGCGGCTATCCAGTGGAGCCAGGATACCACTACGATGTCATCAGAACAGATGGCCCAGAATGTCTTGCTGATGCTTTTAGAAGGTGTAACATATCTGGCTCCTGATGCGTTGCCAGAGTAACACCTCCTCTTTTTACAGCAATCCGAGTTCTCTGGCTTTGAGTGCCGCCTGCGTCCGGTCGCGTACCCCTAGCTTGCCCAGGATGTTGCTGAGGTGATTCTTGACGGTGCCGCTCGCGATGTAGAGGGTCTCGCTGATCTCACGATTGGAGGCACCACGCGTAAGCAAGGTCAGAATCTCCCGCTCTCGCTCGGTTAACTGCTCTACGTCGCACACGCCATCGAATGTAGGGGGAGCAGGAGCGGTCACGGCGGGCAAGCTTTGTGCAGAAGAAAGGGAAGTCAGGACTTTATGTGCAACATCGGGATGCAGAAGAACCTGTCCCTGTGCGACCACCCGAATAGCTGCCGCGAGTTGCTCTGCGGTAATGTCTTTGAGCACATAGCCCAGAGCCCCTGCTTGCAGACCAGTCTGGATCAGCTCTCGATCGTCAAAGGTTGTCAGGATGATGACGCGGATTTCAGGCCAGCGCTCTTTGAGAGCATGCGTCGCGGCGATTCCATCCAGACGTGGCATGCGTACATCCATCAGCACCACATCAGGAAGCATGTGTTCAGCCTGGAGGCGTTCGACGATCGCCAACGCTTCCTTGCCATCTCCTGCTATACCGATCACCTCCAAGTCCGATTCCAGCTCAATCAGCTTGCGAAAGCCCTCGCACAGCAGGCGCTGGTCATCCACAATCATGACACGAATCCGTTCTGCCATAGCTAGACGTTCTCCTTCTTTTGGCGTGCGTAAGTTGAGCTCCGCTCCGCTTGCCCTTGTTGTGTGAGTGGGATGATCACTTCAACGCGCCAACCGTGCCGGGGTTCCGGACCAGCCCGCAGTGTCCCACAAAGACTCGCGACACGCTCGCGCATGCCCCGCAGGCCGAAGCCAGATGCGCTGTGCTCGTGCTTCGGTAGATGCCCCTGGCCGTTGTCCAGCACCGTCAGTTCTACCTGCGCATCGTTTGTGGAGAGGCGTAGCAGCACTTTCGTCGCGCGTGCATGCTTGCGAATATTGGTTAGCGCCTCCTGTGCGCAGCGGTAAAGCGTCAGGCACACGTCTGGATGCAATGGGGGGAGCACCTCTTCCAGATCAAGCGTGATCCGGGGTTCTCGGCTGATGGCTTCGCAGGCCGTCACCAGCCTGCGCAACTGCTCATGCAACGAACCGCTGGTGGCTTCGTCGGGCCGGAGCGCCTCGACGGAATGACGAACGTCCGTCAGGCAGGATTTCGCCACCTGGCGCGCTTCCAGGAGCTCCTCGCGCAAACGGGGATCGCCGCGCATTTCGTGCTGCGTGGCCGTTTCCAGTTGGACCGCGAGCAGCGTCAGCGAGTGGCCAAGCGTGTCGTGGATCTCGCGGGCAATTCGGTTGCGCTCGCGGATGATGGAGAGTTCCTCCACCTGGGCGCTATACTCCCGTAGTTGTGCGTGGGCCGCCGCGAGTTCGCTGATGGTCGCCGTGCATCCACAGGTAGAGCTAAACGAGATCAGGAGAATCATCTGACCGCCAGCATCCCACTGCCGGGTGAGGAGGCCAAGCGCGAGGCTGGTACTCAGCCAGAGGACACCTGCCGCGAGCAGACCGAGAACGCGTGGTTTGGTCACCATCATCAGGCAAGCAGTCATGGTTGGGAGGATCGGGAGCCAATAGACGTTCGTGCGCGGCAAAGGGAGAAAGAGAGAGGCGCAAGCCAGACAGAACAAGGCAAGCAACCAACCGAGATGGGCGCGTCGTCTTCCGAGATGATAGATCAAGAGCCAGGCACCATAGATCCCCGTAAGCAGAAGAACGCTGACCAGGGTGCGCTGCACCAGAAAGAGACCGAAGAGATAGCCAATGCCAGCGACGCAAGAGGCAGCCGAGCGTTGGAACCAGCCGAATGGGATGGGATGTGTATGGATGATCTGTTCTCGCTTGCCTATCATGGATCCGTCCAGCTTCCTGTGAGAGATATGTTGTGTTTGTTTTCCTCAGTATACCCGACGTTTCTTCTCGCTCGCTAGTGTCTGCGGTCATAGGTCCGCCCGATTGACCTATGACGCAGGTCATACCAGAGAGGCGCAGAAATAGACCTGTGATTCGTGACCGATGGGACGGGCGTCAATGAGCTGATGCCGGCTATACTCGACCCATCGAGTTCACCGAATGGTCGAACCGAAGACAGAGAAACAACAGGCACGTTTGAAGAAAGGATTATATCATGACTGCCCGCATCATCACCGAAGAACACCTGAATCATCCGCAGAGTCAGACGGCATTCCGTAACGTGAAGCTGCTCGTTGGCTGCTACCTTGGCCTCAGCATGCTTACCCTCGTGGCCATCGTCTTGCTGCGCGACAACACCGCAATCGTGACCCCGGCGGTCTGGGTCCGTGGGACCATTGTCGTGGCCTCTGCCTTGCTCACGACCTTCTTCGCCGCCCAGATGGCCCGCGGCTCCCGTGGGGGGTACCTTCGACTCCGGCTTGTCTCCGCCATCATGTTGGTAGCCATTGTGGTCATCATCGCGCTCCCTGGCACCTTCCCGCTGTGGATGAAGATCGAACAGGGTGTCTGCGGACTGCTCCTGCTCGGCGTCGTGGTGGTTGTCAACAGCAAGCACCTGAGATCAACATTCACTACCAAGTAGAGCAAGCGCCCCCCGCGTCGTCGCTGTTTGAACACAGCGGCCCTTTACGGTGGTAATCGCTAAGGGCCGTTTTTGTTCGTTCCCGGCTTAGGTATCTCTACCTGCTTCACAGGCAGCGGCTTGAAATTCGGCTTTTTAATTCCGTTGTAAGGTATCAATGAATTAGTTGGTCGGCGTCCCATTCAGGGTAAACGAGGTCGGGGTAGGATTGCTTCCGTTCCAACTTCCATTGAAGCCCAGCGAGATAGAGCTTCCCGGAGCAATCGTCGCGTTATAGCTGGCATTAGTAATCGTTACCTGGTTCCCGGATTGCGTCACCTGACCATTCCAGAGATTGGTAACCTGTTGCGTTCCAGGAAACGAGAACTTTAATGTCCATCCATTAATGGCCGTCGAAGTATTGTTAGTAATTGTGACATTTGTCGTAAAGCCGCCCGGCCACTGGTCTACCACCTGATAGGCCACATGGACACTTCCAGCAACAGGCGATGGAGTTGGGGATGGTGTATTTATTGGGGTCGGCGTGGGAGTCTGGCCGATTGGCGTGGGAGTGACGCTTATCCCACCACCAAGAGCTTGAATAACAGCAGTGTATGCTGGCTTCGGGTTGTAGTTGTCATCAAAAAGCAGTGCCGCCCCTTGACCAGAGAAGGCGCCTGGTATCCATGAGTCCGGATCTCCAACACCCCATGTTGTAATATCGTTGCAACGAGTAACTGCCAGGCAGGCAGTTACAACCTTACTGTAGTCGGTCGCTTGCTGCTGAAGGTTCGCGCTACTGGCAGGAGTTGGCATACGAATATCCAGCTCCGTAATCTGTACATCAAGGCCGAGATCGGCGAAGCGCTGCAAGTTGGTCTGGAAGTCTGATGGCTCCTGACCCACGATCAGGTGCGACTGGAAACCGACACAGTCGATGGGGATACCCCGTGCCTTGAAGTCCTTGACCATGTTGTAGGCGGCTGTGCTCTTTGCATTAATGCCTTCGATGTTATAGTCGTTGTAGCACAGCTTGGCATTGGGGTCAGCCGCGTGAGCAGACACAAAGGCGTCTTCGATATAGGCGTTCCCGATTTCATTCTGGAAGATGTCACTCCGGCGTGTCCCATCATCGTTGAGTGCCTCATTGACGACATCCCAGTACCAGATCTCGCCCTTATAATGGCTCACTTCACCGGTAATGTGATTCTGCATAGCACTCAGGAGCGCCGTACCCGAGGTGATATTGCTGACCCAGCTTGCAAGCTGGTTATGCCAGACCAGAGTATGACCACGCACTTTCATGTTATGAGCCTGGGCATGAGCGACAATGGCGTCACCAGGTCCGAAATTGAACGTACCTTGCGAAGGCTCGGTCGTCTGCCATTTCATTTCGTTGCCGGGAGTGGTGCCTGTGAACTCACGATCAAAAATGGTCGTGTACGGCGTCGTGCCAAGGAGATTACCTGTGACTGCGGCCCCAAAGACACGGCCCTTTGTCGCTGCTGTTGAACCGAGCGTATCGGCGGCCGATGCCTTGAGCAAAGGCATGCTGCACACAAACGCTAAGAGGAGAAACACCAATGTTACGACGAAAAATCCTTTTCGAGTGAGACGATGAAACATCATTATTTTCCTTTTCCTTCCTTGGACCAAGATCTTATTCCGAAACCCAACGTCACTGGCGTGCCTAGCGCTTCGCGCTCAGGGTTTCGGATAAGTAGTAAGGAAACATCCAGGATTATCTAGTGTTCTGTCAATCTTCATGGAAAAGGTTTCATGCCGCCTGCGGCGGCAGGGAATTGAGACGCAGAGGAGCTGACGCCCCTCTGCACTCCCTACCTTTCCAATCAACTTTGATAGAGTACTAGTGGAATATCATCCCGTTGTCTCTCATGGTGGAACGAATACTGGAAATTATTTGTGTTCAGTGAGTCGAGCGGAAAATTGGGCGTGAGACGAGGGTGAGACGAAGCAGGTGACTGACCAGCCGCCTGCTTCGTTTACGATGTTTATCCGACGCTACAATGAGAACCATTGAGAGTAAAGGAGGTCGGCGGATTATTAGCGCTGCTCCAGGACCCATTAAAGCCAGGTTCCGAGCTTACCGTGCCTCCCGCGGGAATGCTTCCGTTATAGGAGAGGTTGGTGATCGTTACGTTGGCCCCGCTCTGCGTGTAGTTCCCGTTCCACAGCTGGGTGATCGTCTGTCCATTAGGGAAGGCGAATTGCAGGCTCCAGCTGTTGATTGGCGTTGACCCGGTATTGGTAATCGTAAAGGTCGCGCCAAAGCCACCCGTCCACTGATTTGTTACCGTGTAGGTTACCTTACAACTCCCGGAGGTCGGAGTAGGTGTAGGTGTACTCGTAGTGGTTGGAGTAGGTGTAGGCGTACTCGTGGTGGTTGGAGTAGGCGTAGGTGTATTGGTTGAAGTCGCGGTCGGCGTGGGCGTAGGCGTGCCACCCAGTGAGAGCAAGTGCGCTTTGTATCCAGCGCCATAGTTCGTCGGCGTACCGTTCCAGTCGCTGATCAGCGCTGGTGTGCCGCCGCAGTTGCCGCTGGCTGTCCAGGTCCAGGCCAGATATCCAGTATTATGAGAATCGAACCAGCTCGTCAATGTATTGACAAAACCAGAGGCGCAATCATTCTCGCCGATCTCACCAGCGATCACTGGTACCTGCGCGATGACTGGCGCGATCTGCGAATCCCAGCAACTACTGTTGGAGCACGCGTTAAAATTGTAGATGTGCACTGAGGCGGCCAGATTGTTCTGCGGATCGCTGGGCTTATTCGCCAGCCACTGCGAGAGATCATTTGACCACGCCAGGCCGCCCAATAGCAGGATATTGGTCGCCCCTGTGGCACGCACGGTGTTGATCAGCGTCTGCATTCCGGCCACGGCAAATCCCACACTGGAGCAGTTCCCCGATTGGGGGGCCGTACTACCGCTAAGCCAGCAGGCCCAGCTAATGTCGTGGGGCTCGTTATATAGATCGAACATTACCGATGAATTGCTCTTGAACGTATTTGCCACCGAGGCCCAGAAAGCCGGGGCGTGATCCAGGTCCGTCATTGGTTGCTGACCTGTCGACTGATTACTTCCGGAATTGTTCCAGTGCAGATCAAGAATGACCACCAGGCCATTCGCGTTCAGCAAATTCACCCAACTGACAATGTCTGCCTGGTATTGCGCGGCCGATCTCCCGTTGGCGGGAAAGCCATTGATGCCCAGCCAGCAGTCTTCATTCAGAGGTACACGCACGCTGTTGATGCCCCAGGCCAGCATATTGTTGACGGTTGCCTGGTCGACTGGCCCGTCGAAGTCGGTGGGCGCGTTTGTCGCGCTCTTGGTACACTGGTATTCCGTGCCCATACGGTCTACCCCGTGGGACACAAAGACATGGCCACTGCCATCTACAATCTGGTTTCCTACCACATGCAGGCCCGTTGGTACGCTGGCTGCTCTGGCAGCACCAGGCGACTGCAGCGTGACCATTGCCGCGACGGAACAGAGTAGCAGCGCTACAATGGCAAATGATAGTAGTCGAAAGTGTCTCTTCCTTGACATACTTTCCTCCTAGATATATGAGCATGAAGCATATCCCTCCTGCTCTCAATGGGGTCCACCCATCCCGCTCATAGTGATACAGAAGAAAAGTATACTGTTTCTCTCCAGCAAAACCACAGCATGTACGAAGCATCCAATCGACAGATAAGAGGCAGGTCCCTTAAAAACATGTTGTCGCATTGACGGTCAAGTGTCTTCTATCTGTTCTGGTGCATTCTTCGGAGCTCACGCGATGACAAGTTGTTGAGAACCCCAGGCAACTGCCCCGGGAGAAGAGCCTCCCAGAATCTCAACAGCATACCCTGTCTCCTGCGCGTACAGTGCAGCAATGTGTTCAATTTGCGCCTGTGAGCCGCGTCGGGCAAGGACTGCGATGGTTCCACCACTGCCACCGCCAGTAATCTTTGCTCCATAGAGATTGGCTTTCGGTCCGACCTGACGCACCAGTTCTACCAGACGGTCGGTTCCGTTTGAGCCAAGGCCACAAGCGCTATAGCTGGCATGTGATTGATACATCAGCTCGCCGAGCAGGTAACAGTCTTCTTCAGTGAGCACTGGGCGCGCGAGTAGGGTACGGAAGAGGCGTACGCGATGGTGCTCGTAAATCGGGTGGGCTGTCGGCTGACGAACGGCGTATGTACACGTTGGGTCGATATGTGTCACGCTATCCGTCGAGCCCTGGTACTGACGCAAAAAGGCTGTGCCATGGATCTGGTGTGGAAGACGATCGCGATACGCTTCCTCCCAGAGCGAGGGGGAAATATTTGCCAGATAGCCCTGCCATCTACTGTCCTCGATGGAAACGCTTTGCTCACCCTGGGCTTGGACTGGCAGGCCAGCCAGGTCAGCAATGATGCGGTAGCCCATAAAAGCTCCGATGCGTACTGAGCCATAATCTGCGCCGGTCACGGCATGACGAATCCCTGAATCAATTCCCCAGACTTCTAGCTCGCTTGGAAGCGTGATGCTCTCCTGCAATTCGGCTGGCTGGCAGAGCAGGGCCAGCAAACTATCCTGCTCGCCACAGGCCGAGGTCATCTGGTCCATAATACCGCATGGCGCCCCAACAACGAGATTTTCCACTTTCTGGCAGAGAAGTGCCAGCTCACGACCAGCGATACGCATCTCATAGAGCGTCGATAACGCCTGCATGGTCGCAACCTCGAGCGCGGCCGACGAACTGACGCCCTTGCCTGCCGGAACATTTGAGTGGAGAAAGAGACGCAGGCCACGCTCCACTAGCAACCCACACTCACGTTGTAAAACAATCAGACATCCGGCGACATAGGCTGCCCAGGAACGCTCGGGATTACGGGTGAGGAGGGTGTGTGCCGCGGCATAATCCAGCCTGGCGAGTTCGGCGAGTTCTATCGTCACCTGCGGTGTATCCTCAACCCCTGTACTCCGCAGCGTGATTGCTGGCTCATCGCTAAACTGGACTGCTGCCCAGGTGGCGGCGGCAAGCGGCAACTCCAGGACGAGCGCGCCCGAATAATCGGCGATTCCGCCCATCAGATCCAGGCGGCCAGGCGCGCGCGCCACCACGACTGATTGCTGGGGAGAGAAAAAATCAGCCTGCTTGTTCAGGTTCGACAGAAAGCGTTCGGCGTCCGCCCGTGTCGACTCTGGCACGTGTGTAAATCGCCACATTATGAATATTCCTTTGTTGTTTGAGAGGTGAAAAGCCCTCGCTGGCGCAGCGCGTCGTGTAACACTGGAGCGACCTGCTGCTGAATAGCCTGGTTGGCATAGCCGATCCAGGTGACGTTGGAGGTCACATCGAGCGGTGCTGAAAGCAGTTCTCCATGCTCGTCGGTCACGATGATCCCTGCCTCACGCGCAATCAATTCGGTGCAGAGATCATACGGATGGCCGCATAAGCCAAAAATCTGCCCCCGAGCGCGCATCTGGGCCTCAATGCCGGGGCGCAGGTCCGCGATCCAGCGATCGTGCCCCACTAATAATTCGTAGAGCTGGCCACCCGATGAGATGTACTGATCTTCAAAGGTGCGCGCCCTCCCCTCGCTTCCTGGACCAAGGATACGCTCAATCACTGTATCCTCAATCTCTGCCAGTTCGGCGCGGCCACCTGGGAAGAAACGCGCGATGCTACCATACCCATTGGCGATCGTTGTCGCCTGTGACGGCTGGATCTGCAGCGGAGAGTGCTCGCCTGTTATGCGGTTCACGCGTTCGCCTTGCGCGCCCTGGCCCGCAATAGCCCAGAGCGTATCGCTCAGGTGCTGCTTAACCAGCGGAATCTCTGTCTGAAGCGCGATCTCGATATCGTGGAGACCGGTCAGGGGACCACGATTAGGAGCCACCCCTGTTAAAATCCAGGCCGCACGTTTCTGATACATCAACCCTCGTGTTCCATCAATGGGGTCGATAATGATACGTAGCTCTGCCTCGTCAGGCGCAGTTCTCGCAGGAAAGGTCATAATTCCATCCTCGCCCAGACCTTCTGCTATTAACACAAATGAGCGTTCCTGGGACAGGACGCTGAAATGTTCGATCAAGACCTCTTCAGAGATGCGATCAATGGCGAAAATGGTATCACCGGCCTGTTCTGCCACCACCAGCGAGAGCTGCTCAATGGCCTGTTGCTCGCAAACAGTCACCACCGCATCACGAATGGCGGCATGGATAGTGCGTAACTGGGCCAGGAGCTTGGCTGCATTTGCGATCATTTCACACCTCACAACTCTCGATAATGCGTTGTTGGTAGAGCCAACAGTTCAGCGGCTTTCGCCTCCGGGGACGTGTCGCTGATGAAATTTCCACCCCCGATTTCGGGGCCAGCCAGATATTTGAGCACATTTGGGCGTCGCAAGGGTGGGTGAAAGGCAATGAAGAAGTGATAGGCGCGATAGTCTCCACCATCACAGGGGGCCTGGTGCAACGGCATCACGTAGGGAAAGGGCATCTGCCAGAGGTTATCAAAACGCACAGTCACCTGCTTGAGTGCCTGTGCCAAAGATGCCGTTTCCGCGTCGGTCAAGGCGTGAATATGTGGCACGCCTCTCTTTGGTGCGAGGTAAACTTCATACGCGTAACGCGCAAAATAGGGGATAAACGCAATGCTATACTCATCTTCAAAAAGAATACGCCGGCCATCGGTCTGCTCAGCGGCAATGATATCGGCAAAGAGGCGACGCCCGGTCTCATTCAAGTAGCGTTGCGAGGCTTGCAATTCTTGCTCAATCGTCTTAAACACAAAGTTGGTTGCATAGATCTGGCCATGTGGATGTGGATTGGAGACTCCAACCACCTCGCCCTTATTCTCAAAGCAGAGCACGTGCTTTACAGCATCGCGCGTGCCCAGATCCAGCGTTTGTTGTTGCCAGACCTGGACCACTTCAGTGATATGAGCAAGGGGCATCTCGGCAAGCGTCAAATTATGCAATGGGCTATAACAGATGACCCGTGCATGTCCCTGGGCGCGGCGTACGCGGTTAGGGGGTGCAGGAATAGCCAGTTCGGCGGGCGCATCCTGACCAACGCAGGGATGATCATTATCAAATACAAACGTCCGTTCATAATGCGGATTACTCTGACCACTGATACGCTGGTTGCCGGGACAGAGATAGCAATCTGCAAGATAGGATGGGACAGAGGCGGCCGTGTTTTCGACCGTTGCCCCAATCCAGGGACGATTTTGCCGATGGGCGGCGATAACCACCCACTCCTCACGTAGTGGATGCCAGCGCTCTTCCCAGATAGCTTCTGCCTGGTGCGCTGTTGGGGGTAGTGTCATAGCATACTCCATACCTAATGAGAAGGAATGCTTGAACAAGTTTGTGGAAAGGTGGCATGTGCTCAGTTACGAAAACCCTGCACATGCGTGCTGTGCCATTTCCAGGCCGTTTGCAGAATGACTTCCAGATCATACTGGGCTTTCCAGTCCAGCTCACGTTCTGCTTTGCGGCAATCAGCCCAGACTGCCGCAGGATCGCCAGGGCGGCGTGGAGCATATTCTACCTTGAAGTCAACACCACTGATACGCCTGGCTGCGTTGATCACTTCCTGGACCGAATTGCCTACGCCCGTTCCCAGATTATAGGCCTCGCTGGTATTGGTCCGCTGGATATACTCAAGCGCTTTCACATGCGCAATCGCCAGGTCCACCACATGGATATAGTCACGCACAGCGGTCCCATCCGTGGTGGGATAATCAGTGCCAAACACCTTGATCGATGGGGTAACACCCAGCGCCGCCTTCATGACCAGCGGAATCAGATTCTGTGTGCGGTCCCAGTCTTCGCCGATCACATTGTCGAGCGAGGCGCCTGATGCATTAAAATAGCGCAGCGCCGCATAGCGAATGTCTCGCGTTTTCTCAAACCACCTGAGCAAGGTCTCGCCCATCAGCTTCGTCTCGCCATACACACTCTCTGGGCTGAACGGGGCATTCTCCGTGACGGGCAGTTGCGTAGGGGTACCAAAGACAGAACAACTGGACGAAAACACAATGAAGCGTACCTGGTGGCGAGCCATTGTTTCGAGCAGCGAGATGGTCCCGCCAACGTTGGTACGAAAATATTTTTCTGGCTCGAGCATTGACTCACCCGGCGCTTTGTAGGCGGCAAAGTGAATAACTGCGTCGGGCTTTTCCTGTGCAAAGACGCGCTCAAGAAACGCATCATCGGTAATACTTCCTTGATAGAAGGGAAGTGAACCAATCGTCTGCCTGCTACTTCTCTCCAGCGTATCAAGCACCACCACATCATAGCCACGAGCTGTTAGTTCTCGCACTGTGTGTGAGCCAATATAGCCAGTACCACCAGTGACTAACACTTTCATAGAAGATCTAAGCTCCATTTTCTACTATAAAGAAGTGATCATATCGTTCTCTTCCCAGTATAATGCGTCAATTGATCGCTGTCAATGCACATTCGTGCAAAAATATTGCACGCTTTTAGAAGATTCCTACAAAATATGCGTGATTATTGACTTATGATCAAGGGAGGCCTATAATGGCCCCACTGAGAATGTGCACGAGAGGGAACATGACCAACGGAGCAAAGCGAGCCGAATTTATCTTACAGGAATTACGTCGTCTTGGACGCGTTGATGCAGAAGAGTTGAGTTGTCAACTAGAGGTAAACACTTCTACGATCCGGCGGGATTTAGAGCGCCTGGAAAAGCAGAACCTGCTTCGCCGCGTTCACGGAGGGGCTGTTCTCATCGACATGTTGTCCTATAGCGCTTATGGCCATGAGCTGACGTTTCAAACGAATATGAGTAAGCAGGTCGAAGAGAAGACGCAAATCGCGCAAGCCGCCCTACATTTGATTCAACCAGGTGATGCCATAGCGCTTTCTCCAGGCACCACAACGACCTACCTGGCACGCGCTATCCGTCACGCCCAGATCCAACCATTGACGGTAGTGACGAATGCTGTCAACATTGCCATGGAACTGGCGGGCACAAAGGGGATTACGCTAACATTGACCGGCGGTTTACAGCTGGACGATTTCTTTGCTCTGGTTGGCCCTCTTGCTGAGCAGAGCTTGAGTCAGATCTATGTGGAGAAGGCCTTTCTCGGTGTTACTGGCCTGCACCCCATTTATGGGCTAACGGGCCCCAATCAACTGGAAACCCTGACACATCGCCTGACGATGCAGCGCGCGCAACAAACCATCATCCTCGCAGACCACACGAAAATTGGCAAAGTCGCACTCCATTCGATCACGCCAATAACAACTATGCGGACGCTAGTCACTGATCGCGACGCTCCCACTGATGTGGTGATGCACTTACAAGAAATGGGAATCACCGTTTGCATGGCTTGAGAGTCGGGTTGGTTCTAAACATGTAGCTGTCCCCTGCCTCTCCTTCGCGGGAGGCAGGGGACAGGTCTTTGTGGTCATGTTTATGAGGCAACGCTGTTCAGCTCGGTCAGCTCGTCCTCGGAAAGGGTCAGCGTGGCACCGGTGACATTGTCGCGCAGATGCGCGACGGATGAGGTACCTGGGATAAGCAGAATGTTCGGTGAGCGCTGTAGCAGCCACGCCAGCGCGACGGCCATCGGTGTGGCGTCGAGACGGGTGGCGACTAATCTCAGCTTGTCGGACTGAAGAGGGGAGAAGCCACCGAGCGGGAAGTAGGGCACGTAGGCGATGTTCTGTGCGGCGAGGGAGTCGATCAGCTCATCGTCGACCCGGTGGGCGAGGTTGTAGAAGTTCTGCACGCACACAATCGGCGCGATGGACTGTGCCTCGGCGATCTGCTCGGCGGTCACGGTGCTAAGACCTAGGTGCTTGATCAGTCCTTCTTGCTGCAGTTGTGCGAGCGCCGTGAACGGCTCGGCGATCGAGCCGGGAGTGGGGCTGTCTAACCCCCCGACGCGCAGGTTGACGACGTCGAGCACATCGAGCCCGAGGTTCCGCAGGTTATCGTACACGGCCTGGCGCAGTTGCTCGGGAGCTAGCGCCTGCGGCCAGTTGCCCTCGGCGTCTCGCAAAGCTCCGACCTTGGTAACGATGTGCAACGAGTCGGGATAGGGGTGCAGGGCTTCCTTGATGATCTGGTTGGTGACATGCGGGCCGTAGAAGTCGGCCGTGTCGATGTGCGTGATACCCAGCGCCAGCGCCTCGCGCAGTACGGCCACGGCAGCGTCGCGGTCGGCGGGTGGGCCGAACACGTGCGGGCCAGCCAACTGCATCGCGCCATACCCCATGCGGGTGACCGTCAGACCCTCGGCCATGGTGAATGTTCCTGCGGCTGTGGCTGGCAGATTACTATGTTCATTCGCTGAATGCGATACCATAAAAATTTTTCTCTTTCTCTCGTTGAAACGACGACAATCACGATGTGTGATACACTGAGGAGTATGCCATGGTGGCTAGCGTATAACCAGAGCCGCTTTATCATATGATTGAGACTAGCAGGATAAGGAGCAACGAGGATGATAGGCGACGAACAACGTAGACAGGACCTGGCGGATTTTCTCCGCACTCGGCGTATGCGCCTCTCGCCTGAACAGGTCGGGTTAATACGTGGTGGGAGGCGGCGCACCCCAGGATTGCGGCGCGAAGAGGTGGCGCAGCTAGCGAATGTGGGCGTTTCCTGGTATACCCTGTTGGAGCAAGGACGCGATATTCATCCTTCAAGCGAGGTGCTCCATAGCATTGCAGATGCGTTACAACTCACGCCCGCCGAACGGCAACATCTCTTCTTGCTTGCCGGTCAGCAACACCCCGTCGATACACACGCATCTCATGAACAGGTAAGCCCTGCGTTACGCCATGTGCTTGACGCGCTCAATCCTACTCCCGCCTTCGTCGTTGGTCGTCGTTGGAATTTTCTCGCCTGGAACACTACTGCTGAGCATGTCTTTTTGCTGTCGAGGTCGGTGCCGCCATATGAATATAATGCTGTCTGGCGTATTTTTGCTGATCCGATGAGTCTTCATATATACAACCCTAAGTGGGAGCAGGTAGCGCAGAAAGTGCTAGCGGAATTCCGTGCTGATAGTGTGTATTATGCCGATGAAGAATGGTTCAAACGCTTGATCGCCGACTTACAGCGCGTAAGCCCTGAGTTTCGCGCATGGTGGCCCCGTCACGATGTACGTGGTAGAGCCGATGCACGGAAAGGCATAGAGCATCCGCTCGTAGGACGCCTGATGTTTGAGCATACAACCTTACAGGTGCCTACCACGCCCGAACTCAAAATCATGATCTATACACCGCTGCCCGAAACGGATACGCTAGCGAAGTTACAGCAGTTGATGGATATGAAGGTAGCTGAGAATGTTATGTATTGATGCCGACTCTATTCTCGTGGCTTACGCGAGGCCAGCCAGCGCCCATACCTTGTCCAGGCTTTGTTTGACTGCGTCCACCCTCTCATCGGCAGGCAGCTTCGCCAATTCAGCATTAAACGGCTCAACGACGACTGGACCTTCATAGTGCATACGCTTCAACACTTGAAGGAAATCAGTGATATTGATCTTTCCACTTGTGCCTGGTAGAAGGCGCTGATTATCTATCTGTTCATCAACGCTCCTATGAACAGGGGCATCATTCAAGTGAACAGAGACCACCTGATCAACGCTTAAATATGTGAGATCTTCAGATGAACCATGCGAGGTATACCAATGGAAGCTGTCAAGCAGTAGTCCTACATTCCCTGTGGCGATGCGTTCGCCAAGGTCTAAAATCCCCTGAAGTGTAGAGATAAATTCATAGCGATGACCGGCCCGAAATGTCTTCGCCCCAACAAATTCCAACCCGAAGCGGCAGCCAGAATCAGCAAGGATGCGCGCAATTGGCCGCAAGCGCTGTATATGGAATTCCAGGTTGGCTTCATACTCTAGTGTATCCGAGAAAGGCTTAACCCAGGTACAGCACCGGGGACTCCCCAGTGCCTGAGCGAACTTCGCGTATGCTGGGAGTAGCTCCAATCCAGCCCGATACGACGCTTCGTCCCCATAATAATCAACCGGTGGTGCCCAACTCCCAGCACGCACTCCTGTTGAATGAAAGAGATCCTTTACCTCTTGCACAGATGATGCTTCCGCGAGTCGAAACAATTCACCGATAGGAAGATCCAGGCCCGCGAAACCATGGCGAGACGCTAGCCCCAGTGCTTCCTCAACATGCACAGATAATGACAATGCACCCGTATTGAGGCAACGAAACATCTTCAACCTCCTGCAAAATTCTCTACTGAAATTGCCATCAATTGTATTCGTTAAGGCAAATTGTACGCTCCAATCCTGCGCTTTTTCAATGCGGCGAGGCGACACTATGGTAAGAAAATACGACCTCTTCATTTGATTTTAATTTACAACAGGGAGCATTAAATTGATTAATCTTTGCTCCACGAATTGACTAACCACTCCGTATGCGGCATTCCACGTTGTGAAAGGAGTGCGAGGAACCCTTCGATATCAAACGGCACCCGGAGAAGCTCGACGCTGAATCGGTTCTCATCGATATTCAGAATGGCATATTCCCCCCAGGGTGGATTACGTGCTCCCATCTCGACTCTTACCCGTATGCGATCCAGTGGCTGGCCAACGCTACCGGGATTGAGCACCAGTTTGTCTCTGTAACGGAGGAAGAGTTGTTGATGGGTATGTCCACCGACCAGAATCTGCGCCGTTGTATGGTTGGCGAAGTACTCGTCCAATTGTTCCGTTTGGGTAGTAGGATAAATGCGCTCCAGAAACGACCTGGGAGAGCCATGGTAGGCCAGCAACGTTGTCTTCTCATTGAGCCGCCATTCAATGGTGGGCTGAAAGGTGCTTAGAAAAGCTTTGTCTTGATCCGTCAGCTGCTGTGATGACCAGTATTCAACATCCTGCAAATTCTGCCCATACAGATTTGGGTATTCGCGCAGATGAGGTTTTATCACCCAGGCATCGGTATTGCCCATTACAGTAGGACAGCCGATTTCTCGCAGGCGAGCGAGCGCCTCACGTGGTTGAGGACCAGAGGTAACAACGTCTCCCAGACACAGGATATGCTCAACCTTACGCCGACGAATATCCTCTAAAACCGCATCAAAGGCGAAAAGATTTCCATGAATATCAGAAATTAAAGCCAGTTTCATTTGCTATCCTTTCTCCTGTTCTTACTACTTATCCGAAAACCCTGAGCGCGAAGCGCTAGACACGCAAGTGGCGTTGCCGTGTCCCCGAATGGGGAGGTTTCGGAATAAGATCTTAGAGAAGAACCTTACCTCATCCGCAGTACGATCTTTGTTGCTCTGGCTGTGCCCTTGACCAGTTCGGCAAAGGCAGCTGGTCCCTCAGCCAGCGGGCGTTCTTCCAGCCAGTCAGCCTCTGGCCGCAGCTTGCCTGCTTTCAACATGGCCACGGCGCTGCCGAAATCATGGTAGGTATAGGCAAAACTGCCGGTAATGGTCACTTCTTGCCGAATAAGATAATTCGCGGCGAGCGGCGATTCCTCATCATGGAGGCCAATAAAAACGACGCGGCCACCAGGGACCACGGCCTGAATGGCCTGCGCTCGTGTGGCGGTTGCGCCAACGGCGTCAATCACCGCCATTGCGCCGCCGCGATAGATCTGCTGGACGCTTTGCACGACATCGCTTGTGCGCGCATTCAGGGTTGCGCTTGCTCCCCATTGCTGCGCAATCTCTAGGCGCGCAGGAAGCATATCGCTCACAACGATTTCTGTAATACCTAGTGAATGGGCATAGGCCAGGCAAAAGAGGCCGATGGGGCCGGCTCCCATGATGAGCAGGCTGTCTCCCGGAGAGATATGAGCGAGTGTGACGGCGCGGATGGCGCAGGCCAGCGGCTCTGCCAGAGAAGCAGCAGTATCCGAGAGATTCTCTGGCACGGGCCAACATTGGGTGGCAGGAACGGCTACGTAGGAGGCAAAAGCGCCTGGGCGGTGCGCACCAACGAGCTGGCGTTGGCGACAGAGGTTGGTGTAACCTGCACGACACCGATCACAGGCACCACAGACGATCAGCGGATTGAAGGTCACACGCGCCCCCACCTGGCCTGGGGTGCCATCAGCGAAGGTCGTTTGTTCGCCTGCTTGTAGGATACGACCAGAAGCTTCATGCCCCATAATCAATGGTGGACGGCGCAGGCTGTTCTGGCCGAGATATCCGCTTAGTTCAGAGCCGCAGATGCCGATAGCGCTTGTCTCAATCAGCACTTCACCGGGAGCAGGTTCGGGGAGTGAGATAGTGCGAAGCTGCATATCCTCCGGTCCCAGCCAGACTAGTGCTTTCATCTCTGTATCGGTCAACATTCCATTGTCTCCTCTCATGATTCAGCCGTTGTAGTCGGCTGGGGCGCGGTCGTGGTGGCACTGGCCGCGAGATCATCGAGCAGCGACTGCTCGATATGGGTAAGGTGTTGATACATGGCCTGACGCGCAGCCTCGGAATCACGCTGCTTGAGTGCGTGGATAATGGCACGGTGATCTTCAATAACCTGGTAAGCGATCCCCGGCAACACAGCGGTGCGTTTACGACTGGCGAGGCTCAGATGATGGATGCTGGCCATGATCCTGCTGAGAATAGGGCTTGCGGCTGCTTCGGTAATGATCTCGTGCAACTCCACATCAGCCTGAAAATACAGTTCCGCATCGGTCAATCCAAGCAGCGATTTTTCCAGGCAGCGTTCCAGGCGAGTGATCTCTTCATTAGTGATGCGCTGCGCTGCCAGGCTACAGATGCCGACCTCTACCACCTTGCGTGCCTCAAAAAGCGAGAGGTAGGTTGAATCAGCCAGAGCAAAGACAAAATCAAGATGCTCGACCAGACGTTGGGGTTCGAGAGAAGAAATGTATGTGCCAGAACCCTGCCGTATTTCCACAACATGCATGATCGAGAGCGCTCGCAAGGCCTCCCGCAGCGAAGGGCGGCTCACCTGGAGTTGTTCCGCCAGATCTCGCTCGGAGGGTAGGCGATCGCCCGGTTGGAGTTTCTTTTCCTTGAGGAGAGCGAGCAACTTGTTCACGATGTCTTCGGAAAGGGCATTTTTGGGAGATATTTCAAACACCGGCTTCTCCTCCTTTCTCAATCGTCTTTCGAGGTTGACAAACTGAGTGGTTATTGGCTACAGTAATTGGTAATATAACTTTACCAATTACTGTAGCCAATAACCACTCAGTTTGTCAACCTGTTTTCAGGGAAGGAGCAATGCCATGCGAGAATCGCGGGTTGGAGTAGGCGTGATTGGTCTGGGGGGTATCAGTAACAGCGTCCACTTGCCCGGGTTGAAGCGCTGCGAGCAGGCGGAAATTATCGCTCTGTGTGATGATAACGTCGAGCGGCTCAAGCGGGTTGCGCAGGAGTATCATGTTTCGAATACCTTCACGGAGTACGAGCGCTTGCTCCAGCATCCTGCTGTGGACGCGGTGGTTATAGCTACACCCACACTGCTGCACGCGCCGATCGCGCACGCGGCTATCGCGGCGGGGAAGCATGTGCTGGTTGAGAAACAGCTTGGCATGACCTACGCTGAGACAGTAGAAATGTATGAAGCAGCGGTCGCCGCTGGGGTGCGCCATATGACCGCGTTTACCTATCGCTTTGTGCCCGCTATGCGCTATCTCAAACACCTGGTGGGCCAGGGACTGGTCGGTCTGCCGCGTCAGTTGCGCGTGGCACGTTTGCAGGATTTTCCAGAGACCTCGCTTGGCTGGCGCCAGCAGCGTCACCTGGCAGGCTCTGGTGAGGTGGGAGATATGGGCGCGCACCGCATCGATTTCTGTCATGACGTAATTGGCCCGATCGCCCGTGTGGTCGGCCTGACACGCACGTTCGCGCCTGTGCGCCCGACTCCTGACGGAGAACCGTTCCCCGCGGATGTTGAGGATGCCTCTGTTTTTCTGGCCGAGTTTGCCGCTGGTGTGGGTGTTGAGCAGGGCACAATGGCCTCGTTCGATCTGAGCAAGGTCGCCAAAGGACGCGGAAAGGGCGGATATGGCCTCGATGAGTTTGAAGTATACGGAACAGAAGGCACGCTCATCTATCATCTGCATCGCCCTCACGAGGTTCTCGTCGGTCACCCTGATGGCACGCTGGAAGTGCGGGAGGTGCCACCTGAGTTCCTGGTCTATCCCGATTCGCCACGCAATCCCTCTCTCGGCGAACCAACCGTGACTTTCCGCTATGATCAGGATTTTGCTTTTATTCAGGCTATTCTCACGGGAGGCAATGACATTCCAACCTTTTACGATGGGATGCGCTGCCAGGCGGTGATCGACGCTGTTTTGCAATCCGCGCGGGAGCGGCGCTGGGTCGATGTGCCAGATGTGCCGCCCGTCACACGGCCAATCGCCGCCGCCAGGCCGTAGTTGTCACAAAGGAGTAGTGTCTATGGCGCTTGACATGTTTAAGCTGGATGGCCGGCTCGCGCTGGTCACAGGGGGAACGCGAGGACTGGGCCTGGTCATGGCTCGGGCTCTGGCGGAGGCTGGAGCTGATGTCGTAGTCACAAGCAGGGATCAAGAGAAAGCGCAGCGTGGCGCGGAGGCTCTGGCTGCCGCGACTGGACGCCGTATCCTTGGCTTGGCGGTCGATGTCACCGACGCCCGGCAGATCGAGCAAATGGTTGAGGCCGTTATCGCAGCCTTCGGGCGCATCGATATCCTGGTCAACAACGCCGGCATCAATATTCGTAAGCCAGCCGAGGCTTTTGACGAAGCCAGTTGGGATCTGGTGCAACAGACCAATCTCAAGGCACCGTTTCTCTGCGCACGAGCTGTGGCTCCCCATATGAAGAGACAGGGCGCGGGCAGAGTCATCAATCTCGCCTCAATGCTTGCGCAGGTCGCTCTGCCTGAGCGCAGCGCCTACGCCTCCAGCAAAGGTGGTGTGCTTCAACTGACCAAAGTTCTGGCGCTGGAATGGGCCAGACATGGAATTACTGTCAATGCCCTCTGTCCTGGTCCCATGGCGACTGAACTCAATGCGCCGGTTATCAATGATCCGCAGGCCAACCAGTTCTTTCTCAACCACATTCCGCTGGGGCGTTGGGGCAAACCGGAGGAACTGGCGGGAGCGATCGTCTTCCTGGCTTCGGATGCCTCTAGCTTCATGACCGGCGCAGCCCTGACCATTGACGGCGGATGGACAGCCGAGTAAGAAAGGAAAGATTCTATGCGGCTTGGCCTTACAGCATATGGTACCGTTTTTAGCATGGGCCTGACTCCCCAGTCCGGGCGCCCCCGGATCAAGCCGATCCAGCTTTTAGAGCGTGCGCGGATCTGTGGACTGATGGGAGCTGAGCTGCCGGCAGTGCTTCTGGAGGGGGAGGACATTGATGCTGTGGCACGGTACGCTCGGGAGCATCAACTCTTCCTGAATTTGGCAACAGGAGGATATGCCCCTGAAAAGCTGGCGGAAACGCTTGAACTGGGAGCGCGCCTGGGTGTGGAAACAGTGCGTACCGTGGTAGGAGGCGCGCAAATCGGCGGGGATCGCAGGCTCATTGCAAACCGTTGGAAGGCGTTTTTAGAAGAAGTGCTGGAGGGATTGCGCGCGGCCACACAGGTTGCCGAACATGTCGGAGTGAATCTCGCCGTCGAAAATCATCAAGACCTGGCTTCGGAAGAGCTTCTCTGGCTATGCAACGCTATCGACTCATCCCGCTTTGGAATTACGCTGGATACTGGTAATCCGCTGGCTACGGCTGAAGAACCCCTGGACTTTGTCAGGCGCATCGGACCACATCTCAAAAACGTCCATCTCAAAGACTACTGGATCTTTCCTACAGACGAAGGCTATCGCCTGGCACGCAGTCCCATTGGTCAGGGAGTCATCGACTTCCCGCAACTTTTTGCCATTGTGGCAGAATTTTGCCCAGATATTACCATGTCCTTGGAAATGGGAGCCTTAGAGGCGCGTCATATCCGAGTGCTAGCCGACGATTACTGGCCAGCGTATCCACAGCGTTCAGCGCCACAGCTTGCGCGTGTGCTGCGCTTCGTTTATACGAACGCAAGACAATCCGAGAACTGGCAAACGCCTTTTGAACGCCATGAGCCAGCCGAGGTCATCGTGGCCTATGAAGAGCAACAGCTGATGGAAAGCCTGACCTACCTCAAGCAATTTACACATGCATAAAAAGCGCAGGCCAATCATCAAGCGGATCAGATCAAAGACCAGTAGTCGCTTTCAAGAAATAAGGCAGAGAATGAGCACGCAACGTATTTATCTTGTTGGGGCGGGAGTCATTGCGCGTTCCCACGCCGCCGCTATCCAACGCCTGCCTGACCCGGAACAGGTTATGCTGGCGGTCACAGACCCCAATCCTCAAGCAATGGCAGCTTTTGTCAGGGAATATCCTCAGGCGCGGGCCTTTGAGGACGCGCAAACCATGCTGGCTGAAGCAGCAGATGAGAATGACATCGTCATCATCTCAGCTCCACCGTTCGCGCACGAAGAACTGACCTGTGTCGCGCTGGCTACAGGCCGGCATGTGCTGTGTGAGAAGCCCCTCGCGCTCAATCAGGAGCAGGCGCGGCATATGCTGGCGGTAGCCCACGCTTATCACCGTTTGCTTGGCTGCTGTAGCGTCAGGTGTCTTAACTGGCCGCCAGCCGAGGAGGCACGCCGTCTCCTGCAGAAGCAAGCACTGGGCCAGCTTTATCATGTGCGCTTTCTCAATCTAGAGCAGCGCAATCGGCCAGGGATCGAGTTTCAGCCTCAGACAAACTGGTTTCTCGACCAGGCCAGAAGCGGCGGCGGAACCTTAATGGATCGCGCTCCCTACGAATTTACCGTGCTCAATGACCTCTTACAACCCAGGCGCGTGGAGGTGCTCAACGCCTGGCTGGCCAATCCCTCCACCGCCCTGCACCTTCCTCCGCAAACCATCGTTGACGTCGAACAGCACGCCGGAGCTACGCTCCGCTATACGCTCGTCGATGGCAGCAACGTGATCATGAATTACGAACGCGCCTCTGGCACTCATAGCGAGGAGCAGTCCATGATCGAATTTACCGGCGTCAACGGTTCCTTACGCTGGAGCTGGCCGTTGTCCAGAGGTCGTGCCACCCTGACGCACACCTATGACCGCGACGGGGCAAGCGAGAGCCGAATCATCGCTTTTCCCCCACCAGCAGCAGAGGCACTGCGCTTCGGAGAGAAACCGCTCGTGTATTTCTATCAACGCATACACAATCAACCATCAGCAGCAGTAGTAAATGAGCAAGCACTCTTCAATTTTTCCTGTATCCGTGCCATCTACGACTGCGCAACATCGGGACTGGCCCAGGTTGTGGAGAAGCAATCTCTTTCGTAGAAGATGTAATTCTCATCAAAGTGGAATGGTAGGTGATGGTTACTCGCTAACTGCCTATGCTGCTGGCTTGTATTGGTCGAGCAGCACATCATGGAGGCAGGTAGCCACCACTAGAGACACAAGGGTGTTTACCCCGCTGCAACAAATCGGCAATCCATTCCGCGTCCTGAACGTCCGTCTTACGACCGGGCACAGCCTTCATATAGTGATTGGATCAACGAAAGACCTGAAAGGAAGAGTGGTGGATTGTGGTCAGCTACAACTCAAAGAAATACTTTTCAGGCTCATTGGGCTGGATATAGACATTGACTTTGCTCTTGTTGGGATAGAGGACACGCGGGAGATTATATACCCAACGACTTTCATAATCATAGGAGAGATCTGTTAGGGGATCCTTCCAGTGTGCATAGACCTTATACTTTGTATAAATGCGGCGGTTGTAGACTCGTTCGCGTTCTTCAATATCAACAACTGTGGCAATGACTTCTTTCCCATGGGTCTTATACCAGCGGCTTCGATAGACCTGGATACCAATGTAGATCAAGAAACCGAGTAAAACTATGCCTGCCAGAACAAGAAGAATCAAGAGATTTTGTGACATATCAAATCCTTTGAAGAAGCTTTGCGTGCATTCTAATAGGTGAATATGGCGCTGTCAAGAGCGGGAATCCCAAAGAGAAATGGCTAGATGTCCGCCCTCGTCTTGTTTGTTGTACACATAGGTGAAAACAGAAACGTATGAGGTAGACCCGATGTGGAGAAGGCCCCGGAAGCACAGAACCTGATCCAGATCCTGTGCTTCCGGGGCCTTTTTCAAGCGTCCTGTGGAGGAGGAGCCTGGCATGAGGCTTGCTCGCCGCGTATCCTGGCCAGCTCGTCGTGGACGCTGATATCTTCGCCAGCGAATTTGAAGAGCAGGCGCATGGCGGTCTCATCGCTGAGCCAGCCCTGGGCCTTGGCGGCGGTGAGGGCCTGCGTGAGGGCGTTAGCGGCCCCGGCCAGCTGCTTGTTATCGTCGAGGTCAATCTCGGGAAAGATCAGGTCATAGCTGAGATTGACGTTTTCACCGAGGCGACCGGCGCCCTGAGCTTCGGCAAGCACGCGGTCGAGGATACAGCGCAGAATATATTTCATATAGCGCTGGCGACGCTGAAACTTGAGCAGGGTGGGCATGCCCATCTCGGCGGCGGTGGCGCGATTGCCGTTGCTTGAGTCTGCCAGGTAGTGTTCTGGTAGGCCAGCGCCAACTGCGATCATAAGCTTCAAGGCTCGTCCATCCTCTTTTGCGTCATTGGCGTTAATGGCGGGCTGGACGGCCTGCCAGCTCTCGGCCTCATTATGCAGCAGGACGGAGCCAGGCTGGGGAGGTGTCGAGTACTCCATGCGCTTGGTATCGATGGTCTTGCGGTCGGCCCCGCGCAGGGTCACATCCCAGATGAAGGCCCCTTTATATTTATTGATGCGTACACGGTCGGTGAGCCAATCTTTATAGCGACGGAGCCAGGGGAGCATGGTTGCCAGGTCGGAGTTGCCACGCTTGGCGTTGGAGACCTTGTTGATGGCGAACTGCTGCATCTGGCTGTCGGCCTCAAACCACTCGCCCTCCGTCTCACGCTCGCCCGGCCGGAAGATCAGCTTTAAGCCGCCAGTCGTCGAGGATGGAGCGCTGGCGCTCTCGCCCACCGGGCGACGATGGAAGCGGAGTGGCGTCTCGATATCCTCGGGATCGGTCTCGATCTGGTCGATAAGCGAGGGGTCGGTCAGGCGCACCTTGACGCTGCCATCGAAGCGATTGACGAAGTAGCGCACAAAGATCTCGCCATACAGGGCCAGCTCATTGCAGATGGTGTAGACACGCTCATCCATACTATTGGCCTGCCAGAACTCGTCGAGGACCTTCTTGACACGCTTATTGCTGGCATCCAGCTTGACACCGCGCCCCAGGACAAAGCTGGTCGTCATCTCAATGATGGCAAAGGCCAGGGGATTGGCGTGATAGGCCTCGTAGACCTGGTTGTGCATCTCCAGGTAGGCTGAGGGCACAAGATCCTTCAGGTAGAAGTTGTCCGAGAGGCGCCGCCAGTAGTAGTCCTCCTCGGTGCCGCTGGCATAGCCCCAGCGCCGCTCCTCCTCCACGCCTGCCGTCGAGGAGAAAAAACCGGGATTCATCTGCTCACTGATACGCGCACCCCGCACACCACCACTCACTGCCTGGCGTATACGTCCAAACCACGATATCTGCTGCTTCTGTTCCACACGTCACCCATCCCTTCCAACATGCGCACGTACAGAGAATACCTTACGAGGATATACTGGAGAGGCTTGTTTTTGAGGAAGAACTATGCAACTGTAATTATAGCATAAACACGTAAAAAATGCAAATAAGTAGTAATCGATTCGGTCTGTGAAGGTGTCATCCCTTGAGTGCGCCCTGGAGGAAGGCGAGCAAGGTGTCGATTTCGCTCACGTAACTCGTGGACGTGCTGTCTTTACGTTCCATTACCAGGAGTGATACGTAGAGGGTTCCCACATAACGACCAAGTTTGTCGTCTGAGATATCAGTACGGATCTCCCCCCGCTGCTGCCCTTGTTGAACAATCGTGACAAGTGTCTTGAAAAAGCCATGACCGTGGCTGAGCTTCATCATCGCGGGCTGTGGCTGAAAGAGTTCGGCTCGCAGGCCTCGCTCCATCTCAGGGAGTGTGAGTACTTGCTCGTAGATGCTCATGAACAGAAACCGTAACACATCACGTGTGGCTGGTTGCTCCTTCAGATAGGAAAGTATCTGTGGCTGAATATTCTTCTCGTAGAGGTCATTTGCGAAAGGAAGCAGCAGGGCTCGCTTGGTGGAGAAATAATTAAATAATGTGGCCCGGCTAACCTCTGCCTTGTCTGCGATGTTGTCCATCGTCGTCTGGTCGTAGCCAGCGGTGGAGAATAATTCGATCGCTGCCTCAATAATACGCCGCATTGTACGTTGCCGATTTCGTTCACGCAGGGGTAAACGGTCAATCTCTTGCTTCACGCATGCCCACCCCCTTTCAAGAAAATTGGCGCGTTTGCTTTCCATAGTGGAGAGGACTGATTGATTGTAGTGCGCCCGCACTGCAATCAATCAGTATCTGAGGCTTTCGACTAAAATGCGACGGGAAGGCTGGTCAGGCCACGCAGATTGAAGGAGCCTCGCCAGGTAACCGATTCGCGTGGTACATTGAGTCTCAGGTCGGGCATACGCCGTAGCAGCGTCGTGAAGGCAATGTCTCCTTCCAGACGAGCGAGAGGGGCACCCAGGCAGATATGAATGCCCTGCCCAAAGGCGATATGCCGATTCAAGTCACGTGCGATATCCAGTTCATCGGACTGTGAGAACTGTGTTTCATCACGATTCGCAGACGCCAGTGCCGTAATAATGATATCACCTTTGCCAATGTGCTGCCCGCCTAGCTCTGTGTCTTCTGTGGCAAAGCGTGGCGCGGGCATGAGCACCGGTCCGTTAATGCGCAAAAGCTCTTCGACTGCTGAGGGAATAAGACTCATGTCGGCCTTCAACTTTGCCAACTGTTCTGGATTATCAAGCAAGACGAGCGTCCCGATGCCAATCAGGTTGGATGTCGTCTCATGGCCCGCGAAAATGAGCAGGCCCACCATCGAGAGGAGTTCTGGTTCACTGAGATAGTCGCCTTCGGTTTCGGCCTGGATAAGCTGGCTGATCAAATCATCCTGTGGGTTCTTGCGCTTCTCGGCGACCAGTTCCACAATGTAGTTGGAGAAGGCTTGAATGCGTTTGCGACGTTGTTCATCGCCGGGCCCTCCAGTGGCAAGAGCCTCTGACCACTGGCGAATTTGCTCCCGGTTCTTCTTAGGTACCCCGAGCATATCGGAGATGACATTGATGGGGAGCGGATAGGCATAGTCATGCACAAGGTCCATATGCCCCTGGTCCTGTACACGATCAAGCAATTCATCGGCAATATGTTGAATGGAAGGTCGCAAGCTCTGGATATATTTGGGCGTAAAGGCTTTGGAAACCAGTCCTCGAAGACGACGATGGTCTGGCTCGTCGACCGAAATCATGGATTGCCCGAGTAGACCAGGAGCGTCAGCGAACTCACGTTCCCGTTGACGAAAGAAACCTTTCGAGTCGGCTGCCCTTCTATCAACAGTGAAGCGTTTGCTGTCCTTGAGGACCTGTACTGCTTCCTCCATTCGTGTAATCATCCAGGCTTTCTGCCCGTCACTGTATGGAAGAGGAACCGGGAGAGCGGCCCCCATTGAGCGTGCCATGGCAAGCAATGGAAACGGATTCTCAGAAGACTGGTTGCTGAAGAAGTTGAATGCCACTCCTCCACCGTTCATATCAGGTTGCTTATTCACACAGCTTCTCCTCTCATCTGTTTGCTATATTGAATATAAGCATACATCGGGAACAAACTTATACTGAGTATAAAATTTTGGGGGAGCAGGTGTCAATGGCATAAGCCATTGAAAAGGAAAAGTGGGGAGTGCAGAGGGGCGTCAGCTCCTCTGCACTCCCTTTCCCCTACCGCCGCAGGCGGTATGAATCCCTTTCAAACGAAATTGAACAGCGTACTAGCCCTCAACAGGGACCAGGAAGAAACAGAAGAAGGAGAGAGATGATGAGTGAACGAGATCCCAACACGCGCATGCGTGCGCGCGAGGCGGGGATTATCCTGGGGACACTGCCTCCGGGAACAACCAATAGCATCGCCGATGTCGCAGGCGTACGTGTTGGCCATACGACGCTCATACGCGGGAATGGCGCACTGGTTCGCGGAGTGGGACCGGTACGCACCGGTGTCACTGCAATCCTGCCGCACGATGACGATCTTTTCCGCTTGAAGGTGCCGGCTGCAGCTTCGGTGTTCAATGGTTTCGGCAAAACCATCGGCCTGGTGCAGCTTGATGAGCTTGGGCAACTCGAAACGCCCATTCTGTTGACAAACACGCTCAACGTGGGTCGGGTTGCTGACGCGCTCGTGGCCTTTATGGTCGAGCGAAACCCGGCGATCGGCGTCACGACGGGCACGGTCAATCCCGTCGTGTGTGAATGCAACGATGGCTTTCTTAACGATATCGGGGGCCGGCATGTTGGGGAGCAAGAGGTACGTGCTGCGCTCACTGTTGCTCCTGGTACGCCGGTCTTGGAGGGCAACGTTGGAGCAGGAACGGGGATGACGACTTATTGCTTTGCTGGCGGGATTGGAACAGCTTCCCGGTGTCTCTCGCCCACTCAGGGCGGATACACGCTCGGAGCGCTAGTACTATCGAATTTTGGACGCTGCGGCGATTTGGTTATCGGTGGGGTTCCGGTCGGTCGCGAACTGGAGGAGCAGCGCCAGAAGCGTGTGGCGCAACACGTGGGACAGGAGCCGGGACGGGAGCAGGGGTCAATTATTGTGGTATTAGCAACCGATGCGCCCCTTGATGCGCGCCAGCTTGGTCGCCTTGCTCGGCGGGTGCCGCTTGGTCTCGCACGTACCGGGACCTCTGGCGGACATGGCAGTGGCGACCTGGCTATCGCCTTTTCGACGGCTGACCGCATTCCACATGATGCAGGTCCTCTCGTCCGCAGCGTGCAGGTGCTCAACGAGCAGAACCCAGCCATAGATGGACTCTTCGCAGCAGTGGTCGAGGCAACTGAAGAAGCCGTGATCAATGCGTTGTGTACCGCGCACTCCATGGATGGGCGAGATAACCATTGGGCACAATCCCTTTCACTCGTCGAGACCCTGGCCATTTTGAAGCGGTATGGGCGTATCCAGTGAGGATTATTGGTCGTTGGGAATAGGATACGGCAGGATGAAATTTGAGCGGCTAGTTTCCTCCGCTCGTGTTCATGAGTGGAGGAAACTGGCCCGGTCTCTCAGAAATCAAAGAATCTATCCCAAATACTGGCTCGTCAGCGAATGCCTGGCGCCGAGGAGTTCTCGCGGAGTCCCCTCGAAGATGACCATGCCGCCCTTATTGCCGCCTTCTGGACCCATATCAATGATCCAGTCTGCGTTGCGAATCACATCGAGATGGTGCTCAATCACAATCACGGTGTTCCCGCCATCGACCAGCCGGTTCATGATGGTGAGCAGGCGACCAATATCCGACAGGTGCAGGCCAGTTGTTGGCTCATCCATGACATAGATACTGCCCTGTTTATGGAGTTCGCTGGCTAGCTTGAGCCTCTGGCACTCACCGCCGGAGAGCGTACTTAATGGTTGACCAAGTGTCAGGTAGTCAAGACCCACATCACTCATGGCCTGGAGTTTTTGCTGCACACCTTTGACTGTAAAAAACTCCAACGCCTGGTGGATGGTCATGCCCAGGACATCGGCAATGGATTTCCCATCTAATGTATACGTCAGCACCTCGTCCTTAAAACGCTTCCCACCACACACTTCGCAAGGAAGCTTGACGCCCTCAAGGAAGCCCAGGTCGGTGTAGGTCACACCCAGACCCTGACAATTGGAGCAGGCCCCCTTTGAGTTAAAGCTAAATAGACCGGCATCGACGTGGTTCACCGCTGCAAAAGCTTTACGAACGTCATCCATGATGCCAGTATAGGTGGCGGGATTAGAACGGCTGGAGGTGCTCAGGGACACCTGGTCAATCACCACCGCCTCGCGGTGCTGGCCCAGGAAAGCCTCATTGATCAGCGAGCTCTTGCCCGAGCCAGCCACGCCGGTGATGACCGTCAGGACGCCAGTGGGAATATCCACACTGACGTTTTTCAGATTGTTGACGGTGGCGCGGACAATCGGCAGGCTGCCGGTCGCCTGACGGAAGGTGTCCTTGAGCGGCCTTGCAGACTGCAAATGGTTGCCGGTGAGCGTGTCAGCTTTGAGCAGGCCAGCAAAGCTACCCTCGTAAACGACCTGGCCGCCTTCACTCCCTGCATACGGCCCCATATCCACAACATAGTCCGCGACTTTGATGACATCGGGATCATGCTCCACCACAATCACCGTGTTCCCTTTAGCACGCAATTTTTCGAGCAGCTCGTTCAAACGGTGGACATCGCGCGGGTGTAATCCGATACTCGGTTCGTCGAAGATATACATCACATCCACAAGGCTCCCGTTGAGATGCTTGACCATCTTCACTCGCTGTGACTCACCACCGGACAGCGTATCGGTGGGTCGATCCAGGCTGAGATACTCCAGGCCAATCTCCACCAGATGTTGCAGCCGTTCGGTCAACGTGCGAACGATTGGCGCCGCCGCCGGTTCTGTGATACCCTTGACTACCTCTAAAAGCTCATCAACCTCCATTGCTGCCATGTCGGCAATAGTGTACCCCTTGACCTTACAGCTTAAGGCAGCCTGGTTGAGCCGGGCACCCTTGCAGAGCGGACAGGGGCCGAGCTTCAATAAAGGCTCGACCTTTTGCCGGATGCGGGGCGAAAGCGTCTGGATGTCCCGCGCAACGAACTTGCGATTGAACTTGTACACCAGACCCTCATAGGTGTTGTACGCCAGACCCGTATGTTTGCGCGGTTCGCTGGAGAGAAGCAGGTCCAGTTCCTCTGGTGTATAATCGGCTATCTTCTTGTCGTTGTCGAAGTAGCCAGAATTCGCATAAAGTTCGCTTTCCCATCCGGCCAGTCCTGGGGCGATAACAGCTCCCTCGTTCAGCGATTTTGTTGTATCAATCAGATCTTGCGGAGTAATGCCGACCTTGCGGCCAAGCCCATTACACTCCAGACACATGCCCTGGGGATCGTTGAAGGAAAACGCATTTGCAGAGCCCACGTAGGGTTGACCGATCCGCGAAAAGAGCAGGCGCAACACAGACGCGATGTCAGTAACCGTGCCCACCGTCGATTGCGATCCCCCACCCAGGCGTTTCTGATCAACAATCACCGCCATGCTCAGGTTCTCAATCGCATCGGCGTCTGGTTGAGGATAGCGTGGCAGGAAGCTGCGAATGAACATGCTAAAATTCTCGAACAACAGCCGTTGTGCTTCGTTTGCTATGGTATCAAATACCACCGATGACTTCCCCGAACCAGACACGCCGGTAAAAATGGTGATTTTGCGTTTGGGTAGCCTCAGTGAGACATCCTTGAGGTTGTTCTCGCGGGCGCCACGAATCTCGATATATTCTTGAACCATGTTGATATATGTTCCCTCTTGATCTTTTAATCAGGATTTACCTGGCTCGCGCTGTCGGAACGCCTTTGTTCAGGCCCTCCGCGTCTCCGCTTCTAGCTGTACAAAGCAGCAGTATAACATAGAAGGATTGACAAAACTTCTTCTCTTTTGCTCTCGAGTGCGATTCACCTTTGGGAAACATACAAGCATGTCGGAAGCCTGATCTGTCGTCAGCCAGAGGTAATGGTGACTCTGTTGGCGTAGCTGGTGATTTCGATGTCGTAGCATGGGGCAGTCGGATCAAAACCAGGACTTTGCAGTTGCGAGACGTTGCCCGCAACGCTGAAGGTTTGATCGTCGAAGGCTAGCTCGGAGGCCCAGCCCTTGAAGTTGATGCGGATGGCGACGCCCGCGGGGCGGTGCACAGTAATCTCTGACGCTCCTCCTGCGAGTCGTATAGGAACCATGCTAGAGGGCGTGGGGAGATCCAGACGGATCGTGTTAAATCCTCCCTTGACTTCCAGCCCGGCGAGATTGAGCCCGCCCAGCTCGGCGACAGCCTCTGCTGCTCCGCCCTGGATCGCGATCCGCCACGGGATGGCGACACTGAGCGCGACCACCGCCTGGCCCTGCTTCTCGCCCAGGCCCAGTAGGCGCCGTGGATAGCGGATGTTGACCACCCCATCTTTCGCTTTCATGCTCGGTACCGGTCCCTCGAAGCGGGCCTGGTAAAGCTCCGCCATTTCCTCGTCCGCGCGCACAGTCAACCGGGAGATTCCGCAGGAGACGGCGAGCCGGCCACTCTCCTGGCCTTCCAGCGGCGCGGAGAAGATCTCCTCTTCGCCCGCTGGCGCCTCCTGTTGCAACTGAGCAAGTTCTTTCCTGGATCGCGTGTTGCTATATTTGAGAAACTCCAGGAGGAAAGCGATCTGCTCATCGTCATAGCGCGATGCCACCTCATCCCACGTCTTCTCAACGGAATCCAGAATCGAGCGAACCTTGCTCATTTCATCCTTGCCCCTTTCGAGGCGGACTATGACCTTGCGGCCATCGTTGGGATCGCGCTCCCGGCGCACAAGCCCGGCTTTCTCCAATCGGTCGAGTATTCTGGTGATCGCCCCGGTCGTCAGTCCTGTGAGATCGGCGAGCTGCCCAGCAGTCGCCGGGCCGATGAGATCAAGGATATCGAGCACCTGCATATCCGTAACGGCTATCCCGATTCGAGCCGCCGCCACCCGAAAGAAGGAGGCGTTGATTTCAGTGAATTGCCGGATCTCCCGCGAAAACTCCTCACGGGTGTTCGCGCGTTCATCCTGAGAAAAGCTTGACAAGGCTCGTCCCTCCATCCTACAATATATTTACCTTACATTATCAGATAAATTTATCATATTTATCTGATAATGTAAGATTAGATCCCAAATATTCGCTGATATAAGCAGCGAATATAGTATAGCATGGTGAGGGTCAGGTGTCACGATGAGGCGAAGCAGGGCGAGCGTGCCTGCTCCTTCAGCGACATGTCGTGCCCGGCGTCATCAGACTATTCCACTTTTTATTATTAAAATTTGAGGAGGACAAAGGATGCATGTAATGGCTGTTTCCACGATCGCTGACAACGACAAGTTCTGGGGATCCCTAAAGAAGGCATACGGCCAACTGCCCAAGGGGGCCAGGTGGACCCTGGCAGTGGGGAGCACCGACGGGGCTAAGGCGGTGAACGTTATCGTTCATGACTCGATCGACAGCGTCAAGAGCTTCTTCGAGGAGCACGCCGGTCCCTTTGGCACGACGGAGTATTTCGAGGCCGACGCCGCTAACGCGGTCGGCCTCCCGAAGAAGTAGCTGCCGACACCAGCACAAGACTGAGATAAGGAGGAAGCCCTCAATGACAAAAGGGATAGATCCAACGCAGATTCAAGCTCGGGTTTCCGAGCTCCTTTCGGAATACAGGATCCCGAGTGCTGCGATCGGTGTGCTTCATGACGGAGAGATCACCAACTTCGCCGTCGGTGTCAAGAACCTGTCAACTGAGGAATCCGCGACGACAGACACTATCTACCAGTGCGGCTCCATGACCAAGACATGGACTGCCCTCGCCTTCATGCAACTCGTCGACGAAGGGAAAGTCGGCCTGGACGAGCCGGTGCGGACCTACCTTCCCGGTTTCAAGGTCGCCGACCCCGAGGTCAGCGCCAAAGTCACGCCCCGGCATCTCCTGAACCACACGAACGGTATCGAGGAGGACTACGGCTATCCCGGCGAAGACGACGATGTCTATGAGTGTATGGTCGACAACATCGTCAGTGCACCGCAAGTTCAGCCTTTGGGCTACACCCATGGGTACAGCGCAGCCCTGGGCTACGCGATTCTCGCACGCATCATGGAGGTGATTGACGGCAAGCGGTGGGACGACATCATGAAGGATCGTCTCTTCTATCCCCTGGAATTGACCAGCACGAGCAGCTGGCGTGAGCAAGTGGACCAGGATCGGGCTGCGACGGGGCATTTGATCCGGTCCCTTGAAGAGGGACCCATTGTTTCGCCACTGGGTTACCTGCCGCGTGCTTTCGGCCCTGGAGGCAACGTCACCTCGACAGCTCGGGAAGTGCTCGCGATGGCACACGTCTTCCTCAACGGAGGCAAAGCGCCAAACGGAACGCGAATTGTCTCAGCCAAAATAATGCGCGAGATGATGGAGTCTCGTGTTCCCATACCTGACCCATACATGTTTGGGCCGTACTGGGCGCTGGGTCTCATTGTGTGTAATTGGCACGGCGAGACAGTCTATGCGACCGACGGCAGCACCGTTGGTCAGAATGCGCGCCTGCGAATTCTGCCGGATTCGAACATCGCGATCTCGATGCTAACCAACGGAGGACCGCGAGAGAGCTTCTACAAAAAGGTGTTCAATGAAATCCTGGTCGACCTTGGAGCAGCCACGATCCCAGACTTGCCGAAACCCGATCCGACGCTTTCGCTCGACTTATCCAGGTATGAAGGTGCTTACGAGCGGCCCGGTGTCCGTTACGAAGTAGAAGCCGAAGGCGGGAAGCTCTACCTGACATTCGTCCTCAATTCTCTGCAGGCACAAATTCTTGATAAACCAGAACGCATCAAATACGAGCTGCTTCCGATAAGCGAGACGCACTTCTTAATGCCTTCGGACGATCCGCTTGAGGACACACAGACCGTCGCGATCTACGACTTCAAAAACGGAGTCGCGCAGTACCTTCACACCAATTGTCGTGTCAATCCAAGAGTTATAAAGGACGTATGAGCCAACCTTCTTGACAGATACCTGACCTACCCATTGGACTAAAAATCCTTGTCAGGACAACATGAACCGGTTAAGGTGTTTATAGAGGAATATCCAAGTTTTGCATCGAAATCCGGTAAGTTGTCCTGACAGAGGGAGCTATGCCCAAACGGAGATTTGCATCATTGAAGGTGTGCCTGAACCGCTAATAGCGCCTGAGTTTTTGAAGTATGAACGCCTTGTTTGTATGTGCTTTCGTATTGTGAGGATTGAGCTGTAGTGCCTGCTCGCAGGCATGAAGGGCTTCTTGGTACCTACCCATCTTCATAAGAGCCACGCTTGCATTGTTGTGTGCCCATGCATCCTGAGCATCATGTTGAAGTGCCTGATTACAAGCAACCAGGGCTTCCTGGTATCGTCCCAGTTCAATGAGAGCCCAACCTTTGGTAACATAGGGTAGGCTTGAAGAGGAATCAAGCCGGATGGCTTGCTCACAAGCTTCAAGAGCTTGCTGGTATCTGCCCAAATTCATGAGAGCCACACCTGCATTGTTGTGTAGCAGGGCGTTATGAGAGTCATATACAAGCCCTTGGTTACAGGTATCAAGGGCTTGTTGGTATCTGCCCAATTCAATGAGAACTCGACTTTTATTGATATAAGTTTTGGGGAAGGAAGGGTCAAACTGAAGTGCCCGTTCGCAGGCTTCAAGGGCTTGCTGGTGCCTGCCTAATTGCATGAGGGCTTCGCTTGCATTATAGTGAGCCAGGGGACTACGAGAATCGCGCTGAAGTGCTTGATCGCAGGCTTCAAGGGCCTCCTGATATCTTTTCAATCCACAGAGAGCACTGGCTCGGTTCACATAAAGCAAAGCAGAGGAGGGGTCAAATCGCAACGCCTGCTCACACATAGCCAATGCTTCCTGATATTGCTTCACTTCAATGAGAGCCTTGCTTTTGTTAAGATAATAATCCGTGGTTTGCTGAAGTGGCTGTGATACTATTGGTGTTATGAGATCGTTGCTTTTCACAGAAGTGTAAACTCTTCCAGGAAGCGTGGTTGAAATTTCTTGATTTGCAAGCTGCGTTCCTGGCTGCTTCACATTTTTTATCGCTTTTTCGCACATATATGCGAATTCCTGGACCTGCCCGTAGCGGTCTTTGGGGTCTTTCGCTAGCGCTTTCAAGACAACCTGTTCCAGTTCGACTGGCAGGTCTGATACTTTGTTACGCAGGGGAGGCGCTGGTATTGCCAGGTGTTGCGCGATTATTTCCATGGAAGAGCCCTGGAAGGGGACTTCTCCCGTTAGCCACTGATAGATTGTTACAGCTAAGGCATACTGATCGCTCTCTATGCGTGGCTTCCCTTTGATCTGCTCTGGTGGCATGTAGGCCAGGGTGCCCATTGATGTTTGCGCACTCATAGAGGAGGTGGAGTGGGCAATCGTGGCAATGCCAAAATCACTGAGCAGAATATCTCCCCAACTCCCAATGAGCATATTCTCTGGCTTGATGTCGCGATGGATGATCTTACGATCATGGGCAAATTGCAGTGCGCTGGCGATCTGAGTTATATAATCAACAGCCAGCGATGGAGCCAATCGGGTACCTCTGGGATGCTTGTGTCTCAGTGTACCGTTGGGGGCGTAATCCAGCACGAGAAATGGGATACCCGCTTGTACCTCAAAATCCAATACTCGGATGATATGTGGATGTGAGAGAGCAGCAATGGTCTGTGCCTCCTGCTGGAAGGCGCGAGTCTCATCTTCCGAAAGGCTGGTATGTAAGATCTTTACAGCCGCTTTCATTCCTAACCGCACATGCTCTCCCAAATACACTTCGGCAAAGCCTCCTTTTCCAAGCAACTGCGTTAATCGATAATTGCCTAATTGCTGTCCAATGTAGTCCGCCATCCGTCAATGTCCTACTTTCTCTTCTGGTTTGCTTCTTTTGCTGTCTATTTTACCAGGTATGGGATAGCCCCTGCGGGAATACAGAGGTTAAGAAGGCGCACTTTTGCTTAGTGTGTTTTTTGTATGATTAATAGCTTGTGAGCGAGTTCTAAACAGTCGGAAGAAGACAATGGCTATTCCTCTGGAGCGAAGGGAAGGTGAGAGAAACGTGGGGTGAGAATATTTTAGCGGACTTTCTTTTAAAGGGGACCAGGTTGCTCAAAGAGGGGGATCCCGAACGAATACATGGAAACTTCACACCTGGATGTGAAGTTTCCACTGCGACTTCTTATTCCGCCCACACGCGAAATTCAGCAATCGCCATATCAAAATAGGGGTTAGCCTCTGTCGTCAGTTTGACAACGCGAATGTATTGCGCAGAGACAGGGGTATCAAACGCGAGGGTCAGGGTCCCTGCTATAGGGAGGCTGTGGACGCTATCAACCCTTCCAAGTACGCGATAATGACTCATATTCTGCCTATCTTCAGAAGCCTGGATTTCGAAGTTGTAGCGGCTCAGCGGATAGTCGCGATCACTGAGCGTGGTGAGGTCGAGTTCCCAGATCCGATGGAGGCGACCAAGGTCCACTTGCCACCACGTCAGTTCATCTGCTGGTAACACATTGCGGTTTTTGGGAGCCCAGGCATGTCCATCCCCTCCCTCACGGTGCCCGTCAAGAGCGAACTCTGCTTTCCAGGCCTCGCTCCACTCTGAAGAGGCGCTTGCGGTCTTCTTGAAGGCAACATTGGTGAGTTGCGTGCGTACGGGTCGCTGTAACGTAGTAGTCATGCGTTTTCCCTTTCTGGCTCGGCGGTCACGATGGATAGCTAACGCACCACCGATAGACTTTGATAGAAAAACAGTGGTGCTCATACACCACTGTTTTTTTAGTATAAATACAACCACAACTTTCCTCTCAACTTGATATTGACCTACTTTTTTGGAGTGTGTAGCAAGATAGGTGTTGACAAAAATAATTACAATCTTTATGCTTTAAGCGCAACAGCTATAAATGCCTAGCTATTCATATTTAGATGCTGGAATTGTATAAGTATGAGGATCGAGGAGTTCGTTATGGCCTATATTGCCGGACAGGAGATTGGCAGCTACAGGATAATAAAACAAATTGGCGCGGGCGGCTTCGCTGAGGTCTATCTGGGCGAGCATGTTCACCTGGGCACGCAGGCAGCGATTAAAGCCCTGCATGCCCAACTGGCAAACGCCGAGGAGATTGAGAATTTTCGCAAAGAGGCGCGTACCATCGCGCAACTCCTGCATCCCAATATCATTCGTGTCCTCGATTTCAATATTCAGAATAATATGCCCTTCTTTGTGATGGATCTGGCTCCTCACGGCTCTCTACGTGAACGCCACAAGCGCGGCGAACAGGTCCCGTTTGAGACCGTCATTACGTATACCAAACAGGCGGCCTCGGCCCTGCAATTTGCGCATGAGCGAAAATTTATTCATCGTGACATCAAGCCAGAGAATATGCTGGTCGGCCATCACCAGGAGATTCTGGTCAGCGACTTTGGGATCGCGGTTGTTGCGCAGAGCACGCGGATGGCAACGGCTCAAGATATGGCCGGGACTATTCCCTATATGGCACCGGAGCAGATTCAAGCCCATCCTCGCCCTGCCAGCGATCAGTACGCGCTGGCGATTACTGTGTATGAATGGTTGACTGGGAAGCGCCCCTTTGATGGAACCTTTACTGAGATCGCCGTTAAGCAGACCACGGTCCCACCTCCACCCCCGAGCCAATTTGTCACTATCGCGCCAGGCACAGAGCAGGTGATTCTGAAAGCGCTGGAGAAAGCGCCCGAACAGCGCTTCCCTGACGTGAGTACCTTCGCCTCTGCGCTTGAACGCTCACGCCAGGGCTACACCATTGCTTCGACCCTGAGTGCAACACCCAATCAAGGACAGACGCTGCATGTACCCGAACCGGCCTGGAGAGCCTTTGCCGCGCCGCAAGTTGCTGCTACCATCTCAGAAAAAATTGCTACACCACCACCACCACCACGTGGTCAACAGGCGTCATATCCTTATGCAACACCATACAATTCCGGGCAGAGTTTCGCCACGCCTCCTGGATACGGCAATATCTATGGTTATCCGCCAGTGCCACCGCAGAAAGCATTATTTCCTTTGTTGCGAGGCAAGCCCCGTGGGCTTGATGCACTCTATATAGGGCTTTACGCGGTTGTGGGCTTTATATTGTTCACCATTTTGGAACAAAATGCATCCTCGTCAGCAGTGGCAACAGCGCATATTACTCAGGTGGTGCTGTTGATAACCCTACTCTTCCTCTGGTACTTTACGAGCGGCTGTCTGCTAGGCTTCTGGCGTAGTCTCCTGGCCCTTCTTTCTGGAAGCGTAGGTGCCTTACTCTATATAAATATGGCGGTCACTCACCAGGACACCACCGGTCCTGAGCTTTTAAGCTTCAGTTTAATACCCCTGATCGGAGCGTTACTTGGTTTGGGTTATGAACTACGCAAACAGCAAAAGAAGCTGCATTCATTTTTGCTCTTTGCCCTGGGGATACTGCTTTTCTTCTTCATTACCGAATTCTTTGGTGGGACAACCGGTACTGCCATCTCTATTTCCGATCTACTGATCTTAGCGTGTCTCTCACCCGTGCTTGCAATTGTACCCCTGCTGGGGGAATTAATGGTGAGAGGCATTGTCAGGCTAGTATTCAGGTTTAAGAATGGGGGGCAGGCCGCATAGCTCTCTTCCTTTCAGGTCTGCCTGTGCTATCTAAACGTTAATCACACTGAAAAAGGATGTTTTGCATGGAACCTCAGCAGCCCCCGACGCAACCATTTCTTCCACCAGCAGATCTCGTTCATCTGGAGAGTGCCAGGCAGCGCTTTGGTGCGCCCAAGGTCGACTTGCTCATCGAATTAATGCATACTGGCGATCCTTTTTATCCATTGGAAATACCTGGATTCTGCTCTCGCTGGGTCCAGGCTCGCTTACCCATGCCTATAGCTCGCCTTCGATTGCTAGAGTCCTCGTGCAAAGCGGGAATCTGACGCGCATGGCAAAACGCCGGATCATGGAAACGGGGGTCTGGAATGTAGCCTCTGTCTTTCCCGGTGGTCTTCTGCGAGGCGCGGATGGCTATGTTCACAATTTGCAGGTGAGGCTGCTGCACGCTCTTACAACCTATCAGCGTGCTATGACCGAACCAGTCCAACCACATCTACCAGAGGCTATAGATGAAGAATGAGAAGAGAAAAGCAAAAAGAAAAGGGCCACAAATTTGTGGCCCTTCAAAATCTATATAAGTATACCTGAAAATGTGCGAAAAGTCAAGGGTCAATTACGAACCAAAAATCACACCAGATTATAGCAGCGAGTTCTTGAACTGGTGCCAGAGGCGGTTCGCGAGCTCGATAGAGTCCCGGTGCAGGCCATAGCGCGCGATATATTTGCAGATATTGCCGATATCGCGTAGCAGCAGGTTGTAGGCGTGTGAGTTGAAGCGTGGGTCGACCGCCTGGGGAAAGTCGATGATGGTTGCCTTGCCCTGCCAGTACAGGATGTTATAGCCCGAGAGATCGCCATGTACGACATTATGCTTGAGCAAGAGCTGGATGTTGTCCATCAGGCTGGCGAAGGTGGGATAGACCTCGTCGGGGGCCAGTTGTACACCCTGGAGGGCGGGCGCGGGCTGCTGCGGCTCTCCCAGGTATTCCATCAGGATCGCGTTGTTGTTATGGGCGATGGGCCTGGGAATTGTGGCTCCGGCTTTATACAGCCCGGTGAGCATAGTGAACTCGTGTGCGATCCACATACTGAACTGGGCCTCGCGCCCCACGCCCGACTTGTTCTTCATGGCGCGTTTGATACGCTGGTCGCCGACGTAGCGTCCCTCCTGGTAGACCGAATCATTCTTAAAGCCGCGATTATTGCGTGAGCGGTAGACCTTGGCCGCGACATAGGGAACATCCTGAGAGGGATGGGCGCGGCAGCAATAGACGGTCGCCTCCTTGCCACTTTTCACAACATGCAGGATCTCGCTAATCAGGCCGTCGGCGAAGAAAGAGTCGAGCGATGCCTGAATGGGGTCCGCCGCCTCCTGGTCCTGCTCTTGTAAGGCCTCTAGTTCTTCCTGCTCTTCGAGTGCGCGTAACAATTTTCGCTTAGACAATGGTTGCTCCTTATATATGTAGACAGATGTTGTTTGTGGTTGTTGTGGCTGTTTAGAAAGTTGTGCATGTGTCACCTCTTATTTCAGAGCGGATATGTGCTCCAGAACAACGAAAAGAGGCCATGAGCATCACGCTCATGGCCTCTTTTCACACAATAAAAAAGACCAACCTTCACGAGGTGGCCTGTCAGTTTATGGTCTTATCTGGGCGCTGGCTTATGGATGCCAGCTAGCAGCAATGGCCCTCTCGGAGACGTGATGCAGTTGATACGACATGATTTCTTTGCGCATCATGGCACGCTCCTTTCAATGTTTGAGCAACTGGGCTCAGGGCCTTTTTCCTATCTACTAGAGCCTAGAATACCAGATACTCAGCCTTCTTGTCAAGCGAAATTTCGCGCCAGGGTGTGAATCACATTTCTCGGCTTAATTATTGAAACAGCATTAGCCGCGCCGTCGGATTTTTTGTTGCCTGAGCCATATTTGTGCTATGCTAAAAGCCAGAAGGTCGTTAGAGGGAAAGCGAGGAACAACCTATGAGCGAGGAGCACGGACGCGTAGGCTTTGCCACGCTGAATGGCACACGTTTCTCCTATGAGATCGCAGGCACGGGCCAGCCAGTCATCTTCCTGCACGCCGGCATCACCGATAAAATCATGTGGAACGAGCAGTTTGCTAGCTTTGCCGCCACCTACCAGGCCGTGCGCTATGACCTGCGCGGCTTTGGCGAGACCCCACTGGTGGAAGGCACGTATGCGCACTACCAGGACCTCCATGCCTTGTTGGACTACCTGCATATTGAGTCCGCGCACCTGGTAGGTTGCTCCATGGGAGGGTGCACCATCCTGGATTTTGCCCTGGCCTATCCCCAGCGTGTGCGCTCCCTGACCGTGGTAGCCAGTACCCCCAATGGCTATGAATATCACATAGAGGATGCCTCCGCGCAAACCCTATTGGAGGAGCACGTGGCCGCAGTACGCGCCGGAAATATCAAGCGTGCCGCCGATCTTGAGACGCGCTACTGGCTGGTTGGTGTGCAGCGCCGGGTCGATCATCTTCCCCCTGCCCTCATCCAGCGTGTCGAAGCCATGAACCGTGTCGCCATGGCTAATAAAGTCGCCTTCTTTAACCGCGTATCCGAACAGGAGCTACAGCCGCCCGCCGTGGAACGCCTGGAAGAGATCCGTGTCCCAACCCTGATTATTGTAGGAGATCTCGATGACCGCAACATTCTTGCTGGCTCCCACTATATGACGACCCATATCCAGCGTGCGCGCAAAGCCACGATCAGCGGCACCGCTCACTTCCCCAATATGGAACAACCCGCCGAGTTCAACCGTCTCGTCCTGGCCTTCTTGCGAGCCCAGGTCTAACGACATATACATCCCTTTTCTAAGTGGTGAATGCACATACTGCGTAGGTGAAAGAGCCTGTAGGGTCCATGCTGGCATGGACTGCGAGCGCAGCGATGTATCGGGTCGCAGTCCATGCCAGCATGGACCCTACAACTAAGTTCCTTAATGGAACCGGTCGAGCGTAAGCCATCGTGCTAAATCCGGCCAATAATGAAAATTTGAGCTTCGCAAGAGGCTATACAGGCATTGTTGTATACTATTGCTATGTATAAATATCCCTAGGAATAAAGAATCAAGTGTGAAGGAGTCATACATGTACCACCTGGCCCAGGTCAATGTTGCGCGTATGCGTGCCCCCCTGAGCGATCCCCTGATGGCGGAATTCGTTGCCCAGCTTGATCCGATTAATGCCCTGGCAGATCATAGCCCTGGTTTTATCTGGCGTTTGCAGTCTGAGGAGGGCGACGCCACCGCCATTCGCCCCTTTGATGATAATGCAATCCTGGTCAATCTCTCGGTCTGGGCTTCGCTTCCGGCGCTTGCGGATTATGTTTATAACAGCGCGCATCGCCAGGTCTTGCAGCAGCGCCGGCAGTGGTTTGAGCGCTTCGAAGGCGTATACACCACGCTCTGGTGGGTGCCAGAAGGATATATACCGTCAGTCACAGAAGCGAAGGCGCGCCTGGAGCACCTGCAAGCTCACGGCCCCTCAGCCTTTGCCTTTACCTTCAAACAGCCCTTTCCCGCCCCCGAAGGAACGCAAGTTACTCCAGATCCCGTCCTCGATGAGTGTCCTGCTTAGAAGTTTGCTTTTTTAAGCAGTAAGAGCGCAGGTGATGCTTTCTGCGTCACCCGCGCTCTGTCAGTGAAAGCGAGAAGCGATTTTGAGCGAAACTATCAGGAAGGCTAGCGCTGACGATGTGTCACGTATGCTTGACCTGGCGGAGCAAAGGCGCCAGGAGTATGCACACTATCAGCCTGTCTTTTGGAAACCTGCCACGGATGCGCGCGAGAAGCAGAGCGCCTGGTTCGCGCAGCTAGTCCAGCGTGAAAATATCGTTACTCTGGTTTATGAGCGAGACGGAGAGGTCATTGGCTTCGTAATCGCAAACTTTGTACCCTCACCGCCTGTCTATGATGTACCCGGCCTGACGTGTAGTGTCGATGATTTTTGTGTCGTAGTGGACGAAGGCTGGCTGCATTACGGGCGAAAATTACTGGAGGCCGTTATGGGGAGGCAAAGCAGCGAGGCGCGGCCCAGATCGTCGTTGTTTGCGCCCACCTTGACCACGCCAAACGCTCCATGCTAAGCGACGCTGGCCTGACCATCGCCTCCGAGTGGTATACTATCCCTCTGTAGAGTCTATGCTAGCATGGACTCAATCGCCTTGCTGAATTATGGGCAGCGTGAACCAGAAGGTCGAGCCTATGCCGCGCTGGCTTGTGACTCCAATCTCCCCATTATGCTTGCTGATGATGGTTTGGCAGATGTAGAGGCCCAGGCCCAGGCCGGGGCGTTGCCCATGCTGGATCTTCTTGCCTGGAGTCTGATAGAAGCGCTCCCAGATGCGCTGCTGCTCATAGGGTGTCAGGCCTGGCCCCTCGTCCTGAACCGAGATACGCACAAACTCACGCTCTATCTCCAGGCGCACCTCGATAGGTTTATTATCATCTGAGTATTTGTGTGCGTTAGTGAGATAGTTATTGAGCACCTGCCCTATCCGGTCTGCGTCGGCAATGACTGGCAGCGTGTCGACCTCGGGTAGCGTAAGATTAAAGGGCCGCTCGGTGTTGACAGCTCGTTGATCGGTGACTACCTCTCGTACAACCTTGATCAGGTCGCAGACATCGAAATGCAGCTCTAAATTATTGGCAGTGATACGCGAGACATCAAGCAGATCGCTTATCAGGCGGGTCTGAATCTTCACCTGGTGCTCTATCCGCTCAAGCAAGTCATCGATTCGGGTTATCTTTTCCGCTTCGCTAACGCTTGAATTGGCCAGGCGTTGCAAGCCACGCCTCGCAAGCTGTACATATGCTTTGACCGAGGTAAGAGGTGTCCGTAACTCATGGCCCGCCATGCCAATGAAATCATCTTTCTGCTGCTCGGCCTCTTTACGCTGGGTGATATCCTGGACTGCGCCGTAGACGCGCACGACCTCACCCGTTTCCGGATCGAGTATAGGGCGGCAGTAGTCACGTAGCCAGAGTATCTCACCCTGCCTGGTTGTGATGCGCCACTCGCGCACATTGGATAGGCCCGCAAGCACGGTTCGCAGGCGCTCCTCAACCTGTTCTTTATCATCTGGATGGATGAAATGCTCCCAGCCGCGTTCGTCGAACTCCTCGGGTTCAAAACCCGTCAAAGCCATAAAGGCGCTGGTCGTCCACTCTCGCTCAATCGTCCCATCGGGGCGGAAGTGGTAGGCATAGGCGTAGTCTGAAGTCAGTTCGGCAGTTGTACGAGCCTGTGCCTCGCGCTCGCGCAACATATCCTGCTCGATAACCAGTTTTTTTACAAAATCTTGTAATTGCAGGCGTGCTTCTTCTGTCTGTATCTGCTGCATTTGTGCTAGCACATCCCCCCTTTCTTGTAGCCTGGTTTCTCGCTCTCGCTCAGCCTGTTTCTGCTCAGTAATGTCGCGCAATGTCGCGACAATGGCTGCCAGGTCAGGTACATTGAGCCTGTTGACGTAGGTTTCTTCTAGCCAGCGCGTGGTTCCATCGGCCTGAGTGATGCTATACTGCGCCTTTGTCGATAGGCCTGGAGCAGTAGTAACCCGTTCAAAAGCCTTAGCTACTGCTCGCTTATCAGTATGAGAGAGGACATCATAGAGGCTAATAGATAGCGTGTTGGAGGAGGACAGGTTGAGTAATTGTGCGGCGGTAGCATTCGTGTAGAGAACCTGCCCATGGAGATCGAGAAGCCTGATGCCCTCTGAACTAAATTCGACAAGCGTACGAAAGCGTTGTTCTACGCTACGCATTTTTTCAGAGTGCGCTTCCCTGCTTTTCCCCGTAAATGTGCGGCGAATGAACATCTGACTTTTCCTTTCTCCTTTCTGAATGATATGCCCGGCGCATCCCTTTAAAAGCACAGCTTTTTATCTATAATACTGTATTTTGCTCTGCTGTGGCTAGCATAATATCCATATTTCCCGAGCTTTTTAATTCTAGATAGAAGATGGCGGGTGGGCAGATGCCCACCCGCCATCTTCTATCTAATTTTACCAGCCCTCGTGATGAATGAAGTCCGTTCTTTCGGTGGCCTGGTCTCCCGATAGCACATCTATGGTGTCGAGCAGCGATGATCACTTAATGCAGGTAAGGCAGGATCACTTCCTACTCCCCAGTGGAGAGGAACTTCGCAGACATCCAGAAAGCCGACCGTGTGATAGAAGGCCCGCGTCGCAGCGTAGCCCTCTTCGACCGGACCCTGATTATCCCCCTCATAGGAGGGGGCCAGTGTTGATACCAGCAGGAGGCGGTATCCCTGCACTTGCATCTCTTGTCGCAGGCGCTCAATCAGCCGCTGTCCGATGCCTTGCCCTCGCCGTTCTGTTGGAAGGCTTTGTTGCAAAAAAAGTTCAGAGGCAAGAAAGGGTGAGCTTTCGCCTATTGATGCAGCTTAAGCAGCTTCTCCGAAGAAGATTGCAATGGGCGTCACTTGAGCCACAATATCCCCTTTTCTCACCCTGGCTATCTGTCCCTTTCTGAACATGTCAGCATTTCATATCCTTGCAACGTTCGCCAAGCTGTCTCGAAAGAAAAGAAGCCCAATCCAGCTGCTATACTACAAATGCAAAGAGAGCCTCACCAGAAAGACATCCAGAGGACAAGATGAGAGAGACGTTGCTAGTCCTCCTCCTCATGAAGAGAAACAGATGAATATGCAATTTGCCCCCTTGGAAAGGAAATCCAATGCAAATAGTCGAATCTGAAATAGTCATTGCTCTCAAGAGGCAACCAAATCCCAAGACCATGGTCTCATTATTGGTTACAGTTCTTGTACGAGCCAGCAATCACGGTGTTTGCTGTTGGTCGCTTGGCTTCCTCCTCTCACGTTCCCTTCAAGATCTATTGCTTCAAAACGTTTGATAGCCTCTCTTGCATCCCCTGGCAAATGGAATGGGTATGATAGAAATATGGTGAGGAATAGCCCAAAACATTTCCGTTTTTCATCTCGTGTGTGAGAACAGGTTGAGAGGTACAGAACTTAATTCACGATATGCAAAAACCTTGCTGTGATAACTCACTCAGGTAAGAAGGGATGCAAATTATGTTTCACAAAGTTGATGCAACGGTCTTGTTCGTTCAGAACCTCTCCAAATCTATTGAATTCTATCGGGATACGCTGGAACTCCCGCTGGTCTTTCAGGACTCCGGCTCGGCAACGTTTCAGATGGAAAATCAGTATTTTCTCCTGCTGTCCCCCTCGACTGCGACGAATCTGCTCAGTGATGAGGCTAACCCAGTCAAGATCGAGGGGAGCGCTCGCTTTCTGCTAGCAACCGGCGTAGAGAATGTTGACGCTACCTATGAAACACTCAAGGCCAGGGGCGTGACGTTCCTCAAACCTCCCATTAGCCAGCCCTGGGGACTGCGCACGGCGCATTTTACCGACCCCGAAGGCAATATCTGGGAAATTAACCAATCTATAGAAGAGAACTAGAAGATAGGAGGCGTTAAACCTAGTAATTTGGGTGAAACATTCACCCAAATTACCAATTCCGCCCCAATGCAACGGTGATACCCAGCACTGAAAGGCAAGTACTCATAGGGAGAACGATTGATGGCACTCCAGCGTGCTGGCATGAAGCGTGAAGGGTGTTTGTACAATTCTGGTAATCGATGGGTGATATACTCAGTGTGGAAGGGGCATTTAAAGAGTTACACATACCTTTTCGCGGCTGGTCCTCCTATAAGTAGACAATATTGTGAACATAGTTCACCTCGTGGAAACTACGTTACCTTCTCCGCCATCTATAGCTTCTGGCGAGATCCGTCCTTTCTTTGGCAGAATTTGCCTCTGGCGAAGACCCTAGATACGACATATACTCTGTCCATACCTTCCAAAGGGAGACTGATGTAGACATGTTTTCCTCGTGGTTTTTCTACGTCGAAGGGAGATATGGAGAAGATGCACCTTCAGAATCAAAGCCCAATGGAGTCAACTGACAGCAGGGCGCGACGCATTGTGTTTTTCGTGCCCCCTCATGTGCATTTGCTTGACTTAGCAGGTCCTGCGCAGGTGTTTGATACTGCTCTCCGAGCGGGAGCGCCTTATACGTTGCACTATTGTTCCCCGCAAGCGATACAGGAAAGTGCACAGGGGATGGTTGTTGCCCAACTTACCCCTCTTGCTTCTGTCACGAGGGACGATTTGATCATCGTGCCAGGAATGGAGTGGGAACACTTTTCCTTAGAAGCGGCTCTACTTGATCAGGAGACGCGCGATTGGCTTCGTTCCGCCTCTCAGGCAGGAGCGCATATCGCATCCGTCTGCACAGGTGCCTTTGCTCTGGGAGAAGCAGGGCTTCTTGATGGTCGACGATGTACGACACATTGGGCGCAGTTGGAATTGCTGCAAGCGCGCTTCCCTCGCGCTAGAGTACTCGATAATGTGTTGTTCGTCCATGATGGGACGATTACCACCAGTGCTGGAATTGTCTCCGGTATTGATCTGGCGCTGGCATTTCTGGAACATGCTCAGGGGCCGATGTTTGCAGCCCAGGTTGCGCGCCATCTGGTTGTGTATATGCGGCGCAATGGGTCTGAGCCACAAAGGAGCATCTACCTGGAATATCGTACACATCTCCATTCTGGCGTTCACTGTGCGCAAGATTACCTGATCAGTCATGTTGCAGAGCATGTTTCGCTCGATGAGTTGGCCGACATTGCAAAGGTCAGTTCTCGGGGATTGAATCGTGCTTTTAAGGAGGCGACGGGACTGACACCAGTTCAATACCATCAGCGTTTGCGCCTTGAACTGGCGGCAACATTGCTCGCTAATCCCACCCTCCGTGTTGAGGATGTCGCAATACAATGTGGGTTTGAGGATGTGCGGCACTTTCGCCGACTCTGGCAAAGGCAATTTGGTATGCCTCCCTCGTTGAGCCGTACCTTGCACCACATGGCGTAGGGGCATTCTCCTTGCACAGTGGGGAAAAGAAGCATAGCTCTGACAAGCCACATTCCCGTTCTGTTTGCCGGAGATGGAATGGAATCCGTTGGGGTTCCCCTCTTGACGCTATTTCCCGTTATCTGGATACAACCAGCGCAGATAGAAGCACCTGACTGCTGGCAATTTCTGTGAGACCTGCATTCTCCAGGTGACCTGGGGGAAAGAGCAAGCCGCTCAGGATGTCTTTCTCATACGTTTTCGTATCCTCTCTCTCTCATAAGCGTTGTTTTCCATATCAATGACCATGCCTCGCCACAATGGCTCTGATGGAGAGAATGTTGAAGCGCACCATTTGAGAGTCAGGGCAAGAACGCTTCATTCGCACAAGGGATTGGGCATGTGAAAGGGGACAAGACCACGCTATGTTTGATGATACATCTCCAGCGAGCGTCTCGCTCGTACCACCTCTTGACCTTTCGACGCTCTTGGGGGCCATTCCAGAACTGGTATGGACGGCACAGCCAGATGGTCGGGTTGATTACGTCAATGTTCGGTATTGCCGTTTGTTGCAGGTCAGCTTTGAGCAGATACAGGGTTCTGGGTGGCGTCAGTTCGTGCATCCTGAGGATCTTGAACGGACGCTGGCTCTGCGACAACATTCGTTTGAAACAGGGGAGCCTTATGAGACTGAATATCGGTTGAGGGATGGTCAGACAGGAACCTATTGCTGGTTTCTGGCTCGCGCTCTCCCGGTGCGTAATACCGCAGGACAGATCACCCATTGGTTCGGCATCAGTACCAATATCGAAAAGCAGAAACGGAGAGAGGAAGCCTTACGCCAGAGTCAGGAGCGAACGCATGCACTGATGGCTTCAAATATTATCGGGATCATCGTCGCCGAAGGGGAAGAGATCCTGGAAGCTAATGATACCTTTTTGCGTATGACCGGCTATAGCCGAGAAGATCTGCTCCAGCGGAAGATGAACTGGGTACATATGACCTCTGCAGAGGATCTTGATCGTACCCGGCAAGCACACCTGGAACTCGCACGATGTCGGTTGATGAAGCCCTATGAGAAAGAGTACGTGTGTAAGGATGGCAGCTACCTGCCCGTGCTTGTGGGAGGTGCCATCTTACCACATGATCCAGCACAAAGTATCTACTTTGTGCTGGATAATTCCGCCCGCAAAGAGCTAGAGCAGCGCAAAGAGAACTTTCTGAGCATGGCAAGCCATGAACTTAAGACGCCGCTGACCACCGTGAAAATGTGTATCCAACTGGCAAAAACACGCCTGGTGAAACAAGGACATCATGAAGTGGCCGCGGCGCTCTCAAGGACGGAGGGATCAGTGAAGCTCCTTGAACGCCTGGTTAAAGAGTTGCTTGATGGGTCCAAGATCCAGGCGGGGAAGCTTGAATACGTTCAGGAGCCAGTGGATCTGGAGGCATTGCTCGCTGAAGTTGCGGAATCTGTGCAGCAAGTGAGTGCGACCCATACCATCGTGGTGCGTGGGACTGCCCCATGCACGCTCATCGGAGATAAAGGGCGACTCGAACAGGTCTTCGCCAATCTGATCTGCAATGCGATCACGTATTCTCCTAGTGCCACAACGATTGAGATTGACCGCCGTGTTTCCAGTGAGACCGTGACGGTCAGTGTGTGTGATCACGGCGTTGGCATTCCGCAGGAACTGCACGAGAAAATCTTTGAACGCTTCTATCGTATCTCTGATCTGAGCCAGCGGGCGGTCCCAGGGCTGGGGATGGGGCTCTACATTGTGGCGGAGATTGTCAGGCATCATGGAGGCACGATACGGGTGGAGAGTGAGGTCGGGAAAGGATCAACCTTTCATGTGACGCTTCCCCTCAAGAGACTCACAAGTGGCGTCACTTTCAGCCCAGAGGTGGAGAGGGAGAGAAAGTGTTGAGCGTGTTGTGCTGAAGGATTTCCATATATCCAACTCCAGACCAGCTGAAAGTAGCTGACCTGGAGTTGGATTAAATTATGATACCCGGCAACGGTAACACATTGTTATTCATTCCACGGGGACTGTAGGACGAAGTCACAAAAGTTCGGACGTTTGTAGCCGGGAAGGTAGCGCTCACAGACGTCGGAATTGATATTGCCATACGTTGTCTCCGGTTTGTGTCGAAAGCCATCGAGAAACGCATGCAGAATCTTGTTCTTGAAACCCTCACGAGGGAAGGCTGACACGACTTGAGAGCGTGTCTCCTCGGAAAGTTCTTCAAAATGATCCCCTATAACATCGAAAACCACCCCATGATAGACAAGTGCTACCACTGGCTCCTTGTATTGAGCTACTCCTCTCGTGGTATGGAGCGCAATCGCGTCCCACACAAGCTGGGTAGACTCGTTGGAAATGCCATGTTGCTCAAGGAAACTTCGTGCTGCATTGGCCCCATCTACCTCGAAGCGTTTGTCTGGGCTACGGTACTTCTCTGTCAGTCCAAGATCATGGAAGAGCGCGCTAATGTAGAGCAATTCAGGATCATAGCGCAACCCTGCCTGGTGCCCCTGCAGGGCTCCGAAGAGGTAGACGCGATGTGAATGGTTCCAAAGCAGTGGGGTCCCATGTTCGCGCAGGAGTTCTGCGGCTTCGTTGGCCAGGGAACTATCAGGAATGGCAATACCAGCAATATTTTTCGGTATCATATTAGACTCCTTATTCAACTCGGAAACACTCTGCGACAGGGCGCCCCTTATTTCAGTTACTTGACATCTGTTCAGGGGGCAACTTAGATAAGGAGCAATGACCACAGATCCTTTTGCAAAGGTGCCAACGCCCTGTGTTGTAGCGGTAGACCACGTAGCTGTCGTCCTTTCGCTGTTACATCAGGGCCACATGTGGTTTTGCCCTGGTTGTCCTTTGTCGTAACCCTTTCAAGGGAAACATGGACACAGTATAATTATCTTCTTAGGCCCTCACCAGGGGCAAATCATGCGTATATGAGGACGAATCTCGCCAGGACCCAGGAAACTGTTTCCAGCCCTGATGGTGGAAAGGACTCTCGATCTGGTATTGTCAACTTATTTGTAGGAGCGGATGAGAGAAGTGGGCACGCAGATAGCAGCGCAATGGCTCTGCTGCAATCGGACGACTGCGGAAGCTCATATAGCCGTCTGGGCGGATCAAAACAAGCCCCGAATCCTCGACGCCGTAGCGCTCAGCGAGCAAGCCATCGGGATCGTACCAGGTGTGTTCACTTGACTCTTCCAACTCATGCCTTCGGATAGGATAGACCTCCAACAGATCTTGCCAGGGAGCCACCGCAGCTTGCAACTCGCGCTGCACTTCATCCTCCTGGTGATGCTGGAAGACGAGAAGTGCGTGGCCTTTTCCCGTGAGGAGATCATAGAGCTGACAGGGAACTGCCTGCTTTCTTGAAAAGAGGAGGCCGTTGGGGGCGCGGTCACCCACGTGAACGTGAGGGGAAGCCGGTTTTTCTCCCTTTCCACGATAGTCGGAGACCAGCGGCCCGTACTGATAGGAGATGGATAGTTCTGCCGCCGTCCTGGTGATGGCCTGTTGCACCTCGGAGTGCTGCGTCAGGTATGGCGCAGCGCAGTCACGGGCCGGAGTTGCGAGAGGATGGTGCAGAAACGCCTGGCGCACCATCCCCTCATCATCCTGCAAGAGTCGCCTGCCAACTTCTTCGCGTTCAATCTGGTAGCTTTCCAGCAACCGAGCCGGTGCCCGGTCCTGTACGACCAGCGCCAGTTTCCAAGCGAGGTTCATGGCATCTTGCATACCGGTATTCATCCCCTGCGCTCCGAGCGGAGAATGCAGGTGCGCGGCATCCCCAGCGAGCATAACTCGCTGATGCACATACTGAGTCACCTTACGCTGATGGACGTGGTAGCGAGCGAGAAAGCTTGGATTGCTTGCACGGCTTCCTTTCGGCCCACAGATCTCTATTGCCTGCTGAATTTCCTCTAACGTGACCTCTCCCGTAGGCGCACATCTTCGGGGATAGGCAAGGATGAAACGATGCTGGCCGTCCGGTAAAGGAAAATAGGTGATGAGGTGACCACGATGGAGGTAGGCCAGAGCCTGGTCGCGAGGAAAGTCTCCGTGCATGCGCACATTCCCAGTCGCAAAACTGTGCTCGACCGTCTTTCCGACAAAGGGCACTTCGAGAAGCTTGCGAACGCTGCTATGAGCACCATCACAGCCGATCAGAAAGCGGCAAGAGCTTCGCTTCTCTTTCCCGCTGGCCGAGCGCAGGACGACCTCAACGCGATCATCTCTCTGGGTAAGACCGACCAGCTCAACACCGCGTTCAACGGTGCCGCCGAGGCGAACCAGATGCTTGGTCAAAATGGCCTCGGTCGTATGCTGTGGGATCATAAGGATAAACGGGTACGGACTGTCAATGCCGGTGGCGAAGTCAAAGCGTGCCAGGTGCCGCCCCAAACTCCAGACCTGCAAGGTTGGAACCTTCACCCCCTGTGCCAGCATCTCTTTGGTAATACCCGATGAGGCCAGGAGTTCGAGGGTGCGCGCCATCACTCCCAGCGCTTTGCTATTGGGAGAAGCGGAAGGGGTTTTCTCGATGAGACGTGGCGTGATCCCGCGACGAAGTAGTTCATGTGCTAGGGTGAGCCCAGTTGGCCCAGCACCGATGATGAGTACATCAGATGGTGGCGGAGTCTGAGACATCGTGTCTCCTTTCAAAAGACACCAGAAAAGGAATGGCTCTTGCACGCTTCTCAGTATTGTTGAGGGAGCGATGCAGTTCCTGCCGATGAAACAGAGTCTCTTCAAGAAGAGTAGCATATTGACGAGTCTATGTCTATATGCGCACGTGGCTTTGTGGAGCAAGACCCTGATGAAGCTCCTGATGAACTCTTGCAAAGGCATTTTAGAAATCTGATTTACCCACGCGATGCGCAACGAGTTGTAACCGGTAGCTGACCAGCGGAGAAATATGCCTCCTTGGTAAGAACGAACCCAACCGTTCTTACCACAGAATGGCCCAGGGGCCTTTGAGGGCAAGACGAAGCAGCAAAGCCCTCCGGCTCCTGGAGAATCGCCCGAAGAACTCAAAAAGATCATTGGCGAGTTGACGGTGCAGAACGAACTGTTAAAAAAATCCGCGGGCTGTTGGGCAATTGAGCGCACATCAAAAGGCGGAACTGGCTCGCCAGATCTGTGCGCGCCGCGCCGTCCAATCAACAAGAGTCCGCTGGCCCGTATGCTATCTCCTGCGTATGCCAGAGAAGGTTGAGGGCAAAGAAATTGTCTTCTCGGACATCTTGGAAGTCCGCCTGGCCGATGGCTCACGCGTGCGAGACTGTTTCGCCTTGCACAAACAGACCCGAGCCATTTTAGGCATGGCCTTTGACTACCATATGCGTGCGCATCTGGTCACCAACACCATCCAGTCGATGACGTTTGAGGCGCCTGAGTGCATCTGGCATAGTGACCAGGGTAAACAATTTGGGGCTGAGCAGACTCGCCGTTTGCTGTTACAAAAAGGCTTTGTCCTCTCGATGAGCCGCGCTGGGACGCCGACTGACAATGGCTATGCCGAGCGGTTTGTTGGCACCTTTAAGCGGGCTGTTGCGGATTGCTATCGGTATCACAGCCTTAGTGCTTTCCTGCAGACAGCACAAACCTGGATCAATTTTTACAATCAGCACCGTCCTCATGAGGGGTTAGGCAATCTTTCTCCTCAGCAATTCGCTCAACAACAAGCTTTGGAGATCATCCCTTCTCTTACCTTTGTGTAGTGTCTATACAATCGGGTACTTAACACTGGGCCCTGGCGAGGCGGCGTTGGGCCTTGGCCAGAGCGTTCTCTTCCTCACGAAAAAACCTGGGGTTGTCAATGTGGGAACCATCGGAGAGAAAGGCAAAGGTCTTGATGGGCTCATACACAGATTGGTGAAACCTCTTCAATAACCCTGTAAGTAAGATGCTCATGTCAAATCGTCTTATGGTTTTGTTGCTCAATTCTACACAAAAAGCTTGACAAATCAATCTAGAAAACGTTATCTTTTTTGTAAGCCTTATCTGTTTGCCTGTTACCACGTTGTTCATGCTATGCAACATGAAAGTTAGCAATTAGTAACAGATGAGCTATTGTCTACTCATGCGTATAGATGGATATATGGACGAAGGAGTACGTATATGCAGATGCATCGACGATCCTTTCTCAAGGCCGTGGGAAGTGCGACTGCGGGAGCCAGTTTATTGTTGAGTGGTTGCGCACCGGCTATCAATACCGGAGCCAAGAAGACGCTCAACTTCTGGGCATTCTCCAGCACCCGTATCCAATGGCAACAACAAGCCTGGGAACTCTACAAGAAGGAGAAAAAGCCCGACTTCGAGATTAACTGGATGATCTTTCCTTTTCAGCAAATGCACGACAAGGTCCTGATTACGGCCCTGGCTGGCTCAGGCGGTCCCGATATCGCTGACATCGAGATTGGCCAGTTCGCGCGCTTCATTAAAGGCGACGTCATTTTTGTGGATATCGCTCCTAAGCTTCAGCAAATGGGAGTCATGGACAAGTTTTATCATCCTTCGGCTACCGATCCCTGGTCCTGGAAAGGCAAGATCTATGGTATTGGCAATGAATTGAACACCTGTCTGCTCAGTTACCGTTGGGATCTCTGGGAAAAGGCCGGTATTAAGGCCCCCATTAATACTTGGGATGAGTTCGCGGAAGCAGGTCGGCGTTATCAAAAAGCTACAGGCAAAAATTTCATCGATTTCCCCTTCAACGACTCCGGTTACTGGTGGATACAGACACTTCAACACAAAGGCGGCTTCTTTGATGCCAATGGCAAACCTATCTTCAACTCCTCTGAAGGTTTAAACACGCTTCGCTATCAGAAGCAGGCCATCAACGAAAAGTGGGCAGGGATACGCCCCATTGGTCAGGCATACTGGGCCAAGGTTTCTGATGGTACATTTTCCTCTCTGATCGGCCCCTCTTGGAATTTTAGCGGTTTCGTACAACAGAACGCGGCAGATACTGCTGGCAAGTGGCATCTGCAACCACTTCCGCAATGGGAGGCGGGAGGTTCACGGACCGCCACGCAGGGCGGTACTGGCGTTACTGTGCTTAAGACCTCTTCCAGTATTGAGGAAGCACTCGACTTTGTGCTCTACGAGCACACAAGCGTCGAAGCGTTACTTGGCGACTATGGGATACGCCAGACCTGGCCAACCTATAAGCCAGCGCTGGAACAGGCCAAATTAAGCGAGCCGTTGAAGTTCTTTGATAATCAGAGGGCGGGTGAGATCATCAAAGAGGTTTCGCCAGAGATAAACCAGTGGTATAACTCCCCCTACTGGCCTGAGACAACCGATGCTTTTACACGTCTCGCACTCACTCCCTGTTTACAGCAGCCGGGCGTCATGCCAGAGTCGGCGCTACAAACTGCTTATAACCAGGCTTTAAGCATCATCAGTTTCGAAACTGCTTAGCACATGGCTCCATTTAGCTCCTGAGAATGTTCGCATATGCCATGCCCAAAGGAAGGATGCACATGACTCAGATACATACCAGCATGACAGCCCAACCTCGCCAGAGTAGCAGTTGGTGGCATCGCAATCAACGCAAGCTCGCTCCTTACATCTTCATCTCACCCTTCTTTATTCTCTTCCTGGTATTTGGGATCTATCCCATCCTCTACTCCTTGTGGCTCAGCTTCTTCAAAGGCTTTGGCTTTGATAAGAAGACGTTTTTTGGCTTTGGCAACTACATCCATCTCTTCCAGGACCCCCGCTACTATACTGCTGTGCTCAATACGACGAAGTATGCTCTCGGTAGTTTGTTTGTCCTCACTCCCCTGGCCCTGATCATGGCCCTGGCTATCAACTCCCTCTTCGTGCGCTGGAAAGGGCTTTACCGCGTAGGACTCTTCTTTCCAGTCATTACCTCAACCGTGGTCATTACGGTTATCTTCGCGCGCGTCCTTGATACGCAATATGGCTTGCTCAATGTCGCGCTTGGCTGGTTTGGTATTCCCCAGATTGGTTGGCTTACAGATCAGCCAGTTGTCATGCCAGCCTTTATCCTCATTGGTATCTGGACCTATCTGGGTATCAATACCCTCTTCTGGATGGCGGGTCTCAATGCCATTAATAAAGAGTACTATGAGGCGGCTATGATCGACGGCGCTAATCGCTGGCAGGCTTTCTGGAGCATTACGCTTCCGCTACTTAAGCCAGTGACGCTCTTTATCGTCATCCAGGCCATTATCGGTTCTTATAACCTCTTCGCTGAGCCTTTGCTACTCACCGGCGGAGGTCCCTCAGATGCCTCGCTCACCATTACGCTCTATGTCTACACCCAGGGCTTCCAGAACTTTAACGTTGGCTATGCGAGTGCTATTGCCTATTCGATGACGCTTCTGCTGCTCATCCTCTCCGTACTGAATATTAAACTCTTCGGGGGGTATGGAACTGCAGCCTCTTCAGATGTAGCGTGATAGCCGGGTAGTTTGCGCTATGTGCCTTGCCTGTGCCTCACGCACAGGGTTCTTTAGAGAGGATCTCATCATGGCAAGCATTGATACAATGCTTCAGGAACCGAAGACAAAAATGCAGCTTTCTCCTGCCGCCCGTAAACGTCGTTATTCTTTTATTACTGGCTCAGTGCTGGTCAACCTTCTGCTCCTTTTGCTGTTGCTTCTGACAGTTATACCTTTCCTTTACATGGTCTTTAGTGCCTTCAAGCCCAACACGGAGATCTTTGGTACGTCAATTACGCTCTTGCCTCGCAACCCAACCCTGGCAAATATGGAGGCCTTGCTTACGCAATTTCCCTTCGCACGCTGGATGTTAAACACGGCAATTGTAGCCATTGGCGGCACAATTACCTCTCTGCTGCTCAGTTCGCTGGCGGGCTTTGCTTTCGCGAAGTATGACTTCCGTTTCAAGAATGTCCTCTTCACCCTTATGCTGGTAACACTTCTCATCCCGCCTCAGGTCTTGCAAATTCCTCAATTTGAGGTGATCCGCGAACTTCACTGGTTCAATACCTACCAGTCTTTGATTATCCCTCGCGCAGTTGGAGCATTTGGGATCTTCCTGATGCGTCAGTACACAACAACCGTTCCCAACGAGATTCTCGATTCTGCCCGCGTTGATGGGGCATCTGAGTTCGCGATCTGGTGGCGCATCGTCCTTCCCCTGGTTCGTCCGGGGTTGGCCGTGCTAGGCATCCTCTCATTCACTGGCTTATGGAATGACTTCTACTGGCCACTCGTCGTGACTACCGATCCATCCATGTTTGTCGCTAACCTGGGAATCGCGTCCCTTGTTGGTCCATATGACTATCAATATGGGATTCTACTCTCGGGCGCTGTGCTAGCTTCGCTACCCATTATCCTTATGTTCATTATATTCCAGCGCCAGTTTATTGCGGGTCTTACCCAGGGCGCTGTAAAGTAAAGCCAGGGCATACCTCTGCTGTTCAATGATTGTGGCACGAAACGACATGAGCGGGAGTATAGGGATACAGGTAACAACCTTCACTCCCGCTCACTATAGACCCCTGTGCTGCTGGCTTTTTCACGTTCGCTTTCACAAACGCTGGGGGAGGTATCTTCTGCTGTTCCAGTTCCTCGATGAGAGCCAGGGCTTGGCGCAGGGCTTGATTTTCTGCCCGAAGATGGGCGATTTCTTCCTCTTGAGTCATGGCTTGAGTGTATCAAAGAGGTCAAGTCTGAACACTTTGATCCTGCCCCGAAATTGTGGAAGAGGAGAAGCTTCGGATAGACTCTTCACGGTGAGCGTATAGGGGCTCGAAGAGGCATTGTAGATTGTGAGATCCCAGGCATGATTGAGGCTGGAGATCATCACGCGTGGGTAGAGGCCCTGGAAGATGGTCAAGGTCGAGAGGATGATGGTCAGGCCAGTCATAGCAAAGGCCCAGCCGCTTTGACGGTGATAGATCAGCCAGCCGCATGCCAGCAGGGCCGCGCCGGCCCCTAGCGGTGCGACTCCTGGATTAATGCCCAGGCATGTAAAGACGTCCGTTGTCACATAACCCGCAATGACGAAAGCAAAGACCAGGAGCGTGACACTGAGCCAGAGCGTTTTTGCCATCATCTGGGCTTTCAAGCGTACGTCCCCTTCGGTGCGTAGGCTCAGGAAGAGAGCACTATGCAAGGTGAACAAGCCAACAAACGTCATTCCTCCCAGCAGGGCATAGGGATTGAGCAGGTTCCAGAAACCGCCAACATAGTTCATGTGCGCGTCGATGGGTACACCTTCCATGATATTGGCGATCGCTACACCCCACAGGAAGCCCGGCTATACATGCCCCTCTTCCAGACATCGGTGTAGAACTTCAAAACGTCCTGGATGCGCTTTTACCAAACCCCGCGTTTGTGACGAACGAGCGGCTCGATATTATTGGCTGGACTCGGACTGCCTCGCGGATTTTTGCGGATTATGCCTCTTTGCCAGCTTGGGAACGCAATCTGGCCTGGCTTATTTTCACTGATCCAGAGCAACGAAAGATCTATGTTCAACGGCCAGCAAGCTTACCCAACTTGCGAACAGTCCGAGACAACCCCATCAAGAAGACGAGAGAACATCTCAGCCATGATTACCAGAAGCCTTCTGAAAGAAAATGATGTCTGTCTGGCCTTGGCTGACCTACCTTCCGCCATCATTCTAAGCGGCTGGGTACTGGGAGCTTGATCCAAGCACCCTCGCAACGATCCGACAAGGATGGTGATTTCACCGATGGTTTCGCCGACGTGTCAGCCCAGACCGAGTAGATGCCCATTTCGCGTCTTTCGTCCCTCCCAGCATGGTTACTCGGTAAGCGCTTGCTCAATCACGGCGTCACTGACGGCCAGCTTTCCGGCCAATTCCTGCGAGAGAGCGTAGCGCTCTCTCAGGTAGTCCGCACGGGTCGTACTCACCCAGACCTGTTGTTCATCAGTTTTCTGCCAGACAAGGACTTTGAGCGGCAGATCAAGCGCGAGAAGCGGGGACGCAATCATGAGTGGAGTGCCCCCTTGCGGATTGCCAAAGATCAGGACATGGGCCTCTTGCATCGTGAGGCCAATCCGTTGCGCTTCTCCACTGTGGTCAATTTGGGCAAAGATGGTCAAATTCCGCTGACGCATCGCTTCCTGAAGGCGTTCCAGGGTCTTCTCGACCGAAAACGGACTGGGTCTGGTCACAATACCCTCGACCGAGGGCGGCGTTCCTGGTTGTCTTAGATCGTGCATGTTTTTCGCCTTTCTCCTATCCTGGTTAAGAAGAGCTTTTCTTCCCGCCTCTTCATTCCACCTCCCTGCCAACGTATCATCGCAGGCGATCGCGCAATCAAACAGCAGATGGTGCGATCCGATTGTTTTTAAACCGTCTTGCAAAGCTTTGGCAGGGCCTCATACGTTGTAACCGTGGCGAAACCATAGATGAAATGGAACAGGAAGTCTGAGAGCCATCCCGAGGCTCCCCATGTTTTCGGATCGCTCACCTTGAGTTTCACCAGTGGAATATCACTTGCCGCCATCGAGGCCAGACCAACCAATGTGCTGGCAAGAGGAATCGATATCTCATCACGATGACTTCGTGACCGAAGCAAGCCATAGACCACTCCTATTGATATAGCCTAACAAAGCACCGAGTCCGCTTTCCCGGTTCTGAACTGTTGAATCCTGAGCATCATTTCCTTGCGATGAAAGTGATAGATGCAGCATGGTCGCCAGAACATCCACCATCTTGGCAGGGGTATTACTTGAAGGGCGCCCACGAAGAGCCATGTCAGCGTAGCCTGCAATGTCAAGTACCACCGTTCCCATTGCTCCAGCAAGAAGACCTTGCAAGACAGGATGTCCGCATGCTGTTTCTCCTTTCTGTCTTGTCTTGGCAGGGCTGTGGAAAGTCTGTTTCTTGCTTGCCAATGCATATAACAGTTTCCTTATCTATAAGGACACACGTTTTTCAGAGAAATTGTGTAGCAGGACAACTATTATTTAGCTGAGTGGCAAACTGGCCTTGAGCGAGCACAGCGAAAGCCCAACTAGGACAGCAAAACAGATCCGCGGAAACACGCTTGAACATGTGCAGACTCCTTGCGGAGCTAAATTCGTACTCGAGGCCAGTTTGCCATTCAGCGTTTTTTAGAGGAGAACTACCAGCAACATCTCTCCCTCTTTTTATCGTCTTGTTTCCCAAATGCCGAGAAAGTTCGTCTTGATGACGGTAGGCTTCCATAACTCAGGACTTAGAGAACATATTGGGAGGATATTTATGAGTTGTTGGAGAAAAAGGAGATAGGGATCGCAATCTAAGAGTGTGTCTTAAGACGAATAATTAGTATCGGGAAGGAGCCAAACGGGTCAATAAAAGACGAATGGAAGCCACCTGGATGAAGGCCTCGCTGCTTGAAGGCAACCCCTCGTAATCGCGAGCGAGTCGTCGGTAGCGGATAAGCCAGCCAAAGGTTCGTTCCACGATCCAGCGCTTGCGCTGAACCTGGAAGCCTCCCTTTGGTTTGCGAATCTCGACCGGCTGCCCATTGATGAGCGCCCACTCGGTATGCACCTCACGCTCTTGCTGGGGAACGATTTCGATCTCCCATCCAAGATGGTGTTGGAGCCATTGCTCAAAGGGTTCCCCGTCATAGCCATGATCGGCGAACAGATGCGAGAGACGAGGGAACTGGTTGGCGAGCCCTTCTAACAAGAGGCGAGCGCCAGTCACATCGGCGATGTTGGCTGCAAGGACCATGACAGCCAAGATGAAGCCCTGAGTGTCAACAAGGAGGTGCCTTTTGCGTCCCCAGATTTTTTTTCCCGCCATCATAGCCACGCCCGATGCCTGGGACTGGACTGGTCTTGCTCGATTGGCTGTCGATGATACCGGCGCTAGGTTCTTCCTCTCGCCCCATCGAGCCACGCACCTGGCGGCGTAAGGCATGCATCGCTTTTTCCCAGGTCCCATCCCGTTGCCAGCAACGGAAATAATGAAACACCGTTTTGCCATTGGGCAGGTCGTGAGGCATTTGTCGCCAAGAACAGCCTGTCCGCAGGACATACAGAATGCCATTGACGATTTCTCGTCTGGGAATCACTTCCTGGGTTGCGTTGGGGGATGGTGGTGGGATGAAGGGTGCCAACAGGTCCCATTGTGCATCGGTAAGATCCGATGGATAGCGCTTTCTGTTGATGCTCTCATTCATCAGCTTCGACTCCTTCTTGCTCAGTTTGGCGTTCCTTTATTGTCTCCTTTCAGTTTACTCCTGGCTCTCTGAGCCTCTTAAGACATACTCTAAAAAGGTTTTGGAGAAAAGGGAAGAAGAGGCTGAAGCGATGGGATTTCACTTCAGCCTCTTCTTCCCTTTTCTCTTGATGAATTCTTCATCTTCTAGGGGCAGGACAGTTTTCTTTTGTTTTTGGCTTCCACTGAATTGGGGCAACTCCAAGCAGAGAAGAAGCTCAAGAAGCTACAAGAGTCCTTGTCTCGCAAGAAGCGCGGCAGTCATCGCAGAGCGAAGGCAGTGAAGCGCGTGGCAAAGGCTCATCGTAAGGTTCGCAATCAGCGTGCCGACTTCGCTCACAAAGCCTCAAGAAAGCTCGTCAATCGCTATCAAGTGATCGTGCTTGAGGATCTCACCATGGCCAATCTGGTGAAACAGCCCAAGCCGAAGCAGGACGAAGAGACAGGACAGTATTTGCCTAATGGGGCGGCAGTCAAAGCGGGATTAAACAAATCAATAGCCGACGCTGGTTGGAGTCAATTTGTGGGAATGTGTACGTACAAGGCAGCATGGGCCGGGCGTACTCTCGTACAAGTTGATCCTAAGTACACCAGCCAGATTTGCCCGAATTGCGGGAATGTACGCAAGAAGACGCTAGAAGAGCGGTGGCATTCTTGTATGTGTGGGTGTGAACTGGATCGGGATACGGCCTCAGCGAAGGTCGTCCTCGGTATCAGACGAAAACAGCTTTCGGTCGGGACACTGCTTGTACATAAGGTTGTCTCCTCCTGACTGGTCTGACACGACGGCAGTTGGATGGCATGCACCTGCATCCACGAAGAGACAACCATTTTTCGCTGAAGGCACGTATGAAACAGAGATCCACACTTCTCGAAGAAAAATATCCTCGTTCGGAACACACTCCCCTCTCTGTCGGACCAGGAAAATGGGGAGCAACGGTCATTTCTGAAGTAACGAACCCACTTCTTGTTGCCCTGCCCACATTTCTCATTGTCGCTCTCGCAACGGCACCGGACGTCCTCCACGCGCTCCTCTGGTGGGGCATCGCCGTACTCGGTGTCCGTAGATTGGATTAAAGCAGCAGGCCGCATGGTCGAGAACGAGAAACTGTTGCGGGTACCGCTGTAATTGCTCAAAATGTCGAATGCGATTGGCGGTGCGTCGATACCCGTAAATTGGCGAGATGGGAGTGGCCTCCTTTATGGCCTCGTAGAGCGTTGGGTCAGGAAGACTACGCGCGAATGTGAGGAATTCTTCCTCTCTGGTTGAGGGGGTACCCAACGCTCATTCCAGCAGCCCTAGCAAGACTCAATAGTGCGTCAAGTGGTGCCAAGCCCCACGTAAAACTCTCAAGTTTAGGCTTGAGGCTTTTTGCGATACACTCCTCGTTTTCTCACAGAACTCCAAGTATATAGAGCAGGCTCAGATCCATTCCTGTCCATATGCAAGCGCTTTTCTCTCTTTCTACCCTCTATTCTTGCATCAGTGTTATACAGTAGAGACGTGATCCAGAAAAAGCCCGGCCAGCCTGGATCGGAGATGCATACAGTCGAATGCTCGACCTGTCGAAGCCTGGAGAAGTGAGAACACTCTCCAGGCTCCCATGCTCTCGAGAACCGGAGACGAGAGCATGGGGCAAAAACGAAAAGCGAAAACAGTATTACCGTAAAGAAGCTGGCCAAGTCATTTGGGAAAGTCAAGGCGGTCGCGGTGTGTCCTTTGAAGTCAAGAAGGGAGAGATATTTGGACTTCTCAGGCCAAACGGAGCCGGTAAAACGACGACCCTGAAAATGATGGAAGGCCTCCGCAAGAGTGATAGTGGGACTAGTATTGTGGCTGATGTCAATGTTGGTGAGGCGACGCGCAAGGTCAAATCTCATATCGGCGTCCAGCTACAGTCCTCTTCTTTTTTTGATAATTTGAAAGGGGTGCAGCCGTGATCCTCCCGAAAGACCGCGACCCTCGTTTCATCACCATCCGCCGCGGGGGGACGCTCACAGACTCCGACCATCAGCTACTCGCCCTGTGGGCCGCAACGTGTGTGGAACACGTCCTGCACCTGTTCGAGTCGGCGCAACCTTCAGACCTGCGGCCTCGCCAAGCGATCGCGCAGGCTCGGGCATGGGCGCGAGGCGAGATCAGGATGTCTCAGTCCCGCGCGGCGGGTGGTCATGCCATGGCTGCGGCAAGAGAGTTGAGCGGAGCCGCTCGGTACGCCGCATATGCTGCCGGCCAGGCGGCGGTGGTGGCGCATGTCGCCGCACACGAGCTCGGTGCTGCGGCCTACGCCATCAAGGCAGCGCGTGCAGCTGCTCCTGAAGGCGAGGGTGAGAGCTCCGGGCGGCTCGAGTGCCGATGGCAGCGCGACCAGCTCCCTGATGCGATCCGCGAGCTGGTCCTGGATGATCAGCGGTTGCGAAACGACATCTGCTGGTCGGTGTTCGACTGCTGATCAACTTTCAAGAAGCATATTGCTTGCCTAAACGTTTGAGCATAAGTCGAGTCATCGCAAGAAAGATCCAGTTTCTGACGGTTTTACCAAACCGTTCAAAATCCTTTGCCAGTCTGAAGCTAGGAACCCACCCCGAAATGGAGCGATTCGCGATTTTGAACAAATCGATGTCTTCCGAGGCCAGGGGTATCGAATTTCTCTCAACGCGGATGGGAGCCATGCCTTACGTGACTGCCTGCCGGAGAATCTCTTTCACCTCTGTGTGGCGACTTCCATCAAGTCAGCCACACGAATGGTCTTCCTCAACCATCAGTTGAACCAGAAGTTTGCCAAGCCCATTCCACCTCTCCTCGCTGACTCGTTCTTTGGGGTACACAGGCTCACGCTTCGTGAAATTCTCCTGGCTGACCTCGAAGACACCATGCATTTCGGCAAAACATTTGAACGGTTCGAGCAGTCGGATGACGAGAAGATTCGTGCGTTCTTTACTGACGGGACCTCTGCCACTGGGGATCTCCTCGTTGATGCCGACGGGACGCATTCCGTGGTTCGCGATCTCATCGCGCCGGATGCCCAGATTGACACGCTCGATTACGCCATCTACGGCAAGACTCCCATCCGGTCTGACATGCTGGAATGGATTCCTGAAATACTTGTCGACGGTTTCGTCCGTATCGTCGGCCCTAAGGAAACTGGCATGGGATTGGCGACATGCAGGCAGGTGGAAGCGGCGGCCTCGGCTAGAGCTTCGTTCGCCTCGACGCTGCACCTTACGGAAGTGCCGGGTTACTTCTCGTGGACGCTCTCGCTTCCTGAGGCATTTCGGAACGCGGATGGGCCAACGCTGCACCAGTTGGCGCGCAACATCGTGAAGGAATGGCACCCCGCGCTGCGGCGGCTCATCGACGAGGCCGACATCCCTGCTACCTTTCCTATGAGTATCACCTCGGCGCGACCCGTCAAACCGTGGCATACACCGAACGTGACGCTTCTGGGCGACGCCATTCACACGATGTCTCCAGGCCATGGTGAGGGTGCCAACACCGCTCTGCGGGATGCCGCGCTCCTACAACCACACCCTGGTTGAGGCCGAGGCGCTGGGGATACCGTTGGTTCAAGCAAAAGTGTACTACGAAACGACCATGCTGCACTATGGATTTGAAGCCGTTGCCAACTCCCTGGAACACCCGTTTGCAGCCTCCACCAATCGGGGGAAGCAGACCAGACAAACTGAGATGGACTGATCCGCCTGTTCGCTCAGATCAATCAACATCTGGTGCCTTTCTGGGAGGGATCTTGATTGCTCTTTGAGAGAGGCAACAGGCTATTGAACCAACGTTTCTCTCATAGACATTTTCGGGACAGAGCGGATCAGGTTGGCACATTCAAGCTTGCCGTCGCTGAACGCTATCGGTATCAGAGTCTCGGAGCGTTTCTCCACGTGGCGGAAACGTGGATTAATTTTTATAACCAACAGCGTCCTCACGAGGGCTTGGGCAATCTTTCTCCACAGCAAATTGCTGAGCAATTGGCACTGGAGAGAGTCGGTAAGTAGTGGTCGCGTCTTGAGTGGTCGGGGCAGGAGCCTACAGATCTTGTGCGATCAACTGCAACACACGCAAGCCAATCTGAGCCAGCTCGAACAGGAACTGGAGGAGCTCATTACCACCGATCCAGGAACCAGAGGGCTCCAGCAGATGCCGGAATTGGGCCCCAAAATGATTGCGGTGTTACGGGCGGAACTGGGGGCGGTGGATCGCTTTGCCTGCACGGATCAAGCCGTCGCTTACGCGGGCATGGATATCAAGATCAAGGAGAGTGGCCTATGGAAAGGCAAGGCTAAGCTCTCTAAGCGAGGTAGTGGATTGTTGCGTCAGATGCTTTACTTAGCCGCTCTCCGCAGCATTTCCCTGCAAGGCTCTGCCTTTGGTGCGTATCACCAGCATTTGGTTGCGCGTGGACTCGAGAAGATGTCCGCGCTCATGGCAGTCATGCGCAAAATGGTGGTTGTGGCAACCCATCTGATGCAAACGGCAGGGCAATCGCATCTAAATAAGCTCAGCAACAATAAAGGAAAGGAAGAGGAGGTGATAAAATAAGCCAAAAAAGCGGGAGGCTATGAGATGGAGGAGAATGGCCGACGAGATCTTGAACGTCTGTTTGCGCAAGTAGAAGACCCTCGGGTGGAGCGAACCAAACTGCATCGATTACGGGATATCATCATCCTGGCGATCTGTGGAGTCTTATGTGGAGCAGAAGGCTGGGTTGAGATCGAGGAATTTGGGAACGCCAAAAAGGCCTTTTTTACGGATTTGCTCGACTTGCCCAATGGGATCCCGTCTCACGATACGTTCGGGCGTGTGTTTGCGCTCATTGATCCCAAACAGTTTGAAGCCAGCTTCATCCGATGGGTGCAAGGGATCAGCCAAACAGTCAACGGAGTGATCGCGATTGATGGCAAAACGCTGCGCCGCTCGCATGATCAGGCAGGAGGCAAAAAAGCGCTGCATCTGGTCAGTGCCTGGGCGGTCGAAAATCGTCTGGTGTTGGCTCAACTCGCGACGGAAGGGAAGTCCAACGAGATTACCGCCATCCCGCTGCTCTTAGAGCAACTGGCGCTCAAAGGCTGCATTGTGACCATTGATGCGATGGGGACGCAAACGAAGATTGCCGAGCGGATTATTGAGCAAGACGGCGACTACGCCCTGGCTCTCAAAGACAATCACGGGAACCTCTTTGACGAGGTGAAAGCGACGTTTGCTCTCGCGGAAAAAGACGGCTTTGCCAGCCCGTACTGGGAGTTGGATCGACAGGTGGAGAAAGGTCACGGTCGATTGGAAATTCGCGAACAGTGGACCCTGAGTGATCCGGAAATCCTGGCGTATCTCGACCCGCAACACCAGTGGAAAGGCTTGCGAGGCATTGGGGTCGTTCGGGCGCAACGGCGCATGAAACAGAAGACCACAAAAGAAACGCGCTACTTCTTGCTCAGTTTTTCGTCAGTCAACACCTTTGCCACTGCGGTCAGAAGCCACTGGGGCATTGAAAACAGCCTGCATTGGGTCCTCGATATCGCCTTTCGGGAAGATGAATCGCGCGTCAGGCTCGGTCATGCCGACGAAAATCTCGCGGTACTCCGCCATATCAGCTTGAATTTGTTGCGTCAGGAACGCTCTTCCCGTGTTGGCATCCATGCCAAACGTCTCAAATCCGGATGGGACAATCAGTATCTTTTGCGCGTTCTGGATGGGGTTAACTAGATGCGATTGCCCTGATGCAAACGGGGAGGACTACGATCCTGGCAAAGTCTGGGTGGAGGCGACGAGCTCGTCGCCTCCACCCAGCTTGGGATCACGCTCAGGTTGGCTGCGCCGTCCAGGGTAGCTGAGAGGGAGCTTGGTGTCTTTCCGAGCTCAGCTTACCACAGGGAACTGACCAGAGGATTGACAAATCTTATGGCTTCTTGTGAAGTCCCTCCAAAAAGATGTGGGAAAAGACAGGCCTCAAGGCAGGGGTTTTACGCTCGGTCTGATAGCTCTACCTATTGACATATACACTTACTTTTTGTAATATGAAAACAAATAGTTCGTTTATGAGTTAGTAAAGTGGTTGGATGTAAAGTAAGAGGAAGGGCAGATTCTCACCCAACCTGGAGAAAATGGGTAGATTGACCCATGCCCCCGGCAAAATATCGATATATGCTCATATTGGCTGGCAAGGTAGAGGATGTGCCTGAGCGATGATAATTTGTTTATGTCCATTCCGCATCTCATGCCGGTACATATTGTCTGTATTGCCAAGGAAAAGTCTCCTTGATGGAGAGGAATTTTAAGTGACAGCGAGGGAGAAGATCATGACTATAGAACAATTACAAACAATTATTTCCTATCTAGAACTGATCAATCTTGGAGATGCTATCAGCTACTTTGACGAAGAGGGATTGATTGAAGCCGCATTACCAGTCAAGGAAAAAGTCTCCCAGGTTGCTTCTACGGATTCATTACTTCTTTGTGCCTGCTGACCCGCACGCGGAAGAAGTATTTGGGTCTGGAAGGTCTTAGGTCTTCTAGGCCCCAAACGCCTTCCCCCCTCGCAGTGCCGACGCAAAGACATACTATACCAGAATGCAGACCCTTTCCAGTATATGAAACAGGCTTGACCCTTGGGTCAGAGATAGAGCAAGACCTCGCTTTGCCCACATCTTTCATTTGAACCAGATCGACCCACGGGATGCGCAACGAGATGCGCAGAAGCTCACAAAAGCAAGAGGAATATTTTCACAGAAGAGAAAAAGAGACTGTAGACTCTCTGATGGAGAGAACATGATTCTATCACCGATGACCTAAAATGGGGCCTTGATGAGGAAGAGAGCAAGAAGCGTAGCCCTTTCTATCTCTGTTGCACGATTGAGGCGACCTGCTCCTGAACAGAAATATGCTGTGTCTGATTATGCTCAGTGCGAGCCTGCTCCATTTCATTCAAATGCTCTTCTGCCCACTGACGTAAAGCTCCAATCGGTTCGATCAATGTCCTGCCTAGTGGGGTAAGGGAATATTCTACATGAGGCGGAACCACTGGATAGACAACGCGCTGGACCAGCCCATGGTACTCCAGATCACGCAGCGTTTGCGTCAACATTTTTTTTGAGACGCCATCAATCTGAGAGCACAACTGGCTAAAGCGCTTGGTGCCACTCTCCAAGGCATAGATGACTAACGCTGTCCACTGATCGCCGATCAGTTTGAGGACTGCTCGCGTGGTACAGGTTGAAAAAGAGATCATTGGCGATGCTTGCTTCTTTATGGTCGGTCATACAGCTCTGCGCATCCTGCGTTTCGGCGATGTGCTGCTGGGCAAGCGCATCTTGATTACAGGGGCCGCAGGTGGCGTTGGTCGTTTTGCTGTTCAACTGGTGGCCAGAGAGGGGGCAGAAGTCACAGGTGTGGTTGGTCGTCCCAAGCGGGCAGAGGGGCTGCGTGAGCTTGGAGCAAGTGAGGTGATCACACAGATTGAACAGGCACAGGGTCTCTTTGACGTGATCTTAGAATCAGCAGGATGAGCTTCGTTAACCAAAGCGCTTCATCTGGTAGCTCCTCACGGGACGATTGTCGTTTTCGGCAACTCTTCAGGGGAAGACACGCCTTTCAATCTCTATCATCTGTTTGGGCACGAAGGCATGCGCCTGCAAACGTTCTTCTCATACAATCCAGGCACGACCACCACCCTGAGTGCCGATCTCACCTCTCTGGTGACCCTTGTCGCAGCAGGGAAACTGACGGCACCAATTGGATTAGAAACCAGTTGGCACGAACTCATCCCTACACTAACAGATCTACAAGATCGACAGATCCAGGGAAAAGCAGTCTTCCATGTGAGTTGAGTGAACAATCCAGGTCGAGCCATCCTTTGGGGAGCGGTACACCCACGAGAGGCGCAACGAGTTTGCATAGCTGATCCAGAGAGACTGGCGGAGCCATGAAAAAGGTGTCTCCTGAAAGAGAAGAAAGCTCAAATTTTTTCTCACAAGGAGGCACCTTTTCAGTATGACGCTTTCGACTGTCATCGTCCAGACGACACCAGAATCGCTGCCGTCCATCCCAGGCTGTTCTGTTTTACGTATGAGAGTAGAACTCAGTAAGGGGATAGACAAGATCTCTGAGATGTTTCCCGCACTTCGTACACTCAAGCTGCGCATTGAGCTAAGGCGGTAATATCTTTCAGCTTGAAACAATCATACAGGCGGAGTTCCTTGAGATGGGTGAAGTGCTCAAAGCCTGTCAGTGTTTTGAAGAAAGCCATCGGCTTCTTATACAAAGCCATGCTGGATTGCTGCTGGAGAGGAAGGATCACCCGACGAGCATACGCTTCCTGGTCGAAATATCGCCAACCATCTTGAAGTTCAAGAAAGGAACTTGCATGAACGCCGTGACGGACAACGTCAGCAAGTGCATCGAGAGCCTCTTCTCCCCCAATGAGAATCAGTGTTCGCAGACAGAGGATCTCACTCTGCCAACTGGGGATCTCAGTCGGCGAAAAGGGAGGACGAGAATCGTCGAGGAGGAAGTCCATCAGAGGCTGAATAGCGAGGCTTCCTGCTTGAGCCAGGTCCCTTGCCTCCTTGATTGAATGTGGAGGGATTAGCCTCTGAAGGCGCTCGGCACAAGCGGTTTGCAAAGCGGTTGAGGGGAGAGAAACAAACTGGAGGCAAGCACAGGCGAGCAAATGCAATGGGGCGCATCGTTGCGGATCTTGGTCTCCTCTTCGGAGGAGTTCTTGAAGAATTTGCGTGCCCTCTTCAGAGGGGAGTTGAGGGATGATGCGCAGCACTTCGCTGCGACCTGGCTCTTTGTGAGCATTGCCTACGAGATCAATCAAATTCATGACTTCTTTTGCGGCGGTCACCGTATGCTCCTTGTACAATGAGATAGCGTTTTCACCCTATTCTCTCTCAAGTACAGAGAAATGGAAATCCCTCTAAGAATTCGCTTCCCAGTTGATCTGCTCCCTCTCGCTCTCGCGAGATCATTGCCTTCATGCCATCAATTTCGATCTGGATTGATCACTAGCTCGCTCTCTGTAAAAAAGACAGAGGGGAAGTTCTCGATTATGGCTTCTTGACAGCTTCTATGCAGAGCTCAATGCGCGTGTCGTAGCCAACAAGGGAGATGCCCATATCCAAGACCTGGTTGAAGTGCATACCAAACATGCGCCGGTCGATGGTACCAATTGAAAGGAGGCCAAGTCGCCAACCATCGCTAAAGGGATCGCGTGCGTAGCCATTGAAATCTGTTTGAAAACTAACAGTATGCGTAATGCCACACATAGTCAGGTTCCCAGTGATAACACAGCTTTTGGAGGCAATACGCCTGACACGCGTACTCTCAAAGGTAATAGTAGGATATCGTTCCACATCAAAGAAATCAGCCGAGCGCAGGTGTAAATCTCTCTGCTCAATACCCGTTGAGAGACTGGCCGTGTTGACCGATGCCTTGACCCAAGAATTTTCCGGTTGTTGGGTATCCAGATAAATACTTCCTTGTACCTCGTTAAAGCGTCCTTTGACGACATTAATCATCAGGTGTTTCACGGAAAATTCAACGAGCGTATTATACGGATCAATGTCCCAGTACATAGAGATACTCCTACAAAGGTGGCAAAACTCCACAAAGCGTAGATACGTGCGTGAGAGAGGAGAGATCGCCCCCCTTCTTCTTACTTCGTCTCTTCAGCCTGGATATGTCACATGTTTAGCGGTTGTGTCGCTTTAAAAGCAGTGCCGTTTGATGATAGCCCACACCTACCGCCGCGAACACCAGGTAGTCGGTCGCGATATTCAAATAATGGTAGGCAAGGGTGACAGGATAGGAGGCCAACGTCAGGTTCCCAAACGGTGCCAGGGTGTCCAGATATTGTTTGGGCTGAAGACGCTCTGCCCAGTGATCCATCAAAACTCGCGATGCTTGATGGGTAATGAGGGCGATGTTCGCCCCCGTCAACCCATGTTTGTTGAGTAAGCTCTGAACCATCGTGGGTATCCCTTCCATTGCAGATACCTGGAAGGAGTAAATCCCTGTATCCTCCGTGATCTTGTACGTCGCACGTTGGGTATCACGCGATTGCATCGTCATCGCACCATATTGAACACTCAACGTTTGCGTTGCGTAGTCGATCAGCTCAAAATCTGCCTCTGGCCCAACAACTGCAGCACCCGCACCATCGCCAATACTGAGCGCGTGCCCTTGCGTATAATCCATATAGTGTGTCCAGTTGGTTCCGCAGGCGATCAATGCGTACTTGCTCCGTCCTGCTGTGATGGCAGTGCATGCTTCAAGCACGCCAAGCAAAAAGGTGCTAAATTCGTTATTCATTGGTACAACTAGAGTGTGCTCGGGAAGTTGGACACCTTTATGCACTAGATAGAGGCTATTGGGCGTATAAAACTCTGGTACGGACGCATATCCATAGAGCCGATCAATCTCTTCTGGAATCACTTGCGCTCGCTGGAGCGCTAACTGAGACGCTTCGACCATCAGTGGTTCAATCCGCTCACCTTGAGCTAGGTATCGCCTTTCTTTCATGCCAGTAAAGAGGTCCTTTTCAGCGATCCCCTGGGCGTTTGCAACTGTGATAACCTGATGAAAAATAGGATCGTCATTGCCGCGAACATTCGGCGGAACGCTAAAGCCACACCCTTTGATTCCTATACGATTCAAGTTTTTCTTTGGCTGACTAACCATATGTTTCAGTAGCTGCTGCATGCTTGTTCTTCATTCTCTTAATTTGCTCTTCTAAATATTGGATGCCATTGATGCAAACACCAAAAATCGCGCAGATTTCACCTTATTTACTACACGGACCGCGAACCCGATTAATCGGGTTCGCGGCTACAGGTACCTTCTATCTGAGAAGGGAGTTGTCACTCTGCTGTGCCTACGCTTGTTTTCCAAAGAAGGCGGTCAGTGTATCCGCACGTTGTTGCAACGAACGCGGGACTTCTTCAAGATCAACCATGGCTTCAATGACACAAGGCACCTGTGCCTCAAGCGCGTGGCGCAGGGCACCTTCAAACTCGGCGAGATTCATAGCTTTGAAAGCATCTATACCTAAACCCCAGGCTATGGCACTCACATCCAATGGGTTGCCAAACGTCGTCAGATACGATTGCCCATTGAGCAATTTCTCGCCGTTATACACCATCCCATGCCCCCCATTGTTGAGTATCACCCAGATGATTGGCAATTGATATTCCGCAGCCGTATGGATCTCCATACCGTGCATGCCAAAGGCCCCATCACCAAGCAGGGCAACAACCGGGCGCCTGGGAGCCGCGACCTTGCCACCAATGGCTGCGGCTACAGAGTAGCCCATCGATGCCGTATTGGTCGCGAAAAACACCGTTCCAGGTTGGCGTGCTTCATAAAATTGACCCGCCCACGAGAGGCAGTTGCCATTGTCAACAAAAAGCAACGTCTCGTCGGGCAGAACCTCATTCATTTTCGAGACTACCGCTTGAGGCTTGAGAATGGGAGCCCCTTTCTGGAGCATTTCGGCATTGTAGTAACGAGGGGTCTCTGTCCGCATGTGTTCCAATATGTTCTCTGTCGGATGCGGTCTTTCCTGGGGGAGCAGAGCCAGTACACCAAGTGCCTTCGCAAGCGCTTTGAGGATTGCCTTCGCATCACCAATCACGCTCTGATCAACAGGATAAATATTGCCGATCGTCAATGGGTCAAGGTCAATCTGGATAATGGTACGGTGAGGGGGCGCTAACCTTTTATCCCACCCGTTGGTTTGAAATTCCCCCAGGCTCGTGCCAATGATCACCAGAACGTCGACCTCTTCAGAGCACAAATATGCTTCCGCCAGGGGATGACCGCCGAAACCAAAAACTCCGAGCGAGAGCGCATGCCGCTCCGGGAAGGCACTTTTCCCTTTCAAGGTCGTGGCGACAGGAATCTGTAGCATTTCTGCCACGAGTTGGAGAGGAGACCATGCGCCTGAAAGATTAATGCCATGCCCAACGAACAAGGCAGGCCTTTTGGCCGCATACAAGGTAGCGGCTACATCTTGGATCGCCGCTGGATCGCCTGAGGGAAGTGTATGAGAGAAAAATTTTGTTACAGGGAGCCCATCATCGGGGGCGGATTGCTTGACCACATCGGCAGGAAGATTGAGATGCACCGCGCCAGGCCGCCCGGTCAAAGCAGCACGAACCATGCGGCGGATCATATGCTGCATCTGTTGGCTATTCTGGAGCATGAGCGATAATTTGCTAGCTGTGCGATAGGCATCAACGATATCGATGGTCCGGTTCCCGCTGCTACTGTCTTGCAGCCCGCCTTTGCCAAAGGCGCTTGTCGCGACCTGACCGGTGAGCGCCAACACGGGAATAGAATCACTCGTTGCGCTGGTGATGCCCGTCAGCAAATTCGTCGCACCAGGACCACTGGTTCCGCAACAGACACCCAATCCACGGCGCACACGTGCATATCCCTCGGCCATAAATGCAGCCCCTTCCTCATGTTTGGCTAAAATGGGTTGGATACGCTGCCGTTGGGCCAGGGCCTCAAAGAGAGGCACGAGGGGGCCACCTGGAACCCCAAAGATATGGGTAACGCCGATTTCCTCTAACGCCTGTAGCAAGACGTGGATGGCAGAGGATTCCAGCATGGCAGGTGTGGTTAGTGGCTCTGTCACGGTAGATGCTTCCTGCATTTCCTGTATCTCATGCATTATTAAAAATACTCCTTTCACATGCTATGTCTAAAAGCAGTGGGGCACGAGGAGAAGATCTCTCAGCGAATCTCAGCCAAAGGCCTGGGATGTTGTTGCAATGCACAGGGAAGAACACGGCAATCCATGCCTTTCTGCCTGGAGAAGAGACCATATCTAGAAAAAATGTTCCTTTCTCCATAAAAGTGGAAGTGTTCACACCTTATTTGTATATATCACTTAATTTATATATTGTCTAGTTACCTTCCCATGATAGCGCAAAAATGCTATAAAGCGGGTGCAATTATGCATCAGTAATACTAAAAACTCAACCATTTATATGAGAGTATTTTGCTATGACTCCAAACAGTCAGCATTATCTTGATTAGCGTTCAATACTGCGTAAAGTTACAAATTATATCAAGAGCAAATCCGGCTAAAGTGGCTTATGGAGCCAAACAAGCTGGAATCATTTTTGCGTCTTCCGAAACAAATGAAGTCTAGTGATGAGACGGCGACAGAGCATCCATCTTCAATTTAATAGATTTCTACGTTTGAATGTGTTACATTTAACCTGAGTCGTATGGGATAGAGCTTCTCTCGGCTCTGGCAGGCCCTTGTCGTCTTCACTCGCTGTGAAGAGTGATGGTCTCCGTGAAACGGAGACCAAACGCGCCATACGCGCTCTATGAAAGATCGTGGAGAGAAGGGAATGTCAGTATTTTCAGCAATGGGTAAGAGGCGCGGCATGAGTAAAGATCATTTCGATGCGAGCCTTGGCTTGGCCTTTAGTCTCAAAGTATTTGAGCGATACCGGAAAAATGGCCTGTTGCAGGCCGAGATTTATCATATACCTGGCATTCGTGGTCGCTGTATGGGATATATACAGCTCGTTGAAGGGAAGGTCACCTCTTGTTACGTTGAGGTGAGGAGCGGGGAACGCCAACCGATGGAACTCAATACCCTAATCACAGTCGATACTGAGAAGGGGCCATTTGAGTGGAAGCTGATACCTCTTCCAGCACCACCTTCACCAACACCACCAACATCACGATTAGACTCTTCTCCTCGTCTCGGGCATAGCACTCCTGTCCCCAGAATCGTTGCGCCGCTCGATGTGACAACATTACATGGCTGGACAGATCAGCACAAGCTGATGTTAAGGACAGTGTATAGAGCAATCGATGGGCAACGAAGCATTGAGGAGATAAAGAGAGAGATGCCACTGCGACCAGAGGTCACGGAGGAAGCGCTTCGTGTACTTTTAGCCCTCAATGTCATCACTACAACCTAAGCTTTATCAAGGAAGGATAGGCACAATGAATAAGGGTATACCCAATCAAGGATGGTCTCCCAATGAATTAGTGGAACAGAAAAGCGAGCAACATGGGTTGGTACAATGGTGGTACAACACGACCTCCATTCCAGACCCTCCCGCAAATGCTTCCTTCGCGCAACGAGAAGCCGCCAGAAAATCACATTTGCTCTCCACAATTGTCTTCTGGCTTCTTGTGACCTTTATTTTATTTATTCCAGGCTGTTTGGCGCTCCCCAATCCCTATGTCCTTTATGCGGACCTGGGCATGCTTGCCCTCTGCATTCCCGCCCTCATTTTTAATCGGGCTAAAAAACCGCAGACCGCAGGCATTCTGCTCACATTCGCATTCGAGGCGGCTTTGACCATGGTCATTTTTACGACGTGGCCCCTCGACGAACCGAGCATCCAACAATACGAATTATTTGTCTTTGGTGAGCTACTCTGTGTTTCGCTTCTCGCTCCAGGTACCGTCTTTATTGTCATGTTCTATAACATAGCCGTGATCGTTGTAAGTTTGCTTTGGCAGCCGCATGACCTGGTTCTTACGCATGACCTAGCATCTCAGTTCATCCCCATGCTGATTCGACCCGTGGGTGTTCAATTGATGGTTGCAGGAGTCTCCTTTTTGTGGGTACTAGGGACCAATCAAGCAGCTAAACGTGCTGATAAAGCGGAGATGATCGCGAAATTGGAACACGAACTGGCGGACCAGAAGCAAGAACTTGAAGAAGGTATGCAGCAACTTCTGGATGTCCATGTTGCGGTCGCAAATGGAGATCTCAGCGCACGAGTCCCATTCTCGCAGGGGAAAGTGCTCTGGCAGATTGCGAGCGCGCTGAATACCTTGCTCGTGCGTTTCCAGCGAGCATCGCTCGCAGAGAGAGAGGCACACCGTGTGGAAGAGGCTGTCAAATACCAGGTGCAAGGTATCCAACGGGCGAAGACCTACAGGCAACCTATCGTTCTCCCCATGACGAGAACGCTCATCGATCCAATGATTGCGGAGCTTCAAGGCCAGACAATCGCCAATGCTCCAGTACCCACCCCAGACACCAACTCCTTCGATCAGAGAACAAGGTGATAAACAAAGCGAAGGCAAGTGATCTTTTCTAATTGCTTGCCTTCTCCAAAGAAATTCAACCCAACCCTCATGGCGCCCCTATCCTCTCTTGCCATGACGATTGCAGGTTTCTCCATTACGTTGCTCCTGTCATTGTCGATGAAATCAGCACTATGCAGGGGAAACGCTTCGCTGTCCTCATTGGGGTCAGCGTATCCAAACCTGAAAACTGTACGCTAAGAGAAGCACATGTTTGGCATGCTCTCATTTTCCCCGGCTTCACACGCACCTCGTGCTTCGTGAAGCCGGGGAAAATGAGAGCCGGGCAGGTCATGATCTCTGTTCTCTCAATGCCGGGAATGCAGGCCACGCACACTGATGCCAGCCAGATCTACGGCGCTCTTCAATCCGTGATCGCCTGATAGGTCAGCGTCAAAAAATCTTCGCCGACTTGTGTGAGAACGGATTTGCGCCCACAACCTGAATCAGGAGAGTTGCCATCAGATGCTCTTGTGGATCGGCCCAACGCGTGTTTTGTGGGTGATCCCACACAGTGAGTTCCCTGGTCGCAGCCTTGGCATAGGCAACGGCAAGCCTGCTGCGTTTTTTCGGTGGAACCACGAAACTGGTATCCACCATTCCCAAGGGAGCGAAGATGCGCTCTTGCAAAAACGTTTCCAACGGCTGCTCTGCGACGCGGGTGATGAGTACTCCCAGCACATCAACCGCCGTATGGTAGAGCCAGCGCTCCCCTGGCTCATACACCAACGGAATTTCGCCTAGACGGGCCATCCAGGCATCGGGAGAAAGGATCTTCGCGTCCCAAACCTGCATCGCGTCCGCAATCTGGGCAGGAAGCAAGGCAAAGATGCTGGGCGTTACCGCGGATCGTGTCCAGCCGATACCGAAACGATACGTCAGCAGGTCATGCAACGTAATCGAGCGGGAAGCCGGATACACCTCGTCAGGCGAGCCATTCGGGTCGCGGAGCACCATCCTGCTTGCCAATTCTGGAAGCCAGGCATCCACCGGATCGTAGAGGCGAAGCTTGCCTTCTTCGACTAACAGTAAGGTGGCGACGGCGATGATCGGTTTAGTCATGGACATGATCCGAAAAAGGGTATTGCGCTGGATAGGGATCTGGGCCTCTTTGTCCTGCCAGCCAAGCGTCTCGACGTGCGCTTCTTCTCCGTGGTGGTGAATGAGCGCGACGATCCCCACGATCTCGCCGCGCTGGACATAGCCCTGCAAGGCTCTGTGAAGTCTGCGCAAGCGTTCCGGTGAGAGTCCACTGCGAGGGACTTGACCTGATTCAGGCATCATAACATCTCCTTTTGGGAAAAACCAACATGTAGCTATTTTTGAGCCATGCCCCACGCGACGCCAAAGTGGCCCGACTCCCCACGAAAAGCGGCTGTATGGCGAAGCGCAAACTCGGCGAATGTGGTGGGACGAATCTGAAGAGTGGCGTGCGTTTCGGGATGCACGACTGCTTCGGCCCCCTTCCGACGCTCACTTCCCTGCGCATCGAGCGCATCAGCGAAATAGGGGGGAACTCCTGCTGCGAGCAGTGCCCGCTTTCTTTCCACCTGAGAGATGTTGACATACCGCACGGTCTTGCCGATGGCAAGGGAGATCTGTTCGGCAATCTCTGTCATGCTCAGTGCTTCGGGTCCCGTCATCTCGTAGCTTTTGCCCTCATGCCCTGGCGTGTGCAGCAGCGCAAAGGCGGCTTTCGCGATGTCCTCGACATCCACAGGGGCAAGCTTTGCGTCTTCCATAGGGAGGAAGAGTGCGCTTTCAGCGACGATGGTGGGCACTTCCCGCAGATACACCTGCATGAATTGGCTGGGACGCAAATGTGTCCACGCAAGCCCGGAGCGTTCCAGATAGCGCTCGATTTCGGCATGCATCCGCGTAAAGAGAAAGGGCGAATCCAGTGCCGAGTTTAAGCCGGAGAACTTGACGATGTGGCGGACACCTGCTTTTCTGGCAGCATCGATGAACGCACATTGCGTCTCCAGCATCTGCTGGTCGGCGGAAGAGATCAGCAAAACACGCTCCACTCCAGAGAGCGCGTCTGCGAGCGTCCGAGGGCGCAGCATGTCGCCCTCCACAACCTCCACGGTGGGCAACAACTCCAAGTCATGTGCCTTCGCACTGCTTCTGACCAGTGTGCGCACGGGGGTTTGTTGTCGGGCGAACTCGCGGATTACAGCAGAGCCACTCAATCCAGTTGCTCCTGTCACAAGAATCATCAGAAATCTCCTCTCAAGTGTGGATCTGGCAACATGTTGTCAGGAAAACAGGTTGTATGAAGAAGCAACCAGCGTGAGATCGGTAGCAATAGGTGGCGTTTCGCGAAACCCTTCTTGACGCGATGCTTGTTGAAATGCTTTGAATGACTCCAGATTCACAAAAACCTTTTGCGCTTCCTCACTGGCAAAGAGCGCCCAGTGGTTGAAGGTTTTTCCATCGTCCTCGACAAAAACGCTGTACTTGATATCAGTCCGGCCTAAGCTTCGCAACTCAGCCATCACCCGGCTGATATTCGCTTTGTTCTCTGCCACGTGTTCTGCTTTGACGGTGTACCGAACATTTCCCATGCCCATGAGAAATTTCCTTTCCTTCTAGTGGACAAAGTTGTCCTGCTGCGCTATACTACATAAGCGACGAAAAAGTCGCTTATGTAGGGATTATACGACGAAAAAGTCGCTTTGTCAAGCGCATCCTGAAGGCAGAGCTTGCCCAGGCTGGCTGGAAGGGAAGGACGCATTTGGAGGACTCTATGGATCAGCAGAAAGAGACAAAACCGATTCGACGACGAGCGCGAGGATTACGGCGCATGGCTTCTATTCTTGATGCGGCGGAAACTGTTTTTGCAAAAGGAGGTTACGACGAGGCTACCACCCATCAGATTGCTGCCCAGGCCGAGATTTCACCCGGCTCATTGTATCAATTCTTCGCCAATAAAGAAGAGATTGCCCAGGCCCTGGCGACCCGGTATGTTGAGGAACTCCGGCATGTATATAGCACGATTTTTTCGGTCGAGGCCGCAACGCTTCCCTTCTCCCAATGGCTGGATCAGATCGTTGACGTACTGATCGTGTTTCACCTGGCTCATCCCGCCTTCCATACCCTGTTCGATGCCCCTCCCTCCTTGGAGGTAGCAGGGCTGACGCATCAATTGCCGCAAGAACTGCAAACCCGCTTTGAGCTGGGCTTTCAGGTCCGCGCCCCACACCTCTCTCCGACACAGCGCAGGCTGAGCGCCACGATGAGTGTCCAACTCTTCCGATCGGTCCCTCGGCTGGTTCTCCAGGGAGAGGAGACTGAGCAGAGATTACTGGTGAGTGAGCTGAAAACCATGTTGCAGCGCTACCTTGAGCCTTATCTTGGTTGAGCAACTGACGCAACGCAACCGAGATACGCGCAAAAGGAGAGGCCAGGCGTGTCCGTAATTTGTCGGAGAATACTCGACGGAGAATACCCATTCTCGGTCATGTTCCTCCCATCCCTACGCTCAGGTTCGTTGTATACAGCAAGGGAAAGGGCAAAGTTGGCCCCCAAATCTTGTCGGAGAATCTTTTTGAGAGAAAGTTTTGGGAAAAGAGATGGCTGATGGCGAGCAATGATCCCGTGATCTTCCAGGAGTTCCGGGAGGCACTGGGGACGCGTGACCCCAAAACGATCGCAACCTATCTGTCCACGATGCGTGACTATGTGACCTGGCTCACAGCGCAACCTGGAGGAACGCCGTTCCACCTGTTATCCGAGCGTTAGGGTTAGATCCCATGTTATCCCGCCAAATTCACGCGAACCACCTCCACCGGCTGGCGCGTGAGGGAGAACAATTATGAGTTCTGTGCGCTGGCCGAACTCCGCAATGGCTTGCGTTCCGGCATCCGTTCTCCGCGCACTGGGGCGACGGCACCACGTCCTCTTCCGATGGGCAGCGGTTTCCGTTTGGTGGTCCACGCAGCCACACAGCCCAGATTAATGGCAAATATGGCCCAGAACCTGGCCTGGTCTTTTATACCCATATTTTTGATCAAATGGACCCGTACCATACCAAAGTGATTACCGGAACCACACACGAAGCACCACATCTGATTGATGGACTGCTCTACCACGAAACAGAACTGAATATCCAGGGGCATTATGTAGATACTGGCGGAGTTGGTCTTTACTATCTCTCTATCCTACTCTCATATCGCTCGGTACCTTATCTTGTTATTGACCCGGTTTTGTGGGCTAGTTACACACGTCATGCTCTTTGGGAAGAACTGTTCATTCCGCTGAAGCTCATCCCTTATGGACTTTGTATCCCTGCTCATTCATTCGGGGTCCAAAAAATTCGATGCGGTAGACACCATCTGGACATATGATCTCATGATAGTAGCAGAACTGGGGGAAGATGCTGTGGAGATGGCTCTGGTCATGCGCCTCCTGTGATGCCAGGAGAGCATACCCCTGTATTGCCTTGGCCCTGTCTGAATACTCATGGACTTGCCCATCAGCAGCAATCACGGTGTAATGGGTCGTAGAGGGAAACTGCATACAAGGGCTAAGGAAGAGAATATTACGGTGCGTGCTGCCATTGAGAAGCGTGGCAACGTCCGAAGAGAACCAGGCTCTCCAGGAAGCATTGGCAGCATGGCCTCGTTTGGGGTCGAGATAGCAGACAGCATATTCAACCCCAGAGACGACCTCCGGCACTTCTTTGGCGTTTCCATAAATGATGGTGCACACGTTTCTATTTGGCCTCCATGTCTCAGAGGCTTCTTTCAAATGCTCCCACCGATGCTCGCCATAGAGGAGAATAGGGCTTCCTTCCTGGTAGTTGGTACATGCTTCTTCCGGTGAGATTTCCATCCAGGTGGAGATTGGGATGGAAACGTTGGTGCTCTTCTTTGCAGGCAACCACTCCGGTGGCTTTGATTTCCAGGACTGCGACGAAAGAGGAGCGTCGACATCAGTGAGCTGCTTCATGGCCCGTGTGAAGTCGGGAACAGAAAGCTCGCGACCATCGCGCAATTGTGCGTGATATGTCCTCTCAAGGAGCCAGTGTTCACTCTGTTGTTCAGAAAATGGGATGGTCATTATCATCATTTTCTCCCTTCATCATACGTGTCCTCTACCTCAGCCTCAGAAATCACCTCTAAGAAGTTGTCATCAGGAAGGTACGTTCTGGCTCTCGTTTCCCGCACAACCTGGGTTGCAGAAGAAACGCATGGTCTTCCTCGCTCCTGGTCATAGCAGTCATAGACCATCTGATCAGTGCGCTTTGGGTGCGGTTTCTGCCCTGGAGGAAGATGCGTGACCCGCGGGCCGGGCCTAGATGTCGGCCATGCCGGGTAGGCCCACTGAGTTTGAGTATGCCTATCCGGCATGATCGTCTCTGCGAGGTTGCCCTGGCTTGCAATATCTCCTCTCGCAGAAGAGCCTTGCACAGATGGAGAGACATCTTGAACGATCACGACTGTTTCTGTATGCTCATCTGGTTGTGAGTTTCTCATCGCCTTGACTGGCTGCTGTGTTTCTTGATTGATCCTCATAGGAGTCGCCTTTCTTGCGAGAAACAAGAGGAGCGCTTCTTCTGCTGAAGGCGTGTCAACCTGGAGCGGACTCTTGAAACAGTGTCATCGAATAGATTGTGTCGCTTTTCCTCGGTGGACTCGTTGGCGCCGATCCTGTATTGTTCGCCTCCAGATGCATATGCCTGAAGGAAGAGAGGAGGCACAAACGCGAGAGCGCGAACGCGACCATTGTGGCAATCATGTTTGCTGAATGGAGAGAGGAACGCTCAGAGCGTTAGCAGTTACGAGAGACATGGTGTAGAGGCTTGACTCATGAAAAGATCTATGGGCTTACTTTCAGTATACACTATTTTTGAGGAAAATACAATATATGTCAAATCTATGCTATTTTTGATTTCATTGCTTTTTATGAAAAGATTCAATTAGCAAGAAATCTCCTAGGGGAAACGAGCGATGTAGCCAGGTTTCTTCGGGTTGGAGATCAGAAACGTAAGAAACAACGTTGTCTTCGGATTTTTCAGCCAGAGAAACTACTCACACTTCATCCGTAGGATAATTTCCTCCTGGTTGTATCCTGGCAGTTGCTTCTACCTTTGACCAGGTAGAGCAGATAGCAAACGTAAAGAGGCAAGCATGCGTAAAGTATGATCTGCCATAAGAGCTATCAGGCATGATAGCAAAAACATTATTACTGAAGCACAAACCGAAGCAATATTACTCTTTTCAGCCACAAAAATCCGCATCAGGTTAATAATAGTATACAGAATTTCAAAAACATGATATTTTTTATAAATCAAAATGAATTAATTGTAGCGCATGCAGGAGAGGCATCCTCTTAGAGCCTCTCAACATCGATCGGTAAATGGAGAGCAATCCCAACATATTCCAGATAAAATGTGCATTTTATACAAAAAAGGAGGATATCTGAGTTGTATCCCTCTACATGTTTAAAAGCTGGAGTGTGAAGAGGTGCGCTAAGAACCTCTTAGCGCACTCCTTCTAATGCCTCTTGAAGACCCAGTGTAGATGGTAAAACAGAAGCCATAGCAGAAGGGAGGAATGGATAGAGTGTCCGCATTCTATTATCAACATACATGGAATTTAATTAAAATGCAATTTTTATATAAATTGCTGAGCAAGCATTTTGTTAAATAATTCACTTTAGCTTCCCAAGTTTTAATTGCAATAATTTAAAAAATAGTATATAATATGGATACCTCATAGCTCTTTGTATGAGATATGTCCCGCGTATAAGGTACCTCTTCACATTCACTCTCGCCTTCTTCATTCATATCTTGGCGATCTTTCTTTCATACACCCTTTGTAGAGAAGCACGCTAGAGAAGGAGCCCAACATGCAACTCCTCATCCCTCTGATACTCATCCTTGTCATCTTTTTGGGGTCCTTTGGGTATATGACCGTTCAATATCAGTTGGAGAGGCAATCGCTAAAAGATGAGGTCCTCCCATAAGAGATTTGACTGATTATCCTCCCCGATTACGCTGATGGGTAACACATACGAATACATGAGTTGAGAGTAGACAAGTCAGAGCTTATATATAGGAACATCAAGTTTCCTGTACGAAGAGCAATGTGAGAAGGAATAAAGTATGATGGGTACTCAGGTATACGGTACAGAACAACAGGAGTATACTGCTGGATTCCATATGGCAGAAAAGTACGTCTTCAAATCTGAGCGAGGACTGAGTAAGAAGGTCGTTGAGCAAATTTCCGAAATGAAGGGCGAGCCTGATTGGATGCGCCAATTCTGCCTCAAGAGCCTGGCCCTCTTCGAGAAGCGTCCAATGCTAACCTGGGGCGCTGATTTATCGGGAATCGATTTTGACCCTGGCCCACTTCTGTGGAATGATCAAAGTGGAAAGCATATTCTCCCGATAGGCTATGAATGTGTCAACCACTTTGTCAGGGGCCTTTCTGATTTGCACTCTCTAGGAAGCGAGCCAAGGTCAGATGTCCCAATGATTGAAGAGAGAGGAAATTAAGTGGCTGAGAATCGGTACGCGCGTTTAAAAACGAAGAAAAGACGCTCTCCGCTCTTCTGAACCCCAAGATTACCAAACTTTGGTAATGTGACTATTTGTAGAAATACCGTGCAAAAAAGAACGTTTGACAGACCCTTTATAGACGCCTTCAGGTAATGCATCCTTTCACATGCATTACCTGAAGGCGTCTTTCATTGTTTTAGGAACGCTTGCGTTTCTCTTCCTGGAGAAGGGCTCTCATTTCCTTTTCGGAAAGGCAATCCCCTGGAAGCTCATTATCAGGTCATGGTTCCTGCCGTGCGCCATAAAGGGCTGCTTCGGTGACCAGGCGCTGTGTGAAGCCAAAGGGGAAGCGGAACGTGGAATCATCAATAATCCACGCGTGAAAGTGATTTGAAGTGTCAACTTCCCGCGAACGAGCAGGAAGCAGTTCAACGCCTTCGCATTCCGGCCCGATGAGTTCATTCTTTATGCGCATTTTGTCCCGATACGAGAGGTAGATCAGGTCTGGGCCGCCGTCACTGGCCTTGAGGCGCCTGAGGTGGACTTGATATCGGCTATTACGATAGATCTCGCTTTCGGGATCTCGCGGGTCCTTCTCGCACCAGACAAAAGGAGTCCAGGGGGTGCTCAGAAGATCGTGTGTATTGCGTTTCATCGCTGAAACTTTCTATATAGTGTAGGTTCAATGGACCGTTTGTGCAAGGAGAAAGAGGGGATGCAATGTCCAGTCTATGATAAACTGATTCATTTGCACATTCCGTGCCCAACAAGTTCCGAGAGCCTCAGTGAGGATCTATGCGTTAGGCTTGTGCCCCATGTATCCATATGGGGAGAAGCAAAATACTGGAATATCTGGTCTCGCTGTTGCCTATCAAATGCGAGGCTCAGGCCTCTCTCCTCACACAGAAACACATGTGCACTACCTATTAAAAAAATATTAAAATTGCTGGATGACCCGTTATTCGGCTTCTTGAGGCTTTACATGCAGACACCATCATCGCTATAGTGACAGAAAGCGATACCTCATGCCCCCTCTATGATCAGCAGAGGATGCGCTTATAGAGAATGAGAAGAGGAAACGAAAAAAGAATAATGCCATGGCTTTTTAAACGGAAAGAACTCGCCTCCACAACGACCCCTCCTGGCTGGAAGGGTAGAGGTCAAACGCCGGATGGTCCTCACACCACAACCGTTGGGACGCGACGCTATTACAGCGACATCCCCTATGTCCTGCCCAAGGATCTCGAAGATGGAAATCGACTCGATTTTCAGCATTATCTCTTTCGCCAGGCCATGCATGGCTACTACCTTGCCCCTCTGGAGCCAGAGAAAATAAGTAGTATCCTGGATGTTGGATGCGGCACTGGCCGCTGGCCCATCGAGATGGCCCAGCTTTTCCCTCATGCGCAGGTTATGGGGTTAGACTTGGAGCAGTTCCAGCAGCAAGGCGCAGAGAAAATGCCCAACTATCACTTTACTCGTGGCAATATCTTGCAGGGATTGCCTTTCCCCAATGGAATGTTCGACTTTGTCCATCAGCGCCTGCTCGTCATGGGCATTCCGCTCGCACAATGGACGACCGTGATTCGAGAATTGTTGCGTGTCACCGCCCCGGGGGCTGGATCGAACTGGTCGAGGGGAGCAATACCCTCTATCCAGCCGGGCCATATACCCAACGGTGGTTTGACTGGGCCATGCAACTGAGCAAGCCACACGGCCTTGACCCCTCAAAAATCTCGTTTCTCGGACAGTATGCTCAGGAAGCAGGCATGCGCAATTGCCAGACGACCCCTTTTGATTTGCCCGTTGGCAACTGGGGCGGGCGCATTGGCCTGCTTCTGCAACGTGATTTCCAGGCCATCTATGAGAGTTTACGCCCTCGCTACCAGAAGCAGCTAGGCATCAGCAACGACATCGTCGAGGAGACACTGCCAGCTATGCTCGCAGAATGGGAGCGCATGCATACGCAGTTCCGCTTCTATGTGGTCACCGGCCAACCCTAGTATCTAAGCACACATCACCTCCTTGCGAGGAGACCGGGTAACGTTACGGTCTCCTCGGCTAGCTGGCAGAGCCTCTGGCTAGTGCAATCTCAGGAGACCTAGTAAGAGAGAGTGTCCCTCATCTTCGTTGAACACCGGAACGCTGGCTCTATTGCACTACAGGTCTCTGGAACTTGCACTAGTAAACCTTCTGTACACACGAGAAGAGACAAATTAGGGGAGATTTCTAGTAAACCTTCTGTACACACGAGAAGAGACAAAGGAAACCTCTGAGCAAGCATATATCTGGCAACTATACATAAAACACAACTACATACACCCGAGATGATACGAACACTCACCAGGAGCAGATCTGGAAGATCTCCTCCCTGACCTTGAATAAACCGTTGGAGAAAAAATGCAATGGCAACAACTATCAGGAGATTCCCATGAATCAACGATTACAAGACCTTTCAGAGCCATCCATTGATACGCTGTTTCGGTCGTCAAGAAGCTTGTTGTATCCATGGCTGTTCAAAACAGAGATGCAACGATGCTGATCTGCTGCTCAATGGGAGATTGTGCGTGCCAACTAGAAGAAACCCTTTAATATTGGCGTTGCGTATGCCTACGTTGGAAACACCTGGGTCCAGAATGTGGCGCGATTTGGGCGGCGCGCGTGAAAGGAGAGATCGTCTCTTTTCCACCACACCAGATCATTGCCAAGAAGCGCGCGCAAACCATTGCACGCTGGATCAAACAAAGTACAGGTTGGGCACTCATTCAGGCCAAAAAGTAGAACTCAATGAACTGCTTCATTCAATGGAACCATATCTTGGCTCAGACACAGGTTTGGTGAAACCTCTTCAATACCCTTGTAAATACTCTGGCGTTTGTGCTCAAGGAATGGAACACTTCTGCCATCATAAACTCAGCATTCACCAAACCTGTGTATGAGCCAGCTAGCGTGTTCCTTGCAGAGAGCCTCTCCATTGCATGCTCTGTCTTGAGATTCAGAGCGGGAAAACATCGTTGTCACCAGGGATGGGGTACGTGAAAGGGAGACAGACAGCATGTTCAATCCACAAAGCAACGAGTATAGCACGCTCACATCGCGTGAGACGCTCCTCAGCCTGCTTGAGAGGCTTCCTGGTGCCTTGTTTGTCGTCGTCGATGACGCAGCAACGATTGTGTATGCCAATGCGAGCGCGCAGACCATGCTAGGCGCATCGCGAGAGGCATTCCTGGGGACCCCCTTCTGGCGCGGTGCACCACAACTCGTGAGCCCCTCACTCTATCAGACAGTGCTCAAGACCAGGCAAACCCAGGAGCCGACCGAAGTGGAGTATTGGTCTCCCATGACCCAGACCTGGCTGCACGTGCAGCTCTCTCCAACCGTTGGGTGGCTCATGTTGCAGTTTCACGAGACGAGAGAGCCAGCCCGGCGCCAGGAGATGGTTCCCCCAGGCGAGCACCTCTTCAGTGAGATGCTCGATGGCTTACATGCCCACATCGGATTGCTGACGCCCGAGGGGATGCTCTTGGTAATCAACGAAGAAGAACAAGCTTGTTATTTATGAGCCAGAAGCAAAGATCGTGCGCAAGATCCTTGAGATGCGTGCAGCTCGGCATGGTATCCTCGCTATCACCAAGTACCTCGTAGACAACAAGATCCCAAGCCCCAATGGCAAATCAGACTGGAGTTCCCGCACACTACGCACCGTCATCGAGCGCTCGCAGACACTCTACCGTGGCATCGCCTATGCCTATAAGTTTGAGAATACCAAAGAGTTCCGAGAGTACCACTGGAGCAGCAGCTACCTTTGCCGGAGGGCACTGTGGAGCGCATGATCTCTGATGAGTTGGCAGCAAAGATTGCAGAGGTGAACGATGTCATGGTGCAGGAGGCGAGCCGCAATAATAAGCACGAGGTGACTGCACTCCTGCAGGCGTGCTTCTTCTGTCTGTATCTGCTGCATTTTGTGCTAGCACATCCTCCCTTTCTTGTAGCCTGGTTTCTCGCTCTCGCTCAGCCTGTTTCTGCTCAGTAATGTCGCGCAATGTCGCGACAATGGCTGCCAGGTCAGGTACATTGAGCCTGTTGACGTAGGTTTCTTCTAGCCAGCGCGTGGTTCCATCGGCTTGAGTGATGCTATACTGCGCCTTTGTCGATAGGCCTGGAGCAGTAGTAACCCGTTCAAAAGCCTTAGCTACTGCTTGCTTATCTGAATGATATGCCCGACGCATCCCTTTAAAAGCACAGCTTTTTATCTATAATACTGTATTTTGCTTTGCTGTGGCTAGCACAATATCCATATTTCCCGGGCTTTTTAATTCTAGATAGAAGATGGCGGATGGACATCTGCCCACCATCTTCTATCTAATTTTACCAACCCTCGTGATGAATGAAGTCCGTAGTCGCCTTGCGACCGCGTTTGAGCGAGGGCGAGAGGCGGTCCTGTGCCGGGTGCCCAACGGGAATTACACCAACAGGAGTGACCTCAGACGGAATACCCAGTAACTCGCGGAAGCGCGCGAAGTTATGCGCGGGCACGCCCGCGAAGGCCGCTGCCAGCCCCTCATCAACAACTGCTAGCAGCAGTAGCATGACCGAGCAGCCAATATCCATGTGCCAGTAGGGGACGGGCCAGGCGATCTCCGCGCCATCCTCGTCGACCTTGTCGCTCTCCTGGTAACGACTATGATAGGCCGCCTCGCTTGTGCAAGGAATGACCAGCACAGGTGCCTCGGAAATAAAAGAATGGAAGCCAGAGGAGACATATTCCTGCTCGTCGCACAACTCGGCGATGGCATTCTTCATCTCCTCGCGCGTCACGACGATAAAGGACTGCCCCTGAGTAAAGCCCGCGCTGGGAGCACGTTGAGCCAGGGCCAGCAGGCGCTCAACAGTTTCGGGCGCGACTGGCTCAGAGGTAAAGTGGCGTACCATGCGGCGTTTGCGTACGGCATCGGAAAATTCCATAAAATATAAGTTCCTTTCGTGGCGCTAAGCTAGCGGGCAATAATGTAGAAGTGTATAGCGGCTATAGCGGGGGTGAGAATGGTAATAACCCCATCCAGGTATTTAAATTATAGCAATGTATGTCAATCAAGAAGCCTATCCTCGGCGTCCAATATGCATCAGGTGGAAGCATCGTACACTCTTTCTCCGCGTTTGAGCCAACTTTGTGCATTTTGCACTGACATATGACGTATAATCTTATACATTATCAAAAGCTTTATACATGCCTTGAGTATTCTATGCTGGCCGCCAGGCGTAATTTCTGAAGCATATTCTGAAGCGTATAGAGAAGAGAAGGAACTCATATGCACATTGGGAAATTCTATTTGCCGAAAAAGATCCTCTTCTGGCTTGTTCTATTAAGCATCTTTGCCACATCCGCCACGGTTGTGGTGGCCTCACCCGCGCAGGAGCGCGTCGCGAGCATCAGGTCAAATGGGGTCGAGCTAGCTTTACATGTTCCTAATGAATCGATCTTCTTAAGTGAATTACTACCTGCCGATGTGTCCCTCACTAATGAGAACTCCCAACTTGTCACACTCATGGGTGACATCAACTCCACATTGTTCTGTAAGGCAGCTCTAAAACTTTCTATAAAAGGTGGTGGCGAGCCACACTTTCAGCTTCCCCATGAACAAAATGGCGTTACTCATGGCTGTGGTGCCTTTGGTGAGGTCACGGTTCAGCCTCATCAGACTGTGACGACCCATTATTTTCTGCCCATGACCGCGAGCGGCGCTGTAACGCTCCAGGCGAGCGCATCGTTAGCCAGTAGAAGTGGGGATATCGTAAGCACAAACGATGCCTTTATCCATCACACTCCCACCCTGGCGCTTAACGTCAGCCCGCAGCTACCTGCTGAGCGGAGGTTATTCTTACGGCTCTCTGGCTCGCACATCTTTGTTAGCGCACCCGTCCCGGCGCGAGCGCACCTGTATTATCAAGCGTTTGGCGAATGCCAGTATGGCGATGGTAGCTCGATCCATCGAATCCTTGAATGGATAACTCTCCCTGACCTCGCTTTGAACGTGCCAGACTGCGCTCGCGATATCTCTAGAACTGTTACTGGCCTGGACTGGGGTGTATCAGTTGGCTCTCCTGGCTATGCCATTGCCACCCTGAACAACTAAACAAAATCCTACGGCAGACAAAAAGGGAGGGTATGAGTTGCGGATGTACATCCGCAACTCATACCCTCCCTTAATCCAGGACCGTCAGACGATGGTTGTATGAGCGATCAGGGCCAGACCGAGGAGGCCTTGATGAAGTCGCTGACGGGCGCGAGCTGGCCATTCTTGATCTGCAAGAACATAAAGTCACTGACGCCGCTGTGGTGATCGGCGCTCCAGGTCAGCGAGGGACCAAAGCCGGTGTCATAGCCGCTGAACTGGCTATCAAGTGCCTTGCGCAGGCTATCACGGGTCAGGTCTTTGCCAGCCTTTTGTAGCGCGTCGACAAAGATCTTGGCGTTGATGTAGCCATAGAACTTGTAGGCGCTGAAGACACTATCCCCGCTGGTGGCCTGCAAGTATTCCTGCCCAATCGGGGTGTTTGTGCTGGTATAGCCGCTGACGTAGATGCCTTCACCCGCCTTGCCCAGCACCTTCGCCCAGGAGTTATCGGCCATGGGATAGTTGGCGAGATAGCCCAGGGAGGGACGGTAGCCCTGTTGCGCGGCGGCGGCAACAAACTTGGCGGTAGGTCCCGGCAGGCCGTTCAGTACGATGATATCAGGGTTGGCGGACTTTAGGGTCTGGATCGCCGCTGAGAAGTCTGTGTCGGTCGCCTTGTAGCCGGTGGAGGCCACGAGCTGCCCACCATACTTCTGCAAGGATTCGCCCAGGGTTGTCTTCTGTTGCAGACCCAGTACATCATCTTCATAGAGCAGGGCCACCTTCTGGGCCTTGAGCGTCTTGGTGAGGTAGTAGCCCAGGACATGGCCCTCGTCGCCGTAGTTGGGCTGTGTCATCCACATCCAGGGCAGCGTCTTGCCCTGAGCATCGATAAACTTGGAGCCACCGCCAACCGGGTCCACCATGGGAATGCCCTTGGGGCCAAGATAGGCCGAGGCGACATTGGCGGCACCCGAGCCGCAGACCTGGAAGATGCCAAAGACATTGTCCTGCTCAACTAGTTGGCGTACCGCGTCACGTGTTTTTGTCGTGTCGCCGTTATCGCTGACCTGCACGAACTTGATCTTGCGCCCATTGATGCCGCCAGCCTTATTGATCTTGTCGAAATAGAGCTGGTCGCCCTGCAAAATAGGTTGACAGATGACCTTAATAGCGCCCGTGGTGTCGAGTACTCCGCCAATCGTAATCGTGTCGTTCGTCACTCCGGGAACGTTGCTGCTATCACCTGCCGCCGCGCTACTACCGCCGCACGCGGACAAAATCAATAGAAGCATGGTCGCCAGCCCCAGAGCGGCATACCATCTGCGTCTGCCCAGGTATGATGCTCTTTTTAAAAATAATTTGCCCATGTCGCCTGGTTCCTCCTCTTTGATCTCCCCCACACTCTTTGTGGGATACGCCTCAATACACTTGACGTCAGCCAGAGAAAAAGATACATTACTATAAACATGACACTTGAGTCATGTATCATATAACAGATAAATGATAATTGTGTCAAGGGATGAAGTGGGTATAAAGGGATTGATTTGAGATTACCGTAAAAGGAGAACACCATCCATGCTTGCGTTGGTCCAGGTTCTCATCTCCGGGCTGGTCACGGGCTGCCTGTATGGTCTGCTAGCCCTGGGCATCGTGCTTATTTATCGCACAACGGGCGTGCTTAACTTCGCCTATGGAGCCATCGCCTCATTCTGCACCTGCTTTATGTATGCGCTTATGTCACTGGCGCACCTGAACTTCTGGCTGGCGGCCCTGCTGACCCTATTCGGCTCGCTGCTCTTCGGCGCGCTTCTGGAGCGAGGCTTTGCCCGTCCTGTGTTGCGCGCTCCCATTTTTACCAAGGCCATCGCGACGCTGGCCCTGGCCCTGGTGCTGGAGACCGTGGCGCAGCTTATCTGGCCTCAGCTTACCTCTCCGGTGCGCTTCTCTACGCCTTTCGAGGGCCTGGCGCTCCATCCGGGTGGCCTCTACCTCTCGCTCATCGATCTGCTTGTGGTGGGGGTAACTGTTGTGCTCGTGCTCGCGCTAAACCTCTTTCTTACCCGCACCAGCCTGGGCATTGCTATGCGCGCGACCTCGGATAATCTCCCCACGGCGCGCCTGATGGGCATCCCCGTGGGCCTGATCTTCTTGTTGGTCTGGTCGCTGGCGGCGCTTATCGCTGCCCTGGCTGGCATATTACTGGCCAGCCGCCAGCAGTTGATCGAGGTGCGTTTTATGGACCCCATCCTGTTGCTGGCCTTTGTGGGCGCGGTCCTGGGAGGCCTGGAAAGCCTACCGGGCGCTCTGCTGGGTGGTATCCTAGTGGGCGTCGTCGATAACCTGCTAACGCTACTGCTCGCAGGCCACACGCTGGGCGCGCTGAATATTGGCGACCGAAGTATCGTTGAGATGCTCATTTTCGTGGCTTTTGTGCTGGTTCTCTTGCTACGGCCTCAAGGGCTACTTGGGCGCGCATTGCTGCGCAGGGTATAGCCGTTCCAATCAAGGAAGATTTTGCTATGGCAATGAAAAAGCGTGCTGAGGGTCGGTCTCCCGTGCTCTCACCCGTCCCGACAGAGACAACCGGGCGCTTCTCGGGGCGCATGCGCGGCTGGATAGCCAGCGCCTGTCTCTTGCTATTTCTCCTGCTGCTCCCCACACTCTATGATGGGCTCTTTGGCGGCAGTGCCAACTTTGAGCTGCATCGCGTGAGTCTGATTGGCATCTTCGTCATCGCGGCCCTGGCCCAGAATGTGCTGACAGGCTATGCCGCCCAGCCCTCACTGGGTAACGCGGCCTTCTTTGGCGTTGGCGCCTATATGCTAGCCTGGACGACGAACGATCTCAACTGGCCCTTCTGGCTGGGAATTCTTATAGCCATGGCCGCGTCGGCTATTCTGGGGGTAATCATTGGGGGGCCCGCACTGCGTATCTCGGGTGCGCACCTCGCCGTGGCGACCCTGGGACTGGTGCTAATCACAGGCTCACTCCTCGATCTATGGGACAAGGCCGCGGGCCGCCAGAACTACGATCTCAATACGATCCCTCTCTGGCTAAGTGATGACCGCGCGCTCTATTTCCTGATTATGGCCGTGGTTACGCTGTTGCTCTTCCTGAGTTTCTACTTGCTGCGCTCGCGAGTGGGGCGGGCCTGGATCGCCATTCGCGACGACGAGGCCGCCGCCGAGGCCTTTGGCGTTAATATCACACGCTATAAACTCCTGGCCTTTGTCGTGAGCGCCGTGCTGACCGGGCTGGCGGGCGCGTTCTATGCAACCTGGGCCACGACCGCCAGTTCTTCGATGTCCAGTTCTGATCAGACGATTGCCTTCCTGGCGATGATTGTAGTAGGCGGTCTGGGCTCGATTGTTGGTTCGGTGCTGGGTGCGCTCTTCGTCGGCTTCCTACCCCTGCTCCTGGGCCAGTTGCCCAATCCCCTGGTTATGGGCAGTATGCAGATCCAGGTTGCGACCCTGACGACAGGCATTTATGGCCTGCTCCTGCTGCTGGCCCTGATCTTCTTCCCCCACGGCTTGAGTGGCCTGGTAGAGCGTTTCCAGGGGAGACGTGATACGAGAGGAGGGCAGGCATGACGACTGCACAGAACGGGCCTCTACTGGAGATTCGCGATTTGAGCGTGCGATTTGGCGGCCTGCTCGCCCTCTCCGAGTTTTCGCTGACGGTCGAGCAGGGAGAGATCTACGCCCTGGTTGGACCTAATGGTGCGGGCAAGACGACCGTGCTGAACTGTATCAGCGGCTTTGTCCGCCCGGTGGCTGGCTCGATCACCTTCGCGGGTACCTCGCTCTTGCCGCTGGGACGAGACCGCCGCATCCGCCTGGGTATCGGGCGCACCTTCCAGCAGCTACAACTCTTCGCCAGCATGACGGTTCTGGAGAACCTGCTGGTCGCGCAGCACTCCGCCATGCGCTCTGGTCTTTTTGAGGGAATACTGCCCTTTGGTCGCGCTCCGCGTGAGGATCGCAAGGCCCGTACGCGTGCTCGTGATACCCTGATTCTGCTCGGGCTGGAGGAGTACGCCGATACCAGGGTAAGCGTCCTCCCACATGGCATTCAGAAGCTTGTAGGGGTAGCGCGGGCGCTGGTGCTCCGTCCACGCCTGGTATTGCTCGACGAGCCAGCCGCAGGCATCACGCATCAGGATGTCGAGGCCATGGCGCAAAATCTGCGTACCTGGCGCAAAGAGCTTGGTACGACCCTGCTCCTGATCGAGCATAACATGAGCCTGGTGCAGGCCGTAGCTGATCGCGTCTGCGTGCTTGACTATGGGCGCAAGCTGGCAGAGGGCGAGGCGCGCACAGTCCTCTCCGACCCCGCCGTGCTGGAGGCCTACCTGGGCCGCGAGGCGCTTGAGGAGCCAGAAGTTGTGCGCAGCGCTGTGCATGAAGCGACCAGTATCTCCGAGGAGCAAGAGGCGCGAAAGGAGGATTCAACGTGTTAAAAGTAGAGCATGTAAGCGCTGGCTATGGCGCGGCGGATGTCCTGCATGACGTCTCTTTCGTGGTTCCTGAGCGCGAGATTGTGACTATCCTCGGCGCCAATGGTGCAGGTAAGACCACACTCATGCGCGTGCTCACCGGACTGATCAAGTCGCGCCAGGGGACAGTTGCATTGCAGGGACAGCAGCTCGAAAGCTGGAGTCCTGAGCGACGTGTGAAAAAAGGTCTGGCCCTTGTTCCTGAGGGACGCGAACTCTTCCCCTCGCTTACCGTGTACGAGAATCTCTTGATGGGAGCCTTCACACGTGCATCGCGCCAGGAGCGCGAGGAGACTCTGGAGCGCGTGCTCAAGTACTTTCCGCGCCTGAAAGAGCGCCTGCATGCCTATGCCGCCAGCCTCAGCGGCGGCGAGGGACAGATGGTCGCCATCGGACGTGCTCTCATGGCCCATCCGCGTGTGCTCCTGCTCGACGAGCCTTCGCTTGGCCTGGCCCCAGTCGTCGTGGATACCGTCTTCGACGTCATCGCCCGCTTGAATGTCGACGAAGGATTGACTATCATACTGGTAGAGCAGAATGCTCGCCGCGCCCTGCGTATCGCACGCAAGGCCTACGTCCTTCGCGGAGGGACCATCGCCATGGAAGGCACAACGCGAGAACTAGCCTCCAGTGCCGCCATCCAGCAACTCTATCTCGGAGGCTAAGCTATTTTTCAAAGGAGTCTATGCTATGACAGGCTTAGAAGGAAAGGTTGCCCTGGTTACCGGTGCCGCATCAGGGATCGGCCTGGCAATTGCCCGTGTGTTCGCCGAACAGGGCGCGCGCGTTACATTGACTGATATTGATATAGAGCGTGGCGAGGCCGCAGCCACGGAAATTCCCGGCGCGCGTTTCCTGGCCGCCGATATGTCGAAGGGCATCGAGATTGAGCGCCTCATCGACGAGATTTTGAAGACTGAGGAGCACATCGATATCCTGGTCAATAACGCGGGCATTCAGCATGTCTCGCCCATCACCGAGTTTTCGGAGGAGAAGTGGCGCCTGATCATCGACATCATGCTCACCTCGCCCTTCCTCCTCACCAAAGCTGTGCTACCCTCCATGTATGAGCACAAATGGGGCCGTATCCTCAATATTGGCTCCGTGCATTCGCTCAGGGCTTCTGCATACAAGTCTGCCTATGTAAGTGCCAAGCACGGTCTTCTCGGCCTGACGCGCGTCACCGCCCTGGAGGCGGCTGAGCATGGTGTGACTTGCAACGCCATCTGTCCCTCCTATGTGCGCACGCCCCTCGTCGAGAAGCAGATCGCCGACCAGGCTCGCATCCACAATATTCCCGAAGAGGAGGTCGTCGAGAAGGTCATGGCCGCCGAGGGCGCGATCAAACGTCTGCTCGAACCCAGCGAGGTGGCCCAGCTCGCTCTCTTCCTCTGTAGCGACGCCGCTAGCGGCATCACCGGCAGCGCCCAGACCATCGACTGTGGCTGGACCGCCCACTAGAGTTGATGCCCGACGCTGCTAAAGCACGCGTCGGGCTATTCATATAGTCCGCGTAACCGCTCGCGCTCTATACCTTCCATATCTGTACTATCGCTCCACTGGCTCAGGCTTCCTATCAAGCGTCGCCCGGCGATACGCTGCACATCGGGATCGGTAATCTCTTCTCGCAGCGCCTGGGCGAATAGCTCGCCGTGGATGGCCCGGAAGGGGCGGTCATAGAAGCTGGAGGCGACCTCGGGCAGGACCTTGCTTACACCGAGCGCGTTCTGCATGCGTGCCAGGACCTCATAGGCGTCGGCGAGGGCGTCCATGCGTTCCTGCCAGCTCGCGGCCTGTTGCGCCCGCCTGAGCAAAGGGCAGATCTCCCCGGCACAGCGCAGCCGTTGGAAGCCTGTGCCAAAACACTTGGCATAGGGGGCGTACTGCCTCTCCATCAAGAAGCACAGGTTCATCACATCGCGAACGAGGCGCGAGGCGATGAGCGCCGAACCCAGCTCGTCACCCATAAATAAAGAGGCGTGGACCCCAATCGTGATCCATAGACATCTCGCTATCGAAACCCAGCACCTCGCTCCCCGGCCCAATCAGGGCGGCGGCATATGCCAGCTCGGGATAAGCCTCTACGAGCAAGGGATGCACGATCTCCTCATAGAAGCGACGGCTCAACTCAACTCCCGGGATAAATATGGGCATGCGAACTCCTTCACAAAAGATCTAAGCACCAATCATTACAGCGCATAAAGTGGCCCTTGGGGTACTCGAATTCGCACTCTTCGACCAGGGTGAAGCCCAGCTTGCGGCAGAGTGCGTTCGATGGCGGATTTTCCACAGAGGGGAAGGCGTGCAGAAAGCGGTGCTTGCCGTCCGCTCTGGCTGCCGCGATGACCAGGGCAGCGCCCTTTCCCGCGATGCCCCGGCCTTGGAAACCGGGAAGCACCGACCAGCCCATCTCATAGATCTCTTCGCCATTATGGCTACTATCCCAGTAGCCGACCGATCCGACTGCCTCACCCGTCTCCTGAAGCACAACCTTAAACATCCGCCCCTTGCCGGACTCCACTAGCTTCTCATAGCGAGCCTGGCGTTTGATTAGTTGCTCATCGCTCTCAGGTCCACCGAGGTGCTCGGTCATCGCCGGGTCACCTAGCAACTTCTTCAACAGCGGCAGGTCGCCCTCACCCCACGGCTCAATCCGTATATTGCTCTTATGCTCCATATCATTTCCTGACTTGCTATCCACAGCCATTCTATTCTCCCTTTTTGTATGAGTTTGCAACTAGAAAATTGTAGGGTCCAAGCTTGCTTGGATTTTTCCTTGCTTGCTGTGTTATCTAATATAGCACTAAAACCTGTCAATACCTGTCAGGAATAGGCTGATTTTAGCCTACTGCTCTTTTTTCTTTTAAACTCTGCTATAATGGCTTTCAGGCGCAGGAGTAGATATTCGCGTATTTCTCTGCGTCGCTATTTCTTATTTGAGGAGTGCATATGTCAATTTATAGGCTTCACAAACGTTGGTGGCTTGTCTTTCTTGGTTGTCTTGTTTGTGTGTTGTCAGCTTGTGAATCTACTCAGTCGCTTAATTCTATCTCATCCCAGACAGTAAGCACGCATACAGTTGGCCCGAATCACACAACCACGCCTACAACTAAACCAGCACCACAGACGAGTTGTCCGGCGGCTGGCACTGCACGTGCGATGGTGACGGAGCCGCTTACATTGGGCAACCACCCTACCATTATCTACTCAACCAATCAGGACACCTCTAATGGCGGTAATGCTGATCCTCTCGCGGGCGCACTGAAACGCTATGATGTGACAACCGATAGCAAGACTGTGGTTGTGAATATCCCAGGTGCAAGGATTGACAATGCACAAGTTTCAAACGATGGTCAATGGATATTCTTCACCTCAGCCTCAAAAAGCGCAACCACAGATCAGCATGGCTCGATGTGGGACATCAAGATGCAGGTTGTCCGTGTAGATGGGCAAGACCTGCAAACACTCTATTGCACTACTAGAGGTGTTACAGATCTTCCATATATTAAATGGTCTCCTGACCAGCAATCAATTGTCTTCCTTGGCAGTACATCCTCTAGTGGCGCTTCCGATCCCAATGGAAACACAGCCGTGCTGTTATTGAGTACTTCTACTGGCCAGATCCAAAGTATATTTGTCCCTACCTCCAATCCTCTCGATTGGAGCATAACTGGATTTAGTTCCTGGGCTGATAATACACATATTTATATGTATGGCATCGAGGGTCATGGGCAAGGCAAAAAGAACGTTTACTTGCTAGATATCACCAAAGGGACCAATCAACATGAAAACAATCTTACTACTATTTTAGATGGCCCCTTTAACGGTTTGGCGAGCGATAGCTCTAAACTGTACATTGATTACAATGGTTGTGATCAATATAGTTGCTCGCCTCCCAGCTCAGTGGTTTCTATGCCAGCTACAGGTGGTACTTCGCAGACGATCTGGCATAGTACACAATATAACGTGACTGAAGCCTGTCCAATTAACGACCATCAGTTGTTAGTCAGTATCATGAACTTTCAGCAGCATCCAGGCCCCTCTGATACCTCGCACAACGGAGTTTGGATTATGAATGGCGATGGGACCTTAGCGCAACGGCTCACCACTGCTAACCAGAGTACGGCTCCGATCAGTAACTGCACTTCTGCGACGTCTCATGGCTCGCGCGCTGGCGATATGTATGCGCTCGCTATACGCACCCAGCCAGTAACTAGCGGCCAACTGGTCTTTGGTAAGACCAGCAGTGGTACGCCCACACCCTTCGCCACTTATGGAGATGGACTATTTGCCGATGTGGTTGGCTGGACAACGATGTAACTACTAATACCTTCAAATCGTCTTCATGAGAGAGCTGTGGGAAGCCTTTGTAAAAGCTTTCCACAGCTCTGATCGCCTACGAGGTTACGTGTGAGCTACACCTCCAGGCTCTTTTGGTTCAGCAGAAAGGAAAAACCGTGGATAACCAACCCACAAATATACGTTTCATTCAACCCTCAACGCTCCCGCCAACGCCAGGCTATACCCATGTTGTCGAGGTCAAACGAGGGCGGACCATCTTTATCTCTGGCCAGATCGCCCTTAACCCATCCGGCGAGATCATTGGTCTAAATGACTTTCATGCCCAGGCTCAGCAGGTCTTTGAAAACCTCAAGGCCGCGCTTGCCGCCGTTGAAGCCGACTTCACCAGTGTGGTCAAACTGAACATGTACGTTGTGGACATGTCTCAAATTCTCACTCTCCGCGAAGTACGCGACCGCTACATCAATACCCAGAACCCGCCCGCCATGACCTTGGTCGAGGTTCGCAGGCTGGCTCGCGAGGAATTCCTGCTCGAAATCGAAGCCATCGCCCACCTGCCAGAGTAGCACAAACATATCCCTTACCCCTCGATGAGGAAGTGTGCGACGGAGCCGCAAGTAAAGCACCCGCTTAAGAAGCGTCTTCGTCGCATATCCCTGGAAACTTTGCCTATTTTTGTTTCAACCTGGAGGGATTCCATGAACTTATCTGTGTTTACCTCTTTATTGCTCTCACATTTCTTTATACTGAGATTGTGGCTGGCAAGAGAGGCTTTGGCGGCAAACTCCCCAGCGCCGCCTGGAAACCTGAACGCTCCTCTCCGGAACAGCAGTAGCCGCGTACGCCAGGAGCGGGCCCGCTCCTGGCGTACGCGGCTACTCACATTAAAGCGCGTCCATAAACTCAGTGCAGAGCTTGAGTACCTCGTCCTGCTTCTCGATGTGGGGTGAGTGGCCGCACTCGGGTAGTACGTGTTCCTGGTAATTGCCGCCGTTAGCCTGGTAGCTCTCTAGCAGCGTGCGGATCTGCGTCTTCATCGGTTGGGGAGGATAGATCTGCGCGCCGGGCCAGCCAGGAATGACACCCAGTTGTCCCAGGAAGCCGATATCGAACATGGAAGTGTCGGAGACGATCTGGTCATCCGCGCCATGAAACCAGAGGATAGGCGGTTTGTCTGCGATATCGACCAGGGCGCTCTGATTCAGGTATTTAGGCGCCAGGGCGTTGTTGACGCCTTGCTTGCCGGGGGCGATACCAGGCCAGTTCTCGGAGGGAAGCATATCGCCGGGATAGTTGCCGGGTGTGACCTTCGTCGAGAGGATCGCGCTTACATAGATCTCCTCGCGCTCGGATGATACCTGGAAGGGGGGCTTAAAATAGAAGGCGTTCATCGTGGTGCGTGACGAGGTGGGGCCGCTGCCACGATCGCCACTCTGCAGGCTCTTGACGAAATCGGCGTTGACGGTGCCCCCGCCGCTGCCCGCGCTATCCAGCCAGGTTGGCGTGCCTGCAGCGTCTTTAGAGCCTCCAAAGCCATAGGGCGAGCCGCTCGCCTCCAGCAGGAGCGTGCGCGCCGTGCCTGGATAGTCGATGGCGTACTGCATGATGATATTTCCACCCAGCGACCAGCCCAGGAGATGGAAGGGAGGCAGGTTGAGCGCCTGGACAAAGGCGGCGAGGTCATCGGAGTAGTCGCGTACCCCACGCGTGGCGTCGACGGGTAGCGTCTCGCTCTCACCATAGCCGCGCATATCTGGCGCGTAGACTGTGTAGCTTCCCGTGGCCGCCAGGGCCAGCATGAAGTCCTGAAAGAAGAGTGAGGACGAACAGTTACCATGCACCAGGACCACAGGCGTCGCCCCCTGTCCCGTGGTCAAATATGCCATTGTGAGCCGACTTGTTTGAAGCGTGCGCTGGCTAATTCCGTCCAGCAAAAGCGATGTCGTCATCTGATTATCCCTCCATTACGAATTGTGTACGCAACTGTGCCTTCATGACCTTGCCCATGGCGTTGCGGGGCAACGCATCAGTAAACATAAATGCGCGCGGAATCTTATAGCGTGCCAGTTTGTCGTCACAGTAGGCTATGATCTCTTCTGGCGTAAGCTCCGCCTGCTCGCGGGGTACGATCACGGCCAGGCCAACTTCGCCCCACTTGGGATCTGGTCGGGGAATGACCGCGACCTCGTAGATAGCGGGATGCCGCGCCAGGACCTGTTCGACCTCGGCTAAATACACGTTTTCGCCGCCCGAGATCAGCATATCCTTCTTGCGTCCCACGATGTAGTAATAGCCCTCCTCGTCCTGGCGTACAAGGTCTCCAGTGCGCCACCACTCATCTAAACGCGCCTCCGCCGTGGCTTCGGAACGCCGCCAGTAGCCTGAGCAGACATGGGGACCTGCCAGTAGCAGCTCGCCCTCGCGCCCCGTGGAAACATCGTGCCCCTCTTCATCCACAATGCGCGCCCGTGAATGAAAAACGGGCTGCCCTACCGAGCCCGCCTTGCGCAGAGCATCCTTGGGGGCCAGGCTAAAGCAATTGACACCAACCTCTGTCAGGCCATAGCCCTGGCGAAAAACCAGGCCCCGCGCGGCATAGCCCTCAATCACTGGGAGTGGACACGAGGAGCCACCTGTGACACAGAAGCGGAGCGAGGAGAGATCACTTGTAGCGAAGGCCTTGTGATGCTGCATCATCTGGAAGACGGTCGGCACGGCAAAGACAATCGTGCAGCGCTCCCGCTCAATGGTTCCCAGAATGGCTTCAGGCGTTGAGTTGCGCAGGAGCACTACCGTGCCGCCGCAGTGGTAAAGTGGCGTGGTTAGCACGTTCAGACCGCCCGCGTGAAAGAAGGGTGCGAAGGTTGGCGTAATGTCGTTCTCACGTACGCCCCAGCTAATCTGCGTGTTGATCGCGTTCCAGGTCAGCATGCGGTGCGATAGCATGGCCCCCTTGGGTGTACCCGTGGTCCCCGAGGTATAGAGAATCAGGGCTATCTCCTCACCATCCTGGCTCTGGAAGGGCCTGGCACGCTCCGCGAGTTGCGCATCAGCGCCGGGAAAGCTTGCGAGTGCGCGTAACTGGGGTGCGGGTGAGCTCTGCTGTCCCAGGACTGTCACGATAGTCTGGGACTGCTGCTGGAAGGTCGCGTCATGCAGCAACAAGCGCGGCTCGCAGTCTATGAGGATCGTTGTCAGTTCGTTAATTGTCAGGCGTACGTTTAGGGGAACGAGGATCGCGCCGATGAGGGCGCACGCGAAAAAGGCATCCAGGTATTCTGGCGCGTTCTGCGCCAGGATCGCCACGCGTTCGCCCTGCTGCACGGCGTATTCTTCCTGAAACACAGCCGCCAGGGCGCGTGCGCGCTGGTTGAGTATACGATATGTCAGTCGCCTATGTTTGGAGGTCGTCTCGCCATCTACCAGACCGACTTTGTCTGGCGTCAGTTGTTCACGGCGCTCAAGCCATTCGCCAACATTGATGAATGTCATGTTGCACATCGCCTCTCTGCGTTCTCTGCTAACAAGTATGCATGAAAATCGATTGAAACACAACTAGAATAAATTGCTGCTTTAAAACTCACTTTCTGTGCTCAGGCTAGCCCCAGCGCAACGCCGTCGCGCCCCAGGTAAAGCCCAGGCCCGCGCTCGCCAGGACGACCAGTTGCCCAGGGCGAAGCATATCGCGTTGTTGCGCCAGTTCCAGGGTCAAAACCTGGTCGGGCGCGCCAATATGGCCATAATCCGAGAGATAGATTGACTGCTCTTCACTGAGATGAAGCATGGAGAGGATGCGGCGATGCATCGAGGGCTTCATATGATTGATCGCGAGCAGATCAATATCCTCCACCTGGTACCCACTGCGCTCTACAGCGTCACTTACAACCTGCACAAAACGCTGCTCTGAAATAAGGTCCAGCCCCTGGCGCAAGTGCTCAGTATCTGGAACATGAAAGGTATGCAATCCCTGCTCCAATGTCTCGCGCGAGGTTGGATGCCTCGTCCCGCCCGCGGGAATAATTACATCCTCCGCCAGCGAGCCATCCGTGATAAAGGCCGAGTCCAGCACCTGGTTCAGCGCATAATCGCGCTTCAGCAGCATCGCGCTCCCTCCATCTGAGAGATTGAAGAGAAAGCGACTGGAGGCCTCGCGAAAATCGATCAGATCCGCCGTCCGATGCCCACCACAGATCAAGACCGTGCGCAGCCGCGTATCCGAACGCATCAAGTCGCGTGCAACCTTGAGCGCCAGCACGTTTGTTGTGCAGAGAGCCGCCAACTCAAAGGCGTAGGCGTTTTTGGCCCCCAGCAGGTGCTGAATGCGATTTGCCGCCGACCAGACATAGAAATCCTTGTGCATGCTTCCCGAATAAAGCACCAGGTCGATCTCCCCCGGCTCAAGTGTCGCCAGTTCCAATACCCTCTGCGCCGCCCTTACCGCCATAACCGAGGTCTGATCTTCATAGCTCGCACGCCGCTTCTGCTCAATCCCAAGCTTCCCGCGCACGATCTCCTCGGGAATCCCACTCTGTTCAGCAATATAGGCCGCATCCTGTACCTGCTCAGGTAAATAGGTCGCGAACGCCACCAGCCCAATTCTAGCTGACCTCCCTCCATCCTTGCCCTCTATCGCTCTGAAGCCGCTCTGCTCCTGTGACGCATTCTGTTCCAGGCTCACACCATTACCCCCTTGTGTTATAATATGACAGTTGAGTCACCTTTCATATATGGTACTCAACCATCTCCAGGAAAGTCAAGCGGGCAAAAAAAATAGACAGTCGAGAATGAATATGCGATTATGGACAGTGATGAGTTCTAGATCGTAAAGGGGAGTTGGATAGATGCAAGAACATACCTCAACGACTTCGCAGCCGGAGGAAGGCGCGGAGAAGCAGGCCAAAGGGAACACCCCACTCACTGCCAGGGGCGAGGCCACGCGTCGCCGTATCCTGGATGTCGCCGAAGAAGTTTTTGGTGAGATAGGTTACTACGAGGCCAGTGTCTCAGAGATCACACGGCGTGCGAAGGTGGCGCAGGGCACGTTCTATATTTATTTCCCAACCAAACGTGACATCTTCGCCGAGCTGGTGCGTGACCTTAGCCAGCAATTGCGCGGAGCGCTGCGCCAGGCCACGGCTGGCTCCTCAGGTCGCCTGGAGACGGAGAGGCGCGGCTTTAAGGCCTTCTTTAGCTTTGTCGCCTCGCACCGGGGTCTCTATCGCATCGTCCAGGAGGCGGAGCGTGTAGCCCCTGAGGCCGCGCAGGAGTATTACCAGGGCATCAGCCAGGGCTACATTCGTGGTCTCCGCTCGGCTATGTCTGAGGGAACGGTAAGAGACATGGAACCCGAACCCCTGGCATATGCTCTGATGGGAATAGGTCATTTCGTCGCCTTGCGCTATCTCATCTGGCCTGCGGATAACCAGGAGGAGTCTGCCCAGATCCATGACCTACCACCCGAAGTCTTCGAACCCCTCATGAGCTTTATCGAGCAAGGCCTGGCCCAGTCAGCCCACAAAGATACTCCGAATATTGAGCCACGTGGAGGCCAACGCTGCTAAAGCACGCGTCTACATATGGATTATGATATGTAGACGCGTGCTTTAGCAGCGTTGATCAATAGCTTTATTTTCATAAGGAGACCTGTACATGACCACAGAACTTGAAAACAACCTGCCACCCGTCGGAGCCAGGGTCACCCGCACCCGCACCATTACTGACCAGGACATTGTGCGCTTCGCCGAGGTGAGCGGCGACACGAATCCTGTTCACTTAGATGAGGCCTACGCCGCCCAATCGCGCTTTGGTCGTCGCATCGCGCACGGCTTCCTCACTGGCTCCATGATCTCCGCGCTTATCGGCACCGAACTGCCGGGACCAGGCAGCATCTACCTGGGGCAAACCCTGAAGTTTTCCGCCCCCGTCTACATCGGCGATACCATAACCGTGAGCGTCGAGGTCACCAAAGTTCGTGCCGACAAAGGCCTGGTCTTCCTCCAAACCGATTGCATCAACCAGGACGGAGTAAAAGTTCTGACCGGTGAGGCTACCGTCAAATACGAATCTGATGCCACAGCCGCTCCATAACTCACTATCAATCTCTCAATGAAAGCGTACAGTGTGTGAGAAGTCTTCTCCAAGGATCTCAAGAACTTTCATATCATAGCACTATTTTTCACTGTTTCTTCGATAGCAAGTGCCAGGCGCGTAAAAGCTGTTGCTCACGTTCAGGCGCGAGGCCAGCATGCAATACGTTGTTTGCTGGGCGTGTAGCGTCCCAATCAAGAGTATCCTGAATTGTCTCGGTAAGTGGACGAAAGCGCAGGCCCGCAGCAATTGCCTTACTACAATCAACCCGTGCAAAGCCAACCATGTCACTGGGTACCCAGAGGGGTAATTGAAGATAGGGCGTGACCTCTTGCTCCAGGAGAAACTGCTCATCTACCCACTCAAACTGTGCGTCGCTGCCACTCACCTGGCGGCAACATTCCAAGAATTGACGCATCGTTAATGGACTACCAGGTCCCTTCGCGTTATAAACACCAGTTTGGCGCGCTTCGGCCATCGCAATGCACCACGCCGCCAGATCACGCGCATCTATGAACTGAACTGGCTGCTCTGGATTACCGGGTGCTAAAACTGGGCCACCTTGAGCGATACGATGAGGCCAGTAGGTAAAGCGATCAGTGAGGTCATGTGGCCCCACGATGAGGCCTGGGCGAATAACCAGCACGCGGTTGGGTAGCGCCTGCTCTGCGTAGTGCTCACAGAATGCTTTACGTGCTCCGTAAGTCTCCCGTGTTTGGGTCTCAATGGCGGTATCTTCGAGTTTTGAGAGTGGTGAGAGCTCATTGATTGGCGCGACAGTAAAGTCTGCGTAGACAGAAGTCGTAGAGATAAAGGTATAGTGGCTAGTGCTCTCTGCTAGTAAGCTAGCACTTTCGTATACCTGGCGCGGAATTTGTCCATTGGAATCAATCACTGCATCCCAGATGCGCCCATGAAGCAACTGGAGATCGCTCTCGCGGTCACCATGGATCTGCTCCACCTGCGGAAACAGTTCGGGATGCGAGAGGCCACGATTAAAGAGTGTTACTGTATGCTGGCGCTCTAACGCTGCCTGAACAAGATGACGACCCAGAAAACCAGTCCCGCCAAAAATAAGAATTCTCATGTTTTTCTTTTTCCTTCTCCAGAATGCACTGAACAAAATGATACATGAGATTCTTTCTGAGTGAAAAGAGCAAAAGCATGCTGATAGCATATGTTTGCAAGGTTACAATGCTATCAGCATATGTTGTGACTAGAACCATAAAATGACATGCATTGGAACCATAACGAGTCGTCGAGTCGTCTTTTTCACGCTCGACGAAAAGAAGCAAGAGGAGGGACCTCAATGCTTTTTGGAAGCATATTATGTCGCAAAGTGCAAATTGGAACCATAAGTTGTCGTAAAGTCGTCTGTTTTCGGACCAGCAATAGGAAAGAAGAAAAGAGATATTGAGCGATTAACTCTGTATGAGTATGTCTATAATGCGCTTCTTATGTGTTCCATTGAAGATTGCACTACGTTTGGCACTCCGTCCAATGTAGTGTAGGCTGAGCTTCTATTCAAGAACAGGTGGCTCGTGCGAAAGAGAGTGTTGGTGAGCACACGTCTCGATTTCCGACTCGCCTGAGCCGTTCGACTGTGTACGACTCAGGCGAAAGCCAAAAAAATGGTTCGACTGTGTATTGTTTGCTTACCAGCGATTCCAATGCAGTACTTCGTCCAGCGGCTTGCGCACAGCAGGTTTGAATGTGTCGCCTATGGTATAGGCAACAGGAATAAGCGCTGTTTGCATGATCTGTTCGTAGGGAATGCTCAGTATTTCGGCTGCTTCTCGCTCAAAGAAGAGATGGTAGGATGTCAATGAAGTACCCAGGCCTCGCGAACGTGCGGCTAACATAAAGCTCCAGGTGGCTGGCATAATCGAACCCCACAGACCTGCTTGTTGGATGACTGGGAGATTCTCGCTGCGGCCCTCGATGCAGGGAATGACATGGACAGGGACCTCGTGCAGATGTTTAAGTAGGTAGTGTGCCGAAGCGCCTACTCTGGTATACATGGCTGCCTGATCCCCAGCGAGAGCAGCGGCGGTGTGCTCCTCGATGAACTCCCTATTGGTTTCCCATCCTTTGCGATAGAGTTCCGCCAGGTCCTTGCGCTGGGCCGGTTCGGTGATCACGAGAAAGTGCCAATTCTGTCCTACGCCTGCGGTTGGAGCTTGCACCGCAAGTTGGAGACATTGGGCAATGACCTCTGCTTCTACCGGGCGCGTCAAGTCCAGGCGTTTGCGCACGGTGCGGGTGGTGGTGAGCAGCTCATCGATAGAAAGATTGAGGGGAGACATGATCGAACTCCTTTCAAGATCACTGAGATCTCTGATTGACAATAACACAGGTGTATGACAGGATGGAAATGATCCTTTGTTCTCCTCGCAGTGTAGTCTGACCACGGGTGAGAGGCAAGAAACAATCGGGATCAGATGTCGCAAGCTGAGACAAGGAGCGCAAAATGACTCAATTTGCTCACAATTTGCATGTTTTACGCATGCGCAAGCTTCTGCGGACGGCCTTGATGGAACTCGTCGAAGAGCGTGGTTTTGATGCTCTCACGGTGGGAGAAATCACTGGCCGTGCGATGGTGAGTCGAGCTGGCTTCTATCGCTATTATCGGGATAAATATGATCTGGTCGAAGGGCTCTTTGAGGAGGCTGTGCGTACTATGATGAACAATCTGAGCGCTCATCCTCGTGTTGTCCGAGGCTCCCAGGAACCGCAAACGTTACCAGAACCCTGGGTGAAGTTCTTCGAGCATTTTGTAGAATACGAGCCACTCTATCGCGTGCTGTTTGCCAGCAAGAGCATTTCATGGCTTGTGGTGAAAATGCACACCTCTCTGAGAGAAGCGATGTGTGTACGCGTACAGCAACCATCCTCGTGTGTGCAGAACGGGAAACGCGTAGCCAGGACCTACGACAGGCTTGCCCCTTCGCTTGCTGCCACGCTGGTAATCGAGGTCATAACCCGCTGGTTTGAGGAGGGCCTGGGAGATCCTCCGAAGGAAATAGCCCTGCGCTGTTCGAGGCTCGCCTCTTCGCTCCTGAAAGAAGTGGGAACCTGGGAATGACTCCATCAGGTCGGGTGCATGATGAGCTTTATCAGAGACGACTTTGTGTATTTCTGAAGCCACACCAATCATGGCACCAACTTGATATTGCAGACTTTAACATCACATTCAACAGAGAGCTAAACTGACGTACCATCTTCATCCATTTTGGAAGCATATTGTGTCGTTTTTGCCAGAATATGGTTCCGGTCACATATATACTTCATCTAACGTTGTCGTATTTTCGATATTATGATATGTATGCTTTAAATTATTCATGGAAGGATGCTTTATGGAAAATACTGATACCGCGCTTATCATTGTCGATGTCCAGGTCAACATGTTCTCGCCTGAGAACCCTGTGTATCAGGGTGAACAATTGCTGGCAACAATTGCTCGTCTCCGCGAAAAGGCGCGCTCCGCCCAGATACCCATTATCTACATCCAACATGGCAGTCAGCGCCAGGGACATCCTATGGAAGTGGGGAGCGCAGGCTGGCAGATCCATCCTGCTCTTGCACCGGACCCACAAGACACCATTATCCAGAAGCATATGTCCTCCTCTTTTTATCAAACTCCACTTGATGAGTATCTGGCCAGCCACCAGATCCAAAAGCTCGTTATTGCTGGCATCCAAACGGAACTATGTGTTGACACAATCTGCCGGGAGGCTTGTAGCCGGGATTATGATGTCACACTGGTTAAAGATGGCCATAGTACCTGGCAAAGAGGTGAAATTACAGCCCCTCAAATTATTGCCCACCATAACTCACTGCTCAATGGCTGGTTTGTCACCGTGAAAGAGGAACAAGCCATCTCTTTTTGAAAAGAGGGCCATGCATTGATGATGGCACGCGCACAAACCCCATGTAGGGTCCATGCTTGCATGGACTAACGCCCCCCAGCCCAGTAGCCCGCTACTTGCGTACGCGGCTACTGGGCTGGGGACATTACCCATATGGGTGGGTCTATTTGCACAGCTTGACAGTGTCGAGTGGCTGTGGGATAATGCACTTCGCTCCAACACATGGTAAACAGCGACAATCACCGGTTTGATCGGTGCTCCTGTCCGATTTACCCGGCGTCTGTACCTCGCTTTTGAAGTGCAGGCTCGCAGATGCCCAGGTGCCACGCTAAGGTGGCTCGCCACGGGTACTTCCCCCGCTGCATGACACGTTCTCTCCAAGAAGAGCGAGCGTGCTTTTTGTGCTGTCTCTGACAGGATGCAGAGAGGGTCCCTGACCAGGCCTTGAGCGACTAAAAACGAGTTTTCAGCGGTCGCAAAAAGAAGTCAGAAAAGTACTTGACAAAGCGCAAAGCGTATGCGATAATGACACCTGTCAACGGCGAACACGGACACCGCGAGCGCCGGAGCGACACCAAGCACAAGCGCAAGCCCACGAGGCCTGCCGGGTTGCGGTTCAACAAAAAGAAGAACGAACCAGAGCACCCTGAACAACTGAAGAGTGGAATGCAGAAGTACAACGGAACTTCGTTGATTGAGCATCTCTCAATCGCGGAGAACACCGTTCCTGTCAATTCTGCGAACAAAGCAATGAAGTAACGACAACGTGCTTCTAGCCTGGACGCAAACTTCCAATGCTTACTCCATCGCTGTGTAGCAGTGATGTAGAAAGATACATTCACATTTGAATGGCGAGTTTGATCCTGGCTCAGGATAAACGCTGGCGGCGTGCCTAACACATGCAAGTCGAACGCTCTCTCGCAAGAGAGGGAGTGGCGGACGGGTGAGTAACACATGGGTACCTGCCCCGAGGTGAGGAATACCGGCGAGAAATCGCCGACAATACCGCATATGCTTCTCGCAAGAGAAACAAAGCTCGCAAGGGCGCCTTGGGATGGGCCTGTGGCCGATTAGCTTGTTGGTGAGGTAAGAGCTCACCAAGGCCACGATCGGTAGCTGGTCTGAGAGGATGGTCAGCCACACTGGGATTGAGAACGGCCCAGACTCCTACGGGGGGCAGCAGTGAGGAATTTTCGTCAATGGGGGCAACCCTGAACGAGCAACGCCGCGTGCAGGAGGACGCTTTTCGGAGTGTAAACTGCTTTTCTGAGGGACGAGTAAGGACGGTACCTCAGGAACAAGCCCCGGCTAACTACGTGCCAGCAGCCGCGGTAATACGTAGGGGGCGAGCGTTGTCCGGAGTTACTGGGCGTAAAGCGCACGCAGGCGGTTTCGTACGTCTGGAGTGACAGTTCCCGGCTCAACTGGGAAAGGTCTTCGGAAACGGCGAGACTTGAGGGCTTCAGAGGGACACGGAATTCCGGGTGGAGTGGTGAAATGCGTAGAGATCCGGAGGAACACCAATGGCGAAGGCAGTGTCCTGGGAAGCATCTGACGCTCAGGTGCGAAAGCTAGGGGAGCGAACAGGATTAGATACCCTGGTAGTCCTAGCCGTAAACGATGACCACTAGGTGTGGGAGGTATCGACCCCTTCCGTGCCGTCGCAAACGCAATAAGTGGTCCGCCTGGGGAGTACGGTCGCAAGATTAAAACTCAAAGGAATTGACGGGGACCCGCACAAGCAGCGGAGCGTGTGGTTTAATTCGATGCAACGCGAAGAACCTTACCAAGTCTTGACATGCAGATGCACCAGCGGTAATGCGCTGTTCCTTCGGGACATTTGCACAGGTGCTGCATGGCTGTCGTCAGCTCGTGTCGTGAGATGTTGGGTTAAGTCCCGCAACGAGCGCAACCCCTACTGCCTATTACAACTTCTAGGCGGAACTGCCCGTAAGGGAGGAAGGCGGGGATGACGTCAAGTCAGCACGGCCCTTACGACTTGGGCGACACACACGCTACAATGGCCAGTAACAAAGGGATGCCAACCCGCGAGGGGGAGCCAAGCTCAAAAACCTGGTCTCAGTTCAGATTGCAGGCTGAAACTCGCCTGCATGAAGGTGGAGTTGCTAGTAACCGTAGGTCAGCACACTACGGTGAATACGTTCCCGGGTCTTGTACACACCGCCCGTCACACCACGAAAGTCGGCAACACCTGAAGCCGCCAGGCTAACTCTTCGGAGAGGCAGGCGTCGAGGGTGGGGTCGGTGATTGGGGTGAAGTCGTAACAAGGTAGCTGTACCGGAAGGTGCGGCTGGATCACCTCCTTTCTAGGGAGTCATCACTACCCTTCGAGGTAGTGCACTCTCAGGTCGAACAGGAACGACCTGTCCGTTGATACCCTGCTTCCACTCTTGAGCGGTTCGGCCGCTGGTTTATTCCAGATCCGAAGCCCGCATTGTACCTGAACAACCAAAGAAGTATCCTTCAATTTTGCTGAGCGAGCACGTTGGCATGTAAGTGTTCAACCGTGGCGTGAGTCATATCGAGCTCGTGACAGTGAAGAAAGAAGACCGAGATCCCATACAACAAGGGTAACGAACCAACAAGCAAGAAGCAGACAAGGCAGAACAAGCGAAACAGAGTACGAGGTGGATGCCTTGGCGCTGAAGACCGATGAAGGACGCGGAGACCGGCGAAACATTCAGGGGGAGCTGCATCCAAGCGATGAGCCCTGAGAATCCGAATGGGGCAACCCCTCCAGAGTCATGTCTGGAGACCTATCGCTGAACACATAGGCGATATGGAGGATCGTGGGTGAACTGAAACATCTCAGTAGCCTGCGTAAGAGAAATCAACCGAGATTCCCGTAGTAGTGGCGAGCGAACCGGGACGAGCCCAAACCATCTATTCCTTGGAATAGGCGGGGTTGTAGGACTTCTATCAGCAGACATTTTCTTACTCGAAGGCATTGGAACGTGCCACCAGAGGGGGTGAGAGTCCCGTAGAGGACGAGAGAATGGCTGTGAGAAGTATCCTGAGTACCACGAGACACGTGCAATCTTGTGGGAAGCTGGGGGGACCACCCTCCAAGGCTAAAGAACTTCAGCGACCGATAGCGAACAAGTACCGTGAGGGAAAGGTGAAAAGTACCCCGAGAGGGGGATGAAAGAGTCCCTGAAACCACGTACTCACAAGCAGTCAGAGGCCACTGTCTCATGAGAGACTAAGGGCTGATGGCGTGCCTTTTGTAGAATGATCCGGCGAGTGCATCGCACGTTGCAGGTTAACCAGCGCTAAAGCTGGGGAGCCAGAGGGCAACCGAGTCTCAAATAGGCGTGTATGTAGCGGCGATGCGACCCGAAACCGTGTGAGCTACCCATGAGCAGAGTGAAGCGGATGTAACAGTCCGTCGAGGCTCGAACCCACCAGTGTTGCAAAACTGGGGGATGACTTGTGGGTAGGGGTGAAATGCTAATCGAACACGGAGATAGCTGGTTCTCCCCGAAATGTATTGAGGTACAGCCACCTGACACGACTATCCTGGAGGTAGAGCACTAGATAGGCTAGGGGCCCTGTGCGGGTTACCAACCCTACTTAAACTCCGAATGCCAGGACAGGATCCAGGTGAGTGAGACGGCGGGGGCTAAGCTTCGTCGTCAAAAGGGAAACAGCCCAGACCATCGGCTAAGGTCTCCAAATCGATGCTCAGTGTCAAAGGGGGTCAATGCGCCCAAACAGCCAGGATGTTGGCTTAGAAGCAGCCACCATTTAAAGAGTGCGTAATAGCTCACTGGTCGAGTGCAATGGCACCGACAACGTATCGAGGCTTAAGCATCGTACCGAAGCCGTGGAATATAGGACTACCTATATTGGTAGGGGAGCGTTCTCGACGCCTGAGAAGCCAGACCGCAAGGACTGGTGGAGGCAAGAGAAGTGAGAATGCCGGAATGAGTAGCGCAATGTCTGCGAGAACCAGACACACCGAATGCCTGAGGGTTCCTGGGCAACGTCAATCGTCCCAGGGTGAGTCGGGCCCTAAGCCGAGGGCGTCATGCCGTAGGCGATGGAAAGCAGGTCAGAGAATCCTGCACCGGAACATTTCGTTATGAGCAATGGGGGGACGCGGTAGGGAAGGTGAGCCGATCGAATGGACAGGATCGGTGCCTCTGCTGAAGCGCGTGACCGAGGAAAATCCCGGACACAGATGCGTAACACGGAGGCCGAGCGCCCGCGAGGGTGCGGAAGTCATTGGTCCCCAGGCCGTCAAGAAAAGCCTCTCGCCAGAAATTGTTCCGCCCGTACCGCAAACCGACACTGGTAGGCAGGGGGAAATCTCCCCAGGTGATCGAGCGACCCTCTGTTAAGGAACTCGGCAAATTAACCCCGTACCTTTGGAAGAAGGGGTGCCTGCGTAGCTGTCGCTCTTCGGAGCGGTGGTGAGAAGGTTGCAAGAAATCGGCTCAAGCGACTGTTTACCAAAAACACAGGTCTCTGCGAACGCGAAAGCGGAAGTATAGGGGCTGACTCCTGCCCAGTGCCGGAAGGTTACGAGGAGTGGTGTGCGTAGCCACGAATCTAAGCCCCGGTGAACGGCGGCCGTAACTATAACGGTCCTAAGGTAGCGAAATTCCTTGTCGGGTAAGTTCCGACCCGCACGAAAGGAGTAACGACTTGAGCGCTGTCTCGACAGAGGACTCGGCGAAATTGAAGTACCCGTGAAGATACGGGTTACCCACGACAGGACAAAAAGACCCCGTGGAGCTTTACTACAGTTTGGCCTGGAAACGAAGTATGGTGTGCGTAGCATAGGTGGGAGCCGAAGAGAGCAGGCTTGTGGGCTTGCAGGAGGCAGCAGTGAAATACCACTCTCACCATGGTTTGTGTCTCACACGTCACCGTGATCCGGGACGTGAACAGGGCCAGATGGGTAGTTTGACTGGGGCGGTCGCCTCCCAAAGAGTAACGGAGGCGCCCAAAGGTTCCCTCAGGGTGGATGGACATCACCCTCTGTAGAGTGTAAAGGCACAAGGGAGCTTGACTGCAAGGCTGACACGCCGAGCAGGGACGAAAGTCGGGCTTAGTGATCCCACATTCCCGTGTGGAAGGAGTGTGGCTCAACGGATAAAAGCTACCCCGGGGATAACAGGCTTATCTTGCCCAAGAGTTCACATCGACGGCAAGGTTTGGCACCTCGATGTCGGCTCGTCGCATCCTGGGGCTGGAGTAGGTCCCAAGGGTTGGGCTGTTCGCCCATGAAAGCGGCACGCGAGCTGGGTTCAGAACGTCGCGAGACAGTTCGGTCTCTATCCGTCGTGGGCGTCGGAAAAGTGAGGGGAGTCATCTTCAGTACGAGAGGACCGAGATGGCTTGACCGCTAGTGCGCCAGTTGGGGGGCCTCCTCCAGAGCTGGGTAGCTACGTCAAGAAGGGATAAGCGCTGAAAGCATCTAAGCGCGAAGCCGACCCGAAGATAACTTTTCCCACTCTCTTGGAAGAGTCAAGATCCCAGGAAGAAGACCTGGTGGATAGGCTGCGCGTGGACGCCTGGTAACAGGTGGAGCGGAGCAGTACTAATGATCGTACGGCTTGTTTCCCATTGTGTTTCTTCGCGAATGTGTGGTGAGTCCTTGTGGTGTGAGTGAGAGCGGTCTAGGATCGGACCTGAGCACGAGTGAGAGGGCGAGCGGCACGGGGAGCAGAAGCAGGCCAGCGTGGCTCAGCAAAATTGAGGGAGTACTTCTTTGGCAGGTTATATCAGAACGAAAAAGGGTTCGCAACGAAAGAATGATGTTGCGAACCCTTTTTCGTTCTTGGCTGAGAAGAGTATGCTGTCAGAGAGACCAACTCAAGTGTGCAGTTTTATTTGTGGCTGTGAATTAATTTGTTATTGGCAGCATAAGCATTTTCAGCGTGGCCCATAGCGCGAGAAGGGCCTTGAGGAGTGGCGCCTTATGAGCAGCACAGAGCTTATACCTTATCGTATAGATGTGCATCATCATGTTATTCCGCCCTTTTATGTCGAGGTTTTGCGCCAGGAGGGCATTACTGAAGCGGTGCCGGGTGTATCCTTTCCCAACTGGAATATTGACGACATGATCACCATGCTGGACCAGCAGGGCATTGCGGCTGCTATTGTCTCGATATCGGAGCCAGGCATCTACTTTGGGGAGAAGGTGAAAGCTCAGGCCCTGGCCCACCGCGTCAATACATTCCTGGCTGAGCTGGTGCAGAGCCATCACACACGCCTGGGAGCTTTCGCCATTCTCCCCCTGCCTGATATCGATGCCGCTCTCAAAGAGATGGAATATGCTCTGGACACGCTCAAGCTAGATGGCATTGGCCTGCTCACCAACTATCGCGGAACTTATCTTGGCTCTCCAATCTTTGACCCACTCTTCGCCGAGCTGAACCGCAGACGGATCCCAGTCTTTATCCATCCCTCTACTCCTCCATCCAAGGATCAGCCGCACTTCGGGCTTCCTGCGCCACTCTACGAATTCCCCTTCGATACCACGCGCGCGGTCGCGAACCTGTTATACAGCGGTACCATGGAACGCTATCCCATGCTGCGCCTGATTCTCTCCCACGCAGGAGGTACAGTCCCATTTCTGGCCAAGCGCCTGATGACTGGTGCAATGCTTGCCAAGCTCAGTGATCGTACTCCCGAGCATCTGCTAGCCCTGCTCAAGCGTTTCTATTATGATGTTGCCATGTCAATCTCGCCCTACTCGCTCCCCTCGCTCCAGGCCCTGGCGGACCCCTCTCACATTCTCTATGGCAGTGACTATCCCTTCGTTCCAGTCGACGCCATCGCCCGCGACATCAAAGAACTGCGCAACTACGATGGCTTCGACCGCCAGGAGATCCACCTGGTCGAGCGTGAGAATGCCCTGCTCCTCTTTCCTCGCTTGCGCTCATGAAGGGCAAAAAACAGGCCTCTTCTTAAATGCCCTTTTCATATGCAACAGGCAAGAGGTAAAATAACCGTTGAGATAAAGATGTCCAACAAAGATATTGAGGAGCAATAACGGGGTATGTCACATGAACACCTTGATCCACATGCTATTCTTGAAACGCTTGGTTTGCTTGATGTTACTGCCGTAGCCCCTGTGCATGGAGGAACAGATACTGCTATCTGGCGTGTTGAAAAAGCTGGAACAGTCTATGCCTTGCGTGTCTTCCAGAAAGGGGAGGATGATGACTGCCAGCGCGAGCAAGTGGTAATGCAGGCAGCACTGGCCGCAGGTTTGCCTGTGCCGCAGGTTCATGCAATGGGGAAATGGCACGATTATCCTGCACTTCTTTTATCCTGGCTCCCAGGAAGGCCTGTTGCTGAGGAACTACGTGCCCATCCCTGGCGAGCCTGGTCTCAGGGGGTGCTATTTGGCCAGATGCAGGCCACTATTCATACCCTTGCTGCACCTGAAGTGCTCTGCCAGCAACCAGAGGCGTGGATCAAATGGTCTGGCCCAGACGAGAAGTCACTGCAAGAGTGCCTGCACCGAGCGAAGCAGCAAGCTCTTACGCTGCTTCACCTGGATTATCACCCTCTCAACGTGCTGACAGACGGAAACAAGATAACCGCCGTGCTTGATTGGAGGAATGCTCTCTCTGGCGACCCTCGCGCTGATGCGGCCCGCACGGTCTCTATCCTTCGTTATGTTAGTCTTGGAAGACGATCTATTTTAGAATTGCTCGTGCTGAGGATCTTTGAAGCTGGCTGGCGTAGCGGCTATGAACAAAAGAGAGGAGCCTTAGGAGACATGAATCTCTTTTACGCCTGGGCTAGTGTTGTGATGGAGAGAGACCTGGCAACAAAGCTCACACAGAAGGAACTCTCTCTTATTCACCAGTGGACGTTAAAATGGAAAAAGCGCATAGGGTGCCTCTAGAAGCCATCTCTACAAGCTCCCAGTCCACTGGATTGTTTTTACATTGAAGGTCTTCCATGCAACTGCATTTGACGTTACCTTTGGTACCATAGATACCATCTTCAGCGTCTCAGCCATTCTTATCATCTTGGGTGGCCTCTATGCCCTGATCAACCTGCGCCACATCCGTCTCGATGAGAAACTATCCTCACCACAAGAAGAGATTGCTATCGCCGAGTAAATGAAATTTAAGAGCGTGAGAGAGCGCTTTTGACCAATATGGCGTTCTCCTGCGCTCTTTGTTTTTGCTTCTAGCCCGCCAACTGTATTCCTGTGTAATGGTCTGTGTGGTAACGTGTAAGGAGCACCATCTATTTCAACTTTGTGCAGGAGGGCATGTATGAAGCTCAAACGGCTGGGTAATACTGGTTTGCAGGTGAGCGAGGTCGCGCTAGGGACAATGACCTTTGGCCACCAGGCGAACCAGGAGGTGGCCTTTCAGATGATGGATATTGCGGAGAGGGCGGGCGTCAATTTCTTTGATACAGCTAATATTTATCCCGATACTGAGTTGGGCTTGCAGGGACGTACCGAGGAGATTGTGGGAAACTGGCTGCGGGTACGTAAGGCGCGCGAGCGTATTGTGTTGGCGACGAAGTGTGGAGGTCCGATGGGCGAGGGACCAAATCAGGCAGGTTTGAGCCGTAAGCACATCTTGGCAGCCTGTGAGGCCAGCCTGCGCCGCCTGCAAACTGACTATCTCGATCTCTACCAGGTGCATTGGCCCGATCCCCAGACGCCCATAGAGGAGACGCTGAGCGCCCTGGATCAGCTTGTACGTGAGGGTAAGGTACGCTATATCGGCTGTTCAAATTTCCCTGCCTGGCAATTAGCAGATGCGCTCTGGACCAGTAAAATGCATGGTTTGTCCAGCTTTGTGAGCGATCAGCCGCGTTATAACATGCTGTTTCGCATGATTGAAGACGAAATTCTGCCTCTCTGTCGCGCGCATGGCCTGGGAGTCATCGTTTACAATCCCCTCGCTGCTGGTGTCCTGACGGGTCGTTACCGGCAAACCCCAGAGGTGCAGCAAGGAACACGCTTCAGTCTTAGAGGTAGTGGTCAGCTCTATCAGCGTCGCTATTGGAAGGAGGCTATGTTTGAGGCTGTCGAACAACTCCATGATTTCTTCACGCCACGTAATAAGAGCCTTACCCATGTTGCCCTGGCCTGGGTGCTTCAGCAGCCTGGAATTACCAGCGCCATTCTGGGGGCAAGCAGGCCTGAGCAACTCACCGATAGCCTTAAAGGTGTCGAGCTGGCACTGGATGAAGAGGAACTCAACGTGTGTAACGAGGTCTGGTTCCAGTTGCCACGCGAACAGGATCAGGGAGTTGCGCGCAGATAAGTTTGCACTCAGGAGGTGTTAGTATGAGTGAGGTCGTACGGCGAGAGGACCTGCTGCGCCACCTGCGCGACCTCAGTACCGGAACCTATGAAGGCCAGGTAAGTCGTGCGGAGAAAGAAGAGATCTATCGTAAGGCCGTCGAGCTATTAACTCCAGTGGTACAGTCTGTCCTGGAAGAGGCCAACTGCCTATTTCTAGATGGTACAGGCCAGGTGCGTGTTATTGGACCAAAGAATGATGGTCAGGGTGGCCTGGAGACACGCTTTGAGCTGACCTGGCCGAAACAGCGGACGGCCCAGGTCATGCGTGGCCCTCGCGCTCCACTGCGACCTATAATCATCAAGGCGCACTATGGGCGCGGCTTTCTGCACCCACATCTCTCTGGCTCTAGCGGCGGCAACTGGCCCTTACAGATTCTCAATGCTGAGGACGCTGAGCGCCAACGCACTATCCTGGCTGCCATCGTTGAGATGGAACTCCACGAGCGTGTCTTCGAGACCGATTGGCACATCCTGCCTATCAGTCGGCAATGGCAGCAGGATAAAAGCTAGCTGCGTCTTATGGACAAGGAGGTGCTTGCACTGACCACAGGGCAGCGCTCTCTTGCCCTTTTCGTTTTTGCTGGTAAGCGATTGATCAACAATAATATCGCCTTACATAAGAAGTATATATATAGAGGCGTACTACTGGCTGGCGTTCGCCAGCCAGTAGTACGCCTCTATATATATACTTTTAAACCTATGAGCGCCAAAGGCGCGAAAGACTACGTAGCAAGCAGACTAGCAAACTTTACAAGACATTCTCTCTGGCATGATAATGTAAGGGAAACGGATGAAGGAGTAACAAAAATAATTATGGCTAAATTGCGCTTCACCATATTCATTCAACGCTCGCCGGAGACAGTGTACAAGGTGCTTGCCGACCTACGCGGCTATAAGTCCTGGCTGCCATCGTCGAACCTGTTTAGGGAGACTACTGTTACGACTGATGGCCCGGTACAGGTAGGCACAGCCTATGTGGATAAGGGACCCTCCTCAGAGATGCAGGGCGAGGTCACAGCGCTTAAGCCACATTCACATATCGTTTTTCATCAGGCGGCGCGTAAGGGTATGCTAGATATTTATGTGCGTTATACACTTCAGCCAAAGGAGGGCGGCACACAGGTTGTCAGGGAGCTAAAGTTGCGTACGAAGGGCCTGGTAGCCCTTTTACAGCCGGTCCTTGTACGCGCCATTCGTAAGGAGAACGAACGCATTCTTCAACGTTTGAAGTGGTATCTGGAGGCGCGGTAGCCTGAAAACACTTCCTTCTTTGAGAGGTCACATGCCATAACGGTAATAACAGTGGATGTGGCCTCTTTTTATTTTTGGCGTAACACTTTTCATTGCTCATGCGACGGAACAAATGAGATCTCAAAACTAGAAAAATTGCTGAGGACATGGATGCAGTTGTTTAAGCAGCAAGCAAACCCCGACCATAAGGCCCTGGTGGCTGAATTATATACACGTTATGCGCCGGCCATAATGATGTATATACGTCGGCAAGTACCTTCTCAGGAGGATGCGGAAGATATCTTATTAGAGGTGTTTACAGTCGCGCTAGAGAGCAAATTGCTTGGTAAGCTGAATGAATATAAGCGGAAAGGCTGGCTCTGGAGTGTGGCGCACAACAAGGTGATGGATTATCACCGACGCGCCAAACATCGCACTCACACGAACCTGGAGGATGTGGTAGAGGATCTGCTGGATGATGAGATGGATGCGCCAGAATTTGTCGCTTTACGCAATGAGGCGCATGCCCAGGTGCGTGAGCGTTTGCTTTCGCTTTCAGAGGTGCAGCAGGAGGTGGTGCGCTTACGCTTCGCTCACGGCCTGCGTAGCCCTGAAATCGCAATATTGGTCAATAAGAGCGAGGCGGCGGTGCGTGTCATGCTCTCCCGCGCGCTCAACAGTTTGCGGGGAATCTACAAGATGGATAGTGAGGAGACACACGATGGCCGATAAAGAGTACTTTAACCCGGGGATTGTAGATGAGCAGATCGATGCGTTACTGCAAACTGGGAGTCATCCCAATGAAGAGACGCGCACTGTACACGATCTACAAGGCCTCTACAGGAGCGATCTGCGCTCACTGGAGCGAGTATGGGAGCGCCTGGACCTGGGGACAGACACAGGCTTTGGGAAAAATCCCTGGACAAAGAGAATTTCTCAAAACAACAAACCATTAGAATCTGAAAGGTTTCGATATATGCAAGGACAGCATACTCAACAACATAAAGCCAGGTCATCCTCGACGTTTACACGTCGCTTGGGCCTGATTGCGGCGGTGCTCTTTATGGCCCTCCTGGTGGGAAGCCTGGTTGCTTTGCTGAACGCTACGCACGGGCAACATAATAGTCATAACGGTCCTGCCACTTCAAGGCATACACAAGTTGTTACCAATGCTCCCAATCTTCAGGTGAAAACGCCGTCTGGAGTATATGTTGGCGGCGACGGTGGCGTAACCAAGATCGATCCCCAGACGGGAAATGTGATCTGGGGCTATAGCATAACACTTAATAAGACCTTGAAGGGAACACCACCGAGTATGCTCGGTGCAGGTGTTAATCGAATTATCTTGAGTGGCAATACCCTCTTCGCCCTGGTTGTTAGTTCTGCGAGTCAAAGTACGGAGGCGCAACAGGGGGTAATAGCGCTCAATGCCCAGGATGGTTCCGTCTTCTGGCATAAGAATGTAGATCAAGGTTTAAGGGATATTGCCTTAGGCGATGGCCAGGTCTATGTTAGTACCATCACGTATTCCGCTAAAGATTCTCCTACGTCTGATATACATATTTTTAACGCGAGCACAGGCGTTGAGAAGCGTAGTTACTCCCTCCAGATGGATATCAACTCTATGACGTGGAATGCAAGTAAGCTGTACCTTGGTACCAATCACGGTCTGTATGCCATTAAGCCAGCCGATGGTACCGTCCTCTGGAGCCAGCCAGTATCACATGAGCAATTTTACGTGACGCGGCTACATATCGTGAATGGCGTAGTGTATACCTCCTTCGATTACACTAATGAAGCTGGACCGAGCCATTCGAATATTGAGGCGTTTGATGCCCTGAGCGGCAAGCCGTTGTGGCATACGGAAGACATCCCTGGCCAGGTCTTTGATATTGCCCTGGATGAGAAGGCTGTGTACCTGGGGATCCTGCGACACAGTCCAGACAAATTAAATGTATTCCGGGGTACGGTCTATTCTTACGATATCAAGAATGGACAGCCAAACTGGTCAACACCTGTAGATGGTGCGGTACAGAGCGCGCCTGTTGTCGCCGATGGTGTCGTCTATGTGCCAACTTATGGAGGCCGAGACGGTAACGGTCATACGACGACCGCTCTGGACGCCAGCACCGGCAGCCAAAAATGGCAGAAGCCCGTTACCCTGGGTATCATGCTCAATCCAGTTGCGGCTAATGGCATGATTTACGTCGCCGACTGCAATTCCTTCGATTCCAAGTCTCCATTGGGAACCAAGGTCTATGCCTATAAGGCGGACGGCACCCTGGCATGGCAGTTTAGCATTGCTCACAGCGTGTTGGCTCTGGAGGTGGCCGAATAAGCAGGTTTTCACGGACCTGATGAGAAATGATGACGGCGTGGGTGGTGGGTATGTACCCGCCACCCACGCCGTCATCTCTTACTCTAAATTCGAGCTAGCGATCACCTCTTATCTGGCTGAGCAGATTCTTGGCCTGTTCGGCGTGTCTATTGGCAGCCTGCTGCTCATCATTAAAGAATTGAGCAATCTCTTGCTGCCCCTGGCTCTGGGCGTCTTGCTTGTAGCACTCACAGGTCTGTGCTTCCCGTAATGAGTGGTACAGTACACTAACTACATTGTATACATCGTTGTGTGTGGAGGTGCTTTGCGGTTCTTGCATCGCGTTCTATCCTTTCCGTGTTGTTGTTCATGGCTTTCTATCGTTGAGTAGCAGCCAGGTGAGAGTTACTCACGCAGGCTGCACGATAAGCGAGCGCCAAACGTTTCGGCATGAGTTTGCACACTGATATCTTGCCTCCATGTATATGCCATTCAGGAATTATTTTTGGGCAATATTGGTTGTCAGTAGACCAATTTATCCTCTTATGCGCAAAAAGTTCCAGCTTCGATCTCTCGTTTCTCGTACGACACCTGAGCTGGCCGCTCGATGGGCGCTACGCTATCGCGCGCACTTTTACAGGGCAAGAGCCATGCCCTGGTGCTGCTGGATGCCCGGAGCAATACGGTAAGCACGTTGATTTCGCCAGGTGAGGTTCCAGCACCTCTTCTGCCTGGAGACCCAGAATGGTACTAACAAGCTCATTCGCCTGGTAAAGCGGACAAAGTAGACCTAATTCCGTTTATCACACAGCCGCGGGCGTCGCAAGAGGCCCTTTTTCTCAGCCCACCACTGGCGTACGCGGCTCCTGGTGGGGGGCTACGCGCTACTGTCCTTCGCTCTGCCTGTGCTGCTGAGGACAAGGGATGGTAACGCTATCCTGCGCATTGAAGATGTTCAATTGTTTGCCGTGCTTAATTACATCTTGCTTAAATAGTCACACATGCGATACCAGATGCTGGGGGGATCGCCATGCGCGGGAGCTGGTGCGTTGGCGTAGTGGAGGTACAGCTCATGGAGCAGTTTGGATTCATGGGAGGGATGGCCCTCGATGATCCATTGCAGGGCCTCCAGGTCTTGCAAGAGTTGCTCAACTGAGATGGCAAGCTCTGTTGGCACCACCGGAGGTGTCTCGCTGGCCTCCTCGACCGCCTGTGCGATGAAGGTGGCAACCTGGTCATCTAGTAACAGGCTTGTTGTGAGTGTGTCTCTCGGTTCAGGAGGAGTGTTACTACTGTTATTTCCCAATTGGAGATCAATAATGGGATATACTTCGTTGAGAGGATCAACAAAAATCTCAAAGAGGGCGTTGTGGATGGCCTCAGAGAAGGCGACAGGATCGTCCAGGGAGTCTGCCAGCGCAAATCCCTGAATATTTTCGTAACGCTGAAGAGGCAAAGGGAGGCGCGTGCGGACGAGTTGTTGGAGTTCACGTGTAATCTCGCCGCGTAGTTCACTGATCGAGGTGTCAGGCCGCCAGGGACCAGTACCCAGGCAGTAAAAGGACCAGCATTTGATAGTTCGCCACTCAGCGGGCCAGGAACATCGCCGGTTGACGAGATAGATGCACTGGCGCTCGCTGGCACTAATGTTTTCTGCAAGCACAGGTGCAGACTGGTCGAGGAGCGTTATCGCAAGTAGATCAAAAGGCTGGACGTTCGAGGCATCCGCCACGCAGCATTGCCCACCGCACTGACGGCAGTAGTTGAAGCCGTTCCAGAGGATATGGTTATACTCTTGAAATAGAGTGGAGAGGTCGCGCACAAACTCCCGCGCTGACTCATAGGTCCAGGTAAGCCCATATGCTGGCACTGAGATTGTGTCGTTGTGCGCTCGCCACTGAGTGATGGCCTGTTCACAGAGACGAAAAGCTTCTCCATTGGCTATATAGACCCGCTGATACTCGGGATGCTGAGTTAATTTCATCTCGCCCTCCCTGAAGAGATGCACCATCGCATTCTGCAATAGTGGTTTGTCGGAGCACGCTAATGCTCTATCTTCACCGAACTCACACTGTATTATGGCATATATCTATACTGTGCTCTATTCAAGATGGGAAAGCCGGCGAGTGCATAAGCATTCTCCGGCTATGTGGTGCGAAATAAAAGTGAGGGTCTGGAATGCTCTACATCTCGCCTTGAACGATGGCCGCGATATTAAAGGCGTGGGATAGAACGCGGCTCATGGCGTTGAGCAGGTCGAGGTGAATGGCGCTTGAAGAGAGGCTGGGCGCGACCCTCTGTTGCAGGCGGCGTACATGACGCAGGTGGAGTGTGCGCTTGGTTTGGGCGAGAATTGCTTTGCGAGTGAGGCATTCCGTGGCAAGGGTTGGATCTTGCGACGCCAGCGCTGCCAGCACCTGCTGTACCGCGAGCTGCACTTCCTGATAATAGGTAATAAGATCCTGCCAACCCTCCTCTGAGAAGACGACCTGTTCGCGCTGCTTGCGTTGTGCGAGCCGGACGATCTGTTTATCAATAATATCGCCAATCGCCTCTAGATCTGTTACAATGTATAGTAGAGCTAGCTCACGCCGCGACTGTTGCTCTGTCATCTGTTCTTCATCAAGCCGGGTCAGGTAGCTTTTCACAGCTTCTTCTAGATCATCGAGCTGGTCATCAAGCTGGTCGATATGCCTGGGAACGTTATCACTTTCTTCATCAAAGGCCAGAATACCACGTTTAAGCATAACTGTGACCAGGTCAGTCATGCGCACAATCTCGCGCATAGCCTGGCCGAGGGCAACAGCCGGTGTTGCCAGGGCTTCTGGATCAAGATGGCGTGGTCCATCTACGCTCTGACTCTCCTGATCGGGTACCAGGGCCGTTACCAGGCGTACCAGTGGTGTTGCCAGGGGAGCGAAGACCAGTGCCAGGGCGATATTCAGCCCCATATGCGCGATAGCGACCTGCGTCCCACCATTCCCCAGATGGGAGAGTAACTGAGCCAGCGGCTGAAGCAGGAGGAACGCCACGGTCACACCTATGAGTTTGGTTCCGGTATGCAGGTAGGCCAGGCGACGCCCGACGCGGGATGAGCCACCCAGGGCAGATAAAAGTGCTGTAAAGGTATTGCCAACGTTTGTACCCAGCATGATTGCCAGGGCTGCGATAGGCGGTAGCGCTCCATTGCCCGCCAGAACGATGACCAGGCCGATAGAGGCTGCGCTTGAGGTAAAGGCGATTGAGAGGATGGCGCCAATAAGAGCCAGAACAATAGGAGCGTTGACCATAGCTTGTAGTACATCTGCCGTAAGAGGACTGGCCGCGACGGGACGGCTCCCAGCTTCGAGTGCCGCCAATCCAACCGTGATTAAGCCAAAGGCAAAAAAAGCCTTCCCAAATGGGCGTAGCCCGGAACGGCGGGTGAAGAATGCTATGGCGGTGCCCAGTCCCAGGATTTCCAGGGCGTGATCAGTAATATGTAAGGCTAGCAACTGGACAACCAGGGTAGAGCCAATGTTGGCTCCCAGCAACATAAAAAAAGCCGTCGTCAGGGTAATAAATTGTGTATTGACGAGACCAACAAGCAGGCTGGATGTGGCGCTAGAACTCTGTGTAATCGCAGTGGTGATCAGTCCGAGCAGTAGCGCCATCCAGGGGCGACGTGACAGCGTCGCCAGGGCACTACGCAAACGGGCGCTCATTGTCTTCTGAAAGATATCAGAAATTTGCTGTACTCCATAGAGGAGCAGCAGGACGCCTGCAATTAGAAAACTCACCACCGTGGTGGGCGATGTTGGCAACTGCATAAAGGGGCCTCCTCTCATCCTTGTCGGGAAATGCCTCTACCTCTTCTGCTAGTGGGTTTCCTTTCTCGCTGGTAGCTCTCAATCGAGAGATTCCGACTTTGTGTATAACCCGGCAACCGGCAGTTTGGGCGTGAAAATCAAACAATTTAATATTAAGGGAATGTTAATGGATTGTTAAGAGAATGTTAAATACTATAACATCTTCTGTCCAGAGGCGCAAGCGGAAAAGAGGGATAATTTTCGGTGTGTAGCGGTTTTAAGGCGAAATAGTCCAGTACTTGCCAGGTTCTACAATCGTAGAACCTGGCAAGTACTGGACTGCTAAGGCTGGAACAGCAACTAAATGGAAGCGCTTATTGTTGTTTCGTGTTCAAGTAAGGTCGCGAGACCCGCTACACTATCTACCAGGTGCGTGGGCTGCTGGTCCTGGAGTTCCTCGTAGGAGCCATAACCATAGGCGACCGCGATAGAGGCGAGGCCATTCTGCTGGGCGCCGATGATGTCGTGTTTGCGGTCACCAATCATGATCGCATTCTGATAAGTTGGAGCTGGAAGCGATGCTAGAGCGTAAGCAATGACCTCGGCCTTGGCAATGCGTGTGCCATCCAGTTCGCTGCCTGCGATAAGCTCAAAATAGTGTGCTAGATCGAAATGGGCCAGAATGCGCTCGGCGAAAATTGTAGGCTTGGAGGTCGCGACCAGCAGGCGCTTATGGCTAGCACGCAGATCGGCGAGCAGAGCAGGAATGCCGGGGTAGACTGAGTTTTCGTATAGTCCAGTTTCAGCGAAATACTCGCGGTAGTAAGCAATGGCCTGTTGGGCCTGTTCAGGTGTAAAGCCATAGTAATTGTGGAAAGACTCGGCCAGGGGTGGGCCAATAAAGGGGGCGAGTATATCAAGATCAGGAACATCTATGTCAAAGCGTGCCAGGGCGTACTGCACGGACTTCGTAATGCCTGGCTTGGGATCAGTTAGTGTGCCATCGAGATCGAAGAGCAGAGTATCATAGGTTAGCATAAGTCTTTTGTAGTTCGCTTTCTTGTATATTGATTAGCTTTATCATAACACAAGAACTTATTTGGAGATAGCATAATACGTCCAGTGTCGTAAGCAGTGGTGAAATCAATAAGCGGACTGGATGTGGTTGAGTGTATGTATGTAACGTCAATGCGCATATCAGAGGCTGATCCACATGTACATGTTTTTTGCCTCGGTCTGGGCGCGGATGGCGAGCTGGCAGAGCTGCTGGAGAAATTGCGTGGCCGCCTCGGTAGGGGGCAGGCCTTTCTTGCTTTGCCATTCCTTGGTCGCTCCCCACTGCGCGCCATAGCGGCTGATCTCAGTGTCTTGTAGCGTAGCTAATCTGTTAACCAGGGGATCGGGGAACTGGTAGATCCATTGCTCGGTGGATTCGGCCTCGCCGAGCATACGCTCATCAAGGCTGGACAAGATAGCTGGTAGGCTATTCTTTTCCAGATTCGTCACGATGAGTTCCAACTGAGCCAGCATGAGAGGGTCGATATTCTTGCCCTGCATGGTTGGAAAGAACTGGCCTGGATTGCCCTGACTCATGAATTGTGTCTCTTCTAGCTCAGTTTTAGTCGCAATAAAGGCGTCGCTTATGAGGCTCATAGTGTTATCTCCATTATTTTAGCGCTTCTTATCACAAATAGAAGCTTAGTTTGTATTTCATGTATTAATCTATATCTGAAGTTTAAGATTGCCGTGCAACAAAAGCATCTTCAGTATATCATTAACAGGTCATGTCTGCCGTATGTAAAATCCATGAAGCTTTCATATCTGTTTCTTTGTGGAAGGGAGCCAGGGTGGGCGGTTTCCCTTTGCCAAGAATGATACGTGATATAGCTGAAGGATGCGTGGTTGCGTACTACGGCGCAACCATATTTTCTGCCTGAATTAATGTTAGCGAAGGGGGACAAGAGAGATGGCAAAGCGCTTAGAGGGTAAGGTTGCGTTGATTACGGGCGCGTCGTCTGGAATTGGAGAGGCGACGGCGCTGGCCCTGGCGGCTGAGGGGGCGCAGGTGGCGGTAGTGGCGCGTCGGGCCGACCGTTTGCAGGAGCTGGTCAAGCGCATTCATGAACAGGATGGTACAGCGGTGCCTGTGGTGGCGGATGTGGCCGACGAGAAACAGGTGCAGAACGTGGTCAACCATGTGAAGGGGAAGCTGGGGCGCATCGATATCCTGGTCAATAACGCTGGCCTGATGCTGCTGGGCTTGATCGATGGTGCGAATACCGAGGACTGGCGGCGCATGGTGGATGTCAATATTATGGGTTTGCTCTACACGACGCATAGTGTGCTACCAATCATGAAGGAGCAAAAGAGCGGACATATTATCAATATCTCTTCGGTGGCTGGTCGTACGGCGCGTGCGGGGAGCGGCGTCTACAATGTCACCAAGTGGGGCGTTGTGGCGCTCTCAGAGGCGTTGCGACAGGAGGTCTATAAAGACCATATTCGCGTCTCCGTCATCGAGCCTGGCGCGGTTGCGACCGAGTTGACCGAGCATATCACCGATGAAGAGGCTAAGAAAAAGCAGGCCGAATGGTTGCAAGGCATCACCCCGTTGGAGAGCGAAGACATTGCCAATGCCATCGTCTACGCCGTGGTCCAGCCAGAGCGCGTCAACGTCAATGAGATCCTGATCCGTCCAATCGAGCAGGATCGCTAAGCTGCGTGTGGCACGACGCTGCTAAAGCACGCGTCTACATATAATGGTACGAGTATATCACGCCATTATATGTAGACGCGTGCTTTAGCAGCGTCGGTCAGGAACTCTAGCGGCTTGTAGCCAGTTGCTCAAAGAATTCGGCGGCCTCGGTGGCTGTGGGTATTTTGAGAATGTTCTCGTTGGCAAAGTCCTGGGCCTGGGGATAGCCGCTCTCGCGTACTTGTTGGGCGGCGGCCTCCAGATCGTATTCCGTCCGGCGGAACTCGTGGCCTTCGGGGGTGAGAAGCAGCCAGTATGCGCCTGGACGTTCTGCATAGGGCATGCCCACACTACCTGCATTAATGATGCGCGTGTTGCCTGTCTGGCGCTCGAATTGTATGTGGGTATGGCCGCAAATGACGATGGGGTGAGCGGTATTGGCGAAGAGCGTGTCGAGGCGCTCCTGGGGTGTCAGGGGAGTGAAGATATCCTCGTCGTTGTGGGGCGTGGCATGGCAGAAGAAAATTTCGCCCTGTTCTTCGAGAGGGAGGGTCAGGCTCTCGGGTAGGCTGGCCAGGTAATCGCGCTGAATCTGCTCCAGTTGTCGCCCAACCCAGTGAGTTGCCGCCTGGCCCTCTTCTGACATATGTGAGGGCAGGGGAAGGCCGTCGAAGGCCAGGACGGCCTCGCGTTCTCCATTACCACGAATGGCGCGCATGTGCAGATCGAGCTGTTGCAGGCGTTCCAGCGTCTGACGCGGGAAGGGACCCGAAACAATATCGCCGCCCAGTACCACCAGGTCAGGCTCTATCTCCTCAAGCTCATTGAGCACCGCTTCTAGAGCGGGCAGGTTTCCATGAATATCATAGAGGGCCGCAATCTTCATATGTTAACTCCTCTTTCATTTCTATGTCTCTATGCAAAGCATAGCAAATACTGGCCGTATGGAGAAGAAGATATCTATGCTTGTAGCATAGATACCCGGTCTATAGGCGTAATATTCATAAAGAAGCCAGGCGGCTGGGAAAGAGTTGCTTTGTGTTGCTATTGTGTCTTACACTGAAGTTATGATTGAGCACGCACGAAAATCCTTGATATAAAATAAGGAGGCGCAAGCTTTGAGCCATTTTACTGAAACTGAGATTGCATATATGCAGGAGCAGAAGCTGGGGCGGCTGGCGACGGTGGATACCAGGGGCAATCCGCATGTGGTGCCAGTGGGTTTTCGCTATAACAGCGAGCTAGATACCATCGACGTCGGTGGCTATAATATGGGTAAGAGCAAGAAGTTCCGCGACGCGGGCCGTCACGGGCGGGCAGCCTTTGTAATCGATGATGTTCTGCCACCCGGGCAACCACGTGGTGTTGAGATCCGAGGCCGATCCGAGGCCATTCAGCAGGGGGGACGGGAAATTTTGCAGAATGAGAATGTGGATGCCGAGTTTATTCGTATCACGCCCACGCATATTATCTCGTGGGGCATCGATACTCATCCCTATCGTCCCAACAGCCGAAAGGTCTCTTCCTAGCCTCATTGAAACAGGTGCGCCGGGTGCCTGCGTGCAATAAACAAAAGATTTGAAAAGGGTGAGCAAGCATATATGGCTAAGTTTCTTTTTTGTAACGTGCCACGCTATGGACAGGTCAATCCCACGCTGGCGGTGGTGCAGGAGCTAGTTGTGCGGGGAGAGCAGGTGGTGTATTGCTTAACCGAGGATTTCCGGCGCGCGGTGGAGGCTACTGGCGCGCGCCTACAGCCCTATCGATCGACGATGTTTGGTTTCAGTTCACCGAGCGCGCCGAGGGGCCCCTATTCCTCAAGCACGCCCGCGCGCCTGGTGGAGGAGAGCCGCTACGTCCTCTCGCAACTGCGCGATGTCGTACGTATGGAGAAGCCGGACTGCGTGATTTATGATCCGGCCAGCCTCTGGGGCTATGTGCTGGCTCAAATGCTGGGCGTGCCAGCGATCCAGTTCCGGCCTGGCTATGTCTTCAACGAGCATTTTCAATTTGCGAGCGAACTGTGGGAGGGGGCCGCGGAAGCGATTCATCCCCACCCCTTCGAGCAGGCGAACAAGGATTTTGAGGCGCTCTGTCGCGTCTATGGCGTGAATGCGTTCCCTTTACAGGAGTTGTATGCCCGAGCGGAAGCGCTGAACGTTATTTCTATTCCCAAGGCCTTCCAGCCTGCGGGCGAGACCTTCGATGAGCGCTTTCGCTTTGTCGGACCCTCCATTGTCTCGCGGCTCACAACCTCGGAGTTTCCCCTGGAGCGCATCAATAGCCAGCCTGCGCTCTATATTTCCCTGGGAACGGTCTTTAATAACCGCGTTGACTTTTTCAACACCTGTTTTGAGGCTTTTGGTGGGAGCGCATGGCAGGTCGTGCAGGCCATTGGCCAGCGCATCAACCGCGCACAGTTGAAAGAGATTCCCGGCAACTTTATGGTCTTCCCCTTTGTGCCGCAGTTGGAGGTCTTGCAGTATACCGATATCTTTATTACGCATGGCGAGCTGGGTAGCATCATGGAGTCGTTGTATTACGGTGTGCCACTTATCGTGGTACCTCAGACCTCGGAGGAGGCGATCACCGCGCGTCGCGTCGAGGAGCTGGGCCTGGGCCTCTCGCTGGACACAGGCGAACTGCATGCTGATGTCCTCAAGCAAACAGTGAATCGCATCGCCAGCGACTCTAGCTTCCGTGTTAACACCAAGCGCATGCAGCGCGCCCTGCGCGAGGGCGGTGGCTACCACGCCGCCGCAGATGCCATAGTTGAGTTTAAACAGCGCAGGTAGCCCGCTACTGGCGTACGCGGCTACGCTGTTGTTGCCCGACAAGCGTAAGGCTCACATTTGCTTTATAACTGCTCACGTAGTGCCAGGCCTACAAATCAGGGCTATTCAACCTGCGCATGTGTTCTTCTGTCAGATGAACGTGCAATGCCCCGAGGTTCTCGTCCAGTTGCGTTGTGTTGCTGGCGGCAATCAGGGGGATGACAGCGGGCGTACTCTGGAGAAGCCAGGCTAAGACGACCTGATTCGGCGTGGCACCGGTTTCGGCTGCTACGGTTGCCAGCGCGCTCAGACGGGCCTCAGTTTCACTTGAGCGGTATTGTGGTATCAAAGCGACATCCTGGCGAGTGTATGCACCAGAGAGGAGTGGGGAGTAGGCAAGCAGCGAAAAATCCTCATGCTCCTGGCAGTAATCCAGCAATTCCTGGGAGGCCGCGATCTGGGGTTCAAAGGTCGCTCCAGCTCTGGGCTGCAGGTAGCTATAGCGCTGTTGCACACAACAATACGTGGCCCAGCCATGCAGGTGGCTGATGTTGCGGGCCTGCTCAATGCGCCAGGTCATCATATTGCTACAGCCAATGGCACGGACTTTTCCAGCAGTGACGAGGCGGTCAAAGGCGGCGAGCGTTTCCTCCAATGGGGTCTGCCGATCATCGATGTGCGCGTAGTAGAGATCGAGGTAGTCAGTCCCCAGACGCGTTAAACTGCCTTCGACGGCTCGCTCAATGGCGCGAGCAGAAAGTCCTTCCCAACTTTCGAAGCTTCCACCAGGCTGGGTAGGCCGGGCTCCGACTTTGGTTGCCAGAGTGATCTGATCACGGTTCTTACGGCTCTTGAGCCAGCGCCCCAGGACCGTTTCGCCTTCATCGCCAGTCGCACCGTCGATCCAGAAGGCGTAATTGTTCGCGGTATCGAAAAAGCGTCCTCCAGCCTCAAAATAGCGGTCTGCCAGTTGATAGGCCATTTCCTGGGTAGTCAATGTGCCAAAGAACATACAGCCCAGGCAGAAGGCACTGACGTCCATGCTGGTTTGTCCGAGAGAGATCTGTTTCATGAGTACACTCCTGATATGAAGAAGTCGTGCCTGGATAGGCTCCAGGCGCGTAGAGATAGTATAATCCCATGAAACGTTTGCCCACATCCACCAAAAGAAGGACCCGCGCGCTGGATTGTGTTGCCAGCAGTTTTACCAAACATCCCAAACGGGGGAACCTTCTATCCTGGGGATACCTCTATTTGAGATGAGTGAGTGACACTAAAGGTTGAGGTTCTATGAAGATTGGGTATACTCGCATTTCAAGACATGAACAAAATGAAGCGCTCCTGAAACCAGATCCCAACCATCTTCGTTGCTAGCATGGCCTTATCCCTTGAGCCAGGCATTTAGGCTCTAAGAAGCGTCACAAGATTTTCCCAGTGGGCACCAAGAACGATGAGTGCCAATATGAGGAAGACTGCTGCAGGAAGCAACTCCGATATAGGATCTTTACCTCGTACAGTATGGGAAAAGAGAGCCCCTAACATGATGGCTATCAAAAGCAAGGCCGCCAGTGTTGCCAGGAGCGGAAACCATATGCCAACCAGCAGACCTATCCCTGCCAGGAACTCGCAGACTCCTGTGAAATAACGGAGCGCCGCGCAGTGATATGTAGGCGCGTGCTTTAGCACGCGCCTACATATCACTGGCTCTAGACGCGTAGTACAGTGCTGCAGGACCAGCAACACTTGCCCAACCTGGTAATACTGAGTTGATCGCTAACGCTTCCCTGACTGGTAACACTTGCTCAAGCAGTAGCCGCGTACGCCAGTAGCAGACTCATTGCGACGTTTGTTGAATGCGATTGATCATGTGCATAATAGATTTACCTTGGAGCGAGGAGTGTTGAGCATGAATGATCGGACATATCCACCGAATAACACGTTGCCCTTTGTGTGTGCTTTGATGTGGCGGTTGGAGGAGGCTGGCTTGCGGACCTGGCTCTTTGGCGGCTGGGCCGAGGAGGTTTGGCAGTTGTGTCCTCCACGAGCGCATCACGATATCGATTTGTTGTATGTCGCACCAGATTTCCAGCAACTGGACGCGTGGATGGCACAGCAGGGGGAGCTTGAGCCTGTTGTGGGCAAGCGCTTTCATCACAAGCGCGCTTTTATTTACCAGGGAGTGCTGGTCGAGATTTTCTTGCTTGAGCACAGCGATAACAGTTTTATCACAAAGTATTTTGGCGATAAGTATGTGCTGACGTGGCCGAAGGGGACGCTCTCGGAGGTGCAACTGGCCGATGAGCCAAGAATAAGTCTTGCCAGCCCGGAAGCGCTGCTTTATTATCGCGAACAGCATGAGCAAGTAAGTGGGGCGTATGAGGCGTATATAAAGGAATAAGAAACCGTTCATTTCAGGAATTGTAGAGGTCTTCGGGGTATGGTACAATCTTGCCTAAGATCCACCACTGAAGGAGATATTTATGGAGTCTGCTCAACCTCTTGTCATGCTTAATCCTGCCGCTCGACATGGCAAAGTAGACCTCTATCGTACACTTGTACGCAGCCGCGCGGAACAGGAAAAGGCCGAATATATCGAGACAAGCGCACCAGGAGAGGCGCGGGAGCGTGCCCGGCAGGCTGCTATGCAGAAGCGTCCCGTGATTATTGTTGGCGGAGATGGCTCGGTGAATGAAGTTGTCAACGGCCTGTTGAGCGTGAGCCAGCGTGTTCCGTTGGGCATCGTGCCAGCAGGTTCAGGCTGTGATTTCGCCTGGAATACCCTCCACTTGCCTCATGATCCTCAAGCCGCAGTCGAGCGCGCTTTTAGTGGTAGATTGATTAACGTGGATGCTGGCCGGGTAAATGAACACTATTTCGCCAATTCGTTCAGTGTGGGGCTTGATGCTGATATTGCTGTGGCAGCAGGGAGCCTGAAAAAATATTTGCGCCTGGCTGGTATGCCTCTCTATTACACCTCAACCCTGCGCCAGTTGCTGTTCGGCTACCACCGTTGCCCCTGGCTAAAGTTCAGTCTGGATGATAATGGAGAGAGGCGCGAGCAGGAACAGCGTTTTATCCTTATGGCGATTACCACGGGACCAACCTATGGTGCTGGCTTTCGCATCAATCCTCAAGCCGATCATACAGATGGCCGCTTCGATATCTGTACCATTCGTTACACTCCCTTGTTGCGTGCCCTGCGCCTATTACCAATCGTCCAGAAAGGTGAACACAGCGATTTGCCAGAAGTAACCTTCTATCATGCTAGAACCGTACAGATTGAGAGTCAGGGGTCTGTGCATATGCAGATGGATGGCGAAACTATGTCTGCGAGCAGCTTCAATGTCACCATTTTGCCGAAGGCTCTGTGGGTACGTGTATGAAAAAGGCCGCAACATATGGAAGTGGCCGGCTAGGCAGCATCATTTACACTGTGTTGCGTCCAGTGGCTCGGTTGTTGATATTGTTGGTATGCCGTGTCTCGGTGCGTGGTTCGGAGCATGTGTCCGTAGCTGGTCCCCTTTTGCTCGTCTCTAATCATCTCAGCTGGTTCGATCCCATCCTGGTAGCGGGTCTTCTTCCTCGCCGTACCTGGTTTTTTGCCAAGAAAGAGATTTTTTCCTGGCCCATTGTGGGCTGGCTGGTGCGTTGTACAGGACAAATTCCTGTACATCGTGGCGAGAGCGATCGCGCGGCTCTGGAACAGGCGCTTGCCTACTTACAGGAGCAACGACCCTTGCTCATCTTTCCTGAGGGGACTGTCGCCCGCCAGGAGCAGATGCTTCAGGCCCACACGGGGGTCGCGATGCTTGTCCTGCGTACCGGAGCGACAGTTCTCCCCGTGGCGTTGAGTGGCTCACGACGTATTCTACGTCCTGGAGGTGGGTGGCGCCCTCATGTCTCTGTTCAGTTTGGTGAGCCCTTTGTTCCCGTTCTGCCCATAGGACTGACGCGTAAAGAGGGGTTACGCAGTATCACACAGGAAATGATGCTGCATATCGCTACCCTGTTGCCGCCAGAGCAGCGGGGAGCATATCGCGACTTGCCGCTGGAGAAGATGTAGAAGGTGTGTCGATCAGTAACTCTGCTGGCATTGCTCACCCGCTCCACGGATTAGCCAACATCTATCGTGAGCAGAAGAAGTATGAGCAGGCGGAGCTGTTGTATCAACGGGCCTTACATATCCGAGAACAAACGTTGGGGCTAGATCATCCTGATACAGCAGAAATGTTGCGCGACCTGGCAACCCTTAGGGAAACTCAGGGGAACAACGTCGAGGCTGTATCTTTGTACCAACGTGTACTGGACATCCAAAAGCAGGTTCTGGGACAACAGCATCCGAAAACGTTGGAAACCCATGAGCGCCTACGTGTTCTATTGCAAGGAATGAACGGGTGAGACGCTGCATTTATATCCCCTGAGTAAAATATAGACTGAGGCGGTCTTAATCAGGCTGAGGCGGGACCGCCGGCGAGCAGGTGCTGACTGATTGACGAATAATGAGTTGACTGGTTATTTCGACGCGGATGGGGGCGGCCTCGGGTTTGAGGGCGCGGTAGATCATGCGTTGTACGGCCAGTCTCCCCATTTCCTCGCTGTTGGCGTGCAGGGTGGTAAGCGCGGGGATCAGAAGTGAGGCGGCGGGAACATCATCATAACCGATCACAGAGATATCTTCAGGCACACGCTTCCCGGCCTCTTGTAGAGCACGCATGACGCCAATCGCGCTCGCGTCATTGGCACAGAAGACTGCGCTGAAGGGAGGATGCAGCCTGGAGAGCCAGGTTTGCATCATGTGGTGCGCGTCATCTACCTTGAGCTGGCTTTCAAGCAGGAAAGCGGGATCATAGGGAATATGGGCCTCCTCCAGAGCTGCACGATAGCCAGCCAGGCGGCGTTGCAAAGTGCTCCTCCGCTTACTCTCAGGCTCGGTCATGTGTAGGATGCGTCTATGTCCATGCTGGAGCAGGTGGCGTGTGGCCTGGAGACCTCCGATGAAATTGTTGGGAAGAAAGGTATCAACCGCCAGGTCACGTTGCTCGGCATTAATTAGAACCACTGGTGTTTTAAGGTTAAGGAGCTCTTCAATGAGCTCACGATCATCAATACTCACCAGTAAGATGCCAACCTCTGGACGTCCTCGGGCCTGGGCAAGTATACTGGCTCTATCGGCTGCGCTCTGCTCAACGACGGAATAGTTCAGTAAGATGTCATGCTGACGGCACTCTGCCGCGACACCGTCCAGGATATTGACGTGGAATGTGTGAGGGGCTTTCATCGTAGCGTAGGACGGTGTAAAAAGATGTAGTTGCTGCAACTTGCCGGGCGTTGCCATGTCCTGGTGGCCAAGCTCCGCCGCACTTTTTAAGACATGCTCCCGAAGCTCCTCACTAATGCCTTCCACGTTATTGAGCACCCGAGAGACGGTACTGGGGGAGACACCCGCGTGTTTGGCAATAGCCCGTTGTGAGACGCGATGCATTGCCAGGAGGTGAGGGGAAGCGTTGTTCTTCATATATCCTCTCTTTACTACTTCTCCGAAAACCTGAGCGCGAAGCGCTAGGCACGCGAGTGACGTTGGGTTTCGGAATAAGATCTTAGAGTTGGAGGAAACTCCAAATCAGATTTATGTATGTGTATATAGCTTACGCTATTGTGAAATTATGTGCAATAGTGTTTCTGGATTTTACGCTAAATCCGCCTGAAATGTGTGCTGAGGAAATGAATTGTGGTTGGGTTGAGGACAGAAACGGAAAGTTTCGCAACGTTTTCGCAACGTAATAGCTTGAAAAGGTGCAAAGCTCCTCGGTATACTTGAAGTCATAGATTGCTTTGTGTTGCGAAGTTGCAGCGCACTAGATCAAAGGAGAAGTTATCCCGTTACTCTACAGTATCTCATACTTACTTTTGTCAATTTGCCTCCTGTGATGTATTTCAGCGAAAGGATTCTTCTCTATGCCGCGTCTCAAAGGCATATTTATCTTGCATTCTAGCGCATACGAAGAGATATATGGGCCTGCGGTGCGCGAAGCGATTGACGAACTGATCGATGTGGTTGCGCCGCCCCAGACGGCTGAGGAGATACTCGCCCATCCCGAGCTCTTGCGCGAGGTGGAGGTGCTTCTCTCTGGCTGGGGAGCGCCCCTCATAGACGAAGCCTTTCTGGCGCATGCCCCTTGCCTGCGGGCCGTTTTCTATGGCGCGGGCTCCATTCGCGGCTTTGTCACGGATGCCCTGTGGCAGCGTGGCATCCTTGTAACAAGCGCCCAGGAGGTAAATGCTATCCCGGTAGCGGAATACACACTTAGTGCGATTCTCTTCTCACTCAAACATGGGTGGCGCCTGGCCGGGCAGGCACGCCAGCAGCAGCGTTTCCCTTCACGCTATGGGGTACCTGGCGTGTATGGAGCCACGGTGGGGATTATCTCTCTGGGCATGGTTGGACGACAGGTTCGCGAGTTCTTGCGCCCCTTTCATCTGCATGTGCTCGTGTATGATCCCTATGTTTCTTCTGCTGAGGCAGCTGAGCTAGATGTCTCCCTCTGTTCTCTGGAGGAGCTTTTCCGCGAGGCTCAGGTCGTGTCTCTGCACACGCCACTGCTGCCCGAAACCACAGGCTTGATACGTGGCACTCACCTTTCCTCTATGCGGAAAGGATCCACGTTTATCAATACGTCGCGTGGAGGATTGGTGCGGCATGAAGAGTTGATCGCGGTGCTGGAGCAGAGAAGTGACCTGCACGCGGTTCTGGATGTGACCGATCCAGAGCCGCCGCATCCGGACTCTCCGCTCTACACACTACCCAACGTTACGCTGACGCCACATATTTCTGGCTCGCTTGGCTCAGAGCGTCGCCGCCTGGGCCAGGTCATGATGGAGGAATTGCAACATTTTGTTGCGGGAGAACCACTGCGCTATGCGGTCACGCGGGAACGGCTCTCGCTGATGGCAACGCCATAGCTCTGCCCAACGCAACGTAGCCCATGTGCAATGTCGTTTTATTTCGTTCAATAAGCTAATCGTGCTTGGTAACTCATACACAAGTATCCATTTACAGCGTCGTTTGGTTCAGTTTAACAGGAAGGGTTCTTCATATGCGTCAATGGCGCCGTCTGGCATTTGTTGCCCTGATGTTGCTGAGTATGCTACTTACCGCCTGTGGCGGGAGCAATGCTCAAGCAACTACTGTCTTAAAGATCGCCGATTACTCTCCTGAACAGAAAGCGTTTCATGAAGCGGTTGCTGCCGAGTATCATCGACTGCATCCCGACGTGACTATTCAGTGGCAATCGACGGCGCAGGCTCAGTACCTGCAATCGTTGCCGCTCTCGTTCCAGAGCCACCAGGCTCCAGATATTTTCTTCTACAAGTCGCAGCTTTCTCCCGAGCTCTCCATGTCTTTCCTGCTCAAGCAGGAATGGATTCGCCAGCTCGATCCCACGGGTAATCCAGATCAGAGTTTTTTGAGCCGCTGGTCCTCTGACATGTTCCAGGAAGGGATAAACAAGCACAACGGCCAGGTCTATGGCTTTCCCTTCACCGACAACGTGATCTGGGGGCCAGGCTTTATGTTCTACAATAAGTCGCTCTTTCAGCAGGCCGGCCTCGACCCCGCCAATCCGCCCACGACCTGGAGTCAGTTTACCTCCGCCTGTCAGGCAATTAAAGCCAAGACCGGGAAATATTGCCTGGGCGTATCGCTCAAGGGGACCGATTTCCAGCGCATGTGGTATCCCATCGCTGGTTCAATCATGACCGACCAGTTCTTTGACTACAAAACCGGGACCTTTGATCTCAACAATCCACAGTTGCTCCAGGCCTTCAGCTTTATTCAGAGTCTCTACCAGAAGGGGCTGGTGGCTCCTGGTGTGAACGACAAGACCTTCTCGCGCCAGCAGCTAGCTAGTGGACAGGTGGCCATGTACTTTGATGGTACCTGGCTGCCCAGCACCTTAACGCAGCTTGGTTTCTCCGAGAGCCAGTATGGCATCGCGGCGCCTCCTTCTCCTGACAATGGCCCTCGCGGTGCCGAGGCGATCTTGAATACGCAGAATGTCTACTGGGTCAGCAGTCAGACGCAGCATGCCAACCAGGCCTGGCAGTTTCTCCAGTGGATGACTGACCCGACTGGCTTTTTCGCCAAGAACTATCTGAAGGATGGCTTTGGCACCCTGGCCTTCGCGGATAATAAATCGCTGATCACCGATCCTGCCATGAAGACCATGGAGCAGATTGCGGCCAGCGGCCTGCGTGTAAACTATCCTGAGCCGCTGCTCAAATGCCCCGACCTGGCGAAGTCACAGGCCTATTCCAAGGCCGCAGGGACTAAGCCCAACGGCGAATGGCAGACCATGGTTGACGCCATTGTCAAGAACACGCCGCTGAAGCCAGGCGCCGATCAACTGGTGGTGCAGCGCCAGAAGACCTTCCTCGATACGTTGCAGCAGGAGGCGGCCTCGGGCTTGAAAGTCTCGCAGTCCTGCTTCGCGTTCTCCAATTGGAACTATAACGAGAATTATACAGGCGGGTATTAGCCTGTAACGGGTTTTTGCCTGCGGCTGCTCGGGCGATTGCCAGGGCAGCCGCAGGCAAGACCAAATCACTGCGATGTTGTTAGCATCGCCTACTCGCGATCTGAAGAGAAGGTACACAATGGGTAAAGTTATAGAATCCTCTCGCTCACTTGCTGCATCCGCCTCGGCAGGTGGAGGAAAACGTGTTCAGACGCGTGTTCGTGGCAAGGGTACAACGGGCTTCTGGATCTTCCTTTTTCTACTGCCATTTCTCCTGTTCTTTGGCGCTTTTACGCTCTGGCCGCTGCTGGCTACCGTAGTCTACTCGTTCTTTGATTGGAATGGCATTGATGCTCTCTCCGCGCAAAACTTTGTCGGCCTGAGCAATTACCTGGAACTCTGGTATGATCCCTTGTTCTGGCAGTCTTTCTGGAATACCCTGCTCTTTGCTCTGGCCAATACTGCCATTAAGCTCCCACTTTCGCTCTTTCTTGCCATTATCCTGACACGCAAGTGGCTCTGGTTTAAACGCTTTTTCCGCACGCTCTTCTTTGTGCCGATCATCCTGCCTGTTGCGCTTGCCGGACAGATCTTTACCTTCCTGCTTAATCCCTCCAATGGGGCGTTGGATAGCTTTCTGCTAGGGACCGGGCTGATCAAGCAACCTATCGACCTGCTGGGAAATGGGAACACGGCCTTGTGGACCGTTATTCTGATCTCCGTCTGGCAGATTTTCGGCCAATATATGCTCTACTGGATGGCCGCTTTACAAAATGTGCCGGAGGAGCTCTATGAGTCCGCACAGATCGACCGGGCTAACGCGTGGCAGCAATTTGTGCATATTACGCTGCCCACGATCGCGCCCATGGCGATTGTGATTACGCTGCTCGGCCTCGTTAATTCGCTGCATGTCTTTGGCATTGTCGTGACCATGACCAGCGGCGGCCCTGGTACCAGCAGCTACGTACTCTCCTATTATATCTACGAGGCGGCTTTCCAGAACCTGCCTTTCCGCTATGGCTATGCCTCGGCGACAGCCGTCCTGTTTATCCTGCTGGCAGCGATCTTTGTTATTATTCAGTGGTGGCTGGGGCGTGATAACACACAGACCACGCGCCGGCTTGGTGGAGGCCGCGCATGAAATCGCTCTCACAACGGAGTGGAGGCCGCTTCCTCCGCTACAATCTGATTACGATTACCCTGCTACTGCTGGTGGGCTTTTTCTGGGTCTACCCTTTTCTCTGGGCGATCGCGGGTGCGTTTAAGACGCAGAGCGGTCTGTTTACTTCAGGGATTAGTCTGTGGCCCAATGAGTGGGATTTCTCCAATTTCCAGCGCGCCTGGGTGACGGCTGGTTTTGGTCAGTATTTCTTTAATACGTTGCTCTACTCTACTGCCTCTACGGTGATTGAGCTGTTCAAATCGGCGCTCTGTGGCTATGTCCTGGCGCGCTATCGCTTCCCTGGACGTAACCTGCTCTATGCGCTAATTGTCGCCACGCTCTTTGTGCCGCTGGCCTCGATTGTCCTGCCACAATTCCTGGTGGTGGAGTCGCTGGGCCTGCTCAATACCCAGGCCGGGGTCATCCTGGCTTTCTCCGGGGCCACGGGCGCCCTCTATGTGCTGCTCTTCGTCAACTTCTTCAAGGGCATTCCTGAAGAGTTGTTTGACGCGGCAAAGGTCGATGGCGCGGGCTTTGTGCGGCTCTTCCGCCTCGTCTTCCCGCTGGCGCGCCCGGTGATCGCAACGGTGGTAATTTTCAACTTTATTGCCACATGGAATGATTTCAATATCCCGCTGATCTATACCTTGAGCGCGCCGGATCTGCGCAATCTGGCCGTGGGAATGTTCGCCTTCCAGGGCGAGAACTCTTTTGACTGGACCGGCTTTGCCGCGGGTACCGTCATCTCATTTGTGCCTGTGCTGCTGGTCTTCCTGGCCTTCCAGGGATACTTTGTACGCGGCCTCTCTGGCGCGGTGAAAGAGTGATTTAGAGAGCAATTTAAAGAGTATTTGCTAGAAAGAAAGATAGGCGTATGCGCCATCAAGCTGCTAAATGTATAAATGAAGCGTGGCGTTTTCACCTGGGGGACCTTCCGCCCTCGGACGTGATGCGAGCTGAGGGGCAGACCTGGAGCGGGGTCACGCTACCCCATAGCTGGAACGCTCTGGACGCCATGGCGCTAGAGGAAGCGCACCATTACACTCGTTCGGTGGGCTGGTATGTGCGCGAGTTTGAGTCGCCTGCCGCTGGACAGCGTCTCTGGGTAGAGTTTGAGGCTGCCTCGCAGCGCGCCAGTACCTGGTGCGATGGCGTGTGCCTGGGAGAGCATGCCGGGGGCTATACGGCTTTTACGGTGGAGCTTCCCAGGCAGCCGCAAGAGAGCATGCCGGGAGAGTCACTGACGCTGGCGCTACGCGTGGATAACCTTCCCGATCCCGATCTCATTCCCTCTGACATGTCGGACTTCTTCCTCTATGGCGGTCTGACGCGCAACGCCTGGTGCTATACCACCGGCTTGCGCCGCCTGGCGAGCCTGCGCTGTGAGACGGAGGTGAGTGTGGAGTTAGCCATGCTCACTATCCATGGCGAGCTGGATGCACCGCCTCCGCGAGCGTTGCGCTTAAGCGCCCGGCTCCTCTCGCCCCAGGGCGAGCTGCTCAGTACTATCGAGGGGAGCATTACGGAAGCAGGCTTTGAACTGCCTGCTCATCGCATTGTACAGCCGCAGCTCTGGTCTCCAGCTCAACCTGTCCTCTATACCGTAGAGGTGACGCTGCTGGATGGTGAGGAGGCCTGGGATGTAGTCACGGAGCGGATTGGCCTGCGCTTCTTCGACTTTCCCGAGAGCGGTCCCTTTCTCCTGAACGGGGAGCCGCTCAGGCTGCATGGTACACACCGGCATGAGGATTGGGCGGGCTATGCCAGCGCCGTCCCTGATGCTCTGTCGCGCCAGGAGTTACGATTGATCAAGGAGGCGGGCTTTAACTTCGTGCGCCTGGGACACTATCCGCAGGCGCGGGCGGTACTGGAAGCTTGTGACGAATTGGGCCTGCTGGTCTGGGATGAGCTGCCCTGGTGCCGGGGTGGCATTGGTGGCGAACACTTCCGTGCTCAGACTCAGGCGATGCTTGAGGAGATGATCAAGCAGCACTATAACCACCCCTCCATCGTCATGTGGGGCCTGGGCAACGAACTGGATTGGGAGAGCAAGCATCCAGATTCTAGCGATGAGAAGGTCTGTGCCTTTTTGCAGACCCTGCACGACTTCGCCCATGCCCGCGATCCTCAGCGTCTGACCGCCCTGCGGCGCTTTGAGCCGGGGGCGAGCATCGTGGATGTCTATTCGCCCTCGATCTGGTCCGGCTGGTATCGTGGGCGCTATGAAGACTATGAGGCGGCGCTCAACGAGGCCCTGGCGCGCTATCCGCGCCTGCTGCATATCGAGTGGGGTGGCGATAGTCATTACGCCCGCTATAGTGCTGGCGAACATATCAACGCGGAAATCGATCAGGAGAGCGACCACGCCGAGCGGCCAGGTATCGCGACCGGTGTAGGTGGTCCAGCGCGTGGTAGCCGCGATAGCGACTGGAGCGAGAGCTATATTCTCGACCTGATGGAGTGGCACCTGCAAGCCCAGCTCCGTACCCCGCGCCTTGTCGGCAACGCGCAGTGGGCGTTTAAGGATTTTGGCACGCCGCTGCGGCCCGAGAATCCCATCCCCTATGTCAACCAGAAGGGATTGCTGGACCGGGCGGGCCGGCCCAAAGCGCTCTACTATCTCTTCCAGAGTTACCTGGCGACCACGCCCATGTGCTTTATTGAAGCGCCAACCTGGGCTATACGTACAGGCCAGCGCGACGCGTTACAGCGTGTGCGCATCTATTCCAACTGCCCCCAGGTCACGCTCTTTGTGAATGGTCGGGATTGTGGCGAGCGGCGGCGCGACGGCACGGCCTTTCCCGCCGCGGGCCTGGTCTGGCATGTCCCTCTGTGCCTGGGAGCAAACGCGCTGCGTGCCGTAGGCCTCGCCGCTGATGGACAGCGCGTAGAGCATACTATTAGCGTGGAGTATCACGAGGCCGCAACGGGTCCTGGCGCCGCCTTTCAGTGGCAGATTCAGCCAGCAAAGACGGCTGGTGGTGAGGAGGGGCAACAGGTCACCATCCAGCTTGTAGACGCGGATGGGCATCCCCTTATCGAGGATCGCCGCCGCGTCTCCTTCGAACTAAGTGGTGCTGGAAGGTTGCTTGCCTGCCTGGGGATCGCCGGTGGAAGCAGCGTGATTGAGCTTGCCAATGGGCGCGCCAGTATTACCGTGCTGACTAAAGAAGCGACTACGCTGCTGGTTAGGGCCGACCAACTTCCAGAAACACTAATTCCCATCGAGCCAGGAGATAGATAAATATGAAACTTGCATATTCTTCCCTTGCCTGTCCAGGCTGGACGATTGAAGAGGCGGCAGAGGCGGCTGCACGCTATGGCTATCAGGCCATTGAATGGCGCCTGGCGGATGGCGAGACGCTTGAGCCCGATGCCTCGCCCGTGGTACGGCGTCGCCTGCGCCAGGCCTCCAGTGCCTATGGGATCGAGATTGCCTGCCTGGATAGCTCGTGTCGGGTGACGCAAGGCACACCTGAGGAGCGTGCGGCGGTGATCGAGGCTGGTCAGCGTATGCTCGATATGGCCGCTGAACTGGGCGCGCCTTTTCTGCGCGTCTTTGGCGGCGCTCTCCCTACAGGTACGACGCGCGCCGAAATGCTCGCGCCCACTGCCCAGGTGCTACACGCGCTTGGCGCCTATGGAGCCGAGCGCGGCGTTACCGTCCTGCTAGAAACCCACGATGCCTGGACCAGGAGCGAAGATGTTCTAAACCTCATCCGGGCCGTGGCTCTGCCCACGGTCAAGGTTTTATGGGATGCCCATCACACCTATCGCGCTGGCGAGACTCCCGCGCAGAGCCTGGCGCTACTCGGAGACGAGATCGCCTATGTCCATCTCAAGGATAGTCGTTTGCTTAATGGCAAGCCGGGAGCCTGGACATATTGCCTGCTCAACGAGGGCGATATGCCGCTACGCGCGATATGTACTCTCCTCAAGCAAGGGGGCTATGATGGCTACCTCTCGCTGGAATGGGAGAAGAAGTGGCATCCCGAGATTGAAGAGCCAGAGGTAGCCCTGCCCCAGGCGTTGCCCTACCTGCGCGACCTCTGGCGGCAGGTCTGACGGATGGTTGCTTTTCTACATTTCTACATCCCAGGCTTGACATGCATATAAATGTTTGATATATTTCCTCCTATGAAACAGACCATCACCGCCAAGCTCAAATTGTTGACTGATCCTGCTCAGTTTGCGGCCTTGCGAGAGACCCAACTGGCCTATCGTGATGCCTTAAACTACGTAAGTCACTATAGCTTTGGGCATGGCAAGAAAAGCAATCGGCGCGCCTTACAAGATGCCTGCTACGACGACATCCGCTTGCTGTTTGGCTTGCCTGCCCAGATGGCCTGTAACGTTCCCCGTCAGGTAGGAGCCACCTACAAAAGCTTGTGGACCAAAGCCAGGCACAATGCCCAGGCCCGCAAAGCTGGCTGGACCAAGAAGCGCTTCAAGGGACTTGATAAGCCGCCCAAGTACGTTTCGCCAACTCTGACCTACAATTACCAGCGCGATTATTCTTTCAAGAAAAATCAACAGGTCAGCATCTTGACTCTTGAGGGGCGGATCGTCGTCTCATATCGCGGTTACGAGAAGCATGTGGCCTTCATTCAGCAAGGAGTCACCATCGGAGCAGCCAAGCTCTGGTATGACAAGCCGCACAAACAATTCTACTTGCTGGTGTCCCTTGACCTAGAGGTGGCTGATCCAACACCTGAGATCCAGTGCCAAGTAGTTGGCGTTGACGTTGGTCAGCGCTACCTGGCCGTGACGGCCACTCCCACGGGGCAAGCCTTGTTTTTTCCTGGCAAGCAGATTCGTGCCAAAGCGGATCATTATGCCCGGCTGAGAAAGCGGTTGCAGAAGAAAGGCACTCGTTCCGCCACGCGACGCCTGCTCGCCATCAGCGGACGAGAGAGACGGTTAAAACACGACCGCAACCACCTGATTAGTCGGCGCATTGTGGATGCGCACCCGCTGAGCCTTATTGGCCTGGAAGACCTGACCCATATTCGTGAAAACACCAAACGCAAGCGGGGCAAGCATGCCAGTAAGAAGCAGCGACGAGCCAATCGTCATGCCTCCTCGTGGGCCTTTGCCGAGCTGCATACTCATATAGCCTATAAGGCAGTGCTTGCAGGAAGCATGGCGATCAAAGTGGATGCGTACCACACCAGCCAAGCTTGTCCTAAGTGTGGCTATGCGTCCCCAAAGAACCGGCCCAATAAGGGGTTGCTCTTTGCGTGCCTGAGTTGTCAGTATACCCTGCATGCGGATCTGATTGGTGCGCGCAATATCGTGTTGCGAACGTTGCTCACTCGGCACGACTGGGTGAGTACGGGGATGTTGTCGGTATCCCCTGATGTGTCGTGCAACGAAGCCAAAGCACGAGAGCGGCAACGTTTCCGTGAGTTGAGGTGGAGCACTGACACAAGCCCCTGCCACAGAGGCGTGGGGTAACTGACCAAGTCCTACAACCCGAACTATCGCGAGGGCTACCTCAATATCATGATTGCAGCCAGCCTCTACTTTGGTCCCAGTACACTCAATACCTTCTTCACCTCGTTTGACTACACCAGCTTTAATCAGCAGTTGCAGTCAGCTGGCTTTACCAACATCCAGGCTGCCTGGGCCAATGCCCAGACGCTCTTCATGAGCGGTGGCAGCGACAATTGTAGCGGCACTGGTTCGGGCGTGCGTACCGCCTTTACCTACAACAACATTCCACTCTCCAATCCCGCCGGTATCTTTGACCAGCTGGCTATCTTCACCTACCAGGATACGGTGACCAGCACGGGTGCAGGCGGCAATGCGTATATCGCCGATAACACCACCAGCCCCTACCAGGGCCAGCAGGGCATGGAGCATGAGTTTAACTCAACCGACTCCGGTGGCGCCCGCAGTGATGCCCTCTACGCCTATGAGGGCTGGATGAACAGCATTTCTTCGCGCACTGATATCACCCTCTTGAATGCCTGGGGCTGTGGCACAACCCAGACGCAGGATATAAGGTTGGAGAGCGTCGGCTCTGGCGATCTGCTCTACAAGCTACAGCATGGTTATGAAGGCTACTATCTTGCCCAGAGCCACCTGGTCAACGAGACAACGCCCTCTAGCGATGGGCCCTCTGCTAAGGGCTTCTACTTTGACCAGCAGGTCTGGAACATCGTTCTCTCAAAGGTCCAGCCCTGCTAAAAAAGTATCCACCTGAACCCGTCAAATGCCAATGGGGTCCAGAAAATGGGCCCCATCGTTATGCACTTTTCTGACTTTTATTTATTGGTTGGCGTCGTTGTACTCTTGTAGTGAGTCATTCGACTTCTGAACGGCACTATCCAATGCAGCTTTCGCACTACTGGTTTGACCAGTGAGGTAGGCGTCCATTGCGGTCTGAACATTATTACGCATAGTAAGCATGTTCCCGGTAGCCGCGCCAGCATTGTAGTAGTTAGTCTGGCTGGAGCGAATCTGGTCAAGGCCTACCTGGAACTGGGGATACTTTGCCAGGGTATCCTTCATCGTCTGCTGATTATAGGCGGAGAGACGGGTCGGGATGTAGCCAGTGTTGGAGGACCAGTACGCCTGAGTGTCTGGCTGAGACAGGAACTTGGTGAAGTCCCAGGCTCCTTCCTGCTGTTCTTTTGTACCCTTGTTCGTGATCCAGAGAGAAGCGCCACCGATGGCGGTGCGACCCTGGGCAGGGAGGGTCGGGCGAGGGATATAAGCAACGCCGATATCCAGCTTATTACCGTTTTTTGCCGCTGTATTGACGAAGTTGCGCATTGAAGCGACAGACTCAAAGGTCATCGCGGACTGGCCTTTGAGGAAGGCTGACGAGGAAGAACTTGAGCCGCTCGCACCAAAGTATTTTGCTGAACCGTCAGAAATCAACTGCTTCTCGAACTCCAGCCACTTGACGCCGGTATCGTTGTTGAAGCTGTACTGCGTCGCGCGCGCCGAACGACCATTGTTGGGGGTAGCCAGGAACTGGTTGCTTGAGGCCAATGCCTGTTCAAAGAACCAGCTATAGTCATAGAAGCTAATGCCTGCACGAGTAACCTTGCCGCTAGAGTCCTTCTGAGTTAGCTTCTTCGCAGCCGCGATCACCTGATCATAGCTCCAGAGTTTCTGATTGGGGTCCAGACCTGCTGCTTTGAAAGCGTTCTTATCATAGTACATCACCATCGTCGAGGAGTTGAAAGGCATGGAGTAGAGTGTTCCGTTAATGGTGTAGTAGTTGCGGATCGCTGGCTCCAGGTCATTAACGACGCTCTGCAGATGATCACGGTTGATCAGATCCTGCACCGGAATAATTTGCTTGGTGTCGATCATGCGCTGGGTGCCGATATCATAGACCTGCACGACATTGGGAAGCTGGTTTCCGCTCAACGAGGCATTGAACTTGCTGAGGGTGTCATCATAGGATGACTGGAAGATGCCATCAATATAGTATTTATTCTGGCTCTCATTGTATTTGTTGATCAGTGTGCGCAGAACGTCACCGTTTACACCACTCAGACCATACCAGAAGGAAATTTTGAGCGTTCCTGGTTTCTGTGGATCGAGTTTAACCGCCGGGGTCGCCGCAGGCGCGGCGGGTGTGGACGCGGTATTGGCAGTGCTTGTGTTACCCCCACCACAACCAACCAGCAGGAGGGTTGCGAGGAGCACCAATATGATTTGTTTTGCGTAACGCATGGGAAATATGATCCTCCAATAAAAGTATTAGCATCTACACAGGACTTCAATTGTTATTTAATAATGCCAGCTGTTAACCCGCGCACGAGTTGACGATGACCAAAGATCAAAGGTAGAAGCGTTGGAATCACAACGATGAGCGTAGCGGCCATCTGGGTGTTTAGAAAATTAACTTCACTAGAGTGAAAGATTGCAATACCAATCTGCGTAGTACGCCACGTCGACTCGTTAGTGACAAGAAGGGGCCAGTAAAACTGGTTCCAGGTCGTAATAAAGGTATAGAGACCCAACGTCGCCAGGGCTGGGCGCGCCAGTGGAAGCAGGAAGCTCCAAAGGAAGCGGAAGTGGCCGCATCCGTCTAACTTCGCCGCCTCTTGCAGTTCGGGCGGAATGGTCATGAAGTACTGGCGTAACAGGAAAATGCCAAAGCCTCCCGCAAGAAATGGCAGAACCAGTCCCTGATAACTATCTGTCCAGTTCAGGTGTAAGATCAACAGGAAATTCGGCACCAGTGTTGCTTCAAAGGGGATCATCATTGTTCCCATGACAATAGCAAAGAAGATCGGTTTACCCCAGAAATTGAGGAACGCAAACGCGTAAGCGGCCAGCGATGATGTCACCAATATGCCAACGGTGACCAGAAACGAGACAACAAAAGAATTGAGAATCCAGCGCGGCAAATCCGGTTGCTGAGCCAGAACCCGCACAAAGACTCCCCAGTCAAGTTGGGTCAGATCCGGAAGGAGTTGTGGTGTTAGAGTCTGCCCCTGCAATGCGATAGAGAACGCGAAAAGCAAGGGGAAGAGAATAATCAGCGAAACCAGTACCAATAAGATATAGGTGACGATTGTCCCCAGGCGTTTCCCAATGCTGATCTTTCTCTGGGGTATTGTATTGACAACGGCACTCATCGGTAATGTACCCTCCTGCCCAGGAAGAGAAATTGCATGGCACTAAGAATGAGCAAAATGATGAACAGAATAATTGACATTGCCGACGCGAAGCCATAGCGATGATCAGCCCAGAACGATTGATAGATCGCATAGACAAAGACATTGGTCGAGCTTTCTGGTCCTGGTCCATTCACCAATACATTGAACTGCGTAAATGCTTGAAAGCACGAAAGGGTGTTAATAATCAACAGAAAGAGCAGGATAGGCGTTAACATTGGCAGCGTGATGTGGAGGAAACGCTTCCAGCGGCCCGCGCCGTCCAGAGAGGCACTCTCGTAGAGGTCCTCAGGTATAGCCTGCATACCAGCGAGCGTGATAACAAAATTGAAGCCCAGACCCGACCAAACCGACATCACGGCCATGGAGATGAGCGCAGTTGAGGCATTATTAAGTAATCCCGGCTGTGGCAAGTTCAATAAGTTGACCAACCAGGTAGTGATGTTCGTCGTTGGATCAAAAATCAGCGCCCAGATGACACTTGAGCTTGCTAGCGATATAGCAATACTAACGGTAAATATCAAACGGAAGACGCCAATACCGCGCACCTTCGCCATCGCTAACGAGGCAAGACCCAGCCCACAGACGATTTGTAGTGAGACTACAAGCAATGCGTACTCAAAGCTTATCAACAGGCTGTTCAGGTAATCATTTTCCGGGTTGCTAAAATTCAGGATTTGTTGATAGTAGCGCAAGCCGACGAACTTTACAGGATTACCCAGCTCATTGGTGATATTGAGACTGAGCCAGATGGCACGGAAGAAGGGGAAATATGTAAAAACGGCGAATACCACAAGTACAGGAGCCAGGAAGAGCAATCCCAGGCTAAATTCGCGTACCCGCCCGCCCAGATTTCTATATACCTGAACATTTATTCTTTTCCCCCCCGGTTGCTCAGATTTCGCAGGTAGCTTCTCTGCTTGTAACGGGGCATCTACATCCAGGTGTTGTATAGAGGATTGTTTCAACTTACCACAGATACTCCTTCTATTAGGATAATAGCCACTTTCTTGATTAGCAAGCTTACTTAGAATAAACCTCTTGCGTTAATTTAATATTAAGTATATATAAAGTTCATGATAAATTTGAGTTAAATGATGTCATCGAAACTGTATATACCCTTTCCAAAAATATACTTTAATTCAAAAACAAACGGTTTAAGTAGATCTTTTATCGTTTTTTCTCTTATCTTCAAAAGACGAGACTATCCCAGGAGCTGTAAGCGGGAGCCGACATCGTGATTGAGCATGGCGAGGTGAGTATTGCAATAAATATTCTTGCGTGTACGGCGCAAGATTCTATTCAAACTGCGCAAGAACATAGGCGATTGTACATTCCCTCTGAGGTACTCTTAGAGTAAGAGAAAGGTGTAGAGGAGCCGTTTGAAAGACTCAGTTAGCTCCTTTCTCTGTACATGGTCCCTCTCCATGGATCTATGGAAACAGGTATGAGTAAGACATACCGCTTTCCATGGACAACCATCGCGATATAGCTTGAAAGAAGGAAACTACAGTGTCTGAGAAAAAAACCGCTCTTGTGACCGGAGCCTCATCGGGGATTGGGCTTGAACTTACGAATACCTTACTTGCTCAGGGATATCAGGTCGTCGCCAACTCGCGCACTATTACCAGTGCGGGAACGCTGACCGCTTCTGATCACCTTGCTCTCATTGACGGGGATATTGCCGATCAGGAAACCGCAAAAAAAGTCGTAGAAACAGCCGTTCAACGGTTTGGCGGGGTGGATCTGCTTGTAAATAACGCCGGGATCTTTATCGCGAAGCCCTTTACTGACTATACCATTGAGGATGTTGATCGCCTGGTCAAGACAAACCTGCTAGGCTTCTTCTTTGTGACACAGTATGCCGTGGAGCAGATGCGAAAACAACATGTTGGGCATATTGTAAACATTACCACCACGCTAGCAGATCAGCCTGTTGCAGGTGTTTCGGCATCCATTGCTCTTTTAATAAAAGGTGGATTAAACGCGGTGACCAAAGCACTGGCCATTGAGTATGCAAGTGAAGGTATTCGCGTTAATGCTGTGGCTCCAGGCAACATTGCAACCCCTCTGCACAAAAATGATGATCATGGGTTCCTCAGCCGCATGCATCCAATTGCACGTATGGGTCAGGCATCTGAGATTGTTGATGCGATCATGTACTTAAACGCAGCAACCTTTGTCACTGGTGAGACCATTCATGTGGATGGAGGAGCACATGCAGGCAAATGGTGATCGAAACGGTCCGCGAAAGCATAGTGAGAGGCTGGATGCGCTTGCCATCCAGCTTCCAACGCCTCCGACACCGCTTGGGAACTATGTGGAAACATCACTGGTTGGGGCCCTGCTTTTTACCAGTGGCATCCTACCCTTTGTCGATGGGAAGCTCCTGTTCACAGGCCGTTTGGGTGCTGATCTGACGGTGGAACAGGGGCAAGAAGCGGCCAGATATGCAGCATTGAATGCTCTGGCAGCGGCGAGTCATTTCCTGGGCGATGTGGATCGTATTCTGAAAGTGGTACGAGTCGGAATTGCTCTGGCGACGACCGAGGCATTTACGCAGCATGCAGCAGTTGCAGACGGTGCCTCAGATCTGTTTGCACAGATCTTTGGGAAGGAACAGGGGCATACCCGGCTGGTCTCTGGTGTTTACAGCTTGCCTGTTCGAACCCCAGTGGTCCTGGATGTAGTCTTTGAAGTTGTTGTGTAGTAAGAGACATAATCCGAGCGTCTTTTTGCTGAGATCCAGGCCAGGCGGCTTATCAGCAGAGACGTAACTGGTTGTATATCAGGAACGGGTATGCTCAGGCAGACGACCTGAGGTCGCCGGTTCGAGCACACCCGTTCGACTATGGAAGGGTTTTGCTGGCTGGTTTACAAGCATATGGTATGTTCATTATCGAGCGTTTGCCTGCTCGTTGGGTTGGTAGTGGAGTTCGACGATGCCGGATGGACGAGTTATGGCGTTGACAAGTTTCAGCTTTGTGTAGTCCTTGAAGAGGGGTTTTCCCTTGCCAAGGGCGATAGGATAGAGAAGAAGCTGATACCGGTCGATCAGGTTGTGACTGGCGAGGGCCTGAACCAGGCTGGCGCTCCCATAGATAATGATGTTACTCCCCGGCTCCTGCTTCAGTTGCGTAATCTCGTCAGGGATGATTTCCCGGCGCACAGTGGAGTTGTTCCACTCGGCGTTCCCCAGCGTTTTGGAGAAGACAATCTTGCGCATCTCGTTCAATTTGCGGGCGTATGCCTTCAGACCCTCTGGAGCATCCGGGGAGTTGGGTACATGTGGCCAGGAACCGGCAAAGCTCTCGTACGTGGTGCATCCTAACAAGAGCGTATCAGCAGCAGAGACAAATTGGTCCTGATATGGTCCGTTGTCCTCATCGTTGATCTCGCCCATCCAATTCATTTCTCCATCGGGTCCAGCGACAAAACCATCAAGTGTCACCCACATGGTCATAATAATGTTTCGCATGGTATGCAACCTTTCTTTTTGTGCACTATTACTCTGTCAATCTTCATTGAAAAGGTTTCAAGCTGCCTACGGCGAGAGGGGATTTAGATGCAGAGAGGCTGACGCCCCTCTGCACTCCCCACCTTCCCAACACCTGAAATTACTTTTCTTTCCGGATAGAACGCTCGTGATTGCGTCACGGTTCATGTGTATGAACGTATGACGACCCCAATGGACTGCGAAAAAGAACCTATGCTGTGCGCTCACTCTGGCGACGACCATCAGCAATGCAGACCGCCAGAACGAAGCTGTCTCAATTGATTTACTTGCAGAATGCAAGTGAAGACACTCTACTATTCTGCATGGGGAACAAAAAAGTGGAAAGAATAAGTCTTTTTCGCTCGTTCGTCGTGAGCTAAGTGATTGAGATTAGCACGCTGCCCAGCAGGAACAGTAGCGCGACAAGCAGCAGCGCGATATGCATGCCAGCAAGAAATGCGCTCCTCTCACTTAACGAACCGAGTATCGAGCCTAAAATCGCAACGCCAAGCACACCTCCCAGTTGACGGCTCGCATTCAGCAGTGCTGAAGCGACACCCACCTGGCTCTTGGGAACGGTATTAAGGATAGCCGTCGTCATGGCAGGGACCGTCATACCACAGCCAAGGCCAATGAGGATTTCTCCAGCCGTCAGCAAAAGGATGGAATCGCCAGTTTCGCCCAACAGGAGCAAGAGTGTGCCAAGACAGCTTGCTGCCAACCCTCCGATCATTGGTCGGCGCGTGCCCAAACGTGCAGTGATCCTCCCTGAGATCAGAGCTGTGCTTCCTGTCGCAACCGTGATTGGCAGTAGCGCAACACCCGCCAGAGCCGCTGGGTAATGATAGATATCCTGAAAGAACAGGGAAAGGACGAATAGGATACCATATAGGCCAAAGTTGAGGATGCATCCTACCAGTATTGGCATGCTAAAGGCTGCCGATGAGAAGAATTGTAGGGGAAGCATAGGCGTACTGTGCCTCGTTTCGATGAGCAAGAAGCCGCCAGACGCGCCTATGCACAGCAGAAACATGCCAACGATCTGAGGAGAAATCCATCCCTGGCTTCGCCCTTCGATAAGTGCGTAGGTCAGCGTGGCAAGGGCAACGATCACGCATGCCTGTCCCCACAGGTCACGTTTCTGCGTTGTTGTACGTGGCGTCTCGCTAACAAAACGCATGGTGAGAGCGAGAGCGAGTAGACCAAAAGGCACATTCAGTAGAAAGATGCTGCGCCACCCCAGCGTTTCAACAAGCAACCCACCGACGATAGGACCTCCTGCCAATCCTATGCCCGAACTGCCGGCCCAGAAACCGACTGCCCTTGCCCGTTTCTCAGAGTTCTGAAAGCCGTGAGTGATCAAAGAGAGAGAACTTGGAACCAGGAGTGCGGGTCCCACTCCTTGAAGTACCCGCGCCGCTATCAAGATATTGAGCGAGGGAGCAAGGCTACAGAGGAGCGATGCTCCTGTAAACAGCACGTATCCCGTAAGAAATGTGCGCTTATGCCTGAGCCGATCCCCGAGCGTGCCCGCGCTGAGCAGCAAGCTCGCAAAGATCAGGGTATAGCCGTTGACCACCCATTGCAATCCCTCAAGCGAGCCATGCAGATCGTGCTGCATAGCCGGAAGGGCCACATTGACAACGGATGTATCGAGAATAACCATGAAGAACCCGAAGCAGATGGCAGTCAACCCAAGGGCATGAAGCGACTCTTTCTCTGAAGGGATAGATGGAATCTGGAGTTCTCTTGACATATCTTATCACGTCTCCTGTACAGATTCTGCAAAATACGAGTACCACAATGTGGTCACATACCCAAGAAGCAGACAGCACTCTTTGCTGCAACCTCCTGGTCGTTCCCGTGAAGGATTTGTTCTCTCTTTACTCTAGTATGAAGCGACGAGGGATGCACCCATATTCTTGCGCCAGCACAACATATTCTTGCGCGGTTAACGATAGGGACTGGGGATGAGTCCAGTGAGACGCTTGAATCACAGCGCCAGGTGGCTTTAGAGGGGATTTTGCTGGGGAAAAATGTTGGGACCCCAAAACTATGAGGAATTTCATAGCTTTAGAGCCCCACTTCTTGTTATACTGGTTTCGGAATCCTAGTCAATAAGGTAAAATAGCTGTATTTAGAAGGTGAATGTCAATACTCTGTTAAAATTGAATTAACTGTAAACGACGGCCTACCACTTCACTACAGATAAGAGCGAGAAAGAAAAGGATATACGACGCGTATGGAAACGATACTACAATTGGGTGAGGGCTTGGATGGATCCTTCTGGTTTATTATCTTGATAGCATTGATATTACTTGCTCTGGCTTTACTCTTCGAGGGAGTCCTACGTGGAAACAAGACGACTGATTCTTATGGGTCGGCAAAGTTCGCGCAGCTCCGCGACATCAAATCGTTGCTTTCCTCAAAAAAGGACTTCGACGGTCCCGAGCAAGCAGAAGGAGAGCCTGCTCCCAGCAGTTTGTTGTTAGGCCGATACAAAGGGAAGACAATCGCTTTGAATGAGGAGGTGTTGGAGAATCATGTTTTGATGGTTGCGCCAACAGGCGCAGGCAAAACAAGCCGTGTCATTCTACCTGGCCTGCTCAGAGAGGAGGGCCACCGGAGCTTATTTGTGATTGACCCCAAGCAAGAGCTTGTGAAAAAGAGTGCGGGGTATATTGCTAAGCATCACGAAGTCTGGATCTTTGCGCCCAATGACGCGGCCAGGAGCCATAGCTATAACCCCCTTGCCTACATTACAAACCTCGACGATGCCCGTGACTTCGCCATGAGTTGGATCCAAAATACGGGTGAGTCAAAGGAACCGTTTTGGGATCGTGCGGCCGAGCTGTTAATCACAGCAACAGTACTCCACTTGCGAACTTGTGAACCAGATGCACCGTTCTCCCGGCTTGCTGATATCTTTAGTATGCCATTTGAAGATCTCAAGACCCTTCTAACAAGGAGCGATAACCAGACAACGCGAAAGATAACAACTTCATTTCTGTCCAACATGGAAAAAAATGGGAAGCTGATAGGTAGTGTCATGACAGACATTGCTAACCGCTTTTTTATGTTGTTCTCACCAGAGGTCCAGGCTGCAACCGCGGAGAATGACATTGACTTTAACGCCATGTGTGACCGATCTATTGCTCTCTACCTCTCTATCCCTTTCGGCGACGCCGAACGGTTACGCCCTCTCTCCGCAACCTTGATTATGCAAATGATGCGTACCTGGATCAGGCGTGCCGACCATAGCCCTAACGGGCAACTTCCCCGGGCTATCGGATGTTACCTTGATGAGTTTGCCAATGCGGGGCGTATACCTCACTTCGAGAGCTATATTTCTACTCTCAGAAGTAAGCGTGTTGCACTGTTGATGGCAATCCAGGCGTTTTCTCAGCTTGAAGAAGTGTACGACCCGGCAGGCAAGGAAACGATCATTAGCAACTCACGTACTAAATTGCTGCTACCAGGCGCTGGTCTGGAAGAGTGCGAGTACTTTAGCAAATTGACTGGGCAGACAACTACTGTAACGAAGAGCCAGAGCAAGAGTATACATGGGATCAGCATATATGCGATACTCTTTGCTGATAGCCAGAGTTTTAACAAGGCAGAAACTAAGAGAGCTCTTATGACACCCGATGAGATGAGAACTATGCGCGAAGGTTCGATCCTTATGATATCGGGTAGTTTTCCTGTAGTGCTTATACAGAGCACCCCATACTACCAGAACCAGGTTTTGGTCGAGCGGTCTCAGATTCATTTCCAGTTGCCAGAGCGTGCTACAGTAATTGCGGCTAAGGAGGATGTATCTTCTGGACAGGGGCGGAAGCGGAAACGGGGACGAAGGGGGGCCGCCCGGTCACAAGATCAAACGAAAGTCACCGTAAAGGAAGAGGCAATGGTTCAAAGCGAGGATGATGCATATATAGAACATGTGGAGGGCATCATTTACTTGTAAAAATAGATTGAGGCAATTTCGCCTTTTTGTCTTGACAAATGTGACTATCATATGCTATAAATTAACGCATGTAGTACCTTCTCTATCTCGCTTGTTCGCTGGGCTTACGCTCGCACCGAGATGTGTTACAAGGTGCTTTTGACCAACTCACAACTTGCATCTCTCACAGAGATTGCTTGTCGTAGTTGGTTTCCCTGAGCTGATGGTATTCTCCGGCTCACTCATAGACTTTCGGAGTTAGTAATAACTTCGAAGGAAAAAAAACCGTTTCGACCCAAGGAGATCATCGTGAAGTTCATCATCCAGATGCTCAACGGTATCTGCCCGTCCTGCGGCCGGGCGATCGACTCCTCCGGCCACTGCGGCTGCAGCTGAGAGATCAACAGCTCCACTCCCTCGCTGAAATGTGAGGGATAACAGGAGGCGGTGCTCTGGGTAACCCCAGGGCACCGCTTCTTGTTTATGATCTCCCACTCGATGAGCAACTGCTCGCAGCATGCAATGCAATCTGGTATCAGCCTTCCGCGTGAGCAGAACAAAAGCCTGCACAAGATATTCTTGCGCAGTTAACGATAGGAACTGGGGATGAGTCCAGTGAGACGCTTGAAGTGCAGCGCCAGGTGGCTTTCATTCGCAAATCCTACCGCGTGCGCAATGATGGTGAGGGACCAGTTCGTTGTGGAAAGTAACAGTTTGGCTCGCTCAATTCGACGCTGGATGACATACTGATGAGGCGAAAAGCCGGTTGACGCTTTGAAGAGACGCGTGAAGTGGTAGGGGCTGAGAGACGCGACAGCCGCGATTTCTGAAAGCGAGAGACCCTCGGCGAGATGGTCTTCGATGTACATGCTGACGCGTCTGAGTGTCATCTTGTCAAGGCCAACGGATCTTGGGAGAGAGGGTTGCTTCACCGACGAGTGTTGTCTGAGCAGGTGGATGCCCAGAATGTTTGCTAATGACTCCACATAGAGCTTCCCACCCAGACCATCTGAGCGAAGCTCCGAGAGCAGCGAGAGCGCGATGGACTCGATCTGGGGGTCGAAAATGCCGAGGGTACCAACGAACTCAACCGTATCAGGATAAATGTCTGCCGAGGCGGCGATCTCCTGAATGAAGGTGGGTGAGAGATACAGATGCAGGTGGCGTACCTCTCCCTCGCGCTCCAGGTGCCAGTTGGTTGGCGCTCCCGCAGGCAAAATGACCAGGTTGCCGGTTCCAAGTTGTCCCTGACGTCCAGCGAGCCGTTCTTGAACAGTAGAAGGAGCACTGAGATTGACGATGAGGATATGGCGAGGAAGAGCAGGCAAGGCAAAATCATCGAGCGGGTGGATGACCTCCGCAATATCAAGCCCATTCCAGCCCTTTCCGCTGCTCGACTGCACAATATGTTCAGGCGGAACATCGAAAACCGTGCCGCGTCCGTCGCCTCCTAAAGGAACCTGCTCCACTCCTTGCCTGCCTTTCCTACCCACGAAAAAATGATGCTGGGTACATGTTCTACTCACTCATCATATGAGCGTCAGTGCCCCCATGCGATTATACATCAGACCTTCGCCTCTGGATACTCCTGTCTTGAGGTATGGAGAGGAAAGAGGCGTTTCCTTCTGTCGTGCCCGACACGATAAGCATGTAAAAACGGATATTCATTTTCCTGAGCAGAGACGCAGGGAAAAAGAGTAAGATCCCTGCGCCCCATATGCCATACGCTAGTTTAGGGACGAAGCACGATTTTGCCATACGAGGCCCGCGACTCCAGCAAGCGGTGCGCTTCCGCAACTTCTTCAAGTGCGAAGGTGCGCATGATGCGTGGGCGAACGTTTCCTTGCTCGACGTAGTGTCTAAAGGCCTGCCTCCCCTGTGCAATGAGATCAGGACGCTGCTGCATGAGGGTGAAGGACGAAAAACCTTCGATCCGTTTCAGCCCCATCATGAGCTGGGAGACGCTCTCCGATGGCAAGGAGGGAATGCGCCCACTAGCTGCGCCGGAGACAATGAGACGGCCAAAGGAGGCCAGGAGTGGAAGGCTTTCAACCAGGATCTGACCGCCTACAACATCAAGGATGACATCGACGCCTTTCCCTCCGGTTGCCTGCATAACCTGCTCGGCCCAACCCGGCTCGGTGTAGTTGATCAGCGTGTCAGCTCCCAGGGTCTGCGCCACGTCGAGTTTAGCCGCGGAACTGGCGGTGGCGATGATCTGCCCTGCCCCCATTGCGCGCGCCAATTGCACCGCAAAATGTCCAATGCCTCCGGCAGCTGCGTGAATCAGCACCCGTTCACCAGGGCGCAACTGCGCCGAGGTCGCCAGAAGATGATACGCCGTCTCGCCCGCAACGGGGAGGGTCACCAGCTCCTCTGGTGAGAGCGAAACCTCTGGCAAGGGCTGAAAACGGAGCGCGAGAGGCACCAGCGCGTATTCGGCATAGGCTCCCACTGGAGCAAAACCGAGGATACGCTCTCCCACCTGAACCTCGCCTACCTCTGGCCCCACCTGGGCTACCGTGCCGTACACATAGTCGCCTGGTGCCACCGGGAACGTGGGTGTTCCCCACGGTGAGTCCTCGTTGCGCATCTGCGCATCAACATACCCAACATCAATGGCTTCGACTTTAACCAGAACCTGACCGGCCTCAGGCTGAGGAATAGCCGCATTCTCGACCTGTAAGACTTCTGGAGCTCCAGAGGTGTAATATCGTACCAGCTTCATTTCTTTCTTTCTTTCCATCCAATTTCAACGTGTTCCTATATTCGCGTTATTCTATCAGCGAAAACGGAACATCAGACAGGCATCAGGATCATTCCTGACCTGAAGTCGTGGCGCATCTGAGACGCGAACACCGTTTGTGGCGCGTGTCAGAACAATCACGTTGTCTGTCTGGTGATAGTATGGGACGATTCCTCTGCATTAACCAGGAGTGTGTTGTATCATATGTCTAGAAAGACACAGCCTCCGGAGGACGTGCAGGGAGGTCATGAGGAACCTATGAGAGAAAGAATCAAGAGCCGTGCGGGACTGGCCGATTTTTTACAAAGCCGTCGTGCTCGTCTGCATCCAGAACAGTTTAATTTCCCGGCATTTCAGAGGAGACGAACGCCTGGCCTCAGACGCGAAGAGCTTGCTCAACTGGTTGGCGTGGGTGTTTCCTGGTATACCTGGCTTGAGCAAGGTCGGGATATTCAGGTTTCCGATCAGGTGCTGGAACGTCTCGCATCCATTTTGCAACTCAATGAGGAGGAGCGCCGCCATTTGTTTCTCCTGGCGCAAGGTCCAGGCCCATTCCTGAGTGAACAGGAGGATCAAAAGTATGCGCCCAATGCCACCACGCAAACCATTCTTGATGGCTTCATGTACCCGGCCAGGCTCTTCGATCCACGTTTAAATATCGTCGGATGGAATGAAAGTGCCAATCGGGTCTTTGGGGATTATCCCAGCCGAACTGGCCGAGAGCGCAATGCTCCCTGGTTCCATTTCATTCATCCATCGTCCCGAATTTTTGAGGTTCATTGGGAAAGGGAGGCGTGGCGCTGCCTTGCCTTCTTGCATGCCAGGTATGACCAATACCCTGATGATCAATGGTTGAGCGAGTTGATTGCGGAGTTGCAGCAAGCCAGTCCAGAGTTTCGCGCCTGGTGGCCTGAGCATGAGATTGTGTTGGACTGTGGCAGCCTTTACGAAATTAATCATCCGCTCGTTGGCCGTCTTGCCTTGCATCCCACAGTTTTCCCTATGCCTGAACAGCCTGACCTACAGATGATTATCTATACTCCGCTGGCTCAGGAAGACACTGCGGCAAAACTGAGCGCGTTAATGATCGAAGAGGACCAATATCATCTTATGGTATCCTAATGCTAGGATGGGCTATGTGCTTGAAATGGCACACGCGTTGTTGCTTCCGACCGAACATATTGTTCAGTCGGAAGCAAGAGTGGCCACGAGCTACTCAGGGAGCCCAGGCATGCATTTCTCCTCATTGCTGGACGACAGCGATGTTTCTCATAACTTAGTCCTGCGCGAGCAACTGGCGCAAGATCATGTGGAGCACACCACCATGGCGCAGGTACTCAATTTCGGCCGCGTTGTCCACGCGAGCCAGCACAGTAAAGCGCAGCAGGCGCTCACCATCCCTGGCCTCTACTTCGAGCAACCGACCCGGTACCAGACCATCTGCGATGCCCCGAATCGTGAACGCTTCCTGCCCTGTGAGTCCCAGCGACTGGCGGCTCTCGCCCGGCTGATATTGCAAAGGCAGAATTCCCATGCTTACCAGATTTGAGCGATGGATGCGTTCGTAGCTCTCCGCAATGACCGCTTTGACTCCCAGCAATGATGGCCCCTTCGCGGCGGTATCACGCGAAGAGCCATTCCCGTACTCCTTGCCAGCCAGGGCGATCAGCGGTACACCCTCTTTCCTATAGCGCATGGCGGCATCAAAGATCGTCATCAGCTCCCCGCTCGGCTGATGAGTAGTCCAGCTGCCCTCTTTGCCGGAAGCCAGTTCGTTGCGTAGGCGAATATTCGCCCAGGTGCTGCGCATCACGACCTCATAGTTGCCTCGCCGCGTCCCATAGGTGTTAAAGTCTGGTTTGCGCACGCCATGTTCGAGTAAAAAATGGCCAGCCGGGCTCTCGGCGGCAATGCTTCCAGCGGGAGTAATATGATCGGTCGTGACGGCATTGCCGAGTGCGACCAGGACGCGCGCGCTCTTGATATCACGCAATGGAGATGGCTCAGGTGTGAGATTTGCGAAAAAGGGCGGTTCCTGGACATAGGTTGAGGCTGGCTCCCAGGCATACGTTGAGCCAGCAGGCGCCTGTACCTGTTGCCATTGCTCATCTCCCTGGTAGATCCGGCCATATTCTTGCGCGAACTGATCTTTGCGCAGCGCGGTCTGCACAATATGCGCCACCTCTTCAGAAGAGGGCCAGATATCGCTGAGGAAGATTGGCTTGCCCGCGTCTGTATGGCCCAGCGGCTCACTCGTCAGATCCTTGCGCACCGTTCCGGCCAGGGCGTAGGCGACAACCAATGGAGGTGAGGCCAGATAGGCAGCCCTCACTAACGGGTGGATTCGCGCCTCAAAGTTGCGATTGCCCGAAAGCACCGCGGCCACATTGAGTTGCTCGCGCTGAGCCTGCTCCTCTATCGCCGGGCTGACCAGCGGACCAGAGTTCCCAATGCAGGTGGTGCAGCCATAGCCGACGAGATAGAAGCCGAGCGCTTCCAGATAGCTTAGCAGCCCAGCCTCGCGCAGATACTCGGTGACAACGCGCGAACCAGGAGCCAGGCTTGTCTTGACGTGAGCAGGAACGCGCAAGCCAACCTCGACAGCGCGCTTTGCCAGCAGGCCCGCGGCGATCATTACAGAGGGATTTGAGGTGTTTGTGCAACTGGTCAGGGCCGCAATAACGACCGAGCCATCACTCAACTGTTCGTCTGAGCTGACTGGTGTGGGCACCGTGGAAACCAGATCAGCAGAGCACACCTCTTGCTCCTTTGAAGGGAAAGCGGCGGCGAAATTTTCCCGCACTCCGGAGAGCGGCACACGACTCTCAGGGCGCTTTGGCCCCGCCAGGCTCGGCTCGATCGTCGCGAGATCGAGTTCGAGCAGTTCACTGAAGATGGGCAGTGGCGCGCCATCGACGCGGAAGAGCCCCTGCTCTTTGCAATAGCGCTCAACTAGTTGAATAAGCTCGATCTCGCGATTGCTGGTCTCCAGATATCGTAGCGTCTGTGCATCAACCGGGAAAAAGGCAGCGGTCGCACCATACTCTGGGCACATATTGGCGAGCGTGGCCCGGTCCGCGACACTCAGACTGGAGAGTCCATCTCCGCAAAACTCAACGAAGGTATTGACAACACCGTGCTTGCGCAGCAACTGGGTGAGTGTCAGCACTAGATCGGTGGCAGTCGTACCAGGCGGCAGCGCGTTGGAGAAACGTACCCCGATAACAACCGGGAACGGTAGATACATCGGCTGCCCCAGCATACACGCCTCCGCTTCAATACCACCAACGCCCCAGCCCAGGACACCGAGTCCATTGACCATTGGCGTATGGGAATCTGTGCCAACCAGGGTATCAGGAATGACAACCTGCCGTCCGCCTATCGACTGGACCTGAACACAGCGACTCAAGTGTTCCAGGTTAATCTGGTGGCAGATACCCATGCCAGGAGGCACCAGCGCAAAATTGTCAAAGGTTTGCTGAGCCCAGCGCAGGAGGGCAAAGCGCTCACCGTTTTGCTCATATTCGCGCTCGCTATTGGCTTGATATGCTCGCTGAGAGCCAGATTGGCTGACCTGAACGCTATGATCAATCACTAAATGGGCCGGCACAAACGGATTGACGCGGCGTGGATCTTTGCCAGCTCGCGCCATAGCTGCGCGCATTGCGGCCAGGTCGACCACTGCTGGTATGCCGGTATAATCGTGTAAAAGCACGCGAGCGGGCCTGAAAGGAACTTCAAACTTCTCCGAGGGCGGCTCTCCTGTCCACTGCGCAAGGCCTCTGATGGCCTCAGGTGCCGCGTGTTCATCACGCAACTGCATTTCCAACAAGATTTTCACCGTCATTGGCAGGCGACTTGGATCTCCCAGCCCCTGATCCTGGAGAGCTGAGAGTGGATAATATTCCAGATCAGTGCCAGGTAAATGGGCACGCAAAGCAAGCATAGTTTTCCTCCTGATAAGCGCCGTCTTCTTGCTATAGCCAACTCTTCCTGAGGCTTTTTATTTTTGCTACTTACTACTTCTCCGAAAACCCTGAGCGCGAAGCGCTAGACACGCCAGTGGCGTTGGGTTTCGGAATAAGATCTTATTGTCACTCGAAGAAGAGTCGACACTTTGTTTCGCGAATTAATAATAACATGCTAAAATAGCACTAGTCAACCCGATTTTAAAGAAAAGTGTAGACACTTATAAAAGCCGGGCAGAATAGTATATAATTCTCTCTCAGAGAATACACAAAGAGGGAGATAGTCGTGGAAGTCTCAATGCACAGCATCTTCGCCAACGAACTGGAACGTTCGGCAAACCTCGATTCGCTGGTTGGCTCAATCGCTGAATGGGTCGGCCTCGCCATCATCGATGGGCGCCTGCGGCCAGGTGACGACCTGAACTCGGTCGCACTTTCCAGGCAATTTAAGACCAGCCGTACACCGGTGCGCGAGGCCTTGATGCTCCTGGAAAAAGAGGGCCTGGTAACGATTCCGCCGCGCCGGCGGCCCTATGTGACGCCCATCAGTCTACGCGAAGTGCGCGAAATCTACCAGGTGCGAGCGCATCTCTACATCCTGGTCGCGGATCTCATCGTCACCCAGGCCTCAGACGAAGCGATTCACACGCTCTGGGAGCACCAGGCGCGCTTAGAAGAAGCGGTCAAAAACAATGACCTGGACGCATATTTCTGGAGCAACCTCTCGTTTCGCGCCACTGAAGCCGAAATCTGCGGCAACCTCTATCTGCAACAAATGCTCAGTTCCCTTGGCCTGCGCACGCTTCACCTGCGCCATCACACGCTATCCTATCCAGGGCGCATGGAACGCTCACTCAAAGATCACGCTCGCCTGATCCAGGCTTACGAAGAGCGAGACTCCTCGCTGGCTCAGTCCCTCACCCGCTCGCTCGTTCTGCGTGGACTAGCCTCAATCGAGCAAGCAGAGTGGGTCAACGGGCAGAGCGAGCGCGGCACATCTGCAGAACGAGAAGAGGAAAGCGAAGAATTTTAATTGACGCGCTGTCTCACCTCTGCTGATCTACTGGTTGAGCAGGTCGCGTAGCACAACAGCGTTGTTGTGCTCGCTATCATGCGCGGAATACACGAGCGTTAGCGGCCCCTGCAATGCCATGTCGTTGAGGCGTTTGAGGGCGGCCTGCCCCTCTGGCGCTTTTAACTCCTCTTCATAACGGCGTCGGAACTCGTCAAATTTGGCTGGCTCGTGATTGAACCAGTGGCGAAGGTCGTTGCTGGGTGCGATTTCCTTGAGCCAGAGATCAATACGAGCGCGCTCTTTTGTGAAACCGCGAGGCCAGAGACGCTCAACTAAAAGGCGTGTGCCGTCATCTTTTTCGGGTGTCTCATAAATGCGTTTGATCACGATCTGGTGATGTGCCATAAAATCTTGTTAGTCTCCATGAACTCTGCTATAGGGGTCTCATTCTCGCTATTACTAGTGTAGTCGTTTAGGCGAATCATCTGGATACATGTGTGATACACGTAGAGTTGAGATGCAGGGCTTTGAGCGTCGCGTGGGGTGGTATTGCCGGTCTGCCTATGAGTAGTCAACTGCTCATAGGCACATACTTAGTTGTATGTGAAATGCATGCTATATCGCATAGATTTCGGCGTGATCTGTCTTACGTAAGAAGAATACAACCAGGCGGATCCTCCCCTACACTTTTCTGAACTTTGCAAAAAAAGTGTGGGGGAACCCATTGCTCATCAAAGTAATTTATACTATTTGAAATGCAAATTATTAAATGTTATAATGCATTCATCAGAGGTTGCTACGAGTTTCTCGTCACTTCGGGTCATCGAGATGAAGTTCTCAACCTAAAGTGAATGCAGCGCTTCGTTCCGGTCACCGAGAGAAATCTCAACCTGGAACGGATGCAGCGCTTCTTTCAGGTTGTCCTGGAGCGATTGATAGAATCTCAAAGCGACTCCCACCTCAAGCCTTCGGAAGGAGGTGTAGACACGATGGATCTGGTCCGTCAGGCTGTGCTGGAGTTCTTCGCCAAGTGCAGGGAGTGCAAGCAGGGCAACCACTGCCGCCTCTGTAAGTGCTGCCGCCGCTAGCACGCGACCTGCTCGCCACGTGACATCGATCTAGAGGAAGGAGTTCTCAAGAATGAGGGCGTGACCACACGTGGTCACGCCCTCATTCTCATTCTAGCTCCATACGCTTTTGTAGGAAAGACCATAAAATTGCCAGTTTTAGGGTACTTCATCGGTACGTGTGAAGATCGTAACTATTAAGTAGGATGGCGTTAAAGTAATATTTCAGGCAATTGTTGTTATGCTCGCAGCCCTATCAAGCTTCAAAAGTGGGAGCGTATGCACGATTTGTGCCCTCTACATGGGCCTTCTGAATGGGTGCGCCACAGATTTTTGCACAGAGACGATACCACGTGCCCACACGTTGGTCGGCCGTGGGCCATCAAAATGGCGAAATACCCTCTCGGTACTTCCCGCTCCGCTGAAAATAAGGAAAACTCCGAAAAACAGGAATGGAGAGGGCGGAAGGCAGATAATGTAGTTAGGAAAATGTGCCTGGCAGGAACCTTTTCTCGAATAAACACGTCCTCCCAGGAGGAATCTATTTCCAGGGCCTCGGATGACTCATGCACAAGGGAAAAAGAAGATGCCCCAAGGAAAGACTTTGCCCACCTGCTGACATTGACGGAGGAGGGAGGAGCGATCCGCGTGTATCTGGATATGGGTCAGCCCATGCAGCAAGTACTCCAGAGCCTCCTTGAGAACCCATCATCTCTGGAGTACGAATTATCAGATGGCGCTCGACGTCAAATCAACATCCTGCTCTCAGCCTTTGAGCAAGAGACAGCCCGTCGCTCCCAACAGAAGCAGGTTCCAGATCTACCTGTGCTGAGCGTATCATCGCCCGCACAAGCTCCTACAGCGATAGCCCTGCTTGAACCGCTGACTGCGCGTGCGTGAGCGGGAAGTGCTGCATCTACTAGCCGGAGGAGCAACCAACCAGCAAATTGCTGAACAGCTGGTTATTGCACTGGCCACGGCGAAGAAGCACGTCGCCAACATCCTGAGCAAGCTGGGAGCCGAGAATTGTGTGCAAGCCATTGCTCGTGCCCGCGAGCGCGACCTGCTTTAATGTCTTTCCCTGCATCTCAAACAGAAATACACCCACGTATTCTCCTTTCGGCTACTCCCACACAACGAGAAAGCAAGTATCCTGTGTGCAAGAGAAGGGCGGGAGAGGCCAGTTCATGAAAGCACAGCCAGGCGAACAGGATTCATTTGCAGAAATTGCAGAAATTCTTGGAAAAAGTCCCGCAAATTGTCGCCAGCTCTTTCATCGAGCGAAAAGCCATATTACAGAGAAAAGGCACCGGGCGACTATCGAGTCGGAAAATCAGCGTCAACTCCTGGAGTCGTTTGTTATCGCGTGCCAGTCTGGAAATCTCTCCATGTTGACGCAACGGCTTGCCAGCGATGTGACCGCTTGGGCGGATGGTGGCGGCAAGGTCCACGCAGGTCCGCTCCCCGTCTCTGGCCAAGAAACGGTTGCCAGGCTGTTCCTCACATTGATGCGCAAAGTGCCAGTAAGCCATACCCTTTTCATCGAGGAAGTGAATGGTACGCCTGCGCTTCTGTCCTGGAGCGCTTCACAGCTCAACTGGGTATTGATACTCGATATCCTCGATAATGCCATTGTGGGATTGTACAGCATTTTGAATCCTGATAAGCTGGCCTTTCTGCAACGCCAACTGGAGGAACGGCGAGGGCAACAAGAGCACAACACATACTTCTTATCCGAAAACCCTGAGCGCGAAGCGCTAGGCGGCACGCTAGTGGCGTTGGGTTTCGGAATAAGATCATAGTAATCTTTTTCTCTATTTCATGTTACTATGTAAATGCATCAATATATATGATAGTTAAATTGAGCTAAGCGATATGAAAAAGCATAAAGGAGATTCAGTTCATGAACCATATTCCCCGACGCATTGGGAAATATGAGTTGCAGGAGCTTTTGGGAAGTGGTGGGATGGCAGAGGTATGGAAAGCTCTTGATACTCAATTGCATCGCTATGTCGCCATAAAATTACTGCATGCAAATTTACATGCAGACCCGGATTTTATCTCTCGTTTTACTCAGGAAGCGCAGATGGTTGCAGCCCTGCGTCACCCAAACATTGTACAAATCTATGACTTTCATATTTCGGAATCAACTGAGACTGAAGATACACCGGCCTATATGGTTATGGAGTATATCCAGGGTCAGACTCTGGCTCATTATATCCGTACTACGTCACAGCAGAAGAATTTTCCTTCTGCTAACGATATCATTCAGCTCTTTACCCCTATTAGCCTAGCTTTAGATTATGCACATCGGCAAGGCACAATCCACCGTGATATTAAACCGGCGAATATTTTGCTTGATCAAAAGAATCGGACGCATAATCCAATGGGAGAGCCGATTCTCTCAGATTTTGGCCTGGCCAAGGTGATGGATGCTCCTTCCCGAACAGTAGCCGGAATGGTGTTTGGCACTCCCCTCTATATTTCTCCTGAGCAGGTGCAGAATGGATTGATAAGCAACCGCACCGACCTTTATTCTCTGGGCATTGTTCTCTATGAACTGTTTACCTCGCAGCCACCTTTTTCTGGCGGGAGTTCGAGCCATATTATGCTCCAGCACGTTCTCGAAGAGCCCACTGATCCACGCAGCATTAATCCCGACCTCTCCTCTGCGTTGTCAGAAGTTCTCCTCAAAAGCATCTCCAGAGATTCACAGGATCGCTTCTCCAGCGCTGCTGCTATGACCGCCGCGGTGGCGGAGGCACTCGATCTCCCAGTGCCAGAAGCTGTGCAGCTGGCACTGGCCTCGACACATCAGGCGCAAGGATCAACGAATGATGCACAAGTTGATCAAGAAGCCGCGACGGTAATTACTTCGTCCCCTGCGGCTATGCTGGGCCAGCAAAAGATGAATGCGGTTGTTGATGACGATGCAGCGCAAGTCGATCTGCTCTCAGCAGAAAGGGTGGAGGGCACTAGTGGCCCCCCGAATTTGCCAGATTCTGAACCGCCATTGGCAGGAGTCGCAACCAGTGACAAAATAGCGACTGCTGATATCCTTGACTCCGGAGCAACTCTTCTCTCCAAACCGGGCCAACAAGTGCCTGATGATGATGAGCAATCCGAAGCAGCTGCTCAAAGTGATGCCAGGAAGGGGCAGACGGTTGCAATACCAGTACGGTCCACATCCTCATCTCCTTCAAAGATGCCACCGGTAGCCCCCCTACCGCCACATGCACCAGGAGCGCAAAAGCGCCAGAGGATGCGTATAGTGATCGCGGCCCTATTCATTGGTATCTTGATTGTGGCGGGGTCAGGCGTGTTTTTGCTCCTGCGAACGCCGCATAAGGGCACCACGACCACCAGCACAAATAGCACTGTTGGGCAGGCTTTCTTTCTCAGTAGCGTAAATATGGACCAGGATACGGCCAGGGGAAACAACAGTAAATTAGAACTAGATCTCAAATCCATTCCAGCCCCTCAAAATGGGAAGAGCTATTATGCCTGGTTACTGCCTGATAAAAATCAGCCTGAAGGGGCGCCTATCCTCCTGGGGCAACTTATAGTGAAGGATGGAACTATTCATTATATCTACCCAGGCAATAGTGATACCTCAGATTTGCTTGCGATGACCAGTCGTTTTCTCATCACCGAAGAAAGTTCCACCATCACACCGGATATCCCTTCTCCTGATCTTAATGCCTGGCGCTATTATGCAGAGATTCCTCAAATGGTGCCCGCCGGTCAGCAGTATAGTTTGCTTAGTCATGTCCGTCACCTGCTGGCGGATGACCCTGACCTCATGTCCCTCCATCTGCCTGGAGGGTTGGATATCTGGGCCAACCGAAATATATACGAGGTTGCTCAGTGGTCTAAAGGGGCGCAGAACGATTGGAAGGCAAAGAATTTTGACGCGATGCACCAGCGTATCGTATCCATTCTTGATTACCTTGATGGAGCCTCATACGTCAAGCAAGATGTGCCAGCGGGTACCCCTCTCTATGCCAATCCCCTGGATGCCCAGGTTGGTTTGCTTAACCTCAATTCCGGAAGTCAAGGTCATCCCAGCTATCTGTATCATATAGCGCTTCATCTCAATGGTGTGCTTTCCTCACCCGGTTCTACTCAGTATCAACGTTCACTAGCATTACAAATCAATACGGGTCTCAGTAACGTAAAATTAGAGTTAGTGCAAGTACGGCTGGATGCCATTCAACTGGTGCATATGAACAATGCCCAACTGGCTCAGCCTTCGTCTCTTGCTCTTCTGAATGATATCGTAACGCGGTCCAATATCGCTTACGCAGGTCAACTAGATGCAGCCACTCACCAGGTAAAGATACTGGGTATGACGCAGATTTACCAGGATAACCAGCGGTTGGCTACCTTTGAGATTAAACCCTATCGATCGTGACGACTCCCCACGTACACATGCGGGGTCTTCTCAGGTGGCCTGATTTAGCACCTGTTTTGAGGCACTGCTCAAGTACCCGTCCCCTGCAAGAGGACGGGTACTTGCAGAAAGGCTCACCTTTGTTACCCTTTCAAGCCGCTTTGTGTATAGCCCTGGACGATGTAACGCTGAAAGAAGAGGAAGAGGAGCACCAGGGGGAGGATGCCGATGGCCGCCGCCATAAATATCTCATGCAGAATAATCGTCTGAGACGTCTCGAACGTAGAGATGACCACCTGAACAGTTTGATTCGAATCATTCTGCGCATTCACAAGAGGCCAGAGAAAAGAATTCCAGTTGGCAATCAGCCCCGTAATACCGAGAGCAGCGAAAATGGGAATCGAGTTCGGAACAACGATACGCCAATAGATGCCCCAATAGCCAAGCCCATCGACATGCCCTGCTTCCTCAAGTTCCCGTGGAAAACTCAAGAAGAACTGGCGAAACAGAAAAGTCGTAAAGCCGCTAAACAGACTAGGAATAATCAAGCCCTGTAACGTCCCGATCCAACCAATGTATGAAACGACAATATACGTTGGCAGAAAAGTGACCGCACCTGGAATCATCATTGTACCCAGAACCGCGCCAAACACAACAGTGGACCAGCGAGAAGGAATACGCGCCATCGCATAAGCCGCCAGCGACGTGACAAGTACCTGCCCGACCGTACCCAGGACAGCCATCAACGCAGAATTTTGCAAACCAACAAGGATCGACGTAGAGCTATCACTAAACAGCTCTTGAATATTCTCAAAGTGGAGGACATTGGGAAAGAGGACACCAAGGCGAATATCCTGCTCGGTTGCCAGACTATTGCGTAGAATTAAATAAAAAGGAACCAGAAAAAGCCCTGCCAGAAAAATGAGCAGCGCATAGCGTAGCACAACGCTCACAATAGATCTTACTGATCTGGCAGCCCTGACGGAACGCTTATCGGCTTTTTGCCTCGAAATAGTTAACGACATAAGCTATTCCCTTTCTTCACGACTGTACTTTGCCAAAGCCAAACACTTTTGCCTGCACAACAGTAAACACAATAATAATGACTGCGAGAATGATTGCGCCTGCGCTCCCACGACCATAATCTTGCGAACCTAGAGCGACCTGGAAGATATAGAGGAGCGGCGGTCGTCCCAGAGACGCATTGCCACTGGACGCCGTACTCCCCATAATGTTATAGAACTCATCGAACGCTTGATAGGCTGCGATCAAGTTCAGAATCAGAATGGCAACCGAGGTATTGCGTAGCAAAGGAAAGGTTATATAGCGGAAAGTAGTCCAACCACGCCTGGCACCATCGACCGTCGCAGCTTCATACAGTTCTTGCGGGATGGTTTGCAACCCTGCAATAAAAAGCAACATATAGACGCCAACCTGTATCCAGAGACGGAGCGAGACCAGTACAATCCAGTAGTACGGGGGATTTGGGCTGGAAATCCAGGTGTTAATAGGATCCATATGCAAGGAGGTCAAAATGGTGTTGGCAAACCCCGTAGGGAGACCATTGAAGATATCGAGCTTCCAGATGAGCGAGGCCACGACATAAGAACAGGCTGTTGGAAGAAAGAACACGGAACGGAAGAATGGCTGGGCAAAACGAATACCGTTGACCAGGAGCGCAAGTCCAAGCGAAAGCGCAAAAGTGGTCGGTATAATGAAAAGCGCGAAGAGCGTGATCGTGACCAGAGCTTGTTGATAGGCTGTATCATTGAGCATGCTGGCATAATTGGCCAGGCCAACAAATTGTGTCGGTGCTATAGTGCTGCGGGCATCGAAGAAACTGAGGAAGATGCTCCAGAGAATAGGGATATAGACAAACACCGCCAGACCAATTAGGAGAGGGGCCGCAAAACCCCAGAAGGCGAGCTCAATCTTGAGACGTTTTCGTAGCGTAGAGCGTTTCCCCCTCTGTTTCACGTCCAGAGGTGCCTCTGGTTGAGCAGGTGAAATGACTTTGGTGGACTCCATACAGCTATCCTTCCTGAAAGGCACCTGTTGGTATGAACCAGTAAATTCAGTCCAGTACACTGCCAGGTATCGATATGGTCATAGGCCTGCAGGGGAGCATGAAACATTCCGCCAGGTTTGTTCATGCTCCCCGATAAAACTACTTTACAATCCTTTGTAACTCGGCCTGGCACTTTGCTTCTGCTTTAGCCAACTCAGCTTTGGCATCGGCACCATTTTTGACGATATTGGTGACTGCATCTGTAAGTGCTGTACCCATGGTCGTATCCCAGGCGGGAGGATTGGGCTTACCATATTGGTTGAGGATACTTACAGCATCTGCGGCTGGCCCGCTTTGCAACTTGGTTGCGCTGGCCGCGGCGCTCTTCCGCGGTGGAAGATGGAAGCCGTAATTCAGACTCCAATCCTGCTGATCTTTCGTATTATCAATCCAGAGCGATTTTGTAAACGCTTTGGCCTCCTGCACATGCTTCCCTTTGGCTGCAACCATAGCACCCCAACCACCAGAAAATGTTGCTGGTATCCCCTGTGCATCAAGTTTTGGCCAGGGTACGACTCCAAAGTCATCACCAAGAGCTTTGATAATAGCTGGCATTGACCATAAGCCACCCCACTGCATAGCAGTCGCTCCACTAATGAAAGCGCCAGGGTCCGCCCAGTCAGTGGTATAACCCAGCAGCAGACTCTTCGACTGATAGAGCTCGCGCACCTTTTTATAAGCCAATACAGTCCGATCATTATTGAACACGATCTTATTATCCGCCGTCAGAAAGTCGCTACCAGCAGACCAGGGAGCGATCTGTTGCAATGCACCAATGCCACCATCGTTACCAATGAAGAGGCCCTTCTGATTGCCAGTTGTCAGCTTGTTCGCTGCATCGATCAACTCATCCATAGTCTCAGGTGGATTGACTCCAGCCTTTACAAGTATACTTTTGCGGTAGTAGAGCAAACCAGTATCTACAATCATCGGAATGGCATAAACTTTTCCGTTGTATGTGTAGGGTATAAGGCTGGAAGCGGAAAAGTCATCTTTCACAGGAGCAATAAGATCATCCAGTGGCTCAATCAATCCTGCATTTACCTGATCTGCCTTCAGCCACCCTTCAAAGGTATCAGGAGGATTTCCACTCAATAAGGCCGCATTGAGGGGAGTGAAATAATCGCCAGGTTTCCAGACAAGGTTGATGGAGGTTTTCGTGTACTCCTTTGCGTAACGCTTGGCGGCCTCCTCGGTGCCCGCTTCACCATACTGGTGATACCACTGCTGTAACACCAACTGGCCATTACCACCGGTACTACCCGGCGTGGTATTACCACAGGCAGCTAGAAAAGCGGCACTCGCCACCGCTGCGCCGGTGGCCTGTAAAAAACGCCGACGGTTGATTTTGTCGAGAATCGTTTGAGTGTCCATGAAGAATCTTCAACCTTTCTGCATCATCGCAAATAAACCTAACAATGTAAATGGCCCTTGCCAGTAAAAGCCCTGACAGCTAGATCTGCCGGTTACCACAACTCTGTAGTAATGTTGGGCAGTCATACCGTCAAACGATCGAATTAGCGTCTTGTTGAGGGCATCCATGCGCTCCCAAACGCCGGGACACACGCGAGACATTGGCAAACAAATAACGAAAACCCCAACTCCTTTCTGTTGAGAATTCAGGGGTGAGCGGGCAAGACGAAAAAGCGATGGAGAACCAGAGCCGCAGCCCCACGCGCCCAGCTTTCGTAGCCAACCAGCGGCTCAACCAGCAGGCGCAGATTCTTTCCTAACTGGGAGAAGAGATTCTGTCGTAGTACGGCTTCCATTGATTGGAACATGGCTGGCTCGACAAAAACGCCCTCGCCCGTGAGAACGATACTCTCGGGGTTCAGGACATTTACCAGGTTGGCCAGGGCAATGCCCATCAGTTCACCGCTATGCTGAAAAGCCTGCGCGGCCAGTTCGTCGCCATTTAAAGCTAGTTCAAGTAATGTATGGATCACGCGCTCCTCGGAGCGCACGGCCCGATCTGAGGAGCTGTCGAGAGGCATATTGAATGGAAGTGTTTGTGAATAGTTGCGCTCGAGATAATTGGCGATGATGCCACGAAAGGAGATATACTCCTCTAGACAGCCACGTTTGCCACATTCGCAACGCCTGCCACCGGGAACCGCTACCATATGCCCAAACTCGCCGGCCCCTCCCGTCGAGCCGTGATAGACCTCGCCGTTGAGCACCAGGCCCAGGCCCACGCCGCGCCCCAGTACGACCGTAAAGAAGTTCTCGCTGCTACCCCCCCAGCCAAAGAGTCTCTCGTAGGTCGTAATGCAGCTCACATCGTTATCGATTACCACAGGAAACCCCAGACGCCGACTAAGTGGTTCGGCTAGCTCAATAGAGTGCCAGTCCAGATTCCAGGAATCGACGCAGATGCCATTTTGCGCGTCGATATAGCCGGAGAGCGCGCAGCCAAGCCCGATGACCAGGTCTTTCTCGACCCCCGATTGGGCCAGCAGATCGTTCGTCATCCTGACGATGTGTTCTAGAGCCTGGGCACCTTGATGTCTGAGCACAGTATCCCAATGGAGCGAAAAAATCACATCGCCGCGTAAGTTAACAACCACTCCGATACATTCAAAGCCCCGTACCATCAGACCAAGAGCAAACCCTCCTTCGGGGTGCAGGTCCAGCAATGTCGCCTTGCGTCCTCCTGTCGATTCCGCCGGGCCACTCTCCACCACAAAATGTCGTCCGATAAGATCGCCAGTCAAACCGATCACCGTAGCCAGGCTCAGACCCGAAAGTTCAGCCAGCTGGGGGCGCGAGATCGGCGCATTCAGCCGAATCAAATTCAGCAAGTTATTCTGATTAATGGCGCGGATCAACCTGCGATCCGCCGGCACTGCTTTCCCCTGCATCGTTTTTCTACCCCGAAAACTTCCTTTAGTGATTGAAGTTAGGCAGAGTATACCCGCGAAAAAAGCTAGTGTCAAGCCCTCAATCCTCTGGATTGCAATAACTGCCTGCCTTCTCTGTCCTGAAATATCCCAGAATAAAAGCGACCATAGGAGTAGAAAGGGCTTCTTCTTGACAAGGGGACCCTTTCTCAGTATGCTTATCAGTATACTTAGTTTAATCATTGATTAAACTAACCGGTCACCGTGCTTATATGGGAAGAGCACGAGACTCTTGTCATTGGCCGCTACAAGGAGGTATTTTTTATGTCTCAACGTCAGAGAATGATGCCCCGACTTCTCTTTGCCCTCACCATTTTGCTCTTATCTGGTAGTCTGCTGACCATGGCAGCCTGGCATCAGGGAAGGACGCCTGTTGCCCATGCTGCAACCAATGTCACCAATGGTTTGGCCCAGACGCCGTACATGGGCTGGAGTAGTTGGAGCCTGGAATCCACTAATGCCAGTGGATATGGGACGAGTTGGCTAACCGAAGCGAATGTCAAAACCCAGGCCGATGCTCTCCATCAAAAGCTGCAGGGGAGTGGATATCAGTATATCAACATTGATGCTGGTTGGTGGATGGATTATAGCTGGAATCCTACCTTCGATTCCTTCGGACGCCCGGCCCCCTTCCCAGGTCGTTTTCCCGATGGCATCGCGGCTGTTGCTGACTATGTCCATCACTATGGGCTCAAACTTGGGATCTATTATGGTGCGGGCCTGGATTTTGCTGCTTACAACAACAACTATCCCATCTATGGCACGAGCTGTCACACACAGGACATTGCTGTCCAACCGCTGACAAAGACCAATGGTTGGCAGGGAGCCTATGCCATCGATTATAGCAAACCCTGTGCCCAGGCCTATATCAATTCAATTGCCAATCAATTCGCGAGCTGGGGCGTCGATTTTATGAAGCTGGATGGGGTCACACCAGGTTCGTTCAATAATGGTGCCAGTTCTGCGGACAATCGTTCAGATGTTCAAGCCTGGTCACAGGCGCTGTTTCAGACAGGGAGACCGATCCAGTTTGTCCTCTCCTGGTCGCTGGATCACGATTTTGTCAACACCTGGCAGCAGAATTCCAATGGCTGGCGCATTGATACCGATGTCGAGTGTTACTGCAATACGCTGGTTACCTGGGATAACTCGGTCAAACAGCGCTTCACTGATGTGGTACCCTGGATCACCGACGCCAAACCGGGTGGTTGGAACAACCTGGATTCGCTCGATGTAGGCGTTGGGAGCATGGATGGCTTGACAAACGACGAGCGCCAGACTTATGAGACCCTCTGGGCCATCGAGGCGGCTCCGCTCTACACTGGGGATGACCTGACCAAGCTGGATAGCTACGGCCTTTCCTTGCTCACCAACGAGGAGGCCATCGCCATCGATCAGGCTGGCCGTCCAGCCAGGCCGGTTTCACAATCTAGCAACCAGCAGGTCTGGTATGCTAAAAACGCCGATGGCAGTTATACGGTCGCGCTCTTTAATCTCGATAACACACCCCAGTCGGTCACAGCGAACTGGAGCGATCTGGGCTTTGTAGGGAAAGCCCATGTACGCAACGTCTGGGCTCACAAGCAGCTGGGCCAGTTTGGAAATAGCTTCAGCGCGGCACTACCCGCTCATGGTTCACTGCTCCTCACTGTCCAGCCAGATTCCACCAGTCCGGCTCCTCCTCCCACGGGTAATGCCGTCTCCTATGAAGCGGAAGCGCCAGCGAATACCATCGGCGGGGGCGCGGTTGTAAGTGGTTGCTCGACCTGTTCTGGTGGTCAGAAGGTTGGCTATCTGGGTGGTGGTGGCTTCGTCCAGTTTAATAATGTGACTGCAACCAGCGCTGGTCTCTACAACCTGACGATTTATTACATTGACGGAGATGGTTGTTGCCGATCTGCCTATCTCAGCTTCAACGGTAGCTCAAGTGTCTTGATGACCTTCCATGGCGATAGCAACTGGGGGAACGTCCAATCGATGCAGATCCGGGTGCAACTCCAGGCTGGCAACAATACCATCAAGTTTGATAATCCAACAGGTTATGCTCCCGATGTGGACCGTATCGTGGTTGCCCCCATCGTGAAAACGACCTCTTATGAGGCGGAAGCCTCCAGTAATACCTTGAGTGGAGGAGCATCAGTGGCCAGTTGCTCGGACTGTTCTGGTGGTCAGAAGGTCGGCAATCTGTTGCTGGGTAGCTCCCTGCAATTCAACACCATTACTGTGGCCAACGCGGGCACCTATAACGTCACGGTCTATTATGTTGACGGTTCCTCCGGTCGCTCGTTAAATGTGAGCGCGAATGGCGGCCCGGTGCTCACCATGTACACCAATGGCACCAACGATAACAACTGGAATGTTGTACACTCAATGGTGATTCAGCTTGACTTGCGGGCAGGAACAAATACGATCCTCTTCGCAACCACTGCCTCGATGTATGGGGCTGATATCGACCGTATTGAGGTATAATGTTTTCTGATGAGAAATGGGTTGCCTGGCGAGCTGATCGGCTCGCCAGGCAACCCTTCATCCCTTGTCCAGGTTGCCAATTGAAAGGAGTCGATACGCATGCACCAGGCAGCGCGTGTTCCACAAGTCAAATCTCCGCTAAAATTATGGTATCGCCAACCGGCCACACAATGGCTAGAGGCACTCCCGGTGGGTAATGGACACCTGGGAGCAATGATTCATGGTGGCATCAGAGAGGAGGTGTTTCAACTTAACGAGGATACGCTCTGGTCAGGCGAGCCATATGATACGGACAACCCTGACGCAGTTACTCATCTGCCTGAACTCAGGCGCTTGATTCTGGAAGAGCGTGACTATGCGGCTGCTCAGAAGGTTGCGCGCCGTATGCAAGGTCCTTATAATGAATCGTATCAGCCGCTTGGCTATTTGCGTCTGAAGTTTGCGCAACAGGGCGAGGTCCAGGCATATCAGCGTGCATTGGATCTGAACACTGCATTGGCAACAGTACAGTATAAAGCAGGTGATATCCTCTTCTCGCGAGAGGTGTTCTCTTCGGCTGTGGATGACCTGCTGGCGATACATCTGACTAGCGATACCCCTCATGCTCTTTCCTTCACAGTCAACTTAGAGAGCATACATCCGTTTACCTGCGCGCCTGCTGGCTCCAATACGATCAGGATGACGGGCCGTTGCCCCAGGCACGTTGATCCAAGCTATGTTTCTACAAATGATCCTGTTATTTATGACCACGGCGAAGACGGCCAGGGTATGCGCTTTGAGACACAGCTTCAGGCCATTGTTGAGGGAGGGCAGATCTCTGCGGATGTAGACGGCACACTGCGGGTGGAAAACGCGCATACGGTGACCTTACTCCTTTCTGCGGCTACCAGTTACCGTGGTTTCGCCTCTCGTCCAGACCTTCCTGCGCATGACCTGGAGCAACTGTGTGCAACCAGGCTCGCCGCGGGCATGAGCAAAGGGTATGAAGCTCTGCGTGCGGCGCACATCAGTGATTATCAATATTTGTTCCAACGCGTTACTTTGGATCTGGGCAGTAGTGAAGGGGAAAAACTCCCTACTGATGAGCGTTTAGCCGCGGTGCAAAAGGGGGCCAGGGATGATGCGCTGCTGGCTCTCTTTTTTCAGTATGGTCGCTATTTGCTTATAGCCAGTTCACGTCTGGGAACTCAGCCCGCGAATTTACAGGGAATCTGGAATGATCAAGTACGACCTGCCTGGAGTAGTAACTGGACCATAAATATTAATGCTCAGATGAATTACTGGCCTGCTGAAACCTGCAATCTGGCGGAATGTCATTCCCCCTTGTTCGACCTAGTGGAAGAGGCCAGCGTGAGTGGGGAACGAACCGCGCAGGTTTATTATGGTTGCCGTGGCTGGGTCGCTCACCACAATATGGACCTGTGGCGAAATACCGCCCCAGTTGGCAACTGTAGCGGTGATCCGCAGTGGGCAAACTGGAACATGGGAGGAGCGTGGCTTTGCCAGCATCTCTGGGAGCATTATGCCTTTTCGGGCGATCGCTCGTTTCTCTCCCAACGCGCCTATCCGATTATGAAGAAAGCCGCCCAGTTTCTGCTCGATTTCCTGGTAGAAGACAAGCAAGGGCACTTGACAACCTGTCCTTCGACTTCCCCAGAAAACCTCTTTATTACTGCCAGTGGAGAGCAGTCTGCTGTCAGCGCTGGTTCAACCATGGATCTCGCCATCATTCACGATCTTTTTACACACTGTATTGCAGCAAGCCAGGTATTAGACATTGATCAAGGATTTGCGCATGAACTGGCACAAGCACTTGTCCGTTTGCCGCAGCCAGGGATTGGCAGATATGGGCAAGTGCAAGAGTGGAACGAGGATTTTGCTGAAGTGGAGCCTGGTCATCGTCATCTCTCCCACCTGTATGGCCTCTATCCTGGTGAGCAAATTACCTTTGAAAAGACGCCAGAGCTCTTCCAGGCAGCACGCAAGTCACTAGAGCGCAGACTCGAACACGGAGGAGGGGCCACTGGTTGGAGTCGAGCCTGGGTAGTCGCATTCTGGGCGCGGTTGGGTGAAGGTAATGTGGCTCATGAGCATGCAATCCAGTTGCTCAAAGATTCGCTTGCTCCAAATCTCTTTGATCTGCACCCCCCCGTGATCTTCCAGATTGACGGCAACTTCGGAGCGACCGCTGCAATTGCCGAGATGCTGGTGCAGAGCCATGCTGGCGAACTGGCGATTTTGCCCGCCCTTCCGCATACGTGGAACGATGGATATGTACGTGGCTTGCGTGCTCGGGGCGGTCTTGAAGTCGATGTGGAGTGGAATAATGGGCATGCCGTATCCGTCATCCTGCGCGCAGAACAAGATGGACGTTTCCTGCTACGCCTTCCTCAAGATCAGCAACCAGTAGCCATAAAAGATCAGAACGGCCAACAGGTTTCATGGAGCAGCGAGCGTGGTCGCATCGTCCTTGTGGTGCAACATGGAAAGAGCTATACAGTGAGCTTTCGCTAAAGTGTGTACTAGTGCTGTGTCAACATTGATTGGAAAGGTGGGGAGTGCAGAGGGGCGTCAGCCCCTCTGCGTCTCAATCCCCTCCCGCCGTAGGCGGCTTGAAACCTTTCCAATGAAGATTGACAAAGTACTAGAGCATATTGATGAGGCTATGGTGACAATATGACAAATACAAAAATTCAGAGCTATCAGGTATTCCAACGTGATGGCGATAATAAAGCGCGTGTAGATCAAGAAGATGGACAGGTGATTGTATTACCCGTTGGGGGCCCTTACGCCGTAGGAAATGCGCAGAATATCCTGGTAGGGGATCTATGGGTGCTCGCGGGACAGAGTAATATGGAAGGGGTTGGGAATTTAATTGATGTTGAAAAACCTTCGCCATTTGTGCATTCGTTACAATCACGCGAGGAATGGGCGGTAGCCGAAGAACCGCTCCACTGGCCGAACGAGTCGCCACGCATTATTCATCATAAGCTGATGGGCGCTGAGGCTGCGCCTCATCCCTTGCCTTCGCATGATCCTATGCGCACAACAGGAGCGGGCCTGGGCTTAGCCTTCGCGAAAGAGCGCTATATCCGGACAGGGGTGCCGATTGGACTGATCCCTGCCGCTCATGGTGGAACTACTCTGGAACAGTGGGACCCGGAGTTACGCGAGCAGGGGGACGCATCGCTCTATGGTGCATTGCTCAAGCGAATTGAGGATGCTGGTGGCAACGTGGCTGGTGTGCTCTGGTACCAGGGCGAGAGCGAGACGTCCTCCTTAGAAAATATTGAACGCTATCACCGCCGTATGCATGCTCTGTTGAAGGCTCTACGTCGTGATCTTCAACAGCCTGATCTGCCATTTTACTACGTGCAGATCGGCTGTACTGTGTCATATGACGCGGATGCCAAAAATTGGAATGGCATCCGGGAAGCGCAGCGCACATGGCCTCCCCTCCTGTCCCACACCGCGATGGTTTCGGCGATTGATCTTGAGTTGGATGATTCGATCCATATAGGTACTCAAGGACTGAAACGGCTTGGACGCCGCCTGGCGGATGTGGCTGACGGCCTGCCATCACCTCAATTGATAGGAGCGACGTTTGAGGCTGAACAATCTCGTATCCGGGTCTCATATCGCCATGTTCGTGGTGGCCTCCATGCGAGTGGTCGTCCATCAGGTTTTTCTTTGCGTGATCGTAACGAGAGAGAATTACCCCTCGTGCATAAGGTGTCCTTGGACGAGAATGCCGCTGTTTTACATCTTATCGACCATCCTCTCCCACCTGATACGTTTTTATGGTATGGTTGGGGCTTGAATCCCTACTGTAACCTCACTGATGCTGCGGATGTTGCTCTTCCAGCTTTTGGCCCACTCCCATTGTGACACTCCGCAGGGGGAAACCCAGCAACTTCTTCCACTCCTGAGCCCTGGAAATCAGTCGCCAGAAGTCATCCGTGAAAGCGACTTTACGCTGCTGCACCAATCATTGTCTCTTTCACATGCACCTCAAGGCTTCCATCGGTTTGCATGCGTTGCTGCAAGATGATGAGTTCTGGCAGATCGAGCGACACAAGAATCCCTTGGGTAGGCAGACTCTCTGCCAGAAGTTAAGGGTCTATAGTATGCTGTTGATGCATCGCTTGTCCTTGGGCGATTTGGCGTTTTTTGTTCATACCAAATCTAACGAAGGACAAGCTGATGGCTTACCTCCTCACCATTTTTCCCCTACTTTCCCCCTAAAGGATGTAGAGCCAATAATTCAAACATAAATACTCCTTTTATGTTGTGAGATTTGAATAATTCAAAGCGTAATCTTATATGGTTACTTGTTTCTTCCTTGCTTTAACTATATTTTTGTTCATTTCCGCCGTAGTAACGTGAATAAAAATATAGATAGGCTTCTCTCGAATCAAAGAACTGGTCCATCCTTTAAAGCTTTGGTTCATTGTAGGCGTTTTTATTTTTCAAGGAGAAAAAAGCTTGGAACCTGGAAAGAAACCGGTCTTGTTCCTGATGACCTGTCTATGCCTGCTCACGATGTTGTTAGCGGCATGCGGTGGTGGCTCCTCTGGACCCTCCTCAACAAAGGCTTCGGATGATAAGCAATCATTGCGTTATCCAGTTGTAGGTGATCCAGATATTAACACCTTTGACCCGGCCCTCGTTCAGGATACTGACTCCAACTTCCCTATCCAGGCCGTCTTTACGGGCCTGGTCACCCTGGACGCCAATCTACAGGTAAAACCTCAACTGGCCGAGAGCTACCAGCAGTCCGATGGAGGTCTGACCTGGACCTTCAAACTCAAGCCCAATCTGACCTTTAGCAATGGAGATAAGCTCACTTCAGAGGACGTCGTGTATAGCATCAATCGCACGATCGATCCTGCCACGAAGTCGAGTGTCTCTGGTTACCTTCAGCTTGTCAAGGGTTATAAGGACCTGAGCGGCGGCAAGGTGAAGACCCTGATTGGCACGAGTTTGCTGGCCCCCGATCCTCAAACAGTAGTCATTAAGATTAGTCAGCCGGCAGCTTACTTCTTGCAGACCCTTTCCTATCCAACCTCCTATGTGGTCAACAAGAAACTGGTCGAGAAGTATGGCGCACAGTGGACCGACCATGTTGAAGAAGGTGGTGGTGCTGGCCCCTGGAAGGTAGAAAAGTACACCCACAACAAGGGTCTCGAACTGGTACGTAATGACGCGTACTATGGGGCGAAACCTCAGATGAAGAGACTCTCAGTGATCTTCTATAAGGACCAGGACTCAATGTACCGCGCCTTCCAGGCTCAGCAGCTCGACTTCACGCCTGTTCCGTCAACAAACCTGGAGCAGGAGCGTAGCACGCCTGGCTTTAAAGAGACACCTATCCTGACCATTCGTTATATTGCGATGAATTACCTGGTGAAGCCCTTCGATAATATCAAAATTCGCCAGGCTTTCGCGCTTGCCATTAACAAAGACCTGATCGTGCAGAGCGCCATGAAGAACGCCTTTACGCCTTCAAACCATGTTATTCCCAAGGGCATGCCTGGGTATAACGAGAATCTTACTGGGCCGCTTGGCACGGGCACCCAGGGCGATGCGAATAAAGCAAAGCAAGTCCTGGCTGAGGGGCTCAAAGATGCGGGCTACGCCAGTGTCTCCGCGCTCCCCCCTATTACGCTCACGTTCTACCCACGCAACCAGAACTTTAAGGATGCTCTCACCGCGATTGCGCAAATGTGGCAAACGACATTGGGTATCAAGGTGAACATCAACGTTGTCACACGCCCTAAACTGCTCGATTTGACGACCGCCACCAAGAACAACGGTTCACTTCAAATGTGGCAGGCTGGTTGGAACGCTGACTATCCCGATCCTCAGGACTGGCTGACGCTCTTCTTCGACAAGGGGCAGGACTACAACCAGTCCAACTATGGTCAGAATAAGGTGCAAGATACTAGCGCTCAATTAGAAGCGCAGAAGAAGCTGGAGCAGGCTGATCAGGAGCAGGATGTTACCAAGCGTATGCAACTGTACAACGAGGCCGAACAGCAGGCAATAAACGATGTTGCCTGGCTTCCTCTCTGGCAGGAGAAGGTCCAGTATCTGGTCAGGACAAATGTGCAGAATCTTTCGCTCAATTCGCAGCAATTGATTCCGCCAGATGACTGGAGCAAAATCTACATCACCCAGTAACGTTTACCAGGTCCGGTACCATTCGCGTTTCTATGGGTTGGACCTTTCCATGGAAAGGTCCAACCCATAGGATGCATCACCAGGCGGTTGCTGTTTGCAGAAACACATTCCTTAGGCTATCTGCGAATGGCAACCGCGACCTATGCGCTTTTTACGCACACGACTACTCTGCCGTCCTCCACGCGAGCGCCGGGGAGTGCCCATGGCACAGCGTACGAACAGACCCTGAAGAACTATCAGGAGTGTTTTATGATTCGCTTTCTGCTAAAACGGCTCATTGGCCTGCTATTTGTCGTTGTTGGGGTCACACTTATCACCTTCTTTATGGGTCATTTCGCGCCCGGAGACCCCATTCGCGTCCTGCTTGGCGACCACCCGAACGCGGTACTGGAGGCCCAGCTCAAACATCAGTATGGCCTGGACCTTCCCTTATATCAGCAGTATCTCAACTATATGGGACACCTGATCAGGCTTGATTTTGGGCTGTCATTTCGGAGCATCAATCGTCCCGTTTGGGATATTCTCAAAGATGGCATACCAGTTTCTCTTGAGTTAGGCTTATGGGGTCTCTTTCTGCAATTACTGCTTGGCATTCCCCTCGGCGTGGCCTCCGCGCTGCGAGCAAACACCTGGGTAGATACGTTCAATATGGGCCTGGCGCTGGTCCTGTACGCCATACCAGTGTTTATCTTTGGTGTGCTCTTCCAATTGCTCATCATCTGGATGGACAAGCAGACTGGTTTGCGCTGGCCCGTTACGCAATGGGGAACGCCATGGCAATACACCTGGCAGGATATCCAGTATAAGCTCGCCCCTATTCTGGTCTATACGGCGGCAGGTATGGCCTACTATGCGCGTCTCGCTCGTACCAGCATGCTTGAGGTGTTACGCCAGGACTACATCCGTACGGCTCGCGCCAAAGGACTGCTGGAAAATGCCATTGTCTATCGCCACGCTTTTCGCAATGCGTTAATACCACTGGTGACAGTGATTGGCGTCTCGATTGGGTTCCTGGTAACCGGTGCCTTCTTTACCGAAAAAATCTTTAACCTTCCTGGCATCGCGAATCTAACCCTGGAGGCGATTGATTCGCTGGATTACCCGGTTCTCCAGGCGACAACGGTTATGCTGGCGTGTAGTGTGGTCCTTGGCAATCTGATCTCAGACATCCTCTACACGGTCGTCGATCCACGTATCAGAGCGGAATAGAAGCGCGAGGTAAAGTTATGGACATGGATACCAGGGATAATATGGAAGCCAGCGAGGAGCGTGAAGAACAGGTCGCACAACACCTGGAAGAAACGCCATCTGTTGAAGCTGTGACTCCGCCTCCTGTCGATCTGCTGGAGATTGGAGGTGACGGTACGCCAGAGAAGACAACGTTATCACCGCTTCAGAAGCCCCCTACACCTCTACAGGATTCACTCAGGCACTTACGCCGCGATAGACGAGCCATGATCTGCCTGGGGATCATCGTCTTCTTCGTGCTGCTTGCCATCGTAGGGCCTTTTATCTATCAGCACGTTGGTGGCGACTACAACAGCCCTATTAACGGGAGAGTTCCTTCCACGGTCTATCATAGCTTCTCGCACCAGGAGCTTAATCGCCTCGATGAAGGACCATCGGCGCAGTACTGGCTGGGAACTGATCGTATCGGGCAGGATCTCTTTGCCCGGATCTTGCAAGGTTTGTTGATATCAATCCTTGTCGCCGTGCTGGTCGAGGTCGTCAATGTGCTACTGGGCCTCATTGTGGGCGTCCTTGCTGGTTACTATGGGGGCTGGACTGATTTTCTCCTGGCCCGCTTTGCCGACCTGATATTTGCCTTTCCCGGCCTCCTCTTCGTCATCCTGCTGACTGGCATTTTTGGGACGCAGGCCGACGTAGCGTTGTCTCGCGTCCCTATCCTGGGACCAAACGGTAACGCGCGTTTGATCCTGGTTTCGATGGCGCTGGCCCTCACCTCCTGGCCCCTTATGGCGCGCTATGTACGTGGGCAAACCATGCAGATCAAGCAACAGCAGTTTATTGAGGCAGCCAAAACAGCGGGTTCGAGTGACTTTAGCATTATCGTGCGACATATCATTCCCAACCTGCTCAGTGTGGTTATTATCGTCTCGACCTTGAATATATCCAATACCATTATTAGTGAAGCTGGTATTAGCCTGCTGGGGTTAGGGGTTCAGCCCCCCGGTGCGAGCATTGGTCTGATGATCTCAGATGGCGCGACCCTGTTGAGTACGCACCCCTGGGAAGCCTTGCTCCCTTCGGGAGTACTGGCAGCTATTGTGCTGGCCTTCTCATTTCTGGGGGACGGACTGCGTGATGCTTTCGATCCGCGCACAAAAGATTAAACGTCCTCTTTTCATCTCTAGCAAAACTATAATTTTGTAATTTGACTCATTCATGAGCAAGCGTATGCTCAACTGTGACTCGTTCACGCAGTTGAGCTCGTCCTTGCGGAGTTTGTTGACGCTCTCGTAACTCGATTGCTAAAAGGAGCTTGATCGGTGTCCAGACAATCGAGGACTAACTGCCATCTCCGATCCATGAGCGTCGCCTCAATGACCTCGTCATCAGAAACACCTGTGTACGCTTGCACAATGGTTGCCAGTGCCAGTCGTGCTGGAGCAACGGGGGGCTGACCTCGTTTACTCGCCCGGTACAAGCCCGCTAATTCCTGTTGGAACGCCTCATCCGGCAGTTCGTGCCGATGGTGGCGAAGAAACACAAACAACTTGGCTCTCCGAATCCGCTTGACAAGCTGTTCCTCTTGTTCAGAAAGTTCCACGGGGGTTGCCAGAACGATGGTTGCATCTGTCTTTTGCCTTTCTCGTCGCGTTTCGCTTCGTCTCACCATGCCTGTGCTTCCGCCTCTCGCGGTCTGCGGACAAAAACAAGCAGAGAACACGCTTCTCTGTCTTGCGCCGTTTCCTGTCCAGGTACGACAGACCCTCTCAATTGGGCAGCCTTTTGCACCTCCCATCTCTGATCGAGGTGCAAAAGGCCGCCTGTGGCAGGTTGCCATTACCAGTCAAGACCGCCATGCCGTATGAGGCGAGCATTTCGAGTCACGACCTCATTCTGCGGCGTGCAGGACGATGACCCCGCGTAGATGGCCTGCTTCACCGCGCTCATGTGCTTTGCGTGCTTCCGCCAGAGGCACAACCGCATCGATAGTAACGCGCACACGCCCGGCGTTGATCAGTTCGCCGATTTCGGCCAGATGCGCCCCGTTGGAACGGACTTGAATCTTCTCAATGGTGACGCCAGCCTCCGCGTATTCCGTTCCCATCCCGTTTTTCAGAGGGCGCAGACCAATCCATACCAGCCTGCCACCGTGCTTGAGCGTCAAGAGCAGCGAATTGTATTCCATTGTACCAACGGTATCGATGACCAGATCAACGTCGCGGACCTCCTGTTCTACGGGAGTGGTCGCGTAGTCGATGAACACATCAACGCCCAATTCGCGGAGAAACGTTTCATGGCGCTTCGATGCTACACCGATGACCCGTGCCCCTCTGGCTTTAGCCAATTGCACCGCAAAGTGGCCGACTCCTCCAGCCGCGCCGTTGACGAGCACGGTCTGTCCTGCACTCAGATTCGTATGCTCAACAATTCCCTGCCAGGCCGTCAGCCCTGCCATCGGGACCGCTGCCGCATGGAGGTGATCGATGCTCGCCGGTTTGAGGGCCAGGTCGAATGCAGGAGCTGTCACATATTCCGCATAGCATTCTGCGGGGACTTCTCCGGGAAAGCGGAGCAAGCCATAGACGGCATCGCCTTCGTGAAAGGCGCTGACTCCTGATCCGATCGTCTCGACGATGCCCGAAACCTGGGAGCCAGGGATAAAAGGGAGAGAGACGCTCATCGGGGGCCTGTCCGCCTCTGGAAAATTGGTATATCCCGAACGTCTGTACCAATCACCTGGGTAGACGCCCGCGGCACAGACGCGAATCAGCACCTCGCCTGGTGCAACTCGAGGACGTGGAACCTCCTCATACACTAAGACCTCAGGACCTCCATAGGTATGAATTTGGATGGCTTTCATGGTTTGGGGAGTTTCAGTCTGCATATTTCCTTCCTGTTCCTTATCTTTTTGCATAATGCATCCTTCTACACGCGCTCCTCCGCTCTCGGCGAATGCTGCTGACCTGCAGGCATGTCGCGTCGGAACTCAACACAGAGATCGCGAAGCGAGGAGAGAAGTGCGAGACGTATTTCTCCCCTTGACTCTAGCGCTATACTAGCAATATGTCCAATATATTGTTCCTATCCCTGCGAGACATGTGATGTATAGCCAGAAGGTCGAGTTGCGTCATCTGCGCTACTTTGTCGCCGTCGCCGAAGAGTTGCACTTTGGCCGCGCAGCCGAGAAATTACATATCGCGCAGCCGCCGTTAAGTCAACAGATCCGCCAGTTGGAGCGAACCTTAGGGGTGCGCCTCTTAGAGCGCAATTACCATACTGTGACGCTAACGAACGTTGGGCGGGTGTTCCTGGAGGATGCCCGACGCATTCTTGAGCAGGTGGAGCATGCACTTTCTCGGGTACAAGATGCTCAACAGGGCCTGGTGGGTTGGCTGGACATTGGATATATCAAGAGCACAAGCGCAACGACGATAATTCCTGACATGCTTGCTATCTACCGCCAGCGTTTTCCCTCTGTGGAGATTCGCCTGAGAGAGGTGAATCTCCAGGAACAACTGCAAGCCATACAGGCGCAGCAGACCCAGGTGGGTTTTGTTACCTGTCCCCCGAAGATACCTGCCGAGCTTGACTCAGTGGTTGTTGAACGTATTCCTCTCGTTGCTGTTTTTGCGCAACAGCATTCCCTCGCTTCCCATGCATCCGTTCCTATCCGCTCCCTGATCAATGAGCCGTTCATTTTTTGTCAGCGCCAGGCCTCGCATTTTTTTTACGACCGGATCATTCAGCTCTGCGGCTTCAGTCCGCGCATTACGCAAGAGGTTCCTGACATTCGTATGCAACTTGGGCTGGTAGCGGCAAACCTGGGTATCTCTATTGTGCCTGCATCAGCAGCGGCTATTCGCACTCGTGGGCTTGTCTATCGTCCTCTTGCCGATCTTGATGGTGATGATACCATCGAAACGGTCTTAGCGTGGCGTCGGAAAGATATCGCTCCCGTGGTTCAGGAATTTCTTGCCGTTGCACGGGAGGTGCTGGAGGAGTGTAAGAATACCACGATAGGTGCTGAGGGGGTGTAAGTTTCTGGGAAAAGGACAAGGGCTGTGCCTCGTCGGCATGAGCAGTGGCATCATAGACGATAACATGCTCTTTTCCCATTACTTGACCGGCGTTCTAGTACTACTTTGTTAGTTTCTTCTGGGGCGGAAGAACTCGATCTGCTGGGTGTGAATGAGCCACCAGACGAGATCCTGGAACAGCCAGAGCAGCATCTGGCGATGCACGCCAGGTAGCGAGCTTCGCATGCCGCAGGGGGAAACGCCTCATCGGGAGGCGAAGAAAGGGTGAGACGAAAGAGCATGAGGAAACTGTAGGTCAGCATGACGAGAGCCAGATGCCGATGCAGGCCGTTCCAACTGCGTCCCTGGAAGTGATCGAAGCCGCATTCCTGTTTGGCATCCGCATAAAACTGCTCGATGACCCAGCGAGCGTGGGCCAGCAGAACCAATCGTTCCAAGGAGGTTTCGAGGGGCAGGGTGCTGAAGCGATACGCGCGTTTGCTCTGGCTTCTTGCCAGCCTTTTCAGCACTCGATGTTTCCTGCTTGTTGGTGTCTGCTTCAGGCAGAGGGCGCTCAGCCAGCAGCCAGCCCTCTGGTCCGGTTTGTACCCGACTGTGACTGGTGGAGTGCCGAGGCGAACCGGTCGCCCAATGCACGCGGATGGCGACCGCCTGCACCTGCATCGTGCCCTTTGTTCCTTCGCGCCAGGAGATGGTTCGCCAGGCAGAGGCGGGCAACGCTTCGATCAGGTCTTTGACCGTGTGCAGCGGGGCTGGACGTGGTTTGCGGGGCTGTCCACGTCCTTGATAGGTGGGCAACTGGAGCGCGACAGCTTGCACTTCGGCGGGCAACCGGCAGCCGAACGTGCTCTCAACCGCGCAGATGTAGGGGATCTGGCGCTCGTCGAGGCCGCGCAGGAAGTTGGGATTGTCTCCATAGCCTGCGTCGACCACCACCATTGCGATCGGGACACCCCACTGCCTGGCGCGATCTAGCAGTCCCAGCGCAATTTCCGGCTTGGTCTGCTGGCTGATCGACTTCGGGACCTGTGCCTGCTTACGGCGCTCGGCATCCTGCATCCAGGCTTGCGGCAGAAAGAGTTGGGCGCTCACGGGCCAGTGGAAAGGTGTGCTGCTTGCCGGATCATCAGCGAGAAACTCAGCACTGACCACGACCTGGCAGTTGCCAATCTTGCCGAGGGTCCCTGAGTATTGCGGAAAGACGCCGACCGAGGCGCTCCCTTTCTTCGGCAGGCCAGTATCGTCGAGAACGAGGATGCCATCCGCTACAGGATGCAAGGCCAGTAAGCGCTTCACGCGTGCTTCGTCCAACTCCAACGGGTCCCAGGCCGCGTCAGTTAACAGGTGTTGCAAGCGCTCAACGGTGGTTCCTGCGACCACGTCTGCGATGGTGTCACACGTTTTGTGAGGCAAGTCGGTGAGCAGTCCAGTCAGGTAGCGCTCCATACTGTCTCGGCTGGTATGTCGGCGGAACAGCGGGGCAAATGGTTCCAGGAATGCTGCCAGTTCTGGTAGGGGTTCGGGTGAGGCTTTGGGCACTCGATTCTTGTTCATGTCTCCATTCTATCACTGAAACTACCAAAGTAGTACTAGACGATTTCGCTTTTCGGCGCGGGAGAACCTTTGGGACGATCGTCGTTAACCTGGATGCTCATCAGATCATCGACATCTTGCCAGATCGGCGGGCCGAAACCGCTGCCACATGGATGGCAGCTCGATCCAGGAAAACAGGTTGCGTGGACCATCGCCATCCGCCGCGCCAAGCGAGATGCGCGTTATCAGCAGGCCAGGCGCCTGCGCGAGCAAGGGCTTGCAATCAAAGAGATTGCCTACCAGCTCGGTGTCAGCGAACGAACAGTACAGCATTGGTTCGAGCGGGGCGTGGCCCTCACTCGTAATACTCCGGCAGCTTTTTCAGCCCTTCCCACTGCTCCTTGTCATGACCGAAAATCACAAGCCCGATATGCTCCCGTTCGACCAGATCAAGCAGTTTAATCGTACTGGCGCGGATCGCTTCGGCGTCCGGGTTGCTACCGTCGTCCTGCTCGTCACGGGTAAAGCCCTTGCCGAAGGGTACAGCGTCAATCGGCAATAAAATCGCCCCCGTTTTGGGCAGCCGCACCAGCACCGATTGATGTCCCGGCACATGCCCGCTCGTCTCAATCAGCTCCAGCCCCGGCAGCAGTTCCGTGTCCCCGTCCACCAGCCGAATGCGCTCCATTGGCTGATCCCATTGGGGTCGATTGGCAGCAAAACGTGGGTTGCTCGCCGCATCCAAATGATGCACACGCTGAACAGCATATTGCGCCTTCGTGAATGCCGCGTGTCTTCCGGCATGGTCGATATCATAATGCGTCGAAATGACTGTATCAATATCGTCCGGTTTTAAGCCAATGCTCGCCAACTGCTCAATAACGTCCTGCCCATTCTCGAACTCCGATTCTCCTTCAGGCATAATCTCCGGTAGACCACTGTCAACCAGAATATTCTTGCCGTCACCCGTTTGCACCAGATAGCACACAATCGGAATCTGGTATTCCGGCATGGACCCAACCTGCATCAGATAAAGACGCTTCATGGCATTCTGGCTCATAAGCTCCTCCTCGGAATTGAAGCATATATTCGATCACATCAATCGTGTTGGCGTTCGTATCGGCCCGGCGTTAGCAGAAAGCTAACGCCGGGCCTGTCAGTCTTGCGCACAAAGGTCTTCCGCTCCCTCATTGCACGCAAGACATTCTACCGTCAAACCTGCGCAAAAACTTCTCCTATCTTGCTCTTTTGGCCATGCAGCATTACCGCCTCGCATTCCAAAACAGTTTCTCAGTCTGGACCACTTATGAAAATTGACCTATATCATGGCTCATCCCACGGGATGCGCAACGAGATTGTAGCAAGCTAGCAGCAGAAAGAAAAAGAGATCTCTAATGAGGTAGACTTTATCCAATTACTAGACAAAAAACGAAAGGCAGAGTAAGCTTCTCTCAAAATTCTTACCAAGGAAAAAAGCGAGATGCAGACGCTGCCTAAAAGGATTATACACGTGTTGCGCCACTTTGAAACCGCTTTTAGCGAAAGGATTTGGGAATGGGCCAAAGTGCTGCTGATTGGGGCGATTTTGGCTCCTGGTGAGCGAACGGTTACCGCCATCTTGCGCGTGATGGGATGTGCCGAGGAAAAGCACTTCCAGAACTATCACCGTGTGCTTAGTCGTGCCACCTGGTCCTCGCGAGAACTCAGTCGCCGCCTGCTGGTGCTGCTGGTGTCTCTGTTTGTTGCCGCAACTGAGCCAGTGATCCTGGGGATCGACGAAACTATCGAGCGCCGACGAGGTCGCAAGATTGCGGCACGCGGGGTCTCTCGTGATCCCGTTCGTTCGAGCAAAGAGTTCTTTGTGCGCAACAAATGGGTTGCGCTGGATCTCGATACTGCTGCTCACGCCAATTCCCTGGGCACAGCGGGTCTGGGCCTTGCCCTTTTTGACCGCGCTGGCTCCATCGGAGCGCTATCACGAAGAACGCAACATGCGACACAAAACCATTACGGATTGGGCCTGGCAGATGATCCTGCAAGTCACTCGCTGGCTGCCTGCACGACGCCTGGTGATCGTGGCTGATGGCACATATGCTGTGCTCTCGTTCCTGCTGAACGTGAGTCGCTTGCCCAGTGCGAGCATCCTCACACGCTTGCGTCTGGATGCATGCTTGTACGAGCCCGCTGCCGCGCGTGAAGCCGGGAAACGAGGGAGGAATGCTCTCAAAGGCAAAGCCCAGCCCAAGCTTTCTGCCCGCCTCACCGCTTCCACCACACAATGGAAGAAACACACTCTTTGCTGGTATGGAGGAACCAAACGAGAGATGGAGCTTGCCACGGGCACGGCTCTGTGGTATCAATCTCCCGTTCCTCCAGTTGCCATCCGCTGGGTGCTCATTCGCGATCCCCAAGGCCAATACGAGCCGATGGCTTTGCTGTGCACGGATCAAGAGGCACTGGCAGTTCAGATCGTCGAGTGGTTTGTCTTGCGTTGGACGCTGGAAGTGACGTTTCACGAGGTGCGTGCTCATTTGGGCGTGGAGACCCAACGCCAATGGTCGGATCTGGCGATTATGCGCACCACACCTGCTCTCCTGGGCCTCTTTTCGCTCGTGACCATTTTTGCGCAGCAGTTGTTGGGGAAGCCCCCCTTTCCCATTCGTCAGACGGCTTGGTACACCAAAGCCTTGCCCACCTTTTCCGATACGCTTGCCTTTGTCCGCCAGCATCTGTGGCCCTCCACCTTTTTTTCGGTGTCGTCAGATGAAGGCGACACCGTTCAAATTCCACGGGTGCTTTTTGATCACCTCGTGGACACGCTCACTTTTGCAGCATAGCCAGATCTTGTTGTTTGAAAATTTGGATAAAGTCTACATGAGAAGGAACAAAATCTTCTCTCTGAAGGAGGTCTCTCTACCTATGATACCCAACGCTTGCATTCAAGTCCACACGTCTCCTGTAGATCGCCCCTCGGTACCAGTCTGGTTCGCTGAAGTGGTCATCATTGTTCAGCACCTCGCAGCGAGTGGTCTGCTTGATGTGTTTGCTCATGAGGTGCGTTTGGTGCGCGGACGTTTTGGCAGCTATGAACCCATCGATTTTCTTGCCTTGCTGATAGGTTATGCAATCAGCGGCGAGCGGACGTTAGCAGACTTCTTTGAGCGCATAGAGCCTTTCGAGACGGAGTTCATGGCATTGTTTGGGCGCAGATGTCTTCCTCATCGTTCCAGCTTGAGTCGCTTCTTAGCCGATGTAGATCGTCCTTGCTTGGAGGCCTTCCGCGCACTCTTCCAGCACCATGCTTTCACTGATGGCTGGACCTTTGAGAGTATCGGCGGATTGTGGGATCGCCAGGGTCACCGCTGCATTGTTTTTGATGTAGATGCCACGCGTCAGGCCGCACGGCAACGAGCGTTACCTTGTGGTCCTGAACTTCCCGCTACGCGACGCCGTCTTGATGCGGTCTGTGCGCCTGGTTACAAAGGGCGCAAGCGAGGTGAGGTGGTACGTACACGTACCACCGCCCTTCAAATGCATACTCGTCAATGGATCGGGACATATTCAAGGAAAGGGAATGGTGACTATCGTGACGAACTTGCTTCAGCATTTCAGGCGATCACCTCCTACGTGAAAACTTTTGCGCTCACATCAGAGGTGGCCTTAGTCCGTCTCGATGGGCAATATGGCGACGCGGCGGTGATCGCGCAAATCATCCTGGCTGGTGTGCACCTCGTGACACGAGGGAGAGGATATCAGATCTTGGAGCATCCCCAGATTCAAGGTGTCCTGGTTCATGCACCAACGGCAAACATGACGAGCAGAAACACGGGTGAGGTCGTTGAGCTCTTTGATGGAGGCTGGCTTCAACCAGGGGAAGACTTCCCTCAAGTTCGCGTGATTGTTGCCCGACATCAAGCTCCTGCACCTGAAAAGTCGATTTCGGTGGGAAAGCGCATCAATGAGTGGGTCTATGAACTCTTCATGACGACCCTTGATGTCGAAAGATTTCTGGTGGAGGACGTGCTGGACCTGTATCATGGACGTGGGGCGTTTGAAGCGGTGCTCGCAGATGAAGATGTCGAAAACGACCCGGATCGCTGGTGTTGCTACTCAGAGTGCGGGCAAGAACTCTGGCAAATCGCGTGCCAATGGATATGGAACCTTCGGCTCGTGCTCGGACATGCCATGCAGGGACAACAAATGCGCGAAATTGAGTGGACCTCCTCGAAGGAGCCTCCAGCACACATAGTGGTGTCGGAACGTCTCTCTGAAGAATATGGCCCTTGGCAGCAGGCGAAAGGTGGGGGATGGGCGCGTGGTGGTTTCGGAGCAGATGCCTTCACCTTACAAGAGAACGGGATGCTGCAATGTCCTGCAGGAAAATCTCTCTGGTTGAGCGAAGTGCGCCAGGAGAACGCCTTCTCTCAACGAGCTGTCTATGTCGCCCTCCAAGAAGATTGCTTGTGCTGCCCTCTGCGTGAGCAATGTCTGGCTCGAAAAGCCAAAGGGAATCGTGCTCGTCGCGTCAGTGCTGTTCGTCGTCTTTTGCCTGCACCTTCATGCGTAGAACCCACGTCTGGAATCCTAGCAGCAACGCAATGGGTGGATGTCGCGGGGCGGATGCTTCGCCGAACATGGATGACCCACTGGCGCAGACAACATGTCGAGAGTGTTCCACTGCCTGACATTCCAAAGAACATTTCCCCTCCACAGCGCTCACCGCGTGCCGTCCGCTCGCATCATCGCTGGAGTTGGTATGATCGACTTGGGCGTAACGCTTGGTGGGGCCCAGCGGTGATGCGAGTCACTGTCGCAGGTGTTCCCGCTTTTCTGGCAGTGAAGTAACGAAGGAGGGATGAGGAGAGAGTAACGCGTCTCAAAAGCGAACAATCTCCCTCTGAGGAGAGTACGAGGGCAGTAATCCTTTGTCCATTTTCACACTCGATCTTTTTCTCTTTTTACTCGCTTGCTGCAACCTCGTTGCACATCCCGTGGGCTCATACACAGGTTTGGTGAAACCTCTTCAATAACCTTGTAAATACTCTGGCGTTTGTGCTCAAGGAATGGATCACTTCTGCCATCATAAACTCAGCATTCACCAAACTTGTGTATGAGCCAAGTTATTTGTCAAGAAAATCAGCATTGGCTCATCCATTTAAGCTCAAAGGACTGGCGAGTTTATACGCCGGAAGTGGCGCATAATTGGGTCAAACTACAAATTTTATGGATCTCTCAACAGAACAATTTTTTATTGCTGAGCACTCTCCAGATGCCACTTGTTTTTAGATCACGCTGTGGAAAAAGTCTCTCAAGTGGCACGACGCTACTAATGCTCTTTTAATAATTAACCCGAGAATGTTTGCGGGCTGCGCTGCTAAAGCACGCGCTTCTATATCATGGCACGGAGCTGGTCGTACCATGATATAGAAGCGCGTGCTTTAGCAGCGCAGCCCCCCCAGCACGACCCACGCGACGATACCCATGGACGCGTCGTCTACAAACGTTCCCAGATTATTTTTTGAAACTCCATAAGTACGCGTCTACATATAATGGTACGGCATCTCGTCCTTGATATGTAGACGCGTACTTTAGTAGCGTCGGTCGATAGCTCTAGGCATGGGGGGGTCTGACTAGAATGTTTCGTTAGCACTTGACAAAGGGGAAGCTGATTCTTATGCTTAATATCAGTGAGTATATTCCCATCGTGCAAAAAAAGCACTCCGGATGCAGGCACTTTTATTTTTCCCTTTTATGCACACGTGTGCATAAAGATTTCTTGTGAGGATCTCTCGTAAAGGGGGCAAGCGTTGCGCCGACAAGAGGTTTCTATTGCCGATATCGCTCGTGTTGCTGGCGTCTCACACACGACCGTCTCGCGTGCGCTCCGACAGAATCCGCTCATCAGCGCGGATACACGCGAGCGCATCCGGAAGCTGGCCGATGAAATGGGTTATACCCCCAATGCTATCGCGCAAAGCCTGCAAACACAGCAATCCAGCACTATCGGCCTGGTCGTAACCTCGATTGCTGATCCCTTCTTTGGCGATGTTGTCAAAGGCGTTGAGGAAGTAGCGCGTGCCGCGCATTTTAGTGTTTTGCTCAGTGCCTCTTATAACGATCCTCAAAAGGCTACAGATATCATCGAAACCTATCAACGTCGGCGTGTCGATGGTATCCTGGTCGCATCATCGCGTATTGCTACCAATTACAGCCAGCGCATTTCCCATATCCGCATTCCCACTGTCTTAATCAATAGTCAGGGCGAGTTACAGGCCAGTCAGTTGCACTGGATTGCAGTAGATGATCACCAGGGCGCGCAGCTTGCCGTCAACCACCTGCTGCAACTCGGACATCGCGCTATAGGCTATCTGGGCAGTAGGAGCCGTCCAGGTTCAAACCAACAACGGCTTCAGGGATACATCGACGCGCTTGATCAAGCTGGTATACAGAGGCAGGCAGCATGGGTGATCCAGCCTCCATGTGATGAGGCCTCGCAGGATGAAGATATAAGTGCGGGACAGAACGCCCTGCCTGATTTTCTCGGAGCAGGTGTTACTGCTGTTTTTTGTTATAACGATATGATCGCTATTGGTATGCTGACAGCATGTCACGAAAAAGGGATCGCGGTGCCACAAGACCTGAGTATCATCGGCTTTGATGATATCCAGATCGCCAGTTGCATGGCGCCGCCATTGACTACTATTCATCAGCCCAGAGTAGAACTAGGACGCCTTGCGACTCAGGTAATGTTAGACCTATTGAGTGGTCATTCAGGTAAAAGCCATAGCCTACCTCCATCTCTTGTATTACGTGGCAGCACCGCGCCATTGCGAGAGCAGTATCGTTAGTACCGCGATCATGCGATTCTATCAGACCGGCCTGCCTGTAGACCTGTAATGTGTATATGCAGACAAGTGTATATGAGAAAGGAATTGATATGCGGCAATATGATGCAAGCAACCTGATTGTTCATTCTGGTAATGCACATGATGCCAATGTTATCGTCGAGGTAACAGCGGAGATGGCAGGCTGGGATTACCTCCATTTTCAGGTGCATCACCTGTCTGCGCAGGACACATGGACGTTTGCCACAGGCGAGCGTGAACTGGCATTGGTAGTCCTGGGTGGTCGTATTCAGGTTGAATCGAATCGCGGTCAATGGTCCCATATCGGGGAACGCGAGAGTGTCTTTACTGGTCTACCACACGCGCTCTACCTGCCACGCCAGACGACGCTGAATGTTCGAGCCGAAACGGAGTGCGAATATGCCGTTATTTCTGCTCCTGCAGACCAGGATTTCGCACCACGCCTGATCACGCCACACGATATCGCTACCGAGATTCGAGGTGGTGATAATGCCACGCGGCAGATTAACAATATCATCCCACCTGGCTTCTCCTGTCAGCGGCTCGTCGTGGTAGAGGTGTATACACCCGGCGGTAACTGGTCGAGTTATCCTCCGCATAAGCACGATATCCATAAGACGGACATACACGGTCAAGTTGTGGAGGCTGACCTCGAAGAGGTGTATTTTTATAAGCTGAGTCGCCCTGAAGGGTATGCCTATCAACGTATCTATACCGATCATGAGTCACCCTTGCACCAGGCTGGCTTTCCCATCGATGCCCTCTTGATGGCGCGTGATAACGATGCTGTGCTGGTGCCAGAAGGGTACCACCCCGTTGCGAGCCCGCCCGGCTACACGACGTACTACCTCAATGCCCTGGCCGGTAGCGCCCAATCTCTGGCGAATAGCGAAGATCCGCGCTACGTGTGGGTCAAGGAACACTACAAAGGGCTTGACGAACGTATACCGCTCTACGAGATCAAGCACAGGCTATAGCACAGGAGAAAGGCATGAATACAGGCAAAAAATACGATGTCGTGACAATGGGACGCTCGTCGATTGACCTCTACTCGAATGATATCGGTGCCCCATTTGTGGGTATTACGGGTTTCGCCGCTTACGTTGGCGGCTGTCCAACGAATATCAGCGTAGGCACGCGCCGCCTGGGATTGAATGTCGCATTGCTCACGGCGGTAGGCGAAGACCAGGTAGGCGACTTTATTCTGCATTTTCTCATGCGCGAAGGGGTCGAGACGCGTTTCATTCCGCGTAAACCGGAGAGACGCTCTAGCGCGGTTGTACTGGGCATTGAGCCGCCGGACCGCTTCCCGCTGACCTATTATCGCGAAAATTGCGCCGATATCGCCTTGACTATCGACGATGTGCTGGCAACACCCATCGCCGACAGCCGCGCGTTATTGATCAGTGGCACGGGCCTGAGTCAGGAACCAAGCAGAAGCGCGACCTTGTTCGCGGCTGAGGTAGCACATCAGGCGGGAGTAACCGTACTGCTGGATATCGACTTTCGCCCTGACCAGTGGCACGACCAGCGCGCCTTTGGCGTGACGCTGCGTTCGGTGCTACGCCTGGTGGATGTCGTTTTAGGCACTGAAGATGAAATCAACGCGGTCATGCTGACCGATGTGAGTCAGATACGGCTCACCCATTCTCAGATTTCGGATGCGCGGGTGAGTGGTGATAGCCAGGCTGCTATCCAGGCCATGCTGGGGCTGGGGCCACAATGGGTTATCCAGAAACGGGGGGCTGAAAGTTCTCTCGTTCACTCCACCTCCAGTGATCTCCTTGCCGGGCCACTATCGGTGCCAGGTTTTCCAGTGGAGGTGCAGAATATCCTGGGCGCGGGCGATGCCTTTGCCTCTGGTGTGCTGTATGGTCTGGTCAATGGATGGGATTGGTATAAGACGGTGCGCCTGGCGAATGCCTGCGGAGCTATTCTGGTGACCCGGCATGGGTGCGCGAACTTTATGCCTACTTACGATGAGGTGATGGCTTTTATTCAGGATCACGGCGGATTCTAATGCTCGCGGGAAGGATGCTGTCAACAACCCCTGGATACATCATAGGGGTTTTCCAGAAGCGGAGGTTCAGTACGTTGACGACGATGACAATGGCCCAGGCACTGATCGCCTTTCTCAAGAATCAGTATATCGCGCGTGATGGTGTAGAAAGTCCCTTTTTTGCTGGATGCTTCGGCATCTTCGGCCATGGGAATGTCGGCGGTATCGGTCAGGCGTTGCAACAAATGCCCGATTTTCGTTACTACCAATCACGAAACGAGCAGGCAATGGTACACGCCGCTGTGGCGTATGCCAAAACGAAGAATCGGCTGCAAGCGTTTGCCTGCACGTCATCGATTGGCCCGGGCGCCACGAATATGCTCACGGGAGCGGCCACAGCCACGATCAATCGCTTGCCAGTGCTGCTCTTGCCCGGTGATATTTTCGCGCGTCGCAATGTCGCACCCGTTCTCCAGCAACTTGAGTTTGAGCATTCACAGGATATATCGGTCAACGATTGCTTTAAGCCAGTGAGCCGTTACTGGGATCGCATCAGTCGCCCCGAGCAGCTCTTGACGACATTACCCGAGGCTCTGCGCGTATTAACCAGCCCCGTAGAGACCGGCACGGTAACGCTGGCCCTCCCACAGGATGTGCAGACCGAGGCATATGCATATCCTTCGGAGTTCTTCGAGCGCCGCACATGGCATATAGCGCGCAATCGGCCAGATCGCCGCGCACTAGAGCAAGCCGCCGCCTGGATTCGCGCCAGTGAACGGCCTCTGATTATCGCTGGAGGAGGCGTGATTTACGCGGGGGCGACGGAACTGCTGTGCGATTTCGTCGAGCGTTCGGGGATTCCCGTCGGCGAAACAATGGCTGGCAAGGGTAGCCTGCGCTATGATTACCCGCTTAATCTTGGCGCAATAGGCGTTACCGGCACCTTCGCCGCCAACCGCCTTGCGCGGGAAGCTGACCTGGTGATTGGCATCGGCACGCGCTACAGTGACTTCACTACTGCCTCGAAGACGGCTTTCCAGCATCCCAATGTACGCTTTATCAATATCAATTGCGCTGAATTCGATGCCTTCAAGCACCGGGCCTGCCCCCTGGTTGGGGATGCGCAAGCGACGCTAGAAGAGCTTCAGGTGCTTCTGGGAGACTATGCGGTTGCTGCTGACTACCGGGAGCAGGCCGAGCGACTTCATGGTGCCTGGGATCGTGAAGTTGAGCGGATTTATGAACTGCGTAATGAGCCGTTACCATCTCAGGGTGAACTTATTGGTGCTGTCAACGAACTGAGCTCACCTGACGCTATTATGGTCTGTGCCGCGGGTAGTCTACCCGGCGATTTGCATAAGCTCTGGCGGGCGCGTCATCCCAAGAATTACCATCTCGAATATGGGTATAGCTGTATGGGCTACGAGATCGCAGGTGGCCTCGGCATTAAGATGGCTGCGCCCGAGCGCGATGTGTATGTGATGGTAGGGGATGGTTCATATCTCATGATGAACGGCGAGATTGTTACCTCCATTCAGGAAAACTATAAATTGATCATTGTGTTACTGGATAATCATGGTTTCAAGAGTATTGGTAGTCTTAGCCGCTCATTGGGCCAGGAAGGCTTTGGTACACGCTATGCTTATCCGGAGAATGGTGTCTTGCCCGGAGACGTGCAGGACACAGAGGTTCGTCCTCTGCCCGTTGATCTGGCAACGAATGCGCGTAGCCTTGGAGCACATGTCATTGAGTGCAAAAGTCACGCGGATTTTGTCGCTGCGCTTGAAGCTGCCAAAGCAGTTGAGCGTACAACAGTTATCTACGTGCAGAATGATCGCTATCAAGAAGTCCCAGGCTACGAAAGTTGGTGGGACGTACCAGTTGCGGAAGTCAGTACAAAGCCGCAAGTAGAAGTAGCCCGCGCCCAGTGGGAAGAAAAGCGCCAGCAGGAGCGCTACTTCCTATAACATAATCCTACATCATCAACACCCTACTCGGGATGGAGGACAGGTATGACACAGCATCGTCAACTCATGAACTATATTGGCGGCCAGTGGATACACTCACGAGCCACTGAATATCTCCCAGTACGTAATCCTGCGACAGATGAGGTCCTGGCGCACGTGCCCTTTTCACTTGCTAGCGAGGTGGATACGGCCGTACAGGCTGCCCAGGCCGCCTTTGACGGTTGGCGACGTACGCCGCCAACCGAGCGTATCCAATATCTCTTTAAGCTCAAGCAGCTTCTGGAAGCGCATTCCGAAGAGATTGCCTATCTGACCACGCAGGAGTGTGGTAAAACGCTGGCGGAAGCTCAGGGTGAACTCTTGCGCGGCATTGAGAATGTTGAGGTCGCGACAGGCATTCCCTCTTTGATGATGGGCTATAACCTTGAGGATATCGCCTCTGGCATCGATGAGCATATGTTTCGTCAACCAGTCGGGGTGGTGGCCGCCATAACGCCTTTCAATTTTCCTGGCATGATCCCGCTCTGGTTCCTACCCTATGCTATCGCCTGCGGTAACTGCTTTATCCTCAAACCATCGGAGAAAGTGCCGCTGACGATGGCGCGCGTCTTCGAACTGATTGATCAGCTTGGCCTGCCAATGGGGGTCGTGAGCCTGGTCAATGGTGGCAAAGAGACCGTTGACGCACTGCTCGATCATTCGTTGGTACGCGCTATTTCGTTTGTGGGTTCCTCGCCTGTGGCAAAGTATGTCTATAGCCGGGCGGCAGTCAATGGGAAACGCGCTCAATGCCAGGGGGGTGCGAAGAATACCGTTATTGTGCTTCCCGATGCCGATATGGAGATGACTACACGTATCGTCGCTGACTCATCGTTTGGCTGCGCCGGGCAACGCTGCCTGGCTACCTCGGTCGCGATTACGGTGGGCGAAGCCCGGACAGAGTTTCGCGAGCGCCTAACAGACGCGGCAGTGCAACGCAAAGTAGGATCTGGCCTGGATTCAGAGGTTGAGATGGGGCCAGTCATTACCCCTGAGAGCAAGCAACGTATCGAGTCGCTTATCGCGAAGGGCGCTGGGGAGGGAGCGGAACTGCTTGTCGATGGGCGCAATACACAGGTCAAAGGCTATGAGCGCGGGTATTTCGTGCGCCCGACACTACTTGATAATCTCGCGCCGCAAAGTGAGCTTGTGCGTACCGAGATATTTGGGCCTGTCCTCAGCCTGATACATGTTCAGGATATCGATGCCGCCATCGAGCTGATCAATGCCTCTCCGTTTGGAAACATGGCCTGCCTGTTTACAAGTAGCGGCGCCGCGGCCCGTAAGTTCCGCTATGAGGCGCGTGTGGGCAATATCGGTATCAATGTGGGCGTAGCGGCCCCGATGGCTTTCTTCCCCTTCACGGGTTGGAAGGATAGCTTTTTCGGCGATATGCACGCTCAGGGGCGCGATGCCATTGAGTTCTATACCGAGAAGAAGGTCGTAGTTGAGCGTTGGCCTCGCGAGTGGTCACGCAAGTTCTAGAGTTCTAGAAACGTGAGAGGGACGAAGATGCATATTGCTAACGCCCCCTGTTCGTGGGGAGCACTCGAATTTGACGATGTGAAGGGTGAAGGTATCACCTACGGGCAGATGCTTGATGAACTGCGTGATACAGGCTACGTTGGGACCGAACTTGGCGATTGGGGCTTTATGCCCACTGTTCCCGCACAATTGCAATTAGAGTTGAAGCGACGCAACCTGCGCATGGTGGGTGCGTTTGTACCGGTGGCGCTGAAAGATGCGAGTATGCATGCCGCTGGGGAAGCCGAGGCGCTCAAGGTTGCCCGTCTGCTGTCCGCCGTGGCTGAGGAGAGCGATCAGTCGCCCTTCCTTATTCTCGCCGATGCCAATGGAACAGAGCCGGAGCGTACTCGCAATGCCGGGCATGTCACGAACGAGATGGAGCTGAGCGCGGCACAATGGACCACCTTCGCCCGTGGAGCTGAACGCATTGCGCGCAGGGTACGTGAGGAGACTGGCATGCCAACAGTCTTCCATCATCATTGTGCTGGCTACGTCGAGACACCACAGGAGATTGAGCGCTTGTTGGAGATGACTGATCCCGAACTCTTAGGGTTAGTCTTTGATACCGGGCATTACCTCTATGGTTCAGGGGACATCGATGGTCAGAGGGTATTGGAAGGGCTTGAGCGCTTTGGGAAGCGTATTCAGCACGTCCACTTTAAAGATTGTCATCCTCTGGTTGCCCGGCAAGCGCGCTCCGAAGGTTGGGATTATTTTACGGCAGTGCGCAATGGGGTATTTTGCGAACTGGGACAGGGTAGCGTCCCATTTGAGGTGGTGCGCGACTGGCTACACGGACGCGGCTATGATGGCTGGATTGTCGTTGAGCAGGACGTTCTGCCTGGTATGGGTAGTCCTAAAGAGAGCGCTCAGCGCAATCGGGCCTATCTGAAGGCAATCGGGCTGTAATAGAAGAAGAGGAGCCTTATGTCAATAGACACCTTGACGGTCGGCCTGATTGGTGCCGGGCGTATCGGTTTATTACATGCTCAACACTTGGCCAGACACATTCCGATGGCTAGCCTGCTCATGGTTGCCGACGCGAACGAGGAGGCCGCCAGGGAATGCGCCCGGCGCTTTGCGATACCCTATACCACACAGAATTACCAGGCGATGCTGGAAAATCCAGATATTCAAGCCGTAGTGATCTGCTCACCAACGGATACGCATGCTCGTATGATTCAAGAGGCGGCGCAGGCTGGCAAACATATTTTTTGTGAGAAGCCTATCGCCCTTGACCTTTCCTCGATAGATCAGGCTGTCGCGGTAGTAGCGTCTGCCGGAGTGAAATTGCAGATTGGCTTTAATCGACGCTTTGACGCGAACTATCGTCGGGTGCGACAGGCCCTAGAGCGTCAGGAAATTGGTTACCCTCAGATCCTCAATATTACCAGCCGCGATCCGGGGCCGCCACCGTTGGCCTATATTCGCGTCTCAGGTGGTCTTTTTCTTGACATGATGATCCACGATTTTGACATGGCTCGCTTCCTGATTGATAGCGAGGTTGAGGAAGTCTTCACCATGGCGGGTGTCATGCACGATCCTGCGCTTGGAGAGGTGGGCGATGTGGATACGGCGGTGGTCATGTTGCGTTTTGCCAATGGTGCTATTGCCACAATTAATAATAGCCGCTACGCTTCCTACGGCTATGACCAGCGTGTAGAGTTGCTGGGAAGTAGCGGTGCAATTAGTATTGATAATAAGTATGCCAATACGGCCATTATCAGCGATGGGCAGAGCATTCGGCGCGACCTTCCGTTACATTTCTTCCTCGAACGCTATAACGAGAGTTTCTTGTTGGAGATGACGGCCTTTGTCGATTCTGTATTGCACGACCAACCTGTGCCCGTCAACGAGCAAGATGGGCGCGCTCCGGTGGTCCTGGCTCTGGCGGCACGCCGCTCGCTGGATGAACGACGACCCATTTCTATTGATGAAATGAGATAGGGGGATGCGCAATGACAGTGAGAATGAGCAAAGGCAAATTCGAGGGACTCAACGCCTGTGCTAATGAGGACGGTTGTATTGCCGCGCTGGCAGTTGACCACCGCCAGAATCTCTTGCAAGCCATTGCGACAGCGCGCGGAGCGGAGGCAACGGCACATGATATGCAAGCCTTCAAAGGAGCGGTAGCAAAGGTTTTATCCCCATATGCCAGCGCTATACTCTTAGATCCAGAGTATAGCCTGATGTATGATCTTCAGAATAAGGCTACCATGCTGGCCTATGAAAAGTCGAGCTACGATAACAGCACAGGAGATCGGTTGCCTGATCTCCTGCCGGAGTGGAGCGTGCGTCGTCTCGTCGAGGCCGGAGCCAGGGCTATCAAAATTCTCCTTTACTACAACCCATTCGACAAAGAGCTGATCAATGTCATCAAGCAGGCCTATGTTGAGCGCATTGGTGCCGAATGCATCGCGCTAGATATACCCTTTTTTCTTGAGCCGCTAGTATACGATAACGCAATAGGGGACGAGAAGGGGCTGGAGTTCGCGAAGAAGAAGCCCCTCTATGTTGCGCGTGCCATGGAGGAGTTTTCACAGCCTCGCTATGGTGTGGACGTGCTCAAGGTCGAATTGCCAATAAACCCTATCTTTGTGGCGCAAACGCGCGCCTTTGCTGGCGGTCAGGCAGCCTATACACACCAGGAAGCGTTAATGCACTTACGGAAGACCGCCGATGCAACGAAGCTGCCATTCATCTACTTGAGTGCGGGCATCAATAACGAGGTGTTCTGCGAAATGCTGGAATTGGCCGCCGAAGCAGGGGCGAAGTTTGCGGGTGTGCTGTGTGGGCGAGCTACCTGGCAGCAGGGCATTCAGGTGTTTGCGCGAGAAGGTGTGAAAGCGTTGGAGTACTGGTTAGCGGAGCATGGCGCTCAAAATATCCAGGCGCTTAATAGGGTACTGACCACCTATGCTAGCGCCTGGTGGGACACGTATGGTGGGAAAGGTAACATCGAGATCGCATAGCTTAGTCTCTTCCTGTTGTGCTATTGCCAGAGCCGAAACGTTCTCTTGCCATATTCCCGCACCAATCAACGCGAATGTAGCAGCATAGAGCTATGCAGAAATCAGCATTATTAGCAACTCGTTTTCACAAGGCATTTATGCTTTTGAAACGATAAAATAAGGCTACAAGCGGTGTATCAGATCCAGACCTATTAGATGAGCTTAGTGAGATTATGGGCGATATCGCCTTGACCGTCTCCAGTGTTATGTGTGGCATTGTGGATCTGGGATCGTTTCTAGAAACCTCAGAGATGGTTGTAAAGGAGGGCCACTTAAAGGGTAATTTGTAGTGCTTTCCATGTTTTTGGACATGTTTGGATTGCTTTCTCAGATTGTAAGCACAAGTATTCGCATGGGCAACCTTATGACATGTCATTCTCTCTATAGCACAAAGAACAGGAGAATATATTTATGCGATCTGGCACGAAATTTGTGAAGGGCATTCTTCCAACGTTTTTCTGTCTGCTCACGCTCCTGCTCGTAGGCTGTGGTAGCGCACAGCAAGGAACTATATCAACGACTAAGGCCGACGATAGTAAGCAAGTCTTCATCTGGCCTAGCAGTGGTAATGATCTCAAGACGATTGACCCCGCGCTCTCGACTGATGGGGGCTCTATTGCCGCTATCGACCTGGTGTTCACTGGTCTGGTCCAGCTCGATAATAAGTTGCAGATACATGATCAGCTCGCGGCCTCACACTCCGTTTCGTCTGATGGCCTCACCTGGACTTTTAAGTTGCGCCCCAACCTCAAGTTTAGCGATGGCACCCCATTGACCTCTGCCGATGTCGCGTATAGCATTGATCGCGCCCTCCAGCCCAGGGTAAAGTCTGCCGTGGCTCTGACCTATATGGGGCTGATTAAAGGCGCGCCAGAACTGGCTGCGGGCAAAGTGAAGACTGTCATTGGTGATGGCATTCTCACGCCTGATCCTGATACGGTGGTGATTATTACGACTCAAAAGGCATCTTATTTCCTGGAAGAACTGACATATTCGTGCTCGTATGTGATTGAAAAGAGCATGATTGAGAAGTATGGCGACCTGAACTTTGTAGACCATCTCAGCCAGGGTATTGGCGGGGCTGGTCCGTTTATGGTTTCCAAGTACGAGCATGGAAAGGCTATCGAGTTTGTCCCTAATCCGCACTACTATGGTCCCAAGCCGCAGTTGAAGAAGATTGTCATTCCCTTCTATAAACAGGCGGATACGATCTATAAGGCCTATCAGACGGGGCAGGTCGACCAGAGTAATGTTCCCTCTGCGCATATAGATGCCGCGAAAGCCTTGCCCGAGAGGCAATTCCATTCCATTCCCCAGTTGTGGATTACGTATTATGGGATGAACTATCTCGTCAAACCGTTTGACAACATTAAGATTCGCCAGGCGTTTGCTTTAGCTATCAATAAAGAAACGCTGGCGCATAATACGTATAAAGACAAGGTTATCGCGACAAATCATATCGTCCCACAGGGGATGCCGGGCTACGATGCGGGCCTCACGGGGCCAGCTGGCGTCAAGAGTCCCGCCGGTGACCCGAAACTCGCGAAACAGTTGCTTGAGGAGGGCATGAAGCAAGAGGGCTATACCTCCTCGACGTTCCCATCGGTGACTTTCACGGTCGCGACCAATGGTAGCTCCGATACACGCAATGAGCTCCAGGCCGTCCAGCAGATGTGGCAGACTGTGCTGGGTATCTCGGTGAAACTCAATGATATTGACTACGGAAAGCTGCTAAGCGATGTTCCGGCGGCGCTAAATAACCCCAATGGTGTACAGATGTTTGCCCTGGGCTGGGTCGCCGACTATCCTGATCCGCAGGACTGGCTGACACTGCAGTTCGATAAGGGGTCACCCAACAACGTAGTTAACTACGGACAGAATCATTCCGCTAACGCATCTCAGCAGCAAGAGACGCAGAAGTTAATGGAGCAGGCTGATAGCACTCAGGATCAAGCGCAGCGGATGAAACTGTACAATCAGGCGGAGCAGCAGCTTGTCAACGATGTGGTATGGCTGCCGACAGTCCAGGTAGGAAGCGTGATTGTGCGTAAACCATGTGTGGTTGGTATTGCGGATAACGCGCAGAGCATGATTCCACCCGACGATTGGACGAACATCTATATCTCGACAGCGACCCCATGCGCTGATACAAGGCAGTATTAAACGTTCGCTGTTCGAAAGGAAGCCAGTTTGTGCCTGTGCGCCAAACTGGCTTCTCCTTTTGTTTGCAACTCTTGACCGAGTGGCTCTACCAAATCGACGCATGATGGGCATAAAAATAATGCCGACTCGGCGCGCCTCTATAAAAACAGCGAGTCGGCATCCATGTTTGTCTGGTTAGAGGCTTTGTTGTTGGAGCGCTAAGACTGTTTGAGCAAGTGTTGTTTGAACCAGGCAAGCACACGTTGCTGGTAGTCGCGCTGGTGTTTCAATTCGCCCAGGCCATGCCCTTCACGTGGGTAGACCGCCAGCACGGTGTCAACGCCGTTCTCTTGCAGTGCGCGATAGAAACCGTAAGCCTGGCTGACGGGTACACAGAGATCCTTCTCGCCGTGAACGACCATTGTTGGCGTGGTTACGCGGCGTGCGTAGGTGATTGGCGAGCGCTCGCGATAGGCTTCGGGATGAGTGAGCGGATCGATAGGATGGCCGTTTTGCCCGAGGAAGCGCATATCCCAGCCCTGTTCGTTAGACTGAGCATGATAGCTGTGGAAGTCACTGATGCCAGCTCCCATGATCGCGGCTTTGAAACGGTTAGTCTGGGTGACGGCCCAGGCAGAGAGGAAGCCGCCATAGCTCCAGCCCATAATACCGACGCGCTCTCCATCAACCAGGTTGCGCTCGACGAGATAATCGACGCCACGCAGAGCATCCTGAAAATCTTTTCCACCCATGTCACCTAGTACAGCGTCAGCGAAGGCGACTCCATGACCCATACTGCCGCGCACATTTGGACGCAGGACGGCAAAGCCAGCCGCCGCCAGGTATTGCGAATGGTAGTCGCCGTCGTCCAACCACGCCCCTGATGGACCGCCGTGGACATGTAAGATCAGGGGTGGGGGAGTGCTGCCTTCATGGTGGAGCGGCCATGTCACGAGAGCATCAATGTGCCAGCCATCAACGCTCTCATAGCGAATGCGCTCAGTCTTCGCCAGCGTCAGCGTCTCTTCCTGCTGCGGGTTCATACGCGTGAGGCGCTTCCAGGTAAGATCCCTCACGCTAGCGTCTTCATAGTGTAGTTCGCCAAACCAGACATCGTAGGGATGCTTCTCGCTGTGCGTAGCGACGACATAGCGCCGGTCTGCCGTCATTGACAGGTGGGGCCAGTGGCGGTCTCCCAGGGCGAAATTGCTGCTCAGGGAAGTCATCTTGCCAGTTGTGCTATCAAGCAAGCCTACCTGACAGGAGAGGCCTTCGAAGCCCGCGCAGATCAAGTGTCGCCCGTCAGGGAGCCAGCTACACCAGGTGGGACTCCAATCAAGCTCCGGTGTGAGATTGCGCGTCTGGCCATTCTTAAGCGAGATGGCATAGATGTCGCCGCCGTTGCGGTCGGGATCACTCCAGTTGCCCGATACATATGCGATAGTATTGCCGTCAAGCGACCAGGCGAGGGAGCATGCCTGGCGGTCAAGCTGGCTGAGCTGACGAACTGCCCCGCCGCTAGCCGCGACGATACCGACCTGCCCCCAGTACCAATCGGAGTATTCGGGGCCAGTGGCGAAATAGACCGCGAACTGGCTGCTATCAGGTGACCAGGCATATTGCCAGATAGAGACGCCATTGGGTGTTACAGGCTCGGGAGTACCATACGCAGGCCGCACCGTCCAGAGGCGGCGATAACGCTCCTCACCAGGGCGCAATATGATAGGATCATCGCCTGGCTTGGGACCATCATGTGAGAGGAAGGCGATGCGGTTACCATCAGGCGACCAGTTGACCTCGCTGATGCCGTTAGGCATGGCGCAAATAGTCCGGCTTTCTCCACCTTGGGCGGGGACAATGCGGAGCAGGGCCTCGTCCTCATGCCCACTTTTAGAGATGAAGGCAAGCTGCTGGCTGTCAGGTGACCAGGAGGGGGCAGAATCATCGAGCGTCCCTGTGCTTAGGGGATAGGGCTCGCCGCCTGCTGTGTCTACACACCAGACGCGCCCCCGCTGTCTGGGCTGATCTGGCACCCATTCGCGAACCACAAACGCGGCGCGCTTCCCATCAGGCGCAATAACCGCGCTGATGACGTTGCGTATACTAAAGAGCGTGTCCAGGACCACAGGCACGTGCGGATGAGTTGTGTGAAAGGGGACCGCCTCCTGTTGAGAGACCGTAGAATGTAACTCGTTCATAGGAAACCCTCTATTTGTTTGCGATAATGGCTTCAATTTCTGCGAACGTTTTGGGTGCGTCGCTGGTGAGGTTTTCGTAGCCCTGCTCGGTTACAAGGATATCGTCCTCGATGCGAATACCGATGTTCCAGAACTCGGGGTTCACGTCTTTGGTGCCTTCGGGGATATAGATCCCCGGCTCAATGGTAAAGACCATGCCGGGTTCGAGCTTTGGATCTTCGTCCCACTGTCCCAGGCGCTTGTATGGGCCGAGATCATGAACATCAAGGCCCATCCAGTGGCTGGTGAAGTAGCCATAGAAAGGCTGATAGGCTTTATCCGCGATAAGCTGCTTCACATCGCCTTTGAGAATGCCATGCTCCACCATCCCTGTTGTCAGGACCTCGACAGTATGGTCATGGATATCGGTAAGCGTAATACCTGGCTTGACCATCGCCGTTGCGGTCTCAAGTGCTTTGAGTACCAGCTCGTAAAGCGTGCGTTGAGCAGGAGTGAAGCGTCCATTGATGGGATAGGTGCGCGTGATATCGGAGCTATAGTACTGATATTCGCAGGCCGAGTCAATAAGAACCAGTTCACCATCTTGCATCTGACGGCTGTTCTTATCGTAATGCATAATGGTCGCGTTGGCACCGGAGCCCACAATAGGCGCGTAGCCGTGGCGAGGCGAACCGTGCTGTTGGTAGACATATGACAGAATCGCCTGGACCTCGTACTCGTGCATACCCGGTTTGAGGGCTTTGAGTACCTCGCTATACGCTTTGGCGCTAATACGAGAGGCTTCACGAATCAGCTCGATTTCCTCCGGCGACTTGCGTACGCGCATTTCGCTCAGAATAAATAGAGGATCGGCGATCTGACGTGGGATGAAAGCGCGGCGGTGGCGCGCGAGCAGTTCTAGCAATTGATCATCGAAGGATTGGGCCTTGCCGCTGCTATAGTAGAGGGTTTGACAGCCTTTGAGATATTCAGGTAGTTTCTCCGCGAACTGCTCAAGTGGGTAGGCAATATCAGCGCCATACTGGCTCATCGCTCCCTCTGGACCAGCGTGCCGTCCCGTCCAGGATTCAGCGAAGGGGTCGCGTGGTGCGACGAAGAGGATAAAGTGATGCTCTGGATGCTCCGGGGCCAGGACGCAGATCGCTTCTGGTTCCTCGAAGCCCGTCAAATAGTAAAAGTTGTTGTCCTGGCGATAGGTAAATTCCAGGGAATCGCCACTGCGCCGAAATTGTGGGCAGCTACGGAGGATTGCCACGCCCCCGCCCATGTGATCCATAAATGCTTTTCGTCGTGCTTCAAACATACGATGGAGTCCCTCTCTAGCAAAAAATAGCCTGAACCAGTCTCTGCCTGTGGTATCCTATTTAGAAGTAGTACTCCATTATATGATGCACAGCCAGGCGCAAGCTTGTACAATTGAGTTATGGTTTATGCTGATTTATGCATAATGGAGCAGCCTCTAAATGGGGTGGTGTAGAAGGAAGACCCTCCTGCATCTCCTTTAAGACCGTTCGGTAATAGGAAAGTAGACAGTATAACGCTCGTCGCGAATGTCGCACAGGGGGAGGAAGCGTGTGGTGTGCGGCTGGTTGCGCGTCTCATAGCTGTCAGGCTGCCAGGCGGCATACTGACGTTCATGACAAGAAGCCAGGAGCGTTTCGGGCTGATCTTTACTTCCATAGAGCATAGACGCGTCATCGCATAGTCCGGCTAAAACTATGGGGCCATCCATAAAGGCCATCATGTCAGATGCGCCTGGCAGGGGGACGATTTGCAAGGCTTTCGGAAGCAGGATGGTAAGCTTATCGTTATGCCAGGTTCGGCGAATGCGATAGTAGCTGGATGGAGTGTGAGGAACCCGTTGGCGCTCGCCATTGATCGTGATTGTTGGTTCGTCTGCGAGCCACCAGGGCAAGCGCAGCGTAAGTGTATACTCTGTGGGCTGCTCGCAGTTGACGCTAAGCGTATACTCGGGATGTGATGTCTGGCGCGGCCGCTCACGCGAAGCCTTCAGCGCGTAGACGTCGTGGGCCTTGCTCTCCAGAGTTACGCTAACTTCGGATCCATCGTGATGCCATTGCACGCGGGAAGGGATGTACTGGCTGACAACCAGCCCTTCATCATTCGTGAAATAGACGTCGCGCGTATGGCTTGCCTGGGCCTGCACAAGGGTTCCGTGACAGCACCAGAAATCATTCGTCGGAGTTCCCCATACTTTGGCTCCTCCCGTCTCCAGAGGCAGGTAGTACGCGACCATGCCTGTCTGCGCGTTCTGCTGCGCGAGGATACCATTATAGAAATTGCGCTCGTAGTAGTCCGCATAGACGACATCCCCAGTCCAGCGGAAGAGATAGTTCGCCAGGCGCATCAAGTTATAGACGGTACAGTGTTCCTGGTTTTCGGGTCCGAGTTGTCCGCCAAGTTGATGCGGTGGACACCACATCTCATCGCTTGTCTGACCACCAGTGCAGAAATAGCCGCGATCCGTAACCGCGAGGCGCCAGTATGCTTCAACAATGTCGCGCCAGCGCTGTTCGCCAGTTACCTCCCAGGCACGCGCTGCGCCATGCACTTCGGGGATAGTGGTATTCGCGTGCATATATGTCAGCACATCTTCGCCAGCAAGCAGGCGATCAAAGAGGCGGCGGCGATCATAACGTCGTATGAGATCCAGATGTTCCTGTCTATTGGTGACACCGTAGAGGTTTGCCCATACTTCAAGCATGCCGCCGGTTTCGACGTCGAGAATATCGTCCATCTGCTCGCGTGAGAACTGCCCTGTCCAGCGATGAAACCAGTTTGCCCAGTGGATGAGGATGTCAAGTGCCTGCTCATTCTGAGCAATTTCGTACATATCGTACAGGCCCATCAAGGTCTTGTGCAGAGTATACTGAGGTGCCCAGACACGCTTGCCACGTGCGATCCAGTCGAGATACTTTTCTGGAATAGAGCCGATCCACTCGCCTCCCATTTCTTGCTGACAACGCGCTAGCTCAGCCACGATAAAGTCAGCCTTCCCTTTGATCTCGGTATCGCCCGTCGATGCGACCAGGCGTGCCGCAGCCGAGAGCCAGTGTCCGAGGAAATGCCCGCGCAATTGGCTGGTTGGCGATTCCCATCCCCCGTGGCAATCTGTTGGTTGCTGGGGCGGGTTCCAGAGTCCGGCTTCACCATAATGGTTCTGCAACAGATGAGAACTCTTGAGACTGAGCATATAGGCGCGATTAAGCTCTGCCCTTTTCTTGAGTGATCCCGGCTGAAGCGTGACTGCGTTCCAGGGGAGCGAATGGTGAATTTCAAACATTGAAGGACCTCCTCTATAGTTCTGTGTCTGGTATATACATGATAGGATAAAGGACGTAGGCACGAGGCGCAATGTAGATTCTCAACGCAAAGGTGGAAAATTTCAACATGTCCGGCTCGATCTATCGACTAGATGGGCAACCAGAAGTTCTGAGTATGGGTTTTGTGCAGGAGGAAACACTGCACGCTGACCGTGTGCTGGATTTCTGGGTGCTTGGTATGCTCACAAGGGGTGCGACGAGTTTACAGGTGGGCGGGGACCGAGTGAACGTATGCGCGAATAGCTATTATCTTCTGCCGCCATATGTGCGGCATTATGGGATACAGAGTGGGACAAGCTTCGATGTAATCTATTTCCACTTTCTAACGAGAGAGGGAGGTTACGAGTCTCAAATGTTGAGCTTGCCTGTCTTGGGACGCATACCACCCGATATCCCATATCTTAACCTGTATCGCTTTCTCAAGCGTGCTGTGGACTTTGCCGTGTTGTCTCCCGCGCAGATAAACGTGCAGGTTGCCGCGATCCTTGCACAACTGAGCGCCATGCAAGATTACACAGGGAGTGAACAGGATAGGCCGAAGCGACTGGCCTATCGCGTCATGGATTACCTCAGAGAGCATATCGAGCAGGATGTGAATAGTGAATTGATCGCGGAGGAGTTAGGATATAGTTATGGACACCTGGATCGTGTCTTCCGGCAGCACTTTGGCAGGAGCATTCATCAGAAGCTACAACACCTGCGCATCGACATCGCGGCGGAATTACTGGTGATGGGTAAACCAATCAAGGAAGTAGGAGCGCAAGTCGGTTTTCATGATTATCACTATTTCCTGAAAGTCTTTAAAAAGATCCGAGGCGTCTCACCGGGCGAACTGCAACGTCGCCCGTCTGCCAGATGGTAAGCTCTGGAGCGTGATTAGCCTCTGAAGAAACTCTCGTGTACGCTGCCACCCTTGACAGGGTGGCATTTTTAGCGCAATATGCGGATGAATAACAGAGCTATACATTTATGGCAAATATATCTTGCCACATCGTATGCTCAAGTAGGAGGGAGAGGCTTTGCTCTGGCCTGATTGTCGAAAAAGCTGTGAATAAGTCATCAAATAATGCGAAAAAGTCCCCCAAGATGTCGGATATTGCCAAGCATGCGGGCGTTACCTTAAGCACCGTCTCTTATACACTGAGTGGGAAGAGGCCCATTTCCGATGCGGTGAAGCAAAAGGTCTACCAGGCGATGGAAGAGTTGGGGTATCAGCCGAACTCGTTGGCGCGCGCGCTAGTGACCAAGCGTACACGTATCATCGCCTTGCTCTATCCCACCTGGAGCTCCAAGGTAGGTCCACAATCCGAGTTTATTACCAGTATCGCGGCCTCGGCTACCGATCACGGGTATGCTCTCCTGCTGTGGACGTCTCCCCTGGCCGATGATGAGAAGGTAATGGACATGACCCACCAGGGCTTTATCGATGGAGCGATTCTCATGGAAGTTGCCCTGCATGATCCACGTGTTGAATTTCTCCAGAAGCAGCATGTGCCCTTCGTTATGATTGGCCGCTGCGCGGAAAATGACGATATGAGTTTTGTGGACCTGGATTTTGATTATGCGTTGGAGACAAGCGTTCGTTACCTGGTAGAGGAGGGGCATCGGCATATCGTGCTCATTAACCAGTCGGAAGAGCTTTTGGAGCGGGGTATTGGCTATGTCGTGCGCTCCAGGGACGCTTTTTATCGCGAGATGCAGAAGCATGGGTTACAGGGCAGAGATTGCTGCTGCGAGGCAAATGATCAGGCGGGGTATGAGGCAACAACGAACCTGCTGAATGACCATCCAGCCATCAGTGCTTTCATTCTCATGACACCCTGGCCGAGCGGTGGTATTATCCGCGCTCTTGCTGACAAGGGGTTGCACATTCCTGAGGATGTTTCCTTAGTCGCGATTTTCTCGCCGCACCTGGCGCAGATGACGACGCCCACCCTTACGTCAGTCGATTTTCCCTTTGAGGAGATGGGGCGACTGGGAACGCAGATTCTAGTGGATAAGTTGAATAGGATCGAGACCGCAGCCTCACATGTCTTGCTGACTCCGCCTCTCACCATACGTTCTAGTTCAGGCCCTCATCGCTAAGACACCAATATTGACAGATATCACTCTTGACAGTTCCTGTTCTTGAACTTATACTTTCTCTATCGAAGCGCTTCGATAAAAGGGACAAAGCTGATTCCAGATCGAGAGGGAAACATGACTGGAGGTCCCTGTGGAGCGGGAACGCATCTCTATTCACTGGAGAGTATGTTCGTGTTGTTCCACAGGGGAGGGGGCAGAAGGTGGGCTTTTACTCTCGTGTCGGGTGTGATGGTCAATCCAAAGGAGGATATACAATGAATCCACAGCCGTTTAAAGTGGCAGGTCAAGCATATATAGCATCCCAAAAGCGCACCTCTAAGCGCTTTTTCAGCCTGATCTCAATGAGTTGCCTCATATTTCTCGCTCTGGGACTACTGTTGAGCGCCTGTGGTGGGTCCGCTCAAAGCTCTAACGGGAAGATTGAGCTTACCGAGATGGACTACCTGGGAACAGAGCCAGCAAACACTGAAATCAATAAACTCATCAAGCAGTACGAGCAGGAGCACCCGGACGTGACGATCAAGCGAACTGCGGTGCCGATTGGCTCATTCACCACCAAAGTATCCCAGCAGGTCGCGTCGCATACACTACCGGACATCCTGGTTATGGATAATCCGAACCTGCCGACGTTCGCATCGACCGGGGCGCTCACACAGCTCGACTCCTATCTGACAGGCGATCTCGCCTCCTCCAAATTCTACGGAGGCTCGCTCTCCACGATGCAGTACCAGGGCAAGACCTATGCTGTGTCAACGGGAAACAACGATCTCGCGCTCTACTACAACAAGAAGATGTTCAATGACGCCGGTCTCAAGCCGCCCACGACCTGGGCCGAGTTGCAGGCGGACGCGAAGGCGTTGACCAAGGGCAATACCTATGGCTTCGCCCTCTCGGCACCTGCTACCGAAGAAGGTTCCTGGCAGTTTGAGCCGTACCTGTGGTCGAATGGCGGCGATCTTGACAAGGTCGATGGCCCTGCAGGCGTCGGAGCATTGCAGTTCCTTACGGATATGCTGAAAGACGGCTCCCTCTCCAAGGCCTCACTGAACTGGGGCCAGGCCGATGTCCTGACACAGTTTGAAGAGGGGCACGCGGCTATGATGGAGAATGGCCCCTGGGACCTGAGCCTGTTGAAGCAAGCCAACGTGGATTACGGCGTTGTTGCTCTGCCAGCCCCATCCGCTGGGAAAAAGACAGTCTCCCCGCTGGGCGGAGAGATCTGGACCATTCCGCAGACCGACGACACGCATCAGAAAGCTGCCTGGGATTTCCTGAACTGGCTGGAGCAGCCAAAGCAGATCACGGACTACGACCAGGTACAGGGCTACATTCCTCCTTTGAAGGCTGCTGCTCAGGATCTTCTGAAGCAGAATACCGAGTTGCAGGTCTTCGCCGATGAGTTGAACAACGCCCAGGCTCGCACTGCCAAAGTTGGCGAGAAGTATCCCAACATCTCGCAGCAGATCTGGACTGCCGAGCAATCCGCCCTCTCTGGCAGCCTCTCTCCGCAGTCTGCGCTGACCCAGGCACAACAGAAGATCGACGCGATTGTAAAGGGCTAATGTGGGATCTCTCCTCTCGCTTGGCTGGCCCACGCTTTCTAACGTGGGCCAGTGAGGCGGAGAGTTCTGGTGTGTGTGTTCAGGGAGGCTTATCGTGGCTACGCATATTCAGGAGCAGCAATCGGTGGTCAGAGGGAACGTATCGAAATCGATAGCGCGCAGAAGCAGTCGTTCGCGCCTGGTTCGCTTCTCATTCCTGGTGCCAGTGATTATCTACTTGCTCATCTTCTTTGGTTATCCACTCTATTATAGTATCAGTGTGAGCCTGGAGAAATACACCCTCCAGACTGAATACACTGGCAACGCGCCCTTCATTGGCCTGAGCAACTATATCGCCGTGCTTCAGGACGCGACGACCGGCGGTGCGGCGCTTCACACGCTCATCTTCACGGTGGGGTCGATTGTGCCTCAGTTTGTGATCGGCCTGGCGCTGGCGGTGTTTTTTACCAAAAAGTTCCCGCTGAGCCGTTTTCTGCGCTCGTTAATGCTCCTGCCCTGGCTGTTGCCTCTGGTCGTGTCGGGAACGGTCTGGCGCTGGCTCTTTGATCAGACGAACGGCATTATTGACCAGACGTTGGCGGGCCTGCATCTCATCCCCGCCGCGCACTTTGGCTGGCTGACCACTCCTGGATACGCCCTGGCAACAATTATCGTGACCAACATCTGGATTGGCATCCCCTTTAATATGGTGCTGCTATACAGTGGTCTGCAAGGCATTCCGGGTGAGCTCTACGAGGCGGCGTCAATTGACAGTGCGACCCAGTGGCAGCGTTTCTGGTATGTTACCGTTCCGCTGCTCAGGCCGGTAATCGGCGTTGTCTTGATGCTTGGCCTTATCTACACGCTGAAAGTATTCGACATTGTGTATGTAATGACCGGTGGCGGCCCAGCGAACACGACGCAGATTTTCGCGACCTGGTCGTATAACCTCTCCTTCGCACAGCAGCTGTTCGGGCAGGGATCGGCGTTAGGGAATGTTATCCTGGTCATTTCACTGGTAGTGGCGCTGTTCTACGTACGCGCCAACCGTCAGCAGGATGCCTGAGCATAGACAAAGGAGATTTCGCAATGCAGGCTCAATCTGTCAAGCGCAAAAGGAGCGTTTCGCTGCGCCCGCTTCTCTTCCTCATCCTGGGGTTGATCATTACCGTGATAATGCTCTTTCCCGTGTATTGGATGATTGTCAATTCGCTGGAAACAAACCAGGATATCTTCAAGATCCCCGTCTCGCTGATCCCGACCCAGATCACGTTTGAAGCGTATACGGCGACTTTCGCCGATCAGTTCCCGCACCTGCTTACCAGCCTGATCGTCGCGCTGGGGGCGGTGGTGATCTCGCTCGTCATCGCGATTCCCGCTGCCTATGCCCTGGCGCATTTCCGCCTGCGCTTCTCAAACGTGTTGATTTTCGCGCTCTTGCTGGCGCAGATGATCCCGGCGGTCACTCTGGCGACGCCGATGTTTCTGATCTTTAACAAGCTAAACTTGTTGAATAGCTACCCGGGCTTGATTCTGGCTGATAGCACGTATGCTGTCCCCTTTGATGTAATTATTCTGGCCGCGTATATGCAATCGCTTCCCTATGAACTGGTCGAGGCGGCATTTATCGATGGCACGGGTGAGTGGGGCGCGTTCCTCAGAATCATACTGCCGCTCGCGTTGCCGGGTATTGTGACGGCAGGGCTCTTCGCCTTCCTCTTCGCGTGGGGCGACTTCCTTTACGGCCTCACGATTATGACGGTGAATGATATTCAGCCCATTTCCCTGAGCATCTATGGCTACCTGGGGCAGTTTAACTCCCAGTGGAATAACCTGATGGCGGTCGCGACCCTCGGAGCGATACCAGCCGCGATCCTGCTGATTGTCTTCCAGCGCTATATCACGTCCGGCCTCTCGTCTGGTGCGTTGAAGGGCTAGGAACTGGTTGAGTGGGGATGTCTCAGAACTTCGGACCAAGAAAGAAGGATTATCATGCAAGGTTTTCAACGATATGCAAATGCACTACTGTGGGAACGGAATCACGAGCAACTGCGCATAGAGCCGTGGGGGCGCGATAGCCTGCGCGTCCGTTCGACGCCTAATGCTGCAGTTCGTGACGACCTGTTGAGCGTCCTTTTGTCGCCGGAACCAACGGAAGTGCAGATCACGATTGACGCGCAGGGGGCCAGGATCAGCAATGGCGCGCTTACCGCGAGCGTTTCTCCGCAGGGGCATGTTCGCTTCTCCAAGACGGAGAGCGGAGAGGAACTGCTGGCGGAAACCCCTCTTAAGCATTCGACCCGCATTCCACCTCGCCATTTTAAAGCGCTTCACAGCGATCTCTATCATCTGGAGGCGCGTTTCAAGGCGTATGAAGGCGAGAGGCTCTACGGCCTGGGGCAGCACCAGCACGGGTTGCTCGATCAGAAGGGGGCGGTAGTCGAACTGGCCCAGCGCAATACTGAAGTGGCTATTCCCTTCCTGTTCTCAAGTCGGGGCTATGGCCTGCTGTGGCACAATCCGTCCATCGGGCGCGTGGAGCTTGGCAAAACCGCGACGCGCTGGATCGCCGAGGCGACCGCTCAGCTTGATTACTGGATCACGACGGGCGATACGCCCGCCTCGATCATGGAGCACTATGCCGATGCGACCGGCCACGCGCCTGAGTTCCCCACATGGGCCTCTGGTTTCTGGCAGTGTAAATTACGCTATCGCACGCAGGATGAATTGCTCCAGGTTGCCCGCGAGTATAAGAAGCGTGGCCTGCCTCTTTCGGTTATTGTTATTGACTTCTTTAACTGGACCTTGCAAGGTGACTGGCGCTTTGATCCGCAAGCCTGGCCCGATCCCCAGGCGATGGTTGACGAGCTCAGAGCAATGGGCGTCGAATTGATGGTTTCCGTCTGGCCGACAGTCAACCCCATGAGCGAGAACTTCGCGGAGATGCAGGCGCGCGGCCTGTTGATGCGCACGGAGCGTGGTATCCCCGCGATGATGATCTTTCAGGATAACCGTCCGGAGGGCCCGGCCTTTGTGCAATACTATGACGCCACCAATCCCGAGGCACGCGCGTTTGTCTGGGAGCAGGTACGCGAGCACTATTATCAGTATGGCATCAAAACCTGGTGGCTGGATGCCTGCGAGCCGGAGATGCATCCGCTGGATGCTGATAACGTTCGTTTCCACCTGGGCAATGGCAGTGCAGTGGCGAACGCCTATCCGATGCTGCACGCCAAGGGGTTCTATGACCATCAGCACCGGGAGAGCGATGAGCCTATCCTCAATCTCTGCCGCTCGGCCTGGGCAGGGAGTCAGCGGTACGGGGTGGCTGTCTGGTCAGGAGATATCGATAGCACTTTTGAGGATTTGCAGATTCAAGTGCGCGCGGGCCTGAATATGGCCTTGAGCGGTATCCCCTGGTGGACAACCGACATTGGCGGCTTCTATGGTGGCGACATCGACTCACCTTCCTTCCGCGAACTGCTGATTCGCTGGTTCCAGTACAGCACCTTCTGCCCGATGCTGCGTCTGCATGGCTACCGTAATCCTGAGCGCAACATTGACGCCATGATTGATACTGGCGCGGAGAACGAGGCGTGGTCGTTTGGCCCGGAGGCATACGCGATCATTAAGGAGCTCTTGTTCTTGCGCGAGCGCCTGCGTCCGTATGTCGAAGCTCAGATGAAGGTAGCGCACGAGAAGGGCACCCCTCCCATGCGGCCCCTCTTCTTCGATTTTCCTGAGGATGAGGAGTGCACGCGTGTAGATGACCAGTTCCTCTTTGGCCCCGACCTGCTGGTGGCCCCAATCTTGACGGAAGGCGCGCGCAGTCGCGGCGTCTACCTGCCCGCGGGGACCACCTGGACCGATGCCTGGAGTGGCGAGACGTTCGAGGGTGGCCACTATATCACGGCAGAGGCCCCCCTAGAGCGGATTCCAGTGTATCTTCGTGATGGAGCTGATGTGCCCATTCGAGAGGGTCGCTAAGCAGCGAGCAAACAAGCAGTGAAAAACAAAGCAGGCGGGACTTAGCGAAGCAGGAAAGACTCTCAGGGACGAGAGGAAGCCCTTCCCTTGATGATGCGTTTTCTTTCTTGCCCGGTTTGTGGTATCGTCGCTTCGGTGTGCGGGTAAATTTCTCCTACCTGCACACTATGCATCGCCACTGGCTGGTTATTGTAGACCTCGACTGTATTGACTGGGCTCCCGGCAAAGCCACCTACAGCATAGATCCTTCCATCCTGTCCAAGTGCTCCTCCAAGCCCATAGCGTGCTGTAGGCATGGCGACAAGGGTTGTCCAGGTATTCGTTTTGGGGTCATATGCTTCCACCGTTTTGAGAGGGCCGCTTGCGTTTCGACCCCCAATGGCGTAAATTCGCCCATCGGGCCCTACCACTGCCGTCAATCCCGTGCGTGCGGTTGGCATAGGTGCAAGGGGTGTCCAGGTGTTCGTCCTGGGGTCATATGCCTCTACTGTCTTGAGGATGCCGCTTGCGTTTATCCCCCCCATTACGTAGATACGCCCATCGGGGCCAGCCGCCGATGCGAGCCCATAGCGTGCGGTCGGCATCGGTACAAGGGTTGTCCAGGTCTGTGTCCTGACATTATACGCCTCCACCACGTTTAGCTCGCCGCTATCTAATTTACCGCCTATTACATAGATGCGCCCATCGGCCCCCACGGCAGCAGTAAGGTTGGAACGAGGGGTGGGCAGCGTAGAGGCAAGAGTTGTCCAGGTATCTGTCAAGGGATCGTAGGTATCCACTGTACTGAGCTGGTTATTGCCGGAGTCTGCGACACGATTGGTGCCGCCAATAGCATAAATAAGGCCATCGGGCCCCAGTACCGCTGCTAGATACCCTCGGCGGGTGGGCATCTGCGTACCGGTAGTCCAGGTATTCTTCGCGGCGTCGTAGATCTCCACGCGGGTAAGGTAATAGCTGCCATCGGGATTGATACCATGGCCACCGATCGCATAGAGCCGCCCGTCGGACCCCCGTACCACCACCAATCCCTCACGTGCGGTTGGCATAGGCGCAACGCTCTTCCATTGTCCAGCCACGGCAGTGGGGGTAACGGTGGGTTGCATGGCGATGGGTGCAGGAGCTTTCCGAGTGATCTGACTGAGTCCATAGGCTGCGCCACCTAGCAAAATCAGCGCTCCCAGCGCGGCGGCCACGATCCACCAGGGGAAGGGCTTTTTCACAGGTGCCGCGGCGGGCACCGTAAATTTGACCGTTGGCCCCTCGCTAGTGTCATCATCGGGATTGGCCAGGTCCAGCATATCCAGCCGGAAGGTGTAGTCGCCAGTTGGGGCGCCTGGTGGAACGGTAATTTGCACGGTATATTGTTGGCTTCCGGTGCTGGCGAATTCGCGCTCAGATTCTCCCAGCAGCGTCAACCAGGGACTGGCAGCCGATGAGAGGGCGACCACGCGGGCGCGACCGCTAATGACTCGTGTCGTTGTGTTAGAAACGGTAAACGAGGTCTGCACCTGGCGACTGCTATCCAGAGGCATGCTACTGGTCGCCGCGGTGATCGCAAATGAGCTTGACATGGTTTTATCCTCCTGGGGGTCCTGCTCAACTTACTTGAGTGCGAGGAGACACGCAGGTGTCCCCTCCGTACGAAGGCACGTGATACTGAGTGCCCCATGCGCTTTGCCCGGGTAAACTTTGAAATTGGTATCCGTTGTGGTCCCTGCTCCCATGAGGGACTGTTGCACGGGCAGCGTCTCTTCCTGGGTGAGCATTACCGTCGCCGACGCCCCCCGTATGAGTTGCAGTGAGGCCAGGCGCAGCGTGAAGGGGGACTCTCCAATGCCAAACGTGCAGACGCTGCCCAGGGGCACGACGAGCGTATCTCTCTGAAGGCAACTCGCTGGTGCAGGCCTCAGATCACCAACCTTTAACGGCTGCTGAATGACGAGAGCTCTACCCAGTCCCGTCACCCACCCAGGAGGCTGGAATGCCTGATCGTCGGAGTGTATGGCCCCAAGGTTGAGACCGACGACGAAGAGGACACCTATCACGAACAATAGGGCGAGAAAGACTTTGGGGCTGCGCATACGAATGTACCCCTTTCTAAGAGGAAGGTGGTCTGCCTTCTGGATTCTCCACCATTTCAAGTTCATAGGTAACATAGGCAGGCTTTTCCGACTCGATGATCTGCTCGATCATGGCGCGGTATGACGCCGCTTCGTGTGGGGCCCGAACGCGCAGGTGGAATGGTCGGAGCAGGCCATCAGATCCCGGCACCTGCTCCTCTATCGTGAAGCCTTGTACGCCGGTTGCCGTTTCCAGGAAGCGTAGCAGTCCCTCTGCCGTCCCTCGCCATTGCGCCAGGAATGGGGCGGCAGCTATCAGTTCGCGGAGCCGCCCCATTCCACTGGGCCAGGAAGGAGCAGCCTGCGTCGCGGATGTTGCGGGAACACCCTGTAAAAAACGTTCTAGATCGACCCAGCTCGCCAGGAAAGGCACGAACGCATCGGGAGCGCGATAAGGGTCAAAGAACGCATCAAGCTGGTCCAACACTGCCTCGTCTGGAGCTGGCAGGGCTTCCATCACTTCGAGCAGGGCGAGCAAGGGCGAGCCTTCCTCTATGGCCCGCTGAAAAACCTCGGGGAGCAGACGCTCAATATCAGTCCGCTTCATCTTCACCTACTACCGCTATATCGTGCTCGCCCGAGACGAACAACCAGGTTGCTGGCAACGTCACTTTGTCGGGGAATTCTTTGTTCGAGGATGAAGAGTAGGCTCCCCCACCATCCTCGCTGCGGAAAATCCCCTTTGCTCCGCCCGCCAGTACCAACCCGGTTTCAGGGTCCGCTCCAAGCGCGATGACCGGGTGGAAGCGGCCCGGGTCTCTCAGGGGCAGGCCACAGCCTACGTCAGATACTCGCCAGGCGGCATCACGTCCATGGAGGTCTAGTTGCAGTACACCCGCGCGATGAGAGCCCGCCAGAACCTTCGTGCCGATAAAAGTGATTGAGCGACACGTCCCTCCAGTCCAGTTTTTCCCGAACCTTTGCCATCCTTCTGGTGGGTCCTCTGAGCCGCGCAACTCCCAGGTAAAGCATCCCTTGCCGGGGTCATCTCCGCCGGAGACCGCCGCGCCCGCCCAGATAAATGAGCGGGGACCATCGTGCTCTATCACTAATTCCCGGATATCCTCGCCACGTAGCCCGGTATGTCGAAAGGTGTTAGTCGCGCCCCCACTGCTGGAAAGATAGACCCCACCAGTATTCTGCGCCGCCACAGCGACGTTTGTGCTCCCCCGCGCGTCCGTACTGGTTGTTACCGCGTAAAAGCCCAGCGCCTGATTCGCCTGGTCCACGAGCACCTGCACAGGGCTACTGCCCGGCTGCATAGTAAGTTCATACAACCCGACGTTTGTCGCCAGCAGCAGAACCGGCGCGCCACCCCGTAACGTCCAGGCCAGGTCCTGTATCAGGAATGCCAGGGAGTAGATGGTGGCTTCCCATGTTTCTGCGCAGTCTCGCGAAATGTGCAGGCGCGATCCCTTATCGTTGGGCAGGCGCGTGGCAACGGCGACAAGCCCCGCTTGAAGCGCATGGACCTGCACAACGGTGATTTCCTCTCCTTCGAAGCGGCCAGCCGGCTCCCAGCCCCCACCATCGTTGAGCGAGCGGAACAGCGTGCTCCCGCTCCCGACATACCAGGTTCGCGGCTGTGTGCTATCGGCGACAAGTGTTGTCACATTACTCTCGGGGACCTCATCCACCACGAGCCGTACCTGATCCACCCAGCGCACCCCTGGCTCTGCTAATGCCACATCGTAGACATGGGATGCGCGCAGGGCCTGCCCAAAGGGCCACCCAGTCGAACTGAATGATGTCGGTAGCGGATTAATTGTCTGGTGCAGGCGTTCAATGACCCGCTGCCTGACCGCCTGAGGATCTTCTTCCCGCCTGACCACGATCCTCGCCTTTACACGTACCTCCTTATAATGGGCCCAATTTACCAGGCAGGTCGTCCCAAGCGGACGTCGCTCGTCCAGTGCCTGCTGGACATGTACGCGGGCCTCCGTGGTCTGGTGCTCCTGGAGCACGGACACCGTCACCTGTCCTCCATCCCGCTTCTCTTCGGGGAGAAAGGGGACTAGCAACACCTCTACGGTTCCAGGTGTGGCATATGCCCATAACGCGGCCCGCGTCAGCGCTTTCGCCCGCGCCACTACCCGTGAATTGTAGAGCGCGACCAGTTCGAAATCGCGGGCAGTTACCGCCCGTTGCAATGAGTGCAATTGCTGTGGCCCACGTACCAACGCATTCTCCAGCGTTTCTGCCGCGCGTCCTCCCACTGCCGGACCGGGGTTTGTGACCTGGACGCCGATGATCGGGTCCTTCAGTTTGGTCAGGATGTTGGCCTCAACATTTCCCTCTGGCCCACCCCCACGCCGGTACCAGACCCGTATCTCTCGCCCAGCACCCGGAATAGCTGATAGTGCATGCGCAACATCTTCCAGCGCGTCCCCCCGCTGCTCAAGCCGCGCCGCTGGGGCGAACATGATCATTCCCGACATCCTATCGGCAAGGTAAACATACGGGTCGTCCCCAACGTTGGTAAAGCTATCAACCTCGCGCCATACACGATAGGTCTTGCCTTGATATTCGATTGCTGGGATACGTTCGCCCAGTTCGCCTGGCCCCGCTTCAACGCCGACGATCAGGTCCAAATCGTCTCCCGTTCTCGCCACGAGTGGTGCCCGCTGTACCCTGATAACCAGATTGGGCAAACCGGTACCCGTCCCGGCAAGCTCACCCTCCACCAGATCGCAGTGGTGCGCCAATACTTCTACTTGAGTTCTACCAGCAGGGATAGTCGCGTTCACCGCCGTTGTAAAGATAAGCGCGTCGCTTGAACTTCCCGAGCGACTGAGCGCCACCCGCGTTCCCCGAGGAATCTGGATCGGTTGATCCTCGGCTCGTGCCCGGCTAAATAACAGGCTCACGCTGGCCGCCACCGGGGGATGCAGGCGCAGGCCGATCAACCGCAAGAACTCGATGTACATCTTCTCGGGCACACGGTTTAAGCGGTAGATCATCGTCTCGGTGAGGTGCGCGAACAGTTCCAGCAACACCATTCCGGGATCGCCCGGCGAAAGGTCTGTCCATTCTGGAGACGACTGCATGATACGACGACGCGCCTCCTCCATAAGCTGCCGGAAGTCACGATCGTCCAGGTTGGGCGAGGGAAGTGGCATTAGCGTCTCCCTCCCGCAAGGTTAAAGGGAAGCGTCGTGACATCGGTCTGCTGGGTGGCCCGTACACGGTATTCAAGGCTGATCGTGAGTTGTTCTGGATTCACTGCGTCACGCTGCGCATCTAGCCGCAGCACTTCAATGCGCGGCTCCCACCGATCGAGCGCCTGCCGTACGTAGTGGATGGCTAAACCGGCAGTCGTCTCATCATTGGGAGAGAACACCAGGCGATGCAAATGACAACCATACTCAGGGTGCATGATTCTCTCGCCTGGGACAGTGGACAGCAAGAGTAAGATTGCCTGGCGTACGGAGTCACGATCGTCCACCATGGCAATACCTCCTCGTGGAGTGAGTCCGAGGCCCGCTGGCCCCTCCGACGTGTCCAGGTCGGGGTGGACGAATTTCCAGGCGCGATAGCGTGGCGTGCTCATATTACCTCCGTCACGAGTTGTTGGCCGGGGTCGCGCACCGTGTATTTGACCACGCCCGGTGGCGTCCCGTCGGTCAGGCCGGTCACCGTATCCAGGCAGATGCGCTGACCATGAATGCGCAGAAAATCGGAGTAGCCGACCTCTACGTTGAGGGTGCGAGTACATGGTTTGATCGTGGCGCCAATATTCGGGCAGCCTGTGATCAACCTGCCTTCCGGATCGTTCTCCACCAGCACCTTTCGCTGCTCGATGGTCACCAGGTTCTGGGTCGTCGCGAGAGAGACGACTCCTAACTCGTGTTTGCAGGTAATAACCCCATCCTCAGTGAGCCACTTCATCGTTTATCCTCTCTCAAAGTCGATGTTCTTGCCGCGAATGACTACCCGTTGCCCCGGTGCCTCGATCTCCAGATCCGCCGCCGCATGTACGCGCACCTTCTGCGGCGAGAGTTCGCAGTAGCTTCCACGACTGTTCTCCAGGCGGATCGTCTGCTGTCCATCATCAAGCTGGATACGCTGCCCGCCTGGGGTCAGCAACGTATAGCGGCGCACCATGCCGCCATCAATGCCCACATCCGGTGGTTCCTCTACTCCGTAGAGTCCACCGAGCACTACTCCCTGGCCTGGATCTTCGTGCGCGAAGAGGACCAGCACGTGGTCTCCAATGTCTGGTAAGGTTATAAATCCTTTTCCCGCGCCCGCCCCTGCGCTCAAAACCCCCATCCAGTCTGTCTCCACGTTGCCATACGTTGGCAGGGAAACGCGAATGCGCCCTAACTTCTCGGGATCATCTATCTGAGTTACCACTCCTGGCGTGGCGACACTGCTACGCGACCGTGGTCGCTGCGCAGGAGGAGAACTGGAAATCTCGGAAATAAAGCCCTTACGCGCATCGATGGTATGCGTGACAGCCGAGAGGACGTAGCGCCCCGCCACGGCGTCTGCTACTCCTGTGACCTCCACTGGCGTTCCTGGTTGTAGGCGTGGATCGCCCTCGGCTATCCCCCAGAGCGTCACTTCTTGCGCCACCCGCAAGTCTAACTCTGCCTGCGCGAGCCCGGTCGCGTGATCGCTGCCAGGTGCCGCCTCATCAACAAGCTCGCGCCTCTCGCTTCCACCGACACGTGCCGGGGTTATCCCGGCGGCAACAGCACGTCCTACTCGCGCCCGTGATGCCTGGCCTTCGTGGGTTTCTATTCGTGATGGATCCCATCCCGCCGCCGCCACTGATTGGCATACCGTGTCAGCATTGATCTCGATGCGCGCTTGAAGGAGGGACTCGCCCAGGGCAAGTGGCACGACCTCGCCAATGCCTTGCAAGGTCAACAGATGCAGGACATTTCCCCGTATCGCCAGGTATAACCCACACCGTTCGGCCACTTCCTGCAGGAGTTCGAGATCTGATTGCCGATGCTGGATGAGCCGGGGCCACAATGGTCCAGGTTCCGCTGCCTTCACAATCAATCCCAGGTCGGCGGCCAGTTCTTGCGCCAGATCTCGTGTAGTGACCTGTACGTGGGCGCGCACCGATTGGCGCTTCCGTAGCCGATGCAGGAGATCATATCCACGAACGCGAATCGCGCGACCATAGGCTGGCTCGTAGCAATGCTCAACTGCCGTCACCTGACCCGCAAAAAGTGGTTCCGGTTGCCCTGCGATCATGACACGTAACGCTGTCCCTGGTGTGAGCCATACGGCGCTCGCCAGGGACACTGGTGGATCGACAAATGTCAATTCGCAGAGCGTCGGCAGCGAGAGACGCTTCTGAATCCGTACCTCTCCTAGCGACTGCGAAATATCAGTGGCGAGCGCCGCTCCCTCTGCTTCCACAAGCACCTCGGGCAGGGAATGTACATAGTTCATGCGCCTTCTTCTCCTAGCACTGAGAGTGGCGGGATGCGCAGCAAGAAACCCACCGGGAGGTGAAGCGGATCTTGCAGATTATTGAACGAGGCGAGCATCCGCCATAGGGCGGACACCTCTGCTGCCGATTGTTCTGGGTAGTAACGGGCGGCAATCACATCAAGGCGCTCACCCTCGCTGACAATATGCACGCGTACGCGATCCTCTGATACACTCTCCGGAGGCACCTGTAGTCCTTCTGGGGAGAGCGTTTGAGCCTGGAGCGGCTGCCTTCCCGGTAACGTCGTTTTCAGCGGCTCGTTTACTCGCCAGAGCCTCATACGCAACCAGGAGCGCTGTGGGGCTCCCTCTGCTGTAAACTGCTCCAGGTGCTCAGCCACCGCGACCACGATCGCGGGTATGTTCCACGATTTGCCCCAGACAAAACGTACCAGCGGAGGCCGTCGATAGCTACTGACACCGCGAGTATTTTCAGCAAGGTTCCATAGTGGTCCCGTGAGATCACGCACATCACTCGTCACAATAGAAGACCCTGCCAGAGAAATATCAAACAAGAGATTGAGTTCTAGCTCTGTCCTGCCACCTCCGGTGTAGAGCAGGGGATCATCCCGTAACTCCACTCCGTTCACCACCCCTCCCAGTGAACGCCGGGGCAGCACTCCCGCTAGCCGACGCATCACCAGGCTATCGGGATTGAGTAAACATCCCAGGCGCTCATTGGTTTCTTCCAGCAAAAAGGCTACGCGTTCCATGAGCGACCTCGCTGTTCCTCGTCCAAGCGCTGCTCCCGTTCCCAGGCTCGTCGCGCTATGTCCCAATCCGTGCTCAGGTTGCGGGTTGTCTCTTCCAGAGGAAGAGATGGCCAGCGCATGCTTGCCTGTTCCAGCTCGATGAGTGATTGATTGCCGTATGCCGGTCCTGGTATGCTCGCTTGAGACCAGTGGTTGTGCTCGTTCTTCTCGCTGTCTTGTAAGTGATCGCTTACCACTTGGGTGTTTAGCACATGCAAAGCACCCAGGCTCACCTGATGGCTGTGGCCAACGCCTGCCTGGGGCAAGGTTTCTCCCGCTGGTTCTGCTGGCTCAGTCTTCTCTGCTCGCGCTGGCCTCCTCTCTTCTACACCTATTAGCGCCCCTCCTCCGCTGTTGCCAGTTGAAAACGTGTGCCAATCCGTGAAAGGGCGAGCGTCGTGACTGGTCTGCTTGGCGGAAGGTACACGTGGGCTCTCCTCTCCTGACACAGACGTTTCCATGTTGACCTGACGTTCCCTGCGTGCCTCGTCAGGCTGTTTACCCGGCTCCGCTGACCTGCTAGTATCCTTCTCCATTCCTAGCGCCGCAGGCACATGCATTTCTTGTCCGTCGATCATTGTCCGTGTGCCACTCTGTTCCTGTGCCGTCAGGGGGACCTGAGATGGTATTGCAGTGCTCCAGCTGGCATGCCCTTTCTGCCACAGCAGTTCTGGTGCGCCTAGCTGCGCCCGTGCCAGCCAGTGAGCAGGCGGACTGTCAATATCCCCACTTCCCACATATTCTTCAGGGATCGGCGACTGCGCTACCGGCATGGGTGAAGATACAAAACGAGAATCGACGCGCTGCGCGCTCCCCTGGCCCCATAGCGCTCCGCGACGTTCGGCTCCCGCCTGCCTGGCCACGAAATCTGCCCAACGCTGTAACTGTCTTGCCAGTGCATGCAACATCAAGCCTTTGACGTTCCGTTTTTCCATCGTTTTCTATGCTCGTTGCAACGTCTCGTAGACTAACGTCAAGGTCTCGATGGCGGCCTCGCGATTGAGCGCGTCCAGGGGAGCGCCACGCCACTCAGACGGCCAGGCATTGATGAGATCCCAACGCATCATTTCGCTCACGCCATCACTATCGAGCATCAGAATAGAGACATTCTTGCGTTCGACTCTTCCTGCCACTGCGGTCATGAGCCAATCCCAGACCTCATGCGAGGCGGTGAGTCCATAGCGTAACGTCACATCGGCATATTCTACCGGGCCTGGAATGCAATGCACCACCTGGTTCGTTCCCCCTTCGCGGTACTTGATGACTTGAATCTTGATTCCCAGCCCGCTGCAAGCCGTGAAATGTCCTTCAGTGACGCCCTGAATCACCAGTTTAAAGTTATAGGCCCGATAGGGGTCGTTGAATACGCCCGGTTGCGCACCAGACGGCGCCGTTCCTGGTGCTATATCTCCAGCTTCAGGCATTAAAACCTCCCACAGTTTCTGTATCAAGCCCACTTGCGTGCTGACTGATACGGAAAACAATGAACTCGGCGGGTTTGACAGGGGCAATGCCAATAACCGTGACAACCATACCAGCATCAATGGTGTCGGGTGGATTTGTTTCTTCGTCGCACTTGACAAAGAACGCTTCCTGAGGTGTGCGACCCATCAACGCCCCGTCTCGCCACAAACGCGTCAGGAATGCCGAGAGGTCCCTCCGGATCGATTTCCATAGGGTCCTGTCATTTGGCTCAAAGACAATCCAGCGCGTACTCGTGGCTATCGATTCTTCAATCATATTGAACAGGCGCCGCACATTGAGATAACGCCATTCACTACTTCCATCGGCAATGGTACGCGCGCCCCAAACACGAATTCCCTCACGCGCGAACGACCGAAGACAGTTTACGCCACTCTGATTCAATATCCCCTGTTCATCGCGTGTGAGCAGATAGGTAAGATTGAGCGCACCCCGTACCGCTTCATTCGCCGGTGCTTTATGTACTCCTCGCGTCGCATCCGTGCGCGCCCAAATTCCGGCAAGATGACCAGAGGGCGGCACATCAACGAGGTCGTTGGGCGAGAGTGGGTCGCGCACTGTGATCCAGGGGAAATAAAACGCTCCATAGCCGCCATCTGACTGCCGTGGCCGAGCCCCTCTCGATCCCCCGAGTTCCGCGGTCGTACCGTCATCGCCCTCGGCGGCGTTACCCTTTTTAGTTTCACCAGTCGCCCCTGCATGACCCGTTCCCGATATCGGCTGGGCCTTCGCTGTGGCAGCCTGCGTCAGCAACGTAATGTCTTCAACATTTTCAGGCGCGTCCAGTATCGCGACCCGGTCCTTGAGCCTTTCACAGTGCGAAAGGACGAGGTCATATGAAGTAGCATCGGTGTATCCCGGTGCTGCAACGATAGCGACCTCATCGATCTGCTCAAGGACATCGAGTCCTACGCGGGCACGTCCCCCGCCCGCGATCGACCCACCTTTACCAACGTTGACCACGAAGCATCGGCTGCCGCCGTTCTGGAAAAAACCGTAGACGGCATGTGAGAGCGGCGTGCTCTTACTTCCCTCGGAGACGAAAAAGCGTATGAACTGCGACCAGTTGTTAATAGCTACCGCTTCATTCAAGCGCCTGGTTGGATCGGGAGCTTCGCCGACAAAACCAGCAGTGCTTGTGCCAACTGCCTGGATTGGTCTCGTCCCCCCCGAAACTTCCTCAATGTAAATGTCCGGTGCCATAGGATTCATCATGGTGTTTCTCACTTTATCTCAAATGAATCGAACCGTATCACCAGTGGCTCTCTGCCTGAAGTGGGTTGTTCCACCGTAACATTCTGCACCCGCCCTTTTGCCTTCACCAGCAAGCGGGTACTACCCGCTTCCCCAGGCACTGTGGGGAAGTGGAATCGCCCCCCTGTATCGGTGTGATTGCGAAGTTGGAGAGCGGGCAGTTCCACACTTGCCCCGGCAATCGGGACATCACCTGGCCCCAGAACGATCCCGTACAGACTTGTGATAGGCGTTCCACGCATCACTAAAGGCCCTTGTACTAGCCTGGTGACCGGCTCTAGCCGCTCAATAGGGAGTGGAACACACAGCGTAAACGTGGGGCGTGGGGCTATGCCTAAGGCCGCCCACATGGCCGCAGGCACTTCTGCCAGGTCAAGCTCATACTCATGCTTCTTTATAGCCGCCAGGACGAGTTTTCCCAGGAGACGATGTGCCTCCTCCTCATCGTCTCCTGCCCAGGTTGCCACGAAATAGCGCAATGCAATTCGTATAGGAGGCTGTCGATTCATCCACGCTTGCGGGGGATTGGTTAACGCGAGCAAATAGAGGCTCACGCCATGTTTGCCTTCTAACTGACGAGGTGGGCCCAGAACAACATCAGCCCCCATGACAACGCTCTTTACCCACTCTTGTAGCTCTCTATCCACTTGATCAATCACGGCGCCCTCGTTTCTGCGCCTGAAATCGATTGATATGCGACCGGTATCATCCCAAACCCTTCTGTCAATTCTCTGCCTGGAGGTCCCCATCTCCAGGCAGAGGAAGGAAAATATATGCTTCTTGTAACCGTATCTATAGATCAGACGTGCCGGGGCGCTTTTTTTAGAGGTTAAAGATACACAAGCACTTATTGTAGTTGAGATCTATAAAAGAGTATACTTCATTTCATCATAAAATATCAAAGTCACATGCTCATGATGCGATAGGATATACTGAAGCTAGAAGTGAAAAAAATCTTAAATGGCATGAACAATACTTTGCGTGCTTGACCGCTCCATTGACTTCCAGCTATAATTGGCTCAGGAACGGGATTGCGTTTTTGCCGTCTGTCCTAAGCGTTCGGTAGTTTTGAGGTATGCAATGAATCGCTTGCGTACGCCTTTCTTATTCTGTGCTATCGTCTTGATTTGTATCGTCGTACTCATTGAAATGGGTACGGCCCTCCCGGGCGTGCTTCGTAGCAACCCGATTCCAATCACAGCCTTCCAACTGCCTCCACAGCTCTCTGCCGCTACTGCCGGACTCAACCGTGACCAGCAAAATGTGGTGGCACAGCTTAGCAGTCAGGGGCATCCACCGGGTCTTGGTCTCCCCGACCTGGCCCTCCTTGACAGCATCATGCTTTTCACCGTTACTCTTATGGGTGTTGCCTTATTCATTCCAGAGCGCCTGCATGGCAGAGTACAGGGAATTGCCACCCTCATCTTCTCACTCCTACTCATGGGCTTCGCTCTGCGCCAGATCTTCATCGCTCTTAGCCTGCTTATGCTGATGATCTCGCTGCTCCTATCCATTCCTTTCGGCACGCTTATCTACCTCATTGTGTACGGATCCTTTAACCGGGCAGGCGCATATGTGGTATTGAGTGTCATCATGTTACTCAAGTTCGGTTTCTCTGGTAGCCTGTTCTTCGCTCAACAGCGCTTCCTTGAAAGCAAAGGACTTCTTCTGCTTCTCCTTACTTCTCTTCTTGGCACTGTTCTCGTTAGCCTTCTTCTTGGTATCGTTCCGGCCTTCCTCGTCAGCATTACTGACGCGATCGCCGCTCTATGCATTGGTATCATTACCATCATCTGGGGCATCACTTTGCTCATCGGCTCTATCACGTCCATTATTAAAACTGTTCGGCTTAATCGCGCACTTACTGCTTGATTCAGGCATGTTTTCAAGAGCAGAAATTGGATCGTACAAACCGCCAGGTTGGGTGTCGATGTTGAAGTCCCACGGCACACAGGAGTGTGCCTTTCTGCTCGCTCTCGTTGCACGTGCGCTTTTTGTGGACGCTCGACCTCGCGTTACAGCGGGTATACAGCCACCAGCGCCCACCCTTGCGCACCCAAATGATCACAGATGGGGATAGCTCAAGCAGCTATCCCCATCTGTGAGTGCTCATTGATCTCGCTAGCTTAGTACAACATCATCGTAGTACGTGTACGTCGCGTCGCCAGCATAGTTATCGTCGTGACTGATCAACTTCAGGGTATAGGAGTGGCCAGCCGTCACCGTAGCTGACACCTGGACCCAGGTCCCGTTGGTGTTACAGGTCTTGGCCAGGACGGTCGAGGTCGTACCACTCGTGTTGTCCTTCAGTGTCGCCGTTGCCCAGTCATAGGTCAGCGTATCCGGACAATACACGCGATACCAGAAGGTCAGATGCGTATTCCCACTGGGCACCGTGAAGGTCTGGCTGATGCTGCTATCGCCATTGGTCGGCGAGGTTGAGCCCACCCGAGCGGAATAACTGCCCGAATGCACCGTGGTGCTGACCGAGGTAGTCCCAGCGGAGGTCCAGCCGGAGAGGCTCCCCGTCTCGAAGCCGCCGTTGGTAATGCCCCCCCGCTCGATGATGTGACAGTTACCGTCACGGATGTGCTGTGGGTCGCGCTACCTTCGGTGCCAGTCACAGTAACGGTATAGGTTCCCGTCGCGATCGACGAGCCAACAGAGACGGTCAGGGCCGAGGAGCTACCCGCCGTAACCGAAGTGGGCGAGAGCGAGGCTGTTGGGCCGGAAGGCGAGACGCTCGCCGAGAGGCTAACGGTTCCCGCCGAGCCACTGTTTACCGCAGTGCTGATCGTAGAGGTGCCGCTACCACCGGGAGCGATAGAAAGGCTGGTGGGACTAGCGCTGATCGAGAAATCATTCGTTGTGGTTCCTCCACCAACGATGGGGTGGGATATATCGCACCTGTTGGTGTCATTCGACCAGGTCGATTGCATGGTGTAGGTGCCGTTGCCCATCGTGACATTAGCAGAGGCACCCTGGCCGGAGGAGATCCAGGCGCACTCATCCGCGTTCTCTTGCCCACTACTGCTGCTCGTCCAACCGCCAGCGGGGTTCTGGTCGGTAATGGTTTCGGAGTATTCGTGGCCTTCGACCATGGTGAAGCCATCGAGAGTGCCCGCTGAGCCAGAGTTAACGAAATTCTGGCCGCAGCTGCTGCCAGCGTCTAGAACATATGGCATGTTGGTGAAGGCGATATCACCGTAGGGCGAGCTGGCTGCACCGCCAGAAAGCGTCGTGTCGCCATTATAGTCGTGCCACGCGCAGAATCCTCCCGTCCTCCAGCCGTCGGGGTTGGTTCCGGTCGCCGAGAGGATCACGTACTGTGCATATCGGTTGCTTGCCGCCGACGTGTTGCCGAAGTGTCCGGCGGCCTTGATTGCCTCGTTGGCTAACTGGTTTCCGCTCGCCGTACCTGGCTCGGCACCGGAGTTATCGTACCAGACACCAGAGAAAGCACCACCAGTTGGGTAGCCAACATGTGCGGTACTCGATGAACAACTGGTAGCACCTGCCGACACGCCGGAACCGTCACAATACTGGGTCATTACGCCTGACCACAGCTCGTTGCCAGTGCCCAGACCTTTGAACATATTCTGCAGACGTGGCGCGGCACCAGCGGAGTCGTTGGAAAAAGTCAGGTTGCCACTGCTGTCAGTGCTCTGAGTTCCCCACTGGGTGCCCCAGAAGACCAGATAGACTTTCTCTTTGCCGCTGGTCACACCAATGCCGTCGATGCCACCACCATAGGACAGTGTGTTAGCGGACACTGCCGTAATTGAGCTCGAATGCGCCTGCTGATAGACTTTGATCTTAACCTGTTGACTGGTCGTAGGGACTGCGCCATGTCGGTAGCTGTGCTGGTACGCAGGCGAGTAGGGATTCGTGTCCAGGGAGGAAGCGGTGTTCTCTTGTGAGGCTGGCGCCGCAAATACGGTCAGGGGGGTTAAGGCTGCCAGGATGAGAACAAACATGGAGACTGCAAACGCTCGGATAGCTCGTTTCTGCACGGCAAACTCCTTTTTTGTGTGAAAAGAAACGATCCTCTAATGGCGACCAGGAGATTTTCATGGGAGGATGGCTGGCACTCATTGTTACCATTCATGCGAACGTGACGGACTCCTCCCGGCAAAATGGCCCATTTTTGTACGAATCCTTGTACTCTCCCTTCATTGTCGCCATTATTACTCTTAAGTATAGCTATCCCTTCTTCACGGGCACTTCTTTAGAAATTTCATACTATTTGGGACGATTTTGTTAAATGTACAAAAAATGTATCTCATTGAGAGCAAGATCAGTACTTTTTTATCGGTTTTTTCATGGTTCTCTGGATTTTTTTATGGTAGAATGCGAAAAAAACTCGCGGGATGCTGATTTCACTTCTATTGAGCTTGAAAATTACATAAGAAATTACATAAGAAGAATCAACATTGCAAAGATTGTGCCAAACGAATGCAGACATCGGAGACAAAAGCATGATTTTCTTTGATGCGCAGAGACCCTCGGACTCGCCTTTTGTCGAACGGATCTGGTGCACCCATAGTGAGGGCTCTCACCCGTTTCTCTCTATTGCCGTGAGCCGCCTTGAGCTTGTCGTGAGTAAACTCCAGGGCAAGATCACCCTGACGGTACGGGGACCCGAGACCAAAGCCACCCCGGTTGGAGACTGTCCTGCCGAGGGGAGTGGTTTGGCATCTTGTTGAAGCCGGGCGTGTTTCTGCCCCATCTGCCTGTAAGATCGCTGGTAGATGACTCGGTGAACCTGGAAGCCTCTTCCAATACTACCTTCTGGCTGGGTGGCTCGGCCTGGCAATTTCCTACCTATGAGAATGCTGATACCTTTGTTGACAGGCTGGTGCATGAGGGGCTGCTGGTTCGTGATCCCATCATCGAGGCTGCCCTACAGGGACACCTCAACGACCTGACCCTGCGCTCGGTCCAGTATCGGTTCTTGCAGTCTATCGGGATCACCCAGAACGCTGTCCGACAAATCGAACGAGCCCGCTCTGCCACCTTCCTCTTACAGCAAGGCGTCTCAATTCTCGACACCATTGTGCAGGCCGGCTATTACGATCAGTCACATCTCACCAGGTCGCTGGGGCACTTCATTGGCCAAACCCCCGCTCAATTGCTTCATCACAGCCGACCTGAGCAGCTTTCGTTTTTGTACAAGACAACTCCTTTTCCTTGAGGCATACTATCCCAGTCCAGGGAATCTCACAAGAATCACGACCAGGAGCATCCTCAGATAGCAGGATGCTCCTCCCATCGCCTCCCGAACAGGGAGGCAAGGAGGTCACCAGAGTTAGCCAGCAGGAGGTCTTTCCTCCTGCTGGCCAGGTAGAGGAGGAGGCTCGTGTGCGTCGAGAGTCCTCTGGGAAACATCCCTTTCGATAGAGTATCGGAAAGGAACAATATGGAGGGAATCATGCGAAAGATCGTTGTCTCAGAGTTTGTGTCGTTGGACAATGTCATACAAGCGCCTGGTGGAGCAGAAGAAGATACCGAGGGCGGTTTCACCCACGGTGGGTGGACAGGGCCGTTCTGGCACGATGACATTGGCGCGCACTTCTTTGAGGAAATGAGCCAAACTGGCGCGCTGCTTCTGGGGCGCAAAACCTGGCAGATCCACGGAGGGGCATTTGAACCCATGCCAGCCGGGGATCCCTTTGGCGATCTCATGAACAGCATGCCGAAGTACGTTGTTTCTACAACCCTAACAACGGCCTCGGCTTGGCGCAACTCAACCTTGATTAGCAGCAATGTTGTCGAGGAAGTACGCACCTTGAAAGCACAGCCCGGCAAGAACATTGCCATCGATGGCAGCAGCGTGCTGGTTCATACCTTGGCCGAGCACGATCTGATTGATGAATATAGCCTGCATGTTTACCCGGTTGTGCTCGGCAGTGGCAAGAAGCTTTTTCCTGAGGATCTGAGCGTTCATCTGCGCCTGATCGAAGCCAAACCACTCCCATCAGGCGTTGTGTTCATGCGCTACGCGCGCGCATGATGGGCCGCTGGCGACGTAATGGTAAAAGGGATGAATCTCAGCAGTGAAAGCACTCCCATGACCAGCAAACTGAAGCGATAACAGCTCGTATTGGTCGAGTTTTGATCAGAATGTTGGTGGTATTGGCAGCGTTGAGGCGGGCGGTTCCATCGGCACATACCCGGATCTGTAACCTGAATGATCGCTATTGGCATAGCGGAACGTTATGCCTCCGCAATCACCTTTGAGAATGGTCATCTGCACTTCATATGTCAATCACCTCGCTCAAAAGCATACTGACTCACCGCGTTGAGGGCGTCCCGATACGCCAGTTGCGTCTGGCGTAAGCGTTGCTGCTGCTCTGGTGTGGGCAGAAGTTTCAGTTTGGCGGTGATGATCTGCTTGATGTCGTTCGCTTTCTCGTGACAACGTGGGAAGCCAGCTTGTAGGTGACGTGTGTGGTGTGCTGTGCATCCATACATATCAGTATGACAAATGTTCTACTCCTTGCGAAGCCCCTGAGATGGCGGCGCTTCCTCCCCTGGTTGAAACGCAGGGGTATCCGCGCCGCCTGTATCATGAAAGTATAGCACAGACACAGACGGGAGAGAGAGGAAAATAGATACAATTACCGCTTCACGAATATAGGACCAGCTTAGATGCAAAAAAGAACAAGCTGGAGCCATCAGCGGCTTCAATAGTTTCTTCTCGGCTGATTGTGATCTCCAGGAAACGACCATTGCTGGCTGAGTATTACCCAGGTCTTGAATAAGGGTGGGCATGAGCGGTCTCATAGTAAAAACGCGCCGAGGAGGCCGCCGTGTTCGTCAACCAGTACAGCGTCACGTTTGTGTGGATGTAGTTAACCCAATCCATACCGTGTACACCATACATGATGAACATATACCATCTCAAGTGTATGAGGAAAGGGCAGCTTTGACCAGGACAGGAGGAGGACACTTCTGGACATTTTGCCCTAATAACTTTACGTGCCGATTTCCTTTGCTTATACTGTAGTAGTCTTGAATGTTGTCAGCTCATACTGTCTATATAGAAGGATAAACACATATCCATGCACTTCGGGAAACGGTTACGTCAGGAGCGATTGCGCCTTCACTTATCGCAAGAAGCTCTGGCAGAGGCTCTGGCTATCTCCGCCAGAAGTATCCGCCGTTGGGAGCAAGGACAGGCGCTTCCTCAAGCGTCGGTCCGGCTCCAACTCAGCCGCTTTTTTGGGCTACGTCCTGAAGAGCTGTTTGAAGATCAGGAAACCCAGACGCCTCGCACGCCTCTCTGGTGTGTTCCCTATCCTCGCAATCCCTTTTTCACCGGTCGAGAAGAGATTCTCACAACTCTCCACACGGCCCTCTCCATCAATCAGGAGGTGGCATTTACCTATGTGTATGCACTCCACGGGCTGGGAGGTGTCGGCAAGACGCAGATTGCCCTGGAGTATGCCTTTCGGTTCGCCCAGAAGTACCACGCGGTCTTCTGGATCGGGGCAGAGACCACTGAGAGCCTCGTCTTGAGCCTGCTACGTATTGCCGAGACGCTCCAATTGCCGGAACGGGGTGACAGGGATCAGCAACGCGTCATCACGGCGGTCCGCGACTGGCTCATGACGCATCATCAGTGGCTGCTCATCTGCGATAACGTGGAAGACCTGGGCGTATTGGATCGTTTCCTTCCATCGAGACGGCAGGGGGCAGTACTGCTCACGACACGCCTGCAGGCGTTGGGGACACATGCGCGAGGTATCCCCCTCTTGCCCATGAAGCACAGGGAAGGGATGTTATTCCTGTTGCGTCGTGCCAGAGTGTTGGAGGCGGAAGCGACTGGCGAACCCATGCATCAGCTTTCCGTGCAACAGCCGTCCCACTACGCGGCAGCGGCGGAACTGGTCACGGCGACAGGAGGATTGCCTCTGGCGCTCGATCAGGCTGGGGCCTACCTGGAAGAAACGCAGTGTGGTCTGCCTGCCTACCTGGATCTCTTCCGTACCCGGCGTGCTGCCCTGCTCCAGCAGCGAGGAGAGGGTGCACAGAATCACCCGCTGCCAGTGTCCACGACGTTTGCTCTTGCTGTCGCCGCGACAGCCGAACGCCACCTGGCGGTGCGGGACTTTTTGCGGGTCTGTGCGCTGCTGCAGCCAGACGCGATCCCTGAAGAACTCTTTCGCCAGGGGGGCGAGCATCTTGGCGCAACGTTGGAGGCGGTGTGTCGCGACATGCTGGACTGGAACCGCGTAGTTGCCCTCGCGTGTTCCTATTCCTTGCTGTCTCGTCAGCCAGAAGCACAAACCTTCTCGATCCATCGACTGATGCAGGCAGTGCTCCTGGATAGCATGACCGAGGCAGAGCGACAAGAATGGTCCAGGCGAGTTATGCTTGCCCTCGACGCTGTGTTTCCTGAAGTGCAACCGACGGCGGAGCTGGCCATCTGGAAGCAGTGTGAGCGACTCCTGCCACATACTTTGCTGTGTCTGCATCAACATAAGGGGACTGAGGATGCTCTCCCCCTGGCATCCTTAGCCTGCAAGGCAGCTCTATATCTATGCGAGGGCGGACAATATGGAGATGCGGAGGCGCTCTATCAACGTGCCTTATATATCCAGGAGCGGCTCCATGGGCCTGAGCACCCGCAGATGGCCACTTCGCTTAACTACCTGGCGGTTCTCTATTGGAGGCAGGGCAGGTATGCCGATGCGGAACCCCTCTATCAACGGGCCTTGCCCATACTGGAAAAGGCTCTGGGTTCTGACCATCCCTATATGGCTCAATTGCTTGGAAATCTGGCGCTTCTCTACCGAGATCAGGGAAAATACGCTGATGCGGAACTCCTCTTCCAGCGGGTGTTGCGTATCTTAGAGCAAGCTCGGGGGGAGGACCATCCTGACATTGTTCAGGTACTGAACAACCTGGCTCTTCTCTACTGGAAGCAGGGCAAGTACGCCGATGCAGAACCCCTCTACCAACGGGCATTGCGGCTCAGTGAGCAGAGTCAGGGATCTATGCATCCCCAACTGCCCGAGACACTCAATGGACTGGCGAACCTTCGCCGAGATCAGGGCAAGTATGCGGAAGCAGAACCCCTCTATCAACGTGCCCTCACAATATGTGAACAGCTTCTTGGCCCACACCACCCTGAGACGGCACAGACGCTGCACGACCTGGCTATCTGCTCTCAGGAGCAGGGTGATCTGGGCAAGGCGCTCTCCTTTGCTGAGCGAGCCCTGAAGATCCGCTCGTTATCTCTGGGAGAAGCTCACCCCAAAACGGTCGCTACCCGGGAACTCTACGCTCAACTTGTGCAGAAACAGGGAGGTGCAGAACAAGACCCGCCCTCCCCAGAAACGAGCAAAATGAATAGCTGACATACACACGATTATTTCAAACGCATGTCAAGCAGTGGACGGCCCGTTCGCGCCGCGATCAGTGAGAGGAGATTGGCAAACTCTTGCTCATACTGGTCTCGCGCGAGCTCTGATACGTAGAGCGGGTACATGCGCTTTGCCATGTATGGCTGCTGCCAGCGAATACTCTTCTCGCCATCGCCGATCTCGTAGGTCCAGTCGTTTGGGTCTGATGATGATTTATGTTGCTTGACAAGCGCGAAGTAGCGAACGTTGCCCCATGGGATAATCACTTTCTCGCCAGGATACCAGGCTGTCAGGCCTTCCTCCGTCGCTTCAAGCTCTGGACAGAGCCAGCGACGCATCCTCAAGTTTACGAATACTCCCAGGGCGGTCCAGGCTACCCACAAGATGATTGCAAGCACGACATACCTGAGCCAGGCATCTAATGCTATCGCTGTGGCTGCGTTGCCATAGTTGTTCAGAAAGGTGGCCCAGGTGGAGTAAAGCGACCAGAGTAACAGCAGGATGATTCCAAAACATAGGAGAATGAGAATGAAGTTTAGGATAATTGGTGCCAGATTGAGGCGGATGCCCAGCCATATCGGCGTTGACTCCAAAACATCTTGGTTCTGCGCGGGCTGAAATTGCGTGCGTTCCTGCCACTCTCCACTGAGAATCTGTCGGCGGCGTGAGACGCTTTGATGATACGAGCGTTGAGCCTGAACAATACTAAGAATCAGGAGTATGGGGACGACAATGACAATGAAGGCGAATTCTATCTGCCCTCGCTCAGGGAGAATTTGCAGATTGAAACTCACCATCAGCAGCAAGAGGAGGATGCTCACGCCGAAAAAAACCGTCAGGGCAGAGATACCGACTGAGTAGCCTCGGTCCAGCGTGATTCGAGCGAGGCCAGCACGGAAGAACGCTTGTGACGGAAACGAAACCGCGTGAGCTGCTCCTGCTGGGCACGGGTCGTCTGCTGGCGCAGTTCTCTCCACCGGCCCCGGTCAAGCTGAGCAATCTGGCGCTGCAAGTGGTGGCGGTGGGTCTCATCTTGCTCCCACCAGGGCGCATAGGCCACGCAGCGCCCATAGCGCAACAGATACGCATTCCAATTCTTGCGCCCGCTCACCCGGCGATACTGCGTTTTGAGCGCGCGAATGCTGCGCTCCATGTCATTGTTGGTGCGCGGAAAGTCCTCCCGCTCATAACACTGCACCAGGTACGGGCGCAGATTCGAAAGCACCTGCAGCAGCTCCCGTAGGCTCTCCTGTTCCAACTCCGAGAGGGGGGACGTTTCCAGAAGTTGGACCATCTGCTCGCGCCACGCGTCCAGGCGTCGTCCCACGCTCTCATTGCTCACGGGTTCTGCGAGCGTGCGTGCCGCTTCTTTCACCAGGATCGCTTCGACCTCACAGAGCCAGCCATACATCCGCTTGACCTGTCTCAGGTGCTCTGCCCAGGTTGCCCGTTCTGTCACAATTGCCTGCAGACGGGTGAGCTTCTGTTCACACCGCCGACTCACGGCGCCCCCTTTTTGAGCAAGTGCTGGAGACTGGCTTCGATCTCCTCCAGCATCTGGCTTGCCTCGACCGTCGCAAAAGTCAGCGGCTGCACGCCGTCGATATTGAGCGCGGTCAAGATCCCAGTGGCGTACGCATCCAGCACGCGGAGCTGCTCGGCCTCCTGAGGCGAGGCGGTCACGAGGGCCTTCTTGATCTGTTTGCGCACCGCACGAACCTTCGGCTGTAAGCGTTTGCGGATCGCCGTTTTCGCCGCTTTGTCTGCTTCAAAGGCGGTCTTGGAGGCATCGCGCAGCGCATGGAACTGACACACCTGATGAGGGACCTCCGGCCAGAGCTCCTGGAGTGCCAGCAGCTCACTTTCCTGGGCATCGCTGATCGTGCCCAGCACCTTCACCCCCAGCTCAACCACCGGAGTCAAGAGTGCTTTCATGACGGCAGTCTCCGAGGAGAGCACATTCTCGGCCACCAGGACCCGCCCAGTCAGCGCATCGCGGACCAGGTACACTGTCTCGTTCCCTTTGTCAGGCTGAATGCCGTCGATGGCAACAATGATGCCCCCGTTCTTCTCGACTTGGGCCAACCACTCCTGGTCCTCGTTGGCCGCACTCGCTGCCCGCAGCAACGTGCAGTACGCATCAAACAGGTAGAGCACTTCTCGGCGCGCGATCTTGACTCCCAACGGGGCCAACCGGGCCAGTAACTCGCGATGGATCTCGTCGACGGTTTGGTGCTCGACCAATCGCAGCCGCCCCACCAACAGCACCACATCCACCCCATACGTGAAGTGGGGCAGGGCCAGCGCATCCGCTCGCGCACTGCGATACGTCCGCTGATGGCCCACACACTGCGCATCGGAACAGCGGTAGCCCGCATGCACCAGTTTGATCACCTCCTGCAACGTGACCACCGTGCGTTCCGACAAGGTGACGGCCCGCCGGAGTCGCTTCTGGCAGTCGGCACAGTGTGTCACTTCGGGACGGTAAAAACGTCGGCTGACCTGGGAAAATGTCCGCGCAGGTTTCATGCGTTTCTCTCCTGGCTGTTTCTGAGATCCTTTCCTGGTGGAGAGTGTACCACATGGGCTCAGTCGGCATCTCTGCCCCTACGGAAAAAAAAAGACTTGCACGACAGACCATAGGACACTCAAGCTCTTCCATCGCTGCGATGGATCAAATTGCATAGCCATAGTCGATGATATGCTATTCATTTTCTATCATTCTTACCTTTCTAAAGTTGTCTAACTGTGCCAATCCAACCTCAATACCGGCGACCAGTGGAGCCAGAAAGAGGGAACCTCCGAGGCAGTGCGCACAATCTATGGCAGACATAGTCAGGGCAGCAATTGGCCCATACATAAACATCCAGCCGCCCTCCCCTATACGAAGTGTGGGAGAGAGAAAAGGCCCCCTACAATCTCCAAGAGGAACATCATCCACGCTGAGGAGAGAACAAAGGCCAGGCTCAGAATGCCCCAGTTCGCCAGGAAGCTGCGCTGCCGACGATATTGACGATATTCCAATAAAACACCGCTTAAGCAGGCACACAATAGCGTGGTACTTGTAAACACCAGGATGGGTCCCAATGCCTGGGGATACAAGATGTAGAGCAGCAAACCCGTGAGAAACATGGCACAGCATCCCCGCCACCAGCCAAGTATGGCACCAGCCAGTAACATCCAGGTGCCAATAAATACCCATAAGAGAAAAATAAACAACACGGTACTTAAACCCTCGGGAGAGAGAGCTCCACTCTGTGTAACCACACCTGAAGATGCGGGCGGTCTCAATACATAGGCCAGCAGGATGAGTAGCGCCAGACTCACTATATATCCTGGGATGACCAGCGCGTCACGCCAGCGTGGTGGACCGCGAAAGAGCGGGAAATGCTTTATGTCGTCCTCAATGAGAGGCTGAGAAGGTATATACGCGGGCGATTGTTCACTTTCGTTCGTATCTTCTTCATCGGTATCTCTCAGCACCATCGCGGTCTGCTCCGCCGAAGATGGCTCATCCCCTTTCCCTTCGCTGATCCTTCTCGCGGCCCGTTCCTGCTGATCGACCGCGTCCTGAAACGCTCTCGCAAATGCCTGGAGCGAGGGAAAACGCTGCTCTGGCTCCTTCTTCAGCGCTCTTAGCACAACATGCTCAACGGCTGATGAGAGCCCTGTCTGCTGACGAAGAGAAGGTACGGGCGCTGAATAATGCTGGGAGAGTATTTCCGCGAAGGTACCTTGAAAGGGGACGTGTCCACACAGCCATTCATAGACTATAATGCCAAGCGCATATTGGTCGCTGGCGGCTACAGCTTGCTGGTACATCTGCTCAGGGGCCGCGTAGGTTGGTGTACCGACAATTCCACTGGCCATACTCCGACTCGGCGAGGCAATACTAAAGTCAGTCAGAAGAATTTCACCATGCGCTCCTATCAGAAGGTTTTTTGGTTTGACATTCCGATGGATAATCTTTTGTTCATGCGCATATTGCAACGCTGACGCTATCTGCTGAACATAGTCATTCACCTGGGTAAGAGGCACGCGGCTGCCAGAGGGGTGGCGCATTTGGAGCGAGCCTCCTGAAGCATAGGACATGACCAGGAAGGGTATTCCCTCATCAAGATCAAAATTGAGTATGCGCAAGATATGGGGATGCTCCAGGCGAGCCAGGATATAAGCCTCTTGCTTAAAAAGCTCTCCGTGCTCTTCTTGCAATTCCCGCGTATGCAATACTTTGATCACGGCCTGGGTGCCCAGGTGTATATGTTCAGCCAGGTACACCTGGGCGAGTTTGCTCTCACCCAGTGGTTTGAGCAGGCGATAGTTACCAAGATGTTCTTTAGAGTTGACCATTCTTCCTTCTCTCCAGGCAAGCAGACTCTCAGCAGCTATTGTGTCCGCTGATCATGGATGTCGTTTCGGTGCTGCTGAGCCTTTACTTGTGGCAATGACAGGCGACGCGATGATGGCATACAGATAGACACTATCCACTCCAGGCTCGCGGTCAACAGCGACGCTACAATTGGTAGAATTGTTAATGATGTTGGATGAGATATTGAGATACTGATAAACGGACAATAAAGCGGTTGTTGAAAAATGAATGAATTGAGCGAGATTGAAGCGACCACACTTACAAGGGTAAGCAGCAATGATGACAGAAACTGATACGCTCTCTTGCGCTCCTGCCAGGCCCCTGCTCCGGCGGTTATGACGATCTGTGCCAGCGTCGTACTTAGAGCGGCGAAGAGGGGAATGCGCCCCTGTAACAGCAGTGGCGTCAAAACAAGGCTATAGACAAGCGCGACTACCAGTGGCGCGCGCCTGCTTCCCAATACCGGGCCGATAAGCAGAAGCCAGGCGAGAAGACAGAGTGAGGGCAACTCATTCTCGTTCAGGTATGAGTAGAGAGGGCTTACATACTCGACAACCTGGGCCAAGGGTAAGCAACTCCCTCTGGGGACGCGTTGTCGTAGCGTTCCCCCTGACGCATAGTTCATTACCAGGTAAGGGGTTTGCTCCACAATCCCAAAGTCAAGCACACGTACGATATGGGGATGCTCAAGCTGAGCAATCAAACGTGCTTCCTGACGAAAGCTCTCAAGCTTATCCTCGCCATCCAGGCGGTTATGCAATAACTTGATAGCGACCAGCATATCGAGGTGCTCCTGCCTGGCAAGGTAGACATCGGCAAAACCTCCTCTTCCTATTCGTTGCAATAAACGAAAGGCATGTAGGTCTGGCAGGTCTTTCAGATTGTCGTCTATCATGAGTCGTGCCTCTGACGACGCCTGAGCACGATAGCCTGGATAATGGCTTCCAGGCCTACCATCAATGGTGGCACGATGATCAACGAGATCCAGGGAGTCTGGCCAATAACTCCCAGGCTCAGGGTTTGCTGTAAATTTCCTAGCAGTGGCGTAGCGAGGGCATAAGCAATATTAGTCCAGAGAATCATACCCAGGACCGCCAGGGTATAGATTCCCCAGGAAATGAACAGGTTGCGCTTCTTGCGCCGCTCATACACTTTGCCTACCACAAAGGCAAAGGCCATCGATCCCAGGAGTGTGATCGCCACGAGAATGAGCACCTGTGCTGGAGAGGGTATCTTCAGGTAAAATTTGATTGTACCAGGTGCAAGATTCGTGGGATCCGAGGCGCTCTGGTTTGCGGGATCGATTAGAAGAAACACGGTCAGTAACCCAAGTGTGGAACCAGTGTAATAGATCAGATTGATAATAGCCGCGCGCCATGCTCCAAACACCGGGCCGGTCATGTAGCTTGTCAAGAAGGAGAGCATAGCTGTGATGACCTCAAAGCCAATCATCGCTCCCGCATACTCTGCTAACAGGTTTGAGAAGGCAGCTGGATCCTGAGCATTCACATTGGTAACAAAGTCATTTAAGCTAGTATAGAGTCTCAGGGAGACCAGGCCTTAGCAGATGAGGATGCTTCAAGCGTATCAGGGGCTCTATCTCTGCCCGAAAACGCTCGCGGGCATCTTCATTCTCGATAGTGCTGTGAAACAAATGTATGGTGACAGGTGTTCCTTGATTACGAAGCTGCGCAAGGTAGATTTCGCTCGTAGCACGTTGTTCTAGAAGACGCATAAGGTGGTACTGGTCGATCTGTTGACCAACATGGCCTGCCATAACGCTCTATCTATCCCTTCTATCGTAGAGCAAGGCCTTCGCCGTCATTTTCTTCTGCTTCTGGCAGCAGCCACTTCCACTCTGGAAGGGATTGCCTTCACCTGGCATGCCATCAAATAGTATTTGCCAACACCGCCTGAACAGCGACTAGCGTGCGCTCAGGCAAATGAACGGCATGGCGATGATTGACGAAAGCCCTCTGCTTCTTCGCTGGCGAGGAAACGCCGGTTTCTGTATTAGAAGTGTACGAGGAAAAGGAAGACCCTACCAGGACAGGCGTAGGACACTTTCAGGCCACTTTGCACCAGGAGTCCTACATACTCATTAACTTTATTTTTACACCGAATACATTATATTAATGCCAGTATCGCGCTCGAATGTGCCGCTCTCCTGGGACATGAACAGAAGCAACTCTTCTCTCTCTCGTGAAGTCCTGGCTGTTCTGACTCACCTTTTTCCAGTCGATCATACCTGGATACCGGGTTCTGATTGGCCCTGGTGGTATTTTCCTATGGCCTTTACAGAGCAGCAAGCTAAACATTCTTCTCAGACGTGTGGCGAGACCAATCAACTGCGCTATAGTGCGCCAATATCGCTCATCGTTTCATACACACAGAATTCTGGTGCAGCGTTCACTCCTCCTGCTCTCCCGCCAGCATATCCCCCTGGTTCGGGACCATCTGGGCGCTGCGCCAGATCTGCACCTGGAAGGTGGACGTCCCGCAGGGAATGGCTCTTCTTTGATTTTGGGGCTGCACTTTTGTCCCTATCTTCTCCTTCCTTTCTTCCCTTCTTTTATATATACTTCACCTCACTTAACGCATGACCTAGGCCAGCCACACGCTCCTGTGCGCTCTGCTTGAGAAGAGGCAAATGGGCTAAAGCCGTGGGGTCTTTCAGCGTCGTCAAATATGCTGCTGGGATTGTTCCTCTGCTCAAGTGGGAGAGTGGCACGTCTCATAGGCGTTCTGTTGTCCAAAAGTCATGAGAGGAGAAGATTTTGTCAACAACAGATAATTTCGATCAGGCAGTGACACAGATGAGGGAAGCGAATCAGCGCCTTCTGGAAGGAGATCCCACACACTACAGTGCGTCCTGGTCGCATTCTGATGATGTTACTATTTTTGGCGGCTTTGGTTCCTATGAGAAAGGGTGGAACCAGGTCGGGCCTCGCCTGGAGTGGGTTGCCTCTCGTTATAGTGGGGGACACGATACCTTCGAACTCATCTCCACAGGTATGAGCGGTGACTTGGCCTATCTCATCTACCTTCAAAATGGTGAGGTACGCCTAGATGGGCAAGAGGAATATAGTCCACTGGCTTTGCGCGTCACTGAGATCTTTCGCCATGAAGAGGGGATCTGGAAGCTTCTCCATCGGCACGCCGATCCCGTCGCGGGAAAAGACCGGGTTCATAACAACCTTTCTCAAATAGATAGATAATCGCGTGCTCGTAACTCTTTGGGGACACGCTCATATGAAATGGCCGAAAGCAGCGGATTGAGGGGACCGCAGCTAACACGGTGATAGAATCTGTCCTCTGCTTGCCACAGTTCCTTCCCTGACGAACGGCATATTTGGGCGTCACTATGTGTTATTGGACAGTAGTGAATGAATCCCATCATTGCCTTACTGGGGCGAGAAAGAGAGAAAACTGATGGACGTATTTGAGGCTGTTCGCACTGTGCTTGCCGTGCGACAATACCAGGAGAAGCCCGTTCCTGAGGATGCGGTTCGGCAAATTGTTGAAGCGGGGCACCTGACTGCCAGTAGTATGAATGGGCAGCCCTGGCACTTTATTGTGATTGAGGACCGGGAGACAATGGGTCAACTTGCCACCCTCGCACGTTCTGGCCCCTATATCGCTCAGGCACCTCTCGCGATTGTGGTAGGGATGGAACAGAGCCCATTTGCCGTCTCCGATGCCAGCCGAGCTATTCAATCCATGATCCTGACTGCGTGGGCGCGGGGCATTGGATCGAACTGGGTTGGTTTCAACAACCTGCAAGATGTGCGGCCTCTCCTGGGCATCCCCGAGAACATCGAGATCCTGGCGATTGTCCCCTTCGGCTATCCTATGACCTCACTTGGGAAAGGACTGAAGAAGCGCAAAACGTTGAGCGAGGTTGTTCATCGCGGTCGCTGGAACCAGCCTTTCGAATAGAGACGGCGTCATATTGGCGAGCGGTCTCTTGTTGCATCAGGCGGTGGAAAAACTGACTCCACTGGGTTGCTATGATGATACCGCTTGCCTGGTTCTCAGTCATCTTTCGTGCTCAGCATCGACGTGTGGTACGCCCATGCCGTACATGTCGACGACGACGAAATCCGCCTTTTCGCCCAGAGAGGCACGGGAGTGTGCCACTGTCCATCATCGAACATGCGGCTCGCCTCGGGCATCGCTCCCATCAAGAAGTACCTGGACCACGGCGTGAAGGTAGGCATTGGGGCCGATGGCTCGTCGAGCAATGACGCCTCCAATATGCTCGTTTTGAACACCTGGGATCGGCTGTTCGAGCTTGTAGCCTTGAAAACCCTCGAACTGCGCCTGCGCTGCGGAAATACGCTGGTACCAGTGCAGAAACGTGACAGCGGATATACTCATCTTCGAGCAATGCTCCTCTGAACTTTATCTATTGTGTGATTTTCGTTTATTGCCATGACTCTTGATTTAGTATAGTGCATGACCTAAATCAAGGTAGGGGCCAGCAATAGAGCACAGCCCAATTCATGATTCTTTCAACGTCATATCTCCTCTTTCCGCATGGTCACCTTCTATGGCCTTAACGCTTGCTGCTCCTGAAGGTCTCTCTAGCCTGATTGGTGTTCCCAGTTGTGCAAAGCAAAAACTGCGTCTATAAAGAATATCTTGCGCGTCTTCATTGGATAACGCCAATGCTTGTGTGAAATCGTTGATGGCTTCTTGCCAGCGGTTTTGAGCTTGATAAGCGATACCCCGGTTATAGAGAACGGTTGGATTCTCCTTCGAGGCCTGGTACTGGAGTCCAGTCCAGCTTGCTTGTTTCTCACAGATATCACATCATTTCACTAGACGTGCTTTCGGTTTGAGCAGGAATGCGTCTTCGTTCTCAGGGATGGGGGTACGTGAAAAGGAGAGGTACCACCGTATGTCCAATACCAAGCAAACCAAGCGTCTCACTCCTGGGTCGCGTGAGACGCTCCTCACCATTCTTGAGACCCTTCCTGATGCCTTCTTTGTCGTCGATGACGCTGAGACCATAATGTATGCCAATGCGAGCGCGCAGGCCATCACCGGAGCACCTCCCGAGGAATGCCTTGGGAACAGGTTCTGGCGCTACGCTCCCCAACTGGTGAGCCCCTCACTCTATCAGGCCATGCGCAGGACCAGGCAAACCAAAGAACCGAACGAAGTGGAGTATTGGTCTCCTATGACCCGGAACTGGCTGCGCGCGCAACTCACTCCGACCGTTGGGGGACTCACGTTGCAATTCCACCAGATGAGAGCACCAGCACCACGCCAGGGGACGTTTCCCCAGGGCGAGCGCCTCTGCATCGATGACCTGGATGGCTTGCATACCAGGATCGGGATTCTGACGCCCGAGGGGATCGTGTTAGACATCAATGCGGTCCCGTTAGATGACGCGCAGGTCCCACGCGAGGAGGTGATTGGCAAATCGCTGGCCGAGACCCCCTGGTGGTCCTTTGCTCCTGCCAGTCAAGAGCGGCTCCGTGCCGCCATCGCGCGAGCCAGCAGGGGAGAAACGGTGCGTTTCGAGGCCCTGGTTCGCCCGAGGGAAGGAATGCTCCTTTCCTTTGAGAGCGTGATCACCCCCCACATGGATGCGAATCACTATGTCGAGTACCTCGTCATCGCCGGCATCGACATCACCGCGCGCAAGCGAGCCGAAAGAGACATCCATGCCTTGATCGATGCCATCCCCCAGTTGGTCTGGACGGGGCGACCGGACGGGTACGTCGACTCGTATAATCAACGCTGGCGCGATTATACGGGCCTGAGCACCGAAGAGGCCCAGGGGGAGGGATGGATGCAGTGTACCCATCCTGAGGACCGGCAACGCATCCTGCAGACGTGGCAGCGCGCCGTCCAGACCAGCGAGCCCTATGAAACGGAACAGCGCCTGCGCCATGGCACGACCGGGGAGTATCGCTGGTTCCTGATACAAGCAACCCCGTACACTGATGCGCAGGGCACGATCCTCAAATATGTTGGCACCTGCACCGATATTCATGACAAAAAGCGGGCCGAAGCAGAACTGCGTGCCCTGATCGATGCCATCCCCCAATTTGTCTGGATCATGCGCCCCGATGGTTCTGCTGAATACGCGAACCCACGCTGGTGCGATTATACTGGCATGACCTCCCAACAATACCAGGGGGACGGCTGGCTCCAGGCCATCCACCCCGATGACCAGCAACGCGTCCTGGCGGGGTGGCAGCGCGCCGTCCAGGCAGGCAGGCCCTATGAAGCGGAACAGCGCCTGCGCAATGGTACCACCGGAGACTATCGGTGGTTTCTTGCCAGAGGAGCACCGTTCAAAGATGCGCAGGGCACGATCCTGAAATATTTTGGCACTACCACTGATATCGATGAGCAGAAACAGGCTGAACAGAAAATCAAAACCAGCGAGGAGAACTGGCGGGTGCTGGCCGAAACGGTGCCGCAGATGGTGTGGACGACGCGCCCAAATGGCCAGCACGAGTATATAAACCAGCGCTGGTGTGACTACATGGGGGTTACGGTTGAGCACATGCAAAGCGACCGATGGGCTCCTCTCTCGTTCATCCATCCCGAGGATCGGGAAGGCACCCGAGCGCTCTGGCAGCAGGCCCTGGACACGGGAGGAATGTATGAGCACGAAGAGCGTTTCAGAAATAGCCAGACCGGAGCCTATCGCTGGTTCTTAGCCCGCGCCATGCCGGTACGCAATGACACCGGTCAGATCGTCAAGTGGTTTGGGACTATCACTGACATCGACGATCAGAAACGGACGGAGGAAGCCTTACGCCAGAGTCAGGAGCGTGCGAGCGTCCTGATGAACTCCAGCATTATCGGGATCAATATCATCGAAGGAGAGCAGATTGTGGACGCGAACGACACCTTTCTGCGCATGACCGGCTATACCCGCGAAGACCTGCGTGAAGGGCGCATGAACTGGATGCACATGACGCCTCCAGAATATCTAGCTCAGGCCCAGCAGGCCCATCAGGAACTTGTCACTCAGCAGTCTACGACGTATGAGAAAGAGTACGTGTGTAAAGATGGCAGTCGCCTTCCGGTGCTCGTGTGCGGGGTCGTCTTCCAGCATCACCCACGCCAGGCGATCGCCTTTGTACTGGATAATTCTGCCCGCAAGGAATTGGAGCAGCGCAAAGATGACTTTATCAGCATGGCCAGTCATGAGCTCAGGAACCCGCTTGCCGCCTTAAAGATGCAGATCCAACTGGTGCAAAAACGACTGGAAAGGCAATCTCATCACGAGGCTGCCACAGCGCTTACCAGGGTAGAGGGGCCTGTCAAGCAACTGGAACGCCTGATTGAAGAGTTACTGGATGTCTCCAAGATCCAGGCAGGCAGGTTGGAGTACGTCCGGGAGACGGTCGATCTTGATGCGATGCTCCATGAGGTGGCAGAAACGATGCAGCAGCTCAGTACGACACATGCCATTGTGGTGCGTGGTGCGGCACCGCGCTCACTCCTCGGAGACAAAGACCGGCTCGGACAGGTCTTCACCAATCTGATCAGCAATGCCATCAAGTATTCTCCCGGCGCAGAGACGGTCGAGATAGACCTGAGTACCTCCGAAGAGACGGTCACGGTCCGTGTCCGTGATCATGGCCTGGGCATCCCACGAGAGCAGCGCGACAAAATCTTTGAACGGTTCTATCGGGCCTCTGGTCCCAGGCAGAAAGCGATCCCTGGTCTGGGCATGGGACTCTACATTGTGGCGGAGATCGTCAAGCGTCATGAGGGAACCATCACCGTGGACAGCACCGTCGGGAAAGGATCGACCTTTACGGTGTCCCTTCCCAAGAAGAGGGATGCCTGAGCAGGGAAAGGTACTCATCAAGCGGTCTATCGAGGAGTGACAGGGAAATAGCCCTCTCGTATGCCACCCCGCCTCCCCACACAATCCCCAAATAAGGAAACGACCGGCACTTTCATCCCTCCCCCTCAAAGGGGGAGGGATGAAAGTGCCGGTCGTTAAAGGGTCTTCTCCTCTAATTCTGCTAATTCCGCTCGTACATCGGTTACGAAGTATTCTAGAGTAGATTGCATTGTGAGGAGATGCATGAGCGCCTGTTGCAGGCAACGCATATAGGATTCTTCGTCTGGTTGGGTATTTGCCTGTTTGAGTGCAGTTTCTATGGTGTTTAGCTCACGTTGCAAAAAGTCGTGTTTTTTCCAGCATCGCTCAAACATAATAATCCCCCTTTTCATATATACAGTATATGTCAATTATACATCTGCATACGTAGCTCAGAGGTAGAGCGCCAGCCCTTTTTTGTCTACACATTGCATCATGAGAAGTCGTACCCACAAGGAAGATTTCTTCTGCTGTTTTTCTGCCTTATTGAATCCAGATCGGCATTTCTTCGTGGTCTACGCCAAAGTGATGAGCCACCTCATGGAGGATCGTCTTTCTGACCTGCGCGCGAATACGATCAAGATCGCCTAAAACCTTACGTAGTTGCCTTGTAGAGATGCAAGACTATTCCATTCATTAGGGGCAATTCCTGGCAATTGAGGGTGCGGCACATGATGTCAACTATAATTCGCCCGTCAGGTTGGCACAGGCCGTACAGCGCTTTCTCAACTGCCAACCAGGTCGCCCTGTAAAAAGGCCAGAGCGGCCTGATTGAAAACCAGGGGACGATCAAACATGCTCACATGCCCGGCTTTTTGGAGAATCAGCAGTTGCGCATTGGGGAGTGTCTGCCGAAGTTGAATACCAGTGGTGAGTGGAACGACAATATCATGTTCACCCCAGACGAGCAGTGTAGGCTGACAGATGGTAGATAGCTCTTCGTTGAGGTCAAGTAGGATCAGGTCATGTGTGGTGCGTAGGAGCAGGCGTGGTCCCGCCCGTAATGCGTCATAAAGAAGCAAGGGTAAGAATGTGGGCCGAACATAACGAGTTGATAGGATTAAAGGGCGCATGTAGCCCAGAATCGAGTGAAATTGGGGTTGCACGGCTGGCGAGACAAGTATCATTCTCATCACTTGTTCAGGATAGGTCGCAGCCAGGTGCATACAGATATATCCGCCCATCGAATGCCCTACCAGGTGCGCCCGCTCAATCCCAACCGCCTTCATCCATGCCAGCAACCAGGTAGCGGCCTTCGCCAGCGTAAACTGACGCGCCAAGCGATGCATCATGCCAAAGCCGGGAAGGTCGATAAGGTAGACGCGATAATCCTGTGCTAGCGCAAAAATATTATGAGTCCACCAAAGCGTTGAGCCGCTCAGTCCATGCACCAGGATGACGGCTTCCTGCGTCATATCCTCTCCAATGACTCGATAGTGTATAGGATATCCCTCGACCTCCACACTCCGTGTAATGCTCTTTGACTTCTGCCTGGTTGCATCCATGTTATAGGTTCCTGTCTATTCTTTGCGATGGGCACCGTTGTCAGGCTCCAAATATGAGCGCGTGAAGTGGTGGTGAGCATAAGAACATGCAGTTTGCCTGCTTGTCGCGCTTAGAAGCTACACGTATGGGTCCCCTTTGGGGGTGACAGTTTGAGAGGGAGCAACAATATAGCCAGACACTATCACTTCTCGTGCTTGATCTGTCATGTGAGATGGGGCGTTGGTAAACTCCACGAACCAGTCATGGGTCTCCGTTTTGTAGAGGCTGGTGAAGGCCTCTATTTCTTTAAGCAGAGAGCGATAGCGTGTATCTTCTCGACGCATAGGGAATGCTCCTTCTTGTGTCTTCAAAAAAAGACATGAAAAAACTGGCTCATCCGCCTGTTAGTGCAGGCAGATGAGCCAGTGTGTACGAAGAAAACGTGAATCTCTATGTACTACAGGAACATACGGTTCCTACTGCTGCGTTCCTCATTGGCGCTATCATTACTGCCAGGCAGAGTCTATGGATAAAACATGCCTGCATTGGTTCTAAACCTTGATTCAGCGTTTTATTCATACCAATGAGGAACGCAGCACTACAGCGATGTCCACAAAGATTGAGCTACATGGTAGGGGAGCTTATGTCACGCTCCCGGAGATGGGATGATGGGTAAGGTAAACCAGAACGTGGCTCCCTGACCAGGAGCACTCTGCACCCCAACACTCCCCTGATGCCGTTCAATGAACACCCGGCACAAATAGAGGGCCAATCCGAAGCTCAAATCCAGTTCATGCTGGACGGCACTCCCTTTGCTCAGGAATCTGCACGATTGCGGTGAGTAGATCCAACATCGACTCGTAGACACATTGGAGGTGGGAGACTTCCTGGTAATAATACGTGCGTCGCAGCGGCACGATATCCTTTTCTCGCCATCCTCTTCTCCTCTTTGCCTCACCTTTTTCAGCCTCGCTGTTCTTTTGCTCCTTGAATGTGTATCTGAAGGCCATTGACAATGCCTCTCTCAGATGATACCATCTCAACATGACGTTAACGTAACGTTTGAGAGGGTGAGCTATGAATGACCGCATGCGCATAGGTGATTTGACGGAACGAGCAGAGGTAACTGCGCGCACTGTTCGCTATTACGAGAGCATTGGACTGATCCCTCCAGGTGAGCGTGAAGGCCACGGTCAGCATTATTACACCGAGCAGACGCTTGCCCGCCTGCGCAAAATTGACCAGCTAAAAAAGCTTGGACTCAGCCTGGATGAAATACGTGACGTTATCGACCTCTATTTCACTGACCCTGGTGGAATACAACCAAAACAGAAGGTCCTCGCCATCCTGCGCCAGCATCTAGCCGATGCAGACCGGAAGATCGGTGCGTTCCAGCAATTTCGTGCTGACTTACAGGCCAATATCGAACGCTTCGAGCGCTGGCTTGAGGAAAGAGAACATTAACCAGGCTTTTTTTGTTCTAAACATGACGTTAACGTCATATTTAGGAAGGTAACTCATTCAGGAGGATTGAGAAATATGAGTGAAACGATTGGATTTATTGGACTCGGCAATCTGGGTCTGCCACTGGCGAGCAATCTACTCAATGCCGGGTATGCTCTCCGGGTGTACAACCGCACGGCGAGCAAAGCGGAACCTCTGGTTCGAGAGGGCGCGCAACAGGTGAGCCGACCAGTTGACGCTGTGACGAGTGGAGGAATTGTTGTGACCATTTTGTGGGGTGATGCGTCTGTGGAAAGCATCGTCACGAGTGATGGTTTTTTAGAGCAATTAGGACCAGGTGGTATCCATCTTGCGATGAGCACGATCTCGCCTGAAATGGCAAAGACGCTTGCGGCAATGCATGCACAACATGGGAGTGTCTATGTTGAGGCTCCCATCTTTGGAGGATCTGAAGCCGCTGTCGCCCAACAGCTCTGGATTCCTTTTGCAGGTCCACAAATAGCCAAAGAACGCGTCCGACCACTTCTCAAGGCGATGGGGGGACAGGGCATCGTTGATTTTGGCGAAGAGGTCGGCGCGGCAACGCTTGTCAAACTCGTGGGCAACTTCCTGATTGTTTCAGCAGGACACTCTCTGAGAGAAGCACTCTCGATGGCCGAGAACAATGGAGTCGATCCCAAAGCAGTACTCGATATGCTGACGACGGCACCCACGTTATTCCCCGCTCCCATCTATCAGAGGCATGGCAAGAGGATTGTCGAGAACACCAAAGCCGCGCCTTTCGGGCAGAATAAGATCCCGCTGAAGGATATTGATCTCTTCAAAACGACCGCACAACAGGTGGCGTTGCCAACACCTGTTGCGAGCCTTTTGTCCGACCTTATGAGGGGCAATGAAGGAAGAGCATAGACTCTTCCAACAATCTCTCAACCCATGATCAGGTAGGAATCAGTCACGCGACCGTTTCACGTTGGCTGCGCAATGGCACGTTTCCAGAACAAAAGCCGCAGCCTCGATCTGCCAGCGTTGACCCTTATCTTCCTCAACTCGTTGAACGATGGAAAGAGGGTTTGCACACGGTCGCGGAGTTGCACCGGGAACTCGTCGCCGTTGGTTACTCACATCAGTACAACTCCGTCTACAGGCGGCTCGTTCGGTCCTTTATTGCAGGGCTTTGTAGCTGGAGTCATACGAGACAAAGAAGCGGTGAAAGCTGGTTTGACGTTGCCTGCGAACAATGGAATCGTCGAAGGAAAAGTGAACAAACTAAAGCTCATGCGCGAGAATGGGCTACGGTCGGGCATCCTTGCCGCTCCTGCGTCAACGGATGGCTCCACGCTCTGTAGGATACCTCTCAAAGATGTGCTTACAAACAGGGATATGCAGCTCTGCCCATCGGTTGGCATCACCAAAAGCGGGACAGATCCAATGCTGTGCGCTTTGCCTCGAAATATGAGCAACACAGCTATTCAGATCGATCGACCTGCTCATTTTTCGGGCTCAGTGCGAATTACAGAAAAGGTTGCTCTCCATCGAATTTGTTCAGGATGAGCTTACTTCACTGCGATCCGCTCCTTACAGAAAAAGGAGCGGATCGCACGCATCTTCTCATAGGAGAGGAGTGAAGCTGCATCAAGGAAAGCTTTGCAAGGAGCGGCTCCTTTAGCGGTTTTCTTTGGCCAACTGGTAGGTTGCGATCACAACGCCTGTGCTCGTCGTCCTGGTGCCGACAAGCTGGAGCGTGGCTGCTGCACCGCCTTCCGGGAAGAGGCGGCGTCCCGATCCCAGCACCAGCGGGTGAATAAGGAGCACGTACGTATCGACGAGGTTCGCCTGCATGAGCGACTGGACCAACTCTCCGCTGCACATGATCACCAGATCCGCGCCTGACTCCCGCTTGAGCCTGGCCACAGTCTCTGCGGCGTCGCCTTTGAGCAGCGTGGAGTTGATCCACGGGAGCGGCTCAGAGAGCGTGGTGGAGGCGACGTACTTCGGCATGTTGTCGAGCATTGCCGAGAAAGGGCTGTCCGTTCGCTTGGGCCAGACGGAGTAGAAGTCCTCGTAGGTGCGCCTGCCCAGTAGCAGGGCAGGGATAGTGGGCATGCTATCCCCCGCCAGCGCCATCGCGTTGTAGGGCGCTCCCCAGCCGCTGTGCTCGAAACCGCCCCGGCGATCCTCGTCTGGCCTCGCGGGGGCCTGCATGACCCCATCGAGGGTCAGATTCGTGAAGACAATCACTTTGCTCATGAACTCTTTCCTCCTTCTGTCGAGAAACCATGGTGTTTCTCTCGTTTGTTGGAGTATACCTTGCCTTTCCTTTGAGCGCTTGTAAAAAACCGTCATCATCAGACAAAAGCATAGCCTGCTTGCTCATGATAGAAGTCATCGACCTGTTGAGCAAGGCGTGTAGGAGTCATGCCAGAAAAGGCTTTCATGTCGTGAATCAAATGAGACTGGTCAGTGAAGTTAAGAGCAGCTGCCACATCGGTCAGCCGTGCAAAGCGCCTGGTTTTGATGAGGTGGATCGCTGCATTAAAGCGCTTTACCCGAAGATACGCCTGGGGGGTCAGGCCCACCGCCTGGGTGAAGCGCCTTTCAAACTGGCGTTCAGAGAGATGGAACGTGTTCAGCAAGTCTTTGACATGCAGCGAACCAATGTGCGCGTGGATCAAACGGAGGCTTTCTTCCACGAGCGTATCTCGCAGTTTCTCCTGCTTGAGCAGAGCCACCAAGAAGGTGGTGAGAAGCGCCATCTGTTCCTGCCCGCTCCGGGCTTCCATCAATTGACTTGTCAAATCGAGAGCCCCGCACTCCTGCGGACCTATCCAGCCGGGAGCAAGTTGCGAGGCATTGATCCCAAAGAGGGTTTTGAGGGCGGAAGGCTTGAAAATCACATGCACCGTTGTGAAAGCTGTTTTTTTGTATGTCATGACGCTGGGCTCGATCACGGGTCCAGAGAGAAAGAGGGGAGGTGGGCAAAAGCTGCGTCCCGAATGGGTGGCGATGTGTTCAAGAGCAGCGTGCCCCTTATTGTGATGAAAAACCATTCCTGGCGCACCAGTGGGAGAGACTTTCATGGTCACGGCTTCCTCGCCACGATAGTCGGCGATCCTTACGCACTCTACCTCGTTTTTGAGGATGGCTGGAGGTGGGAGAATGGCAAAGTGGATCGAGTGCATACAACACATTCTTTCGTTTCATAAAAAGACACATTATCCGATGGTTCTTTCTCAATTCTTCTTTTGCTTGCCTGCAAAGCTGGTAACGGCGAGAGATGAGGCTTACTATCTCCTCTCTGGCTTGCTCTTTATCCCATCTTCTTCGTCAAAAGTTCACAATAGCCTCTAGTGTGTGTACTTTCCTGTAAGATATGCTCAAACGAGACGGTGTGAGATGACCGAGTGGCGAGGGTTGCTCGGTGTGCTTGCGGATGCTGTTAATCGTCGTAATGGGACATAGGGTGCTCCTTTGATGTGTGCTACCCATCGTGTTTGTGTGGTACTCCCTCTACGGCGTTTGCAGAGAGGCTGTTCACGTGCCCGTTGTGTTGGTCGCGGCATTGCTACGCATTTGGCCAGATGGCGCCTGGTATGCGTGCGCCAGGGAGGAAACGGTATGCATCAGGATGACGAGTGCCATAGCGCTCAAGGCGGCGAGGCCAACGACGAACAGACCAAAGGCGATAAACAGGACAAGCACATATCTGCTGTGATAGGGTGCGAGAGGCGTGTATCCTCCATGCCGATTTTGACGATCTGTAACTGTCCATATAAAGCCTCTAAATCAAAATCGCACTGGGAATGACGTTTGTGATCATGACTGGCGGCATTGATCTCTCTGTCGGCGGTATAGCGGCGCTTGCCAGTGTGGTTGCAGCGCTCACCAGCTCGCATGGTTTCTTTTATGCACTGTTTGCGGCGGTTATTGCGGGTACGCTGGTAGGGATTGTGAATGGGATTGTCGTTGCGTGGATGCGCGTGCCACCGTTCATCGCCACGCTTGCCACCTTGTATATTGTGCGTGGTGTGGCTTTGAGACTCATCAATGATGCAGCCAGCGTTAACCTGGATCAGAAAAGTGATTTCATAACGATTGCGGGAACAACAGTGGGGGACGGCTTTCTTAATCCACCGGTGCCGTTCACTATCCCACTTCTGCTGGTGGCCTTTCTCATCGGCATCCTGGTGCTACGGTATACACGCTTTGGCCGCTATGTGCTGGCCATTGGGGGCAATCCCGAAGCAGCGCAACTGATGGGGTTGCCCGTCAAGCGGACGCTTTTCTGGGTGTATACGCTCAGTGGCGCGTTGGCCGGACTTGTCGGAGTATTGTTAGCCATCAATCTGAATGGTGGTTCAGCAACAGAAGGGAACGGTTGGGAACTGATTGCCATCGCGGCGGTGGTAGTTGGTGGCACATTATTGACCGGCGGTGTTGGCTCAGTTTTTGGTACGCTGGTGGGTGTGCTGTTATTAGGCACGATTGTGGAGATCCTTCAGTTAGAAAATAATTACACGCTGGATCATGGTGGAGGGCTCTACCTCAATTCATTCTGGCAGAATGTCATTCGTGGCATATTTTTGCTTATTGTTGTTCTCTTGCAAAGCCGCCTTCAGCAGAAACGCGCCAGACAACGTACCTAGACTTTCACTTCCTGTTGGGTCGAAGGTTCGGACAAAGGCCCCTCAACCCAGCATTTGCGTCCGAACCTTCGACCCTCTTGCAGTATCCTGGAGAGGATAGTAACCACTCTTCTTTTGTGAAGAACAGCGAAGGCATAAGGAAGCGTCTTGGCAATGTTCGTCACGCACTCTCTAGCGCTGGTATGAATTTCGTTGATCGTTTCTCTGACATAGAATGTGATGGACATGCCAGCCACTCTCTTTCGTGATTTTCTGGTCGCAGATCGGACATTTCCCTTCTTGCTCGTTCCAGAGTGCGATGAGCTTTCTTCGCTTGAGCCAGCTTTGGAGCCACTTGAGCCCCATTCGTTCATCGAAGTATGCTTCATAGGCTGGATCGTACGGGTTTGCTTCCCTTGAATCAGGCGGTGTCGCCGGATGCGTGTGTCTGCTGCGTTGATGAGGTGAACGGTCAGAGTCTCCCCTTTTCTTCCCTCAATCTCGCCTGAGAACACCCATTGCCGTTGACCAATGGTATGAAAGTATTTCTCTTTCACCCATCGCCGTCCTTATGCGTGATTACGGTCTTTTCCTGTGAAAGAGTGAGACCACGTTCGCGCAAGAACCATTCCACCGCCGGTTTGACTTCCTGCTCAAGCACCTCTTTCGAGTTGCCTGAGATCAGGAAATCATCTGCTACCGTACCAGATGAACGAGCGCCTTACTGCCTTTGAATTTTCGCCCCACACGGATGCACGAAGAGGTCGAGCGCTACCTCGAACGGCCCGGGCTCGCGTGGACGCATTTGCGCCCCAGCCAATTTATGCAGTTTTTTCTTCCGCACGTGCCGACAGGAGTGGACGTGGCCCAGAACGCCCTCATCATCCCCATGGAGAATGCCAGACTCTCACCTGTCGATATTGAGGACATCGCGAAAGTCGCCTTTGCGTTGCTCCGAAGTTCAGGGCATGAGGGCAAGAGCTACGACATGACGGGTCCCGAAGCGCTGACGATGACGGAGGTTGCCGAGCGGATCTCTCAGGCGATTGGCAAGACCATCCAATATGTCAACGTTTCTCTGGAGCCAAAAAGGCAGGCATTACAGGCAATAGGGATGTCTGTGTAGTATATCGAGATTTTCATGGAAGCACTCACTGAGCGTCGCAAGTGCTCTGAATCGAGAGTAGACCTCAGCACGCACGAGGTCTTCGGGATTCAATCGACCACGTTCGCGGAGTTTGTGCGGTCGAACACCTCTTCTGGCTAGATTGCCGGGTCACTCATCTGAAGAGAAACCACCTACCTCTCAACTAACAGACACTGCGTCAGATCCGCACCGGGAATATGGGCATCCTGCAGAGAACGGATCACCTCAATCCGGACAAGGAACCAAGACCTTCTCGCCGGAGACGCCCTCCCCGGCGCGCGGATTGTGGAGCCTTCCTCTGTGATGTGGCGTGGAACGAGAGGATGAGGAACCCAACAATCAGGTATACGTACTGCATTCCATTGAAATGAAGCGACTTCGATTCATACAACGATTTCATAGCCCAGATGGCCGGCGAGTCGGTGTTTCATGGTGAAAATCCACATCCGGATTGGGAGATTTTCTGGAAGGACATTTTCACCCTCTGAAAGCTTGTTCTCAAGATACCAATAGGACCCTCGGCTGGCTCTTGCAGCTTGTGCAGCCTGCTCATACATACTGTCATCTCTTGATGGCATGCGTTTTCCTTCCCGAGTGTTCAAATGATATGGGTGTACCTTACACTATAGAATCAGGAACATTGGAACGGAAAAACACGATTGCGAAACGTGTTCCCAGATGCAGAGTATCGAGCAAAACAGTCATTTATTGACAATACGAACTACAATGAAGAGAAAGGCCAGATGGAGGAGGCAGCAGGGACCGAAGAAAAGGGCAGTTATCGCCTGCGCAATACTGGTAGTAAGCATGGGCAAGAGATCCAGGAGGCCCCACATGAGCATCTGTATCGTCTTGCCATGGGGAGTCCAATCATCAGATGGTGTGAACGATGTGGAGCCTCATATCTGCTACAACAGCGGCAAGCCTCGGATGGCGAGCCCATAAACTCTATCTGGGTAGCAATTGAGGAGGGAGCATAACGGCTCGGCCATGCTACGTTTTTGCCCTCTCTATGGGGCCAGACATACCCCCCTCTGAATTCCCCTAAAGTAGGGAAGCTAGCTGTGTTTGTGTGGCGTGGTAGGACGGTGGTAAGGAGGTGTATCATGTCGAAAGAATTGATCAGATGTACAGGTGAAGCCCATGCGATGTATGTGTGTCTTGAGTGTGAGGAATACCTGTGTGAGTTGTGCGCTGAAGCCTGTCTACAGGATCATCCCGACAATGTATTGGCTATCACCGATTTGACACCTGAAGAGGTTGAAGAGACGATGTTCATCCCGACGCATTGCCAACTGTGCGGGAAGCAGACAGACATGTTTCGTCCCGTTGAAGCGCCACACGATCCTGACGATATGGTGTGGGCATGTGGTGAATGTGTGAAGTATGGGGGCCTTGCTGATGAGGCCCGGAGTGAAGGTTTTTGTTATCAGAGATAGGCCCAGGATAGCTTTCTTAATCGGTCAAACCGTGCGGAATGAGTCGCCTTCCCCAGCGTGTTCGACTGTCCTTTGAGCAAGTCTACATCTTGCTCCGGCCCTTCGTCGAGTGGGCTTGTTTCAATATGAACGTAGAAGGAAGTGAGAACATGAGACGGTTTATGCTCGTCACCGAACTCAACCTGATCAATGGTATAGAGTTTGACTCTGGCAGGGTCGCGCTCGATCAGTGCGACTCGATTGGCCTGGGGTCGGTTGATTGTGAGAGTCATAGCAGTATCGAGTCTCTGATAAATGCCTACAGCCTATCGCCTATCATCTGGTTTAAGACGCTTGATATCACAGATGAGCAGAGGAAGAAGGCAGAGATAATCCGTGGCCAATGGGTAACGAATGGATATAAATATGAGTCAAGAGAGGTTGAGCTATAGTGACGACTCACCACGGCTAGAGCCCTGTCTTTTATACACAAGGTATTGTCAACTTAAACAAAATTGTAGAGCTTATGGGCGAGAAACAGGCCTCAAAGTGGGGATGGCATCCATGTTCTGACGGTGTTTTCTGGAATATTTTGGCGAAATAGCATTGATGTGGGGAAAGCTCATCAACAAAAATATTTAAGTTGACAATACCAGATCAGCCTGGGAATGCGCTGGAAGAATAGGAAGAACAAGGAGACATCTGAGAGATGAAAGCTATTCGCCTCTATGCTCAGAGTGGACCCGATCAAATTGTGTTCGAAGATGCACCGAAACCTCAGCCAGGAGTGGGAGAAGTCCTGATTCGTGTCCATGCGACAAGTGTGATGTGGCAGGAACCGACCTGGTCGGAAACCTGGAAAACACCGGCTGGTATCGAACGTCAGCATCCCATACCAGGTCATGATGTTTCTGGCGAGGTCGTTGAAGTGGGGTCCGGCGTCGCTGGTATAGCCGTAGGAGAGGGCTATCTATGCGCTCACCGAATTTGGCGGGATGGCGCGGCTGCGGAGTACACTGTCGCACGCGCGACTGATGTGGCGCCCAAGCCACGAACCCTTGGGCACATCCAGGCAGCCGGAGTCCCCCTGGTTGGACTGACAGCCTGGCAAGCGCTTTTTGAACACGCAGGGCTTACCAGTGGGCAATCTCTTCTCATTCATGGTGCCGCTGGTGGCGTGGGAAGCATGGCGGTTCAAATGGCAAAGTGGGCCGGCGCCACGGTGATCGCGACAGCCTCTGCACGCCATCATGCATTCCTACGCACATTGGGAGCCGATGAGATCATTGATTATACCACCACGCGTTTTGAGGATATGGTGCGTGATGTTGATATAGTGCTTGATACCATAGGCGGTGAGACAGTAGCTCGCTCCTGGCGCGTTCTAAGGAAGGGCGGACTGCTCCTGAGTGTGTTTAGCCCCCCATCCCAGGAGCAGGCTGCCGCCTTTGGTGTGCGTGCGTTCTTTTTTGTCGTCAAGCCCAATCGAGAACAGCTCATACACATCGGGGACCTGATAGATACAGGCCAGCTCCGACCAATCATCGAGCGGGTCTTCCCTCTCTCAGAGGCATCTCAGGCGTTTGAGCAGGCCCTGCAAGGGCACACGCGCGGAAAAATCATTTTGCGCGTAGAGGACGAGGGAAGGAGGAGATGACCATGATGCTTGTGACAGGCACAACGAGTGCTGTGGGGAATGCCGTCCTGAAAGAACTCTTGGCACGGAAGATCCCAGTGCGTGCCTTCGTGCGTAAACCATCTGTTGCTGAAAAGCTGGAGGCGCAGGGCGTAGAAGCATTTTTAGGAGATATGACAGAGCGAGAAAGCGTTCAGAAAGCGCTTCAGGGAATCGAGAGTGTCTATCTTATTTCCCCCCTCACTGCGCATCTCTTGGCGACCGAGCAGCTATGGGCTGAGGAAGCCAGAAAAGCTGGTGTACGCTACCTCGTCAAACAATCTGAAATCGGGGCAGATCCTCAATCGTTGAGTCCTTTACTTCACTATCATGGGAGAGCAGAGGACGCAATTCGCACCTCAGGCGTACCCTATACCATTCTACGTACGCTCTACTTCATGCAAAACTTTGCCCCAATGTACGCTCATTCAATTAGCTCCAGAGGCATGATCTATGCCCCGCTGGCGAATGCGCGCATTAGCTATGTGGATGCACGCGATGTTGGTGCGGTTGCGGCGCATCTGCTCACCGAAGAGGGGTACCAATACCAGGAATATGAGGTGACTGGCCCAGAAGCACTCTCATGTGTACAATTGGCGGAGATCTTCTCCACGGTATTGGATGTGCCAGTTCGCTACACTGCCATCTCTGATGAGGATGCGCAACAAGCGCTCTTGAAACGCTATCCTGCCTGGACTGCTCATGCGGTTATCACCCTCCTGCAATTTTATCGTCAGGGAGGCGGAGCCAGTGTTACTCGGGTTATTGAGGATGTGACAGCCCGCAAACCTTGTACGGTAGTCACCTACCTGACTGAGCACGTACAGGCCTTCCAGACAGTCTGAGTGTAGTGCCCGAAACACAGTAGGCCACCAGACCCCATAGCTAAGGCTCTGTCTTTTCTACACATTTCACAATGGCAAATGGGAGGCGGCATCAGATGTGGGATGGGAAGCTAGAGCTTTCACCTCTCTATTTGTCAGCTCTTCTTTCCAAGACAGCTTCTTCAGCCAAGTTGCCAAATCACTTTGTGAGATGTGTAGAAAAGACAGACTTGAAGGTGGGGTCTCCAGGGTATTGTCAACTTAAATATTTTTGTTGATGAGCTTTCCCCACATCAATGCTATTTTCGCCAAAATATTCCAGAAAACACCGTCAGAACATGGGTGCCATCCCCACTTTGAGGCCTGTTTCTCGCCCATAAGCTCTACAATTTTGTTTAAGTTGACAATACCTGCGTACCCTATGCGTTGAGCATTTACATGTTCCACCTTAATCTCTTATTTCTGTATTTGGTGAGACACTCTGCATGTTTCCAAAGCATGAATCACTTCGGACCATCGTGCTTTGGCATGCTCAAGTGCAGGAAACAGGTGTCCTTTCCTACCTGGTGATTGCAACGTCTCTGCCTGATCAAGCACATGCCAGAGCGCGGCTTCACGTTCCTCTTGAGAGGTAACGTGCTCCGGTTCACAGAGGAGGCTCGTTGATAAGCGAAGATGGAGGGTGTGTGGTTCTTCATTGAACACTGAACCAGGGAGGGTAGCGATGTCCCACTCCTCCAGCAGATAGTGCGCAAGCTCCTGGCTGGTCTTGATTCCTCGTTGCAGGAGTGCGGTTTTCCATGGGGAGAAGTCCGGATAGAGGTAGAAGCCTCCTGCTGGGCGTGGGCAAGGAATGCCAAGTTGCGTGAGCTCGTCATAAAGCTGACGAGCGATATATCCGTGAACAAGTGCCGAGCATTGGACATAGTGCTCAACTGATGAATTGGGTAGGAAGGCGGCAAGAGCCGCTTCTTGGAGTGGTGTAGCAGCCGCAGACCAGATTTCACTCGCCAGGGAGCGTAGAGCTGACATCGCCTTGTTGCCTGCACTCGTCGAGGGCAGTGCTGCATATCCAAGCCGCCATCCTCCCGCCGAAAAGGCTTTAGAGAGTCCTCCGGTCACAATACAGCCTTCAGGGTAGAAACGAGCAGGTGAGACGTGTTCGCGCCATCCGTGAGCCAACTCGGCATAAATCTCATCACTAATAAGAGTAACCCCTGCTTCGCGTGCCCAGCGTGCGATGGCTTCCACGTCAGGAAGGTCAAACATGCTTCCGGTTGGATTACTTGGCGTGTTCACAAGCAAAATGCGTGGGTCGGCTCCGTCCTGGCGCGCCTGGGCCATCGCCTGCGAAAGGACTTGTGGCGTCAGACGATGATGATCCTCTGGCTCGGTCTGTACTCCGATCACGCGCCGATTCCCGAGATGGGCTATTGGAGCATAGCTGACCCATGAAGGAATCGGCAGCAGAATGTCGCCTTCGAGGATCTGCACAAGTGCAAAGAGCAATGCTTTGCTTCCTGGACCGACCACGATCTGATCAGCACAATATGCCACCTCACGTGTGCGTGTGAGGTACGCAGCGATGGCCTGACGCAGTGCAGGTATCCCAAGCACAGGGGCATAGCTTGTGCTCGTTGCAGCTTCAGCCAGGGCCGTTTTCAGTAGGGGATGTAGGGGGAATGCGGCTTCGCCAAAGCCGAGATGGATCGTCTCACGGCCCGCCGCACGCCGTTTCGCCACTGCCTCGTTCATAGCAAGGGTGGCGGAGGTGGAAAGGGTTTGCGCTGGTGAGGTGAGGCTGAGCAGCGTATGTACTGAATTTCCATCGGCATGCGCCTCTCTCTCGTGGGTGGTACTCATTATCGTCTCCTTTGTTTGCTCTCATTGTTCTCAAAAATGGGAGAAACTTCTCTCTGCTTGACAAAAGAGTCATTTTCTCGGTGATTTGCTTGTCTATACTCAGTATAGAAGGAGAATATGCAATAATACAGGAGAAATGACAGATATTTCATCGTGATAAGCAAGAAATGTAAAGGAAAAAAGTTCTATGACTTTACAGCATGATGATTCCCTCCTCGATGACATTGGATGGAAGCTCCTCCAAGCGTTGCAAGAAAACGCCCGACAGTCTTTCAGAGAACTAGGACAGCGCGTTGGGCTCTCAGCACCAGCTGTGATTGAGCGCGTTCGCAAACTGGAGGGAGCGGGAATTCTTATCGGTTACAGGGCTGAGATTGACCTGGCAAGGGTCGGCCTGTCAATCATAGCTTTTATACGAATGAGTACCCCGAGAGAGCGAAGCGGGTATGTTGGGAGACAATTACAGGACATTCCCGAAGTCCTCGAATGCCATCGTGTAGCGGGTGAGGATTCCTTCCTGATGAAAGTGGCTGTTTCCTCAATGAGCCATCTGGAGAGGCTTATCGACCATCTCGCCCAGTATGGTCAGTCTACGACATCTATTGTCCTGTCTTCCCCGGTGACTAGCCGCATCGTGGAAGCAGAGAAAGACTGAATATGACCTTTGTGAGACACTTGTTCATATGAGTTACCAATCATAGAATATCTGTACTCGGTCAAGTTTCCTCTTTTAAAACGTTATTTTCAGTACTTTACAGGTAGAAACGAGCAAGTTTTGGCGAAAAGCTTGTCGCAGAATCCTTACCGTACAGATTTCATCTTTAGATACTCTGACCTCTATGAGAACGAAGAGGCCATAAGAAGAGCAGTCGTCATGGCCTGGTCCGGGCCGCCAGCAGTCAGATTTCGATCAAAGCGACCTGCTCCCTCGTTGCGCCAACGTAGATGGTGTTATCGACTTTAGGTACGAGATAGATATCTTTGCCCAGGATTGTATGCTTGAGCGGCGTCTCTGGCTACTTAAGAGATAGGATCTGGCCGCGACCAGGGAAAACGAGGATGGTCAGGCCAAGCCAGGTACCGACCTGCGCGGACTAGGCGCCGGTCGCGATCACGAGCAGATCACAGTCAATGGTCTCTCCCCGGGCCGTGCGTATTCCCGTCATCGCGCCTGAGGTATGATGTATGCCCGTGACCTCAGTGTGTTCGTAGATGCGTGCACCGAGCTTACGGGCGGCCTCTGTATATGCCCTGGTCGCTAAGCGCGGCCTGATGCTGGTCGCATACGGGACGTAGAGAGCGGCGGTGATGGCAGGATTGAGCAGTGGTTCGTTGCGGTGTAGCTCCTCCGAGGTCAGCCAGGTGACGTCCCAGCCATGCGTCTGCCAAGCTTCGGCATAATTGCCGGGAGGCCAGGCCGTGCTGGCTGGCCCTCCGGCCGCTATCTGTACCCATTCGGAAAGCCAGACCTCCCGCACGCTCTTTGATTGTCCTGTCGTCCCACTCTCGGCAGCCGGACCAAGGCATGAACAGACGCAACAGATGGGGGATGAACGCACCTCTCCGGCCAAGGGCACGCTCGCCATAGAGAGACCAGTTCCAAAACCTGGCATATAAAATGGCTCCGTACTTTCCATATAAAATGGCCCTTGTAGGAAGGCCACTATCATTCTATAATTTTGCCAGGTAAAGCACTTCGGAGCCACATGCAGGTATATATCGGTATTGTCAACTTAAAAAAAATCGTTGATGAGCTTTCACCACGTCGATGCCACATCAACCAGAATTCTCGAGCAACCAAGGCAAGAAAAAGGGCGCAATCCCCACTTTGAGACCTGTTTCTCTTCTATAAGCTCTACAATTTCAATGAAGTTGACAATACCCATCATTGTAATAGATTTCTTGAGGTGAGAGCAGGAATGCGTCTTCGTTCTCAGGGATGGGGGTACGTGAAAGGGAGAGCTACCGCACGATGTCGAATACCGAACAGACCAAGCGTCTCACGCCTGCGTCGAGTGAGACGCTCCTCACGCTTCTTGAGACGCTTCCTGGGGCCTTGTTTGTCGTCGATGATGCCGCAAAGATTGTGTATGCCAATACGAGCGCGCAGGCCCTGCTCGGCGCCACACGAGAGGACGTAGTGGGCAAGCCCTTGTGGCGCGGTGCTCCCCAACTGGTGAGCACCGCACTCTACCAGGCTGTTCAGCAGACCAGACAGACCCGAGCACCCGCCGAAGTGGAGTATGTGTCTCCCGTGACGGGGACCTGGCTGCACGCGCAACTCGCTCCCACGGCTGGGGGCTTGATGGTGCAGGTCCAGCAGGGCAGAGCCGCAGCCCGACGAGAGGCGCCGGTTCCCCAGGGCGAGAGTTTCTCCATCGAGGACCTGAATGGCTTGTATAGCAGAATCGGCGTGCTGACCCCCGAGGGGATCGTCCTAGAGATCAATGAGGTTCCCTTGGCGGAAGCGCGCGTCCGACGCGAGGAGGTCATTGGTTACCCGCTCGCCCAAACCCGGTGGTGGTCCTGTGCTCCGGCCAGTCAAGCGCAGTTGTGTGCCGCCATCGCGCGAGCCAGCAGGGGAGAAACCGTGCGGTTCGAGGCGGTGGTTCACCTCAGAGAAGGCCTGGACCGTCACCTGGAGGTCGCGATCACTCCCCATAGGGATGCGGATCACCACATTGCGTACCTCGTCATCGCCGGCATCGACATCACCGAGCGCAAGCGCGCCGAAGCGGAAATCCATGCCCTCATCGATGCCATCCCCCAGCTGGTCTGGACCACGCAACCGGACGGCTCTCAGGACTCGTGTAATCAACGCTGGCGCGACTATACCGGCCAGAGCACCGCAGAGTCCCAGGGGGAGGGGTGGATGCAGTGTCTGCATCCGGAGGACCGGTCACGCGTCCGCTCCGCGTGGCAGCGCGCCGTCCAGACCGGCGGGGTGTATGAAACGGAACTGCGCCTGCGTCATGGGACGACCGGGGAGTATCGCTGGTTCTTAGCCCGCGGCATGCCGGTACGTGATGAAAGAGGCCAGATCATCAAGTGGTTTGGCACCAACACCGACATTGAGGAGAAGAAACGGGCGGAGGAAGCCTTACGCCAGAGCCAGGAGCGCGCGAACATCCTGATGAACTCCAACATTATCGGGATCTTTGTCGGCGAAGGCGGCCAGATTGTGGACGCCAACGACACCTTTCTGGACATGACCGGCTATACCCGAGAAGACCTGCGTGCCGGGCGCATGAACTGGACGCACATGACCCATCCAGACTATCTGGCTCGTACCTTAGAGGCCCAGCAGGAACTTGACGCTCAGCAGTCGCTGACGCCCTATGAGAAAGAGTATGTGTGTAAAGATGGCAGTCGTCTTCCCGTGCTCGTAGGTGCGGTCCTCTTAGAGCATCACCCGTTCCAAGCAATCACCTTTGTGCTGGATAACTCAGCGCGCAAGGAACTGGAACAACGCAAGGATGACTTTATCAGCATGGCCAGCCATGAACTGAGGAACCCGCTCGCCGCCTTAAAGATGCAGACCCAACTGGTGCGAAAACGACTGGAAAAGCAATCCCAGCACGAGGCGGCCACAGCGCTTTCCCGGGTGGAGGGACCTGTCAAGCAGCTTGAACGCCTGATCGGAGAGCTACTGGATGTCTCCAAGATCCAGGCAGGTCGGTTGGAGTATCTGCAGGAGACGGTTGATCTTGACGCGTTGCTTCACGAGGTGGCCGATACCATGCAGCAGATACATACGACGCATACCATTGTGGTGCGAGGTGCCGCCCCCCGCTCACTGGTCGGGGACCGCGACCGGCTCGGACAGATCTTCACCAACCTGATCAGCAATGCCATCAAGTATTCTCCCGGCTCAGAGACGGTCGAGATGGATTTGAGTACCTCCGAAGAGACGGTCACGGTCCGTGTCCGTGATCATGGCCTGGGCATCCCACGAGAGCAGCGCGACAAGATTTTTGAGCGCTTCTATCGGGCCACTGGTCCCAGGCAGAAAGCGATCCCCGGCCTGGGCATGGGACTCTACATTGTGCAGGAGATCGTCAAACGCCATGGGGGAACCATTACCGTAGACAGCACCGTCGGAAAAGGATCGACCTTTACGGTGACCCTTCCCAGGAAGAGAGATGCATGAGCGATACGAACAGGGAACATCCGCCCCAGGACGACATTGGTCTTGAGATGGTACGTCGCGACTGGACGACCTACCATGACCAGACCCGGTGGATCCTGGAGAACATGCTGACCTGATGGTTGCTGCTCCAGCGAACGCTCACGTTCTCTGTCACACAGGGAATACAGGCGAGCCAGGAGTGTTTTCTTCTCGGCTGTGCTGGTTGGCTCACCAGAGGAGACATTCTTGCGCGTCTTGAGCAGGAGCGAGCGGTCTCTACCCGGGGGCTTGAGGCCATTCGGAATGCAGGAACGCAGGTTGATCTCCCTCCCGCTGCCCTGGCTTAAGAAGGGTGACGACGATCATGGCGATCAACATGGTATAGAAAAAGAGGCATGCGGCAATCTTTTTCACGAGCATGCACCTTTCTTCACTTTCTTCGTGTTCAGTGCGAGCAGAAAGGTTGCGGTATCTTGTTTGATCAATGCCAGATGCTTCATGTCTTCTTCTTGTCTCGGTGATCCTGCTTTTTGGACCGCACGGGTCAGTTGCGACATCGTCAGATACTTTTGTTGTCTTGCCCAGAAGAAGCGTTTTACCAGGAAGCTGAGAACATAGGAACAGACAATAAGAAAGACCGTCAACGCTTGGAGCTTCGACGTTGTGCTGGGAACCACAACCATGATAACCACACAGGCACTCAGAGCCACTATGCCCGCAAAGAAGAGAACTGATGTGGCTAAAAGCGTCGAAAACCTCTTTTTCGCCCGAGTTTTCTTCACAGCTCGTAAGGGAAAGGCCTGAATCAGACGAGCTTGATAGTCCTCATCATCTCTTCCTTCAGACAATCGCCATGGATGGGCCGTTGGCTGTGTCTTCCTCGGCTCAGCAGGCATGCGACGGGGAGCAGGCGTCTTGGCGATGGAAGGAAGAGGCAATGGGCGCAGTGCGAGGTGGTGAGGGGCCGCTTTGTGACCACTGACTGGTGATCTGTTCTCCGTTCCGGGCCTTCTGCCGGAATCGATGGCAAAGTAATTCTGGGTCCAAACGTGTGCCCCTGTGCCCTTAGAGTGTGGCCAAGTTCGCTAGAGAGGAGAGGATCTGTATGAGGGATCGACGGCTGGGCCGAACGTGAGATGGGCTGTATAAAATACAAGTTGTATTTGGCATGGCTTTGGTTACGGCTTCTCCCACAATAGTCCGAATTGGGACGGGATGGACTTCCAAGCTTGTGTTTTTCACGCTGGAAGAGATGAGGTAATAAACGAAAGAGTCATAGAGTGAAGAGAATGTTTTACCAAAATCAAAAGACAATCGCTGAACAAAGGATTGACATTTGTCTATTTATTCGTATACTTCTAGCTAAGAGCATCTAGTGCCAACAAATATATAACAGCAATAACTATGTATTTGTAATGTATGCTCGATAAATGCACAGAGAGGAATTGTGCATATCTTTGGCAGGAAGCCGCCTCGCACTTCATGCTGCCTGGGCCTTCTTTTTCTCTTGCATGTTTTGAGGTCTCGTGTGTTCTTGTGTGTTCTTGTGTGAGCAAGCTGTGCAATGGAGCGCCTGGGCTTGCGCAATGGATGCACGAGCTCTCCTATTCCTCTTTCTTGAAGAGAAGGATGATGCAGATGAAACAGTATTTTCGTCTCCTCTGCCTGGCAACAGCCGCATCTCTCGCCATCCTGGCGTTCTCCGCACCTGCTTTTGCCAAGCAGACCGCAAACGGTTTTCGATCCCATCACATCTGTACGACCGCCTCTACTGGCTTTGCCCAGTGTAGTGCCATTCAGGTCGATAGTACAAGTCAGGGCCTAACCCCCAAAGCCAGTAGCCCATCAGGGCTCAACCCCGCTGATTTGCAAGCTGCGTATAACCTGCCGTCCGCAACAGCGGGTAGTGGGCAAACCATTGCCATTGTCGATGCCTATAATGATCCCAACGCGGAATCAGACCTGGCTGTGTATCGCTCCCAATTTGGCTTGCCTGCCTGTACGACAGCCAATGGCTGTTTCCGCAAGGTGGACCAGAATGGTGGTACCAACTATCCACGTGGGAATAGTGGGTGGGCAGAAGAGATCGCGCTCGATCTGGACATGGTGAGCGCCATCTGCCCCAACTGCCACATCTTGCTGGTGGAGGCGTCCTCCAATTCGTTCACCAACCTGGGAACAGCGGTCAATACGGCCGTCAGCCTGGGTGCCAATGCCGTCAGCAACAGCTATGGTGGCAGCGAATCCAGCGGGGAATCGTCCTCTGCCTCGTACTACAACCATCCTGGCCATATTATCACCGCCAGTTCTGGTGACGGTGGCTATGGTGTAGAGGTCCCTGCCGCCTACAATACGGTGGTTGCGGTTGGTGGCACCTCGCTCAGCCGGAGCAGCACCACACGTGGTTGGACGGAAACCGCCTGGAGTGGTGCTGGAAGCGGGTGCAGTGCCTACATCACCAAACCAAGCTGGCAGAGCGATAGTGGGTGTGCCAGACGGACGGTTGCCGATGTATCGGCGGTTGCCAATCCAAATACCGGCGTCTCGGTCTATGATACCTATGGTCAGGGATCTGGCTGGATGGTCTTTGGCGGCACCAGCGTTGCCTCTCCCATCATTGCCAGCGTATATGGTCTGGCTGGCAATGCGAGTAGCGTCAATGCCGCTTCCTCCCTCTACAGTCACACCGGGAGCTTGTATGATGTGACCAGTGGCAGCAATGGCAGTTGCGGCGGTTCCTATCTCTGTACCGCCACAACGGGCTATGATGGCCCGACTGGCCTGGGGACACCAAACGGCACTGGAGCCTTCTAAAGCAGCACATAGTGCAGAAGAGGTCTTGCACGCGAGGCAGCAGGACCTCTTCTGCGCTTGAGGTCACGAACGTTCAGCCAGCATAGAGGTGTCCCATGAGGAGGGAGATATGACCAGCAAGAAGGTTGCTATCCATTTTCTCGGAATCTTCACGGCACTATTGTTTCTCTTTGTTCGCGTCCCTCTTAGCAAAGCCGCGCCCCACATGGCAAGCGCCACTTCTACTCCCATATCAGTCTACGGCACCTGGCATTGTAGCAACGATGCGTGTCTCTGGGGTACCGTGCGCAGTGTGACCGAGTTCGACAGCAAGAACCATTGGTTGATTGATCGGGGGGATGGCATCCCCTCTGTGAATCTGGTGGTCCTGAGTTTTGTCCAACCACTCAAGCTGCTCAACAAGACGACGGATGCCCAGACAGCGCAGGGTGTTCCCATTGGCATGACAGCAGACATCGTGAACTATTTCAAGAGCCACAATATCCGCGTCATGCTCTCCATTGGCGGAATTACCTATGTCAGTGCCTGGAATCAGGCACTTACCACCAATCCCACTCAGTTAGGACTCAACGCGGCAGCGGTTGCCCAGCAATTGGGAGTAGGCATCGAGATCGACTATGAAGAGTCAAGTTCTCCTAACCTGACGGGACTGCAAGCGTTCATCGATGCCTATCGCTCCGTAGAGCCCTATGATGCGACGGGCAATAACCCCGCCTCGCGCCTGACCATTGACTTGGCTGCTGGCGATCGGTGGCTGATAGGACTCGTGACTAAGGCAACCACGTCCTGGCTGACGACCTCTACGCCTGTGCTTGATTATGCCAATGCCATGGTGCCGAGCAGACAACCAACGAGTGCGAGCAGCGCCGAGAGCAATTGGCAAGAACATATTGATGGCAAGCCACAATATAGTCCTCCAATTCCCCCACTTGCTCCAGCCAAGTTCACAGGAGGTCTCTATATTACCAGTGCCAACGGGGCCGTTCAACCAGAATGTTACCACTTCAGTGGGTCACTCATTGATACCACTGGCAGCTATGTGCAGTCCGTGGCACCCAATGGAGCGGGGACCACGAACGGGATGCTGGGCTACATGTTCTGGGCTGCCGAGTGTCCTTCATCGCGAGGCACCTGTACCACCCCTCCGAATACGTGTGAAGGTGGGGTCGGTGTGGGTGGTCAAACCTATGCTATGCCGATTCCCATGCCTCCGCTTCGGCAGGGGTAAGGGAACAGGTCTGGGAAAACGTGTGTGACGGAGGAGAACAATACGGCGTTGTTCTCCGTCATCCTCTTCTCCAGAGTACCTGTTCTTGCTGAAATGTGGGAGAAACAATCGTAAGCGTCGAATCGCATTCACTCAACGGTACACCGTCGTCACGTTTTGATCAGCGGTCAAGGAAAAGGAGATGTTTATGCGTACGCGTACATCTTTCGCTCTGAAATTCCTCGAACATTGCCGCCCGAGGCGCTTCGCCACGACAACTCTCCCTGTGATTGTGATATTGCTGCTATGGCAATTGGTATTACCAGCCTCTGCTGCAAATGCTCGAACAGCATTGCTGCTCACTCCTCTGTCTCCCGGATGCATTTCCCCCAGTGACTGTGTCTCGAAAATGACCCTGCCTGAAAAAGAGGGGCAGATGACCCAGGTCGAGAAAAACGCTTTTACCCAGGCTGGCAACTCGATAACCGATATTACGACCTATTTTATCGGATCGGTGTTAAGCGGTGGTGGTGGTGGTCCGAATGGCGCGGGCGGTAGCGCCACGCAGTGGGCAGATATGGTAGACAATTTCCAGAACTACGCGCTCCAGACCCGTTTGGGTATTCCACTCATCTACGGCGCTGATGCGGTCCATGGACACAACAATGTGTATGGCACGACGCTCTTTCCACATAACATCGGGTTGGGAGCGATGCATGATCCTGCTCTGATCACCCAGGTCGAGCAGGTGACCCGTGACGAGGTGTTAGGGACTGGTGTCCGGTGGACGTTTGCGCCATGTGTGTGTACGCCACAGGATATTCGCTGGGGACGCACGTATGAGGGCTATAGCGAGAATCCTTCCGATAATGCGACTGATGGCTCCGCTGCCATCGTGGGTTTCCAGGGGACGAATGGCACGCTGGGACCGACCAATATCCTGGCGACGGCAAAACACTTTATCGGCGATGGTCATACTGCCTGGGGGACCGGGTCACCGTACCTTAACGAGGGTGATGCGCAGATTTCTGAGCAGCAGTTGGATGCCATTGATCTTCCACCCTATCAATCAGCGGTCTCAAACAAAGTTGGTTCGGTGATGATCTCCTATAGTAGCTGGAATGGACTCAAAGACCACGCCAACCAGTATCTGATCACAACCAAGCTGAAAGGCACGGGAACAGACAGCTACGGTACACCCAATTTAGGGTTCCAGGGTTTCGTGGTCTCAGATTGGCAGGCCATCGACCAGATTTCTTCGGACTATAACTATGACGTCCGTACCGCGATTAACGCTGGCATCGATATGGTGATGGTCCCGGACAAGTATAAAACCTTCATCAGCACCCTCGATACCGAAATCAAGGCAGGGAACATTCCGATGTCCCGTATTGATGATGCGGTCACGCGCATCTTGACGGAGAAGTTCGCCCTAGGCTTGTTTACGCAACCCTCCACGAATCGCAGCTATACTCCGAATGTGGGGTCGGCGGCACATCGCGCGGTCGCACGGCAGGCGGAGCGGGAATCGCAAGTGTTGTTGAAGAATAACGGTGTCCTCCCCTTATCAAAAACCGGGAGCTATACCCTGGTGGTGGGAGGCAGCCATGCGGATAATCTGGGCTACCAGTTAGGTGGCTGGTCAATCTCCTGGCAGGGGGGAAGCGGGACCACCACTGTTGGAACAACGCTCTGGCAGGCCATCCAGCAGGCAGGACTGTCATCTTCGGTGAAACTCAACTTCGTTGGGACACGCACGAAGGGAAATTACAAAGGAGATGTTGGAATCGTCGCGGTTGGGGAAACGCCGTATGCTGAAGGCAATGGTGATACGAATACCCTGGCACTCAGCAACAGCGACGCAACGGCGGTTTCCGACGTGTGCAGTCGCGTCACGAAGTGCGTCGTGTTATTGTTCTCGGGACGTCCGATGATCATCAATACCCAGCTGAACCAATCCTCGGCATTTGTTGCCTCGTGGATCGGCTCAACGGAAGGCGAAGGCATCACCGATGTCCTGTTTGGCGATTACGGTTTTCAAGGAAAATTGACCTATACCTGGCCGAATGCGGTGACGCAAGAACCCTGTAATCAGAATAATGGCTGCACGGGTGCCTTATTCCCGTATGGGTATGGTATCACACCTTTCTAATCGAAGAGACCCATGAAACCCACTCCCTCTGAGATTTCAGGAGAGCGGGTTTCATGGTTTTTGAGGGCAAGAGAAGACCAAAAATCTGACAGGGATCTCGGTTTTGTGCTCTATCTGAGGAATAGCGTGTTTTCACGAAGCGCAGTGCATATAGAGTGTATGATGGAATTTTGTGTTTATATGTTATCAAAAGAGAACTGCGCCGTTTCGTCATATATATAGATGTTGGTCGATTCATAGGAGGGTACGGAGAACTCAATCGCATACATTGTTCGAAGCTTTATTTTTTCAGGTTGTTTAGCACTGTCTTCCATAGACAGGAGGAAAGACGTGAGAACCAGAAGAGGTCTTTTCACCATTGCCATCGCGCTCTCACTCGCTTGCTTTGCATTGTTCGGCAATTTCGGACCCTCGGTCCGCGCAGCGTCCTCAGGGCGCACACTCCTTGCTGGGAGTATCCCCTCATGGGCAAACGCAAAGAATTATGTGAAAGCCGCTAATCCAAACGACACTGTTGGTTTCCGCCTCTACCTTGGCTGGAATAATCCGTCCGCCGTTGAGGCACTTGCTCAGGCGGTCTCCGATCCACATAACCCATCGTATGGGCAGTACCTCACCCCCGCCCAATTCCGTCAGCAGTTCGCGCCCTCACAGGCGCAGGTCAATGCGGTTCGGTCCTGGTTGCGCAATCAGGGCTTCAACGTTGTGTATGCCCCTACGAACAACCGGTATGTCTCGGCTGAAGGCACGGTAGCTCAGGCAGAGGCTGCGTTTAGTGCCAACTTTGGCATGTACAATGTTCAGGGGCTAACCCTACGCTCACCCTCCTCCACTATCTCAATCCCAGGTTCCATTGCCGATGTGGTGACGGGGGTGCTTGGTCTTGATGACAGCGCCCAATTTGTCCATACCAACCATGCCGTTGATGGGAATGCGCCCCCTCCACCCGCGTTCGTGTCAGCCCAGCCCTGTTCAACATACTGGAATGAGAAACAGGCAGTCGGATTCACCAATCCATATGGAACGGGTCCCCTCCCCTATGCGCCATGTGGGTATACCCCCGACCAGGTCAAGGGAGCCTACGGGATCTCTGGCTATGACGGCAGTGGTCAGACCGTGGCGATCATCGATGCGTTTGCCGCCCCGACCATTCTCCAGGATGTCAACCAGTGGTCGACCAATCGTGGGCTACCAACCATGAAGTCAGGCCAGTTTTCGCAAGTTGTGGCTCCTGGCACCTATCATCATCCCGAGGCTGGGCTCAAGCAAGATCCGCAAGGGTGGTATGGCGAAGAGACCCTGGATGTCGAGGCTGTTCACGGTATGGCACCTGCGGCCAACATCGTGTACGTTGGCGCACCTAATAGCTTCCAGGATCTCGACGCGGCCCTCAATGAGGTGGTTGATCGGAAACTGGCTTCGATTGTCACCAACTCCTATGGTTTTGACTCGGAGTTGTTACCTGCTGGATACATCAAACCTTTTGAAGATACGATCCTGCAGGGAGTCGCTGAGGGCATTGGCATCTACTTTTCGTCTGGCGATAATAGTGATGAGTCGCTCATTGAAGGGTACAGAACGACAGATTGGCCTGCCTCAAGCCCATATGTTACCGCCGTTGGTGGAACCAGCCTGGCAGTCGGTGCCAACAACAACTACCTCTTTGAAACTGGTTGGGGAAGCACCACGGCCTCGTGGACAGGCTCAACCTGGTCACCCACTCCGCCTGGAGACTGGATTTACGGATCAGGCGGTGGCGTCAGTACGCTGTTTTCCGAGCCCTCGTATCAGCAGGGTGTCGTGTCCTCTTCGGTGTTTCATACCCAGGGACGCACTGGTCGTGCGATCCCCGATATCGCCGCCATTGGCGATCCCAACACAGGCTACCTGGTCGGCGAGACCCAAACATTCCCTGATGGATCAGTCAAGTATGCGGAATATCGCATTGGTGGGACGAGCCTGTCATCGCCTATTATGGCGGGCATTATGGCCCTGGCAGATCAGGCCGCTGGCCACCCCCATGGGTTTGCCAACCCGCTCTTGTATAGCCTGGCAGGGACCGCTTCCTTCACTGATATCGTGAGCCCGGTATCTCCCGTGGCTGTGGTGCGAGCAAACTATGTCAATAGTGTCGATGCAAGCGCTGGCACAGCCTATGCCTTGCGAACGATGAATCAGACGCTCAGCTTGCAGACAACCCCAAGCTATGATGATATCACCGGTCTTGGAACACCGACCAAAACCTTCTTGAGTGCATTGAGCCACTAGTGCTCCTGTTGATCTCACAAAAAGGAGGAATGAGCACCCGCATGGTCAAAGCGGGGAAGAGCTACTGATACGTAGCTCTTCCCCGCTTTGGTTTGAGAACCAACCTTGGAATGGTTGCTGAGTGCTTCCATATGCACGTCTTCAGAGGCAAAAATCCGTTTTACCCCTTTGAGAGATGTTTCAAGAGTTGAAGCAGCATGTCCAAAGAATACGGCTCTTCAAGCAGATGAAGTTCTGGAAGGGGTTCATGACGCACCTTTTCGCCCTCTTTCACGATGACGATAGTGGGTAGGGTCTTCTCCGGTGTTATTGCTTTGAGGCGATGATATACCTCTATCCCATTCAGATCGGGAAGATGATACTGGATGAGAACAAGCGATGGCTGGATGTTGCGCGCAAAGCGGATGGCCTCTTCACTCGTCTTTGCAACGAGCGTGAGATACCTCGCTTTTTGCTCTATCGCTCTTTGGAGCACCTTCCATGTTGTTTCGCTCTCTTCCACAATGAGCAAGAACCTCGTTGGCTTTCTCTGCGACACCATGACATTCTCCATATCTTCTTCCTGATGTGTGCCTTTCTTTTAACCGTTCATGTATCCTCTCTGTGATCCACTGGATGGCGTCATTCCATCCCTCCTAGTGATGGGGAGTTGGTGTCACACTGGGTTTTCCCCCACCAGTATTCGTATCGCCAGGACCATGAGGATGCGTATTGTCCCCATTGCCAGTCGTGTCAGGACCATTTTTCCCTGTGCCCTGTCCATTCGTATTCCCATTTTGACCACCGCTTGACGCAGGAGAGACCGTAATCGCCGTTGTCTGAACCACGGTCGCATCGGGATTAAGTAAGCTCACTGTCTTGATTGGTTGCTTGCTGTTCCAATCGACGAGAAACACATAGGTCCCATGTTGCAGCGTCCCTGTGCCGCTTACATGCTGATTATTCAGCCAGAGCTGCGCTCCTGGTTGAAAGTGTTCTCCAGTCAGCAGAAGTGTTGTCTGTGCATGAGGTGGAAGGGAGACGATGATCGAGACGGCCTGCAGATGCGTGACCTGCTCGCCCAACTGTTCCAGCGCTGCCGTGGTTGCCACTTGCTCTGGACGCTCCAGGGAGGGCAATAGCGCGTGTAACGTCTGACGCGCATCTTGTTGCAGCGCTGCGAATTCCTGGGAGAGACGATCATGGTCTTTGCCAGCTGGAACGGCGTGAATGGAGTGAGAGGCCGTGGCAAGCTGCTGCTCCAGGGTCGTCAGTTCACGGGTATAGGCATCTTCCTGCAAGGTGGTCGCCACTGTCTTCAAGCCAGAGAGGTGATCGCGTGCGATCTGCAGACGGAGTTCAGCCTGGTCTGCCGGGGATGTCGTGAAGGTTATCTGCATCTGCTGTACCCAACTTTTCACCGCATACAGCGGAGTGTTGGGTGTCGCTCCCTGCGCCGCCATCGCAACACCTGTACCCAACACGAGACAAAGGAACACCCCAGCAGCCAGTACCAGTTGTACGCCCAATGGTCGTAGAGAGTGTAACCGCCACCATGGAGCAGTGGCTCGCTTTTGCTGGAGAGTATATGCGCGAGCACGAATTCGCCCCTCTAAGCGTTGGGCGAAGGCACCATCGGGTTGGAGTGCAGGATGACTGCGCACATACTGTGCCACAGTGATCAGTTCTTCGATCTCATCCTTTGTACTGCCAGGGCCAGCAGGAGTGACGAGCTCAGCGTTCTCGAAACGGTGCTCTTGTGCCCATTGCTGCTCTAGGCGTTGATTGAGATCGTCTGCGTGGGTTTTCATGATCGTTTCTCCTGTTTGGATACCTTGCGACGCCGGGGCGCTTTGGCTCCTTCCGTTTGCTGCTTGTCTGGTGTGGGTGGATGAAGGAAGCGCTGCAAGCTCTGTAATGCACGAAATTGCAGTGCTTTCACGGCATTGTCCTTTTTCCCAATCATTTTGGCGACTGTCGCGACATCATATCCCAGAATCAATCGACCAACGAGCACCTGTCGTTGTTCCTCGGTCAGCTTCTCCATCGCTTGTACGACACGTTGCCACTCATCGCGTGTCTCAAAGACATGGACAGGATCATCTTCGGGATGGTGTGTTGGCAAGGCATAGGCATGGCCGTCAAAGTTATGCTGTTCGCTCATCTCGTACACTGGTGTCAATGAGAGAAGTGGAGGCTGTTTTTCCTGCCCACGATAATAGCCAGCGACGATATTATGGGCTATGCCCAGAAGCCAGGCCGCAACACCGGCTTCTTCTCTGGCCTTGATCCGGTGAATTCCCTCAACCATTTTTAAAAAGACCTCGGATGTCAGGTCCTCCGCCACAAAACGGTCAGGAACACGGGCGGCGATATACCCAAATATTCCTGGGAGAAAGTGACGATACAGCGCTCCAAGTGCCTCCCCTTCGCCTTGCCTGGCAGAACTGAGGAGATGATCAAATACCATGTTCTGCTCCTCATGTGCCGAAGTCACCATTTCCGATGACCATGGCCAGGAAACCATACGCGTCTCTTCCCTTCTAAATAATGCTGTGCTCTTACACTCTTCTAGTTGTCTTTTTGCTCTTCGTGGTTATGGGAGGGGGAGAAATGTCTGTTACGCTCTTCCGAGCAGGCACAACTCGTCGAGGATCTGCATATGTTTGTGTCCAAAGGTGTCCCCAAAAGAACTATTTCGGATGGAGGCCGTAACCAAAACAAAAAAAAAGACCACTCTCTAACTGAACAACGCAAGTGCAGGTAAGGAGTCTAGCAGGCACCAGAAAAGGCCTTATCTTGCTCAGCACGTGTTCTCGATGAGCGCATGGTAGGAGAGGTGGAGGGGAACATCTCTCCTACCATGCGCTCATCGAGAACACGTGCAACTGATTGAACTTATTTTTGAGACAAAAGGAAGGTACGACATATGAGTATTGGTAGCACCATCGTAGCAGCCCTCAAAGGCAAACTTGTCGTCACAGCCCTGCTGGGCGCGGTGGTTGTTGGTGGCGGGACAGCCGCTTTCGCAGCAACCCCAATGGGACAGAATATCACAAAATCTATCACTGCTCCAGCCCAGACCTCGACGCCAGCGACACAACATGGCAAAGATCAGAACGGCAAGAGCGAGACGAGTACGACAAACAATCAGCCAGGTGATCAGAAGAATGACTGCCCAGGGCTCTCTGAAGCCCAGAATCTGGCCAAGAAGTTTTCACTGAGCACGGATAGCAAGAGCGCCAGCATTCAACTGATCTGTTCGCTGCATACCGGGACCTACAAAGGGCTCAAGCATGCGCTCGGATATGGCGAAATTGAGGATCTACTCACCTACGCTCAATCCCTGGCTGGGCAGGATAAAAACGCCGCGAACGCGAAACTTAGCGACGAGACACTCAATACATACATCGCAGCGACGCTAAAAACGTGCGCGAATGATCCCATTTCCGCTTGTGTGAAAGCGAATACGCCGACCCAGCAAGGGACCCCTGGGAGCAGCAATAGTGGCAACGGAAGCACTAACGGAACCGATCATGGCAGTAGCGGGACGACGGGCAAACCAACAGCGACACCAACACCACATCATTAGTCCCCGCCCTTTTCTTCGGTAGTTCGTATGTGTCTCCTCGCCAGTTGCATTACTGGCGAGGAGACGTTTTGTTTTGCTCGCATCCTTGTCTTATCTGCCGTAGCCTTCGTCTTGTAGCGTTCCCCGTCTTTCCTCAACCAAGGCTCCTGTTGACACCACACGCGGCGGGGTGGTCTACGAGTTATTCTTCACGGCTTTGCCTGCAGATGCATTTACTCCTGCGGATGTCGTTGCCCTGTACTTACATCGAGGGGTGTTTGAGTCCGTGTTGGCAGATGAGGACGAAGAACAGGATTTAGATCGTTGATGTTCACATACCCGTTATCGAGAACTTACCCAAATGTGGACATACCACATCTGGTCTGAGCCATTTTGTTGTAATAAAAGCCACCAATAGAGGTAAAGCATCCTTTGAGTTGGTTTTGCGGGAAACTCGGGGAGGGTGCGCAGGCGAATATGTGCCATGCTAAAGGGAACCACCCCAACCCAGCATTCGCCATCGTAGGTGTCCAGTTCCAGCTCCGGCGGAATCAGAGGTCGCAACTGAGCAGGCTTAATTGGCCAGTGTGAAAAGAGCAGATCGTTCCAGGTCTGGGTCATGATCCAGCACGTATCGGGCAAGGGATAGGGGCGATGGACAGTATTTTGGAGTAGCGTTTGCATACGTACGTTAACCTCTTTGGAAAACAGCTTTCACTTCTCTCTTTCATGAGAGTGACGACAGCCAAACTCAGGGGAAGAGGAATTTTCGCTGCGTGCATATGTAGATATGCATATACGCTTTTGTCTGCTTCTAGCTACTTATAGCCTGCTTTCGTAAGCCAAGGCAAATGCGGGTGTCATATGTGTGTGACTACGAGCAAATGCCTGGTGTCACACACATATTACACACTTCCCGGAGGCGAGCTTGCAAGCCAGGAGGCAAAAGTAGGTGCTGGATGAGGAGCTCGTGATATTTTTGTTTTTGCTATAGGTAGTTGCTGTGCCACAAGAAAAGATCCATCTTCATGGATATGAAATAACAGCGACCGTCCTTCGAGGTCCCTACAGTACTCTCTATCGAGGAATGGCGCAAGATACTCAGCAACCAATATTTATTAGAAACTGGCCGACGGCGCAGATCACTTCGGAACGCAAGCGGCAACGTTTACAAGATGAAGTCGATAAGCTGAAACTCCTCAATGAGCATCCTCATATCCTGGATACCTATACAGTGACCATTCCTCAAGGATCTATGAATCAAATTTTCCCAGGACAATACAATGGTGGACAGCCTACAGTCTTTAATCCTGGCCGCCAATATCATGTCTTTCGCGTGACGTTCTATAATGGGGATATAGTCATGTGGATGCTTAACAACAAAACAAGGACTGCCAGCCAGAATGGCCCAGGCTGTTGAGCACTGCTTGAGGTATTGTCAACTTATTGATCAGAGCAAAACGTTTTTCTGAAAAAGGGCCCATGAAGAGAAAAAGAAGTGCAAGGTAAGGGGCATTGCGTTCGCTACGCAGCTTGCTGCATGCTGGTGATGTCGTTCCATGTCTGAAATTGCTCCCGCATGAGCGCACGAGATGCTGACGCATGAAGCCGATGTCGTCGTGGTCGAAAGTGGTCTGAGATGGGTCTAAAGGCAGAGAGAAAGCGTTGAGCATGACCAGGGGATGTGAAGCGGCGCATGCTGCGGTCTCGTTGTCGTGTCGGTTGATGGGAATTCTCAGCTCGATGCCAGAAAGCAATTGCTGTAACACGAAGCGTTGTTCTTCGCTCAAGGTCATCTCATATTTGTGAGGGCGCTCTCTCATCTGTGTCTCCTTGCATGGATATTCTTGAGCTTCAAGGAGAACAGATATGTTCTTCTGTTGCAAACCTCACTTGACAGTGCAGTACCCCATCATTGCCATTTCTTGCAACACAACCTGTTATTGCGCCCTCTTGAAGCCAATGTTGTCCGGCACAACCGTTGCCGGTCCCACTGCTACCAACTCAGCGGGGTCGATGTTGAGCCTGGTGAAGGTAATTTTTTCGCTCCATACCTTTCTTAGGAGATCCTTGAAGAAACCAATGGTGAGGAACTCACCCGCGCAACGGCGATACCCGAAGCCGAATGGCGCATATCCGGCATCGTCGCACACTGGATAGGTCTGATCATCGACACGTGCGTACACTGCGCCAAACGCGCTGTTGGTGATCAAAGCCTGCCGTCCATCCTTGACTCCAAAGGCCTCCCTGCTGAAGGGGCATTGAGCCAACCCAACTTGCTTACACCTAGTTTCGTCGTTCTGTTCACTCGTCGGAGCCTGCTTATAGCGGTCCGGGTCGAAGTCATTGGGATTGTTCCAGTGAAGAGGGTCTCTGCTGGTTTCCAGGTGAGGCGTAATAATGGTGCTGGGGCCAGTGAACCCAGTGCCAAAAGCGTGTTCCTGAGCAGGCAGCACTGAGGTACTGCCGCGGTTGGGCGAGATGGTCCTGAACAGCTCCATCACGAAACGGTCCAGCCTGCTGAATGCGGAGTAGTCCGTTTCATCGGGAGCACTCTTCATCGTCTTTTCAAACCAGGAGCGGACAGCCGGGTCCTCATTGGTTGCCTGCAAGCGGGTCATCATGTTATAGAGCGTATTGCCCCACTGGCTGAAGGCAAGAAAGTTATGGAAGCACTCGAAGACCATGTCCTTCCTCCTGAAGTTCTCCCCTAGCGCGCCGTTCTTGATCCAGTAGTAGACCAGAGTCTTCTCGGGATTGGGCACATGACCGTCGATCAGCTCTTGCACCCGCTGGTCAATCCAATCCTTAAGGAGTTGACGAAGCTGGCGCACACGCATGTAGTTGTCATGGACGACCTGCAAGATCGGGTACCGGAAGCTGACGACAGCCACAAAGCTCTGGCCGATCAGCCTGACCTCGGGCGGAATGTCGTCCCCCGTGACGCCAAGGTGAAGGTCCCAGTACAGGTCAAAGTATCTCTGGTAGTACTGGTGCATCAGTGGCTTGCCTTCGTTTTGCTTGTCAAAGAGGGAATCGAGGAAGCGCTTGATCTTGTCCGAGTACATCGGACCATACAGATCCGGCGTGACAGCCGAGTAGTAGATCCTCTTTCGCTCGTTGTGTGGTCCGCGCTTCTGGTACCCCTGGATGAAGACCGTAAGTCCCTCCTCCTCCATATTGAGCTCCCAATTGTCATAGAGCATCCCGACGAGGTGGGCTGGCATCGCCGCCTCCTTGCTCAGAGAGAGGTCGATCATGGGAAGCAATGGCCGTTCGCCCTGATAGATGGAGCTGTAGAGGAACGGCTTTACAACGCCCTGGACATAGGTTGGGTCGAAGGTGGGCGGCATCTTCCTGTGGCACAGAAAGGTAATCACGAGGACGATCCATACACCGATCAAGATGGTTACCACTCGCCAGACGGCAAGGGACTGACCTGACGTCCCGATACTGATGAGCAGCAGGAGCAGGACCGTGAAAAAGAAGAGGTGCAGGAGGTAGTTCAGGTCTTTTACGGTGAATGCCAGGAACGTGATCGCCACGACGATCAGCCCTACTACCAATGCGTTCTGCACACCGGCAATCACTACTGCTGCCAGCAGCGCACCCAGGAACGTCGCAATGACATTCTGTAGCGCCATCATCAGCGAGACCTTCTGATCCTGCTGGGTACAGATAATGACAGTGAGGGCCGCCCAATAGAACGGCAACCCTCCCACGGTCCAGCCGCTTCCTGCTGCAATTGCAGCTCCCACTGCACGCAGCAAGCTAAAGCGCAGTAGCGGGGAGGTCAACGTGAGGTGCGCAGGGAGCGTGGTGCGTGGTGGCTGTGACCTGTTCGGTCGCACGTCGTTTCTCGGCGTGCTCCGGTGTGATTGGAGCCATGCAAACAAGAGCGCCAACAGCATCAAGATCGCCCCACCAAGCAGAAAGCCTCCCGCCGCTGGCAGCGCCGTTGCCGGACCACTACGCTTCGCAAGCGAGATCACGAACGGGATCGTCAAAAGCACTCCCATTACAGCCGCGGCCCGACCATACACCGAGAGGAGTCCGCTGATGAAGACCACCAGGAAGATCGCCACGATCTCTTCCCACCATAACCCACCGATGAGTCGACCCAGTGCGGTCATGAGCGCGCCGCCAACGGCGGTCATTCCCAGCGACCATGCCTGGGTGCGGTACGATGTGCCGACGTCCCCGAATGAGGTAAGCAATGCACCGGTCATGACCTGGACACCAAATGCACGCTGACCATGCATGGTTAGAACAAGCAGGGGCAGGAACATCGCCAGGGCGGTAGAGAAGCCTTTGACCGGGTTTGGCTTGGCGCCGGAGTTGCTGCGGAAAAGAACCGCCATCCTCTCCATCACTCTCTCCTTCCTCGCCAATTTCTACCACTGGCAATGCCAGTGGTATGCCATCAATGCGAGAAGTATGGGTCAACACTGTCGTGAATCGGTTTGGGCCTCGGCTAGCGCTCGGCTCCACCTCCTCCCTCGGCAACATACTCGGCGTCCGCCAGCCACCGTAAAGCCCGCAGGCTAGGCAGAAAGAAGTATTCCCCGCCACGGTTGGTCACGAACTGCGGCAAGTCGTGGAGACGTTGGCGGATGGGTTGCTTGGGAATAGTGAACACACCCGTCCCGTCATTGGGCCCACAAATCGGATCCTTCTCGCTGGGTGCCCCAATGAAGGTACCCTGATTGACCCACTCACTCTGGACAAACTCGAACTGCCGCGAAAGTGAGGCCCCGATGAAGACGAAGATGATGCCACGCTCAGCTCCGTCGTCCTCCAAGGCCCCTTCTGGAAGGAGCGGGCCATAGACTGTGCCGCGGCGAATCAAGCGATGACGATTGACCTGGGTGATCTCGTGCTTGAATTGGTCACGCGGGTTCATGCGCCGTGCATGCGAGCCAAGCGGGCATTTGAGGCCCTTGGGGTCATCGTCAGCGTAGAGAAAATCGTTGTTGCGTTGTGGGTCGGCACCGAGCTTTGGGTCATCATACTCTGGACAGAGTGCGAGGGGCGCACCGCTACGCCAGCGACCCATCATCTTGGCGGCCAGCCATTCTTCTTCCACCGCGCTGGTGGTGTGTGCCGCCAAGTATTGGCGGAACGCAGCGACATCTTGATACAGTTTTCTCAAGGCCACATACGACCCATTGCGGCCCAGCACCTCGGGCTGGGGCTGTGGAGGCAGCCTCCCCGCCTCGTCGAGATACCCCAAGATAAACTCCCCCGCCTTGAGCGGAGCTTCCTGTGGATTGCTCCCAGTAAGACCGCTCCCCTCGATCGCCGGTTGACCAATGCTGTCCCGAAAGCCGAATGGTTCGCGCCCCGTGGGAAGTTGATAGCAGTCCTGTCGGTAGATCGCCCTCACGCCAGGCATCTGCTGGTAGGCCTGTCTTGCAGGAGAGAGGACCTTCGCCAGGCGCGTCTGATCAGGAGCGAGCGCAGCGATCACGAGATGGACCTCGGAGGTGCCCAACGGCCACTCCCACTTTTCAGGAGCGCTCTCGCCCACATCGCCCAGTTCCGCGGCGCGTGCCGCCATCCCTTGCTGGAACTCCGGTGAGAAGCTCTCCAGCGATGCTTGGGGAACGCCTAACGCCTTGAGGCCGTGAGTGGAAAGCGCCACCGCAACCCAGGCATCGCCTGCAGGGCCAGTCAGATCGGCGGCCGAGGCAATCGCGGGTGTGAGCCGCTTCAGCAACTGATGCCCGGCGGCGCGATCGTCAATGCGAAGCAGAATGTACGTTGCGGCATACGGCATCGGACGAGGGTGGAGCACGCCGCTCTGGATGTCGTTGAATTCAAGCATGGTTGGCCCTCCTGGTGTCGCTGTCCCAGGCGTTGTTGGGAAGCGATTGCTTGCTATCGGATTGGGCTACTCTCCCGCTTACGTCGCTGCCAAGTCAAGCAGCGGCTTCAACGCCGGGTGCTGCAGCGCCTGCTCAGCCTCAGGGTTGTCGAGCACCTGCTGGAACGCGTGCTGCAGTTCCAGCGCTTTCCAGATCTGCTTGACTGTGGGCTCGGGATAGCTACTATCATAAGCGGTAGCTTCATATTGGTGCGCCGTTAACCAGTCCCTGATGCTCGGGTCCGTGATGCCCGGATAGCCCTCGACATGCGACCAGAACTCCGTGAATGATTGCGAGACGGCATTGTCGGCAACAGCAAAGTCATCGATGTATCTATCCCACGTGCCGTCGAAGCTGCTGCAGAACAGGAGTCGTGTATCGTTGTCGATAAGAGTAACTCTGGCTTCATGGATCGTGCCGAACTTTTTGGCGTCCTCGATTCGGCGGGGATCGGCGGCTCTCCGCTTGATAGCCTCGCGCAGCGCTTGTTCGTGACCTGGCTTGATCTTCCCAATGACGGTGAATTCTGTCCTCGTTCCCGACTTCAGCCCCTTCCGCTTTGGATACTCCTTTGTCGTTTCCATGTCTTTTGCTCCTGTGTGTGAAGATCTCCAGTCTGAGCACGGTGCTCACCTGCCGAAGCGGACGAGCTTTCCTTGTACACTTGTAGGCTCAGTGGAGTCACGCTCCTCTCTGTGACAGAGGAAACGCAAAGCCACTCTGCTTATGTCCATCTGAGCATCTCTACGAAGCATACTAGATGAGTCCAATATGCTAGCACCCAATCTGCCACACTTCGCCGACAGAGGCTTGCACAACCCGCGGGATCACACTGGTCTCAAGGTGCTATCTTCCCGCATGTGCGAAAAGAGGCAAGCCACTTGTTATCAGGGATTGAGGCCACTCGACGCTTTCCACATCTGGAGTGGGACCAGCAGTCTGTATTCGCGCTCATTTGACCATGGGCAAGGTAAACCAGAAGGTAGAACCCTCCCCAGGCGTGCTCTCTACACCCACCTCTCCGTGATGTTGGGCGATGAGTGTACGACAGATATATAAACCCAGGCCCAACCCTTTCCCTGAACCGCTCTGGACTGGTACTCCCTTGACCTGGTGAAAGCGCTGCCACAGTTCCTTTTGAGCCTCTTCGGTGAGGCCTGGTCCGTGGTCTCGCACCCAAACGCGAGCCACGCCCTCTCGGATGGTCAGTCCAATGTGGATCGGCTGATCTGCGCTTGAATAGCGGATCGCGTTGGTCAGATAGTTCGTCACCACCTGGCTGATCCGAGCTCGGTCGGCAAGCACCATGACTGTGGTGTGCTCCGGCAATTCAAACAGAAGCGAGCGTTCAGGTGCCGTCACCTGCAGATTTTCGACGGTTTCGCGTACAATGGGAACCAAATCACAAGGCTCCAGTTCCAGCTTCAAGGTCTGAGCGGTGATGCGCGAGACATCCAGCAAATCATTGATCAAATGGGTTTGCACATCGACTTGACGAGCAGAAACTGCCAGACGCTCCGAAAGATCATTGAGGAAGGCACTCACTTCTGGAGACATGTGGTCGGCCTTCGTGCCAAGGCGTTTCGCCCGCCGTTGGAGCAATTGGAACGTCCCTTTGAGCGCGGCCAGCGGCGTTTTTAACTCGTGGCTGGTCATGCTGAGCATGAGGTCTTTTTGCCGTTCGATTTCTTTGTGGGCGGTCTGATCTAAGACGAAACCAATCACTAACGGGGTCGCCCCTTCCCGATGAAAGAGCGTTCTCCCCACCAGGACTGGCACGCGCTTGCCGTTTTTCGTCATAAACTCTTTTTCAAACGGCTGAATCATCCCCGTTGTCAACAGTTCCTCAACCGCCTGGGCAGAGCGCTCCTGATATTCCGGAGGAGTTATAGTCGCCCACTGCACCTGCCCTGCTGCCATATCCTCCTGCGTATAGCCCACAAGCTTGAGAAAGGCCTCGTTGGCCTCTTGAATAGTTCCAGAGAGATCAGAAACAGTGATCCCAATAAGGTTGGACTCAACGAGCCCGCGAAACCGCTCTTCGCTCTGCTGCAAAGCTTCTTCCGCTTGCTTGCGCTCGGTGATATCGTGCAAATCAAAGGAAATCCCATTCGGAGTTGGATAGATGTGAATATCCAACCATCGCTGGAAACTCGGATGAAATCCTTCAATATGCCTTGTCTGCCGCGTCGCCATGGCTTCACGGTACACGTGCTCGAATGGAGTGCCAAGAAGCTCAGGAAGCAGATCCCAAAAGTATCGGCCCACCACCTCTTCCCGCTTTTTTCCGATCATCTTTTCCAGCCCGCGATTCACATAGGTGTAGCGCCATTGCGTATCAACATAGGAAAACGCATCGGTAATGCTTTCAAGAACGGTCGTGATCCTTTCCTCCGCTTGCTTCTGGTCTGTAATGTCTCTGACCGTTCCAATCATGTGGGTCGGCTGGCCCTGGATATCAAAGCAGCCTCGCCCCCTGGCTGCCAGCCAATGCATGCTTCCATCAGGCCAAATCATGCGGTATTCTGTACAATAGTCGGCCTGCTCTATCAGAGCGCGTGCAATGAGATCTTCGACGCGCTTGCGGTCATCGGGGTGCAAGAGTGCCAGGAAGCGCTCATACGTCATCAGATCATCGAGCGAGAGACCAAAAAGCACTTTCCCTTGATCTGTCATCTGGATCTGATTCGTGACGAGATCCCAATTCCACGCGCCCACACCAGAGGCTTCTACGGCCAATTTCACTTCTGCTTCGCTCATCTGCTCGGCTAGTTCCTGCTTCGTGATATCGGTGCCACAAACAACGACCTCGCGAAGAGCCCCGCCGATCGTGCGCACCGGGATCGTGCGTGCGCGTATCAGTCGGTAGGTGCCATCATACCGACGAATGCGGCACTCTATCTCTCTGGCTCGTCCAGTCGCGGTCGATTGCATCACCGTTTCTTCCATCTGTGGCTGATCCGCCGGATATACGGTATCTCGCCAACCTCGCCCAAGACCATCGTGCTCCGTTTGCCCGGTAAAGGCGTGCCAACTGGGGGAGATTTCTTGCATCTCGCCTGTGGGAGTGAGAATGCAAAAAATATCTGTACTTTCTTGCATTACCGCCAGGAAACGATCATCAGCTGCCTCGCGTCCCTGCAGTGACTGGCTTCTCTTTTCCTGCGAAGGATGCTGTTTCGACAAAGACATGAGATGGCGTTCCTTCCTCACACTCACCAGGACAACCGAAGAGATACCTGTCGTGGACTCACCTTTCAGGTGAGAGTCCTGACACCGTGTTGTGCGGCTGATAACGCTCTTATCCATTCAGCGGCCTAGAGAGGGTAGTTATTCAGGGCAATTACCTGCTTTACACTCACATCCATTGTAGAATGGATTGGCAAAGTCAACAACGGAGAAAAAGAGTGTGCTCTGCGTTCGCTTGCCAGGACAAGTGGAGTGGACCGCCAGGAAGTGGTAACCATCCTTTGCGTTTGGATGCAAGCGCGAAATGTGCATGTTGTAAACCTGCCTCCCAGGCTACCGAGGAACCAAAGGGCGGAGGATTGCTGTGACTCTCTCCTGCTCATCTCTGTATGATGCGCAGAAGCAGGTCGGTGGGATGGTGATTGTCTTCCATGAGCTTTCACTGCGATATCAGCACGCCCTCCATCTCCAACGCGTTCACGAGGCGGTGCTGACCCTGACCCAAGTGATTGCTCACCTCCCTGAGCGTATTCCTCAGCACATTGCTGATGTGCGGCCTGAAGGATCCCTGCTTCGTGTGAAACAGCGAACAAGAGCACTTTATCATTCGTGCTGGAGCTGACGCAATTCGATCAGCAACGTTTCATCGGGATGAATGCTCACACTACATCCCTTGGCACTGGCGGGACACTGGGCTTGCAAGGGACGCTGGTTACAGGCCTCTTTGTGCCATAAAGTGCCCCGGCTCTTTTCGGGCGATAAAACATCCTAAGAGGACAGAACCTCTGTCAAATCACAGTACGAAAGGAGAGTACCATGCAAGCGTGTGAACAGGTTGTTGAGTATCAGCTTTTCGTCGGCGTGGATATTGCACCTCTTACCGCGACCATTGCCTGGCAAGCTCCAAAACAGAAGCCAAGCAAACCTATGACCATTGAACAGACTCCGGAAGGGTTCTCTTCTTTGCATCAGCGACTTCTTAGGACGGGGGCCCGCGCCAGATCGCATGCTTGTCGTTATGGAAGCCACAGAAATCTCCTGGCTGACTCTGGCGACCTTCCTGGCGCGCCTTGGATACGCGGTCAGTATCGTGAACCCTGCCCAGGCGCATCATTTTGCCAAGGCCCATGAGAATAAGTCCAATCATTGTGAGCTAGTTACCACTGTTACCAGTGAGATTACCCATTGTTGTGCTCACTGATCCACTTTGAGTGGCTCACCTGACGCTTATAACCGCTCATGATCGTATTCTCATTGTGAGTATGCGTGGGGTGTTCCTCCCCTATATCAAGGGTGCAGTCCAGGCTACTCACTCACCCTAACCCTTCCCCTTGTCCTTGGAAAGTTGTGACTGGTCGCTCTGTCTCTCCGTCATATCCTCTATGCTATGGTTGTACAGCCTACCTACGTTTCCTGAATCCCATCACCCTGTGCAGCCGTAGCATACATTCATTGAACGCGAGGCAGATCTACGTGGCAAGGCCGTCTTTGCATTAGGGTACTGGGCAGGCTGCCGGGTCAGTGACGTGTCCTGGCTCCAGCTCGACCAGGTGTATGTCACTGGCAAGGCTGGTATGATCACCGTCGGGCATAAAGGTGGCAAGACACGCAGCATCGACCTGACCAACGGCGCTCGTCGCCCGCTCCATGACTACCTGGAGCAGGGGACACGCAAGGAGAGCGCCTCCATCTTTACCAGCCAGCGTGCCAAGAAGCGATTGAGTGCTGGAGAGGTCGACGGCTGGCGCTGGAGCGAGGACGGCGTCCACCAGTGGTGGCAACAGCTCAAATCGCTGGCATGTGCGGCTGAGTACGAACTCATCGCCGACGTGACGTTTCACGATCTGCGGCATGACTTTGCCCATCGCGCACGCGCTGCGGGGTGGTCGCTCGAAGAATTGGCCTACTACCTTGGGCCATGTGACGAAAAGTGGCACCCCGCCATTCAGACCACCATTCGCTATGTCCAGGTGAGCCGTGAGCAGGTCAAGAAGAAACTCAAAGAGGTCAAAGGAGAGCGCAAAGGCTTCTATATGGAGTAGCACTACGTTGTTGTCATTAGGGGTAGAGTCGCGTGCTTTCAGGTGATAAGCGAAAATGATGTTGTAAAAATGGTGCGTTCTCTCGTCTATACACTTATAAATATCTATGCATTAGTGGAAATCACTTTTTTCTATGGTTCTCCGTCATCTTCCGTACTAAGCACAACTATAAACAGGAAGTGCTCTGCCGCTCTTCGCTCAGCTAGCCAATCTGTCAGACTTAATGGTTTCAGGCAGCATCTTATTGCACGAAAGATGACGGAGAACCCAAAATTTGGTTCATATGCAACCTCGCTGATACGAAAAGTGGTCTGTTGAAAGAGTGCGTATGAGCCACTACGTTGGTAAAATGAGACCGAGTGGACTATGGCGCACATGAGTTAATCAGAAAAGAGGTAGAGACCACCTGATGCATTTTTCTCTCTATGCGACACGCTTCAAGGACGTCAATCATATCGCATGGACGTGATGCAAGCAACTGTCCTCTCGTCAAATGAGAAACCATGTGACATACTGTAGTATCTATATTTGTCGAGTGAGAAAGAGAGCATGATGGATTCGTTCCCCTCTGATGCCACATCGGTCCCGATGGTTCCTCCACCATCACCACTTGAGCCGACAGGGATCCCTCATTTGGATCTGGTGTTAGGTGGAGGGCTTCCAAAAGGAGCATTAACGGTTATTCTTGGACCACCTGGGAGTGGGAAAACCACGCTTGCCAGTCAGATCGCGTTCGCCGCAGCTCAGCGTGGAGAGAAAGTTCTCTTTTTGACAGCACTGTCTGAACCAACGACAAAGCTCTTAGATCATCTGCGTTCCTATAGCTTCTTTGCGCCAAGCCTCGTTGGTCGCACTGTACAAGTGTTCAGCTTGCAGCAATTTTTCCCACCGGAAGGTCCCATAACGGGGAAGGCGATTGTGACAGAAGTGCATCGTATGAAGGCGAGTGTCGTGGTGCTTGATGGCTTTCAAGGGTTACGTGGCCAGGAAACCGATTTTGTTGCCGCCCGCCGCCTTCTCTACGATCTTGGAACACAATTGAGTATGTTGGGCACAACCTCACTCGTCACAGCGGAGGCCGATCCCCGCGATACAACGCTCTTTCCAGAGATGACCACTGCGGATGTGCTCATCGGGCTCTACAATACATTGCTCGGCGTGCGCACTCATCGGGCGCTTGAGGTGCTCAAAGTACGAGGGAAAGCGGCATTACCAGGCCTCCACGGTTTGGCGCTCAACGAGATAGGGGTACACGTTTTCCCTCGATTGGAAACCCGCCTCAGGCACCCGTTCAAGGTGGGCTGGAATAAGAAAACGCTCTCAGCAACGCCAGCAAAACGAGCGACCTTTGCATTGCCCGAACTTGATACCTTGCTTGGCGGTGGCTTGACCCGGCAAACAGGGACGGTCCTGATTGGGAGTCCCGGAACGGGCAAGACACTTCTCGCGCTCCAATTTCTCCTTGCTGGCGTAGCAGAGGGAGAACCGGGAGTGTATCTCGGCTTTCGAGAGACAGCAGATCAGTTGGTTCAAAAATCGGAGGGCTTTGCGTGGAGCCAACAATTACAGCACGCTTTGTCTGCGAGGAGGGGATTGATCGTCCACCACTGGGATCCGGTTGAATTGGACCCCGATCATGTTGCCACAGAGGTGCTTGCGGCATTAGAGCAAATAGGTGCACGGCGTCTGGTCATTGATAGCATTGCGGAATGGGAGCGAGCCATCCAAAGGAGCAGTGGAGCCGAACGTGTTCCCGATTATCTCGCGGCATTCCTGAGTCTCTTACGTGAACGGGGTGTGACGCTGCTTGCCATCAAAGAGCCAACGCAAGGTATCATCACGCAACCGGATTTCTCCGTGAATGAACTAACGGTGCTTGCAGAAAATGTGGTGTCTATGCAGCACCTCATCTATCAAGGGAAACTCCATCGCATCCTCTCCGTTCCGAAGATGCGCTTTTCCACCCACGATGAAACGCTCCGTGATTTTCTGATTACGACGCCCGAGGGGGTGCGTGCGCTGACACCCAATGAGAGGGAACGGGACATCTTGATCAAATTAGCAGAGCAGCAAGCAGCAATCCAACGGAGGGAGCCCCCCCCACAGAGGAGTTCTCCTTCAGAGCAAGAGCGACACTAAGAAAGCAGGATGTAACACTTGCATGAGGAAATATATGAATCACCCATCGTCTTGATCGTTGACGATGACATCCCGATTACCGAAGTCCTGGTGCTGGTGGTCGAGGGCCTTGGGTACCAGCCACTGGTCGCCTTTAATGGTCAACAAGCGCTCGACCTCGCCCGTGAGCACTGGCCAGCGCTTGTGCTCACGGACGTGATGATGCCCATTATGGGGGGGATTGGTGTGGTGCAAGGGTTACGTGAGGAAGCAAGCGCAAGGGGAATCGCGCCGCCGCACATGGTACTACTCACGGCAGCTAACATATGGCCTGAGTTATCTTTGCCTGTAGACGCTCTCATCTCTAAACCATTTCATATAGATCAGCTTGAGCAACTCATTCACCGCTTCCTTCCCTCACCAGCTTCCTCCTAGTTTCTCTCCTCACGTGGATACCTTCTCTGCTAGAGAGCAAGCAGAAAAACAAGATGAGCAAAGACGTACACAACAGAAGGTCCGTTCTTTTGCCTTGTACCTCATCTATTCTCAAAAATCAGCGAACCTGCGTAAGAATCAAAATTTGGCCAAATTACTGACAGCAAGCCTGGCCAAAGAAAAGCTTGCAAAGGAAAGGATGATGGTCTATAGCTCTTGCGGAAAAGCAACCGAGCAAGAGGAGAACCATCATCATGACTGGATCTCCGATAAACCTGATGTTCTCTTCGCTTGTCATAGTTTCCTCCTTACTCTCGCCTGTTATGAACCGCACGTTCTTGTGGTGATTGGCCCTCCACGGGAGTGGAGGTACAGGGGTGAACCCACAAGACGTTGAACGTTTATCTGAGAACGATAAACAGGCGTCTCCGACATCGGCTCAATTCTCACGCCCAGAACGACCTGGGTTTGGTGATCATCCTGAGATACATAGGGTCTGTTAAAAAAAACTTCTGGTTCTAGATCGCTCTCAGACAAAATCTGGGGGCGAGGTCGAAGCGTGTAGTTCCATCGGGAGCAGACCTCAGCAAACTCAATGTTGAGTTGCTGCATTTGCGTATCGGAAACCTTTTGGCCTTTGGCATACTCCCCTTCTAGCAGGCTCGCTCGTACGGTCAATCCCGCCTGAGTGGTGGTTCCACGAATGTAGTTGAGCACTGTCTCAAAGCTGCGTAAGGGAATTCCTGCCCAATTCTGGCTAATCTGGCTGAACAAACGATGCTCGATGGGATTCCACTTGGAGCAGCCTGTTGGATAGTGAACGACGGTGACGGTCAAGCCGTAGCGATCAGTGAAGTGTTCTTGCAATTGTCGTTTCCACATGCGAGGTCGGCATCCATTACTCCCTCCACTATCTGCCAGAATGAGGATCTGCTTGACGTCAGGATAAGCGATACATCCCTCTTCTTCCCACCAACGAGCAAGGGCAGCAACTGCGAATTCAGGTGTACCAGAGGAAGAACCAATATAAACGGTCCAACGATTGCGAAGAATATCATAGATGCCATAAGGAACCGCTTTTCCCACAGCATCTTGTGGAAAATCATGGGCATTGACTGCTTCTGGTTCCTCTGTCCAGGCTCGTCCAGCATTCTTAAAATTCCCGATCAATTCCTTCTTTTTCGTATCCACGCTGATGATTGGAGCGCCAGAGGCTTGAAATCGCTCCTTTTGAGCCTGAATAAACGCAAATTGCGTACTGCGTTCCGGAGATTTGCACTGGCCTCAAGTTTTTTCTCATTGACGTGTAACGAGTAACCAAGTTTGTGGAGCAACCGGCCAACGGTGGGAGGACTGATGCCATGACCCAGGTCTTTCAGGCGCTGGCTCACATGACGTAAACTACTGCGGATCCGCCTAAGAAAATTTGAGAGGATCGCTCACGCTCACTTTCTTTTCTTCATTGTTTTTGCAACACTACCCCCTCTTCTCCTCTCTCGCCTTTTTGATGGATCGACGCGGCTACCGTCCTCTTCCCCAAATTTGCTGATCATTTGCGATGAGTTTGGGATCACTTGTGTGTCACTAGAGGTGAAAGGGAATTGATCCCTCTCGCACATCAAGTTTGAAGAGGAAAGGACACCATCTTATGCGTAACATTATCGCACATACCGTCGTCTCGTTAGATGGCGTTTTCGAAGGAGCAGCCATCTCAGAAGAGAATAGGGATCGACACATTTCCAGATTTTCTCCCTACCGCGACGAGGCATATCTGCTGTACGAATTGGGCCAAGCGCTGGCGTGCGGTGCGCTGTTGATGGGCCGCACGACGTATGAGGATTTTACCAAGATTTGGCCGGGACGTCCTGACCCGTGGTCTGATAGGGTCAATGCCATGCCAAAGTATGTGTTCTCGTCAACGCTGGAACAAGTCGAATGGAACAACTCGACGCTTGTTCGAGGCGATGTGATCGCTGAAGTGACCAAGCTCAAGCAGCAAGAAGGGCGCGATCTGCTCATCTATGGGCATGGTCTTCTCGCAGAGACGTTGCTCAAGCACCACTTGCTCGACGTCCTCGATCTCTCGATCCATCCGCTTGTTCTCGGGCAGGGCAAGCAGCTCTTCCGGCAGGGCGAAACCGCCGCATTGAAGCTTGTTGCGACAAAGAGCTTCTCGAAAGGCATTGTCAATCTCACCTATGAACCACAGTACTGATGGGTCGCAGGGTTCCGCGCATCTCCATCATGCGTGGAACGTCTCCCGAGATCCGCCAGTACTGTGGTGAACAGGGGATGTCAGGGGTCTGTGGCGCAATGGAACAGGAAAGCGGTTTAAGAGAAAGCGGTAAAAGATGAAAAAGAAGCAGATATCCGCAGGGATATCCCATTGCATGGGAGCCTGGTACCTGAGTAGTTACGGGATATCTGCACTGGAAAAGCAGCATTTATGGTTCGTCGTCAGGTTGATCTGGGGTACGCAGTGCTCGTTGTTGACCGCTAGCGAGCAGGTCGGGCAAATCAAAGTGATACTTGCCAGAGAAATTGATATGCTGCGAGACCAAGGGAGATAACCGGGCAACATCGGAAGCCAGTACTTCTTTGCCTGTTGTCCGAAGGGTTTCTAAGGTACCTTGGGTGTAAGTGGTATTCCAAAGAATAACGGCATTCAAGACCAACCCTAAGGCCCCTAATTGATCCTCGGCCTCTGAGTATTAATGGACCGGAATACCACGCTAAGAGCTTGGATGGCGATAACGTTCGTTTATACCTCCACAATTTGGCACGCGATATGGTGCTTAAAACATAGACAAGTTGTATATGTCTTGCGAGGCTTTAGACGTTAAGAGGATACAGCAAATCCTTAGCGTGCTTTTTCGGGTTCTGACGCAAAGTTAGTGGTAAGCCCGTCAATAACAATCACTTTCAGCCGAGTGGTACCCATCCAACACACCTGTCTCTTCATGATGGTCAAGCAGCACAAAGGACACGTGTGCGAAGCAGATCAAAATTCGCACGTCCATACATGCTTCGTTTGATGAATTTGAGCCGATTGACGTTCCCCTCCACAGAACCCTGGCTCCACTTCAAGCTCAACCCTGCTCTCACTGCCGCTTCATCGCGCTGTAACCCTTTCGCAAAGCTGATTAATTCTTCAATCCCACTGTTTTGAACCTCCTTGAACCACGGCGTCAGTCCTCGATCAGTCTGCTCATGAAGCAAATGAACGAACGCCTGCGCGAGGCGATAGAGGACGGCAAATCTTGTTGCACCCTGACAGAGCTTCTCGAGTTGTGTCAGCTGCTTCTTCTTGAGGCGCTCGACAGGAAGAAGGAAGCACCACCGCAATGGGCCTGGGGCTGGAAGCGTGGCTTTCAGTGGCTTGGGTTGTCTGCTTTGCTTCCTTCCTGTCATCGCTTTCATGCCTGCCTGCTGACGCAATTGCGTGACGTAGTTCGTGACCACTGAACAACAGCCATCATAGCCACGTGTCCGAATTTCTCGATACAGCTGTGAGGAATTATCACATCCCTCTTCCGTAAAACGATGGGTGAGGTAAGGGATATATGGCAGAAGCTTCGTGGGACGAGATTTATACACAGGTGGATGAGGCGGTCCTTGCAGGAGTTGTCTCACCTTCTTGCGGCTCATGCAAAGTTCTGTGGCAATATCACCCTGGTTGTACCCTTGCTGGGAAAGCGAGATGACTCGCTCGTACACGGTCATTCTGCGTTGCTGGCTCATGTGTTTGTCTGCTTCGTGTCGTTGCAGCGGAAGTGAGCGATCAGGTTGCTGCAGGCGTTGAGCTGTCCCACCGAAGATCTGCTCGATGGTCGGATACTCTCGACGCAGGATACGTTCGAGCGTCTCTCCCAAGTTCTGAGAAAGGTGAAATCGATCAGCAATCTGGGTAGCAAGAGGTGCCGCTTCTCGGGCTGCCTCGGCATAGGTTCCTCCACGGTCACGACTAATGACATCGACTCCCGGATGGGCCTTGAGCCAGGCTGTAACGGTCGCCTTTTCCCTATCCGGTAACAGATCAACCACCTGCCGTTGTTCAAGGTCGACGAGAATCGTGCCGTAGATTTGGCCTTTACGCAGAGCAAAATCGTCGATTCCAAGCACCTGAGGCGTTGCCCGTTCGGGAACCTCAAGTGCTCGAACAAGCCGCAGGAGCGTATCAGAACTCACAGGCAATCCCATACGTTTTGCCAAGAGTGCACCGGCATTTCCTCCGAGCAGGAGACCAATGGTTTGCAAACGAGAAGCGTAGCGGTTGGTCTTATGAGCATACGCTTTGATCGGATCTCCAAGCCGTTCCGCAAACGTACGTCGGGCACACATCGTATTGGAGCAAACGAAGCGGCGCACGTGTAATTTCAGTTGGACCTGGAAGTCAGCCCAACAGAGATCGGTGACAGTACGTGTGTAATAGCAATGGACCTGCCGCGAGGCAGTCTGACAGACAGGGCAACAAACAACTGGGCTTGTGCTCCTCACCATGAGCATGAGTTGTTGATCATGAACATGAAGCTGAGTCAATTTCAGGCCGGGGCAGGATGGTAACAAAAAATCTAGCTCGATTTGAATAACAAAATCCTCCTCACTTCCTCATCATCATAGAAGGCTACTCTATTTACGCATGAGTGCTGAAGATGTTACCACTAACTTTGCGTCAGAACCCTTTTTCGTACCTTTAATACTCGGATCGCTGACCTCACGCCTGCTTTACCGCTTTTCCTTCAACCATTTTTCTGTTCCGCTGCATTACAACCCGATCATTCTCAAGAGATGGTCAGGACACGCAAGGTGTAACGATGGGCCAAAACCGTCAGGTGGTCGCTGCTCTCCACGTCAGCGATCTGGAAGTAGAGAGCAGATTCACCACCATACTCTACCAGTCTTCCTGGTTCACTGGTCCAATGCGGATGCTGCAGCAAAAACTGCTGAGTGAGCGGATGCGACCAGTAGACCAGTTGATCGACGGAGGGTACCTCGCCACGTCCGCCTATGTCCTTGCCACAGTGGGCACAGTGCATATGAATCCAGAATGGGTAGGGAGACATCCCAAGGCGTTCGGGATACGGAGAGAGAGGTGTCTCTGTATCGTTTCCTTCAACGCAGACCAACGCTGGTTCTCCACAAGACAGGCAGGAGTGCTGACCCTTGTGGAGCGCTGGCAGCAGGCAATCTGTCAGCCCTTGCATCGTCCGCTTCCAGGCAGGCCGAAACGAGTGGAGCCCCGAGAGCTGGACCAGGCCCATACTATGGACCGTATCCTGATGGTAGCGCCGAACACAGTCAGGACAGCGGAGATGAAGATTCGATCTCTCCTCAATTCCAGCTGCCATAAAACACCCCTCAAGCAGATGACGCGCACAGAGGGGACACCACAGACGGGTTCGCTGCCATCCCTCGGCCAGTGCTTCATCCAACGTCAATCCCATTGCTTCTGCTTCGTGACGCAACGGTCCGTGGAAAATGTGACGCAGATGGCGGCGTGCTCGATACAGGCGAACCTCCAGAGCGTTACTTGAGAGAGAGAGGCGCTCGGCAACCTCGGAGCGAGGAAGTTCAAGCAGGTAACACATCTCCACTATCTGACGCGTCTCGAGAGGTAACGCATCAAGCGCCCGGTCAAGCAACAGGACCAGGTCCTGGCGGCTGAGTTCTTCAAAAGGATCAAGTGTATCAGCGGCGAGAAGATCGGTCTCGTTGGAGACGTTCTCATACTCCATCGCAGCAGATGGCTGGAGCAATGGGACATGCCGGAGAAGATCCATCTCACGCCTACGAGCCGCGCGACGACAGATATTGCGACAGATCTCGTCAATCCAGGCGTGGAAACCAGCTGGAGAGTGGAGACGCTCCAGATGACTCCATGCTTCAAGCAGCGTTTCCTGTACCACATCGTCGATGACATGCGGTTCGACGCCTCGTGCTCGCGCAATGCGAGCGAGGCGCAGACGTGTCGCTGTCAGTATGCCATTTTGATCCGCTAGCAAGGCAGACCGCAGCCACTGCCGTTCGCCAGGTAAGCACTGCTGCACTGGAGGATCGATGATTTCTTGCATAGCTTTTCCTTTCTTCGTATCTGCTCTCTTATCACGTGAGAGGAGCTTTCCTTACACATTTTTTCGAGCGTATAGGGTGTCACACTCTCTCTTCTGCCGCCTTTCTCGCCCCGTCACCATCCTGCTTCTCCATCAGTTGAAAAAGCTGCTAAAAATTGTGGTAAGTATCTCGGCACCCAGGCGATAGGATACTGACGCACGATGAGAGGAGCATAAAAATATGCTCTCTCTCCGTCGATTATCGCAGCGTATGGAGGTAAATCATGGATACGTGTCCCTTTTGCACCACCTATCAGGATCTCCCTGCTACTCCAGGCGGGATTCTCTTTGAAGACCATCTCGTCTATGTGCATCACTACTGTCGGAATGAAGGACCGAGTTACCTGGGTCATCTCTTGCTGAAGACAAAACGCCATGTTCCCGGCCTGGCGGATCTGACTGAAGCTGAAGGACAAGCAATTGGTCAGAGCATAGCACGCCTGAGCAAAGCGCTCCAGGTCTGTACAGGGGCGGAGAAAATCTATGTTGAAGCGTACTATGAGGTGGTTCCGCATCTTCATCTGCACCTTATGGCCCGCTATCCTGGAACCCCACAGGCGTACTGGCGCTGGAAGATCGGCGAGTGGCCTGAAGCGCCTCAAGGGGGGCCTGAAGCAATCGCTGCTCTTTGTGAGCAGATACATGCATATCTTGCACAAACAGTATCTGGAAGCGTCGAGCCACATGTTGAGTAGCTCCCATGAAAGGACATCATACAATGAACAACACACCAATGAAACCCCACATCCTCGCACTCCTCCACTTCACGCGTCAACAAGAGTTACACCTCATCGCTAATCTCAGTGACGCGGAGCGCAACACGACAGGTACGCCGAACACTGGGACAACAAAAGGCGTGTGGGCAGCAAAAGACTTTTTGGCAAATATGCTGCACTGGAAAGCGTTACAGACTCAAAAGCTGGCCACAGTGCAACGAGGGGAGGTACCGCCTGACTGGACAGACATGAAAGTGGTCCACCAGATCAACGTCGAGGCATTTACCCGCTATCGGACCTCCACCTTCCAGGCGATAGAAGAAGAGGCGGAACACGTTTTCAATGCCTTCATCACCCAGGTGGAAAGAATGGGCGAAGAGGAACTCAACGATCCCCATTACTACGCCTGGCTGGAAGGAACCCGATTGCGCAATGAAGTCCTGAACTATGGGTTCTGGTATCCATGCAACCAGCTCACCATATGCGCTTTTCAGCTGGGAAAAAAGCAGCTTGCCTTCCAGCTTCAAGAGGCCCTGGTCGAGGCAGTCCGCCAGAGCACATTGCCAGATGAGGGGGTCGGGGTCGCCATCTATAACATGGTGTGCTTTTATGCCACAAACGGCGAGCCTGAGAAGGCCCTGCAGCATTTGCCAGAGGCGTTACGCCTGAGACCAACCCTTTATGAAGTGTCCAAGCGCGATTCCGATCTCGAGAGCCTGCGAGCCAACCCGGCCTTCCAGGCCATCCTCACTGATCCTGCATTACTGGCTCTCGTGCCTCTTAGTGATCTTGTGAAACCACACGATCTGCACACGAGCCTTCGTGGAGAGGTCCCCCCTCTCGTGATTGATGTCCGTGGGTCCGCAGAGTATGCAGCTGGTCATGTGGAGGGTGCGGTGAATATTCCACTGGGAAACCTCGAAAGCCAGCTCTCACAGATTCCGCGCGAGCGACCGGTGGTTACCTATTGTAACATGCACCACCAGGGAGCGTCGCGTGGAGAACAGGCCGCAACCAAGCTTCGTGAGCAGGGATACCAGGCGCGTACCCTGGATGGCGGTTATCCCAATTGGAAAGCACAGGGCTTCCTTGTGGAAGCAGCGCTCCAGCTGTAAAAGAGAAGCATCGACCAGGGATACCCCTGGTCGATGCGAAATGATCGTTTCCGCTTGCACAGCACAACAATGGTGAGCAGGAAGCACGTTTCCTTACAATGGACCCACTACTCAAGCCGTCCTTCCTGCTCACCGTATGCCAAGGAGGGATAGCATCCAACTCCAACGCAACGTCAGGGCTATGGAGTGAGGATGCAACAAGGAACAAATAGAATAGGAGAAGCACTATGAAACCAGTATTGCAGGAAAAAGCATCAACAGCAGACCATCCGAAATCTTATCACTCGCTTCTGGAAGTGCTTTGGCTTTTTTTACGCCTGGGTTGTACCGCTTTTGGCGGACCTGCCGCCCACATCGCGATGATGCGCGAAGAGGTGGTACGGCGGCGACAGTGGGTAAGCGAGGAAGATTTCGTGGACCTGATAGGGGTCACGAACCTGATCCCTGGTCCCTCATCGACCGAACTGGCGATCTATCTGGGATACCTGCGAGCGGGGTGGCCCGGCTTACTTGTGGCGGGTGCCTGCTTTATTGGTCCTGCTATGGTGATCGTCCTGGCGCTTGCCTGGGCGTATACGACCTATGGAGCGTTGCCCCAGATCGGCTGGCTCTTTTACGGTATTCAACCGGTGGTCGTCGCCATTATCGCGCACGCCATCTGGAATCTCGGACGCACGGTCTTCAAAGGACCGCTCGCTATGGGCCTCGCCGTCCTGGTGTTGATATGCTATTTTCTGGGTGTCAATGTGTTGCTCTTGCTGTTCGGCGGTGCAGCACTCTACGGTCTGCTGCACCTCCTCATCGCACACTGGCACACAAAACCACCAATGACCAGCCTCGTTGTCCCGTTGGTGGGAGCAAACCTTCAGGCGATCTTTGAACCGCTCGGTTCCGTTGTGCGCACTGGTGTTGCTGCGGTGGCAGCGCCAATCAGTTTGGGCGTGGTCTTTCTGACCTTTCTCAAACTGGGATCGGTGGTGTATGGGAGCGGGTACACCTTGTTGGCGTTCTTGCGCACCGACCTGGTGCAAAACCTGCATTGGCTGACCGACAAACAACTGCTGGATGCTGTTTCCATCGGGCAATTTACGCCAGGGCCCGTCTTTACCACAGCGACTTTCATTGGCTATATCGTGGGGGGCTGGCCTACGGCGCTGCTGGCAACCCTGGCCATGTTTTTGCCTTCGTTTATCTTGATTGCGCTCATTCATCCGGTGGCCTCGCGCTTGCGCCAGGCTGCCTGGACCGCCACGCTCCTGGACGGGGTGAATGCCGCAGCGCTAGCGCTCATGACCGGAGTCTTCATACAGCTCGGACAGCATGCATTGGTGGATGTCCTCACCTGGGCGGTAGCCGCACTTGCCTTTGCAGCCCTGGTGCGTTTCAAACCGAATTCGATGTGGCTGATTCTGGCGGGTGCTGTGATTGGCCTGCTTCGTTTCTGGGTCTTTTGAGGATGAAAGGCAAGAGAGGGAGCACCTTCTTCCCCGTTCTCTCGACGTCACGCTCAGAATTCAGCATTCTGCGTTCGTCATGTCCCTCCCTTGGATTCTGAGGTCTTTTCCTTCACTGAGAACCCAAGAGGCGCAAATAGCTGCTTTCGATACATGTTCTACCGCTTTCCCCTAAACCACTTTTCTGTTCCATTGCGCCACAGACCCCTGTCACGAGCCTTGCTCATCCATCGATCTGCGTACGTGTGGCAGGGTGGGCGGCAGGGCAAAGCATGAGAGGCCGGACACCTCTAGGAACGCGACCAGGCTGACAATCTGGGTGCCCTCCACACCCAGAACCAGCAGGCCAATAAGCTGATAGTCGTCTGCAAGAACCTCGCGCCGATAGAGTCCGAACGCCGGACTGCCATTGGCGCGAGTTGGAAGCAGGTGCCATTGCAAGCCGGGAGGAAACAGACTCGTCTGGAACAATGTGGCGATAGCCGCTCGTCCCTGGTACCAGACGGGAAGTGGCGGCATGGTGAACCAGGCATCCTCTCGCAGCAGCGCTACGAGACCGGGGATGTTCGCTTGTTCCCAGAGGGTCACATAGCGGTCAAGAAGTTCTTGTAACTGGAGGCGAGGCAGAACCATCTGCGCCTCGCTTCCGACATGGCGCTGGCGCAAAGCCCGTCGAGCACGCTGTAAGGCGGAATTGACAGCGGGAACCGAGAGATGAAGCCATTCGGCGACTTCGGAGGCTTCCCACTCCAACACCTCGCGCAAGAGCAAAATAGCCCGTTGCACTGGCGTTAAGTGCTGCAGCGCCATCAGAAAGGCCAGGGTGATGCGTTCGCTCCTCTCCGCGCGGTCTTCGGGATCAGCCCCAGGACCGGCGAGCAGATCATCGGGAAACGGTTCCAGCCAGATCGGCTCCCGCAGTGGTGGAGGCGCGAGGCTGCTGGGATTGCTCGGTGGGTGGGTTTCTGATGGCAAGAACCGTCGAGGAGCGCGCTTGAGCCGATTGAGGCAGAGATTGGTGGCGATGCGGTACAACCAAGCGCGGTAGGATTGCGGACTCGTGAGGGTCGCACGTTTTTCCCATGCTCGCAGCAGAGCCTCTTGCACCAGATCTTCGGCGTCGGAGAGCGAGCCCAACATCCGATAACAATGCACAAGCAGCTCTCGTCGATATGCGCCCACCAGAGCCTCGAACGCCTTCTGATCGCCTGCTTGAGCAGCGAGCACCAGGGCGGTTTGGGTTGGTGTCTCCATTGTGTCCCTCTTTCTGTTGTTTGGTAGTCATCTGATCTGGTCTCTTGGAAAGTCGCATCGCTGCTGTAGGATGTGGGGAACCCGCCTCACGAAAGTCAAACCAACGACTATTGGCAAGTAGGCTTGGTCTGTAAGATGGTCCTCCTCGAATTAGGATGAGGTTGCCTCCTGCGGATTCCCACCTACATCTATTCCCTCCTGGAGTAACGCAGCATGCATTCTCCATTCCCCAATGAGCGGATGCTCTTGCTTTTTGCGAATCTCATTGGCGACTTCAAGTGTAACCTTTCCTGGTGCTTTGCGGGTGTGCGACTTGTCATCCAGTCCCTTAACCCCTTCCTGCACCCAGCGTTTCAGGGTTGTATGTATACACCGTCTGTTTGCTCACCTGCAAATACTCGGCGATGGAGGCAACAGACCATCCTTCCGCATGAAGCTGCACAATGTTGTGACGACGGTGCGCCGGATCAGGGGTGGAGTTCCAGGGAGGGAAGCGGCGCATCTGGATTGATGGAGGCGGGCCAGATGCCAACACAGTCTTGATCGAATGATGCGAGGGCCGCCCTGAAAACGAGTATCACAGATTTCTGCAATCTCGCAGATGGACATGTTCAGCATTTCTACGCGCAGATCGACAATTAACTGACGCATATCTGGTGATAGGCTCCGCGCCGTTTCCTGTGGCTGTTCTCGCGGCCTGGAAGCGAAGAAGCTAACCATGCCTTGCTCATCAAAAGCGTCTGCTTTACGCTCCAGGCTGGTGCGTGGCTCATCTGTCTCTTGTGCCCGTTGAATCGCTGGATCACCGAAAAATACAACAGGTCTCAAGAGTTCATAGGCCGTTTGCTCCGGGCAGAGTATATATTGTTGAATGGTCTGCCAGTCTTCAGTATGCTCACGCTGAACCCCCTTACGTTTGGGCACCGTGCTCCCTCCAACACGATGAAATGGGCCGATGCACCAATCGTACCTGGATTTTTCCCCATTTGCAAGTATCCAGGCGTTTATGCCCAATTTGAGTACGCACCCCTTTCAAGCATCATGCGGCAATGTATCATGGGTGACACATATTCAAAGTATTCCTTAGAATAAAATCCTGTTGACGTGTGACCAAAAATGGTCACACGTCAAGAAAGAACAGGAGAACAATGATGACCCAAAAGCAATGGACTCTTTCAAGCCTCGACCTCTCACATCTACAAATTGTAGATCCCAGAATTAAGTGGGTCCAATCCTGTACAATGAAGCGGGTGGTTCTCTTCGCCTGGGGGATACCACCCACTTCCTTTATCCTATTTCCTCCCGGCTCCTTCTGGGATCTACACCTACGGGGCCGGTCTTTTGTTGATCCGCTCGTGGCGGTGAATTCTTAATTACTAGCCATTGAACGATATGCCGTCAAAATTGGACAATATGAATGACAAATCACACGATAATAGAGCTGGGTGGAATCATTGGTTTGAATATATGGCATCGTTTTCTTCCTTTTCTTTTCCTGCCGTTTCCAAGCCAGCCAGATACCAACTCATGGCTATATCCGGCTGGCGAACGTTTGCTTTTCGTATGCTCCTGAAGCGCTAGATAGGGTAGCCTTTGGCCCCCTGCAAGCCTTTGAGGACAGAGATCTCGCCGGTCATGTTGTCGACATGCCCCAGCACCATGCGATTGAGAAGGGCGCCGACGGTCATCTGCCCGAATCCAACGCTGGTCAGATCAAGCACACGGGCCAAATCCTCGTCGGTCAACGTTGCCAGATAGGCATCGGTGGCCGCGTGGACTGCCTGGGCATAGCCGCGCGCCGTCGGCTTTTTCCAACGTCGACGAGAAGACATACTTGGGCATGGCATTGATCCTCTCACCCCACGGGTCGGTGCGTATGGGGAAGTTCTTGGCAAACAGCTCGTACGTCGTGCGGCCTATCAACAGCGCTTCGCAGGAGAGCGCCTGGTCTAATCGGTCCCTATTATACTCCTCGTCGTCGCGGTACTCACCAAATCTTGGGATGGCTGCTCCAGTGGAAACGCCGTCTAAGGAGACGAGCGTATGTTCGATAATGGTACGCATAAGATGGTATCCTTTTCTCTTCAAACTTGATGTGGGAGAGGGGACAATCCCCTTTCACGTATAGGACACACCATTGATCCCAAACTCATCGCAAATGATCAGCAAATTTGGGGCGCGGGGCTGTAGCCGCATCGATGAGCGCAAAAAGGTGAGAGAGGAGTTCAGACGAGCTTCCTGGTTTTGCGGTCAGGCGCTTTTCCCCTTCGCACGGCAGATCTGGAATACGTTCGCGCGAGCGTGTCCTGCAAGGGGGTAGCCTTTCGCCTTCCAGGTTCACTACAAACAAGTTTCTCACTCGTTCTTCCACTCTTTCAAGAGGGTCTCGCTTTTCTATTACTGTAGAAGAAAGGAGGAGCCGATGACGCAATCTTCTGCACCGTCAGGGGTATTGTCAACTTGGAAACAGAGCTGAACAGTGTGTTAAAATAGCCTCATGAAAACAAATACCGCTGCTCTCGATTACAAAGGTTTTCGCTTCCCGCTTGAGATTATTAGCCACGCTGTGTGGTTGTATTTTCGCTTCTCGCTCAGTTTTCGCGATGTGGAAGAGCTTCTGGCACAGCGTGGGATCGTGGTGACGTATGAAACCGTGCGTCAATGGTGCTTGAAATGTGGGCAAATCTATGCCAACGAGCTGCGCCGTCGCTGTCCTCGCTGTGGAGATAAATGGCATCTGGACGAGGTGGTCTTGACGATTCGTGGCAAGAAGCATTCCCTCTGGCGAGCGGTAGATCAGCATGGCAACATACTTGATATCCTGGTGCAGAGCCGACGGAACAAAAAGGCCGCCAAAAGATTTTTCCGCAAGCTTCTGAAAGATTTGCAATATGTTCCGCGCGTCATCATCACTGATAAGCTCAGAAGTTATGGAGCAGCGAAACGCGAGCTCCTGCCTGGAGTGGAGCATCGGCAGCACAAAGGCTTGAACAATCGAGCGGAAAACTCGCACCAACCCACGCGACTTCGAGAGAAGAAGATGCGGCGCTTCAAATCAGCCCGCACAGGGACAACGCTTTCTCTCCGCCTTTGGCCCCATTACCGGGCATTTCCAACTGCGCCATCATCATTTGCATGCTGAAGAATATCGTACTATTTTACAGGACCGATTCCAGCAATGGAATGAGGTGACCGGGATGAAACTGGTCGCATAACCACAGAGACATCTCCGCCTCTCCTTACCCTTCAACATCTCACTTTGTATAACTCATCAATATATTTTAGCCCAGCGAATAAGTTGACAATATCAGGGCCACCTATGACGAAGTACTGGCCAGGGTTGAACTGGTGCAGGAAGAGAATCCCTGCCTCGCCTGAGGACCTTCTACCTCCGCGACCAGCTCAGGGGGCGTGATCTTGGTATCCCAGGGAGGGCTGCCGCCCTCGTATGCCTGCAGAAAACGATCATAAGAGGCAGGGCGATCCTGGGGATCGGGGAAGAGAGATGACATACATGAACCTCCTTATCTGTTCAGCATCTCTTGCTCACCACTATTCTATCTTATTTTCCATGCGAACGAGTGGAGTGGTCATGGTACGGATCGCCGCTTTGAATCTTTCGGAGAGTGGTTGATTGCATCTGCCACTGTTCTTTTGCTCCTTTCGTTGATCAGGACTCGTCTTCGACATCGCCCCAACCAGAGGGCCGCGCTGAGCCCCGCAGGGCCAGCGCCTACAATGATCGCATCATACATCAGGTACCTCCATTCTCAAGCACTCAACGCTCTTGCTCTTCAGTGAGTGGTCCTGCTGTTCTCTCCAGCAGCGAAGGGGGCAAGCCACGCTCCAGGACGGACAAGATCTGATCTGTCATTCGATCTGGATCAGGCGCCTCCTGATCGAAGGTCCAGGTAATGGCCCGCACAAGCATACCCACGAGCACATGGGCCAGGAACACTGGGTCGTCCGTTCCCAATTCCCCTTGTTCCCTGGCCGCTTCAAAGAGGGGAATGAAATGGGTCACCAAGCCCTGTTGCGCCCGTTGCGTCCCTGTATGGGCAACCAGGTGTGCCTCACCTGAACACAGAAGCACAAAGAGATCTCGCTGCTGGCAGGCAGAATGGAAGAGGGTGCGAATAATCAGCGGTATGAGTGGCTGATCAGAATGTTCTGCAAGCGCTGCATGAATCTTCTCGCGAAGCATCTGAAACACCTCCTCGGTCAGCGCTTGCAGGACCGCTTCTTTATCGCGAAAATGTAAGTAAAATGTCCCCATCGCCACATCGGCGACCTGTATGATTTCGGAGATTGTGGCGTCCTGATAACCACGGTTTACAAAGACCTGGCGAGCGGCGGCTAAGAGATCAGCTCGTACACGCGCGCGCCGACGTGCAACGCGGCCCTGATCCGAAGACGTTAATGTGTTTGTCTGTTCTTTCTTCATACTATTGATACTATCTCAAAATTGATAATTTATCAACAATGATAAAGGATCACTATTTCGCCACTATCGCCATACCCCCCTACAGGGGTTGACAAGACGCATGTCGAGCGTATATAGTATGTGTACCCCCTCCGGAGGGGTGTGGGTAAAACACAGAAAGAAACTGGTAGCATGGAAGAGGGAACTGATATGACAACAATACAGCCAACTGATGAAATGATTCATCAGCCTCTAGATAATACAGCCGGAGAGCACCACACGCTCTTTGCCGTCGAAGGCATGACCTGTGCATCCTGTGCGATGCGTATCGAGAAAGGACTCAGCAAACTTGAAGGCGTGAAAGAAGCCAACGTCAATCTCGCGACAGAGCAGGCACAGATCAGCTATGATCCAACTGGTGTTTCTGAAGAAGCCATAATGGCAAAGGTCGAAGCGCTCGGCTACAAAGCGCGTCCGCACACCGCTCCCATTGTCCCTCTTCCAGAACAGGTGGTGATACCTGCTTCCACCGCTCCTCAAAAGAGTGATCTGCAAGCGGCGAGCGTGCGACAGGATGAACGCGAAAAGCGCAAGCAGACCGAACTTGCCCACAAGCGATTCCTGCTCCTGCTAGGAGTTGTGCTCTCGCTGCCCATCGTCGTGCTCAACATGTTCTTTATGAATCGCTTTCCTGGTGAAAATTACCTCCTGCTCGTGCTCACAACGCCCGTCTGGGCCTTTGTCGGATGGGAGTTTCACAAGCACGCGCTCAAAAACGCACGTCATTTCAGTGCGAATATGGATACCCTCATCTCGGTTGGATCGACGGCAGCCTTTGTGATGAGCGTGGTCGCGACCTTTTTCCCAGATGTCGTTGGGATGACGACGTTTTACGATACGGCGGCGTTAATCATCACCCTGATCTTCCTTGGGAAATACCTGGAGGCACGGGCCAAACTCCAAACCAATAATGCGCTCCGCAAACTGCTTGGTTTACAGGCACGAACCGCGCATGTGCTGCGAAATGGCGTCGAGATGGAGCTTCCCGTCGAGCAGGTACGTGTCAACGATGAACTGATGGTACGGCCCGGTGAGAAGGTCCCCGTTGATGGCATTGTCCTCTCAGGTCGTTCCTCTGTCGATGAATCCATGATTACGGGCGAGAGCCTGCCTGTTGAAAAAACAGCCAATGATCCTCTGATCGGTGCAACGGTCAATCAGCATGGCCTCTTGCGGATGCGCGCGACACGCGTTGGCGCTGAGACCATACTCGCCAACATTATCCGCCTGGTCGAGCAGGCCCAGGGTTCCAAGGCACCCATTCAGCGGATCGCTGACCAAATCTCGGGCATCTTTGTCCCCATCGTGCTCGTCATCTCCCTGTTGACCTTTATCGGCTGGACCATTGCCGGATACGTCACCGCACCTGCTGCCCAATCCATGTCTGGCATGGATATGACCGCAATGGCCTCCATGTCGGCCTCCAGCAATCCCTGGATTGTGGCCCTGGTCGCCGCCGTCGCTGTCCTCGTCGTCGCCTGCCCCTGTGCGCTTGGCCTGGCAACGCCGACGGCCATCATGGTCGGCACAGGCAAAGGTGCGGAACAGGGCATCCTCATTCGTGGTGGTGAGAGTCTCGAACGCATCCAGGCCGTGCGTGCCGTGCTCCTGGATAAAACGGGTACGATTACCAAAGGCAAACCGGAGTTGACCGATGTGATTATGCTGAGTAGCGTCCCTGAAGATGACATGTTGCGCCTGGTCGCGGAGTCCGAACAGGGGTCAGAGCACCCCCTGGCCGCAGCCATTGTTGAGGGGGCAAAGCACAGAGGGATCTCCCTTTCAGTAAGCCCTGAGCATGTGACGGCACTCACCGGGCGTGGTCTGGAAGCGCACCTGGAGGGGCACACCCTCTTGATTGGGAATCGTCGCCTGCTCCAGGAGCGCGCCATTGCCTTCGAGGACCAGGGACAGCACATGGTCGCGCTCGAACAACAGGGCAAGACCGTGATGATCATTGTGCTTGACGGTGTCGCCGTTGGCCTCGTCGCCGTTGCCGATACCATCAAAGACGATTCGGTGCTCGCGGTGCGTCACCTTCAGGAACAGGGGATTACCGCCTGGATGATTACCGGCGATAACCAGCGGGCAGCCCAGGCCATTGCACAGCAGGTTGGCATCGCGCCCGAGCATGTGCTCGCCGAAGTGCTCCCCGAAGAGAAAGCCAACCAGGTCAAACGCTTGCAGGAGCAGGGCCTGGTCGTCGCCTTCGTGGGGATGGCATCAATGATGCCCCGGCCCTCGTCCAGGCCGATGCGGGTATCGCCATGGGAACGGGAACGGACATTGCCATGGAGGCCGCCGACATTACGCTGGTAAAGGGCAGCCTGACCAGTGTGACCACGGCGCTCTCGCTCTCGCGGGCCACCTTGCGCACGATCAAGCAGAATCTCTTCTGGGCCTTTGCCTACAACGTGATTCTGATTCCAACCGCGATCCTCTCGCCACTGATCCCTTTCCTCCAGGCGAATGCGCCCATCTTCGCTGCCGCAGCGATGGCCCTCTCGTCTGTGACGGTGATTAGCAACTCGCTCCGTTTACGCCGCTTTGGAAAGTAGGAGGAAGGATGCAATAGCCGTACCGGAAGAACATCTTCCTGGTACGGCTTTCTTGCTCCATTGGCAGCAGTTACCTGCCCTCTTTTCAAGTCATGTTCCTCCTATTGACGATAGGAGCAATACCGTGTCTGTGACACGTGTATCAACAAGAAGACACAAAAGCCAAAAAGGTGTCGTGAAAGGAAAAGAACCATGTATCTTATCACCGCCATTCTGCAAGCCCTCTCGATGGCCCTGAGTATGTGCTGGGAGATCCTCTGGCCGCTTATTCTTGGCTTTGCCCTTTCGGGCATTGTACAAGCCGTCGTCTCACATAAGACGATGGCCCAGGCGCTCGGAGGAGATTCGCCCAAAAATCTCACGCTAGCAACGCTCTTTGGCATTGCCTCCAGTTCTTGCTCCTATGCCGCCGTGGCTCTGGCGCGCTCCATTTTCCAGAAAGGCGCAAGTTTTACCTCTGCTATGGTCTTTGAACTGGCTTCCACGAACCTGGTCATTGAACTGGGCATCATTCTGATTGTGCTCATGGGGTGGCAATTTGCTGCCGCTGAATACCTTGGCGGTCTTCTCATGGTCATCTTCCTGGCAGTCATTTTTCGCTTGACATTGACGCCTCGTCTGGTCCAGCAAGCGAAAGAGCAGGCGGCAAAGGGCGTGATGGGGAGGATGGAGGGGCATGCGGCCATGGATATGAGTGTGGAAGGTGGGTCCTTCTGGCAGAAGCTCTTCAGCGGCAAAGGCTTTACTGCGGTCAGTCACTACTTCGTGATGGATTGGGCCTCCGTCTGGGTCGATATCGCGCTCGGCTTACTCATTGCCGGAGCACTGGCGGCGTGGGTTCCCGAATCGTTCTGGCAGGCGTTTTTCCTCTCAAATAATCCGACACTGGCAAAGATCGAAGGGCCACTCGTTGGACCGCTCGTCGCCATCTTCAGCTTCGTCTGTTCAGTTGGCAATGTCCCACTCGCAGCCGTCTTATGGAGAGGAGGAATTAGCTTTGGTGGGGTTGTCAGTTTCATCTTTGCCGACCTGATCATTCTGCCAATCCTCGATATTTATCGCAAATATTATGGCTGGAAGATGATAGGGTATATTCTGGTCACCTTCTATGTGACGATGGCTGCCGCAGGCTACGTCGTCGAATTCCTCTTTGCAGCCCTTGGGATCATTCCGCAGAACCGCAACGTGGCTACGATCACGGAAGGCTTTCAATGGAACTATACCAGTATCCTCAATATCATCTTCCTGGTGCTGGCAGCGATCCTGGTCATCCGGTTTCTTCGCACGGGTGGTCCAGCGATGTTGAAGATGATGAATGGTTCAGGACATAAAATGTCGCATGACGATGAGGGTCACCATACGATGCATCACCATGAACATGCCTCGTAAACACAGAGGCCGCTCTTTATAGACGTTGAGCTGAAGAGAAACATCTCTTCAGCTCAACGATTGCCCACCATACTGTACAATTGCAACAATTCCTGTTGCACTGCCTCTAGCTTTCCTTCTTTGATCCCTTCGGGAACACATCCCTGGAGATGTCCCTGGAGAATGCTGTTTTCCAGCTCTTCAATCGCTTTGCGTATATCATACGCCTGGCGTAAAATCTCAACACAATATACATCTTCTTCGACCATCTGGCGAATCTCGCTCACGCGCTGTTCAATCTCGCTGAGTCCCCTCAAGGTAGCATCTTTCTGTGCGTGCATGCCAAGTCTCCTTCATTGCTTTCCACTCTGAGCCTGTAGTATAGCATGAGCAGAAGTGTCTCACAATGAGACCTCTTCATAAGCACGAAGGCGAGGAGCATGACTACTCCTCGCCTGGTGCAAAACGGCATCGAACAATTGTGATGCAAGAAGAGGCTGCCGATGGGATGGGAAGAGTGCAAATTGGACTTCAGCAACGTCGTCTCCAGGAGAGAAACACGGCGCAGCGACTCCAACAGGTGTTCCCTTGTGAAAGAGAAGCTGTATTCTAGTTGCCCAGGCCATGAGTGACCACCAACCACCGCGAGGTCGGAAAAGGGGATCATCAACATCCTGTGAGGCTGCCCAAATTGTCTCTCTGTCCACTATTAAAGCTGTTCTTAACTCCTTTGATCCTTGGTGGCTGACGGTAGTTGACCAAAAAGCGTTTGTTGTTTCCCGACGAAAAGATCTTCAGTGTCCCTACCGTCACACGACTCGTGAATGCCCATCGTAAGGGCTACCTCTGGTACCTATGGCTGGCGAATATGAATGTCTTGCTTCATTCCAGCCTCATAATGCCCAGGCAAGTAACATGCAAACTCTGGTTGCGTTCCAGCGGTAGAAGATGGAAAGGTATATTCAAGCGTCTTGGTTTCTCCCGGATGAATCGTATCGATACTTGCAAGCGCCATCTTGTCCATATCATCCATTGACATACCACTCATGTTTCCCTGGGAGGAAGGTAGAATCATAAACTCGTGATCCGTCTTGCCCGTATTCGTGACAGAAAATTGGTATGCCGTGCCTGGCTGAAACGTTGAAGCGGATGTCTCGATCTTAAACTCAGAGAGGGTGACGTTAACCGTATGTCCCTTCGAGGTGCTCGTTGTCTGTCCACACCCAACCAAGACAAGAGCAAATGTCAGCAGCAGAAAAACAGCGAGAAAACGTTTCATAGAAGCTCCTTTATGTTATGCTCTCTCTGTGAATTCACGCTTCAGAGAGACGAACGATGTGCCTACTTCAGAAGAGGCAGAATCTGAAAGTACAGCTAGCGCGATGTATCCACATGGTAGAGTTGAAGTAACTCTTGAACAATTGTGCCTTCATTGCCAGCCGTAATCCCTTCAGGAACGCAGATCCGCAAATGGCTTTCGAGGAGAAGCTTTTCGAGTTTCTCAAGTGCTTTGCGTACAGCATGGGTCTGGTGTAAGATATCAACACAGTACTTGTCCTCTTCAACCATCTTACGAATACCGCCCAAATGTCCCTCAATATACCGGAGCCGGTGGCAAACTTCCTCACAAACCAGGGACTCCCTTTCCTGCCAAGCAACGCTCGATAGAGGAGTTCGTATGCCGCGATATGCTCGAAGAATGCCATCCAGACCTCTGGAGGGTGTTCCGTCCCCATCTTTCCGAGCGCGTTCATCAATTCGCTCATGGCTTCCTCAAAAATCTTCTCAACCAGAGCATATTTATCCTGATAATTGCGATAGAACGCAGCCCGGCTCACCATTGCACGCTCGGTGATTTCGCCAACGGTGAGTTCCTCGAAACCTTGCTCCTCGATTAACGCAATTAATGCCTCCCGCAATAATTTCTGTGTCCGTCTGACGTGTACATTCTTTTCCTGCTGAGTCATTTTGTGCTCCTTGTCTCATTTGAGACATTTCTTATCGATTGATTCTTGCCCCCGAATGTTCATCCCACTATACTTGAAATGAAACAGAAATACACGCTTGAGATAGCTTGTCTCAAATCAATCAATATGTCACTACACCCTCTGGCATAAGAGAGGTGTCTCTACAAGGAGCAAACCTATGCATTCATTCGCACGTCGCTTTCATGGCAAGACATCCGAGGCAACAGCCGCAGAGACAAAAGGGCTGGTCCTGACGGGAGGATGGCGCTATGACATGGGAACCTGGTTTACCGATACCTTTGTGTTTCGTGGCCAGCTACGAAAATTGAGGCAGAGAACTGCCAATCTGGCCCGCATTCAGCCCGGCGAGCAGGTGCTAGATGTGGGCTGCGGCACGGGAACGCTGGCGATAGAAGTACAACTTCGTGTTGGCAACACAGGTCACGTCGCTCGTGCGCGTGCGAAAGCTGCTTCATGGCTCACGCGGGGTCAGAAGGCTTGGGTGCCTGACCTCGATACACAGCCAGGTGGAGGCATATCGCTGGCTGCCAACATCTGTTGCGGTTGGAACTTCTCCTTGCGGGCACGTTGTGTTGAGTCGGGTGTGAGAGAAGGCTATAGCTACAATCATTCGAGATGGTTTTGGTGAGTCCCTGATATGCTGCTTGTCGCGCGAGGACGTTGCCCTGTTTCGCGTTGAGGAGCTGGGAGGTCCTGTCTCTGCTGGCGCGCCGGAGGAGTTTGCCCACGTAGCACGCCTCACTGTATGTGCATGAAGGTGATCGCTAGCGCGAGGAGGGAGAGAGAGCATCTCTTGGAGCCCACATTCACATGTATTCTACATGTGATATCGCATAGATTTATGCGTGATCTATCTGAAGGTGGAAGCGCGAGGTCTCCTTTTTGCAGAAGAGGTGATGAGGGACGACATAGGTGTGTGTGGAGGAACGCCTGTGATATGGCACAGAATTGCATATAGTCATAGTGGAAGAGAGAGGGGGAGTGGGTCAGGGGTGGAGGTGTGCCAGCGCGATCGTGAGACGTGCGCGATAGGCGTCGGTGGAAGGTGTGTGCCGGAGGTGTGTGATGGGTGCTGGTGTGATAGACGAGTGTGTGGGAGTGCAATATACTACTGCTCATTCCCCCACAAAGATGTAGGGTTTGATCCATGGTTTCGTCGAAAGAGTGAGTCCTTGCGACCCGCAAAAAAAGAGCGGGTCGCGAAGCAGATGGGGATGCCCTCCTCCTGCCTCTTGTGAGCAGTGGGGAAGGCTTCCTCGTGAACTGAGAGGCTGTTAGGACTCCTGAGCCTTGGGCTTGAGAACAAAAGCGCCAACCAGGCCAAGGATCAACAGCACAGCGCCGGCTCCCAGGGTTGTGAGTCCATGCGCCTGGCCGGTCACTTTCAGAACAATGCCAGCGATGATGGCAAGAATTCCAACCACTGCAACGACATAGGAACCAACTTTCATGAGATTTCTTCTTTCATTCTTCAAATATGAAACATGCATGTATTGAAGATAATGCATACATGTTTAGACAACGTCTCCTTCATCAAGAAGTAACGTTCGCTTCTTCTTTGGCAAGAGACGGTCCTGTTTTTGGCAGGAATAAGGCTCCTGGCCACTCTTGGTACTGGGAGGGGGGAAAACCGGGTTTCCAGTGAGAGGATGGAGGGAAGAGGGAAGGAAGCGATGCAGTGGGTGTCCTTGTGGAGGAGGGGGTGGAAAGGAGGTTACCAGTGATCCAGAGAGAGGAGAGGAAGGCCCAGCGCTCGAGAGAGGAGGCGCCAGGTGGTGGTGTGGAGGGTCGAAGTTGGCTGTTGTGGAGAGTCGAAGTTAGCTGTTGTGGAGAGTCTGTGTGTCTGTGTGCGTAAAACATGCGATATCGCATAGATTTTTGTGTGTGTTTCTGGAAGAGGACGACGAGAGAGGGGTGTTTGCACGCGCTGGTGGTGGGCGCGGCATCGCCAGTCCCTTGAAGAGAGAAGAAAAGGTGCTCACCACACTCACCGGTGAGCACTTTTGACCAGCAGCGCGCCAGCCAGCAGCGTGATCCCAACCACCATCCACCCTGCATGAAAGATGTCAGCGTGCTGGCTCACCACCCCAAAGAGCAGCGCGAAGAACACAAAGGCGAGCGAGGAGAAGGCACTCACCCCCGAGGCTGCTCCCGCTCGCACCTCTGAGGGGAGGGAATCGTGCAGCATGCGGGTAAAAATCGTATTGACCGCGACTCCTCCTGCAACCAACACCCCCTGGGCCAGGATAACGATCACCGCGCTTCTCACGGCGACCAGCGCCAGACTCGACGCCACCAGCAACCCGGCCATCCCCACGACGCTGGCTGGCTTCGAGAGCGTCAGTCGGGCCGCAAGCCAGGAGCCTGCTCCTCCCGCCGAGAGCACCGCCGCTGTGGCTACCCCATAGAGCCCAACCGGAGTAGCCAGGGCCAGCGGCCACAGCGGTCCAAACTCGAAGACTGCCGAGAGAAGGAGCGAGGTGGTTAGTAAGATGGTGACGGTGCGCAGGGTTTTCCCTCGCTGGAAGAGGATCTGCGAGATAGCCCGCAGATGGCTGGCGAGCGAGATGCGCTCCTCGGTGTGATGCAGATGAGGTTCCCGGAAGGGGAGCAGGGCGCCCAGGGAAATGGCCCCCAGCGGAATCGTGGCAAAATACGCCAGCCGCGGTGAAAGCAACACGGCCACCAGCCCACCAGCGAGCGCACTGAGGAGTAAGGCCAGGCTACCCAGCAGCTTCACCTGGCTCAGATGCCGGGCAAAGGCGAGCCCGTGCCCGGTCTCCTCAAGTAGCGTGTCATACAGGATGGACTCGTAGGTGCCCGACACCAGGGCAACCTCGACCCCGAAGAAGAGGGTGCTGACCAGGTAGGTCGGGATATTGTAGCTGAGTCCCCCGAGCAGGGCGTTGAGCATGGCGGCGAGCGAGGCCAGCATGAGAATGCCCTTGCGGCTCCAGCGATCAGCAAGGAGACCCGAGAGGAGATCGAGCAGCGGGATGAGGCTGCTATAGCAGGCGGCCATCAGGCCAAGGGCGGCCTGGTCAAACCCAAGACCCCGGAGAAACACCTTCTCGATGGGCGCCCAGAGCACCAGCCCCTGCGAAAAAGCGGCGATATAAAGTGGCAGCAGGCGGGTTCGCAGCGCTTGAGACCGAGATGTCCATGGTGTGTGGTTGGTGAGAGGTAGCTGCATGTCCTCGTTCCCTTCTTTCAGAGCGTTGCTATCACTTGCAATAGGTAGTATGTGCAACCTTCGGTTGCATAACTCTTCTCAAAGCGGGATGCAAAAGCGGAAACGCTCACCAGTGAGTCTTGCGGAAGGCATGAAGCCTTTGAAACTCCCACGGGTTGCGTGTATGACGAGATTTTTAGCTGAGCAGTAGTGAGCCCGGTGGAACCTCCTGACAAAAGGACTCCCGGTAGCCTCTTTGAGCAGTATCCAGAGCGAGGGCGTTCTGATGTTGTCCGCTTTTTGAAAACAGCCTGCTCTTCTCTTGACAACGTGCTTCTTTCTCAGTAAAATAAGAGACATGATATGCAACCTTTGGTTGCATATATGCGAGCGACTCTGGAAGCGTTGGTTACATGACATGACGTCAGGAGTATAATTCTATGACCGAGAAGATTGAGCGAGAAATCAGCATTGCGGCACCAATAGCGACAGTATGGGAAGTCATCACAAAGCCTGAATACATTCGCCAGTGGTTTGGGAGTCAGGTAGAAATAGATGTGCGACGAGGAGGAAAAGGCAAACTGATCTGGGGCGAGGATGTTGAAGCCCCCCTGGAAATTGTCGAGGTAGAGAAGCCGCATCTTTTCTCATTTCTGTGGGTCGCACCCGATGAGGAAACCAAACCAACCCAGCAGCAAACCCTGGTTGCGTTCAGGCTGACAGAGGATGGTGCAGAGACAAAGCTCTCCTTCACAGAAAGCGGTTTCGAGCAACTCGAGATGACCGCAGAACAGAAGGCCACTCTGATTGCCAACCATACCCCTGGCTGGGATGACTTTCTGTCCACGTTGCAGCGTTGTGCCCAGAACATTCCAACAAAGGCGTAGCTATGTCATCACCTGCCCCTTTTAATGAAGAGCTCTGGTTTGCCATTGCTGAACCGAGCCGACGGAAGCTCATCGAGGTTTTGCTTCTCAAAGGTGAAGCCACTGCAAGCAGGCTGGCTGATGACGTGCCGTTTAGCCGCCAGGCGGTGAGTAAACACATCGCTGTTCTGAAAAGGGCAGGTCTCGTCAAAGAGCGCAAAACGGGCAAAGAGGTACGTTTTCGCCTCTCGCCAGAAGGACTCAGCGTTGCAGCCCAGGAACTGTCACGGGCTGCAACGCTCTGGGATGAACGGCTACAAAAGATTAAACATATTGCTGAAACGCTTCCTCAAGAAGAGTGATACCACCATGACCGCCATCCTCGATCAGCTCTTAACCCAGTGCTATCCACTTCGTTGCTTGCTTCATTTTATCGACTTTCTCTGTGAGGTAGATGACTGGCTTGATGCCACGATTGAGCGCATCTACGCTGTCCTGGACAATCTGGATATGCACCATTGCCACGATTTGCTGCTCTTCCAGATCCACCATTCTCGTTGGGAATTTGTCTATCAACCCAGTCGCGCCGCCTATCTCAATTTGATTGAACCTTGGTGGAAGACCCTACGCTCCCTTGCCTTAAAAGGAAGATGTTTTGAAACGTGGGAGGAGGTGATGAGGGCCGTTGAAGCCGCCACAGCCTATTGGAATGCGCACAAGCATCCCTTTGGCTGGGGACGTCGTCGTCACCAGCCACTTCGTCAGTCTCACACATTCTCTTTCCAGGTCAAAGTTATGCGTATTTAGCGAATGAACCACTTAGTGGTCAGTCCAGTTAGGTTTGCTTGATGGGATAAAGTCGTTCGAGCTTCACACGAGCATCATCAGAGGTAAAACACCAGGTGATGGTACAATGCTTGTCATTGCACTCGGTCTCAAGGGCTTGGAAGCGTCGAAGCAGCGTCGCTTCGTCGCCGACCCGATGGGACAAACACCCGCGAGAAAAAATCCCGATCTCGATTTCTGCCATGTTCAGCCAGCTCCCGTGTTTGGGAGTAAAATGAAACTCCAAGCGACGTCGCGATGCGCCGGGCTTTGGCTGGAGCAAAGGTCTCGTAGAGGGCGGCAGGCGTGTGAGTACTCAGATTATCCTGGACCACCCGGATATATTCGGCTTTGGGATACGCCTCATCCACGAGTCATTGCATACAGTGGGCATAATCCTGCTTTGTGCGCTGCTGAGTCACATGGATATGTCTCCAGCCAGCCTGGGGTTCGACAAAGACAAAGGCATTGCAGGTAGCATGGCGTTGCTATTCATAGTCTATACGTGCGGAAACTCCTAGCGCAACAGCTTGGGAAGGAGAGACATCGGCGATCAAAGAAACCGGTTTTTCATCAAAGCACACCGTGGGATACTGCGGATCGTACTCCTCTTCATAGCGTTCGAGCACATCTTCCATGGCTGCCACAAATGGTGCTCCTACCTGCGGAATGCACCATTGCTCGTGTTGCCACGGCTTGAGTTCGTTTTTTTCAAGAGGGACGATAAAAAAAGTTTTATGAAAACGGACTGTAGTATTGTTTTTTCCTGCGTGGGAAATTGGTGGTATTGTCAACTTAAGCAAAATTGTAGAGATTAAACAAGAGAAACAGACTCCAAAGTGGGGATAACGCCCTTTTTCTAACCGTGTTTTCTGGAGTATCCTGCGAATGTGGCGTCGATGTGGGGAAAGCTCATCAACAAAATTTTTTAAGTTGACAATACCTGCGTGAGAGAAAAGAAGTGTGAGCAAGGCGCTTACGCTGTTTGACGTCTGCGAGCACTTGCTTTGAGAGAAGGCTGTGGTACCGAGAACCAACGTTGGCATATGAGGAGTGTCTTTTCTATGCCAGGGGTGCATCTCATTGCCAAATGTAGTATACAGGCTTGCTTCATAGACAGATGGAAGAAGGCCTGTATACGTGCTTACCCCGCTCGCGGGTCAAACCATTGGGGGGCCGGCAACGTCACACCTCTGGGCAGTGGAAACAAGAGCTTGCCACGGAAAGGAATGGCTTCGCTGAAATGATGGCGTTGACTTCCACATGGGTCAAGAGGGGATGAAGCAGCGACATGAATGCAGAGCGCGCGTCTTCAGATGAGAACATCACAAAGCAAAAGCCTGCGAGGAGGGCATGTTTTCCAGCAGGCTTTCCCGTTATCCTCGTTTGGGAGAACTCATCATACATAGTACTTAGGGCATCGCCACATCGCTGCCCACTGTTACCTCTTCGATCTTGCATATGCAAGCAGGCAAACACATGAAACACATGGGCGAAACTGTTCCGCTCCTCTGCACGAGGCTGGTTCTGATTCCTTCCTTCATGCGGGGAGAAAAAATCAGCCTGTCAGGTACTCGTCAGTGAATACTTGCAGGCTGATCAACGCTGTTTACATGGCGAAAAGCGTGCCATGCATATGTTGGGGGCGAAGATCTGCTAGAGGCTCTTACATCTAGTATACGAATTGTGTGAAGAATGATAAGTTATCATTTGTCGCATTAAATTTGGGTAGTGACTCTAGCTAGGGGGTGCGCCACACAAGGCTGCGCAAAAACATGAAAAACCGGCTCATGCATCTGTCGGACAAGCTCCTGCTGCGCAAACGGGCGATTATCGAGTCCATTATCGACCAGCTCAAGAATATTTCGCAGATCGAGCATTCTCGTCATCGTAGTCCCGCCAATTTTGTGGTTCATTTGATTGCCGGGCTCATTGCCTACAGCCATCAGGACAAAAAACCAGGTCTTCATCTCGATGAGCACGCTCTCCTGGCTGCTTGATCAGCTTGACTTATCCAGAACTCACGTAGAATAATAAAAAGCGTCATTGTTCAGCCTTTAGTAGAACACTAAGTTTGCACATTTCCAAAGGGCTGCTTAAGCGGCCAAAAGATCAGCAATTTGCTCGCTTGGGGTGCCTTGAAGGAGAACTCAGGCTTGCCAGGCTTTTACTGCCAGCCACCGCCCGCTTGATGTGCAAGAGCGTGAACCCTTGTGAGCCGACGATCAACGCAAGCAGCACAGTGAGGATTTTTGCTTGTTTCTTTTGTATCATGAGTCCTCCATGCTTTCAATTTTTTCACCCATTTGGGAAAGTGCAAACTTAGTGAGATCATTCTGAAGGAGTCATTATGGGCGAAACATCTGCAGGATCTGAATCTCGTCTAGATATCTCAACCTTTGAGCAAATGGTGCGTGATCGAGGATGGCAGGTGAGACGCATGTCTGGGAAGCGGCAGAACATGCACTTGCTCGACGAGAAGCAAGAGGTCTTCTTCTGTTATATCAGTGGTATAGCCGGGGGTCCTGTGGTCACCGTGCCCGATGGAACCCCTCTTTGTTTCGTTCAACACGGGATGTCCATTTGTCTCTCAGGTGAGACCATACAACAACGATTAGACGCTGCCATGGAGCAGGCGAGCAAGCGCCGTCCCAAACGGTGTATTGCACCTTCTGAAGCTCCAAAGAGCAAATCAAGCGAGGGTGAACACGTCCCTCGCCACCAGCCCCCTTGCCTCAAAGGCAACGCGTTGACACAGCGCAATGCATGAGGGGCTTTTGAAGGACGAATGACCCCATAGACATCACTGACTCTCCGTCATCTACCACACAGCGAGACGGGAATTTTGCCAGTGCCTTGTGGCGATTCCTGGTAACAACCAGTCAGCTTGATTCGCTTTTTCTCGAGCATGAGGTGAGCACAGGACAGAATGGAGCACCAAAAACCTCTTCCTGGTGAAGGAACCACTGCTCCGCGCACTTCTCTTCCCCCTGTCATCGGCAATACCGTCAAAATGTGGTCATGGGAACTTGACGTGTACTATATGCGTACTCTAGAATAGAGTAGCGAGCGGAGATGGAATTGCTCTCTGCCACAAAAAGAGGTGTACCATGGCGGATCGTCCCAATCGTGTCGGCCAACACATTGGAGAGTATCACTTGTTGCGGAGGCTGGGGGGTGGCGGCTTTGGCGATGTATATCTTGGAGAGCACAAACATACGCATACCCAGGCTGCGGTCAAGGTGCTTCATACCCCCCTGGCAGGGAGCGACGAATTCAAAGAATTTATTAACGAGGCCCGTACCTTCCGGCTGCGCCATCCCCATATCATTCAATTGCTTGATTTTGGCATTGATCGTGACGAGATCCCTTATCTTGTGATGGATTACGCCTCTCACGGCACCCTGCGCGACAAACATCCGAAAGGAACACCGGTATCGCTCTTTACCGTGCTCTCCTACCTTGCGCCGCTCGCTTCCGCATTGCAGTATGCCCACGAGCAGCACCTCATCCATCGAGATGTGAAGCCGGAAAATATGCTGCTGGGGGCTCACGACCATGTGCTACTCAGCGACTTTGGCATTGCCGTCGTCGCCCACAGTTCCCGCTCGCTGAACGCACACGAAGGCATCAGTGGCACTCTGCCATATATGGCTCCCGAACAACTTCAAGGCAAACCATGCCCGGCCAGCGACCAATATGCCCTTGCCATCGTTGTCTACGAATGGCTCACCGGCAACCGCCCCTTCACAGGGACAGCGGCTGAGATCGCCATGCAACAGCACATGGCATCGCCTGCTCCTTTGCGCGAACACATGCCAGCGCTCTCCATCGAGGTGGAACAGGTTGTGCTGACTGCGCTCGCGAAGGAGCCTAGCCAACGCTTTGCCAGCGTGATGGCCTTTGCAAATGCCCTTCAGCAAGCCAGCGAGCGACAGGAGAGCTCCCCCTGTCGTGTGCCGCTCCCATCCTCGCTCAACACGTTTCCACTTCCGAGAGCAGCGGTACCGACACCAACAGCGGAATCGGTTGAGGTCGTTGCACCTCTGGAAAGCGGCCCCGTCTTTCCCAAGAAGCTTCTTTCTCCCGTTTCCACACCACTCGCATCACCGCTGCCCACCCCTGAACTGACTGAAGCAGCAGGTGCTTCAGCTCTCCCACCGTCTGCCGTTCCCTCCCGCATCGCTCATGCTGTGCCATTCCCTCATGGGAAACGAAGGGTTCGACCGCTTGTTCTCTTCCTTCTTGGTCTGGCCGTCCTTGTTCTTCTTGGAAGTCTTGGCCTCTCGACGATGACAATGCTGATCTCCACTTATAATGCGAATGCCACGGCGACAACACACAGAGGCCCGGCAACCATGAACGCTTTGACAACAATGACCGCTACTGCATACACGCAACCAACCACCACCAGCCAGAGTATGTTTGGCTTCGATGCCCAGCGTACGCGCAATAATCCTTTTGAGCATATCTTAAACGCGACTACGGTGCCCGGCCTCAAGAGAGCATGGACCTCCAGCCCAACTGGCAATTTCATTGGCTCGTCGCCAGTGGTGCTCAATGGCGTCGTGTATGTCGGCTCTGATGATCACAAACTCTATGCTTACACAGCGAGTGGCTGCGGCACGAGCATGTGCTCCCCACTCTGGTCCTCCACTCCTACCGGCGGCATCATCAACTCCTCGCCAGCAATAGCCAATGGTATCGTCTATGTTGGTTCTGATGATCATAGGCTCTATGCCTATAAGGCCAATGGGTGTGGCGCAAACACCTGTTCTCTCCTCTGGTCCTCTGCCCCTACTGGCCAAGCGATTGAATCCTCACCAGCAGTGATCAATGGCGTCGTCTATGTGGGCTCGAATGACCACAAACTCTACGCTTACAACGCTGATGGGTGTGGCGCAAACACCTGTTCCCCGCTCTGGTCCTCCGATCCCACTGGTGGCATCATCTACTCCTCGCCAGCAGTAGCCAATGGCATCGTCTATGTCGGCTCGAATGATCACAGGCTGTACGCTTACAGAGCTGATGGGTGTGGCAGTGGCATACCCACCTGTTCCCCGCTCTGGTCCTCCAATCCTACTGGTGCTATCATCAACTCCTCGCCAGCAGTAGCCAACGGCGTCGTCTACGTGAGTTCTCATGACCACAAACTCTACGCCTACAAGGCAGAGGGATGTGGCACGAGTACGTGCTCCCCCCTCTGGTCCTCCAGCCCAACTGGAGACTTTATCTATTCCTCGCCAGCGGTAGCCAACGGCATCGTCTACGTGAGTTCTCATGACCATAAACTCTACGCCTACAAGGCTGCAGGCTGCGGTAGCAGCCTCTGCCTCCCCCTCTGGTCCTCCAGCCCAACTGGCAACTGGATCACCTCCTCACCGATAGTGGCGAACGGCGTGGTCTATGTCGGCTCTGATGATCACAAACTCTACGCTTATAACGCTGGGGGCTGCGGCACGAGCATGTGCTCTCCCCTCTGGTCTTCCGATCCAACTGGCGGTTGGATCACCTCCTCGCCAACAGTGGCGAACGGCGTGGTCTATGTCGGCTCTGGTGATCACAAGCTCTACGCCTTTCACCTGTAACGATCCCCACCCAAGCCGGGGCTTTCGAGGGGCAAGCCCAAGCCCGGTCGTCCCACGACCAAAATATGCTGTCTTTCAACAAGGGGTAGTGGCTAAAAAGGGAATGATACCGTAGTGTAAGAGTATCATACATGCGAGAGGCCAGACGCCACATGCTATCAGTCATCGTTCATTGTCCCCATTGCGGGAGCGACGCGCTCGTGCGTAACGGCCGAGGTATTGTCAACTTGATGAAATAAGAGAAGAGCTTTTTCAGGAAGAGACAGGAGAGAGAGAAAAGAAGCTGAGTATCAAGGAGGCGGAGTCGGACTTATGCGACTGTTTTCCTTCCAATTACCTCATTCCACGTCTGGAGTCGCTCCTGTATGATGGTATGATACTCCCCGGCCTGGAAATGATGTCGTTTGGGACGAAAATGATCAGAGATCAACCCAAAAGTAGAGAGAAAGCGTTGCGCGTGACCAGGGGATTTGAAACGGCGCATCGTAGGTTCACATTGCCGTGTTGGCTGGTGCGAGTTCTCCGCTTGATTCTTCAAGCCCTTGTGCTGGCGATGCTCGACGCCTGGCATGATGTCTTTCTTTGCAGCTCCATAGCTGGCCAGTTTGTCGGTGATGATGACTCGCGGAACGTATTGGAGGCCTTTGAGCAGCTTGCGAAAGAAGCGTTTGGCCGCTTTTTTGTGGCGCCGACTCTGCACGAGGATATGCAACACATTGCCATGCTGATCGACGGCTCGCCACAGGTAATGTCTCTTCCCACCAATGGTGAGGGACACCTCGTCCATATGCCATGTGTCACCACAGCGAGGACGGCGACGTCGCAGTTCATTGGCGTAGGTCTGACCGAATGTGAGGCACCACTGTTAGAATGTTGTGATGAAGGCACGTGGATGGTATCCTACTTACGTAGAGAAGGTGGGAACGCCTCAGGGGAATGTGGTGTTTGGGCCAACCGAAGTTCGTCATGAGACAGAAGAGCTCGTACCACTGTTTGGTTGCCCACCCGGATCTCTTCACTGAGACTGGAGATGATTCCAGAGCTCGTATCGGTGAATGATCACCTCTTGCCCATGAACACGTGCCTTGTCTTGATATTACGCCAGTTCTCTCTCATGCATAGGAAAGGAATTTTGCATGCACGCTCTTTCTGATTCTCCGGGGTGACTCGTTTTGTGGCCCTGGATCTTCATCGTACCTACCTGGTTGTCGGGGCCGTTGACGCCAACCAGCACATCGTGTTGACTCCACGCCGCTTCGGCTTCGAAGCGTTCTGGGCCTGGGTACCAGAACACTTGTCTCTCTCGGACGCAGTGGTTCTGGAAGCGAGCACCAACGCCTGGGAAATGCACGATCGTCTGGTCCCGTTGGTAGCCAACGGGACCGTTGCCCACTCCTCTACGGTCAAACTGCTTGCCTCAGTTCGTATCAAGACCGATGCTCGTGATACTATTAAGCTTGCTCAACTTCTCGCCGCTCGTCTGGTTCCAGCGGTTTGGGTTCCGCCGCAGGACGTGTGTGAGATGCGAACCTTGCTCGCGCATCGCAAACGGCTTGTTGCTCAACGCACCCAAGCCTTCAATCGGCTGCACGGATTGCGGTCCCCGTCATAACCTGGAGCAGCCCGAGCACCAGCGTTTTCTCACGAGGGTGTCCGACTCGATCTGGTGGGACCAATTGCCCTTGACGCCAGCCGAAACCATGCAAATGCAACAGGATCGACGTCTTATCCAGATCTTGCAAACGCTCATTCAGGCGCCGCTGGCACGGTATTACGCAAGGACTGAACCCAATATTCCTGCTTTCTGTGATTTGACAGAGCTTCTGACCTTTGGTGTAAATCATCTCTTAGGTCTGGCTCAAGTCGTTTCAGGACGAGAAAGGCTGCATTGTCGAGCACTTTGGTCGTCAGGTTTCACCGACCTTTTGAGAGAGAGCTAGTATGTAAATATTCACTTGGCATCGCAGAAACAACATGGTATATTTGGAAGGGAATGACGTCCTTCTAGCCCATGAGAGGTGAACATGGCTCAGAATCTTTACAGCGCTGAAAAACAGGCAAAGTTGCAGGCGGCCAAGACGATTCTTGTGATCGAGGACGATCTTCACGTAGGGTATGTACTCGCGCAGGCGCTGAAAGAGGAGTTTTCCTCCAAAGTCATTTTTGCCACTGATGCGTTACAGGCGCTCAAAATGATTCGCCTAGTTCTCCCCGATCTTATTTTGCTAGATTATCATCTCCCTCACATGGATGGGTTAGCGTTCATTGATCTCCTGCGCACCTTCATCGAAAACCAACAGATTCCGATTGTTCTGATAAGTGGCTCCTTGCCTGAACCGATCCCCAGCTATACCAATGTCATCGCGCTCAAAAAACCGTTTGAACTCGATATCCTCCTCGAACACGCCACACGCCTTCTTGAAAATTGAGGCTTAAACAAGGAATCATTTCGCGAGCAGTCATCCCATGATGTCATGTGGACCCTCCAGATACAGCGGCACTGCATCTGGCGGGTCCTTCATTCCAGGCAAAGAACACTGCGACGTGAAGCGACTCATCTGTTTCGTTCGTGAAAGAAGTGACTCTTTTCGATAGCGAACGAAATTGTAAGGAAAGATCCATATGGAAAAGACTGACATCCTGGCTCCAGAAGAGGAACCACTCCCCGTCAAGACCGTCCTCATTGTTGAGGACGATGCTGATATTGCCGATATTCTCGTTCATGCCCTCAAAGACGAGACCCCTTATCAGGTGATCCATGTTCAGGATGGCTTTGCGGCCCTCAAGGTCGTTCGTACCATCATTCCAGATCTCATTCTGCTCGACTATCTCCTGCCAAATATGGATGGGCTAGAATGCGTGGAATTGCTCCGAGCCATCACGCCCATTGAGCAGGCACCCATCATCCTCATGAGCGCAAACCTGCCTCGGCGTGCGAAAGAGCGAAAGGATCTCCTCTTCCTTCTTGAGAAGCCTTTTGAATTAGACCTTTTGCTTCTTCAGATCAAACAGATCCTTGACACGTGAGAGAGAGCGTTCTTCTTTGTTGACTTTTTTTCTTGTATTGATTATTTTGCTCATGCAGCGGCATGGTGCCATATCTGAACAAACATTTCGCAGTCACATCTCTTTGCCATGCGCAAGAGAAAAGAAGATAAAATATATTTAGGGCAAAGGCGTCTCTTGACAAGAAGGCGACTGGGCGACGTACACACGTGCTGTGAGTCCAACACGAAGACGGATACCAATGTGATTGCGCGTTTGAAGATACCACCCCGCTGCATCACTCTGCACTTGTCCAGGGATCCAAGAATGAAAGACACATATTTCGATCCACATTTCTGGTGTGAGCAGTTGCTCATTGAGTTGGAGCTTGTGGTGATGCATGTTATAGCGAAGTAGTCCTGGTGAAAGACTCCCCTCATGCTGATTGATCATAGCAACAGTTGGCTTTCCTCCTTCTAAAAATAAGAGCCTCCGTTCAGAGAAAACCCAAATACGCCTTTTTTTTCAGAGTGAGATGGGAATCATAGTCTAGCAGAATCCTTTAACCATGATACGCTAAAATAGCGTAAAGTCTCACGACAAGCCTTGTCTCTCCAGGGAATCGCGGTTTCTATCAGGCGGCTTGCCAATTTGCAGCGTGAAGTGGCCCCGATGGAGTTGGCCCAGTACTAAACCTAACTCTTCTGCTGTCAGCTTCAAGTATTTACAAATCTTGCCACGTGAGTACGCACCGATCTTCTGGTTATGCTCAGCCTTCCAAATGGTCTTGACACTCAGACCGACTTTTGTCGCAAATTGTGCTTGGGTGAGGTTACACCTTTCACGAGCTATTACGAGTGGGTGCTTTTGTGCCATAATTCAAGCTCCAATCGTGTTCGAAAATTGTCCACTTCTTCTTCAGGCCTTACAAGCTCCTTTAGACACCGCGCTGTTCCGGAAATGTCCAAGAAAAATACCACTATACTTCATGCAATATGCAACATATGCAACTACATTGATTATGCACTTAAACGGTAGTAAAGCAAGTTTCAAAAAGTATAAAAGGTAAAAAGGGAAATGATATTGAATACGCATAGCAAAAATAAAAGATTAGGGAAATAGAAACCGGAGTATTGAGTGTATGCAAGGATATGGCCTTACGCGTTACCAAACCCCATAGCGAAAGCGAGGGGCTTGTATCTCTTCACACTACCCGTGGATCGGGAAAGGATGTGTGAGCCAGCAAGACGAACTTGCTAGCTGTGAGGACAGGTGACAAGCGGTTCAACCAGCCTCTAGGTGGCGAGACCAACCGCCACTCTCCGGAGAGAGTCACCCCACTCGGAAGGGAGGACATAGGTTGAACTCGCGTCCAGGGCGTTGGCCCTCATGCCGATCCGTGCATGCTGAACAGTCTGGCTGATACAGATACCCCATGCATCACAAACTGTTTATCGTGCCATGCAGAGGAGTGACTTTGCTCCCGCCTGTTCTCAACATCTCTGCATCTCTTCTTGCACGCGAGCATAAAAACAGAAATCGGGAGTCTTTCCAACCCTCTTCACCCCAAAGGGAGGAATGCCTCTTTCCCCCCCATGCCCCAAGGCAGGGGTATCCAGAGGCCGAGATTTTGATGATTTCGTTTCTACCATACTATCCAGAAAGAGTGTATGAACGTAACCAGCATCTAGGGGTATGTATGACCCTATCATAGGCAAAACAAGACTGACGAAATTGTGTATCTATCTCGCAAGCGACTGCTACATCAAGTTGGTACGTGTTTTTGATGGGAGAGAGAGAAACAGTATGCGAAACGTTCTTACGCTTTGGCATATGAGGGCAAGCAATGAGCGCCATTATCTCTATATGCTCGACTATGCTCATGATAGAAGAGAAGCCAAGCAACTCGCTCAGCCTTTTTTCAACGCACACCCTACGTTTCCAGAGCATCGATTGAAGCCGCTTCCCTATGGCTTTCCATCTCTCACTCTGTGGTGGATGCCTGGACAGATGACCGAGGATGGGCGAGATGTCACGCCCTGGGTGCCAGCGTTTGAACGCCTTGACCCAACGATATTTGAAGGCTGTGTCCACGAAGAGGCAAGCGTCAGGCTCACGCTTTTAAATCAGGCTCAGTTCGCACTCTTCTCACGTGAAGACTGGGGTATGAGCAAACTGATTGAGCGGCGAGCCGCAAGAATGGTTATGCGTCAGCTGGCATGGTTCAAAAGGAGGAATGGTAGAGCCATTACAGACCCCATAGGCATTCGCTCTATGGGGCTCTTCCCTTACAGTAACAGCCATGGGGAGTGTGCGAGCACGCCTGATGGCCTCTTCCATCTCACTGATGCCACATGGGAGCACCTCCACGCATGTTGGCAAAAAACACATTGTGTTGAAGTTCAATTAGATTAACCCTTGGAGACAGATTACTTTTGCCGCTTCTCTTCGCAGGAAGTAATTGATCGCAGTGGGAGTTGTAATGTGTTCGTCCTCAACTTCCCACTGCACAAACAAAGGCCATCAAACTCGACGAACGCCTGTTTGATGACCTAAGATGACTCTCAACTCAGTGCAAACGAGGAAAGAGCCCATGAAAAATGATAGCGAGGTGAAGCTATATATGCAAGCCCGTAAAGCAGGCAAAACCCAGAGACTCGCCGCTGCCAAAGCGGGAATGAGCGAGCGAACGGGGCGCAAGTATGAGCAGATGGGGAAGCTGCCCTCTCAGGTGAAGCAGCCCCGGACCTGGCTCACACGCAAGAACCCCTTTGAGCAGGACTGGGAGTGGGTGACCGCCCAACTTGAGCGTGATCCAGCTCTGCAAGCCACGACCTTGCTCGCCCTGCTCATCGAGCAACATCCAGATTGCTACCGCCCTACTCAGATTGTCACATTGCGCCGGAATATTGCCAGGTGGCGTGCGCTGCATGGACCAGAGCGCGAGGTCATCTTTGAACAGGTGCATACACCAGGGGAGCGCGCCCAATCGGATTTTACCCATATGAGCGACCTTGGGATCACCATCGCCGGAGAACCCTTTGCTCACCTAATCTATCACTTTATGTTCACCTACTCCAATGTCGAAGCCGTCACGCTCTGTTTCAGTGAAAGCTTTGAAGCATTGGCCGAAGGCATCGAGCATGCCCTCTGGCAACTTGGCGGAGTCCCCCAGCAGCACCGTACTGATCATCTCACCGCAGCAGTTCGCCAAACGCACCGCAAAGAGACCCGAGAGGAGTGGACGGCTCGCTACCAGGCCCTCATGGATCACTACGAGATGCAGCCCACCTGGAACAATTAGGGACTTGCTCACGAAAACGGCGATGTTGAGCAAGCCCATCACCGTTTCAAGCAAGCTCTCGATCAAGCGCTACGTGTGCGAGGTAGCCGGGAGTTTGCCAGTCGTGCTGATTACTGGCACTTCATCTGCGATCTGGTTTCCAGGCGTAACCGGACCAGGGTCGCGCGCTGGCAGGAAGAACAGGAGGCACTGCGCCCCCTGCCCGGCTTCCGCTGGCTCCCTGCAAAGAAGTACAGGTTCGCGTCTCTCGTTTCAGCACGATCCATCTGGGATCGAACGTATATTCCGTCCCTTCCAGGTTGATCGGCACGAAACTGCTGGTCCGCCTGCATGCCGAGACCGTCGAGGGCTATGTTGGCACAAAACTGGCCTTTACATTGCCGCGCCTGATGGGCACGCGTCAGCACCGTATCGACTACCATCATTTCATCTGGTCGTTGATGCGCAAGCCCGGAGCCTTCGCAGCCTACCGCTACCGCGATGAGCTCTTTCCGACCACAACGTTTCGCCTTGCCTACGACCGGTTGTGCAAGGATCTGGCTGGGCGAGCAGATGGGCAGTACGTTCGCGTCTTGTACCTGGCGGCCAGCACCTCCGAAGCTGAGGTCGAAACGGCGCTGGCGCTCCTGCTAGAAACCAACCAGACCCCGACGTCAGAGGCTTTGCGCGAGCTGGTGCAGGACCCTGTTGCCCATCTCGTTCCTGAGCTGTCAGTCCCAGCGCTCACATTCGATGCGTATGACCAGCTCATTGCATCCAGGAGGGAACATGCCTAAGAGCACGAATCGGCAAGCCGAGTTACGCGAGCTCCTTGAGCAGCTCAATTTGGGCGGGATGGCGGCAATCTTTGCCGAGGTTGCCCTGCGTGCGGCCAAAGAACATCTCACGCACGAAGCGTACCTAAAAGCTTCAGAAAGCTGCGAGATGAGAAAGAGCTGGACGCTCATGAGTATGCCAGCGACGCTTGCTCCAGCGCAAAAGGCGTTCTCTCGGCCTCAAAAGCTAATCGGACTGACCACTAGCGGAAACTCGGCAAGACTCAATTGCGCTTCTTGTGACACACCGCCAGCGGTGTGTCACACAGGTTCGTAGCTCCAGAACGGCCAAAAATGCTGAAGCCGAGTTGCTGCTGATATCTTTGCACGCACTCGGCTCCAACTCACTTCCCTCAGTCGTGAAAGTCGAAGAGACTGACCATGGCCCACCTTTGTGGAGAGAATAAACTCGAAAGAGAGAGCTCCACTGCACAATCGATATGATAACCCGGTTTGGGGCTCCACAAGTCTGGGTGATGGTCACTACAGATTAAAGGAGGCACGACAAAATAAGAAAATGCCAATCCAGGTTTCGTGTACATTGAGGCCACTCTGCGACACGTTATCAATGGCGAAGAACGACTTGGATCAAGTCAAAGCACATTCATCGAAAGAGGATACACCGGCGGAGGCATTCAAACAAGATCTGCCACAAACCGAAGTGCATCTGTTGGATACTGGTCACTTTGCGCTAGAGGAAGATGGAGATGTGATCGCCGAGCATATCATCCGTTTTCTCACGACAAAGATATCAGCTTGATAGGTGACCTCACGGAACGTCATCAACTGATTATCAGGTGGTCACCTCATTTCTGCAATAGATGAGCCAAAATCCCTTGCCGCGTTTGCAGCCTCCTGACCCAGATCGACGAAAATATCAACACAAGATGGAGGGAAGCTATGTCGCAGTTCGAGGACAAAGTACATACATTAATTAGTGGGCGCCTCATCGACTATTCGCTGCTTGAAATCATCCACCATATTATGGGAAATGGGCTTGCCGCTATTTCGGGATACACGCAACTTTTAGAACGTGCGTTGCTTGCGCAAATGCAAGAAGATCATCTTCCGTTAGAGAGACGGAAACGAGAGAATAACAAGTGGTTATATTATCTGCAAGAGATACGCATCCAGGAAGCACAACTGGTTGATATCCTTGCTCAGCTTCGTGAGCTACCGATCACTTCTGTCGAGGAAAAATTTAGTAAGTATTTTGTCAAAACAGATCTTCTGTTGGTATTAGCACAAGTAATTGAACACCTCGTGCCATCCCACAAAGATCGGGTTGTGCAAACCCACTTGCCTGAGCAGCCTCTCTACATTCTGTGCGATCTTGTATGGCTGAAACTTGCCCTAGAACATATCATAAGTTACATGCTTACTGCTCATACTTCCTCAACTCCAGTATGTATACGGGGATGCCTGGAAGAAGATCAGGCAGGTGCTCTTCATGAAGTAAAAATCCGCATTTGTACTCGTCGGAGCGCCTCTGAACAAAAATCAAGTTTGGAAGGCATGTTTGCCATTGGGTCGCACATACTTCATGGAAGAGAGCACGATCTTTGCATGGCCATGTGTAATAAGATTATTAAGGAGCATGGGGGACACATCTGGTATGAACAAGGAGCGGAACAGGAAGATATTGTCTCTATCGTCTTCCCGTTGGTGACATAGAGGGGTGCAACTAATGCCTTTATAGAAGTCGAAGTCGAGCATTTCGAGGAACATTACAGGGCATGGAGCAACTGCTCTACCTTTTCACAGTGAAGCGTGCAGGAAGCCCCCGCGGTTTTTCAAACCGGGGTTCAGGACGGCACTTCTAGATTGTTGCGGAGTTGTTAGACCAAGATGGGTATCATGTTCAATTAGGACGTGGCTCAAAAGATAATGGGGTTGATATCATTGCGATGAAAGCTGGTCCCATTCATGGTGAGTTTATGTCTATTTGGCAGGCCAAAAAGCATGAAAGGCACAATAAAGTTGAGGTTGGTGTCCTTCGAGAATTGGCGTATACTCGGGATCAGCTCAAAGCCACGAAAGGTGTTATTGTCACGACAACGTCTCTGACGAGAGGTGCCATAGCTCTTATTGAACAAGAGCACCATCTCCTCCATAAAGTAGATGGCGATGATCTTTTGGCCTGGATACAAAAGACACGTCGCCAAAAATAACTGCAACTGCCCGCCTTCGCTTTTTGCCCATGTGATGATGAACCCGTTGCCCTTCCTATCAATAGGAATCATTGGAGCGACAGTGACGAGGCTCAAAAGCGGCTGCAACTCAAAATTCTGCGATCGTATTCATCATGGTTTGAACAGCTTTGTCTCCCGTTTTCGTGGTAGACGCGATCCTTGAGCATGAGAGAAGAGGTAATGTAGAATAGTGCTGACTAACTGTCCATGAGAATGACCATGTTTTCTTGAAAGGAAGACGATGGCCACAGCTCTTGCAAAGCAAGTTGCGGCCTGCAACCGGCGCTCTCGTGAGAGAGGACTGGCAGGAACGCTTACTACGCTCGATTGGCAACGTTCATTGGAGTTTTTTTGCCAACGGTGTGCCTTTTGTGGCACTGCTGCGGCATGGACTATTGACCACTTCCAGGCCCTCGCCTATGGGGGCGGATCTACGCACAGCAACGTTGTGCCTGCCTGCCATCTCTGCAATGCTTCAAAGGCGTCTTCCCCCTTCATTAGCTTCCTCCGTCCCTGGTCAGTCCAGAACGGCTGGCCATGATTCGAACCTATTTAGAGGCCATTGGGAAACGAAACCAGGAGTCATGGCAACGATGGAATGAGCGTGAACCAAGATTTGCTCACATGGATGCTGCGGTGACACGCCTCAAGGCATACTGTGAACAACGGCTGCTGGAAAGTTCCAGCAACGAGAATGTTGCCTATGACTATTTACGCCAGATGCTTTTTGGGGTGGAATGGGACCCTGAGCATTACTTCCAGGTAACAGTAAGCCTTTCTTGGCAGGAGCGACATAGCATACTTCCCGAAATAACTATTGCTTGCCAGGATGCCTGGCGCGCCTTGCGTGGTGAAGTAGGGAAGTTTCTACACGATGAGTGACCCATACAAAGCAGATTCCTCCCCGCATGTGACACTTGGCTCTTTGCCATCCATGGGTGTCCAGCCAGAATAAAGGCTTTCGTGAACACGAACCACGTTGAAGGTTTAATGACTGTGAAAGCAGGTTGCCACACCTAGTTGTGTTGCTAGTAGAGAGAGGGCATGGGAGAGGGAGATCTGCAGGCGAGAGGAAGCCCCATTGTGGAAGGTATGAAGGACTAGCGCAAGGCAGGGGTGCCTGGCATGGAGGAACAAGGGTGGACGGGAGTGGGAGCCTGGCCGAGATATGATCCCGGATAGTTGTACGTTTTGCGATGAAAGAGCAGCAGCAGCAGCGGTGGGAGGGTGTTGCAGGAGCGGTAGACGCCCATCTGTCGTGACAGACTCTGGTGTATGGCCAACCACAGCAATCGCCTGCTGGAAAAAGCACTGGGCCACCTCCATATTTCGCTTCTCGCTTAACAGAGAATTCACCAGATTGCCATCGTGGTCGATCGCACGATACAAATAGCACCACTTCCCATGGACTTTTACGTAGGTTTCATCAACATGCCAGGATACTCCTGTTTGACCACGTCGCCTGATTCGCAACTGTTCCGTTATCAGTTGAGCAAACCGCATTTCCCAGTCTCGAATGGCTTCGTGAGTGAATGTAAAACCACGCTCGAGAAACATCTCAGCTATGTCACGCAGACTCCGTTACAAACGGAGTCGCCAGACGACTGCGAGCAAAACAATATCTGTGGGGAATTCAAGATAATTGAAAGAAGTTCCTGTTCGTTCGTTGAGGTAGCTCCCCACTAAGATATTGTTGGCGAATTGATATGGAGCAAAATATGAGATACTAAAGGAGCACAAAAAAGACAAGCATTCAGGAGAGAACCCATGTCACTACATCCACAAGCGATCCCGCCAATCCCAGAAGAAACCGTACAGATAGCACGCGCCATTTTGCCCAAGGGAAATACATGTATTCATATGCGAGATGCATTAGGAACGTTTTTTCAGGATGAAGATTTCTTGGACCTGTTTCCAGCAAAAGGACAACCAGCGGAATCCCCTTGGCGGCTCGCTTTGGCGATGGTGATGCAATACGCAGAGGGGTTAACGGATCGGCAAGCAGCGGATGCAGTGAAAACGCGCATTGATTGGAAATACGCGCTTCCGCTTGGAAATCAAGGATCCAGGATTTGATTTTTCCGTGTTGAGTGAATTTCGTGGTCGTCTCCTGGCTAATCAAGCTGAGCGCCGTCTTTTTGATCTCATGTTATCTCAATTCCGAGAACGAGGCTGGATCAAAGCGCGAGGCAAACAACGCACGGATTCAACGCATGTTCTGGCAGCTATTCGAGCTGTGAACCGTCTTGAAGGTGTTGGAGAAGCCATGCGCCATGTCCTCAATATCCTGGCAGAAGTAGCTCCCGATTGGCTTCTTGAGCGTGTTCAACCTGAATGGGAAAAACGATACAGATCGCGCTTTAGCGACTTTCGTTTACCAAAGGACGAGAAAGCGCGTCAAGAGCTCGCAGAGCAGATTGGAGCTGACGGCCGAATGCTCCTGGAGAGCATCTGGGGCAGCACAACCCATGCCTGGTTACAAGAACTCCCAGCAGTAGAGATTCTGCGAAGGATTTGGATCCAGCAGTATCACGCGAGTGAGCAGGGAACGCCTTGGAGAAAAGATCAGGAGCTTCCCCCAGCAGCGCTCTTGATCCAATCGCCATATGATGTGGAGGCGCGATACAGCAAGAAGAAGCAGACAGGATGGGTTGGCTACAAAGTGCATTTTACCGAAGGATGTGACGCTGATCAGCCTCATTTTGTGCTCGAAGTTACCACGACAGCATCCACGCTCCCAGATGGAGACGTCATGGAAAATCTTCATGAACGCTTGGCTGGCAAGCAACTTCTCCCCAGCCAGCACCTGGTCGATAAAGGCTATGTGGACGCCGAACTGCTTGCCACGAGTCAGCATCGCCACCAGGTTGATCTGGTTGGGCCGGTTCTTCCTGATACCAGTTGGGCCTCAAAAGAAGCTGGGCGTTTTGATCATAGCCACTTCCACATTGATTGGAAGGCCAAACAGGTCCTGTGTCCGGCTGGGCAGACAAGCCGAGATTGGGGACATATCCCTGATCGACATGGAAAGCCAAGTCTGCGTATCCGGTTTCCCCTTCCCCTTTGTCGGGTTTGCACACTTCATGAGAAGTGCTCGTCAACCGCAGCCAAAGTGCTCATTTTGCGACCAGATGAAGCCAGCTATGTGGCACTTCAGCAGGCTCGAAAACGTCAGAAAACCGCTGAATTCCGGGCGTTGTATGCAGCGCGAGCAGGCATTGAAGGAACCGTTGCTCAAAGTGTACGTACCTGTGAGATACGCAGATCCCGATACATTGGCATGAAAAAACTCAATCTCCAGGCGTTTCTAACAGCGACCTCCATCAACATGCTTCGGGCTTGTCATTGGATTGCAGAAGCGAAGCTGGCAACCACGCCAACCTCTCGTTTTGCAGAGCTGCTCGCTTCTGTCAAGCAAGTAGCTGTTGCATAGCTTCTGCTCATTCGCCAACAATATCACTAACCGGTGGTTGAGCACAAGGCCCCCTTGCGCAGCCGAACGAGGGCTCGATTTGACGGCTGCTTCATTGTTGGAACAGACGGCTGAGCGTCTTTCCTTCGTCGTCCTCGTCGCTTGGGCTCAACCCATGCAGGAGGCGCGACTTGGTAGTGCAAGAGCTCACTCACACTCCAGAGGTGATCGGTCAACCCAGCTGCCATCGCCGGCGTCACGACTCTGCCCTCGTGCGTCGGCTTGGAAATCTCGTGGTGCTCCCAGCAGAAATTGTAGGTGGTGCCAAGCAGGTACATTCCCGTCTCCAACGGACGTAGGCGGTGAGCGCCCTGACGACATTTGCGCGTCAAGGTGGCAAACCGCTGACGCATGGTGGCATTCAAGCGTTCAATGAAGGCGGTGTTGAGCACGTTGCCTCCTCTCGACTGCTGCAAGAGCCTCTCGGCTTCCTCTTGTGAGCCATGTGACATGGTGCGTGTGACCTCGACGACGCGTTTCTTCTGCGTTCGCTTGATGACGGTCCCAATATGCAACTCTGGCCAGAGGCACAAGCGAGCGCGTCCTCGTCCCGGTGTTTCTTTGACCTTTTCACGAAAGGCTCGCTTGATACTGCCTGGGTACGCCGACCAGCCGTCGGTCAAGACCAGCAGCGCTTTCAGGGACTGCCCACAGCGTCGTACCTGTTGCAAGAGCCGATCAGCCAGAGCCCGATCACGGGTGAGTGAGACGGTCCCGGCCAGCCACAGGCGCGTCTTGACCATCATCGCTAGACCCATCCACGCCACCATGTTGGAACCTTTGACACGAATCTCATCCGCCTGCACGTGTTGCAGATCCAGCTGTGCCGTTTCTACAACATCCTGATGCACGCGTTGGCAATGCATTCCGGCCCGATCTCGCCAGCTGGCCACGGTTCGTTCATCCAGGCCAAAGGCATGAACAATGGCTTGAAGGGGACATCCGTACGAGAGCAGCGTCACCACGATGACGACCAGCTCAGTTGGCTTACGCAGCCCCTCCAACATGGTTCCCTTTCGAGCACTGAAGGTCTTACGGCAACGCGTACAGCGATAGCGCTGCCGCTTGCGGTCATGAATGACGATGGTACCTGCCCCGATTTGCCCTCTTGCGCAATACGTCGAATTGGGGCAGAATTGTTTCGACGGCTCCATTGAGGGAAATATGGTCTTTTGCATATCCATATCTTGTCAATGGAGCCTGATGTTTGCAAGTCTCTCCCACTTTCACCAGTTAATGAAGTCCTACCGTTCGTTGAACGTACTGCGACATTGAGGGCAAAAGAAGGTGGAATACCCGAGTTTCGTTTTCTTCGCTCGCTTTTTGGTAACAAGTGCAGCGCAATGGTGACACTTCATGGGCTCATGTTCCTCGCTCCCTTCTCTTGATACGATCAGCATACCAGAAAGAGGGCTTCTCAACCAAGATGTAGTTTGAGTTCTGACAGAACCCTTTCCGCCTGACTGTAGGTGAAATTGCATTATTGCTTGAGCTTGACAGGCGTGATTGTAATCGATTACACTTATTCTCTATGAGAAACAAACCTTTATCCGTCACCATCAAAGATGTGGCTCAGCTTGCGGGGGTCTCCAGCGCCACCGTTTCGCGTGTTCTCGCTCATCAGCCACATGTGACTGAAAAGGTACGCCAGCACGTTCTCAACGCAGTGAACGAACTGCACTATCAGCCGAACCGTGTGGCGCGCAGCCTGCGGTTACAACGGGCCAATATTCTTGGTCTGGTCGTCGCCGATGTCCAGAACCCCTTCTTCCTGGCCATTGTGCGTGCTGTTGAAGACATTGCCATAGCTCACGGCTATGCCGTGTTTCTCTGCAATGCCGATGAACAGGTCGAGAAGGCAAAAATGTATATCGATCTCATGCTAGCTGAAAACGTCGCTGGTGTGATCATTGCCCCCTCGCGAGCAGAAAACGATCCTTGCCTGGCATGCATCGAAGCGGGCATTCCCGTCGTGTTGATTGATCGCACATTGGAGGATGCACAAACAGATACGGTGATCGTAGATAATTGTCAGAGCGCCTTTCGGCTTGTCAGTCACTTGATCGACGATGGCTATACCCGTATCGGTGCCATCTTTGGCGATCTGCAGGTCTCGACTAATCGCGAGCGACGCACAGGATATGAGCAGGCGCTTCTGACGCACAATCTCCCTTGCGCCGCCGAACTGGTGCGGCAGGGCAAACCCATTCAGGAAGTTGGGTATCAGTTGACCTGTGAGTTGCTGGGTCTACCAGAACCACCACAGGCCCTCTTCTGTGGGAATAATCTGCTCACCAAGGGCGCCTTACAAGCGCTTCACGATCGGCACTTACGTATCCCGGACGATATTGCGGTCGGTGCCTTTGACGAGAGCGATTGGACCTCACTGATGCAACCAGCACTGACGGTGATTGCTCAACCAGCTTATGAAATCGGCACAACAGCCACCGAGTTCTTGTTGCAGCGCATTCGAGGTGATGAACGTCCTCCACGAGAAGTAGTGCTCAACACGGCATTCCATATCCGCGGATCGTGCGCCCATCATCGCTAGCCAGCAAGAGCGCCCAAACGTTTTTCTCTCACTCCTGGATGACTTCGGGAATGTTCCTTGATTCAGCGTCGCTATCTCTTGTCAACCAGCAGACAGCAGGCAAAGAAGAGGGAGATCCGGAATCAACACGGGTGCTGTCAGAGGATCTGCAACGGAAAACCACCATTGTGTACTGTCAGAGCAAGAACGCTGCTTTCTCACAAGGGATTGACCCATGTGAAAGGGATACAGGCTAAGATATGTGTACTGAAAAGCCAGCAGCATGCGTTGCTCTCGCATCCAGCTGCCCATCCATGCATCTCCTGGAGACGCTTCCTTACGCGCTGATTGTCCTTGATAAGACCGCAACCATCCTGTATGCCAATGCGAAAGCCACAACTATGGTTGGGGGAAGCAAGCACGAACTGGCTGGTAGTGTGCTCTGGCAGAGCGCACCACACCTCGTGACCACCACGCTCTACCAGGCAGTGATTACCGCTCTCCGTACGTGCCAGCCGCTTGAAGTCGAGTATCATGTTCCAGATCTGCAGGCCTGGTTGCATGTGCATGTCTCACCGATCAGTGAGGGCGTCGCTGTCTTTTTCTTTGAAGACACGCAATCAATGCGGTTGCAGGGTGCCCTTCGCCAAAGTGAACGCAAGTATGAGGACCTCCTGGAGAGCATTTCTGACCGTGTTGCGATCTTGACTCCCGACGGACTGGTCCTGGACATCAATCAGCGGCCCTTACGGGATGCCCAGGTCCAACGCGAGGAGGTGGTTGGTACCCCGTTCGCGGAAACGCCCTGGTGGTCGTATGATCGTGCCGCCCAAGCGCAATTGTGCAGAGCAGTTGCGCAAGCCAGCGGGGGAGAGACCGTGCACTTTGAGGCCAGAATACGTCCACAAGAGGGGTGGTATCTGGACCTTGCAGTGACGATGACCCCGCATCTGGATGCTAACAGGCACGTCGAGTACCTTATCTATACAGGCCTGGATATCACTGCGCGCAAGCGCGCCGAAGCAGAAACCCATGCCCTGATTGATGCTCTCCCCCAGTTGGTCTGGACCGGGCGGCCAGATGGGTATATCGACTCGTATAGTCAAAGCTGGTGTGACTACACAGGCATGACCATCCAACAGGCACAGGGAGAGGGGTGGATGCTGTGTACGCATCCCGATGACCAGCAACGTGTCCTGGCGGTGTGGCAACACGCGGTCCAGACAGGCAGGCCGTATGAAACAGAACAGCGGTTGCGCCATGGCACAACCGGAGCCTATCGCTGGTTCCTGATGCAAGCAATGCCGCTGAGAGATGCGCAAAGCACGGTTCTGAAATATGTTGGCACCTGCACCGATATTGAGGACCGGAAACGGGCGGAGCAGCAGCTCAAAGAAAGCGAGGTGCACTGGCATGTGCTGGCCGAAACCATGCCACAAATCGTGTGGATAGGGGAACCGGGTGGTTCGAAAGAGTACTTCAATCAGCGTTGGTTTGACTATACACATGCCACGTTTGAGCACATGCGGGGCGCTGGATGGCTTCAGTTCTTGCACCCCGATGATCATGAGCGAACACTGGCTCTTGGGCGTCATGCGCTTGTAACAGGTGAACCCTATGAGATAGAAAATCGTTTCAAAGAGGGCAAAACAGGAACATATCGCTGGTTTTTAAGCCGCGCGTTGCCGATGCGTGATGAAACAGGTCAGATCGTCAAGTGGTTTGGCACCTGCACAGATATCGACAATCAGAAACGCGTCGAAGAGGCCCTACGAGAGAGCCAGGAGCGCGTGAGTGCCTTGATGAACTCGAGCATTATTGGGATCACTGTCCTCGAAGGGGAGCAGATTGTGGATGCCAACGACACCTTTCTGCGCATGACTGGCTATACCCACGAAGACTTGCGTACCGGGCGCATGAACTGGATGTGCATGACAGCTCCTGAGTATCTCGCTCGGACCCAGCAAGCGCATCGGGAGCTTGCCACCCAGCAGTCGATGACGCCTTATGAGAAAGAGTATGTGTGTAAAGATGGCAGTCGCCTTCCGGTGCTTGTGGGTGGAGTCGTCTTACAGCATCACTCATGCCAAAATATCACCTTTGTGCTGGATAACTCGGCGCGCAAGGAACTGGAACAACGCAAGGATGATTTTATCAGTATGGCCAGCCATGAACTGAGAAACCCGCTCACCGCCTTGAAGATGCAGACCCAACTGGTGCGCAAACGACTGGAAAAGCACTCCCAGCACGAGGCGGCCACCGCGCTTGCCCGGGTGGAGGGTCCCGTCAAACAACTCGAACGTCTGATCAGAGAGTTACTGGATGTCTCCAAGATCCAGGCAGGCAGGTTGGAGTATCTGCAGGAGACGGTCGATCTTGAGGCGTTGCTCCATGAGGTGGCAGACACCATGCAGCAGCTACATACGACGCATACTATGGTGATGCGTGGCACGGCACCCTGCTCCCTGGTCGGAGACAAAGATCGGCTCGGACAGGTCTTCACCAACCTGCTCAGCAATGCCATCAAGTATTCTCCTGGTGCAGAGACCGTCGAGATGGATCTCTCCGCCTTTGCTGAGACCGTCACGATCCGTGTACAGGATCATGGCCTGGGCATCCCACGAGAGCAGCGCGACAAGATTTTTGAGCGCTTCTATCGGGCCGCAGGTCCCCGGCAGAGAGCGATTCCCGGCTTGGGCATGGGACTCTACATTGTTGCGGAGATCGTCAAACACCATGGGGGAACCATCACGGTGGAAAGCGAGGTGGGAAAAGGATCGACCTTTACGGTCACCCTTCCCATGAGGAGGGAGGCCTGAGCGGGAAAAAGCGACGCACGGTAGGAGTATTGCCAACTTGTTTGTAGGAATAGGAATGGGAGTTATTGCTGAGAATAAAAGAGGAAAGACGTTACAGAGCAACAAGAGGCTTGGGATGTTCAGCTGTTAGCCAACCATTTTCACTCCAGTTCTCTCATTCCATTGATGGAATCGGTTTGTAAAGGAGCATGGTACTCCTGAGCACTCAGACGGGTATTGTCAACTTGATGAAATAAGGGAAGAGCTTTTTAAGGAAGAGGCAAGAGAGAGAAAAGAAGCAGAGTATCAAGGAGGTGAATTCGGGCTTATGCGACTGTTTTCCTTCCAATTACCTCATTCCACATCTGGAATCGTTCCTGCATAATGGTTCGATACTCCCTGGCTCGGAAACGATGTCGTTTGGGACGAAAATGATCAGAGATCAAACCAAAAGCAGAGAGAAAGCGTTACACGTGACCAGGGGATGTGAAACGTCGCATAGTACGTTCACGTTGCCGTGTTGGCTGGTGCGAGTTCTCCACTTGATTCTTCAAGCCCTTGTGCTGGCGATGCTCGACGCTTGGCATAATGTCTTTCTTTGCAGCCCCATAGCTGGCCAGTTTGTCTGTAATAATCACTCGTGGCACGTGTTGAAGCCCTTTGAGCAGTTTGCGAAAGAATTTCTTCTCTGCCTGTTTGTTGCGCCGACTCTGCACGAGGATATCCAGCACGTTGCCATCCTGATTGACGGCTCGCCAGAGGTAAGGCTTCTGCAGGAGGTGCTTGATTGATGCTGGTGCGCTATACAAGTGTTTTGAAGTGTTTTATACTACAGACTAAACCCCACACATATGTTGGGTGTGATCCATGTTTTTGGCGAAAGAGTGAGTCCTTGTGACTTGCTCTTTTTTTCTCGAAGCGCGTGGCTTGAACGGCCGCAGGGGAAGCGGTGGGTGCGGCGGTGTGATTTCCCCTGGCCCAGAATCCGAACCCACCGAGAAGGATTGTCCCACACAGGGCAAGCGCCACAACCGTGTTCATGACCCCCTCACGTTCACAAGCGAGCAAGGCAACAGGCCTTTTTCAAAGTAGAGGTGCAACGATCTGTACAAGAGCGGCATTCTATTGCCATTTTTCGCAATGATCCTGTTTGAAATGCGCAACGAGCCGAAGGGAAGGCTGGGGAGTATCAAGGAGAATGCCCAGACGCAGCCTGATGGAATGAAGGGATTTGTGGCATGAGCGATACGAACAGGGAACATCCGCCCCAGGACGACATTGGTCTTGAGATGGTACGTCGCGACTGGACGACCTACCATGACCAGACCCGGTGGATCCTGGAGAACATGCTGACCTGATGGTTGCTGCTCCAGCGCGATCGAGGTCACGAGCACGACCACCTCCCCTCCGTTTCAGTGCTGCTTGAACAGAGGGGTTGCCTGGCTTACGAGATGTGCAATGAGCTAAGCGCAAGAAGAGCTTTGTCTTCAGGCCGAGTAAAAACCAGGAGGGATCTGCTGATAGTGCGAAAGAGGCATCTGTTCCTTAACTCCTTCTGCTTCCACCCCCTCTGATTGTGCTCTCTTCTCTCAGCTTTTCTCTCGCCAATCTCAGCCGTTTTGAGGAGGGGACCCCGCCTGGGGAGGCGATGACGGAAAGTTGTACACAACGAGATGTATCTATGACTGAAGTGGCTCTCGAACGTCCTTCATTGCTGTTATGCTTTCTGTGAAGAAGTGACATTCCCCCCTCTTGTCAACAAGCAAATGCTGTGGCCAAGATGGCTTCTGAAGCCGTTTCGCACTCTACCAACTGTATGCTGCTGCAATCTCGTTGCGCAATCCGTGGGTTCAGCGCGTTCAAGTACATACCCAATTAGGGGGAAGTATGTCCCACTATAATTGAAATATAGAGGTTATCTAAACTTCTCCGGGATAGCACCGTGCGTCCCGTTTCATGTTCCTTACACGACCACACGAAAGGAGCAGATATGTCCTATCTTTTACATTACATACGACGAACCATCATGTCCGCTCGTCAACATCATAGGCAACTGCACATACGACGAACCATCATGTTTGCTCGTCAACATCATAGGCAACTGCAGGGAATGCTCCTCATCGTTGCTCTCCTGGCCAGCATGATCCTGCTTGCCCACTCCCTCGCTATCACCCAGCAAACGGCAACGCACTATGCACCCTCGTTACATCCATCTATCGGCTATCCACATGGTGCTAGTTCCCCCGCTGCCGTTCCGCATAACTCGACCCCCCAGGTCGCCTCCTCGGATGGCGCTAGCTCCCCTGCTGCCGTTCCGCAGAACTCGACCCCCCAGGTCGCCTCCTCGCATGGTGCTAGCTCCCCCGCTGCCGTTCCGCAGAACTCGACCCCCCAGGTCGCCTACCCGCATGGTGCTGGCCTCCTCAATATGACCTATCCTGGGTGGACTCGCTCCTATCATCGTCTATCCTGGCGACAGCTCATCCATCGCCTATCCTGGCGACAGCCCATCTATCGTCTATCCTGGCGACAGCTCATCCATCGCCTATCCTGGCGACAGCCCATCTATCGTCTATCCTGGCGACAGCTCATCCATCGTCTATCCTGGCGACAGCTCATCCATCGTCTATCCATCTAGCGGCCCTTCCGCTCAGCTGAAATAGCAACCTGTCACGCAGTGTTGTTGGAAATATGCAGAATCCCGTCGGTTCCGTTGCGACCAGTGAATTGTCACAAGCAGTTCACTGGTTTCTTTGTCTTCAAAGACCCCTTTGAGCATACCCACATTGGGCACGAATACCAGGCGGGGTTTGAGTGCAGGAATCATTTTCAGTTCGGTATCGTAGTAGAACCCCTCTGGCCCCATCTGGATGTCCAGATGTTGACAGTGGAGATGCAAACAGGTCCGTCGCTGGTGCCGTCTGCTCCAGTCTCGCCAGAAAAATGAGCCAGTGTGAGGTTGGGACTGCGAGAGGAAGCGCTTCCGGAAGGACATACGATAGAAGAAGAAGGATGAGACCTGTCTCAGACAAGAAAAGACACGTCTAGGACGGCTTGTAGAGTGAGTATGAAGCGTAGGTGTGTGGTGTGTCTCCCACACGACGAGAGAGCAGCAGAGAACGTTCCTGGTAGAGCCAGGAATAGCCTTGAGCTGGTGACGAAGCAAGGAACTCTCGATGACGCCAAAGCACCAAGAGATCATAGATACGACATTGCAGGCGATCCAGACGCGCGAGCGGCAGTACTATCGTGCGCTGAGTCTTCCTCCTGAGGAGCCATTTCGCAGGAGGAGTATCGAGCAGTTGCGTGCCAGTTTGCTGGGCCAGAAATTGTGTTGGATTGCGGAGTACGTGGAGGGTTACCCCGCTGCGGTTCAACCAGAGCGACGAGAGCAGGAGTGGGGATGGCGCGCAGTTGAGATCATTGGTGGCATGCGCAGGGAGGTCTACCAGGTGTGCTCGGTCGTCTATGGTTCAGCGCTGGATGGGAAAACCTGGTTATTCCCAAAGGGATGCCAGCACACGGGAGTAGGAGGTTTGGTGGTGTAGATTGTGTAATTGCACTGGAGTAGATGTGACTTTGCACTGGAGTAATGCTGAGTTTGCATTGGAGTGTGTGGTGCTGTTTTGGAGGAAGCAAACGAAAGGTGATATTTCTTGTGTACTCCAGAAGAGCGCCACACTCATCAATAATGGCCTTTGCTTCTTCCAAACCATTGAGAGGGAGGCACTATTGAGAGGAGGTGTTGTGACACTAACAGCATGTGTACAGGTGCTCAACAGGTGATTCTAGAAAACCAGAGCAAAATAAATGCGTCACGTCTTTTGTTCTGATTTTCTAGAAACCACAGAGGTCGTCACGCTCACAGAAGGAGAGCATGATAGCCTCTGTATCCTATTTTAAAAACGAATCTCCTTAAAGGACAAGCAGTTCTGCGATCAGTTGCAATAGTGCCTCCAGGTCAAAGGGGTTCTGCAGTGTTCTCAGATGACCTAGGGCACCGTTTCCTTGTGGCAAATCAGCACTCATGAGGAGAATGGGGCACTGCTTCCCACCTTCTCGGCGACGCAGGTGCTCGGCAAGTTCCAGCCCATTCATCCCGGGGAGTTGGTAATCGAGCAGAAACAACGCAGGCGTGATGGTTGAAAGCATCATCAGCGCTCTCTCGCCACTTGAAGCAAGATAGCCTTGATAGGTCGTCTCCTACTGTAACGTTTCCAGCAGCAGGTTCCCAAGCACGGGATCATCTTCGACAATGAGAATACTCTTGACAACGCCACCCTCGCTGCACACCTGTTGTTGGGAAGTCTTCATGTGCGTTCCTCGTGTTCTTTTCCGGGGAAGCATCACCTGAAAAGTTGACCCTTTTCCCGGTTCGCTTTCGACGGTGATGGTCCCCCCATAGTGTTTCACAATCTCCGCGACAATGTACAACCCCATGCCCAGGCCGGGGATCGCCTTCTGCCTGGGATCAGCGACCCGATAGAAGCGCTCAAAAATCTTGTCGCGCTGCTCTCGTGGGATGCCCAGGCCGTGATCCTGCACACGGATCGTGACCGCATCTTCGGAGACGGAGAGATCCATTTCGATAGTCTGGGCATGAGGAGAATACTTGATAGCATTACTGAGCAGGTTGGTGAAGACCTGTCCCAGCCGGTCTCGATCCCCAAGCAGGATGGCTTGCACGGTACCCCGCACCAGGATGGTATGGCTGGGATGCGTTTGCTGCATGGTGTCGACGATCTCCCGCAGCAAAGCATCGAGATCCACCGATTCCTGCTGATACTCGAGCTTGCCCGCCTGGATTTTGGAGACATCCAGCAAGTCTTCCACCAGCCGGGTGAGTTTGTTGATCTGGGTTTGCATGCTGGAAAGCGCCGAAGCCTGGAGGCCTTGCTTCGTCAGTTGCCGGTGCAGCAAGGTCGTGTGCAGTTTCAAAGCGGTGAGGGGGTTCCTCAGTTCATGGCTGGCCATGCTAATAAAATCATCCTTGCGTTGTTCCAGTTCCTTGCGCGCCGAGTTATCCAGCACAAAGGTAATCACCTGGAATGAGTGATGCTGTAAGAGGACCCCGCCCACGAGCACGGGAAGGCGACTGCCATCTTTGCACACGTATTCTTTCTCATAGGGTTCACCCGTTTCCAGTGAGCGATCCCGGACTGCGCGCACGTGGTCATACTCCTCTGGATGCAGGAACTGACGCCAGCCATACCCTCGTAACTGCTCTGGCGTCGCATGGAAATAGTTCGCAAACCGTTGATTCCAGTCTTCCGTCAAGCCGTCCGGTCCTGTGCTCCACACCAACTGCGGCACCGTTTCGGCGAGCACGCGCAAGTGCTCCCGGCTTTCTTTGAGTTGCTGCTCGGCCTGTTTCCGGTCCTCGATGTCGGTGTTGGTGCCAAACCATTTGATGATCTGGCCTCTTTCATCATGTACCGGCATGGCGCGGGCTAAGAACCAGCGATACTCCCCGGTCGTCCCATGGCGCAGGCGCAGTTCCGTTTCATACACCCAGCCGGTCTGGACGGCGCGCTGCCACGCGGAGCGGACGCGTTGCCGGTCCTCAGGATGCAGACACTGCATCCATCCCTCCCCCTGGGCCTCTTCGGTGTTCAGGCCGGTATAGTCGCGCCAGCGTTGATTACACGAGTCCTGAGAGCCGTCGGATCGCCCGGTCCAGACCAGCTGGGGGATAGCATCGATGAGGGCATGGATTTCCGCTTCGGCGCGCTTGCGCTCAGTGATGTCGGTCCCGACATAGACGAGGTACTTGACGTGGTGGTCCACGTCCCTGCGGGGAATGATCGTTGCCTCAAGGTGAAGGTCCATCCCTTCCCTGGGGTGAACCACCGTCTCGAAACGCACGGTTTCTCCCCTGCTGGCTCGCGCGATGGCGGCGCGGAGCTGCTCTTGACTGGGAGGAGAACAGGACCACCACCGGGCTTCGGCGAGCGGTTTGCCAATCACCTCCTCACGTCGGATGTGCGCATCGTCTAACGGGACCTCATTGATCTCCAACACAATCCCCTCGGGGGTCAAGACCCCGATCCTGGTATGCAAGCCATTCAGGTCATCGATGTAGAGACGCTTGCCTTGGGGAAACGTCTCCTGGCGTTGGGCTGCTGTTCTTGCTGCTCTCCCCTGGTGAAACTGCAGCAGAAGCCCCCCCAACCGTCGGAGCGAGTTGCACGTGCAGCCAGGTCTGGGTCACGGGAGAAACATACTCCACTTCGCTTGGTACTCGGGTCTGGGTGGTCTTCTGGACGGCCTGGTAGAGCGCGGTGCTCACCAGTTGTGGAGCGCAGCGCCAGAAGGGGTTCCCCAGGAATTGCTCTCGTGATGCGCCGAGCATGGTCTGCGCGCTGGCATTGGCATACACAATCGTGGTGGCGTCATCGACGACAAACAACGCATCAGGAAGCGTCTCAAGCGTGCTAAGGAGCGTTTCACGCGATGTGAGCATGCTTGACTCGCTGCTTTGTGGATTGAACATCATGCTGTCTGTCTCCCTTTCACATATCCCCATCCCTGGTGACAAAGATGTTTTCCCGCTTTGAACCTCAAGAAATATCATGCAATGGAGATGATCCCTCTTCTGTCACATCGGTTGGAACAAGCTATAAAAAAAGTGTGTGTATGCAATACGTGCGTTTCTCGGAGAGGCCAGGAGCAATGAGCATCTGCCCCGGGCCCTTTCAGGGGCTGCTTTTAGGGCTCTCCGTTGCAGCGCTTATGTACAACGGAAAACCGCCTCTCCAAGAAAACACATGGTGAAGGATGGTTCTGTCGGCATGATGGTATCTCCCTTCGATGCTCTCGAGCAGAGCCAGGGCACCGCGTAGAGCCTTGTCCATCTGCTGTGGATCTTGTAACGCTCGTGCCCACGTGTTGCGCAACGAGATAACCTCAAGCAAATGGGTCACCAGAACCCCCATTGACCCAGCATCAGAACGAAGGTCGAGAAAGGCGCTGATCATCGAATTGCATCCATCAAAGAAAAGCCATCAGGAAAGAGCAGCGTCGAGGCAAGAAACACCATCCGTGGCGGTGGTTAGGCAGTAGCAAGCAGATCAAAGCCAAAAGAGGAAGCAAAGGTGGCTGGCAGTCCGTGAAGTGTGACGACCAGTCGGGAAGCGTCCGCTGGACGGGCATTGCGCGCCAGGCGCTGTTGCCAGGAGAGACGCCAATGCGCGTGCTCCGCTCGGGTCCAGACCTTCTCGGTGGGCGCTTTTGCGAGTGATGGCGAGAGCGGAGAGGAGCTTTCCAGGCAGACGGTTTGGCTGCGAACCACTTTGAGCCAGGTTCGCCGGATGCTACAGCGCGGCCAGTCGCGCCAGAGCATTGGAGCAGAAGCAGGCGGTGTTCTAGTCGTATCGGGAGGAGGCGAGGAATCCGAACGAGAAGAGGAGAGCGGCCACAGCACCGCACTCACTCGCCGGGGTTTCAGCGTCGTGTTACTCTCCTGGCACCGTTTCCTGGCCGTAGGGGGTATGGGAGTACCAGCGATCCATATCTTGCTCCTCGTCCTCATCGGCCAGGACGGTTTCAAACGAGCCGCGATGCAGGTACAGATCGAGCACATCCGAAGCCGTAAACATCAGGGAGGGAAGCGTACTGACAAACAACTCGTAGACCATCCCATCGCGCTCAGTACCCACAGCGGGAGATGAAGAGGTTCCCGCATGGGTCGCGACCACCAGGCGCACCTCGGGTCCACTGGGCGTCAAGGGCACGGACGCACAATCGTAAAGAGAGCGCTGCATACCGCTCTCTGGATGAGTGCTCACATGATCTGGGGCACGGAGCAGTCGAGACTTCACCATCTCTAGATCCAGCAGGTGGTAGGCACGACTTCTGGTAACGACACTGAGACCAGCCGAGAGCACATCAAGCAGAGGCGCAGCGTCGCCATACAACCCGTCTAACCGCACGAGGATGGAGGCGGGAGAAAGCCCAAGCTGTGTCGCATAACTGGTGATTACCCCGACCGCTCGTCGCAATCGGGTAGCCGGGCGGGCATTACTGCCCGCCAGCCCCCTAAGAACTGTACGAGCACCTTTCGGCGCATACAGCTCAAGCCCTCTCAAGGCACCTTGTCGGCACCCGGCTTCGTTCTTTTCAACTTCTGGTAGCGTACTCGCTCATGAGAGTAGGGGTGGAGCAGGAGCAGATTCGACAGGGTGTCCGTTCCCCCATAGACACGAGGATGAATGTGAGACAAACTCCATCCGCTTTCCTTCGTAATTTTCTGGTCACAGATCGGACACTTCCCTTCCTGCTCTCTCCACAAGGCAATCAGCTTTCGCCGTTTGAGCCAGTGTTCATTCCACTTCGCGCCCAAACGAGCGTCGAAGTAGGCTTCATATTCTGGGTCATACGGATTGGCTGCGCCTTTGATCAGATAATGTCGTCGGATGGAGATTCTGCTGGCTCCCACCAGGTGGATGGTCAGCATCTCCCCCGTCTTTCCTTCGACTTCCCCTGAGAAGACCCACTTGCGAGTGCCGACTTCGTGAAAGTATTTGTCTTTCACCCATCGTCGTCCTTTCGCGGGGTGTCTTCGTTTCGCCCATTGCCAGAGCATCTCAAAAATGGCATGATCCACGTAGCTAAAGGTCTTTGAACTTACCACATGCCGGTGATACATCGCCCATCCCCCAATGATCGGATTCAATTTGGCGATGAGTCTTCCTGCTGTGGCTTGCTTGTGATCCTTGATGACCTTTCGGACGTTCTCTAAGAGCGCTTGCACGTTTTTCCTGGCTGGCTTGATGAGAAGCTTCCCCTGGTACTTGCGTGCATGTTGTCCGAGGAAGTCAAATCCATTCTCAATGTGCGTGATGATCGTCTTTTCCTGAGATAGTTCCAGACCTCGTTCACGCAGAACCCCTTCCACTAATGGCTTCACCTTTTGTTCCAGGATCTCTTTTGATTCTCCTGAAATGATGAAGTCATCGGCATACCGTACAAGATGAATTTTCGCTAATTTCCCTTTCCGCGTTGTTGGAGGAATAGCTTCCTTCAACGCACGCTCCAGGCCATCGAGCGTCCTATTTGCGAGTACGGGTGAGCAACTCCCTCCTTGAGGAGTTCCTGCATTTGTAGGGTAGAGAATGTGTTTTTCCATGAATCCAGCTTTGAGCCATTTCTGTACCATCGCTTTTTCCATTGGAATATGGGTGTAGAGCCACGTATGAGAAATCGCGTCGAAGCAGCCTTTGAGGTCGCCTTCCAGCACCCATTGCGCTGAGGTTTGTTGTGCAAAGATATTGAAACAGTGCGCGATCGCGTCTGCGATTGATCGTTCTTTGCGAAACCCATAGGAGCCGTGATCTGCTTGCGTCTGCGCCACCAGGTCAAGAGCCAGGAGGTAGAGAACCTGCATAGCACGACACTGCATGCAAGGGATGTCTAATGGGCGTTTCTTGCCATTTCGCTTAGGTATGTAGACGCGCCTGAGCGGTTGAGGATTGTATCCTCGTTGCTTGAGCGCGACTACCGCCTGTGATTTCTTTTCTGGAGTGTCCCAGATTACCTGATCGACTCCAGGAGTCGTGCTCCCATCGTTGTCTGTCACTCGTCGAACAGCAAAGGCTTTGCCGCTAAACGAGTGGGTTAACAAGCGTTGCAAAGCTTTCACTTTGCCCCACCTGCCTTTCTTTGTCGCCTTCACAATCCTCGCCTGAAGCCGACGCACGTTGTGGGTGATAGCCTTCCAGTCAAGGTCGTGCCATCCTGCCACGAGGTCGTGGGAGGCCGCACCAGTTTGTGCAACCGTGATCTGCTTTGCCTCCTTGATCGGTTTGTCAGTGTTCTTGTGAGAGAGGACCAGATGGAAGTCTGCCCGCTTTCGCGTGGGGTGATCTTGCTTATCACTCAACCCCTATCCGCTCGATTACCGAGTGGCCTTTGCTTTCTCCATCCTCTTGTACCCACATTCCCATCGGCTTCCCTCGCGGGTCGCTTTCCTGTTGCCAGGAGAAATATGGGCTTACCACGTTTCGTTCTTTTGCCAGAGTGGGGAAGGTTCACCCTTTCCGCCGGGAGGTTTGTGTGTTCACGAGGGGAGAGCGAACAGCTCCCCTACCACCTCCGTTCCCATTTTGGGTCAAGCCTGTCAGCATCTTTGGCTTGTTTACCGTTACGACGTTTAAGCAGGTGTTTGCATGCGCTAACCATTCCACTCAATCCTAGCTCCTTACAGCATTGATGCTTGCAGTTGCATCGTCTTCTCGCGATTCCGATGCCAGCCTTTCGGCTGCGGCTTCATTGTCCCCAGAGCTTCACACGGTTGCGTTACCACACCGCATGTCTGGGTAGGATACTCCTGGTGAAGCAGGAGGTCTCATGACGGAAGAACCGTCGAGACAGCCAAAAGAGCGACTTTCGTGTCGCACGTTCGCCTCTGTAATCCCCGTTGCCGGGGCCACCAAACGTGCCAAGAAACTGATGTGTATGAGCCAGGAGAATCACTGTCCGGGTACGAATAACTTCTCCTCGCTTCCTTCCGTGATAGCCCGGTGCACACACCTGATCAAACCGACGATGAGGAGCAGGCAAGGCATCGGTCTGCGGCAGCGCCCGTTGGCGGGCCGCTTGTCGTGTTCCATCCACATCGACGACAAGCCACTGCCCGCTTGCCCGGTCGAACAGGCCCCCAGGAGAGGGAAACGGTTTGCGCGCAAGCAGGTCCTTGTGAAAGAGCGTGCGCAGGGCTTCCACGGTCGGCTGATCAAGGTCAGCAAGAAACCGGGACAAGGTCGAGCGATGGGGCAACCGATTTCGCCCAAACAAAGCCATGAACGGCTCGGCCCAAGGAGCGAGCTGTTCGTAAAAGGCCTGCAGAGTCGGCTCTCCTGAAATCACATAGCCGATCAGCGCCGCAACAAAATCGATGAGGTCGTATTGACCAAAACGGGCGCATGCGAAGCGCACCTGTTCAGCGATGGCTTTGAGGATTCCCGCATGCGCGAGGACCTGTGCAAAAACTGCCACCTCTCCCATCCAGGATGGCAGGGCGGGTTTGGACTCCGGCGTCATCTGGATGTGTACCGAAGCATGCGTCATATGAGGAGGTCTCCTCCTCGTTTGCAAAGATCTGCCTCTGGTATCCGTAGCTCCCGCGAGACGGATAGGTACTCATGACTTCCGAGATACCTATGGATCGCTTCCCTGCTGAATGGCTTGCCTGGCCTGGCGGCACGGGAGAAAGCGATGCGTTGGTATCAGGTCCATGTTTCGCTACCGTTTCTGTTGACGTGCATATTCGATCTCCTCCAGCAAACAGGTAAGATCCGACTCATTGGTGTGGAAGCTGGTGATGCAGGCTCGCAGGACGCGCTCCTGGTTGCCCAGCACCACATCTGAGATCCAGACACGGCCACGCTCAGAGATGGTGTGAAGGATCTCACTGGTCGAACGCCTTCCTTGCCTGATATCGGGATGGGTAAAACAGACTACTGGCAACTTCGTGTCATTGACCACGTTCCAGCCAAGCTGACGTAGCCGTTCGCGCAAGGAATCCCCTAGGTGGGCCTGGTGCTCGATCAGCTCTGCGTAGCCGCCCGTGCCCAACTCGGCCAGGGCCATGAAGACCTTGAGACCAATGGCCCGACGCGACCATTGCGCAGTCGTCGCGTAGGGATCGACCGTATCATCAGCAACTGCATCTGGCATATACGAGGTGGTAATGGCAAAGGCGCGTGCAACCGCTTCGGGATGACGACAAAAGAACATCCCCGCTCCCATCGGCACACTGAGCCATTTGTGAGCATCCCATGTAATGGAGTCGGCTTGTTCAATGCCTGCAACTATGTCCCTTAGCTGCGGAGAGAGCACAGCGCTGCCTCCCCAAGCAGCATCGACATGGAACCAGAGTCCATGTGCTGTGGCGACCTCCGAAAGCTGCTCCAGGGGATCGACAATCCCGGCGCTCGTGGTCCCAGCTGTCCCTACAAGCAGCAGCGGGGTCCAGCCTGAAGCACGATCAGCCTCGATCTGAGACTGGAGGGCATCGATATCCATCCTCAAACGGCTGTCTGTGGGAATCTCACGCAGCGTATCGGTGCCCAGGCCAGTCATGCGCGCTATCTTCACGAAAGAATGATGTGTCTCGCTGGTCAGATAGATCGCAGGCCGACGATGTTGTCCGAAGAGACCCGCTTCGCTCCATTCTGGGACGCGGCTTACCAGGGCAGCGAGCACTGCGGACAAGTTTGCTTCCGCTCCCCCAGTCGTGAAATTCGTGTGGAGTGTCTGCGTATCGAAGCCCAGTGCCCGCGCGAAACGGCGCAGGGTTACTTGCTCCAGTTCATTGGCTGCCGGCGCATGCGACCAGGCGGCGAGTTGCGGGTTGTACAGTGCCACCAGCGCGTCCGCGAGAATACTGGCCTGCCGCACGCTTGGATTGAACAGCCCAAAATAGCGGGGATGGGTGACATGGACTGATCCCTCCCGCAGCAAACAGATCACGTCTTCGGTGAGGATGTCCAGCGGGACGGGCGTGTCGAAGGAATAGCGACGCGCGAGTTCCGTCCGGATCTCCTCTGGACGCACCTGTGGTGAGACCCGCATTGTGCGAATCTCCTCTGGAAACTGTTCGATCTCCTGGATCAGTCGGAGCAAGGCGGACATGTGTTTTTTCCCCTTTCCGTTGCAAGAAACGTGTCAAACGCCTCTCTTGCGAAAACAAAGCGGACTTTCTGTTTGCCGATCGCTCCCAGCCGCTGGTAAAAGCGGATCGCGTGTTCATTCCACTCCGGCGTTTGCCACTGCACATTGACGCAGCCGAGCTGGCGCGCCAGGCGAGCGATTTCCATCATGAGCAGACGCCCCAATCCCATGCCGCGAGCTTCTTCTCGCAGGTAGAGGCAATCCATATGCAGAAAGGAAGCGGCATCCCAGGTGGAAAACTCCTGGGTCGCCGTGGCGTATCCCAGCAGGTGACCGCCTTGCTCGACGACCCAGGCGTACAAGCGTGGGGGAGTTGCGAAGAGGGCACGGGCAAGGGCCTCCACTTTGCCCTGTGGGTCATATCGAGCACCTTCATAGGCAGCATGTTCTCCGCACAAATCGATTACTGCTTCGAGATCATGGCGGGAAATGGGGCGAACGCAGCACCTCTCGTAGTCAAGCATGGGCTGGGTCCTCTTCGGCGTTAGAAGCATCTTCGCCGCTTCCAAGAATGGGGCGCAGAAAGGCACGTTCGTAACTGAGGATGCAACGAGTCGTTTCAGCGAGGGCGAATGCCGCCTGGCATTCCTCATCGGTCAGTATCTGTTGCCGATAGGTTTCATAGGCAGCCAGGCTGGGAAAACTGAAGAGCGCGATGGCAATATTGTTCGCTCCCTCATGAGGGAGAAAATACCCATGGTGGTTTCCTCCAAAGCGGTTCACTAGCGGAATCCACAGGCGTGCGTAGGCTTCGAAATCTGCCACTTTGTACGGATCAATGATGTAATGTAAATAACACGTAATCATCTTCAAACCTTTCTTTCGCAGCGTCGGGTATCAAGCACTGGGTTGGATGGCTTGATACCCGCGCGGACGGGAAACGTTTTCCTTCGCAGTGCCGTGAAGATCAGCAGGTCAGGATCATGCCTCTGCAAAAGGAGGGACGGAAAAGGGGTGGAAAGGCATGCAATGTGATGCCCGCTACCGAATGAGCGGGGCCTGCTCCCCAAGCGTCCCCTCCACTGGCCCGCCTTCGCGCCGCCAGTATTCAATCCCTCCGAGCATCTCTTTGACCTGGAAACCCAGCGCGCTTAGTCTGGCTGCGGCCTTCGTGGCGGCATTGCAAGCGGGGGACCAGCAATAGGTCACCATAGGCAGTTCTTTGGAGAGATGGGCGGTAGACTCGGCGGTAATCTTGCGGTATGGCAGGCTGATGGCTCCGGGAATGTGGCATTCCTCGAAATCCTGGCTGCCGCGGGCATCAATGAGCAGAAAGCCGCGCTGCCCACGCTGCAGATCCAACATCACATCAGAGGCGTCCGTTTCGACCGAGAGTTTGGAGAGAAAATGGTAGTGGGCTTCTTCGGGACTGGCTGGCGGCGTCTCCAGGACTAACGAAAAATGGGAGGTAGTTGTAGTCATAGCGATACACTCCTTGTGCTGTCGTAAGAATTGGACGAAGACGCACCGCATGGTGCATCTGTACTCTACCATAGACTTTTCCATCGCTGGTAGCTATACTTTTTGATGGGAAGTATCAACATCTTTGATGGAGAGCGCCTGATGGATTTTATTTACTTGCAAACCTTCTGTGAGGTGGCGAAGTGGGGGAACTTTACGCGAGCCGCAGAAGCCTTAGGCTATGCCCAATCGAGTGTGACCACGCAGATTCAGAAATTAGAAGAGCAGTATGGAGTGGTCTTGTTTGAACGCGCTGGCCGAACAATGCAGCCAACCCAGGCCGGGGAGGTGCTCCTGCCCTACGCTCGGCAGATCTTAGCCTTGCAGGCCGAGGCCAAAACACAACTCTCAGAACAACAAACCGGCACGCTGACGATTGGCACCATTGAAACGCTGGCGGCCTTCTACCTGCCCCCGATTCTCCAGATGTTTCGCGAGAGGTATCCCCGAATCACGTTGGCCTTGCATGCTGGCAACGAAGCTTCGATTGTGCGGGCGGTGAAAGAAGGAGAGTGCGATCTCGGTCTGATTCTTGATCGCCGCTCTGCAGATCCAGAGCTGGCGTGTCTCCCGCTCCGCAAAGAGGCGTTTGCCGTGATTGTCCGGCCAGACTCTCCCTACAGCCAGTTGTCGGAGATTACCGTCCAGGATCTCGCGCATGCGCATTTTATCCTCACCGAAGAGGGGTGTACCTATCGGGCCTTCTTGCTCCGCACGCTCAGACAGTCTCATATTCCTCACCATATTGTCTGTGGATTTGGCAGTCTCGAAGCCATCAAGCAATGCGTCATGTGCGGACTGGGCATCGCCTTCTTGCCGTGCGTGACGGTGCAGCAAGAAGTTGCACAGGGAAAGCTCCAGGCAATTCCATTCATTCACGAGAGCCATCTCTATACCCAGGTGATGTACCTGCAGAGCAAGTGGCAATCTCAAGCATTTCAGTGCTTGCTGGATCTGATGGCTCCGGACGTGCAGCCTTGAGTGGGTCCGGCTGATACCGCAACTGCGACCATCGTCACGTGGGTGCTGGCTGTTCACCTTTCTTTGCATGGCTGCCAGCTCTATTGTTCAGCTATGATTCTCGTTGCGCATCCCGTGGGACCCGCGGGTCCAAGAGCTTGAGTACCTCTTCCGTAAGCCTCTGTTCCGGTGTACTCGGGCCGGCACCCGTGGGTACGGCACCCGGATCGTGGGTGGGCTGTCCACGCTTCGGAAAGCCTGCCAGTAAGGGATGCAACTCAGTTGGCCCATTGGAGGCGTGCAGCTCTGGCGGAAACGGCGCACGGGCCTCGATCAGTCCTTGATAGGCTGGTAAGGACCTGGGCGCGTTGACGGCAACCGCCGCGACGATGTGGCCCTGATGACCGTAAGCAGCGACCAGGCGACGCTCCTCGATCGACCCCTGGGTCAGGACGATGGTATCGGCAATGGTGGGCAGACCGATGGCCTTGATATTGACCCCGAACTGGTTGGACCAGAAGGAGGGCAGATGTTTGTGCGCGCAGCGCGTCGCCGAACTGGCCAGCATGTTATGAGCCGCGGTCTCAGCCTGGGTGACAGCGTTGCTCCAGTGCTCGACCAGCAGGAGTTGCCCGTCATAGAGGGGGTGGGGCCAGCGGGCCACGTCTCCTGCGACGAAAATGTCATCGGTGACCACCCCATCGGCATCAAAGGCGCGACAGGACGCATCGCATACCACCCCGCGTTCGTCAGCGGCCAGTCCAGCGCCCTGTAACCACGCTGTATTGCGCAGAGAGCCCAGGGCCACCACGGCCACCTCCACGTCCAGGTCGTTGCCATCGGAGAGCTGCGCGCGGCGCAGCTTCTTCTGGGCATCACCCTCCAGTTCCAATCCGCAGAACATCACGGCGGATCGGGGTATTGCGGCGCTGTCCCCGAACGACATCTGGATAGTTGGACAGTCCAATACTTCGGGGGTAATAGGATACTCCACAATGGCTCAACACTGGGACGGCAAGAGCTGGAGCATAGTTCCCACGCCTAACCCGACCCTGATCCAGTCACTCTACGGTGTTGCGGAGTCTGCGAGCAATGATGTCTGGGCGGTTGGCGCGCAGATGAACAGCTCCGATCCCATCGCTCCGCTTAATACGTTGACAATGCACTGGGATGGCAAAAGCTGGAACATCGTCACAAGTCCAAATCTTAGCACTGATGGGAATATTCTGCAGGGCGTCACCCATGCGTCAGGCAGCGAGCAGGTCTGGACAGCAGGTGACACCTATATCGGTTTTGAGGAATTAGATTCCCTGATCATGCACACCTGCCCATAACGTGCGTTATGTACCTACTTCTGTATTCTTACTAATATGCTTTGTGCTAATTGCTGACAAAAAAAGAGAACTGTAGTACGCTTCCGTTTGAAAAGCAAACACAAACAAGGAGCGTACCAGAATGCTAGACAAAGCGACAGTTCTCACCACACTTTTTACCATAGTTGACGACACAATGAAAGGGTCAGTTGTGATCCAGCAAGCCTTAGAGCGACCCGAACCCGCCCCACAGCTTTCCGATAGCGAGGTAGTGTCCATCGCCCTGTATCAGGAACTCATTGGAGAACCACGAGAAGATCACTTCTTCCGGTTGTACCAAGAGCAGTTGCGGCCCTTCCTCCCTATGCTCAATGAACGCAGCCGCTACAATCGCCGCAAACGGGCGTTGTGGGCGGTCATCTTGGCCGTTCGAGCCAGCTTGCACCTGGTGCAAGAGGCCTGCAAATGGAAGAGACCGCTGCCATTGACTCGGCCCCTGTTCCCTGTGTCAGCTACAAACGCAGCCAGAAGACGAGCGATTTCGCTGGTTCTGCCGACTATGGCGTATGCACCAGCAAAGTGATGAAGTGCTTTGGATGCAAGCTCCATAGCCTGGTGAGTCTCTCAGGCGTGGTTCTGGGCTTCTTGCTGACTCCAGCCAGTCACTATGACAATCAGCCCGTAGTGGAACTGCTCGACTCGGTTGACCATCACCTCAAGCAACTGCTTGGGGATGGGGCTTACAATGATCAAGCGCTCCAGGAGTACCTGGAACACGCTTGCTCGTTGCGCTTGTTGGCTCCCGTCAAAGCGAACCAGCCCGCCAAGCGCTCTCCGGCGGCTCAAAAGGCGCTCAATCGCTTGCGCCTGATCTGTGAAACGGTCAATGCCAATTGCAAGAGCAGTTTCACCTCTCCAAGCACTATGCTAAGAGCGCTTGGGGACTCTTCACGCGCATTGCCGTCAAGGTCACCGCTCACAGTGCTGGCATGATGCTCAACACGCTGTGGGGGCGATCTCCTCTCAAGTTAGCTGACTTGGCTGTCTAAACTATTAGCACAAAGCGTATATATCTCACAGGTTGCCCAAATTGACACAAGGAGGATACGCTCGTAGTATGACGCGTTCTTCGGTAACTATCCAGATGACGCCGGACCCCTTGCCCTCGACCCCTTCCTGGATGGGAGAAGTGGCAGCCTTTGCTCAGGTGCTTTCACACACGGGAATCCTGAAAGCGCTTCAGGAGCAGGTGCGCTTCGCCCGTGCACGCTTTGGTCAGTACGATCTCATCGATTTTGTCGCTGTGCTGATCGGCTATGTCCTTTCGGGTGAGCCGACGCTTCTGGCGTTTTACGACCAGCTTACTCCGTTCGCCAGCGAATTCATGGCCCTCTTTGGCCGCAATCAATTGCCTCATCGCTCCACCCTGTCCCGATATCTCTCGGCTCTTGATCAAGCAAGTGTGGAGGCGCTTCGGACACTCTTTCAAAAGGATCTGTTGGCGCGATCGCCGTTTCCCTCTCCTGGGGCTTGTTTGACCGAACTGGTCGGAAATGGCTGGTGATTGATGTCGATGGAACCCGACAAGCAGCCCGCCAACGCGCGTTGCCGCAGACCGACGCGTTGCCTGCTCCTCATCGGCGGTTTGATCAGGTCTGCGCACCGGGCTATCACGGCAGGAAACAAGGAGAAGTGGTGAGGACCCGGACAGTTGTGCTTCAGGCACATACGCATCAGCTGCTCGGCACGTTTGGCGGCCCTGGCAACGGCGATTACCGGGGGGAGTTGCGACGAGCGATTGGGGTGATTACCAGCTACGCTACGCACCTGGGGGTTGCTCCCGCCTTCATGCTTGTACGATTGGATGGCTTGTATGGTGACGCGGCTCCCCTCCTCGGCTGAGTTGAGCGTGATTGTGAGAAGTCGGGCCTACCACCTGCTCGATTTGGAGCAGGTGCAATCTCGGCTGCTGCGCGCTCCAGATCAGGTCAGCACACACCCCGAAAGTGGCATGCAGCGCTCGCTCTATGACTGTGCGTCCGTGCCCTTGACGCCAGCCGGACCCGAGGTGCGCTTGGTCATCGCGACGCATGCGGGAACCTCCTCCGACCCCGCCGTTGGCGTCGAGCGCGACGGGATGATCTACGAACTCTTTGTCAGCACCCTTCCCTCCCCGGCGTTTACGGCCTCGGATGTCCTGGATCTCTATCTGCATCGTGGCTCATTTGAAACCGTGCTGGCTGATGAAGACAAAGAGCAGGAGATGGATCGTTGGTACTCTCATACGCCGTGTGGCCAGGAATTTGCCCAAATCCTGGCGCAGTGGGCATGGAATGTCCGCCTGGAACTGGGGCAGCAGCTCTCTCAAACCGAACTGCGCACGACTGAATTTGCTCCCGCGCACGAAGCCAAAGCTTCCTCGATCGACGAGACTGGATCTGCGAAAGCACCTCCTCCTGCCATCGTCTATGGTCCACCGCGATGGGCACGCCCATCTTTTACGCACGGTTTCCCTGGTTCCGCATTTACTCCGCAACCAGATGGCACACTGCGTTGCCCTGCCAATCATCCGCTCTATCTCCAGGAGCGACGTCCCGAGCACAATGGTTCCCTGCGGGTCTTGTATGCCGCGCGTATTGGCCATTGTCGTTCCTGTCCTCTGCGGGCGCAGTGCCAGGAAAGCAGCACGACGCTGAAACCACGATGGGTGAGTGCGGTGCTCTGGCCGTCTCACTCGAATTCCTCGCCGCCTCCTGACTCACCACCTGCCCTCTTTCCATTTGCTCCGGTGCTCTGGCGCGACTGGTCACGCTGTAGCATCCGGCGAACCTGGATCAAAGTGGTCCGCAGCCAAACCATCTGCCTGGAAAGCTCCTCTCCGCTCTCGCTATCACTCGCAACAATGCCTGCTGAGAAGATCTTGACCCGGGCTGAGCGTGCTCATTGGCGTCTCTCCTGGCAGCAGCGCCTGGCGCGTAATGCCCGTCCAGCGGATGCTCCTCGACTGATCGTCACGCTTCACGGACTGCCAGCCATCTTTGCTTCCTCGTTTGGCTTTGATCTGCTTGCCACGGCCTAATCGGTCGCCACTGATGATGTTTCTGGCCTTGATGCCATCTGACCTGACCGCTTTTCTTGAATGGATGCAATTTAATGATTAGCGTTTTCTTGACCTTCGTTCAGATGGTGGGTCAATGGGAGCCCTGTTTCTCCATTTCCTTGAGGTTATCTCGTTGCACAACACGTGGGTCTCTGGGATGCACATGTACAGGCGCATGGGTACAGTCCCTATGTCTATGCGCCTGATCATCCTGCTTTGATGCCACTACGCAATAGAATGTACAGCTTGGTCGGGTATCGCCAATTTCCTACACGATATCCACCTGGAGCAGAACTGTTCTTTTTCCTGAGCTACGCTCTGACCCCCGGCTCACCTCTTGGTCTCAAAGGCTTGCTAGCGCTCTGCGATATTCTGACGAGTATAGTTCTCACGCTGCTCTTCTTGAAAAAGCGGATCGACGCTCGCAGAGTTCTTATTTACGCTTGGTGCCCATTACCAATTATTGAGTTTGCACTTGAAGAGCATCAATATGCCCTTGTGATCTTCTGGACTGTGCTGGCAGTGCTTTGTTCTCTCAGCTCGAAGAGGCTATGGCGAGTGGCAATGGGTTGCTGCATTGGGCTTGCTGTATTGGCAAAGCTCTATCCACTGATCCTTTCTGGGTAGTTCTCGTGACGGAAACGCTTTCAAACTACCGAGAAGCTGGGTACGTCGGCAATCCCTTCTTTGTGATATTCTTAATAGAAAATATTTTCCAGAGGTGTTTATGCCAACGCAGAGTCGTTTCACAGGGATAACTCAACAGGTTAAGGTGCCGGATATCGAGGCGGGGCGAGATTTTTATGCCCGTTTGTTTGGTCGCAACCCCGATGTTGAGCCGCACGAGGATTTCAAAGAGTGGGAACTCGTCCCTACGAGCTGGCTTCAACTCGCGGAAGGTACTCCCGAACCTGCAGGCAGGCTGCATCTGGGAGTGCAAGATCTGGCTAGCGAGCGGGTGCGGGTCCAAAGGGAGCTTGGCATCACTTGTAGCCAAATCGAGCGCATTCCAGGGTTAGCCGCGTGGTTCAATTTTGAAGACCCTTGGGGCAATCGTCTCGGCTTCTTTCAAGATCTGGCTATCGATGGTGAGCCTTTTCTTCCTGGCGGCAGGGTGCACGACGCTTTTTCAGAAATACTGGGAGAAAAAGAATAGCTTCCCTAGAAACTTCGTTCCTTGCCTGGAAAGGTTCAGCCCCCGAGGGAATCGAAACACCTTTTGAGCATGAGGTCAATAGTTGACCTCAAAATGGAAATGCGATTGCCCTGAGAAATGTTTGTGTTCTTTGCATCTCTGTTTTCCGTCATGAAGACGGCCTGGATAGGGAAAGTCTCCTCTGACGGATAGGAGAAAGAATCGCAGACGCGCTGCTTGAGCTCGCTCGCTGTCAAAAGTCGAGTGGGCTCAACAATCGCTCGTTTGCCGTGAACCCATTTCGGCTCGATCCGATTCAGCCAGGGACTCTTGGTTGGCAACCAACAGGGGATGATGCGCACCCTTGCTGTGTCAGTCCGGGCTTCTTGCAGCACTGTCTGATGGTGCTCACGTCTCCAGGTTCTGACCTGCTTACTCACATGCCAGGAGGCGTTATCCCAAATAAGCAGCAGGACCTGCTTGCCCTGTGCGTGGACCTGTTTGCATATCCACTCCAGAAAATCCGTCGTCACTTGGCTGACAGGACGACCTTCTACAAAGCGCAGATGCATCCGAACCTGTGCAGTTTGCCATTGATATCCCTCACTTTGGTCCATTCAGTGACCCGCATCTTGTCGCCGAACTGGCGCATGAAGCCGAAGAATCAGGCTGGGATGGATTCTTCCTCTGGGATCACATTAACTACAAATTGACTGGAACGTCAGAACCGCTGCTCATCGCCGATCCCTGGATCCAACTGGCTGCCATTGCATTGCGCACCAAACACATTAAGCTGGGGCCAATGGTCACGGCGTTGCCACGCCATCGTCCCTGGAAGCTGGCACGAGAAACCGTCACCCTCGACCAGCTCTCTGGAGGGCGTCTCATCCTTGGTATTGGCCTAGGGAGTGACCGCAGCGGAGAATATCGTGATTTTGGCGAGACCACTGATGCGAGAGTTCGCGGAGAGATGCTCGATGAGGGGCTTGATGTCCTGACACAGCTTTGGAGTGGTGAAGAGGTCTGCTATGAGGGACAGCATTATCAGCTCTCGCAGGTGCAATTTCTGCCCAAACCTGTTCAGCAACCTCGCATCCCAATCTGGATCGCGGGCAACTGGCCCCACAAAAAGCCTTTTCGCCGCGCAGCGAAGTTCGATGGCGTTTTCCCCCAGATACTTGAACGTTCCCTCACGCCGGAAGACTTCCGTGAGATCCTTGGCTATACCCATGCCCAGAGGATGCAAACAAACCCTTTCGAGGCGCTTGCCTTTGGACTGACGAACGGAATCGACAAAGCGCAGGATGCGGTACACGTCGCCTCATTTGCCCAGGCAGGTGCCACCTGGTGGTTGGAGCACTTCTACCCTCGTCACACGGTTGAGCAGGTCCGCCTGCGTATTCACCAGGGACCACCGCGCTTTTGATGGCAAGCCACCCTATACAAGGTGGCGGAACGATACTCACCTATATGGGGGAGCCAGCAATCACGGTGTTTGCTGTTGGTCGCTTGGCTTCCTCCTCTCACGTTCCCTTCAAGATCTCTTGCTTCAAAACGTTTGATAGCCTCTCTACGTTTTATTTCTCTAAATTACACGGAAGAAGCCTACTATATCGCACATTGTATCTTTTCGTCAAAAAAACACTTAAGGGCCAAATGCGCTGTTTCCGGCTTAGCGGAAAAGTCAGAAACATCTCACTGCTTGCTCGCCCTTAGCGGAATCTATCGAGGAATTTATGTCGAGACCCCATGATGGTCCACACCGCGCGACGCCAGCGTTCTCTTCTTGCCGCAGCGGTTTGAATACCCACCAGATGAGAGTATGGCAATCGCTCATAGGCAACCAGGGCCGGAGCCAAGCCTTGCTGCAAACGATCTTGACGCACCAACTGATGAAGATACTCCACGGGATCAACAACTCCACTGCATTCCAATTCTTCCAAGAGAGTAAGCAGAGGAACTTCTCGCCTTTCCCGATCTTGTGTCTGGCGCACCAACAGCAACATCTTGCAACACAACCTTCCAGCTTGGCTCATCTGGGCGTTCGTGCATCTCCTCTTCCTGATTGGGTTTCGCAATCGGTATGTGACGCTCTTTCAGTGGGCCTGGAGCTACCTCACCTTTGAACGTGAGGCATGTCTCGTTTCCTATGAGGACGAAGAGGCGCTACGATCCCAGGCAAGTCGTGCGCATTCTTGACTTGGTAGTGTCAACGTAGCGAAAAATGTTGATCGTCGAATAACTTTTCGTTTTCCCTGACTCATATCATTTTTCGTGATTTGCCTAGAAGCTCTTCGGAAGCTCTTGTAAGGCATTTCGCTATTCAATGGTTCTGACACATTAATTAGCTCTTACGCAGGTTCGCTGATTTTTGAGAACAGATGAGGTACAAGGCAAAAGAACGGGCCTTCTGTTGCGTACGTCTTTGCTCATCTTGTTTTTCTGCTTGCTCTCTAGCAGAGAAGGTATCCACGTGAGGAGAGAAACTAGGAGGAAGCTGGTGAGGGAAGGAAGCGGTGAATGAGTTGCTCAAGCTGATCTATATGAAATGGTTTAGAGATGAGAGCGTCTACAGGCAAAGATAACTCAGGCCATATGTTGGCTGCGGTGAGTAGTACCATGCGCGGCGGCGCAATTCCCCTTGCGCTTGCTTCCTCACGTAACCCTTGCACCACACCAATCCCCCCCATAATGGGCATCATCACGTCCGTTCTTTATCTCCCCACTCTAACAGATCAGCTTTATTCTTGCAACACAACCCTCGCGTCAGCATAGGCCACAGGGTTAGCCCGATCTCTCTGGTCGGTTCCAGATATCGGTACATTGTCAGCGGGCTTCACACCTCGAAGCGTGCCACTCCTCGACGCATGCCGCTTCACCCTTCCATCGTTATCCAAATGGAGTCCTTCTACTGACATCGTGATAAGAAACTAAACTGAGTAGCCGCATTGCAGTGAACAACTACGAATAATGTCGCGTTTGTGACGTAATCGCTCTTTTGCTCGAAGCAGCTCTTGATACAAGTGATCGAGGTCCCGACAACAGAGATTGCCCATCTCGACGCGCTTGAGATACTGCCAGATGCCCTCATCTGGGTTGAGGTCGGGAGCGTAGCCTGGAAGTTGCTCCAAATGCAGTCGTTTGCCCATCTTCGTTTTGAGAAAGGTCTTGATCTCATGGTTGCGATGGATGGGAGAGCCATCCCAGATGATCAGGACCTTGCCGCTGATCTTACGCAACAGCACTTTCAGAAATCCGACCACTGCCTCCGCATCATAGGAGGTCTGGCGCACTTGCATGAAAAGCCGCCCATCCAGGGTAATCCCACTGATCGCGGAGAGGTGATCCCGTGTCAGTTTCACGCGCAGAAGAGGCGTTTGCCTGCGCGGAGCCCAAGTACGAACCGCCATTGGCAGCAGATAGAACCCAGCCTCATCTACCCAGAGGATGGTGTATTTCTCGTTTTCGGCTTTTTTTTAATCGCTGGCCAACGATCTTCATACCACTGCTTGATAGCTTCTTCATTCCGTTGCGTCGCCCGTTCGATTGGCTGTTGAGGACTCCAACCAGCTTCTCGTAACAGTCGTCCGGCGTGATCGGGATGGTAACGGACACCAAAGCTGCGATAGATCACTTCCGCGATCCGCTTCCCTGTCCAGACATCTCCCCGAAATCCATAGGCTTCTGCCCCCTCCACCAACAAGCCAGGAATCTGCGCTTGTTGCTCAATTGACAGTTTTGGCTTCACGCCTTTAGGAGGATGTGCTTTGAGTGCTTCTATGCCGCCTTCTCTTGCTTGTTTCATCCATTGGCTCACGGCTCCCTTACTTACCCCTAGTGCTTTGGCTATATCCTTTTGTTGCCATCCTTGTTGCTTCAGTTTCCATGCTTGTTTGCGTCGTTCTTCTCGCCAATCGGCTTTCTTTGGTGCTCCCATGCTGCCGATTCTATCACAGTTTACTTGCTTCCGTCGACGTCAGTAGACAACACTTCCACCCGTTAGTGGGCGCACACCAACAAGTTGACAATACCTTCTCCTGCGAGCGGCACAACCAGCTGCTGTACCATATCAATCACAGGATTCCTCTCTCTCTCGCTCTGGCAACCGCCTGGATGCGGTTCTGGGCCTCCAGTTTCTGGCACAGGTGCCTGATATGAACTTTGATCGTGCTCACCGCGACGATCAGTGTGTCGGCAATGGCTTGATTCGACATCCCGGTAGCGACCAATTGGAGGACCTCATACTCTCGCTCGCTTAAACTACCACGGGGTTCTGGCAAATTGAGGCTTCCACCGAACACATCAAGCAATTGGTGCGCATATCCCTTTGCGTTCCCTGCTCTCTCCATTCTCTGCATGAGTTTGTGCAAAGGCTCTCCCAGGTCAAGAAAGGTGCGCAGATAGCCTTCTGACCCTGCCAGATTGAGCGTCTCGCTCAGCAATTGCACGGCCTGTTGGTGTTTCTGCAATTCGAAGAGAGCGCTTGCCTGCAACGCCTGAACCACGAAGACGTTTCTCTGGTGTTTTCTCTGCCGCGTGACCGCTCCAACCGGGTCGAGCAGGTGGAGCACAGCGAGGTCCTTCCCTTCGGCCAGCCAGACCCTGGCGAGCATCAGCCGCTCGTTTTCCTGCCCATCGCCGGGCGCGTGCTCAATTCCTTGCTCGGCGTCAATCCCTCGTTGGCGGAGCGCCCACTTCGCCTTTCCCAGATCCCCCTGCAGGAGAGCCAGGTGAACGGCAATCGCTGCCATGCGTTCGCTCAGCCAGGTGACTTTTCCCATCAGCGCGATCTTTTCTGCCTGCCACACCTGCTGCCACCCTTGCTCGATCTCTCCCTGGGCTGCGGAGATGAGGGCCAGGAGACAGTAGCCAAAGAGGAGCGGTTTGATCTCCCCACAGCGTTCGCCCAGCTCGATCCCCAGGAGTGCATGACGCTGGGCTGCCGCGAGTTCATTGCGCTCGTAGCAGAGTTCGGCTAACCCGATATGGATAATACCCGCGACCGGCACTCGCGCCTGCTCTCTGTCTCCTGCAAGGTGCAGGGCGTACTGAAGAATGGCTTCAGCCTCGGTCAACTTGCCTTGATCCACACACGTCGCGGCCAGATAACGGCTGGCGAACAGAGCCGTGCGCAAGCTGCCCAGAGCAAAGCTGAGGTGTTGCGCTTCTGCCAGCATGCGGTAGGAATCGTCAAGATTCCTGCAGGCCCCGCTCAGGCCAAAGGCAACATCGGCACGCAGGAGTGCTCGCTCTTTCGGTAGGGCTTGTAGGGCCTGATGAGAAAACACGATCACCTGGGAAGTATCCTTGCGAAAGGCGGCCAGTCTGGCGCGCAGGGCCGCGATATCCCCGCGCAGTGTACCACTGGCCGCTGCTCCATGTCGTTCCTCGATGGCATAAAGCCGTGTTTCCACCACTTCCAGGTCACTGGATCCACTCAATAGCAAGGCCCAGGCATACAGGATCCCTAGATGTGGGTGCTCTTCGAGCGATCGATCAGGAAGCTTCTGCATCCAGGCTAGCAGCCTTCTCGCCTCACCTTTCTTCCACAGCCATTCCTCACCCATCTGCTCAAGCAGACGCTTGGCTCTCTCGCTGTCCTGCGCGGCAAGAGCATATTCCAGCGCCTCTTCTCTCATCCCCTGCTGTTCAGAGAAATCAGCTGCCCGTCGGTAGAGTGATGAGACGAGACAAGGCTGACTGCGTCGCACTTTCTCACAGAGGAATTCGCGAAAAAGGGCATGATACCGATACCGCTGGCGCTCTACATCCAGTGGGACCAGAAAGAGATTGGCGCGCGCGATGGTGTCGAGCAGACTCCGAGCGCATGCTTCGCTGTCCTGGGGTCCGTGGTCGTCATACATGGCTGCACACAATGCTGGAGTGAGTTCCGTCAGTAAGGCTGTCGAGAGGAGAAAACGTTGCACAGCCTCCGGCTGCCGGGCGAAGACCTCTTCGGCGAAATAGTCAAAAAGGGAACGCTGGCTTCCGGTGAAACGCGCCAGGACTTCGCCTGGAGGCTCGTGTCCTCGCATGGCCAGACTCACTACGTGCAGACCCGCGATCCATCCATCGAGCCGCTGCTCCAGCACATCCTGTTCTTCATCTGAGAGCACCACACCAGCGATGGTGTGCAGAAAACATCTGGTCTCGTCTGGTGTCAAGCGGAGATCGCTGGCGCGCAGCTCGACGAGTTCCCCATAGAAGCGAATTTTTCCCAGGACCAGTGGTGGCTCGCTCCGGCTGGCCAGAAGAAGATGGATGCTGGATGGCAGATGGGTCAGCAATACATTCATGTCCTCATGGATTTGGGGGTGGGTGATCACGTGGTAGTCGTCCAGAATGAGCACGCAGCGGAATCCTTTCCTCAAGGCGCTCACCTGGGTAGCCAAGACGGTTTCCAGGGGCATCTGGGGCGTCGAGGAGAACGGGAAAGTCACATCAATGTTCGCACGTTCCAGCCCGCCTCGCAGGGCACTCCAGATGCCGCTCCAGAAGCGGGCAGGATCATTGTCTCGTTCATCCAGGGTGAGCCAGGCAATGGCACGTTCGTTTCCCTGGTGTTGTCTGAAGCGTTCATACCATTTACTCAACAGCATGGTTTTCCCAAAGCCCGCCGGGGCGGTGACCAGTGTGAGCTTGACATTCAGGCTTTGATCGAGACGCTCTAGTAATGCCGTGCGTTCAATCATCCGGTCTGCGGAGAGGGAACGCGGAGGAGGAAGAAAGGGAGGTGCGACCACCGGCTGACGCAAGATATGCAGAACCGCGTTCGGCTGGTTGACCGAATGCCCAACCAGTCGGGAAGTCACCTCGCGCAGCCGCTCCAGGGTCAGATCTTCGCTGCGCCCAAGATAGGTCTTGGCCAGTTTCCCACCCTGACTCCGATAGGCGATCCAGTACCACCTGCCCCGTTTCCGGCGCTCCTTGCGCGCCGTAAATGAACCGGCTTCGTTCACAAAGAAAAAGGAACTGTTCTGCTCATCCGCCAGCCAGGAATACCACTGCTGCGACCCGACTGGCACTGCGGATTTTTTGCCCTCTGGCAATACCAGGATTTCTTGTTCAACGCGCGGCGTTGTTCGTGCCATTGTTTCTCTCATTCAGTCGATACCAAAAACGCATGTGCTTCCAGCATAAACTCCAAAAGCTCTGATTGTCAACAGGAGTCGCCGCCTGACGGAGCTTTTTGAGAGGTCAGTTCCCTCCGCTGGTGAGCCTGTGTGGAGGGAACTGGCAAGGACCCTGCTCTATCCCCTCGCAGCATTGTCACTCACCCGCCCCAGGATCTCCTCGATCTGGCGCATCTGGTGCTGGCTCAGCGGACCATACTGCATGGCTGCAACATTCTCCTCCACCTGTTTTACCGTCTTGAAACCAGGGATAGGAATACTCTGCTCATTGAATGCCCAGATCCATCCCAGCGCTCCTTGTGCCAGGGTCCGCCCATCAGCAGTTAAAATATCGCGCACCTGCTCTAGGCAAGCAAGGAGTCCCGGTAGACGCTCGCTGTTGAAGTAATTCCAGGAGAGCTGCGAGAGCCGAATATCCTCCGGCCCAATCTGCTTGCGTGATGTATATTTACCGGTCAGCAGCCCCATCGCCAGGGGACCACGATTGATGCACGCGAGCTGGTAGTCCTGACACACCGTGAGCACGTCCGAGTGGCGTTCAAAGAGATTGAGCTGGGTCTGGATGGCCAGGCAATGCTCTCCCTGGGCAAACAAGCGCGCTCGCTCAGCGTCATCAGTGCTCCAGCCATAGAAGCGGATCTTGCCCTCCGTTACCAACTGCTCTAGAATCTCACGGACTTCGAGCGCACGTTCGAGATCGTAGTCACCTAGATGGATTTGATACAGATCGATGTAATCAGTCTGTAGGCGGCGTAAGCTGTCTTCACAAGCCCGGCGCACGTAGGTTTGAGGATCGTTCATTGCTCCAGTTTTCATGCGCGTAGCTTCGTCAAACTGATTGCCAAATTTGGTGGCGATGAACACCTCGTGGCGACGTTTGCCCAATGCCTGCCCAAGAATACGTTCGCTATGCCCACAGCCGTAGACATCCGCAGTATCGAAGATGGTCACCCCAAGTTCCAGGGCCCGGTGGATCGCGCGAACAGACTCCTCATCATCGACGGAGCCATAGCCACTGACTACGTCTGGTGTTGAGAAGGGCCCGCCAATGGCCCAGCATCCCAAACCGAGCGCGCTGACCTCGATGGCACTTTTCCCAAGTGTGCGTCGCGTCATGGTATCGGTCATGTTCTGTTTCCTCTTTTCTCTGAAAGTATATTGTTCTACCGCAGTTTCCAATAACATGTCATGGGATACGTATCCGTTTTCATGCTTCAAGCATATATGGAAACGCGTTTTCTTCCATCCACCGGAAGGAGAAATGGTGGGAGTATTTTTCCAGAAACCCCAGAAGAGAATGCAACTGCTTTGCCTGCTTTGAGAAGCAGAAATCCTCTGCTTGTGGGTACGTATTTTTCCAGTTCCCTCCCAAACTTACCAAACGGTTTTGACACTGAGCTTACCCCACTTTTGTAGAGTAGTGAAATCTTCGGATATACTATTCTCGAAGGAGGAAAGAGATCATGCAGAAAAAGCAGAAGACCTATCCGCCCGAATTTAAGCGGGAAGCCGTGAGACTGGCGCAGACAAGTGGCAAACCGATTACGCAGATTGCGCGTGAGCTCGGCATTTCTGATACCTCTATCCACCAATGGCGCAAGGGGTAGTGTCAGAACTGAGAGCACAGAAACGCATAAGGAGTCCTGAGAATCTACTACTTGTGCGTTTCTCGCTATGAGGCTACTTGTATGAACGCTTTCAAGGCAGCAAGTCGTCGGGGGAAAGCTTGTCGTTGTTGTAAGAGTGAGACAAATGCTTTCATAGGAGAGCGGGAACGGAAATAGTTCCGTAATTCATCAAAGGCAGAACAGAAACGGGCTGCTGATTCGAAGCTTCCGAAGCCACGCATGGGATAATAGCGTTGCTTGATTCCTCGATGGTCTTGCTCCAACCGAGTATTCAAATACTTGTTTGTTCGATGCTGGACGTTGCTGCTCATCGTCTCACGTATGGCCCGTGGATAGGACGTATGGCCGTCCGTCGTCACTTGATCGGGAACGTGGCCCACGACATCAACGGCCTGCTGGAAAAACTGCTTGGCCGCCTCCATGTTCCTCTTCTCGCTCAGCCGAGAATCAACCAGATGGCCATCAGAATCGATGGCCCGATACAAGTAGCACCACTTTCCATGCACCTTAAGGTACGTTTCGTCGACGTACCAGGATTTTCCCGCCTGTCCACGTCGCCGGGTTCGTAACTGCTCTGCGATCAGTGGAGCAAACCGCGTTTCCCAATCTCGGATGGCTTCATGTGTAAAGACAAAGCCGCGCTCGAGGAACATTTCGGCGACATCACGCAGGCTCAGTTTGTAGCGCAACCGCCACAAGACTGCGAGGAGGACGATGTCCGTGGGGAATTCAAGGGAGTGAAAGGGCGTACCGGTTCGCTCATTGAAAATAGGTCGGCAATGTGGGCAGAAGAACATTGCGTAGCCAAGTTTCGTTTTCTTCGCTCGTTCTCTGGTGCTCGTTGCTGTGCAATGGGGGCAGTTCATTGGTCAATGTTCCTCGTTCCGTCAGAATGCTGAGATTAGCATACCAGAAATACGACCCCTATGCCAAGATGGTGTCTGAGTTCTGACAGAACCCCTGTCCGGTGCGCTCTTCTTGTACCCAAGCAACTATTCTCCCTCGAACCGTGAGAGTGCGCTCAGAGCAAATTTGTGATGTGACCCAGAGGGCCAGAGCACGGCAGCAGACTCCTGAGTTCAAGGCCATCTATAGCAAACGAGCAGACATTGAGGGGACGCTATCGCAAGGGCTTCAAGCCTTCGAGCTCCGGCGGAGTCGCTACATCGGCGAAGCGAAGACTCATTTGCAGCATCTTTGGGTGGCAACCGCCCTCAATATTGTTCGTTTATTTGCCTGGCATGAACAGCGAACGCCTGAGCAGACCCGACGCTCCTGCTTTGCGGCCTTGGCTCCTTCACCGCCTGCTCTAGCTGCAGGGTGATTTCGCCAACAGTAATTCATGCGCCAGAAGCGCACCACTGCGCATGAAAAAGTGTTACACTGTACCCGAGAGAGGGCCATGTCAGAGATCGGATTGATACTCGCGCTACGAGCCGGACCAACAGTATGATTGAGGATGCCGCACAAGCACCACTGTCTGTCGCTCGCCGACCTCGGCGAAGCACGTATGGAAGAATTTGATCACGCTTGGCATCCCATCGCCCTCTCTCTAGATCTCATCCGATGGCGCCGACGCATCACCGGCCTCTTTCTTTTACCCTTTTTTCCCTCGTTTCGTTTCTTTCAGCACGTCACATCAGCGCACACTTTTTCATGGAAGGATCTTGACATACTGCCATGCTTGGAGAATGACCACCAACGCCAACATCGCCGGGGCGATTGGAGGGCGCCCTCGTTCCGCCTGGCGATACAGACTCATTAATTCTTCCTGGAACGCTTCGTTCATCAGTTCATGACGATGCTTTCGCAAAAAGACAAATAATTTGGCTTTCCAAATCCGTCTCATGACCGGCTCTTCGGACTGGGAGAGTTCAACTGACGGGTACCAATATGAAGGTTGCATCGTGATCCTCCTTGCTCTGCTCGTCGCTTTCGGACTCCTTCTTTCTCAGATGCCCTTGATATGATTCGTCTCATTTTGATATAATTCATATCATGAATGAGCAAAAAAAGGCTCCGAGCCGACTGCGGCAGGAGCATACGGAGAGAACACGCGATCTGATCATGGAAGGACTGATCCGCACGATGGCAGGCGGCGCGGTGACCTGGTCTATTCCGGAAGTCGCTCGCGAGTCAGGCGTGTCCGTGCCGACGATCTATCGCTATTTTCGCACGAAGCAAGAACTGGTTGAGGGATTGAGCGCCTATGTGGCGCGCAAAGCTGGCCTGGACTCGATGCAACCGCCACGTAGTCCACAGGAACTGGTTGCTATGGTGCGAGAAATATATCTGCGCTCAGAAGGCATGGGCGACGCGATGAAAATGGCCTTAGTCGGTGAACTGGCCCAGGAAATTCGCAAGGATTCGATGCCTGCGCGCCTCAAGATGATCGAGGCGGCTCTGGCTCCAGTGTTGGACTCATTCGCTGAGCAAGAGCGAGTTTATCTGGTACGTATGGTTCTCTTGTTCACCTCGTCGGCGCTCATTCGCGCCTTCGATCAGTATCTCGATCTTACAGGTGCCGAGGCCGCTGATACGATCAGTTGGGCCATTCTGACGCTGACCCGCGCTGGCTCATCCAATGAGGGGAGCGCATCGCTCTTATCTGAAGAAGAGCGCGAAATGGAATAGCGGGATAAGCGATAGCGTGGCTGAGAGAGCTAGGGGACCCACATATCAAGGAAAGGTTTCTCTTTATGTATACTTCTTCACTCCAGGACATCTCTCAGTACAATCGAGCAATGGTAGGAGGCAAAGCACTTAATCTGAGCAAAATGATCTCGGCGGGCCTGCCAGTTCCTTCCGGTGGACACGCACAAATGTTGGAGAAAACTTTCTCGACCCGATTACCCCATTGAGCGCAACACTCTGGCCAACTTTCTTTCTGCTTGGTTGTCTGCCCTCACAGGAAGAACGCGCTCCTGGTGCGCCTTCTTTACCACTGCTCGGCGAGCGCTTCTATGGACGTATGTATGTCAATGAAGGCGCGCTCATTCATGGTGCCATGGAAATGGGCGTCCCAACGAGCCTTCTGGATATCACCTGGGGCACGAGTGGCCGTGGCATGCGCAATTCCGACGGCATCTTCAAAGCCTTGTGGGTTTGGGCGCAACGAAGACACCGCCACAAAACGCGCTGGTGGATCAAGGAGAAATACTGGCCGTCCGCTGGTCCGAATCGGTGGGTGTTCACGGGAATCCTCAAAGGCGAGGAAGGGCAGATCAGAGTGGTTCGCCTCCTTTCCGCCGACTCGATTCGTATCGAGCGACACACGAAAATTCGTGCTGAGGCCAATCCTTACGATCCTGCCTGGGAACCCTACTTCGAGAAACGGCTTGATGTGCAGACGGTCGGCACGCTCAAGGGGAAACGATGGCTGCTGCATCTCTGGAAAGAACAAGGGGGCCTCTGCCCAATCTGCCACCAAAAGATCACCAAAATCACGGGATGGCACAGCCATCATGTGCTCTGGCGATCCAAAGGAGGATCAGATCGAGCAGAAAATCGGGTGTTGCTGCATCCCACCTGTCATCAGCAAGTTCATAGCCAGGGTTTACACGTGGAGAAACCGCGTCCGGTGAAACGGGCGAAATGAGAGGCTTGAGCCGTGTGCTGCGAAAGCAGCACGCACGGTTCTTAGGGGAGGGGACGATGGCAACATCGTTTCCCCTTACCCGACCGTTTCGACGAGGCTGCCGGTTCGGCACCATTCTGGTGGACCTGGAGAGCCGGCGAGTCGTGGATCTTTTACCTGATCGGGAAGCGAAAACAGCGGCGACCTGGATGCGCCAGCACCCGGATCTGATGGCGGTCAGTCGAGATCGCGGAGGAGAATATGCCTCTGCTGCGCGAGAAGGTGCTCCCCAGGCTATGCAGTATGCGGACAGATTTCACCTGTTGAAAAATCTTCGAGAGTCGCTGGAGGGGCTTCTGGCACGTCATCTGGCAGCGGAGTACAAACAACAGACACAAGCGACGCTCGATGAACAGGGGGGCACCAATGTGGCAGCCGAAACGAGCAGTCAAGATTTCCCCAGCGCTGGAGCGCCTGCAGCAAAGCCGGCGTGAGGAGCGTCTGGCTCGATACGCGCAGGTGATCGCTTTGCACAAGCTCGGTCTGAGCCAAGCGGCTATTGCTCGGCAGGTAGGAATCGGCACGAGCACCGTGCAGAGTTGGCTGGCTGCTGGGAAGTTTCCCGAACGCAAACCACGTGAGCAGGCTAGCCACGTGGATCGCTATCTCCCCTATATGGTCCAGCGTTGGAATGATGGATGCCACAATATCGCCGGCCTCTTCCAAGAACTCGTAGAACAAGGCTATCAGAGGTCCTATGAGAGTGTACGAAACGCCCTCGTTTGTCGGCTTCCAAACGGGCGCAAGAATGCTCTTCACGCCTCATTGAAGGCCCCTGCTCTTGTGAGCGCACGACAGGCTGCCTTTCTGTTTTTTCGTCGTCCGGACAAAGTCCATGTCGAGGAGCAGGAAATGCTTGCCAAACTTCGTCAGCTTCACTCGGAGGTTGATTTGGCCTATGATCTGGTTCAACAGTTTACCCAGATGATGCGCAACCGCACGGGAGAATGCCTTGATGCCTGGCTGGAGCAGGTAGCCAGCAGTAACCTTCCCGAACTCCAGTCCTTTGCCGCAGGAGTCGAGAAAGACAAAGAGGCGGTGAGAACTGGTCTTGCCTGGTGGATCAATAACGGCGTGGTGGAAGGACACGTAATAAAGCTGAAGCTTATCAAAAGGCAGGGATATGGCCGAGCAGGTTTTCCCCTGCTCCGTAAGCGTGTCCTTCATGCTTTGTAAGAGCAACGACTTTGCTGGTCTCCTATGGAGTGGTTTTGACCTCATAATGGTGCGCGAGGGGTTCAACTTTCGAGAGAAGCTGTCTCGCTTCCGGTTCAAAAACGGGAACTGTATAGTCAGGCCCCGCGAAGGCGCGCACCGCCTCCAACGACTCAAAGAAATTCATCACGACGAATTCCACTTCGCCCTGACTCTCTTGTCGAAGAATATATCCGCCTCGATAGCCATCGATTTGTCGCAACCCTGGCAGAACCTGTTCTCGAAGCAGTCCCTCGTAGGCATCCGCGTTTTCAAGCGATGTCCAGCCTCTCCACAATCGTGCAATCATCCTAGGTCACCTCCTGTCATTTTATTTGCGAGAGAACGATCAGAAGACCTCTCTGTAGTATATCTCATCCCTTCCTCACAGAGGGAGGAAATGAGAACTTTTCCCACAAACAAGCGAGCAGTAAGCCCCGAAATTGGGCATCAGCCATCCACTTCCTCCTGTATTACTTGATGGCGAGAACAGCGGGAACGCCTGCGACGGTCACACACAGTTGCGGTGGTCCCCACCAGGCATTCCTGGCGAGCCGATTGGGCCAACTCCAGCGGTAATGCGAACGCACCGCACGAGGGGGATGTGGTGGTGGGGAAACTCTCTTCGGGCACTCGACAAGCGGGATGATCTCAGCATGTTGACTCTGCCAATGAGTAGTCCAGGTGCGGCGAAGCGCTCGACCTGCCACGTCCACCCATCGTATTGGTCCGAGAAGGAGTGGCTCTTGCTCACACGCAGCCGAGGCAGGTGGGGGCAAGAGGCGACGGACAGCGCTGATCCGACGAGCTCGATCACCTTTGGCCCCTTTCGCCAGACATTGCTCTCGGAGAGAACAGCGCTGACAATCGATCTGATACGCAAGGTAGACGGCGCGTTGGGTGAACGCATTTTCTTGACGCACTTCACTCAACCAGAGGCTGGCACCCGCTGGACAGCGGAGCTTGCCATCCTCTTGTAACGTGAAGGCATCGGCTCCAAAGTGTCCCGTGGCTCGCCCGAAGGCTGCGGCCCATTCCCACGGCCCATACTCCTCAACTGGCTTTTCAATGGTGAGGAGCACAGGAGGGGTCTTTTTCGGGGACGCCCACTCGATCTCTCGCAACGCGGCTTGTTGCATAGCCTGCTCAAGCGAGAGCCGGAGGTTCCACACCCATTGACACGTGATCTGCCAGAGTTCTTGTCCACACTCCGTGTACGAACACCAGCGGTCTGGGTCCTCTTCGATATCTTCATCGGTGAGCACCGCCTCAAAGGCTCCTTGCCTATGATAGAGATCGAGCACATCTTCAACGAGGAATCCATCAATGGGCAGGGTCGTGATGAAAACCTTATACACCCACTCCCCGATGCACTTGCCCACCGAAATCCTCTTGCCCGGCTCAGGGGCGCGGTGCCGAGCCACAATGACGCGGGTCCCAACTGCTCCATCCAATTGCAGCCAGCCTCCTTCAAACAACTCGACGACCTCGTCACTGTTGACTCTGCTCACCCTCGCGGTTGGTGGGTGAGCCAGCACATATTGGATCTGAGGATGCTCCAAGACTCGATACCCTCTCGCTCGCGTGACCAGATGGACGCCTGCTTCAGTCAGTTGCGTAATCGCTACAGTATCCCCATATTGCCCATCAAGGCGAACGAGAGCGACCTCTGGTGTAAGAGTAAAGAGTCCCAGGTAGGTTGTGATGGTTCGAAGTGCCGAAGCGAGTTCTCCTTGATAGTCACCATTGCCTCGGCCCGCGTAGGTGCCGACCCATTGGCGGGTATGCATCTGAAGCGCGACGGTGCGTGTGCGAACCACCTCTCTCCGTTTTCGCCCGGTGTAGCCAGGCGCACAGGCCGCATCAAGTCGGCGTCGAGGAGCAGGCAACGTTGGATCACAGGGCAACGCTCGCTGTCGTGCCGCCTGGCGTGTGGCATCCACGTCAAAAACGAGATAGCGACGACCCTGCCGATCCCAAATTCCACCGATAGAATCGTTCGTCCATCCCTCAGCAAAACTGTATTGCTCGAAGAGCTTGCGAAATGCTTCCAGGCAGGGATGGTCTACGCTCGCCAGGAAACGGCTGAGGGTGGCCCGATGGGGAAGATGAGCACGGGGCCAAACAGGGCCATGAAGGCTGATCCAAATGGTGCGACACGTTCAAAGAAGGCCGATAACGTTCGTTCTCCGCTGATTGCATACCCGAACAGAAGCGCGAGAAAATCAATCGGTTCGTAGCTGCCGAAGCGTCTACGCACCAATTGGACTTGATGCGCGAAGGCTTCGAGAAGTCCTTTCGTTGTGAGGTGCTGGGACAGGATGACGACTTCGGCGAACCATGCAGGGACAGAGGGACGATTCACCGGAGAGGTTTGCACCTCTATGCTCGAGTTAGGTATCATACCTAAAGTGACCTCCTCATGAGAATATGTTTTGTTCCTTCTCATTAGAGGTTTCTTTTCTCTTTATGCTGCTAGCTTGCTACAAGCTCGTTGCGTATCTCGTGGGATGAGGTAAATTATGCGGCACTGGCTGTCTGCTTCCAGCCGCTAAAACCATCGGCATATTATCTGGCAAAGCCGCCAATAATTTAGGTTCTCTGAAAGGAAAACGCTTGCGGATGCACGCAAGCTCGCCCAACCTGCTTTTGTGAAACCTGCCACCGGAAAAGCATTCGTGGCTGGAGTATACGCTTTCGGGTGCAGCTCTGCCCATTGAAAGCCAGCGCCTTTCCAAAGCCACGCCTGTCCTGATCTCTGAACCGGTCCACTGGGAGATTGAGTTCCGCTTTTTTGTCCTTGAGCGGCGGGTGATGACCTTCTCGTCCTACTGGCGCGGTAACCACTCCACGCGTCTCCCAGATGGGAGTTGGGAACCCTGGCTAGCGGAAGGAGAAGAAGCACAGAACTTCCTCCAGGCCCTGCTCGCTGACCCGGCTGTGCAGATCCCTCCTGCCATTGTCATCGACATTGGTAAGATACGCGGGCGCGGCTGGGCAGTAATCGAAGCGAACGCCGCCTGGGCCGCTGGCATCTATGGCTGCAATCCTCTCCAGATCCTGACCGTCCTCGCGCGCGCCTGCGTGAGTCGTTCTGACCTCTCAGCCGACGATGCCCGCTGGGAATGCAATCGCAATGCTAGGGGCAGGCGATAAACAGGTCGCTTGGAGATGGGGTCAAAAAAACAAACGAGGCTCGTTTTCTCGTAATGGAGACCAGTGGGTGGCGCCTACACTCGAAAACTCATGGGCACCAGTGCTCCCACCAGCATATCATCCTGCGTAAGCTCGACTCAGCCCAGCCTGACACGAAGAGCCTACGATCTCATCATCGAGAGTGTTCCTCGCCTTGCCTGAGTGAGGAAATGCCCTCCATAAAGAGGAAAAAGGCCAAAGCTGCTTTTTCTCTTCAAAAGAACGTATGATAAGTAGTAAATTGGGCTAAAGCGTGATGTCGCTGAGCGACATAAAAGCGAATGAAAATGGGCTATACTGACCAGGGTGATGAGTGCGAGTGGTCGGTGCAGATTGATACCCACAATTCGAGGCTAAAGCTGACCGAGGTGCATCCAGCATGAATGACTGTTGCCATGATCACGCGGAGGAATCTTGTCCGTTTTTGCACCTGGCACTCATCATTTGCGCAAGAGAGGCCAAGTTCAAGACACAGGAGGTTGGTTATGCAAGTCGTCTATGAACGCTGTGCTGCCATTGATGTGCATCAGAAGACAGCCGTAACACCGTCTTGGTCACGCAAGCCAATGGGCACCAGCAGAAGCAGACACGCACGTTGGCAACCATGACCAGTGATCTGCTGCTGCTCGACGATTGATTGCACGAGTTGGGTGTTACCGTGGTCGCTATGGAAAGCACGGGCGTGTTTTGGCATCCCATTTTCAATCTCCTGGAAGAAGGACGCACGATTATCCTGGTTAATGCTCAGCACATGAAGGCAGTGTCGGGACGTAAGACAGACGTGAAGGAGAGCGAATGGCCTGCTCAAGGCCAGCTTTATCCCCCCTAAGCCAATCCGGGACCTGCGGGACCTCACGCGCTACCGCAAGACCCTGGTCCAGGATCGCTCTCAGGAGGTCAACCGGGTACAAAAGCTGCTGGAGGGGGCTAATATCAAGCTGGCAGCAGTGGCAACGGATATACTGGGCAAGGGTGGACGTGATATGCTCGAAGCGGTGATGGATGGAGAGCAGGATGCGGACGTGCTGGCAGATCTGGCTCGCGGGCGACTACGCTCCAAACTCCCCGACCGGTTGTGTCGCAAGAAGTCAACCGATCTGCTAGAGTTGGGAGAAAAGAGCAAAAGAGGGCTCATCATGGTCGAGCAGAATCCGTTCAAATGGCGTCATTTTCAAGCCGACATCATCCTGCTCTGCGTGCGCTGGTATATCCGGTATGCTCTGAGCTATCGCGATCTGGAGGAGATGATGATGGAACGTGGTTTGCAGGTGGATCATACCACCATGTATCGCTGGGTCCAACGGTATGCACCCGAACTGGAGAAGCGCTGTTGCTCTCACCTCAAAGTCACCAATGACTCGTGACGCGTCGACGAGACGTACATCAAAGTAAAAAAGAGTGGGTGTACCTCTATCGAGCAGTTGATTCAGAAGGAAACACGCTCGATTTTTGGCTGAGCGCAACCAGAGATGGAGAAGCCGCCAAGCGCTTCTTTTTGAAGACACTTGTCGCCTCGCATACGAGCTCGCCACGGGTGATCAATGTCGACAAAAATGCGGCATATCCCAAAGCCTTTGCTGAATTGAAAGCGCACGGCTACCTCCCCGAATGCAGTGAATTGCGGCAAACGAAGTACCTCAACAATCTGATTGAACAAGATCATCGCTTTATCAAACGCTTGACCAAATCTCGTATGGGTTTCTTTTCGTTTGAGACAGCGTGGCGAACCTTACAAGGATACGAGATCATGAACATGATCAGGAAGGGACAATTACAAGGAGTAGAAAAGGGGGATGTAAAAGGACAGATGGCATTGGTTGCCAAGCTGTTTGGAGTCGTTGCTTAAACAAAACAAAGAGAGATCTCCCTACTTATTTTGTTTTCTTCTTTATTCTTGCAACACCCACAGGATGCGCAATGAGATGCTATCATGGGTGGTTCCTCGGCGAGCAAAAATCAGGAAAAGCGCCATACTGTTTGAAATATTCCTCTTCTATGTACCTCAGCGAAAGACTCGACGGTACCAGTTCACGTGAAGTCACGCTGAGTGCGCCCAGAAGCGCACCCAATTGGAGGCAGGTGAGCAGTGTGCATCCATGCGTATGCCCGTAGAGCACACCAGCAAAAAAACTATCACCTGCCCCATTGGTATCCATGACGGAGTACCCTGCCAATGCTGGAATCTCGTACCACTCTCCCTGTGGGGTGAGCGCTGTGGCCCCGGCGCTGCCATGGGTGCATACCACCAGTTTTTTCCCGCAGGCGATCTGCGTTTTCATAAAAGCTCGATAGTCTGGTAACGCATCAGAACTGAGGAAAAGATAGTCCGCGTTTTCCAGGAACTCCTGGTGATAAGGGTTGATCCCATCGTAATTATGCAGGTCGCACCAGATCGGTTTCCGGTACTCCCGTGCCAGAGGGAGAAGCTGGCGGCAGTAATTGAGAATATTGAGCACAACCACATCACACCCGGCAAGAACTTGCCTCAGACGCTCCAGGTCGATTATGGGCTCAAATGAGCCCGATTCCAGGTAAATAGAAAGACGCTCCTTCTCTCCAGCCATCAAATTAAGATGACGTTCCGTACCACGCGGGTCGTGCTCAAAAAGACACTCAAGGTGTTCCTGAGCAAGGTAGTCGCGAACAGCCTGCCCCTGCGCATCGGTGCCAAGCAACGCATGCAGTGTGACCTGAGAGCCCAGGCGATGGAGAGCCAGCGCTTTTCCTGCTCCTGTTCCACCCACCGTTTCATGATAGGCCTGGCTGAACACGGTTGCTGAACGAGGTTCAGGCAGTTCTTTCAGGTACACCATCAAATTATAAGAAACGCCTCCTGCGACGATGATCTTCACCATAGCGTTGTTTTTTCTCTCATCCTTTGGACTGTAGTGCTGAGGTCCATTCTACCTTCTTTTTTTCCACGTGCAAAGCAGTTGGAGAGAGATGCTCCCAACGTTCTGGACCATCATTGGGGAAGGCACGGATTTGGGAATGGCGCTCTCTCTTCTCACCTCCTTCTTTCGCGAACGCCTCCAGACATCCCATTTTCAAAAAGGCTGTCCGCTGGCTACGGTCACATTAGAGATGGCGGCCACCAGTGATCCTGTACAGCATGCTTCTCGCGCTAGCTATCATGCCTGGCTGACCCGCCTCGAACACTTGCTGATGGCCTCCGGCTGCCCGCCCTCGCGTGCTCCTGCGAGAGCACTCTTTGCGCTCTCCGCAATTGAAGGGGCGCTCTTACTCTGTCAAGCCGAGCGTAGTACACGATCCTTAGAACAGGTGGTGGAAGAACTCAGGATTCTTTTCGAAGGAGGTACCAAAGCACCATGAACTCATCTGACCTTGCTCCACGACAGAAAACTCCCGATGCCGATTCTGACCAAGGGTCGCACATACACATGAGCGCTCATCATGTCTGGCAGTTGCGTACCCGTTTTCCAGACAACTTCTTCAATGTCTATCTCGTTGAGGATGTGCTCATTGACGCAGCCTCACGCTGGGATGCTTCCAGTCTGCTCAAACAACTGGTAAATATCCCCCTTTCACAGGTGGCATTGACCCATTGCCACCCCGATCACCAGGGGCAGTCAAGCAGGTCTGCACCACCCGGGACATCCCACTTGCCTGCCCTGAAGGAGATATCGCGAGCATGGAGGGGCGCGCTCCCATGGTCCCCAGGACTGCCGCCATAAAACTCATGCAACTGTGGTTCGCCGGGCCAGCGTATCCTGTCCAACGAAGCCTACATGATGGGGACGAGATAGCTGAATTTCGTGTCATCCATATGCCTGGACATACTCCTGGTCATGTGATGTACTTTCGCGAATCCGATCGGGTGGCGATTGTGGGGGACGTGTTGCGCAATAACCATCCTCTCATGGGCAAAACTGGCCTGTATAAGCCGCCAGCCGTCTTTACGCTGGATCGTGAAGAGAACCGCCGCTCCATTCGTAAGCTTACGCAATTACGCCCAGCGCTCGTTTGCTTCGGTCATGGGCCTGTGCTCCACGATATGGAGCAGCTTGATCGATTTGTCGCCCGGCTCCCGTCCTAAGTGGAATACCAATACAAATAGGAGAATCCCCCAAGTGTTTGTGGGGGATTCTTTAACACTCTTACCCTTTTTTTCTTTTTGATGAGTGCTCAGCAGCACTCATCAAAAAAGGTAGGCGATCAACCTGTTAGATATATAACAAATGCCTCGCACACTCTGCTAGAGATAAAGCACGAGAAGGAAGGAGTGGGCAGTTGCAACCGCTATTCTGGCATCCTCCCATTGCATTGTCAGCACAAGAAGAACAGATTGTCAAACGGATAAAGAAAGCAAAGCTGTTCGTCTTTTTACGGCAATAACCGGCATCTGTTTTCCGGTGAAGCATTTCAAGGAGAACTGGCCGAGATGTACCAGGCGAGTAGTCGTGGTCAGCCACCTATTGCTCCAGCACAACTGGCATTGGCAATCATTCTGCAAGCTTACACGAGAGTGTCTGACGATGAAGTCATCGAGGCGACACTCATGGATCGCCGATGGTAACTGGTGTTCGACTGCCTTGACACAGATCAGGCCTCGTTCAGCAAAGGAACATTGGTGGCCCTCAGGAAACAGTTGATCCAGGCTCAGATGGATCGACGGCTTATCAACCTCTTCTTCTTCGAGACAACACAAGTGGAAAGGAGACGCGCATTGTTACGGGAGACAGGAAGCCCGTTCGTTGTCTCCTCCTCCATTCATCTCCTCTGCCTCAACCTTAGAGCCTATCCCAATAGGTATATTCCCCTCTTACTCTGGAAGACGGCGCACGACTTCGATGGCTTCTTCCAACCAGTCAATATACGCCTGTTCTCGTTTTAACCCCTGCTCTAATGTCAGGCGCCGGAGCATCTGTCTGCGACTCACTCCTGGCGTCCCAACCAACGCGTCCAGGGGAAAATGGACCAACTGTTGATACGAGGCCAACCGCTCGCTGTGAGCGGTACGCTGTTGTTCAAGCAATTGAATAATCTCAACGTTTGATAAGATAGACGCGAAGAAGACCTGGATGAGCAGAGGATCACGGAAGAGGGGCAGATCCTGAGATTCGGTTAGCCAGCGGCGAAATTCCACGCGTCCGATCTCTGTCACGGTGTAGACCTTGCGATTGGGACGTGCGTGCTGGATCTCTTCGTGAACCGAGGCATAGCCCTGTTCCACTAGGCGATCCAGGGTGCGATAGATTTGCATCTGGTCGGCAAGCCAGAAATAACCGACCCCCTGATCAAATTGCTTCTTGAGGTCATAACCCGTCATGGGTTCTTTGTGCAACCAGCCAAGAATAGCGTGGGCAAGCGACATCTCTTTTTCCTCCTGAGTCTCCTCTTGACAACGTAGGGCCCAGTTGTTATTATACAACTACTCTTATATTAGACTTATCTTATATTATATAAATCTAATATAAAGAGGAAAACAATACGCAACCCGTGGCCTGAGCGGTCCGGAAAAGACGAGAGGAACATCTCTTTATGACTCAGAAGCAGGAAAGTGAAGTTCGCGTCCTGTATGATGTGCCTGCAACCATGCGCGATGGAGTAGTGCTACGCGCGAATGTGTATCGTCCGGCAAGCGAGGGGCATTGGCCAGTACTGCTCTTGCGCATTCCGTATGGCAAGCATTTGCCGCTGGCAACGTCCCTCTTCGATCCTACGCAGATGGCGCGCAGGGGTACGTGGTGATTATTCAGGATACACGCGGGCGCTATGCGTCCGAGGGAGAATGGGAACCGAATGTCAATGAGTGGCTGGATGGGGTGGATACGATCGAGTGGGCAGCGAGTCTCCCCTACAGCGATGGCCAGATTGGCATGTTTGGGGCCTCGTATTCTGGTTTTGCCCAGTGGGCACCGGCCATCCTGCAGCCCGCTGGTCTCAAGGCCATTGTGCCGATGATCACCGTGGGCAATCCTCTGAACGGCTCGCGGTATCGGGCTGGGGCTTTTGAGCTGGGCAAGCATACGAACTGGCATTTACAGTCGGTTGGAACTGATGTAGTCCTCAAGCGACACCAGGGCAAGGCTGATCCGCGCAAACTGGGTCAGGCTCTGCGCGAACTGGCCGAGGAGATTGACGCACTGGGCACACGGGGCTACTGGTCCCTGCCGCTCAAAGAGTTTGCGCCGCTCAAGCGCACCGACACGGGGCAAGCGTTGTTTGAGGAGCTTGAGCATGTGATGGATCGTGAGGGATTGGATGGGCTCACGCTGGCGGGCAAATATGAGCAGGTACAGGTGCCAGCCCTCAATATCGGCGGCTGGTACGATCTTTACTTACAGGGCACCATCGAGAGTTTTCGCGCTATGCACGAGCGCGGCAGCACGCGCGTAGCGCGCCAGAGCCAGTTGTTAATTGGGCCGTGGTCGCATATGAACCGCACCAACTTCGTCGGCGAGATCAATTTTGGCATCGGCGCCAATAGTGTGACGCTTGACCTGAAGAGTTCCATGGAGAGCGTTCATCAGCGCTGGTACGATCACTGGCTCAAGGGACTTGAGAATGGCGTCACGGAGGAGGCGCCAATCAGGCTCTTCGTGATGGGCGCTAATGTGTGGCGCGAGGAGAACGAATGGCCGCTGGCGCGCGCAGTTGAGACGCGCTACTACCTGCACAGCGGCGGGCGGGCCAATACCCTGCATGGAGATGGGACGCTGAGCACGATCCCGCCGCGTGAGGAGGCCGCGGATACGTACGATTACGACCCGGCGCATCCGGTTATCACGCGCGGAGGTGCGCTGCTGATGACGGCGGAATATCCAGCTGGTCCCTATGACCAACGTGCCACCGAGAGCCGGGAGGATGTGCTGGTCTACACCACACCACCATTGGAAGAGGACACCGAGGTGACAGGACCGATCACAGTCGCGCTGTGGGCGACATCGAGCGCGCCGGATACCGACTTCGTGGCGCGCCTGATCGATGTGCATCCCGACGGCTACGCGCGCAACCTCACTGATGGCATCATTCGTGCCCGCTATCGTGGCTTCACGCGAGGTGAAGAGCCGTCGCTGATCGAGCCAGGCACCGCCTACGAGTACGAGATCGATCTCTGGTCCACCAGCAATCTCTTCAAGCGCGGGCATCACATTCGCCTGGACATCACCAGCAGCAATTTTCCGCGCTGGGATCGCAATCCCAACACCGGTCACGACTTCGGCGTCGATGCCGAGTTGGCCGTCGCCCACCAGGCGATCCTGCATGATGAGGCACATCCTTCGCATGTCGTCTTGCCCATTGTGCCCTCCGTCTCCTGATGCTCTTCCGCCTGTACCTCCACACAGTGTTGAGTCAATACTGCTGGAGGCCAGAACCCGTGAACAACCACTTTAGCAGCTTATGCCAAAGTGATTGTTCACGTCAGGCGGGAGTCACAAAGAGAAAACCGGTCCCAATCCGACTGATAGAGCCAAACGAGGAGTGAAACGGAGTTTGCTTGTTGAAGGGCACGGCATCCCTATCGGTTTAGAAGTAGAGGGGGCCAATCGCAATGATTTCAAGATGCTTCGGGCAACACTTCAGAGCATTCCCATTGCTCGGCCAGTGCCGATCGACGCGCGAAAACAGAATCTCTGCCTGGATAAAGGGTATGACTACAACGAGGTTCGGGACTTAGGAAAAGTATTTGGCTATACCCTGCATATTCGGGCGAGAAAGGAAGAAGCACAAGCCCTCAAACGGCAAGTTGGTTTCAAGGCAAGGCGATGGGTAGTGGAGCGCACACACAGCTGGATGAACCATTTTCGTGGGGTGTTGATCCGCTGGGAGAAAAAGGTCGAGAATTATCTGGGCCTGCTCCGTCTTGCTTGCGCTTGGATTACTTACCGCGCTGTGGGCCTATTGGGATAGGCACTTAGGCAGGTGTGTAGACGTGAAGGACGGACGGCTGCTTGCCACAACGGAAAGCGTGAGGCGACATACATACATCTCACGTATCAATAGTAGTATTCTTCGCTTATTGCCGAAAAAGGATGATACGATGCTTCAGCCAAGAGAAAAAGCAATTCACTCTGCTGCAAAAGCTGTGCTCTTCGTGGAAGATGATACATACATTGGAGCGTTTCTCGTCGAAGCTGTTCGAGAGGAGACATCATATCAAGCGATGCTTGCAGTGACAGGGGCACAAGCGTTAGATCTGCTTCACTATCTGCGACCAAGCTTGATTGTCTGTGATTATCGGCTTCCCGATATGGACGGCTTTACATTGCATGATCTGCTTCGTGCGAGAGAAGAGTTTACAAATATCCCTATTATCCTGATGAGTGCCATGCCGCAAGTGATGACAAGGACCATTCAGCATGAAAAGCTGCTTCGTTTGAAGAAACCTTTTGACCTGGATACGTTCTTGTGCCTCATCAATAATATCCTGGAATAAGATAATCGCAGTTTTTATTCATAGGCAGCGAATCTTGCCTGTGACGCTGTGAACAACAAAGGAAGATCTATTTCGATGGGAGTGTTTGTCAGATTTGACCTTACCCCTGGTTTAGCGGAGTCCACGTCTGGGACCTCCACTAAACCAGGGGTAAGTTAAAAACTCTTTTGCTCCCCTTTTCTGCTATTCTCTGCTAGACTGCTTGTACACAAGGTGTCTCCTCCTAACCGGTCTGACACGACGGCGGTTGGGATGACATGCACCTGCATCCACGAGGAGACAACCGTTTTTCGTTGAAGGCATGTATGAAACAGAGACAAACACCCCTTGAAGAAAAATATTCTCGTTCGGAAAACGCTCCCCTCCCTGTCGGGCCAGGAAAATGGGTAGCAAAGGTCATTTCTGAAGTGACGAACCCGCTTCTTGTTGCCCTCCCCACATTTCTCATAGTCGCTCTCGCAACAGCACCGGATGTCCTCCACGCGCTCCTCTGGTGGAGTATTGCTGTACTCGGTATTTCTCTCGCTCCGCTCCTCTTTATCTGGCAGGGGGTGCGTCGAGGACGCTATATCGATCACCATGTCAGCAAACGCGAGCAACGCCAGGTTCCGCTCTTCTTCGGCCTGACGTGTATGTTGCTCGTTTTCGTCTTGTTGCTGTTCTTGCATGCATCGTCATCCCTTATCGCAACGGTGACCGCTACGCTGGTCGCCGTTGTTGCATGCATCACCCTGTACTGGAAAATTAGCCTGCATCAGGTCGGGATAGCAGGCGCGGTGACGGTCTATTGCCTGGTATGGGGATCGTTCTGCTTATTCTTGTCACCGTTGGTAGTGCTCATCCGCTGGGCACGCTGGCGGCTGCACGCGCATACATTGTTCCAGGCTCTGGCTGGAACAATTCTGGCCGTCGGCGTGACGATTCTCATGTATTACCTCTTTGGGCTGGTGTGACAGGCCTGGCCTGAGCGACGGCTGTATCTTGTCTCCATCAGACTTTCCTTGCTCCTCAAGAGGTGACTCTAAGGGACGTGCAAAAAAACACTGAAGGTGAGGACGTGACCCTGTTTACACCCCACATGCACCCACCAGTACAATTCTGTCGAACTCTCCAGTGACTGAATACGCTTGCGAGCGGTCAAGACTTTTGCCACTATCTTTGGGGGCATGAGGGCGAAGCATGTACATCACTTCCAGGAGGACCAAAAGGGTTTTGCGGTTGCGTGCCAATAAATCAAATAGATGGTCTACATGCTGCTCTGCAAGCCCCTGCTTTTCTTTTTGAGGCGCATCACCAGATGAAGCCACTATCCATGGTATCCGAATGGTGCGAGCCACCTAATGCAGGAAAGAGCAGGAGAAGCCTTTCTGTCGCTTCTTTATAGGTGGCACGTCTCGGATGGTGCGGCGCTTTTGGTGACGACATTGGGACTGGTCGTGGTGACGATGCTGGTATGCTCAATGTCGAGCTGTACGAGGTTGAGCAGGTTGAGCAAAATGGTCAGCTGACGACTAAAGCGAAAGCTTTTACTGGTCTCACCCGCGGCAAAGGTGAGTGTCGTTGTGTTATAGCTTGCTCCGTTATCGGATGAGTATTTGACGGCAACCACGCCGCCAGGGCTGTTGTCGCTGACTGTGATCGTAGCTATATAGGTTATGGTGGCGATACCTCCACAGGAGGCCGAGATGGTAGGGGGATCGAAAGTGATATCGACTCCTTGCACCTGCAATGGATTGATTGTTGTCGATGCCACGCTCCCGGGTGGCATCGGCGCTGGTCTGGTCGATATGCCAGTGGGGCCGGCTGTAGGGGCTGGGGGAGGTGCTCCTGAGACCCTGGGGGATGTTGGACTCGCCTGAGTATTTCCGGGCGTTTTGCCAATGGCCGGGCTGCCTGTTGCGCCAGGAGTTTGGGTTGTTGGAGAGGTGGAAGGAGTTTGGGTTGTTGGAGAGGTGGAAGGAGTTTGGGTTGTTGAGGATTCGGCAAGTGTTTGAGTTGCTAAAGGGGAAATAGGTGTTTGAATCTGCAGAGAGATGCCGGGTATAAACGTTGAGGCATAGCTATTGAGGACTGTGTTCATTGCAAGTGTTCCTAGAAGTCCGAGAATGATAAGAAGCATAGCTGCGCTTAGGAGCAATCTCCCGTGCCTCTTCTTGCGCTCTCTGTCATTACTATTGGCCGTGCGCCGCATGAATAGAGAGGGCTCTTGCTCGTTATTGATAGGAGTGAATGTAGAGGTCTGCTTCGATTGTTTCAGCTCGCTAGATGCATGTTTGAGTTGGTACTCGCCTATCTGTGATAAGGGTACTGGTGGTTCTTCCGCAGAATCAGCAGGCTCGCTCGTACGGAGTGAGGGATCTGGGCAATCTACTCCTGTGATAGGGGACGATGGCGTCCCATAGCCGCTCGAAGGAGTGCGGGGACTGCTAGCACTATTGGATGAGACGCTCCGTGAGACAGGGCGAGACTCAGCTAGGGAGCGTTGGCTGGGCAATTCGACACTGCACTCTGATATCGAGTGCTCGAGCACTGGTTCGGCGGAGGCTGATGCGCCGTGGAGGGCCTGGTGAAAGGCCTGCGCGAAGGCGACTATGGTGGGATAACGCTCCTCGGGCTTCTTCGCCAGGCCTCGCTGGATGACAGCGCTTAACTCAGGAGAGATCTGCGGATCAAGCTGACTGGCATCGGGTGGCGCGGTCTGGATATGCTGATAGAGGATGGTAACGGCATCGCCTTGAAAGGGATAGTGCCCTGTGAGCAACTTGTAGCTCATGATTGCCAGGGAATACTGGTCGCTGGCGGGCACAGCCTCTCCACGCCACTGTTCGGGGGCCATGTAATTTGGCGTGCCGCGGGCGTGTTTGCTTGAATTGGAGGAGCCCAGGCGCAGGCGAGCCAGCCCAAAGTCCGAGAGCAGGAGATGGGGCACGTCGGGCTGGATAGAACTATTACTGACCAGAAAGTTCGATGACTTTACGTCCTGGTGAACGACCTGATGGTCGTGAGCGTATTGAAGTGCGTCCGCCGCCTGGCGCACGAACGGCTCTACCATCAGAGGAGGCAGCTTCGCATGGTGCAGCTTGCGCAGCCATATGTCAAGCGAGCCCGCAGCATGATACGGCATCACGAGATACGTGAGTTGGGCAGCATTCAACATGATCACCCCATAGTCGAAGAGGGGCAAAATATGGGGATGATCCAGCATCGAGATCATGCGCGCCTCGCGCTGAAAGAGGCGCGATGCCTTACTGCTTGCCTCGCCGCTCTCATTCTCCGCCTCATTGGTGCGAACGATCTTTACCGCGACCTGGCGCGCGAGGCGCATGTCGTCAGCGAGATAGATCTCGCCCATGCCTCCGTTTCCCACCAGTCGAAGCAAGCGGTAATTATGTATCTGCAATCCATCGAGTGGCATTCTTTTACCCTGAAGCCCTTAAAATAAAAACTTGTGCATGTTACGACGACAAATCACCCTGTATTTATCACCACAGGTGTAAATAGACGTTGATCAATATACTGTTTTAGTTATATGCTTATCCTGGTGTTGTTATCTGCACAATAAACTTTAACAAATATGATACATTTTGGCAATTAATAAAGCATAAAAAGATAGAATGGTAAGTAACAGGAGTCTTCGAGAAGACTTCAATCTCTCTATTCCTTTGTTTCTCAGGTTGATCTGGATTGCGTTGACGTGGCATCTCTCTCGCCATTTCAACGCTTTGTGTTATCAAGTGACTCTTTGAGCATATATGGAAAGGATGAGCTCACAAAAAAAATTCAGATGATCAAAAGAGAACATTTAGCCTCATTAGTCACTCCAAATATTACCGCTCTTGTACAGGAATATACCGACGCTATCCACTTGCTCTCAAGCGAGGAGGCTCTACTACACATGAGCCGAGTCCTTGGGAAAGATCTTCTGACGTCAAAAGCAGAACAGAAACGAGCAGCCGAGTCAACATTTCCGAAGCCATGCATGGGATACTACCGTTGCTTGACTCCCCGATGGTCTTGCTCCAGGCGAGTATTGAGATGTTTGTTGGTTCGATGGAGCACATGAGCGCCCAGCGTTTCACGCACTGCTCGTGGGTAGGAGGCGTGCCCATCCGTTGTCACCCGTTCAGGGGTATGACCAACAACGGCGAGTGCCTGCTTGAAAAACTGTTGAGCGGCCTCCATATCCCGTTTCTCGCTGAGGCGTGAATCAACCAGGTTGCCATGTGCGTCAATGGCGTGATAGAGGGAACACCATTTTCCTCTCACTTTGACGTGGGTGCGCATCCACGTACCACGACTGTCCTGCTTGTCCGTGCCGTTTGGTCCGCAATTGCTCTGTAATCAGCGGGGCAAATCGCCTTTCCCACTCCCGAACGGTCTCATAGGTGAACGTTAAGCCTCGATCAAGAAACATTTCAGCGAGATCTCGCAGGCTCAACTTCTACCGGAGCCACCACAGGACAACCAGAAGGACCACATCGGTGGGATATTCCAGGAAGTTGAACGGAGTTCCTGTCCGCTCGTTGAAGAGGTGCTTACAAGGAGAGCAACGGAACATCCGATAGCCGAGCGTGGTCTTCTGGGTTTGTTCTTTGGTCGTGACTGAGGCGCAATGTGGGCAAGGCATGAAGCACTCCTTCTCCGGTTGGTAACGGTTCTTATCATACCTCGCAAACAATCTCCAGGACAAGCCTCTCTCTGCGTTCTGACAGAACCGTGCTCAGCCACCGGTTAATAGGATTCTACCACCAAGACCCAAAAACCATCGAATTTTCACATTTACACACTGACTCTTTTTGCGAGGATCAGGGAAAAACAAAAAAATCAGTTTGCAGAAATTTAGTGCAATCCGTTGCTAAAAATGTCGATTTCGTCGCCTCCCCTTCGTTGTTCTGTTGAAGGACAACACGAATCGTCCTCGAACTATAATAGGAACAACAATACATAGGAGGAAACATGCGTTATCTACTCTTGATCTACCAAAATGAGGCCGACCATACAAAATTTAGCCAGGAAGAATTGAACGAAGAATATGAAGCCTATATGGCCTTTGGCAAAGAAGCCGAACAGCAGGGCGTGCTTGTCAGCAGTGAGGCTCTTCTCCCTACCAATACCGCGACCACGGTACGGGTACGAGGCGGCAAAACTCTGCACACTGATGGCCCCTTTGCCGAGACCAAAGAGCAGCTTGGTGGGTTCTACCTGCTAAACTGCAAGGATCTTGACGAGGCCATTGAGTTTGCGGCCAAGGTCCCTGCCGCTACGGATGGCTCTATTGAGATTCGCCCCATCATGGAATTTGAGTAGTAAAGTGAGAGCATAAATGCTGCCAGCACACCGGATGGTCGCCCATACCTTTTACCAGGAGGCAGATCGTATCCTTGCCAGCTTAATTAGCACCCTACGGGACTTCGAGCTAGCCGAGGATGCCCTCCAGGATGCCCTGCTCATCGCGCTTGAGCGCTGGCCCATAGAAGGTATTCCGCCCAATCCGGGTGCCTGGATCACAACGACCGCGCGGCGCAAAGCCATCGATCGTTTGCGCCGTGCCAGTACGTTGGCACGCAAGCACGAGATCCTGCAAGAGCTACTTCAAAAGGAAGGGCAACACGGAACTGGAGCAAGAGAAGCCGAGGCAATCCCCGATGAGCGGCTCAAGTTGATATTTACCTGCTGCCACCCAGCGCTGGCACTGGAAGCACAGGTCGCACTCACGCTGCAAACGCTCGGTGGTCTCTCCACCGCTGAGATCGCAAGCGCTTTCCTGGTTCCGCTCCCAACTATGGCCCAGCGCCTGGTACGTGCCAAACGCAAAATCAGGGATGCCGGTATCCCCTACCAGGTACCCCCGATTGAGACCATTGGAGAGCGTATGGACGCGGTGTTCTCCGTCCTTTACCTCATCTTCAATGAAGGCTACAGCGTCAGCAGCGGCAATATGTTGCTACGCACTGAACTCTGTGATGAAGCGATACATCTCGCGCGAGTCCTCGTCCAGCTCCTAACACAAGAATCCCTGCTTGACACGCTCCCAGAAGCATTAGGCCTGCTAGCACTCATGCTTTTACACGACGCCCGGCGTAACGCGCGCCTGGGACCAGAGCAAGAACTTGTCCTGCTCGAAGAACAGGATCGCTCTCTGTGGAACCAGGACAAAATTCAAGAGGGGCAGACTCTCCTGGAACAAGCATTGCATATGCGACGCTCGGGCCCCTACCAGGTACAGGCCGCTATAAGCGCCTTACACGTTGAGGCCAAACGTTTCGAGGAGACCGATTGGATGCAGATTGCGGCTCTCTACGGCATACTGATGCGCATGACCCCATCTCCTGTAATCGAACTCAACCGCGTTGTCGCTGTGGCGATGGCGGACAATCCCTTACACGGGCTATCACTACTTGACAGGCCAGAAATGCAAAAAGCTCTCTCCAACTATCACCCCTTCCACGCCGCACGCGCCGATCTACTACGGCGAGCTGGCCGACCCCAGCAAGCCCTTGAAGCATACATCCAAGCGCTCAAGCTTTGCCAAAACGAGATCGAACGCTCTTTTCTTCAACGCCGCCTCGCGGAACTCTCTTAAATGGTGAAGAGAGCAAGCCAGCAGCATCATTTACTTTGATTTTTCGCTCTGCTTCCTTTTTGTGTATTCTGCGTGACTTATACTCAAGTGGTAAATAAGGAGAAATCTGCAACGATTTTGAGGGTCTTGCACACTTTCGAAACGTCATGCGCTGTGAGCGCACCACTCCCGATGAGGTTCTCTATGGCCTCAGAAGATACCACTGGCGAACCTTGGAGCAAGTGAGCATACTGAAAGAGAGAGGGGAGCAAAGGAAAGAAAAAACGGTCAGGGAACGCCAGGAGGACTCCATCGATGTCACTCAAGCCACAACCCATAGCACCAGTCCCTCAAGAAACCGCTCGAGTCGCCCGAGCTGCGTACCCAAAAGGCAATGTGTACATGTTGCCAACAACGTTGCGAAGGATCGATAGGGGGGCTTGGGGTCCCAGGATATTCAGGACGTTGCCGTCCTGGTCCACTGCTTGCCATAGGTAATGTCTCTCACCGTGGATCGTGAGGAAGAACTCGTCCATATGCCATTTGTCTCCACAACGCGGGCCACGACGACGGAGTTCATTGGCGGAGACCTCCTCATAAATCACTACATGTAGTTGGGGAGAGCAAGTTGGCGAACCAGCTTGTCAAACACAAAGCCAGTTCTTACACTGTTCTGGAGAAGCGTGCTCTCGTTTAGGAGCTGCGCGAAAGGATTAGTGTAGGAGACTGCCAGATGCTCATTGTGAATGATGAACACCGAATCGCGGCTGGGGTTAAGAGCCTCTCGAAACGCTGCTCGTTCTGCCGAAAAAAACCTTTCAGCGTATCCCCTGATCATGAATGACGATGCGGGCTTCCATGTCTTTCATGCCGCCTGCACCGCTGCGCTTGCCACCGATATCATTGTCGATTTGTCTACCTTTTTTCATCCACCAGCGCCCTACCACCAGTTCTTTATTAGGGTTTTGAGTGCTTGAATCCGACCTCGCGCACTTGCCCTCCCATATGAGCACAAAGCGTTTCGGTCTTTCGGAATCAAGCCGAAACTCGGACATGGCGAAGGATTTCGTCCACGACGCTGACAAGCGGCGGTGTTGCATCTATTACGATACCACTGCTGGGTATGTCTTCTTTCGTTTGATGCAAGCGCGCAATGATTTCCCGTTCCTCTGGTTTTCCGCCCCAGTCAGTTGGGTCCAGTGCCACTCGCTCATCAATCCGCCGGAGACAGGTGTCAAGGTCGACCTCAAGAATAAACACGCCATCTAATAACTCGAGGAATTTGGAAAAATTCCTCGACCCACCGCAGAAAAAGGTGACCGCCTCATCCTTGTTAGCGATTAAGGCTTGTACTTTCTCTATATCCCAAAGGGGGGACTTGTAGCGATCAGACGTGAAGATATCCGTTGGCGTACCCGTTTCCAGATCGCCTTGATACCTCAATTCCCGGTCACCATGAATGGCCTGGTAGCCACGACGCTGTAATTCTGTGCAGACCGACGTTTTGCCCGTGCCGGAGACTCCCTCGATAAGATAATTTCTCTTCCCCATTGTTTGTCCTTTTCTTGATACGTTTGAGGAACAGTATACCTGATGGGGAGCGGTTTTTCCAGGAAACGCGTGTGAAAATCGCTCATATGGGAAGGCAAGTGCGCGAGGTCGGAGGGCAAAACCTGCTCACGCGCGGACGTCATTTCCCATTTTGTGGAGCAAGATCCCTTCAAAAGGGCCTTGCTCCTTTTCTTGTTATCCAGTCGCGCCAAACAAAGGCAATGGGAGTTGTTGCGCGAAAGCCGTGATCTTGCTCACTTTCTTGCGCGGACTTGGCTCTGGCCTCCTCAAAGCAAGTAACCATTCAGTGTCGGAGAACTGCCACAGATCCATTTGGGGACTGCGAAAGTGTGTCTCCAGACGGCATGCACTCTTGACCTCGGTGATCTCCTTTTGATCGGCAGACAGGTGCACCGAATACAGCGCGAGCGTTGCCGCCTGGTGCTCCACCTTCAGTGTATCCTCATACACCCACACCGAGACCTCTTCACCTGCCAGCCCGTGCTCTCCGTTCCGACGGACTGTCCATGTGAAAACAGTGCAGCCAGTTCCACGTCCCATGGATGAAGAGCAGATTACCAGCCTTCTGGCTTCACTCCGTTTCAAACGAGATAAGGCCATGCTGTTGTTAATGCTCCATGGAGGGCTGCGACCAGGTGAAGTCCTCAATCTTCAGCTCCAGGACATCCAGTATGGCCGAAAACGTCTCATCGTCCGCTATCGGGATGACCATCCGAAAGGAGTAAGGACCAAATCTCGCACAGAACGGGTCGTCGATCTTCTTCAGCCTGAGACACTTCAATCCATTAGTGACTACGTGATGCATGAGCGACCGAGCGATACCGACAGCCCATACGTCTTTCTCGTTGGTGGCCAGGGCAAACGGCGTCACGAACCTTTGAGTTATCACACTCTAGCAAAGCTGTTTGAGCGACACTGTGAGCGCTTAGGCATTCGCGATCCGTGGGTAACGCCGCATGCCTTACGCCATACCCATGCTACCCGTATGTGGGAAGGGGGAATGCGAGAACTCTCTCTTCAAAAGCGTCTGGGACACGCCTCGCCAGAGTCCACTCGAATCTACACACGTGTCGCTGATCCCATTGTCGTTGAGGAGTATCGCCGAGCGCTCGGAAGTGAGACAAGAGAATGATTGGATATGCAGCTTTCTACTCGCCTCAGGAACCTTCCTGGCAGCATGCGGGAGAAAAGGAGTATGCAGCGTTCCTTCAACGATATGGCGAGTCCTACCGTGAACACCTACTCATTCGTCTGAGGCAGTTTATTCAGCATTGTCCTGCTTTACAGGACTGGTTTTAACGCCCACTTGCTGAGCGTGCGGGCCGCCTTCCTGGCGAGACACGCAGTCGTTTGAGCACCCCAGCCTCTTTTCACGCTTGTCAGTATCTTTTTTTTCTCGTGCTCCATGGACACATTCGTTTTGATTGGGAATGGCTCATTGCGATAGAACGCCTGGAAACGTGGGACTTTCTGCGGGTCGCAGGCATCGAGGTAAATCTTGCGCCGATATTGAGCTTGGCTACGAAGCTTGGTTACAGTCAGGCAAGTATCTGCTTTGCGAGCCAGTGGAGTCTCGGTCGTCTTTTCCTCCATACGGGCCAGCTACCGGTAGAACAGTTCAGCGAGAATGATCTGGCAGAGTTCGCAGAAGCCATTCGTCAGTTTGGAGAGCGGCCAGATGTGGCATTGTTTTACGGATCTCTTGACCATTACCGGAAGCGAGCCCAAGCGTATCTGGGCATGCTTTACCGACTGCATCTGGTGTTGTACCATCAATGTCATGCGAAGCAACTGCCTCGTAGAACTCCTCGCAAGCGTGTTTATCCTCCACTCCACAAGCCTCGTATGGAAGCCGTCGTTGCTCGATACCTGACTGCTCGGCGTCTCACCGATCGCCCAAGCACAGTGAAAAGCTTTGCGCTGGCTCTTCACCGCTTCATTCGGTGGATAGAGCAAGCCTATCCCACACTTGAGACCTTTGCTGAAGTCACGCGTGATCATGTTCTCCAGTTTGCTGAAGAATTTGACACTCTGGTTCATCCCAAAACAAAGCGTCCTCCTGGAGCTGGTAGCAAACTGGTAATGTTGGGGCGTCTTGCGGTATTCTTTCAAGATGTGGCTTGTTGGGGTTGGGAAGATGTTCCGCTTCACCCCCTCCTCCAAGGTCGAGACCTCCCACGACGGCCCAAAAGTATCCCCAGATACATTCCCGATGATGAGTTAGCGCGTCTCATGACCGCTATTCGCGCGTTAGAATGTCCCTACCAGAAAACTGCGCTGCTCATCGCTCGCTGGAGCGGTGCGAGGCGAGGGGAGATTCAAAGGCTCGACGTTAATTGTCTGGATCGTTATCCCGATGGTACTGATCGGCTTCGGATACCGGCAGGGAAAACAAAAAAAGAACGTGTGATCCCGCTTAATGAAGAGGCCGCTCAGGCTATTCGCGCTTTGCAACAGGACCGACAAGGCGACTGGAGCTTTCGCGATGAATTAACAGGGATGATGACTCGTTATCTTTTTGTACGGCAGGGAAAATGGCTCTCTGTCAATTACCTTTTTGATACGCCTCTCAAAGAGGCTTGTAGTGTCGCTGGCCTCGTAACAGAAAATGGAAAACCGCTGGTGTCAGCACATAGATTCAGGCACACCGTGGGGACCCAACTCGCTGAACGCGGCGCGAAATTACACACCATTATGAAGATCCTGGGTCACGACAGCGCGCAGATGTCAGTAATCTATGCTCAAATTAGCGATCAGACAGTCCTTCAGGATTACCAAGCAGTCCTTGGCCCTCAAGCAAAAATTGCTGGCTCAGCGGCGAAGCCCCTTCGGTCTGGAGAGTTCACCCCAACCGAGTTGTCTTGGCTTCAAACAAACTACTTCAAGGCAGAGCTAGAGCTGGGTCGCTGCCTCAGACTCCCCCAGGAAGGGCCGTGCGAATGTGAGCTGTATTTGACCTGTGCCAAGTTCGTGACCACCCCTGAATATGCTCCACGACTTCGCCGTCGTCGGCGAATCGAGCAAGAGCTTGTCGAGGACTCCTTGGCTCGTGGATGGCAGCGCGAGGTAGAGCGACACCAATGTACCATCAGACGACTTGAACAACTACTGCATACAGAAATGGACCCCATTCTCTCCTACACTCTCAACTTATTTGCAGATTATCACCAGTTCTATCTACAAGATGAGCTGACGGAAACGGACACGCCTGATGACTGGGGAGAACAATTAACAACACACATGATCGCCGTCGATCCAGGGATCGTTGGTGTTGGTACGGCACGCAATTTGACCGTTCCTGTCCGTGTTGATTTGCTCGTTACTCGACCGGTTGATGATTTCGACGTTTGGGATCATGTCGCGGAAGCGAGCTTAGAAGTCCCTTGCGGCCAGATTGTGATTGCAGGGTGCAGTGATTACTTTCCCGTTACATCTGCACGTACGAAAGTTTTACTGCGATCAGCCGACCTGTCCGCAGCGTATCTTCGCCGAGCGACTCCCTCAAGTCACCTCGTCTCACGGTCGCTACACCTTCGGACTCCGCCACTTTCTTGGTCAGCTTGGTCAACAGCAAGGTGGAGCCGCAGGAGAGCGCCTCGCCAATCTGTTGGGCATCCAGGTGACAGCACGAGCGGTCTTGCGCTTTCTGCATGCTCTCGCTCTCCCGGCTGTCAACACGCCTCATGTCATTGGGATCGATGAGTGGGCTTGGAAGCGGCGTGAGCGGTAGGGAGCTATCGTCGTGGATCTCGAACGGAGCCGACCAATTGCTCTGCTTCCAGATCGTTCACAGAAGACTGTCGCACAATGGCTCAAGCGCTACCCCACTATCAACATCGTTGCGCGAGATCGGAGTAAGAAATTTGCAGCCGCTATTACCGAGGCCCTTCCTCACGCCAAGCACGTAGCTGATCGCTGGCACCTCGCCAAAAATCTGACGGAATATCTGGATAAAGTCGTTTCCAAGCGCTGGAAACAAGTGACTGAAGCAGTGGACGAAGCCGAGTTGCCACCAGAGCCTATCGTCCCCGTTTCTTCTCGGGATCATTGGCCCCGCCAGCCTGCTGGTGAAGCACGCTATCAGCAGGTGCTTACCCTCTAAAGGGCAGGTTTTCCCACAGGAATCATTGCCAAACGGCTGGGCGTTGGGCAACGGACGATCCAGCGTTGGCTCGCACAAGAACATGGTGCCTATGCGGGACCTCGCAAACCACAGCGTAGCTCGCTCGACTGGTCAACACGGTATCTGCGGGAGCGATGGGAGGCAGGCGAGCGCAACGGCACTCTCCTGTGGGAGGAGTTGAAGACCCAAGGCTACACGGGATCGAGCCGCAGTGTCTATCGACGTCTGGCTCTTTGGCGGAATCATCCACGGAAGCTGAAATTGCCCGCTTCGCCTGGATCAGTTCCTCGCTCACCCTTCAAACGCTCAGGCGCTCTCCACCTTTCTCGACTCTTCTAAAACGGGTCAAGCTCAATTCTCTTTTTCCCAGCCATTCGGGGTCCCGACATAAAAGCCCTTCTCAATTCCGGTAAGAGCGACCCTACCCTTAGCGGAATCTAGAGTTTTTTATGCCGTGACCCCAATTAAACGAGGGAGGCTCAAATGTGGCAGAAACATCCAATTTGACTCTATTAGCCCATATTTGTTAAAATATATCTCGATACTTTGTAGGTGCAGAATTTTCCACAAAGGAGCTATCTATGCCGGGTCATTGCTAATGTGTGCCAGAGATAACAGGAGAAAAGCTACGCTGTTGCTGTAGGGCAACAGGATTTTCTTTTTGTGTCTCAATGATAGAATGGCATCACATTAGCAGCTTCATCGCAAGGATCGGCATCGCTCACTTCTCTCTGTCCCGCAATCCTCTGAAGTTGCCTCCCGTTGCAAAACAGCATGTGGATGCTTTTTTGTGCATATCTCTGGCATCTTGTCCTTTTCCCTCTCTCCCATAAAAGTGTGTGTGCAACCCATGCTTGGCATATGATTTCTCACATTGTAGAAACCATGAGAGCGCCGCAGGCGCGACACCGTGCTGGAAGCGGGAGCATGACAAACGGATTCACACAAGATAGGAAAGGAACGATTATGTCGTCATATTCGCGTAGAGACTATGCCCGCAACAGAGATGAACACTTGGCGCAGATTCTTGCCTTTTTACGCAACGATGAGCGTTTCGTCGCAGCCTGGCTCACTGGCAGCATCGGGCGAAACGAAGGGGATGAGCTGAGCGATTTTGACCTGCGCGTCGTGGTCGCCGACGCTTACGCGGAACAGCTATGCGCCTGTAGTCCACAGCAGGTAGGAACCGTCACCAGCGCCGAGCGACTTGCTCTCTATAAGCAGTTTGGTCAACCGCTGGTCCTTTGTGAGGCCCCAGGCTTTCCGCCAACGGGAGGATGTTTCAATCACGTTGTCTATCGCGAGACGGCCATTACGGTTGACTGGGTGCTGATTCCGCAAAAAGACGCGCACATCCCGCAACAAGAGTGCCGCCTGCTGCTCGATAAAGTTGGCCTCCCCAGCGCGCTACCAGTCTCAGAATCCACCCAAGAGCGTCTCCGGCTCGCGTCACGCGATGTAAGCGCTTTCTGGATGATGACATCTATCAGTATTAAATATGTTCTGCGCGGAGATCTCATCATGGGAGATCGTTTCATATTTGGCAATGCTTACTTGTTGCAGGACGTGAAACAGCGCGTTGCTGGAGAAACGCTGCACTGGCAGCGTATGAACATGCCCTTTGCCACGACGCGAGCGGAGCAGGTGACGCTGATCAGGCAGCTTTGCGCGGAGATGCAGGAGGAGATGAGGAAGCTCGTGGCCCAGGGTGGGCAGGTCCCCGATGATCCGATGTCGATCATCGAGGTCTGGCTCTCGATTGAGTGACCTTTTAGAGCAACTCTCTGGGGTCTCTACATATTTTCCCCTCTAGATTCCGCTAGGGGCAGGGGCGCTCTTACCGGAATTGAGAAGGGTTTTTATGTCGGGACCCCATTCCTCTCGGCCGCATCACTCTATACCATGCCATAGCCCTGATCTCTTTTCGAGAAGAGCACCAGGGCTCACTAGTGAGCATGAGAGCAAGCGTCCTCCACCAAACGGGTCCGAGAACCAAGAAATGCGGCAAAAAACTCGCATATTCCCTCCGCTTGAGGTATATTTGCTTCAAAATGTATAAAGCAGATTCTGCATTGAGAGATCGTTTTGCGTTGATCGCAAGATTTTGTAGAAAGTGGTAAATAGCGCGAATGTTCGACGGTTTTTCAGGTGAATGTTAGGAAATCAGCGCGAAACATGGGAATCGACCATTCATCGCCTGAGAAAGCCGCTCTACAAGCGAACATGTGCACACCATTTTTGTTAATTCGGCACGGGAGAAGACAGGCAAATTGAAGACGCCGTTAGCTCCTGCAATACTTGCGAGAGAGGGCTATTTTGTAGTAGTATAGACGTATGACTATGACCAACAATGAAATCTCCGGTGGTGTTGTCCACGAATTGCCAGAGGACTTACGACAAACCCTCGCTTCTGACGCGGAGGCGCTAGCGGCATGGGAGGATCTTACGCCTCTTGCGCGCAATGAATGGATATGCTGGGCGATCTCCGTGAAGAAACCAGAAACCAGAAGGCAGCACGTTGAAAGGGTGCGCACGCAACTCAAAGAGGGCATGCGCCGGCCTTGTTGTTGGATGGGCTGCATTCACCGCACGGACAAGCCAATAAGCCCGTCGGTGCAGTGGGTGCTCGATAAACAATCTAAAAAGTCATCATAGATGATGGCTTTCATAGAATGAGGGCTCATTTGCTTTCGACTTATTCAGCCCCACAGCTTCCAGAATGAGTGCTTTTAACGCGGCTTCATTGATGGTATCACTTTCGTGAAAGTCGATAGCACGAACCGTCTTGCTATCTAGGCGCGTGTTAAAGAGCTTTTGCGAATCTTTCATCTGAGCACCCTTGGGGAATGTCAACCTTACGGCGTTCTTGAGGGTATCGCAAAAGCAGAGTATTCCATCATGAGACCACACAGGGACTCCCTCGGGCCTTGAGGGCTTTTTCCACTTCACTTCTTCAACTAAGGCAGGGTCAGCTTGCTTGATCAAAGCACGCAGTCGTGACAACATCTTACCCCGCCAATTATCACACTTTGTGATTATGGCATCTATCTGCTGAGCAGCAGACTCGTCTTCCATATGAATTTCTTGGTAAATGCCGTACCAAGTGAGCAAATCTGGCCCCCAAATGTGAGAAATTGCCCTCAATCTTGAGCACCGGTACACACGTTTCCTGGAAAACCGCTCTTTATCTGGCTTCTTTCACTGCTATCTTGTAATTTGGAGAGAGGCTCAGGAGAGATGCTTCCATGAAAAAGTGTGCGCTGATGTGACGTGCTGAAAGAAACGAAACGAGGGAAAAAAGGGTAAAAGAAAGAGGCCGGTGATGCGTCGGCGCCATCGGATGAGATCTAGAGAGAGGGCGATGGGATGCCAAGCGTGATCAAATTCTTCCATACGTGCTTCGCCGAGGTCGGCGAGCGACAGACAGTGGTGCTTGTGCGGCATCCTCAATCATACTGTTGGTCCGGCTCGTAGCGCGAGTATCAATCCGATCTCTGACATGGCCCTCTCTCGGGTACAGTGTAACACTTTTTCATGCGCAGTGGTGCGCTTCTGGCGCATGAATTACTGTTGGCGCATTGATTTTCCAAGCTCAAAGGGAAATGGCTTGACGGCGCAGCGTGTAGAAGCAAACACTTGGCCATGCGCCAACAGCACCTCACCTGGACCTCTCGTCTTCGAGCATGTTCCAGAGGAAGAGATACTCTCAGCATTGAGACACATGCAAGATTCCGGCAGCTTCAGTACTCTCTACGCCAGATGCAGAACAGCTTTGCCAGTGAATTGTCTTTGCAGCAAGCGTTGCGCGACCTCACCAATGTCGTGCCAGGAAGCCTCCACCTCAATGGGCGTCCGCAATTGCTGCTCGGCTACCAGTTGTGCGAGCCAGGCCAGGTCACGAGATGCAGCACGACGATCGAATTCTGCAAACATCACCAGCTTGTAGAGGGTAACTCCTCCAGCAACCATGAAATTTCTGACATCAATGGTGACTTCTGGAGATGCCGACCAGCCCAGCGTGACGCAGGTTGCCCCTGGTGCCAGCAGAGAGAGTGCGCTCTTCAGTGCTTTTCCACCGAGCGACTCGATAATCAAGTGGTAAGGGCCATAGGCACGCGCTGGCTCAAGATCGTCCCCCACGATCACCTCATCGGCTCCCGCCTCTCGTACTACCGCCTCGAGGCGAGCATTTCGAGCCGTGCCGACGACAGAGGCACCGCTGAGCCTTGCGAGCTGATGCGCGAAGAGTCCCACCCCACCTGTGGAACCGGTAATCAACACGCGCTTGTGCAGGAGCAGCCCTCCTTTCTCAAGCGCCCGCAGCGCGGTGAGTCCAGCCGTAGGTAAGGTGGCCGCCTGAGCAAACGTCACGCTGGCGGGAAGTTCGGCCAGCCTGTTCGTCGGAACCGCCACCTGCTCAGCCCATGCGCCTGCATTAACCAGGCCTACCACCCGGCTCCCGACCTTCGGCCCTGTCCCATTGGCAGCTTGCTTGATGACGGTTCCGGCCAGATCCCAACCGGGTCGCCTGCCCGCTTCGACCAGGATGATCGCATCTCCTCGATTCAAAGAAAAGGCCTCAACCTGAACAAGCGCTTCCGACGGGCCAGGCTGGGGCGCTTCGACCTCTTTGATGGCAAACCGTCCTGCAACATCAGGATCAACGACTATCGCACGTATTGAACTCATGTATCTCATCCCTTTCTCTGATAGCAATTTGGGAAATTCCCCCATGAGACGTAGGGTTGGGGAATCTGTAAATCCCAACATTCAAAATTCCACACGACGTGCCATAGAACTCCTGTTGTATCCTACGTTGATGCTTGTGGTTCGATGGCATCCTCCATCTCTGGTGGTGGATTGCTACTTGCAAGGGTAAGTATAGTAGCCGCGCGCTTGACAGGGAAGAAGAAAAAAGTTACCCTGGTTATCATGGTATGAACCTGTGGTTTATACGAAGGGAGATCGTATGGGAAATGACGTATTACATACGTTCATAGAAGTCATAGATGCAGGGAGCTTTTCAAAGGCTGCCGAGAAATTATATCTCTCCTCAACGGCGCTCATGAAACAAATGAATGTCTTAGAAGCGCAGATTGGTGTGCAACTTTTAATCCGAACACATCATGGTATACGAGCCACCGATGCTGGAAGATCCTTTTATCATGATGCAAAGTTTCTGCTGCAATATTCAGAAAAAGCCATTGCACGAGCACAGCAAGCCGCCAAGACAAATCCGTACTGTATACGGATTGGAACGTCACTGCTGAACCCATGTACCGTCCTGGTCGATGTATGGAACACCATCAGTGATGCCTATCCCCAGTTCAAAATGAAGATGGTTCCCTTTGATGATGTTGTTGAATCCTGGCCCACGGCCTATCGAACGATTGGGAAGGATTTTGATGTCATGGTCGGGGCATATGAGAGAGCGAATGAGTCTGACTCTTTTCAGGCTCTCAAGTTGGGGGAGTATCGCTTTTGTGTCGCAGTCTCAAGGGAACATTCATTAGCCAGGAAGGAAAGGCTTTCTGTGACCGATCTCTATGGAGAGCGGTTAGTCATGATACAATCAGGCACCAGCCCGCTCATTGACGCAATACGGGGATATTTAGGAACGGAACACCAGGAAATCCAGATTACGGACGGACTCCATCAGTATGATATTGATGTGTTCAACCGCTGTGAAGCAGGCTGTGCCGTTCTGCTGACGTTAGACGGATGGAAAGATGTCCACCCTTCTCTGGTCACTCTTCCTGTCGATTGGGAGTACACGATTCCATATGGGATGCTTTATCCGCGCAAACCATCAAACAGTGTGCTACATTTTGTGAGAGCGATACAAGAAACAGCATTTTCAAACCACCTCACAAACCACAGGTGAATCGCAATACTACTCGTCAACCCTACAGTGCTACCCGCTTTCCGAGAACTTACGCAAGCCTTTCTTTTTCTCCCTCCAATTTACAAAAATCCGGTAAAAGAAGTCAGGTGGAGAGCGGTTTCCCCAGATACGTTCATGGCAATGCTCAAGATTGAGGGCAATTTCTCACGTTTGAGGGCCGGATCTGCTCACTTCGTAGGGCATTTCCTCTGAAATGCAACAGTTGCCCTCTGGTGTTGTCTAAACAACGATCCAGCCTATTTGCTGATTGCTTTCAATTCAGAGACAGCTTACTATTCCTCCTGTGTAGTATACACGAAAGTGTTGCTTAGATAACAATGTTGCCTGTCCGACATCCTTCTGTTCACTCGAGAGATGTGGCAGCCATCAGATGCAAGGGTACCTGTCCCGTGAGGGCGTGTCCGCCGTAGCGAGAGTACACAAAGATGGAGGAAGGACTATCGAAATGCAGGCAAGAGTCATTACACAATCTCTCTCCTGGAGGTGGTTTTCATGATTGTCATTACAACTCCCACTGGCCTGATCGGCCATCAAGTACTTCACAACCTGCTCAATAGCGACGAGCCGATCCGTGTGATCGTGCGCGATCCCTCCCGTCTGTCCCCGCGCGAGCACGAGCGCGTCGAAGTCGTGCAAGGATCGCATGGTGACCTCGATGTTGTTACCAGGGCATTCACAGGAGCAGACAGCGTGTTCTGGCTTGTACCCCGGACCCCCACGCTGAGAGCGTCGAGACCGCCTACGTGGACTTCAGCAGGCCTGCGTGCGACGCTTTCAAGAGCCAGGGGGTCAAGCGGGTGGTTGGCGTCTCGGCCTTCGGTCGTGGGGCAGCAGTATCCGGGAAAGCTGGCAATGTCACGGCATCGCTGGCCATGGACGACCTGATCGCCAGCACGGGGTCAGTTACCGGGCGCTGACCATGCCCACGTTCATGGATAACCTGCTCCGTCAGGTCGAGTCGATCAAGAACCAGGGCGTGTTTGCGGCCCCCATGTCTGGGGACCTCAAGCAGCCAACCTGCGCCACCCGCGACATCGCCACCGTTGCCGCCAAGCTGCTGCTCGATCACTCCTGGAGCGGAGTCGAAAGTCGCCCCGTGCTCGGTCCTGAGGACCTCTCCTTCAACGACATGGCGCAGATCATGTCCGAGGTGCTCGGTAAACCAGTGCGTTTCCAACAGATGGCAGGCTCAGCCCTGAAGGCCAGGCTGCTCCAGAGCGGGTGGTCCGAGGCTATGACCCAGGGTTACCTCGACATGTGTGCTGCCTACGATCAGGGACTCACCACCGCCGAGCCGCGCACCCCCGAGTCCAGCATTCCCACGAGCTTCCGCCAGTGGTGCGAAGAAGTGCTGGGTCCAGCTATCCTGGGCTGAGCACTTCTGCGATGGAGCAGGCATGCATTCGCCATGGGTGCGCAATGGCTCATCGGCGAGGGCACGTTACGATCCGATCAGGACTGGAGCTGCCTGAACCGGGGGTGCGTTCTCCACGAGAGTCGATCCAGAACGCCGTTGGTGTTCCTCTCAACACCAACCTCCAAAAATGTGTCTTTCAGTTCTTGAGCTTCAACTACTCAAGAACTGTTTGTTTTCTATGAAGAAGAGCAAAGGAACATACCATGCGCCCCTTACCCTGGCACCCTCCAGTTGAACCATCGTGCGTGGAGCAAACCATCATCCAACGCATCAAACGGGCGAGATTATTTGTCTTTCTCCGTCATCACCGCCACGAACTCTTTGATGATGCCTTTCAAGAAGAACTGGCGATGCTCTTTCAGAGGCCAACATCTGGCGTGCGTGTCTCTGTGAAGAGAAGAATGTGGTGAGAGCGCGATCGCGCTTTGGAGAAGCGCCTATGCGAGTGAGCGAGTCGGTGGTGCTTTCCTTGCCCAGCCGGGTGCAGGTGATGGTGCTGGCAGCGCTGTTGTTTCACCAGCACTATGGGAGGACTCGCTTGCCGTATAGAGGAGCAGCAGGAGTCGGAGACATTGATGGGGAAGGAAGAGCTGGTGCTGTTGATAGATGGCAATTTCGTCTTCCTCAAGCTCTGATGCACAGGCCCAGGCAAGGTAGAAGTGTGCCTGGTGGAGCAAGCGAGCATGGGTGATCTGCGTGAGCAGGTGCGGCAGAAGCGAGGGGTGTCTCACAGAGCAGCGCGTCTTCTCTTCGCTGGCCTGTTCGATAAGCGTCGTTTCAATGGCTGTCTTCTCCAGATGGTGGAGACAGGACTTGCAGGAGATGTGTTGCGGTTTGCCATGAAGGGAGAGACGCCAGCCACGCGAGGAGATGTTCCCTTGTGAATCTGCATCCGGTTTCCCATTGCGGCAAAGTGTGCGGCCATGCCTGGCAACGTGGGTGGTGAACTGTGTGGGCGACCACGTCTTGTGTGTGGTGTCCCAGTGATGTTTGATGAGAAGGTGCATATTTTTGAAGGCCTGTGTTTTGATGTGTCGCTCTGAACGAGAAATGTGTATATTTCTCACTAGTATACCATACGGATTTCAAGAGCAATGGGGGGAGAAAGGACGTTTCAGAGGGGCTTACGTTTTAGAAGGGCTTTAGGAAGGAGTAGCTGATCCTCGACGTTCCGATCACGGCCACCTTCTTCTCGCATGCGCTCCCGTGTTTTTCCACGATGTTCACCTCTTCCTCTTAATCAGGACGAGGCTTCACCGCTTTTGGCAGTATCATACAGGTATCTGCCCACTAGGCAACATGCGAGCATTGAAAAACGGGGTATTCAGAGGTGTTGCTTTGATGAGAAAGGAAGAACACGTGACTGCCGATCCCGATGGGGATGTCCCTGCCCAGCTTCATGATGAGATGCTTTTCGGCTGGGATCCGACACCAGGCATTGTCTCTGTCTGGGCGACACGGGCAGGGAACGCGCTTGTCTGGCAACGGCAAGGGGGAGTGGTCAGCTGTAGCAACGCGTCCTTTCGCCCCTGGCTCTTTGCCAGAACGTTGGAGGATCTCCCTCCGCTGCACGCGCACCCTCCGGCGACGCTTCCCTGGGACAGGGATCAATCGCCGATCAGCTCTCGCTTGTTGGAGGGTTCAGATGGATCATATCGGTACCTGCTTTCAGCTCGCGATGGGCATCTGTTAGAGCGGATGCTTCTTGCGGGAGCCTCACGACGCCTGGGCCGCCAGGTGACCTCACTTGGTTCCTTGTGGGAAGACTATTACCGTGTTGGCCCCGTGGAACAATATCTGATGCAAACGGGGCGTGCCTTCTTTCGAGGCCTGGCCTATGATGATCTGCATCGCCTGCAATTTGATGTAGAAACCACCTCGCTTGATCCTTCGCGTGGTCGCATCTTTCTCGTCGCGATTCGAGACAATCATGGGCACGAATGTATTGTAGAAGCGCCTACCCCTAAAGAAGAACCGGCCCTCGTCACCGAGCTGTGTGCAGTGATTCGTCGTTTGGATCCCGATGTCATTGAGAACCATAATCTCTTTGGCTTTGATCTCCCGTTTCTTGAGGCTCGCGCCAAGGCTCTCCGTGTGCCGTTGTTGCTCGGGCGATCTGGTGCCCCATTGCAGTTGGAATCGTTTGAGGAAGCGGGAGCTTATCGTAGGAAACGCAAGCGCTTCAGTGTTGCGGGACGAGAATTGATTGATACCTTAGATGCGGTTCGTCGATATGATTTTGTTGCGCGCTCGTTGCCATCCTATCGCCTGAAGGAGGTCGCTCGCCATTTCGGCATGGCCGCTCCAGAACGTGTCTATATCGAAGGGAGCAAGATCTATGAGACCTATCAGCGTGACCCAGATCTGGTACGCACATATGCATTCGACGATGTGTGTGAGGTTGACGCGATTTCGCGTCGCTTGATGGGAGCTGCCTTTGCCCTCGCCGGGATGGCCCCTCGTCGCTATGAGCGCGTAGCTTCAGCCGGTCCAGCCATGGGGATTCTTGAGCCGATGATAGTCCGGGCATATGTGCGAGCAGGCGCAGCGCTTCCCTGCTATACAACTGGCCAGGAAGAACGCTATGGGCAACATCAAGGGGGAGCCTCGTACCTTTTGGCAGAGGGGGTCGCTGAGCATGTGGTGAAAGCCGACGTCGCCTCGCTTTATCCCTCGCTGATTCGGGCTTTTCGGATTGCGCCGAAGTGTGATCGCCTGGGCGTGTTTCTGCATTTCATGGATCGGTTGACGGAGTTGCGTCTCTTCCATAAAAGAGCAGCTCGGGAAGCACCTGCTGGCTCTATGGAAGGCAATCAACATGATGGCACACAGGCGGCCATGAAGACGGTGATTAACGCGGCGTATGGCTATCTGGGAGCGACGTCGATGGCGCTCTTTGCGGATTTGGAGGCGGCAAACGAGGTGACCAGGCGAGGCAGGGCACTGCTCGACAGTCTTCTTGCGTCCCTACGAGAGCGAGGAATGGTGCCAATTGAAGCGGATACCGATGGGGTCTACTTTGCGGTTCCCAGTGAATGGGGTGAAGAGCAAGAACGAGCACTCGTCAGCGAGGTGGGCGCAACGTTGCCCGACGGAGTGAAGCTGGAATACGAAGCGCGCTATGGCGCGATGCTCTCTCACGCGATCAAGAATTATGCGCTCTTGACGTATTCGGGAGAGGTGATCGTGCGAGGGGCGGCCATGCGGTCGAGCCGATCGGAACCCTATGGGGAGCGGTTTTTGCGCCAGGCATTGCGCTGTGTGATGCAGGGTGACCTGGTTGGCGTGGAGCAAGGGTATCAGGAAACGCTTCGGGCGCTGCGGACACGCTCACTTCCGACCTCCGATGTCGCCACGCGTTTTCGGCTCTCGAAAGACGCGCAGACGTATCTTGCTGGTCGTGCAAGGCAGAAAGAAGCGCAATACGAAGCGTTACTGCTCGCGGGGAGAAGGCAGTGGAAGAGTGGTGAGCATGTTCGCTTTTACCGTGCCTCCAATGGGACTCCTGTGTGGTTGCCCGACGACATTGACGACATTTCTCCTCTGGAAGACGCTGAAGAAGACAGAGGGGAAACAATGCGAGTGGCCCCTCCCTCTTCTGCGTTTGGGCGTTCCCCAGCCTATGATAGTGACTATTATCAACAGGTGCTCCTGAATTCCTATGCGGAGCGTCTGCGCGTTGCCTTTGAGCCAGAGGACTTCGCCCAACTCTTTCGTCTGGACGCGCAAACAAGTTTTTTTGATCGCCCCGTGGAGCAAATGCACATACGCTGGATCCGGTACGTGTCAGAGGTGTCTGTCGTGGAGGAGAATGGGTGATGAGACCAGAAGAGCTAGGTCCTCAAACGTACATGCGAGCTGTGGCTGAACGAAGCGCTTCCTGAATCTAGTGTTGGGCGGGCTCGTCATGGTAGTGCTGTCTAGCAGTTTGTCGGAGAGAAACAAGAGTGTGATTTGCCACTGACCCAGTCCTCATGGGAAAAGACATGATCCCAAAAAGCGTGTGAACAAGTTATAGTTACCATTAGTGGAGTAAAAGATTTTTAAAGGCTTTGCGCGAATTTAGTGTTCTTTTGGCCTGCTCGCCCTGGTCGATCCTCGATCACAACCCTGGATACATTGGTTTTTCGAGCGGCTTTACACGAATATGTGATCAAGAATCGATCAGGACAGTTTGAACACAACAAATTCCGAAGATTCCTTTTAAAGGCTGGATGGTTTGAGCGCCGTGAGTTGGAAGGCGCCTCCGTGGTCGTGGGCATGTTGGACGGCTTGATTGACTTGTTCAAGCGAAAATGTAGAGACGGAGAATGGTTCAAGGGCTGGTAGTAGCATGCCACAGGTCCTGAGGCGCTACCAGAGCGTACTGATACTGGTATTGCTACCACCAGGGAAGGGAGCGCAAGATGACAAAGAACAACGAGCAACGTGGAGAACTGGCAACCTTCTTACGCACACGCAGGGCCAGGCTGTCACCAACAGACGTGGGATTGCCACGCACGGTACGCCGCAAGACGGTGGGATTGAGACGAGAAGAAGTAGCACAACTTGCCGGTGTCGGGGTCACCTGGTATACCTGGCTGGAACAGGGGAGAGAGATCAACGTCTCCGTCCAGGTCCTCGATAGTCTGGCACAAACCTTACGGCTTTCTGCGGAGGAGAAAGCACATCTGTTTCTTCTGGCAGGTCAAGTACCACTTCAGCATCCTGCACCTCAGCAGGAACAGGTCAGTCCTTTCTTGCAGAAGTTGCTTGAGCACCAGAGAAGTAGCCCAGCCTATATTATGGGCCGGAGATGGGATGTGCTGGCCTGGAATCGTGCGGCGTGCCAGGTTATCACAAATTTTGCAGCACTGCCACTGGAGGTCTCGCCAACACAGGTGCTGCCTGGGTACCTCTCGCATATTGCCACTCATCTCCAAGGACTCAACAACGCGCCTGGACACACCAAGGCGCAGGACGACTTGGCGATGCAGATTGACAAGGCACTCGCCAGGGTGTCATTGCTCATGACGACCATTGGCAATGATGCGGTGCAACTGGTAAAGATGAGCAACACCGAACTTCAGCAACAGCACGCCCTAAACCTCATCGACGATATGGTGACCAATGCGACTGCCGCATACGTTGGTCAACCCGATCCGGTAAGTGGCGGGAACACTGGAGGAATTACCTATATTCACAATAAGCTCCAGGGGCTGGCCATGATGGCAATCACACCATCAACCAAAGGCGACCAGTAGTTTTTCTAAGTGCATCAGCGTGGCTCTCTTGGCAAAAGAGCCACGCTTTTTAGGTTCGCGGCACATTGCCTTGAATGTGTTTAAACGTTTTAAAGATACTAAAAGCGAGGGGAGAGTTGAATGAGCGAAGAGAAGCTGGTAAAACATCGCAGTACTATACCTCCTTTTGAGTGTGCACATTGGTTTTTTTTGCATAACCCCCCGAAACGGTGCACTCGGCTGCACTTAGGCATCTCCATCGTCCATAAGTGCTCTTCTTTCATGAGAACAGAAGCCGCAGAGTAGGGTTTCTCCGTTTATCCCCCTCTCAATTCCTCTCAGAGACGAGATCATGACAGAAGAGAACCGCTTCCAAAGACCCACGCTCACCACTTCTCGAATCTTGCTCTTGTTCCTGACATCTCCTAAATAAGCAACTTCTGGGTTGCTTATTGTGGTTTTTTCTGGTATACTCTCAATAGGCAACTCTCAGATTGCCTATTGAGTAACACACAAGAGCATCTTGTTTCACTAGAGAGGAGACCCAATGACTCTTGCTGATCGTATCGAACGAACCATGGTCTTGCCTGCCCAGCGCCAACGCGTCTGGGAGGCTGTCACGAAACCAGAACAGCTTGCCCGTTGGTTTGGGGTGGTGAGTGACATGGATTTTCGCGTAGGTGGTGCCATCCAATTTACCTGGGAAAATAAACTATGCCCCTATCCTGGCGTGATCGAGGTCATTGAGCCAGAGCAGCGTTTTGCCTTTCGCTGGCCTTCCTATGCTGTTAGCCTTCCCAATGTCACATTTGCCACCGAGCCCAGTACGTTGGTGGAAATTACTCTGGAAGAACACGCCGAAGGGACCCTCTTGACGCTGGTTGAGTCGGGGTTTGCTTCCCTGCCTCAGCCTATTCCGGCAGAGGAAGCCTATCGCGCCAACTTTGATGGCTGGCAAGAGTGCCTGAACGGGTTGCATGCCTACCTCCAGAGCCAGGAAGTCGTGTAGTCCTGGTCTGAGGGTGCTTGCTTGTTGTAGGTGATGCGGAAAAGCACCCCGTCGAAGCTGGAGAGGAGAAACAGGTGATGACTGATGAACATGCGCAGCGAGTCTTTCTGGCGCTCGCTGATCCCACGCGTCGTCTCTTGCTTCAACAATTATGTGAAGAAGGCTCAGGGACAGCAGCGGGCTTCGCTACCCGTTTGCCCATCACGCGTCAAGCAATCATCAAGCACCTGGTGACCTTAGAGCAGGCCGGTCTCGTGACGGCCCGCGAGACGGGTCGGGAGCGGCGGTATATGCCACGGCCAGAGGGATTGCAGGCCGTCACGACCTGGATTGGGGCTATTGAAGCCCAATGGGATCAGCGCCTGGCTGCCCTGCGGAACTATCTGCTTGAGGAACCAGGCACATCCTCCGCGCAGGAGCAAGAAACCAATGCCAGAGCGAATACACATAAGGACAAGGAGTCTGGGAGTCCATAGCTTGCGCCTGTCCAAATGGAGAGAATCATGAGTCATCCCGCATTCAAGATGGATAGGAAAGAGGGAGTAAAAATCTTATGAATATCACAAGCAAAACAATTTTGATAACAGGCACCAATCATGAGCAAATTGCAAGGCCGTCGGACGAGGCTACGAGCGCATTCATCGGGCAGCCCTCACAAGCTCGGATCGAACAACCGGATGATCAGAAAAGATAGAGAACTGTGTTGTGTCTTCATGGAAAGATTGAGCCATGAATGGATTGAGTAAAGGAGAGAAACAATGACCGATCATCAGACTGGAACACGTGAAGAGTGGCTTGCGGCCCGGCTGGAGCTGCTGGAGGAAGAGAAGGCGCTGACGCGGCGCAGCGACGAACTGGCGCGGCGAAGGCTTGAACTGCCCTGGGTTCGCATCGACAAGCAGTACCGCTTCGAGACAGACAAGGGTACAGCGTCCCTCGCAGATCTCTTCAGGGGCGCTCGCAGTTGCTCATCTATCACTTCATGTTCGGACCCGAGTACACGGCAGGGTGTCAGACCTGCTCGTCGATCGCCGACGGCTTCGACGGCTCGGTCGTCCACCTTGCCAATCACGACGTCACGCTCTGCGCGGTGTCGCTGGCTCCGCTCGCGAAACTGCAGGCGTACAAGCAGCGGATGGGCTGGAGCTTCCTCTGGGCGTCTTCGTTCGACGGCGACTTCAACTACGACTTCAACGTCTCCTTTACGGAGGAGCAGCAGTCGGGAGCCATCGAATACAACTATCGCCAGGGCAACGTCAGCTCACGCACCAACGACATCGCCGCAAACGAGGCGGCGGCTGAAGCCGGGGCGAAGTTCGCGGCGGGTACCGGCACGGACTGGGCAACGTATGCGCGACAGACCCCTGGCATGAGCGCGTTTGCGCTTGAGGACGGCGTCGTCTACCATACCTACTCGACCTACGCGCGCGGGTTGGACGGGCTCTGGAGCATGCAGCAGTGGCTCGACCGCGCACCACGCGGTCGCAACGAAGCAGGCCCCTGGTGGCGCCGCCACGACGAGTACGACAAGGAGTAAAACCATGCCGGGGACAGGCGTGCCTGTCCCGGCATTTGAGAAAGCGGAAGCACAAATGAGTTTGCAACGAGAATATCGTCTTTTTCTGGCGCTGCTGCTGATCCTAGCCTCTGCTTCATGGGCCATGCTGATCTGGCAGTCTGGCATGATGAAGAGTATGGGCATCGGGTTGGGGATGGGAGGGACTATGGGGATGGGAGCCGCGTTGTTCCTGGCGATCTGGGTCGTGATGATGATCGCGATGATGTTTCCCGCGACAGCCACGATGAATCTGGCTTTCGCACGAGTCCAGCGTGAGAGGCACACCGGCTGGCGGGCCTCTGTGTCTCCCTGGATCTTCGTGGGTGCGTACCTGCTGGTCTGGGCGCTCTTCGGCGTGTTCGCGTATCTCGGCGCGCTCGCCGCCTCGGGGTTGGCCGGGCAGATCCCCTGGATCATGATGAACGCGGCCCGGATTGGTGGCGGCATCCTGATGCTGGCCGGGCTCTACCAGCTTACACCCCTCAAACGGGTCTGCCTGGCAAAATGTTGCACGCCTCTGAATTTCATCCATGGCAGGTGGCATGACGGCTACATGGGTGCCTTTCGGATGGGCCTTGAGCACGGCATCTTTTGCCTGGGATCGAACTGGCTGCTCTTTGTCCTCCTCTTCCCCCTGGGCATCATGAATGTCGTAGCGATGGCAGGGCTTACCGTTGTGATCTTCGCCGAAAAAATGTTTCCTCGATGGGAGCGCATTGCTCAGGGAGTGGGCCTAGCCCTGATCCTCTCTGGCATTCTCGTGATGGTCGTGCCCGCTGCGCTCCTTCTGAATGGTGCGTAATGCTCGTACGCAATGCCGAGAGGATAATGGTGCACCTGACTCGTGACTGGAGCACCTCTCTCTCTTTTCTTCAGGAGGCTTGTAATGAAGAGATTTGAAAACAAAGTGGCGGTGGTGGACACCTCGTCATATGAGTGTGGATCTCCCGCTCTTTTGATGAAAAATACTGACTGTTTGCTTGATCGGTTAAAGATCTTCATGAGTTTTTTATGTTATCGGAAAGTATCATCTCAATAATGGGTGGAGAGAAAACCGATCATCTGGTTGAACGCATGGTGTTCGAAGGTGCAGGGAGGGAGAGACCTGTCAATTTGGGAATTTTGTGGCTGATGCCCACTTCGGGGGCTTATTGGTCGCTTGCTTGATCTCTTGAGCAGAAGAATCCTCTTGGTCATGGGCTCTTTATGCAGAGCAAGCAGACAGTAAGCCCCTAATCTGGGCATTAGCCATTCCATGGGCGAAATTTCGGTAAATCCGTGGGTGACGCTTCTCTCGAAACGTGCCCTGTCAGGCACATCGGCAACCCCAAGCAGAGCAAGGCGTTAGAGCGAGCGTTGTTGAACAAGGGAGGCGGTTGCTTCCTGAATCGGCGTATGATCAAGGCAATCATACGTCGCACGCGCTTGCGCGACCTCCTGCAAATGCCCGTAGGCCCAGACCTTGAGTGCTTGCATGGGTTCTCTCAGGGTCTGTCCCAGTGGCGTCAGAGAATACTCGACGACGGGAGGCACAACCGGATAGACCACGCGCTGGACCAAGCCATTGCGTTCCAGCGCCCGCAAGATCTGGGTCAGCATTTTGGTTGAGATGCCATCGATCCGCTTGAGCAATTGCCCAAAACGCATGGTGTGCTCTTCCAACGCATAAATGACCAGAGGCGTCCACTCGTCAGCGATCAGGTGGAGCACCTGCCGCGACAGGCAGTCTGCCCGGAAAATATCAGGTGATGTTGGTTGCTTGCTTTCCATATGGTAACTCTATCACTTTTTGGTTCCTTCTTACAAGGGATATCTTTTTCGATTATAGTAATTCCCAGTGAGTGATTATCCACTCATCTGAGATGAAGAAAGAGGAGATTTCCTTCGATGATGTCCTGACCGCCTATCGTTGGCTCCTGGCCCCCGGCACGCGACCCGAGCATATCGTACTAGCCGGTGATTCTGCGGGTGGTGGCTTGAGTCTGGCCCTGTTGCAGGTTCTGCGCAACCAGCGCCTTCCCATGCCAGCCGGGGCAGTCCTGCTTTCTCCGTGGACTGACCTGCCCGGCACGGTTGCCAGCCGGACAACCCGTGATGAAGTTGACCCTATCTTTTCAGGAAAGACCATCAATTTCTTAGCGAATTTCTATGCTGGCACCGAAGAGAAGAGCAATCCGCTCCTGTCACCCATCTACGCGGATCTGCATGGCTTTCCGCCCCTGATGATTGAGGTTGGCAATGACGAAGTCCTTCTGGATGACGCACTCCTCTTCGCGGAACGCGCCAGAGCGGCGTGTGTCGCGGTCGAACTGACTGTGTGGAATGACATGTGGCACGTCTTCCAGCACTACGCCGCGGTGGTACCCGAAGGACAACAATCACTAGAAAACATGGGGAAGTTTATCCGCTCCCAGACAAAGCTGTCACAGGCATACGCGGAACAGGTCTAAAGAAAGAAGGCGACGATGGATATAGCAGGGAAAATTGTGCTTCTCACAGGAGCATCGGAAGGCATTGGCCTTGCGACCGCGCGGTTGTTCGCGAAGCTGGGGGCCAGAGTTGCTCTGGTGGCTCGCTCAGAGGAAAAGCTTCAGCAGCTTGCGAATGCACTGCCAGACGCATTAGCTGTGCCAGCAGATATGCGGGATGAGACAGCAGTTCAGGCCATGGTCAGGCACGTCTCTCGCTCTTATGGACGCATTGATGTCCTCGTCAATAATGTAGGCCAGGGCCTGCATGTTCCCGTGGAGCACGCCGATATTGAACAGTACCGAGCGCTTTTTCAGCTCAATGTTGTGGGAGTGCTGAGCGCGATGCAAGCGGTGATTCCGCTGATGCGAAAGCAGGGAGGTGGCGTGATTGTCAACATCAGTTCTGGGACGACCAAGACGGTCATTCCACACGTTGGCCCCTATGCCTCAACCAAAGCTGCGTTGAATACGCTTACCTTGACGGCTCGTCTTGAACTGGCCCCTGAGAACATCCGTGTCGGACTCGTCTATCCAGGCATTACGGCCACGGATTTCATGAAGCATGCTGCCAGTGTTCAGATGAACACCGATCGCCAGCAAATGATGCCAATTGAGTCTCCAGAACAAGTGACTGAGAAAATTGGAGAGGCGATCCGAACAGAAGCAGCGGAGGTCTTTGCCGAGAGTCTCACATCACGAAGATGAGACGGGAAATGGACGAGAGTATGAGAAACAATCAGATAAGAGGAGCAAAGGAGAGAGCGTATGCCCAAAGCAGTCAGATTTGAGCAGTATGGGGGGGCGATGTGTTACAGGTCGTCGATGTTGAGCGACCTACACCGGGTCCGGGGCAAGCCTTGGTCCAGGTCAAAGCTGCTGGTATCAATCCAGGGGAGACATCCATCCGTAAGGGCGTGTTTGCCGAGCGCTGGCCTGCCACCTTTCCCTCCGGACAGGGCAGTGACCTGGCAGGAATCGTTGTCGCGCTCGGCCAGGTTATGTTGCAAGAAGTAAACTGATCTGATAAAGTTGAGAGAAAAGAACCAAAGAGGATCAGATATGACCGAGCAGTCCCCGTTCAAATGGCGTCATTTTCAGGCTGACATCATCCTTCTGTGCGTCCGCTGGTATGTACGCTACGCGCTCAGTTACCGAGATCTCGAAGAAATCATGCGAGAACGGGGACTGCAGGTCGATCATACCACTATTTACCGTTGGGTGCAGCGCTATGCACCTGAGCTGGAACGACGGTGCCGGCCCTATGTGAGGGCAACAACGGATTCCTGGCGTGTTGACGAAACCTATGTAAAAGTCAGAAAGGTGTGGATGTATTTGTATCGGGCTGTCGATTCGGAAGGAAAGACGCTCGATTTTTGGCTGAGTTCAACCAGAGATGGAGGTGCTGCCAAGTGCTTCTTTCTCAAAACCCTCACTACATCTCATGTGAACTCGCCACGCGTGATCAATGTCGACAAAAACGCTGCCTATCCCAAAGCGTTTCACGAACTCCAGGCGGAAGGACACATTCATGATGCCTCTACATTACGGCAGGTCAAATACCTCAACAGCCTGATCGAGCAGGATCATCGCGCGCATCAAACGGGTGACCAAACCAGGAATGGGCTTTTTCTCGTTCGAGACAGAGTGGCGAACACTCTGGGGCTTCGAGATGATGAACATGATCAGGAAAGGGCAACTGCAAGGAGTGGCAAAAGGTGATGGAGGTGGGCAGGTGGCACTCGTCGCCCGGTTGTTCGGCGTGATCGCCTAAAAACATTTGAGAGACACACTCACACTCACCATGTTCTCTCCTTATTTCTTGCAACACAACCTATGAGCGCGAAAGAGCGAGTCCTGACGGCCCGCTCTTTATTTCTTTTCGTAAGTTGACAATGCCATACGCACTACAGCCGGGCAACTTGAACAAGAACTCAAGCCGCAGACGCCTCACCGCTAGGGGTTTAACCCTGCGGCTTGCGGTAGGCTAAAGCCCTTTTTTGTCAATATCTGAAACACTGGATGTCGCAGGGTTTCGCGCTCGAAGTCTTGCAGCGAGGATTCGGCCGTCACGTCGAAGTAGCCTTGTGTAATAGGGCCACCTGCGCCTATGCATTCCTTCAGAATAGGTGCCGCCTCCTCTGGCACGAGCTCGACGACGCTGATGGTCTCGCAACGGCGCCCAAGTGTGAGCGTTGCCTCCTTTGCCGCGCGTAGATTGCGCACCCAGTTGACGATACCAAAGGTAGCAACCAGATAGCGCTGTCCATTCTGCTCGACAACCGCAATAGGGGTAGTGCGTGACTGACCGCTTTTGCGTCCCCGCACCGTGAGCAGATGTATTGGCCCTACCTTCAATCCCGCGCGGGCAAAGGTCGTTGCCAGGACATTGCCCGCTTGCCGTATAAATGTGTGTCGATATATCTTGGCCATATATACATCCTTTATCCTTCAAGGATAGCGCGAACCTTATACTCACGCGAATCCGGCGTTGCAATCTGGCGTAATTCAACTAGTAGCGGCGTATCCGCCTTCTCAAACACCTTTGCAGTGGCAGCCTGTAACGCTTCATAACTACTGTATTGCGCGTAGCTCATTACACGCGTACCATCGACGCTGGTGTGAAAGTTGGCCGAGACAAAGCCAGGCACTTCCATTTGGAGCATCCTCGCGATCTCAACCAGTAGTTCCAGTCCTCTCTGCTGTTTCTCCGGCTCAAATGTGAACGTATTAATGGTCGTCACGACATCGTTGTTCTGTGAGATGGGTATCATAAATGCCTTCCCTTTCTTCAAGTGCTCTCACTTTATATGGTTGTATGACCAGCCAATTTCACATGTAAAAAAACTACTTCTCAGGCGCCGGTTCCGTTGTAAGCAAGTCTTGAACAAGTTCATATGCCGCCGTAAGGTCGAGGCCGGGCTGTGCCAGTTGTTGCAGGGCCAGTCCATCAGTGCAGGCGTGGAACACCGCCGCGATGGTCTGCGCTCGTGTCTCATCGATACCCATCTGCTCCTGAATCGTCTGCGCGATGCCCTGCCGCCCCTTTGCCAGCATCTCACCTATTGCGGACAGGAAGTCCGGGTTACGCAAGCCGAGAGCATAGAGCTCATAGCGTAGCCGATACCACGCCGTATGCTCGCGGCTGACAGTAGCAACCGCGAGCATTGCCACATCCGCGAACGTGTGCTCGCTTGACTGCTTCCGCAACTCCTGCATCAACTGCTGATTAAAGCGCGCCCCTGCTTCATAAATGACAGCCAATAGCAGTTCATCCTTGGAGGCGAAGTAATAATGGAACAGACCAGGTGAGACGTTGGCTTTGCGCGCGATCTCTTTGACCGTTGTGGCGTCAATGCCTTTCTCGGAGAGAAGGATATAGCCAGCGTCAACCAGGCGCTGGCGGTTATCTTGCTGGTGCGTCCAGGTTTTCTTCGGTTTCTTTTCTGTTTGGTCGTACATACAAATATGATAACGTGACGAGGGCCATTTGTCAAGGCATTGTCTGCTGGCCGCACGTTTTCTGACCAATGGTGGTGGTGGGCGCGTCACGCGCACTTGCACAGCGCGGCCGACTTCTTTGCTCACCGAGGCCAATACGAGCGGGAAACGGCGGGGACGGAAGTGGCTAGGCGCTGACTCTGTAGAGACCATCATGCAGGCATGTTCTACTGCATGCCTCGACCTGGTGACGGTGCTTGGGTTGGGTTCTGTCAGAACTGAGAACACAGAAGCTCATTGTGGAAATCGAATGCTAAGGATATTGCGGTCTCTTGCGAGGAGGCTGCTTGTACCGATGTCTTCAAGGCTGTCAGCCGATCAAGGAAAGCTCGCCGCTGTTCTGAGCGTGAGGATGGTTCTCCCTTGGTGGAGCGAGGGCAGAGATAGTTCCTTCATTCGTCAAAAGCAGAACAGAAACGAGCAGCCGAGTCAACATTTCCGAAGCCATGCATGGGATACTACCGTTGCTTGACTCCCCGATGGTCTTGCTCCAGGCGAGTATTGAGATAGTTGTTGGTTCGATGGAGCACATGAGCGCCCAGCGTTTCACGCACTGCTCGTGGGTAGGAGGCGTGCCCATCCGTTGTCACCCGTTCAGGGGTATGACCAACAACGGCGAGTGCCTGCTTGAAAAACTGTTGAGCGGCCTCCATATCCCGTTTCTCGCTGAGGCGTGAATCAACCAGGTTGCCATGTGCGTCAATGGCGTGATAGAGGGAACACCATTTTCCTCTCACTTTGACGTGGGTGCGCATCCACGTACCATGACTGTCCTGCTTGTCCGTGCCGTTTGGTCCGCAATTGCTCTGTAATCAGCGGGGCAAATCGCCTTTCCCACTCCCGAACGGTCTCATAGGTGAACGTTAAGCCTCGATCAAGAAACATTTCAGCGAGATCTCGCAGGCTCAACTTCTACCGGAGCCACCACAGGACAACCAGAAGGACCACATCGGTGGGATATTCCAGGAAGTTGAACGGAGTTCCTGTCCGCTCGTTGAAGAGGTGCTCACAAGGAGAGCAACGGAACATCCGATAGCCGAGCGTGGTCTTCTGAGTTTGTTCTTTGGTCGTGACTGAGGCGCAGTGTGGGCAAGGCATGAAGCACTCCTTCTCCGGTTGGTAATGGTTCTTATCATACCTCGCAAACGATCTCCAGGACAAACCTGTAAACGCTAGACTGATAGAGAGCCACTCGCTACCAGAAAAGTGAGCCATGTTCCCAAGAATCCGCTACACTTGAAAAAAATCAAGCGAGCGGAGGAAAACAAGGTGTATCCCGTGGCACTTCGAGATGAAATTCGCACCTGGGTCTTGATCCAGGGCAAGAGCCAGCGGGCAGCGTCCCGCCACTTTGGGCTCTCACGCAATACGGTTGCCAGGCTCCTTGCGGAGGAGCCAGCGACCAATGAACGTCAGTATCAGCGTCAGGCACCGACCAAAACGCCTGTGCGTGACGCGGCACTGCCACATATCCAGAAATGGCTTCAAGAGAATGAGTGGCTTGAGCGCTGGGCTCCCAAGCAGTGCTGGACGGCCCACCGCATGTGGACAGAGCTGCGCACGCTCGGTATTCCTATCGGAGAATCTACCGTACGTCTGTTCGTGCAGGAACTGCGAACGTCGTCGAAGCCGGTGTACGTCCCGCTCGACTTTGCGCCTGGAGAGCGGGCAGAGTTTGATTTCGGTGAAGCCACCATCAAGCTCAAGGGTCAGGTCGCCAAAGTTCCTTTCCTGGTCGGGCGGCTCCGCTTTTCGGGGGCAATGTTTGTGGAATGCTTCCCGACTCAACGGCAAGAAGCCTTTCTCCTCGGCCAGCGCCATGCCTTTGAATTCTGGGGAGGCGTGCCGCGCATCGCGGTCTACGACAACCTCAAACCAGCAGTGCTCCAAGTGCTGCAAGGACATAGCCGCCGCGAGCACGATGTGTTCCTACACTTCCAAAGTGTCTATCGCTTTGAGGCGCTCTTTGCCAATGTGCATGCTGGTTGGGAGAAGGGGAGTGTCGAAAATTTGGTGGGCTATGCTCGTCGTAACTACCTCGTGCCGCTTCCCGAGGGCACTGATCTGGAAGCCATCAATGTGCATCTAGGAGCGTGTTGCCTCTCCGATCAGCAGCGCACGATGGCCAGGCAGACCGATTCTATTGCCGCTCGCCTGGCCTTTGAGCGCAGGACACTCGGGCCCCTACCAACACATGCGCCGGAGCTTGCGCTGGTCGTGGAAGTGCTGGCACACTCGACAGGACGCGTGCGCTTCCAAACCAACGACTATTCCGTTCCCATTCAGTATGCCTATCAGCGCTTAACGCTCAAAGCAGACCCCTTCCGGGTGCGTCTGTATGCAGGTGGGGAACTCGTCGCTGATCATCCTCGCTGCTATGAAAAACGCCAGGTGATTGAGGATTGGCGCCATTACGTCCCCTTACTCCTGAAAAAGTCCTTTGCTGTTCCCTGGGCCTCGGCTTTGAGGCATGGAGAGCTCCCACCAGCTTTTGAAGCGGCACGCCTGGATCTGGTGGCTCATCGTGCTGATGGCAATCGCGAGTTTGCTCGCCTGCTAGACCTGTGTCTGACGCACTCCGTGGAGACCGTCGAGACGGCTCTTACCCAGGCACGCACCCAAGGCGGCTGGAGTGCGGATACCGTGCGGCAACTGCTCAATGTTGCCAGCGTCCAGCAACCTCCCGTTCCGCCTCTTGATCCACGAGCGTATCCAGCCTACCAGAGGGTGACGCCTTTGCCAGATCTCTGTGCCTACAATCGTTTGTTGGAGGTGCAGCCATGACAGAAACGCTGTGCAATGACATCGTGATCACCTATCTCAAGCAACTGCATCTGAACCGGATGGCACGAGATTGTGAGTCGCTGGCTCGCGAAGCTGAGCAGCGCGGGTTAGGCTATCTCGGCTACTTGCAAGCCTTGCTTGAAGGCGAACTGGCTCAGCGGCACGAGCAGCAGTTGCGCCAACGGCTCAAAGCCGCCGCCTTTCCCTACCAGAAACGCCTGGAGGACTTTGATTTTTCCCAGGTGCCTTGCATCCCCAAGGTCCAGGTATTGGAGCTCGCACAAGGAGCCTTCCTGGCGGCGCACGAGAATGTGCTCTTCATTGGCCCCAGTGGGATTGGAAAAACGCATCTGCTCATGGGCTTGGGAAGAGCGCTCTGCCTGGCTGGCTATCGGGTGTTGTTTCGACCAGCGGTCACGCTAGCCACCGAATTGGAAGTTGCACACAAAGAGCTAAAACTGCCACGCTTGCTGGCTTCGTATCGTCGGTTTGATCTGATCTTAGTGGATGAGTTAGGGTACCTGCCCTTTTCCAAGCCAACGGCTGAACTGCTCTTCCAGTTCTTCAGTGATCGCTATGAGCGGGCCAGCGTTGCCATCACCTCGAATCTCGCCTTTGCCCAGTGGACGCAGGTCTTTGGCAATGAGCAAATGACGGCGGCGCTCTTAGATCGGCTGGTGCATCGCAGCCACATTCTGGCTATGGAAGGCGAAAGCTTTCGTTTCCGTCAGAGCTTGCAGCAACAGAGCTCGCAGGCCCTGACGGTTTAAATGGCAAGGAGGTGGCTCACTTTTCCATCAGCGGATGGCTCACTATCCCCTTGACGTTTACAAAACCTCTCTCTGCGTTCTGACAGAACCTCCTAAAAGTTATTCCCTGAATGGCTGGTCAAGTTGGACCGGGAATGGGCTCCTGATTGGAGGCGCTGGAGTCGCGTTGCTTTGCGTCCTTCTGTTGTACTGGGAATGGTGGCAAGGGATAGTCTCTAAAAGGTATAGATATACTAGGCTCGATGAGGATTACCCAATTCAATCCCTGCGCTGGAAGCGTTGAAGCTTGACACCGCATCAATGGAGGAGCCTCCCATGTGGCGCAGATTGGAGAGGTAGATCCTCCAATAACAGGAGAAATAATGGAGAATCCAAATACGACTCCCGCAGGTATTGTCAACTTGGGGACGTAGCTGAACACTATGCTAGAATAGCTTCATGAAAACAACCACCACTCCTCCCTACTACAAAGGCTACCGCTTTCCGCCTGCAATCATCAGCCATGCTGTCTGGCTGTATTTTCGTTTCTCGCTCAGTTTTCGCGATGTCGAAGAGCTTCCGGCACAACGCGGAATCCTCGTCACCTATGAAACGGTCCGTCAGTGGTGCCTCACATTCGGGCAGACCTACGCCAATGAGCTGCGTCGTCGTCGCCCTCGTTGTGGTGACACATGGCATCTGGACGAGGTTTTTCTCAAGATCAATGGGAAGCAGCACTCTCTGTGGCGTGCGGTGGATCAGCATGGCAACGTGCTTGATATCCTGGTGCAGAGCCGACGCAGCACAAAGGCCGTCAAGAGATTTTTTCGTAAACTGCTGAAAGGGCTGCAATACGTTCCTCGAGTGGTTATTACCGATAAACTCCGGAGTTATGGTGCAGCCAAGCGTGAGATCCTGCCTGGGGTGGAGCATCGGCAGCACAAAGGATTGAACAACCGCGCGGAAAACTCGCACCAACTCACGCGACTGCGTGAGAAGAACATGCGCACATTCAAATCAGCCAAACAGGTGCAACGCTTTCTTTCCGCGTTCGGTCCCATCTCGGGACAGTTCCAATCGCGACGTCACTGTTTGAATGCACGAGAATACCGTGCCACTTTACAGGATCAATTCTAGCAATGGAATGAAGTGACCGGTGTGAAACTGGTCGCCTAACCACAAAGACATCCTCACCTCTCGTTGCCCTTCAGCGCTCTCCTCGTTATAGCTCATCAATATATTTCATCCCCCACGAACAAGTTGACAATACCCCCCTCTGACTTGCCCTTTCCGCATCATGTTCATCATCTCGTATCCTTGCAGTGTTCGCCAGGCTGTCTTGAACGAGAAAAAAGCCCATCCCAGGCTTGGTCAACCGTTTGATAAACCAATGATCTTGTTCGATCAGGTTGTTGAGATATTTGACCTGTCTCAGTTCGACCGATGCTGGCAAGATGCCTGCGACTTTAAGATCAGCCATCGCTTTCGGATAGGCAGCGTTTTTATCCACGTTGACCACCCGAGGGGCTGACATGATGTTGGGATCAGCCAGAGCTATGGACTGGGGCGCCTGCTTTTTAAGCGTGTCCGCTTGAGAAACCGAACGAGCAGTCGATGCGAGCGCTTTGAGGAAGAAGGCTTGAGCGGACTGGGCGTCGCGAGTCGGACGCAAGAGAAACTCCAGAGTTTGGCCATCTGAATCGACGGCTCGATAGAGGTGCATCCACACCTCTTTCACTTTTACATAGGTTTCATCGACACGCCACGAGTCATTGCAGGTTTTCAGATACGGCCGGCAGCGCTTCTCCAGTTCGGGGGTGTAGTGTTGCACCCAGCGGTAGATCGTAGTGTGATCGACATGCAACTCTCGCTCCTGCATCATCTCTTCAAGGTCCCGATAGCTGAGCGAATAGCGCAGATACCACCTGACGCACAAAAGAATGATGTCGGACTGGGCCCAGCGCTACGTAAGCTGTCATGAAATAGTCTGTAAGCAAATGACAAAAACGGATGCGCTCACTCCTTGGTGAGGTGGGGATCACATAACGGATCTCCACCTCACCAAGGAGTGACCACAACACGGTCGACCAATAATTCGACCAATTGCCGTTTCTGCTCAACGCTGGCCCGAGAGAGGCCACAACCAATGCGCTGACAAAATTCATTGATCGAATCAGTGATAGGAATCAACTCCATGTGCTGCTGGATACTCGTTTCAATCTGGTTCGCTTGCGCCTCCACTGCTGCCAGCCTCTGTTCCACATCCTGCCGCCGTCGTTTGTATTCTCCGAGAGGAAACGCATCGGCAAGATAGGCTTCTGTCAATCGTTCCAATTGTCCACAAAGTGTGCCACGTGCTTTGCGGACCTGTGTTCGGCGAGCTTGAAGTTCTTGCGGAAGCCATGCACCTGCTTGCGCTCGCTGTAGCGCCTGTTCAATGACGATCGGGTGTTGCAGCACCTCACAGAGGTCTTGCCAGACTAATGTATCCAACTGCCCAGCAGGAATATAACGAGAATGGCAGTATTCCTCTCGTCGAGAACGGATGGGTCCCTGCTTTCCTCGGCAGACATAGTAGGCATGTCCAGAACTCATCCGAGCCAAACAGGAAAGGTGACACAGACCACAACTGACTAAGGCACGCAACAGATACTGATGAGAGGTATTGTTACGACGGGCAAAGCGCACATTGTCTGCCAATTTTGCCTGGACTCGATCAAATTGCTCCTGTGAAACGATCGCTGGCACCTGCCCCACCACAATCCACTCATCAGAGGGCGTCTCTTGCGTACTGGATCGACGCCCAATGGGTTGCAAAGGGGAAAAACGACGATGTTTTTCGACAACACGTTCTCGACCCGCATACACGGTCCCGGCGTAAACCGGGTTCCTCAAGACGTCACGTAAGGTCGTCAGACTCCAATGCGACTTTCCATTAGGGGTAGGAATCCCCAGCTGATGTAAGTGCTTGGCGAGTTGCTCCAAGCCATGCCCCTTTTCCAGATAATACGCAAAGATTTCTGCCACATGGACCGCTTCAGGTTCTTGAAGGCGGACTCCTGATGGATCCCGTGGATGATCAGGATCTAAGCGATACCTATAAGGAGGACGGCTCCAGGGAAGCATCGTCCCTGCCCGCGCATTTTTGCAAACAGCCTCGACGCATCCGTTCAGCAATGAGTGTACGTTCATATTCGGCCACTGCTCCTCGGATTTGCAACAGCAACTGATCGTGAGGATCCTGACTCATGGGATGCTCCACAAATTCCACCTGGCAGCCCCCTCGCTCCAATTCCTCAACGAGGAGGACTTGATGCACATATTTATGGGCGAGACGATCTGGTGCTGTGATAAGAACTCGATCAAAGGTGGCTCTGACCACCTGATCCCGTAACCGATCTAACCCTGGTCGTTTGAGGCTAGCTCCACTGTAGCCATCATCTCGAAAAATCTGGACGTCTTCCCAGAACCAGTTCTCACACTGGCAATGTGTCTGTAATCGTTCCAATTGCTGCTCGATGGTCTGCGTCTGAACTTGACGATGACTCGAGACTCGAACATATACTGCGATGTTCATCGATTTCCTCCTGATTGGCTGGCCTCTGTTGCGGGGCATTCGTCCATCGCAGAAGGCATTGGTAGGCCTGATCCCAGCGAGAGAGGGCATGGAGGTGCTCAACTCCTTGCTGGCGGCATTTCCAGTGGTGCTGCTTCATCAGTCCCCTCTACGACGATATCCAATGTTTTCTTCTCTGTTGAGAAGATACGAGGAGGGGGCAAAGAACGTTCTATTGCGGCTGATGTGCCAAGTGCCAATGAGAAAAATGAAGCTGAACATGACGGCTCATACAGAATTTGTCATTTGCTAGCATACCATTGAAAGGCAGCGTAGCAGTTAAAAACATGCATAAGCTGTACTGGAACTTATTGGTAGTTCCCGATTCAGAGTGAGTCGGAACTAGTACCTTTGCAAAAAGCTCAAAAGCCGATTATTCAAGCTAGCATCTGGTCAAAAATGGCGATTGTTCCGTTTCCGTTCGGCAATTCAGTACTCGTCTATCAAAACTACTTGCCCGAAAAGCCAGATAAAATCTGTCAAAGTGAACAATGCCCGCTACTTTGCGTCCCATGGCAGTTTACGTAGCGCTGGGCCGGATGGGAGCATATTCGCCTGATTGGCGACTACCATTTCGCACCGCAATCCGGGCGTTCCCTGGAAAATCTGTGCCCGTTGCGTTTACAAAAAGAGGAGGAGAGCGCCCAAAAGGAGCAATCAATTCAGTAATCCACCGTTTTGTAAATTGGGCTCTATTGAGTAAGAGGGCCTCCGAAGTGCTATCAACAGGGGAAGTAGTAAATACATCCAACACCCGGACAGACAGTAATAAAATGTGCTTACTACTTGAAATATATACAAGAATTTAGGTATGCTTTTCATGAGGGAGGGCTCCAAGCTAGCTACTTGGAGAAGAAGGAGCTGGAGAACCTTTTACTGACCTCGCGATAAAAAACTAAACCAGATAGGAGTCTCTCAATTACGGCAGGCAAAACGTACGCTATAAATGAGGCAGTTTTTCCAGTTCCCAGGCAGGGCAGGCGAAGACAGAGGATTGCCGCTGCGTTGTGTACCCCGGGTCGAGCCGCTTACCTGCTCTGCTGGGAGCAATGCGGCCTGGTCTGGCGTGTACAGGCTGCGCTTCCGGCTTTCCCTCTATGCGCGCGTCAATTCCTCAAATAGATCAATATTCTTGCGCACAATGTCCAGGCTGGAGCGCCAGAAGGCGGCGGAGCGCACATCAATGCCGAAGCGTGCGGCCAGCGTGGCAGCATCTCCCAGTCCCGTCGAGGAGAGCAGGTCATCATAACCAGTCTTGAAGCTTTCTGAATCTTGCTGGTAACGAGCATAAAGACCGAGACCAAAGAGCAAGCCGAACATATACGGGTAGTTGTAGAACGAGAGGTGTAACCAGTAATAGTGCGGCTTCATGGCCCACATGTAGGGGTGTAACAGGTTCTCGTCCAGCCCGTCGCCATAGGTCTCCTTCTGCGCTTCTACCATCAGTTCGTTGAATTCATCCTCGGAAAGTTCGCGCTGCTTGCGACGCTCGAAGACGCGGCTCTCAAAGAGGAAGCGGCTGGTGATGTCCACGACGGCTTGGCACGAGCGTTGGAGCGAGGACTCCAGAATGGCGATCTGCTCCTCTCTGTCGGCCCTGGCCAGGGCGGCGTGGGTAATAATGGTTTCGCAGAAGATGCTGGCGGTCTCAGCCAGCGTCAAGGGTGTCTCTTTCTGGAGCGCGGTGCGCGTGGCCAGATTAAGCTCGTGATAGCCGTGACCAAGTTCGTGGGCCAGCGTGCTGACGCTGTTGAACGAGGTCTGAAAGTTCAGGAAGACGCGCGATTCGTCCCGGCGCAGGGGCACGCAGTAAGCGCGATCAACTTTGCCGGGCCGTGGTTCAGCGTCGATCCAGTTCTCGCGAAACGCGCGGACTGCGAAGTCCGAGAGACGCTGCGAGTAGGTGCCGAACTTTTCAACAATAAAGTCACGGGCCTCGTCAAAATTCCAGGTCTGCTTTTCCTTGCTTACGGGCGCGCCAAGGTCGTACCAGGCAAGCTTTTCCAGACCGAGCACACGAGCCTTGGCGCGCAGATAGCGATGAAAATCGGGGAAGGACTCGCACGTGGCAGTCAGCATAGCTTCGAGTGTGGCCTGATCGATGCTGGAGTCAAAGAGCGATGCGTCGAGCGGCGAGTTCCAGCCCCGGCGGCGCGAGAGCGTATTGACGTGGCCTTTGATGCCATTGAGCGCGGCGGCCAAGGGTACGGCGGCTTTCTTCCAGCTAACCAGTTCGGCTTCATAAGCCACACGGCGTGTTTCGCGGTTGGGATCAAAGGCCAAGGTGCGCATGACGCTCATGGGCAATTCCTGACGCTCACCCTGCACCTCGATGGGCACGAGCATTTGTGAGGTGATGTCGCCATGCAATTTCTCCCAGCCCGCGCCGCTGCTCAATTTGAGTTCAGCGGCCAGATTCTCTTCGACGGGTGACATAAGGTGCTGCGCTTGCTCGCCGGCTTTGTGGAGCATGTAGGCGTGCTCACGAGCTAGTTGTGAGCAGGCAATCAAGCCTTGCACATCGAGCGAGCCGATCCAGGCGGTGTAGCGCGTGACAAGCTGCGAGAGGTTGACTGCCTGCTGCTGAAATTCACTGTAACGGGCCCGAGCGAGCGTGTCCTGCGTGTTGGTGGTGACGAAGCAGCCCAGGTAGGTGCCCAGGGTGGTCGTTTCCTCCAGCACATCGTTATAACGCATCGTCACTTCCTCAAACGTTTGCACCGTCGCGTCATTGAGTTCTGAGGCTTCCCGAGCCTGGATGCTATGTGCATCGAAAAGCTGAACAAGGTCGGCTACTTGCTGCGCGAAATGGGCAAAGCCCTGGTGAAATTCGGGCGAATCCAGGCCCGGGTAGACCACACTCATGTCCCAGCGTGGGGCGTCTTGGTCGTACTCATAAGGAAACCTCTTTGTTCGTATCATCCTTCTCTTCAGAGTGCGGATATCATTCGAGATACTCACACTGCCGTGAGCAACTGCGAATGATCTCTCGCTTGTGTCGGAGGCGCTCTCTGGCTCGAATCAACTCCTGATACAAGTGATCAAGGTCAAAGCAGCACAGGTTGCCCATCTCGACCCGTTTAAGATAATTCCAGATTCCCTCATCAGGGTTGAGATCAGGAGCATAGCCAGGAAGCTGTTCCAACTGGAGCCGTTTCGCCGCTCCAGTTTTCAAAAACACCTTGATTTCTTTACTTCGATGGATGGGGGACCCGTCCCAAATGAGCAGGATCGGGCCTTTGATCTTGCGGAAGAGCACCCTCAGAAATCCGATCACAGCCTGACTGTCATAACTCTGCTTGCGCACTTGCATGAAGAGCCTCCCACCCAGAGTAATCTCGCTGATGGCAGAGAGGTGATCCCGCGTCAGAGGAACCTTTAAGATCGGCGTTTGCCCGCGAAGAGCCCAGGTCCGCACGGCCATCGGTAAAAGATAAAAACCAGTTTCATCGACCCATAAGATCGTTCTGCTCTCTTGCTCAGCTTTTTTTAAGGCAGGCCAGCGTTCTTGCTGCCAAAGCTGGATGGCGGATTCATTGCGTTGGCTGGCTCGCTCAATTGCCTTCTGCCGGCTCCAGCCTGCCTTATGTATCAATCGTCCAATATGATCGCGACTGTAATGCACACCAAACGTTTTCTCAATCACTTTTGCCACCCGTTTTGCGGTCCACACATCACCGCGAAACCTGTAGGCTGGCGCTCCTTTCGCTAGCAACTCTGGGATCTGAGCAAGCTCGTCCACCGTTAAGCGAGGGGATGTGCCTTTGGAAGGATGCGCTTTCAACGCTTCTTCTCCCCCTTCTCTGCCCCGTTTCATCCACTGACTCACAGCGCTCTCGCTTACTCCTAAAGCGTAAGCAATGTCCTTTTGTCGCCATCCGTGTTGTTTCAGTTCCCAGGCGCGTTTGCGCCGTTCTTCTCGCCAATCGGCTTTTCTCGGTGCTTCTATCTTCTCATGGTATCACAGTTTACTTGTCTATGTCGAGATCAGTAAAGCGGTGTAGTCATCGATCTTATGCTTGGTTCTGATCGCTGAGCGCTCATTGAAACTGGTGCGAAAGAAGCCGGGCTCGACAATGGTTACACGAATGCCAAGCGGAGCGATTTCCTGCGCAAGCGCCTCCAACATCCCTTCGAGGGCAAACTTTGTCGCGCTGTAATATCCATAGCCTGGCACCCCAGCAAAACCGGTCATTGAGGAAAGGGTGAGAATATGCCCCTGCCGTTGCTCACGCATGTAAGGCAACATAGCTTGGATCACTGCAAGCGTCCCGAAGACATTTGTCTCGAACTGGCGACGAATCTCTTCTTCCTCCGCTTCCTCAATGGCTCCCATCAGACCATAGCCCGCACAATTCACCAGCACATCTACCGGGCCAAAGGTTGCATATGTCCGCTGGATGGCATTGCTGATTTGCTCTCGCTCCGTCACATCGAGGGAATGACCAGAATCTGCTTTGCATACTGGAGAGCCAGATCACGCAGGCTCTCCAGGCGGCGAGCGCTCGCGACCACTCGCTCACCTCGCGCGAGCACTGCTTCGGTTAGTGCTCGCCCAAAGCCACTTGAACTGCCTGTAATGAACCAGACTCGCTCCCTCTTTTGTTGATGTGTTGTCATGCTTTTGTCCTTTCTTTCAATGCAAATCTTATTGGCCGTTTTTTTTCGGCTGAATGGCAATCTTGCCTTGAGCTCCGCTCATTTTCAGGGACCCGCGCTTCAACAGCAGAGGCATCGAAGCATCCTTGCCATCAGTTCAATCGCTTCTGCATCCTCTAGCCCTTGCTCGCGTACGAGCGAGCGCCAGGTTTGGAAGCTGATGGCATGCCCAATCGCGGCATGAATCCGTGCCGAACACGTTGCATCCTGGGTTTCCCATGCCGAAGCCAGGAGGTCTCGGACTTGCTCCCAATACGCGAAGGAGGGAGCCAACACTTCGCGCAGCATTGGCTTTTCTTCCATATCATGCAGGACATGCAGAGACATCGGCTCAGTGCGACGATGAAACGCATAAATCTCACGGAGTCCTGTGCGCAGCCGCTGCTCGGCATCCTCGATGCTTTGCCAGGGTTTTGGATCGGGAGGAGGGTTGAGCGCCTGATAATGGCTGGTGCAGGCGATGGCAAGCGCACGCTCATCTGGGAAGTGGCGGTAAACCGTCAACCGTTCGACGTCTGCCAACTCTGCGATGGCACTGATGGAGGCATTGGCTCCTCCGACCGTCTGATGGAGGAAGACCGCTGCTTCGATAATGCGCTGTCGTGTCTCCTCCTGACGTTTCGCACGTTGCTGTAACATGTATTTGCGCGCCATAGATTCGTTTCCCTTTGCTTGCCTTCCCACATTTTGCTAAACAGTAGTGTTCAATGATATTGATAAACCTGAATGCATCGGCTATGCTTGGTTCAAAATCATGATACACTCTTGTTTGCCGAAAGGAAAGGAGCACCCATGTCCCTCGAACAGAACAAAGCCGTCCTCACTCGGTTTGTCGATTTCATTAATACCGGCCAGACGACCATCGCCGACGAGGTAGTAGCCCTTGACTTCCTCGAACATGATCCCTTCCCTGGTCAACAACCCGGCCGCGAGGGTCTCAAAGCGGTCATTCTCATGATTCGTGCCGCCTTTCCCGATCTGGAGTGGGTCGTGGATGAAATGGTCGCCGAAGGGGAGACGGTCGCCAGCCATTTTACCTGGCGTGGCACCCATCGCGAAGCCTTTTTGGGTGTGCCTGCGACGGGCAAGCGGATCACAGTGACGGGCATGGTCTTTGATCGGGTGGTGGAGAGCCAGATCCTCATGAACACCCTGGCTCTCCTGACCCAACTTGGGGCCATTGCGCTGCCCGCACAGCCACCTGCCTAAGCCGTTTCCAGGGAGCGGATTGAACTGGAAGGTACGCTGTAGCAAGGGAGGTGGAGCAGAGCAAGAGAAAGAGAGAAGATGATGAAAGACCGTTTCCAGGATTTGTGAGGTGTAGCATGATGAACCAGCAATTTTTGGAATGCAGTCGATGCATACTTCGCCTACGACGAAGGAATAAAGATCGATCACCCGCGTGGGACGGCGCATCCCCGCCATTTCGATGTGATCTATCCGCTCGATAAAGTAGACACACGAGGAATTGATACGTGCGATCAACGATGGAGGCGAATCTCTCCCTCTCAGAAAGTGAAAAGATATGGCAACACCACCGACACCTCGGAAGAATACCCCGGCACAAACGCCACCAATGCAACCAGTAACCACAACTCCATCCGTATCGGGAATTCCCTCAGCGGTAGCACAACTGGCGACAGCCCAGCAGCTTGGGAGCTGTTCCAGGGTGTATCAGCAGCTCAGTAAATTCCAATCTCTAGGCATTGGTCTGGGCCTTCTCGCCCTCGGACTGCTCCTTTGCGCTGGAGGCGGCTGGCTCGGGCAAACCGGGAACCTGGGGGGTCTGGGATACGCTGTAGCCGCTATCAGTATCGGTGTATTCCTGGGTTTCTTCGGCGGGGCTGTTATGTTTATTGCAAGAGCATTACATACCAAAGGAGACAAGGTCTACCTCTACACCCAGGGCTTGATCTTGACCTCAAAGAGCGGACCTGAGACCTATCGTTGGGATCAGATCGGTGGGCTCAGGGACAAGGTCGTCGAGCAGAAGGTGCGCACATATAGGGTCCCGATCCATTCCTATAGTATTCGGCGTTTCGATGGGCAGCAGGCTGCCCTCTCGGATCATATCCCTGGGATGACAGAGTTATGGCCAATCATCACTCAAGAGGTCGATGCCGTCCTGTGGCCGCGCATCCAGGGTCTGTACCAACAGGGGAAAAAACATCTCATTTGGTCCCCTCGCCATCAGCCAGCAAGGAATAAGCACTAGCAAGGATCGGTTGCCGTGGGACCAGGTGAAGAGTTGCACGATAGCCAATGGGCGAGTAGTCGTCGAGAAGCAGGGCCAACCTGTTCGCTGGGCCGACATCGCCGCCGATGAATTCACGAATCTTCTACTCCTGGATCGCCTGACAAAGCACATTCTGGTGAGCAGACGATAGATGCATCGGGTGGCTTTCTAAACAGCGTCTTCACCTGAAACGGAGTCGATGAGAGAACAAACGTGCGCTGTGAGCTATTTCTACAGGGATCCTGGAGGTGCCTCAAGTTGGTAGCCGCAATGGGTGAACCACCCACAGGCGTCCTGCGGGGTAATCATCAGGAGTGCCTGCGCTATCGCCTCCTGTAAGGTTTCCAACGTGCGCGCTCCCACGCAGCGTAAAAACGCTTTGAGCTTCGAAAACGCCTCCTCAATTGGCGACAAATCAGGAGAGTAGGAGGGCAGAAACAGGAGTTGGCATCCCCGCGCTTTAATAGCGTGTCGAACCTTTGCTCCAGTATGTGTGTTCAAATTGTCCAGGATAACAATTTGCCCAGCTTGCAGACTCGGAGCCAGGACCCGTTCGATGTAGAGTTCAAAAACGGTGATATCCGCCGAGCCTTCCAAGATGAACGCTTTGCCCATCCCTTGAAGCGAAAGAGCCGCCAACAGAGTGATATTGGCTCGCCGATTCCGTCTTCTCTCCATCCTTTAACCGAAAACCCGAACTGATAACGGAGATGATCCACATTGCCGAGGAGCCGAACCCGTTGGGGAGTCCTGACCTGCAGGGACACACGCCACTCCTCATCCATGGAAAACTAGGCGCCCTGCACTCACACCGAAAGTCGAGACAGTCGCCAGATCATATCGACGGCTTCCAGACATGGACTGTCCCATCCAGACTCGCCGAGGCTATGGATGTTCCGTCAGAAGACCAGGCCACCCCTCGCACTTCGTGGGTATGAGCCCGATAGGTCTGAAGATGTCGTCCAGTGACAGCTTCCCAAACCTGAACGGTATCATACTCAGGCGGGGGAGCAGCCATGAAGTTTCTCATGGTATTTCCACTGGCTGAAGCAAGATATCGACTGTCAGGAGACCAGGAAAGTGACCAGACGACCACCAGCGTGTGAAACGTATTCCGTCGAGGATGCCAGAAGTCGTACGTTTCCGTGCGCTTTCCTGATGGATGACCCCGATAGACCCTGACAAGGGCACCGGTCGCGCTTTCACGTATTTGGATCGTGGCATCAAATCCGCATGAGGCCAGAAAACGCCCGTCAGGAGCATAGGTGAGATCGGTGATTCCCCCTCCATGGGCTTTCGCTCGCCAGACGAGGCGCCCAGACGCCACATCACGAATGTAGAGGTGTCCAAAACCAGAGGCCCACGCCAGATGACTGCTATCGAGGGACCACGCAACAGCCGTCGGCCCTGCGCGTCCTGTAGGATAGTGAGCCAGACAAGTCTGATCAGCGGTACGATAGATCAGGCCGATGGAGTACCCCCCTGCTGCGAGAGAATGCCCATCGGGGGACCAGGCCAGGCACTGATCATCACAACTGGGATCAGAACAGGCACCGATGGCTTGACCAGTCATCGCTTCCCATATCCTCACTTTCTCGTCGTCGAAACTGCACGAAGCGATTTGGGATCCGTCGGGAGACCAGGCCAGACGCATGACTTGCAAATCGTGGCCACGGAAGGTGGCCTGAAGCTGTCGTGTCTGTGGGTTCCATACCTGCACCGTTGTGTCACGGCTTCCTGAGGCAAGCCATTGGCCATCAGGAGACCAAGCCACGCAGAAAATCTGCTCAGCATGGCCATGATAGATGGTGAAAACGTCGTTCATGCAAACAGTGTACGTGAAAGCACTGCCTTTCGCAACTGGGCAAGCCGAAACTCGTTGCGCATCACGTGGGAATATCGAGCGGAGGGAGAAAGAGGCAGAGTTACGGGTATCTGGGCCAGGCGTACATCCCACGGGTTGCGCAACGAGATTGCAGCAGCACACAGTTGGTAGAGTGCGAAACGGCTTCAGAAGCCATCTTGGCCACAGCGGTTGCCAGGGCAATGGGAAAACGGGGCCGATAAAAAGACCCTCCACGTTCTCCCTGTTTTCTCTCTTTCTCTCCTCCTCCCATCCGACATTTTCCAGACAGTTCTTTCTCAGTGAGATTGCCTCCTCTTATTATTGACACATAGTCTCATTATTGCTATTATTGAGATGGCGTATCGATACAGTGGGACGCATGCATGCTATCTCGACGGGTTTTCTGAATCTCCTCTTGATTTCCAGGCAGGAGGAGTCGGTATTTTTACAAGGAGGAACTTCTCATGTTCTCTTGGTTCTGTTCGTTGCCACGGGCAGCTTGCGGCTTGTTACTGCTCATCAGTTTCCTGTTGACGGCCTGTGGCACCACCTTTTCCTCGACCGCAACCAGTGGGAAGAGCAACGACCCCATTCAGGTGGTCGCAGCCGAAAACTTTTGGGGCAGCATCGCAGCCCAGGTGGGCGGCAGCCATGTGCATGTCACCAGCATTCTTGTCGATCCCAATGCTGATCCCCATAGTTACGAACCCACCGCAGCGGATGCGCGCACAGTAGCACAGGCCCAGTATGTGATCGTGAATGGAGCTGGATACGATCCCTGGGCCGACAAACTCTTGCAAGCGAACCCGGTGAGTGGTCGCAAAGAACTCAATGTGGGCGATTTCAATGGCAAGCACGAGGGAGATAACCCTCATATGTGGTATAACCCCGACTATGTAACTGCGGTCGCGAACAAAATCGGCGATGATTTGAAAGCGATTGATCCTGCCGATGCCAGCGCGTTTGACCAGTCGGCGCAGGCTTTTTTGACGACTGGCCTCAAACAGTATCACGACCTGATCGCGGCCATCAAGACGAAGTACAGCGGCACGCCGGTTGGGGCCACCGAGAGCCTCTTCTCCTATCTCGCGTCTGCTCTGGGCTTGAACCTGATTACGCCCTATTCGTATCTCAAAGCGGTCTCGGAGGGCACCGATATCTCCGCGGGAGATCAAGCGACGGTCGCGCAGCAGATCCGCCAGAAACAGATCAAGATCCTAGTCTACGACTCCCAGAATACGCCCAACAATATTCAGGCGCTGATTACGTTGGCACACAACAACAACATCCCGGTGGCAACCATTACCGAGACGTTGTCTCCGGCCACCGCGTCGTTTCAGCAGTGGCAGTCGGCGCAATTGCAAGGCATCGAGTCAGCGCTGGTACAGGCGACTGGCAAATGAGTATCGAGGGGCCAGCATGCGTTGGTCCCCTCTGTCAAAAGGAGGTGCAATGGTGATGACTGATTCGTTATCCCTCATTTCTTCTGCTCCCCCCGTTACGCGCCCGGAGCTGGTCATCCAAGTCAGCGATGCAGCGGTCACCCTGGGAGGGCGCACCATCTGGCAGGGAGTCGAGCTCACGGTCCAACCAGGAGAATTCCTGGCCATCCTGGGACCTAACGGCGCGGGCAAGTCCACCCTGCTCAAAGCGATCCTGGGACTGCAGCCGCTCTCTGCGGGGGGCATTTCGGTGCTGGGGAAACCCACGCGGCGCGGCAACGCAGCGATTGGCTACGTGCCCCAGCGGCGGCATTTTGAGGCCGATGTGCATGTCCGGGGACGCAGCATTGTGCAGCTCGGGTTGGATGGCAGAAACTTTGGCCTCACCGTGCCCTTTCTTCGGCCACACCGGGTGCGTGAGAACAAACGCTTGGTCGCCGAAGTGATCGAGCTCGTAGGGGCAACTGCGTATGCGGATCGACCCATTGGGGAACTGTCGGGCGGAGAACAGCAGCGCCTGCTGATCGCACAGGTGCTCGTGCGGCGACCGCGCATTCTGGCACTGGACGAGCCACTGGATAGCCTGGATCTGCGCAATCAGCAGGGGATTGCGAGCGTGATCCGGCATATCAGCCGAGAGACGGGGGCTGCGGTGTTGCTGGTAGCGCATGATATCAACCCAATTCTGCCCGCGGTGGATCGCGTCGTCTATGTGGCTCATGGGCAAGTCGCGATTGGCACGCCAGAAGCAGTGATTACCACCGAAACGCTCTCTCGTCTGTATGCCACACCCATAGAGGTCTTGCTGGCCGTGACGGTCAGTTTTGCCACGATGACAGTGGGTGCGCTCTTGGTGTTTGCCCTGCTTCTTTTGCCCGCCGCGATGGCTCATCAGCTCACCAGTCGCCCGTTTCAGGCGCTTGTTTTGGCTGCCGGGTTGGCAGTTGCACTCACTGGCTTGGGATTACCATCGGGTTTTATACCAGCTATCCAAGCAGTGTGTGCATCAGCCTGCTGGCGGTGGTGGGCTATGTTACTCTCGTAGGAGGCCAGCGGATGTGGCGAAAGCTCTTGTGAGGTACAGAGGGTCAGCTCATCGAAATCGGAAAATGGCCCACGAAGGTTTGGATACGCTGGCTCCTCCTCTCCCACGCGTCCCGCTCAAGATTTGTCGAAGTGATTCCAGCTCTTGAGTTATGATGAAACGCGAAAAACAACGCCAAGTAGTGAAGCCGCTTTTCAGGCTCATTTCTCAAGTCATCGAATGACCTCGATGAGAAGAAGTGAAGTGTGAGCGCATATGAAATGCTGATCAAGGATATGCCAATTTCACGCGTGTTTCTCTCCATTCTCGCAGATCGGAAGCAAGACATCATCCATGCTCGTCTTCTCACAGAGGACCTCGAGATGATAGCGCTGCGCTCCACGATAGCCCAGCAGGAAGTAGGAGGGCAGATCGGGAAACACCAGCAAGCTTCTCTCCATCTCCTGGCTCACCACCTCTATCTCTGGCTCCACGCGCTCCGCTGGCGAGGCAAACACATGCGTCTGCGGATTCTTTCGATCAACAATCGCCCCCGGATCCACCAACCCCAGATACCGCGCATGCTTTGAGGCTTGCAAGACCATCTCCCAGGCCTCATCCGTATTTGTATATAGCATGCCATTCGTAACTACTTAGGTCTCCTCAGGAGGGATAGACAAGGCTGATACACTACGAGCATGACAGAAGAAGCGAGCCAACTGAGAAAAGAAAACGCCGAACTCAAAGAAGAAGTGACGCGGAAAACTCAGCGCATTGAGGAGCTCGAAGGGCTGCTCATGAGTGCGCTGCTGCGGATTGAAGAGTTAGAGCGACGGTTGGCCAAAGATAGCCACAACAGTCACAAGCCGCCGTCGAGTGACGGCTTCAAACGCCACGGAAAGCCACATGCAGCGAGCAGCAAGCTGAACGGTGGGCAAGCAGGTCACCCTGGACACGCGCTCCAGCAGGTGGTGAACCCCGATGAGGTGATCATCCATCGACCAAATCATTGCGAGGTGTGCCACTGCGATCTGGGAGAGGTTGCCGGGCAGGTGAAGGAACGCCGACAAATCCATGAGATCCCCGTGCTGCGTCTCTTGGTGACGGAACATCAGGTGGAAGTCATCAGGTGTCCAGTGTGTCAACATCAGAGCGTTGGAAGCTTTCCCATGGGAGTGAATGCACCCGCTGGCTATGGACCGCGCGTGCATTCACTCGGGGTGTACTTGTCGCAGTACCAATTGCTGCCGATGGATCGCATCGGCGAACTCTTTCTTGATCTGCTCTCCTGGAGGATCTCGGAGGGGATGCTGGCCAACTGGATCCAGGAGGCAGCTCGCACGCTTAGCCCAACAATACTGCGGATCAAAGAGTTGTTGCTGGCACAGAGGCTGGATCATGTGGATGAAACGGGCGGGCGAGTCAAAGGGCTGTTGCATTGGTTTCATGTCAATGCCACGAGGTGGTTGACCCTCTACCACTGGCACCGTAACCGGGGACAGAAAGCAATGGATGCGATTGGCATCTTGCCGCAGTATTCGGGAAGAGCGATGCATGATCGTTTGAGCAGCTACGATCACTACGTATGTGAGCATAGCATCTGTGGGGCCCACCTCTTACGGGATTGCTTGCTGATCGCCGAACGTGACCACCAACCCTGGGCGCGAGAGATGCACGATTTGCTGCGACGCATCGCAGAGACGACTGCTCGTTTTCGTGCCATGGGTGCCCGCGTGCTTCCTCAAGCGGAACGTGACTTCTTGGTGCTCCAGTATTTTGAGATCCTCCGACAGGGCTTTGCCGCCCAGCAGACCCTTGCTTCCCCGCCGAGTAAGCCGGTTCCCAAGAAACCTGGGCGGCGCAAACAAGCGGAGGCGAAAAATCTTCTGGATGCTCTTCTGGCAAGGGCTGAACAGGTGCTTGCTTTCCTGGACGAATTGACTCTGCCTTTTAGCAACAACCTTGCGGAACGCGATTTACGGATGATCAAAGTCCAACAAAAGATTTCTGGAACCTTTCGCAGTAGCGAAGGGGCTACGGCTTTCTGTGTCATTCGCAGTTATCTTTCGACCATGAGAAAGCAAGGCCGCTCCATGCTGGCCGCCATGGCAGCAGTCTTTGAAGGGACTCCTTTTCCCATTGCCTGGGAACCAGGCACCTGAGTAGTTATCTCCTCGCCGCAAATATGGAGATTCTCCCAGAACTGGTGCTGAAGGAGGAGTTCCCCAGGAGAAGTATTCAACTGCCCAAGCGGTCCTGATTTTCTGCTCTCATGGTATGAGAATGAGCTCTGGGCTATGAAACAGGTCCTCCAGTCGCGATCTGACGAAGCATCGGAGAGCAAGCTGGAAGAAGTTTTTCCCGTGGACGCGTGATAAGCTAGAGGCTAGGCCTTCTCAAAAACATGTAGGGGGCTGATAGATATGCAAATGTTCTCGCTCCACCGGGATTTGAGGGCTGTAACTGTCACCGATAGGAGAAAATCGCATGAATAAAGTTACCTGCTCAATTGCAATGTCATTAGATGCTTTCGTTGCAGGACCCAACCAGAGTTTTGAAAAACCTTTTGGGGACATCCCTGAAAATTTACTCCACCACTGGATGTTCGATGAGCCAGAAAAACACCAGGCTGAATTGGATGCATTGCAAGATGCGGGTGCGTTCATTATGGGGAGCAACATGTTTGGCCCAAAAGAAAAGCGAGGGAGCACCGACTGGAAGGGCTGGTGGGGAGAGAATCCACCCTACCATGCGCCTGTCTTTGTTTTGTCTCAAAATCGGAGAGACCCTATTGCTATGGAGGGTAGCACCACATTCTTCTTCATTGCAGACGGTATTGAAGCAGCGCTGTCGCGAGCAAAAGAAGTGGCCGGGGAGAGACCTATTGCGATAGCCGGCGGCGCAAATACGATCAATCAATATTTGTCGGCCGGACTTATTGATGAGTTGTGGCTCCACATAGTCCCCGTCACCATAGGTTCTGGAGCACGCCTCTTTGAGGGGGTTCCCGATCTCGAACTTGAACCTGTTGAAATAAGCGGCACACAATTGGTAACTCATATCAGGTATCGTGTTGTGAAGAAATAGGTAACTTCCCAGTCGTAACTACTCAAGTCCCTTTCCAAGCTCGCCTGAGGCGAGCTTGGAAAGGGACTTGAGTAGTTACAGTGGAAGAAAGAACACGGGTGGCGATGACTCGCGTGCTCCTCGCTCGTCTAGGACGCAAGAACTGACCGGCTCCTACACATACACAGCTTTGCAACATACACACGTCTATTTCCATATTGCTGAACACGAGGAGTGCGGATGAGCCCACTCAGTTGACACTATCTTTTGTTAGGTTTTACTTGCTTGGTTAGCTCCGCTGGTTAAAACGCAAGCTTAGTCACACATCTCCTCCGTCTCCTCCTGCCAGGTATGTGCAATTCGGTCTTCTGGTAACGAGATCGTACTTGTCGCGGTCAAATGTCCAAAAATGGATATAGTTAAGAGCGATCGTGTTCTCTTTGAACCATGCCAGCTGACGCATAACCATCCTTACGGCTCGTCGCTCAATCAGTTTGCTCTCACCCCAGTCTTCACGTGAGAAGAGTGCGAACTGAGCCTGATTTAAAAGCGTGAGCCTGACGCTTGCCTCTTCGTGTAGACAGCCTTCAAATATCGTTGGGTCGAGGCGTTCAAACGCTGGCACCCAGGGCGTGACATTTCGCCCATCCTCGGTCATCTGTCCAGGCATCCACCACAGAGTGGGAGATGGAAAGCCATAGGGAAGCGGTTTCAATCGATGCTCTGGAAACGCAGGGTGTGCGGTGAAAAAAGGCTGGGCGAGTTGCCCGGCTTCTCTTCTATCATGAGCATAGTTGAGCGTATAGAGATAATGGCGCTCATTGCTTGCTCTCATATGCCAGAGCGTGAGAACATTTCTCATACTGTTCCTCCCCCCATCGAAAACACGGTGGAAGGAGGGCCTCGCTCACCGGCCTGATGTGACGATTCGGATCTATGAGGCGGACAACCATCTGTTCTTCCCCGGCACAGGTCCGTCCACGCCGGCAGAATACGACCTAGCGCAACACGTCGATCCAGCCGTTGTTGCTGACATCGCCACCTGGCTGAGACCACATCCAGGGATGCTCGCTCGCTTCGTTTCCAGAGTCCTTCGCTTCAAGCGGTGATGAGACGACATGAGTTCTCCCTCGGTCACGATCCAGATCACACCGGACTCGAAGCCCGCTATACCCTCCTGGATGTGTGAAGTGGCGGCGTTTGCGCACGTGTTCACGCATACAGGTATGCTCAAAACCATCCAGGAGCAGGTGCGCTTCGCCCGTGCACGCTTTGGTCAGTACGATCTCATCGATTTTGTCGCCGTGCTGATCGGCTATATTCTTTCGGGCGAAACGACCTTGCTGGCTTTTTACGAACGGCTCGCTCCGTTCGCTAGCGTATTCATGGCACTGTTCGGGCGAGACCAGTTGCCCCATCGCTCGACGCTGTCCCGCTTTCTTGCCGCTCTTGATCGGCCCACAGAGGAAGCCTTGCGCACACTCTTTCAAAAGGATCTGCTTGCGCGGAATCCCTTTTCTTCTTCTGGGGGTCTGTGCGATCGGACGGGAAAGCAGTGGCTGGTCGTCGATGTCGATGGGACCAGGCAAGCCGCTCGGCAACGCGCACTTCCTCAGACGGACGCCTTACCACCTCCTCATCGGCGTTTCGATCTGGTGTGTGCCCCAGGGTATCAAGGACGCAAGCGTGGAGAAGTCGTCCGTACCAGAACGGTTGTGCTTCAGGCGCATACGCATCAATTGCTCGGTACGTTTGGTGGGTCTGGCAATGGGGATTATCGTGGTGAGTTACGACAGGCGATAGGGGTAATCAAGAACTACGCGACAGAACTTGGGCTTCCCACCACTTCGGCGCTGCTTCGTCTGGACGGCCTCTATGGCGGCGCCGCTCCGCTCATCGATGTCCTCACGGCTGGCCTTGGTATGATCGCCAGAAGTCGTGCCTACCACCTGCTCGATCTGGACATGGTCAAGCAGACGCTTGCCCGCACTTCGGATCATATGTGTACCCATCCAGAAAGTGGGATGACGCGGACCCTCTACGATTGTGCGTCCGTTCCCTTGACACCAACTGGCCCCGAGGTGCGCCTGGTGATCGCTACCCACGCCATCACCTCCTCTCCCGCTGACGTTGGGGTGGAGCGAGACGGCATTGCCGACCATACGGAATATCACGCTAAGTGCTTAGTACAGGCCATCACAAATTCACTCCGGGTTTGACGAGGTGAAGAAAGAGAGGTAAACTGAGCTTGGAGGTGCGAAGCATGCGAGGCCCCAAGCCCACCAATAAGATAGAGTTGACTCCTGATGAGAGCGAGCGATTGCGACGACTCGTGCGTGCACACAGTACGCCACAGGCCATGGCAGTGCGTGCCCATATCATCTTAAGCGCTCATGAACATCCTCACTGGAGCAATCAGCAAATCGCCCAAGCTCATGGAACCAGTGATCGTCAGGTACGTAAATGGCGTCAGCGTTGGGTCGTCACTCATTGTTTAGCCGACGCGCCCCGCAAAGGCGCGCCCAGGCGTTTTTCCCCCTGACGTGCGTGCACAAGCCACAGCGATTGCTTGCAGCTTGCCGCAGAGAAAAGAGGTCCCGCTCGCACGCTGGAGTCGGAGCGAGTTGGCACGCTTTGTCGCAGCGTCTCCCGAGTTGCCGGCCGTCTCGGCCAGCACGATTGGCTGCTGGCTCAAGGCGGAACGTCTCCGACCGTGGCGCTACCATGCCTGGCAGCATATCCAGAATCCTCAGCTGTTTCTGCAACGGGCAAGTCCCGTTCTCAGGCTCTATGAACAGGCATCGGCGTTGCTGAGAGAAGGAACCTGGCTCGTGTGCGTGGATGAGAAAACATCCATCCAGGCACGCGAAGCGGAACAGGCTCCACAAGCAGCCATTGCAGGGCATGTCGCACAGCAATCGCCTCGTTACCATTGCCGTGGGATGCGACATCTGATGGCAGGCCTTTCCGTCGCTGATGGCTTGGTCTTTGGGCAGTGCAGCACACGCAAACGTTTCGTCGATTTCCGTGTGCTCTTGCAAGAAGTCCTCATTCCCCAAGCACAGCGGCGGAAGGTTCAGAAGGTCATCTTGATCTTGGATAACGGACCGACGCACGCTCCCAAACAGCTTGCGCGTTGGCTTGAGGAACAAACCATCGCTTTGCATGACGAGTTGACCCTTGAGGTGATGTGGTTGCCCGTGAATGCCTCCTGGCTCGATCAGATTGAGGTCTGGTTCAGTATCTTGCAACGCAAGCTCTTGCAACCAAACCATTTTCTCAGCACTGATGCCTTAGAGCAGGCGATCTCGGATTTCATCGCCTACTACAACCAGACAGCCAAACCCATCAAGTGGTCCTATACCATCGAGAAGCTGGAGCGCAAACTCGGAGCACACTTGTGATTGTCTATACTTAGGAAAGGGAGTGCAGGCAGAATGTTCGCAATATCTGCCAAATCCGCTGTGGCCTCTATTGTCAGATGGAAGAAGCACATGTTCATGCCCATGCGGAAGTAACAACGTCCCCTCTGGAGAAAGGATCGTAGTTATGGCGCGAGACCTTCCCATCGCCAACACGCACGCTCAATCCCCATCCATCCACAAAGGGAACGTTCGTCAGGACATCTGGATCGAACTGGCCGCCATTGTCTGGATGGTGATTGAGGCAAGTGTTGCCATCAGCACTGGTGTTGCTACACGAAGCGTGTCATTGCAAGGCTTTGGCATTGACAGTATCGTCGAACTGATTGCAGGTAGTATTCTGCTCTGGCGCTTGCTCGTAGAGCAATGCGGAGGTGCTGTCGAACAGATTGAGCAGGCTGATTCGGCAATGGGGAAATCAATCTGAATAGTTTTACCTATGAAAAAAGTTTTTTGCTGCTTCTAGCACTTTTTTATAATATTTTGTGCGGCAAGGGGATTTTGCGAAGAACGTAACCAGCGAAGAAGCATAATGGTACAGCGATGAGAACCACCAGCGCAAATTTGAGCAAGGAATACAACTCGATAGTGCGAGCAGCATATGCCAGTGGAACAATGATCAGAGGATGGATCAGGTAGACTGTGTAGGCGCTGGCCGATAGCGCCTTTCCCATCCTTCCCTGGGTATTAAGATGCTTGCGAAACAACGCTAACAGCCCGATGCACAACCCCACACAGACAACCGACTCCCACAGCGCGTATATCAATGCCTGCCAATGCCATCCTCCCTCGAAGAGGTCTGCGTGGCCTACGGCTCCCAGCGCAATGATCATGATGGGAAACGAGAGCATCGCTCCAATGGCTATCCTCAGCCAAACTCTTCCCAGCACATCGGGAAGACGCAGGAACCAGTTGCGACGATAGGCCATGAGGCCGATGACAAACAGGCTGATATATTGTGCAAATTCAGCCAATTGGAAGCCGAATATCATATAGGAATTGAGTGGCCACCAGAAACGCACCACAAAGGTAACGACCGTCAAGGCCAGAACAAACAGGAGAATACTTCGGAAGGTCAGCGGATGGCTCTCGGTCCTGAGCCAGCTTTCCCGCTGCCTGGTGAGCCAGCGCCCCAGAGCATACAGCACAGAGAAATATAGTAGTGCTAAGATAAACCAGGAAGGCCCATCACCGATCATCTGCCCCTTGAGCAGGAAGGCACTGTAAAAACTCCAATAGGATTGGTGTATGCCACCGGCCATATAGATGACAAGAGGATCAAGCACCAGATCATAGATCAACAACGGGATGCCCAGACGTAAGCATCTCTCCCACAGAAAGGTGCGTCCGCCTTTGCGGTCGTAAGATCTAGGGGTAAAGTAACCAGAGAGCAGAAAGAAGAAACCCATGAAAAACGCTTGATCAATGGCGATCAGGATACTCAGGACGACCGTTGCCAGCATATCCTTGTTCGGATCTTGATAATACCACGCCCCAAGAGCACCATAGGTGATCGCCAGATGATGCACAATGACCAGGGCAGTAAGCGACACACGCAGGTTGTCAACGAAGAAGATACGCGTCTCCTTGGGTGCTTTCAACGACGCATTGAGGGCCTGAGTTGCCGCATGCTCACCGTGAGAAGTAGCTCGTTCAACTTGTGATGACATGTTTGATCCTTTTTTACTCAAAGAGCTGAGGGAGCGAAGAATGGTTTTTGTGGTTCCTTAAACAAGGAGGCAGGGAAGCCATGCTTCATGACGTGCAACACACGATCTGCCATGAGGTCTGGACCTGGTTCGTCCTGTTCATCCCACCAGCAGTGGAAGGCTCGGTCCATCAGGCCTTCAAGTAGTGCAGCGAGCAAGGGAATCTCCTCTTCAGAGAACGGAGAAAGGTCGACTACCTGCTCAAGGAAACGCATGAACATCTCCACAAGCATTCCTGGCCCACCAGATCGTGCCGCTACTCCTTCTCCTGTCCTCTCAATACGAAGAATATCGCGTTGCGCGTACACCTGATGAAAAATGGCACGAACGACCACAGGCAGGGAAGGATTGTCCTCGTGCGCTATCTCCTCCCTCACTTGCTGGCGTATGGCTTCAAGTCCTTCTGTCAGAACGGTATTGAAGATTGCCTCTTTATCGCGGAAATGCAGGTAAAAGGTACCAACACCAACCGCAGCAGTTTCGGTAATTTCAGTGATCGTGGCGTCATGATAGCCACGGATCGCAAACACTTTGCGGGCCGCCACTAGAAGGTTAGCACGAGTGCGAGCCCGTCTTCTCGCCCCTCTGGGCTGTTTCACTTGCTGGCTTTCCTGTTCCATGCTCTATCCATTTCTGAAACTGAAATCACTTTCAGAAATGAATAGTACCCCATCAACTGGTATCTGTCAAGAGGAAGATGAACATATTCAATCATTGACCTCAAATTGAAAGGAGGGCTTCCACCAAATGTATGCCAGGCATTCAGGTCATTTGCGAGAAACTTCTCAGAAGCGGTCGTTTCATAAGCCTTGAAAACGAACGTTATCTAAAGCTCAAAACGAGATTACGCTCAGATGTCATCTGAGCGTAATCTCGTTTTGAGCTTTAGATAACTTTAGCCGTGGGGAGTGTCACACGCCCTGACGAAATCCTTCCTCAATCCAGGTAATGTGCGTGGCTGCATGCCCCGCTCTCCCGGCAAACAAGTCACCGGCGGCCTGGTCACCAATGACAGTGGGCACCGGAGTGGCCAGCTGATCATTGGTGAACTGTTGCAGGAGGCCCAATGTTTCCTGCCGCGCCGCCAGGTAATCCGCTGCCACCGTCTCCATACTGTCGTCATGGTGCTCGTTCACGTAGGTTTGATTGACACTGGCGACGGCCATCCCCAGCCGCTCCACCTCCTCCGGAGTCAGCTCGCTCAGATTGCCCGGAGTGCCCGGCATTTCCATTCCCGCCGGGTATTGAAGGCGTAATAGAACGTCTCGAGTATCGCCGGCGAGTGTACGGCGCAGCAATCGCTGGATGTTGCGCTCGCTTTTCACCAGGTGAGCAAAATGATCCTTGGCGCGCCACGGAGCTGCTCCGGGAACTTCACTCGCCGTTGCCGGGCGCTCCAGGTCTTCCGGGCTCAACCCTTGAAAAAACGCCATGACCTGGGTCTGCGATGCCGCAAGTGTGTCCAAAATCTCTGCACGAGTTGGCATGATTACCCTCCTAGAAACCAGTGGGAAGCACAAGACGTGTCCAGACGACAACCACCAGTGTGGCTCCGCGCGTCGAGCAGCACCTCCTCGGAAGGATAGCATGCGAACCCACAAAAAACTTCTTCGATCTTGCTCTTCTTTCCACACTGGGCTATCTCAACCCAGTATCCAGCAGGCTCCCAGAATCGGTCGTTTTTTGGCACTTCTTGATCAGCTTTTTAAGCACGCTCTCGCAGTATCTCCACGAGCGCGGTCTTGCGGTTGAGGCAGTCTCAGACCGTGTTTTGTTAATCGCAGAGATGGTCTCACACGATAAACTGGAAGGATGAGTACAAGTTATCCCAGTAATCTGTCTGACGTGGAGTGGGAGTGCCTGTAGCGCTACCTCCCTCTCCAGTCCAAACGAGGCAGGCCACCCGCCCACTCCCTGCTTGCCATTTTTAATGCCATCTTTTACGTTTTGCGCACTGGTTGCCCATGGCGTTACCTGCCAACCAACTTTCCGCCATGGCAAACGGTCGTTTATCACTTCCGGCGCCTGCGCCTCAAAGGGACCTGGACGCTTTTGCTGCGGGCGTTGCACCAGGCTGAACGAGAACGACAAGGAAGGCATCCTGACCCAAGTGCCGCCAGCATGGATTCCCAAAGCGTGAAAACGGTTGAGGAGTCGTCTGGGATCTGTGGCTACGATGCCCACAAACACATCAAAGGGAGAAAACGGCATCTCCTCGTGGATACGCTGGGTATCCCTATTTCCATCTACGTAACCCCTGCCGATACGCATGATACCAAGGGGCTCGTTGTCTCCTTGCAGGGCTCAAGTTCTTCGTGCCGCGTCTGAAAAAGATTTGGGCAGATGCGGCCTATCGGGGGCAGGAGTTCGCTGAATGGTGTCAATCCACAGGAGATTGGGAACGGGCGCGTCGTGGAACGTCCATCAGGCACCCGCGGTTTCAGCGTGGTGCCTCGTCGATGGGTCGTGGAGCGAACATTCAGTTGGATTTCTTGTAACAGAAGAATGAGTAAGGATTACGAGCGAAAAGTGCAAACGAGTGAAACACTGATCCCGCGTGGCGATGATTCGGTTGCTCCTCGCTCGTTTGGCGCGGCATCTACGAACCCGCTCCCAAACTCCCCATTAAGGCGTAAACCGTTTCCAATGGCCTTCGGAGACCACTTCGACTGCTCCGTCGAGCACTTTGATGGCGGTCTGATCGTCGATCGCGTACGTTGGCATGGGTAGCCTCGCGGCCCACTTCTCTGCGTTGGCCAGGGAAGCGTCCGGGTGATCCTCGTGATCCAGGTGTGGAATCAACGCAAAGTCAACCAGTCCCACTCCCTGAGCCGTGACCAAGATCCTGCTGATTTCTCCCTGGGGTGTGGCGAACACGATGTCTTCCGACGTGAGCGCTTCACCGCTGCCCCTGCGCGGATCATGGTAGGTCTCGCCGAAGGTGGCCGCCGCCGCCATGCTCCCGGCGCTCACCCCCACGTAGACCGTCTTGCGCAGCAGAGAGGGCAACAGGTCGGCCAGTCCCGACTGTCGCATCCAGTGGCACAGATACAGGGGATCGCCGCCGCCAACCAGCAGGGTGTCCGTCTCCTTAAGCATTGGGACCCAACAGTCCTCTTGGATACTGGGCAGAGCGGTGAGCTCCAGCACGCCCAACGACTTCCATCCCAATTCGCACAAGGGGCCGCGGATCAGCCGCCAGGCCATGGCAGCACCGCCAGGGAAGGGGTAGATCGCGGTGGGAATGTAGAGAGCGCTGGACTCGGTAATCGGTTTGCCCAACAGATCAACCAGAGCGTTGCGAATGCTGTCGTTTTTGATGCCAGCCGAGGTGAGAAGCAATTTCATGATGGTTTCCTTTCCAATCCATGAAGAGCGCGACGCGTCTTTTCCGATCATGCTCTTTGAGACTGAAGCAGAACGGCTCCAGAACGTAAAGACTGCGTTTCTCCCAACTTGAGTCGTCTGCTCTTGCTGTCAGTCTTGAGACAAAGGTCTTCCGCTCCCCAATTGCATGCAAGACATTCTACCATCTTACAAAGCAAAAACTTCTTCTATCTTGCTCTTTTGCCCATGCAGAATTACCGCCGCGCATTCCAAAACACGGTCTTAGTGATGGGTTGCGATAAAGTTCTGAATCTGCTTCCAGGCATCCGCAGAGATGGCTGCATACTCGCTGGCAAGTTGATCAAAGAAGCCATGAGGAGCACCCTCATACACGATGATGTGATTCTCCAGGCCCCTTGCGTTGAGTCTCGTTTCGAGCGTCCGCACAGTTTCTACTGGAATGTTCTGATCCGCGCTTCCAAACAAGCCAAGCACGGGACACGTTATGTTCTTGACCTGATCCAACATGGCTCCTGCTTCAGGAAAGACCATAGGCAGACCCCCATAGAAGGAAATAACCCCAGCAAGCTCAAATGCTTGCTGCGTACCAGACAAGAATGAGAAGGCCCCACCTATGCAAAAGCCAACTGGAAAGGTCGCTTCTCCCTTGTTCCCTTGTTCGCGTAAATAGTCAAGCGCGGCTCTCACGTCCAAGAAGAAGGTTTTCAGTTGCATGTGTTGGATGTGTGGCATCCATTCAAACCCATCCTGACGTGAGGTCACCCCTGCTGTACGTCCAAAATAATCAAGGGCAAGAGCCGGGAGACCAATCTCGGCGAAACGCAGAGCCAATTCTTTGTAAAACTGATGCAAGCCACGAACATCAGGATAAATGATCACCTGACCTTTTGCCAGTGCTTCAGGACGAGCAAAATAGGCAGCAAAATGATTGCCATCAGCAGCTGTCAAGACGATATCTTCACCATGGGCCTTGCCAGTAGCCCTCGCTGGCAGCGGAGGGCGAGCGCTGTCATCATAACACATGACTTCTTTTCTCCTTCTCAACAAATTGAGCGATGGTAACATCTGTGATCAAGACAGAGGGGGACACATACCGGCACTTGACCTGTCAATTTCTGAAGATATTGGTCGCAGCGAATGCAGAGGGAGTGAGCAAGCGTGGTTCAGACCAAGATAGGAGGAAATGTGAGGAGTTAGCTGCAGTCTTGAGACAACCGCACAAAAGCTACCCCTTTCCAAGGAAAGGGAGACCCCGCGTTGTCTATTCCATCAGCAAGCTTCAAGGGCCAGTTTGACATTTTCCCTCTCTGATTTTACCACATATTGCGAGTTGGTATGAGCAGCGCCGAGAACGGGGTCTGCCGCGCACTTTACGACTGTCCGGATCAGCGCCTGGGCGAGAACGGTCCCCCTCGTTCGCGTCATCATGGCGACCCATCCAGCCCCCGTCAAGAAGAAAAAGAAACGGCAAGTCGGGCTCATCCGTGATGGAGTCGTGTATGAACTCTTCTGGACCAATCTGCCTCAGAGCACCTTTACCGCCTCCGATGTGGTGTCCCTCTACCTGCACCGCCGTTCCTTTGAAACAGCCCTGGAGGACGAAGATGAGGAGGTTGATCCCGACCGCTGGTGTTCTCACTCGGCCTGGGGACAGGAAGCCTGGCAGATCGTCGCCCAGTGGACCTGGAACCTGCGCCTGGAGTTGGGACATCAGTTGGCACCGGAACCGGTGCGCACCACGGAATTTGCGCCTGCTCTTCCATCGCCGAACGAGCATACGCCCATACCCCTGGCCTCCCCTCCCGTCTCGGGGTATGCTCCTCCTGCCATCGCGACATGCTGGAAAACTGGTCGCTTTACTGGGATCGACTTTCCCCTCCAACCGGATGGGACGCTGCGTTGCCCTGCTGGGAGCACGCTCCTCCCGCATGAGCACCGCCGAGAAGCGGATGGGGAGCTTGCGCGTGGTCTATGGTGCCAGCATTCGCAGTTGCCGTCCCTGTCCGTTGCGCGAGCAGTGCCATAAGACGTTTCAGGAGATTTCTGTTTCTCTGGGTGAGCAGGTGGTTGTGTGGCAAGAACGGCGCCTGTTGATCTAGTCTATGGCTGCCACAAAAGCAGCACAGATCCACTTGCAAGAACGACTCCAGAAAGCTGAGCACGCCCTGGTGGAACTGGCCGTCCGCAAACAAGGCAAACCTCGGCTGACGGAGCGCGCGCAGGTCAACGAGCAGATTGAGGCCATCCTGAAGCAGTTTCGGGTGGAAGGCTTGTTGCACGTGCAGGTCCAGGAAGAGGAAAGCGAGCAATCTGTTCGGGCATACCGGGGGCGGTTGTCTCCTCCTCGCCGGCATTGGAGCTTCCAAGTGAGAGTGGAGCGAGAGACCACTGCCATTGATCAGGCGATGGGCCAGCTTGGCTGGAGGATATATGCAACGAATCAGCTGGCCAGTTCCCTTGGACTCTCACAATCCGTCGAAGCGTATCGCGATGAATACCTGGTCGAACGCAACTTCGGCCTCCTCAAAGGTCGCCCGCTATCGTTGGCATCCCTGTATGTGCAACGCGATGATCACCGCATTGGTTTGGTTCGGCTGCTCACCATCGCTTTGCGCGTGTTGACCGTGCTGGAAGGAGTGGTTCGCCAACATCTCAGTCAGCAGCAAGAAGTGCTGGTGGGTCTGTTTGCGGGCAATCCCAAACGACAAACTGCTCAGCCGACGACAGAGCGCTTGTTAGAAGCCTTTGGTGAGATCACTGTGACCATCGTTTCGGCTCCAGGTTTCACACAGCGGCATGTCACGCCTCTTTCACCTCTTCAGCAGCAGATTTTAGCCCTTTGTGGCTTTTCTCCTGCTGTTTATCTTGGCCATTGAGTATCCACTCATACTCAATGGCCGATTGCAGGGCGCTGGGTTTGAATGGATATCTTATGCTAATAGGAGAAGAGCCAGAGTATCTTTTCTGGAGGCTGGAAGCGTCAGTATATAGCCAACGTCGCAGCAGAAAGAATCAGCCTATGATTATTCATGGTGAGAGATTTTACAGTGATCCGAGTCCTACCTCTGGAGGTAACACATGGCTTCAACTCAAACCCGCTGGCAGATCGCGGGTGATTACTTCGAGAATTGTAACTGTGATGTAGTGTGTCCTTGTCTCTTTTCGCCAAATGCACCCTTGACTTCGCAGCCGACAGCCGGTGCGTGTGAGATCGCTTTGGGTTTCCATATTGATCAGGGGAGCTATGGTAGTGCCACGCTTAATGGCTTGAATGTTGCTATGATCGTGCGTACACCAGGGCCAATGGCTGAAGGCAACTGGTCTGTGGCCCTCTATCTCGATGAGCTAGCAGATGAACAGCAGCGTCAAGCCCTTCAAGCCATCTTCACAGGGTCGGTTGGGGGGCCATTTGCTGCTCTTGCACCTCTCATCTCCACGGTACTTGGTGTAAAAACCGCGCCGATCACTTTCCGCAAAGAGGGCAAGAGTCGTTCGGTCGAGATTCCCAGTATCATGCAGTTGGCGGTCCACGCTGTTCCAAGCATAAATCCTGACGAAGAGATCTGGGCGAAAAATGCGCATTTCATCGCCCCCAGTGTTGCCCTGGCAGTTGGTGACGAAAAGAGCACGTGGGAAGACTACGGCATGCGCTGGGATAATGCTGGCAAAAATGCTCACTACGCACCAATCAACTGGTCCAGCACGTAGCTTTTGCTCACTTTCACTGAAGGCGACATCGCTTGGTTCTATCAGGTAGAGAAAGAGACCCTCCATGGATAGTGCTAACGTGTCACGGCAACGAAAGTTGATTTTGGGTTTGCTCCTTATCCTGGCCGTCGCTTCGTGGGCGCTGCTCATCTGGCAATCAGCCACTATGAACAGTCAAGCCATGGGAATGGGCCTGACGATGGGAATGAGCGCAGTGCTATTCATCGCGATCTGGGTGGTGATGATGATCGCGATGATGTTTCCCACAGCAGCCCCAATGATCCTCATGTTTACAGCAGTATACGCAGGCAAAAGGCAAAAGTCTCAAGCCTTTGTCCCAACCTGGGTCTTCGTCAGTGCCTATCTGTTCACCTGGACGCTGTTTGGGGTAGTGGCCTATCCTCTCGCCCTGGGAGCTGAGCGATTGACTGGGCAATCCACATGGCTCATGACTAATGCCCCCCGTATTGGTGGTGCCTTGCTGGTGGTAGCAGGACTCTATCAACTGTCGCCGCTCAAGCACGTTTGCTTGGCGAAATGTCGTACCCCTTTACAATTCATCTTGAGTTCCTGGTGTGATGGATATGGTGGTGCCTTCCGTATGGGGTTCGTTCACGGGGCCTACTGTCTCGGGTGCTGCTGGCTCCTGTTTGTGATCCTCTTTCCTCTTGGCATCATGAATATCGGGGTGATGGCACTCTTGACAGCGCTCATCTTTGCCGAGAAGTCGGTTCCTCTCGGTCGCCAGATCAGCCAGATCACGGGAATAGTGCTGATCTTATATGGGGTGCTAGTGGTACTGGTGCCTGCTGCACTCCCAACGGGAATGTAGGGAGAAGAGGGAGTGAGGTAAGATGTCATCAATGTGGGAGCGAGTTCAGCGGACTGTGCCCTGGCAGCATGTTTGCGGGTATTGTCAAAAAAGAATATTTCAAGCCTCTCTCCGCCCTGTCACCTTTTCCTCTTCCTAACTCACCAATAAATTTCATTTCGACGAATAAGTTGACAATGCCATCTCTTGAGAGTCGCTATCGATTTATACACTTGATCTCGTAAACTGCTCGCTGCTGGTCATCACTCATGTATCAACTGATAACAAATTCTGTTCCAGAGCAACCGCAACTGCGGCAACGCGAGAGTCGACACCAAGCTTTGTATAAATAGAGGAGAGATTGGTATTTACCGTTGTCCCACGTTTCGGCCTGCTTCCAAGTCCATGCAGAGTTTTCCTTGGGAGTGGTTTGGTTTTCGTATGCTACAAGGAAAACTCTTCCTTTTCACCTCCTTTCATGAGAATTGGAAAGCCCTGCATACTAGAGGACCTCTCTTGTACTTCTATTTCTTTTTCTGCTATCATTGCGGCGTGGATGAAGCGATTGTTTCTCAGACATGAAGTGGCGTCCTTTCTGTACTGGTCTCGGCTTTTGTCATTAATTTCCAGCCCTCGTATGCATTGGGAACGACCGGTTTCTAACCGGCCAGCTCCCGGAAAAGGTGATTAGGGTAGTTTATGGCCTTTCTTCCGCTTTGCTCATACTCTGTTGCTGGTCGAGCACAAGAAGCGCCTGTTGGATGCCCTGCCGATAGGTTGGGGCAACCACTGGTTTCCACCCGAGCTCACGCACCGCCTTCGCGTTGGAGACGCGCATGGAGGTCGCGAAGAAGTCGGTCGCCAAGGGGGCGAGTGGACGCATCATCCAGCCTGGGAGGGAAAAGGGCCTGGGGAGGTGCGCCTGCTGGCATAGAAACGCGAAGAAGTCTGTATTGTGTACCGGTTCATCATCGACGATGTTATACGCTTCTCCTGCCTTACCCCGTTCGAGGGCCGCGACCGTGGCGGCTGCCGCATCTTCCAGGTAAATCCAGGACGTGATCGCACGGCCCCCATCAGGCAGAGGAAGGCTTCGGTGGCGCAGGGCCCCCAGGAGAGGGGCGAGAGATGCTGCCCCATAAAAGTATCCATAGCGCAGCGATATCCCCTCGATCCAGCCTGCTTGGGCCGCCTCCCAAATCTGCCGCTCCAATGAGCGGAACCCGGCCACGTGCCGTTCAAGTTGGGGAGAGCTTCCAGCAGGTGCGAACGGAGCGTCCTCAGTGAGAATCTTTTTGCCCCAGTCCCCGTAGCCATAGCCCAGCGTCATCGACTCGGCAACGAACCTGCGTGCTCCTACCTGCCTGGCGGCAGCGAGCAGATTCCTGGTTCCCACATCGCGCAGCGCGTTGGTGGCATACATATCCTGATGACGCAGAGGCGTCTTCTTGAGCGCGGTCAGCGCATGAATCACCGCGTCAGCTTGCACCCCCGAAACCGCTCTGAGCAGATCGTCGCGATCCATCACATTTGCCTGGATCGGGTGAGCGCCAAGGTGAGAGAGGTGATCCATACTCTCAGGGGAACGGGCTAACCCCAAAACGTCGTGTCCTGCCGCGATGAGGGCACGGGTCAAAGGGGTGCCCAGAGCTCCACTCGCTCCAGCAATCAGCACTTTCATCATAGCCTCCTAGCTACGAAACGCTCTCAATAAACATGTATACTTTCTGGCATGTTGCTTGCGTTCCCAGATCTCCTAGAAGCCAAGCTGCTGCTTGACCAGGACCATCGTGATACGACCAGGCTCGTGCTCTGCATTGATGGTCAGCAGTTTATTGATGGCGCTGGCCTGGCCATATACTTGCTGGGCACGTTCATTTTCTAAGGGAAGGCTATATTCGCGGATGCGGCTGAGTCCATCTTCCAGTGTGCGCACGAGCTTTTGCGTACCAACGACCCAGATCACCGTGCTCGCGCCAAAAACGGCGGCCCCTAACTGGCTGCCAGATGCTGATGCAATGAGCACCTCGCCCTGTTCAGTGATTGCCTGGACGCTTCCCACCAGGACATCGGGAGCTGAGACCAGTGTGCGCATCTCGCGGTGCTGTGTCGCCCGATCAAGCGTCGATAACCGAGCGCGCACCGCTTGAAAGCGGTTTGCGTGTTCGATCTGCTCTGTCAGGCCAATCACCTCAAGGGTACGCGAGGGCGAATCATAGACCTGCGCGCCATTGGGGATCAGGTCAAGCACATACGTTCTTGCTTCTTCGCCGGTCTCAAAGACAACAACGCGTATACCGTGCGCTTGCAGTGCCTGGACGGTCTTCTCGATCTGCTTCTCTGATGCCAGTTGCGTGAATTCAGAATGTGAGAGATTGGTAGTCATTAGGATTGTTTTCCCTTTCTTGTCTTTTCTATAGTGTCACATCCGTGGGGTTTCCTTTGTCATAAGAATGACAAAACAAAACGAGGAAATGTGACCGATGCGAGAGGCACACAAGTGGCTGCATCTCTTCCGTTCCGATTGCATCGGCCAGATTCCCTTCGTTATACCTATGACAAACCGAAACGAGGAAATGTGACCAATGATAGTGACACACAACTGGCGGGCGGAGCAATTTGAGGCGGAGCGTCCTCGCCTGCGAGCGATGGCCTACCGCATGCTTGGCTCCCTCGCCGAGGCAGAGGATGCCGTCCAGGAGACCTGGCTACATCTCTTCAGTGCCGATACAAGTACCGTCTCGAACCTGGGCGGGTGGCTGACGACGGTAGTGGCGCGCGTCTGCCTCAACATGCTGTATGCGCGCAAGTCGCGGCGCGAGGAGTCTCTGGAAGCGTCTGTGTCTATGCCTATTATCAGCCGCGAGGGCGGAATTGATCCAGAGGAAGAAGCTGAGCTTGCCGATGCGGTGGGTCTGGCGCTGCTGGTAGTCCTGGACACGCTTGCTCCCGCTGAGCGCCTCGCCTTTGTCCTGCACGATATCTTCGCTGTACCCTTCGATGAGATTGCTCCCCTTGTGGAACGTTCGCCGATGACGACCAGGCAGCTTGCCAGCCGTGCCCGTCGCCGCGTGCGAGGGTCGGGACTGGTGAAAGACGCTGATCTAGCCTCCCAACGAGAAGTCGTTAATGCCTTCCTCGCCGCCTCGCGCGAAGGTTCCTTCGACGCACTCCTGGCAGTGCTCGACCCAGATATCGTGTTCCGTGCCGACTACGTAGCCGTCTCCCGAGGCGCGGTAAGGGAGGTTTGTGGCGCACAGGCCGTCGCCAGGGGAGCTAGGCAACTCCTGGAACGCATCCCGTTCGCGCAACTGGTGCTCGTGGACGGTGCGGTGGGAATCGTTCTTGCCCCGCGAGGGCGGCTCCTGCTCCTCCTGCGTCTCACCATCAGGGATGGCAAGATCGTCGCCGTCGATGCGGTCGTCGATCCTGCCATCCTGCACCAGTTGCGCCTTGCGGTCCTGCCCGGCTGACGAGTCACAGGTGGCTGCCAGCAATCATCTGTTCATTCATGTGAGGTGTGGAAGCGAGACAAAGAGGAAGACGATTGACTTGTCCAGGATGGCTATCGCTGGGTTTTTCTTCGGAAAAGATTGAGGTAAAAGGAAGCGTCTGGAGAATAATTAAGACACGAGGCGGGCGCGCTCGTACTCGCCAAGACAATTACCACGGAGTTCGCATCTGATGAACCAGGGCCAACGCGTAACCCGCACCATCTTGAGCATACTCCTGGAGGATCGAGTAGTGGATCTGCGGCAGATGAATGTGCCCTGGTCATATATGGGGATGTCTGTGCTGTCACTGCCAGCAGGGAGGGCAATGAATGGCTTATCATTGGCAGTACAGGTTGTCGCGCTAGCTATGGCGGATGAGAAGCTCCTGGCGTGGGCAGAGCCAATGGCTGGAGTACTGGTAGACACGCCTGGTAGGAAAACGTTCGTGCAAGATGGGAATGTGTAAATCGTGTTGGTTGAAGCCGAAATGCGCAAAGACCTATGATATGAAGAGACAGAACCAGGAGGAGGAACGCTGCTCTGAAAACATTACTTAGATCTCTTGCTTTCACCTGGGGAACGACCGCCGCCGAGAGAGCGATGTTGTTTCCGTGCGATCACTATCTGAACCCATATGATGCGGCCTATTTTCGTGCTGTGTCAGTGCAAGCACCAGCCTCTATGATCTTTCGCTGGCTCTGTCAATTGCGTGTGGCGCCCTACAGCTACGACTGGATCGATAACGGTGGCCAGCGTAGTCCTCGCGAACTCATCCCAGGGCTGGACCAGCTACAAGTTGAACAAGAGTTGATACATAAGAGCAGCTGACAAGAGGAAATACCAGGGTTCATGACGGGATTTCTCATAGACATTGTAGTCTGGGTTATATGTAAAGGCTCAATACTATGGAGAGAAGAAATATCGCTAGTTTGTTGCCTCGGGGAATCACGCCGGATTTCGAGTGAATATCCTGAGCAATATGAGCTCAATTGGTCACTCTTTGATGGGCTTCAAATGGACCAAAATCCGCTCAAGGTGCGAGCAAGAATGCAAAAATTTGAATTACACTCCTGGGAGGTGCGGGAAACACGCGATTGACAGGATGGGGCTAGCAAGCATATACTTGAAGGACAGACATTCCTCTGATCTTATACCACTATAAAGGAGATTGTGATGCCTGTTGAAATGGCAGGAGGAAATCCGTGGCTAACGTGCCCACGGGTGGACTTTGCCCTTTTCTAAAGGCTGTTTTCCTGTAGAACAGGTATTAACATCCTTAGTGTGTTCTAGACCGTGGGTATGCAAGGCATACGCCCACGGTCATTTGCTTTTTGGTCAATCTGTCTGTGCTTTGAGAAGGTCGTGGGTCTGAGTGACTCACGGCCTTCTCTTTTGCCTCATCAATCATTGCTATAAATGAGAAAGGAAGAAAGATGTCTATGTGGAAAGGAATCGTCGTCTCTGTACATATCGCGAGCACCGTAGGTGCGCCGATGCAGTTGGTTCAATCGGTTCGTGTCGTGGCGGGAAAGGGATTAGAGGGGGATCGCTACTTCAAGGGAGAGGGCTTTTACTCCTGGTTTAGCGGTCCCTTGCGCGAGGTTTCACTCATCGAGGCCGAAGTCCTTGAGCGATTAGCACATGACCATCATCTTGTCCTCGAACCAGGGGAAACGAGACGCAATATCGTCACGCGGGGAGTGCCTCTGGGACACCTTATCGGGCGAACCTTTCGCGTTGGTTCGGTGCTTCTCCGTGGTGTCGAAATCTGTGAGCCGTGCCAGCACCTTGTAGAAGTGACAGGAAAGAAGCCGCTTCTCTCGTCGCTCATTCATCGCGGCGGCCTGCATGCCCAGATCATGACCGATGGTGTCATTCAGGTTGGCGACGTAATCGAGCCAATGGAAATCGCATTGTAAACGTGAAGAAGGATAATACAGGAGCGAAAGGAGTCAATATGTTCAAATATATGGTACGACCAGCCGAGGGTGGATTCCTCTGGAGATGCTGTTCGAAGCCGCAGCTGTTGATGACACGATGCGGGCGACAGGGCGGGAAAAGGCGCTTTCGCTGCCAGCTAACCAGAAATACCTGGCTGGCTGGGGAAGAAAGGGCGATGTAGGAAGGATCGCCGTAGAAGCGGAGGGCGTGCCACTCGGTGCTGCTTGGTATAGGCTCTTTCCTGCTGAATCGCCCGGCTACGGTTTGGTCTCGGCAACCATTCCAGAACTGACTATCAGCGTCCACTCAAACGCTCGTGGTAGGCATCGGAGGCGCTCTCATTCAGGCCCTCTTGAGCGCCGCAGCCGAGCAGGGATGGTCGGCCCTCAGCCTCTCAGTTGATCGCGAGAATCCTGCCAGGAGGCTCTACGAGCGTTACGGATTTTGTGACGCGAGTGTCTCCCAGCCATCAGACTCGTCCGTGACCTTGGTAAGGTACTTTGCGTGTTCGGGGGTCCCTAGGTGTTGTAAATCCCAGGATTCAGTGGGAGAAATCAGTACAGCTATCTGGGTGGGCACATGGTTTGAAAGAAAGAGCTTTTGGCCTGAGAACGATCCGCAGAATTATACGATTTTCTCCCGCTGAATCCTGGGATTTACAAAAACGGTACGCTAAGCTTGTCGTGTATGCGGGCTTTTACGGTCAAATCCCAAACATAATCTTCTGTCTGAGAAGAATACCATCAGGAGCATTTCCTTATGCCTCTCGACCGGGGTTGCCGGTCAACTGGTTGATATCCACGGCTTCGGCCATCAAACGGTAGCCCTCATCGTTAGGATGGATGCCATCGCCAGAATCGTAGGCCGGATGGAGCACAGCTTCGTCATCAGGGGAAGCCAGCGGCGTCGCGAAATCGAAGATCGCATCGAACCACTGCTGGCCCTGCTCACGCAGCCACGTATTGACGAGTCGGCGTTGCTCCACCTGCTCAGGCGGATAGCCGCCGGGCAAAATTGTTGTCCCAAATACCCGCCGATAGGTTTTCCGCGCCTGCTGCGCCACCCGCTGGAACGCATTGATCAGCGTGGCACCCGCCACCCCAATGCGCAGGTCATTCGAGCCGATATGCACGATGAGATCCGTCGCACCTGGCTGCGTGAGTGCATCCCAGGCCAGCCGTTTGCTCCCGGCTTCTCCGAACATGAATGGGGGCATCCCCGTGGCGACCTCGGAAGATGTCAACTGGTTGCCACCAATGCCCGCGTTTAAGACTGACATAAAGTGTGTTTCCCCAGCATCCCTCAAGCGGTGAGCCAGATAATCAGGCCAGCGTCGGTTAGCATTGGGCGTTGAGCCGAAGCCATCGGTCGTCGATGAGCCAAAAGCCACAACCGCGTGCAAGGGCGCAGATGGTACTACGTCAATTCCCGTAATCAACCACCAGGATGGGGTCTGCAAAGGATAAACAAAAAACGTAGCTTCTGCCGGGATTGCGGTCACGACACCAGGGCCGGAGACATATGAGGTTTGCTGCGCGAACATGTGACCCGTCAAGCTCTCTCCCTGGGCCAGAACAAAGGTGATCGCCAGATCGCTGAACGCTTCGGCGCGCAAGGAGACGGGATCACTCACCACGTCCTGACCTGGTTCCAGGGTGACGGTTGGCTGTCCCGCAAATTGCACCGTCTGGGCTCCTGGGCGCACAACTGGACTCTGGAGCGCCTGCCCCATGGAGACCGAAGTGAGCGTGACCGGTCCGTCCCCATAGCGATTGGATAGGCGCAGCCGAAGCTGTTCTCCACCCGCGTGCAGATGGACAATCTGCCGCAAGGTGCGGCTACTCAGAGTGGCCGAAAGCATTCGTGTGGGGGCCGCATACCATGCCCCTACCCAATTCATCTGGCCAGAGGTTGCTACATTCGTCATACAGGGCATCATCCTTTCACAAAATCATTCTTCTTCTCATACAAAAACTCTACCACCCTCTTTTCATAACCTTCGTGTTCAGGCGGTGAGGATAATCTTGGCAACACCGCCCTTTTCGGCGATTCCCTGTGCTTCGGCGGCATCAGCGAGCGGCATGATGCGCTCGATGGGGATCGTCAACTTGCCGTCGCGTACTGCCTTTGCATAGCGCAAGATCTGCGCAGCCCTGGTTGAGGGGTCGACTTGCCCAAAAACGGTAGTGATGTGGACGGTAGGATAAAGCGCGGCGTCGTGCGGGTTTTGCTTGGGGAAACAACCAAACGTACCACCTTCCTTGACCCTGGCAAGTAACTTGTCAGCGAGCTTCCCACCAACGGTATCAGCGACGGCGATGGTCTCGCTCACGCCAGGAAGTTGCCGGGCAGCATCAAGTCGTTTGCCGCGAACGCCAGCAATGACCCGAGCACCGATCTCCGATGCCGCGAAGACCGCTGAGCGACCGACAGAATCTAACGCCCCGGTGATGAGGACGGTCTGACCGGGTTGGACGTTGGCACCAAGCCGTATCAGCGTATCGCCCGTGACGTTGACCAGTGGAAGCGCGGCAGCGGTGATCATCTCCAGGCCATCAGGAATTTTGGAGAGATCGGTGGCTTTGACGGTACATAGTTCGGCATAGGTATGTAGAGCTATCGCCATGACGCGGTCGCCAGGTTCGAAACTGGTGACGCTCTCGCCTACCTCGACAACGGTGCCAACGAGGTCGCAGCCGGGGATGTAGGGGAACTCTACCGGAATGAAGTCCTTGACTGCGCCAGAGCGTACCATCCAATCAGCAGGGTTGATGCTGGTGGCAGAGACGCGCACAAGCACCTCACCTGCGGCGGGTTTGGGATCTTCAACGTCTTCATAGGTAAGTGCTGACGCGGGGCCGTACTCGTGGAGAACAATTGCCTTCATGCTTTACCTCGATTTCTTGAGAACTGTTCATGATCGAACAGACGTCTTTTGCTTTCTAGCTGTCAAGGTCGTCGAGAGCACCACGATGCACTTGAGCGCCAGCAGCCACGAGCGCAGCAACAGACGTGTCCGAACGGGCAAGACCTAAGATTTCGTGACCAGCGTCAAGCAGCTCTGCTACGACAAGAGAGCCAATGTGTCCGGTCGCTCCAGTAACAAAAACACGCATAGAAAAATCTTCTTTCATTGCCCTCTTGGTCGTAAGAGTAAAGCGTGAGCAGGTTTTCGAGCAAGAGGAATTCCATAGACACTTCTGTGATGGTTCATTTACTTCATCCATCACGAGTGTATAATAGGGAACAGATTTTAACGAGATACGAGTTTATTCAGGAACTAACACTTCCCGTTTCCGGTCACATCACTGAGTGGAGTATGCTTCATGTCTATGAATCAGTTGAAGTTGGATCGTCATCACGAATTAGCCGCGTTCTTGCGCAATCGTCGCGCTCGCATATTGCCAGAGCAGGTGGGATTACCGAGAGGGACACGAAGGCGTACACCGGGCTTACGGAGGGCAGAAGTGGCCCTGCTCGCCGGAGTCACCCCCGAGTGGTACAGCAGGCTTGAGCAGGGGCGAGATATTCACGTCTCCGTGCAATTGTTAGAAAGTCTGGCGAGCGTCTTGCAACTGGACACGGATGAACGCGCCCATTTATTTTTCCTTGCACTCAACCAGCCACCTCCCGTCAAGACGTTTTCGCCAATGACAATCAACCCAACCATCCAACAGTTTCTCCAGCAACTTGGGACCATCCCGGTGTGCGTCGTTGATCCCCGTTCGACGGTCGTGGCCTGGAATACCGCCTTTCGCGTCGTTTTTGGCGACTATGCCACGCTGTCTGAGCGAGAGCGTAACATGATCTGGAGATTATTCACGCCTCCTTTGTTGCGGAAAGAAAGCGAGGAATGGGAGAAATTAGCACGAGTGTTTCTAGCGCAATTTCGCGCTGGATATGGTCGTTTCATCAACGATCCCTGGTGGGGCACACAGATCGCAGAACTTTCTCGGATTAGTCCGGCATTTCGGGAATTATGGGGCCGTCATGATGTACTCAACAGGCCAGAAGGATGGAAATCAATACATCATCCGCTTGTAGGAGAACTGACCCTTGATTTTTTCTTGCTCCAGGCGGGCGATTCCTGCGATCTGCGGCTCCTGATTTACTCGCCTCGTAGCAATTCCGGGACCGCCGAGAAAATCGAGCGGCTTCTCGCCTGTGAGTAGTAGAGGCAGCATACCGTTTCCGCTGTTCCAGAAGATCTTGCTCCTGCAGCTCCTCTGACGAGACATAATGCTGCACCAGTGGAACATATCCTCGGAGTTCACGGGTATTACCCCGACGTTTGGGCATGACCCGTTGTGGTCGTGGTTCCTTGCTCACATCAGTGTTTCCCTTCATGACGATCTACGTGGGGATGAGCGCCGGGAGCATGGCGGTGGCCACCTTCGGCGAGACCTACCGTGATCCGCGCAGGGGCAGCGGTGAAGCGCTCACGTCGGAAGACATCGTGTTCGCCACACCCCAGGGAGAAATCAGCAGGATCTTGGTCACGGCTCAGGGAGTGGGACTGGTTGACTTTGCGTTGATTCCGCACCTGGATCACGAGGATCACCCGGACGCTTCCCTGGCCAACGCAGAGAAGTGGGCTGCGAGGCTACCCATGCCAACGTACGCGATCGACGATCAGACCGCCATCAAAGTGCTCGACGGAGCAGTCGAAGTGGCCTCCGATGGAGCTGGCACCCCAAGGCTGGAGACGTTGAACTGGACACACACTGCCACTTACCTGATCAGGAAAATGGTGCGAAATGCTCTTGATAAGATCAGGGAGTCTCGGTATTTGAGCTGCTCGTTGCGCAGATAGAATGCAACGATGGTGGTGAAAAGGAGAAGGATACCCTCATTTCCCCCTCTTGACATTGGACGTGGGCATATGATCAGGAACATGCTCACATACGCTCTGTCAATGAGGTAGAGCTTCTAGGCCCTCCGTTAAGGAACGATCGTGTTTGCCGCAAAGTAGATAATTGCGGCACAGTTTTCACGAAACTGGACCGAACTTATCTCCCCTGCGGCCAATTGGGTCGCTCCTTAACTCAGAGCCTTATAGTAGCTTTGCATCTTCAGGTTGGAGGTTCAGGTAGACTTGATAGTCGGCTTCGGATTCGGCAAGGTGAGCGAGTTCTTTGTGGCTTTGCGCTCGGGTAAGGTAGGTCTCGGCGAGTTGTGCATCCAGCGCGAGTGCTCGGGTACAGTCGTCAATGGCTTGCACGTAGTTGTGAGCTCGATAGGAGGCCAGGGCGCGTTTCTGCCAGCTTGACGCATTATTTGGTCGTAGCTCAATTAATTGGGTGAAAGCCTGGTAGGCTCGCTCAGGCTGACCGAGTTCCAGAAAAATGTTGCCGCGCGTCTGCCAGGGTAGATAGTGCTCGGGATCAAGCGCGATGGCTCTGCGACAATCGACAAGCGCGCTATTAAAGTGCTTCATCTCCATGTCACACAGGGCCCGCATGGCGTAAGCAAAAGCGTTGTTGGGGGTGAACTTAATGGCCCGACTATATTGCTGGTGCGCGGCCACAAAATGGTCGTTATATGCGGAACACGAGGCTAGCTGAAACCAGACCTCAGAGAGCGTTGGATGGCGTTGAATGACGCGCTTAAGCATGTCGCGAACCAGGTCGTTTCCTCCTAATTTGAGGAGTAGCGAGGTGAATTCAGACCAGTACTCTGGGCAGGACACGAACGGTCTCTATCCAGCGGGTCGCGTCACCGGCGACACGCACCTGGGTCCCCATGCCAAACATGACAAGGCGTAAATTCGCTGGGGTGTCCAGGCGCAGGAGCCGTGAGCGAAACACCCCAATGAGATCGCAGAGTTCATCGGCCTCTGGTAGATTATGCGTGGTGAGAAAGATGGTCCGTCCCTCCGTCCGCAATTGCTTGATGAAGTCGCGCACCACCCGCGCTGCTTCAGGATCGAGGCCAGACGTTGGCTCATCCAGAAAGATGATCTTTGGTTCGTGCAGCAAGGCGCGGGCAATCGCTAGTTTCTGCCGCATGCCTTTCGAGAAGCCACCGACCTTGTCGTCGCGCCTCTCCCAGAGATCGAGCAGATGCAGGTAGCGTTCGACCTGAGAGGCGGCTCGCTCGGCGGTGAGGTCATACAACTCTGCAAAGAACAGCAAGTTCTGCCAGGCGCTCAGTCGGTCATACAACCCCGGCGTCTCAGTGAGAATCCCAACGGATTGCCGAATAGCCTCATTTTGCGCGCCCAGGCGATATCCCGTCACCGTAGCGCTGCCGCGCGTGGGGGCAATCAAGGCCGAGAGCAGACGCACGGTGGTCGTTTTGCCTGCGCCATTCGGTCCCAGGAAACCAAAGACGGTCCCCTCTGGAATGGCAAGTGTCAGGTCGTCCACAGCCACCAGGCTGCCGAAGGCACGGGTTAATTGGTTGGTTTCGATCGCGTTCATCAGTTCATCCTTCACTCTTTCCAAAAGGTAGGCCACTGGGGTGCTATTGGCCGGGTTGCCACTGGCTTAGCGGTGTGAGCTGGATCTGCTTCGCCAGTCCATAGGCCGTGGCCAGGTCGCTGTCACTTTCCACGAGCGTGCGTCCGATCAGCAACACCGTATTGTTCGGCGAGACGATCCGCTTCATCCCAACCGGCACCTTTCCCTGCCAGCCGGGTTCGCTAATGAGATAGTCGCCAGCCTGCGTCCCGGTGGTGCGCCGGCCCACATAGGCGAAGTCCGTTCCCCACGGATCCGTCAACTGGATGCTGTAATAGCGGCCAGCCATGTCCGGTACGTGCAACACTTCCGGCCCTGTGCTCAGATCGAGCCAGCCCCCAGTGTAGAGCGTGTCGTGGTTCCCGGTACTCCCCAGGGCGTTGGACTGCGAGGGGGAAGCAAGGGTGGGCATCGTATAGAGCGTATTGATGGGAATGCCAGAGGAACTGCCTGGGCTTATGCCGTGCTGGACGACCGCGTTCTCCAACCCGTTGTAGATGAGACGCGTATAGAGGTAGGGGTAAGCGAAGGCGCCGACTCCCCACACAACCAGGACGGTCACGGCGAAGGTGAGCAGGGGAACCTTCCACCAGCTTCTCGTCCGAGTCTGCGAGGTCTGCGAGAAGCTGGACGCAGCCGCGCTCTCCTGATTGTTCGGTTCCTGGTTTTCCATGTGCGCCATTAGTGCACCTCCACGATAGGCGGCACGTGGTACGCGCCACTGAGGATAGCCGCACCGGGCTGATAGACCCGGAGCCAGAGCTTGAAGTACCCGCCGGGGGCCGGAAGCCAGTTTGCTTCGTGCCCCGCCGGGGCGGCCTGCTGGATGTAGATGTCAATGGAGCCGTCGGTGTTGGGCACCAGGCCCGACCGGTCACCGACGCTGTAGCGGTTGCTCGGATTGGCCACCATCTGGCCCTGCGTGTTGGTCATGGTCAGCGACCAGAAGGCCTGGTTGGGCGGCAGCCCTCCCGGTGGGAAGTGCAGGAGGTAGTTATGCCCTCCAGTGAGCGTCTGATCCGCCCCATCCACCGTCGCCGTCCAGTACACCGCCTCTTGCGGCAGGTTGACCATGGGGAGGGTCTGGGCGCAGGCGGCTTGCAGAAGGATGCCATTGCTGGCCTTGCCACATTGCAAGCTGATATTCCAGCCATTGGTCGTCGTTTGCATGGCATTGGCCTGGGCGTTAATGAGAAGACCGGCCGTGAGAATGGCCAGCACTGCTCCCGCGAGAATCCCCAGCACCGCGAACGCGAGGTTCAGAAGGGCAGCCCAGGCTCGATGTCTGGCCGGTGAACAAGGCAAGGGAGGGGACGGTGGGGTCCATCCCGGATCGGCAACGGGGGTGGACGTGGCTGGCCTGACAAGGCGCCGTCCGACCAGACCTCCCAGAGCGCCGAGGCCCACTCCCAGACCGAGCTCTAAGGCGAGGGTCACGATCAGGCTGAGAGCGATGAGAACGATGACGATCGTGTGTAATACACCTAGCGAGAGACTCCCACCACGCTGCCCGGCTTGATTGAGGGCCTGCGTGACCTGCCCATTGGTCGCGATTTGCACAATGGCAAAGATCACCGCGATCAGGCCGCCGATCAGACCCGCGACCAGTCCGACCAGCGCGCCGGTTGTAACCCTGCCGGTCTGGCGAGTGGCGAACAGGCCGATCACGAAAAACGCGACCAGCCACACCAGAACGTCAATGATTGTCTTGAGCGATCCAGGGGAGAGCAGCGAGATGATGATCTGGATCGCGCCCAGCACGGCCCCACAGATCACTCCCCATTTCCAGATGAACGCAGCGCCTCCCCGGCGCACCGTCCCATGTTCGTGCATACACGTTCCTTTCCTCTTCTCCTATTGCATTCTACAATAGGAGATATAACATATTGTTAATGTTCTTTCTATTGCAGAATCTAACGCAAAAAAGCTAGGTTGTCTTCCCTCGAAAGAGGTATTTCGTGGGGATCATGTCCTCCTCAGGAGGGAGGGAGGGAGGATGTGCAAGGCACGTGCCCGGGCCACGGCCTGGGTGCGATTCGTGGCGCCCAGTTTCGCCAGGAGATGCTTGACATGGAGTTTGACAGTATACAGGCTGAGTACCAGGTGCTCGGCGATCTGCTGGTTGGAGAGGCCCTCGGTCACCAGTTGCAAGACGTCCCACTCCCGTGCACTCAGCGGCTCATAGAGCGTCGAGCGTGGTACTGGTTGCGTCGCGGCATCGGGCTGGGTCTGCCAGACGGGCACGATCGCCGCCTGGATGCGCTGAAGGTAGTCAGGCGAGGCGGTGGTAAAGGGGACCATCAGCGCGAGCAGGTGCCCCATCACCTCGCCTTCATCGGCAAACAGGCGCAGATACCCTTCTGGCTCGGCTTGAGCGAGGATAGGGCCCAGGGTGGCTAGCGCCTGCCTGGTCTTGCCCTGGGCGTGCAGCGCTAGCGCGCGCAGCATCTGGATCTCAATGAGCCGACCATGAGCACCTGTCCCAACGGCGATCTCCAGCAGATGGTCCAAAAGAATCTGTGCTTGAGAGAGCGCCAGGGCATTCGGGTGGCCTCGTCCACGTGCGATCAAAACCCGCGCCAACGTGACATAGCCCGCGTAGCGACCCTTCCCCAGGGGGCTCGTGAGCGGATCGTCAGAGTGTAACCCGCAGGTCGAGGCCCACTGCAAGGCAGGATCAAGCTGCCCGCAACGCAGGGCAAGGCGGACGGAAATCAGGATCAACACGTCTTTGCTCGCCTGGGGAACGGGAAACTGCGCCACGTCAAACGCTTCGCTCTCCAGGAGCTGCCTGGCTCGATTAATGTTGCCTTGCGCCAGGGCCACACGCGCCAGGACTCCGAGTCCGAGTAGTGCCAGCCCCTGCTGGCACGAGCAAGATCCAGGTGTGGAACCAGTTCGAGGGATTGCGTCGCCTCGGACTCCGCTTCTTGCAGGCGATTCCACTCATACAACAGGATTCCATAGCGCTGATGCGCCATGGCGAGAGCCAGGGACGGGAGATGGTGGTGCCAGGCGAGCGCGCGGAACAAGTCCTCATAGAGCCGTCCCAGTTCGCGTAATCGCCCCAGCTCCTCGTACAGCTCATCAAGACTGGCGACGACCACGAAATTGGGGCTGGGTGAGCCCTCAGGCAAGGCTTGCCGCAAGGTCTGCTCCGAATCCCCACTGACATGATAGGCAGCTCCAAGGAGCACGCGCTGGCGCCAGAGGGTGAACCGACTCCAGGTTGTCTCGGGGCCCGTGAGCGAACGCGTCATCTCCACAGCGCGGGATAGCGCCTGCGGGATATCCCCTCGGGCCAGATCCAGCGTTGCAACAGGCAACGCCAGCTCTCGTTGCAGTTCTGCCTGTGCCTCGGGATCGTCCTTTTCATGCGTCTTGAGCAGCCCTGTGAGGTGCTTGATGACCCCTTCAGGGTCAGGCGGCTGCGACGTGCGTAGGGGCTGGGTCCAGATCAAGGCAAGGGAGAGATACACCGAGGCCGCGATGACCTCCTGCGGAAGCCGATCCAGCCAGTGTCTCAGGCGCACAAGCTTTCCTGTTCCACGAAAGATGGCACCAACTCCGCCAGCAAGTGTGCTGCGTGAGGCAGGTCGGAAGCTTGATACGCATACTCACAGGCCTCCTCTGCCCACCCATGCTGTTCATACCAGCGACTGGCTCGACGATACAGTTCCGGCACCAGCGCTGGCTCCTGTTGCTGGAGCAGGGTGCGCAGCGTTTCGGCGAAGAGCGGATGGTAGCGATACCAGGTAGCTGTGTCATCCAACGCACTGACGAAGAGGTTTTCCTGGAGCAGGGTTGCGAGCTTCCGCTGGCCACCAGACTCTTCAGTAACGCTCTCGCAGAGCGGCCCGGTGAGTCGCTCCAGAATGCTGGTCCGAGCAAAAAGCGCTGCATCTCCGGTGGTTGCCGCAGCAGGATTTCTTCACACACATAATCCAGGAGAAAGCGATGAGTTACCCCCGTCGTCTGGAGCACTTCTGCAGCATCGATATACCCGCGTAGGGCCAGCGTCAACAATTGGATGCCAGCAATCCAGCCCTCCGTCTGCTCTTCCAGCAGACGGATCGCCTCAGAACTGAGCGGGAGCCCCATCGCGTGTGCAAACGCCTCAACTTCAGCGGATAGAAACCCCAGAGCCTCTCTGGGCAGTTCACAGATCTGCTGACGCGCCCGCAAGCGTGCAAGTCTCGGTAGGTCCACCCGTGTGCCGAGCAGCAGATGCAGACGCGAGGGGAGATGGTTCAGCAGAAACAACAGGAGGGCCTGACTCACCTCGGTCGTGAGAGCGTGAACGTCATCCAGGATCAAGACAGTGTCGTGCTGGAGCAGGCGCTCAAGGTCGTTAAGGAGGCGAGTCAGCACTTGTTCGTGCTCGTGGGGATGCCAGGGCCAATCCGTCTGAGCCGCGCTGTCCAGGCGTGCGTCGACGCGTGCCAGAGCAGCGATGAGTGAGGAAAGGAAACGCGCCGGGTCGTTCTCTGCCTCCTCGCAGGAAAGCCAGGCCGCCGGCTTCGTAGCCGTAGCAGCCCATTCGGCCAGCAGGGTGGTCTTGCCAGAGCCAGCAGGAGCCGAGACCAGTGTCACTGGTCCTCGCAGGCCCTGCTCCAGAAAGGTTCCCTCATCGCAGGTAAAGGTGAAAGTGGTGGCCGTTTCCAGCCAGGTATACCAGGACGGGGTATCGAGCAGTACGGTCAGGTGCTGGCCCTGCTGCTCGTATACCAAACAGCCGTTGCAAACTGTTCCAATGGGTGGTGATGCCTTCTCCATGTGACAACCCTCCGCGAGAAAGGTGGGAGATGTTAGGGATGCTCTGAGGTAGACTTTATCCAATTACTAGACAAAAAACGAAAGGCAGAGTAAGCTTCTCTCAAAATTCTTACCAAGGAAAAAAGAGAGATGCAGACGCTGCCTAAAAGGATTATACACGTGTTGCGCCACTTTGAAACCGCTTTTAGCGAAAGGATTTGGGAATGGGCCAAAGTGCTGCTGATTGGGGCGATTTTGGCTCCTGGTGAGCGAACGGTTACCGCCATCTTGCGCGTGATGGGATGTGCCGAGGAAAAGCACTTCCAGAACTATCACCGTGTGCTTAGTCGTGCCATCTGGTCCTCGCGAGAACTCAGTCGCCGCCTGCTGGTGCTGCTGGTGTCTCTGTTTGTTGCCGCAACTGAGCCAGTGATCCTGGGGATCGACGAAACTATCGAGCGCCGACGAGGTCGCAAGATTGCGGCACGCGGGGTCTCTCGTGATCCCGTTCGTTCGAGCAAAGAGTTCTTTGTGCGCAACAAATGGGTTGCGCTGGATCTCGATACTGCTGCTCACGCCAATTCCCTGGGCACAGCGGGTCTGGGCCTTGCCCTTTTTGACCGCGCTGGCTCCATCGGAGCGCTATCACGAAGAACGCAACATGCGACACAAAACCATTACGGATTGGGCCTGGCAGATGATCCTGCAAGTCACTCGCTGGCTGGCTGCCTGCACGACGCCTGGTGATCGTGGCTGATGGCACCTATGCTGTGCTCTCGTTGCTGCTGAACGTGAGTCGCTTGCCCAGCGCGAGCATCCTCACACGCTTGCGTCTGGATGCATGCTTGTACGAGCCCGCTGCCGCGCGTGAAGCCGGGAAACGAGGGAGGAATGCTCTCAAAGGCCAAGCCCAGCCCAAGCTTTCTGCCCGCCTCATCGCTTCCACCACACAATGGAAGAAACACACTCTTTGCTGGTATGGAGGAACCAAGCGAGAGATGGAGCTTGCCACGGGCACGGCTCTGTGGTATCAATCTCCCGTTCCTCCAGTTGCCATCCGCTGGGTGCTCGTTCGCGATCCCCAAGGCCAATACGAGCCGATGGCTTTGCTGTGCGCGGATCAAGAGGCACTGGCAGTCCAGATCGTCGAGTGGTTTGTCTTGCGTTGGACGCTGGAAGTGACGTTTCACGAGGTGCGTGCTCATTTGGGCGTGGAGACCCAACGCCAATGGTCGGATCTGGCGATTATGCGCACCACACCTGCTCTCCTGGGCCTCTTTTCGCTCGTGACCATTTTTGCGCAGCAGTTGTTGGGGAAGCACCCCTTTCCCATTCGTCAGACGGCTTGGTACACCAAAGCCTTGCCCACCTTTTCCGATACGCTTGCCTTTGTCCGCCAGCATCTGTGGCCCTCCACCTTTTTTTCGGTGTCGTCAGATGAAGGCGACACCGTTCAAATTCCACGGGTGCTTTTTGATCACCTCGTGGACACGCTCACTTTTGCAGCATAGCCAGATCTTGTTGTTTGAAAATTTGGATAAAGTCTACCAGAGTAATTACCAATAAACCCAACAGTCTATTGGCAAAGTTTACAGCATAGTAATATCAGCCTTCTGATATGCATATGTCGTCCTCAATAAAGAACATTCAGTCATATTTACGGACAAGCCAATAAAGCATGACTGGATGTTTTTTTCGCTCCACTGTTCTCTGTATGCGAACAGATGTATTACCCATTGGGAAGGGAGAGAGGTGCGAATGTGTCACCTTACTCGTACGTACGTCAGTGCAAGGTCCTTCTCCCAGGCTGCTCCCTCTCGTGACATTTCACCCTGACTTTCTATCTTGTTGCCGTTGTCTTCTATGGTCATGGTGCATCGCTGAGAAAAACTGGGCTCATCACGCCACCACTTGAGCTGATTTCCTGTCATGGTCATGTCGTATTTTCTGGAGATGCCGCGTTCATCAAAGGAAAGCTGAAAATAGGTTTTCGCCACATCATCGCTGCTAAAAATCGCAACCCCGTCAGGAAAACTAGGGTGGTCAATCTCTGTGTGCATGATCAAGAACGCGCCGCCAGCAAGCCAATCAAAAGTTGTACGGCCATGCAAGATTATCCCGGGAAGGTAGGGATGAGACCCGGTGGTTTGCCATTGCCCCACTAACACCTTCAAGGGTTCAAGCGCGGGGTTGGGTCGTAATGCTTTGCTTCCGATTTGTTCTTCCATATTTTTCTCCGATTTGTTCTTCTATATTTTTCTATGATAGTGGTAAGATCCCATGCATCCAAGATGCACCACCCCGAATGAAAGTCATCCATTCGGGACTTTCAGAGGAAATGCCCTACGAAGCGAGCCGATTTTGCCCTCAAATGTGGATCTGTCCCGCTTTTGGTGATGTCAACCGATGGGCAGAGCTGCATATCCCTACTTGTAAGCACATCTTTGAGAGGTATCCTACAGGTCTCGCTGCTTTCTGAAGCTTCCAAGCACGCTTGTACTTCGGCAATGGTCTGGTCGGTATCCTTGAAGAGGATAGCTTTCATACCCACTCGTTGCGCGCCCTTTACACACTGCTCGCGATCATCAATGAAGACCACTTCTTCCGGGTGTACCCCAAGGCGCTCGCAGGCGAGTAGGTAAAAGTCCGTATCCGGTTTCTGCATCCCCTCCTCGCAGGAGTAGAGCATAACCTCTATCCCTAGCATTTCCTCCAACTGAAACATGCGGTTCTGCTGCTCGCGGGCTCCCGGCCAATCGTTACTCAATGTCGCCAGTTTGTAGCGTGGCCGCAGACTCTCAAGAAAGTGAATGAGTTTCATGTTGGGTTCTTGCATGGCCCAGTTGTCATCTCGAAATTCGCGCAGTTGGTCATCATCGAGATGATAGATCATTCCCAGTCGTCCCCAAAGTTCCTCTTCCGTGATGGCGCCAACGTTCGCAGGGCCAATGACTCCGGACGCGACTAACAACTGCATAAATTCCCCATCTTTGAGACCAAGTCGTCTCGTCCATTTCATTGCCAAGTCCTCAGGGGTCTCGAGGAGGAGCACTCCACCAATATCAAAGATCACGGCACGAATGGGCATAAGGGAACTCCTTTCCGATGAGAAATGAAGAAAGAAAGCAGTGCGCAAAAATATATCCGATTATGATATATCCGTAGGCGTTATATTAATGCATGTTCGATTCATTGTCAAGATCAAACAGAACCGTGAGGAAAATCCGATAAGAACTCCTTCACAGGATAGAGCCGCTCAAGCTTACGACGTGCATCGCACGAAGTGAATTGCCAGGAAATGCCACGCCGTTGTTTGTTACGCTCATTTTCCACCGCCAACACACGACGACGCAAAACATCCTCGTTTTCCAGGCGGCGTGACAACGCGTTGCGCTCCAGAATGGCGATCTCGATCTCAGCCATATTCAACCAGCTTCCGTGCTTTGGCGTGGAATGGAACTCCAGGCGTTGCAGAATGCGACGAGCTTCACTTGACGGGAATGTTTCGTAGAACGCCGCAGGTGTATGGGTATTCAGATTATCCTGGACCAGGCGAATGTACTCGGCATGGGGATAGACTTCATCAACGAGTCAACGGACCACCTTGGCATAATCCTGCATGGGGTATTGTCAACTTATCAAAGGAAATGAAGAGCTTTTCTGGGAATGACGAGGAAGAAAGGGAAAGGCAAAATATGGAGAGCGGATGATGAAGCGCTATGCGATTGCTTTCATCCCTGTCAATTCATTCCATACCCGGAATCGCTTCTGCATGAGGGCTCGATACTCCTCTGCTCGCAAACGATGCCGTCTGGGACGGAAATGATCGGAAAGAGGGCCAAAGGCGGAAAGAAAGCGTTGGGCATGGCCAGGAGATTTGAAGCGGCGCATCGTCCGCTCTCGTTGCCGTGTTGGTTGATGTGAGTTTTCAGCCCGATTATTCAACCCTTTGTGCTGGCGGTGCTCGACTCCTGGCATAATCCCTTTTTTGGCGGCACCGTAACTAGCGTGCGTATCTGTAATGATCACTCGCAGCACATATTGCAGCCCTTTGAGGAGCTTGCGAAAAAACTTCTTGGCAGCGTTTTTGTTGCGCCGACTCTGCACCAGAATATCAAGGACATTGCCATACTGATCCACAGCACGCCACAAATAGTGTTGCTTTCCATTGATTTTCAAGAACACCTCATCGAGATGCCACTTGTTTCCCAGCTTACCAGAGCGATACTTGAGTGTATTGGCATACTGCTGACCGAATTTCAGGCACCACTGGCGAATTGTTTCATAGGTCATGCTGATTCCACGTTCAGCCATGATCTCTTCGAGATCACGGAAACTGAGCGAGAACCGAAAATACAGCCACACGCAGTGACCAATAATCTCAGGTGGGAAGCGGAACCCTTTGTAAGGGGAAACAGATGATGGTTTCATGCCATCAGTATGTCAGAAATTTTCGTTTGTTAGCAAGTTGACAATACCGTGGAATGTCCTGATTGTGCTTGTATGCGCATGGTGGAGTCCTGCGGTTCAAGTCCCACGACAGACGCAAAACGACGACCCCCAATACCGGACAGCGATGGGTCAAAAAGGGGAATGGAGACTGGGATGTTGTCGGCGCTTTAAAGAAGGAGGGAGAGGTAGGATCACTGTCACCAGCCACAAGGAAGGGACAGTGACCACCGAGAGGCGTGAAACACACTGACTTTTTTCTGGAAAGTGAGCGGTACCTCTTTCTCCTGGACTTACTCGGAGGAGAGTGGAACCCGACTGAATAACCGGCCAGCGAGGTCTACTCCCACGACCACGCCACTCGTGTCGCGGGTGAAAAAGCCGCGTTGCCCCTTGAGTTCACCGCTGGTGATGATGTACTCGTTGGATGAGCCGGGCAGCAAGCCGAAATCGGCAGGCTCGGGGTCCGGGGGCGGTGCGTTCTTGGAGGCCTTGCGGATCTCTGGCTTGATCCGAACCGCGAGCCTGAGCCCGGCCCCAACCGTGTCGATGGTGAACGTCATCATCTCATTCTCGTAGGTTCCGGCAATCTCTCTGGCCCGCGCCGCGTCAAACGGGATGGGCTCCTGGTCGCGGTCGACGAGTCCCAGATAGTGCTCAAGCGCGAATCTGACGATGGCCTGGTTGAACGGGATACCATCTGGGCCAGCGTTGGTCAGCGAGATGACGGCGAAATTGCGTTCAGGAACGAGAAGCAACTCGGAGAACTGGCCGTTTGCCGAGCCGCCATGTCCAACGGTGCGCACGCCGTCCACGTCGCGCAGGAACCAGCAGAGACCAATGGCGTCGCCAAGGGAACTCGCTCGCAACTGAGCCGTGGGCTCCTTCATCTGCCGTAGCACATGTGTGGGGAGGACCTGAATGCCGCTTTCTGTGCAACCGTCACTCAGATGGAACCGGCCCCAGCGCAGCAGGTCTGCCACCGAGGAGGCGATGCCCCCACCAGGGGCATCGCCGCGCGAATGCCGCCACGGACGTGCAATGGACAGTGTCCCGTCTTGAGCGCGGTCGTGTCCGACCGCGAAGCGCCGGGTCATGATATCATCGCGTGCGAAGAAACTGTGCGACAGCCCCAGTGGCTCGAAGAGGAGCTGCGCAACAGCCTGCTCAAATGCGACGCCCGTGACGTTCTCGATGAGACGTCCGAGCAGGTTATATCCCGCTTGACTGTAGGAGACCCGGCTCCCAAGAGGGGCGATCAGATCAACTTCAGCCATCTTCGCCACGTAGCGTTGCAAGGCGTCGTCCCCTTCGCCAGTGTCGACGTTGACTCGCCAGTCGAGCCCGGAGGTGTGGTTGAGCAGGTTGAGTACCGTGATGTTCTCTGCAGCTTGTGGATCTTTCAACTGAAACTCTGGAAGATAGCGGCGGACTGGCGCGGAGAGTTCGACCTTTCCTTCTGCGACCAGATGTATCAGGGTGGTTGCGGTAAAAGACTTCGTAATCGAACCGAGAGCAAATAGGGTGTTCTGATCGATGGGGAGTGGATTATCGACACTCGTCACTCCGTGGCAGGCAGAGATCTCCTTGCCATCAGCCCATACCCCTACGGCAACGCCTGGGATATTGAATTTTTTGAATGTTGTCTCGACAAAATCAGCGAACGTGATCTGCGACATTTCCCTTACCTTTTTGGTAGATGGACGCTCAAGTATTCCGCTTCCACTAACTCCCCAAAAAGGCAAGAAACCACGGTGTTTCCCGAGAGCAGCAGTCGCGAACAATGTATTGACAAGTATATCACGCTCGCACTTCAGATGAGGAGCAGTTTCTCCAGATGTCCGTCAGTCGATTCCTAGATTTTGCGCTGATTTCCTACATGATATCTCAATATTCGTGCAGATGGTGCCCAATTTACCACATGCTTCAAAGAATAAAATATAGTTACTACTTGACAGTAACAGAGTGACATTTTACACTGTGTGTAAGACATGTTGTTTTTGAACCAAGGAGGAGCAGATGGCGACTGTTTTGGGATGGGTCCAGCGGCGCTGGAACGAAGTCTTAGAGCCTGTGGTGAGCCGTGCCACGGTGGCGCAGGAGTCCCAGTTGCGAGCGCTGTGGGAGCGTGAACTGGAGTGGTGGAAGACGCAGCGGGGATTGTCTGGTGACTCTCTGCGTAAACCGATCACGCAGCTGCGGCATTTGATTCGTCTGTTGCCAATGACGGAGGAGAATAGCTGGGAGAATCCGCGGACGAATGAACGAGAACATATCGGGCTGCGGGTGTTCAATCTCTCGGAGGGAGAATGGGTGCAGATGAACGCGCGCGCACAGGGGGTGACGCAGGAGCGGTTGAAGCAGCAGGTCTTGCTCAAAGATCCTGATGCCCTGGTGGAGCGGGCGCTCTCCTTGTTGTTTTCGCCAGAGTGGGCAGACCTGGTCGTGGGCATCGCGGTCTGTACCGGTCGTCGCCTGGCCGAGATCATGAAAACCGGGGAATTCCGTGTGAAGGAGCCCTATACCGTCTGGTTTGAGGGACAGGTGAAGGGCCGAGGTCGCGAGTCGGAACGCTATGAAATCCCGACGCTGGTGCGAGCGTTTCTGGTGGTGGAGACCGTCCAGCGGCTGCGTTCCCTGGTGGACTGTACGGGCCTGGAGATTGAGCAGGTCAGTCAGAAGTATGGCAAGGCGGTCAACGAGGCGGTGGAACGGCGCTACGGCGATCTGGAGGAACTGGTGCGTGCCACGCGCGAGAAAGTCAGCGTGCATAACTTTCGGGGAATGTATGCCCGCATTGCCTGCTTCTGGTATGCGCCCCCGCCGGTGGCCGACATCACGTACATGGCGCAGATTCAGGGCCATCGTTTTGTGCTGGAGCCGCGAGTGGAAGATGGGACCCCACCTGAAGAGGTCGAGCAGATCCGACTCAATTATGCCAGTCATGCCAATTACGCGGATTATAAGATTGCGGATAAAGATGGCAACATTGATGGCCGCCAGGGCGTGCGGTTAGGGCAGCCTGGCGTGACGGTCCTCGATGAGTTCCGCAAGGAGTATGAAACATGGGTGGAGAACACCCATCCGGAGCAGCTCCTCCTGAAGAATGTGCTGAAGAAAGGTCGAAAGAAAGCGGCGAAAGAGAACAAAACCGGCTACTCGACCTTCAAGCCGACGATCCAGACGCGGGCCTGGGGTGATGATCTGCGGGAAGAGATCGCCCGCCAGGTCAAACGCGAAGTCAAAGATGACGAACTCTTGCGCCGAGCCTTTGCGGCGTATGAGAAGCAAGAACTTCTGGGAGACCAGATGCAGGGGAGTGTGGTGCGGCAGGATGGAAAGGTTTCGCTCAACCTGGAGCAGCTGAACCTCCCAGCAGAGACGACGGTCCTGTTACGGGAAGGCATGGCCCTGACAGGAGTTTCAGATCTGTTAACCTATCTCTTAGCAGCAGGTGAGCGAGAGGCGCGTCACTTGCGCAACCAGGCGAGACGACACGATAGCGAACGCTACGCGGCCATGAAAACCTCTCAACTCGCGGGGATGAAGGCCCCTGAAGCGGGCAATGAGCGCTATCGACGAGCAGTGTATACGCTCATGCAGTGGAACGAAACGCGCCGTCCGTTAGAGCGCTGGTACATTACCACCCTCGCCATTCAGAAGCTAGTGGGTGGCCGCAAGGAGGCCATCAATGCCTATCTCGAGACGCATGAGGATGAGATCAAGGCTCATCATGATCGTCTGGAGATTAAGCCCTCCTTCAACCGAAAGCCCGAACCGATCACAGAGATGATCCACATTGCTGAGGAGCCGACGGTATTCCCCTGGGGCAAACCGGCAGAAGAAGCTCAACCTGAACAAGAATAGAAGGTGCAGAAGAGAGGATACGAACTAGTGGGTCACTTGCCATTTGCGACAGGAATGTGAGAAGCTGAGGAAAACCATATGGACGGAGCCCGGAGATGTCGCGTTTAGCATCGGAACCGTTGAGAGCATTGACCGAAGAGGAACAGAAGGAATTACAGCGAGTGAGTCGAGCCTCAAGTGAGCCGCGTATCCGCCATCAGCGAGCAGTGGCTTTACTGGCAGTGGCTGAGGGGAAAAGCTTGAGTGCGCGCAGCACGCCTCGCCGGCTGGAAAGGCCACGATCCAGTCACAAAGGTGACCAGGCGATGTAACAGCTTGGGAATCTTAGCCCTGGACGATTTGCCCAGGCTGGGACCCCATCGAACGTACGGGCCAGCGGAACGGACACGGATTTTGCAAGAGGCCCACCGAACTCCTGACCGCAAGGAGGATGCCACGGCAACCTGGTCACTCACGTTGCTGCAACGCGCCTTGCGTCAGGCCAGCGATGGCTTGCCAAAGGTAAGCACTTTCACGATCCTGCATACGTTGCACGAGGCTGGCTACAGTTGGCAGAAAGATCGCACCTGGTGCCATACTGGCAGAACGCTCAAAAAAGGAAAAGACGGGACGGTCTATCAAAAGGAAGATCCCTCTACACAGGAAAAAAAACGGCGATAGAGCGAGCCTATGTGCTGGCAGAACGGCTCGGTTTACCCTTGTGGTGTAAGATGAGGCAGGTCCTTATCAAACTATTCCTCTTCCTGGTTACGCCTGGCAGCTAGAGGGAACTCCGGGCCGCCAGGACCATCAATACATTCGTGGCAAGACCTGCAAATTCTTGACCTTGTGCGCGGCCAGCCACTGGTGAACTGCGAGCCAAACCCGTTGATCAAAGCACGAATGCCATCTTGCATCCCTGGCTCAAGGAGGAATTGGAGGCCATTCTCAAGCAATGTCCGCCTGCCCCAGAACTGGTGCCAGAAGGGCGGCGGTGGCAAGATTGGGACCCGTTTCCTGCGGCGGAGCAACTGGATCGGATGTATCCTCCCTTGCGTATGCTGCTCATTTTGGATAATCTCGCAGGCCACTACAGTCGCGATCTGGTGAGTTGGTGTGGAGAACATGGCATTGGGCTCTTGTACACGCCTTGTGCTGGTTCCTGGCTCAACATGGCCGAATCCGTGCAGCGCATTATCATCCGACGAGCTTTGGAGGGACATCATATCTACGATGTGGAGATCCTCAAAGATTGGCTTGCTGACACGATCGAAGGGTGGAATCGTCATCCCACGCCATTCACCTGGGGAGGCAAGCGCCATGCCCGCTGTGATCGGGCGTATGCCCGTCGTCACCGGCAGGGAGGATCAGGAGCGACCACTCAATACGTGCTGCCGCGACGCATTCGTTCCGTGCGGTATTACCGGCACATCGGCAATGCCATAGGACTTGGCAAGTGACCCACTAGAGAGAACCTGCTCCTGGTTCGTATCCTCTCTCAAATTCCTATAGTCTTGAAAAGTGTCATTTACCTGAATTCTTGGCGGCTTTGCAAGATAATATGCCGATGGTTTTAGCGGCTGTAAGCAGACAAGCAGTGACACATAATCTGGCGAAACATCGCTGGAGAATAAAATTAGGCATCATACCTGTTGTTTCCTAAGCGTTTCTCGTTATCGCGCCAAGTTATCTGGCAATTTGGCACTTTATCGGTTGTTACGCAAGTTTGCTGATTCAAGCAACCGATCGGAGACCATCGAGAAAGCAACGTGGCTTGTTGAGTACATTGGCACGTTTCCAGCGGAAGTGCTTTTTCCCACTATCAGCGAGGTTGCGTAACAACCCTTTATCTGGCAGAAGATATGTCGTTTGACACATAAACTGGCTCTTCCCACGGGATACGCAACGAGCTGACAGCAAGCTAGCAGCATAAAAAGAAAAGAGACATCTAATGAGAGGGAAACAAACCATACTCTCACAAGGAGGTCTCTCTGAGTATGATACCCAACCCGAGCATAGAGGTCCAAACCTCTCCCGTAGATCGTCCCTCGGTGCCAGCGTGGTTCGCCGAAGTCGTCATCCTGTCCCAGCACCTCACAACGAAAGGGATTCTAGAAGCCTTCGCCCATCAAGTCCAATTGGTGCGCGGACGCTTCGGCAGCTATGAACCAATTGATTTTCTCGCGCTCCTGTTCGGGTACGCGATGAGTGGAGAACGAACGTTATCGGCTTTCTTTGAGCGAGTCACTCCCTTTGGGTCAGCCTTCATGGCCCTGTTTGAGCGTGCGAACCTTCCCCATCGTGCCACGCTCAGCCGTTTTCTGGCGAGTGTCGATCGTCCCTGCTTGGAAGTGTTTCGCCAGCTCTTCGAGCAATACGGCTTCACTGAAGGGTGGACCTCGGAGACGATCGGCGGTATTTGGGATCGACAGAGCCGCCGCTACATCGTCTTTGATGTCGATGCGACACGTCAGGCAGCACGGCAGCGAGCGTTGCCCTGTGATCCAAGCTTGCCTCCCCCTCGACGCCGACTCGATGCGGTCTGCGCGCCAGGCTACACCGGACGAAAACGAGGTGAGGTCGTCCGCACACGCACCGTCGCGCTTCAGATGCATACTCGTCAATGGATCGGCACCTTTGCAGGCCGGGGCAATGGTGACTATCAAGCAGAGCTCGCTTCCGCGCTTCGGGCCATCACAACCTACCTGGAGCTCTTTGCGCTCACTGCACAGGTAGCTCTTGTTCGCCTCGACGGGCAATATGGGGATACAGTAGCCATTGCACAACTGATTGCAGCAGGCGTCCATCTGGTGACACGAGCGAGAGGGTATCGCGTCCTGGAGCACCCTCAGATCCAGCGCGTGCTCGCTCACCTACCAACCGCGAGGGTGACCAGAGTGAACAGTGATGAGGAGGTCGAGTTGTTTGATGGAGGCTGGTTGTCATTGGATGAGGGGGTACCTCAAACCCGCATCATTGTGGCTCGGCATCGTGCCCCCGCACCAGGCAAGAGGGTGTCGGTGGGCAAGTGCATCGGTGAGTGGGTGTATGAGGTCTTCATCACAACCCTGCCCATCGATGGATTCCTCGTCGCGCGATGTGCTCGATCTCTATCATGGGCGGGGAGCCTTTGAAGCGGTACTTGCGGATGAAGATGTCGAAGAAGATCCCGACCGCTGGTGTTCGTACACCGAGTGTGGACAAGAACCCTGGCAGATTGCGTGTCAATGGGTATGGAACCTCCGGCTCTCACTTGGACAGGCTATGCAAAAAGCTGAGCTACGCGAGATCGAGTGGGCATCTCCGAAAAAGACACCTCCTGTGCTTCTCACCATTGAAGAACCAGTTGAGGAGTATGGGCCGTGGGAGTGGGCCGCAGCATTCGGACGAGCCACTGGACGCTTCGGGGCTGATGCCTTTACGTTACAAGAGGATGGCAAGCTTCGCTGTCCAGCGGGAGCAAGCTTGTGGTTGAGCGAAGTGCGCCAAGAAAATGCGTTCACTCAGCGTGCCGTCTATCTCGCGTATCAGACCGACTGTCAGCGCTGTTCTCTGCGAGAACAATGCCTGGCGAAAGGTGCCAAAGGCAATCGTGCTCGACGGGTCAGCGCTGTCCGTCGCCTCTTGCCCCCACCTGCTTTGGCTGAGTGTGAGCAAACGCCTGTCCTTCTCGGACCAATACGATGGGTGGATGTCGCAGGTCGAGCGCTTCGCCGCACCTGGACGACCCATTGGCGTCGTCAACACACCGAGATCATCGCGCTTGTTGAGTGTCCTGAGAAGGTTTTCCCACCACCACGTCCCCCTCGTGAAGTGCGTTCGCATTACCGCTGGAGGTGGTCCGACCGGCTCGCCTGTAATGCCTGGTGGGGACCACCGCAACGGCGTGTTTCCGTGGCAGGCGTCCCCACCTTTCTCGCTATCAAGTAATACAGGAGGAACTGGCGAACAAACAGGCGATTTGAGCGAGGTGTCATTGCTCCTCTGAGCTTGTCATGAGGGCCGAGAGTCCCTGTCTGCTTTCAACAATCTCTTCCATTCCTTCATTGCTCGTTTGCTGCAAGCTCGTTGCGTATCCCGTGGGCTCTTGACCACTTTCGGGGCTTACCGTCTGCTTGTTAAAGGGACTCATTGCCGCTTTGCAGGCCCTTGCTAGGAAAAGAAAGAAAAACAGAGCATTTTGAAGAGAAAGGCATACACTATGGACTCAGTTACCACCCTCTGGCAGAGAATTGATACCTGGTTCCAGACCTTTGCTCCCCGGCGCGCCATCGATCTGAACCCAGGAGTATCCCCTGCAGAACTCAATGAGGCCGAAACGGCCCTGGGCTTTCCCCTCCCTGATGATTTCAAGGCTTCTTATGCGATTCACAACGGGGCTAGTGGAAACGGGCTTTTGATGGGATATCTGGACTTTTCCCCACTCAGCGGTGTCGTTGCTTCGCCTCAAAAATACCAGGAGCTGTTGCTGAATACTGCCTGGGCAAGCAGGCCACCGGAGTGGGTCAAGCAGAAGAAGCATCTGCCGGTCCAGCCCGTTTGGCGACATCCCCGCTGGCTCGATTTTGCAGGCATCGGAGACGGGGATCAGTGGTGTCTTGATCTTGCCCCTCCGCCTGATGGGAACCCAGGGCAGATCCTTTTTTGGAGCCATGAAGTGGGTGTAGCGGACGTCCTCTTCGCGAATTTTGAAGCTCTGCTTTCAGCTTTTGCAACTCAACTCGAAGCAGGCTTGCTCCTGGGCTGCGGTCCAGTTTTCAATCCAGAAAAACTGACACACCTCTCAGAGCGACGAGCAGCCTTCCAACAAGCCACTCCGGCCAAACTCCTCCTCCATCAAGCCATGAGCCGGGCTTGGGATGAAGCGGAAGACATTGAGAGAAGCCTCTCAACCTTCAGGTGGGTGTTGCAGATGGAAGCCGCCACTCCAGATGATAGATTCTTTGCCTATTATGGACTCATCACTTGGTGCGCGACAGAAGACGGATATTGGGATGAGATCCCCTCGCTGTTCGCGAAGTATGAGTCGGAAGCATTAAATATGCCAACAACACATTGGGTCCACGAGGAAGTGGCCGTGCTTGAGCCATTGTCACGCTGAGTGGCTCTAACCCAAGACCCTAGATAGCATGAAGCACCCTCTTGCGCAGGAGCAGGAAACCAGCCCGGCCATACCCTTGCCTTTTGATGAGTTTGAGCTTGGTGACATGACCCTCAACCATGCCGTTGCTGATCGAAAGGCTGAGGCCAGCCCTCACCGCCTCTTTGTCTTTCTCGACACCAGAGGCAAAGGATTGCAGTTCGGCAAGGTTGCTCATCTCGACGCGCTTGAGCCAAGCATCCAGGTGATGGTCTTCTCGCTTGCGAACCATCACCAGAAACTCTTGAACCAGCTGATACGCCTGCGAGAGTTGGGGATTGGCTAGGCGGAACATCTCCAGATCCTGCTTCTCGATTTCATCGAGTGTTTCAGGGTCGCGGATAAAAAGCCAGATCGCCGTATTCGCGGTAAATTTTTGCAGGCGATGCACATTGACCGAAGCTTTTACCTCGGTCTGTTTGAGTGTTTCTAGATAGCGATAGACGGTGCGCTCCGAGCCGTCGTAGCCTTGTTCCTTGATGTCACGATACATCGCCAGGCCGTTTCGCTCGCCTGCTTCCCAGCGCGAGAGGACGTATGGCGCGTAGATCTCGAAGGAGCCTGGCCTCCTCCGCCGCCGCTTGGCGTCAGGAAAGGTGTCGGATCTCAACCAACGCTGAATGGTTCGCCCTGTCACACCGAGAACCTTGGCAATCTCTTTGGGAGGTTTTCCCTGACGATTGAGTTCGACTGCTTGTTCATAGCGTGCCAAGCGCTCCGCTCGTCGTGCTTGTTGCACGCGCTCCACATGAGCTGGGATTTTCGGACGCCATTCGGCAAGCGAAAGGGTCGGAGTGTGAGGGGGAGACGTCTGGGAATCCTGTGGCACGGAGGGGGCTAGCATCTCTGCCTGACAGCGGGACAGTAGAGGCTGGAGAGCATCTGTTAAGTTCTTGTGGGATGGGAAGCCGACGAGGTATCACAATGAAGTAACCCTTTTTCGACCTCCTTCCCCCAAACCCGGCGTGCTAATTTCTCGGCACCGGGCTTTCCAGCGTCATCTTTTACGCGAATTTGACATAGGCTTTCGTCTCATCGGTCTTCCATAGGTTACATCCTGGTGGCAGGTTGCGCAGAGCACCAGCGTTTTGCGTTTTCGTGCCGCCATGATTTTGACCCATGCCGGTTTTTCTCGTCCGTCATAGGCCGCCAGGTCTTTGAGTGCTCGAATATGATGCACCTCGATTCGCTCTGCGTCTCCTGTGGTTCCACAGTACTCGCAGGTGTCGGCAAGGAGCCGTTTTTCTAACTCTGATCGGCCTGGACCCAGGAACATCTGATGGTCTTTGAGCGGTGCCTTGATATCCCAGTGAAGCGAAATTCCACCCCATTGTGCGATGAGCGACTTCTTGTCCTTTCGTTCAATCGTGGTTTGAAGGACCTTAAAGGATTTCTTTTCCACACGGACCGTCGCCTGATATTTTCGGTAGACTTTTGGCACTGACACCTTGTGCTTCGTTGCCAGGGTTTTCGTCAACGACTTCTCCATGACTCCTTCCAGCGTCGTGAAACGATGGAGATTGTACGCTAAGCGGTAGTACTCTACCAGTCCACGGTATTCTGCCTGATACAGGGCAATGATGCTAAAGTCGCTGTCATTGATGAGTTCCGTGCGGTGGAGTACTTTCTGATTGTGGGATCGGTAGCGTTGACATTTGGCCTTGATGACCTCTTCAGGGATTCGTAATCCAATACCCCCATTCAGCGTTCTTCGATCTCGTCGATCTCGGTGGGTATCCTCTTGAAGGGTATGGATTTCGTAGTTGAGAAACCGCGCTGTTTCCGTCCTTGCATGGGTGATGAGCGTTTTAGCTTCTGAGAGTTCGAGCTTGAGTTCTTCTTTCAAAAAGATGCTCAATTGCTGTTTGATCTCTTCTGCCTCTTCTTTTGTCCCTACGAATCCTAAGAGGAAATCATCAGCGTACCTACAATACCGTAATCGCCGGTAATCAGGGTCTTGAGGATCAATTGAGGAGAGCTTCTGCCCCTGTTTCCTCACACCGTGGGCTTCTTCTTTTCGCCCTTTACGAGCCAGGTAAGAAGCTCGATGCATGAGTTTTTCGTAGGCTTTGTTGGCTTTCCTCTTGGTCCCTTTCGTGTACTGAGGGACGAGCACGTTTTCCACGAATTTGTCCAACTTGTCCAGGTACAGATTGGTCAGAATCGGGCTGACAATGGAACCCTGGGGGGTGCCGCTGTAGGTCTGATTCCATCGCCAATCTTCGAGGTATCCTGCTTTGAGGAGGCCGCTGATGAGGCGGAGAAACCGTTCGTCTTTGATGGTTTCTCGCAGGATCGAGAGCAGCAGGTCATGGGAAAGCGCGTCAAAGCACTTCGATATATCGCCCTCGATGAACCAAACGCTCCCCACCCAGTTGTGGTAGATTTCCCGTAGTGCGGTATGGCATCCTCGTTCTGGCCGGAACCCGTGGGAATGAGGGCTAAATTGAGGCTCTAGATAGGCATCTAGGAGGAGACGAATCACCTCTTGCACCAATTTATCTGACCAGGATTGAACGCCTAATGGGCGCTTGGCACCATTCTTCTTTGGGATGTAGACCCGTTTGGCCGGACTCCATCGGTAGCGTTCGTACCGGAGATCATCAATGATCTTTGCAATTTTGTCCCGCGCCATGCCATCTGCGGTTTCCTCCGTCGTTCCTTTGGTCATAGCCCCATCATTGCGATAGATGCGGCCGTAGGCCGTGAGGAACAAATCTGGGTTGTACAACAGTCGATACACGCGCTCCAGAGGCAACCGTTTCTTGCCCCGTTCACGTAAGAGTTGCAGGATTGTGCGGGTTTCACGCATCACGCGCCCCTTTCAACACTCAACTCGATGACACCTGCCCTGGACATCTTTGTCAAAGGATATCCTCTGGCCTGATTTCTCAGGCTGCCCCTTCGCCCTGCACATGGTTTTCCCATATTCCTTGACGGGTCGTGACTCCCGCGACTACTACGGGGGCTCCGAACGCATAGGACTCGCGTCCCGTAGCGTTTCCCGCATTCTCGCTTGTTAGACGTTCTAGCGCGCTTTAGGTGCCCTTTCGCCTCCTTCAATGGGATCATTTCCCATCGCTTCCCGAAGAGAGCGTTTCACTGGTCTGATGAACCCCAGTGTATTTCACATCCATCATGAACTGATGTGTATTTCGGGAACGTCGCAACAGGCGTTATCTACAACGACGAGCGTTCCTTACCGCCGCTGGCAGGCTAGGTTCGGCAATTCAGCTTCACCATAACGTGCAAGACACGCAGACCATGCCGTAAACGCCTTCGGGCATGTCTGCCTTTGTCACATGCTACTGTCCTCTTTGGGTTTCCCCTCTAAGTTAGTGACCGTCTTAGGGATCTTTGCTCTCAACCCCTCCTTTCTCAGAAAGGGATCTAACAAGCGCTTATGCGGCGCACACAGATGTGAAAACGGTCAGCGCATTGGATAGCTTGGGGAGCACTAAGTGTTGCTGCGGATGCATATTCGCCTCCTCGATCACGGCTCACTATCGTAATGTCCGGGTGGTGCCACATCCAGGCTGCGGCGGTTTCTACCCGTCGGTCTGGCAACAAATCGACCACACGGTGGCTCTCCAGGTTCACAAGGACTGTCCCGAAGCGGTAGCCGCGCCGAAAGGCAAACTCGTCAATGCCCAGATGAAAGACCGATCCACAGGGAGGGTCAGGCAAGTCCATGATGCGGCGCAAGATGGTCTGGCGAGAGGTTTGTATGCCTAAACGAGCAGCTAGCCTGACTCCTCCTTTGCCACAGGTAGAAAGCCCAATGGAAGTAATCTATTGGCAGAAGCGGATGGTTGTTCTGGCCCACGGTTTAACAAAGTCTGGGAGGCGCTCGGCAAACACTTTCCGTTCACAGTACAGGTTGCGACAGGTGAACTTGCGCACAGTGAGGAACAATTGGACCCGCTGGCCCGTGCAGGGCACATCACGTAGTGTGCGCTGGTAGCGGCAGTGGATCGAGGATGACGGCTCAGAACACAGTGGACAACATGATGTAGGAGTAGTAGAAGTGATCTGGATCACCAAGCCGTTTTCAGTGATCTGGATCTGTTCAATCTGCATTCCTTCTGGTAGAGCGAGCAGAGTAGCCCCTTCCATCACAACCTCGCTTTATGTGTGAAAGTTATCTTTCGCGGAGTATCATGGATAAAAATATATCATTGCATGTCAATATGCATTTTTTTATCCAAGGCAAGCGAGGACTAAGCCCCAAAAGTGGTCAAGAGCCCATAAACTTGCCGAAACGATCTTTAGAGGAAAAAACGTTAGCGTAAGGATAGAGGCCGTGTTGTCGCTCTTTCACATTGCGAAGAACGTTTTACACTTATTCGATGCATAGATCTCGTCATGCTTCAGTGGTCGCGTAGAACGTTCACGTAACGTTTAATGTTCTCATAAGAATAAGGCAATAACGAGAGATTTTAACGTCAAACGTCAACGTTTCTTTCGTTTTTTACCGTACGTTTTTGTCTCCAAAGAACAGAACGGGGAGATATGCGTCAGGAGAAGAAAATGGCGAGGATATGCGTCAGATTTTTTGAGGACCCTGTTTAAAATGGTTCTGTTTTGCAGACATGCACAGAGCCAACCTTCAGAAAGGAGACCATTGCATGTAAGGGGCAAACAGCTTGCCCCTTACATGCAATGGTCTCCATCTGCGCCGCTTCGACACGAGGACAGGCGAGAACTACATCCCATAGCTCTCGTTGGAACTGCCATTGGGCGGTCTGGCCTCTGTCACGGCCATCCTGCGCCGGGTGCCGGTGCCTGGCTGATTACCACTTCCCCAATTCTGGCCGCGGCCACTTCCTTAATCTTATCGACGCCGCGGAATTCAGTAGCCAACAGAAACAGGGTCTTGCCATCTGGGCCACCAAGCGTTACCGCGAAAATATCCTTGTCGTGTTCAATGCGTTGCAGTACTTCTCCGCCTTCGCGTATCCGTAAAACTGCCCCTTCTGGAGAGTCGGCACGATGAGTCACTGCCCGTATGTCGGCTGCCTGGACCCAGATGGCGCCTTCAGCATCCATTTTAATACCGTCTGGGCCAAGACCTTCTGCCCATACCCGCTGATTGGATAGACTGCCATCTGAGGCGATATCAAATGCAAGAAGCCGGCCCGTGAAGGATTCTGAGACGATCAGTGTTGAGTTATCAGGCGTTATCACCATGCCGTTGGGGAAAGAGAGATCATCCGCAACTTTCCGAGTTTTGCCATCCGGGGTGATTAAGGCAATAATACCTGATTTGGGTTGCTCCCCGGCAAGGAAGCCGAAGTTTATGCTATTAACGTAAATGTTACCCCGACCGTCTACAACAATTTCGTTCCAACCGAATTGAGAAATACTGCTCAGATCCGCATGGCGAACCATCGACCCATCCGGCTCCATGCGCATAAGCTCCTTCCCTGTGATCAAGAGACGGCCATCGGGTAACCAATCGATGGACCAACCAAAAGCAGGAGGAGCATGACGAGTGATGACTTCGCTTTTCCCATTGAGGTCTACGGCAACGATTTCACCCGTTCCCCAATGGGCAAACCATAATCGACCCTCATGCCAACGAGCCGATTCAGGCATGGCGAGCCCGGAGAGCAGGACTTTGGGTAAAGAATTGGACGATGTGTGCGACATCAGTGCCTCCTTTTTTAACTCTATCTCGTTGGAGTATACACTGGCAGCTTCTTGAATACTTGTAAAAAACCGTCATGCGAGATAAAAATATCCTGCTTGACCGTGATGAAAATCATCAGCGTTGTGGGACAGGTTTGTAGGCGTCATGCCTGCAAATGCCTTGATGTCACGAATAAAATGAGATTGATCATGGAAGCCTAGCGCATGTGCAACAGCTGTCAGTGCCTCAAATTGCCCGGTTTTCATGAGTCGTACTGCTTCGTTAAACCGCTTCACCCTGATATACAACTGAGGGGGAACGCCCACCGTTTGGCTGAATCTCCTTTCAAACTGGCGTTCTGAGATATTCAAGTGGTCCAGTAAGGATTTCACCTGAATGGCACCGATATGCTGGTGGATCAAACGGAGGCTTTCTTCCACTAACGTATCCCTCGGTTTCTCCTGCTTGATCTGAGCCACTAAAAAGCTCGTCAGTAAAGCGATTTGCTCCTGCTCGTTGGTGGCTTCAAGCAATTGCTCGGGAAGAGAGTGAGCTGAAAATTCATGCAGCTCCACCAACCTATGGGTCAGGGCTGATGCGTTGATGCCAAGGAGGGTTTGGAGGGCGTGAGGTTTAAAAATCACTTGTACTGTTGTATACGGCCCCTTTTTGTGGTTCATGACCCCTGGCTCGGTTGTTTGTCCGTAGATATAGACGGTGGGGATGGAGCCAGTGCTCCTGGAAGGAGTGATGATCGTTTCAACAGGAGACTGCCCGTTGTTCTGTTGTAAGACGATCCCTGGCATGCCATTTGGACTGACGGTGAGAGCGAATCCTTCCTCACCTGAATAGTGCGCGATCCGAAAGCACTCGACATCCCTTTTAAGAATGTCTGGGGCTGGGAGAAGGGTAAATTGAATGGAACGCATATAACTATTTCCTCCGTTGAGAACATACTCCATTTCTGGTCTAAAAACAAGGTGTTGACGCATTTGCTCGCCATATTGACGCAATTCCTCGCCTAGTTAAGGCGTGAAACGGGGATTCGGAGAAGAAATTTTGGTGTGCAGCTTTTTCAGGCAGGGTTATGAGTCAATTTGGAATTCGGCCAAAGATATGCGTCAGAAAAGTGAAGAACAAACTTTCAAATCAAGCTCAAAGAATTGGCGATTTTATACGTCAGAAGTGGTGATTTTATGATCTTTCTTACACTTAGCCGGTCTGTATCAACATCATCCATATGAGCATCCTCCTCGTGCTTGTAATCGTGTACCCACAGGATGCGCAACGAGATTTAACTCATAAGTAATTGGGCTTAAGAACATCCTTTATAGCCCTCCTGTTTTCATAAGGCAGAGGTATTACTGATCACTTGCTAAAAAAAAGACAAGAGCGTTAGAGCAGCCTGCAAAGCCACTTCATCCAACTGTACATCTCGTTGCGCATGCCGTGGGTGTAGGTTCGGGTAAGATGATTGGATCATCTCTCTGCTTGGTGCTTGCGTTCCCTCGTTTGGTGCAAGGAAACCCCGCGCCTAGAGATCAAGGAGAAATTGCTGTCTACGCAACCCATCCCCCTTACGGGGCCATTTTGAAATGGGAACGGAGAAACCCCTCTCCTTAGCCTGTACCTTGGAGGTAACGTTGGCCTCCCTTGCATTCCTCTTGTACCGCAGGTGTTTTATTGTACCTTCAGGCGCTGAGACCCGGTTGTTCTTGGTTGTGGGCCCCGCAGGCGCGTTCTTGTCCGCAGGTGGTGTTCGCATTCGTTGGTGCTCCAGCGGGTAGGATGGTATCCCCGGACACAATGAGTTGCGAGGGCGGTTTTGCAAGAGGATGTGTTTTCTGGATGCGTCTACGATGGAAGGTGGGGCACGTCCCAGACAGGAAAAGACACGTCTGAGACGGCTTGCGGAGCGAGTGTGAAGCGTAGGGGTGTGTGTATGTTCCACGCAAACGCGAGGTGGCAGCAGGAAACGTCCCCAGAGAAGCCAGGAATTGCCTGGAGCTGGTGACGGCGCAAGGAGCTGAGATGACTCCAAAGCACCAGGAAATCATAGATATGACCTTGCAGGCGATCCAGGCGCGCGAGCGGCAGTACCACCGGGCGCTCAGCATTCTTCCCGAGGAGCCTTTTCGAACTCAGAGTATTGAACACCTGCGTGCCAGTCTTCTGGGCCAGAAATTGCGCTGGATTGCGGAGTATGTTGAAGGCTACCCTGCGGCGGTCCAACCAGAGCGTCGAGAGCAGGAGTGGGGATGGCGCACGGTTGAGATCGTTGGAGGCATACGTGGGGAGGTCTTCCAGGTGTGCTCGGTCGTGTATGATTCACCGGATCGAAAGACCTGGTTCTTTCCAAAGGGATGCCAGCGCTCGGGAGTAGGGGGATTGCTGCATGCGGCGCTGCTGCAATTTTACCGCGAGCATTTGCCGCCAGACCAACTGGTGAGTGTCTCCGTGGCGGCGAAGGAGATTGGCATAGGACGACAGACGTTGCATGAGTGGATGACAACCGAAAGCGTTTGCTGGATCTACGAATCGGAGCGAGATGTGATTTGGTTAGATAGCCGCGAGGTGAGGCGCCTGTGGCGGAAAAAGCACGGTCTGCAAAATGCAGAGCCTGACATAGAAGGGCCTTGTTGTCCCCCACGAGAGTAGGACACGTCTTAGACGGCTTCCCATGCGGCTGCTGAGCATGAAAGTGGCATGAGGCCTGTGCAGAGAGAAGAGGGTGAGTTATGCGCTTGGTCACAACAGGGGTCCATTCGTTTTTCCCCCGCTAAATTACTCTAAAGCCTCCCGCTACGTAAGGTGTCACCTTACGTAGCGGGAGGCCTATTACCACTTGCTTTACTCGAACAGCGTTTTATAAAACGCTTCCCGTCCGATGGAGTTGAGTAGCTCAACTTTTCGTTGGCTGTTGAGATAATCCTCGTCGTCATGGATAAACCAAGCATACCCCATGAAATTGATCATCTTAAGCATGTCATAGAGGTGCTCTTTCTCCCGTTGCTCGAGCGTTCTGACGCTCTCATATGCTTCTAGCAGTGATCTGGATTGAGAGAAATCAATCTCGCCTTTGTCTGGCCAGGTCCACCAGTAAATCAAGCTTGCGACGTCATAGAGCAGGTAGGTGTAGCTCGATTGGTCGAAATCGAGGACAGCGCTAACAGGTCCATGCAAGTAGAGAAAGTTGGTTGGATTGCAGTCGCCATGACATGCTCCCTTTGGCAGGGCGTCAGGCAGTTGTAGCTTACAAAGTTCTCCTTTTAACCAATCCAGCCGTAACTGAGTATCAGTCGCGGTCTTTATTTTATGGGTATGAGCAGTGGCGTATGCAAGGCACGAAGCAGGATCATATTTGTCTCTCGCTTCAGCATGGCTTGGCTTATAGTCTCTCGTGATGGTATGGAGTTTGCCAATCACTCTTGCAGCTTCTTTAAAGTTGTCTTCATCGTTGTTATTGTGCTCGCCCTCAAGAAATGCAAAAAATGCGAAGGGTTTGTGATTGTACATCCCCATGTAACCGCCCTGGCCATTCTTGAGAGGTGCAGGACACGGATACGAATGCTTGGCTAAATACTGCAAAAGGTCGATCTCAAACAGTACATAGTTCACTGAACGCTTTTCGTAGTATCGAAAGGCGTATTTGCCCTTGGTCGTGACGACGAGAATGTTGGTCTGGTCGGCGCCTTGCTCAAACGGCTTGTGATCTTGATATTGGCCCAAGTTGTAGTCGGCAAGCAGGCGTATAAGCTCTTCTTTCGTAAAGGATGTTTTAGCTGTCATAGGGCTATTATATTTGATAATTTGGGCCACGTATCCATTGACCTTTTTGGACTGTTTCCTCGCGCATTTGTGAAGCAGGGCTTACCTGTATTTACAAAAACAGTGCGAAACAATCCGCCTCTGGAGCGGTTTCTCCAGAGCCTCTATGGTGAATTCCTACAATTCGCGCTGATTATCTCACATTCACCTTAAAATCGTTGCAGATTTCGCCTTATTTACTATGAGATCGGCCTGACAGAAGCTCCGATACCCATTTGCGCTGCGCGGAGCCTTCGGAAGCAAGCCAATGCTTTCGTAATACCGAATGGCCTTGGCGTTGATGCCTGAGCGCTGTGCCATCTGTCCAATGGTCAGCCGTTCTTGACCGTGCAATGTGTTTTCGTCCTGATGTGTGCGTTCTATCACTGTTCTCGCGGACCTCCTTTTCACTGGAAGTGTACACCTTCCAGCGATGGGAAGGTCAAGCCTTTGACCCCTCTTCCGCTTCCTTCATACTCCTTGACTCTTGGAGCGCGTGCATGGCTTCCCGAATACCGTAGTAAATGATGACGAGGGAAGCGAGCGGATCAGCCCACCACCAGCCAAAGAGCGCATTGAGCAGGAGTCCCAACAGGACAGCTCCAGCCAGGTATGCATCCACCAACGTTACCCGTCCTTCGGTGAGCAACACCTCATTCTGAAGTTTCTTCCCAGTGACCCGCTTGCCAAAGGCGAGCAGTAACATGGCGATGAAGGTAGCCGCAATCCAGATGATTCCTCCAACAGAGGTGGCCGGGTGGGCCCCGGTGAGAAACGTGACTAGCAGTTGGGCGACAATATAGATGACGAGCGCAATGAAGGCAATCCCGATGAGGCGAAGCGCCAGGCGTTCACGGTTCAGGTTGATCCCCTTGAGTTGCCAGACGACCACGACGGATGCAAAGATTTCAATGGGCGAGTCCAGGCCAAAGCCTGCCAGGGCAACAGACCGGGCGGCGTAGGCCGCGAGAACGACCAGGATGACGCCGACGACATTCCACCCCAGGGTCAGATATTCCAGCAGTAATCCTCGTTTGAGCAGAACAGTTTGACTCAAAAACAACCTCCAGTGTATAAATGAACTCCTCTTATTGTAGCTCATCTAGGACTGGAGGCGCTTTAGCCCTCTTTTTCGCTCACACACGATGACACATCGCGCGTCTGGGCATTATGTGACGTAGTATCTCAGCGTCACGCCTTGCAATTTACAGAATGTTGAAGGGAGAAATCAGATGAGAAGCGGTTTTACCAAATGCTGCATGGCAAATTCCTACAATTCACGCCGATTATTTCACGCTCACCCCAAAATTGTTGCGGATTTCGCCTCATTTACTAACCAGAAAGAACAGGTTAGCGGTGTCTTTGCGTTCGTACTCATAGTCAATCCGCTCGGGCACCCCTGGGGGCGACCGGCAGCGTGGGGCGTACATCGGCATGCAGCGCCACGGATTTCTCATCGAAACAGACGACCGGATGGGCTGGATCATACACTTGCTCATAGACGTCTAACACATCCTCCATCGCTGCCACAAACTCCCCGCTCACTTTGGGCAGGCACCAGTGTTCCTGTTGCCAGGGCTTGAGTTCATTTTTTTTGAGCAGGCGCTGGACCGTATCCAGAGAGATCGTCTCCACAAAGCCCAATTCAACGGCTTTGTCCGCGAGCAAGCGCACCGTCCAGTGATCATGTCCGTCGGGCGCTGGGCTACAGGCGACGGCGATCAGATGGGCCGTCTGCAATCCAGAGAGCGCACTGCGGCGGTGCTGCTGGACTTTATCGTGCAAGATCGCTCCCAGTCCGCCTTGCACGAAGCGCCGCCGCACGGACGTCTCGGTCGCTTGGCACACATCCAAAGCCTCTGCAATGGCGGCTGTGCTCCATCCGTCTGCTGATGTGAGCAGAATGCGGGCGCGGGTCACGGTCCGGGCGTTGGCTTTGCCTCGATGGATCATGGCATCCAAGGTTACCTGCTCTTCGCAGGTCAAACGCACCGTCGATGGGAATAGCATAGCAAGCCCTCCGTTTCTCGCAAGCGAGCTATCAGGAGGTTGGGCCACTGCACGAATCTCGCGCATTGCGCATGAACATCACGAATATCGAAAGCCTCATTTTCGATGTTCGCCTTGCTCTGGATGCGCCTGGGTGGTGGCCCGCCTTCCTGTCCATGTGGTTATGCTATTGAAGTTTTCTGAACTGGCGAGAGGCGTGCAGTCCCCCCACAAAGATGAGAACCCCAGCCCCGATATGAAGCAGGTTGGTCGCGTTCAGTTCGCCTGTGGGCAGATGGACGACGACCCCTTGCAGCAGTGTGCTGCTCACATACCCGCTGAGGAACGTGGCGAGGAATGATGAGAGGGTCGTGACGGTTCCCAGGGTGGAGAAGACGCGGCCCACCATCTGCTCTGGCGTGGCAAAGAGGACCAAGGGTCCAACCAGCACCTCGGCCTGCATCGTGGCGATGCCAATAAGCGTGAAACCCACCAGGTCGATGATCGCCTGATTCGGGACGGTTGAGACAATGATCATCACCCCAGCAAAGAGGAGGGCGCGAGCATAGACGCTGGTCGCTCCGACTTTGGCCGCCGCACGATCAACGAGCAAGGTCCCCACGATGCCCCCAATGGCTGGCACTGCGCTGAAGAGGCCAAACAGGCTCATGGGCACATGGATATTCTGGGTGATGTAGAAGAAGGCCAGGACGCTTACAATGCCCCATCCAAAGGAAAACAAGCTCTCGGTAAGCAGAAGAGTGCGGAGCTGGAGCTGGCCCCCGATGAAGCGCAACCCCTCGCGCAGTTCCGTCAAGACGGGCCACAGTGATGTGGGGTGGGCTGACGCACACCTTTCTGCCGCAGAGACGCGCATGCGCCCGATCAACACCCAGGAACAGGCATACGAGGCCGCATTCAAGGCAATCGCCCACCCGGCTCCCAGGGAGACGTAGCAGATGCCCGCACAGGCAGACCCGATGCCCCAGCTGAACACGCCGGCCCCGACGGTCAGCGCCGAAGCGCGGGTCAGCTGCTCTTGCGGGACTACCTCTTTGAGGATCGCCTTGGTCGCCGGAGTGAAGAACTGACTCAGAGCACTAACGGCTGCCACCACGAGATAGATGATGGTGAGCCTGAGAGCCAGTGGCAGCGGGAGCGGTCCACTGATCGGCAAAAGGGAGCACACCAGCACGGCCCGCAGCGCATCCATGAGGCGCATCGTCCGTTGTTTGGACCAGCGGTCCACAAACACGCCAGCGAATGGACCGATCAGCAGGGCCGGGAGCGCGGCGGCCAGCACCACGCCGCTGACAGCAAGGGGGGCCGCACTCTGATTCTGCAGCAGCGTCCCGACCCATAAGATGAGCATCATCGTGAACAGTATATCGCCAATCAGCGAGATCGTCCCACCAAGCCACAACAAGGTGTAGTTGCGATTGATGGGCAGTGCGAGCTTTGGCCGAGAGGACAGGCGTTTGGAAAAGCGAGGAAACATTAGGAATCCTTTCACACGCACACAGCGTTGAGATGCGAGATCGGTTCAAGCTTGTCTCAAGAGGGGGTGCGGTGCGAAAAAGAGGGGGGATAGGTCCCAACAGGGGAAACAATGGGGAGAGCTTGCCTCTCCGCTCACTCCTCGATTCGCGCCGCATGCGGCGCAAACACACCGGTAGAGTGAGCAAGGACGCGTATGAGGCAGGTCAGGAAGAGGTGAAGTGGTTTCATCATGGCTGCATCACGATCCTTGTTGGTAGCTGTTTGAAAAGATGCTTGAAGCTTAGCACAGAATGTTCCCATCTGTCAACTGTCATTGGCACAGAGGCAGGGCTTTCCATTTCTCATCAAAGAAGGTAAAAAAGAAGAGTTTTCCTTGTAGAATACAAAACCAAACCACTCCAAAGGAAAACTCTGCATGGACTATACCACATTGATGCTTTCACCACGAGCTGAACATGACCGAGAAACACTTCCTGTGAACTCGCTGTACCAGACCTTGCAAGCGCTCTCCGATCCAAGGCGCAGACAAGGGAGACGATACGAATTGGCATTGGTCCTCTCTCTGCTTGTGCTCGCGAAGCTCGCTGGGCAAAAGAGTTTGAGCGCGGCCACCGAGTGGGTCCGTCATCATCGAGGATCTTTGTCACAACGCTTTGGGCTTCGCTACCGGAAGATGCCCTGCCAGATGACCTATTGCAATGTCCTGGCCAGGGTCGATGGCAAGCAGCTCGACGAACTGCTCTCCGCCTTTTTCACGCGGTGGGAAGCCCAAGCGCGCTGTGGGAAGGAACCCAGTCGTCTCCTGACTCCAGGCATTCAGGTTGATCATTCGCAGGCTGCTGTTGATGGCAAAACCTTGCGAGCGACAAGTAAAGGGGCGCACCCGGTTCATCAACTGAGTTGTTATGAGGTGAAAACGGGGATCGTGCTGTGGCACTGCAATGTCGAGGACAAGGAAAATGAGATCAGTGCTCTCAAGCCCTTGTTGGCTCCCTCATGGGTCAGTGGTCGTATCCTCACCTTCGATGCCATACATACCCAGCGGGAACTGTGCGCCCAGATTCATCGCCTGGCAGGAGACTACATCCTGATTGCGAAGGGCAATCACCCAACGCTGCGAGAGGATCTGGTGGACTTCTTCGAAGACCCCTCCCCTGATCGACGGCGCTGGATGCAGGCAGAAACGTGGGACAAAGGGCATGGGCGATTGGAACATCGTCAGATCACCTCGAGTCCAGATCTCAATGACTGGTTGGGCAAGGACTGGGAAGGGATCGAGCAAGTCTTTCGGCTCCAGCGGACTACTCACATTCTTGCAGCAGGAAAGATCCGCCACGAGGTGGTGTATGGAATGAGTAGTCTCTCGATACGCCAGGCGCCGCCAGCGCGCCTGCTAGCGCTCATCAGAGACCATTGGGCCATTGAAAACCGCCTCCATTACGCCGGGATGTCGCCCTGGGTGAGGATGCGTGCCAAGTGCGCAAGGGGTCTACTCCTCACACCCTTGCGGTGCTCAACTCTTTTGTGCTCGCGCTCTTCGATTTTTGCCAGGTTTCCAACGCCAAACAGCAGATGCGACGCTTTGATGCTCAGCCTCTTCAAGCTGTGTCATTTATCATGTAAAATGTACTGTTCCTCAGAAAACTTGCCACACAGCCAAGCGCTCCCAGCGAATCGGCTTTCTCACATAATCTGGCGCGGCGCCGTAAGGAACCTTTTTTCCTTTTTCACTTCCCTTTTCCGTCAACTCTCACGACTCATTCGCCAAGATATCTGAGAGATGCGCCAAGAAATGCCTGAAAAGGTTGCATTTTCGGCTCATCTCAGCAGGTGGCAATGTGCCAACACTATCTATTCTGGGCTTCCCTCCACCAGAGAAGCCATGCTGTCTTCAGTCAAGCAACCGACGAAAGGTTACGAAGCCACACTGTCGAACGAGGCAAACACGGCCCGTGCCGCCTCATCGTCCGGCAACAATGCCGCGACCGCCGGAGAGGTTTTGCCGCTGATGGCAATCTGCATATATCGTAGACGTATAGGGAGCAGCTCGCCGGTTGTCGCCATACGCGCAAACACAAGCTTTGTCGGCGCCACCTCCTGTCTGGTGGCAGTTCGCGCCTTTTCCCAGTATTCTTGAAAGCCGGGAATCTCACACCACTGCTCTACGCTTTGCTTATACCAGGCATCGTACTGCGAGAGCACGTTCTGCCGTTTGAAGAGCTGGATGCCAGAAAACGCGTGTTGTTGCCACTGTGCGCGTGCCTCTGGAGGCATCGTGGAGCGTCTGTAAACATCCGGGTGAAAGAGGAAATGAATCGTGCTGCGCTGATGCGGTGGGATAGTATCTTCATCAACCACCATAGATTTCATGAGCCTCATCCGCGCCGGGAGAACGACTATCTATGTACTGAATATGTATGCAGAATTTGATAATCGCCCCCGCTCCGAAGATCTGGCCTGGCTCGCGCAACTGGTGGCCGAGCAAAAACTACACACATCTATTGAGGTTGAGGCACCCTGGCACGACATCGGTGAGATCGCGCAACACTTGCTGCGAAGACAATTCACAGGGAAAGCAGTTCTGCATCTGGCGTAGATACTCCATCGAGAGACTTGTTTGTTTTTTCATTTCTTGAAAGGAAAGGGTGCTATGAGCATACTACAGGGAAAAGTCGCCTTAATTACTGGTGGAAGTAGCGGCATTGGTCTCGCGACTGCAAGAGAATTTCACGCGCAAGGAGCCAGAGTTGTGCTTTCAGGACGAGATCGCCAGAGGCTCGAAGCGGTCGCGACCCAACTGGGATCTGATGTTCTGGCAGTCCCCACTGACGTGACCAGGCTCAGTGACCTTGATAACTTGATGGCACGTACGCGGGAGACCTTTGGCAACCTGGATATCTTGTTTGTCAATGCAGGCATCACTGGCAACAGGACACTTGCTGAGACGGATGAAGCGTTCTTTGATGAGCAAATGAACACCAACTTTAAAGGGGCCTATTTCACAATTCAGAAGGCGTTGCCCTTGTTGAACGATCAGGCTTCGATTATTCTCACTGGTTCGGTCAGTGCGCTGGTGGGAATGGCTGGCACTTCTGTGTATTCTGCCAGCAAAGCGGCGCTGCACTCCCTGGCGCGTACGTTCTCAGCCGAACTCATTGGGCATGGCATCCGTGTCAACACGATCACCACCGGGGCAATCGAGACGCCCATTTTGGAGCGAGCAGGTAATCCGCCAGAGGTCGTTGAGAAGCTGCACAAGATGTTTGCCAGCCGGGTGCCAATCAAACGCATGGGTCGCCCAGAGGAAGTGGCAAAGGTTGCACTCTTCCTCGCTTCCTCGGACTCCTCCTTCGTTGTGGGAACGGAGATCGCTGCCGATGGTGGAAACACAGCCAATATCAGGCCTTTACCACTACAGAACCAGTAACTTTCTTTGCCACGTCTTTTCGCGCAAGAGAGAAGTGCTTCCCGAAGACTTCAAGTATATAGTTCTACTTGAAGTCTTCGGAGGAATTGCTCCTCATTTCAGCTCTGCGCCATTTTGGCCCTTGAGTATTAACGGAACGAAAAACAACGCTGTTAGCATGTCATTGCAAGAGAGCGTTGTCCCTGGTATCCTAATCTTGTTAGGTCAGCGGGGACGCCTTGAGGCGTGTGGCGAGAGGGACGGTCGGCTTTCCTTATGGGATCTCAAGCCCGTTACGCTGTTTGACTGTCCCCCGCGGCTCTACTTAACTGGGATCGCCGCAGAGCGAAGCCCGTATCGGTGTGTGTACACCACTGCCCTCAAGAACACGCTCTCTCGAGAGATCAAGTTAGCCATGACGAGCCAGGGAAAGCAAGGAAAAGAGACTGGAGGGATCATGAGCAATTCTCCCATTTGTTCTCGTTTTGTTGCACTTGATGTTCACAAACAGTATGTTGTCGTCGGAGCGCTCGATGCCCAACAGCATATCGTGCTGTCACCGAAACGGATGTCGTTTGATCAGTTTGAGGAGTGGTCCCCTACCCATCTTTACTCTACAGACGCAGTTGTGTTAGAAGCAACCACCAACGCTTGGGATCTTTACGACCGATTACAGCCTCTCGTTGCTTCCGTCACGATTGCCCATCCTCTTCTTGTGAAACTCATTAGTGCTGCCCGAGTCAAGACGGATGCCCGTGATACACTCAATCTCGCCCGCTTGCTCGCCGCAGGGCTCATTCCAGCCGTGTGGGTTCCTCCAGAGGAGGTCCGAGAGTTACGTGCACTGGTTGCTCATCGCCGTCGTCTCATCGTGCAACGAACGCAGGCTCGCAACCGTTTGCAGAGCGTCCTGCATCGGCACAACATCGCGCCGCCGGAGGGAGGACTCTTTGCGGCGAAACAGCAGCAATGGTGGAACGGGTTGCCACTAAGCGTTTCAGAGAAGTTGCGGGTCCGGCAAGATCTCACCATTCTTACCAACCTGATCCCTTTACTTGAGGAAGTGGAAGTGGAACTGTCCCGTCTGAGCTCGACGGAGCAGTGGGCCAACCAGGTTCCTTATCTGGTCCAGCTGCCAGGCATCGGCATCCTCATCGCCATGGTTCTCCTCTCAGCCATTGGTGACGTCACGCGGTTTCCTTCGGCCAAGCACCTGGTGGGGTACGCGGGGCTAGGGGCTAGTGTGCATGCCAGTGGGCAAACGTATCGCACGGGGGCGATTACCAAACAAGGGAGACGGGAGCTGCGTATGGCCATGGTGGAGGCCGCATGGACAGCCGTCGAGCATCATCCCCATTGGAAAGCGCAATTTGATCGGCTCTCAACTCGGCTTGGAAAAAACAAAGCGATTGTGGCCATTGCCCGCAAACTCCTGGTCGTGGTCTGGCACGTTCTGACCCATCATAAGGCAGATCGGTATGCTGAGCCAGAGAAGGTGGCGTTGAAGTTTGTCGTGTGGTCACGAAAAATTGGGGCACAGAATCGAGCTGGATTGAAAACGCGTGAATTCGTGAGGGGTGAGCTCGTACGCCTGAAGATGGGAGAAGACCTGGAAACCATTGGATGGAAAAGTACGAAGCCGATCCGGCTCCCCTCACAAGAGGAAGGAAAGGCTTTCCTCCAAGCAGCAGCAGGTGGCTGACGCATAAATAGTATGCCTGCTCCAACGCCCTCGAAGATGGACAAACTCTCCCAACAAGCATTTGATCTGGGAGAAAGAGGGAGGGTGCGCCTTTTTTATGCAATGAAGCCGTCGGTGTCCTCCCCCTTGACAAAGAAAAACATCGGTAAGGCTGGGATGCGCTAACCCCGTTGTCGATTAGAACGGCTTGAACATCATCAGCCAGAGGGTCAAGACTAAGCCGCCACCGCCAATCACGGTGAGAAGCCAGGGATGGATGGTAGCGAGCAGAACGGCAAGCTGCTTTTCCGCAGATGTGTCCAGGGACAAATAACTGACCGTCTCCGAGCGCGATGGATTGTCGGCATGCACGAGTTGACGGAGACGATTGAGCGGACGTGAGCCGAGAAGCGTCATGGTGACGCCCATCAGGATGAACAGGCCCAGGGAGGCCCAGATCCAGCCCTGGCCCCACCAGTTGCCCATGAAGCCTGCGGTGATGCCGGCGGCGAGTAGCACCAGCAGGGAGACGTTGGCGACTGTGGTGACGCACCTGGACAGGTCCAGCAGGACCCGAACGCGCCCAACCTCGCACTGCCTCTGTAGCGCGAAAGCAACGGCAGCGGCGGTGCCGTGGGCGAGCAGGAAGCCGAAGACGCCCAGGACGTGGGCGAAGACAAGCCATTGATACATAAAGCTCCTTGACTAGTAAATGAAACGCTGACTTATGAAAATTCGGACCTTGGCGAGGTAGGGCTAGGATTCCTGCAAAAACAGGCAGGAGCGCATTTGCGTTCTAGAAAATTGCCCGGTCCAACCTGTCTAGAAGCAGGTAAAAGGGACTGTAAAGGGTATGTCGTGCAAATCTCTTCATCGGCCCTCGCTTTTTCCCGCATCCACTCAATAAGCCAGGGAAGCCGATTCATACCTCTATTACCTATTTTTGCAAGGATTCTAGAGTTCCCTCAGGTTGGCTCATGGACTGTAGAGACGACCACACATCAAAACCGAGCCAGGCCAACCCGAGGAGGAACAGCACAGTGCCAGTCGTGCCAACCACCGGTGGCAGGAAGCTCCCGCCTAAGCTGAGTACTACCCCAACGATGAGCGGTAGACCTGCCCAGCGCGCCACCGTCTTAGCGCGCAGCATCGTGACGCCAAGCAACACGCTACCCACTAATCCCAGTAGACCTCCGGCAAGAAAAAAGATTACTAATCCTTGTGGGGGCGACCCTTTCACGAGGGAAGGGACCGCCGATGCGAGGAACGGCAGAATGAAGGCTTCGATGGTATCACCGACTACTCCCTGGATAAGGATGTAGACAAATGTGAACAGGAAACCGATCAGCCCTAAGAGACCTGCTCGTTGGGCTTGTCTGCTATACACCCCAGGCAACCCTACGACAATCAACATGTCGCCAATGATACGCAGCAGAGCCGCGGTGGCGGCGATAGGACTGGTAGGATCTTCACCCGTGAAGAAGACGGGAACGGCAGCAAGAGCAGCGAACAAGCCCCCTATGAGTAAGCTGATCCCGCTCAAGCGATACAGGGTTGTTGATGACATGGTTTATTTCCTTTCTCCTTGTTTGACATCGTTTTTCTCTTGCTCACGTTGTCTGTTCTTCGCTCGCGGATCACGGCGCGAGTGAAATGCTCTCTTGATCATTCCTGTTTCACTCGTCGCCTGCGTTTACTTGCCCGAGAGCCGTGCGACAACGGGAGCAAAGGTTTCCAGGTCCTGTTCTAAGACACCGATGTAAGAAATGCCAAAGCGTTCACGGTTCGCCAGCACTTGGTCGCAGATCTGATCTACCGAGCCAACCAGGGTATAGATGCCCTGGGGGGACTGCAGCTCACCGGTGGTCCGAGACCGAAAGAGCGCAGTGATCCTTGGATCTCCTTGCTGTTCTCTCTCCGTCTTGATCCCTCCGATCACAAAGTTGCCAAGCTCAATCTGGGCGAAGCGGTCTCCTGCCGCCTCGCGAATCCAGGTAATTTGCTGTGTTGTCGCAGCCGTCGTCGCCTCAGCCATGTCAAGGCTATTGCCATCTGGTGCCACAGGAGGATTGAGGGTAATGATGTCGGCGTAGCGGCCAGCAATCGATAACATCCGTTTCCCTCCACCAGAGAGCAGCAGAGGGGGATGGGGATGTTGGAAGGGTTTGGGAAAGACCTCAAATCCGTTCAGCGAGTAGGAGCGACCAGCAAAGGTCATCGGCCCATCGGAGAAGAGACCTTTGAGTACTTGAACGGCTTCCTCCAGCCTGCCTACACGTTGACTTGCGGGATCGAAAGGAATGCCTGTCATCTGCGACTCTCTAGCAATCCATCCTGCGCCCAGTCCAAGCTCGAAGCGTCCTTCGGAGAGCAGATCAAGCGTGGCAACCTCTTTGGCAAGCAAAGCAAGGTGCCGGTAATTGATGTCGAGGACCAGCGTTCCCAGACGCAGCGTCCGGCTGGCCTCTGCTGCTGCCATGAGTGCCAGGATGGGAGAGAACTGGTTTCCCAGGTGATCTGGCACCTGCAAGACGGAGTACCCAAGATCCTCGACTTTGTGGACTTTGGCGATCCATTCCTGCCTGGAGGTAGCTCCAAACAATGTAACCCCAAAACGAAAGGGATGGGGCGTACTCATACTATCTTTCTCCTTGGCTCAAGCTATCGAACTCTGTTTGCTCATAAGGCGGATCGCCAGCAGAGCGATCCAAATGCCGCTGCCAATGATGCCAATCCGTTCAATGAGTCCTGTTGGTCCCCCATCTAACAATTTGGCGGTGAGGACGAAGGCGACATCAGAGGCGGCGACCAGCAGACCAGTAGCAACCGAATACCAGGACCAGCCGCGCCTTTCGAGCGCCGCATCGCGCCGTGCCAGCACGAAGCAAGCCGCAATCAGCGAGATGAACTGAAGCTGACCAAAGAGGATATGAATGGCTCCGTGAATGGTTAGCGCGCTCGACGCTCCTGGTGGGTAACCTAGCGACGGGTCGGGAAGGATAGGCCCAGTAACGATGAAGGTGAGGCCATAGATGCCGAGCAGGATGGGTCCCCAGGTGGAACCACGTCCTGTACGCAGGAGCAGCCTCATCCCGATGGCAAAAGCGAGCAGGAGCGCTCCGGTGACGATGTAGTTGGTGCTTTGTATCCACCCACCTTCCCCCAGTTCGAGGTTGCTGTCGGGGACTACCCAGGCGTTGTAGCCAGAGCGTATGGCCCCAAGGATGAGAATGACAACACTGTTGAGCAGCGGAGCAATGACACCGCAAGCCAGGAGCAGTCTCGTCGCCACCGGCTGCGATCCCGCGCTTTGTACTGAGGTTTCCATGTGTTTTTCCCCTTTGTCGTAAGATCATATGACCATGCTCTGAAAATAGTCATACCTACTCTGTTCAAGTTTTAGGAATAGCATGTTCGCTACCGAATATGGTATTCTGAGGAGAGTGTACAAAGGAATGTTTTCCCCGCCAAGCACAAAGCAGGGAAACCGTTCTCTACCGAACAATTGACCATGATTGTTCGCCAAAGAAGGAGGGACAGAAGTGAAACAGCAGAAAGCAGATCGACGTTCCCAACGCACCTATCGCCTGGTGAACGCTGCCTTTGCGGAACTGGTGGTAGAAAAACCCTATGATGAGATTCTGGTGCAGGATATTTTGGATCGGGCAGGGATTGGTCGTACTACCTTCTATGCCCATTATTTCGATAAAGAGGATGTTCTCAACACTATCGTAGAGCAGGAGTTGGAGCTGCTTACTCGCCAGATTGCCCATGCAGCAGCAAGACAACGGGTCGTGCCAAGTCTGGAACTGTTTGAGCATGCGTACCACTCTGAGAATCAGCAGTTTCGGGCGCTGATGGGAAGCCGTGCGGGCGAGTTCTTGTGGGGAGCCTTGCAGGCAGCACTCTGCCGAGCGATTGAACCGGCCCTCTCCACCCTCTATGCAGAAAGACGTTCTCCGCCTATCCCTCTGCCAGTGGTCTCCCAGTACCTTGCCAGTACCTTTCTCACCTTGCTCAAATGGTGGGTCGCTGCTGATATGCCCTACCCACCAGAACAGATGGAGCACATTTTCCAGCAACTGGCGCTACCCGGAGTGTGGGCAATACTCAAAACTTAACTTGACGCGTATAGGGTCCCAACATTTTTACCCCCCGTTTTCCCCGCTCAGCATCACCAGATGAAAACCACGGAGACGTGAGAGATTTTTTCGCGTAGACGGGCCTGCCTCAGCAAGGCGAAGTGCCTTCTTCAATTTGCACAAGTGTTCTCATGTCACAAACAGATTGCCTGTTTCGACTCGTGTATCAGGGGGTGAAGCCAGAGAACGCATGGGAACTCACGTGAGGACGGGAGCCATGGTTCTCTGCCGCTCTCAATACGGTTCGAATGCGCATAAGCGTCTGGCCGTAAGGTCAGAGAGAACACAACTAGAAAGAGACAGATTGATGACGACACATACACGTACTCAACCTCCGGTGATCATTGTAGGCGGCGGCCTCTCGGGCCTCTCAGCCGCCGCCTATCTGGCGCGAGCCGGTCATGGCGTGATGCTTTTTGAGAAAGCTAGTACCCCTGGCGGACGTGCGAGAACCCGCGAGCGCAACGGTTTCTTTTTCAATCAGGGAGCCCATGCGTTGCGTCTGCATGGACCAGGTGAACGAGTGCTGAACGAACTTGGCGTCGCCTATAGAGGTTCGCTGCCACAGCCCTCCGGAATTTTCGGACTGGTGGATGGGAAGCTCTATCCCTTGCCAACTGAAGCAACATCTCTCTTGGAGATACCTTTCTTGACAGACGCCGCCAAAGCAGAATTGATACGCGTGCTTGGTCGTGTCAACCACCTGAACACTGAAGATCTCCAGGAGAGAAGCCTGCAAGAATGGCTCGAAGAGCAGGTCCAGCATCCGCAGGTCCGCCAGTTTCTTCTCGCAAGAGCACGCATCTCAACCTATACCCATGCACCTGATCTGCTCTCCGCCGGTCTGTTTCTCTCTCTGCTGGCTACCCAGGTCCTCTATCTGGATAGGGGCTGGCAAACGCTGGTGGATGGTCTGCGACAAAAAGCCCAGGAGGCGGGAGCCCGTCTCATCACGCAAGCCAGGGCCCAGGCGATTGAAGTGGCTGGAAAAGGATATCGCATGCATCTGGCGGATGGTTCCAGCGTCGAAGCAAGCGCGGTATTGCTTGCCACTGATCCAGAGACGGCCTGTGCTCTGGTTGCCGATGGCACGCACGAGGCTCTACACCGTTGGGCTGCACAGGCGATTCCGGCTCGTGTTGCCTGCCTGGATATCGCTTTGCGCCGTCTCCCCAGAGCAGAGAACCTCGTCACCCTGTGCATGGATCGTCCGCTCTACTATGCGGTGCATTCCGCCTCGGCACATCTCGCGCCGGAGGGGAGCGCCCTGGTCCATCTCATGAAATATTTGCAACCTGGCGAAGCGGCGGAGCCAGAGGCCACACAGCAAGAGCTGGAAGCACTGATGGATCTCTTGCAGCCCAGCTGGCGTGCTGAAGTCGTAGAGCAGTCCTTCTTGCCGCATATGATTGCCTCCAATGCCATTATCCAGGCGAGGCTTGGTGGTCTCTCCGGGCGTCCCGGTCCAGAGGTTCCAGGGCTCCCCAATCTGTATGTCGCGGGCGATTGGGTCGGCCCAGAAGGGGAAAAGGCTGACGCTTGCTTTGCCAGTGCCAGGAGTGCGGCCAGGCTAATGATGGCTCAGCGAAGCTCCAGACAGAGCGCCGCCCTAGTCAGCTCATCGGATGTCATAGACTAAACTGAAAGGGGCTACGTCTCTTTTGCTGGTATGCGCGCTCGCGGCTTCTGACGGTGAGCGCGCATACCAGCAAAAGAGACACTTCACGATGAAAAGATCAGTCGCACAACTGGAAACGGTGTTCCAGCAGTATAAATCGTTACTTTTTTCCATCGCATACCATATGTTAGGCAGTGTGATGGATGCTGAAGATTGTGTGCAAGAAGCATTCTTGCAGTGGTATGCCTCCGAAGAGAAAGAAACGATAGAAAATCCCAAAGCCTATCTCTGCACACTAGTGACGCGCAGGTGTATTGATCGGCTGCGCTCCGCGCAAACGCAGCGTGAAACCTACTTTGGCCTCTGGCTCCCCGAGCCGTTGATCGAAACCACTGATCCGTCCGAACATTCGGAGCTCAACGAATCGCTCTCTCTCGCGTTTCTCCTGCTGCTGGAACGTCTGTCTCCCATCGAGCGGGCGGTCTTTCTCTTGCGCCAGGTGTTCGACTACGATTACGCAGAGATTGCAGCCATCGTGGGCAAAAGCGCGGAAAACTGCCGTCAGATTCTGCACCGAGCGCGGCGGCATCTGCCTGCGCGCCCCACCCACACGCCTGCACCCCATGCCGGGCAATGGCAGGTGTTTACGCAGTTTTTCCAGGCTTTGATGAACGGCAATATGGAAGGACTGCTGCAGGTGCTCTCAGACGAGATTATGCTCTACAGCGATGGCGGAGGCAAAGTCCGCACGGTGCCTCATCCTTTGTATGGGCCAGATCAGGTGGCTCACTCTCTACTTGGGATTCAGCAGAACGTGTTCGATGTGATCAAGGTAGCGATCCGACCGACGGTGATCAATGGTCAACCTGGTCTGATTGGCTATCTGGAGGAACGTCTGGATGAAAAGCCAGGGCGAAGCCAAGAGCGAGAAAGGAAGGAGAACAGCAAAACGCCGGGTGTGTGGTATCAACGTGTCTTCAAGAAGGGAGAAGTGATTTTCGCCATGGGACTGGCGTATGCCGACACCCAAATCCAGGAAATCGATATCATCGTCAACCCTGAGAAATTGCGGCACATCCCTGCTCTCGCGGCTTCCGACAACGGTACTATTGTCTGCTGAGCAAAGGAGATTTTCATGAAGGCAAGCGGTAGCCCTCTTAACCCAGAGAAGCCATATACTCAATTGCATGGCTTCTCTGGGCAGCTTTGCTTGTCTGGTTGATTCTCAATTGGTTCTCTCAATTGAAATGCATAAAGACCATGCAGGAAATGATCAGCACAAAGCCCAGTGACTCCCAGAAGCGAATAATTTTTAGACGGGAGACTGCTCGTGTGTTAACCTGCCCCTCCTCATCCCATAGCTCTCCAATCATCTTGCGGCGGGTCTCCGAGACGACAGCCAGCACTATGGTGAGTAGCAGGGCAACCATCCAAGCAAGGCCATAGGGCTCTATGAGGCGCTCCCAAGACTGGATACGTCCGAAGAATGTCCCCAAGAGGATGCCAGCCAGAATCAACGTCGCTCCCGCAATAGCGCCAACCCGGTTAATCATGGCTGGCACACTGATGGAAAGCCTACGCCCCTCGTCGGCAGAGCCTTTGACTAACAGAGGATAGACGATATATAAAAGCGAAATCTTATCACCAAGCCAGATTATACCAGCAAATATATGTACATATCTCAATATCGCAAGAATCAGAATAATATTCATAAGATCCTCTTCTAGTTGTGTTCTGTCTGACCTTGTGGCCAGACGCTTATGCGCATTCGAACCGTATTGAGAGCGGCAGAGAACCATGGCTCCCGTCCTCACGTGAGTTCCCATGCGTTCTCTGGCTTCACCCCCTGATACACGAGTCGAAACAGGCAATCTGTTTGTGACATGAGAACACTTGTGCAAATTGAAGAAGGCACTTCGCCTTGCTGAGGCAGGCCTGTCTACGCGAAAAAATCTCTCACGTCTCTGTGGTTTTCACAGGTATCCTGGGCCTCCCTTTCCAGCTTTGCAACAGACCGGTCGCGAAACCTGTCCTTTTGGTCAGTAGCAGAAGGAGTGATTGCGTGCTATATTTTTGCAGTGACCAATCAGTCTTATTCGTAGGATACTGGAAGGAGAAAGACTTTTCTGATGAGAACACGCCAATACATCTTGGACGCGGCTGAACGGATGCTGCAAACAAAGGGGCTGGCTCGCCTGACCAATAAAGAAATTGCGGAGGCTGCTGGATGCGCAGAAGGAACCTTATATAATCATTTTGAGACCAAGGAAGCCTTAATTCTAGCTGCCATTGAAGAAAATCAGCCGGAGTTCTTCACCGTGGTTGGGGAGGATCGCATTGGAGAACGCTCCATTGAAGAAAATATCCAGGAAATCGCTCGGGCTGCCATTCGTTATTACCAAAAACTTCTCCCATTGACGACGGCGTTATTCGCCGACATGGATCTGCTGGCACACTTTCGCCTCCGGCTGCAGGAGCATCAACGTGGACCATTGGGACTCTACGAGATCGTTGCCAGCTATGTTGCCGCTGAGCAACGTCTGGGTCGTCTCAAGCCAGAGATCGAGCCGTTTGCGTTCGCGGCGCTGCTGCTGGGTCCCTGCCATCAGTATGCTTATATCCAATACTTCCAGGGATTCAATCCCTTCCCCGTTTCCCAAGAGCAGTTTGTTGCTGATCTAGTGAAAACGCTCTTGCAGGGAGGTATCCCTGTGAAGTAAATCGTTCGGGGAAAGCTTTCTCGCGGGTGATGTCCACCGTTGAAGAGGAAGCTTTTTCCTGGCGATGTGACGTTTTCTCCGACGTCTCTTGTTTGAGATCACAGACCGTCGATATCACTACTGGTCATGCAGAGGACTAGTAGTTCGTAGAAGGAACGAGAACTCTTATGATGAACGCAACCTTTCCTTACCCTAAAAAGTTTCAAGAGGTGCTTGGACTACAAATGGCCTATGCAGAGGTGGGAAGCGGCGACCCGATTGTCTTTCTGCACGGTAATCCGACCTCTTCCTACCTCTGGCGCAACATCATCCCCTACCTGGAGCATTTCGGACGCTGTATCGCTCCTGACCTGATTGGCATGGGCGATTCAGCGAAGTTGCCCAACAGCGGTCCCCACTCCTACACCTACCTCGAGCATCGGCGCTACCTGGATGCGCTGCTTGACCAGCTCGACGTTCGGGAGCGCGTCACCTTTGTCGCACATGATTGGGGCGTTGCCCAGGCTTTTGACTGGATCTACCGTCATCCGCACGCGGTGAAAGGGATCGCCTATATGGAAGGGGTGGTGGCTTCCATGAACTGGAACGAGATGCCCGAGCGCGGACGCAAGATCTTCCAGGCCTTGCGCTCTCCGGCAGGGGAACAGATGGTCCTGGAACAGAACTCGTTCATCGAGGTCAACCTGCCTGCGACCATTCAGCGCACCTTGAGCGAGGATGAGATGAACGCGTATCGCCGCCCGTTTGCAGATCCTGGAGAAGGGCGTCGTCCTACCCTCTCCTGGCCGCGTCAGATCCCCTTTGAGGGCGAGCCTGCCGAGGTCGCCGAGATTGTCGCGACCTCTGGGGAATGGCTCTCCCATCACCCCATTCCCAAATTGTTTCTGCGCGCCGATCCAGGCAACCTGACCCCTTCTTCTCTGGCTGTTTGCCGGGCCTGGCCCGCGCAAACAGAAGTCAGCGTGCGAGGGCTTCATTATCCCCAGGAGGACTCTCCCGAGGAGGTAGGACAGGCGCTGGTGAATTGGATACACACCCTGTAAGAGAAAAGGAGGAGAACAACCATGTCAATTCATGTGACGCGAATGATGCAAGCCATGCTGCTTCCGAGGTATGGAAGTTCGGAATTGCTCCAGTTGGCGGAGACCCCTCGCCCGGTCCCGGAGGAGGGCTGTGCGCTGGTGCGGGTCTATGCCGCAGGTGTGCATCCCATTGATTGGCAAATCCCTCAGGGAATGTTCAAAGAATCTCAGCCCGTCACCTTTCCGTTTATTCCTGGCATCGAAGTGGCAGGAGTGGTCGAAGAGGTGGGAGCAGGAGTGACATCCGAACTGCTCGGCCAGGAGGTTTTGGGGCAGGTTGCTCACGGCGGCTATGCCGAGTATGTCTCAGTTCCCGCGAGCGCCCTGGCCCGCAAGCCACAGACCTTGAGCTTTCTTGAGGCAGCCGCCTTTCCGTTTGGCGCAGTCACCGCCTGGCGCGCGCTCTTCGACATTGCAGGAGTGACCGCCGGACAACAGGTGCTGATCCAGGGTGCCACCAGCGGTATGGGCTTGTTCGCTGTACAACTGGCGAAATGGAAAGGTGCCCGGGTGATTGGCACCGCTCCGGCGAGGTATCACGAGTTTGTGCGCTCCCTGGGAGCTGAACTGGTGGTGGATTCTACGACGATCCCTGCGGAGCGGATGGATCTGGTGGTTCTGGGGCCTGGCGCGACGATGAGCAGCGCGCTGGCAGCTCTGCGCGACGGAGGGATGCTGATGTCGAATGCCGCGCTTCGCCCCGAGGAGCGTGCGCAGGCACAGGCACGCGGAATCCGGGCAGTGACCAGTCGTGGGACGACCACAGTCCCCCTGGATCAGCTCGTCCAACTGGCGGAGGAGGGCTTTCTCAGGGCACCGGTGGGCAAAGCGTTTGCCCTGCGCGAGGCGGCTCAGTCTCATGCTTACGCGCAGAGCGGTCAGGGTTTTGGGCGCTTCGCGCTACGCGTCGTGGAAAAGATACCGTGATGTTTTGATTGACGGTCATGTAACACGTATACATATGTTTCTCTTCTTTTATTGTTTTCCATTTTTGCCTATTGAAAAGGAAGATACGATGACGACCAGACACCTTGTTGACCCTGAACTTTTGCCCACACTTGATCATATTCCTGATGTACAATTTACCACAGAGTCCCTGGGGCAAATCCGCACCATGATGAAGCAGAACAGGCAGCCTGTGAGCAGCCCTGAGTTTGCCGGCATTGCTGTGAGCGAGCGCTTCGTCCCCGGTCCGATCGGGGCACCTGAGGTACGAGTGCTGGTGTACCTGCCGACCACTGTGCAGGGGCCACTGCCCGCGTTGCTCTGGACCCACGGAGGCGGGTACGTCATGGGCGCGCCTGAGCAGGAAGATCTCCTGGTTAAGACCATGGTGTCAGCCGCTGGGTGTGCTGCCGTCTCCGTGGACTACCGTCTGGCTCCTGAGACGCCCCATCCTGGGCCGGTTGAGGATTCTTATGCGGCCTTGAAGTGGCTGTACACCCATGCCAGCGACATAGGCGTCGATCCGACTCGCGTCGCCATTGGCGGTGGCAGCGCGGGAGCCGGGCTAGCTGCTGCCCTTGGCCTGCTGACCCGTGATCGCGGGGAAATTCCTCTGGTGTTCCAGCTCCTGCTCTTTCCCATGCTCGATGACTGCACCGTCACCACGGCTGATCCCCATCCCTATACTGGCGAATTTCTCTGGACAGCCCAGGCGAATCAGTTCGGCTGGACAGCACTGCTGGGGGACAGCCGGGTTCGCCTGGCATTTCTCCCTATGCGGCTGCCGCCCGTGCAGAGAACCTGGCAGGACTTCCACCCGCCTTCATCTGCGTGGCTTCCCTGGATCTGCTCCTGGAAGAAGATATGGAATATGCCCGGCGTCTGATGCGAGCGGGCGTGCCAACGGAACTGCACGTCTATCCTGGTACCTACCATGGCTTCGTGTTGGCATAGGTGGCGCAGGCAGGTATGAGAGATCTCTTAGCAGCCTTGAAACGGGCGCTTGTGGGCTGAGACGAACACCTCCGGGCTTGCCTCGCGCTTCGGGAAGAAAAAGGCGATGCCGGATGCGTGTTTCCTATGAAAGGATAAGAAGGAACTTCCCATGATCTTCATTACTGGAGCGACGGGAAACGTCGGACGTGAAGTTGTCAATCTGCTGCTCGCTTCCGGCGAGGAGGTTGTTGCAGTCACCCGCCATCCCGCCACCGCCGCGCTGCCCGATAGTGCTGTGGTGGTGGAAGGCGACCCCACTCGCCCACAGATGCTGGCAAAGGCTTTGCGCGGCGTCGAGGCGGTTTTTATCAGCCCGCGAGCCCTTGGGGATGCCACTGCTGGCGCCGCCACTGTTGAACCGCTGAAGCTGGCCGCTGAGCAGGGTGTGCAGCGCGTGGTGGTGTTATCGGCTGTGACCGTCGAGTACGGCGTCGGGTATCAGCACTTCGCTGACGCTTTCAAGGCGGTCGAGGATGCAGCCCGTGCTTCTGGCTTACAGTGGACCATCCTGCGCTGCTCGGACTTTGCCTCCAACGCCCTGGTCTGGGCACCTCAGATCCGCGCGGCTGGTGTGGTGCGCGGCGTCTACGGTGACGCGGCAACCTTGACCATCCACGAACGGGACATCGCCGCAGTCAGTGCCCGGGCGTTAGTAGACGCCGCGCATACCGCGCGCACCTACGTGCTCACCGGCCCGCAGTCCCTCACTCAGCGCGAGAAGGCTCGCCTGATCGGCGAGGCCATCGGCCGCGAGGTGCTCTGGGTGGAGGTGGCCCCTGAGCAGCTTCGCCAGGCCATGCTCTCTCAGGGGGTGCCCGAGGATGTCCCTGACAGGATCATCGGCTATTGGGCCGACCACGTCGGATGGCAGGAACCGTCTTCACCTACCCTGGAGCAGCTTCTAGGCCGCCCCGCGCTCACCTTCGCCCAATGGGCAGTCGAGCACGCCGCCACCTTTCGGAACTGATAAGAATTCCATCGTACCAAAAGTTTGGCTATTAGTCAGTCCAGTTTGATTTTGGGGAAAATCTTCTTGGACCCTACACCAAAATCAAATTGGACTGACCAATAGATACTTGTATCAATTGCTCCCGCTCTATCTGCGGTAGGCACAATTTTCTCAAAGGAGTATAGTCATGTCATTCTCACAACGACTCATCCATACTGGATCGCGCAGTCGCGCGTGGATACGTATAGCACTGCTTTTCGGCTTGGTCGCCCTTTTCGCGGTAGCAGGCGGCACATCCTACGGGCTCACCCGGGCCTCCGCCTCGCCCGCCCCGAGCGTGCAGAAATACCTCGGCTACTGGAACTACGATCAGCCCAACCTGACGACCTTAAACAACGTTGGCGTGCTGGCCTGTCCAGACGGTGGAGGCCAGTGCGGCTCCCAACTTCCTCTGCCATTGAAGATCCCCCAGGTCGGCTGGGTGCTGTTTTCAGAAGGTCCGAACGGCACTATCAACGGACACACCGACCAGGGATGCACCTGGAATTTCCGGGTCACTGCTACTGATCTTGAACTCTCCTCGACTACCCAGCAGTGCTTTAACCCCGCCGTCGGCTCTGTAGGCAACATCATCAAATGGTCGGTCACAGTGGAGGGCAATAAGGAACACGAGGAGATCGTTGCCATCAGTCATCAGCCCAATGGCGTCGATCTCATCGCTCCGATGAAATCCGGCTCCCGCACCAGAGTCAACGGTGTCGGTGGAACCGAGTCCTTCTCACGCTTCCTCGACAAGTTTAGCTACGACCCAGCGGACTTCCATACCCTGACGAACGTGGTCGCTACGGACCAAGGCACCGCCTTCCCTGAACAGGGGATCGTCCAGTTCACCAAAAAGGATCGCAGCACCATCCTGGCCCATACCCCAGATGGCTGCAACTGGACATTCGCCGTTCGGGGCAACACCGCCGAACTCGATCCGGCCACACAGACATGCCATCAGGCCAGTGGTGATATCTCATTCCACTACTGGGCGATAGTGACCGACGATGGCGAACATATGAATGCCTTTAGGGCGGGAACCACCACGCTCAACGGTCAGCAGCCGATGAACACCTTCCTCTTCATCGGTGCGCTGACACGATCGAGCCAGGCTGGGAAAGCATAATTGCATCGGAAGGTGGTTCCGCTCAAAGAAATATTACCTACCGCTGTTCTAGCAAACTGCGAGGAAGCTGTTGCAGTTTGCCAGAACAGCAAGGAGTCGGCTCGTGAAGGCGCATGGATGATTTAGGGGTATGTTTGTGTTCAAACAGCTTTTTCGACCAGGCATAATCCAGGCGGTACGCGCTTTCACTCGCCTGGCATGATGTCTTGACTGACTGTAGAGAGAAAGAGAAATACTATGAAGACTATTCTTTGGGGTACATTGGTAGCCAATGGGAACTTTGCGCAAATCGGCGCAGACAAGCCGTCCCATAAGGAGGCATTCGGCGATTTCCTGGCACGCGCCCAGGCTACGGGGAATTTTATCGTTGGGCGGAAAACGTTTGAGGAGTTGGCGACCAGCGGCGGGGGCAGTATGGGTGAAATAGACATCGTCGTCGTCTCTCAGACGATCAAAGAAATCCCTGGCGTGAAGCTGGTACGTTCACCACAAGAAGCGCTCACCTATCTGCAGGCCAAAGGATATACCACTACACTCCTGGCGGGTGGTGCCGCTCTGCACAATGCCTTTTTAGGTCAGGGACTTGTGGATGAGCTGATCTTCAATGTGGTCCCGGCGTTGGAGGGAAAGGGGCTCAACCTTTTGCTCGATCAGGATCGCTATCAGTATCAAGAGGTTAAGTTGTTAGGTTTTCAGTCCCTGGGCAACGACATCGTTCAGTTGCACTACGCGGTCAATCATGCCTAACGTTTTGCACTAAGCAAGCGCTATCCCCGAGCATGGAGGCGCGGCCCCGCAATCGGTGGCTTCGCCTTCATGTTCGTGCGTGACTGGTTCGCCGCATGGGTGAGCACCCTTCTTCGTCGCTCCTGGTGCTTGCTGCAATAAAGAAAGAAAACATATATATGGTAAATAAACAACAGATTCTGCGCTTTGCGCGAATAGGAAATAGAGTGATAACAGCGTTACTGCGTGCAGGTATCAAGCTCAACGGCTTAGGCTATCCCATGTACCTGCTGACGGTGCTAGGGAGAAAAAGTGGTCTGCCACGCACGACACCAATTGTTGTGCTTATGAGTCAGAATGAGTACTATCTGGGGTCGCCCTATGGAATGGTGGACTGGGTACGCAATCTGCGGGCCGCCGGAGAAGCCACGCTGACGCGCGGACGACGCACGGAAACGTTCACGGCCAGGGAACTGTCTCCCAAAGAAGCGGCACCGGTGCTCAAAGAAGCCTTCAAGAAGGACAATCCCTTTGTCCGCACCTATGGGGTGACTCCTCAATCTTCACTGGAGGAATTTGAGCGGGCCGCTCTGACCCACCCGTTTTTTCACTTGCAGCGAGTCTCATAACCATGGAACCATTCGAGCCCTCTCGCCCCTCCCTCTTTTCGGAAGCGAGGAGGATGGCTGGATGCGGTGGCAGGCGAGGTGGAGTCGATGGCAGAAGGGCCGCTGATGGTCGCGTGGAAGCGCTCCACGGAGTGGCTCACGAGCAATCGGGAGAGACGATGAACGTACAGGAAATGCAGACGCCCCGTACCGGCGTTCAGGTTGAAGAGAGGCACGCTCCCACTAGTTCCGAACGCGCCAGTCCGTCCAAGTGGGCGATTCTGGCCCTCGTCGCGGTGGGCGTGTTCATGGCGAACCTTGATTCGAGTATTGTCAATATCAGCTTACCCTCCATTGCGGCTGCCTTTGGGGTTGCGCTGGGCGGCGCAGTCGAATGGGTGGTGATTGCCTACCTGGTCGCCATCGCATCGGTCTTGCTGACCGCTGGTCGCCTGGCCGATATGTTCGGGCACAAAACAGTCTGGCTGGCCGGGCTGCTGGTGTTCACGGTCAGTTCGGCACTCTGCGGGGCGGCTCCGACCTTGCCCATGTTGATTGTCGCGCGCGGTCTGCAAGGCCTGGGGGAGCGCTGCTGATGTCTGTCGGCCCCGCCCTGTTGACCAGCGCGTTCCCGGCGCAGGAACGTGGACGCGCGCTTGGGCTCAATGCCGTGTTTGTCGCGCTGGGGGTCAGCATCGGACCAACGCTGGGCGGCGTGATCCTTGCGGCCTGGAGCTGGCACGGGATCTTCTATGTCAATCTACCTCTGGGTCTGATCGGTATCGTCGCGACGGTGCGCGTCTTGCCCGGATGGACGGTTCGTCAGGCGGGCGCCTTCGATCCTTTCGGCGCGCTGGTGCTGGCTCTGGGGATGGCGGGTCTGACGGCGGGGCTCTCGTTTGGACAGGCGCTGGGGTGGTCCTCGGTACCCATCCTGGGGATGCTGACCGCTGGCGTACTGGCGCTGCTCGTGCTGCCGCTGATCGAGAGGCGGGTGCGTTCTCCCATCATGGTGCTGAGCCTGCTGCGACATCGGGTCTTCTCATCAGCCCTGGTGAGCCTGCTCTTGAGTTACCTGGCGCTGTTCGCAGTGAGCTTCTTGATGCCGTTCTATCTGGAACAACTGCGCCACTTCTCGACGGCTCAAGCGGGGCTGCTGCTGACGCCCGTCCCACTTACGCTGGCCGTCGTGGCGCCGCTCAGCGGCGTGCTGGCCGATCGTTTTGGCTCACGCTGGCTGGCTGCGGGAGGGTTGACACTGGCCTGTAGCGGACTGGTCCTGCTGAGCCAGTTGGATGCGCGGAGTTCGCCGGGAGATATCGTCTGGCGGCTGGTGCTGACGGGAATAGGGCAGGCGCTCTTTCAATCGCCCAATAACAGCGCGTTGCTGGGGGCAGCACCCGATGAGCAGCGGGGCAGTGCATCGGGCCTGCTGGCGATCGGGCGTATTCTGGGGCAGAGTCTGAGTATCGCGCTGGCGGGAGCGCTGTTCGCGAGTCTGGGCGGCTCGACGGCAGGGCAGCTTCTGGCGACTAAGACGTACGTAGCACAAACTGCTCATCTGGAGCAGGTCTTTACCGGCAGCTTCCATACGACGTTCCTGGTCTGCGCGGGGATCGCGGCGCTTGGTATTCTGGCCTCGCTGGTCCGCAGCCCAGGTGAGCGCAAACACACCTGAACTGTCTCCATTGTCATGAGGAATGCAGAAAAGCAAACTGAGCCGAAAAGAGGGATTATCGGCACAGTTTCCCCCACTTGTGGTATATTATCGGCAGAGTTGCGGGTGCTATCTCACCAAAAACTCAGCCGATAATGTAACTGCGCCAATAACAAGGAGACATCATGTGGAACGAGATTGCTGCTTGGCAGGAGACATTGAAAGAGCGCCCAGATCTCTCTACGAAAACCACTGCTTTATATACGCAGGATGCTCGTCGCTTTGCTACATGGTTGCAACAGGAACACTCTGGCCTCAAAGCCACTGAGGCGACGCCGACAGATGCCAAAACGCATCGAGACCACTTGCTTGCTAAACGCTATGCTCCCACGACGATCAATCGGGCGCTGATTAGCCTCATGCTCTTCTTCGATACGATTGAAGGAACCAATCCTTTTCGTCATCTAACCATGATTGACATCGTGGAACCGGCTCCCGTTGCTTTGTCTAAGACCGAATGGAATGCGGTTCGCCGTTGTGCAGAAACCGCAGCTCGGCGCGATCATGGCCTGGCCCTGGCGCTCTCCACCCTCTTTCGCTATGCAGGCCCGCGCGTCTCAGAAGTCGCAGCCCTCCAGACCCCCGATGTGCAAATCTCCGTGCGGCGCGGGCTCCTGGTCATCCGGCGAGGCAAGGGACTCAAGCATCGCGAGATCCCGCTGGTCCAGGAAGCACGCGAACGGTTCTGTCAGAATTGAGAACGTGGAGACTTACAAAAAGCGGTTAAAGCTCCTCAACCATAATCTGCTGGCTATGAGGCCGTTCTCATGCGCTGCTGCAGGACCGCAAGTCTTTCACAAAATACCTGTCTTTGTTCTATGAGTGACATTGCCTTCCCGATGGTGTAACGAGGGCGCAGATAGTTGCGTAATTCATCGAAGGCAGAGCAGAAGCGAGCTGCGGAGGCAAAGTTTCCAAAGCTATGCATCGGATAATAGCGTTGCTTGACCCCTCGATGATCTTGCTCCAAGCGATCTCACGGGTCGGCATGGCTCAGGTGCTCATCCCCTCTCTCTTCCTCCTCTTCCATCTGCTGCCTGTCGTCACCGAAACGGGTGAGCCGATTGTACCACATTTTCCACGTGCTGATCCAGGGGGCATTCCACAGGATTCACGAAAGAAACAGGCGAGAATCGATAGTTGCACCTCTTGAGAAGAAAGGCGAGAGGGCGATGCACGTTGCATCGCCCTCTCGCTGTCCATGTGATAATTGACTGTCCGATCTTTGAGGACAATTCTGTGTCGTCGTGGCTCATCCGGTAAAACGTCTCTCGCAAACTCCGCAGAATTTTGTCATTGACACAGGTCCCTACCTGCCCTCGGAAACCAGACGCCTTCGATTCTGCCGATGGTACCTTCAACGGGTCCTCTTTGTTGGGGAGACGTATTTTGCTCATGTGTTCATCCTTTCGCTGTAGGCCCTGGCCTGGATTCCGTACAACTCTGCATAGCGGCCTCCTCGTGGGAGCAGTTCCTGGTGGGTCCCCGTTTCCACAACCTGCCCGCGATCCAATACGATGATCTGGTCAGCCTCTGCGACCGAAGAGAATCTGTGCGACACCACGATGGTGGCGGCCCCCGTCGTCCTGGCCAGCACGCGGGCTCTCTTCATGTAATGCAGGAAGACATTGTGCTCGCTGGGAGCATCCAGGGAGGCCGTGGGTTCGTCCAGGACCAGGAGCAGAGGATCGTTGCGCATTGACGCGCGCCCTAAGGCCGTGAGTTGCCATTGGCCCTCGGAGAGATCGATTCCGCCCAGCTCACGCCCAAGCGGAGTGTTCAGGCCATCAGGGAGCCTGGACACGAGTTCTGTAGCGTTCGCGGCAAGGACCGCTTCCCTGATCGCCTCGGGTTCCTCCCGTCGTGGCAGGTCGCCTAGTCCGATGGTATCGCCGAAGGCAATGTGATAGCGACCGAAATCCTGGAAGGCTGCAGTGGTGCGAACGCGCCATGCGGACGGGGCCAGCGAGGCGATATCTGTGCCATCGACGAGAATGCGCCCCTCGTCCGGCGTATGGAGCTTGAAGAGCATCTTCACCAGGGTGGTCTTCCCCGACCCGTACTCGCCGACAATCGCCGTGACCGAGCTTGCTGGCAGGCTCATGCAGACATGGTCGAGGGCCGCCGTCTCCGATCCAGGATAGATGAACGAGAGATTCTCCACAACAATGCCAGAGACGAGCTTGCCAGGGGTCATCGCCTCGCATGTGGAAGAGGTTCGGTTGTGTGCGGCGTAGTCTTGCAACCACAGGTACGGTTCCGTCACGCGGGTTGATCCAGCAGCGTCTGTTACGCTTTTAACGATAGCTTGCATGCTCTGCTGCAACGATGAGGCAATCGTGACGATCAGCACCAGATCCCCCACAGTACCTCGGCCCTGAGTGACCTGATAGGCAACGACTGTCAAGCCGCTCGTGAAACCAATTGTGAAGACGAGCCAGCCTGCCAGCTTCCACACGGCGGCAGAAAGGCGTGCGAGGAAGCGGCGGTTGGTCACGGAGTTCCAGGCGTCCGTCTGAAGCTGCCCCACTGGTTCGCCATTTCCTGAAACACGAATTTCTTTGCCGCTGTCGGCCTGCACCAACAAGTCGAAGAGTTGCTGCTGCAAGCGGTAGTCCTCAGCAGTTGCGACTTCGGCCTCGGCGACCAGACGCTGACCACGCTGGTTCGTCCAGATCGGGACGAACGACAAGGCGATGAGGACAAGGAGCCAGGGACTGACCGACCCCAACAGGAGAATGGTCACGAGGAGCTTGATTGCTCCTGCCATGATGGAAATGGCATTCCAGGCGCCTCTCATCAAGGTGACAGAGGAACCACGCACCACAGTAACGCGGTCAAGGTACTCTGGTCGCTCGAGATGATCGAGCGTGTCGATCCCGGCGATGTCGGCATGAATTCGTGGGTTGAGTTCGAGTCGTCCCACGCGGTCGGTGACGGTGCCAATCAGATTGTACTGCATGTCCTGCAAGACCATCGTCAGCGCGAAGGCAACCGCTGTTCCGGCTGCTATCCACAGTGCGAGAGTAGCCTGTTGCGGACGGGTCAGGTCCACCACAGCTCTCAGGCCAATGGCATAGGCGGCAACCGCAATGATGTCGCTGAAGATCACAGCCAGGGACCCAGCCGTCATCCCCGGAGCACTCTTCCAGGAGAGGGCGAACAGATCAAGCCAGAATGCAACGTATCTTTTTCTCATACCCACTCCCCTTCTTCAATGCGGTCGTCATACCCCTGTGCGAAGCGCCTGGCCTGGATGGAGAACATTGCCTGATACCGTCCTTGCATGGCCATCAATTCGTCGTGCGTTCCCGATTCAACGATCCGCCCGTCTGCGAGCAACACAATGCGGTCGGCATCGCGGACGGTGGCGAGCCGGTGTGAGATGAGGATTCGCCCCACTCTACCCCGCAGAGCACCGAGGCGCCCGAACACTTCAGCCTCTGTACGCACGTCCAGATGAGCGGTGGATTCGTCGAGCACGAGCAGACCTGCACCTTCATGCACGCGGTGCAGCGCCCGAGCCAGGGCAACCTGCTGCCATTGCCCCCGGAGAGGTCGACACCACCTGCGCGAGACCGAGTTAGGGGAGTGCTCCACCCCTTCGGGAGACGGTCAATCACGTTTGCAATGCCGGAACGAGCGGTCGTGGGATTGAGGAATGACGCTGCGGTTTGGTCTCCATTGAAGGTCACGTTTTCGCGTGCCGACAACGGGTAGTGGATGAAGTCCTGGAAGATGACAGCGACCCTGGCTCGCCACTCGGCCAGGTCGAGTTGTGAAAGGTCCTGGCCGTCGATGAGAATGCGTCCCGATGTTGGAGCATATAAGCCAGTCAGGAGCTTCATCATCGTCGACTTGCCAGACCCGTTCAACCCAACCAGAGCCAGCGATTCACCAGCAGAAATGTCTAACGTCAGGTGATCAAGAATCATCTGGTTCGACTGGGGATAGTGGAAGGTGACCTCGTCGAAGACAATGCTGGGTGGGTGGCAGGCCGGATGCTGATGTATCGCGGTGACAGACCGGGAAAGAACCACTCCAGAGGGCGACGATTGCAGGATGTTGCGCAGCCGTTCCATCTTATCCAGGATGGCCGCACCAGCGACAATGTTGCGACTGGTGGCGCTTGGTGCGAGATTGAGGTAGACGGCAGCGCCCGCTGAGAGCACCACGATCTGGATGGCGAGGGGAGTCGTCCCGCTGAGAACCCCGAGTGTAACGGCCACGTATGCCGGGATCAGGCCAATCACCACCAACAGCAGCTGGCTCCACTCATCGATGAGGATGTGATTAATGTAGCGCCAGAAGGGCGCGTTGGCGGCGGCAATGTGCTCCTGCATCCGGTTCACCATCCACCGGGTCAGCCCGAACACTCTTGTCTCCTTCCCCGGTCCGGACGAGACGGTGGCCTTGCGCCAGACATCCGCGTAGAGTTCGCCTGCCGCTGCCTTTTGCCAAAGGCGTGTGACGATACCTTCCTGACGATCGCGCAACATGCTGTTGACGGTTGCCGGCAGGATGACCACGAACGGCAACCACCAGGAGTAGCGAGCCAGGACGATGCCGGAGAAGACAATGCTGATCAGGGAAGTGAGCCAGCGTAGTAGTGCTGCAGCACCCTGCCCAGGGGACTCTCGAAGCCGTACCGCGGATCGACCTCCACCTCGCGGATCATGACTTGAACACTGGATTGCTCCAGAACCTCGATGGTGGGCACTGCAGCAATCATCTGGCTCAGCCTTGCCCGGTGTGCGCCATCGATCCGGTTCACGAGCAGGTACTCCATAGGCTGAATGATGGCCTCAGCTAGTTGACCAAGGGCCAGCACCCCCGCAAAGAAGGCTAATGGCAAGAGCATGGCGGACAAGACGAGGCTTTTGAGCCCTTCGACGCGGGAGACGATTGCGCCTAAAACAACAGCAAGTGCGGGTGGGACCAGGGCATTGGCGAGGAGCGCGATGAGGAGACTGGATGTGAGAACCAGTCCAGCCCGGTGGAGTGCCCTCGCCAAGCGCATCCTGCTCTCCCAGAGCGTTGTCATCGTTTTCATGCCTCCTCTCACTTCCATGCGTCTGCACCTTCACCTTTCCCTCGATACACAGCCGTTTGAGTGACGGTCTTCATGCTTCTGGCCTTCTTTCGCGATCTCGTCAGCACTGTGCTTCTCTGAAGCACAGTGCTGACTTGTCAAGAGAGGCTCGCCCCCTGCCAGGGCAATCGCATCTAAATAAGCTCAGCAACAATAAAGGAAAGGAAGAGGAGGTGATAAAATAAGCCAAAAAAGCGGGAGGCTATGAGATGGAGGAGAATGGCCGACGAGATCTTGAACGTCTGTTTGCGCAAGTAGAAGACCCTCGGGTGGAGCGAACCAAACTGCATCGATTACGGGATATCATCATCCTGGCGATCTGTGGAGTCTTATGTGGAGCAGAAGGCTGGGTTGAGATCGAGGAATTTGGGAACGCCAAAAAGGCCTTTTTTACGGATTTGCTCGACTTGCCCAATGGGATCCCGTCTCACGATACGTTCGGGCGTGTGTTTGCGCTCATTGATCCCAAACAGTTTGAAGCCAGCTTCATCCGATGGGTGCAAGGGATCAGCCAAACAGTCAACGGAGTGATCGCGATTGATGGCAAAACGCTGCGCCGCTCGCATGATCAGGCAGGAGGCAAAAAAGCGCTGCATCTGGTCAGTGCCTGGGCGGTCGAAAATCGTCTGGTGTTGGCTCAACTCGCGACGGAAGGGAAGTCCAACGAGATTACCGCCATCCCGCTGCTCTTAGAGCAACTGGCGCTCAAAGGCTGCATTGTGACCATTGATGCGATGGGGACGCAAACGAAGATTGCCGAGCGGATTATTGAGCAAGACGGTGACTACGCCCTGGCTCTCAAAGACAATCACGGGAACCTCTTTGACGAGGTGAAAGCGACGTTTGCTCTCGCGGAAAAAGACGGCTTTGCCAGCCCGTACTGGGAGTTGGATCGACAGGTGGAGAAAGGTCACGGTCGATTGGAAATTCGCGAACAGTGGACCCTGAGTGATCCGGAAATCCTGGCGTATCTCGACCCGCAACACCAGTGGAAAGGCTTGCGAGGCATTGGGGTCGTTCGGGCGCAACGGCGCATGGAACAGAAGACCACAAAAGAAACGCGCTACTTCTTGCTCAGTTTTTCGTCAGTCAACACCTTTGCCACTGCGGTCAGAAGCCACTGGGGCATTGAAAACAGCCTGCATTGGGTCCTCGATATCGCCTTTCGGGAAGATGAATCGCGCGTCAGGCTCGGTCATGCCGACGAAAATCTCGCGGTACTCCGCCATATCAGCTTGAATTTGTTGCGTCAGGAACGCTCTTCCCGTGTTGGCATCCATGCCAAACGTCTCAAATCCGGATGGGACAATCAGTATCTTTTGCGCGTTCTGGATGGGGTTAACTAGATGCGATTGCCCTGGTCAAGAAAGACCAAACGGAAGTCTGCTCGCTTTCGCGCGGGATCATGTTGTCTCTCGACGTCATCCCTATCCACCTCATTACAGGCGGCTTTCGCTTTCTCCGTTTTCCTTTGCCCGCATTCCCATAGGCCGTCCTTGCGGTTGGCTGTCCCTTTCGGGAGGACTACGGGTTTACCACGTTCCGTATGCATACCCGGATCGAGTAGGTTCTGCCTCTGCGCCGGTGGATACAGCGTCTGCGCCAGGGTAAAGGGGCACACCCTGGACCGATCCACACTGCCTTTTGGCTCAAGCCTGTCAGCATCTTTGGCTTGTTTTCGGTGACGACGTTTTGGGCAGTTCACATCTGTTAACCATACGATCCAACCCTAGTTCCCGACCGCTTTGATGCTAGCAGTCGTAGTGAACTCCTCGCGGGTTCACTACCGCTTTTGCAAGCGAGGCATCCATTGTCCCAAGAGCTTCACACCGCCGGATTACTCCAACCGCATGTCTTGGTAGGGTACTGGGGGCAGAACCCCAGGTGAGATCTTGTTCATTCAAATCTCACAGCTATTCATACAGCTTCGTGTCGCACGTCCCTTCCCGAACCCAGCGGGCCACTTTCATGGCACTGTAGCTCTCCAGAACGAGTCTCTTTGAGTGGAGATCTTCTGGCCCATCCGGGCCAACCCCCGTCTCTGAGATACGTTCCTGTGACCCTTCGCCCTGTCTGCGTCTTTCTCGCAGGCCGCGGCGGAGCGTAACTTCCGCGACTACTTTGGTCACTCTGTACCCCTACACCTCGCGGTGGTTAGGGCAACCCCAAGTTGCTTCCAAGAACCTCAGTTCGTGCTCCAGGTGTCCTTTACGTCTTTTCCCGTTCCGTACGGGTAGGCTTCGACGGAAGCTTTGCAGGGAAATAGTACCGTTCCCGGCAACGTCGAACACAGGCGCTAGTACCGTGTCCTGTGGGCTGCGCTTTTTCCGCCTTGACTGGGCTTGAGACAATCAGTCTTCACCATACACGACTTACCTGACGAGCGTCTGGCCCCTGGTACTGGGACTTCACTCGCCTTTGATACAACATGCTACGGTCCCCTCGACTCTTTCGAGCGAAAGTAAGTTGCTGGTTTATCCACTTCGCTTCAGTGGACTCACCCCGACGGGTGAGAGAGATTCTTGTGCCACATGGGCGCACTAATATCAGCGCTCTGTTGCCATAGGTTCGCACCCTTAGGCAATCCCATGTTCCGTCATGATGATACGTCCGAGTGCGACGTAGGGCACTGACTCATGTCCTTCCATAGCTTCATCAGCCATTCCCCAGGTGTGGAAGTTGCATCAGGCGCGAGGTCCTCCCAATGCACACTCTGGCATCGGTATCAAATGCTCTACCGAGGGGGCACCACTTCCCCGATTGGACATTCAGTTTCAGGCAGTCTAGCTTTCCCCATATCGTGCGGGTCTTGCGACACCTCATCCTACAGCATTTTCGGATGACCATCGCGTTCATGGCAGGCTGTTGTCCCCTCGGCCTTTCGACTCCAGGTTAGCCAGTGACCCAAGAACATTCTTCCAAGTTCTTCCTGGCTGAGCCAGGGATATCATCACGCGTGACATGGCGCACCCTCTCGGCGGGTAGGCGATCCCGTGTTTCGTCTTGATTGCACGTCTCGAGCGCACCGTAGGCGGCCTACTCATTCCCTTCAATACCCTCGTTGGTCATCGTCCATCCAGCAGAAGGAACAGGAATCTCCCGTGGTAATCCCCGTTCAGGATGGCATCGACAAGAGATAGGGTGTCGATGGGAGTGCGCCTACTCCGTCTTCCGAATTGGGCTTCGGGCAGTCTCGCTCTCGCCATAGTGCGCGGATCTTGCAGCGCATGAGCCTACATATCTTCAACTCATCGCTGCGTTCCACAACAGGCTCTTGTCCCCTTTGCCTTTCGGCTCCAGGTCGGTTGGGTGATCCAAGTCCCTCCTTCTGAGGACTTCCTGGCTGCGCCAGGGATACAACCAAGCGCGACACGGCGCACACGCGATGCGCAACGAGGTTGTAGCAATATCCTTTCACGATGAAAGTGATATGGTATAGTAGGCGAGTGAGCGACAGCCAAATCCACTCCCATACCTGGGAGAAAAAAGAACATCACAAGGAAGAAGCCATTGCGTTTCATTGAACCTGAAGCTATTCTTGAGACACCTCGCCTTTTGCTTGAACCACTTCAGATCTCTCATGCATCTGCCTTGTACGAGCCTCTTCAATCCGTTGCTCTCTATGAATATATCCCGGTGAACCCTCCAGCCTCATTAGAGGCGCTCGCCACCCGCTACCAACGGCTCTCTTCCAGAAGATCCCCCGGTGGACAGGAAGTGTGGCTCAATTGGGCAATGCGCGAGCGGAGAGAGAACAGGTATGTGGGAACCCTTGAAGCGACCGTTTACCCCGATGCGACCGCCTACCTTGCCTATCTCGTATTTCCTATCTTCTGGAGACAGGGATATGCGAAGGAAGGATGTAGGCGCATCCTGGATCTTCTGTTGAAGGACTACCAGATCCAGAAGATCTCAGCCGAGGTCGATACACGCAACACGCCATCTATCACATTGATCGAGTCTCTGGGCTTCCAACGGGTTGCTACGACACTTGATGCCGATTTTTTCAAAGGAGCCACCAGCCATGAATATCGCTATGAATACCTGTCCCCCCTTCTCCACAGAGAAACAGGAGACATACATAGAAGATAATCGATATAATCATGTTGGAAGTCCAGGACCTCATCGGGGAGAGGAAAGAGGCAGGAACTACCGACTTAGTGTTTAGGTGACCGCGAGGAGGTCAAATGCATACGTATGAGCAAAAGAAGCCGAAAGGCCATGGAGGGTCAAGGTCAGTTGAGGAGCGGCGACCTCTCGAGCATTGCGGGTCAGGCACGGCTTGCCATCCCCCGGATGGAAGCTCGGGGGATGGCAAGCCCAACTTTTTGTAAATTCAGGAGAAGACGGCTCCAAACGCAATCTGCAGGATAAAACACAGAATAAGGACCAGGAAGCTGATCCCGAACATCCACCAGGAGATCGCTTCATGCTCATGCAAAAAGGCTTTTGTTCCTCTGGGCCAAAATTTCCAGCCCTCTATCAGAGGGATAACGAGCATTAGAGCGAAAGGGAGGGCGGTCCCTATGACCGCAAATGCAATGATCACGCCAAGCATATTGCCCCAGAACGGGCCGCCGCTGGGCACAAACTGAAGATGCGTAGGATGTTGAGGATCATAGGCGATCCTCGGGCGATCCCCAGTCTCGACACCGCAGGCCAGAAGTGGTCTGACATTGACCTTGAGGTTCTGCCCATTGGCGAGAAACTGGATGGTGTCCGCGCAGGTCTCCGTCTCCGTCTGGGAGGTGGAGGTGTTCGTTGAGGAATCATACGTGGTGGAGGTATAGGTATGGGTGTAGGTGCTCAGGACCGTCGCCCGCACGATTGGATGCGTTTGTTGAAAATGCATATCTTCGAGACTGGTCTTGATACCGAAGCCGCCGAAAAAAAACTAGGATCGTAAACTGAGCTTGAAGAGAAGAGTATACGAAAGAGAAAGAGGTGAATGAGGAGAAAGAGCAGATGAGGGGAAGAAGAGTGCCTCGCCCCCAAGCAGAGCAGCACGTCCGTTTGGAGCCCCAGGAGCAGCACTGTCGCTCGTGTGGCCACTGGATGCCAGTGGCCTATCATGGAACACGCAAGGTACTCACGATGCAGGGGTTGGTTGGGCTACGCATCGTCGTTCGCCGTTGCTCCAATTCCACCTGTCAGGCGTACAAACAGCCGTATCGAGCCGAAGAAGAAGGTCGATGGGCGCTTCCTCACGGGGAATGTGGCCTGGATCTCATTGCATACGTGGGGTATCTGCGGTATCGAGAGCATCGTTCTGCTCCTCATATCCAGCGTATGTTGCAGGAGCGAGGCGTGCCGGTCTGTGAGCGCACCGTTGAGCATTTGATGCATCGCTATGAGGAATTGGTAAGCCTGCATCTGTGCAGTCGACACCGGCTGCAAGAATGCTTCGCCTCCCAAGGACGTGTGATTGTGGCCATCGATGGGTTGCAGCCGGATGTAGGTCATGAGGTGCTCTCGGGGTATCTGGGGTCATCCGCGAGGTCCTCTCTGGAGAGATCGTGCTGGCTCGAGCCCTTCTCAGCTCAAGTCAAGAGGATCTGGCGGGTCTGCTCACCGAGGTCAAAGACCTCCTGGTTGTTCCTCTCATGGCGGTGGTTTCTGATGGACAGCTTTCCATTCGTGGTGCCGTCGCGAAGGTCTTTCCCGAGGTCCCCCATCAACTGTGTCACTTTCACTACTTGCGTGAAGCAGCCAAGCCTATGTACGAGGCAGATCGGCATGCCAAAAAGGAGCTCAAAAAGCAGGTTCGCGGGGTACGGCCCATCGAGCGAGCGGTTGAAGGGAGAACCGATGAGGAGGCTCAGGTGATTCATGATTACTGCCTGGCGGTTCGCAGTAGTCTCACCGATGATGGGTTGCCACCCCTCTCAGCATCGGGCCTGCGTTTACAGAAACGATTGCAAGCCATCAGTGAGTCGTTGGATCGCGTGGCTCAAAAAAGGGGCTTCCCCGAGAGCTTGGACGATTGAAGCAACTGCTCGACAAGGGATTACAGGCCACTGAGGTACTGTTTGCCGTCGTTCATCCGCTCTTTGCTCATGTCTGGGCCGTGGCCCAGGTGCTCAGCAATCACGAGCAGCAAGCAGCACAAGAGGTCCACGAGCGCTGTGAGAGGGAACTCACGCGCATGCGAGAGCACGCGGAGCAGCATCAGGCAAGTCGAGAGGCCCTCTCGCACTTCTTGAAGGTCACCCAGAGCTATGGGCCTCATCTCTTTTGCTGCTACCAGGTAGCCGATGTTCCAAAAACCAACAATGACCTGGAACAAGCCTTTGGGGCCGTTCGCCAAGGGGAGCGCCGAGCGACTGGACGCAAAGGAGCCGTTCCGGCTCTAGTGGTGCGGGGAGCTGTTCGCTTGACAGCAGCACTTGCCACCCGCTTGCGTCTGTTCAGTGCAGAGGACCTCATTCCCTCGAATCTGGCTCACTGGCGGCAAATCCGAGCAGAAATCGCCTTTCGGCAAGAGGCTCGCTGCAAACAGCTTCGCTTTCGCAAAGATCCTCTCGCCTACTTGGCTGGTCTGGAGAAACAACTTTCTAAGACAAGTTTACGATCCTAGAAAAAAAGAACCCTCCGACGACGATGACGGGTATCCCGAACGTGAAGCCTGCCCAGAACAATATGGATAGGGCATTCGGTATGTTCCTGCGCACAGTAATCGCCTCCTTGTTTCAGTTCATCAGTCCTATCCCGTCAGTGTAGCGAGGTTGAGAGAAAAAGAAAGTGAAGTAGTTCACTTGCTCGTTTTGCGAGGTGGCCTCAGCCTCAAGGGCTGGAGCAAATTCGGGGTATTGTCAACTTGCCTGTAGGGACGCAGTGTATTGTTAGTTATAAAGAAGAAAGATACCGCAAGACAGTGAGATACAGGGGAAGATCGATCGTTATACGACCTTCTTGGCTTCAGTCACCTCATTCCATTGTTGGAATCGGTCCCGTAAAAGGGTACGCTATTCCCCAGCATGCAAAAGGGGTCTTCGCGGTTGGAAATACCCAGCGATGGGACCAAAGGCAGCGAGAAAGCGTTGGGCGTGTTTGGCTGATTTGAAACGCCGCATCTTCTTTTCACGTAATCGCGTGGATTGGGGCGAATTCTCCACTCGATTGTTCAGCCCTCCGTGCTGCCGATGCTCTACGCCCGGGAGAATCTCGCGTTTCGCCGCTCCATAACTCCTCAGTTTATCGGTAATAATTACACGCGGAGTGTATTATAGCGCCTTGAGGAGCTTCCAAAAAAAGCATTTGGCGGCCTTTTTATTGCGCCGGCTTTGCACGAGGATATCGAGCACGTTGCCATCTTGATCTACCGCTCGCCACAAATAGTGTCTTTGGCCACGGATCGTGAGGACGACCTCATCCATGTGCCATGTATCGCCGCAACAAGGGCGACGGCGGCGTAATTCGTTCGCGTAGGTTTGCCCAAATGTGAGGCACCATTGTCGCACTGTTTCATAGATCACTGCAACCCCCCCTTTGTGCCATCAATGGAGGCTTCCGTCCGTGGATGCGGTGAGAGGGGAACTGAGCTCTGCTTTCCAGTTCACCGCCTCCGTTCGAATGGCACGCCAAAGGCATAAGGACTTCAAGAGGCGGTGTGGACTATGCTCACCCACATCAGTAGGACTTCTGGTCCTGTTCCTTCCATTTCTGCCCCAAAAGTGGAGAATAAGAGGGCAGCAATCAAACAAGGAGGGACAATTGTCAACCACTCTCATCAGGGATACATCACTTCAAAGCCTCCAGCCCTCCCAGCGACAAGAGAGACTTGACGAGCACAATAGTGCTCAACCGATTGGAGATACGATATGTCAGCAACAGAACGAGAGCAAGCACGCGCGCTCCTCGCTACCTACCTTCAGGAGGCGGAGGAGGCTCAAATCATATGGCAACAGCTCAAGTCGCTCATTGAGCCAATCCTGCGAAAGAAGAACGAGCGACAAAAAGCGCAGCTTCTGCGAGCCGCTTTTCAGGAAGTCTCTACGCTCTACCACGAGACTATGGATTGGGAGAATATCCCCTTACAGCGGGTCATCATGCTGGTGGTGGCTTTGAAGAAAGAAGCGATCTCTTATACAATTGAAGACATACAGGACATTCTACAAAGTATTTCCCACCTCTTCACATCAGAGGTATATGACCCCTATGGTTATCGTCAGAAATACTTCCAAGAGATTGTTTTCGATCTTCTGCTGTGTTGGGAGCCAGTGTTCGCGCAAGCAGACCTCCTTGCGCATTTTCAGCCTGCATTGACAGCGCTCTATGCTTTTGTCGACAAGCGGAACGACTACGCGACGCTTCCCCAAGCCTATCAAGTACGTACGATGCTAGGTAATCTGTTGTACGCTGGAAGTCCCCCCGGACTCGCCACACTCCTGCGCGACTACGCGCAGAGGGCGGGACCTTCGCTTGAAGAGCAAGCTACTACCTGCCTCGCCACGTATCATCAGGAACTTGGGAATTGGATAAGGGGGAAGCACCCGGCGCAAGAACTCTTGAGCCAGAAGGCTTCCCCGCGCTTAAAGGCCTTCCTGCTCAGGGAAGCGTTTCGGGAGGTGTATACCCACTTTCAGCCACACCACCACCCTGCTATCTTCGATCAGGATGTCTACCTTATTCACCTTCTCCACCCTCAAGACGTATCCTATGAACGCGAGGATATACGCGACATTCTGGAAAGCATCGCTCGCATCTTCGCGTTACCTGACTATGCTCATGGCCAGTTCGATGCCGTATTTAAGTCTGATATTGTAAATAAGCTAGAGGGACCCCTCTTGTGGGACGTGTTTGAGCGTATGATGCCTCAACTCCAACAGCCGGAAACAGTGGACTTTTGCCGACGAGAGATTACCTCCATCTATACTTCTCTCTCGCAATATCCTTGGTATCGCCCGGACGAGTGGAGAAACAGGCTGCGTTTACGGCTGCGCCACCTTCTCTTTCCCAAGAGCGCGGGGCCGTTGATGGATTGTCTACAAGCCAGCGGCGCCCGCTTTGTACGTGACGGGGAACTCGCCGCCTTGCTCACAGCCTACCATCAGGAGATGGCCTGTGGTATGCCTTCCGCGTTGGATGCTGCCACAACACGGCTCGTCAAACAGCACCTCACGCCAGAGTCAACCGTGCTCCTCCTCTGCCTTCTTGCCGAAGAAGGTCATACACTACGGGCGCAGGCCGAAGATCAAGAACGCCAATGTCGAATTTCACAGAACCTTTGCCTCATACGAACGCTCTCTAAGAAGTCACTTCCCTTCCATCCTAAACATATTCATACCATCCTCCACGGGGTGAACGCATACCAGGGGGTGGCTGCATACCTGGACTTGCTCGACATTCTCACCTATCTCCTGCTTCAGACCTTTCCCACTCACCTCACAGAGCTTGCAGTTATGGAACAATGTACTGCAGATCTGGAAACCATTCGCCAGATCGCGCAAGAGCATGGATATAACAACCGCTCCACAGGGCAAGAGCGGCGCTTTTGGCTGAAGCTGCAAGACTATCTCTCTCAACGCCAGCAACAATTCCACTACTCACTCCTGCCCGACGACTGGGGTACTCGCATTCTGGAAGACCTCAGCGCCCTTTCCCCCGAAGCACGTGCCCCCTGGCTAGCTCTCTTACAGCATTGCGCTCTCGCCACAACGCCTACCCCTTCTCCCCAATGGCAGCAACAGGCACGAACACTGCTTTCAGCTCTGGACAGCGACACCTTCACGCCCACGCTCCATCGCTGGGTGCGCTTCTTCAGCGACAAAAAGGGTGGGCGTATGGATGGCACCAATTCAAATATTCTCCGTGGCCTGCTCTGGCTCTGCATGGGGCACAGTGACCGCTTCCTGGCCGCGCTGCTGGCAGATACCGCGATCGAAGGCTATCGCAAACTTTCGGGACTGGGACCCCGCAGTCCCAAAGTCGGGGATGCGGCGGTCATCAGCCTGCAAGGGATGCGCGGACGAGACGCGATTGGGCAGCTAGAGCGCGTACGCCGCGCGGTCAAGCAGCCATCCTATCAGGCGAAGATTGAACGCACTCTCGATGCCATCGCCCAACGCGAACAGATGCTCCGTCTTGACTTGGAAGAGCTCACCGTACCCACCTTCGACCTGCACGAGGGTCAGTTACAGGTGCCGCTTGCCACCTGGACAGCGCGTCTATACGTAGAGGGCAAGGGCGTGCAACGGCAATGGCTTGATCCAGAGGGCAACCAGCACGACGCTCTCCCTGCCTCCATCCGGCGCGCGGCGAAAGAGGAACTGAAAACCCTCACGCGCCTGGTCACGGATATGAAGCACCTGCTCAGTGACCAGCGACAGCGCTTAGAGCGCCTCTTTCTGCACGAGCGCCACTGGTCACTGGTGGATTGGCGGGAACGCTACCTGGACCATCCTCTGCTACATGTACTGGCGCGACGGCTGATCTGGCAGGTGCGTCATAACACGCAATGCTGGCGTGTCATCTGGCACCAGGGCCAACTCGTCACCAGTGACACGCAGGCAGTTGAACTGCCGCCAGAGGCGCAAGTCACCCTCTGGCATCCCCTGATGAGTGATTCACAAGAGGTCGAAGGCTGGTGCCTCTGGCTAGAGGCGCACCGTGTCACGCAGCCATTCAAGCAGGCGCATCGGGAAACCTACCCCATAACGGACGCGGAGCGCACCGCCCATAACGTTTCCCTGCGCTTCGCGAACCACTATATTCGCCAACACCAGTTGAACGCCCTGGCTCGTGCGCACGGCTGGAGCTTCGCTTTACAGAGCGACTTTTCGGGATCAGTCCAGGATGATCCTGTGAGGTTCGACCTCCCCCACCTGGAGATACGCGCCGAATTTGCGCTCAACCAGCTCCCCGGCGAAGATGAGGCGATCCCGCAGTACCTGCTTACCTCACATGTGCGCTTCCCGCTGCTCGCTTCAAGCAACGGCAGCAAGCAATTGCTTCCCTTAGCCCACGTTCCCCCACTGGTCTTTTCGGAAATCATGCGCGACATCGATCTCTTTGTAAGCGTAACTAGCCTTGGAGCCGATCCCTATGGATATACACAAACGGGTCCACTTCTGGACTACTGGCAGGCCTACAATCAGGAAACGCTATCTCTCTCTGCGCAAAGGAGAAAGCAGATCCTAGAACGGCTAGTGCCACAGCTGGAAATTCGCGAACGTTGTACGCTAGAAGATCATTATCTGCACGTGCGGGGCGATGTGCGGACCTATCGCATTCATCTTGGTTCCGCTAACATTCTGATGGAACCAGGACCACAGTACCTCTGCATCGTTTTCGATACCAGCGCGAAGGCGGACTCAGACGAGCCGTTCTTCCTGCCCTTCGAAGGTGATCTAGTGCTAGCGCTCATTCTTTCCAAAGCCTTTTTGCTCGCCGACGATACGCATATCAAGGATCAATCGATCCTCAGTCAGATTCGCTCTCGATAGCTCGTCAAAACTAGGGGAGGCCAAAGTACGAGCCGGCCTCTCCTTGAGCGTGTTTCCCACGCGCCCACTGCTCCTCGCCGCACAGGAACCCCTGACAGTGTTAGTGACGACTCCCCACGTCTGAAGGGCTGATTCTTACCCACATCTTTTTGGGTTCAGGTGTGAAGCCAGTCTTTATGGGGTGATAACATTTTTTCCTGTGCGCCGCTTCGGCGGCAGACCTAGAGTGCAATGAAAGTTGCGAGAACTGATGGAATGTTCTCTGAACACTCCACTTACCCCAACCCTCGAAAGAGGAGGGCGACCGTAGCATGTGGAGACGGCTGCGTAGGAGGAAATTCCCAATCCTTTGAGCGGTCAGTTCAAGATGCGTATGGCGAAAGCTGCATTGCCTGAATCTCAGTCCTTCTGATCTCGAATGTGATCCTAACGGAAGGGAGTTATATACGTTGGGACCAGCATCTAGAGTCGTTTGGGGGAAAGACGACCCTATCCATCGGTGCTGGCAGGCCTCTGATACGAGAGGCAAAGAAAGGACGAACGAGACGCCTGGGCGCATCGTTTCTCAGTCTGCTGAAAAGGCGGGATGACCTAAACAGGGAGCAATCCCTGCATGGTTACGGAGGCCTGGTATTACTCGACGTACGGCTGTAATGGCATGTGCAGACCGCTTTGGCGGTACCGACAGAAGGATAAACCAGAGGCAACTGTGGCGAAACCATCTCTGTTTGGGAGGAAGCAGGCTAGCGGAACCTGAGAGAACCTGGAAAGGAAAAGTGGGGTGTGCTGATGCTGCCCCGAAACCGAGTACAGAAGTATCCAGGGGAAGGTGAGAGCCGTGTGCGGTGATAAGTCGCAAGCACGGTTCGAGAGAGAGGGTGCCGGGCGACCCCGTAAGGGGCGTCCGCTCCCCACTCTACCCCGTTTTTGGCTCATATAATAGCACTAAGTTTGCACATTTCCAAACAAGCCGCTTAAGCGGCCAAGAGATCAGCAATTTGCTCGCTTGGGGTGCCTTGAAGCGCGTGATCAGTGATCCATGCCACAAGCAAGCGGTGATGAATTTGCTGGAGATCCCGTTTGGCTTCCCCCAGCGTTACATGCCGTTGCCGCTGGGTCTGCAACCAGCCGCGATGCTCCTCCAGAAAGGAGAAGGCGATCCAGCACAAGCTCCAATAGCGCTGCAGCCCCTGGGCACTCATCAGTTGATAGTGATCAATGCCCAGCAGTTCTTTGACGTCTTCAAAGAAAACCTCGATGTCCCAGCGACGAGCGATATGGGTGAGCAGCTGCTCCACATCGGCCTGCAGATCGTTTGAAGCCCAGAAGCGAGCCCGGCTCACTGGATCATCGAGGTGCTGACGAATGATGATCAGTTGACAGCGATACAAGCTTTTCACCGAACTGTTCAGTACATGCACCCACACCCGATGTTCGGGGTTGCGCGGCCAGGCACAGGGCACAAAGGCCGCATCCGGTAAGCTTTCGACATAGGCGCAAAGGCGTTGCCACCTCCAGCCTTGTGGCGAGGTCGCATCCGGGATGCGCACCGAGCGATTGCTGCGCAAGGCCGTGGTGATCAAAAAGCCACGATCTCGTGCCGCTTTCCAGATGGCTTTGGCGCTGTACCAACTGTCGAGCAACACATGGGTGAGCGTGTCCTGCGGCGGCTCAAACTGCTTGATGATCTCGATCATGAGGGCAATCTTGCTCTGGAAAGGGACCCCTTCTTGCACACAGGTCGCCTGCTGACGGTAGAGTCGGGGCTCTAGCGGAAAATGCTGTCCAAGCAAGACATAGAGGCCTTGCACCAGGGAATGGCCCTTGACCCGCTGGTTCTGCTTGCTGTCGTGATGCCGCCCCAGGCCTTGCATCTTCACTCCTTTCGGTTTGCCAATCGTCGAGTCATCGCCAATCAAGTAGCCTATCACGAAGAGCTTGCGAGGGCGACCTCATCCAACAGGTTGCAACGTGCGCTGGCGTGAGAGATCCTGGTGGACCCAGGGCTGCATCTGAGCCACAAAGCGAGACCAGGCCAGGGCATGCAGAGGCGTTTGGTCCCACGGAGCTTGAGCAAGGAAACGGCTCAGACTTGCCAGGCTTTTGCTCCCAGCCACCGCCCGTTTGAAGTGCAAGAGCGTGAACCCTTGGGAACCGACGATCAACGCAAGCAGCACGGTGACGAAGTGCTGAAATTGTGGGCGCGAAAACAAGGTCTGCCTGTGTTCTAGATACTGGCGAAAACGCGCGTCCAGACATACAATAGGGTGTGGCATGGCTGACTCCTGACAAAAGACGTTTTTTGCTTGTTTCTTTTGTATCATGAGTCCTCCATGCTTTCAATTTTTTACCCATTTGGAAAGTGCAAACTTAGTGTAATAGTTTGAGTGACAGGCCTCTGAGTATTAATGGATACTGTTGCTAAATTGTTTGGGATACAAGAGAGGCGAACATTTGCTACGATAGTGGTAAATGGCGCGAATGTTCGACGATTTTTGAGCCGAAACGTGGGAAATCGGCGTGAATGTTAGAAATCGAGCATTGGCTGCCTGAACACATGGCTCCAGAAGCGGCTCCTAGCACTTGTCATGTGTAAATTCGAGCGCTAAGCTGGGAGAGCATTTCAAGCTTTACTTGCATCATCTACACAAAAACTGTGCGAGATTGGTTAGACGAAGACTCTGGATCGGCCATGCGCGTTTGCTCTTTCTGTCTCTTTGAAACTCAAAGAAGCGAACGTGAGGCGAACCATGGTGCTGTGAATTTACAAAAACGGTGTGCAAACGTCCGCTTGTAGAGCGGCTTTCTCAGGCGATGAATGGTCGATTCCCATGTTTCGCGCTGATTTCCTAACATTCACCTGAAAAACCGTCGAACATTCGCGCTATTTACTAAGATCTCCATGCTAGCATTGCACCTGCTGCAAATTTCTCTGGTGTACACATTATCTCGTGATTTTGAAGGCCATTTCGAGAATTGCCCCTGTGCAGCTTGAGCTTGCATTGTTCTTCACTAGGTGCATAGGATAAAGCATTAATCGTCTTTAAGGCAGAACAGGAGAAGCTAACGATGGGAGCATTTACACCAATTCAATCGTCTCAGTCACCTGGCCTCTTTCTTGTCATGGGGCCAGATGGCTCCGAAGTCACGACCATCAATGAATTCCTGCTGCACTTAGCTCACTTAGGGCGATCTGCTTACACGCTCCGTTCCTACGCGCAAGGTCTTGCTCATTTTTTCGATTGGCTCCATACAACCGAGCGCCAGGTTGATGAGGTCACGCCGCAGGTGATCGAAGCCTACATTACCGCCTTCAGCCTCCAGGCAAAAGCAGGAGCTTGTTCAGTTGATCCTGCCAAGGCAGGTCAGATCAACTTGCTCACCCGCAAATCTGCTTCAAGAAAAGAGCGGCAGCCACGGACGATTAATCACCGCTTGAGCGTCCTTGCATCCTTCTTTGCCTATCGTATTCAAGCTGACACTGCCCAGGAAAGCGGCCCCTGGGTCAATCGTTCCAATCCGGTGCCGTCGCCACAACAGAACGTCCATGGAATGCCTGGCCGAGATATCCCCAGGCGAGGAAAGCGAGGAGAACTACGCCGTCGCGTGCCCCGGCACCTTCCGCGACACGTTGATCCTCCTCTGGCCCAACAGTTCATCGATACAGCCCATTCCTGGAGAGACAAAGCTCTCCTAACCTTGTTGTATCGCGCGGGGCAGCGAATTGGTGATTGGAGCGAGTACGCAGGTCGGCACGGTATTCTCGGCATGACCCTGGCTGACGTGGACGAGCAGGCCCACACCATCACCGTGCTGTTGAAAGGGGCGCGCGATGAGTATCGTGTTCCAGTCACTGAGGACTTCTGGCCACTGTACCATCATTACCTCTCTGCTGAACGGCCTGCTGATCTTGCGACGCCAGCACTCTGGATCGGTCTTCGCAAAGGGAAGGGAGCGCCGCTGACCTACGCCTCCTTCGAGTCCGCGCTGCGCTATGTTGGTCGCAAACTGGGTGCCAACGTGAATGCTCATATGTTCCGTCATACGCTGGCCCAGGCGCTCGTCGATCAGGGACAGCTCAAAGTCGCGCAAGATCTGCTGGGCCATCAGCATTTGGAAACGACAGCAGACGTGTACGCATCAACTGACCACCGAGCACTTGCTGAAGCGCTCAGTGCAACGAAATCTCAATTTGATCAGGAAGTGGTCCAGCAGAATCGGGTAAGAAGAACTGGTCGCGCATCGCCTCACGAGGTCCGCTATGTTTTCTCCTACGACGATCTGACACTGCAGGAACTCGATCAGGCGGCTAGTAGCCGACCAGAACATCCATGAGGGAAAAGCCATGGTGACAGAACCCGCCCAGAAGCGTTTGGGAGACCTCCCATACGAAGGAGATTCCTTCCTCGGTCAGCTCACCCATGTACAGGCCTCGATGCGTTTCCATCCCTACGCTCGTCAGCAAATTCTGCGTACTTTTGAGCCTTTACGGCAGGCGCTGGATACGTGTCATGGTCTGACGCTTCAGGAACGATGGCAAAACTTTGAACAACATATCTGGCCGCAGTGGTTGGCTGGACAGGACCGGCCTCTGGAAAAATGGTGGACCGGTGGTGTGCGGGTTGCAGTCACGGCTCGCCTCGTCCGGCCCGGTTGGGATCTGCTCTGCCACAGTAATACCGCGACCTGGATGAAATCTCTCTCTGAGAACGATCCGCTCTTCTACCAAGTCCAACGTCTGAAAGAGGCGCTGGCCTCGCTCTCATGGGCACGCCCCCAGATGCAGGCTGCGGCACTCAACGCAGGACTCCGCCTCTTGCTCTTCCATAGCTATCAGGTGCTTGAGCAGATCACCGAACAGAATCTTCTGGACATTCCCGCTGCTGCGGAACTGGGCAGCGATACCCTCGATGCGGCACTCTGTGCATTGGAGATCTTCGCCAGAACTCCGAAACGAGCAGGCAGCCGCCACTTACGCAAAGAGCGTCTTTCCATCGAGGAGCTGGTGGCCCAATTGGCGATCCCAGAACGGTTTCAGGAGGTCACGGCGCTGTATCTCAAAATGTACGCTGCACGGATCAGTTCGGCTTACCAAACGCTGCGGCACAAAGTGTATTCTCTGGCTCATTTCTGGCGCTTCATTGCTGAGCATTTCCCTGAAGTACACAGTTGCGCGGAGATCCTGCCGATTCAGGCACGTGCTTTCATCCCATATGCCATTGAACGTGGGCAGAAGATCAAGCGTGGGAGAGTAGAAGAGCAGGACGACCGCGTCACGGCCTGCAACTGGCTCATGGATGTGCGGGTGTTTTTTGCCGATATTTGCACCTGGGCAACAGAACCCGCTTCTTTGCTTGCTCCCTTTGTACCGCGTACAATCCCCTTAACACGGCATGACCTCATCGGTGTTGGATTTGAGCAGGCCCGCAAGCGCAGCCAGGCTCGCATGACCACCGCCATTCTTGATCTCGAACGGGAAATGCCTAAGATCTGCGCCTACGCGTTGCAGCACTGGTCAGAAGCTGAAGAAGCCCATCGACAGGCATCCGACAGCACGAAGAAGCAAGCAACAGCACTCTCGGCATTTTGGGATTGGGCCTTACTGGAGTTGCTCGTTCAGAGTGGGTTGCGCGTGGAGGAAGCCTGTGAACTGACAACTCTGGATATCCTGAAACGAAAAATGCCCGACGGTCGAGTGTACTACCTGCTGCACGTCAAACCATCCAAGTATGATCGCGCTCGGGTTATTCCCATTGGGGATGGGCTGGGGCGAGTCATCGCCGAGATCATCCGGCGAGTGAAACAGTTTTATGGAACGGCAACTGTCCCTTTCTGCGATCAGTGGGATTACCACGAATCACTCCCGCTCCCGCGTGCGCCCTATTTGCTGCAAGGCGCGGGTCATCCGAGCTGTCTGACCGCCCAGACCATTCGCGCCCGTTTGCGCCATCTTTCGGAGAAGTCCGGCGCGCAAACAGCCGCCGGAGACCCATTGGTATTGCGTCCGCATGATTGTCGCCGGGTCTTTGCCTCAGAACACTTGAACAACAATACGCCAGTGCATGTAATCCAGGCTCTGCTTGGGCACGCCACCCTCGATACCGTCATGGTCTATGCGAAGCTGTATCCAGAGCACCTGGTCGATGAGTACCGGAAAGCTCTCCATGGGGTTTATCGGGCGGTTCATGGTGAGGAAAGCTTTCGCAACCCAACAGCGGAGGAATGGGCAGCGTTTGCCGCAAGCTGTAGCCTGCGTGACATGGGGACACATGTGTGTGCTTTACCAGCAGGGGAATATTGCCCGAAAGGATTGGTGTGTTTAGGCTGTGTTCATGCGCAACCGAAAAAGAGCGCCGCTCCAATCTTTAGTAGAATGCTAGCCAGCCATGAGCGCGCCTTAGCTCTGGCCCACAAACGGAACGAACCGGCTGGACAAATTGCAGCGCGAGAATTGGAGGTAGCGCGTATCCGCCAGGCACTGCGCCGAGCAGAGGAACTGACAGTGGACGTAGCGGCAGCGATTGAAGAAATGGCTGAAGGGGGAAGAGCTACGTAAGGTATCATCTGCCGCAAAGTAATGGATGAGTGAGAATGCGAGGCAAGAGAAAGAAATCCAGTGACAAGGAGGAAACGAATGAGAAAACAAGTACTTTTCATTCAGGGTGCTGGTAATAAGCACAAGCCTTTCGGAAGCGGGAAGCTGATTGCATACCTGCAGGAACAACTCGGGAGCAATTACCAAGTCCTGGCTCCAGATATGCCTGATCCTGACCATCCTAAATACCTTGCTTGGAGGGACCAGATTGAGCAAGAGCTAGGCAAGCTCGATGCTGATGCCTTGCTCATCGGGCACTCTTTAGGTGGTTCAATGCTGCTCAAATATCTGGCCGAAGGAACCTACCACAGACCGATTGCGGGGCTGTTTCTAGTGGCTGTGCCCTACTGGGGGAAGCAGGATTGGGAGCTTGAGTACGCTGTGCCAGATGATTTTGCTTCACACCTCCCCCTGATCCGACAACTCTTCCTGTATCACAGCCGTTCTGATGAAGAAGTCCCGTTTTCTTCTCTTCGGCGCTATCAAGAACAACTGCCCCAGGCAACCGTCCGAGTGCTCGATGGGAAGGAACATTCTTTCACAGAAGGGTTGCCTCTGCTCGTTCAAGACATCAAGCGGTTGTAACCCAGAGTCTCGCTCAGGCTCGTCGCAGACAAGCCTCAGTTTAAATCATCAGTTACTTTGCGGCTGGTACACCTTACGTAGCTCTTCCCTTGAAGGGGTAGTTCCTGAGTGAGTGGGATGCTGGAGCCAGAAAATCACGAGATAATATATTATATCTGAGAACAGAAGCCATTGAGATTGAAGGCGTCGTTGAAACGCTTGCTGAACTGTCAAAATACGTCCGCATGGCCATCGTGACGACTGCAAAACGTGTGGATTTTGAAATTATCCCTGAAAAGCGCCAAGTTAGACAATTCATGGATTTCGTCCTTGTTCGCGAAGACTACCAGTTCACCAAGCCGCACCCGGAACCATATCTGACCGGCTTAAAGCGCCTCGGAGCCACCAAAGAAGAGACGCTGGTTGTGGAGGATTCATCCAGAGGGCTGAACTCAGCCGTGGCGGCCGGTATTGACTGTGTCATTGTCTCTAACGACTTTACAAAAGTACAGGACTTTTCACAGGCTCGCTATCGAATCGAAACGCTTATTGAATTGAAGGACATCATCCTTAATCGAACCTGAAGGGGGTTCGTGCATCCAAACCTTAGCGTACAGTTTTCAGATTTGGATGCGCTGACCCCTAAAATGCTACTTTGCGGCTGGTGACAGCAACCTTAACTCCACCCCTTGAGATAGGGATTACAGCGATGGATGACTTCTTTGCCGAACGTCTCACGGATGGCACGAGGATAGGAGTCATGACCATCCGTCGTCACTCGCTCTGGCGCTTGGCCAATTGTGGCCACAGCTTGGAGGAAGAACCGCTTTGCTGCATCCATGTTGCGCTTCTCACTCACCATCGAGTTAACCAGATTGCCATCGCGATCAATGGCGCGATACACATAGCACCATTTTCCATGAACCTTGATGTAGGTTTCATCGACGTACCAGGAGGTCCCTATTTGGCCACGTCGCTTTCTTCGCAACTGATCCGCTATCAACGGGGCAAAGCGGGCTTCCCAGTCGCGAACGGCCTCATGCGTGAACACGAAGCCCCGCTCCAAAAACAGCTCAGTGAGATCGCGAAGACTCAGTTTGTACCTGAGCCTCCAGAGCACAACGAGTAGGACAATCTCTGTCGGATATTCCAAATAATTGAAAGGAGTCCCAGAACGTTCATTAAAGGTACGTTGGCACTCTCGGCAGCGGAATGTTCGATAGCCGAGCGAGGTCTTCTTACGCTGTTCTTTCGTGGTTGAGCGTGTGCAGTATGGGCAGTTCATTGGGCACTCCTCTCAGGATGTTCTGGATGTGTATCAGTCTATCACAAAAGATCCTCGGCTTAGAGTCTTGTTCTCAGTTTTGACGCATCCGGTCACAGGGGCGCATGATCTGGTTGTTGGCTCGCCTGAGTGAATTGAGCCACAACGGCCTGCTGCGCCAGGATGCTGATCGCTTGCTCGACCTGACGCGTCAGGGCGTTGCGTTTGTGACGAGCCACGCCTTTCTTGCGAATGGAAACTGTGCCTATCTGCTTGATCGCTATGGACATCAAAAGGAGCCGCTTCCCGGTCAGGGGTTTGATACCAGTTTCTTTGCCGATTGCTTTGTGACGCTTGGTTTTACCGAATATGCGCGCATCGCTCAGGATGCTCAGGTGCTTGAGCAAGCCTTAGCGCTGTGTATGCGCATTGTGCAGCGCATCAAGGCTGGTTCTATCCGCAGCGAGCCGTATCCTGTTCCAGCCGGATTTGAGGCCCATAGTATCCCTATGATTATGCTGAATGTGACTCAGGAACTGGCCTCTGCCCTGGAGGCGTTCGGGCATCCCCAGTCCCAGGAATTGCGCCACTTGAGTTTTGCATATATGCAGGCGATCATGGAGCGTTTCTACCAGCCGGATGGCCTTGTCGCCGAACTTCTTCCGCAATCTGGCGACGCGCCAGATACAGTGTTATGCAGACACGTGACGCCAGGCCATACCATTGAGAACATGTGGTTTGTGCTGCGCGAAGCTCAGGCCAGGGGACAGAAGCAGTGGGTGCGACAGGCGACGCAGGCGATAGCGAAAGCGTATGAGGTGGGCTGGGATCAACAGTACGGCGGTCTGTTTCGCTTCGTCGATCGCTCTGGCGGCAAGCCTGGTGGCACGCAGACTGGCGCTGTGTATGAGCGTTTAATCCTGGACACATGGGATACGAAGCTGTGGTGGCCGCATTCAGAGGCCTTGTATGGCACTCTGCTCGCGTACTATCTTACCGGGGATGCAAGCTTCGCTTCATTGTATCAGCGCACTCATGCGTATGTATTCAAGACGTTTCCTCATCTCGATCAACGCAGCGGCGAGTGGATTCAGATCCGCGATCGACAGGGGCGACCCATTGATAAAGTTGTGGCCTTGCCGGTTAAAGACCCCTACCACATTATTCGTGATCTCGTGCTCATTATTGAATTACTACAGCAAAAGTTGACGATGGCATAAGAATGTGCACAGGGCATGAAATACACTCTATCGACAAGGAGATGAACATGAGTACAACAGTGCAGCCAATCAGTTCTCAAACAGTAGATAAGCTACGGGTCCAGATTTACGCGCATCGACAGGCGCTTGGTCTAGCCGCCGGCTAGGATGTTGGTGCCAGGTTGCGGGAGTTGCTTGCGCAACAGGCGCAGGTACGCATGATCTTTGCAGCGGCGCCCTCACAGAACGAGTTTCTGCACACGTTGTCGCGGTACGAAGGCATCGACTGGGCCCGCGTGGTTGCGTTTCACATGGATGAGTATATCGGGCTGCCGGCGAGCGCTCCCCAGCGTTTCGCTTGTTTCCTATCCGATCATCTATTTAATATCGTCAAACCGGGCCAGGTGCATCTCATTGATAGCAGCGGTGACATCGACGTTGAATGTCAGCGCTACTCCGATTTGTTGCGTTCGGCTCCCATCGACATTGTGTGTCTGGGAATCGGCGAGAATGGTCACATTGCCTTTAATGATCCCCCTGTCGCCGATTTTAACGATCCATTGCTTGTGAAGCCGGTCGCACTGGATATCACCGCGCGCCAGCAGCAGGTCAATGATGGCTGTTTTGCGCGCCTCGATGCTGTGCCCACTCATGCGATTACGCTCACGATTCCCGCGTTGCTATCCGCCAGGGCGTTGTTCTGCATGGTGCCAGGGGCAACAAAGCGTGAGGCTGTGCGGCAGACGCTGCGCGGCCCCCTTACGACCGCATGCCCTGCGACCATTCTGCGCCAGCATGCCGATTGCGTGGCCTATCTCGATACCGACTCCGCTGCCCTGCTCTAAAGAGAGCACAAGTGGGGCTGGGGCTGGATACGCAAGGGACTGGCGCGGCTCCAGTCATGAGATGATGAGGAGAAATAACGATGAGTACTCCGGCGATGACCCGGTATCTACAACTGATTGTAGAACATTTACAGCTATTGCATGAATCGAATCGGGAGTCTATTCAGCAGGCCGCTCGTATGGTGGCGGATCAGGTGAAGGCTGATAAGCTTGTCTATGCCTACGGACCGGGTGGGCACTCTAACCTTGGTTCGCAGGAACTCTTCTTCCGGGCGGGTGGATTGATGCATGTGAGCGCGATGCTGGATGAGGGAACGCTGCTAAGCGGAGGCGCGCTGCGCTCGATGGCGATTGAAAGAACGCCCGGTTATGGCAAAATCGTGATCGATGACTATGGACTGGGCGAAGGTGATTTGCTGATACTGATCAATGCTTATGGTATTAATGGCGCTTTGATCGATGCCGCTTTAGAGGCCCAGCATCGCGGCGCCAAGATTATTGGTGTGACATCGGTTCGCCATGCTCAGGCAACGCCAGCGGATCATCCGGCGCGCCACCCTTCTAAGAAGAATCTGTATGAGTTAGTTGATGTGGTGCTCGATAGCAAGATTGAGGTAGGGGACGCAGTAATCAAGATTGAAGGCATTAGCCAGCCTGTCGCCCCTATGTCTACCTTTGCCACGGCTTACCTGCTCAACTTACTGGTCGCGGAGGCCGTCCAACTGCTCGCGCAAGAGGGCGTGGACCCTCCTATCTGGCGCAGCGGGAATGCGTCAGACGGAGACGAGATCAATGGCAGATTCATCGAGCGTTTTAAAGGGCGAATTAAGAAGCTCTAGGGAAGCAATATGTCTGGAATGTGCTGGAATTAGGAAGGTCTTCTACAGAAAGGTTGTACATCGATGTGGATTGAAGGGAGACTGGTCGAGAGCAATCAGATGGTGCGCTTGGAAGTAACAGATGGTATGATTGGCCGCATCGAATCGGCGAGTGCTGCCTCTTCCATTTGGATTGCGCCTGGCTGGCTCGATATCCAGGTGAATGGATACGCCGGACATGATGCAAATGCTCCTGACGTAACGTCAGAAGTTATCATAGCATTGACCCACTCACTCTGGCAGCACGGGGTGACTGCGTTTTGTCCTACTGTGATTACCGAATCGGAAGAAGCTATTTGCCATAGTCTGCATGCCATAGCAGCCGCTTGTGAGGCCGATTCGCGTGTGGCCCATTCCATTCCTTGCATTCATATTGAAGGTCCAGCCATCTCGCCGGAGGATGGGCCACGCGGCGCGCATCCCATAGAGCATGTGAGAGTGCCAAGTCTAGTTGAATATCATCGCTGGCAGATGGCGGCTAAAGGGCGCGTTGGTCTGATAACGCTCGCACCGGAGTATCCTCAGGCTTGCGAGTATATTCGCGCCTTGCACGCCGATAATGTCGTTGTTGCTATTGGGCATACGGCAGCCAACGCGGAGCAGATTCAGGCGGCTGTCAACGCTGGTGCGTGTCTTTCTACTCACCTGGGCAATGGCGCACATGCTCAGCTCAAACGTCACCCGAATTATATCTGGGAGCAGCTAGCCGAGGATCGCCTTGCCGCGAGCTTCATTTGTGATGGCCACCACCTTTCACCATCGGTTATGAAGGCAATGTTGCGTGCCAAAGGAACGGAGCGCGCGATCCTGGTGAGCGATGCGGTCGCTATTGCGGGGTTAACTCCCGGCATTTATGATACATCGGTGGGAGGCAGGGTAGAGCTATTGCCAGGTGGACGCCTCAATCTCTACGGTACGCCCCTCCTCGCTGGCTCGGTGAGTTCTCTACCGGAGTGTCTTGCGAATGTTCTACGCTATACTGATGTTACTCTGGCCGAGGCTGTGCGCATGGCGAGCACAAATCCAGCACGGCTGCTTGGCTTGGACGAAAGGGTGAAGCGGGGGACGGTGCGCAGTGGAAGATCAGCCGATTTGACGCTGTTCCGGTTCAATGCTGAGACGAAAGCAATCATCATTGAGGCTACCATCGTTCAAGGTGAGGTCGTCTACCAGCGCCATGAATAAATTATTTTGTGCGGTTTTTCTCTCTAAGATGGCAACGAAGCGGAGCGGACTATGTCTTATGCTGAATTTACTACCGGACGCGACCTCTTGATGGGCGTCGCGCGTGCGGTGATCACTCCTCCTGTGGGAAGCGAAATGTCAGGCTTCATCGCCAGAAGTTCTGGCATGTTGGGGGTGCATGATGATCTCTATGTGCGGGCGATGGCCTGGTCCAACGGCGATGATGCCTCACGTGCCATCTTGCTGACACTCGATGTTATTGGCCTCGATCTCTCGACTGTGGAAGCGATCCGGCAGCGCATTACTGCTCGCACCACCATACCTGGAATGCGGATCGAGATTACGGCTACACATACACATGGCGGTCCATCGGTGATGGATGGCCGCCTGGGAGGAAGGGTTGACCCCAGCTATCTGGATTTTCTGATTCAGACCTCCGCTGATACAGCCGTGACAGCTGTCAGTAAACAGCTTCCTGTCACGGCTCGCTTTACTGTTGGATATGAGCCAACGGTTGGGAAGAATCGCCGTATCCCGGACGGTATTATTGATCCAGCGGTTCCTGTATTGCGCTTTGATGGTCTGGATAGTCGCCCCTATGCCCTGCTGGTGAGTTATGCCTGTCATCCGGTAACGCTGGGAGCCGATAATTTCCTGGCGACGGCAGACTATCCTGGCTATACCGTGCGGGCACTTGAAGCTGTCTATGCGGACGCGCATGTGCAATTTGTGACCGGCTGTTGCGGTCAAATTAATACCGGTCACTCGGCACAGGATAGCGTCAAGGGGCATGGCTTGGAGCGGCGTACGTATGCTGAGTGTCAGCGCCTGGGCCGTTTGATTGCTGGCGCTGCTTTACAGGCGTCCGAACGCGGTGCTGCTCCGGGTGGAGCACCTCTTGCGATGCTCTCCCGCGCTCAGGGAAGCACAGCGGTGCAAGTTTTGCGGCGCGTCGTCGAGCTTCCTCTGCTCGAGCCTGAGTCCCCTGATGCGTTGCGTCAATTCGCTGTGCGCTGCCATGAGGAAGTGGCACGACTCCAGCGTAACGGCGTATCGACTGGTGATGTGCTATTGCTGCGCGGATGGGCGGCCTGGGCCGAGAAGATGAGCATCGATCCTCATCCTGCTCATAGCATTACCGCTGAGATCATCGTCCTTGCTCTAGGCGAGATGTGTATAGTGATGTTACCAGGAGAACCATTTGTGGAGCTTGGTCTCACGATCAAAGCGCGGGCCGGGAAAGAAACTCTTATGGTGATAGGGTACGCCAATGGCAGTCCTGGATATATTCCCGATAGATCTGCCTATGAGACAGGCGGCTACGAAGTGAGGGAGGCATACCGCTTCTATAACTATCCCGCCGGTTTCGCTCCTGAAGCCGGTGAAGTGCTTGTGCAGGGAGCGCTCGCTCTTCTTGCTCAACTTTAATGACAAAAAAGGGGATGAATCTATTATGAGGGAACCGCTTCACGCTAATGGGAAGCGGTCCCTATGTGGCTGCTTTGTGGACTGAGCAAGCGCAGCCGTTATGTCTCAGTTGCTTACTTTACGCGACCCAACCTCATCGTAAGTGCTCCGTTTAAGCCCACGACGACGCCAATCTCTTTTGGATTATTGCCGACCTGGTAAATGGCGGGCCAGGTGCAGCATCCAGTATTCCAGGCCGGTTGATCGTTTTTGTACCACGTCGCTCCATTGTCATCACTGATCGAGACCTGGTTGGAGCCAGCCGAGGTGAGAACAACACGACCGCCTGGCAGGACGGTCACATAGGGGCCATTGTATTGATCTGGAATTTTTGTACCCAGGTCATTTGACCACGTCACGCCATCGCTCGAAGTTTTGTAATGAGCATTACAATTATCAGTCGCGCAGAGTTCGAAGACGAGAATGTATCGCCCGTTAGCCATTCTCGCCATTACAGGCATACCAGGTCGTGCCGCTCCGGGTTGGGCTGCTGCAAATATCTCCGGTCCCCACGTTGCCCCTCCATCACAGGAGACACGCTCCGAGACAACCTGGTTGTAAGATGGATTGTCGTCAGCATGCTTCTCACTAGAGTAAAAACCAGCGACACAGCCATTGGGTAATACATATAGGAATGGCTCCCACAGGCCACGGTTGAAGCGCCCGGCAGAATTTGGATTGGTATCTAACTGGCTCAACAGTATCCAGGTATGGCCTCCATCAGTGCTCTTGAAAACTGGAAGGCCGAACCAATTAAGATCTGTCGTGCGGCTACGTGTTGCCATCAAGATTGTGCCGTCGGGTAGTTGCGCCATTTCCGATTGCTCTTGTATATAACCATCGGGCGAAGGTATGGAGGAAATAATGTGGTAGTGCTCTGCTGTCTTATCAACAGTAGCTACTTTGATTACGAAAGGGCCGCTGCTTGGATACTCTGTGTAGGTAATCAGGTTTTCACCGTGTTTATTCCAAGGGAGCATACGCCCCCAGGCTGGATTGCGTGTATTGCTGATCGTCACGGTAGTAGACCAGTTGATAGGGCCACTACTGGAAGATGCATAGGCCGCAGGTGGAGCAACCAATAAGCTGACAACAAGGCTCATAAACAAAATCACGGGTAGCTTCCATCGTGAAATGAGCATCTTCATCTAGTATTTCTCCTCCTTGATATGAATACTGAAACAACATGCGTTTAAAGCAAATATAAAGCGAGCCTTTAGTTAGGTTCAACGTTGAACCTAACTAAAGGTAACATTATTCTTTATAATTTGTCAAGAAATTGCTGTGTCCCAACAGGGCTTTTCAATTCTAAATGGGCGTATTGCTAAGTATAGCCATTGCATCAGACTTACAAAGATTGTAATCTGAAGAAAGGCATTGTCACGAGAGATTTTGACGAAGGAGCAATTCTTGTGAGTAGTGAGGCGCTGTCGCTGCCACCAGTGCTAGCTCCCAAACTTCACCTGCCGCGTTTGCGTCCATCGATTGTGCAACGCGAAGCGCTTCAGGCACGCCTGGACGCCGCCTCTGAACGCAGGCTGACCGTTGTCTCTGCGCCCGCGGGGTATGGAAAGACAACGCTGGTGAGTGCATGGGCGACTCATTGTAATGCGTGCCAGGCATTGCCGGTTGTGGCCTGGATCGCACTCGATGATGGTGATAACGACCCCATTCGTTTCTGGCGCTACTTCATTACCGCCTGCCAGGAACTCTACCCAGGTGTGGGGCGAGCCACCCTGGCGTGCCCTGGCAAAAGCGTATGAGATGGGAGACCAGGGAGTACCCAGGGAGCGGAGTGTGCAAAAAGACGCCGCAACGAGGTCAGTGTTCATCCTATTTTGTTGTTCCCAACAGATTGCGGCCTCGCTCATGCGGCGACCCAGAGCGCGTGCAGCAGAGAGGACAGTTCCATTGGGAGACACGTTGGGTGCCTCCCAGCGATGTGTTCTCGCCATTGCGCCTATCTAGCCACCGATTATAGAACACGAATTTGGCCCCAAACTCATCGCATGTGGTAGACCTTTCGGCAAATAGCAGACTTTTAGTATATACATTGGTAGGCTTTTGTGAAAATTTGAGTGTGAGACCCACAAGAGCCGAGAGCACGAACTCTTTCATGCCTTGATCAGCTTTAAAGCTGCTGAGATTGATTGTTTCGCAGATGGTAGACTTTACCTCTCACTAATTGGTAGGCTTTTCAGTGGAAGGTAGACTTTACCTCTTTCCAATTGGTAGACCTTTAGCGAAAGGTAGGCTCTTCTGTAAGATACCTCTCTGTACGATCAGCGTGTTCTGGTTGAATACAGAGAGACGAGTGGGAGGTGACCATCGGGAAAATAGCTCTTCTCTCATAGGAACAAGAGCACGCAAAACGATGGCTGATCAGGGACTCACGGTATGTTGGCTTTCTTCTGCGCACCAAGAATGCAACACGAAGGACGAAGAGTGAACATGAGGAGGTGTTTATCGAGCAGACGAGGTGACGCCTCGTTCACCCGTTTCCACAGGATGACCAGATCTCGATGTTACCTTGCACGTGATGACACTTTGTTCCATGTGGGCCTTGAGGTTTCGTCCCTACCCTGCTATACTTGGCGTTAGGGAACTGTTCGGAGTATCCCTAACATCTCCCACCTTTCTCGCGGAGTGCTGTTTCATGAAGAAGATATCACCAACCGCCGGAGCGGTTCGTAACGGCTGTCTGGTGTACGAGCAGCAAGGTCAGAACGTCGTGGTGCTGGTTGATACTCCTTCCTGGTACGCCTGGCTGGAAACAGCAACCACTTTCACCTTTACCTGCGAGGAGGGAACCTTTACGGCGCACAAGGCGCGGGCTGGCAATCGGCGGGGGGGGTGGTACTGGCGAGCCTATCGGCGCAAGCGCGGACGACTCTCGCGCTGTTACCTGGGCGTCTCCACCACTCTCACGTTCGCGAAACTGCGGGAGGCGGCCCGCCGCTTAGCGGGAGAGGCTGAGGACACGCCACCTCTTGTGCCTGTTCCCATCTCACCTCAAGGGCGAACGCCGATGGTGATCCTGCAAAGCACCATCGCTCCCCCGCGCCTGCCAGTGCAGCATGTGGCGCGCCCCTGCCTGCTCGCACTCCTGGAGCAGGGTCTGCGAGGGCCAGTGACGCTCGTCTCGGCTCCTGCTGGCTCTGGCAAAACCACGCTCCTGGCCGAATGGGCTGCCACGGCTACGAAGCCGGTGGCCTGGCTTTCCTGCGAGGAGGCAGAGAACGACCCGGCGCGTTTCCTTTCCTCACTCATCGCTGCTCTGGCGCGTGTCGATGCGCGCCTGGACATCGCGGCTCAGACTGAGCGCCCCTGGCATCCCTCCGAGCATGAACGGGTCCTGACCCGCCTCCTCAACGAGCTGGAGCGCGTGCTCCAGCATGACACCGTCTTGATCCTGGATGACGTCCACGCTCTCACGACCGAGGCGAGTCAGGCCCTCCTGTTGTTTCTGTTGAACCATCTCCCCTCACGCCTGCATCTGCTGATCGGCACACGGGTGGATCCACCGAGACTTGCGCGCTTGCGAGCGCGTCAGCAGATCGCTGAACTGCGCAGCCAAGAGTTGGGGTTTACGCCAGCCGAAGTCGAGGCGTTTGCGCAGGCCATGGAACTCCCGCTCGGCCCCGAGGCGATCCGTCTGCTGGAAGAGCGGACCGAGGGCTGGATTGCCGGCATCCAATTGCTGTTGCTGGTCCTGCGCGGGCACGCCGATGGAGCAGGAGTGCTCTGGGCGACGGGTGTGACCCCTCGCTTTCTCCTGGATTATGTGTGGGAAGAAATCTTGCTCCAGCAATCACCTGAGATGCAGCGTTTTTTGCTCCAAACAAGCGTGCTGGAGCGGCTCAGCGGGCCGCTCTGCGAGAGCGTGACCGAAAAGCCTGATGGACAGCTGAAGCTGGAGAGCCTGCTGCAGGCGAATCTCTTCGTGAGTGCGCTCGATGCCACCGACACCTGGTATCGCTACCATCCGCTCTTTGTCGAAACGCTGCGCACACAGCTACAGAAGCAGGAGCCAGCGCTTGTGCCAGAGCTGTATCGTCGAGCCAGTCGCTGGTATGAGCAGCACGGATGGGCAGAGGAGGCCTGTGAGTATGCGTATCGAGCTTCCGACCTGCCTCACGCAGCACGCTTGCTGGCGGAGTTGGTGCCGTCCTTGGTGGAGCAAGGCAAGCTCGTGCGTCTTGGCCACTGGCTGGATTGGCTCCCGCAGGAGATCATTGCGGCTTCGGTGCCCCTCTCTCTCGCCTGGATCTGGACCCAACCCCTGCGCACGTCGCAGCCACATGACCCGGAGAGGGTCATCGAGCACCTCACGGCGCTGCTCAAGACGCATGAACAGGACGATCCCGAGGCGCAGGCAGATCTGCAACGGGAGTTGACGCTGCAGCAGGCAACGCAGGCGCTAGCCCGAGGGGATATTCCGCAGGCGCTTTCCCACGCTGCGGAGATGACGCGTTCGCTCACGGGACCCGAGACGGCCTGGAGTCGGTTCACCCTCTGGCGCCAGCGCGTGCTCCTTGGGGCTGCTTATCACGTCAGTGGGGATCTCCTGGCCTCAGAGCAGACCTTGCGGCAAGCCTTGCCTGAGGGCTCACCCAGCCCCAATTTCGTGGTCATTGCCAGTCTCGATGAGCTGTACGAGGAGCTGGGGCGATTACGCGAACTGGGACGGCTCTATGAGGACTTGTTCCGCGCGCTCGCCTGGCACCACCATCTCCCGTCCCTGGCTCTCGCCATGGCGCATCAGCGCTATGGAATCCTGTTGTATGAGTGGAATCGCCTGCAAGAAGCGGAGTCCGAGGCGACGCAATCCCTCGAACTGGTTCCACACCTGGATCTTGCTCGTCCCAGCCCCTGGCTGGCACTGCTCGGACTCGGAGTCCTGGCGCGTGTGGCCCTGGCGCAAGGCAACATGAAGCGGGCTAGGCAGCTCCTGGAGAGCGAAGCGTTTGACGTGGCGCGGTTTCCAGTTCCCCAGGGGAGCAAAGACGTGTTGATCCTGATTCCGGTCCGCCTTGCCCTGCGTTGCGGGCAGCTTGATCCTGCCTTGCAGTGGGCCTCGACCTGCGGGTTACACTCTGACGATCCGCTCACGAGCCCCCTGGGGAAGGGTCGCTACGCGGGCTATGTCACATTGGCGCGGGTTTTGATCGCACGTGGACGAGGCCACCCGAATGCCCTGGCTCTCTCTCAAGCACAGATTCTGTTGGACCATCTGCTGGAGATCGTAGTTGGGACAGGCGCTCATGGTCGGCTCATCGAGGTGCAAATGCTGCTCGCGCTGGCGCTGTACGCCCAGGGCAAGACAAAGCAGGCCCTTTCCACGCTGGGGCCCATCCTCGCTCAGGCCGAACCAGAAGGCTATCTGCGCCTGTTTGCCGATGAAGGCGAGGTGATGGGGCACCTGCTCGCGCTGATGGTCCCCTTTACCACCGCCTCGCCTGACTACCTTCAGCGCATCCAGGCGGCGATCGTGCCCGTCTGGCAGACCCAGCCCGATGCCGCGACGCAACCAGTACCACGCTCGACGCTCTATGAGCCGCTGAGTGCACGGGAGTGGGACGTCTTGCAACTGGTGACCGAGGGCCTCTCCAACCAGCAGATCGCCGAGCACCTGGTACTCAGCCTGTATACTGTCAAACTCCATGTCAAGCATCTCCTGGCGAAACTGGGCGCCACGAATCGCACCCAGGCCGTGGCCCGGGCACGTGCCTTGCACATCCTCCCTCCCTCCCTCCTGAGGAGGACATGATCCCCACGAAATACCTCTTTCGAGGGAAGACAACCTAGCTTTTTTGCGTTAGATTCTGCAATAGAAAGAACATTAACAATATGTTATATCTCCTATTGTAGAATGCAATAGGAGAAGAGGAAAGGAACGTGTATGCACGAACATGGGACGGTGCGCCGGGGAGGCGCTGCGTTCATCTGGAAATGGGGAGTGATCTGTGGGGCCGTGCTGGGCGCGATCCAGATCATCATCTCGCTGCTCTCCCCTGGATCGCTCAAGACAATCATTGACGTTCTGGTGTGGCTGGTCGCGTTTTTCGTGATCGGCCTGTTCGCCACTCGCCAGACCGGCAGGGTTACAACCGGCGCGCTGGTCGGACTGGTCGCGGGTCTGATCGGCGGCCTGATCGCGGTGATCTTTGCCATTGTGCAAATCGCGACCAATGGGCAGGTCACGCAGGCCCTCAATCAAGCCGGGCAGCGTGGTGGGAGTCTCTCGCCAGGTGTATTACACACGATCGTCATCGTTCTCATCGCTCTCAGCCTGATCGTGACCCTCGCCTTAGAGCTCGGTCTGGGAGTGGGCCTCGGCGCTCTGGGAGGTCTGGTCGGACGGCGCCTTGTCAGGCCAGCCACGTCCACCCCCGTTGCCGATCCGGGATGGACCCCACCGTCCCCTCCCTTGCCTCGTTCACCGGCCAGACATCGAGCCTGGGCTGCCCTTCTGAACCTCGCGTTCGCGGTGCTGGGGATTCTCGCGGGAGCAGTGCTGGCCATTCTCACGGCCGGTCTTCTCATTAACGCCCAGGCCAATGCCATGCAAACGACGACCAATGGCTGGAATATCAGCTTGCAATGTGGCAAGGCCAGCAATGGCATCCTTCTGCAAGCCGCCTGCGCCCAGACCCTCCCCATGGTCAACCTGCCGCAAGAGGCGGTGTACTGGACGGCGACGGTGGATGGGGCGGATCAGACGCTCACTGGAGGGCATGACTACCTCCTGCACTTCCCACCGGGAGGGCTACCGCCCAACCAGGCCTTCTGGTCGCTGACCATGACCAACACGCAGGGCCAGATGGTGGCCAATCCGAGCAACCGCTACAGCGTCGGTGACCGGTCGGGCCTGGTGCCCAACACCGACGGCTCCATTGACATCTACATCCAGCAGGCCGCCCCGGCGGGGCACGAAGCAAACTGGCTTCCGGCCCCCGGCGGGTACTTCAAGCTCTGGCTCCGGGTCTATCAGCCCGGTGCGGCTATCCTCAGTGGCGCGTACCACGTGCCGCCTATCGTGGAGGTGCACTAATGGCGCACATGGAAAACCAGGAACCGAACAATCAGGAGAGCGCGGCTGCGTCCAGCTTCTCGCAGACCTCGCAGACTCGGACGAGAAGCTGGTGGAAGGTTCCCCTGCTCACCTTCGCCGTGACCGTCCTGGTTGTGTGGGGAGTCGGCGCCTTCGCTTACCCCTACCTCTATACGCGTCTCATCTACAACGGGTTGGAGAACGCGGTCGTCCAGCACGGCATAAGCCCAGGCAGTTCCTCTGGCATTCCCATCAATACGCTCTATACGATGCCCACCCTTGCTTCCCCCTCGCAGTCCAACGCCCTGGGGAGTACCGGGAACCACGACACGCTCTACACTGGGGGCTGGCTCGATCTGAGCACAGGGCCGGAAGTGTTGCACGTACCGGACATGGCTGGCCGCTATTACAGCATCCAGTTGACGGATCCGTGGGGAACGGACTTCGCCTATGTGGGCCGGCGCACCACCGGGACGCAGGCTGGCGACTATCTCATTAGCGAACCCGGCTGGCAGGGAAAGGTGCCGGTTGGGATGAAGCGGATCGTCTCGCCGAACAATACGGTGTTGCTGATCGGACGCACGCTCGTGGAAAGTGACAGCGACCTGGCCACGGCCTATGGACTGGCGAAGCAGATCCAGCTCACACCGCTAAGCCAGTGGCAACCCGGCCAATAGCACCCCAGTGGCCTACCTTTTGGAAAGAGTGAAGGATGAACTGATGAACGCGATCGAAACCAACCACTTGACCCGTGCCTTCGGCAGCCTGGTGGCTGTGGACGACCTGACGCTTGCCATTCCAGAGGGAACCGTCTTTGGTTTCCTGGGACCGAATGGCGCGGGCAAAACGACAACCGTGCGCCTGCTCTCGGCATTGATTACTCCCAGTCGTGGGAGCGCTACGGTGGCGGGCTATCGCCTGGGCGAGCAAAATGAGGCCATTCGGCAATCCATTGGGATCCTCACCGAGACGCCAGGGTTGTATGACCGACTGAGCGCCTGGCAGAACTTGCTGTTCTTTGCAGAGTTGTATGACCTCACCGCCGAGCGAGCCGCCTCTCAGGTCGAACGCTACCTGCATCTGCTCGATCTCTGGGAGAGGCGCGACGACAAGGTCGGTGGCTTCTCGAAAGGCATGCGTCAGAAACTGGCGATTGCCCGCGCTTTGCTGCACGAACCAAAGATCATCTTCCTGGATGAGCCAACGTCTGGCCTCGATCCCGAAGCAGCGCGGGTGGTGCGCGACTTCATCAAAGAATTGCGGACGGAGGGACGGACCATCTTTCTCACCACGCATAATTTGCCAGAGGCCGATGAACTCTGCGATCAGATCGGGGTGTTTCGCTCGCGGCTCCTGCGCCTGGGCACGCCAGCAACGTTACGCGCAGGCATGTTTGGCATGGGGACGCAGGTGCGTGTCGTCGGTGATGCGACCCACTGGATAGAGACTGTTCGCGCCCTGTCCTTTGTCCATGATGCGCATGCCGAAGACGGCACCCTTTCCGTCCGTCTCGATCATCCTGATGATCAGAATCCTGCGCTGGTACAGGCACTCGTGAATGCAGGAGCCCAGATACGCGCGGTGGAACCAGTCTCCCATTCACTTGAGGAGGTGTACCTGGAACTGGTGGAGAATGAACGCCAGGCTGTGGCTGTCAGCCGCTAAACAATGAAGAAGGAGCAAAAACGAGTATGCACAAAGTCTTTGTGATCCTGCGGAAAGAGTTCAGCGAGATCGTCCAGCAACGGGCCCTCCTGTTCAGTATTCTCCTTCCGCCTTTGCTGTTCGCAGTGATCCCCCTCTTTTTCCTGCTACGGGGCGGCAATGGGTCAAATGCCAGTACGCTGCACGTTCCCTCCCTCGAGGGGTTGACGATTCACGAGTACACCCAGGGAGTGATAGGAACGACGTTCTCGAACGTGTATATTCTGCTGCCGATGATCGTTCCCAGCATCATTGCGGCATTTAGTATCATTGGAGAGAAGAACAACCACACGCTTGAGCCGGTGCTGGCGACGCCCGTGCGCAGGTGGCAACTGTTGACGGGCAAGATTCTGTCGGCGGTGTTGCCCGCGGTGATTGTTACCTGGATCAGTGGAGGTCTTTTCATCGCTGAATTAGCGATCTTCACTGATGCGAATGTCGTCTCCCATGTGGTTACAGCGGGCTGGCTCACGCTTTTCATCGCCTGCACTCCTCTCTTAGGGCTGATCGCGGTTGCCATCATGACGGCCATTTCGTCGCGGGTGAACGATACCCGCACGGCGCAGCAGCTTTCGATCTGGGGGGTCGTTCCGGTCCTGGGACTCATCCTGGGCGAGTTCTCAGGCCAGTTTGAGCTCACTGTACTCGTGGCGGTCATTGCCACCGGTATCCTGATCCCTCTCGCGATCCTCTTGACCTGGGGCGCTGCCCAACTGTTTCAGCGCGAAACCATTCTGACCCGCTGGAAGTAGGAGCGTGTTACAGGGGTCAGCATATCCAATCCTGCTATTAGATATGCTGACCCCTGGCTTGCTGGTTGCGTGGGCCAAACAGCAGGCGCTGATCTGCGGGGTATACCTTGGTATGCCTCGGCTCTGGCGATCTCCTGGCCAGTTGATGTGATGGAGCACAAGGCGGCCCGGAGTCTCCAACGTGCGGGGCCAGGAATGATGGAAATGAGAGAGGCAATGGCGATGTCACTGGTGGTGGCGTTGCCAGATCAACGTCAAGCGCGGAGATCAGCGAGACTTGAGCTTGTTCGGCAAGTGGAGCTTGGAGCAACGGCCTCAGAGGCACGGCGGCGCTGTCCTGTTCCGATGCATTGCACGACCGTGTACCGACTCCTGAAGCGAGTCGGGCAGGAAGGTGAGCAAGCATTCTCAGAGAGGCGCCACGGCCACCCGGTCAAACTGCGTGGAGAGATGCTCACCTGGCTTCTGGACTATTGCCAGAGCCACGCGTCTGTTTCCAGTTCGGAACTCCAGCACCTCACCGCCGAACGATTCAATCTCTCGGTGAGCGTCAGTCAACTCAACCGTGTCCGTGCCGCTCACGGCGTGCGTTGCGTTCCTCCACTGCGAGAAAAGCAGGCAAAAGCGGGCCTGACGATTGCCCGGGGATACCATGAACAGGCTGGGAGCTTGCTTCTCTTGGCAGCCGCCGCCGAGACCGGCCTCCTCACACGGTTGGAACAAGCACTGCCACCTGCTCCAGATCCTCACTGTCTTCCTCTGGCAGGCAGTCCAGCGGTCCGCCAACGTCTGATGCTCACCCTCCTGTTTCTGGGGGCGGTTGGACTCCAGCGCACGTGGGACCTGCGCGGCTATACCGCCGATGGCTTGGCCTTGCTCACCGGTCGGACGCAAGCCTATGGCTATCGATATACCGAAGCGTTTTTGTCACAGGTCGCTTGCGCCGATGGAGCCGAACGCTTCACCAATACGCTCGGCTCTTGGGCCACGCACCTCTGGCATCCCGTTGAAACCGCAGCAGAAGCTGAACACCCACACCATCTTCAGGCGCTGACCTGTTATCTTGATGGGCACCGCAAGCCGGTCTACAGTGACGTTCTGCTCCCTCGTGGACTCGTTGGGCGTCTCGGCGTCGTCCTGGGATGCCGAGCACTGCTGTTATTGCACAATGCCCAGGGGCATCCTCTCTTTGTGACCACCCATCGGGGCGACCAGCATCTCACCACGAGCGGTTGTGTTGCAAGAAATGAGAAGAAACAAGATGAGCGTGGAATGCCTCTCCTTGTTCAGCTTAGACAACAACTCCAAAGAGTCTGGCGACTAGTGCGGCCTGCCTTTGTACATCGCCTTTGTTCACTCCTTGTACCTGCCCCTTCCTCAGCATATTCATCACCTCGAAGCCTTGTACGGTTCGCCAGGCTGTTTCGAAGGAGAAACAGCCCATTCCTGGCTTGGTCAAGCGTTTGATGAACCGGTGGTCTTGCTCGATCAGATTGTTGAGGTATTTCACTTGCCGCAGTTCCACGTGTTCAGGCAGCACTCCGGCTGCTTTAAGCCCAGCAATCGCTTTGGGATAGGCTGCGTTCTTATCGACATTGATCACTCTTGGGATCATTCTGCGGACCTCAAAACGAGCAGAAGCGGTGGGTTGAACCGCATCCTCTGCCGAGGGATCTTTCATGAGCTCCAGGGGCAAACGGTCTTGAGGGGGAGAACACGTTGTGCGTTGCAAGGCTTTGAGGAAGAAGCCTTTGGCAGCCTCGGCATCCCGCGTTGGGCTCAGGAGAAACTCGAGCGTATTTCCTTCAGAATCCACTGCGCGATAGAGGTACATCCAGACTTTCTTGACTTTGATGTACGTCTCATCGACTTTCCACGAATCATTCCAGGCTTTCAGGTGAAGCCGACAGCGTTTTTCCAATTCTGGAGCAGAGTGCTGAACCCAGCGATAGATGGTCGTATGGTCGATGGATAGGCCCCGCTCCCGCATCATCTCCTCGAGATCTCGGTAGCTTAAAGCATACCGAAGATACCAACGAACACAGAGCAAAATGAGCTCCGCTTCGCGCATGACGCCATTTGAACAGTTTGGCATTTTCCATGACAGGGCCTCTCTTCAGAAAATAAGCCCAAGCTTATCGCATTGGCGTCATCTTTGCAACACAACCAGGGGGAGCGTTCAGGGATCGTGTGCTTTCTGCCACATCCTGAGTACCGGAATATGACAAACCAGCAGATAGCGAGTGGGTTAGCAGCACAGCAAATTTATGTCGTGGCACGTGCCGGTGCTGTGCGCATTTCACCACATTTCTACAACACCATCGAAGAGATTGATGTGGTGCTCAATACTCTTGAGGATTTGAAGAAATAAGCTCCATTGAGAACAAAGATACCTCCTGACAGATTTTTACAGCCCTCCTCGTTCTCCCTCCAATTTACAAGATTTCAGTGAAAGAAGCCAGATAGAGGGAAGCGTCAGAATTCAGACGAAGATTTGGCTTGGGAATAGTTGATGAGGTATGCTGATGGCAACGTCTTACCTCATGAGGAGGAATTCTTGAATTGTCCACACTGTGCTTCAGCTACCACGAGGGAACAGACCAAGAAAACCGCGCTCGGATATCAGACGTTCCGCTGCTCAGATTGTAAGCAAGCTTTTAACGAGCGGACAGGAACTCCGTTCAACTTTCTTGAATATCCTACCGATATCGTTCTGCTCGTTGTGCTGTGGCGACTCCGCTATAAGTTGAGCTTGCGAGATCTCGCGGAAATGTTCCTGGAGCGCGGCTGGGAGTTCACTCATGAAGCGGTTCGGGAGTGGGAAGCACGGTTTGCACCACTGATAGCAGAGCATCTGCGGACCAAGCGAAGCGGACAAGCAGGGTTGTCCTGGTATGTCGATGAAACGTACGTCAAGGTCAGGGGAAAGTGGTGTTCCCTCTATCGTGCCATTGATGCAGATGGCAACTTGGTTGATTCGCGTCTCAGTGAGAAGCGAAATATGGAGGCCGCCAAGCGCTTTTTTCAGCAAGCACTCTAGATGGTTGGCCATGCGCCTGAGCGAGTCACAAGCGATGGGCATGACTCCTATCCTCGTGCCATTCGCGAAACCTTTGGTAGTGCGGTCACCCATCGCTGTAATCCCTATCTGAACAATCGATTGGAGCAAGATCACCGGGGCATCAAGCAGAGGTACTATCCTATGCGAGGCTTCGGAAACTTCTCTTCAGCAGCGCGTTTTTGTCGTGCCTTTGATGAGATGCGTCAGTTCTTTCGCTTCCGCACAACCATGAAACAACACGTTTCCCTCGCAGACCAACGTCGCTTGTTCTGTCACAGATTGGATACCTTGAAGGCTATCGTTGTAATAGCCTAAACACAGAGAAGGAGTGGATCGCCGTATCAAGCACAACTTTATCGCCTCTCACATTCTCAGTTCTGACATATCCCTTTTCTCCTACATTTTTGCTACCCAAATGATATACTTCACCAAGATGAGCGATTGGGTAGCACTCGCATTAGTCAGTTGGAGCAACGGCGAGTGGATGCCCAAGCGTAAGCCCAAGTGGGCAGTCTCCTGAAAATCTTGGTGTTGCCAGCACTCGCTCCGTTCACGAGTTCAGCGCACAAACTCATCATCGCCTCTGGCACGGTAAGCAGTACGAATGAGCATCTATGGCAAACAGGGTGCCCGGAACTACGCTCAGGAGTTGCGCAGGCGTTACTTACTCCCACCTCCTACACCCTTTTCTTTTGTCGAGCAGGGCAGCCTCCTGACCAATAGCCATCTCGCCAGCATTGATGCTCTTGGTGATAATCAACCCTATAACACATCCTTTGATACAGGTCTCCTCACCTGGTTGAGTTCCATACTGAGAACAGAGCTCAAAGGTAGAAGATACACGACTAGAGGAAGGGCAATGCACATTTATGAAATTCGTGTCCAGGGACAACTTGACCAGCACTGGTCAGCATGGTTCGACGGTCTGGCGATCAGCTATGTCGCTGAAGAGGCACGATCCTGCATGGACCACTGATGGATAAAGCTGCACTGCATGGGGTATTGAGCAAAGTACGTGATCCGGCTTTACCCCTACTCGGAGTGAGCCGGGAAGTGGAGAGCATGATTGCTGCGCGCTCCACTTATCGCCAAGATCACACATGGTGATCTTCACTCAGCCCTTTGGGCATCGAGAAAGGATGTTTGTATGCAGATACCTTCTGGCTGGTTCCCCTCCTAGGGAACACACTCCTTTGAGCGAGCTACCCCTTCACGAGAGCAAGCCCCGGAAGGATCCCAATGACACAGCCTCACTCGCCCCAAGTCCATTCCAGTCGAGAGTATCAATTGTAATGAAATATGTAGAAAGCAAAGGAAAAAGAATGCTCACTCTCAAACGTTTCATGCTGTTAGGACTGATGCTCGCCATGCTCAGCACCCTATTCGTTTTTACTACTAAAGCTGGAGTAGCCTCCGCTCATACGACTACCACAGCACACGCTGCGGCAAGCTGTTACAACACAAGCTGTGATGGGAAAAGTCCACTCTCAGGTTGCGATATTGATGCAGTCACAAAACATACGGCAACAAGTGGCGATTTAGGAGGAGGATTGAAAGCAACGGTGTCCCTTCGCTATAGCGTCGCGTGCGGATCTGCGTGGGCTCAAGTGGTGTTTAACAAACCACTGACGAGTCCACACGGTGGAAATGCGACCATCAAGCGGAATAACGATGGAAAGTCTTATAGCTGCGCCTCAGCGAATGGCAATGGACTAGTTGCAGTCACTCAAACATCGTGTTTTAGCGCCATGGTGGGTGATGCTTACTCGAATACTGCCTTTGCATCTGCCCAGTATTATACAGGAAGTTTTCATACGGTAGCGACCACCGCATCGTATTAACCTCTCTAAGGTAGATGCAGCTACGAGACTCGCCTACACTCATGGAAGCGGGTCTCAAGCTCTTTGCGGATCGCTCCGAGATCATGATGTTGCTGCGACTCCGAGGAAAAGGAGAGATTGCCAGCGTTTTCTGGCATACAGCAAAATGCATTCATTGGTATCCTCAGATCCATAAAGAATTTCTCTTGTGTTCTTCTACCAAAGCTCACCAAAACGAGAAGGCAAAAGGAGTGTTTCATGAAAGCGGTACGTCTCATCTCATTGGTCGTACGAATAGCTTTGATGGCTACCATGGGGCTGGGATTGGTATTCTGGATAGCCCAAATATTTCTTTTGAGCGAGCTTCTGGCTCTCCTTGCTCAAATAGATTTTACAAGCGTTCATGAGGGATTGGGCATCATTGGAGTCCTCGGCCTGTTCATCCTTGGAAGTGTGGCAGCTTTCACCAAAGGAAGCAGGCTGCTTGGCCTGGGGAGCATGATCTATGCGCTTCTGGTGCCTGTCTTTGGAATATCACAAACCCGAATTTTGCCAGGCAATCTGCACTGGCTTATCCGGACTGCCCACTTGCTGGTAGGAATCGGAGCTATGATACTGGTTTACAGAATCCAAAAACGCTACCAGTATCTCAAGCAGAAAGGAAATGGAATGAATTCTGAAAAATTTCCCGGAAAGCCTTACTCTCCAATCATGGCCAGGCTCGCTCGTCTCGCCACGGCCGCGCATGTTTCTCTCTATCGTCTCAGCGGTGGCAAGATTGCGGGGCGGGCACAAAACATGCCAGTCCTACTCCTAACCACCACTGGACGCAAGAGTGGAAAGCAACATACAACACCTTTGATATACCTTACGGATGGGAATAGTATCTTCATTGTTGCTTCAAATGGAGGTCAGGGAAAACTTCCGAACTGGTGGCTCAATATGCGCAAGAGCAAAGAGGCATGCATAGAAATTGGAAGCAAACAATTCCAAGTGCGTGTCCAGGAAGCGGTTTCAGACGAGCGTCAGCGACTCTGGTCACTCGCAGTTGCCAGTTTCCCTGGATATGCGAAGTACCAGCAACGAACCTCCCATCCCATTCCCCTAGTCATCTTACGTCCCCTAGCATAGCGTAGACATGGGCATGCTGATCCCTCAGATATGCCAGAAATACAGTCAACTTGAGGAGAGCCAAATATCACGGGCCTACTGAGTAGGCGCACAGCATCTCTATGTTTGCATTAGCTCGTTGTAGCTACGCGAAAAGAGAATGCAGGGGGAAGGTATCGTTAACTTCAGGCAAGGTTCAGACGGAGCATAAATCAGTGTGAAAAAAGAAGGTGCTGGCTCAGGGTGAATACACCTGCATCTGTTTCAGCCAAGGCTTACCTTCATCTGTTGAACGTCTTACGCAACATTCCTGTACTTGATAGCACTTATACTTTTGTTCTCTTCCTATGGAAGGAGTTTCTTTCTATATGGTAAATGCACCTTTGAAGTTTGGCTATAAAGCATCGGCGGAGCAGTTTGGACCGCGTGAACTGCTCGACTTTACCGTAGAAGCGGAAGATCTGGGTTTTGATAGTGTCTGGATCAGTGACCACTTTCAGCCGTGGCGGCACACGAACGGCCACGCGCCCTTCGCTCTTTCCTGGCTTGGTTCGGCGGCTGAGCGCACCAAGCGCATTGTACTGGGGACCAGCGTACTCACTCCGACCTTCCGCTATCAGCCTGCCGTGGTGGCACAGGCGTTTGGAACGCTGGGTTTGCTCTATCCGGGCCGCTTCATCCTGGGCGTTGGCTCCGGCGAGTCGCTCAACGAGGTCGCGGTTACGGGCATGGAGTGGCCTGAAGCCAAAGTCCGCCTGGCGCGCCTGCGCGAATCGGTTCGCCTGATCAAGCAACTCTGGAACGAGGATACGGTCACCTTCGATGGCGAGTTCTACCATACGCGCAACGCGACCATCTATGACAAGCCCAAGCAGCCTGTGCCTATCTACATTGGCGCGGGTGGCCCGGTCGCCGCCAAGTCTGCCGGGCGCGAGGGCGAGGGTTTCATCTGTACCTCTGGCAAGGGTGACGAACTCTATCGTGAGAAACTCTTACCCGCGATGGAAGAGGGCGCGCGGGAGGCTGAGAAAGATCCCAACAGCATTGAGCGCACTATCGAAGTCAAGGTATCGTTTGATACGAACAAGGAGCGAGCGCTGAAAGATACGCGGATCTGGGCTGCGCTGGCCCTTCCCGCCGAAGATAAAGTGAGCATCCACGATCCACGTGAAATGGAAGAAAAGGCGAAGACCGTCGAGGATCAGGCGCATCGTCGCTGGCTGGTCTCAAGTGATCCCGATGAGCATGTGGAGCAGATCCGACCCTATATCGAACTGGGCTTCAGACATCTGGTCTTCCACGCACCCGGTGATGACCAGTCGCGCTTCCTCAAGCCTTACGCGAAAGAGATTCTCCCACGCCTGCGCCAACGCTGGGGTTAAAGCCATCTCATACCATATTCGTTGATATCTCCATAGGCTTGGTCGAGCTTCGACCTCTGTGTATTCGCTCCTGGAGAGAGTGTAGCCCATCGCCAGCCCATTTTCATCAAAGGCGGTGTCCCGCAGAGGCATGGAGATTTGTGCATTAGCTCGATCGGACCATTGATGTTGCGTCTCGATGCCGTCTGGAGCAAGAGGCTGGACGGATCCTGCTTGCTTGTTTCCCATCCAAGGAAGATGTTTCCCAAGCAATACAGGATTGATCACCTTATTGCATTTTCTTCCGGGAAAGCAAGTTTTCACATATCACGTCAAGACAGAAGGACGACCTGTCGCTCTAATGAAGAGCTAAGAGTAGGCTTCTTTGGGCTCCAAACCTATCAACTTTCTGGCACAGGCTTGAGCAGACGGCAGAAGACCGGCGCGAAAAGTAGGACAAGATGTTAATGGCATTGGTGTCAAAGAAACACCAATCATCTCTACACAAGGAAGGAAAACACGATGGATCTTTGGATGTTGATAGCAAAAGCACTGGTAAGCCTGGTGGCAATTGCAACAGCGCTAGGAGGGGCATTAGCTGATCTGGTGATTCCTGCGACAGCGAAGCAGCATATGTCCAATCCCCACTGGCCGCCACATGCCAAATTTCACAACGGCCAAACGATCTGGCTGGGTATCTTTCTGGGGCTGCTCGCGCTCTGGTTGCTCTGGTATCCTGGGGAGGCTTCGCAGATTCAATTTCATATGGGAGTTCTTGTCGCAGCGCTCTACTGGCTTTCCATGCTAGGAGCAAGCCTGCTTCCAGGAACCCGATGGATCGACCCGGAATTTGAAAAGGGATCGCCCTCTGCTATGAAGGTGGCTCCGCAAATGCGCCTCATGTTTGCTCTGCTGGCAATCTTGCTGGCGAGTGAGATTCTCCAACTTCTCTAGTGCAGGATTACGAAACCTTTTCGGAAAGGGTTAAATGTGATTCATAGTCGCACCCATAATATGCACAGACGCGGCAGGCCAATTATTGCAATTCGTTTTAAAGATGAGGTGGTTCGCTCAAAAACCACTTTTACAGTAGGCGACTCACTTGGGATTTTAGACGGCCCAATGGGGTCCAATGGGTTTTCTATCCCCAATGGACTTCCAGCACCAGTGGAAGACCCAAATCACAGAGTGTTTAACGTTTCTAAACTGCCTTTTGATAATCCTATCAAATATAAGCAAACTCCTGCTGAGACAAGATCTTATGTAGAAGCACAATATCATGGAGGGATCACAAAAAGAGATATAGCAGAAGTCATTTTTCACGATCTTAATGTCGTTGTTGCTCGATCTGACTTGCTTAGACTGTTGCTTGACCATAAAATCCCTTATCACTTTGCTCCCACTCAGCATAGCTCACTGGAAGGATATGTCAGAACTGAGAATGTGAGAGGCGATAAAGTTGTGCTTGATACGGCGATCCACTCCTTCTCTGTGTTTAGGCTATTACAACGATAGCCTTCAAGGTATCCAATCTGTGACAGAACAAGCGACGTTGGTCTGCGAGGGAAACGTGTTGTTTCATGGTTGTGCGGAAGCGAAAGAACTGACGCATCTCATCAAAGGCACGACAAAAACGCGCTGCTGAAGAGAAGTTTCCGAAGCCTCGCATAGGATAGTACGGTATTGTCAACTTAATTGAAATTGTAGATCTTATATAAGAGAAACAGACCTCAAAGTGGGGATTGCGCCCTTTTTCTTGCCTTAGTTGCTAGAGAATTCTGGCTGATGTGGCATCGAAGTGGTGAAAGCTCATCAACAAAATTTTTTTAGTTGACAATATCAGGACATGCACATTCTCTGCATCAATGATTCTTATGCCGTCATTACCCGCTCCATTTTCTCAGCTCAAATTTTTTTTGCAACACTACCCCCAAAGGTTCCCTCAAGGTGGATGGACATCACCCTCTGGAGAGTGTAAAGGCACAAGAGAGCTTGACTGTGAGGCAGACACGCCGAGCAGGGACGAAAGTCGGGCTTAGTGATCCCACATTCCCGTGTGGAAGGAGTGTGGCTCAACGGATAAAAGCTACCCCGGGGATAACAGGCTTATCTTGCCCAAGAGTTCACATCGACGGCAAGGTTTGGCACCTCGATGTCGGCTCGTCGCATCCTGGGGCTGGAGTAGGTCCCAAGGATTGGGCTGTTCGCCCATGAAAGCGGCACGCGAGCTGGGTTCAGAACGTCGCGAGACAGTTCGGTCTCTATCCGTCGTGGGCGTCGGAAAAGTGAGGGGAGTCATCTTCAGTACGAGAGGACCGAGATGGCTTGACCGCTAGTGCGCCAGTTGGGGGGCCTCCCCCATGGCTGGGTAGCTATGTCAGGAAAGGAAAAAGGGGTTCTATGTGGCAAATCATCTGCTTATGTTTACCTGCAACGACAGAAAGCGAACGACAGCGCTTCTTTGCGCTCTTCAGTGACGTATTGCATACTTGTGGTCGTGGGCCGACCGAGATGGATTTGAGCTTGTTTTTTTTGCATACACTCTCGCCACAAGAGGCGCTAACAGTGCTGGAAGAGCGGCTGGAGCTGGTGGTGCGCTCACTGGAACTCATGAGGCAGCAGCCAGCGGCAGAAAGTATACGGGATATCAGACAATGGATGATTGACGATCACCTGCGTACCCTGCTGGCGGCCGAACGCGAGTGGCTTACGCATACCATTGCTCACTTACAGAGCTTGCTACTCGATCAAGATCCGATCCGACCTTACGCCACTGCTAAATGAGAACATTCTTCTCCTGATTGATGTTCGTCTCGTTCGACACAAAGAAAGGAATAACGATGCACGTATCTTCTCAAAGAAAGGAATAACGATGCACGTATCTTCTCAAAGAAAGGAATAACGATGCACGTATCTTCTCAAGGAATACCTGTGGCTCGACGTTGGGAGCAAAATCTCTACCTGCTCCTGTCCAGCCTGATCCTGCTAGGCATCTTGATACAGGGCTTTCTCATTGGAACCTTGATGTTTGCAGGCACGATCTGGGGACGAACAGCACATGGAGTCCTAGGATTGCTGCTGCTACTGCTGACGCTGTCGTTGCCATTGGCAGGACTGCTGGCGCGGCTGTCCAGCAAGATGATCATTTTGAGCGCCGTGCTTTTTATGCTGACTCTGATCCAAGTGATGCTGGCAGGCTTCAGTAGAAGCGCCCCGTTCCTGGCCGCTCTCCATCCGGCCAATGCCATGCTGATGTTTGGTCTGAATGTGTTCCTGATCATTCAAGGGTGGCAAATGATGAGGAAGTAGCCTCAAACAGCAAGAGTGATTCCTGATGACAAGGGAGAGCATCGTAGGCATCGCTGGAGACCAATCTGGTAACAGGAGGCTATCTGCTGTATGCCAAAAATAGGCAATAGAGGACCTTTGTTCTATAGCATAGCCCTGTAAAGGTCGTTTGGAGTCTGGTAGAAGAGGTAAAAAAGAGTATCTTTATGTTGCTACCCTCGTTCAACCTGGCTCCTGTCCTAGCCATTGAAATGGCTTCCGAAGCTCATCCACATCCCTGTTGCCTATTTTTGGCAAGGATCTTAGAGTTCCCTCAGCTTCACCCGCCTGAAGCGGGTCACGTCGATGGCGCCCACCTGAGAAAAAATAAGGGATTTTACCGATAGGAGATAGTGCTAATAGGACTTGACGATTTTCTGAAATTCGCTAAAATCTACATAGACACTTAAATTTTTGAGATTTTTGAGGTTTTTCATGGATATTGTTGTTGTTGGTGCCGATCACACGACAGCACCTATTGCGTTGCGTGAGCGCCTTTCATGCTCCGCGCGCCAGGTTCCTCAAGTGCTGAGTGCGGCGCGCCAGATTTCGCAAGAGAGTGTGCTGCTTTCAAGCTGTAACCGCATCGAGCTTTACGCTGTATGTGAGGATAAAAAGCAAGGAATTGCCGACGTATTGCGTGTATTGAGTGAATCGCGGGAGGTAGCAGGCGAGGAACTCCTCGAGCACTGCTACACTTTCACCGGCCAGGAAGCCGTAACTCACCTCTTTAGCGTGGCTTGTGGTCTTCGCTCTCTTGTTCCCGGTGAACCTCAGATTCAAGGGCAGGTCGTAGACGCGCTGGAAATTGCGCAGGGCGCGGGCCTGAGTGGCCCCATTCTCTCGGCGCTTTTTCGCGCCGCTGTCACGACCGGGAAACGTGCGCGCAATGAGACGGGTATCAGCCGCAACGCCGCCTCTCTTAGCCACGTTGCCGTGCAACTAGCACGTCATCTCTTTCCCAGGCTTGAGGAGGCGGCCGTTTTATTGGTTGGCTCGGGCCAGATGAGTGAACTGGCGGCGCGCAATCTCTATGACAATGGGGCGCATAATTTGACGATTGTCAATCGCACCTATGAACATGCCACGGAACTGGTCGAGGCGATAGGCGCGAAACATCGTACCTTTGCTGAGCTACTCCCAGCGCTAGTAGATGCCGATGTAGTAATTAGCTCGACGAAGGCTCCACGCGCCCTTATTAACCTGGATATGATGCAGCAGGTTATGGCCAGACGTGCCGGCCGCCCGCTCTTACTGGTTGATATTGCGCTTCCTCGTGATGTCGAACCAGGGGTCGCTGACCTGCCTGGTGTGCATCTTTATAATATAGATGATTTGCAGTCTGAGGTGGACAGAGGTATTCATTTGCGCTGGCAAGAGGCAGAGCATGTGCGTGCAATCATCGTACACGAGGCCGAGTCCTTTGAGCGTTGGCTCTCTTCACTGAGCGTGGTAGGCACGATCAGTGATATGCGTAAACAGGTCGAACTGTTGCGCCAGCAGGAACTCGCTCGCACACTGCGTCAGCTCTCTGCCTCGCTCTCGGAGCGGGAAGTGGCGGCTATGCAAGAATTAACCCATCGCCTTGTCAATAAAGTTTTGCATACACCGACGTTACGTTTGAAGGACGCGGCCGCAGGTGGGCAGGGACATGTTTACGCCGAAGCTATGCGCTATTTCTTTGCATTGGAAGATGAGAATGAAACGAATCACGCTAGGAACACGAGCCAGCAAGCTCGCCATGATACAGACCCAGTCGATCATCGAGCGGATACATCAGCAGTGGCCGGACGTTGAAATCGCGATTGAGCAAATTCGCACCACAGGCGACCGGGTGACAAGTATGCCGGTTTCGCGCATTGGTGGCGATGGTGTATTTGTAACTGAAATAGAGAACGCGCTTCAAGAGCGGCGCATCGATATCGCGGTGCATAGCCTGAAGGATCTGCCAACCGCGCAACCCGAGGGGCTCTGTGTGCTTACGCCAGGACCGCGCGAAGATGTGCGTGATGTGCTCGTATCAAATGGGACACTGCGTATTTCCGCGCAGGGCGTTCTGGAAGGGACAACGCCTGGGCGCGCGCCTCGTATCGGCACCTGTAGTCTGCGGCGTACGGCGCAGATTCGTCATCTCTGTCCAAATGCGGAGATCCTCTCGCTACGTGGGAACGTCGATACACGCCTGCGCAAGCTTGAGGCTGGCGAGTATGACGCGATCATCCAGGCGGCTGGGGGGCTGCATCGCCTGAACCTGCAAGCCACCCTGGAAGGGAGGCTCAGTTATTTCCCGGTCGCGCAGATGTTGCCCGCGCCAGGACAGGGCGCGCTGGGCCTGGAGATTCGCGACGAGCCGGATTTTCGTGAACTACTGGCTCCTTTGCAGGATCGGAATGTCCAAGCGGCAACGAGTGCCGAGCGCATGTTTATGCGTCGCCTGGGCGCGGGGTGCTATCTCCCGGTCGCGGCCCATGCCCATATCGTCGATGAACGCCTGGTGCTGCGCGGACTGGTAACGAGCCTGGATGGACATCGGCGGATTCTCGTGCAGCAGGAGACGGGCTGGAATGAGTATGGCATCCTTGAGAATGCCGAGCGCTTGGGCATTGAACTGGCCGAGAAAGCGCTCGCGCAAGGTGCGCATGCTATTATAGCTGAGATTGATGGAAGTCGCGTGCAGGAGCAGCAACATGTCTGAAATGCAGGCATCCACGCTACCTTTACAGGGTAAGCGTATTCTGGTCACGCGTACACGCAAACAGGCCTCCGCCTTTAGCGCGCAGCTGCGTGCGCTGGGAGCGCTGCCTGTCGAGTTCCCTACCATTCGCATTGAACCCCCGCAGGACTGGAGCCAGTTAGACGCTGCGCTGCGCCGCCTATATGGCGCTGGGCCGTCTCTGGCGTATGATTGGCTGATCCTGACCAGCGCGAATGGTGTCGCCATCTGTATGCAACGCTTGCGTGCACTGGGTCTATCAGTGTTTTTCTAACGGAAAAGTATTATGTACCATATAACTGAGGCTGAGCTTGTCCGTTTTTTCTTCTCTGCGTTTAAAAACTGGATTTCTCTCTTCACTAGCAGGCTTTGTCAGATATCGAGCGTCTCATGAGGCTTCGGGCTTAATGCAACGGAATGAACATTTTCAAGCAGTGTGCAATGGCCTCTAGAGCCGATTTATCAAAAGCTCATACGTAGTTATATGGTACATAATACTTTTCCGTTAGAAAAACACTGATAGACCTATACCTCTCGAAAGGATGGTTCATAACATGAGTATTTTACGCCATTTAGAAGTAAAAGATCGCAGCACAATTATTCGAGTAGTAGACGAATGGTGGGGAGGGCGGCCAATGGCAGGCCTTCTTCCGCGGCTCTTCTTCGAGCATTTCCAGCCAACAAGCTTTGTGATTGAGGAGGATGGAAAGCTTCAGGCTTTTCTGGTAGGCTTCCGTTCTCAGACAACACCAGCGGAGGCATATATCCATTTTGTCGGTGTGCATCCTGGCGCACGAGGCAAAGGTGTTGGTCGCAGCCTCTACGAACATTTCTTTGAAGCTGTACGCCAGCTTGATTGCACCGAAGTGCACGCTATCACCTCTCCAGTAAATAGAGGATCAATTGCGTTCCACACCAGCATGGGCTTCGAGATTCTGCCGGGGGACGCGGAAGTTGATGGGATCGCAGTCACCACAAACTATGACGGATTGGGCAGCAATCGTGTCCAATTTCGGCGCTACCTGGAAAAATAGAAATCATCGATGATGTGAAATCTGTTTTCAGTCGCATCATGGGCTTTGCCTGACCGGGGCCATGAGCCGTTTCATGCTGGGATTTACACATAGACTCTTCGCCATATGAGTGTGGGTCTCCCGCTCTTTTGATGAGAAATACTGACTGCTTACTTGACCAGTAGAGGGAACTCTAAGATCCTTGCCAAAAATGGGGTTTGCCCACAGTAGGAACAGAAAATCGGAATAGGAAAACAGCCCAAAAATCCTAGAACGCCGGTCGAGAAATCATGTGGCAGCCTGAAGCTCAGCAGAAAGCTGCTGGGAACGAGCCAGAACATGGAGATTGTGGACGACGGCACACCGGCGCAGGTCGAACAGATTTTTACGCGCTCCCCGATAGCGGGCTCGTCGGCCTTGCCACCGGCCAACATGGGCAAGCGTATGCTCAATGGCGACCCGCTCGCGGAGCTTGGCCCGTCCTTCTGGCGTAAACTGACGTTCTCGTAACTCGATCAACAAGGCTTCATCGGGGTGGATGCTGACACTGCGTCCTTTGGCACTGGTCGTGCATTGCATTTTCAAGGGACACTGAGCGCAGATATCTTTGGGGAAGTGAACCACGCCACCAAGTACAAAAGGCATCTCCTGTTCTGCTGGGCAGCGAATGATCTGCTGCTCCCAATCCAGAAGAAACATCTGCTTGGAGAAGCGTTTCCCCTCGCGCGCAGGCCAGGCTTTACAATAGATCTCCACCTCGTCACTTCGCTCTTGTACCAGATGGCTACTCAAATAGGCCCGATCGATATGTAGTTCCTTCAATGTTACCAGTTGCCGCTCCAGATCTGCGCTGATGTCTCTGGTGACACTTGCTTCCGGTACATTGGCAGGCGTGATGCCCACCGCACGGATCAAACCGGTATCCAGATCGTGAAGCACATGGCGTTTGTATCCATCCACACGCACGAAACCGACCTAAGACCTTGTTGACACATATTGTTCGCATTCATGGCGATAAAAATCTTGCCTGGACAACGAGCAGATGCTTTTTTCTCAACTGAACAGAAATGCATGTCAAAAATACCAGAAATTCGAGTGTGAAAGCAACACGCTTTTTTACATTTACTGACGCATCCACCGCCCAAACTCGAAATTGGCTCATAAATTCGCCCCAAAAAGTTGAGCGCATCATCTTATGGGTTTCTCTCAAAAATCATGTCCGAGAGCCACTATTTAGGCGAAGAATCGCGCCAAACGGTAAAGTTATGGCCCTGTAGACTCTTTATAAATGTCGCCCAGCCGTCTCAAGCTCGTAGAGTCCGGAGTCACGAATGTACTGGCTGAGCAGCGGCACATGTCCGGCACCATAAATCACCAGGACACGGTCCTGCGGCGAGGTGATGATACGTGTGAGGTTGACGAAGATCCTCAGGTTGCGTGCATACCAACCCTGCACCCAGCCGATCCCCACATATTGTTTTTCTCCACCGACGCGTGCCATCGTCAGGTATACCTGGTGATTATGAGATAAATTGGTTGGATCGTTGAGCTCCAGCAACTGTTGGCGCACCGTCATTTTGCTCAGACGCTCCTGTGCCTCCTCTAGATGCCGCTGACTATCTCCCATGAGTTGCTCGTAGATCTTAGGCTGATACTTTTGCGCAAACTCGAAGACGACCTCCATGCCATGTTCATAGCCAATCGCCTCATTCCAGTCAATAGCATAGACCTCTTCGTGCCGACACTCGGCAGCGATGCGAAAGCCGAGCTGATGGCGCTCGTTTGCGGTAAGCTCAAAGGTCCCGGCGCGATAGCGGCGATACAACTCGTTGAGATCATGAGATTGCTCAGTAGGCACCTCCACGGCTATTTTGGTTGGCTGGAAGCGTTTAAGATTGTCTATGCATTCCTGGATTTCGCTCTGCCTTTTAGGGGCGAGCATATCGTCATGCTGCACATTAAAAACGTCGCGATTGGGATTGCTCCAATGCCTGCATCCCAGGAGCAGGACGACAGGTCGTGCATTCTTTCTCGTACGTTGGTTTTGGAGAGACATAAGATGTGATCTCCTTTTTTCTTCGTTCTTGTTCCAGTTCCTATTCAAATGAGAGCTATGGTACCTTGCGCAAATTTTTGTTTGTTGAAGAGCCTGTAAAATGGCAAGGTCTGCAAAAGCGTCATGGGCAATGCTGAAGACAAGCAGATTGGCTAAATCTTGAGAAGATAGCCGTGAAGCAAGGTCGACTCTTTGCTGAGAGGGGCTCTTTTCTTTTTACTGATACATATCATTGCCCAATTCTCCTGACTTCCGCATATTGTCCCGTTCTGGCAACGAATTCAGTCAACCCGTAGACCAGAAGCGGCCAGGCAAAGACGGTAAAGGAACTCCCAAAGTTGGAAATCGTCTGACCCGCCCAAAATTTCCAGAAGTCATGTCTTTGGGCGAGGATCGGAAGCCTGAGAGAGAAACGATATCCTGACATAGAGCACTCCTTCGTTCGCAGAACCATCAAGCGGTACCTGTACCATGTCTCGCCTCAAAGAGAGGCAAAAATTATCGCTCTTGCACTTCCCTATCAAATAACGGTGGTTGAAACACGAGAAGATGTCTCTTGTGGTGACGCCGTTGAGATGGGGAAGCCGCCCGCAGAATGACAAACCATTCCACTTCACCCTCGGGCCAGAGATCCAGTTGTGGAGAGTGATAATCATGCTCGTACAGACGAGGATTTCCTACACGAAGGAGGTGCCGATCGTCGGGTTGCCACTCAACGGAATATTTTGCTAACGGGTGCTCCCCATATTCTAGTGTGAGGATATCCTGAAAGATGTTAATGAGTGTCTTCTTGCCAGCAAGATTACGCTCACCGTACAAGAAAAAGTTCCGAAATTTTGCGTAACCGGCTTTCGTGAGAGTTCGCGTCTCGCAGATCGCAGAAAAGACCCGATACACCAGATCTGGTTCTGGCTGCATGCCTTTGATCCAACCGAGCACCGCAGCAGGGCAGTGACATCCATCTTCTCGTTTATCATGCGCTTGATGCTTCTGAAAGTTGTAATTACTCATCCACTTTTCATGCGCTGCAAGGAGATCTTCCCAGGTTTGTGCTTTTTCAAAGCTCCAGTCTGCCATTCTACGCTGCACATTGATTATGTGGAATTGGCCCTTCCCTTGGTCGTCCCAAGTCCACATAATACACGTTATTTAGCAATTTTCCCTCTCGCTCAAATTCCAAATAACGTATAACATACTTTCTATATAATTTTGATAGGGTTTTCTCTTTTTTATCTCTTTTTTCTCGATACCGAGCAGTTCGCACACACGCCTGGTGTCATGAGAGGTGAAAATGCTGCCGTTATCTGAAACGAGCACTTCTGGGACGCCATAGGCACGGACAGCTTTGTAGAAGACGGCAAAAAATGCAGCGGTATCCTGCCGCAAAGAAATGGCAGAAGCCAGGACACATCGACTGAAATTTTCCAGAATTGTGATGCAGTAGACCATCTCGACGTTCTCCAGGCGATGCATATCCAGGTAGCGAATATCTACGCTCCACAGTTGATGTCTTCTCTCTGCTTTAAAGGGCATGGAAGCTTTGGGACGTCCACCCTTGCGTGGTATCTGCAGATGATAGAGGTCACGATTGAGGGCGAGAAGGCGTCCACAGGTAGAGCGACTCAAGTGAATGCCCATTTGTTCAAGAGCAGCACTGACCCGATACGCTCCTAATTCCGGGTTTTCAGCCAACTTTTTCACTTCCTGAACTGCTTGTAACGTCGTTTTTTTCGCCAGATGATGAGGAGCGGAAGACTTATCATGGAGGCCAGCGAACTGTTCTTTTGCCCATCGTTTGAGGACTGTATGAACGGTCTGTCTACTCACTTCCAGATAGCCGCTGATGCTCTTGGCATTCCATCCTTCAGCATGAAGCTGTACAATGGCTCGTCTGCGCTGAACAGGATCATCGATCTCAGCGTAGCGCGGAAACCGTCGCGTCTTGCGTTGTGGCTTGGGTCCACTGACAAGAATGAGCTTGATGGTCTGCGGAGAGGATCTACGGCCAAATTTCACATAACAAATGGTAGCAATTTCATTGGGTCGGAGTGCCTGATATTCAGCATGTAGATCCACGATCTCTTGTCGGATATTGGGCGGGAGTACTCGTTTATCTTGCTTTGGAACAGGGGGAGGTGGCTCTAGAGGAAGCAGAGAAGCCATCCCAGCCTGGTCAAAGAGATTCGCCTGACGATAAATTGTACGCGGAGACACTCCTGTTTCTGCGCTCCGCTCTTTGGGCGTTTGCCCCCACAACACCACCGGTCTGATGATTTCATATTTGAGTTGGGTGGTATCCTGGAGTAGCGGTCGAAGCTCTTGCCAGTTGTGTGTCGGTTCTTGCTTTTGATACCTGCGTTTCGGCATGGCGCTCCTCTCTGGCTCCACGTGAGCCAAAGTCGCTCAGGCACAAAAAATGGATATATTCCCCCTTTGCAGTTATCATACCCAATTTTTGTTGTCCAGGCAAGATTTTTATCGCCATGAATGCGAACAATATGTGTCAAGGTCTTAGGTCGGTTTCTTATGTCGTGCTTTTTCGTCAAAATCGCATCGACAGGCTAGAGGCTCTCGATCTACCAGTTCATCTGCTCTTTCTGCTTCTTTTCAGCTAAAAGAGGCGAATATGGAACGAACCATTGTGCCGTGAATTTACAAATGTCGAGTACTGTGAGCCGCTCCAAAGGCTGTTTCTCAAACGTTCAATGGTTGAGTCGCTCAACATTCAGATCACATTCCCACCCTTGAGTGCAAAATCGGTCCACCCTTCAGTTAATTTACCAACTGATCCCTAGCCCTTTTGCCAGTGATTTTTTGCTCACTTTGGACTGACCACCCCTTTCAGGCATCATGTGGCGAGGTGTCGTTCTGGCACGTAAACCAGATCCAGATCGGCGCACCAATAAAGAGCGGACAGAGAAGAAAGAATAGAAAAGATCTAGACATAGACACCTCAGCTGTCATTTGACTAAATTGTTGGCATGGTTGCCAGATAAAATGCCACGATTTTACTGGCTTCATAGCAACCAGACTCTGCTGCATAAACTGGCGAGGCTTTATGCTCTGTTCCTAGTTGCTAAAGATGAGACAGTTTTCACGAGCGTACTCTCCCTTGAGACAAGATATCTGGCAGAACCGCCAAGATATGGGCAGAGAGTGGAACATTAGGCTTTGTGAGGATATACTGCAGGGTCTCACGCCACAACTTGCTGCTGCGCATCTACAAGTAGATATCCTGCTTGAGCTATCTACTTATAGATGTGCAGGGTGTCTACTGGAGTGAAGCCCTGCTCTACACCTTTCTCTTGCTCTAAGAGTACCTCAGAGGGAAATGACAATCGCCTCTGTTCTTGCGCAATTTTGAATAGCATCTTGCGCCGCACACGCAAGAATAGTGTGTGATGTTTGGAAGTATCAAGAGCAGGGGTCAGGACGAGAGAGGGATTTATCCGGGGGAGTGTCAACCAAAATACCCCATATTCTACTCTAGTTAACTTTCACCTTGATTACCCTGTCAAGCTTGATTGTCAGCTGTGATTCCAACGTCAACTGCTGTGATACTGATGTGATAGACCGGCTTTATACTCTTCTTCAAAGGAAATATGTAGCAACGGCTTTACAGCAAGCGAGAACGCCCTGACCTGGATCGAGTAATCGCGAACAAGCTGTTCTGCACAAGGAGGTGAGCATGGCCTATCATTTTCACGTGAACCCAAGCACATGCATTAATTGCGGTATTTGCATGGATCTCTGCCCGGTGCGTTGTCTGGATATGACTCGCCCGTCAGGAGAGGGAGAGCGGGGACAGGAGCAAGAACTGCTCAGTCCTATTCCTGGCGAGTCAGCCGCGCGTAGCTGGATGATGCTGGCCCCAGTCCAGGTGACGGACTGCATTGGCTGCCAGGTCTGCACGCAGGAGTGTCCGACGAATGCCATCACCATTGAGAAGCGTCTAGAGGAGATCACGTTTGCGCGCCGTGGTCATCTCGCGTACCTGCCACCAGAAGGCGGATGGTTGCCGCTTGATGCCTATACTCGCGCCACGCCTGAAGAGCCTGGGGAAACACCCTGGGGCGAGGGGCGCGCCTGGCACGTTGCCGAGCGAAAGGCTACCTGGCAAAGCTGGAGAAGCTGGCTAGGAGAGCGCAAAGAAGATTTGCGTGCTCCCTGCCAGGCAGCTTGTCCGGTGGGCACCAATGCAGGTTTGTATGTGAGCCTGATCGCCGAAGGGCGAGACGAGGAAGCGCTGCGGGTCGCCTCAGAGTCCAACCCGTTTCCCTCCATTTGTGGCCGAGTTTGTACGGCTCCCTGTGAAGACGCGTGCCGGCGGGCCGAATTTGACCTGCCGATTGCCATCCGCGATCTGAAACGCTTCGCCGCCGATCATTCTTCCAACACGCGGGTGATCTCGCAACCCTCGCAGCACCATCCCGAGCGCGTCGCGATTGTGGGTGCAGGTCCGACCGGCCTGAGCGCAGCCTACTACCTGGCTCGCCGTGGCTATCGAGTCACGATCTTTGATGCTATGCCAGTGGCTGGTGGCATGATGGCTATTGGTATCCCCGAATATCGTCTGCCCCGCGCGGAGCTCAACCGCGACATCGAGGCCATCCGCGCTCTTGGGGTTGAGATGCACTTCAATATGGCCATCGGACGAGATATCTCGCTCTCTCAACTCCAGCAAGAGTTTGACGTGGTGTTACTGGCGGTCGGAGCGCAACGTAGCCAGCGCCTGGGGATCTCGGGCGAACTGATCTGGGAAGGGGTCATTCCAGCGACGACCTTCCTCAAAGCGTTTAATCTCCAACCGGGGACCAGGCTCTCCGGAAAGGTGGCAGTGGTTGGCGGTGGCAGCACTGCCCTGGATGCCGCGCGTTCGGCCTTGCGCGCTGGTGCTCAGCAGGTCACCATTCTCTATCGCCGCACACGCATGGAGATGCCCGCGCAGATTGAAGAGGTACGGGCGGCGCTGGAAGAAGGCATTGAACTTCAGGAATTGGTCACTCCAGTGCAGCTCCTCGGCGCGGATGGCAAGTTGGTCGCGGTTCGTTGCCAGCGTATGCTTCCTGGTGAGCCAGATGCTCAGGGCAGGCGCAGACCAGAACCGGTGCTTGGTACCGAGTTCGATCTGGACGTCGAGACTGTCCTGGTGGCCATTGGCGAGGCCCCCGATCCTTCATTTTTGCCAGAGGGTACCAGCGTCGGCGTGGCCCCCTGGGGTGGGTTGCTCATCAATCCAGCCACGTTGGCGACCGGGGCCCCTGGCGTGTTTGCTGCCGGGGATGTGACTTCTGGTCCGACAGACATTATTCACGCGGCGGCTCATGGCCGCAAAGCTGCTCAATCAATCCACGCGTATCTGCGTAAGCTCTCACCAAGCGCAGTGAGCGAATTGCCAGAAGATGAGTTCCAGACAGCTTCAACACTGCCACTTGGCGGCTTGATTACTCTGGATCTGCGCGCGACCCCGCGCGCGATTATCCCGCTGCGCCAGAAAGACGCGGTCGGCAATCGCTCGCAGGAATTCGCGCTCGGCTTGACAGAAGAACAGGCACGCCGCGAGGCAAGCCGCTGCCTGCGCTGTGATGTTGCGTACCTCTGCCCGAGTGTACGCGTACTCACGGCAAAAGAAGACAAAGCGGCAAAAAAACGCTAAAAAAGTTGGTCAGAGACGAATCGTTGCCATAAGAAATGTGCGTCTCTCTTGCAAAAGAGACGCTCAGAGTACCCGAGTTTTTGCGAGGTATTAACTATGCACCAATACTTCGCAAAAGAGAAAGAACGAGGAGAGACGCTATGACACCCGATCAACTGACACAGGCCATTGTGGATGGGGTAAACGCCGGTGGTGAGCAGTTCCTGGAGGGAACGCTCGCGGCGGCGCTGCCGATCATCTGGCTGGTGATCCTGGGTCTGCACCTGGGGCGCCCATACATTCTCGATATGATCGATCGTTTTACCTTACGCCTGGGCGCGGACCTGCTCTGGCTGGTCTACATTGCCTTGCGCGACCTGCTGATTATCTCCGGCGTCATAATGAGCTTTATGTTCTTCTTCCCAGATGTGGTCACAAGCGATCAGCTACCGCTTACCGGAGGGCTGGCGGCAGTCTGCCTCTTTGGGGCCCTGCTGGTCAAGCTGATTGGTGATCCCGATCACAACCTGCGCGATTTTCGTTTGACGACCTTGCTACTGGCGGTGGGCGCTGCTTTCTACTTTGTGCCCTATGTGCTGGGTGTGCAATCGAACAGGGTGGTAAGCGGCACGCTGGCAAATGTCAGTTCCTTCCTGGTTACCAGTAGCAATCCGCACTGGGCCGTTGGAGTGGGTTATGTCTCTGTTGCCCTCCTGGCGATCTTGGGTGCAATCGCTGCGGGCTATAGCTTAAAAACCGGCGGCCGTGCCAATGAAACAGTGATTTCAGAATCGTCGTCTTCGACGAAGTAAGAAGGAGAGAGAAGCCATGAAACCCGATGATGTCGCCAATGCAATTACGAATGCGCTCGTGCAAGGTGGATCACAATGGCTGATTGCCACAATTGTCGCCTTCCTTCCCGTCCTCTGGACGATGACCTTGATGCTGCATCTGGGCCGGCCATATGTGCTCCGCACCCTGCGACGCTGCGGCCTGCGCCTGGGCGCGGATATCTGGTGGATGTCGTACCTGCTCATGCGCGATGCTGTGCTGCTAATAACCTTTGCGCTGAGTTGGATCTTCTTTTCACCTAATATTGTTGTCAACCAGGCCCTCCCGCTCACCGGACCGCTGGCCGCGCTGTGCCTGCTGCTGGCTCTGGCGGTGAAGCTCTCGCGACGAGTCGATGATGATGTGACTGCCTATCGATTGGCGAGCGCGTTTCTCGTCCTGGGTGCGACCCTGTACTATGGCGCCCTGGTCTTCGCGATCGAGGCGGCAAGTCAGGATTACCTGGCCGGCTTTGCCCACATCTTTACCAGTAACGCGAATCCGGCGGTTGCGTTGATCGTCATGTGGATTGGATTGGTGGGGGTGATGCTCATCGCCGGCTGGCTGTTTGTGCGAGCGCTTCAATCAGCGAACCGCACAATGGCGCGCCGGCTCACCGCTTCCCGTTCTCAGCCAGCCACGGAGTAGGGTCCTATGGCCCCATAACATGTGACAAGAAGAACAAGAGTCGCGTTTTCGCAAAGATGGCAAGTGTTATTGACCCGTTTTTGTAGTTTCGCCCACGGGATGCGCAATGAGATGCACTTTTGGCTAAAGGAGCTTCGCAGGCTCGTTCAATGCTCGCGCTTTTTACTGGCGAGGGATCAGAAATCCTCTGCTTTATGGAAGCAGGAGAGTCAGGAAAGATGCTTTCAAGCCAGATTACTGATGAGTTAAAACTCGTTGTGCATCCCGTGGGATCGATTCAGTTGTTCTCGTTTAGGGTTTCACGCCACTGCCGTCTCCTGCGCATCTAGAAGTGGAATGACAGCAGCCCCTTACATACGAAAGAAGAGGGAGCGTCAGGGCTTCACTCCAGTAGACACCCTGCGCATCTGTAAGTAGATAGCTCAAGCAGGATGTCTACTTGTAGATGCGCAGCAGCAAGTTGTGGCGTGAGACCCTGATACTGATAGGCAGAGAGATACCACACGCGGAACCTTAGAGTATGTCGTAAGAGGCTCAAAGAGCCAGGAGTAAACTGAAAGGAGAGAACCAAGGAACGCTAAACTGAGCAAGAAGGGACCGAAGCCGATGACTGAGAGCATCAACAGAAAGCGCTATCCATCGGATCTCACCGATGCGCAATGGGAGTTGTTGGCACCCTTCATCCCACTACCATCACCCAATGCCACCCAGGAAGTGATTCCCAGACGAGAAATCGTCAATGGTATCCTGTATGTCCTGCGGACAGGATGTTCCTGGCGACAAATGCCTCACGACCTGCCCAATGGCAAAACGGTGTTTCATTATTTCCGTTGTTGGAAACGGGATGGAACCTGGGAAAAAGCGATGCATGCCCTGCGCCGTCAGGTACGCGGCTCGATGGGACGAGAGCAAGAACGGAAGCCGCCGGGATTATCGACAGCCAATCGAGCAAACCAGTCCTGTCCCAGGTATCGAGCGTGGCTACGATGGCGGGGAAAAAAATCTGGGGGCGTAAAGGGCACCTCCTCGTTGATACCCAAGGCTTCATCTTGGCCGTCATGGTCCTTGCAGCCAACATCGCCGATGTGTCTGGCGCTCGCCTCTTGTTAGAGGGACTCGCCAACCAGTTCCCTCGTCTCTCGCATCTGTTCGCCGATCATGGCTATGATGGGGAGCCCTTTGAGCAATGGTTCCAAGAACATCTTGGATGGGAGATCGAAATCGTTCCAAAGCCAGAGCGTGAGACGCAGACCGAGTGGGCTCTCATCAAGGGACAACCGGTCGAGCTTCGCAAATCAAAGGGAGGCTTCCAGGTGCAGCGCAAGCACTGGATTGTGGAGCGAACCTTCGGCTGGCTTATCCGCTACCGGCGACTCGCTCGCGATTACGAGGGGCTACCCTCAAGTAGCGAGGCCTTTATCCAGGTAGCTTCCATTTGTCTCTTCTTGACTCGCTTAGCTCCTTCCCGATACTGATCGTCCATCTTAAGACACACTCTTACAGCTTTCTTTTAAAACAGGAGTTGCGATGAGAAGCGAGAAACAGAAACGTATCCTTTTTCTATGTGCCTATCGCTCTGTTCGTGAATTGCTGGCCGCAAGTCTGCTTGCCGCGCAGAAACAGAACGAATGGGATATTTGGATCGCCCCTGTACCTTTTCCTTCTGATGAGGTCGCTTTGGTCCGCCAAGTGCTCGACGAAGTTCATGCTCCCTTGCTTACCTCTCCTCAAACAGCAGAGCCATCCTTTGATCACTCCTGGGATGAGGGAATTGTGCTCTGTAGTGGTGCAACGGATCAGTGACCTTTCGTCCCAAACGCCGGTCGGCGTCAATTGTGGTCCATCGAAGATGTTCCAGGAAAAGACCTCTCAAACGATGAGCAGCTTCTCGTATATCGTCGCATTCGTACAGCTCTTCTCCAATCGATCAGACTCAACCTGCTCCTTCCGAAACAGTTAGCACTACTTCCACAAAGCAAGTAATTTCTGCCGCATATCTTGGCGCAATTGTCGCATATCTGATGCGGCGCTTTTTGACACAGTGCCTTGAAACTGAAGGCAACTGCTCAGAGAGAGGTTTCGCCAAGATATGTGGCGGTTGGCTTTTGCCGCCTTTCCTGGTTTGAAGCGGGTTAACAGGGATTTTACGCCATGTTATCTCGCAGAAATCCGCCAATATTTAAGCCAGATAACACATCTTCATGCATAAAATTGTAATGTTATAATAAAGTTTTCACTTATCATAATGTAAGACCCGTTTTCACAAAGAAAGGCAAGAATTACATTATGCGCAAGATTCATGCTATTTTTTCCATGCTTGCACTTATGATGATTGTCGCTGCTTGTGGGAACGATCAAACAGTATCTTCGGGGCAAACAAAAACTTCTGTAGCAACTCCTACAAGAACCTCTAAGACCACACCAAACCCAACATCTACTCAAAAAATTCGTGCGTATTTAGGCAGCAATATAACAATTTTCAAACAAGTGTATGGCAAACCTTCTGATAGCTTTCCTAATTACATTTGGAATGGCCCAGATGATCATTGGTTCGCTCTATCTATTGACACCAAAGATAGTACGTTTCATCACGGGAATGACGATACATTTGAAATAGATTATTATTTTCACAGCCCTTCAGATTTGAGTGGGAAACATAATGTTTCTCTTCAGGTCACAAAGTCAGCGTGTGAACCTTTTAAGCCAACTGATTCGCAGCTTTTGCGAACAGAAATAACTGCTCCGAAGGACAGAGATCAAGGTATACAGTATATTTACAAGAGCAAGATACTTGCTAGAGAACTTGATCCTATGTGGTTTTACGCTGACGCTGATGGCGAGGCTAATGTACCAGCAAAGAATACACTTGTCGATCCTGGAATATTCACCGTATTTTACCTTGGCAGTAACTCTACAGGTTACGAATTTTGTACTCTAATCGCTGGAATTACCTGGCCCACCTAAGAAAACATTACATCCTTGCAGCACTAAAAATTAGATTGTGCATCTGGTCGCCATTCCCGATTGGTTTAGGTCGTTATGTGCTGGCCTGGGAAGGGCGAGCACGCAAAGAGCTTGAGGCAGCAGGAGTCATTGAGAGGTGCCAGGGCGTGTCACGATCCTGAATTGTGAACGTCTCCGCATGCTCGCCTCGGAAGAGGAGAAAGAGGATGGTCCATCGTCATCCCACGCTCTACAGAATATTAGGCCTGGTCTTTCTCGGGATCACATTGCTCCTCATCTGCATAGATGTGGCTCTGGACTGGCCCGCATCAACACGCACGGCCGTGTTCATCCTCAGCGTTTTCCCGTTGCTGCTCGCGCTTGTGTATTTTCAGCTGGGCACCCAGGAGGAGCGGGGCTTCTAAAGGCACTCTCTTCCCTCTTGGTGTTTACACTCTTAAATTCATCCCGCGTAGTAAGAGCTGCCAGAAATGACAGCTCTTTTTTCTTCCCTGTGCGACCTGGCGTTTTTCTTTTTTCGGCTGAGTGGCAAACTGGGGTTGAAGAGAGGTGTAGTCTGGAAGGAGAAAGAGCATGGCTCGCCGAACTCCGCGCCCCGAAGCGACGCACAAGAAAATCCTCATCCCGTTGAAAAAGTCCTGTGAGCAGTGTGGCCAGCCCCTGTCGGTGGCCAATCACGGCCATCGCAGCGTGGCCAGCGAGCGCTGGCCAATGGAGATTGACGCTCGTCATCCGCCAATGCATCCAGTCGGACTGCCCTAACTACCATAAACGCCAGCGTCCTGAAGAAGAAGGGCGGTGGGCGCTGCCGCATGGCGAGTTTGGCCTAGATATCATTGCGCTGATTGGCCAGTGGCGCTTCCGCGAGCACCGCAGTGTGCCGGAAATGCGCCAGGCTCTGCAGGTCCGTGGGGTCACCATCGCCCTGCGCAGCGTGACCCATCTCATGCACCGCTATGAGGAATGCGTGTCGCCGATCAGGAACGCCTCAAAGCCCTCCTCCAGAAGCAAGGCCGCGTGGTTCTGGCCCTCGACGGCTTGCAGCCGGATGTGGGGCCACGCGCGTCTTGTGGATCGTCCGTGACTGCCTCTCGGAAGAAATCCTGCTGGCTCGTCCGTTGCTCAGTAGTACTCAGGGAGATCTGACCGCCCTGCTGACCGAAGTCAAACAGGTGTTGGAGCGATGGAAGGTGCCAGTCACCGGCATCATCTGCGATGGCCAGGAGACGATTAGCAGCGCGGTGGCCTTCGTCTTCCCCGGAGTTCCCCATCAATTGTGCCAGTTTCACTACCTCAAGGATGCCACCAAACCCCTCTACGAGGCTGATCGGAACGCGCAATTCGGAGTTGAAGAAGCAATTGCGCGGCGTGCGACCGATTGAACGTGCGTTGGAGAGCACCCCACGCCAGAAAACGAGGCGATCCGCGGGTATTGCCTGGCCGTGCGAGCCTCCCTCACCGACGATGGGCGCTCGCCCTTGGACGCACCGGGTCTGCGCTTGTACGAGCGGGTGAGCCAGATCAGCGATTCCATCGGGCACGTCCAGGGAAAAAAAGCTTACCCCCAGCTTTGAAGCAGTTACACCACCTGCTCACCAAGGGGCTGCAGGCCACGGCGACCCTGTGGCCTCCGTTGCAGCAAGCCTCCCAGTTGGTGCGTCAAGCAGCGCAGATCCTGGCCAATGAGTCGCAGCAGACCGGGGCACAGGTGCGCACACGCTATCTCGCCTTCGTCACGCACATGCAGGAGCAGCAAGCCGAACTAGGGCCACTTGGGGAGACCATCGTGCATTTCTGTCAGATTACCAAGAACTTCGCGCCCGGTCTCTTCCAGTGCTACGACGTGGAAGGCTTGCCCCGCACCAACAATGCGCTCGAGGAGTGCTTTGGCGTGGCACGCGTCCATGAGCGGCGCGCCACCTGGTAAATTCCCTACGAAATGAGCAGCTCTGGCCCTCAAACATGGAACATTGCCCTCAATCTTGAGCACTGGGACAAAATTTCCTGGAAAAGCCGCTTCCCATCAGGTATACTTTTTCCAAAACCTGTAAATTGCATTCCTCTCTTTGGATTGATGAACCCTGGAATGGGCGTATGCGGATGGGGACACCGAGGTACGGGCCGAGAAGCTCGAAAGAGCCGCAGAGCTTCTGGTGCTGCGTCGGAATACGCTTCGGATTATTGATGGAGCAGGACCAAGTATCGAAGGCCCTCCATCGGAATCTACAGAACAAGAGAACGGGAACGGAACGAAGTCAGAAACAGACCCAGAACGAGAAGCGGTACAGGCTGATGACGGGCTTCACGCAACAGAAACGGTGGAAACGGCGCAAGAACAGGAACACACGAGCAAAACAGCCAACTGCACGTTTTCTGGAGAGTTGGTTCCCATTGGTCTCAAACGATTTACCGCGAGTCCATTAGCTTGGTGGAATGTCCTGACTGTGGAAGAATGCGTTCGCTCTCCCCGGTCAAGGGCGTCCTCCGCTTCAAAGCGCACACCCGAGCGCCGGGCAGCAGACTCCTCTGACAGAGAAACGTTGGTCGGCCACAGGAAAAACAGACTGGGATGTTGTCGGCGGGTAGATCTCTATCTCAAATCACGAGGCGTGGGAGCCATCGCGAACGATGTGCATGCTATCAAAGGAGAGTGACCGTAACGCCTGACGCCATATTTGCTGAGCCCAAACTGGCCGAAATCTATGACCTCCTCATGCTGGCAAAAGCCGAGTGGCAGTTGGGTGTACCAGAGTTCTTGCTCTACGCGCCGCGCCGTCGCTTGTTCTGGCAAAATGAGAAAGGGGAAAGCGTTCGTAGCCTTTCCCATCCTTCTTGAAAAGAAAGGTTTCCTGTATGTTCACATCACTTCCCCAGACGAGCGAAGCGTTTGAACGTTTAAGCTGGGTAGAGATTGAACCCTGGTACCGGGAGTTACTGGAGAGTCCTCTTGCGTCGGAAACGCTCCAGCCCTGGATGGTCCAATGGTCGGATTTGAGCGCACTCGTCAATGAGACGATGATGCGCCTGGATATCGCCTGCACAACGAACACGGCGGACGAGGAGCGTCCCCGGCGCAAGCAGCGGTTCATGGAAGAAGTCTCTACTCCACAGCAGGCGCTGGATCAGCAGATCAAAGAGCGTCTGCTGGCCAGCCGACTGGAGCCGGAGGGGTTTGCGCTTCCGCTGCGTAATCTACGCACGGAGGCGGCGCTTTACCGCGAAGAGAATCTGCCATTGTTGGATGAAGACAAGGCTCTGGATGACGAATACTACCAGATTGGCGGGGCACAAATGATCACGTGGGACGGGGAAGAGAGACCAAAAACCACCGTGGAAAAGGTCCTGTTTCATCCTGATCGCACACAACGAGAACGAGCCTGGCGTGCTATTGTGGAGCGTGAAGCTGAAGATCGCGAAAAGCTCGATGCACTCTGGATGAAAAAGATACATGTGCGCCAGCAGATTGCGCGCAACGCCGGTTATGAGAACTACCGCGATTATCGCTGGCAGCAATTGCTGCGCTTTGATTATACCCCGGATGATTGCAAGGCATTCCACAGGGCTGTTGAGCAGGTTATCGTGCCAGCAGCCAGCCAGCTCTACGAGAAACGCCGGAAGCTGCTCGGTGTGGAGAAACTGCGCCCCTGGGATATGCGGGTCGATCCACGGGCGAGCGAGGCGCCGCGCCATATCTCTGATGTCGATGGATTGCTGCGGCAGTGCATCCCCGTTTTTCAGCGGATCGATCCCCAACTGAGAAGCTACTTTGAGACCATGCTCCAGGAGCAGCTTTTCGATCTGGAGGAGCGCCCAAACAAAGCGGACGATGGCTACAATCTGCCGCTAGAGGTCAGGCGCCGTCCTTTCATTTTTGGGCACGTGAATTCGATTACCGACGTTGTGCCGTTGATCTTTCACGAAATGGGGCATGCCTTCCACGTCTTTGAGACCATCCCTCTGCCTTACATTCACCAGCGAAAAGAGGAGGCCATACCACTAGAGTTTGGCGAGGTTGCATCAACCAGCATGGAATTTATTGGGGCTATGCATCTTCACCAGGCCGGCCTTTGTACAGAACAGGAGGCGGCCCGCCTGCGCATCCAGCACCTGGAGAATACGCTGACAAGCTACTTGCCAATCATTGTTATCGGCGATGCCTTCCAGCACTGGGTTTACGATCACCCCAAACAGGGAATGGATCCAGAGCAGTGCCGGCAGAAGTGGGCAGAACTCTCGCAACGCTATCAACCAGCAATCGACTGGAGCGGCCTGGAGCAAGAATGTGGAAGTCGCTGGCAGGGGGTGCTGCACTTCTATTGCTTCCCGTTCTACTTCATCGAATACGCCTTTGCCGCGTTAGGCGCTTTGCAGATCTGGGACAACTATCTCCACGATCAAGAGACAGCGATCCGCCAGTATCGTTTCGCGCTCTCTCTGGGTGCGACAAGAACGGTGCCTGAACTCTATGAGGCAGCTGGAGCAAGATTTGCCTTTGACACGGGTATGCTTGAGTATGTGGTGCAGTTGATCTCCCGGACGGTAGAAGAGTTAGAGGCGCAAGTGTAACGAAACGCCTGCGTCCCACTCCAGTATGTAAACGTTGAGATGAAATTGGTGCGCATTTTGCCCTTTTCTGTTTGATAGGCGGTTTTCACGAGCTTCGAGAAGGCCGATGAAATGAGGAGAGAGGGAACAATTCATCCACAAAACAATTCCCAAAGTTCCGCCAATTTCATCTCAAACTTCACAGCGTGACTTCTCATTCTCCCTCCAATTTACAAGATGTCGCTGAGAAAAGTCTGACGAGGAGCGGCTTTTCCAGGAAAATGTGTCCCAGTGCTCAAGATTGAGGGCAATGTTTCACATTTGCGGGCTAGATCCTCTCACTTTGTAGGACATTTACCAGTTACCTTTCAACGCTCCGCAAGCAAGAAATTGAATTGCTCCCTGCGCTCGATCAGGCACTTTCAGGCTCTCCCCTGCTTCCTCTGTTTTGACTCCTTCCGAAGCGGGAAAACGCTTATCTTTCAGGAGGGAACGCTTTCAATGCGATATCTTTATTGATTGTCTGTACTGCATGCTCCAATAGTCGCTGGATGAGTGATTCTGGTACACATTTCCATGCAGGCCCAAAGCGGGCTGCAAATTGCGAGCTTCCCAAAAGATGAGCTGCCCCCTCCAGTTCTTCCGGACTGAGTTCTCCTCGCTCAAGCGCTTGGATCAGTATGTCGAGCGACATGTGCAGTAAGAGCGTGGCTGGCTCCGCTTCAAATGCAGGAAAGCCGTTCCAAGTACCAGAAAAATGCCCATACCAACGAAACAGGAGCAAGGCTCGCTCGTGCGGATTCGGATGATTCTCTTCGAGTGTCCGTTGGAGAAACGCAAGAGGATATTTCTGCTGAAGGTGTTCAACCTCCCCTTTCCAATGCGACGGGGGAAGGTGTTGGCTCTCATTTGAGAGAACCCATAAAGTCAGAGACGCTCGATGGCGCAGCATTCCTCGCAAAGGTGCTAGGCAGGCCGGTGTGGCCATGTACATTTTCTCTAATGCGTGGCGCTGTTTCATCAGCTCTTCCTCTAAGGCAGGACCAGGAATGCCCCGTTCCGTGAGCCAATTCAAAATCCCCTGATTCTCTACGAGCGGACCATCACCAAACCAGCGGTCCCAACGAAAGGAGTATCCATCAAGGAAAACCAAGACAGCGAGTTGTTCTTCGCCACGCCAGAAGACAAACGTCAACGAGCCAATGGTCATGGTAATTCCCCCCTTGGCATCATCTCGAAAGCGCACGCAGGTCCGTAATGACTCCAAATCTGCTCGCTGGCGGCTCTCAAAGTGATCTTTACCCGAATTTGTGGAAGAGGAGAAGCTTAGGATATACTCTTCTCAAAGGAGGACAAGATGACGCAAAAGGTGCAGAAGACGTACACACCAGAATTTAAGCGCGAAGCTGTGCGACTAGCCCAGACCAGTGGCAAGCCGATTGCCCAGGTAGCGAGCGCCCTGGGTATTTCAGATACCTCGATCCATCAGTGGCGCAAGGAGTTGGCTGAGCATAGTTCCGAAGCCTTTCCTGGCAGTGGACACCAAACGGCTCAAGATGAGGAAATACGGCGTCTCAAACGAGAGCTAGAGATCACCAAGCAGGAGCGTGACATCTTAAAAAAAGCCATCAGCATCTTTTCGCGCGGAAAACCATGAGATATCAGTTCATTGCAGAGCATCGGCACGAATATTCGATCACGCTGATGTGTGAGGTGCTGGAAGTGTCTGTGAGCGGGTATTATGCCTGGTTGAAGCGCCCACCAAGCCAGCACAGCCGAGAAGATGCTGAACTCGCTGACCAAGTGAAGACCGTGTTCCAGGCTAATCGTTGCGTGTATGGCAGCCCACGAGTGCATGTAGAACTGCGGGACCAAGGGATCAGATGTGCTCGCAAACGAGTGGCGCGTTTGATGCGAGAACAAGCACTTTTTGCTAAACGCCCACGCCATCGCACCCTCACCACGCAAAGCAATCCGGATGCACACGTGGCTGCGAATCGGCTTCAGCGGGATTTCAGCGCCGATCAACCCAACGCCAAATGGGTGGCCGACACCACCTACATTTGGACGACGGAAGGCTGGTTGTACCTGGCAGTCGTGCTTGACCTGTTTTCGCGTATGGTAGTAGGATGGTCCATGGCTGCCACGCAAGACACAACGCTGATCGTCCAAGCCCTTCGCATGGCGATCACTCGGCGGCGTCCACCAACTGGATTGCTGCATCACAGTGATCGTGGCAGTACCTACACGAGTGAGAGGTATCAAGCGCTCTTGCAACAGGAAGGCATGAGAGTCAGCATGAGTCGTACTGCTAACTGCTATGATAATGCCGTGGTGGAGAGTTTCTTTCATAGTTTGAAGGGCGAATGCATTGATGGCCAATCATGCGCAGACACGGGCACAGGCCAGAAGCAGCACCTTTGATTACATCGAAACGTTTTACAATCGAACTCGGAGGCATTCCACTCTCCAGTATTTGAGTCCCCTTCTGTACGAACAATTGATGTGCTAACTCTCCTCTTTGGGGACTCCACAAATTCGGGGCAGGATCACTTTCATTTTCTCCCAAGAATAGCAGATTTCTCTTTTGGGAAAAAGAAGTTCTATTGAGGAATGATTGTCGCGTCGAAGAGGAGATCTCATTCACAGACGAGGGAGCTTGCAGAATTTACGTCTTCTGCATAGCCCTACTGAATAGATACCATTTTCGGTAACTATTCAGTAGGGTATAAATCCAACCATTATTCTGGCGTATCCTGCCTGCCCACCAGGATACTTATGGTCAAAGCGACCGGGTTAACGATGGGATGACATGAAACCTCTCTGTGACGAAGCAATCCGTCTCTCCTTTTTACACCTGAGCGGGACCGGAGGTCACGTACACAGAAGTGTCAACCGCCTGCGCGAAGTGTTTGCCATCCGGCGACCACGCAAGGGCGTGAATAGCGTAGCCTTCGTTGCTGCTTTCCAGCAAGGTGCCGGTGGTACCATCGAGGATTTGCAGTGTATCGTCGAACGCCCCACCGGCAGTGGCAAGTTGCTTGCCATCCGGCGACCACGCTACTGCGAGCACCTCTTCTCTATGGCCAGTAAAGGTAAAGTCAGCTTTGCCGCTCAGGGCATTCCAGACGCGTACTGTGTGGTCATTACTGGCACTAGCAATGCGCTTGCCATCCGGCGACCACGCAATATCCCAGATGAAATCGCTATGGCCGCGACAGGTGGCGAGCAGTTGGCCGGTGGAGGCTTCCCAGACCTGGATGGTCTGATCGTCGCTCGCGGAAGCAATATATTTACCGTTCGGCGACCAGGCAACACTTCTCACTACATCACTATGGCCGCGATAGACCAGCACGTCCTGACCTGTCGTCGCATTCCAAACATGCACGTTGTCGTCTCTGCCGCCGGACGCGATCAGCTTGCCATCCGGCGACCAGACCGCCTGTGTCACAAAGCCGCTCTTGCTGTAATAGCGCAACGAACGCTGGCCGGTCAAGGCATCCCAGATGTCTACTGTGCCGTCCGCATTTGCCGAGGCGATACGCTTGCCATCCGGCGACCACGACACCGAGTTCGCGTCAAGAGGCTGGTCGCGATAAACTGTCACAAGAGTGCCAGTCGCAGACTCCCAGATCTGGGAGGTCTTATCATCACTGGCCGTGGCGATATATTTGCCATTCGGCGACCACGCTATCGAGTTCACAAAGTCGCTATGCTGGCGATAGATCACCTCGCCGAATGGCAAGACCGTCACGGCTGGCGTAGGCGTTGTAGTAGGACTGCTCAGAGCAGTTGTCCCTGTTGGCTCTGCCGCCTGCCCCCGATTCGCCGAGCCGCAAGCGGTCAGAAGCAACAGCAAGCAGGCGCAAAGAGAGAACACACGCCGGGATAAGCGAGTATGAAGCATAGAAATCCTCATTTCAATGGATAGAGATAGCCTCATTTCGACCTATTTGGCCCGCCTGCGAAAAATACAACGTTAAGCCAGGCTTGAGCCGCGCTAATGTCAGCAGTGCAGGTTATCGGCAGTGTCTTTTTGGCTCCTGCGAACTCAAAACCTGCATCTTATCGGCAACGTGGAGGCCATTTTGGGCGCTAACGTTGCCGATAATGGCGAATACGGGCAACGTGAATACGCTTTAGCTCTGCATTGTATTATCAGGCGGGAAGCTCCCTGGCTTCTTAACGTTGCAAATTTCTCGCGCGGGCCTAATACCCCGTATTCAAGAAGTTTTTTGTGTAACCTGAAATGTTTGAGGTGCATACTTTTTTGCATCCTCGATCAATTCCTGGCGTGTTTGCTCATTCAAAAACCCTGCCAGCGGCAGCATATGGGAAAAGCGGCTCATCTGGACAGCCAGCAAGGTCCACCCTTGAATAACAGGGACATGTTGTCTAAGACCGTCCTCAACGGAAAGCCCGAACACAGCAGGCCGATAAAAAATGAACCCCTCAACCAGCTTAGCGGGCTGATAAAGACGAGGAGAATACGCGTTGTTTCCACCATACCAGTCTGTCTTTAGCTCTTTGATATTGTCCCAGGGAGTGTAGACCTTATAACCAAGGCCATTCAGTATCACACCCTGTGGAGAGGTTATCAGACGCATGCGCCGAAAGCCAAGAAAGACCAGAACGCCAAGCACTGCCATAATGGCCGCCCCAAAAAGGCCCACTATACGTGACCCTAGATCGATAGCCATGCGCAAAGACAGCACAAGGAATAAGACGCCAAAACCAAGACCAAGGGCAAGAAGAAACAGGTGCGCAACTAGCAATATGCTGTTCTGCTTATAGATTTTTTGTGGGGCCGATACTGAGGACTGAGCCTGAACCATTTTGTGCCTCCTGAAAACTCATGATTTTCATCTAAGATTCGATTGAGGAAGAGAACCTTTGTATCGCTGTGAAAAAACATTTTGATAGTAAAAGTATAGTGGTACTGGCAGAGAAAGCTACATAGCAAATTCGTATCATCTTTGTAGCTATTGCGTATCACCTTTGTAGCTGTTGCATAGAATGCTCAGGCGAAACTTTTCCACAATCTCCGCATTCTCTCTGAGAAAATGGTTACGTACCTGATAGAATGGTTCGCCAGAAGAGTCGCACAGAGCTTTTTCCTGACGCTGCCTCGCGCAAAAAAACTTGCCGCACCCGGTTAAAAACTCCCTGCTGACCCGCCGCCAAAATTGTCTCGCCCGTCGCCATAGCGTATCTGCTGGTCTCCTGATGAAAGCCGAGGGACTACCGGGCGTCCCCCCAATCCGAGGAGTCGCCTGATGAAACCAACAATGGACCCGAGAATGACGAGAGCCACGACGATACCTAGCAGGATCAGCACCGCTCCCCGCTCCCGGAACTCGTGCTAGAAGTGTGGCTTTTGAGCGAACTTTCCAGTGATTGAATGGCCGCAAGCATCGCTGAAGTGAAATGATTGCCAGCAGCCGCATTTTTGAAAGCCTGTCCAGCAGTGGTATATTGCGCCTTGGTCAATGGAACCTGGGAACCTCCCACTACGGTGAAGTAGCGATGCACGACATCGATAGCAATCACGATCAACCGTTTACTGGTCAGATGAGCGCTGATTGTGCGCTGCACAAAACCAGACGCGGTTCCGCTGAAGGTGTTAGTAGTATAGACATCGAGCGGGTAGGCCAGGTTTGAGCCCTCACTCATCACCTGCTGAACATTCAGTACTTCTACCGGATCGCTGATGCGCACAGTATCCGCCTGCGCAGGGAGCGAGACCGCAAAGAACAGACAACAGGCGGTGAGAAGAGCGAGCAAACTCAAGCTCAGGGAGCGAGACTGCCAGCGAAGCTGTTTTTTCATCATGATGTTCTCCTGGTGTGAGATGTGGGCCGCAGAAAACGGCACTGACAGAAGCGAGAGCGTGACTATCAGAGATGATACGGAGATGCGTCCGCTAAACGTTATGAAAACGCTCTCCAGCTTCTGCCAAGATGCCTCCATTAATGAGCTAGCCAGACCTGCACGGTATGATCGGCACTGGCTGAAGCAACATACTGGCCATCAGGGGACCAGCTCAGCGAGTACACATAGTCGTGGTGGCCGCTGTATGTGAACACATTGCCCCCAGTGGTCGCGCCCCAGATGTGTACGGTTTTGTCGTAGCTGGCAGAGGCAATGCGCTTGCCATCGGGAGACCAGGCCACACTGCTCACACTCGCCTTGTGCCCCTGATAGGTAAAGACCATTTTGCCGCTTATGGCATCCCAGACCTGAGCGGTCTGATCAACGCCGCCCGAAGCAATGGATTTCCCATCAGGCGACCAGGCAACCGTGTAGACCTTGTCGGTATGTCCCTTATAGGTAAGGAGTGTTTTGCCGCTTGTGGCATCCCAGACCTGTACGGTATCATCAAAGCTCCCGGAGACTAATTTCTTTCCATCGGGCGACCAGGCAACGCTACTCACCGTGTCATGATGTCCCTGATAGGTGAGCACATGCGCGCCGGTCATGGCATTCCAGATCTGCACGGTCTTGTCATAGCTGGCAGAAGCAATGTATTTTCCGTCAGGCGACCAGGCAAGGGAAAGAATCACATCCTGGTGCCCTTTATAGGTGGTGATTTTCTGCTTGCCAGCGACTTGAATGACATCCACCTCATTGCTATTTCCACCGGCGGCGATATATTTCCCGTCAGGCGACCAGGCAACCGCATTCATGATGGCATAACCGGTATAGGTCATCTGGTTTTTCCCGGTCACGGCATCCCAAACCTGCGCCGAATCGTCGCCAAGTCCGCCTGCGGAGACGATGTGTTTCCCATCACGGGACCAGGCAACTTGCCAGACCACGGATGAATGTCCTGTGTAGCTATAGGGATTGATATGCAGTGGCGCAAGAGTCGGAATAGGAGCCTGGGTAACATTACCAGCGTGCGTCCCGAGACGCGGCAAAACCAGGAAAAAGACCCCCCCTCCAATAAGAGCCAGCAGGACAAGCGCGCTTATACTTCCAATAAGCCAGGGAGACCGACGTTGCGGTGCCTGAAGATTTCGGCGGTTGTCATATGGCTGCGGGCTCCCCACAGGAGAAGGTGGCGGAGCATATGCCGCGGTATAGGGTTTTCCACAATTGTTGCAGAATGCTTCATGAGCTGCGAGGGCTGTCCCACATGCAGAACAGACGCGCCTGTCGACTTGATACATACAACTATCCTTTCAGAATGCTGTTCTTACGGCAACAACGCCTCTTCTTTTCGTCCTTAAAAGGGCCATTCAGGCAAAATATGCTGGGGTTGCCCAGCTTGCCGACGAAGGGACGCCGCCTCTCCTAAGACATAGGCTGTCTGGTGCCAAATGATCGAGGAGAGCCACCAGGCTTTCGGCCGGTTCGCCAGGAAGCGCTCCAGCCAGGGGGCGCTCTGTTCTCCTATTACCCCTGTCTCCAAAACCTGACGAAAATGTTGTGCTGATACCCACTCGTCTAAATCCTCGTCTCGCAACGCGTCAACAGTCAGCCGGGTACGCTGCTCAACATCCGTCCGATACAAACGCAGGGCGGGCAGGTTGATGCGAAGGTTGAAGGCACGACATTCTTCCGCGCCCATGAACATGCCAATGCCATGTCGCTCAACCCCCAGGCGATCAAACCAGCCATCCTGTTCAAACACCTGGTGCGTATTTTGTTGCAACATGGTCGCTGCAACATCTTCCCAGCGTGCACTATGCCAGAGCAGCCAGGCCAGCGAATGTTGATTCGCACTGGGGGCATAGCGCAATTGCTCGTCGCTTTGCGCAGCCAGAATCAACTCATTACCCATCGCGAGCGCCACGTCATACTGCAACAGGAAGAAAGTTCGTGTATCCATCGATTTCTTTCACCTATCGCAATGGTGGGCGTCCTACATCCTGGAAAGGATCGCCTCTCCGCCAACGCCCACCATTCTGTTGTGATGCCCATAGTATGCCTGAGAAAGAGGCCATGGTGAGATAGCAGAGAGGTATCATAAGAGGGGCAAAGAGGTATCACTCTCTGAACAACGAGCAAAAACCAGATTCGCCGCCAGAAAAACGCGTAGTTTATGTATCTTCAAGAAGCGCAAGAGGTTGTGTTAGAATAGTAGAAAGATTTTAGCAAGTTCATTACTAATAGCCATGAAAAAGAAGTAGTATCACCATGAGCGACAAGCAGAAGACACCCTCGTCCACCAAAAAGAGTGCCGGACAGCATCTCAAAGAAGAGCGAGAGATGCGCGGCTGGTCTCAACAGTACGTTGCCGAGCAACTTGGTGCCGACCGCTACTATCTCAGCAGATGGGAAAATGGCAAGATGCTGCCCAGCCCCTACTACCGAGAGAAGCTCTGTGCGCTTTTTGGCAAAAACGCCAGGGAACTGGGCCTCCTTTCCCAGGAAACGCCGCTGGAAATGGATACGCTGGAACCTGAGAGCATCGCTCGTGGAAGTAGTGACGATCCTGCCATTCCGCCTCCACCAGATGAATCGCGTGCGCTGATTGGTCGCCAAACGCTCCTTTCCCTCCTGAAAAGCCGTTTGTGTGCGAATACACCCTCAATGGTTCTTGCTCTCTATGGACTGCCAGGCGTGGGGAAGACGGCTCTGGCGATTGCATTGGCTCACGATACAGAGATGCGAGCCTACTTCCACGACGGAATTCTCTGGGCTGGAGCAGGCAAAACCCCAGATGTCATAGGGATTTTGCGGCACTGGGGCACGCTGCTTGGTATTTCAGCCACCGAAGCCTCCAGGCTCACCACGCGCGAAGCATGGGCACAGGCGATCCGCACCTCCATCGGTTCACGTCAGATGTTGCTGATCATGGATGATATCTGGACCCTTGAAGCGTTCGCATCCCTCAAAGTAGGCGGAAATTCCTGTGTTTACCTGGTTACCACCCGCTTTCCCCAGCTCGCCTGGCACACCGCGGCCAACAACGCTTTCCCCGTCAGCGAATTGGATACATCTCACAGTATCACTCTCCTGGAACGCCTGGCGCCTCTGGCTATTCAACAAGAGCCGGCTGCGGCGGCGGAAATTGCGCGCCTGGTTGGTGGGCTACCGCTGGCGCTCCTGCTCACGGGCAATTTTCTGCGCGTGCAAACATACAATGGACAACAGCGTCGCATGCGCCAGGCCATCGAGCGCCTGCGCTCAGTAGAAATGCGCCTGCACCTTCAGGAACCCCAGGCTTTCGCTGAACGCTCCCCCAGCATGACAGATACCCCCGCGATCTCACTGCATACCCTGATTGCGATCAGCGATCAGCAAGTAGAGCAAGAGGCCCGCGAGGCGCTCTACACACTCTCAGTCTTTCCAGCCAAACCAAATACGTTCAGCGAAGCTGCCGCCCTGGCTGTATGCCAGGAGCCTGCCGAAGTGCTTGATACGTTATGTGACGCGGGATTGCTGGAGAGTTATGCGCCTGACCGCTACGCGCTCCATCAGACCATCGCCGATTATGCCAGTCTCCAGAGAAGAGATGCTGCCTCTGTCGAACGTTTCGCGAGCTTTATGGCAGAGTATGTGAGTCTCTCTGAGAAGGACTATCAGCGTCTAGAACAGGAAAGCAGCAATATTCAGGCGGCCTTGTGTCTGGCCAGCGAACACAATCATCCGGGAACACTGATTGCCGCAGGTAACGACTTTGCCCAGTTTCTCTTTATCCGTGGATCGTGCACCGAGGCAGTAGACCTGTTGGAGCATGTCTGTCAGGCTGCAACCGCTATGCAGAACCAGCAAAGCTTAGCAACTGCCCTCTATCAACTGGGAGACATTACCATCAACATGGGAGAATATGCTCGGGCATATGACTACCTGCAACGCGGCCTCACGCTAACGTCTGAACTCGACACCCCCGCACTCAGAAGCCACATCTTACGTGTTCTCGGTATCTATGCCTCCTCTCAAGGCCATTATGCCCAGGCAGATTCTCACCTTCAGGAAGCTTTAGCTCTTGCGCGGCAAGGCAAGGACGACGAACTTACGAGCCTCGTACTCAGAAGTCTGGGCGGAATTGCCAACGATCAGGGAAAGTTCGCCCAGGCCGAGGGATATTTGCAAGAAGGGCTAGTCCTGGCACGTCGGGTAGGGAAACCGGATCACACCTGTGCGCTGCTCATCAACCTCGGCCAGACAGCACTCACACGGGCCCAGTATGCCCAGGCAGAAAAAATAATTAAAGAAGGTCTGGACCTCGCCATACAGATTGGTTTTCGCGCTGGAATGTGCCTGCTCCAGCAACACCTGGGGATAGCGGCCATGGAACAGGGAAAATATGGGCTGGCCCGCGAGCCATTTGAACAGTCACTTGCGCTGGCCCGCCGTCTTGAGAATCGCGAATATCAGGTCTCAACGCTGGCGAATTTGGGGCTTCTTTTCCTGAAACAGAGTGATTACACCCAGGCAGAGGCGCATCTGGCGGAGGGATTACGCATCGCGCGTATACTGGGGAACCCATGGGCGCTTGCAGGCATACTCAATGAGTGGGGAAAACTCTGTCTGGAACAGGGAAAAGTCGCAGAAGCTGCCGCAGCCTTTATCGAAATGTATCAACTGAGTGCCCAGAACTCCCAGGAATGCGAGGCGCTTGCCCTGTATGGGCAGGCTCGTGTCGCCCACATCCAGGGAGATGTGCAAAAGGCCCACCAACTGGGACAGGCCAGTCTCGCTCTCCTCCAAGGCATGGAACACTACCAGGCTCCTGAAGTAGAGCAGTGGCTGGCGACGGTAGTACCAACGTAGCGTATGGCATCTTCACTGCCAGGAAGAATTAACGATACTCTGTCAGAGTTAATTGGAAAGGTCGGAAGTGCAGAGGGGCGTCAGCCCCTCTGCCTCTCAATTCTCTGCCACCGCCAGCGGCATGAAACCTTTTCCATGAAGTCAGAGACCTGGCTCACCGAGCAGATCGCTGAGATCAAAAGCTGGTTGTGGCATGCCGAGGTCGATCAAGCCATTAAGCGGTTACAGAGTTGGCAAGAGAAAGGGGAAGGCAAGGCCTTGAAAGCGGCTGTGACCTATCTGCAGGAACAACGGGACTGGATCGGCTCCTATGAAGCGTGGAGGCAAGCTGGCTATCCGGTGGGCAGCGGCATTATTGAGCGAGCGATGTCCCTGGTTATTAATTGGCGCATGAAACGGCGAGGGATGAGATGGAAACGAGATAATGCCACAGCGCTGGTGGCTTTGCGAACTGCCTTTCTCAATGCCGATTTGCAGCCACTCGGAGCGTTCCCCAAAGTACGAGCAGCAACGCCAGAATACCAACACCGGCACTAATCAGCGTATAGATCTGTAATTTGTGTGAGGACACCCCATCTATCTCCGCCCATGCTGGATCGCTTGGCATATAGCGGATCGGAACCATCTGTCCTTCGCTCGTAGTAAGGTAGGGGGAATCGGCATCGCACCCGTCAATTTTGGCTGCTTGAATATCCCCTGCCTCCGTTGTGAATTGAACAGTAATATAGTACTACTTTGTTAGTTTCTTCTGGGACGGAAGGACTCGACCTGCTGGGTGTGGAGCAGCCAGAGGACGAGATCCTGGAAGAGCCAGAGCAGCATCTGGCGATGCACGCCAGGCAGCGAGCTTCGCGTGACGCAGGGGGGAAAAAGCCTCATCGGGAGGCGGGGGAAGGGTGAGGCGATGGAACATGAGAAAACTGTAGGTCAGCATGACGAGAGCCAGATGCCGATGCAGGCCGTTCCAACTGCGTCCCTGGAAGTGATCGAAGCCGCATTCCTGTTTGGCATCCTCATAAAACTGCTCGATGACCCAGCGAGCGTGGACTAGCAGAACCAGTCGTTCCAGGGAGGTCTCGGGGGGCAAGGTGCTAAACCGGTATTGTGTTGGCTCTGGCTTCTTGCCAGCCTTTTCGGCAGTCGGCGTTTCCTGGGTGTCTGGGGGGGGCTCCGGGCAGAGGGCGTTCCGCCAGCAGCCAGCCCTCTGGTCCGGTTTGCACGCGGCTATGACTGGTTGAGTGCCGGGGCGAACCGGTTGCCCAATGCACGCGGATGGCGACCGCCTGCACCTGCATCGTGCCCTTTGTTCCTTCGCGCCAGGAGATGGTTCGCCAGGCAGAGGCGGGCAACGCTTCGATCAGATCTTTGACCGTGTGCAGCGGGGCTGGGCGTGGTTTGCGGGGCTGTCCACGTCCTTGATAGGTGGGCAGCTGGAGCGCGGCAGCTTGCACTTCGGCGGGCAACCGGCACCCGAACGTGCTCTCAACGGCGCAGATGTAGGGGATCTGGCGCTCGTCGAGGCCGCGCAGAAAGTTGGGATTGTCTCCATATCCTGCGTCGACCACCACCATTCCGATCGGGACACCCCACTGCCTGGCGCGATCTAGCAGTCCCAGCGCAATTTCCGGCTTGGTCTGCTGGCTGATCGACTCCGGGACCTGTGCCTGCTTGCGGCGCTCGGCATCCTGCATCCAGGCTTGCGGCAGAAAGAGTTGGGCGCTCACGGGCCAGTGGAAAGGTGTGCTGCTTGCCGGATCATCAGCGAGAAACTCAGCACTGACCACGACCTGGCAGTTGCCAATCTTGCCGAGGGTCCCCGAGTATTGCGGAAAGACGCCGACCGAGGCGCTCCCTTTCTTCGGCAGGCCGGTATCGTCGAGAACGAGGATGCCATCCGCTACAGGATGCAAGGCCAGTAAGCGTTTCACGCGTGCTTCGTCCAACTCCAACGGGTCCCAGGCCGCGTCAGTTAACAGGTGTTGCAAGCGCTCAACGGTGGTTCCTGCGACCACATCTGCGATGGTGCCACACGTTTTGTGAGGCAAGTCGGTGAGCAGTCCAGTCAGATAGCGTTCCATACTGTCTCGGCTGGTATGTCGGCGGAACAGCGGGGCAAATGATTCCAGGAACGCTGCCAGTTCGGGTAAGGGTGTGCGACACGAAGCTGTATGAATAGCTGTGAGATTTGAATGAACAAGATCTCACCTGGGGTTCTGCCCCCAGTACCCTACCAAGACATGCGGTTGGAGTAATCCGGCGGTGTGAAGCTCTTGGGACAATGGATGCCTCGCTTGCAAAAGCGGTAGTGAACCCGCGAGGAGTTCACTACGACTGCTAGCATCAAAGCGGTCGGGAACTAGGGTTGGATCGTATGGTTAACAGATGTGAACTGCCCAAAACGTCGTCACCGAAAACAAGCCAAAGATGCTGACAGGCTTGAGCCAAAAGGCAGTGTGGATCGGTCCAGGGTGTGCCCCTTTACCCTGGCGCAGACGCTGTATCCACCGGCGCAGAGGCAGAACCTACTCGATCCGGGTATGCATACGGAACGTGGTAAACCCGTAGTCCTCCCGAAAGGGACAGCCAACCGCAAGGACGGCCTATGGGAATGCGGGCAAAGGAAAACGGAGAAAGCGAAAGCCGCCTGTAATGAGGTGGATAGGGATGACGTCGAGAGACAACATGATCCCGCGCGAAAGCGAGCAGACTTCCGTTTGGTCTTTCTTGACGAGAAAACTTGACGAACAGACACAGGAGGCAAAGCAGATGACAGCGAACATGTTTGCTGGTGCAGCTTCCCACAGCGAGATGAAATGGCACCAGATCAATTGGTCAGCCGCTCACCGCAATGTGCGTCGGCTCCAAGCGCGTATCGTCAAGGCAACACAGGAAGGCAAACGGGGCAAGGTGAAAGCCCTGCAACGCTTGTTAACCCACTCGTTCAGTGGCAAAGCGCTTGCTGTCAGACGAGTGACGGAAAACCAAGGCAAGAACACCCCTGGAGTAGACAAAGACATCTGGAATACTCCAGAAAAGAAGGCAAAAGCCATACAATCGCTCAAGCAACGAGGCTATCATCCTCAACCGCTGAAGCGGGTGTATATTGTGTGATTCGTTCCCTTGAAACGGTTGACAAAGCCGGGGAAAGGGGTCAGGTGAGTAATTCACCTGAACAACTTCATATCCAAGGAGGTGCGGAAACGCCATTCCTACTCCTCCCCTTGAAGTGAACAAGAGAAAGCCTTACCCACACCTCTCTGACTGACTCTCAGATGAGGCGAACAGCTTGGGTAAACAGCATAGAGGGAGACTTCCTAGTCCGAAGGAGATTCTCTCTCTCGGCAGGTAGCCATGGGTAACGTAAGCGAAGATACATGGAAACACCGTCACCCGTAACAAGCCAAACGGGCTGAGAGGCTTGGCTCAAAAGGAGCAAGGATAAGGGGTCGGCAGCGAATGTACTGACCGATATTCACTCCCAAAGAAACCCGGTGGAGAGTATCGCCCTAACGCTACAGAAAATGGATATGAGGAACGAAGTAACCTCATCGCGGCTCTCTGAGATGATCAATACTCAGAGCAGGTAGTCAAACCGGATGCTGCAATGAGGAAGGATTGCCTAAAAAGCCAATGCCTTTGGGAAAGCCAAAGGATATGCTGACGTAGGCACGACAGTTTGAAAGATAAAAACGTCAGTGAGGAGCAAATAAGCTATGAACACGGAATCAAAGCCGATGTATGGATGGAATGACCTCCCCTGGAAGCAATTCGAGCGGCAGGTCTTCAAGCTCCAAAAGCGGATTTATCGAGCTTCACAACGCGGTGATGTCAAAACAGTTCACCAACTTCAAAGACTCTTGATACGGTCCCGTGCCAGTCGTTACCTGGCAGTACGACGGGTCACGCAGGACAACCAGGGAAAAAAAACAGCCGGAGTGGATGGAGTGAAAGCCCTCCCCCCTTGTCAACGCACGGAACTGGCCGAGTCACTCAACCTCAGCCAGAAAGCCTCGCCAGTCAGGAGGGTCTGGATACCCAAGCCCGGCACAACCGAGAAGCGTGGTTTAGGGATTCCCACCATGGCAAATCGAGCACTCCAGGCCCTCGTGAAACTCGCGCTCGAACCACAGTGGGAAGCCCGCTTTGAACCAAACTCCTACGGTTTTCGACCGGGACGCTCCACCCATGACGCGCTAGAAGCCATTCGCTTCAGCATTCGGCTCCAAAGCAAATATGTGTTGGACGCCGATCTGGCAAAATGCTTCGACCGCATCAACCATCAGGCGCTTTTAACCAAGCTCGCCACCTTTCCCGCCTTGAGACGAGTGATCAAAAGCTGGCTGAAAGCTGGGATCATGGAAGGATTGACGCTCATTCCAACCGAAGAAGGCTGCCCACAGGGGGCGGTAATCTCGCCGCTCCTCGCTAATGTGGCCTTACACGGTCTGGAAGAGCGAGTCACCTCAGCTTTTCCGGCTCGGATGAAGCGAGAAGGACAAAGTATTCGCTGGCAACCGACCGTTGTCCGCTATGCAGATGATCTGGTGATTCTTCACCGGGATCCCGCGGTGATAGAACAGGCCAAACACATAGCCGCCGATTGGTTGGCCGAGATGGGACTAGAATTTAAGCCGAGTAAAACCTGGATCACCCATACCCTGAACCGTTATGCTAGCAGGATTGGTTTTACCTTTCTGGGTTTCGAAATCCGCCAATTTCCGGCGGGCAAAAGACACAGCGGGAAAACCGGTGGGAAAGATCAGGTTCACATCGGCTTCAAAACCATCATCAAACCGAGCAAAGAAGCCATGCATCGTCACCAGGAAAGGATCAAGGAGGTAGTAGGAAGGAACAAGGCCAAGTGGTTCTGTCAGAACTCAGGAGAACATTTGGCAAGGGAAGCGCTCATGGAGTATGTTTATAGGAAACAAACACATGATGAAGGATAATCAATGAACTGCCCATACTGTACATCCTCGGCTACCAGAGAACAATGCAAGAAAACCACTCTTGGCTATCGAACCTTTCGCTGCTCTGCCTGCAAACGGCTTTTTAATGAACGAACGGGCACGGCCTTCAACTTTCTAGAATATCCTACAGATACAGTTCTCCTGGTTGTCACCTGGCGATTGCGCTACAAACTGAGCCTGCGAGACGTGACAGAGATGTTTTTGGTGCGTGGCTTTGTCTTCACCCATGAAGCAGTGAGGGATTGGGAAGCTCGATTTGCTCCATTGCTCGCCGATCACCTACGTGTGAAGCGCCGAGGAAAAGCTGGAACCTCATGGTATGTGGATGAAACCTATGTGAAAGTGAACGGGAAATGGTGTTATCTGTATCGAGCTATCGACCAGGATGGCAATCTGGTGGATTCCATGTTGAGCGAGAAGCGGAATATGGAGGCAGCTCAGCGATTTTTCAAGCAAGCTGTTGATGTGGTTGGCCATGCTCCCGATCTCGTCACGACCGATGGGCATAACTCTTATCCACGAGCCATCCGAGAGACGATGAGCAGTTATGTGCAGCATAGGACAAGTAAATATCTCAATAATCGGCTGGAGCAAGACCATCGAGGGATCAAGCAACGCTACTATCCAATGCGTGGCTTTGGGACGTTTGAAGCGGCAGCACGTTTCTGTTGTGCCTTTGACGAATTACGGAACTATCTCCGTCCGCGTCGTATCATGGGAGAATCGACCTCACTCTCCGAACGACGGCGGGCTTTCCTCGATCGGCTTGCAGCCTTGCAAGCCCTGCAGCAAGCAGCCTCATAACAAGAGACGAGCAGTACCAGTGTTCCATAGAGCTTTGATCTGCTTCTGTGTTCTCAGTTCTGACAGAACCGAAAAGAGCGCTCATCGTCGTCAGTACGTCTCTCACCAGGAAGCCCGGCGCAGAAGCAGAGGAGAGAGACTGTCTATGCCGTGATGGAAGACACGCATCATGCCAGGGAGAGGCGAGCAAAATAATCAATGACAAACTGGCGGAATTGCAGTGCCGCCATTGAGAGGCGACGATCGGTCAGCCAGGAAAGTCCGATCGTACGCTGACACTTCGGCTCTGAAATCGGCATTTGGATGATGGCTGGATCGACTAATCCGTGCCAGGAAATCGCTGGCGCAAAAGCGATGCCTTGCTCCGCTCTGATCAATCCTCGAATCGTCGAGGGGTCGTCACTTTCAAAAACGATCCTGGGACGAAAGCCAGCCTGTTGGCAGAAACTATCGGTCAGTTCACGCCAACTGTCCCCTGGCTGCATGTTGATAAAGGCTTCCTGGGCAACCTCCTGCAGACGAATCTGGGAGCGCCGGGCCAACGGGTGGGCTGAGGGAAAAGCAAGCCAAATATCCTCAGTCAGCAGGGGAACGCTGGTGATGCCCGGCTGTTGGAGTGGAGGAGAGGAGATACACAGGTCACATGTTCCCCTGGCAAGGTGCTGCACCAGGCTGGTGACGGAATTGGCCTGATACCCCGAGAGCAAAAAATGAACGCCCGGGTGATCTTTGCGAAAGGCGCTGAGCAGATCTGGAAGCAGGTGGGTTGCCACATGCATCGCGAGCCCAATCTGTCCTTGCCTGCCATCCGCGAGATCGCTCAGGTCACGCCTGCCCAGTTCAAGTTCCTCGAAGATGCGCTCAACGCGCCGGACATACGCCTGACCAAAGTGATTCAGGCGTATGTTTCGCCCCAGACGGTCAAATAAAGGCACGCCCAACTCTTCCTCCAGGCGAGCAATGGTCTGGCTGAGAGGGGGTTGGGCAATCCCCAACTCATCCGCTGCGCGGGTCATGTGCTCCAATCGTGCAACGGTCAGGAAATATTTGAGCTGCAAGAGTTCCACCGTTTCTCTCCTTTTTCATATTATATAATATATGATAGCGATATTATACTATATATTGGACGGTATGAAAAAGCGATGGTATATTCTTCTCAAGAGAAACAAACTTAGAACGTCTCTTCGTCAATTACAGTGCACACGCTCAGTAGCATGCCAGAAAGAAGCTCTAAATGACATTCGATCGCTCTTCTGAACTTCGATTTGAAACAATACCGCTCAACTTCGGAAGCGGAAAGATTCCATCTCTCGGCTTTGGCACATTGATCCCGGACGCGACCGAGACAAGACGTGCGACCAGAAGCGCCTTGGAAGTCGGATTTCGACACTTCGATTGTGCCGAACGATATGGGAATGAGCGAGAGGTAGGCGAAGCATTGCAGGCAAAACTCAAGGCTGACGGAATCACGCGGGAGGATCTTTTTATCACCACAAAGCTATGGAATACCAACCATCGTCCGGAGCGTGTTGAGCGGGCGTTTGAGGCGAGTCGGAACAGGCTCGGAATCAGTTTCATAGATCTCTACCTCGTTCACACTCCATTTGCGTTTCGACCGGGGGACGACTATGACCCACGGGATGAACATGGCAATATCCTTTACGACGAAGGCGTGAGTCTCATCGACACCTGGCGGGCTATGGAAAGTCTCGTTGACGATGGCAAGTGCGGAGCCATTGGATTGTCTGATATCCGTCTCCAAGAACTCGTGCGCATTTACAATTCTGCGAGAATTAAACCTGCCGTTGTTCAGGTTGAATCGCATCCTTATTTTCCACAAGCAGAGTTGTTGGAATTCTGCAAACAGAAGGGCATTGTGTTCTTGGCATTTGCTCCCTTAGGTCATGGAACAAGGCCGGGCCCTCTCGATGACCCGGCAATTTTGGCAATCGCAAAGGAAGTCAACCAAACCCCAGCACAGATTCTGCTTGCCTGGGCAATCCAACGTGGCACGGCAGTTCTCACCACTGCGAAGACACCAGCCCGCGCTCAGGAAAACTTCAACATCCGCGCTATTCCAAAGACCGCTTTTGACAAGATCAACCAAATCCAAACTAGACAGAGACTCAATGCGGTAGTGGAGACCGGGATTCCGGGTTTCATTCCGAAGCGAAGCTGAACTATTTGGCCCAGTGCTACGTAAGCTGCTACGAAGTGCAAAGTAGCATGCATCAAGAGCTTGCGATGAAATAACGAGGAATTTTGTGTGGTTCTCAGGCAGATTTCGCGTGTGCGTAGGCAGAAAGCAGCTTTGGGGTCCGAGAAAAACAGTTGAAACAGGAAATACAGCCATGCTTTTTCGATGTTAATGTATGAAAAGTCACTTGAACATGGTTTATTCCCGCTACTTTGCACTTCGTAGCAGCTTACTTTTAACCATTGGCATTCAACGTAACGTAAACGTCGGTGGCTAGCGTACTGAGCTATGAACTACCAGAGCATACTGTCACTCCAGTGATGCGTACGGCGTAACGTAAACGTTTAACGTCCCTAAGCACTACCAGTTTATAGCTGCGGAGGCTTCTCAAGGGCATTTACGTAACGTTAGCGCAAAGGCGTTTACTGATCTGTAGCACTGGGCCTACTAACAATGTGTTTGGATACAGACAATCGTCAGTCTCCAGTGGGAGTTAGCTTGTGAGTCGGCCTAAGAAGCGCCTTGATGTCTCCACTGAGGGAGTCAGCAAACATCGCCTTGCAAGCCATCTCAGACGAAATTTCTCTCCTAACTCCCATTGTAGAATCAGAACGTGAGAGGTAAGGTGAACGATGAACATTGCTATAGGTCTGCTGGCAGACATTCCTGGGGTCAAGGGGCAGTTGCTTCTGGAGTGGGCGAGGCTGGCAGACAGCGCGGCTTTTTCGAGCCTGGGAGTGACTGACCGAGTGGTGTACCCGAATTACGAGCCACTGATGACGCTGGCAGCGGTCGCGGGTGTGACGAAGCGCATTCGTTTAATGACTGCAGTGCTGCTCGCGCCGTTGCGCAGGACGGCTCTTCTTGCCAAGCAGGCCGCCAGCCTGGACGCGCTCTCCAACGGTCGGCTGACGCTCGGCCTGGGCGTTGGCGTGCGCGAGGATGATTTCCTGGCGGTGGAGGCCTCCTTTCGCGATCGTGGCAAGCGCTTCGATCAGCAGCTCGCACTGCTGACCCAGATCTGGTCTGGCCAGCCCGTCAGTGGGACGCTGGGAGAGGTTGGCCCGGTGCCCGTTCAACCAGGCGGGCCGGAGCTGCTGATGGGGGGGTACTCACCAAAAGCGAGCGAGCGGATCGCTCGTTGGTGCAACGGAGCACTCGTCGGTGTAGGCGGTGGTGGTCCAGAGATGGTGCGCCAGTCCCTGGAGATGACCAGAAAGGTCTGGCAGGAGGCTGGCAGGTCTGGCAAGCCGCGCCTGGTCGTGACCTCGCACTATGCTTTGGGTCCCAACGTGGCTGACTGGGTGAACCGAACCGTGCGGGACTACTACGCGTTCTTAGGACCAGCGGCGACACAGGTAGCTGCCGGAGTACGTACCACGCCAGAAGCTCTGCGTGGCCTTGTCCAGGAGTTTGCGGACATGCGCGTGGACGAGCTGCTGCTGTGGCCGTGCATCCCCGAACTGGATCAGATCAGCCGTTTGGAAGACGCGATCTCAAAAGTGCCTCACTAACGTGTGGGGAAACCGTGAAGAGAATGAGAACGGGAAAAGCGATTTCGTCACATCTCTCTCAGTATCGGCCTCAGCCGCCGGCCCCGGGAGGGCATGATCGCGACTTCGCACGGCCAAGGCCGCACTAACGCAGTTGGTAATTTGACTGTACGGTTGAAGAGTTATGGTCCACATGATCGAAAATCGACGGAATCTTCGAATGGATCATTCCTCTTTTTTTCGTGTAGAGGTGCAAAACGCGCTTCCTCCTCGGCAAACTCACCCTTCTGAAAGAATCGATGAGTCAGCTCATTTACAGGGAAGAGCGACGTCAGCTCAGAACTGGAGCGGTATAGTCACGCAACAGAACGACCAAATTCGAAGATTCTGTCGATTTTCGATCATATCATCTGCAACTCTTCGATCATAAACTCAAATTACCAGCAGTTCGCCTGGTATCTCGCCCAGGAACTAGGCCCGCGAGGCATCACGGTCAACGTCGTCGAGCCCGGCCTGGTGGAGGATACCCGCATGGTGGGTGTCCTCGACGAGGAGCACAAGCAGCGGCAGGTGGCCGCTACCCCCCTGGGGCGCCTGGCACACCCTGGCGACGTTGCCCAGGTGGTCGCCTTCTACGCCAGCGAGGACAACGCCTTCATGACCGGCACCACAGCTGCGGTTAATGGTGAAATGTCCATGTACTGACGCCCTGCTGCTCTCTGCACACGGGGCCATACCGTCCCGGTCCAACCGTTGGTTGGACCGCATCCTGCCCACTGTCACCTCAGCACCATGGACCGCGAGCTTCCGGGCCCGCGCGTGCCGCGGGCCCATGGCGGTGACACAATCAAGGAAAAAGGAGAAACGTTGATGGACACGATTGATCTCGCCTACGTCGGACGGGGCCTGCACGAGGAACTGGTCGCCTACATCGCCGACCAGCAGGACTACTACGCCGATGAGGGCGTCCACGTCGCGCTGCGCGATGGCATCCCCTGGAACAAGGAGCGGCTGCGCCACGAAGCCGTCATCGGGCTCGGCGGGACACTGCTGTCCCGACTGACCGATGGCATTCCCTGGGTCGCACTCCAGGTTAACACCCACCGCCCGCTGTTCTGGTTCCTCGCCCGCCCCGGCCTGACCTCCCTGGCTATTGGCGTAACGTGCGGCCCTCTCAAATGTGTCAGTGACGTCTAATCTAAGGCGGGAAAGCTGTTGCTGAAATCGCCGGCAAAGAGCGATGCCATTTTTGCACAAGTAGTGTCTGACACAAGGCGAAATTGGTCAAAGACGAAAGGAAAGAGATAAATGAGTTCAATACGTGCGATAGTCGTTGATCCTGATTTTCCAGAACGGTTTGCCATCGAAGAGGTCGAAGCGCCCCAGCCTAGCCCGTCGGAAGCGCTTGTTCAGGTTGAGGCATTTTCTTTGAATCGAGGAGATGCAATCATACGAGTCAAAGAGCGCAGGCGACCCGGTTGGGATCTGGCAGGAATCGTCATCAAGCAAGCGGCGAATGGGACGGGTCCGAAGGTCGGGAGCCGGGTGATGGGCATAGTTAATGCAGGCGCATGGGCTGAGCAGGTGGCGGTTCCTACGAACAGGCTGGCCGAACTTCCCGCCAGCGTGACGTTTGCTCAGGCGGCAACCTTACCTACTGCTGGACTCACCGCGCTCAGGGCACTTGAGAAAGGAGGGTCGCTCCTGCACAAGCGAGTGTTGATTACCGGTTCCACCGGTGGGGTGGGACTCTTCGCGCATCAGCTCGCCCGGCGAAGCGGTGCCTTTGTCGTCGGCACGGCTCGCGATGCTCGCAACGAGGCGGTAGTCCGCGAGGCGGGCGCCGATGAGGTGATCGTAGGGGACGATCTTGAGCCAGCGCGTGCCTATGGCCCTTACCACTTGATTATCGAGTCGCTCGGTGGAAAAGCACTGAAGAGCGCATTCTCTCTGCTGGCACCAGGTGCAACCTGCGTCACGCTGGGCTGGTCGGCATCTCCAGAAGTCACCATTGATATCAGAAATTTCATGGTTGCCGGGGGAGTTACCCTCTACAAGCTGGTGATGTTTGCAGAATTCGATCGTCGTGCTGCATCTCGTGACCTGGCCTGGCTCGCACAACTGGTAGCCGAGCAGCAATTGCGGACGCCAATCGAGGTGGAGGCTTCCTGGCACGACATCGGTGAGGTCGTGCAACGCTTGCGGCAAAGGCAATTCACCGGCAAAGCTGTTCTGTATCTGACGTAGAGAGTCCATCTGAAGTTGCCAGAATCTTGCATGAGTCTCAATGCTGAGAGCATTGTTCTGGAGAAAGATATGCTCTCAGCCTGGGCACGGCCAAGGCCGCACTGGCGCATGGCCGTGACACAATCAAGGAGAAATGTTTATGTACACGATCGATCTCGCCTACGTTGAGCGGGGCCTGCACGAGGAACTTACCGCCTATATCGCCGACCAGGAGGGCTACTACGCCGATGAGGGCGTCCACGTCGCGCTGCGCGACGCCTGCTCCTGGGACAAGGAGCGGCTGCGCCACAGCGCCACCATCGGGCTCGGCCGGACACTGCTGTCCCGGCTGGCCAATGGCATTCCCTGGATCGCACTCCAGGTTAACACCCACCGCCCGCTGTTCTGGTTCCTCGCCCGCCCCGGCCTGACCTCCCTGGCCGACCTGGCTGGCCGACGGTTGGCGGTACACCCCCCCCACACCGGACCCGGGTGCTTCGCTCGGATCATGCTGCGCCAGGCCGGCCTGGACCCGGACCGCGACATCCACAGCATCGTCCGCCTGCCCGGCGACTACGGCATGGACCTGCGCTGGCTGTACGAGGGCAGGATCGACGCCGCCCTGGTCGGCAGCGCCGTCGTACCGGAGGTGATAGCGGCTGAACATGGCTGGCAGGTGCTGGGCTGGGTCGGCGACCACTTCCAGATCCCCACCGCAGGCGTAGCCGTTGACCCCACGCACATCCATCCGGATGACCCCGCGGTCCAGGCCGTCGTACGAGCCCACCGGCGCGCCTTGCAGGTGATCCACAACGAACCCGACACCACGGTGCGGCACATGCAGACGTTCCTCAGCCGATACACCGCAGACGAGGTCCGAGCCTACTACGAGACGTTCTACGCACCGTATTTCAGCACCGACGGCCAGGCTGACCTCGCCGTCGGCGCCAGCGCGATTTCCGCGGTCGCCGCCGAACTCGGTGTTCCCGCCAGCGTCACAGCAGCCGAGTTCTACCGCACCGCAACCACCACACGCTAGTACTTTGTCAAAGTTGATTGGAAAGGTGGGGAGAGACGCAGAGGGGCTGACGCCCCTCTGCGTCTCTCCCCTTGCCGCCGCAGGCGGCGTAAAACCTTTCGGATGAAAATTGACAGAGCACTAGGGCTGCGTTGCAATTGACCACTCAGGATGGCAGAAGGCCGTTTTAGCGTTTTTCGAGACAGCAAGTCGCATCTCTTGGCCGCAGAAGCAGCCGCTGGTGTGGAGATCCCAAGATTGCATGGGAGGAAATGGAGGAACTGGCCCTCGAGTATGAACGGACCGGATTACAACGCTAAGCGCCTTAGCGTTGTAATCCGGTCCGTTCATACTCGAGGGCCAAAATCAAGTTCGGCCTTCTCTCCATGGTTGAGGAGACGGTAAAAACCGACGATTCGCTCATCGATTTCACACACATAGACACTATCCTTCTCAATCTGCTCCGAGGTGATGTTGATGTCCTTGACCATAGTGTAATACTTCCCACCGTAGGCATGAGAAGTGCAAACAAGAGTGGTCAACAAGGGACTGTCTGCTCGTTGTGCGCGTCGAATAGATGACATGCGTTACAAGCTCCTAGAAGAGTGAGAAAACGGAAGGGAAGGAGAAGAGCTCTCTTTCTGCCTTTCTTTGATCTGGTGCTTTACCAGTGTACCACGGGTTTCGATGGGTATGATGATGCATATACCCTCTGTGAAGGATATCTTGGCAGGAGATCGTTTGACGAAAGAACCTCTGCACTCTCTGAGCAATCCACATCTCAGTCGATTTCAGAACATCGGTAAGGGTGAAGCCGCTCCAGTATGGACGCTCTTCGCAAGCCCACTCGCACGATGAAAATCCCTTCCTTTCAACTCAAAACTCCTTTGTGAAGGATATCATGCCATATTCTCTCTGAAGCATATCGTGCCAAAATTTTGCCACAATATGCTACAAATTTCACTCAGCACTGCAAATAATGCTGAGACTCTATGAGTAGAGATTTGCCTACATTCTGCATGAGGAAACCTGCGAAAAAACCAGGATCAGTGGTATCGGCACAGAGCCCTCCAGAAATTTCTGGAGGGCTCTGTGCCGATACCACCACGAAGCAGTCAATACTCCTGAGAGGTCCTCGCTCTCTGAAAAAACGGCAAGAATGATTCTCCTTTTGGCGTTTTGGCTCAGTCATCATTATCGTCCCACCCTCTCCGCGAGCCTCTTCCAGAGCTTCGCGGGTTTCGGCAACGAGAAAGAAGAGAAACACCAGAGCCGCCACACCTTTCGTCCGCCACCAGTGGAACAAGGCATTGAGCAGAACCCCTACCAGGACTGAGCCTACCATGTAGCCACAGGTGAGGAAATTGGCCGCGTCACCACACAATGCGCCGCTGTCAATCCGAGCAGCAATACGCCGTTTCATAAACCACAACCAGGACATGATCAGGACCGCAGCCGCGGAGATAGCGATACCAAGCGGTGATTCTTCTGGGCGCGAGCGCAGCACCAGGCCGAGGACGGAGGTAAAGAGACATAATAGTGCCAGAGCCCTGGTGGAGGCCCGAGACGAGGATGCGCAGCACATTGAGCAGGCGGAACATCGTGCCGCCTGGGTGGTCTTTGAGTTACATGGTGACCGCTATTCCCTTTTTCTCCAACAATTCATGGATGTCACTTAATATGTCATCTAGGTCGCGTGGTTCTATAAGCTCACCTTCATCAATGGGAGAAAACTCAGCTAACAAGAACTCCACGTTGATAGAAGAGCATCAAGTTTACTGTGTCTCCTGTGGGATCTCCCGCTGTTCAGCCTCTCTCACAAGAGGTCAAGCTTGCATTAACAACTGGCAAGGCAATGCTTCTCTGAGGAGATGGATGAATTGCTTGAGACGTGCATGCACACTGCTCAGTAGAGCAACCATCCTTCTCGTGCTTTTGTGTTTGGCAACAGGCGCAATGGGAGTAGTAGTCAATGACGTGCCCGAGGCGATCAAACTCAATGTGGCAGCAATCCAGTACTACTTGCTTCAGCTTTTCGCGCGCGCGCTGCACTCGTGATTTGGCTCCTGAAAACGAGAGACCCAGACGCGTTGCCAGTTCTTTCTGCGAGACACCTTGCACATCGGTCAGCAGAAGAGCCTCTTGATGCGCAGAGGGCAAGCACGCAATCATCCTAGCGACCGACGCGGCCAATTGCGCCTGTACGTTCTCTTCTGGAATTTCATCGAGAGGCAGCATCTCCTCGGCATCCTCTAATGGAACGTCCTGCCTCCTTTTGCGATAGTGATCAATGATCAAATTGCGCGCGATCTGGTACATCCAGCTTTCTAGCTTGTCATGTTCGCGCAACGAGTCGACCTGCGTGTGCATCTTAAGGAAGGCTTCCTGGAGCAGGTCTTCAGCCTGCTCCTCGGTTGCCACGCGTCGACGGATAAAGCGATAGAGGGGGTCATGGAGTGTTTGCCAGGCAGACTCAACCGTGTGAACCATGCATTCGTACCTTCTTTTCTGATGGAGTGTATCTGCCTGTATTATGCACAGCACGTCAAGGGCTGGGAAGAGCAACAGAGTTGCGTGCCAGCGTTCCTGATGCTATTTGTGCCAATGAGCAGCGAAACTCCGTGCTTGAGCCTGGTGGAGACACCATCCATCCACGCGCTTTTTCTCCTGCCTGCTTCCCTGGCCAAACATGCTGTCTGAAACCGATGCAGGGAAAGACGAGCCTGTTCATAGTCCTGCTGGCGCCAGTGCGCCAATGCCTCTTCTCGAAACATTTTCATGTCCCTTCCTGTTGTTAAAATCATTTCTATCCATGTAGACGGAGCCGGATGAAAAAGGACGCATCTGGACACGCAGCCGTTGTAGTCTGGTTCCAATTACACCTTAATCTTTGCTTGTTGTCTTCACAGTTTGTACACAGTAACAGCATATGAAATTGTTGCGTCTTTTGGCGAAGCGTCACGTCTACCTAAATGAACATGCCAAAGGGCATACACAATTTTGAACATACGAAAAGAAAAACAAAGGAGCACGCATTTATGACCCAGATCTCCAATTCGTCAAAAACAGCAGCTAAAGGTGGTTTTCAGCACGGCCTTCCCACCGTTTCAACCTTGCCGATACAGCAGAGTGGATGTTGTGGCACAACCAGCCAGTCTGCAAGCACGGGATGTTGCGGCGAACCCACGACCAGCCAGGCCGTAAGCACGGGATGTTGCGGCGAACCCACATCCAATGCCGCCCTCTCCACTGAGACGCAGGTGACAGGCGGGTGTTGTGGGGAACCCGTGCAAGGAGATTCCCCTGCGAGCCAACAGCGATGCTGCTAATAACAACGACTAGGTGGAAGGAGAGACCGCATGGTGACTGACATGGCAACTGAGCACACTGCTCCGCCTGACCTTCTCGCGGCCCTCACGCTTCTTGATCCGGATCGTATGATGGAGCACACACACCAGTTGTGTGCTCCTGCTTTTGCTGGTCGACGTGTGGGGACGCAGGGACACGCAGGGGCAACGGATTTTCTGGTAGAGCAATGGAAGACCCTAGAGTGGGAGACAACCACACAGGCCTTTCCACTTTCGGCTCCAGTATTTGAGCAGGCTGCCCCACTTCTGCTGGAACAGGTGACATCGGAGGGTGAGGTGCTCCGCACCTTTGTACAGCGTACCGAGTATTGTGGGCACCCACGCTCCGCCTTTCAGCCTGAAATTGTCGCAGGGACAGTTGTTGCGTTTTCGGAAGAGGGTGCTCGTGATCGCTATCAGGGAGCGTGGGTTGCGCTTGATGCCGTGCCACAGGGGGCGGCATTCACGACGCTGGCCAGCGAGCTTGCCCAACAAGGAGCGCTTGGTCTGCTTACGCCTCTCTACGCAACCGCTGATGGCTACCTGGTAAAGCGTATCATTGCCAGTGCCCCCGTTGCCCTTCCCGTACTCTCAGTTCGCGCAGACCTGCACGCACACCTGGTAGGGACAAGGATACGCGCACGCGTTCCCGTCTTTGCGCACCAGACCCAAGGATATAACGTTCTGGCGCAACGTCCTGGAACCGATGAGCGCTTGGCCAATGCGCCCCTGATTCTGGGGGCGCATTATGATGGTGTTGGCGATGATGTGGGAGGTCCGCGCCTCCCCGGCGCCACAGATAACGCGGCTGCCGTGGCGGTCTTACTCGAATTGGCACGAGTGATCACGCAAGCTCGGCTCCAGTTCAGGCACCCTCTCCTCTTCGTCGCCTTTGATGCGGAAGAAGTCGGGGCACAAGGGTCCTCTTTCCTGGCCACTCAGTTCAAAGCACAGGGGGACGCGCCGCTCATGCTCAATCTAGATGGGGCTGCCTGTCTCAATGACGCCGTCTGGATTGAGCCAGCCTCGCAGACCAACCCCTTACTCCAATCCCTTGATCAGGCGGGGCGCTGGCTCGATATCCCGCTTATTGTAGGCAACATTGCTTCTGACCAGCGACCATTTGTTCAGGCGGGATTTCCTGCGGTGGGAATGAGTGTTGGGGCAGCACAGTTGCATACCCCTGGTGATGCGATTGAGCGCGTACAGCCAGAGGCGCTACGTATTGCAGCGACCCTTCTCCTTGCCACGCTCTGGCAACTGGCTGCGTAAAGCACCAACAAGAGAGAGCATGTCGGCAGGCCTTTCGCACGTGAGGTCTGCCACCATGCTCTCTCTCTTTATACTTCGCGCTCTCGCGTCTTCACCTCTGGCATCCAATGCCTGGCTGGGGGCGTGAGCGCAATGCCGATGCCCGCCAGGAGAAATCCCCCAGCACACAACCAGAACGCGAGGTCATAGTGCCCGAGCAGGTCGTAGAGCCAACCTGCTGCCAGGGGACCTGCCGCATTGCACAGGGCAATGGGCAGCCCTTGCAGCGCGGTGATAGCTCCATACGCCTTCTTGCCAAAATAATCCGCAATCACCGAGGCTTTGAGCGGAGAGATAGCACCAAAGGCCGCCCCATAGAGCAGCACATACACCAGCAACCAGGGAATCGATGGGGCCAGGATGAGAAAGACGACCCCCAGGGCCTGCACCACATGACAGAATCCAAGCAGCACACGTGGGGAAACGCGTTCGCTCAAAAGATTGAGCCCGACGCGTCCTGGTAAACTTGCCAGCCCTAATCCTCCGGCAAGGGTCGCGGCAAGCGCTGGATCATATCCTCGCTGGATCAGGTGCGCGACCTGGTGCGTAAACAGGACGGTATTGCCAAGCATGGCGATGGCAAACGACACGGTCAACATCCAAAACGGACGTTGGCGCAAGGCCTGGCGCGCTGTCACCCCATCTTCTCGCAATAATGCGTGCCCTTGCGGCTTCTGTGATCGCTCTCTTCTGGGTGCTCGGCGCAGCAGCAGTCCATGCAGCGGCACAGCAATGACGAGATGGAGCCCCCCAAAGAGAAAGAGCATGTTCCGCCAGCCCATCATGGGGAGCAAGGCCCCCGCCAGGGGAAAGAAGATGGGTGATGCCAGCCCACCCAGAAAGGTCAGGACCGCAAAAGCCTTGCCTCGTCCCTGCTCAAACCAGGTCGTAATGACGGTAAAGGTGACCGGATAGAGGAATAACGCCATCGCAATGCCCATGCCTCCCGCCCATAAGAGCGCAAATTGCCAGGCAGCATGCGCAGATGCCAATCCAAAGAAGGTCAGTCCACCCAGCAGAGACCCCAGGGTCATGAACAGGCGAGCACCATAACGATCCACCAGGTACCCAACGGGAACGCCCAACAGTCCGGCGAGGAGCAAGCTCACCGCATAGATACTGGAGATGCTGGTTCGGTTCCAGTGGAAGGTGTCACTCACGGGAACGATAAGTGTGCCAAAGAGGTATTGTGTCGTCCCGTACGAAAGAATCGTGGTCAGGCCAAGCGCTCCCACCAGAATCCAGCCATAGGAAGAGCGCCTGGAAGAAGGATACTTATCATCCAGTGCGGGAGCGTATGCCAGAGGCTGCTGGGAAGAGGAGAGCCTCTCCCCAGCATTGTTGCTAGCCACAGCAGTTCCCTTGCGCCACGACCTGGAGGCCCTCGCCAGAGAATTGCCTGACCCCGAGGTTCAGGGGCACCTGAGTGGGTTGCGTTGCACAACATCCCGCGCTCTCAGTGACTTCCTGTGCTTCTGCCGCAGGAGAGGCGCAGCACCCGCCGTTATCCGTCGAGCAGACGCCCGTCTCCGGTAGTTCGAGTTCGACTCGGCGCGCGCTTTCCCAATCACCAGTGAGGGCCGCGACAATTGAGCGCACCTGTTCGTAGCCCGTGAGCATCAAAAAGGTCGGCGCGCGGCCATAGCTCTTCATCCCCACGATATAGAAGTTGGCTTCTGGATGGGTCAGCTCATCCACCCCATGAGGCGGGACCGTCCCGCAGCTATGGACATTCGGGTCAATCAACGGAGCCAGAACTGCCGGGCTCTCCACCGCCGGGTCAAGCGCGAGGCGTAGCTCGTTGAGGAGTGAGAGGTCGGGGCGGAAGCCAGTCGTCGCAATGATCTCATCGACTGGGGGAAGCTCCGTTTCGTAACCCGCCAGGGAAATCCCTTGCGCTGTCTGAGAGAGTTTCTGAATCTGAACATTGCTTACCATACGCAGCTGGCCGCTGTCTACCAGGCGGCGGATGCGTGCGCCGAGCTGCCCGCGTTCAGCGAGCGCATCACTCTCGCCGCCACCATAGAGCTGACCAGCCTCCTTGCGCCGAATCGCCCAGAACAACTGAGTTGTGGGTTCCTCTTGTGCAAGGGCTTCGAGTTCAAGCAACGCATTGAAAGCCGAGTGTCCACTGCCAATGACCAGCACACGACGGCCTGCATAACGTGTCCGGTCTTTGCCCAGGACATCGGGAATCCCGTAGAAGATGTGTTGTCGCAAGGCTCGTTCGCCTAATGCAGGCATGCCATGCGCACCCAATGTATTCGGCTGCAAATAGGTCCCCGAAGCATCTATCACGGCTTTGGCCAGCACATCTTCCTCTTCACCACTGGCATGCTCGACACGAAGCACAAAGGGCGCCTCTTCGCGACCAGGCGTTTTCATCTTGTCATATCCCAGGCGTGTGACGGCCAGGACACGCGTCTTGAGGTGCAGATGGGGGTTGAGTGCAGGCACCTGGGAGAGAGGTGCGAGGTACTGCTCAACCAGCTCACGTCCTGTGGGGTAGCCCTCAGCGTCAGGAGCCTGCCAGTCAGTTTCCTCTAACAGCGAGACCGCCTCTTTATCGAGCATATAACGCCAGGGAGAGAAGAGGCGAACATGTCCCCAACGCAACACTGAAGCCCCTACCGTATCGCCTGCTTCAAAAAGAAGAGGGGTTTCTCCGCTGCGCAGAAGATGTGCAGCCGCAGCCAGTCCAACCGGTCCCGCACCAATAATGGCAATTGGGAGCGAAGCGTGTGTTTCAGCGGTCATAGCATAATGCATTGAGTGTCTCCTTCCAAAGAAACGAATAGAATGGTATTTTCTTTTGCTATATATGATGACGAGATGATAGGTCAAAGGATGCAGTAGCAAGATTGCTCGCAATGAGATATTCGACAATCACCACATCGCGCCAGGTGCCATCAAGTTGCCCATGTTTTTCATAGATGCCCACTTCACGAAATCCCAGTGAGCGTAACAGGCCCCGGCTGGCCTCGTTCTCCACAAACACACGTGAGAGCAGTTTCCAGAATCCCGCAGCAGCGCTCTCCTGAAGCAGATGCGCCATCGCCAGGCGCCCTGCCCCCTTACCTCGCCAATCGCGGCGAACATAGACCGAAAACTCCGCGATGCCAGCATAGCAGGGACGCGAGCGATACAAGGAGGTGGAAGCATAGGCGATGATATCCTGCTCCTGCTCCACCACGACAATGGGATGCATGCCATCAAACCAGGATGCGATCATAGCCTCGGTGCGCAACTGCGTCTCAAACGTTCCTACCCGATCCTCGATTCCCTGATTGTAAATAATTGCAATCGCCGAGGCATCAGCAACCGTGGCTACTCGCACCCGCATGCTGCCCCTCCCTGATCAGCACTGTCAGTTGCCTCCGCCTCAGTGGTCAAGGTCTGTAAGGCCTGCTGGAGCAATTCGAGGGAGGAACGGACCATCTCATGCTGTGCTGCGGGAATATGTTCGAATGTTTGCTCTGCCAGGTCATTGAGGGTGCCGCTCAGTTCGGCCAGGCGCTCCTCGCCTGCAGCAGACAAGGACAGTTGAACCGTACGCCGGTCCCGCGTACTGGCGACTTTCTCTACCAGCCCTTCTTGCACCAGTTGCTCAACGGCGCGACTGGTCCAGCCCTTATCCAGACCAACCCGGCGACTGAGTTCAGCCAGCGTTACAGGGCCACTTCGTCCCAGTTCTGTCAGCACATTACACTGGGTAGAGGTCGTTCCCCTACAATAGGCCACACAATTGCGCTGCAGCTGCACATGCAGGCGTGCGACTTCTCGTAACAAAGCCCCTGTCGATACATGAGATCCCATCGTGTTCCTCCTAACCTTTTCGTTGCGGCAAGCAACGAGTGATATGATCAGTATACCCCCTCGCTATTCTGTTGTCAATAACAACGTTGCGTCAGACAACAGATGGACAGGGTTTTCAGCGAAAGTGAGCGCTACGGCATTCGTGTGACCTCGATGACACTGCCAACGGTCTCTTGCACCAGGTCTCTCTTCTCAATCTGTTGTTGCTCTAACCATCGTCTCACATCCATCGCGGCACGAGCGCCATCTGCCGCTGCGGTAATGGCCTGGCGGTAGTAAGGATCAGCCACGTCGCCGGCAGCAAAGACTCCTGCAATGGAGGTCATCGTCCGTTCGACGGGAAGAATATAGCCTTCTTCGTCGAGTTGCAGCGCCCCGCGAAACAGATCGGTGTTTGGATGATGCCCAATGGCGAGAAACACGCCCTGAACCGGTAACTGAGAGACGGTCCCTGTCTGTGTGTTGCGTATGTAAATGCCTTCTACAGCATCGCCCCCGAGAACGTCTACCACTTCGCTTTCCACGATGAAACGAATGCCGGGGTGTTGCCGTGCTTTTTCCACCAGGATCGGGCTGGCACGAAACGTCGAGCGGCGGTGAACGATGGTTACCTGCCTGGCATAGCATGTCAGGAATAACGCCTCCTCCATCGCGGTATCCCCTCCACCGACCACCACAACGTCTTTCTCGCGGAAGAAGAAGCCATCACAGGTGGCACAGACCGAAACACCGCGCCCAAGGAGGCGTTGTTCGTTGGGAAGTCCGAGCCAGCGCGCGCTGGCTCCCGTGGCAACGATCACTGCACGTGCATGATACTCATCGGTATCCGTTTGGACCACAAACGCACGAGATCGAAAGTCGACTGCAATCGCATCCTGTGGAATGAGTTCTGCTCCGAAACGCTCAGCCTGCGCCTCCAGTCGTTCCATTAACTCGGGTCCCAGGATACCGGTATCAAAACCGGGAAAGTTTTCTATCTCGGTCGAGAGCATTAATTGCCCACCCGCCTGATAGCCCTGAAACACTGCAACAGACAGCCTGGCACGAGCAACATAGGTTGCGGCCATATATCCTGCTGGTCCAGAGCCAAGAATCACGACATCATACTGCTTCTTCATCGCGTCACCTGTTTCATTGAGTCTTCAACATTGTTGCTACTAGCAACAAGTTACTGGAGAGAGTATACCTCTTCTTTATATCGTTGTCAATAACAACGTTGAGCGTAACAACAAATAAGGAGGCGCGAGTCTCTTCTCCTATGAAGGAAGAAAAGATCGGTTTCAGGTGAGAGCTACCTTCTCACAGAGGCAAGTGTGGTCTCACGTTCTCTTGGGGAAGAGCGAATTATCTGAAGATAGCGCCGAAGAGGTTTCATGATGGCAATCGCATCTGGGCCAACTCCTCGCAAGGTCGCGGAAGCAAACGTTCTCTGGAACTCCAGCCCCAGGTAGTAGAGCCCCGGCGTCGTCAGACTCACGCCCATCTTCTGCACTGCCTGCCCATCGGCGTCAAGCGCCCCAAGATCGGCCAGAAAGCCTAGATTGTGACGATAGCCCGTTGCGAAGATCACACTGTCAATTGGTTCTTCTTGCTCATCTTCCCACATCACCCCCTCTGCGGTAAATCGGTCAAACACGACGCGTCTCTCAAGCCTCCCTTCCTGAAAAGCAGGCTGATAGCGTCCTGTGTCAATCACTGCCGTGGGGGCATGGCGCTCCCAAAAGGTGCTGAGGGGGAAACGATCCAGGCCAGTGAGCCAGGCCCAGAAGTGAATGTCGCGACCCAGAACACGTTGTGGACGGAAGCGCAGTGGTGCCCGGCTAGCAATCGTGACGCGTGCAACCTGGGCAAGCTCGACCGCGATCTGGAGGGCAGATTCACCTGCCCCTACCACCAGAACGCGCTGCCCCTGGAAGGGTTCTGGACGCCTATAGGCTGACGAATGGAGGATCTGTCCTTTAAAAAGGTCTTGTCCGGGGAATTGAGGGAGGGAGGGATGCTGAAATGGCCCGGTGGCGGCAATGAGACTCAAGGCTTCATAGGATGTCCCGGCGGCTGTTTCCACACGGAAATACTGCTCTGTTCTCTGGACCCGTTCCACACGAGACTGCACATGCACAGGCAAGTGAAAATGCTGGGCATAGGATTGCAGATAGGCGATCACCTCGTCTCGGTAAGGGTAGCGTTCTGGATCTCCAGGAAAGGGCAGTCCCGGAAGCGACGAAAAGCGGGCAGGGGAAAAAAGGGTCAGACTGTCATAGTAATGAGGCCATGAACCAGTGGGCGATGCTCCTGCTTCCAAGAGCGCAAAGTGAAGTCCGGCTTTTTGAAGCACAGAGCCAGCAGCAAGCCCTGCCTGTCCAGCTCCAATAACGAGTGTATCAAACATACAGCTTCGCTCCTTTACATTTCTACAGTTCCCGAATTGACGAAATAAAGAACAGCAAGCAAACCACCAATGCTCCTTGTTGTGAGGGGAACACGTCCTGGCTTAAGGCTCGCAGCAACGCGTAATAAGGTCGGTGAGATGCGCCAGTTGTTTGAGGGAACGGTCTTTGTCGGGCTGGTAATACACTTCCTTGCCCTCCCGGCGAGAGGTGAGCAGACCAGCTCGTTTCAGAACGGCTAAATGTTCAGATGCCGTAGATTGCCCTAGCCCTGTTTGTTGCGCAACCTGTCCCACAGTGTGTTCCTGGCCGTCGAGAAACACATGAAAGAGAATGCGCTGGCGGGTCTCACTTGCTAACCCGTGTAAGAATTCCTGAAGATCTGCGGTTAGTTCGCTCATGGCTCGCTCACTTCATCATATCGGAATATGTCGATTTTACCGAGTATACCAGAGCCGGACACTCCCGTCAACCATGAAAAGGCATCTACGTGGAGCAGAGATCTGAGAAGGAGAGAAGCCGCAGCGAGGCTCTTGTCCTGAGCCTCGCTATTGTGAGATGAGCACGGGATCATAGAGAGAACACTACGGACAACTAGCATCATCTCCGGCTTGCTGCACCGCCACAGGGGCAGGCCGGACATGGACTCCGTAGAAGCGCCGCTGAAAGAAGAGTGCGACGTTGACCAGGCCGATCATCACCGGGACTTCGATGAGGGGCCCAATCACTGCCGCGAAGGCTGCTCCCGAATGCAGCCCAAAGACCGCAACCGCGACGGCAATCGCTAGTTCAAAGTTGTTGCTGGCTGCGGTAAAGGCGACAGTCGTCGTTTTGCTGTAGTCGGCCCCAGCCCGTTTCCCCATCCAGAAACTGACCAGGAACATCACCACAAAGTAGATCACCAGGGGAATGGCGATACGAACGACATCGAGCGGAATCTGAACAATAATATTGCCCTTGAGACTAAACATGACAATGATGGTGAACAATAAGGCAACGAGCGTGAGAGGGCTGATTTTAGGGATGAATTGTTCCTCATACCAGGAACGCCCTCGCCAGCGTAGCAATGCGAATCGCGTGAGTAACCCTGCCAGGAAGGGAATCCCCAGATAGATGAAGACGGAGAGGGCGATCGCACCGATACTGATATGGACTGCGCTTCCTGTGATGCCAAAGAGGGGTGGCAAGAGCGTAATGAAAATCCAGGCATAGACGCTGTAAAAGAGAACCTGGAAGATGCTATTAAAGGCCACCAGGCCGGCGGCATACTCGCTATTGCCCTTTGCCAGTTCATTCCAGACAATCACCATGGCAATACAGCGAGCCAGGCCGATCATGATCAGAACAATCATATACTCCGGGTAATTGCGGAGAAAGAGCAGTGCAAGTGCGAACATGAGTACAGGGCCGATGACCCAGTTCTGGACTAAGGAGAGAAGCAAGATTTTCCAATTGCGGAAAACATCACCAAGCTCTTCATATTTTACCTTCGCCAGGGGTGGATACATCATCAAAATTAACCCGATAGCGATAGGGATATTCGTCGTTCCCACTTGAAAGCGGTTGATAAAGGCTTCAGTGCCAGGAATGGCGTAGCCAATACCAACGCCGAGAAGCATCGCCAGGAAGATCCAGAGAGTCAACCAGCGATCAAGAAAGGAGAGGCGTTTCTTCGTTTGTGTTTCTTCCATTCTCTTTATTGTATCCTCCAATACGATAGATGTTTTATTGCTTATAAATTAACAATACGCCGGTGTAGATAGAGACAGATTGCGGCCCTGAGAGCTGGGCTGTTGCCACCTGTTTTGTCTCTTGTGCGTGACTAAAGGAGATGGGCCGATGGTGTGTATGAACCCGAAGCCAATTGAGAACACTTTCGCTTACTGACCTCGTCATAAACAACTAAACTTCACCAAGTGCATAAGAAAAACAACGTTGAAGGATATCGCGTCGATGACGCAGGCGCTCTTTGGCACGCACAAGCTCTTGGTTGAGGTGAGTGAGATCCTGGCAACACAGGTTTTTGAGTTCGCGGCGTTTGAGGAGATTCCACACGTATTCCTGAGGATTGAGGTCAGGAGCATAGCCAGGCAACCGCTCGAGATGCACCCGTTTCCCTATTGGACTGGAGAGAAAGGTTTTGATCACATTCGCGCGATGGATTGGCGAGCCATCCCAAATAATGAGCAACTTGCCTGAGATCTTGCGGAGTAAGGCTCGTAAAAATCGTACGATGTCTTCGGCTCTATAGGCGTGCTCTTGTGTTTGCATGAAGATTCGCCCTTCTTGGGTGATGCCTCCAATTGCCGAGAGATGATCGCGGGTCAACTTGACACGCACTATCGGGGTCTGTCCTCTCGGGGAGTAGGTTCTCACCATCATCGGCAGAAGATAAAAGCCTGATTCGTCTACAAAAACGATCGTTCGCCTTTCTTGTGCGGCTTTTTTTTTAGAGCGGGCCACTCATGTTCTTTCCAGTCTTCAATTGCCTCCTCATTACGTTGTGTCGCTCGTTCCACCGGTTTTTGGATACTGTACCCCATCTCGCGGACAAGGCGACCACAATGGTCGGGATGATAGCTCACCTTGAACTCTCGTTTGATCACTTGGGCTAGTCTTCGACTATTCCAGACCTCCCCGACAAACCCATAGGCTGATGCTCCTTTCGCCAACAACGTCGGAATGTGCGCCTTCTGTTCAGCCGTCAAGCGAGGTGTCGCTCCTTTTGCAGGATGCGCTTTGAGGGCTTTTTCTCCCCCTTCTCTTCCTTGTTTGATCCATTGGCTCACGGCTCCTTCGCTCACTCCCAATGCCACGGCAATATCTTTTTGCTTCCATCCCTCATGTTTGAGGACCCAGGCGCGTTTGCGCCTTTCTTCTCGCCAATCGGCTTTTCTTGGTGCTCCCATTCCTCCTTCTATCGGCTTTCCCTCCTCATTCTTTACCTCTCTCTGTCGAGGTCAGTAGTGGAGAACGAACTTCGTATGGCACGGCAACAGCGTCGCCCTCAGGCGGTATATTGCACTACAGTGATCGTGGCTCTCAATACACAAGCCAGCTCTATCAAAGCCTGTTGGCTCAATATGGCATGAGCGTGAGTATGTCACGCCGGGGAAATTGCTATGATAATGCGGTGAGCGAGTCGGTGCGCCGATGCGCATTCTTTCCCCTTGTTGGACCTAAGTTTTGGCCAAATAAATGGCGACATGCGCAGGAGCGACGAAGGTTTGGAAAGGGCTGAGTAAGACAGGAGCCAGCGGAGCATCCTGATTGAGTCCGATCTGACGGACGCGCCCCCACGCATCAAGGAGGAGAAAGCCACTGATATGAAAAACATCGCGTACCAAACGCAAAGGTCCGTAGTGCTGCACCGCAGAGGTCGTTACGACCAACCACTCTTGTGCCCAGACGAGCACATTGTGGACCAGGCTGCCCAAGAGCATAACCATCTGTTGCGCTTCAAACCGCTTTTTGCTGCGCTTGCCGAGGGCACCCCCCTGTTTGTCGCCTTTGAACGAGGTTTCGACCCCACCTCCACGCTGATCGTAGAGACGCAGGTGGGCAAGCAGCAGATCCTTGACAGGATCAAGACTGTGGACAAGCAGGCCATCACTCAGTTCTTCAACCTCATCGGGCAGCAGGCTGCAGATCAGGACCGCGATGCCCCACTGTCCATTAGGTTTGCGCTTACGAACTGCGATGCGCCTCACAGGCCGCACATACTCCGGCGCTTCCACTTCGACCCATCCCACTTGCCGCCCCGGCTCATCGGGATCGTCAACCCAACGGGTCACGGAAGCTGCCAGGCGAGTCGCACGTTGGCCGGAGTAATCCTTGCACAGGATCTGGTAGCCTTGGGTGAGCGACCAGTTCACATCGTTCATGCTGCCACCCCCAGCATCCACCCGCAACAGGGTGCGCGCGCGTTTCGCGCCATTAAGGTCCAGGATCTCCTCGGCAGCTTGAACCAGAGGCACAAACGCCTCGGACAGTTTGGTCCGGCCCTCAAAGAGTTGATCGACGACGACTTCCCCGTAGCGGGTCGCCAGGACACGGCCCAATTGCCGTCCACGGCGGTTGCGCGCCCCAGCAAAGTAGCCTTTGGTAGCCAGAGCAGCCTTTTTGCCACACGGCAGACCCGTGAGATCAACATCCAGGATTTGAAATTGCCGATGGTAGTCATGCCGATAGCCTTGGCTGTGTTGGCGATACATCAGCTTCATCGCGTGCTCCATTTGCTTCACCGTCTCGGCGGTACAGGCAGAGAGCGTTTCCTGGACGACCGATTGCTCGGCGCAGCGCGTCCGTCCAAACGCGTGTTGCAGCGCACGATCGCTCCTCAAGCGGCTGTTGATCTCCACCAGCCCTGTGGCTCCCGCCAGGATACTGATGAAGGCATCGGACAGTTTCTCAAAGGGCGTGTCTTTCACGGTCTTCTGCGGGATCTGAACGAGCTTTCGGATCGGTGCCAGCAGATCCAGGGTGCGTAGTTTGATGCCCAGTGCGGCTAGGCTCGCACATCCGGTAAAACGTTGGGTCAGTTTCATCGTAGATTCTGTCATGATGATGAATCTCCTCTTGTTTGGTTGACTTTCTGCAAGAGCTATAGATCATCATCTTTTTCTTTGCAAGCTCTTCTTTTGCCAAGCTTGCTGCCACTATTTTGGCCAAAATTTACGTTGGAGAAGTCCAACTTCACTGAAGCAGATGTGAGTAAAGCACCTTCTGGTTGTGTTGCAAAAACGATGACGAAGGCGAGATGGATGTGAAGAGGTCCTCCTCGTTCAGGTAGGCGATCACTCCAAACAGTGTGGCGACCTGCGCGACCTGCTCTCCCACATCTCCTTTTGCCACTCCTTGTCCTTGCCCTTTCCTCAGGATGTTCATCATCTCGTCTCCTTGGAGGGTTCGCCAGGCCGTCTCGAAGGAGAAAAAGCCCATCCCTGGCTTCGTCAACCGTTTGATGAAGCGGTGATCTTGTTCAATGAGATTATTGAGGTATTTGACTTGCCTGAGTTCACAGCTTTCAGAAAGGCTTCCCGCCGCTTTCAGTTCTTTGAACGCTTTGGGATAGGCAGCGTTTTTGTCTACGTTGATCACTTGTGGTTCGCTGCTATGCGAGGCGTCGAGCGTTTTCAGAAAGAAGCATTTGGCTGCTTGCGCATCTCTGGTTGAGCTGAAAAAGAAATCGAGCGTGTATCCTTGCGAGTCAACTGCACGGTAGAGATACAGCCATTGTTTTTTCACTTTGATGTACGTCTCATCAACCCGCCAGGAGTCAGACGTCATCTTCAACTGAGGACGGCACCGCTGTTCAAGTGCAGGCGCAGAGTGCTGAACCCAGCGATAGATCGTGGTATGATCGACACGCAACCCTCGCTCCGCCATCATTTCTTCCAAGTCACGATAGCTCAAAGCAGAGCGGAGATACCACCTCACGCATAAGAGAATACTGTCGGGCTGGAAATGGCGCCATTTCAAAGGATTCTGTTCGGTCATCACGTCTCTCTTTCGCTCGTTTTCCTGTACTGTACCAGATCAGCTTTCTTCTTTGCAACACTACCGGCCAAACTGTATCCCAGCGAGTTGGTCACGATAGGCTTGCTCTTCGCGCTGAAAGGAGGCCACTTTCGCGCCTTTTATCGTTGGCTCAAACGAGACTATGAAGCTTTGTTTGCTGGTTTGCCTGATCGTACCCGGCTGCAGCGGTTGCTGGTCACCCATCAGGACTGGAATGCACGTTTCCTGGCTGATCCCAGCTTCTTCCTGGTGATTGACAGCTACCCGATTGAGTTGCTGTTTCCCATTCGGCAGGGGCGCAGCTCCCAACAATGTGGCAAAAAGTCCAAAGATAAGGGGCGTTGGAGCATTGGCATCAAGCTGTGTTGGGTCCTCAATCGCTTCGGGCAGGTGATCGATTGGGATTGGGGCACGATGAATATCCCGGACAAGGAGTTCCATGCGCTCATCCAGCAGTTCAGTGGAGGCAGTATCGTGCTGGCCGATTATGGCTTTCGGAGCAAAGATGGCGTGCCAGAGAACTGCAAACTGTGTGCGAAAGGTACCTGGAATGACCGCATGAGTGTGGAGACCTCGTTCTCCTTGGTCACGGTCATCTGTGACCTCAAACGGGTCTACCACCGTCTGCAAGCCTTCATTCAGGCTCGTTTGGCCTCGGTGGTCGTGTTGTTCAATGTGCTGTTGACCTTGTGCGCATCAGCTTCATCCCGGCGCTCATCCTTTCCAGATGAGCATCGCTGAGTTTAGTTTATAAACTAGCACCATTGGTTATTAGGCCCGCCGGAGAAATTTACAACGCTAAGCACTTCGCTTTGTAATCCGGTCCGTAGAGCCATGCAGCAATGAACTCGCGGACTTGTCAAGATGCAAGAAGAGCCTGTGAGCCAGTTTTTTTGTTGCCTAACAGAGCAAGCTGTGCCATACGTGTTGGGTCACATGTGTTAGGCAACATGATGTGCCTCTTACCATTGCCCAGAAAGGACACTCTATAACGGTCCCCTTTTTTTGTTGCTCTCGAATCATGCAGAGAATCATCATCACGGATGAAGCCAGTGCCCCCATCGGAAAACTATACTTGGGACATGAACGAACACCGCTTCTTGACCAAGCAGAGATCTATCAGGGTTCTGCGGTGAGAAGCGAGTCAAAGAGCACAAACAATTGGTTTTCAAAAAGGAAAAGAGCAGAGCATGATAAGCGCAGCATTCCCCTATCAAAAAAAGCGGAAGCCCGTGCTGGGATTAGAGATGGCGTATGTAGATGAAGGCCAGGGCGACCCGATTGTCTTCTTGCATGGCAATCCGACCTCCTCTTACCTCTGGCGCAACATTTTGCCGTACGCAGAAACATTCGGGCGAATAATCGCCCCTGATCTCATCGGCATGGGCGATTCGGCGAAGCTGCTCGGTAGTGATCCCGCTTCCTACACTTTTGTCGAGCACCGCCGGTACTTGGATGCCCTGCTGGAAGCGCTCGATGTGCGTGAGCGGGTGATTCTTGTGGTGCATGACTGGGGCTCAGCCCTGGGCTTTGATTGGGCGCGGCGTCACCCAGAGGCGGTCAAAGGTCTTGTCTACATGGAGGCGATCGTCAAGCCAGGAAGTTGGAGCGAGTTTCCAGAGGCCGCCCGCAAGGGTTTCCAGGCGTTTCGCACTTCTGCTGGAGAGCAGATCGTGCTGGAGCAGAATGCCCTTATCGAGGTCAACCTGCCCAAAGCCGTGCTACGCCAACTTTCCGAGCAAGAGATGCAAGAGTATCGGCGTCCGTTTGCTGAACCGGGCGAGGAGCGTCGTCCCATGCTCAGTTGGGTGAGTCAACTCCCGTTTGACGGTGATCCAGCCGATGTGGCGGAAATCATCACAACCTATGGTGCCTGGCTGGCTCAAAGTCCCGTGCCCAAGCTGTTCATTCACAGCGAGCCGGGAATCATGCAGCCATCGCACGTGGAGTTCTGCCGCAGTTGGCCAGCGCAAAGCGAGGTCAGCGTGCGCGGGCGCCATTATCCCCAAGAGGACTCTCCCGACGAGTTGGGCAGCGCTCTCGCGGCTTGGTTGCAACATCTGAAATAGAGAACACGAAGGAAGCGTCAGAACTGAGAACAGGAGAAGCAACAAAATTGTGGGACGACGTCTCGTCCTCTCTCCTTGGGCTTAGGCTCTCAGAATGAGAGCCTTCAAGCTGTTCAGTCGTTGACAAAACAGAGCGCGTTGTTGGGCAAGAGGCACTAATTGGTTCATTGTCGTGCGGAAGCGGAAGAACTGCCGTAACTCATCAAAAGCGCGACAAAATCGGGCTGCCGAGGCTACGTTTCCGAAACCTCGCATCGGGTAGTAGCGTTGTTTGATCCCACGATGATCTTGTTCCAGTCGGTTGTTGAGATAGGGATTGCAACGATGGTGAACCTGGCTACCAAGTGTCTCACGAATCGCGCGCGGATAGGAATCATGTCCATCGGTCGTCACCTGCTCTGGTCTGTGTCCAACTGTCTCGACTGCCTGCCTGAAAAAGCACTTGGCGGCCTCCATATTCCGTTTCTCGCTCAACATACAGTCAACCAGATTGCCATCACGGTCGATAGCACGATACAAATACCACCACTTCCCATGCACCTTGATGTACGTTTCATCGACAAACCAGGATCGACCTGCTTGCCCACGTCGTTTGGCTCGCAGTTGGTCTGCTAACAACGGCGCAAACCGGGTTTCCCAGTCTCGGACCGCCTCATGGGTGAAGACCCAACCTCGCTCGAGAAACATTTCAGCGAGATCCCGCAGACTCAGTGTATAGCGCAACCGCCAGAGGATGACAAGCAGGACAAGATCGGTCGGATATTCCAGAAAGTTGAAAGGCGTGTTAGTGCGTTCGTTGAAGGTATGGTGGCATCCTCGACAACGGAACATCCGATAGCCAAGTGTGGTTTTCTTGTTCTGTTCTGTGGAGGTCGCTGACATGCAGTATGGGCAGTTCATAGGATACTCCTCATCCAAACGTTCCTGTGCTGATCAGTCTATCACGCCTTGTGGAACTCTGCTTGAGGTCCTGTTCTCAGTTCTGACGCATCCTAAAATCTCTCAACACAAATGAGAAATCATGCTCTACATATGGGTGGGTAGAGCGAGTTGCGACCACGCAGTTCAACAGGTTCTTTTCCACCTCTTTAATCTCTAGAGGACGCCGTATGTAATAGTCTTCCCTGTGGATCCTCCAGTCCACAGAGATAAGGGTCCACAGGGCTCTTTTTAAGATTTCTTCAATTGGACTTTGTAGGAACCTCTGAAGATCAGACCAGGGCTCTGCATTTGGATCGCAGGCCAGTTCCGGGTAACTCAATTGATATTCAATCTCTTCGATCTCTCGAAAGATCTCGGTGTGTACTGTAGCCATCACCTCGGTGCGGAGATTTCGTATATCAGCAATAACGGAATTGATGGTAGCAGTGATAGTGGTGGTGTTGGTGCTCATTGTCTCAAGCTCCTTTCTTGATCGAGAAGACAAGCGAAAGGAGTCGAGCACACCCCTGACGAAATCTCAACCATCAGGTGATGGGGAGTTTTCTTTGGTGACCGAACCTCCTTTCTCTCGTTGTGGATAAGTGATCGGTTGGGTAAAACCAGCCCCGATGCTCCAGCAATTGTTCGCCTGGAGAATGCGATCTGCCAAATGCACCTGGCAGGGGGAGATGGCGCTGAATGGTCCCAGCGACAAGGACGGTTCCACTCTATGGTCCTAGTGGAGAGGACAGTCGCTGAATGGTCCCGGCGACGAGGACATGAAGATCTAGGAGGCATATACCATGAGCGGGAGGGTGCATGCAAGCAGAAAGGGGCGTGGCCGAGAGCGGGTTCGTGGATGGTGGTGCGCCAGTAGGAACGCCTGGGATGCGGGATGGAGTGGTTGGGAGGGTGGAAATAAAACATCCGGTGGAGAGGAAGAATAGTAGCAGCAGGCGTTGAGAGGCGAGGTGTATGTGACTCTGCCTGAAACAGTCTTCTCAGGAAACGTCGCTCTCCTTTCTGTTCAGGTATCAAGTGTTCATGGCTGAAACCAACAGTGTGATGGTCCATGTTCGCTAAATGAATGCGCGCCCTCCTTACTCAAGGGAAGACGCGCATGGTGCATTGATTCTCAATGCAGATTCCTACCCGATAAGGAAGTAGGCGATATAGGTACTATAGCATATTTGATAATTTAAGCAAAGTTATCAATAGTTATTGTAGGGTCTCCGTCCTTCCGGGGGAAGGATGAGGTAATTGTGCCTCCAATCACTCATATTTATGCATCCTTCATGCTACCTGGCCTTGGGTCTCCAGGCCAGGTAGCATGAAATGCCGCACAGAAGTGCGTGTTCTCCAGGTCCTACGTTCTGAAACCCACTTCTGGATAGGTGCTCGCCGGCCCGCGTAGCAGCGGAGAGGGGGTATTATCCAGGTAGGCATCAAAGAAAGCGCGTACATATGCCCGGGTAATCTGCACCCCGCGCACACCATCGATGGAGCCAAGCATGCCAAAGGCACGCAACAGTGAAAAGTAGACAGCGTAATCGGAGAAGTTGAAGTGTTCGGTATCTTTGATGCTAATGTGATAACCCGCACCTCGTGGCACCGTATTCAGGACAGCCTGTATTCCCTGTTGAAATGTGTGGCAGTCGGTATCTGAGCATGCTCCCTCGTCATGTTGGATCACCATGAACGGCTTATGCAGGCCTGCCTGCAACACATCACCAAAGAGATCGCCATCAATATCCATACTGGCTTTACAGCGTGCATCGATATGGCATACCTGAGCCGCGGTTGCACCACCAAAGGAATGTCCAAAGACGCCAAGCCTTGTGAGGTCGAGATGCTGGGTGAATACATTTCCAGACATTGTGTTCAGCCTTATCAGCTGGTCCATGACGAATGTCACATCCTGCGCCCAGACAGACACAAGCTGATTACCAGCGTTCTGCAGATTTGTCGCATTATCCAGGTTTCCTGCGGATGTTGAGGTTGCGACGCGCCCGTCGGGAAAGACTACCGTGTCAGAACTATAGGTAGGAGTGATCGCGAAGATAATATAGCCATGGCTTGCCAGATCTTCGAGTAGCGTCGTGTATTGGGTTGGAATCTTACCCATTCCAGGCTCAAAGATGAGCACTGGATAGCGCGTCGTATCAGTGGCAAGTGGTGCATCCTCAATACTATGCGTCTGGATAGAATCGCTGCTCTGTACGAGCTGATTGTCGCTCGCCTGCGCCCACTTTAATGGCAGGTAGGGAACGGATGGTGCTCCAGACACATGTGCAGCGGGATACCAGGACCAGACCACAAGCTCTCTTTTTGTGCCCACGTGTGGCGCGAGAGGATCATTTCGTGCCTGGTCAGTCCAATCATAAGCCGTCCTGCCCACAGCATAGGGACCGGTGGGGGCAGGTAGCACGACCATGTGGTGGCGCTGAATCTCAACATAGGACACGCAGCCAATAACAACAAGGATAAACACGAGCAGCAGGATCAGGAAGGCCCTGAGCGACCTTTTTATCCATGTGCGGTGAAAGAGACGAGAAAACATATAATTTACACTTAATCTTTCTATCGTTTTAGCATCATGCTTGGCACTGGAGATCAGTCAAACACTTATTCCTTGACATCGCGTTTCCAGGTCGGAACAAGCGCCACCCCAACGAAGACAAGCGCGTAGATAGCTATGACCCAGAGGGCATGAGAAGTGCTCACGGGAAACAATGGTCCGGCGCCGAAGGACTCAAAGCCACTGCGAGCCTCCACAGGCAAAAGCATATCAGGCAAACGGTTAAGCAGTGGCCCAAGCAGGTATACTGTCGCCCTACGCCAGAAATCGTTGTGTGTTACCTGGGCAATCGTGTTCAGGATAGCCGCGCCGATATTGTCGATGGGAAACCATATGAGCGAGACACTTAAGCCAAAGGTGAGCGAGCGCCCAAGAGCATTCATGGCCGCTGCAAGCAGGATCGTAACCCCCATACTGATCAGGACAGTCAACAGATCGAGCCAGGTATTCGACCAGAAGGCTGACGTGATCGCATTGAGCGCGTTTAGATTCCCAACCAGGAAGAGCATCTGCATACAGGTAAACAATGCGGTCAGCAAGACAAACATCACCAGGAGCGCCAGCGCAATCAAAAACAGCAAGGCAATTTTGGCGAGCAGCAGTTGTACACGGCCAACCCCACGCGCCAGCAGGATGCGGATTGTGCCATACTGGTACTCGCGCCCGATGATAAACGAGGTCAGGACCAGGAGGAAGATACCGGAGAAGATGCGGAAGACCACCATATTGCTCTCCAGCGAGTAGTACAGGAAGTGCAAAGGGGTATGCTGCAGATCTGTTTTCAGTCCTTTCAACCCTGCTCCAAGAAGGAAGCCAACGGTAAAGACGAGCGTTAGCAGAACCAGCATCAGCCAGAAGAGGCGCGCGATTTTCAAAAACTCGCCACGCATGATGCCCGTAAAGCTGGCATGCAGAGAAGGCTGAGAGGCAGTTTCAAGCCCAGTAGCAGTTATGTGTGTGCTCATCGTTATTTGTCTCCTTTGTGCGCATTCATCAACGAGAAAAAGACTTCCTCCAGGTTCTGGGTCGCGGGCGCGAGACTCTCAGGCGTAAATCCTGCCTGAGATAGGAAGGCGTAAAGCTCACGTCCGCTTCCCTGGGGTGCCGGGGTCAGGAGCGCTCCGCTCTCATCCAGGCGCGCAGGTTTACCCCATGGCTGTTGCTGAAGCAGGGCTAGAGCTTCCTGTGCCCGTTCAAGCCGAACCTCAAACTCCCCCTGCCCACGCGTCAACTCTTCGACGGTCTTATCCGCGATGAGTCTACCAGCATTCAGAAAGATGACACGCGAGCAGATCTGCTGAACCTCGACCAGAAAGTGGCTGGAGAGGAAGACCGTTTTTCCCTCATCCGCCAGGCGGCGCATTAAATCGCGCATCTCAACGATCCCGGCGGGATCAAGCCCATTAGCAGGCTCATCGAGGATGAGCAGATCAGGATTATTGAGCAGTGCAATTCCAACCCCCAGGCGCTGCTTCATACCCAGTGAGTAGGTACGTACACGATCCTTCTGGCGCTCATGCAGTCCAACCTGCATAAGAACCTCCTCAATCCGTTGCTGTGACACTCCACCAAGTACTGAGCCTACCGCGCGCAGGTTATCTCTTCCGCTCAGGTGTAGGTAGAGGGCTGGTGCCTCCACCAGCGCGCCGATGTGTGGCAGCACAGAGTCCCTCCTGTTTGCGAGATCGTGCCCAAACAGTTCCACGCGCCCGGAGGTAGGGGCTATCAGGCCCAAAAGCATGCGGATTGAAGTGGTTTTCCCCGCGCCATTGGGTCCGAGAAAGCCCACAATCTCACCGCGTCGGACCTCTAGATTAAGCTGGTTGACGGCCACGCGCGCGCCATACTGTTTGGTTAAATCATAAGTACGCAAAACGTTTTTGCCCGCTTGAGAAGGCGAGGCGGTCGTAACGGCTAGTGAAGCCTGGTTTCCTTGCATAGATTACTCCCTTTGTATTTTTGAACACGACACCCTAAGACATAACGACGTGTTGACAGGACGTATGTCTTAAATACGTTGTAGCTTGACCATGAGGGGTCAAGCCATCTCATAGATGAGTTGTACTCGTTCAGGCTGTAGCTTTGTACAAAGTGACACGAGCCGAGAGCGCGCGTATGAGCGAGATCACAGCCAGAGTGGTCGCCAGAGCCATCGCTATCACAATGCCCAACCAGGTGCCAAGGGTACTCGATCCAACAATTCCGTCGTTACCAGTGAAGAGCTTCGGCGCGCTCTCTTGCAGGCCGAGTCCCCAGATAAAGGTCGATACCGACATCAGCGCCATCGAGAGCGTAGCCAGGATGGACGGAGGCAGCGCGAAGCGCAGCAGTTTTTCAGAGATCTCACTACGAGCAACTGCAAAGCAGATCGAGCCAACACTGATGATAGCGGTGGTAAGCAGTGTCCCCAGAAAGAGGCCTCTCCCCAGCAGAACATGTTGATCGCCTGGATGAAAGACCGCTTTTAGAAGAGGCAGTATGCCAAAGAAAGTCCCAAAAGCCAGGACAGGTATAGCCAGCGCGAATAGGGGAGTAAGTCGCCTCCGTACCAGCGCGGACTTGATCACAGTAACAACAATAGGCAAACCACCAGCTACCACAGCCAGGAGCGCTACCACAGACCCAATCACGACGAGGTTAAAGGAGAAACCTACCAGGCTATGCGTTCGCGCAACCTCTTGAAAGTCAGCATATTCGGTCATCTTCTGAAAACCCATGCCAGCAAGGATAAAGCCTCCATAGGCGCAGAATATCGTGAGCAATGAACGACGCAGGATCGAGAGCATATAGCGTATCCTTTCAGACCATTCCATGATCCTTGTGCCAAGGTATGGGTGGAGATGAGCATCAAGCGCACCCCGCATAACATCAAGTCCTTCAAACAGAGAAAAAGGATGGGATGCTAGCACGACGAGAAATTCCTCTCCATAGCGTGCGCGCCAAGCTCGAGGGTAAAGGCATAGCAGCAGTTTCTGGATATTCATAGCGTTGCCAACCTCCGCAAGCCGAGCGACGCAAAGGTCTCCATACTCGTGAGTTGTTCGCGGAGGAAGGCAATCCCCGCAGAGGTCAGGCGATATGGGCGCCGTCCACGCTCCTCGGAGGGCAGCGCCTCAATCAAACCATACTCCTCCAGCCGGGCGATGGCTCCATATAAGGTCCCGGTTCCCAGTCGAACGCGAGCCATCGCCTCAACATCTTCCATAATGGCATAACCATGCTTTTTCCCACCAGCCAGGCTGGCTAAAATCAGAATGGACGGATCAGAAAATCGTCCCAGTTCGGGCGTGCTCATAGCGCGCTCCTCCTTGCTATCTATATTATGCCTCATGACATGTCGTTTGCTGACATGTCGTTAGACGTAATATAGATGAAAGAAGACAAATCTGTCAATGCCTCTGAGTGCACAAAAACCGCTTCCCGTGTGTATATGGGGAGATACTTGAGTGTAGAATATGCGCGGGTCTCCGTCCTTCCGGGGGAAGGATGAGCTTTTTTAGCAGAAACGAGCAAGTAGAGAAAGACAACGGCTTGTCGCTCGTTGAACTTGGTAAGAACAAAACGCCAAGATCAGGAGAAACAAGCCTTGTCCCCTCATCATACCAGAGAACAGACAGAAGAAATAGCCGTTCATGACAGTATTCTGATTCCTTTGGACTTACCCGAATTCTGTGTCTTAACACAAGAATGGAGTGACGATGGGAGCCTGTACGTGACGCTTATTGCAAAAACGAAGACCGCCATATGTCCTGGCTGCCAGAGGTGTTGCGATCAGATCCATGATTGTCGTCAACGCGTCAAGAGAGATCTGGATGTACGAAACGATCACATACAATTGATTCTGCTCAAACGCCGTTTTCGCTGTCACGTGTGTCGCAAACCTTTTACGGAGTCAGATACGGCCTGTGGCCCACGTCGAAGAACTACTGCACGTCTGCGTGAAGCCATTGGAAGACAAGCTGCAAAGCACCCTGTTTCCCATGTTGCGGAGGTCTTTGGGATTGGGCCTCGGTTTGCACGTGACTGTTTTCAAAGCGTTGCCCATCTTTGCTTGCAGCAGCGAGGCTTGACAATCGATGAGCAAAGTCTGCTCCCCACGCCTCGTTATCTCGGCATAGACGAGTTCGCCGTCCGAAAAGGACATCGCTACGAAACCATCCTCTGTGATTTGGAAGCAAGCCAGGTGCTTGAGGTCCGTTATGGACGTCGACTCGAGGATGTGGTCCCTTTGTTGCAACGGCTTGCTCTGCCAGAGAAGGTGGAAGCGGTCAGCATGGATATGAGTGCCTCCTTTAGACCAGCGGTTCGATCCTGTTTGCCACAGGCTCAGATTGTGGTGGATCATTTCCATGTCATCCAGCATGCCATGAAAGCGTTCCGAAAGGTCGTATCAGCTTGGGCAAACAAGAAAGAAGGGCAAGTGCTTTTGTATCGCAAGCAACATCTCTTCCTTCATGCTCAGGAAGCCTTAACGCCAGATCAGCAGAAGGAACGCGCACGCATCGCCTCTCATTTGCCCGAGCTTGAGGCCGCCTGGCAGCTCAAAGAAGGCCTGCGAACCTGGTATGCGACAGCTACCACAGAGACTGCCGAGAAGCAACTTGATGATTGGATCGATCAGGTTCGAGAAAAAGGACCTGATGCTCTGCGCCAAGCGCTCTCGGCCTTCACCAAATGGAAACAAGAAATCCTGGCGTTTTTCCGTTTTTTGCCGACACGCATCTCGAACGGATTTGTTGAAGGCAAAAACAACCGGACCAAGGCGATGATGCGCCAAGCATATGGCTATCGTAACCTTGGAAATCTGCGTCTTCGTATCCTGATCGGTGAGGTTGTATGAGGCACAATTACCTCATCCTTCCCCCGGAAGGACGGAGACCCTTATTGTAGTACATGTTGTTCCTCTTGTTTTGGTTACGACGATGGGATGGCGCTTAGACGCCGACCCGGACGAGAAGGCTGGGAGCACAACATCATACTCGTTGCTTTCTTGATAACCGGCGGTGCAGCCTGGTACATTGCCTATAGTCATAGTTTTGAGAGAAGTGGCAGGGGGCAGCGCCTGAGCGATGAGAGGACAGGGCCGAGCGTGCGGTGTCAGGGGATGCTGCCTGACCTGTTCCCGACCCGTCCTCAACCCGTCTCTCATGTCCTCTCCCTCCTGCTGACGCCTTTTTCTGCCTGGCTGGCTGCTGCCTAAGGCCGTCTCATGGCCACTCCCGCCTGATCTCCTGCTGCCTCCTTCACTGATGGGGTGGAGAGGAGTTTTGCGTGTGCTGTGGGATGCTGGTGGTCAGTGGAGGTTTTGGCTCGAGCTGTTGCTGCTGTGGCTGATTGTGTCCACTCTCGCAGAGAATTGCCTGTAGCCAGAGGAGGAGTGATGGAGGAGAGCAGTGGAGAGGAAGGTATAGGGAGCTAGCACAAGGCAGAGGTGCCTTGCGGGGACAGAAGAAACAAGAAGTGACGCTCCGCATAGGTGTAATATAGCCTTGAGTGCAAGCTGAGGAGGTTGGGAGCCAGGCGTGCATGGTGCCCTCTCTCGTGATGTGTTGCCAGGAACTCTAACACTGGTAACCGGTTCCCACCAAGAGTGAGCTGGAGGAGGAAGAGCAGCAGCAGCAGCAGTTGAGCAAGGCCCTGCCAGGGGGAGGAAGTGCCCATGGTTGTGTGCGTAAAAGAGTGCGATATCGTATAGATTTATGCGCAATCTGTTTGAGGGTGGGCGCGCGAGGTCTCCCTTTTCCAGCAAGAGGCGTGACAGAGGTGTGTGTGCGGAGGAATGGAGTGGAGAGAGGAGTGGGCCAGGGCGTAGTGGGATGCTGGCGCGCGGGTGAGATGTGGTATGAGGGTGTTGGTGGGAGAGAATTGTTGGAGGTGTGTGATAGGTCCTGGTGTGATATACAGGTGTAGAGGAGTTGTATATACTCTAGCTTATTCCCCCACAAACATGTCGGGTATGATCCATGGTTTTGTCGAAAGAGCGGGTCCTTGCGACCCGCTCTTTTTTTTGCGGGTCGCAAAGCAGATGAGGATGCGAGAGTGCGTGTTTTTGCGGGAAAGGGAAGCGTGTGTGGAAGAAGAGCAGCTGAGGGACTGGTTGGTGCTGGAAACGTGGTTTCCAGTGAGTTGGATTGCATGGAGGGAAGAGGGATGGCACGACAGCAGTAGACGATCGGGCGGTCAGGTCTTGCTGTGGAGATGGGGAGAGGAGGCCAAGCGTTCTGAGGAAAAATGGCAACCTGTTGCCAATGAGCGGATGGAGAGAAGAGGGATGGCGCGCGAGGCGCACGGTTGCCGTGTGGTTGGTTGTTGCTATAGGGATGAGGACCTGAGAGAAAGAGGAGATGTGGTAACGGTTACCAGATAGCGGTGCTCTTGCAAGAGGGGCTGAGGAGAGAGGGAGGAAGTGGCAACCTGTTGCCAGTGGGTGTTGTCTAGAAAAGAGGGATGGGGCTGGAGGGTGGAAACGTGGTTTCCAGTGCGGTGGAGGAGGGAAGGGAGAGGAGAGGAAGGGCCCTGCTGGCGGGAAAGAGAACTCGCTTGTATGCTCCAAATCTTGGCCGGATGCAGGCATGTGAGCGAGAGTAGGATCCAGGGTGTCAGCAGGGCCCTTGCAGATAGGATTGCTTCGAGGGAACGTCAATTCGAGAATCAAGCTATCTTTGACCCTTCCTCGGGTACTGGAACTACTTAATTAGGATATCCTAATCCATTATGCCCCATCTTTCGCGTGAAGTCGACGTACAACTCTATGTTTGCACTTTTGAAAAGAGGGTAGCAGGGAAGGACACCATGTGGTATCAAACAGGTAACAAACAACCTGAAACCACGGAGGTGTCCGATGCCACAGCCTATTCTCTGTCTGGATGCAGAAGTGCGCTACTTTGCCGAGCGGTTCCGTGCGGTCTTCTCCAAGCCCCAATATGAGTACTTCGTGACCGTCCTGCTGGGGCTGCTGGAATGCGAGGGCAGGCGCACGCTCTCGGGGATGCTGAGCAAGATTGCGCAGCCTCCCAGCTTGAGCGGGTTGAGTCGCATTCTCTCGGAAGCTCCGTGGGTAGCCGAAGCATTGGTCGTCGTCTGGCTGGAACGCTTCCGCACCGAGATGCAGCCGTTGGTGGAAGCCGAACGGGAACAACAACGTCAGGCGCAACCCAAACGTCGAGGTCGCCCCAAAGATCCCTTGGTGACCGGGTATCTGATTGGAGATGATTCCACGATGAGCAAACCGAAAGGGCGCAAGATGCAGGGTCTGGGCAAGCATCACTCGACCACCTACGAGCAGCGCATCGTCGGCCACAGTTTGGTGCAGGGACTCTACGTGTTGCTGGATCGCAGGTGCCCCTTGGCTCCGCAGTTGTACCGACAGGAGAAGGTCTGCGTAAGCGAAGACGTGGCGTTTGAGAGCAAGATCGCGCTGATGGAGACACTCATTCGCACCTTTGAGCCAGTCGTCGGGACAAAAACGCATGTCTTGCTGGACAGTTGGTACTGCGCTCAATGCCTGTGGCGTGCGGCTCGTGATCGAGACTTCCTCATCACGACCGGGATCAAGAGCAACCGGTGGCTGCGCATTGCCGATGCCACCACGCCGCAAGGATGGCGGTGGCAGAAACTGAGTGATTATCTGGCCGGCTTGACAGAGCAAGATTTCGTCCAGACTTCCTGGCCGCGCGGCGGCAAAGCGGTGTCTGTCCATGTGGTGACCACCAGTGTACGCAAACTGTACCGTTGTCAGGTTGTGATCGTGCGCCACTCGCTCTCGGCTCCGCTCTCCCAGGCGCGCTATTGGGCCTCTAGTGATCTGGACGCCTCGGTTGAGGTCTTGCTTGCCCATATCTCGGCGCGCTGGGACATTGAGGTTCTCTTCGCTGATGGCAAAGAAGAGCTGGGGTTGGACCACTACCAGCTCATGAGTACTCAGGCCCTGGTGCGTTTCTGGACCCTGGCGATGCTGCTCTACGTCTTTCTGGAGGAAGAACAGCACCGCTTGCAACTCAGGTGGCAACGCGCGGTGACCATTGGCGAAGCCCGGCGCGAAATCCAGCGTCGCCATCGTCATCGCTTGCTTGACTGGCTGCATGAGCAGTTCCTTTCTGGCATTCACCCTGACACGTTGGTTGATCTGCTGGCCGCTTGATGCGGCTCAGCCAAAAAGTGCAAAGATAGAGCGTACAAGATGACAGGAGCATAGCAGCAGCATAGCAACTTTGTCACATGTGTTTGCGTTTGCGCTGAAAAATTTTGTGTGACAGAAAAGGTATATGAGGTAAGGACAGAATGTGCGTCAGCATGGTACAATGCCCAGCGTTAACGATAGTATTTCCCTTTCTTGTACTCCATACCTTGGCCGGATGCAGGGATGAGGGAGGGAAAAGGATCCAGGGCATGCACCTGCTGTTTTTCGTGTTCCACCTGGCTGTGGGTTGGTGGTGGAAGGTCGTGTGCTGCCCTGTGCTGCCCTGATGGCAGAGAGGAGAACGCGAAGTGCGCAAACAGGTGAAGGTGATGCTGCGAGGTGGGCGAAGGGAACGTGTGGTGATTGTGTGTTGTGGTGTGCTCGTGCTAGTGGGGTTGGTGTTGTGGGTGTTGAGTGTGGAGCAGGTGCTACCTGGGTTCTGGGGGCTGGTGTTACCGGTGGTGTTTACGGGGTTGGGGCTGCTTTTTGGCCTGTTGCAGTGGTATATGCAACTGCGTCATTCTTCGGGGCTGATGAGGAGCAGGATGAGAGCCAGGGTGGGATGGACTTAGGGGTGGATGGATATAAAGGGACGCTCCTGGTGTGTGCGACGGTGCGCCAGCGTGGAGTCAATCTGTTGCTTGGGCGGGGTTTTCGCCACTGTTTGCCTGAGGTGGCGGCGACGATTGGGCGGCAGGCCTGGGAGGAAGAGGAGCTGTGGGCTGGGGTGTTTCCGGCCTTAGCGCCCGGCAACTATACCGTGACCTCGCCGGGGACGACGGAGCGGGTGCAGGTGACGATTTATCCGGGCCAGGTGACCCGGATAGAGTGGCTGTAGGGAGAAGGGGGGATGAAGATGAAGAATGTGCTCAAGCGGGCCCGTCAAGAGCGTAGCTATTCGCAGGAGGAGGTTGCGGGCGCATTGGGAGTGGCGGTGACGACGATTAGTCGCTGGGAGAATGGACATGTTTGAGCCCAGGGCCTATTATCGGCGCAGGCTGGCGGCGTTGTATGAGAAGAAGCCAGGAGAATTGTTTCCCGCGCTGATGGCGGGAAAGATGATAGATCTTCCCCCGGAGGAGCAGCAACCCGAAGGGCGGGGGAGCATCGAAATTATCTTCGACGAGAGCGTCGCCTTCGTAATTGGAGCCAGGAGGATCTGGCCCAGAAGGTTGGGGCTGCGCGCGGAAGTATCAGTCGTTGGGAGCAGGGGTATGTCTTGCCGAATAAGCACTACATTCGGGAGTTTTGTCGGGTGTTTGGGATGCGCCGGCGAGACCTGTTTCCCAGCTTAGAGGCTCGCCAGAAGCAGAGCACGACGTTAGCGTCTGCCAGTGTTGATCGGAGCGGAAGAGAGGCGGATGCTGAGTCTCGCAAGAGCGTGGCGAGCATGCCTGCCGAGGGCGTTGCAACGCTGGAGGAGGAAGCATATCGGCTGCAGCTGGAGGAACGTCGCATCGAGGGGTTGTGGAGCGAACTTGACCTCCAGCGGCAATCATTGGCCTATAAGCAGGCGGTTGCGTGTCAGGTGCTTCAGTGGATGTATCCTGATCTTGACGAGGAAATGGTGCTGGCCATGACACAACAGATCCCACTCAAGGGGGAGGAGCAGGAGCAAAGACGTCCGCGGCGAGTGATGGAGGCTCGTGCTCGGTCACGTGATGGCGCAGCGGAGCTTCCTGCCGAGAATATTGTGCCGTTGTTTCGGGGGAGAGGAGCAGGAGGAGCGTGATTGGTCCCAGGGAGCTAGACCAGGGCAGAAGCGTGGTTCTCTACTACTGATGTTACCCCGCGAGTAAAGATTTAAACCCATGGTAGAGCGTGAAAGAGCGAGTCCTGGCGCGTCCTCCGTCGTGAGGCATAGGATTTTCTGCCCTATGAGTGGGTCAGGGTGTAGTGAGGTGTTGGAGTGCTGGTGAGATATGCTATGAGGGCGTTGGTGGGAGAGAACTGTTGGAGGTGCATGATCGATCCCAGCATGCTATACAAGTGTATTGAAGTGTTTTATACTACAGTTCATGACTATATATCCATGGTTTAGTCGAAAGAGCGGGTCGCTAGGACTCGCTCTTTTTTTGTAGGAGAGCTTTTCCCTGGGGATCGCTGCTGCCCCCCTTAGGTGCTCGTCTTGTTGCAGACCGAGGGAAGAGACACAGTGGCGAGGAGTTCTCGCATTTACATGTAGCCACCTGGCGCAGATTCAGGCGGTTTAGTGGGAAAAGGAAGAGCGTATGGAAGAGGAGCAGGGGGAGAGTAGCAGCAGCAGCTGGGGATGGTGGGGAGCCTGAGTCAGGGGAGGAGAGAGAAAGGGTCTGTGGTGGTGAGTGGCAGTTTGCAGGGTCTCACAGGCAATGGGTAGCCTGGCGGAAGGCCTTTCTCGGTGCTGTGTCAGTGGATGATGGAGCAGCCTTATGACCGTTGCCTGGGGTGGACCGCCTGGCGGAAGGCGTCTCGCATAGCCTTATCCTGCTGGGATGCTGGTTCTTGCTGAAGCGGGATGACCAGGCCGCGAAGATCGGCCATGATCTCCAGCACGAGGAGGCTGGCGCAACTGGCATGATAGGCGGTCTGTGTGTGCTCCTGGCCGACGAGAAGCAGAGGGGAAGACAGTGGACGCGAGCAATAGTCACATTTCTGGGAGCACGCTCCCCTTTTTGCTGGCTGGTTGTTTCCTTGAATGAGCATCTCTTTCTCCTTTGTGAGGAAGGGTTCTTCCTTCTCGTGTATCGTTGTGTCCCAAGGGGGGTGTGGTTGGAAGAAGGACTGGTGTGTATGTGCCTGGTGGTTTGAGTGAGGGGAGCAGGATGCTGGTGCGAATACATTTCGGGGAAAATTGGAGGAGTTTGGGCTGGAGAAGAGGGGGGTGGATAGGACACCATCCCGAATGTTGTGTAAGGATACAGAGAACATTTCCAAATCGAGAAGCATGAGTCCTGGTTTGGAAATGCTCTCAGGAGAGTCTAAACGGAGAGGTACAGTAGCTCATGCTTCACCGAAAATCCCATTTTTGCAGGGTGTCTGTCATTTTCTGCAAATCGTATCGGAGGGCACTCACCTACAAGTTCGATGCCCTCCAATTATTTGACGGCGTTAGCGATGATGGATCTTGCGGGTCTGGCGGATCTCGTCGAGGTGTGCAGTCGTATGCTCGATCTGGATGGTAATCATGTCGCTGAGCGTGGCTGTATGGCCCTCATCCTCCGTAGTAAACTTCCTCACGATGGAGTGATCCCAACTATTGGGCACATAGCGTAGTAATTGGGTAATATGGGCCTGCACCGCACTGATGAGAGCCAGCGACGTCCCGATGGGTCGATGCTTGTAATCCAGCACCTCAACCCATTTTTCCTGGTCGTGGGGAGGCCGTACAAAGACGCTTCCCGGGTTCACCAGGACGGTTTCGATGGACATCAAGGACAACGAGGTGCTCAGAGCAAGATGATGGATGATCTGGCGAATCGACCATTCATTGGGGGCGCGCTCCAGATCGAGATCGGCTTCGGTGAGGTCGTCAAGCGCTGCTGCAATCTCGTCGCTGAGCCCCGCGTAGGCAGCTAGCATTGCTTCGGGTGAGCGTTTCACCGGGATCACGAAAGCGAAGTGATAGCCGTTGGGATCGGTCACCAGCAATTTTCGCTCACCACGCTCATTTTCCTCGACGTGTATATCGGTGAGCCCATCCTCGACCAGTCTGGCGTGCTGCGTTTCAAATGTGTCAACAAAGAAGTCAAGGATATCGCCAGGCTTGAAGACCTGGCGGGGCTCGTCGAGAAGACTGCGCGGATCTTCAAGATGCGGGGAAGCAAGTAACACTAGATCATCATCGCTATCCCGTATGTAGGCTATTCCCGCATCTGGCTGAAACTCGACCAATTTGAAGTTCAGCAATGTGGTATAGAAAGCAATGCTTGTCTCCAGATCGAGGACGGTGAGGGCTACTCGTGCTTTGTTGGGCATCTGTTTTGCCTTTCTTGACAAATAGGGATTGAGAGACAAGAGGGAAATGGGGTTTCTTGCGTAGTTCAGTATACCATAGAGAACATCGTTGTTACACAGGACCGTTTGCAAACGCCACCTCCTTCCGAACCAGCCTTTCTGGCTGGTTGCTTTGACGTCGGCCGCAATGAGCGTTCAGCTTTTAGTCGACCGGAATCTTGGGCAGGCGGATATCTTGCATCACCGCCCAGACAATGGTCAAACAACTCGTTTCCGTGGTGAAAGCGTCAATCTGATCTGTGCGTCGTCGGACATTGCTAAACAGGCTTTCAATGGCATTGGTGCTGCGAATGTAGCGATACATGACCGGTGGAAAGGTATAAAAGGTCAAGAGATGTTCTTCATCTTCCATCAGGCTCCGTATGGCTTCAGGATAGCGCTGACGATACTTGGCTTTAAATGCCGCCAAATTCAACAGCGCATCTTCTTTCTTCTCTTGTTTCCAGATCCCTCCCAGTTCCGCAGCCACCTCCTGCCGCTCCCGGTGGGGAACGGCGTTGAGGACATTGCGCTGTTTATGCACCAGACACCGCTGGCGGGGCGTCGCTGTAAACAGAGATCCGACGGCCGCTAGCAGTCCATCATGTCCATCCGTGACGATCAGATCGATTTCAGCCACTCTACGGTTGGACACCATGCCGAGTTTTGTGTAAGGGTTTTGTTGAAGCAAGAGCCAAAGATGTCCCCTTTAAGAGAGGTTTACGTATGCATTGGTAAGGAAAAAGGAACTTTCCTGGACAATGCACACAGGAGGAAAAAGATGCTGACACTTTTCTATTCCCCCCATATGACCAGCGTCGATAACGAGACGGGACAGGCTTCTGGTCATGCCGATGTGCCGCTCTCCGCGCTCGGTCGAAAGCTCGCGCAGGATCTTGGGAAGCACTATGCGACGGAGACACTGGATGCCGTCTTCTTCTCTGACCTGCAACGCGCTTCGACCACCGCTCAGCTCGCCTTCTCAGGGCGTGAGCTGCCCCTTGTCCCAGACGCCCGGCTTCGTGAGTACGATTATGGTGATATGACGCAATATCCAGTTGCGCAGGTGGAGGAAGAGTTCCCACAGCGCATCACTGAGCCATTTCCTCGTGGGGAGAGCCTGCTGATGGTCGTCGAGCGTGTGAGCACTTTTTTGCGCGAGGTCTTGCGTGAGTATGATGAGAAAGCGATTGTGGTCATCGGGCATCGAGCGACGAAGTGGGGGCTGGAGTACTGGTGTGGCGAGGCTTCGCTGGAGGAGATCGTGCATACCCCCTGGGAATGGCGAGAGATTCCTATCTGGCGCTATGAGTTGTATGAGCACAGCCTTGAGCGGCGCTCTGGTGCCAGCCAGGGATGAGAGACTGCGAAGCGATGGGGAAGGAGAACCAGTCAATAGCTCAGTCTGTTCGACACGCAGGGCTTCTCGAAGTCGATTGGTCATCTGCGCCCACGGCTCAACCAGGTCGGGAAACCTTTCAGTAAAAATGCGACGAGCGTCCTGGTCTGCGTTCGTTGACAGAACGGACGACACATTATAGAATGGACACATGGCGCTTAAACGAATGGACAACATCGGCATCGTGGTGGAATCCCTCGATGCTGCTATCTCTTTTTTCGCTGAGCTCGGCCTCGAGCTCGAAGGGCGAGCTATGGTAGAAGGCGTGTGGGCAGGGCGCGTCACTGGACTGGGCGACCAGCGCGTTGAGATCGCCATGATGCGCACGCCAGACGGCCACAGCCGGCTCAAGCTCTCGCGATTTATCACGCCTCCTGTGGTCGCCGATCACCGGAACGCCCCAGTGAACGCTCTGGGCTACCTACGCGTCATGTTTACCGTGGACGACATCGACGATACGCTCATCCGGCTCCGCAAGCACGGCGCAGAACTTGTCAGCAGCGAGGTGGTCCAGTACCAAGACGCATATCGGCTCTGCTACATCCGCGGACCTGAAGGACTTCTCATCGGGCTGGCCCAAGAACTCGGCTGAGTCGCCGCGGTTTCACATGGATCGCGGCTGGACCAGCCGAGGACATGGGCGTAAAAGGGGTTGACCCATAAATTCGCCAATTTCTACTCATGACGCATATCTCCCTGTTTCGGCGAACTTATCTGGCAACCCACACTTTCACCTACTTGTCTGCTCTGGAGAAACGTCTCTCCAAGATCAGTTTACGATTCGAGGTTTTTTTGAATGCAATTTGTGGAAAGAGGCGCTGGAACTATAGGCCCTCTTTTACTTGCTTAAAATATCCATTGATGCGTTAATCAGGTGTTTGAGGTTTTGTAATCCACTTACGTTGTTCTGACTAAGCCTAGCTCTAATCCTAACATGAGTAATCCAAAGAGTACATCCGCTCACAATGAGTAAGAAAATACCCAGAATAACCATATTTTTGTTGGTATTTGTAGGTGTACTGGTTATCCCACCAATTATTGCTATGGCTAAACCAAATAATAGAGCAACGCCTTCAATAATTCCCACTACAATGTATTCAGCTCGCTGAGCCTTTGTGATAGGAAAGATACTACTATTGGAACGTACAAGAAGAATGCTTGTTAAGCCGAACAATAACAGAAAACCATCCATACTAACGTTGATAAATATTCCACCTGGAATAAATCTCGCATTGAGGAGCCCCACAATAACACTGAAGATAAAAAAAAGCCCCAAAATCATTCCTGCAATAGAGACTCCTGTCCCAAATGGAAATCTTTTTGTGTGAATTGCTCCATACATTATCTCAGGTTGTATCTGTATTTGATTTTGGTGTTGTGCAGAAGCAAATTTCGGGTGCGAGGGCAAGGATTGCTTCGATGCAGGTAGGGATGGGGCAGGCTGTTTAGGCTTTGCGGATACAGCCAGAGGATGTGCTGTTTGTTTAAGTCGAGATGGCATATATGGATTGTTTGTGAATATTGATGATGTTGGGTTGTTGGCGTTCTGTAAGACCTGTTGTACTTCCTGAATGCTCGCTGGACGTTTACTCTCGTCCAACTCTAACATTTGCATAATGAGATCGGTAAAGGTCTCAGGAAGAGTGGATACAAGTGATTGCAGCGGTGGAAAGCGAAACGGAGACTGCGAAGGATCATAGCCAGAAGTCATCTCGTAGAGAGTGGCCCCCAGACTGTAAATATCCGAGTGTGTGGTGGTTTGTGCCTTCCCATATTGCTCGGGTGGTGCATAGCCTGCAGATCCGTAGTTGGCAGTGTCTTTGGCTTGACCTGGTTTAAAGTGGCGCGCGATACCAAAATCAATCAAGTAGATACACCCATCCGTACCACGCATAATATTGCCGGGCTTCAAATCCCGAAAAATAATTGGGGGCTGATGGGAGTGGAGATAACTCAGGACGTTGCACAACTCTTGTCCAATACGGAGCACTTCATCAAGCGGTAACTTCTGGCCTGGAGCATGCGCCAAGTAGTCCTCTAATGTCTCTCCCTGAATAAAACTCATGACTAAATACCAACGCCCACTCTCCTCGAAGTAATCATAAATACTGGGCAGGTTGGGATGCTGTAAGCCAGCCAAAAGATGTGCCTCATGCTTAAAACTCTCCACCGCTTCTTGTGATTGCTGACCATTGGTTTGGCTCATCTCTTTTACTGCAACTAGGCGGTCTCCTAACGAGGTATCCTGAGCCAGATAGACCGCACCCATGCCGCCCTGGCCGACTACCTGCAATACACGATAACGCTGTTTGAGAAAGGTTTGGGTTGGTAACTGACCTGTGAGCAAAGATGGATCTGGTACAACGGTAGTTGACAGGAAAGCATAGCCACAAGAGAGGCAAAACTGCTCGCTGTCAACATTTTGTGCGCCACAATGGGGACAGAAGATAAGAGAAGCAGCCATACAATACACAACTCCTCTCGTTTAACTCTACGTTGTTTTCGCGTTGACAATGCGGAAACGTAGAAGTTATGCGAGGCAATTTAGTTATACAAGTAAACATCTTTATATTAAATGAAGGCAGTTGCGAACGCAATAGGTTATCGTGAAATTGGGCAGCGTTTGGACATAGAAAGGGCATCTTCTGTTCTTAGACCGTAACTACTCAGGTACGGGACGCGCGAGGCGCAGCGCTGCGTGGAGGAGTGGTTATTGTCTGGGGATGGAAGTGTAGAGGCGTTGGCCGATAGCCTTGCCTATTCCTATAATCCAGGACAACCTGCGAAAGGGCCCAGAGATGTTCAGTTGACGCCCTCGGGGATGATGAAGAAAACCTGCGAAGGGTGGCACCCATGCAGGTCTCGCTGCTCACCACCTCCACCCGGTAACCCATTACCGCTTTGTTACCACCTTGGAGGTCCAGGTGCTTTCTTCTTTGCACCAGGGAACCTCACGAGAACCTCATAGACAAATCTCACGGCCTCAGCACCGGAGAGAAAAACTCACTGACAAATCTCACAGACTCAGCAGCAGCAGCAGCCAATCCCTTCCCACACCCACTCCCTCCTCCCGCTCGCACACTTCTTCCCATTTCATAGCTTGGTATTCGTATGCCTGGTCCGTTTTAGTACATGAGAATAAAAATGCAATCAAGGGTCCCACGAAAACACAACCTATGGCCTAATACTACTTTGGCAGTTTCTAATGGACGAGCTACATAGAGAGCACAAAACCTCACGCTCATGCTCAGCCTTAATTCTTTGCTCCAAGCTCACATCTACAAATCTACCAAAGTAGTACTAAGAGGAGACGCATGAAAAACAACACATCTTTCGATGAGCAAAAGACTGAAATCAAAACACCCAGAAGCCAAACCTGGTGGCAGCGATGGAAACATCTCGTCCATGTATCCACCTCGGTCATGGTCGTTGGAATACTCCTAGGATGGGGATTCATCAAGGGAGGAGCTGCCCTGATCTCGAACCATCTGTCCTTTGGAGCGATCGTTGAGCAGATAGGGGCATCTATCATCATTGGAGGGATTTCCTCACCACTGTGGCTCAGCCTTTTTCTCTTCTTTGGCTTGAGAAAGAGGCAGAAGTAAGCAGGTGGGCTACACCCATTATTCCGGACAGCCATCCAAGTTGTCAGCGCCGGCGTAATTCCGAGCCGATTTGGGAGTGTTTTACTCAATGGCTGGGCGAGTATAGCACGCTTCTCAAGAAGCCATAAAATCTGTCAAACCCCTGGCGAGAGTCCTCAAGGACCCTCGCCGCCTCGGGATGCGCGCTGGTCCTCATGTTTTCTCACTGATCGCCTGTGCACGCTGATACAGGGAACTTGCCTCTGCGTGGCGGCCCTGTTTGTCGTAGAGTCCAGCTAAGTTATTGAGTATAGTGCAGGTATCAGGATGCATCGCACCCGGTGACCTTTCACAAATGGCCAGCGCACGCTGATACAGTGGTTCCGCCTCCTCATAGCGTCCCTGGTCCGTCAGCGGCGGCTTGCTCGACAATACCTGCCAAGTCCCATCCCAACCGATCTCCGTCTGTGCCCATCGATACTTTGTAGACATCGCCCAGATTGAGTGAGATCGCATACACCCGAACCAGCGCCTCTGATGGTGTAGAAGTTGGGCGCTCAACTTCGCGTATCGCCAGGCGTCCGGCGGCCTGAGGATCAACGACAATTGCTTGTATTGAACTCATCTGTTTCTCCTGAATACTCTCTGCTGGAGAGGAATCTTTTGTATGTGGTTTGGTCTCTGCCCTCTTCTCCAGACCGTTCATGCGCCTGGAACATTGAGGGGAAGCTAGACCATGCAGTCTGGCTGGTGTTATTATGGAACAGTATCCCTGCTGTAAACAGGAGTGTGCCGAACATAGGTGTAGGAGTAATAGTTTCAGACGCCGAAAGACGGCAAGAGAGCAAGAGAGCAAGAAAGAAGAGATGAGAGAAACAGTGAAGCGCCGTGCGCAACTTGCCGATTTTTTGAAAACCCGTCGTGCCCGTCTGCATCCAGAGCAGTTTGATCTCCCAAATTATCCCAGGCGTCGAAAGCCCGGACTTAGACGAGAAGAACTCGCCGGGCTCGTTGGAGTGGGCGTTTCCTGGTACACATGGCTCGAACAAGGCCGGGATATTAATGTCTCCGATCAGATTCTTTCCCGCCTCGCAGACATCTTGCAATTGAATGAGCAGGAGCGCAGCCATCTGTTTCTCCTGGCACGAGGTCCGCTTCCGCTCCCAGATGAGCAAGGCGGTGAGAACCTGTTGCAGAACGCAGACTATCAGGCCATTCTCGATGGATGGGACATCTACCCGGCACTTCTCGTCGATCGACATTTGAATGTGATCGCATGGAATGAAAGTGCCAACTGCGTTTTTGGCGATTTCTCTGGTCGTTCTGAGCGAGATCGCAACGCAGTCTGGTCCACCTTTATGGACCCCTCGCAACGAGAACGCCTCGTGCATTGGGAACATGCGGCACGGCGAAGCATAGCGCTCTTGCGCGCAAGGAGTGACCGCTATGCCAATGAGCCATGGTTTCGAGAGCTCATTACTGATTTGCACCAGGCTAGTCCCGAATTTCGCGCCTGGTGGCCTGAGCATGACATTCTCTTCACGTGTCACGATCAGAACGAAATCAATCATCCACTGATCGGCTCCCTTGTGTTCCAAGGAACGACCCTTGTCATGCCCGAACGTCCTGACTTACAGATCATGGTTCATACGCCACTCCCGAAAGTCGACACAACGACGAAACTCAGAGCATTAATGACCGGAAAGAGCCATTTCCCTCTGAGAAAATGAAAGCATTTTGGAAGATCGGTATGGCATCGGTATTGATTGCTGCTTGCTGCTTATACGAGCATGCTTGTTCTCTGGGTACAGAGAGTTAAAGGTCACTCACACGCACGAGAAGCAAAAGCAGCCCTCGTCGTTACTGGTTTGGGAACGTCATGCCAGAGAAAAATGCCGTCCTAGAAAAAAACGGGAATGTCGGGGCCATGGCTTCGAGCGTTTTCTGGTAAATAGCGCGAATGTTCGACGGTTTTTCAGGTGAATGTTAGGAAATCAGCGCGAAACATGGGAATCGACCATTCATCGCCTGAGAAAGCCGCTCTACAAGCGGACGTTTGCACACCGTTTTTGTAAATTCACAGTACCATGGTTCGCCTCACTGTGATTTGACTTGATGGCCCTGAGTTAAGATAGCCATCCTCTAGCCGCAAACTGGATAAATGCGGCACTGTTTGGCCTGATTGAGCCTGAAAATGGCCCTGGTTATCGGTTCAGTTGGATTATCGGCACAGTTTTTTTGCGAGAGAAGGACGGTCACTGTGCCGATACCATCCCGCAAGACGGTGAAAACTGCGCCGATAAGACCAGTATGCGGCACAGTTTTCACGAAACTGGACCGAACGTATCTACCCTGCGGCAAATTGGGTCGCTCCTTAACTCAGAGCTTCATATCGTTTGTGCTCAAGGAATGGATCACTTCTGCCATCATAAACTCAGCATTCACCAAACTTGTGTATGAGCCACATTATGCTTTAACGTTCAGATCCTTATTGCGCTTGTCAGCGAGGCAGCAATGAAAACGCCAATGGGCTCTTACGGGAATCTCTCCCAAAAGGGATTGATCTTGGATCAGTTTCTCAATCAGGTCTTTCACATCTTGTACGCTTGATCAATGATCGGCCTCGGAAATGCCTTGGGTGGCATTCTGCTTACACTTCATTCTTGGCCGAAATTGGGACCATGTCGCACTTTACTTGACAATCCATTATTTTTCTCTTGACGCTCACACTACTAAGTGTTACAATATAGTGGTACTAAGTAGTACTTCATATCGGTGACACTGATTAGTAAGGAGGTGTCGACACGGATAAATTAACTGAAATGCTCAAAGGTGTCCTGGAAGGGTGTGTCCTTGAAATTATCAACCGAGGAGAGACCTACGGTTATGAAATCACACGAAAGCTCAACGCTTTGGGCTTTACAGACGTGGTGGAGGGAACGGTTTATACCATCCTTATCAGGCTTGAAAAAAATAAGCTGGTGGAGATTACGAAAAAGTCGTCCGACATGGGGCCGCCCCGAAAGTTTTTTACGTTAAACGACGCGGGCCGTGAGGAACTGTGCCAGTACTGGAAAAGGTGGGAGTTCCTATCATCAAAAATCAAAGAGTTAAAGGAGAAAAACCATGAATTCTTGGGATAAAATCACAGGCAACGACATGACGAGAGAATTGAAGACTTTTGAGGCGCGCGCAAAAAAACTTCCCACTGATTATCAAGCGGCATGGGGAGAAATTCAGGCCAATCTTTGGCCTCATACAGATTTCACCGGACGTAACCTCATGCCGATTCTTGATCGTGTGCTTGGCCTGCTCGAAGAAGCGGTGGCGGATGGCCAGAGCGCCCGGGAGGTTCTGGGCGACGATATCGCGGGCTTCAGTTCGGCGTTGGCGGGCTCGGAGGGGGCAAAGTCTTATCGCGACAAGTGGCGCGAGCAACTCAACAATACTATCGCTAGAAAATTAGGCAAGTAGGAGAATAACAATGAGCATACGAGATCTCATCGAAGGCAAAAAAGCGTGGCGAGCGCATATGGCACGTGTCAAGGCGCTCCCACAAGAGTATCAGATTGTTTACAAAGAGATTCAAAAATATCTCTTTAAGGTCGGGCCTGTCGAGCTAACCGAGGGGACTGATTTGCTCTCGGGGATTGTCGATCTTTTTGAGGAGGGCGCAGCCGTTGGGAAAGGTGTACTCGAAGTGACAGGCAGAGATGTGGCAACTTTCTGTGATGATCTCATCGAGGGTTCAAAAACATATGCCGACGTCTTTAAGGAATCAATTGGCCAAGAAGTCGCCAAGACCATGAAAAAAGGTACGGATAAAGATCATTGAGGGGGGATCGGTATGGAAAATGCGATTGAAGTGACGAGCCTGCGAAAATCTTTCGCAGGCGCGAAAGGCGCGAAAACCAGAGTCCTGAGAGGCGTAGATTTCAACGTCCGCAAAGGCGAGATATTCGCCCTGCTCGGCTCAAACGGCGCTGGCAAGACGACGACCATAAACATCCTTTCGACACTGCTGAAATTCGACGAAGGAACCGCGGCAGTGAACGGTTTTGACCTGGTTTCGCAACCTGAGAAGGTACGAACAGACTAGATGAACCGCTCTCTCTGCTGGACTCGATCTCGCATGAAGAACAAACGGCTTGTTTGCCTGTTCCACAACTGGCGTGCGTTCCTCTTGACAGACTACTGGCCGATCGAGAGGTGCCCTGCGATGAAGGCAAACGCGATCTCGGCCACTTCTCGCCAGCCATGGTCAATGGTGAGTGAGTGCCCGCGACCGGGTATTTCACGGAACTCCGTGACTGAGGAATTGTGTTGCTGCAATTTGTATGCTGCTTTGACAACTGCCAGCGGGACGGTATGATCTTGTTCGCCTGCGATGAGCAAGAGGGGTCCACGTTGGGGGTTTCTGGTGTTGACCTGATCTTCTGTCCACGGGTTCAGGTTGGCGGCAGCGGCCTGGAAGAGAGGTGTTCCGGAGCCAGGGACCGCGTACCGGTCGTAGAGTTGGTGGGCTTCCTCTTCCGAGAGCGCGTTGGTAAAGCCGTAGCGAAACTGCTCGTAGGTCAGTGCGACAGCCCGATGATAGTTGAAAGGATTCGAGAGAACCGGCGCACCGGACTTGAGTTCGGAGAGCGGCACGGGCAGCACGCCACGGAACCCGGCCGGGTCGATGGCGACCGTCACCGCCGAGAGACCCTCATCGGCCAGTTGTTGAGCGATGAGGCCACCGAAGGAATGTCCGATTACAGCAGGCTTCCTCTTGAGCTGACCGAGCGCCTGAGCATAGTAATCGGTGACCTGCTTGATCCGCTTGTGAGCAAAGACCTCCGGGTTCTCATTGGCCTCTGCGACGGTCTCCGGGTCATCGGGCCAGCCTGGCGCGAGCGTCGTGTAGCCCCGTTCTTCGAAGAACGGGCGCCAGTTGTCCCAACTGGATGCCAGGAGATAGAGGCCGTGGACGAATACCGCTGGCTGCAATCCCGAAGCGTTGGCGCGGTCGATTTGTTGTTGTTCATGGATCGTAAGATATGTCATGTCGTCCTCCTTTGGTTGGGTCATTGGACATTGTTTCACTGAATGAGAAGTACCCCCTACAATGGACATCCTGTTTCAGCAACAGGAAAAGGAAAGCGACGGGACTATTCCGTCAGAGGGGGGCCGGTCACCACCAGACCATACTTGGCCGCAAGAGCTGTGAGCGCTTGCATATCCAACTGCGGAGCCAGATAGAGGGGATGTAGCCCTTCAAAGAACCCTCGCAGCCCACCTGGAAGAAAGGTGACGAGCATCTTTCCCGCCGTTAATCCACGCCAGGCATGTGACACGCCTCCGGGAATGCGCAGAGAGGTTCCCGCTGAAGCGGTAAACACCTGTTCCCCCAGTTTTACCCGATAAGTCCCTTCCAGAATGTAGAGGAGTTCCTCTTGCTGATGGGTATGTTCAGGTGGTCCCACTTGCGGGAGCGTGATCGTGACTGCCTGATCGAAGAGGCCATTGGTGGTTTCCCCCGTGGCTTTCCAAATCCAGTACTCGCCGCTGGCTTCAAAGGTGGTCTCTCCTTCGTTCGCGCTCAGAACGAGCGATGCCATGTTTGTGGTCATAAAAGGTCTCCTTTTCTTTTTCTTCCCGTCTATTTTACTTCTTGCTGAGGAAGGCGAGAAGCTGGTCTACGAATGCTTGCGGTTGCTCTTCAGGGATCCAATGGCCTGAGCCGGTGACCACACCTCCTGTGACGTTGGTCGCATAGCTTGTAACCTGTGTTCCCACAGCAGCGCCGAGGCTGTGGTCCGCCCCCAGCGCAAGCACTGGCATTCGCAACTTCTTCTTGCCATAGATTTTTATCTGCTCTGCGTCCGTTTGAAAGGAACTGAAATAGCTGATGTAAGCATGCAGATGTGCAGGATTTTGCCAGTAGTGCGCATAGAGTGCTATCTCCGCTTGCGTGATGCTCCCCTGGACCTGTACAGGAACGCTGTTCTGGAAGAACTGAGTTAAAAAGGCTGCTTCACGTCCCTGGATGAGTTTTTCAGGCATCTGCGGCGTACTGAAAAATCCGAACCACCAGACGCCGGGTCCTTTGGCAGTCAGTGCTGGAAGCGTGTAGATACTCGCATCAGGGATCGGCGCTTCCAGCAGCGCCAGGTGTTTCACATTGGTGGGATAAAGCGCTGCATACGCATAAGCGACCATCAGCCCAACATCATGACCGACTAGATTGATGGGTCCAAGGCCGAGTTGCGAGACAAGCCCATGGATATCCCTGGCCATCGTTGCCTTGTCGTACCCTGTCGATGGCGCGTCTGTCTGGCCTGCACCCCGCATATCAGGAGCAATCACCCGGTAATGTTTGGCAAGATCGGGAAGCACTTTATGCCACGTGTACCAGGTTTCTGGAAACCCGTGGAGCAGCACCAATGGCTGTCCCTTTCCACCGCTGACATAATGCATGCGAATGCCATTGGTCATGGCGAAACTTTCAGTAAAGCCCTCTGGCAGAAGAGAGGATGCCTTCTGAGCCTGAGCAATCGAGGTGTGACCTCCTTCCTGAGCGTGTACAGCCGAGGAGAAACTTCCTGCGAACAGCACGATACTGAAAAGCAAAACCAGTGTGAGTTGCCATCTCCAGCGCTGGCCCGCTCCTCCAGGCGCAGACGTGAGGCTCGTGAACCAACCTCGTTGCATCTGCTGCTGCTGTTCATCCGAGATCTTGCTCGTTCTCCTCTTCCTGACATGGTGAAAGATATCTGTTTTCATGAAACAATCTCCTGTTTTTCTTCTCTGGTAGCAACCAGAACAGCATACTTTCTTTGCCCGATTTAAATGGTATTCAAGAGCCAGCCACCGTCTGCCGCGATCTCCGATCCCACCACAAAAGAGGAATCATCTGAAGCAAGAAACAGCGCGACTCTGGCCACTTCTTCTGCCTGGCCCAGGCGTTTGAGGGGAGAATGGTTGATGCGTGCCCTGTCCTGAGCCTGCAGGATCTCTTGTGAAGACCCTGAGCGGGTTAACAAGCGGGTTGCGGTGGGGCCAATCGTGATGGTATTGACCCGAATACCACGACCGATAAGCTCTGCCGCCAGTGCTCGCGACAGCGCGTGTATCGCTCCTTTGCTGGCAGTATAGAGCGAACTATCGACGATGCCTGTCAGAGCGTTGACCGATCCATTGAAGATGATGGATGCTGGCTCATTGAGAAAAGGGAGAACCTTCTGGACGGTGAAATACGCTCCCTTAAAATTAACGTTCAGCATCTCGTCAAACGCCGCTTCATCTACCTCTTCCAGAGAAGCCCCCTTGAAAATGCCTGCGTTGACAAACAGGATATCCAGTTTACCAAACGTCTTATAGGTGCGAGCCATCAACTGATCGATGTCACCGAGCTTCGCAACATCTGCCTGAACCGCCAGCACATCGGAACCCAATTGTCGAGTAACCTCTTCAAGGGTTGCGGGATCCCGCCCAGAAATCACGACTCTCGCTCCATGGGCATGAAAGGCTCTGGCCGTTGCCAAGCCGATCCCACTATTGCCGCCGGTGACTAAAGCCACTTTTCCTGTAAGTGAACGCATACTACTCTTTTCCTTTCGATAGGTGATCTTCCTCTCTGAAAAAGGATACTCTATTGTGCTGCTTTTTCAGAGGGCGTTATCGGTCTTTCAAGTGACCTTTTTCCGTCGCTTTCAAAAGAAACAAGAACGAGAAAAATCTTCGGAGCGTATCGCAGACCATCCAGCGTATCGTATACTATCCAATGGATGACCTTCTTTCCCATCCGATCGAGCAGGAACATCAGGGAAGGATGCTTGAGCGTACCCATCACATGGGGAGATTAGGAGGAAATGCTATGCCAAGGAACGAGTCCTTACGGAAGCTTCGCATCGGGCGCAATTGGCGGCAGCAAGATGTCGCGGACCAGTTGGGCACCACCATTACCACCATTGGGCGTTGGGAACGAGGCGATCAGCAACCCAGCGCCTACTTCCGTGTCAAGCTCTGTACACTCTTTGGGAAGAGCGCCCAGGAGTTAGGCTTGGTGGAAGCGTTTTTATCATCACCAGAGAACAATACCACAGATGCAGCGCAGGCCGTGAGCGCTCCCTCCGAGGAGAGCGCGTTGTGGACGGTGCCCTATGCACGCAATCCCCACTTTACCGGACGCGACGACCTGCTCTCCCAACTGGAGCAGCTCTTTGCTGAGGAGACACCAGACCAGCCGAAGAGCGTTCGCCAGGCCGCCTTGATCCAAACCCAGGCGATGACGGGATTAGGTGGCATTGGAAAGACTCAGATCGCCATCGAATATGCCTATCGCGCACGCGTGCAGGGACGCTATCGCGATATTCTCTGGATCTCTGCGGCAAGTGCAGAGACGATTGTGACCAGCTTTGTTGAGCTTGCGCGTTTGTTGCCAACGCTTGTTCCCCAGGAGGAGACCAATCCACACACCATCATTGCCGCCATCCTGCGCTGGTTAGAACAGCGCGAGCCGCCCTGGCTGCTTCTGGTTGACAACGCCGACGATCTCTCCCTGGTTCAACCCTATCTCCCTCGCCAGGGCAATGGACACATTCTCCTCACCACGAGGGCACACGCCGTTGGTACGCTTGCTTCCTCCGTCGAAGTCGATACGATGGGGATCATGGAAGGAACCCATCTCTTACTGCGACGGGCGCACCGCTTTTCGGCCTCCTCACCCGAGGAAATAGACGAAGCCATCAATGTGGTCATTACCCTGGCACAATTTCCTCTCGCCATCGATCAGGCGGGTGCCTATATTGAAGAGACAGGATGCAGCCTGCATGACTATCTTCACATCTATCAACAGCATCGCTCCGCGTTACTGGCACGGCGTGGGAAGCAGACCACGCCATATCCCGAGTCGGTGGCAACCACCTGGTCCCTTTCGTTTGAGCAGGTGGAACGAAGCAACCCGGCAGCCGCCGAACTGCTCCAGCTCTGTGCCTTTCTCGCCCCGGACCACATCCCAGAAGAACTGCTCACAGAGGGTGCTTCTCATTGGCCTCCTGCACTGGGTGAGGCGGTAACGAATCTCCTCAGCTTTAACCAGATGCTCGAAACCTTGTTGGCCTTTTCTCTGGTAAAACGGCTCTCTGAGGAACGGATGCTGAGTATCCATCGTCTGGTACAGGCTGTCCAAATGGATCGCATGGAAGTCCAGACCCAACGTGCCTGGAGCGAACAGGTGGTGCGTGCCGTGCAGACGGTCTTCCCCCAAGATCCGAAAAACGTGAGCACCTGGCCTCAGTGCCTGCGCTATCTGGAACAGGTCGAGGCGTGCGATACGTTGATCCAGCACCACCAGCTCCTGCTGCCTGAGGCGGCAGATCTGCTGGACCGAACAGGCAGCTACTTTCTTGAACACGCGATGTACACGCAGGCAGAGTCCTTGTACCGGCACGCCCTTGCCATCTGCGAGCAGCGCTTCGGTTTGGAGCATCCTCAGACAGCGGCCAGTCTGAACCACCTGGCGATCCTCCATCGAGACAATGGCAACTATAAGGAGGCGGAGCCATTGTACCTGCGTGCGCTACACATCCGAGAGCAGCAGTTGGGTCCTCATCATCTCGACACCGCTGCCAGCCTGGACAGCCTGGCGAATCTCTATGAGTCACAGAGAATCTACGCCAGGGCGGAACCCTTCTACCAACGTGCGCTACGCATCCGAGAGCAGCAGTTGGGTCCTCACCATCTCGACACCGCTGCCACCCTGTACCACCTGGCGATCCTTTATAGAGATCAGGGGAAATACGAGCAGGCGGAGCCATTGCTTCAGCGAGCATTGCACATCCGAGAGCAGTTCGTACCTCACAATTTCGATACAGCTGCCACTCTGAACTATCTGGGGGGATCTATCAGGATCAAGGCAAGTATGCCGAGGCGGAATCCTTCTACCAACGTGCCTTTGAGATCTTTGAACAACAATTCGGCTCTTCCCATTTTTATACAGCGATGTCTCTGTACAATCTGGCAGCTTTATATACGGAGCAAGGATGGTACAGGGAAGCGGAGCCGTTATGCCAGCGGGCACGAGACCTCTACGAACACCATCTGGGCCCCCTTCATGCTCACACAGCAGATATTTTGGCCTGTCAGGCCATGCTCTCGCTCAAACTGGGCAAGCATGCACAGGCGGAAGCGTTGGCTCTGCGGGCGCTACGCATCCACGAAGAGCATCTGGGGGCTTTCCATCCCTACGCGTCTCTCGATCTGGTGATCCTGGCGAGCCTCTATCGAGACCAGGGGAAATATGCCGAGGCAGAGTCGTTGTTTCTTCGGGCTCTCGCCATCAATGAACAGGCGTTTGTCTCCACCCATCCGCAAGCGGCTCAAGCCTGCTATGAGTTCGCTTTGTTGCGGCATGCACAGGGTCACGACGACGAAGCCCGTTCCCTCTACGAACGCGCACTGGCAGCTCGAACCCACACATTTGGAGCGACACATCCCCGGACCATCGAGGCCCGCGAACGTTTGATGGCGCTGTTGCGGAGCATGGGCAGCACTCAGGAAGCTGCGCAACTGGAGGAAGCCCAACCTCGATCAACACATCTCCCCAGAGAGAGGACTCGCGCCAGCAGGAGAGGGGGATCAATGGAGCAGAGTGCGGCGGTAATCAGTGCAGGGGACGGTGTTCTTCCTGCGTGCCCTCACTGCCAGCAGACGACAGAGAGTATCAAAAGCGGGAAAAATCGGTCGGGGAGTCAGCGATTTCGATGCCGTGCGTGCCAGTTGTACTTTACTCCTGGGCCACGTGTCCGGCAACCCGATCAATCACGCAAAGCCGAGGCTCTCACGCTTGCAGAACAGGGTGTGAGTTATCGTCGTATCGCGAGCCTTCTGGGCGTGCATCATCAAACCGTGAGCGCGTGGATCAGTTCTCCCAGCACGCAGAAGGCAGAATGAGCAAACATATTCTGGCAGTGTTGCAAAAATACGAAGGGGAACACAAAGGACGGAGTTTCACTGTTCTTCTGCTGGGTTTAGATGGCCATTCCGAACAGTTCCGCGATGAATACTGCCTGCCTCAAGCTATCTCCTTTGCTCACTTCTTGCGTCTGTCCTTTTCTCAGCATGTTCATCACCTCATATCCCTGTACAGTTCTCCACGCCGTTTCAAACGAGAAGAATCCCATCCCTGGCTTCACCAGACGTTTGATAAAACGATGATCTTGTTCGATCAGATTGTTCATGTATTTACTCTGCCGGAGTTCACATGGTTGTGGAAGAAGTCCTTCTGCTTTGAGGTCGTTAAGGGCTTTCGGATAAGCAGCGTTCTTGTCGACCGTCATCACGCGGGGAGTCACGGTGTGGCAGGCACGAATGGCTTTCAAGAAGAACGCTTTGGCCGCTTGCGCATCTCATTTGGGACTCAGAAAAGACTCCAGGGTCTTTCCTTGCGAGTCTCCTGCTCGATAGAGAGACATCCACATTCCCTTGACCTTCACGTACGTCTCATCCACCCTCCAGGAATCGGTGGTGATTTTGAGATGCGGGCGACAGCGTTTCTCCAGTTCGGGGGAGTAATGCTGGACCCAGCGGTAGATGGTGGTATGGTCAACAGCCAGGCCACGCTCTCTCATGATCTCTTCCAGATCGCGATAGCTGAGTGCATACCGCAGATACCAACGGACACACAGCAAAATAATCTCGGCTTCAAAATGACGCCATTTGAACGGGGCTTGGCCTGTCATCATACTTCTCATCTCATCTTTTGATTGCATCTTATCTGATGAGTTTTACGAGAGCGAAGCATGCGGCGGTTTACATCACCTGGACAGGCCCAACGCTTCCTCTCAGCCTTTGGACCGATCCTGGATCACTTTCGGCCCAAACGGCACCGTTTCACAGCAGAAGATTACCATACTCTCATGCAGGATCGGTTTCTGATCTGGAACGAGGTAACCAGCGGGAAAACTGCCGCCTAACACCAACCATCCTCTCCAAACCTCCGCTTCTTTTCTGCTCTTCCCCCTTCTTCCTAAAAAGCGCTTCTATTTCTCCGTCAAGTTGACAATACCGCTGCATTTGCAGATCTCAAAGAATTGGGTCATATCGAAAGCAAATGACGTCCGATTGTCAATTTGGGAATGAAATGGGCCTGGCACGGTCTTGGTGAAAACGCCTCTGGAAGGGAGTGAAAGCACCTCTCCTTGTGTTCAGTGTGAGCACATTTCTTTACAGGAAATTTCCTCGGTCACCAAATTGTGCCAGACCCATTAAAGAAACTGGCTCAATCTTGGTGAAAGCATCCTGAGCTTATCTGAGCATGGCGCTTCATTCTCTGCGGAGAAAAAAAGCGCTATGCTCAGATAAGCTCCTCATTCACCTCAATTGGGCTAGAACCGTTTTATTCGTCAGACAACAAGAAACGAACCCCTTTTTGGGGGAGATTACACCAATTTTTTGCCTAATTGGAGTGCGCACCCCTTTCAAGCATCATACGACGAGGTGTCGACGCTATGAACCGTGAGCAGTGCGAGAAGACCTTTACAGATAAGATGGGGTCCCGACATATTTTTCCCGATATTTTCCCGCTAAGGGACTGATAGGGGAAAAGAGATCTTCATCCTTCCCGCTACGCTTGTGATCCCGTTTGTTTCCTTGCCTCCTTGACGTAGCGAAAGAAGGTCGAGCGAGAAATCTCAAGCATGGAGCAAATTTCAGCGACGGAATGCTTCGAGTCTTGGTAGAGATGTCGGGCCAGAGCAACTTTCCCATCAGCAGTTTTTCTCGGCCTGCCGCCGACACGCCCTCTGGCCTTAGCTGCGGCCAAGCCCGCTCTGGTTCTCTCTCGAATGAGATCACACTCAAATTCGGCCAATGCTCCCATCAGGTGAAAAATCAGTTTGCCACCGGGTGTTGTGGTGTCAATGTTCTCCGTTAGGCTGATAAAACTCACGTCTCGCTCATTGAGAGATGAAGTGTCTCGATGAGAGCTTTCAGAGAGCACCCCAAACGGTCGAGCTTCCACACTACGAATATATCCCCTGGTCTGATAAAAGCGAGAGTTTCCTCCAAATCTTTGCGTTCAAATTTGGCTCCCGTCATGGTATCGCTGAAATAGGGGTCAGCGTATCAAAACCTGAAAACTGTACGTTAAGCTGGCGAGCGTGTGGACTCTTCACCGTCAAATCCCAAATAGAATCCCCAGTCAGATTGATATGCTCCCAATCCATCGGAGAGAGATAGGCAAGTTGTTCTGGTGTGATGGCCATCCCCTCTTGTTGGGGTAGAGTTAAGGTTCGTACCACCAGCGGCAAAGTAGGCACGCGATACGTGCCGTTTTGCCAAATGGTTTTGGAACTTGACCACTTTTTGGCCGTTTCAACCAGTTCAATCCTAGCACCAGCAGTCTTTTCGGGCAGAATAGTGCTGACTCCAATGGAAAGAAGCACTATTCTGTTGACCTATCGCAATCTACTTTGCAGCTGGTGGTACGAACCTTAACTCTACCCCTAGTAGATCCCCCTTGACATTCTCATATTCATGACGTATCATTCATGATACGTCATGAATGATAGGAAATCAAAAGAGGAGAATGAACTATGCGTATTCATGCCATCCAGACGGGGACGGTCGCCATTAAAGCGAGACAGGTAAGTGGGAAAGGAAGTGGTTCTCTGCGCCTCATCAATACAATACTCGACAAGGAGTGGACAGAGCCCTTACCCATTTATGTTTGGGTAATTGAACATCCAGAAGGGCTGATCGTTATCGATACTGGTGAGACCGCCCGTGCTGCTGAACCGGGTTATTTCCCCTGGTGGCATCCCTACTACAAGAGTGTACGTGAAGCCATGCGTCCTGAAGAGGAGATCGGGCCGCAACTTCGTACGCTGGGTCTCTCACCCAATGATGTTCGCTGGGTGTTACTGACACATCTGCACACTGATCATGCGGGAGGGCTGCATCATTTCCCGAAATCTCAGATCCTGGTGTCACGTGCTGAGTATCAGGCTGCTCGCGGTTTTAGGGGCCAGGTGAAAGGCTATTTGCCCCAACATTGGCCAACCTGGTTCTCTCCAACATTGATTGATTTCGCTCCTGAGCCGTTTGCATCGTTTCCCCAGAGCTATACGCTGACCAAAGCAGGCGATATTCATCTGGTAGCGACTCCTGGTCATACCCTTGGGCATTACTCGGTTATCTTGCAAGAAAACGACCACGTGCTCTTTTTTGCAGGCGACACATCGTATACGGAGCAGTTGATGCTGGAGCAGTCAGTTGATGGAGTCACATCAAATATCGCCGTCTATCGAGAGACGTCACGCCAGATTCTGGCGTATCTGCAATCAACACCGACCGTCTATCTTCCCAGCCATGATCCTGATGCGTTAGAGCGTTTGGTCACTCGCAAAGCCGCTCTTCCTGTGAGTGCTCAACGAGTCTCTGGGGCGAAAACAGAAGCACATCAATGGAGAACGGAGAAGAAAACCCATGCACCCTGCTGAGGAATTACGCTATCTTATCCTTGCCGCACAACGAGAGGGGAACCGGATATTCACAGAGGCGTTACGCCCCCTTGGTCTTACCTCATCGCAGGCTGAGGTCCTGCGTGTGCTTCAGGATCACCAGCCATTATCACTGATCGCACTTGGGAATATGCTGATCTGTGAGAGTGGCAGTCCGAGCAGGTTAGTCAATAGGTTAGTTGAGATGGGTTTGGTCAAACGGATCCCATCCACAACCAATGGTCGTATGGTAGAGCTGACATTAACCGAAAAAGGAGAAGCAATGGCTCAGCACGTGATGTCAGCAGAAGCAGAACTTCACACGTTACTCATGAGGGCCGCTGAAGGACACAACATCTCTGATTGTCTGGCACTCTTGAGACGTATCGTCGAGGAACGCCCGGCAGGGGAGGCTCTTACACGGCGTATGCAAGAGCGGTAGTTGGCGAACTGCTTCCTTCTCTCACTTACGTTGTTCCCATTCAGAATTGCCAGAGGAGATGTGCATCATGAAATTTTCCAATACCATTCTCATTCGTCGCCCCATTGCTGATGTCTTTGAGTATCTTGCTCATCTTGAGAACTTGCCACAATGGAACTATGCGCTCCAGGAAACGCGGAAAATCTCACCGGGATCTCTCGGAATCGGGAGTGTGTATCAGCAGGTGCGCAGATTGCCTCAACCGATGAAAGAGACTCTGCAAATAACAGCCTACCAGCCAGATCATTCTCTGGTGGTATGTGGAGGTTTCGCTTATTTCCAAGGGCAAAGTACCTATATGCTGGAGTCGCTTACAGATGGAACGAAGCTAACGAATAACGTAGAATTGCATGCTCCTGGAGTACTTGACGTAGTATCAGCGTTGTCTCTTAGGAGCGTACAGCGTGCAGTTGCGCAGAATATGGCTGTTCTTAAAGGGCTGCTTGAAAGGAGCGCCCAAGAGTATTCTGATTGAAAGGCGAGTGCTTTGCCTTCCGCTTTCTGGGGTCAGCGCATCTAAACCTTAGCGTACAGTTTTCAGGTTTAGATGCGCTGACCCCAAATACTTTTCGCATTCTGCTTCTTGTAACGCATCCCTCTGTAACGCCTCATTTTGCTCGTGCTTGGAGATGCGAATATATCCGATCTTCATAGAACCTCTGCTGTAAGTGTCACTTACTCATCTCGCTATGCACAAAACTGATACTTTGATTATGGCACATTTTTTGAGACTGCCCCAGCCATAAGCCCTCGCTCGCAGAGGCGATGCGCTCCCATGCTGGAAAAGCTGATCAGAAAGAGGTATGTCCAGGATGTTAGCATGTGAGTTGCAGAGAGTGCGTCATTTCGGTATCCTTGACAGGTAAAGCTGACGGGGACGCCGAGGGTACGCGGCGTCAGGGTTGGCCCGTTTGCACGGTGGGACACCAAGCCCGATAGGATGTTTGGCCACCCGTCGAATCCGCTAGACTGGGAGCGTGAAAGATCGCAGTCCGTATCGGTGTATGAACACTGCAGAACCCAAATGACGTACTCTTTCGTCCTTGTTCTCACCTGAAAAGGAGGAAATGTATGCTCTCATCTGTCTCCGGAGAACGTTTCGTAGCCCTGGATGTCCATAAGCATTATGTCGTTGTCGGAGCGGTCAATCCCTCCCAGCAGGTGGTCCTTTCCCCACGCCGAGTCGATCTGGATGATTTCCTTTCCTGGAGCCAACAGCATCTTTGCTTGACGGACGCGGTTGTGTTGAAAGCTACCACCAATGCCTGGCATCTCTGTGACCAGCTCCGTCCCCTGGTTTCCTCTGTAACAGTCGCTCATCCCAACCTTGTGAAACTCATTACCACTGCTCGCGTTAAAACCGATGCGCGCGATACGCTGCACCTGGCGCGACTCCTGGCCGCAGGTCTGATTCCTGTGGTGTGGATCCCTCCTCAGGATGTGCGTGAGTTGCGCGGTCTCATCGCGCACCGCGCTCGTTTGATCCGTCAGCGTACGCAGGCCAAGAATCGACTGCGCAGCACCTTACATCGTTACAACATCGCCCCACCAGCTGGAGGGCTCTTTCTTCAGGCTCAGCACCCCTGGTGGGAGAACCTTTCCCTCTCAGCGGTTGAGAAGCTACGCATCCGCCAGGATTTGAGCTTGTTAGAGAACTTAGAGCCATTGATTGGAGAAGTGGAAACGGAGCTGACGCGCTTAAGTGGGACCGAGCCGTGGGCCAGCCAGGTGGTTTTTCTGCTCCAGGTGCCCGGCATTGGAGTCATCAATGCGCTCATTCTGCTGGCGGCGATCGGGGATATTACGCGTTTTCCCAGCGCGAAGCAGCTTGTGGGATATGCTGGCCTGGGAGCGAGTGTCCACGCTTCTGGGCAGACCTACCAAACCGGCCACATTACCAAGCAGGGACGAAAGGAAATGCGGGCAGCGCTCGTTGAAGCGGCCTGGATGGCGGTCGAGCACCATCCTCATTGGAAAGACCAGTTCGAGCGACTAGCGATGCGGATTGGCAAGAGGAAAGCCATTGTGGCCATTGCTCGCAAGCTGCTCGTGATCATCTGGCATGTGCTTTCCAAACAGGAAGCTGATCGGCATGCTGATCAGGCGATGGTGACTCGGGCGATTATGGAATGGGCGCGCAACAAATCGACCGCGACGCGGCAAGGGCTTTCTCGTGTCGAGTTCGTGCGCCGCGAGCTGGATCGGGTCGGAATCGGGGCTGAGATGGAGAGCTTCGTGTTCAATAGCCGAACTTACCATTTACCGGCATCGGCTCGTTCGGGCTAACCCTGCCAAAATTGACAAGGAAGCGAGCTCCGCTCGTCCTCCCATCACGTTTCTGGAAGAGATCACAGCAAATGCTGTGAGACTAGGGGATTTTGTGCCTGGCGAGAGGCAGCGTACCACGTTTTCTCTTTTTCTTCCCTCTTGACAGGGTACTTCATCGGTTCGTGCAAAAATCTATCATAAGCCTCTAGAAACGCTTCACAGGCCATTCGAGGCGATGGCAGAAGAAACAAAGGCGCGAGTGAGAAATGCATGAAATATATGATAAAACTGCTTTTATGACACTTCCTGAAGAGAGTCATGAGCCATATTTCAGGACATCTGCACGCTCTGATAGATTTTTGCACGAATCCTAGTCATACCTCAACAAGTAGCCAATTCTGCTTTTGTGTTGCTTGTTGTTTTACTCATGATTTAAATCTTCCTCCTCGCCCTCTGTTATCTTGACAGATCAGCATCAATATCCCACGGAGTGCGCAATGAGATGGACATCGGCAGCCGAGTCCTACCTCAACGAGACACGGTCCGGGTCTGTCTCCCTTTGCGTGATTCTCAAATTGAACGGCAAACTCAGATCAGTGGAGCTTCGCAGCTAAAGCCGATGAATGAGTATGCCCCCCCTGAACATGGGCCGTACGCGCTCCTGGATCGATGGCAACTGCCCTCATCTGAGAGCAATCGATCACGATGCCATTCTCGGAGAGGGCTCGTCCTGCAAAGTCGTTTCCTCCTCCAAGAACAGAGAGTGGCAGGCCATGCGAACGCGTCCACTGAACCGTGTGAATGACATCTTGCGTATTCGCGCAGCGAACGAACGCAGCTGGATGGATGTCGACCTTTCCATTCCAGAGTTGGCGCACGTGTTCATAGGCTCCATCCCCGGGGAGGATGAGTTGACCCGTAAGGGGGGCGAGAAGGTCTGCGAAAAAAGAATGATCATATCTATGAATGGTTGACATTTCTTCTTCCTTTCCTGTTCGTTTCATTTTTAAAAGTCTTTCAACATCACTTAAATTTGCGCCACTCCCCCATCGACGAACAACTCGATCCCAATGACAAAACTGCTGTCGTCTGAGGCCAAAAACAAGACGGCTTTCGCAACTTCGTCAGGATCGCCCAAACGCCTCATTGGCACAGTAGTCGCGATCCCCGCGAGGATTTGCTTTGTCTGCTCCTCTGTCTCTCCCATACTATTCAGCATTGGTGTGTTGATCGGACCAGGACTAACAACGTTGATGCGAATTTTGCGACCGCTCAATTCGACCGTCCAGGTGCGTGCGAATGATCGCACAGCAGCTTTGCTCGCACCATTTATGGTACCTCCTCCCTGCCCTTTGGAGGCCCCGATTGAGGCGGTGAGAATAATCGATCCTCCATCTTGCAAGAGTGGAAGCCCTTTTTGCCAGGGCTTGTGAATGATTGCAGAGAGGAAAGAGTCATGGATCTCAAAGTGTCTGGCTTCCCCTTACGCTTCTTAGAACCATACGGCTTGTGAACAAGGCCCGTTCAAAGACCTCGTATGAGGGGAAGAACTCAAGGATAAACTTGCTGCAGGAAAGCGGCAACGTCACGGTTGAATTGGGAAACCTGCTCTAAAAAAGGAGTGTGACCACACTGATCATACACAATACGCGAAGTATGTGGAATATAGCGAGCGATATAGTCTGAAGCAGCAGACAAAATCACACGATCGTTTCGCCCGTGCAACAGCAATGTAGGAATAGTAATACTCTCTAAGACGGCTCGATTATCCATTTCACGCATGAGCATGCCCTGACGTGTGGCAGGCAAGGTCACTGCGCCAAAGCCAACCATCTGGTAAAAAGTCTGTGGATCGACCCCTTCGTAGGTCATCAGATCCACGAATTGTTGCAAGGCCGTCATCCATTGGGCGTAATCGGGAGATAAGAAACCCGGAATCAATTGGAGAAAATCTCCGCCAAAGAGAGGCAGCACCTCCTCTCGGCCTGCATCCGAAGCAGCATCCACAAAAATCAGCCCGCTCAGGTTGTCCTGTCCCCAGCATTGGACGTAGTCACAGAGGATGTGACCTGCGTAGGACCAGCCTACCAGGAAGGGCTTGTGCAGATGCAATGCGTCGATGACGGCTTGAATGTCATCAGCCCAGATTTTGCTATTTTGGTACGCTCTCAGATCGGTCGGCTTGTCAGAGAGTCCATGCCCCCGTAGATCCAGACGAATCAGATGGTACTGTGCACCCAAATTCTCGTCCTCAAATTGCCTATCCCAGGCGAGACGACTTTGACAAATCCCATGAATCCAAAGGATCGCCGGTTTGCTTGGATCTCCATGCTCTTCCACGAAGAGCCTGGTCCCGCCCACGCCTTCAATAGAACGTCCTTTATACTTAGGAGCAAGTTTCATAGTAGACCTCCTGTAGATTGATAAATATGGATGAAATGCAAAGAAAACCGTATCACCTTCTGACGAGCGAAGGTGTCCGCAGGAAATAGGTCCGTGATGGCGGCGCGCATCCGTGCGCATCCGTATCGACACGGCTTCTGCCGCCATCATCGTCTCACATGATGTGCATGTGGAGGTCTTCCCGGGTCAGCCATCCCTCTTCTTGGGCAGGGTCACCTGGAAGGTGGAGCCTTTGCCGGCTTCGCTCTCCACCATCAGGGTTCCCCCATGATGCCTGACGATCTCCGCCACAATGTGTAACCCCATGCCCAGACCGGGAATCGCCTTCTGCTTGGGATCTGTGACCCGATAGAATCGGTCAAAAATCTTGTCGTGCAGCTCGCGCGGGATGCCCAGCCCGTGATCCTGCACCTGGACCACGACCGCATCTTTGGAGGCCGAGAGTTCCATCTCAACCGCCTCTGCGCTGGGAGAATACTTGATGGCATTGCTGAGCAGGTTGGTGAAGACCTGTCCGAGCCGGTCTCGGTCCCCCAGCAGGCTGACCTCTGCTGTACCATGTACCAGAATGGTATGGCTCGGGTTGGTTTGCTGCATGGTGTCGACGATCTCCCGCAGCAAGGCATCGAGATCCACCGATTCCTGCCGGTACTCCAGCCTCCCTGCCTGGATCTTGGAGACATCGAGCAAGTCTTCTACCAGTCGGGTGATTTTGTTGATCTGGGTTTGCATGCTCGAGAGAGCTGGAGCCTGGAGGCCTTGCTTGACCAGTTGCCGGTGCAGCAAGGAGGTCTGCATTTTCAAGGCCGTGAGTGGGTTCCTCAGTTCATGGCCGGCCATGCTGATAAAGTCATCTTTGCGTTGTTCGAGTTCCTTGCGGGCCGAGTTATCCAGCACAAAGCCTATCGCTTGGAGTGGGTGATGCTGTAAGACGACGCGACCCACGACCACCGGAAGGCGACTGCCGTCTTTACACACGTACTCTTTCTCATAGGGCGTCATTGACTGTTGGGTGGCAAGTTCCTGCTGGGCTTGCTGAGTACGAGCTAGATATTCTGGAGGCGTCATGTGCATCCAGTTCATGTGCCCTTCATGCAGATCTTCGCGGGTATAGCCGGTCATGCGCAGAAAGGTGTCGTTCGCGTCCACAATCTGTTCACCTTCGATGATATGAATCCCGATAATGCTGGAGTTCATCAGGATGCTCGCTTGTTCCTGACTCTGGCGTAAAGCTTCCTCGACGCGCTTCTGGTCATCAATATCAGTGCCAGTGCCGAACCACTTGAGGATCTGACCCGCTTCATCGCGGACTGGGAGCGCACGGGTTAAATACCAGCGGTACTCTCCAGTCCGTCCATCCTTAAGACGATATTCGTTCTCGTAGATTTCCCCTATTCTGAGTAATTGGTGCCGGATCGCCAGTGTCCGCTCAATGTCCTCTGGATGCACGAACTGACGCCATATATCGTCTCCTTCGAGGGTAAGATTGGCCTGCGTTACGTCGCGATAACGCTGATTCGTGTAGTCTAGACGGCCGTCGGGCCACATGGTCCACACCAGTTGCGGCACCATTTCGGCGAGCGTGCGAAAGTTCTGCTCACTGGTTTTGAGCTGCTGCTCAGCCTGTTTCTGCTCCTCTATGTCAGTGCAGGTGCCAAACCATTTGAGGATCTGACCGGTTGCATCGCGCACCGGCAGCGCGCGGGCTAAAAACCAGCGATACGCTCCAGTTCGCCCATCTCTGATACGACATTCGTTCTCAAAGAGTTCACCGGTGGCAAGGGATTGCTGCCGAAGCGCAAGCGTGTGCTCGGCATCTTCGGGATGCAGGAATTGACGCCATCCATAGTCCCGTATCTGCTCGAAATCGGCCTGCGTCAGGTCACAGTAGCGCTGATTACAGTAGTCAACACGGCCATCGGGCTGCGTTGTCCACACCAGTTGCGGCAGTGTTTCAGCCAGCACGCGCCAGTTCTGCTCACTGGCTTTGATTCTCTGTTCAGCCTGTTTCTGCTCGTCAATGTCGGTAGCAGTCCCAAACCATTTCAGGATCGTGCCCTGATCATCCCTGTGTGGCGCTCCTCTAACAAGGAACCAGCGATACTCCCCGGTCGTGCCATGGCGCAGGCGCTGTTCCGCTTCATAGGGCCTGCCGGTCTGGACGGCACACTGCCACCTCTCCAGGACACGTTGTTGGTCATCGGGGTGGATGGCCTGGAGCCAACCATCCCCTTGAGCTTGTTCAGAAGTCATATTGGTAGAGTCACACCAGCGTTGGTTACAGTATTCACACGAGCCATCGGGGCGCATGATCCAGACGAATTGGGGAATGGTATCGATCAGGACACGGAGTCCTTCTTCTGCTCGTTTGCGCGCGGTGATATCCAGCCCGGTATAGATGAGGTACTCGACCTGTCTGTCAGCATTCAGATGCGGGGTCATCGTCACCGCAAGATCCAGATACCACCCCTCTTGTGGGCGTATCCTGGTCTCAAAGTGCACGATTTCGCTCCGACTGGCTTGTTCAATCGCTGCGCGTAATTGCTGCTGGACAGGTGGAGCATACGACCACCAGGGAGTTTCGGTGAACGGTTTCCCGACCACTTCCTCTCGCCGGAGGTGTGCGTCCTCTAAGGGGCGCTGACTGATGGCCAGGACCATCCCATCAGGGGTCAAGATCACGAGCCGGTCAGAGACAGTCTCCAGGATATCAGCGTAGAGATGTTCGCTGAGGGGAACCATCTCCTGGCGTCGGGCTCGTGCTCTCACGTTGTGGAACTGCAAGGTGAGCCCCCCCATGGTCGGAGCGAGCTGCACGTGCAGCCTGGTCTGGGTTATGGGAGACCAATACTCCACTTCGGTTGGCTCTTGGGTCTGCCTGGTCTTGAGCACTGCCTGATAGAGTGAGGGGCTCACGAGTTGTGGAGCACCGCGCCAGAAGGGGTTCCCCAGGAATTGCTCTCGTGATGCGCCGAGCATGGTCTGCGCGCTCGCATTGGCATACACAATCGTGGTGGCGTCATCGACGACAAATAACGCATCAGGAAGCATCTCAAGCGTGCTGAGGAGCGTTTCACGCGATGTGAGCATGCTTGACTCGCTGCTTTGTGGGTTGAACATCATACTGTCTCTCTCCCTTTCATATGGCCCGTGTCTCGGTGAAGAGGTTTTTCGCCTCTGACATCGAGCTGTATTGTTGTATGGTGGTTGTCGACCTACCTTCTCTTTGTGGGCAGAATTATCGAGTACAAGGGGTCATCGAGCAGGGCCGTGCGAGTTCCTCATGTGCCTGCTTGATATAGGCTTTGTATTCTGGAGGGGCCATCTGCATCCAATTGATCTTTCGTTGACAGAGATCTTCCCGGGGATAACCGGTCATGCGTAAAAAGACATATTGGCCTCCACAATCACATCGTCTTCGCCAATGGTGATCCCGATACTCGTTGAGTTTATCAGTGTGCGCACCCGTTCCTGGCTCTGGCGCAGGGCCTCTTCAGTCTGTTCGGCCCGCTTTAAACATCGATGTCTGTGCATGTGAAATCCAGTGCAGAATCGCCCCCTGCGCATCTTTGTAGGGAATCCTTCGAGCGTGGCGCACACTGCCAAACAGCTTGCCAGGCAGTTCGTGCTTGTCCCAAGCATGGTGGCGGCTCTTGTATTAACATCCTGGATCATGGCTTTCTGATCTAGAAAGATCGGCGCATCAGGAGGCGTATCCAGCAGAGCAATGAGTTTCAGGGAGAGCGCAGACGAATTGCCCGAGGTACATCCTCATCTATGAAGCGTTAGGTAGTCAACTGCTCTCCTTATTGTGTGCTTGTTTGGCTGCATCCATCGCTATGATGCTCACGCGGTGGCAGCAGCCAGCACGACATCCTTTAAGAGAAACTCACCATACAGGGCGAGCGCGGAAATCCGGTCACTGCTGGCGCAATCACAAAAATGGTCAGTGTTCCAGTACACAAGACCAGGCAAAGCAGGCCGACGTAACGCAGCCATGCACCTGCAATGAGGGGAATGGCGGCAACGATCACCATCACTTACCAGAAAGGGATGAATACGATCACCATCACTTTCTGGTAAAAAACTCTTGTCCTTCTCATGCAAGAAGATGTGCGATCAATTGCAGCAGCGTCTCCAGATCAAAGGGTTTCTGGAGCGTTCTGAGATGATCCAAGGCGCCGCTTTCTTGTGGCAAATCGGCACTCATCAGGAGGATGGGTGTGTGCTCACCTCCTTCTCTACGCTGCAACTGGTCGGCGAGTTCCAGCCCATTCATCCCAGGGAGATGATAATCGAGGAGAAACAAATCAGGCGTGATCGTTTGCAGCATATTCAGCGCCATCTCGCCGCTCGGGGCAAGATGCCCTTGATAGATTGCCTCCTCCTGGAGCACTTCCAGCAGGAGATTGCCAAGGATGGGATCATCTTCGACAATGAGAATACGCTTGACAGCAAGAACATCATTCCATGCTTGTGGCTGGAACGTCTCCATATGCGCTCCTTATGTTCTTTTCCGGGGAAGCGTCACCTGAAAAGTTGATCCTTTTCCCATTTCGCTCTCCATCGTGATGGATCCTCCATGGTATTTCACAATCTCCGCGACAATATACAAGCCCATTCCGAGGCCTGGAAAGGCGCGCTGATGTGGAGCAACCGCCCGATAGAAGCGCTCAAAGATTTTCTCGTGCTGCTCTTGTGGAATGCCGATACCCTGATCATGCACGCTGAGCGTCACGGCCTCTTCGGAGGTCTTGCTATCCACCTCTATCGTGTTGGCTCCTGGGGAATATTTGATCGCGTTGCTGATCAGGTTCAGCAACATTTGCTCGAGCCGGTCCTTATCCCCGACCAGAAGAGGGGGGGACGCGGCACGATGCACGACGATGGTATGGGTCGTCTGCATCTGTTGCACGATCTCAACGACCTCCTGGAGCACGTCGTCCATATTCACCGTTTCTTGGGCATACTCCAGGGTGCCAGCCTGAATTTTGGAGAGGTCGAGCAACTCTCCGACCAATCGGGTAACCATGTTGAGTTGTGCCTCCATCCGGGAAAGAACGGTATCCGCGTTGTAGATGCCTTGCTTTCCCAGTTGCTTTCGTAATAGTTGCGTTTGCAGCTTCAAGGACGTGAGCGGTGTCTTGAGTTCATGGCTGACCATCCCTAGAAAGTGATCTTTGCGCTGCTCCAGCTCCTTGCGGGCTGAGTTGTCCAACACAAAGCCGATGCCCTGGAGCACCTCACCATGAAAGGCCACTCCTCCCATGAGCACGTCCAGGCGGCTGCCATCCTTACACACGAGTTCGGCTTCAAAGGGCGTGGTATCTTGCTGCACGACCAGTTCCTGGTGCACTTGCTGGAACAGCGAGGGCTTCGAGGTTGGCAGGGTGAAACTGCCCCAGTTGATACACTGCCGGCACAGCTCGTCTCGGTTATAGCCCGTCATCCTCAGGAAGGTGTTGTTCCCTTCCACCACCACGTCGCCTTCGGCGAAAAAGATCCCGATCACGCTAGAATTCATGAGATGGTTCACGCGTTCCTGGCTTTGACGCAAGGCGTCCTCGGTTTGTTTCTGCCTCTGGATATCAGTGCAGGTGCCAAACCATTGGATGATCTGCCCCGCCTCGTTTCGCAGAGGCACACCCCGTGCTAAAAACCAGCGATAGGTGCCCGGCTGTCTCTCCCTGAGACGATATTCATACTCATAGGGTTCCCCTGTCTCGAATGCTTGGCGCTGAAGAGCCAGGACCCGTTCTCGATCCTCAGGATGTACAAACTGAAGCGAGGCCGCTTCATCAGACGTGATATCCGTTCGGAGGGCTGTGGGCCACATGCCCTGGATGCACTGCCGGTCAGCGGGAGGCAGGTGCTGGAGCCATTCATCCTCTGGGCATTGCTCGGACATCATATGGGCATAGTCGTGCTTGCGTCGATTATAGTAGGCGATGGAACCATCAGGCCGCCTGACCCAGACAAATTGGGGCACGGTATCGAGCATCGTACGAAGTTCCTCTTCCACGTGCTTGTACTGGGTAATATCGAATCCCGTACAGATCAGATACTCGACCTGCTGATTCGCCGCACATTGGGGCGTCAGCGTCACAGCAAGGTCGAGATATCTTCCTGGGTGTGGGTCTATGCGGGCTTCAAAGCGTACTGTCACTCCCTGTCTGGCCTGTTCAATCGCCGCACCTAATTGCCTTTGGGCATGCGGGACAGACGACCACCAGGAAACAGCGGTGAGCGGTTTGCCAATCACCTCCTCAAGCTGGACCTGCGCGTCCGTCAAGGGACGCTGACTGATCTCCAGGATCAGTCCCTCCGGTGTCAACATCGCGATCCGCTCAGCACTGTGCTCCAGGAGATCCCGATACCGCTGTTCACTTTGGCGAAGGGCGTCCTGGCACTGCGTTGGTTCCGTGTTTTCCTGGAACACGACCGCGAGGCCCACTCCGGTGGGCGAGATCTGTGCATGGAACCAGGTCTGGGTCACCGGGGAACGATATTCCACGTCGGTCAGTTTCCGCGTCTGTCTGGCCTTGAGCACCGCCTGGTAGAGCGTTGTGCTCACCAGGTGAGGAGCGAGGCACCAGAAGCTGTTTCCAACAAGCGCCTCTTGTGTGGTGCCGAGCATGGTCTGCGCGCTCGCATTGGCATACACAATCGTTGTGGCGTCATCGACGACAAACAACGCATCAGGAAGTGTCTCAAGCGTGCTGAGGAGCGTTTCACGCGATGTGAGCATGCTTGACTCGCTGCTTTGTGGATTGAACATCATACTGTCTCTCTCCCTTTCACGTATCCCCATCCCTGGTGGCAACGATGTTTTCCTGCTTTGAACCGCAAAAAATATCATGCAATGGCGATGATCCCTCTTCTGTGACATCGGTTGTCACAAGCGATGAAAAAGTGTGTGTATGCAATACGTGCGTTTCCCGGAGAGGCAGGAGCAATGAGCATCTGCCCCGGGCCCTTTCAGGGGCGGCTTTGAGGGCTCTCCGTTGCAGCGCTTATTTACAACAGAAAACGGTATTGTCAACGTACATCTTTCTCTTGATGAGCTTTTACCACTGAACCTTCATTTGAGGTCTTTCAGAAGGCTTTCTTCCGAGAAGATTTTGGGCCGGCGCCCACTTCTCTCCAGAATTTCTGGCGATAAACTCAACAATTGTCCTTGCGTTGACACTACCTCCTCATGGTTTTTTAGGACTTGACCATAGAGGGTCTTCATCCTGGTACATTGAGCACGATTTTTCCTTGATGGTGCCGCGCCTCCAGTCGCTCATGGGCCTGTTTCGCTTGTTCCAACGGAAAGACCTGGTCGAGGTGAACGGTGAGCTGGCCCTGGTCGACGAGCTTCGTCAGTTCGGCCAATTGTCGCCCATCAGGGCGGAAGTAGAGTAGGTGCGTGTCAATATGACGGGTGGGTGTCACCTGCTCAAGGTCGACAATCGTGACGAGCCGCCCCCTCTCGCGTACCACCTGCAGACTTCTTGCCGCTGTCTCTCCCCCAACACAGTCCAGGACCGCATCGATGCCCTCAGGATGAGCCGCGTGGACAGCCTCCGCGAAGTCCGTTTGCGTATAATCAATGAGTTCGCTGGCTCCCAGTTGCTGAAGGTACGGGTGGTGCTCGCTCCTTGCAGTGACCATGACGTGTGCTCCAACGCGCGCAGCCAGTTGGACAGCAAACGTGCCGGTTCCTCCCGCCGCACCGGTAATCAAGAGCGTTTCTCCCGGTTGGATCTTCAGCAGTTCGAAAATCGCCTGGTAAGCGGTCAGCCCGTTGACGGGAAGGGCAGATGCGTGCAGGGCATCGAGCGAGGAGGGCATTGGAGCGACGAGATTCGCAGGGACAGCCACGGCAGAAGCATAATGACCAATGCCGACCTGGTATGTCGCGCAGATCACGTGGGTTCCCACATCCCATCCCGTGACTGCCTCTCCTACCTTTGCAATGATCCCTGCTGATTCCCAACCAAGCACGAGCGGAAACTGTTGCCCTTCTAATACGACGCTTCCTTGCCGCACTTTCACATCCCACATCCCGACGCCGGCTGCCTGGACGCTGATGAGGACCTGCTCTGGGCCACAGGGTGGCACAGGCAGATCCACAAGCTTGAGTTGATCAGGGCCGCCAAAGGCGGTAATGGCGATCGCTTGTATGCGTTGTCCTTTGTCGATCACTGTTTTCTCTCCTTTCTGCAATGCAGCGTTCGTGCTCTTGCCTTGTACTGACACCAAGAAGTATACTCTGATAAAGGACCTGTTAAAAGGGCCATTTTCATGTAGATGAAAGGGGCCATTTAAGAAAGATTTTGATCCCTACAGGGGCTTTAAGGAGAGCAGATACAGTATATCTAAAAGGGTATTGTCAACTTAATGAGAAGATAGAAGAGCTTTTCTAGAAAGAACGATGAGAGGAAAGAAAGAGGCAAAAGATTGAGGAGAGTTTAAGCTGCTGTTTTCCCGCTGGTTACCTCGTTCCAGATCTGGAAGCGATCCTGTATAAGGGCATGATAGACTGAGGAGTTGAGACGATGTCGTTTGAGCCGAAAATGATCGGAGATCGGGCCAAAGGTAGAAAGAAAGCGTTGGGCATGACCAGGAGATTTGAAGCGCCGCATGGTTCGTTCTCGTTGTCTGGTGGGTTGGTGTGAGTTTTCTGCCCGATTGTTCAAGCCCTTGTGTTGGCGGTGCTCAATGCCAGGCAAGATGTCTCGTTTCGCTGCTCCATAGCTCTTTAGCTTGTCGGTAATGATCACCCGTGGCACATACTGTACCCCCCTTCAACAATTTGCGAAAGAACTTCTTCGCTGCCTGTTTGTCACGTCGACTTTGTACTAGGATGTCGAGCACATTGCCATACTGATCAACGGCCCGCCACAGGTAGTGGGTCTTCCCGCTGATTTTGAGAAAGACTTCATCCAGGTGCCATTTGTCTCCTCGCTTGCCATGACGGCGTTTCAGCTCATTGGCATACCTCTGGCCGAATTTCTGACACCATTGACGAACGGTTTCGTATGTCAGCACCACGCCCCGTTCAGCCATGACCTCTTCAATATCGCGATAGCTGAGGGAAAAACGGAAATAGAGCCAGATGCAGTGACTGATAATTTCTGGAGGAAAACGAAATCCGTTGTAGGGGAAAGCAGATGGACTCTTTTTCATGAGGTTATTCTATTATATCGTTCAGCTCTTTGCAGATAGGCTCGCCAAGTTGACAATTCCGTTTCAGGACATGACGCGGGAAGAACTGGGTGGCAAGCTCGACGACGAGATGCGTGCGGCGTTCGCGGTCACCAAAGCCGTTCTGCTCGCCATGACTGAACAGGGCTGGGGACGCATCATCTATCTCGGTACCGGCCTCAGCCGCCATCCCCGGGAGAGCATGATCGCACTGGGCATGGCCAAGGCCGCACTGACACAATTCGCCCGGTATCTCGCCCAGGAACTAGGCCCGCGAGGCATCACGGTCAACGTCGTCGAGCCCGGCCCGGTGGAGGACACGCGCATGGTGGGTGTCCTCGATGAGGAGTACAAGCAGCGGCAGGTGGCCGCTACCCCCTGGGGCGCCTGGCACACCCGGGCGACGTTGCCCAGGAAGAATAGTCATTCTGATCGAGGCTCCCTAACTGGGCAAGAGCCAACTTTTGCACAAATTCCCAAACAGAGCTTGCGTCTGTTCTAGACACTCAGAACTAGTTTTCCGCGCAGATGACCTTCTGAGAGGCGCTCGTAGGCTTGACGAGCCTGTTCTAGAGGATACACTTTCTCGATCAGTGGTTTCAGGTGCCCTTCATCGGTGAAGCGAGCAAGCTGTGTAAGATCATCGACGTTGGCTTCAACGATGAACCAGACCCCCTTCTTCTGGTACTGCTCGGCATATTTACTCACCAGATTGGAGGTACCAGCAATTCCTACATATGTACCCTCTGGTCTGAGCAGTTTGATGCTTGCTTCAATCACCGAGGCTCCGACTACGTCGAAGATAAAGTCGATATCACTCACCACTTCAGCAACGTTGGTGGTGGTGTAATCGATCACTTCATCGGCACCAAGAGAGAGCAGGGTCTCGCGGTGCTGTCCAGAAGCCACGGCAATTACGTATGCGCCTTTGAGATGAGCAAGCTGGACGGCATAGTTCCCCACACCACCAGCGGCACCTTGGATGAGGATACGCTGTCCGGCTTGCAGGTTCCCCTTCTTGAAGAGTGCCTGCCAGGCGGTGAGCGCCGAGAGGGAGAGAGCCGCACACTCTTCATGACTGACTGATCGGGGTCGTAGGGCAATCTGATTGGGAGTGACAATGGCATATTCAGCCCAGGCGCCATCACGATCAGGGCGGGGAAGCCCATAGACTTCATCGCCTCCTTGAAACGCTGTCACTCCCCCACCAACTGCTTCAACAATCCCCGAGACCTCGTGGCCGGGGATAATAGGGCGTGGTCGTGGCTGGGCGCTATCCCCATGGATATACCATGTTTCCGGCCATGTGAGTTCATCCGGTGTTAAAGCCGCAGCTTTCACCCGCAAGAGCACTTCCCCAGCAGCAGGTACCGGTTTCGCAACCTCTACCACTTCCAAAAGCTCGGAACCACCAATCTTTTCAGAAACAATGCCAATGGCTTTCATTTCTCTCTCCTTTTTCCTCTTGGATTTTTGTGAACTTGAAGAACCCTCACATCCGCTCGCAAACACCTCGACCGTATCATGTGTACTCTTCCCTCCCTCAGAAGAGGTTCCGATCGTGATCGCGAGCTTGGGGAGGCCATTCATGGAAAGAACCTCCACGGCGTTTGGTTTGTCCGGTCTGACATCGACGTATGCTTTGCACGAAGACGTACTATGTTGAAAGAATAACAGTTCCGAGCGAGAATACTTCGTTGACGAGAACAACTTTACAAGCTACCTGCGGTCTGTTCAGATGCATGCTTGCGGCAGAAACCGCCTGCGCTGTTATGTTCCAGGCCAGCAAAACGAGCAAAGCACCGCCACACATACAGAGCTATATCCGATGCATCTCTTCCTCCTTATACCCACGGGTTGCGCAACGAGATGCACCTCCAAACGTCTCGATGAGAGTTGCCAGCGTTTGGTCTAGCTCCGCTCCGGCTAAGGCTGATCTGGTTGGTAGGTGAGGACGATGACGCCGGAGCTGAAGGTCCTGGTCTCGATCAGCTTCAGCACCTTCTTCTCGCTTCCCTCTCGGAAGAGACGCTTGCCGCTACCCACCACGACCGGGAAGACCATGAGCCGATATTCATCGATCAGGTCCAGGGACATCAGGCTGTGGACCAGCTCTCCACTCCCGAAAATCAACACATCCTGCCCCGGTTGCTGCTTGATCCGGGAGACTTCCTCCGCGAGATTGCCTGTGAGCAAGCTGGCGTTCCACTCCATTTCTGAGAGCGTGGTGGAGATCACAAACTTCGGCAGGCTGTTCATGCGCTCCCCATACTTCCCAGTTCCTTGCATGCTCGGCCAGCCGGCTGCAAATTCCTGATAGGTTCTGCGCCCCAGAAGGAGTGCATCGCTGGCAAAAAGCTCATCGGATTTATATTTTTGTGAGTCTTCACGCCTAAATTGAACAGTCCACTCTGGATTTTCAACAACACCATCCAGAGCCATGAGCATCGAAGCAACTATTTTTCTCACATTTTTCTCCTTAAAAGGAATGTCACCGTAATGTACTTGCAATTTGCAAGTGTTCGCGACGTACGGATAGTCTACCAGAAGTCGATCAGGAAAAACTTCTCCCATCTTGCTCTTCTCTGCCTACAGTCAGCACCCATTCCCAGAAAAGGTGAGAAGTCCTCTATCAACCTCGGCGATGACACCAACTTTTTTTGCCCAATTCGAGTGCGCACCCTTTTAAGCATCATATGGAGGGGTGCAAGTAACTCATTTCTCGAAATCGGGAATTCCGCGATTTCGGATCGAGCCGATCTTCCAGAAAAAACAAGAGTAGGTAACTTGCCAGTTGAAACCTGATCCCCCTTTCAATCAAAGCTAGAGCAAGTAACTCATCGCTCGAATGCTGCCTGATGTTCAGGAAAAACGTCTTTTTCCCTTGACACAAGAAAAACTCCTTTTGCAGAGTATTCATAACCACATCACACACAAAAGGAGTTTTGGTTATGATACCCTCTTCTTCCCTCTATGACCAGTCCACCATGACGAACATGCTCTCAACTGATCCGCTGATTAAGGAGTACCGCGCCTTCTTTTCCCTGCTCGACTGGTCCACAGTCGAGCAATGGCAAGCCCAACGTTCGGCCTGTTGCGGCTCCCACGGCCACTCTCTCACTGCCTATATCAAAGCTTTCCTCGTCCGTCTTAAGGAAGGCTTGATCTACGCCAAACAACTGCGCGACTTTCTGCTCAAACATCCCTTGCTCGTCATTGAGCTGGGCTTTGATCTCAAGCTGGATGACCGGGCCGATTACGGCTTTGATGTCGAGGCTACCCTTCCCTGTCGCTATTGGTTGGGCGAGAAATTGCGGCAGTTGGACCCCGCCTTGTTGCAAGCCACGGTACGCGATCTGCAGCAGGAGATCCCAGGTCTGGGCGAAACCGTCGCCTTTGACGTGAAGCATATTTATGCCTGGGTCGTGCGCCGCTTCGGCGCTCGTGAGATTCCGCCTTGAAGGCGGAGAGGTTGAGAGTTGTGACCTCTAGGACAATGCCTTACTTGGAGGGGAAACCCAAAGAGGACAAGAGCATGGCATTAAAGCAGCTAAACCTGAAGGTATGGAGGGTGACGAGCTGCAAGTCCTGTGCGCATGGTGAAGCTGTATTTGCTGAACCCAAGTTTCCAACGGTGCAAGCGTACACCCACCGCAGCATACCTGAAGCGGTGACACCAGAATAGGCATCTGTTGGCCCAGGATGTCAAACACTCTCTCTGGTGAGTACCCGAAAATGAACGGGGAAAGGAAACGAACGGGCACCTACACGCACTATGACGTCTCATGAGCGTAAATGCGGGATCGTCTAAAGGGCGCGAGCCCCACGACGACGGAACCCCCATAGTAGCCACCGCAAGGCGCATGAGCACCTTGTAAGGCGAAGGGGCAGTCTCCGAAAGGAGACCAGAGCTTACCCTTTGATAAAGGTAGGCAGGGTAGGTATCGGAAAGTATCCAAAGACGGAGGTATGCGTAATGCAGAGCGCCAAAGCCTATTTGGAGCTTGTTCACGAGCGAGGCAAACGAGGATTGCCTCTCGAACGAGTCTATCGACAATTGTTCAATACTGATCTGTACCTGAGCGCTTATGGCAAAATTTATCGGAATGCTGGCGCGATGACCAAAGGCGTTACCGATGAAACTCCAGACGGAATGTCACTGGAAAAGGTTGGGACCATCATTGAAGCTTTGCGACATGAGCGGTACCGCTGGAAACCAGCCCGACGAACCTACATTTTGAAGAAAAATGGGAAACAGCGCCCGCTAGGTATGCCCGTGTGGTCTGACAAATTGTTGCAAGAAGTGATCCGCCAGATCCTGGAGGCGTACTTCGAGCCCCACTTTAGCCATTCTTCACACGGATTTCGCCCAGGGCGTGGATGTCATACGGCACTCAGAGAAATCTATCACAACTGGGGAGGTAGCGTCTGGTACATTGAGGGCGACATTTCGGACTGCTTTGGGAGTCTGAATCATGAATTGCTCCTCCAAACCCTCAGTGAGCATATCCTGGATGGGCGATTTCTCACGCTCATGCAGGCATTACTCGACGCAGGGTACCTGGAAGACTGGCAGTTTCACCGAACGCTCAGTGGAGTTCCACAGGGCAGTGTGATCGGCCCTATCCTTTCAAATATCCTGCTGGATAAATTGGACACCTATGTCGAAACTGTTCTCATTCCCATGTATACCCGAGGAGGAATCAGGCGGAGAAACCCTGAGTATGTGCAGCTCATCAACCAAGCCCACTATCAGCGAAGGAAAGGGAACGCTGAAAAGGCAAGGCAATTGAGCAAACACGCTCAGCAAATCCCCTCCATCGATCCTCTTGACCCCGACTATCGACGTCTCAAGTATGTTCGCTATGCGGACGACTTCCTGCTGGGTTTCGTCGGACCAAAGGCAGAAGCGGAAGAAATCAAGCAGCACATTGGAGCATTTTTACGCGACGAACTCAAACTGGAGCTCTCGAAGGCGAAAACGCTCATCACCCACGCGAGAAGCGAGGCCGCACGATTTCTTGGCTATGAAGTGACCACCATTCAGGACGATGCGAAGCAAAGCCGTAGACGAGACGGCTCACGCCGTAGAAGCGTCAACGGAAAGATCGGACTGAGAGTACCTCGAGACGTCATCGCAGAAAAGTGCCGACGCTACAAGAAGGGAAAGAAGGCTATTCACCGGGCAGAGTTGCTGAATGAGAGTGATTTTACGATCATTACGGCCTATCAACTCGAATATCGGGGAATCGCCAACTATTATCGACTGGCCTACAACATGCACACACTTAACCACTTGAAGTGGGTCATGGAGTGCTCATTAACAAAGACGCTGGCATCGAAGTTTCGGGTGACAGTGCCTGACATTTATGAGAAATACGGGGCCGAGCTCGTGGCAGATGATCGCAAGTGTACTGGACTTCAAACTATCCTGCCACGACAAGGAAAAAAAACCGCTTGTAGCCACTTGGGGTGGGATATCGCTCAAGTGGGATATCAAGGCAATCCTTGAGGAGCAACCGTCGCGCCTATGGACAGGTCGAACAGAGCTCATCGACAGGTTATTGGCTGGATACTGTGAACTCTGTGGGGGAACAGAAGAGATCCAGATTCACCATATCCGAGCGCTGAAACACCTGCACCGCTATCCCGGTCGTGAGAAACCGGAATGGATGAAGCGGATGATTGCGCTTCACCGCAAGACGATGCCCCTCTGTCGAACGTGTCATGAGGATATCCATGCTGGACGTCCTCTGAGGCGACAAACCATCAAGCTCGCGGATGTCAAAGCCTTGCAAAAACAGGCAAGACAACGATACTAGAGAGCCGGATGCTCGGAAACCTGCAAGTCCGGTTCGGAGGAGGGGGGTCGGAAAAGTACCAGCCTTGATGGCAACTCGTCGGCCTCCTATCCTACAAGGAAAACAACGACCGCGTCTACGTCAAAGAGCGCTACGACAAAACGTGCATCCCGGCAGGAGATCCTGACTGTCGACTCGGCTTCAAACGTAGCACCAACCAGGAGCAAGCAGACGGGACCACCAAAGAGAAAAAACCCACGGGATGCGCAATGAGGTGACAGCAAGCAATCAATAAATATATTGAAGAGGTTAATGGAAACAGACAGGAGTGCTTGGCCCTCATGATCAGCTCAGAGGGAAGGGAAGATCACTCATCAAAAAAGGTGTTGTGCTTGCTTGTTCCTCCTTCGTTAGTTGATAGCAAGAGTGGTGGGAACGCCCGCGACCGTAATACGGAGTTGGGGGGGTCCCCACCAGGCATTCTGTGCGAGCCGATCAGGCCAACTCCAGCGATAGTGCGAACGGATAGCACGAGGGTGGCGACGTGGAGGAAAAACACGCTGCGGGAACTCGACGAGCGGGATGAGTTCAACGTATTGGCTTCGCCAATGAGTCGTCCAAGTACGGCGAAGTGCTCGCCCCGCCACATCTACCCAGCGGATTGATCCCAGCATCATGGGCGTTCGCAAAATTGTGGCAGGTGGGGGCAAGAGACGACGCACAGCACTCACCCTGCGGGCACGGTTGCCTTTAGCGCCTCGCCCCAGACACTGCTCTTTGAGAGCACAAGGCTCACAATCTCTTCGGAAGCCGAGGTACGTGGCACGTTGCGTAAACTCATTTTCTTGACGAACTTCGCTCAGCCAGAGGCTTGATCCTGCTGGACAGCGGAGCTTGCCATCCTCTTGCAGTACGAAGGCGTCGGCTCCGAAGCGACCAGTTGCCGCTCCGAACGCTCTCGCCCAAGGCCCGCGGCCATACTCCCGGGGAGCGTCCTCCACAGCCTTGAGTGAAGGGGGTGCTTGTTTGGGAGGTGCCCACTCGATCTCGCGCCGCTCAGCTTGTTGCATGGCCTGCCCAAGGGAAAGCCGAAGGTTCCACACCCATTGACACGCGATCTGCCAGAGCTCTTGTCCGCACTGGGTGTACGAACACCAGCGGTCGGGATCTTCTTCGACATCTTCATCCGCAAGCACCGCTTCAAAGGCTCCCCGCCCGTGATAGAGATCGAGCACATCCTCGACGAGGAAGCCGTCGGCAGGCAATGTCGTGATGAAGACCTCATAGACCCACTCTCCGATACACTTGCCGACCGAAGTCCTCTTTCCTGATGTGGGGACGTGGTGTCGAGCCACAATGATGCGCGTTTGAGGCACTCCCTCATCCAATGGTAACCAGCCTCCATCAAACACCTCGACGACCTCCTCGCTGTTCACTCTCGTCACGGATGCGGTTGGTGGATGAGCCAGGACGCGTTGGATCTGAGGGTGTTCCAGGACTCGATACCCTCTCGCCCGTGTGACCAGATGCACGCCTGCTTCAATCAGTTGCGTAATGGCTACTGTGTCACCATATTGCCCATCAAGACGAACCAGCGCGACCTCTGGAGTGAGAGTAAAGAGCTTCAAGTAGGTTGTAATGGCTCGAAGTGCCGAAGTAAGCTCTCCTTGATAGTCGCCATTGCCTCGGCCCGCGTAAGTGCCGATCCATTGACGGGTGTGCATCTGAAGAATGACAGTGCGAGTACGGACAACCTCGCCTCGTTTTCGCCCAGTGTAGCCTGGTGCACAGACCGCATCGAGTCGGCGCCGAGGGGGAGGAAGCGTTGGATCACAGGGCAAGGCACGTTGCTGGGCTGCTTGGCGGGTAGCATCCACATCAAAGACGATAAAACGACGACCCTGCCGATCCCAAATTCCACCGATCGTCTCCGTGGTCCACCCCTCAGCAAAGCTGTTCTGCTCGAAGAGCGTGCGAAACGCTTCCAAGCAGGGATGGTCGACGCTGGCGAGGAAACGACTCAAGCTGGAGTGATGGGGAAGGCGAGCCCGTCCAAACAGAGCCATGAACGCAGCCCCAAAGGGAGCTAAGCGATGAAAGAAGTCGGCCAGCGTTCGTTCTCCGCTCATGGCATAGCCGATTAACAAGGCCAGAAAATCAAGCGGTTCATAGCTGCCGAAACGGCCTCTCACTAAGCGAACTTGATGGGCAAAGGTTTCAAGCAGCCCTTTCGTTGCGAGGTGCTGAGAGAGGATAACCACTTCGGCAAACCACGCAGGAACCGAGGGATGATCTACAGGAGAAGTTTGAACCTCGATGCTTGGGTTCGGTATCATACCTAAAGAGACCTCCTCATGAGAGTATGTTTTGTTTCTTTCTCATTAAAGGTCTCTTTTTTCTCTACGCTGCTAGCTTGCTGTCATCTCGTTGCGCATCCCGTGGGCAGATCCACTTGGTGGGTCATTTACCAAATACGTCTCGCGCAAAACCAACGCCAGCCCGCACGAAAAAACAGGCGATATCGGTTCGCATGATGCTCTCAATCCGCCATTGGTGCATTTGGGCAGTAGTCGGCTTTCCTCGTATGGTTGAGTTTTATCTTATTTGTGCCCAAAACCTGTCTTGACTTTTGGAACATCATAGCTATAATCAAGAATATGGAGGAAAAAAATCGGAAGAGAAGCATTAATCCCAAATCCAGCGCTTGAACCCTTTAAGGTTTTAGTGGGCGAATGGCAAACCATCGGATCCCATCCCTACCTTCCCGGTATTACTTTGCATGGCCGTACCACTTTTGATTGGCTTGAGGGCGGCGCTTTCTTGATCATGCATTCAGAGATTGACGACCCCAACATTCCTAGCGGTGTCGCTATTTTTGGCAGCGACGATGTGGCTAAGAAATATTTTATGCTTTACTTTGATGAACGTGGCATCTCAAGAAAACACGATGTGACCATGACAGGAGATCAACTCAAGTGGTGGCGCGACGAGCCCAGTTTTTCTCAGCGAGTCACCATTGTCATAGAAAACAACAGCAACAAGATGGTCAGTAAGGGTGAAATGTCACGAGGGGGAGCAGCCTGGGAGGAGGACCTAGCACTGACGTATGTGCGATTAAGGTAACTCATTTTTTCCCTTCATCGAATTATCTTATTTATAGTAAGGTAGGGAAAAGAAGCGCCTGGTCGAGGGCCTCGATCAGGCGCTTTTCTGCGCAGGGTTACTGCTTGGGTGCGGTGTACCTGCCGTAAAACAAGACATGAAGCGATCTCATTTACACTTTTCAGCTAAAAGAAGCGAACATGAGACGAACTATTTTGCTGTGAATTTACAAATGTCGAGTACCGTGAACTGCTCCAGAGGTGGTTTCTCAAGCAACCAATGGTTGTGCGGCTCAACATTCAGAGCAAGTTCCCATCCTTCAGTTCAAAAACTGTCAGCCCTTCAGTGAATTTACCAGGAGTTGAGGTGCGTCTCTCCGCCGTGTCTGGCGTTCGTTGGGAAGTGATCGAGTTGGATAGAGGTCAGCTAGGGGTTGAGGTCATATTTGCTGATGGGCATCGAACCGTGATGCAGGTGACGCACGACAGAACGCCAGCGAACAATGTTGATGTCCTGTTCATAGGCCGTTCTCGTTCGAATATGCAGCGTCTGCTTCTCGCTATCCAGGGAAAGATGGTTCTGAGTCCGATAGAACTGGCGGAAATCGAGGCAAGATGTCTTGCTGCCAGTCCTGCTCCCTGGACAGTGTAAATATGATTACTAAATGGCGGCAAAATTTGATAATTGTTTGACGTAATTTCGGTGTTGCCTTTTCCCTCCCTTAACGAGGGAAAGGGCTTTGTAAGCGGGTTCAAGAGCTTTCTCTTTGAGAAGGCTATCTGCGATAAGCATCATAAATGAAGGTGGGCCATTGCCATGACCGGAATCGAAGCTTCGACCTCTCCCCCTGCCTTGCCGCGCTGGTTCGGATCTAGAGCCAGCCCAGATGATCCGGCCGTCTCGGCCCTGATCACCCGCGTCGCGCGAGGGGCCGGATGGGCAGACATCGGCGGTTCGTTCAACCTCAACGTGCGAATAGACGCTGAGCCGCCGGTTGTCCTCCGGGTTCATAGGCCGTGGGTAACGCGCGGCCGAGTGGCTGGACTGCGACGCCTGCGCGAGCGGCTCCAGCGCACCCAAGTCCGAGTCGCTCGGCCGATTCGGATGTTCGGCTCCGACCTCGTGAGGGTCGCTGATCGTTGGGCTGAGCTTGAGGAGTTCATCGGTCACGTGCAGCCACGGGCGAGCGAGGACTCCTACGTCCGCCTATTCGAGGAGCTCGGACGTCTTCACGCGGCGCTCAAAGCAGTCTGGGAGCCCAGTCCGCCCGAACCTCTCGACGACCACAGAACACTCGGGCAACTGCGTTACTCGGTCGGCTTCACACGCCGCCGGCTTGGACCCGGCAGCGAGCCGGTCGTGCGTCGGATGCGCCAACTGACTGGCGAGCTCTCCAAGCTCCGGAAGGGCCTCGAACTGCCATGCACTCCGATTCATGGGGATTACCGCTTGCACAACGCGGGAGAACTGTCAGACAGCTCATGGGCCACCTTCGACCTGGATTTCGCGAGGGTCAGGGAGCGGCTGTACGACATCGCGGGCAGCCTGAATGACGTCGCACAGAGCGGCGCATGGCTCGATCCGCGACGACTGCTCGACGCCTACGAAGGCACGGCTCCGGAACCGCTGACTCGCGACGAGCACCGTTGGCTCCCCGGGGCTCTGGCCCTTATACCCTTGCACTGGGCCGCCACCGCCGGACTCGTCGGCGGCAGCATCCACGAGGCCGAGAGCGCAATGACCGCCGCCGAGGCCTGGTGGTCGCGCCGCGCTGAACTGTCGTCGTAGTCCGGCGGCCGCGCTCGGGGACTGAGTTCTCTCGGCCCGGGCCAGCGCTGGCCCGGGCCTGCGAGGCGAGCGCTTTTGGCCGCGCATTTGCCGTACAGCGGTGCCTGTACATCTCGCCCAAGGGAGATAGCGACACTCTCCGATACTCAGAACTTACGGATAGTAAGTTAGATCGAACAGTCGGAAAAATAGCGGTACGAGGGAAAACACCCGTCGCGTGACTGTAAATATGATTACTAAATGGGTCTGGCTCAATTTTGGTGAAGGATGCGTTTATTTGACGACTCCTCTCTTTTTTCTGAGCATTTGATGTTTAAACTAACGCGAGCCTAACTGAGCCATAGAATGGATGGCTCAGAGCCAAGAAAGACGAGTGAAGATGAAAAGATCAGTCAAATACCCTCAAGCGGCGGCGGCGTTGTTGCTCTTTTTCTGCTTTTTACTCGTTTTACGGATCACGGGACGGCGTGTCCTGGGCTTGGGATGGAAGCCTTTGGCGCGTCCTGGCGCTTTTCCCCGTGGTTGTGGTGGTCGAGCGGGTGTTCCCAACTGCTGCAAAAGGGTGGGCATCGCCCGTCGTACCTGCGTCAACGTCAGCACCGAGTGGTGCGTCTCCCACGGCCTATAGCAACCCACCACCTGTGGACGAGCCAGGACCAGCAGATTGTGCGCACAGGCCACCACTTGGGCCCAGCGTTCGGTGCGCTCAGGGGTACTCAGCCGTGGGATATCCCAGAGCAACTCCTGCTTGTCGAAACGATAGCCATGCTCATGCGAATACCGCAAGCGATACGTCGGGCTGACTTCAGCCAGAGGAGCAGGCAGATCGCCTTGCCAGACAAACCAACTGATCTTGGGATCACGCGCACGACCTGCGGCTCCATGACGGATGATCTGGATCACCGAGACCTCTATCCAACGGGCGGGACGCAGGTGCAAGTGCTTCCAACACCGTACCTCGACCCGCGCTCCTTTAGAGTCAGCGCCTTCCCAGGTCTCGTCCGGTTTCCCGTGGCTGCTCTCATCCTTGCATTGAAAGCGGTCTCCATCCTTGCGACTGGCCCCGATCTGACCGGGAACACGTACAGGAGCCGGGCGATAGAACACCCGATTGCTCTTGACGCGCAACAGGCTACACGCCCTCACATCAGCCAGCCGTACCAGAAACGGCGCGCAGGCGTACCAGCGATCGCCGATGATGATGGGATGCAACCCACGTGCGACCAACAAGGCCACTACCGCGTGCAGTTGGCGGGCAGCAACTTCTGTCGCTTGTTCCGTCGAACGCACCCGCACCGTGTCCAGCACATAGGTCCCTTGACCAGCTTGGGTGGGCAAGAGAACCACATGGCTCATGACCCAACCAGGACTGGCCGCATGGCTGTTCTTGGGCAGATTAGCCATCGGAACCAGCGTCCGATCCTCGGCTGTTTCGGCCTCTGGGCGATACAGGTTACTGGTGTCCACGCCCAGAAACACGAACTCACCTGCTTGAGGCAGGGGCGCGAAGTCCACAAACACCTCGCGCAGCCGCGCTGCATCGATCTGACCGTCTTCCAGAGCTTCGTACAAGCTGGCCCAGGTCCGCTCAAAGAATGGCGAGAACGACAATTCGGGAAAGCTGTGGGCTGCTGCTTCGCTGGAGAGCGCGTCGACCAGATTGAACAGGGCATCTCTGGCTTTCCCAAAGCACCGATAGATCTTGTGACGAAAGTCGTTCAATGTGTTTCTGTTCATGGGAGGATGCTCCTGATTTTGGTTCATATGGCTCGTACATTGGTGCGCATCAGCACACCTTTTGAGGCAAAACGGACACGCATCAGCGCAAAGCGTTGAAATCGACCATCTCTGAAAAGAGGAGCAGCTGAGAGTGCCTTTGCAACGTCGTCCTGCCATCATGTCTTGGCCAGTCCACCAGTGAGACACCGAACGAACCGTGGTAATTGAAGAGATCACGGCCCGCGACCGCCACGGTGATGAAAACCGTGGCGGTCGCGGGCACTCCTGATCGCGCGTGTTCAGGCGGTGAGGATAATCTTGGCAGTACCACCCTTTTCGGCGATTGCCTGTGCTTCGGCGGCATCAGCGAGCGGCATGATACGCTCGACTGGGATCGTCAACTTGCCATCGCGTACCGCCTCTGCATAGCGCAAGATCGTTGCGGAGTTGACTGGCGCGATAACAATATTGATCTGAATAGTAGGATGCAGCGCAGCGTTTCGCGGGTTTTGCGTTGGGAAACAACCAAACGTGCCACCTTCCTTGACCCTGGCAAGGAGCTGGCCGGCGCGCTCCCCACCGACGGTGTCGGCGACGCAGTCGAGAGGACCGAGTTTCTCAATCTCTGCATCATCATCGATGGCGATGGCCTCGCTCACTCCGGGAAGGTGTCGAGCAGCGTCCAGTCGCTTGCCACGAACGCCAGCAATGACGCGAGCCCCGATCTGCGATGCTGCGAAGACCGCTGAGCGACCGACGCCACCTAAAGCCCCGGTGATGAGGACGGTCTGACCGGGTTGGACCTTGGCACCAAGCCGTATCATCGCATCACCCGTGACGTTGACCAGTGGAAGCGCGGCAGCGGTGGTCATCTCCAGGCCATCGGGAATCTTGACGAGGTCGGTGGCTTTGACGGTACAGAGTTCGGCGTAGGTATGTCGAGCCACAGCCATGACTCGGTCGCCAGGCTCGAAACCGGTGACGCCCTCGCCCACCTCGACAACGGTGCCAGCGAGGTCGAGGCCGGGGATGTAGGGGAACGCTATGGGAATGAAGTCCTTGACTGCGCCAGAGCGTACCCGCCAATCAGCAGGGTTGATGCTGGTGGCCGCGACGCGCACGAGCACCGAGCCTTCGGAGGGTCTGGGGTCTGCGATATCTTCATAGGCGAGATTTGACGCGGGGCCGTACTCGTAGAGAACGATTGCTTTCATGCTTTCCCTCGATTTCTTGAGAACTGTTTCTGAATCTCCAGGTCCGTTTCTCCTTATGACCTGTTGCTATAAAGAGTGGTCCTGAGCCTTATCTCAGTTGTTGACATAGTGCTGTTCGATGTCCGCGAGCAATCCCGGATGCACAGGCCGCCATCCCAGGAGTTCCTGGGTCTGGGCACTCGACCTCGGGAAGTCGCTTGCCACCACGTTGCCCAGAAAAGAGCCGAAGTGAGCCTCTGCCTCTTCGCGGGCAATGCTGACCACTGGCAGGTTCAGATTGCGACCGATGACGCTGGCAATGTCGTGGAAGGGGACACCCTCGTCGCCGACCCCATTAAGCCGTGACCCCGCCGGGGCGCTTTCCAGGGCCAGGCGGTACAGGTGCGCCGCATCGAGGCGATGAACGGCGGGCCAGCGGTTGGACCCGTCGCCGATATAGGCCGAGACGCCCTTCGCGCGTGCGATGTTGATCAGTCTCGGTACGAAGCCGTGCCTGTCATCCTCGTCGTGCACAGACGGAGAGAGAGAGACGACCACTGATCGCACTCCCGCCAGGGCGAGCAGCGCGTTCTCCGATGCCTCCCCGTTGAGGTGCGCGGTGATCACGAATGGCTTACCTGTGCCTGCGAGCGCCGTCCCCATCGTCTCGACGGCGCGCAGATCGGTGGTGAGCGAGGCCGCGAAGTCCGAGAGGTTGTGCTCAAACGCCAGGTGAATAACGCCGTCCACCGCCGCCGCAGCGGCGCGCAGGCTGTCGAGGTCGTTAAGGATACCGCGCTGCACCTCGGCCCCAACTTCCTTCAAGGCCTCGACACCCTTGTCTGAACGGGTAAGGCCGACAACGGTATGACCAGCACCAATGAGCTCCCGGACGACGGCGGAACCGATGTAGCCTGTTGCTCCTGTGACAAAAACACGCATAGGAAAGTTCTCCTTCTCCCTGGAAAATGAATCGTGACTGTGATAAAATGAGGCTACTTCCTCATACTAAACGGAGGGACCCTCAGATTTCCCTCTCATATAATAACGGAGGGTTCCTCACTTTGTCAAGGACCCGTATCTCCAGGAGAACGGAGGAACATGAAATGCACGAGCCAGCACCAGCCAGCCGCCCCATGCGAGCTGATGCCCAGCGCAACTATGCCAGCCTGCTGAACACGGCGCGAGTCGCGGTTTCGGAGCGTGGCGCTGACATCGTCCTGGAGGACATTGCCAAATCGGCTGGGGTCGCCATCGGTACGCTGTATCGCCACTTCCCCACGCGTCAGGATCTCCTTGAAGCTGTGTTCCTGGATGAGACCAATGAATTGAGGGCGCGTGCTGAAGCACTCGCCAGCGCTCCGGTCCCTTTCGACGCCTTGATGAGCTGGCTTCGTCTCCAAATGGACTTCGCGGCTTTCGGGCGGAGCATGGGAGCAGTCATCATGGCTGCCAAACATGTTCCGGGAACGAGAATCTATGAGGCGAACAAAGCGATGCACGAGGCGGGAGCAGTCCTCTTGCAGCGCGCCCAGGCCGCAGGAGAGATCCGCCCGGATGTCCATATGCTCGACGTGATCCGACTCGTCTACGGAATTGCCCTGGTGAATGAACGTGCGTCCGATCCTGATGGGGCCAACCGCATGCTCGATCTCGTCATCGCCGGCATGAGAACACAGCCGAGTCGGAACTGAAAGATGGGGTGCCACCTCTCAGCGAGGAGTCGATCCTGCTTTCTAACGGCGTGCGCTAGGTCGCGCATGCGCACCAGCTTCGCTGGAAAGTCGAAAGGCAATGTTGGGGGAGGGCCAACCTTGGAACGTTCTCGATAGCGGGCATGGAGGCCCAGTACCAGCGAAGCTGACACAGACCGCAAAGAGATGGTAATAATTGGGAAACGTCCAGCACCTGTTGTAACCACAAGATGTCCCCTGCGCTGCCCTCACCCATTTCCCAAAATAGTGCGAAACAATTCGTCTCTGGGGCTCCTTCTCTCGATTCTCCAGAGCCAATTTCCCTGTTTCGCGCTGATGTTATCAGTTTCGCTCAAAAGGTGTGCTGATGCGCACCCACTGTACTATTTGGATACATTCCTCCACCTTGGCAATCCTCTCTCAAGGATTGCTGAGTTTATTTTAGTTTAAACGTCAATTGTCATAAAAGATATCTCATCTCTATAAAGATACTTTTCTCTTATGAAGAGTAAGGCCGTCAAACCATTCAAGAGCTAGCCGTGCAAAAACAATTCACCCCCCAAGGCTTTTGCTCTCCTCCTTCCCAAGAAGTTCTCTCAGCAATAATTCACAGGCCCTGAGAAGATGGCGGAGAACCATTGATTCTCAACATTTGCACGTACTGTGCCTGCTTTTGGCGGCCTACCGCTCTTGTTCAGAGAAAAATGCGTTGAGTCGTTGTAGTAGTTCTTCTGGTTGTTCCTCTGCAATATAGTGGCCGCATTGTGGGATGATGCCGCCGGAGACGTGTTCAGCGAGCTGAGCGAGACTATAGAAAGGCCAGCCTGCACCGCTGTATTCGCCTCCCAACGCTAAGACCGGGATGCGTAACTTTTCTTTGCTGTATTCTTTAAAGAGCTGGGCATTGGTTGAGAACGAGCGATAATACTCAAATCCGGCTCGTAAGGCGTCTCGGCCAGAATAACAACGAACGTACTCGTCGATATCTTCCTGAGTGAATGCAGCCGAATTTCTTGCACGGGAGAAGAACCACTGAAGCAGGATGTGCTCGCGTCCTTCGGCAAGAGATTCCGCCAAGCTCCTGGGAGCCTGGAAAAGGCCGAAGTGCCAGATTTTGCGTTTGATGGCAAAATCTTCGCCCCCAAAGCCTTCGAGGGGACTGTCCAGGATCACGAGGCGCTGCACAGCCTCACGGTACCGAGCGGCATAGGCATAGGCGGTTAAGACCCCCAGATCATGACCGACGAGGAAAATCTGCTGGAAACCCAGAGAGCGCACCAGAGAGAAGGCGTCCTCAGCCAGCGTTGAGGCATCATAGCCGCTTTCCGTTCTTTCCGAATCGCCCATCCCACGCGAATCGGGCGCGATCACCGTATATTTCTCGGCGAGTGCAGGCATGATTTTTCGCCATTCGTACCAGGTCTGAGGCCAGCCGTGGAGCAGCACCACCGGAAATCCTTGACCGCCAATGACATAATGTAAACGGACCCCATTGACTTGTGCTGTTTGATGAGTAAAGAGAGGCTCTAATTGAGCCGGAAGTGGTGTAGTCATTTTGTCCTTTCTCTTGTTGAATCCCTCTTGAGCAGACAGGGTTCTGTACAGACGTATCCTACAATAAGTTGTCACACGGATAATTTGCTTGCGCTCCATCAGCATAACAGAGTATGATATATCGAACAACACAAAGTATTCGAAGCAAACATTCATCTTTACTGATAGTTTGAGGATTATGGATCTACGACATTTGCAGACGTTCAAGGTGATTGCGGAGACAGGTAGTTTTGTCCAGGCTGCCGAGCGACTGCAATACGCGCAATCAACACTCACATTACAAATTCAGCAACTTGAAGCGGAGCTCGGAGTCGAACTCTTTGATCGCCAACGGAGAAAAATCCAGCTTACCGCCGCAGGACACACACTCCTCATCCACACTCAGCATGTACTCAATCAAGTCGAGCAAATGCAGCAGGATCTCTCAGATCTCGCCGCAGGAGAGAGCGGCACGTTACGTGTGGGCATGATCGAGCCAATAGCACACCTCTATCTTATGCAGGTCATGTGCACCTTTCGTGAGCGCCATCCCCGTATCCGTCTCACAATCGAGATCCTGAGCACAAACCGCACGCACGAACAACTCATAGCCAATCAGATTGATCTAGGCATCTCAACGCCACCACCCGCCAACGTAGGACTCATCTTCGAACCAATCCTGACCGAAACGCCTGTCCTACTACTCCCCAAAAACCATTCTCTCCTGCAACAAGACGAGATCTTGCTGAGCGATCTATGCGCTGAATGCTTGCTACTCACGGATCCGCCCTGTGCCTATCGCACGGCTATCGAGCAAGCCTTTATGGCACGCGGACTTCCACTGGCAATTGGCATTGAGATCGGTAGTCTCGAAATCATCAAGCAAGCCGTCCAGCAAGGAATGGGAGTCGCAATCATGCCTAAACTCGCCACATACCATATTCCAGACGACACAGTTATCCAACATATCAAAGACTGGAAGCTGCATATGCCTCTTGGTCTCATCACCAGAGAAGTTCCGCTCCCACAAAGCAAGGCGGTACAAGCGTTTAGCTCCCTGTTCAAACAGGCCGCCGCAGACGCTTGAGCAGCGGCTTGATATCTACCAACAGGACACTACCGCACAACAGAAACAAGGGAAGTAATTTGCTGACAACCATCTATTCCCACGCCGGCTCATCTGGCAACAGCCCTAATCCTGTCACGTTTTGCACGTCGAAGTGGAGCAGACTCAGCAGCAGAAAGCAACTTGGTAAGCAAATAAGTAGACAACAGAAGATAGAGAAACGTGTCTGAAATTCTGGCAGCAGTACGACGCAGATGGCCAGAACTGTAAATCCCAGAATTAAACGGCTGATGCCCAATTTTGGGGCTTACTGCTCGCTTGTTTGGATCGCCATTGGTAAACAGTGATATAGTCCTTTCCAGAAGCGTCTTTCATCACCAAGAATGGGGTGCGGCAAGTTTTTTTGCGCTGAGCCTATCCTGGCCCTTGAGTATGAACGGACCGGAATACTCAAGGGCCATGTAACAAATGAAAAAATGAACCCCAAACAACACTGATAAGCAGTGTATAGAGATGATTACATAACGTGAAAATGCCGATCGATCATCTTGATAGTTTCTTCCAGTGAGTGGCTACCGTCAATCTGAACAAGGGACAACCCTTGCTCAAGGGCTTTCTGGGTAACATAAGCCGCAAAAGAGATGTCACGTTGCATCCAATTAGCAAAAGCTTGTTCGGGGTGAGTGCAAGCCGCGACAACTTCTTGAGCCCATTCCCTCCGTAGATAGTGCTTCATTTGAAACTCAGGAACGGGAACCATCCAAAGCGCCTGATGGAAGGTCGTCAACAGAGGAGCTAACAGGTGAGGCAACAATGCATTCCCTTCTACCAACACAGGGGCTGTTTTGGGCAAGGCAAGCAGATCAGCGAGGATCAGCGGGAACTCTTCCTGATACAGCTGGATTTCCTCCGATAGTTGTTGGGCCGCTGGCCGTATCCATAAAGCATCCCCACTCAGGGTGCTCAGTTTGGAAAAGATAGGCTGGAGTTCAGGGGTAACAACAGATATGTGGCACTCGTATGCCTCATCGCAACGATAGAGCTGCCATCCATACTTTGCTACCAAGGCATCAGCCACCGAACTTTTTCCTGCACAAGGTGAGCCACCGAGCCAGTACACATGGGCGAGTTCTTGTTGAATCGCTTCTGCCTTCATTGCACCTCCTCATATGGCGTGGAGCATTTGATGTCGTAACGATACCAGGCTCCCATTTTACCACATCTATTTATGCGTTTTGATCGTGAATTACTCCTTGAAGGCCCTTGAGTATGAACGGACCGGAATACTCAAGGGCCTCTCCTGATCACGAGGACACGATCGATCTCCATTGTTCCGAATGCAACGCTTGATCTGAGTTTGTTGTTGTTCAAATGCCTCTCACTTCATATCGTATTTATCTATACACTGTTGTTGTATGGAATGAGCCGTGCTACTCATGGGCGGATCTTAACTGAATTGGCGAGACTGGTTGAGGAGGGAAAGATGCGTCCACTGATTGATGAGCATACCTTTGCCTTGAGAGACGTGGCTGCTGCACACCAATTTCTAGAATCGGGTCGTGCTCTTGGCAAAGTAGTTCTCGTGGATGACTAGAATCCGTTGCAACGAACGATACGTGAACATAAAGCATCTCAATTTTTTGGGATGAGATTGCAAAAGAAAGTGATCGAGGGTTTGCCGGCACACAGAGATACACCCTTTCAATTCGAGTACACCTAGCACATCGGCGAGCACATTCATGACATTCCCTCTGTTTGAGATGTTCAGACAATTATTCAAGACGATATAGCATAGATTCCCTCAGTGTTCAAGAGTATACTCTGCATATCGAGAAGATCACTGGACCTTGCAAGCGTCGCTACCTTTGAAATCTGATCATTGGACTGCGGCTCAGAGTAGAGAAGCCAGTGACCGAGAAATCCTAGATATAGGATATTACGCACCTAGACGATTTTTTAATTACTTCTTGAATAGAAGAGCGCAGCGGTGAAGCATTGTTCGCGAGAGAGGTTTTTCGAAAGGTACTTCTCTCTCCAAGACCATGCGAACCCTGCTCAGAGGAGACTACCATGATTCTTGTAACAGGTGTCAATGGCTTGATCGGATCTACCGTGATTCACGAGTTTGCGCGCCAGGGATACCCCGTGAGGGCACTCGTCAGAAATCGTGTGAAGGCACAGGTACTGGAGGCGCTGTCTGGCGTCGAGGTTGTGGAAGGTGACATGCTCCGACCTGAGACGCTTGGGCACGCGTTAGATGGTGTGGACCGCGCTTTGCTGATCTCTTCTCCCAACCAGCAGATGGTGCAGGCTCAATGCACGTTCATCGATGCCGCCAAAAAGGCGGGCGCGCGCCACATTATCAAGCTTTCTGGCGTGACGACGTCATTGGATTCGCCCTTTCTTTTTTCGCGAATGCACGCAGAAATTTCGGACTATCTCGAACACTCTGGGCTCGCCTGGACCTTCTTGCGCCCTAGCCAATTCGCAACGGAGTATTTGCGGGAAGTGCCCACCATCATCACTGAACGTGCGCTCTACCTTCCTTTCGAGGATGGAAAGCTGACTCCCGTAGATCTGGAGGATGTCGCGAAAGCCGCCTTTACGTTGCTGACCACCCCAGGGCATGAAGGTAAGGCTTACATGATGTCAGGTCCACATGCACTGAGTATGACAGAGATTGCCGAACAGATTTCCCTTGCTATTGGCGAGAGCGTGCGCTATGTCAGCATCCCTGTGGAAGAAAGGCATCAAGCACAACTCGTGGCAGGCATTCCCGACTACGTCGCAGACGCACTCGACGTGCAGTCAAAATTGCGTCAGAAGGGCAATGGTGAGGAAGTGGTGCATCTCGAAACCCATACCGCATTGGGTATCCGTCCCGCCCCCTTCGCCGAGTTCGCGCGTCGCCATGCCGCCGATTTTCTCGGGACTTCGGAGTGGGGAATGGCTCAAAAAGAGCGAAAGAATCCTCTTAGCCTGCGGGACCTGACCCTGGTTTGAGGTCGAGTGTCTTACTTGGATATATTTGTATCGCTTCCTTGCTAGAGTACTTTGGGCAAACGCATAAAGTTGTGAAACATGAGACATCCCAGATTTTAGGGATGAGCTTTTGAAAGAAGCGAGCAGTTCTCCTCCAGAAGTGGAGAACTGCTCGCTTCCGTTCTCTCTAAGAAAAACGGGTGATGCAGGGTTGTCTTGCTGGAGATCACCTCCGTGTGAAAAAAGAAGGAAAGAGGAAACAACTGGACAACGACCTTTTCACCTCAGAAGCATCCCATCGGCTTCCAGAGAGAAGACAGGGATCCGCATTGCGTGCGCTTCGCGCCATCTGCTGGTGAAGGGCGTTGTGCCCGATGCAAACAGGGGACAGACCCGGTGGTCAGGCGGTTCTGACCATGGAGTCTCTCGCAGGATGGTGGAGCTCAACGCTTCATCACAGCAGCGTCACCCAGACGCTGGCCTGGAGTCGGCCAGCCAGGTACGGTAGTGTTGCAAAAAACTTTGAGCTGAGACAACGGAGCAAGTAATTACGGCATAAGAATTATTGCTGCAGATAAAAGGTGAGTGTTCTACATCTTTTCCTCGTGGACTTTGCTCATATATACCCTCAATTTGCTGAGCTTTAATTTTTTGCAACACTACCTTGTGTCGCATGTTGCGTTCTTCGTGATAGCGCTCCGATGGAGCCAGCGCGGTCAAAAAGGGCAAGGCCCAGACCCGCTGTGCCCAGGGAATTGGCGTGAGCAGCAGTATCGAGATCCAGCGTAACCCATTTGTTGCGCACAAAGAACTCTTTGCTCGAACGAACGGGATCACGAGAGACCCCGCGTGCCGCAATCTTGCGACCTCGTCGGCGCTCGATAGTTTCGTCGATCCCCAGGATCACTGGCTCAGTTGCGGCAACAAACAGAGACACCAGCAGCACCAGCAGGCGGCGACTGAGTTCTCGCGAGGACCAGGTGGCACGACTAAGCACACGGTGATAGTTCTGGAAGTGCTTTTCCTCGGCACATCCCATCACGCGCAAGATGGCGGTAACCGTTCGCTCACCAGGAGCCAAAATCGCCCCAATCAGCAGCACTTTGGCCCATTCCCAAATCCTTTCGCTAAAAGCGGTTTCAAAGTGGCGCAACACGTGTATAATCCTTTTAGGCAGCGTCTGCATCTCGCTTTTTTCCTTGGTAAGAATTTTGAGAGAAGCTTACTCTGCCTTTCGTTTTTTGTCTAGTAATTGGATAAAGTCTACCTGAGGAAATAACAACATCTTTTCTCAGTAGGAGGTCTTACTACGTATGATACCGAACCCGTGTATTGAAGTTCAAACCTCCCCAGATGAGCGCCCCTCAGTGCCTACATGGTTCGCCGAAGTTGTGATGGTTGCCCAGCATCTGGCAACCACGGGGCTCCTTGATGCCCTCGCTCATCAGGTCCGTCTGGTGCGCGGACGCTTCGGCAGCTATGAACCGATTGATTTTCTCGCGCTCCTGTTGGGATATGCGATCAGCGGGGAACGAACCTTAGCAGCGTTCTTTGAGCGAGTCACTCCCTTTGGAGCCGCTTTCATGGCTCTGTTTGGACGTGCAGATCTTCCCCATCGTGCCACGCTGAGTCCTTTTCTGGCAAGCGTAGACCCTCCGTGTCTGGAAGCATTTCGCGCGCTCTTCGAGCAGAACAGCTTTGTCCAGCGGTGGACCAATGAGTCCATCGGGGGGATTTGGGATCGGCAAGGATGCCGCTACCTCGTTTTTGATGTGGATGCCACCCGCCAGGCCGCACGGCAGCGCGCCTTGCCCTGTGATCCCACCTTGCCAGCCCCTCGTCGCCGACTCAATGCGGTCTGTGGGGCAGGCTTCACCGGACGAAAGCGAGGGGAGGTCGTTCGCACACGCACGGTCGCACTCCAGATGCATACTCGCCAATGGGTCGGCACCTATGCAGGCCGTGGCAATGGGGACTATCAAGGAGAACTCGCTTCGGCCCTTCGAGCCATCACGACCTACTTGGAGTTCTTTGCTCTTCCCGCAAAAGTCGCTCTCGTGCGCCTCGATGGGCAATATGGTGATGCCGTCGCCATAACGCTCTTGATTGAAGCGGGTGTCCATCTGGTCACGCGGGCGAGAGGATATCGAGTGCTAGAGCATCCGCACATGCAACGCGTGCTCGCGCACCCGCCAACCGCATGCGTCACCCAGGTAAGCACAAACGAAGCAGTTGAGTTGTTTGATGGCGGCTGGCTCTCGCCAAGCGAAGGGATGCCTACCATCCGTGTCATTGTCGCCCGACACCGCGCACCGCAGTCAGACAAGAGGATTTCGGTAGGCAAGCACATCGGTGAATGGGTCTACGAGATCTTCCTTACCACCTTGCCTCTCGAAGGGTTCCTCGTCGAGGATGTGCTTGATCTCTATCATGGACGAGGAGCCTTTGAGGCCGTACTTGCGGATGAGGATGTCGAAGAAGACCCTGATCGCTGGTGTTCGTACACAGAGTGCGGACAGGAACTCTGGCAGGTCGCGTGTCAATGAGTTTGGAACCTCCGGCTCTCGCTTGGGCAGGCTCTGCAAAAAACGGAGCTGCGTGAGATCGAATGGGCCTCGCCCAAAGAAACCCCTCCTCTGCTTCTCTTCAGTGAAGAGCCCGTTGAGGAGTATGGACCATGGGAATGGGCTGCAGCGTTTGGGCGAGCGACCGGACGCTTCGGTGCAAAGGACTTTACCCTGCAAAAAGATGGTAAGCTCCGTTGCCCCGCCGGAGCAGGCCTGTGGTTGAGCGAAGTTCGGCAAGAGAATGCCTTTACCCAACGCGCAGTCTATCTGGCCTACCAAACCGACTGTCAATGCTGATCTCTTCGGGAGCAATGCCTGGCAAAAGGCGCGAAAGGTGACCGCGCTCGTCGCGTCAGTGCAGTCCGCCGCCTCTTGCCACCACCTGCGCTGGTTGAACACGAGCCTGTGTTGCTTGGACCAATACGCTGGGTAGATATCGCAGGCCGAGCCCTTCGCCGCACCTGGACCATTCATTGGCGTCGTCAACACACCGAGATCATCGCGCTGGTCGAGCGCCCTGAGAAGGTTTTCCCACCACCACGTCCCCCTCGTGAAGTGCGTTCGCATTACCGCTGGAGTTGGTTCGACCGGCTCGCCCGTAATGCCTGGTGGGGGCCACCGCAACTGCGAGTTTCCGTGGCAGGCGTCCCCACCTTTCTCGCTATGAAGTAACGCAGGAGGAATTGACTTCCAAACAGGGAATTTGAGCGAGGTGTCATCTCCCCTCTGAGCTGCTCATGAGGGGCAAGAGGCCCTGTCTGCTTCCAACAACTTCTTCCAGTATTTCTTTGTTCGTTTGCTTACATCTCGTTGCGTATCCCGTGGGCAGACCCGAAGAGTGGGCACTTTTTGCCCTCAAGGGTTGGCATTTGCCCTGAAGGTTGAGCAGCACAACCATTGAGCATTCAAGAAGCCGCTTTGGGAGCGGCTTCCAGTGTGCCATAGTTGTAAATTCGATGAATCAGGTGGCAGATGAGCCCAAGAGGAGGACGATTTTTTCTGGCAGCGGATGAGATATGGCGCTCAAAAGTGAGACACCCGGGCTCCGTTCCCTGTACCAGTCTCCGTGAAAAAGCGGGCGTGGTCGCGTGCGAGCAGCGTGCTTCTCAATCTGGCATTTCATTCTGTCCTCGAGAACATCCCTTCTTGTTTTGTGCATGGTGCGCGAGGAGCTCTCGTGCAACTGCAAGGAATCCCTCAACAACTGGAGAGAAGCTCTTGCGATGCCACACGAGAGCTGTCTGGACAATGATGACATCACCATCGTCGGAGAGCGGGCGATAGATGACTCCCTCCGTACGCAGGGGCATCGCTGAGGCTGGCACGAGGGAGACACCAAGATTGGCAGCCACGAGCCCAAGCACCATACGGATGTCCGAGACCTCTTGCGTGACACGCGGACTCTCGCCACACCGTAGGATGATCCGGTCGTAGAGAACAGGAGTTGATTGACGCTGACACAAAATGAAAGATTCCTTGATCAAGGAACGCAACGCGACGGAGGGCTGTGACGCAAAGCGATGCTGTGGGGAAAGCACGGCGACAAACGGAATGTGTTGGAGCACCTCTCCCTCAAACTCCGCTGGGAGATCCTGGAAACTGGCCACAAACCCCACCTGGATCTGCTGCTTTTGCAGTGCCTGGAGTTGCGCCTCAGGATGCATCTCGCAGAGGTGCACCTCGACCGCAGGAAAGCGTTGATGGTAAACGGCGAGCACATCGGGAAGGAAGCTCTCGGTCGCCACAGCATTGTTGACAAACCCGATATCCAGTCGTCCTACTTGACCATGTTGCGCCTGCTGCATTCGTACGAGCGCATGATCCACCTGCTCAAGAAGGTAGTGTTGCAAAAAATTTTGGGCTGAGAAAATGCAGCAAGTAATTACAGTACAAGAAGTAGTTGGACAGAGAAAAGGTAATCGTTCTGCACTTATTCCTCGTGAGATATGTTCATATAGGATTCAAATTGCTGAGCTTTAATTTTTTTGCAACACTACCCTCGATTCTTGTTCATGTCTCCATTCTATCACTGAAACTACCAAAGTAGTACTAGTACTAGTATCCATTGCGAAATAGCTCCAGTGGCCTATAGAGACGATGAAAATTCAACAGTGATTATGTATTGCTGAGTTTTATGTGGTAGAGTGATCTTCCCTCTGAGGGAGGGGGTTATGCACTCTGCTTCTGGGCGATATGCCTGAGATTACTGGCGAGAACCCCGAGACCCAGCCACCGCTCCATCCCGTCCTGCCCGTGATGGCGGCATTTACTCCATCCGTAGTCGCGTCTCAGGCTTGCAATCCGCCCCTCGATACCCGCGCGGAAGCGATAGCCGCGCCGGAAACCGCGCGTGCGTTCTAACGCCTGCCGTTCCTCCGACACCTTGCCCATTGCCGGAATAGCGATCCGCTTGACGCCCGCCGCCCGCAGACGTTCCTCTGTGTCTGCCGAGTGGACCCCACGGTCGCCAGTGACGAGATGGGGGGGTCGGGCAAACACCTCCCGATGGTGGACCACAGCGTCGATAGCCTGTCCATGCTCTTCCGGGTGTTCCAGGATCTCGTAGCGCGTCACGATGCCTCCCTCGACCTCATCGAGCATGACCTGTCGTCCGAACTCGACCAGGGCTCCGCCCTTGTGCCGCGGAATGGCACAGGTGTGCGGCTCAAACAGGCTCAGCACCTTCTCGCTCGCGGGCACCTTTTTGTTCTCCAGCACGCGCTTGCGGGTTTAGGTGATGACCCGCTCCACCAGAGGCAGGACCTGTTTAGCCTGGCGTGCCAGCAGTTGTGCAGATTGCTGGGTCTCCTTGCTCAGCACGCATACGACATTTCTGGCCTGCTGCACCATCTGCTCAGTGGTTTCTACCAGCTTCTGATACAGTTTCTTCTGCTCGGCTTCCTTGTCTTCCCCTTTGCGCCGCAGTTGCCGATGCAACGTCTGAGCGGTGCTTCGGGCGGTGCGCATTCGGGAACGGCAGAGTTGTTGGATATTCTTGACTGGCGCTTGGATCAGCGGTCTAGCCCGCTGCACCATTCGAGAGAGCACGCGCACACTGTCCACCAACAACCCGCTGTCTGTGGGGTGATGAATGGTGGTCTGCACGCACGTCGCATCCAGCCGCAGCTTGCGCCCTTTGGTCACCCTGGCCTGCGCCGCCAGCTCCACCACACGATCGTTCAGGGCATGGATCGTTTCCGGTCGCAGCGTCTGTTCCCAGCGCCACACCGTACTGGCATCGGGAACGGCATGGAAGGCGACCCGACAGAACCAGCGCAGGACCAGGCTATCTTTGACGCGCCCTTCCAGTTCTTTATAGCTCCACTGATACAGGTGCTTGAGGATGAGCATCCGCAAGAGCACTTCCACCGGCGTCGAGTGTCGCCCGTGAACCAACGTAGATTGATACCGTTGGCCGAAGTCAGCCCGCACCTGGTGATACAACTCGTCATCATCAAGCAGCACGTTCAGGCGAGAGAGCACAGGATCGATCTCTGCTGCCAACTCGGGCACCTGCGCAAATACATCTTCTCGCGCGTAGCAGTCCATTAACATGAGCGTTTACCTCTGGCGCTGGCGAAACTCTGGCCGCAGTCGTCCCTCGCTGCTTTTCGCCCTCTCACTCGCCCGTTCCACTCGGTTTGCGAGTTCTTCCAGCACAGCAGGAGACACCTGACTCGCTGCCCGGCTCACGAGGCTCTCGAGGGGCGCTGGCCGCATTTCCAGCCGACAAAACCAACGCAGCACCAAGCTGTCTGCCACTTGCTCGACTGTTTCCTGCTCACTCCAGGTATACAGATACTTGACGAGCAACAGACGCAGCAGCACTTCTCCCGATATAGCATCCTCCCCTAGCCCATCCAATCTTGCGCACACCTGGCGAGCAAGCGGATATGCGTCCAAAACCGCATCCAGTTCGCTGAGCACCGGGTCGGTCTCGACTGCCTGAGCCGCTATCTTGGCAAATATCCGTTCCATTCGGGATAGTTTTCTTTTCATGGCTCTTTCCTCCTCTCCAATTCTACCACTGAGCAGGGAAATATCCCATTTCAACGCAGGCATGAGTGACTTACTCTGGCTTCTCCCTCCTTCCGGGCTGGTTCCTCTCTTTCCGGCCAGAGGAGCCTATCCATCGCTCAGTCACGTTTCGAGAAGGCTGATTAGCCCAAGAAGCGGCTCTACAGGCTGCATTTCGCAATGGATACTAGTACTAGTTTGCACTGCGAAATGCAAGCGGCCTGGGAAGCGAGTTTACAGGATCAGCTTGCCTCTCAAATACGCTGCTTCTCCCGCAAATCGTCTCAATCTCAGGGATGGGAGGCCACTAGAGTGGCCTGTGGAGCGGATTGCATTTCGCAGTGCAAACTAGTACTAGTATCCCCTGCAAAATGGATAAACAGGCTTGAGGAGCCGATGTAAGCGCAACAGTTGTGGGGAATGGTTGTGCTTCCCTCTGATTGAGCTTTAAGCGGCTGTGGCCTGGGCAATATGGCGCAGGTTACTGGCGATAACGCCCAACCCGAGCCAGCGCTCCATCCCCTCTTGCCCGTGATACGCACTTTTGCGCCAACCATAATCGCGTCGCAAGCTGGCAATTCTGCCCTCGATGCCCGCACGCCAGCGATAGCCCTGCTTCCACCTGCGTGTCTGCCGCTCCCTCTTGCGTTCCTCACAGATCTTGCCCTCCGCTGGGATCGCCACCAGCTTGACCTCTGCCGCCTCCAACGTGCTCGACGTCTGGGCCGAATGCACTCCCCGATCGCCTGCCACCAGATGAGGGGGATGGCCCAAGACCTGCTGGTGATGCGCCACCGCCTCGATCGCCTGCCCATGTTCATGAGGCCCACGGGATGCGCAACGAGGTTCAATAGCTGAACAGTAAATGAAAAAACTGGCAGGAGAGTAGAAAAAACTTGTTCGTAAAGGAGAAGCCTATGAACTCAGAAAATGGGCAAGCCAGGATTTCTCGTTACTCTTCACGCTACACATCTCGAATACGAGGACAAAGGAGCAGCGCAGAGAAGGCTCATCTAAAAGTCCGATGAGAGACTGACTGGCTCTGTCCTGCTTCAGTTGGAAACCGCTCCCGATCTTTCCCAGTCACGTCTAGGTCTTGCGCCTCATCACCCACCGGCCAATCATATTCCACGCCGATCTGCTTGCAGCACCACCTTCCCCAGACATACATCTGGCGAAGCATCGGCTCTGACTGGTGCCCCAGTTCCGTCAACGTGTATTCGATCTTTGGAGGCGTCTGCGCGGATGTCTGCCGGTGAAGCACTCCCATCTGTTCCAGTTCCCGCAACTGGACAGTGAGCGTCTGCCGGTTCGCCTGGGGCAGAAGCCGCTGTAGCTCGCCGAAGCGTTTGGAGCCACTGAACAGATGATACCAGATCCAAAACTTCCATCTACCCCCCAGGCTCACGAGCCAATCGTACAGCGGGCCAATCTGCTCGCTGTACCACTTTCCCCATGTTCCCATCTGGCACAAGAGCGGCTCTAAACTCCACCCCAGTTCCGTAAGCGAGTATTCCACTTTCGGGGGCACCTGGACATAGGCCTGTCGGCGAAGCAACCCCGTCTGCTCTAACTCCCTCAATTGGATCGTGAGCATCTGTCGGCTCACCTCGGGCAAGAGCCGCCGGAGTTCGCCAAAACGTTTAGGTCCACTCAATAACTGATGCAGAATCCCAAACTTCCATTTGCCTCCCAGACCGTCCCCGCCGAGCGGGCAGACGGTGGTCTTCTTCTGCCTTGGCATGAACATTGCTCCTTTCAAAAGAAGTTCTTTCGCTCTTCTGTCAGATAAAATTGCGTACTTGTTTCCATCCTCTCCCTCCGGTACAGTTTGCTTGTACCAAGTAGTACGGAGAGCCAACTATTCAAGTTGCTTCAAATCAAAAAGGAAGGAGATCTCGTGCTATGTCAAGCACTGATCCAGTCGAGACCCATGAGTGCACACTCCATCTTCGTGACGGGAGGACTCTCGGCTATACAATCTACGGCATGCCGACCGGCAAAACCCTACTCTACTTTGGTGGTTCTCGCCTGGAAGCGGAATTTCTGGCGCGGCCTGCACAGCAGGCGGGGATTCGTCTCATCGGCATAGATCGTCCGGGGATGGGACGGTCACAGTTCCAGGAGGGCCGTCGCCTGTTGGACTGGCCCGCTGATGTGGTCGAGGTAGCTGACCACTTGCAGATTGACCGCTTTGCCGTGGTGGGCCTCTCTGGAGGAGGTCCCTATGCCTTAGCCTGCGCGTACAGCATCCCTGACCGCCTGACTGCCTGCGGGATCGTGTCTGGCGTGGGTCCGATTCGCGTGCGCTTCTACCAACGACTGCCTTGGCTGCTGATCCCCATCATGTGGGTCATGAGCCGCTTTTTTCAGAACGAGGAACAGGCAAGATCGTCTCTGACGCATTTCACGCGGAGTTGGCCTGAGCCGGACCGCAAGAGTCTCCTCGCTCCTGAAATCCGTGACCTGTGGACAGCTTCCATGGTGGAAGCGTTTCGCCAGGGAGCCAGAGGACTGACCTACGATACCCTGTTAGGAGAGGGACGCTCGTGGGGGTTCAAGCTCGAAGACGTCGCTTTCCCCACGATGTACCTCTGGCATGGTGAACTGGATCAAGATGTGCCCATTGTCATGGGGCGAGCGGTGGCAAGACGGCTTCCCCACTGTCAAGCGACCTACTATCCAGGAGAAGGTCATATCTCTTTGATCGTCAACTACCGGGAAGAGATCGTGACAACCTTGATGGCAGAAGCGCGCACGGTTCATTGAGGAGTGACGGAAGGATGCCACATTTACAGGTCAACATCCAAATTACTCCGGAATCGAGGCCCTCAACCCCTTCCTGGATGGCAGAAGTGGTCGTCTTTGCGCATCGCCTCTCTCACGAGGGAATCCTGAAGGCAATCGCCGATCAGGTGCGTTTCGCCCGCGCACGCTTTGGCCACTACGACGTGATCGATTTTGTCGCCGTTCTCATCGGCTATGCGGTTTCGGGCGAACCCACCCTGCTGGCCTTTTATGAACGGCTTGCTCCGTTTGCCGAGCCGTTCATGGCCCTCTTTGATCGCTCTCGCTTGCCCCATCGTTCGACCCTTTCCCGTTTTCTTGCCGCCCTCGACCAGAGCACTGTGGAAGCCCTGCGCGCGCTCTTTCAAGAGGATCTGCTTGCGCGTCTACCGTTTGCTTCTCCTGGAGGCTTGTTCGACCGGACGGGAGAGCAGTGGATGGTGGTGGACGTTGATGGAACGCGACAAGCTGCCCGCCAACGTGCACTCCCGCAATTGGAGTCGCTACCCCCACGGGATGCGCAACGAGATGCGTTTTGGGCTAAGGCGTCTTCATAGGCTCATTCAATGTTCTGGCTTATTGCTGGCAAGGAATCAGCAATAACTCTGCCTTATGCAAACAGAAAAGCAATGAAGAATGCCCTCATCCCAGATTACTGGTGAGTTAAATCTCGTTGCGTATTCCGTGGGCAGATCCGTAGGGTCGGGTTCATTCCACTATGCTTTCAGATGGCATAGGATACGGAGAAGAGATGAAATGCAACTCCATGACATACTCCAAGCATGTCTCCTCGCTCTTGCAAGTCGGCATCCCAAACATCTGCTGAGGAGCAATCGCACAGTCCTTGGTGACAATGCCTTTTGTCCGCATTGTCAGACAACGTCAGAGGTGGTTACATGGCTTCAACAGAGGGAGCCCTGGTTTCTTAGAGAAGAATGCCTATTTAGTGATCGATGCACAGCAATGTGCCATCTATTTGACAGAATCCTCTGAGAAGATCCCTGCTTACTGGATTCACTGCCGAGGGAAGATGCCCACACGTACAGAAACACATACAGAAGAAAGGTGCACTCATTCTACGCTTGGTGGTAGTGTTGCAAAAAATTAAAGCTCAGCAAATTGAAGTGCACACGAACACATTTCACGAGGAAAAAGGTGCAGAATGCTCACCTTTCCTCTACGGAAATGATTCTTGTACCGTAATTACTTACTCTATTTTCTCAGCTCTAAATTTTTTGCAACACTACCACAATTGGTAGCTCCCCACTAAGATATTGTTGGCGAATGAGCAGAAGCTACGCAACAGCTACTTGCTTGACAGAAGCGAGCAGCTCTGCAAAACGAGAAGTTGGCGTGGTTGCCAGCTTCGCTTCTGCAATCCAATGACAAGCCCGAAGCATGTTGATGGAGGTCGCTGTTAGAAACGCCTGGAGATTGAGCTTTTTCACGCCAATGTATCGGGATCTGCGTATCTCACAGGTCCGTACACTTTGAGCAACGGTTCCTTCAATGCCTGCTCGCGCTGCATACAGGGCTCGAAATTCAGCGGTTTCCTGACGTTTTCGAGCCTGCTGAAGTGCCACATAGCTGGCTTCATCTGGTCGCAAAATGAGTACTTTGGCTGCGGTTGACGAACACTTCTCATGAAGTGTGCAAACCCGACAAAGGGGAAGGGGAAACCGGATACGCAGACTTGGCTTTCCATGTCGATCAGGGATATGTCCCCAATCTCGGCTTGTCTGCCCAGCCGGACACAGGACCTGTTTGGCCTTCCAATCAATGTGGAAGTGGCTATGATCAAAGCGCCCAGCTTCTTTTGAGGCCCAACTGGTATCAGGAAGAACCGGCCCAACCAGATCAACCTGATGGCGATGCTGACTCGTAGCAAGCAGTTCGGCGTCCACATAGCCTTTATCGACCAGGTGCTGGCCGGGGAAAAGTTGGTTGCCAGCCAAGCGTTCATGAAGATTTTCCATGACGTCTCCATCTGGGAGCGTGGATGCTGTCGTGGTAACTTCGAGCACAAAATGAGGCTGATCAGCGTCACATCCTTCGGTAAAATGCACTTTGTAGCCAACCCATCCTGTCTGCTTCTTCTTGCTGTATCGCGCCTCCACATCATATGGCGATTGGATCAAGAGCGCTGCCGGGGGAAGCTCCTGATCTTTTCTCCAAGGTGTTCCCTGCTCACATGCGTGATACTGCTGGATCCAAATCCTTCGCAGAATCTCTACGGCTGGGAGTTCTTGTAACCAGGCATGGGTTGTGCTGCCCCAGATGCTCTCCAGGAGCCTTCGGCCGTCAGCTCCAATCTGCTCTGAGAGCTCTTGACGCGCTTTCTCGTCCTTTGGTAAACGAAAGTCGCTAAAGCGTGATCGATATCGTTTTTCCCATTCAGGTTGAACACGCTCAAGAAGCCAATCGGGAGCTACTTCTGCCAGGATATTGAGGACATGGCGCATGGTTTCTCCAACACATTCCAGACGGTTGACAGCTCGAATAGCCGCCAGAATATGCGTTGAATCTGTCCGTTGTTTGCCTCGTGCTTTGACCCAGCCTCGTTCTCGGAACTGAGACAACATCAGATCAAACAAACGGCGTTCCGCTTGATTGGCAAGGAGGCGACCACGAAATTCACTTAACACGGAAAAATCAAATCCTGGATCCTTGATTTCTAAGCTCAAGGCGTATTTCCAATCAATGCGCGTTTTCACTGCGTCTGCTGCCTGCCGATCCGTTAACCCTTCTGCATATTGCATTACCATCACCAGTGCGAGACGCCAGGCCGATATTGCAGGCTGTCCTTTGTTGGAAAATAAGTCAAGGAAATCTTCATCGCGAAAAAACGTTCCTAATGCATCTCGCATATGAATACAGATGTTGCCTTTCGGCAAAATGGCTTGTGCTATCTCTACAGTTTCTTCTGGGACTGGCGGTATCGCTTGTGGCTGTAGTGTCATGGGTTCCCTCCCTCCTGAATGCTTGTTTTTTCTTGCTTCTTCAGTATCTCACATTTCGCCTCAAATTAATTCGCCAACAATATCTTAATGAAGTCCTACCCCACAATTCGTCCCCTGAGGTTGCTCGTCGCCAGGTGGTGAAAGTGTGGTCAGACACCGGGCTCTGGCACCTCGCCTTTAGAACATCGGCAGTTTTGGCACATTGAGCAACAGCAGCACCAGACTCAATCCCAGCACAAACAGGGCAAAGGTCTGCTGTAAGCGCGCAACCGGGAGCATCCGCGCCAATTTGGTACCAGCCAGCAGTCCGGTGAACCCCATCGCGGTGAATACCAGGATCTCGGTCCAGGGGAGGGCAATATGGCTGTTCAGGTGACCGGCAATCCCCGCAGCGCTAGTGAGCGCTATCACGACCAGAGACGAACCAACGGCGGTCGTCATGTCCATGCCGAGCAAGAGGACGAGGGCAGGAACAATCAGAAACCCGCCACCGACGCCCAAAAAGCCGGTGAGCAAGCCAGCGCCCAGACCTCCCAACAGGACCAGCCACCAGGGGCGGCGCGTCGCGGTTGTGGATGTGACCACGCCCATTTTTGGTCGCAGCATCAGGAGCGCAATAACCAGCATCAAGAGTGCGAACAGCATCAGGAGCAGCGTGCTATTGAGCATGGTTGACACGCGCGCGCCTGCATACGAGGACACAATGCCATACATCCCAAAGAGGAACGCTTCTTTGAGCTTGACATTCCCTGCCCGCCAGTGCAGCACACTGCCCATCAGTGCATTCAGCCCCACGATGATCAGTGAAGCCGTCACCGCCATATGTGGGTCCATGTGCAGCAGGTAGACCAGAACCGGGACGGTCAGGATCGATCCCCCGCCCCCCAACATTCCTAAAACGAGGCCGATTGCGGCGCCGAAAAGAACCGTCATGAGCAACAGACTCACCTGTACCCCTCTATCTCTTTCATTGCTGTGCTCCGGACACCTGAGGGCGCCCGGAGCACGTTGCCTCACCTGTAGGAAGGCTTGGTCCCTTTGACCACCGGGTGGCCAGCCTTTTGCCACTGGAGAAACCCTCCCACGAGATCCATGACCTGTGGATAGTGATGGGCTTCCAGCAAACTTGCGCCAATGGGCGAACGGGCTCCTCCCTGGCACTGCACCACGATGGGTTTCTCAGGAGAGATTTCCTGCAGGCGCTGTTGCAAGGAGCCCAGGTGAATATGCTGGCTCTCCGGGATATGGCCTGCTGCGTACTCCTCGCTCCCGCGAATATCGAGCCAGGTCACCTGCCCCTGAGCGAGCAGCATCTGTGCCTCCTGTACCGTGATTTGCGGCGTTTTGCCCAGAGGCTGCCGGGTCTGTTTCCAGGCGGTGAGCACGTCAGGGGTCCAGACATGGGCTATCTGATGCAGGCCGATGAGACGGAGCTGGGTCATCGCTTGCTGGAGGATGGAAACATCAACAATCAGTGAGAAGGGTCGATCAAAGGGAAGCAACCATCCAGCCCAGTTCAGGAAAATGGGTCCAAATGGCACGTGGATGGTCCCTGGAATATGTTCCTCTATGTATTGCCGGGAGGGACGGGTATCGATAACTGGGATGCCAGATTGCAGATCCGCCGCCAACTGCTCGGCGCCTGCTTCAGGCAGCGCGACTGCCCCTTCGCGCGCCAGGGCTGGCCCAATCTTATTGATGCGCTTCATTTCCGCGAAGTAGGTGGGCGGCTCTGGTTGTCCTTCCAGCACTGTTTGGACAAAGCGTTGCTCGTCCGTGACCTCGAACGCCCAGTTGGTGCGTTTCTCATATCCCAGGGTCGTTTGCGGAATCGCGCCTAAAGCTCGTCCACACGCGCTACCTGCTCCATGGCCAGGCCAGATCTGCAGGTAGTCAGGCAAGGCGCGGAAGCGCTGCAACGAGCGGAAGAGCTGGCGTGCTCCTGACTCCGCCGTGCCGGTGATCCCGGCAGCTTTTTCCAGCAGATCCGGGCGGCCAACGTCGCCGACAAACAGGAAGTCGCCGGTAAAGATCCCCATCGGTTCATCGGTGGCCGCCGTATCAGTCAGCAGGAACGAGAGGTGCTCCGGGGTGTGGCCGGGAGTGTGCAGGGCCTCGATGTGGATGTTGCCAACACGGAATGTCGCTCCATCGCGCAGGAGGATGGCTCCTGCTTCCCCAGCATACCCGTATGTCCAGTCGGCAGGACCCATATCTGAAAGGTAGAGCTGCGCTCCGGTTGTATGCGCCAGTTCGCGCACCCCGGAGACAAAATCAGCATGAATATGCGTTTCGGTAACGGCGGTGATGCGCAAGCCTTTGTTCGTAGCCAATTCGATATACTGCTCGATGTTGCGGTTGGGATCGATAATCAACGCTTCGCCTGTCGCAGCGCAGCCCACCAGGTAACTGGCCTGGGCCAGGGTTTCATCGTAGATGAAACGGAGGATCATAGCAATTCACTCTTTCTCTGTAGATCTCATTGACGTCTCGTATTTCTGCGGCTTACTGCGCGGCATCTGCCATGTTTTTCAGCGTCTGGCGAACATCACAGACCGCGCCCTGGTTGTAGGGCAGTTTACTGAGCAGCAGCGCCATCCCGCAGGTATTGGAAGCCGCCGAATAGGCCAGTCCTCCGCCAATCAGGACCGCGATCCAGGTAAGCGGCTTCCAGGCGAAAAGACCTCCGAGCGCTCCCAACAGAACCAGTGTGCCTGCAACTCCACGCACCTGCCGTTCCATACTCCATTTTTGTACCCCCAGCTGACATGGCTTGCCCGCCTTCTCCCAGGCAACAATGCCACCGTCGAGGAGAGCAAGGGAAGACACCGGCACGGTCTGGAGCACTTCTGCCGCCTTGCGCGCACGTGTCCCGCTCTGGCAAATCAGGAGCAAAGAAGCATTGCTCGCGAGTTTCGCGATCTCGTTTGTAGAAGCAGGGAGCTGATCCAGAGGAATATTATGGCTGCCTGGAATATGTTTTGATTCAAATTCAGCGGGGGTGCGTACGTCAAGAACGATTGCATCTTGTGTCACCATGATCATTTCATAGGCTTTTTCGACAGGAACGATGGTTGTACTAGTGCTTTCCGGGTTCATCTCTCTTCTCTTTCTGTATGGTTGTTGTTAATACTCAGGGGGATGTTGTTTCCCTCACGTACTTGGATGCAACATCTTGCAGAAGGTTACATGGCTGTGATCATAGGAGAGAGGTTTCTCTTTCCCGTGTTTTAGGAGGACCTTCTTCTGGTGAGCATTGACAAGGGGCCATTATTCAATTATTCTATTGAATAATAAATTAAACGAATGGAGGGGGAGATTATGAAGGGTCACGAGAAACGCGCTTTTAAAGATCAGCTCTATGAGCAGTTTGCGCGCATTGGCAAAGCACTGGCCAACGCACATCGGCTTGAACTGCTGGAGGTGCTTGCGCAATGTGAGCGCAGCGTTGAAGCCCTGGCACAGGAGACTGGCCTGTCTATTGCGAATGCTTCACAACATTTACAGGTGCTTCGTGCGGCACACCTGGTCGACGTTCGCCGCGCTGGGGTCTCGATCTACTATCGTCTGGCTGATGAAACAGTGTTTACCTTGTGGCAGGCGATGCGACACGTTGGCGAGACGCACCTGGCCGAGGTTGAGCGTGTGGTGCAGACCTTTTTGCAGGATCGGGAACACTTGCACTCCATGGGGGCAGAAGCGTTGCTCCAGGGCCTTGCCGAACAGCGGGTGATCCTGCTCGACGTGCGCCCCACCGAGGAATATACGGCTGGACACCTCCCGCAGGCTCGTTCTGTGCCCCTTGAAGAACTCGAAGCACGGTTGCAGGAACTCCCGCAAGATAAGGAGATCGTGGCGTACTGCCGTGGCCCCTATTGTGTGTTCGCCGATGAAGCAGTCGCTTTGCTGCGTCTCCGTGGATATCGTGCTCACCGACTCGAACCAGGTCTTCCTGACTGGCGCGCGCTAGGACTCCCCATTGAAGTGTGAAAGAAGATTCCTGATGCGAACACTTTCTAAGGAAAAGACACGTTCCCTTCAAGGGCCAAAAACACCTGTGCAGCTTGGTCTGCGCGCCAACTGGCAACAGCTCATCCTGCTGGTGATTATTAATGCCTTTGTCGGCGGCATGGTGGGACTCGAACGAAGCATCGTCCCACTGCTTGGGCAGCGCGTGTTCGGTCTGGTTTCTACGACGGCGGTACTCTCTTTTATCATGAGCTTTGGTATCGTCAAGGCCCTGGCCAATCTTTTTGCGGGCCGACTCAGTGATCGCATCGGTCGCAAGGGGGTGTTGGTGGTTGGCTGGCTCATCGGAATGCCAGTCCCATTCCTCATTATCTTTGCCCCGTGCTGGGAATGGGTTGTCCTGGCTAATGTTTTGCTGGGCATCAACCAGGGTCTCTGCTGGTCTACGACCGTGATCATGAAGATCGATCTGGTAGGGCCAGCTCGCCGGGGACTGGCGATGGGACTCAATGAAGCGGCGGGCTACCTGGCCGTCTCTCTGGCCGCCATCGCGGCAGGCTACCTGGCCGCAACCTATGGGTTGCGCCCGCAACCGTTCCTGCTTGGCGCGGCCTTTGCCCTGGCTGGACTTGTGCTCTCGCTGCTCTTTGTGCGTGAGTCACATGGACATGCCCGCCACGAGGCGGCACTGCTCGCGCCTTCCGCCGGGCAAACGGCAAGCGCAGCCCCATTGGCCACAATGGTATCCACTGATCGACCCAAAGGGCCATCCTTCAAAGATATCTTCTTGCTGACATCCTGGAAGAATCGGACGCTCTTCGGGGTCAGTCAGGCAGGGTTGGTCAACAACTTGAATGATGGCCTGGCCTGGGGACTCTTCCCGCTCTTTTTCGCGGCTGGTGGGCTGAGTATCGTGCAGATTGGCCTGCTGACTGGTATCTATCCAGCCGTCTGGGGGTTCGGACAACTCGTGACCGGTGCCCTCTCCGACCGGATCGGTCGGAAAGGCATGATCGTTGGGGGGATGATCTTGCAGGGGTGTGCCATCGGACTGTTGCCATTGCTCCACGGGTTAGGGTGGTGGGCGACTTCGATGGGTTTGCTTGGGCTGGGAACGGCCCTGGTCTATCCGACCCTGCTCGCGACGATCACCGATGTTGCTCACCCGGACTGGCGCGCCTCGGCAGTGGGGGTTTACCGGCTCTGGCGCGATAGTGGATACGCACTGGGAGCGCTGCTCGCCGGAGTGCTGGCCGATCTATTTGGCGTCTCCTGGGCGATGGTGGCCATCGGCGCCCTGACTGCGCTCTCAGGGGTCGTAGCGCAGGCAGTGATGGCAGAAACATTGCCGCGCATACAACAGCAGTGTATGCGATCCAGCGAAAACGCGAAACGAAAGAAGGATGGTGTCTGGGCGGCGTCAACGGCCGTGTCCAACTGCATCTGCAATGACGTACGAAACTGCGAGCAAGAAGCCGAGCACTCGGCCTGGTTTTGCTGCTTCTCATTGTGCCAACGCTGCCGATAGTGGAAAGCAAAGGCGAAATGTTTTCCCAGAAGAGAGATGAAAGAAACACATGATGAATACTGATGGCCGGGAAATACCAACCAATCAGGAACAGAGCGCCTGGTGGAATATGTCGCTCGAGGTGTATGCCAATGAACAAGAACTCTTACACGGATTGTATCAGCAGGAGGAGCCCGCCTGTACCTGTTTGTTCAAACGTTTTGCGCGCCAGTTATACGCGCTTGCTTTGCGTATGACGAGAAGCCCAGAGGAGGCGGAGGAGATTGTCCAGGAAAGCTTTCTGCGCGCGTGTTCCCATATCAGCGACTTTGAGCAACGAAGCAGTTTGCGGACCTGGCTGTACCGGATTGTTTCCAACACCGCGCTCATGCATCTGCGTCGGAAAAAGCCTGACACGTGCTCCTTAGAAGCTTCGCAGGAAAGACAGGGGGAGGACCTGGCTTCGGAGGAGCAGACACCGGATGCACGGGTGCTGGATGAAGAATTGCGCAAAGCGCTCAAACTAGCGATCGGCCAACTCCCCGAAACCTTGCGCACGCCTTTTCTCTTACGCAGCGTCGAAGGCCTGCGGACAAAAGAGGCGGCCAGGCGTCTTGGTATTACCGAGACCACGCTCAAAGTCCGCCTGCACCGTGCGCGCCAGGAATTACGCAAGCTCATGCATTCTTATCTCTAACAAAATGTTTACCCTGGTTACTATCCTGGATCCACGCAGTAAGCATGAGGCATAGAGAGCAATAAGTGAAATCAACTTCGCTTTTCAGCAAGGATTGTGAAAGGTAGGATGATCGATGGTTTCTTTACAACATTCCTGGCGCTTCTTTTTGCGAGCATGTATTGCTACATTTACCCTCACTGTGTTGGTTGGCTGTGGAAGTGTCCAGCCATCGCAAACATCTCAAACAAGCTCAATATCACAGCAAACACAATCACCACAGGCAAGCATTGTCCTCGATCTGGATGTAGACCGGTACGAGTTTAATACGCCTGCGAATATGTGTCACGCACCGATGATTTCGGATGTGACTGTCAGTTCCCTTGGTCAAAGCCACTGGAATACGGCAAATAAGTCAGTACCGTCTCTGTTGTCTCAGCCGTCACTCTCACCACGCCAGATGAAGCAAAGCCTGGTGCAAGGGAGTTTTCAAATTTATACACCCTTCCATATGGCGAAGATAAATACTGTCCTTGATCGCCGTTCGTCTAAAGGGACCCCTGAAGAATTTGCGATGATGGGAGGGCAACAGGGGACTATGAGCATGCAGGTTGGCGAGTACCCACGTCTTGAGCCCGCCAAACGTTATCTCGTGGTCTTTGTTCCAGCCTTGAATGCAACGACGAAGAGCCTGATGTACCAATGGTTGCTTGCGTATAACGCATTTCCAATTGATGGCACCGGTATGGTCTCGTTTCAGCCAAAGATTGTTGAACATGGCAAAACGGAGCAGCAAGAGGTAAAAGTGCCGCTCTCGCAACTTCTTCAACAATTGGCGGTAAAGCATCCTTTGAGTTGGTTTGCGGGAAACTCGGGGAGGGTGCGCAGGCGAATATGTGCCATGCTAAAGGGAACCACCCCAACCCAGCATTCGCCATCGTAGGTGTCCAGTTCCAGCTCCGGCGGAATCAGAGGTCGCAACTGAGCAGGCTTAATTGGCCAGTGTGAAAAGAGCAGATCGTTCCAGGTCTGGGTCATGATCCAGCACGTATCGGGCAAGGGATAGGGGCGATGGACAGTATTTTGGAGTAGCGTTTGCATACGTACGTTAACCTCTTTGGAAAACAGCTTTCACTTCTCTCTTTCATGAGAGTGACGACAGCCAAACTCAGGGGAAGAGGAATTTTCGCTGTGTACATATGTAGATATGCATATACGCTTTTGTCTGCTTCTAGCTACTTATAGCCTGCTTTCGTAAGCCAAGGCAAATGCGGGTGTCATATGTGTGTGACACCAGGCATTTGCTCGTAGTCACACACATATGACACTCTTCCCGGAGGCGAGCTTGCAAGCCAGGAGGAAAAAGTAGGTGCTGGATGAGGAGTTCGTGGAGAAATAGGCAGGCCTCTTGCTATTTCGAGACAGGTCACTATAATAGACCGTAGCATTGCATTGGTACGTGTGCATGCAATATATTTTTGTTTTTGCTATAGGTAGTTGCTATGCCACAAGAAAAGATCCATCTTCATGGATATGAAATAACAGCGACCGTCCTTCGAGGTCCCTACAGTACTCTCTATCGAGGAATGGCGCAAGATACTCAGCAACCAATATTTATTCGAAACTGGCCGACGGCGCAGATCACTTCGGAACGCAAGCGGCAACGCTTACAAGATGAAGTCGATAAGCTGAAACTCCTCAATGAGCATCCTCATATCCTGGATACCTATAACCTCGTCATTGAGCAGCCGGGAATGGCCCTGGTATCAGAGGCAACATTGCTAGGATCGCTCCAGGATCGTCTTGAGGATAGCGAGCAGGCCCCCTTTTCGCAACAAGAGGTTTTTGCCATCATCGAGCAGATCGGGGATGCGCTAGTAGCGGCGCATGAGCAGGGCGTGGCTCATGCCAATGTCACTCCTCATGCCATTTTTTTTCGCCAGGAGGGCGAGGTAGCACTGGCCGATTTTCGCTTGCGGAATATAAGCGGAGCCATCAAGGAGTATCATGCCTATATCGAAGAGGCTGTTCCACGCATCTGGTATATGGCTCCTGAGCAGTTTGATGGGCGCATCAGCCAGTCCTCCGATCAATATGCTCTGGCTTGTATTGCATATAAGCTCCTGACGGGGCGCGTGCCATTTGCTGGCACCGCTCGTGCCACCCTCCTGCAGAAGCACAAAAATGAGACGCCGCAATTTCCCTCTCGTGTGCAGCCCGATCTTCCTGCGTATGTTGATGTGGCGCTGATGCGCGCGTTGGAGAAAGATACCTCGCGTCGCTTTCCCGATATGCGCTCCTTTCTGGCCACGCTCAAAGGCGAGGAGGCCGGGGCGTCACTCATCCTTCCTGCCGCGGTACCTGGAGCGCCAGGTGAACCAACCCAGGCGTTTGCGGCTCTTCCACCAGTGTCTGGTGAGATAGAAACCGGCGCGATTCAAGCGCATAGCTCCCCTGTCCCTTTGAGCGATGTGGCTGATCGCCAAGAGAAAAAGTTAAGCAAGAGAAAACTCTTGCTGTCTGTATTGCTCCCTCTGCTTGCCTTGCTGATTATTGTTGCCGCCTTCCTTTCCTTGCCGCGCTCCGAGCTTCCACCACTCTTGCAAGCGGCACAGCCAGATGGCGTGGTAACGAGACGTGCGTCAACACCAACCCCCGTTATCACCCGAGGGACGCCAAGCCCTACAGCGCAACCCAGCCCAACACGTCGTCCCTCGCCGACCACCATGCCAACCCCGACGCCGACGGCGCAGACTGCCCCGATCAAGGTAGCGCCTGGCCAGATGGCAGTTTCCCCCATCTTTGAGTGCGTGCAACCGTATGGCAACAGATATGATGCCTACTTTGGCTATAATAATCCGAGTTCAAATACAGTGACCATTCCTCAGGGATCTATGAATCAAATGTTCCCAGGACAATACAATGGTGGACAGCCTACAGTCTTTAATCCTGGCCGCCAATATCATGTCTTTCGCGTGACGTTCTATAATGGGGATATAGTCGCGTGGATGCTTAACAACAAAACAAGGACTGCCAGCCAGAATGGCCCAGGCTGTTGAGCACTGCTTGATGCGTGCTCACGAAACGCCATGCGCCGCTGAGGCGGCGCATGGCGTTTCGTGTTACAGACATTAGCCCTTGACGGAGCCTGCCAGGATACCGCGCACAAAGTAGCGTTGCATCGAGAAGAAGACGACCAGGGGCAGTGCCATTGAGATGAAGGCCGCCACGGTCAGCACTTGATAGTTATTGCCATAGGTGTTGACCAGGTTGGCGATGATCAAGGTCATAGGCGCGTTCTGGGGGTTGTCACCCAGGAAGATCAACGAGATCAGCAGGTTGTTCCAGACCCACATAAACTGGAAGATGGCCAGCGAGGCCAGCGCCGGAACCGAGAGCGGAAGAATGATGCTCCAGAAGATGCGCACATGCGAGGCCCCATCGATATGCGCCGACTCCATCAGGTCGCCTGGCAAAGCGGCAAAGAAGTTGCGCAGCAGGTAGATGGAGAAGGGCAGGCCAAAGGCGGTATGTGCCAGCCAGACGGCGGCATACTGGCCGTTGAGTCCCAGCATGGTATAGAGGCCCAGGATAGGCACCAGGGCAATTTGTAGCGGAATAATCTGGAGCGCGACAATCCCCAGGAAGATCCAGTTCCGTAATGGGAACTTCATCCAGGCGAAGGCGTAGGCCGAGATGGCTCCAATGAGCAGCGGAAAAATCGTGCCAGGAATAGCGATGATAATACTATTGAGGAAAGCACGCCCAAAGCCCTGGGCCTGGATCACATCCATATAATTCTGGATGGTAAACTGCCAGGGGGAACGAGTCCAGTCCACCAGCCAGTTGTATTAATCAGGGAGGGTGGACGGAAGGAGCTCACAAAGAGGCCAAAGGTAGGTACCGACCAGAGGAGACCGATCGCGATGGCCAGAGCTGTCACGACACCACTGCTAGCACTGCGTGCCAGCACGCTTCCCAGGCTTGAACGTTCCCGCTTTGGTTCCTTCAGCTCCGGTGCTGAAGTGGTGACCTGTTCGGTTTTTGCGGTGCTCATTGTAGCGCCTCCTCCTCCCGTATTCTGCGCACGTTCAGGTATATCACCGGAATAACTGTTATCAGCAACAGGACCGCCAGCGTGCTGGCCAGGCCATAGTTGTTATACTGGAACAATTGGTTGTAGAACTCCATCGCCACCACATCGGTGTGAAAGTTACCACCCGTTATGATGTAGACCACGTCAAAGATCTTGAGAATGCTGATGATCATGGTTGTCAGGACAACCACCAGCGTTGATTGAATCATCGGCACCATCACGTGCCAGAAGAGCGTAAAGCGGTTTGCCCCATCAATCTTCGCGGCCTCTAGAATCTCATCTGGAATACCTTTTAAGGCTGCTGAGATGATGACTATGCAGAAACTTGTCCACATCCAGGTATAGACGAGAATGAGTATAAAGTTGCTGAGCGTTGAATCCTGTAACTAGGCATGAGGTTGACCGCCGAAGAAGGTCACAATGGCGTTTAGCAGGCCCGTCTGTGGCTGATCGGCGGGATCGAACTTATAGACGAAGCGCCAGATAACGCCAGCCGCGACGAATGAGATGGCCATGGGTAAGAAGAGCGCCGATTTCACAATGCTCTCAATTTTGACGCGATCCACCAGGACTGCGATGACCAGGCCCAGGCCGACCGTCAGGATAGTTGCCAGCACCAGCCAGAGCAGATTGTTCCTGATGACCTTGAGAAGGTTCGGATTGGAAAAAACCTGCTGGTAGTTTCTCAGGCCCACAAAGGTGGTCGAGGTACTGTTATAAAAGCGCAGAAGAATAGAATTGAACAAAGGATAGAGAAAGAACGTTATCTCCAGAATGAGGGCGGGTGCGATCCAGACCAGCGCCCACCAGTAAATGGAGCTCCGTGTTCTTCTTGTCCGTGGGGACGTTGTGACTTGCTGTGTTGCCATACCCTGCATCCTTTCATCTTGGCAAGAGTGATCTATTAACGCCATGTGCTCGTCTGAGGCTGAAGCTCTCGCGCCCGCGACGGAGGCGATTCCAAGAGGGGAGTCTGGAAACGTGCCTGATATCAGGTAACGCGCCGACCACCTACTCTACGCCGGAGCGCGTCTGCCCGAACGTCCAGGTCAACCACACTAGAGCTAGCCTTCCTGCTTCGGTGGGAAGGACTGGAAGTGTGGGCCGAATCCCTGGAACTCTGTCGCTTTTGCACGGGGAGCTTTCAGTGGCTAAGAGCCTCGGGAGGTGGTGTTTGTCGGTCTTAAAGAAATACCTCTGGGAGGAGACCAGTGGAGAGGAAGAATCGAAGATAATAAATGGAGAGCTTTGTTGGTACGTGTCATCGGACCGCATCATCACCACACAAGGTGTCACTCTGTCTTTAGAGAGAAGACAGATTTTCCTGGATGAGCACAGGACCTGTCCTCTCTCCTCTCAACACCTTGGATTTGCATGGATGGATGGAAGATATCATTCTGAGTGTGTATCTTGTTCCAAACGGTCAAGATCCCGTTGAGCCACCTCAGCGCGATTCATGGTTTCCTGTACGGCATCATGAGCTGCCGAGCTCATTTGTGAGGCTTGGGCAGCTCGCTCTTGCACCTCCCTTACCTGCTGTCCCATCTGGTGGACCGATTGCTGGAGTCCTACATTCTCAGGGGGATGACCACGCAGGTATCCCAGGCGTTCCCCTACCAGATGCCGTATCTCTTCCCCCTTCTTTGGCGCAAAGAACAAGCTGAGCCCGAGCCCTGCAAGAACCCCATTGGTAAAGCTACCCATAAACTCACTCCTTTTCAAGAGGTATTGTGCTTTGTCTTTCCAGTGAGAATACGAGTGAAAACTGCTAAGGGTAACAGTCCCTCATTACCGCCTCATCCGTCGGAGATAGGGAGTCGCCGATACAGCGCTCCTGTTACCAGATGGTGTCACGAGACGTGCCCTGTCAGGGAGAGGATGTTGACATGGAGGGGCTGAGAAAGGTCAGCAATGGCATCTTCTCAGGACGCGTTGTCTGTTGATGATCTCCTTTGGTGAGGGGCAGGCAACAGAAGTTGAAGAGATGTTTGATAAGTATGAGAGGAGTCGGATCAATGACAACAAAAATCCGTCCAGATGAGACACGAATGCAAGAAACCCAAGAACGCTACTTCCGGGTCACCGACCAAATCCCTTCAGCTGTATGGTATTGGAGCGCGGTTGCCTCTATTGGCGTTTCCGCCTACCTCTTCTTGGCGGGCAAACGCGATTGGAGCCTCTTTGTGGGGCAATGGCCACCCACATTCCTGCTCTTTGGGCTCTATCATAAGCTGATAGGATCAGCCCATTAGCAGAGAGGGATGGACGTACGACTGGTCTTCCTCAGACACATAGAGTGAGATAAGCGCCCTGATCGCTTTCTACCTGGGAAGTGAGGTGGATCGATTAGGGCACCTGACTGTTGTGCCCAGGCGTTCATCCCTTGTTGGAGAGCATTGACAGGTATTGTCAACTTGGGAATGTAGCTGAACAATGTGCTAGAATAACTTCATGAAAACAACTTCCACTCTGTCCCACGCGTCATCATCACCGATAAACTGAAGAGCTATGGAGCAGCGAAACGCGAGCTCCTGCCTGGCGTGGAGCATCGGCAGCACAAAGGATTGAACAATCAAGCGGAAAATTCCCATCAACCCATGCGGCCACGAGAGACGAACATGCGGCGCTTCACGTCAGCCAAGCAGGCCCAACGCCTTCTCTCCGCCTTCGAACCCATCGCTGGGCATTTCCAGCCGCACAGGCACCACCTGAGCTCCAGGGAATATCGTGCCATTTTACGGGGCAGATTCCTGGAGTGGAACGAGATAACCGCAGGGAAATGCATCGCATAACAGCAAAATCTTCCCTCTCTTTCACTGTCTTCAGTATCTCTCCTCTTTATAACTCAGCAATAATCTGCAATCCGACAAATAAGTTGACAATGTCGTTCATCGCGAGGGTGTTTGGGGTGGCAGCCTAAGCGCAAGAGGATGAGAACGGTTCCGCTCGCGATTCCTTTCGCAATTTTCTTGCAACACAACTCATGGTCGCACCGGCAGTCGAAGGCATTGATCTGTTCAAAATAGCGGGCCACTTCCTCTTGTCACCGTTTCCAGAGAACGATTGATGATGATCCTCGCATCTCGCACACTCCATTGTGAACAGTACCAGCTGTTCAGTGCTGGTTGGAAGGAGTGTAAATGTGAGAATTTCGTCCCACATTTACACCTTAAAGGCTGAGAGAGAACTCACCAGGGAACGTTTCCGTTTCCATCCTGGAAGGATCCTGTTGGGCTATCTTCGCCCAGAGTCGCGAGACGCACGATGACCGTAGCTGCCTGCTCAACGGTTCGATAGCCTCTATGGTTATTGAAATCCGTGTCCGTAAAGCCAGGATCGGCAGCATTGACCTTTATTGGAGTCTCTGCCAATTCTTTTGCAAATTCAACGGTAATAGCATTCAGTGCCGCTTTAGAGGATTGATACGGCAAATTATTGACCTGAAAGAACTCAGAGTTCCTATCGCGGGCCAGCGTTATAGAACCCAGTCCGCTTGAAACATTCACAATTCTCCCGGCCTGGGATTTGCGCAGCAAGGGCATCATTGCTTTGGTGACCGCCACTACGCCAAACACATTGGTGTTATAGACTGTTCTCATGACCGCTAACGCGGTGTCACTGGGTGTGTTCGCGTTGCCCCCCGATATGCCAGCGTTATTAATCAGGATATCAAGTCTCCCAAACGTCTCCGCTATATATTGAGCCGCCCGCGAAATGCTCTTCTCGTCAGTGACATCGAGTTCCACAAACGTAGCCTGAACATCCAACGCGGCCAGTTTTTGGACCGCCTCTTCACCTCTTGCTTTATCGCGGGCCCCAATGATCACGCAGATACCCTGTTGTCCCAGCTGCCTGGCAGTCTCAAATCCAATCCCTTTATTCGCGCCGGTAATCAGGGCAAGAGTATTCTTGGACATATGACATCTCCTTTGTCTATTGTTTCTGACGTTGCCGTCTGTATGCATAATCTTCCGCTAAAACCGCTTGGACTTTCTCAAGAGCCAGTGTGAGGTCGGTGAGTTCCTCTACACTCAGGGTTTGTGTGAGGCGGGCAACCCACTCATTTTCATACTCAGCCAGCTTCTCCAGGAGTTCCCTCCCTTTTTCCGTAATGCGAACGTTCTTCGTTCTCTGGTCGATTACAGACTCATAGGTCGCTAGCCCCTCATCCACCAGCGCATCAGCTAGTCGCTGAATGCTCTGTCTCGTGTAACCAGTCAGCTTGGCAATCTGACTCACGGTGAGAGGGCACGGCTCAATGTTCCCCAGGATTCGCCAGCGAGCGCTTGTCTGTTGATACTTCCCGGTAACGAGATCTCCGTGCTTAAACACCATGTTACTGGCTGCAAACAATGCTTTGGTAAATTGTGTGAAACATTCTGATGTATCGTTACGCATACACAGAGCCTATCATAATTGACAGTATACTGTCAATTATAAACGTCTTGGATCACAGCCGGGCGCGATGGAACTGATGCAAAACTGCACGGCGAGGCCCTCAAGCGGTTTATCAGCGGATGGCAGAAGCCTTGGTGGGGACCAGCGTCGCGATCTATGAGGTGTAGTTCTCGACTGTTCTCGTGTCTCAGCCATCTTGGATGCCTAGCCGATGATCAGGCCATATCCAGACGACAAGGACGCGGTGACTGCCCGGAGCGTTCGGGTTATTTACAACATTCTTTGCTGATGCCCAGATGGGGAGCGGTTTGCCCAGGTACGCTCGTACCAATGCTCACATTTGAGAGCAAGTGCTCACGTTTGAGGGCCAAACCTGCTCACTTGGTGGATCTGGCTCAAATTTGATCCTGTTTGAAATGTGCAACGAGCTGAAGGGAGGATTGGGAGTGTCATGGCATTCTTCCAGACGCTGGCGGATGGAGAGAAGGGATTTGTGGCATGAGCGATACGAACAGGGAACATCCGCCCCAGGACGACATTGGTCTTGAGATGGTACGTCGCGACTGGACGACCTACCATGACCAGACCCGGTGGATCCTGGAGAACATGCTGACCTGATAGTTGCTGCTCCAGCGCGATCGAGGTCACGAGCACGACCACCTCCCCTCCGTTTCAGTGCTGCTTGAACAGAGGGGTTGCCTGGCTTACGAGATGTGCAATGAGCTAAGCGCAAGGAGCGCTTTGTCTTCAGGCCGAGTAAAAACCAGGGGGGATCTGCTGATAGTGCGAAAGAGGCATCTGTTCCTTAACTCCTTCTGCTTCCACCCCCTCTAATTGTGCTCTCTTCTCTCAGCTTTTCTCTCGCCAATCTCAGCCGTTTTGAGGAGGGGACCCCGCCTGGGGAGACGATGACGGAAAGTTGTACACAATGAGATGTATCTATGACTGAAGTGGCTCTCGAACGTCCTTCATTGCTGTTATGCTTTCTGTGAAGAAGTGACATTCCCCCCTCTTGTCAACAAGCAAATGCTGTGGCCAAGAGGGCTTCTGAAGCCGTTTCGCACTCTACCAACTGTGTGCTGTTGCAATCTCGTTGCGCAACCCGTGGGTTCAGCGCGTTCAAGTACATACCCAATTAGGGGGAAGTATGTCCCACTATAATTGAAATATAGAGGTTATCTAAACTTCTCCGGGATAGCACTATGCGTCCCGTTTCATGTTCCTTACACGACCACACGAAAGGAGCAGATATGTCCTATCTTTTGCATTACATACGACGAACCGTCATGTCCGCTCGTCAACATCATAGGCAACTGCACATGCGGCGAACCATCATGTTTGCTCGTCAACATCATAGGCAACTGCAGGGAATGCTCCTCATCGTTGCTCTCCTGGCCAGCATGATCCTGCTTGCCCACTCCCTCGCTATCACCCAGCAAACGGCAACGCACTATGCACCCTCGTTACATCCATCTATCGGCTATCCACATGGTGCTAGTTCCCCCGCTGCCGTTCCGCAGAACTCGACCCCCCAGGTCGCCTACTCGCATGGCGCTAGCTCCCCCGCTGCCGTTCCGCAGAACTCGACCCCCCAGGTCGCCTACTCGCATGGTGCTAGCTCCCCCGCTGCTGTTCCGCAGAACTCGACCCCCCAGGTCGTCTGCCCGCATGGTGCTGGCCTCCTCAATATGGCCTATCCTGGGTGGACTCGCTCCTATCATCGTCTATCCTGGCGACAGCCCATCCATCGTCTATCCTGGCGACAGCCCATCCATCGTCTATCCTGGCGACAGCTCATCCATCGTTTATCCTGGCAACAGCTCATCCATCGTCTATCCATCTAGCGGCCCTTCCGCTCAGCTGAAATAGCAACCTGTCACGCAGTGTTGTTGGAAATACGCAGAATCCCGTCGGTTCCGCCGTCGCCACCGAGATGTGACAAGCATCCCGGTGGCTTCTTCGCGTTCAGTAACTTCTTCGAGCAGCCTCAGCACCGGCAGAAATGCCTGGCGGTGCACAATAGCCACTACCTCTTTGATTTCCATGTCATAATGCACTTCTCCTCTGATCTCGATGACTATTTTGTCGCAATGAATCCTGCATCTCTGTTAACAAGGTCACTGCTAAGTACAATCAAGCAATGTTTTGGGAAATAAAGTTATTCATCAAACCGAGGCAGGAGACCCCCGCATTCATGCGCGGGGAGGAATGCCGAGTCCTTTTCAGGCGCATGGGTGGCGGCGTCTGCCCTCTCCTTTCCGGTTTTCCTGTGTTGCCTAAGAAGAGATGTGTAGATGTTCGCGAACAGGCTACTGACCTCGTCATAAACAACTAAACTTCACCAAGTGCATAAGAAAAACAACGTTGAAGGATATCGCGTCGATGACGCAGGCGCTCTTTGGCACGCACAAGCTCTTGGTTGAGGTGAGTGAGATCCTGGCAACACAGGTTTTTGAGTTCGCGGCGTTTGAGGAGATTCCACACGTATTCCTGAGGATTGAGGTCAGGAGCATAGCCAGGCAACCGCTCGAGATGCACCCGTTTCCCTATTGGACTGGAGAGAAAGGTTTTGATCACATTCGCGCGATGGATTGGCGAGCCATCCCAAATAATGAGCAACTTGCCTGAGATCTTGCGGAGTAAGGCTCGTAAAAATCGTACGACGTCTTCGGCTCTATAGGCGTGCTCTTGTGTTTGCATGAAGATTCGCCCTTCTTGGGTGATGCCTCCAATTGCCGAGAGATGATCGCGGGTCAACTTGACACGCACTATCGGGGTCTGTCCTCTCGGGGAGTAGGTTCTCACCATCATCGGCAGAAGATAAAAGCCTGATTCGTCTACAAAAACGATCGTTCGCCTTTCTTGTGCGGCTTTTTTTTTAGAGCGGGCCACTCATGTTCTTTCCAGTCTTCAATTGCCTCCTCATTACGTTGTGTCGCTCGTTCCACCGGTTTTTGGATACTGTACCCCATCTCGCGGACAAGGCGACCACAATGGTCGGGATGATAGCTCACCTTGAACTCTCGTTTGATCACTTGGGCTAGTCTTCGACTATTCCAGACCTCCCCGACAAACCCATAGGCTGATGCTCCTTTCGCCAACAACGTCGGAATGTGCGCCTTCTGTTCAGCCGTCAAGCGAGGTGTCGCTCCTTTTGCAGGATGCGCTTTGAGGGCTTTTTCTCCCCCTTCTCTTCCTTGTTTGATCCATTGGCTCACGGCTCCTTCGCTCACTCCCAATGCCACGGCAATATCTTTTTGTTTCCATCCCTCATGTTTGAGGACCCAGGCGCGTTTGCGCCTTTCTTCTCGCCAATCGGCTTTTCTTGGTGCTCCCATTCCTCCTTCTATCGGCTTTCCCTCCTCATTCTTTACCTCTCTCTGTCGAGGTCAGTAGAGCAAAGGCACTCCTCTGACTCAGGAGAAACGGTTTGTGATGCATGGATACCTGCATCAGCCAGACTGTTCAGCATGCCAGGATTGGCATGGGGCCAAAGCCCTCCTCGCTAGCTCAACCTGTGAGTACCCTTTCCTGGTGGGGCGACCCTCTGAGGAGAGTGGCGGTTAGTTGAACCGCTTGTCACCCGTCCTCTCGTATCCTTCCCCAATTCACGGGCTAGCGTGAGGAGAGATACAAGCCCCGCATGTATGCGTGGGGGTTTGGTGACTTAACCCCAACCTTACATGTATCATCTGGCGGTCGTGGCACTGGCAAGTCCACACTACTTGAATTGCTGCGCGCATCATAGGGAATTCCCATTTCTGCGTTGAGTCTGTTGAGAGCACAAGAGCAGAGGTAGCGGCTTGTTACCAGGATGCTGCCTCACTCAAAAACTTGCCACGCCTTGTACGAACCAGCCTGTGACGATTGCTCCTCGTTTTTTCTTCCAGCTCAGAAAGTCTCATCTTGCTCGAAAGGGGAGGGACCCACAAGAGGCGCTTATCATCTTCCAGCCCTCTCCCATCTATATCTTGGATACATTGCATTTTGTGTGTCAGGCTTACATTTCTCGAAACCTCTATTTTAAGAACTATTTCTATCTGCATGAGAAAGTACTCCTTGAGTAGGAATGTCTGAGGATGCTCTCTCGTTTGCCATCTGGGTTCAGATGATGGGTGCTGGGAGATGGTTGCGGAGAGGGAGCCTCCCGACGTTTGTTTCAGGCGTGGGCAGGTTACTCTTTCTTGTGAGCATTGAGTGCCTCCTGGAGGAGAATATTTTCACGTGAGCCAAGGTTCTATTGGCCTGCGCGAAACACAGCGACCCAGGGTGTCTCCTGCTGTGTGTTCAGCAGAAACAGCAGCGATTGGAGGCTGTCGGGTTCTTGCGTTTGTCCTACATTGCTGTGCGTGTAATGAATAATGTATATGTTGGAGTATGTCTCACGATGAAATTTGTTATTATCATTCTAGCGCTTTCTGCGTCTCTTCTGGCGTATCCATTGTGCATGAAAATGGCAGAGAGAAGAGGATCGCGTGCCACCTGGAAAGGGCTTCCCGTAAATGTGAGAGTAGCAGCATACACATGTCTCGACTGGTGTTGCCGCAACTGGTGCATCTGTTACTGGCAAAGTTGTTGCAATCATGGTCATGGGCGTTCAACCTTTCCGGAGTGCCAGAGCATGAGGCAAGACGTGACTCTATCCGCGCATTGTTGCGGGTCGTTGCTATCGCCTGCTGGTGCAGAGATAGGCGTTATGCTCTCAACTGTGGTATGTTCTGCTTGCACGTAGAGTCGCCCAGATATGAGCACATACCAAGCTTTGATGCTGCGCTCCCATGTGTTGAAGTATGAATAATCATTATCCAGACCATTCATTCCAGGACGATGGTCTCCAGGAGCGAGAACATAGGAGCACCCGTTTGCAGGATGTTTTGCTTACTCCCTCCACTGGGGGCATGAAACACCTCATACAATTCCTCTATCTGGAGGGTTTCCAGAAGAAGCCCGTCTAAGATGGGATTATCTTCAACAATAAGCATAGGCTTCCTGAGAGTCTGTTCACCAGGTCACGTGGAGCACGAGCTGGTCTTCTTGCTGCTGCATCTGGGTCAGTTCCAATCCCTTGCCCAATGGGAAGAACTGAGGCGTCTCCATTCTGGTGTGGTTCTCCTTTTCTCACTTTTGTGTGAAAAACGAACTACACCAGCACACCACCTCACTCGTGGCTCTCCAGATATATTTATGAGTTTATCCCCAAAGCTGTGTCTGAGCCCCTTTCTGCCACGAATCATTACCAGGAAGCAGGGACGACCTTTTTCAGATCTCGGCTTTGAGCCCACAGACATGAAGCGAGGTAAACGGGGCGCAATGCCATAAAGCAAGGCCATTCCTTGATCGAGAGGCCGGCGCATAAATTCGCCAGTTTCTACTTATGACGCAATAAAAGCCCGTTTTGGCAGAAAAATGAGCCAACCGACACGTATTTGTGCCCGCGCCGCCATCCAGTGAAGTGTTTCCTGCATGGACATCACGAAGGAGTGTGAACTCCATTGTTTCATGACGTCTATCGTCTTGTTTCCCGCTCCTCTCCAGGCTCAATCTTTTCGCTCGCTGCTATTAGGAGATGTCCAGCGACTGGATGGCACCATCACGCAGAGTGAAGGCGAATGTACCCGGTCCATTATAGCCTCCAACAGATTGTACATGACCTGCTATGATGGTTCCTTCCGCATTCTTTTCACTCTCTGGCTGGAAGCGCACATGTACGCCGAATGTCTCTCGCTGTGCCCAGTCCCGGATCTGCTGAAATCCTGTATACGTCGAAACATCAACGAGCGTAGCATCTGGAGCAAATAGCGCCATAAAATCGTCGAGCTTGCCTTGATTTATCGCCTCGATCGCTCGGCGGACGAGTGGGGAGCGAAGTGATGCTGTTTCCAATTAATCTTCCTCCATTCTCATACATTGTATGGTTTTAGAAATTTTATAGTCGTGAGACTATCATCGCATTAATCTTTAGGCTGTTTGATCACTGGGTGGAGCAGGTTGGCGAAACCCATACGTGTGAGATAATCCGCCTGCAACTCCCAAAGGAGTGCGTTGCCTTTTTCTACATTCGCGTTCGAGTAGTCCACGACTGTGCGGAAAGGACGTGTCCCGGCGGGTAAGCTTACAATATGCACGAACTCGTCGGCGATGGTTTGTGGAGTAGCATCCACTCCTGACTGGAAGAGGCTGCTGGTCGCTTCTTCATTACGTGCTACCATGCTATCGAGTGGTGCATATGCTGCGGTCGTTGCGGTATCGGCAGGACGGCTCGCATCGGGGAAGTGCTCGGTTCCCGAGGTAAGGGGTCCAGACATCACGATACTAGTTTCGATGCCGAACTGGTTTACTTCGTAAGCAGTCGTTTGAGCCAAACCATCTACTGCCAGCTTCGAAGCCACATAGGGACCCATGAATGGTGGTACAACGACTGTCGTGGTACTGCCTGTATAGAGTAATAGGCCTGCACCGCGCTCACGGAAGTGTGGCAGGGCAGCGCGGTTGACACGTGTGACGCCCAGGACATTGACATCAAAAAGGCGTTCGATCTCCTCCACTGAGAAAGCTTCAGTATATCCCACGACCAGATGTCCAGCATTGTGAAGAACCACATCAATATGACCTTGTTCAGACAATATGGTCTGGATCGCTTGATTAGCTGACTCCTGAGATGTCACATCCAACTCGACGACGTGCAGGTCTACTCCATTGGCGGTTGCATATTCCCGCTCTTCTTGTACACGAGCTGCGTTGCGGCCTGTGGTGCCGCGCATGCTGGAGTAGACAGTATGACCGGCTTTTGCCAGGCTATGCGCTGATGCCTGTCCGATGCCTGTAGCTGCGCCAGTGATGAGAATGACTAACTGGTTGGTTTGGGTCACGATAATAATTTCCCTTGTGTTTAGTGAATTTTGCTATAAAAGACGCAGAAAATCCTTTTTCCTGCCGCGTGGCGATGTTGCAGGAATTTTCTTACTCTATTGCTCTCTATCTTAAGGATCTTAGATGAATGCTCCATTGACACGTATCGTCTGCCCTGAGATCCAGCCAGATTCATTGCTAGCCATGAAGAGGATGACTTTGACGATATCTTCTACTTCGCCAAGACGGTTGAAGCCTATCATGCGCTTGAAGGCGTCAATTTGTGCTTCTGTTTTGTCTGCAACAAACAGTTCAGTGTTGGTAGGTCCAGGGGCGATGGCATTAATGGTGATCCCTTTGGGAGCAAGCTCCTTAGACATGTGCCGGGTGAATTGTTCAACTGCACCCTTGGTTCCTGCGTAGAGGCTGTAGGTGGGAACCATTTGTCCAAGGATAGAAGTGGAGAGGTTAATAATACGCCCGCCTGGTTTCATGAGTTTTGATGCTAACTGGCAACCGAAGTAAGTCCCTTTGACATTGATCGCCATATGCTGATCAAAATCGTGCTCTGTGATCTGTTCAAGCGGCTTGGTTGTCATAATGCCTGCATTATTGATCAAGATATCGACCTGCCCAAAATGTTCAATAGCTGCATGGAACAGAGCTTCTAGCTCGGAAAGTTTGCTGACATCTGCCTGCACGGCTAGAGCCTGACCGCCGTTTTTCTGGATGTTCTGAACAATGGTGTCGGCGAAATCCTTGTTGTGGACATAATTGATGACAACTTTAGCACCATTGGCTGCGAATGCTTCGGCGAATGCCTGCCCCATGCCGCGCGATGCACCTGTCACTAAGACGACTTTGTTGTTAAATGATGTATTCATTTCTTTTCCTCCATCCGATCTTGCATAGTCACGAACTGAACAAGAGCCGTCTCATACATGTAATCGGGCACGTTCCCTTCATGGCTTAACCATAGTCTACCGAAACGTAGATAAGGGGGTCTTGTACGTTTGGCTGAAGGTTTGTACATGTTAACGATCTTTGTCACGATTTTAGGATAGGTGTTCTCGAATGTAGGATGGAGTGACTCCTAGAACTTGTCGCATATGACGGACTAAATGGCTTTGATCGTAAAATCCTACTGTAGTGGCTATCTCACCGATAGAAAGTCGGGTTGATTTGAGCAGGTGTTGGGCGCGTTCTAGACGGCGTTGCACGATATAGGTGTGCGGAGAGAGGCCGGTTGTTTGGCGAAATAGGCTTGAGAAGTGGGATGTACTCAGGCCTACTTCAGCTGAGAGTTCGGCGAGTCCCAGATCCTCGGTGAGCCGATCCTCGATGATAGACGTGATTTTTCGTAACAGGTATGGCGGCAAGCCTTTTGTGATCTCTGGTGGATTGTGAGGTGTGCTGGTGTATTTATGAATCAGATGAGCCGCTAACGCTGTGGTGAGGCCCTCAACGTAGAAACGTCCCGATGGTCCTCCTTCAAGGAGCTCTGTCAGCAAGGCTGAACTGATATGTTCAATTCGTGTATCCTGCGCACTAAAATGGTCCAGCAGCTCGATATGCTGCTGATTGTAATCGTCTGAGACCATTTGTAGCAATGTGGGCGTGAGTAATACATGCATATGTTCAGCTCCATCTTTATGGCGCCATATGCTTTCAGTTCCGGCAGGCACGATTTGTAAATTCCCACGAGCCATGATGTGATGAAGTATCCGCCCGTTTCGTACTTGCTCGATCTGGATGGGTGGCCCCTGGTGCAGGCAAATCATGTGAGAAGATGAGCCCGGAAAGACATATTCTCCGCCAGCATGATAGCGTTGTTCAATTACAATGCTTTTCCATGCCAGAGACTCGCTGGAGCGAAGTATTCCCCGCTGAGAATTGGCTTGAGTAGAGCCAGTGATCTTCCTTTCCATAGTCTCAATACTCCTTTTGGGAATAGTTCAGTGCCTTTTTAAGAAGGCGTGTCATTCTGTATATTGTATCAGATTTTGTTAGGAAGGTTAGACTGGCCCCTTCTTGTACAGCTAAAAACGCCAATGTGTGCTTTTTGCGCTTTTAAAATTTATTTTTGGCATGTGCTTCTGTACATAGGAGATAGTGTCAGCGGGATAGGCATAATTGTGCGACTTGCCAGCGAAGTAGGATTCGTGGACCGCCATATCGAAATGTCCGTGTCAGCTTTATTGTAAAACGCGCCTGAACGACTGCTGTATTGGGCTTGTAGCTGCCTGTGATCGCCGCTAGTATAGTGATATACTTTAACAGGCACAATTGATGAAAATGGTATGCGAGGAGATGGAGAGCGTCAGGGAACTGGGCGAGCACAGTTGTGAAATCCTCTCCATACGCCTGGGTGCAGACATCAATGATGGTTTGTCGCTTGCGTGTTGAAAGATCGTGAGCGGAACGTAGGGTAAGCTGAAGTGACATAGAAACTTCCTCCTGAGAAGAGAATATCTGAGCATCTTTTTTCTTCACAAAAACCTTGAAGGATACCAAAGGGGCAAAGATGTAAGGAGGAGCACGAGGAAGCACACGCAGAGCAACATATGTGCACTCATGGGGAATAGAGAAGAGACAAGGATAAAACCAGAAGCTTCCTTGAAGAGAGATCAGATCCCAACAACGTCAATAGAACATGCTTGCACGGCTCCTATCTGTAGACTACTAGGCTCTTCCCCAAAAGGATATCATCTAGGCCGGGCTCTCATCAAGCCTTTATCAGGAAGAGCCATCATCAAAGCAGGGCATCTAGCTTGTCTATCTTCCCAAAAGAAAGGCGCGCATCTTCCAGCAAACCGTTTAACGAGTAAAGCTGTGTCTGATACCAATTGGCGTTCTAAATGATAACCTTGAGATGGGGAAAGTTGGTTAAGGAACGCAATCGTTCAGTATCATAAGCAAGATCATTGAGCCCTTGGCACAGCACGTCAATTAACAATTCCAGCGAGGGAAAGATGCGGTTATGAAAGTATTTTTCTCGCAACTCATCCCAGATGTGCTCCACTGGATTCAGCTCGGGACTGTAAGCAGGTTGAGGAATCAGGCGGATATTTTCAGGAATGACCAGTTCATTGGCCCGATGCCAGCCTGCTCCGTCAACTTGCATGACGATGAAGTGTGTCGAGAAGGTCTGGCTGACCTGCTCCAGAAAGAGATTCATCATTGCAGTGGAAGCCTCCGGTAAAATCAACGAGACTATCTGGCCAGGGGCTGGAGCCACAACGGCGTAGACATAGGTGTATTCTCGCACGACCTGCGCCGGGACATGTGGGCGCGCCCCAGGCGGTGCCCAACACTGTTTGGCGCGGTTGATGCGGCCAAAACAGCCTTCGTCTTGCGCCATTATGAGGACCGGGCGCTTATCTTCGACTGTGCGGGTTGCGATGAGGGCCTGAGCCTGCGCTTCAAAGTTTTTTGTAAAACGCTCCTGCTCTTGCGGATCCGCTTGGGGATGTCTGGGGCGAGGCACCAGCTTTCTCCAGCCGTGACGATTCAGTAAGCGATAGATTGTACTCTCAGCGACCTCGTGTCCAACTTTGGTTTCATAGGCATGTTGGATCTGGGCTACAGTGGCGATCTCTCCACTCTCGGCTTGCGCAAAGAATGGGAAGAGGAATGCTTTCTCTTCCGCCAAGCTGAGATACTGATGCCGACGGCCTCCTTTGCCTGGCGTTTCCAGCGCTATTGGTCCTAAGCGGTTATAGATCGAGACAACTCGATGTACTGTCGTGGCTGAGGTACCTGTGTGTAAGGCAATCTCTTCAGCTTTCCGGGGTGCCACCAAAGCATTGTAGATAATCCACCAATGGTGGCGCACCCACGGATGCGCATTTGTGTGCATCCGTTCTTTGACCTCATCCACCGACAGGTGCAAGGCAGCTCGTGTGATACGATGACCCATAGGTGATCTTCCTTCCTGTGCCACCAACTTCTCGCCCCAGCAGAACCCAATCTCTACCACCTGTGGCGGCCCTGATAGAGGCGCTGGCGCAACTCGTTGCGTGGCTCTTGCCCCCTAAGTGACATCAGCATCTGCCAATGGAGCCATTCTGGTACCGGCGCGCTTTTTCGCTGTTCCGCTGGTGCGACCAGAGGTCAGCATATCGAGAGAGATTGTGCAAGGTTGAAAAGCCTTGTTCTTGTGTCTCCATGATGAGGGACCTAAAAGGCCACAGGTAATAGGAGTCGTGGCCTTTCGTCTGCCATCAATACTCCATCATGTGTTCTAACGCCTCAAGAGCAGAGTGAATTGATCACTCTGCTTCTTTCACCCATTCTGCAATCTTCCCCATCACGAACTGTACGACATCTTGCAGCGTAGCTGTATCAAAGGTGAACTTCGCGCCTGCTGCTGCGTACAGTTCGGGGAGCGGGCGCGTCGCCCCAAACGAGAGGGCATGACGATAGCGCTGGATCGCGCTTTGTGGATCGTGCAGATAGTTGCGCCAGACCTGGAGCGCACCAATCATGGCGAAGGCGTACTCGATATAGTAGAATGGTACGACAAAGAAATGCAAGGTCTGCTGCCAGTTTCGTTCATGGTTTCCAGTCCGCTCCAATCAAGATACGGCTCAAAGCGTCTGCCGAGTTCCCCCCACTTCAGGGACCATTGCCTGCTCAGGATTCTCATAGATCCAGTGCTGGAAGGCATCACCACGGATCAGACGCGAGAGATCTCTCAGCGTTTCTTCCAGGCGCTGAAGGCGGATGGAGAGTGCCTCTTGCCTTGTACAGAGCCCTGAAGAGACCAGGTTCATACTCCCGATATATTCCATGCTTGTTGAGGCAACTTCCCCAAACTCTATCGGATGCATATCTTCCCTTCGCTGGTGAATATACGGGAGTCTGCGCATCTCAAAGGCGTGGAATGCATGGCCTGCTTCATGAAAAACTGGCCCGACGATGTCCTGCATGGTTCTCACGTGGCTAAAGATGAAGGGTAATTGCTTGACTTCCAGCACTCCAGTATACCCGCCTGGCGCTTTGTTGGCTCGCTCATCCAGATCGAAGCAGCGCTCTTTGATCATGGTGTCAAAATAGCCGCCCAGGGCTGGATCGATCTGATTGAACATCCTGGCGCACTGGCGCAGGAGTGCATCGATATCTGCAATCGAGCGCGGGGCAGCGCTGGCTTGTGAATCGACAGAGAGATCCCAGGGGCGTAGCGTCTCCACTCCGAGCTTCTTGCGTCGCTTCTCAGCAAGCTGGCTTACCACCGGCACGATGACCTGTTCAACCGCCTTATGCAGCATTTTGCAGTCATCGGGTGTGTAATCACAACGATAGAGTTGCTTCCAGCGATACGCGCAATAGTTATTATAGCCTGCGTTGTGCGCAATCTGCTGGCGCACCTGCACCTGCTTCACCCAAACCGTATTGATCGCTTCATAATCCTCGAATTTCCGCTTGTGGAACGTACGCCAAGCTCGTTCGCGCTGCTCGCGATCTGGGTCCTGTATTACGGGAAGGAGCGAAGAAACAGGAACTTCTTTCCCTTCCCACAGTATCGTCTGCGCCCCATTAATACGCATATATGCTTCACTCAGTCTCTTTTCCTCGTTGAGCAGAGGGATATTTTTCGTGTGAAAGAGCTTCGTGTCTACCTGCAACTTGCGCAGAGGGATGGCGAAGCCTTCAGGTCGCAGACCACTCTCCAACAACTGCTGCTTCATCTGCTGCTCACAGTTCTGCACAGGCGTCAAAATCTCATCCAGAAAACGCTGCCTGCGTTGAGAGAGACCCTCATCGGCTGTATTGCGTGTAGTGGCAATCTCCAGCCAAATCTGTGTTTCATCAATCAGCGCGCTCAATCGCGACCATTGCCTCAGCCATGGCTCCAGGGTTTTGGGTGAGAGCTTTGTTGCTTCCAGTTCGCGATACCACAGCTCAATTTGATCTCGCTTCGCCTCCAGCAGCCGCTCTGACAAGCGTCCCCTCCCGTCCCTTTGCCTCCATATCATACTAACTATTCATACGTAGCTTGCAAAATAAAATATACTGTGCTATTCTCGACATTGGAAGTCGCTCCGCAAGAACTATTTTCCCGCGGATGTTGTGAGCTTCTACGGGAAATAACAGGATTGCCTCCAATGAGAACATTTCTACATGGAGATTTATGCGTAGCCAATTACCAACAACAGACACTCCTGCTGATCGCGAACATGAACTTGGGACCAACATGTATTTCTGCTTGTACGCTTCGTTGTGATCCAAGCCAAGGCCTTGTATTGCCCAGCTGACCACGCTGGCCCTCACCAATCGTTCCGCACAGCTGGTTGTGTTTCCGCGCTGCTAACTGTGCTGTAATACAGCTGGTACGGCAGTCGTCCCTTGTGTGGGTTTGTACGGTGGCGCGACAGCGCTGCCTCGCAGGTGTTCCATCCATCTCGCTCATCATGAGCAATCGATCCGGGAAAAGACCAACACTGCTAAACCATCCTCTCTACTCTGAATAAACATAAGGAAGAGCAATATGCCCTGGGAAATTGATCCCCACCATACCCTCGTCGAGTTTTCGGTGACCCATCTCACCATTAACATTGTCAAAGGGCGTTTTAAGGATACGCATGGCACCATCCATCTCGATCCCCAGCATCCAGAAAACTCCTGGGTCAAGGCTCACATTCAAACCGCCAGTATCGATACTGGTGTCGCACAAAGAGATGCCCATCTTCGTTCGGCCGATTTCTTCGAGGTCATCACCTATCCAACCATCACATTTGAAAGTACCAATGTACAGCCAACAGGGACGAACAGCAGCATCGTGACAGGAAATCTCACCTTACACGGCGTCACCAATACCATAGAACTCCAGACCGAATTTACTGGTTCAGTTCGCGACCCCCTCACGGAAAGTCTGCGCATCGGATTGACAGCTCGAGGCGTTCTTGATCGAAGGATGTTTCAGATGCGTTTCCATCGACTCGTAGGAGATGGCATTCCTCTTGTTGGAAATACAGTCCATCTTGAGTTACGTATTGAGGCCTTACATGTCTGAGAGCTCCCCGTGCGAAAGCAACGGGGGTTCCAGAAGTTCGGCCCGCGCTTCCCGTTCTTCACGCCAAAGGAGAAGAGCAGGCTCTAGTGGTAGTTCTCCTGGACTTTCGGGCAGACGCGCTCTGGCTCGAGTCACACCCAAGCTTCGGGGCAGAGCCTGCCCCTCTCTCGCACGTTGTGTGGTACGCTCGTGTGCTGCCCGCAGGCGCGCCTCTGCACCCTCCCAATACGGCTGGTATTGGGCACACGAGGGAATAGGATCTGCTGGATCAAGATAAGCAGCCAGAAAGGCGGAATAGAGATCGCGCTGCACTAGGCCTACACCACAGTCACACTGATGCCAGCGCTGGGAAAGGGGCTTCTTGACCTTCTTGCCACAACCATGACACCATTGGCTCAGCGCTGTTGTACGCGTGGGGACTTCAACCAGGGTGCCGCTCGTGCTTGCAACGGTGCGTCTCAACAGTTCCACAAACATCCCTGGGGCTCGCAGTCCCACACTCTTGCCGAATTGCTTCTGCCATGCCTTGTAGGAGACCTTTTCGATGATGATAGTGCTGGTCTGCGCAACCACCTCGTGCACCTTGCGGCCATGCAGGCTCTTGCGGTGTGCCGCCAGCTTGCGCTCTTTGCTCGCTTTGCGTAGTCGCGTGGCCTGGTAGCCCTTGCTCTGCTTCCACCACAACTTCCGCTTGCCCTGCTTTGTAGTGTTCAGGATTGGCCGCTCGCCTCTGCCGCTCCATCTGCCGCTGCAAGCGACGAATGGCTCTGGTGTCAGGAGCCAGTTCCGCACAGAACACCTCCAGGCTGGCCTCCTCCTCCTGAGGAACGAGCGCCAGGGTCGAGGGACCCAGGTCAGCGCCAACGACCCTTGCCCAACCGTGTGCTTGGGCTTGCGGTGAGGCTTGCCCTCCAGGGCGAGCTGCACCACGTAGCGATAGCCCTCTGCATCGGCTCCCGCCGCTTTGGGGTTGCTCGCGGGACGTTGGACGAGGCGGGCATACTTGATGCGGTGCCTGAGCCCATGGATCACCACCTCGTCCTTCCAATCGATGAAGGCAGGAAGCTGATCTCCGTTCCAGAGCAGGAACCCTGCGTTTCCCTTCTCGGGTGGCTGCAGGACAAAGCGCAGGCCGGTATCATTGCGCTTGTTCTCGATGCTGGAGAAACCACGCCCTCGGCTCTTGAAGCGCACGCGTTTGGCCTGGCCCAGGCAGACGCGGTTGAGGGCGCGGTAAGCACGGGTCGCCAGGGTTTGGGCGAGCACGGCATCGATGTGCTCGGCAATCCATCCCACGCGCAAGCCTTTGACGGCTTCATGCAATGCTGCCTCGGTGAACCCGTACTGCTTGCGCAAGGCGGAGAAGGCTACTGCTCGTTGGGTCTTCTGCGTGCGAGGAAGCTCGCGAGCCGCTTGCCAGGCAGCGTCAGCTCGCATGCGGCGCAGGCATTTCTGTCCCTGGGAGAGGATGGCGTTGTAGAGTTGGCGAGCGGCTTCCAGGTGAGCGCGCAGGCGAGTGGCTTGTCCTGGGTCGACGACGAGGGGCAGCTCGAGCAGAAAGGTAGGCGTTGCCGGTCGCTTCTCCTTGGGATGTTTTGGCTTCTGCTGTCTCTGGCGTTGTCCAGGCATGTCGGCTCCTTCTCTCCATTCCCACCGATGAATCGTGCTGATATGCCTATTCTACCAGAACGAGCAGAAGAACACAAGTTCTATTTAGGAAAATACGCTGTTCCATTCGCGCGCGAGAGCAGATGTGGCGTTTCATCCCTGGCATCGATGACCAGGGCTTTCTCGCCACGTTCTCTGTAAGAGAGAGTTCACAACATGGAAGACAAGATACAGGTTTCCACCTTGTTGCTCACGTGGCTTCACATTTACTGATCTCGACAGAGACAAGTAAAGAGCACTAGAATAGGAGGCATGGGAGCACCAAAGAAAGCGGATGCGTCAGAACTGAGAACACAGAAGGGCACTCGGAGTGCGGGATCCTCAAGACGGTTCTGTTAGGCTCTCAGAGCCATGATGTTCCAGGCATCCAAGCGTTGGCAGAACAGGCGGCGTTGGTCGGCAAGAGAAACATATTGCTTCATCGTCGTAGGGAATCGGAAGAACTGGCGTACCTCGTCAAATGCTCTGCAAAAGCGTGATGCCGCCGTGAAGCTTCCAAACCCACGCATAGGATAATACCTCTGTTTGATGCCACGATGGTCTTGTTCTCGTCGGTTGTTCAGATACGGATTGCAGCGATGGCGTACCTTGCTGCCTAGGATTTCGCGCACAGCACGAGGATAGGCATCATGTCCATCCGTCGTCACCTGTTCTGACGCATGACCCACCGTCTCAACGGCTTGTTTGAAAAACCGTTTAGCAGCATCCATGTCCCGCTTTTGGCTGAGCATGCAATCAACGAAGTTCCCATCCCTCTCGAGAGCGCGATACAGAGAACACCACTTTCCATGTACTTTGGCAGAGGTGCGCATCCACATACCAGGATCGCCCTGCTTGTCCGCGTCGTTTGGCTCGCAGTTGCTTTGCAACCAGTGGAGCGAACCGCGCTTCCCACTCCCGAACGGCTTCATGGCTGAACACAAAGCCTCGCTCAAGAAACATCTCAGCCACATTCCGCAGGCTCAGCTTGTAGCGCAGCCGCCACAGCACAACGAGCAGGATGAGAGCAGTAGGATATTCCAAAAAGTTGAAAGGGTACCAGTACGCTCATTGAAGATCCGGCGGCACCCCTGGCAACGGAACGTCCGATAGCCCAGCGTGGTTTTCTTGTTCCGTTTCTTGGTGGTTGCTGACAAGCAGGACGGGCAATTCATGGGGCACGCCTCCTGAAACCCTGTGTGAGATGATCAGTCTCTCACACCTTGGAGGAACACTGCTTGGGGTCTTATTCTCAGCTCTGACACATCCCAATATTGCGCTCATGCAAAAATTATGCATCATTGTTATCTTGCACTTATGCACCAGTCTTTAGAGAAGGTCTTACACGAAACCATTTACGCCGATGTCTCTTCTAACAAATCTTCACTTGATGAGGAAGAATCCTCATCAAGTGAAGATTGTTGTAGCGATGGCAGGCGTTTGAGAAGCCAGCGGAGCGTAATTCCTTGTATCAGTAACGTAAAGAAGACCACCGCGTATGTCGAGATCAGTAAGACTGAACGATTGGGAACCTCCATCGGCAACGCCAGTACCAATGCCAGAGAAAGCGCTCCACGCAACCCACTCCAGAAAATGACGAGCCTCCATGAGCGGGGTACATATTGTCCCGAAGCCTTGAAACGAGGAGAAAGCACCAGCACCGAACGCGCCGCCAGAATCAGAACCAGGACCAACCTCGCGACAAGCACGACACTCACCGCAAACACCGCGATCAGCAGTGTTGTGATTTCTGCACCTGGCACCAGCGGCCACACCAGTGGATTGAGTTGTACCCCGACCAGCAGAAAGATCAGGGCATTGGCAACAAAGGCCAAGACGCTCCAGAAGTTATCAATGGCCGCCTGCGAGTTTCCTGACATACCGACACGGCGGCAATAGTTTCCGAGCATCAGAGCGGCCGCAATTACAGCCGTAATGGCTGAGAGATGGAAATGATCCGCGACCAGGTACACACCATAGGCCGTAATAATTGTCAGGGTTGTTTCCATTATTGGCTCGTCAATGCGCTTGACGATCTGGCTTACAAGCCACCCAATAGGCAACCCCAGCAGGAGACCTCCGCCCGCTTCAATCAGGAAGGAGAACACACCTTCTCCCCAGGCCAGAAAGGTTCCAGAGGGATGCCCTTGGATCGAGAGGAGAACAATGGCAAGAAACGTCTGATAGAGGGATCCGGCAACCCCATCATTAAACAAGCTTTCTCCTTCAATGATCACCGAGAGCCGCTCATCTAGGTGGAGCTGGCGAAAGAGGCTCAGAACAGCAACAGGATCAGTAGGTGAGAGGATAGCAGCCAACAACAATGCCGTACCCCAGTCAAGACCATCAAGCACATGTAAAATACCAGCAATAATACCGAGAGAAAGCAACAACCCTGGCCCCGCCAGAAAAAAAAGGTCCGCCAATGCGCACGAAGGAGGTCCCAACGCAGAGTCCAGGCTCCTTCAAAAAGTAAAGCCGGGAGAAAGACAAAGAGGACCAGTGACGGTGTGAATTGGACACCTGGCAAGAGGCCCGAAATACCTAAACCGAGTCCAACCACAACCAGCCCCAGGGTATAGGGGACCGCGATTTTCCGTGTGACCACAATGGTCACGAGGGCAATGATTAAGAAGAGCACCAGGTAACTCTCCACAACGGGAATATCCATAAAGCATGTCCTTTCTAAAACTGGTGAAACCGCCTGTGGATATTACCTGAAGGAACAGTCGTCACCTTGGCACAAAACACGGCTATAAAACAGATTGTGGCAAGCAACTTTACACTCCAGGCAAATAGTGACAGGTTATGAACCCAATACCCCTGGCCAAAAGAGTATACAGTGGAGGCTCGAGGAATCCCAGCAATTTGGAAATCAAGGAAGGCCCCAGACGGAAACGATGGGCGCACCTTTCAAGTTGGTGATGTGAACAAGTTGTGAAAAACGAAGAAAGATTTCGGCAAGAGTGGATAGTGGGGTAGAGCAACAGGGCATATGTAGATCATATGTCAGGTCCTTTCTTCTTCCACGCATACGACCCCGATAGAACCTGCTCTTCTTATTTCTTCCACAGGAGTATCGGTGGCCGACCAGCCTTCCCGGCACTCCATTAGCAAAGGGAAAACTCCTTTGACGATTGTCAGTATACAAGAAAAGCGTGCTCAGGCACAAGAAGAAATCAGCGTGAGCCGTTAGCATACATGCACTGCTTTTACCGCCCGTTTTCTCGCGTAACTGCGCCTCCTCAGCAACCGTCTCTTCCTCATCGCCACATGGACAAAATGGAATAACTCAACCATGAACTGATCAACAGCAAACCGCTTCCTTGCCTCGTTTTCCAAATCGCACCGCTAACTAGTGCTAATTTCCGGTGCAAAACACACAAATTGGCTTGAAAAGCTGCTTAGTACTACAGCCCCACTTAGCGAGGTATGTATGTTACGAAGTGGCTTCGTAGGCTTCTTCTTTGTAGAAGACTTGTAACGCAGCAGTGAGCTTGTGGAGCCACTCCACGTTTTAAGTGGGGCTGTAGTATTAGTACTAGTTAACGGTGCGAAATGAGCCCCTTCGACCCGCTCCACAAGCCAATCGTCTTTCTGAAAATCTGGCAGAGTGATTCAAGTCGCTTCTCAGGCGACTTGATATGGTTAAGCTTACATGTTATAAACCAGCCTGGGAAGCGGATTCAGGCATTTTGCACCGCTAACTAGTACTACAGCCGCACTTATGTGATACAACGAGGGAGAAATCAATCCGAGGAGGAGAGAGATGGAAGTGTTTCCCTCAATCGAAGATCTGCGTACCTGGGCGGATCGTTTGGAAGAAGTGCAAGTGCGGTTAGCGCCCTCCTTTGAGCGTTCGGAGCCACGCCAGCGGGCCATGGCCTATATTCGTGGGTTAATAAGCACCACCGAGCGAAAAAACGGGTGGCAACTCGCCGAATTGGCGAGAGAAGCCACACCCGACGGGATGCAACGTTTGCTCAACGCGGCGAAGTGGGATGTGGATCAGGTGCGCGATGACCTGCAGGAGTACATCCTCACCCATCTGGCTGACCCGGAGGCGGTGCTGGTGGTCGACGAGACGGGTTTTGTCAAGAAAGGGAACAAGTCCGCAGGCGTGGCAGCCCAATACAGCGGGACGGTCGACAAGATCGCCAACTGCCAAATCGGAGTCTTTCTGGCCTACGCCAATCGGTATGGAGCGGTCCTGCTCGATCGGGAGTTGTATCTGCATGCCGACTGGGAGAAGGAGCCCGAGCGGTGCAAGGAGGCAGAGATCCCAGAGGACCGGCGCACCACGATCCCCAAGCCAATGCTGGCCAAACAGATGCTGGAGCGTGCCTTCGCTCACGGGGTCAAAGCGACGTGGGTGACAGGTGATACCGTCTATGGCGGGGATACCAAACTGCGCATCTGGCTGGAGGAGCGCCTGCAGCCCTACGTGTTGGCCGTGCCGAAGAACCAGCGCATTGGGCTCAGCCATCGGGCAGATGAAGTTGTGGCGAGTTGGCCTGCCGAAAGGTGGCAACGTCTTTCAGCGGGAGAGGGCAGTCAAGGGCCGCGCTTCTACGATTGGGCCTGGCAGTCTCTGGACTTCCGGTGGACCGAGCCGGGCTGGAAGCAGTGGCTGCTGGCTCGGCGCAGTTTGTCCAACCCCACCGAGATCGCCTATTACTTCGTCTTCGCGCCAGAAGCAGTCACTTTGGAGCAGGTCGTGCGGACAGCGGGCAGCCGATGGCAAGTCGAAGAAGCCTTTGAACTGGCCAAACAGCAGGTCGGCTTGGATGAATACGAAGTGCGGCACTGGCAGGGGTGGTATCGGCATATCACTTTGGCGATGTTTGCCCTGGCGTTTTTGACGGTGATCAAAGTGGCAGGGCAAAAAAGGGGGCCCACTTTCAGGAGCGAGAAGTCGCAGAGCTTCTTCCCCTGACGGTCCTAGAAGTGCGCCGCCTGCTCTGGCGGCTGGTGTGGCAAGCACCTGCGACGCCGGAAAGTGTTCTGTACTGGTCACGCTGGCGTCGGCGACATCAAGCCAGAGCCAAACAATTCCATATCAAACGGCGAGCAAAGAAGCGGGCTGCATAAGTGCGGCTGTAGTACTTAGCTAGACTTTATCCATTGACTGGACAACAACGGGAAGGCAGAGTACTTTTCTCTCGTACCTAATAGGGGTGACAAGATTACCGCGGGGAAAACCTACGCTAAGCGCTTAGCGTAGGTTTTCCCCGCGGTAATCTTGTCACCCCTTCTCGGCCCTGATAGGCATTAGGCCATTACTCCTCATCTTGCAAAGCAGTACTCACCTCGCAGGTCATCGTGTGGCGCTGGTCAGGTTCTTGTTCATAGTAGGCAATTTTCGCAGTGATGGCGGCGAGATTTTTTTCTACCTCCAACAGATGCGCTTTCACCTGCTTTTGATGCTGCTTTAACAGATGCAGGCGTTCGGGAGTGGTCTGCTCTCCCTGAAGAAGGAGTTGGGTGTAGCGCTGAATATCGCGAATGGGCATGCTGGTGGCCCGTAAGCGTTTGATAAACTCAATCCAGTCAAGAGAGTCACTGGTATACGTTCGATAGCCATTCGTATCATCGCGCTCAACTGGCGGCATCAACCTGGCGCGTTCATAATAGCGCAACGTATGAGCGCTGAGTCCACTTATCCGCACCATTTGCTGAATGGTTAATGCTTGTTCTTCCCCGTCTTGGTGTTGGGCGCCCTCGCTCTTCTCGATTGCAGAAGTCTGGTCTCTATCCTGTCGATGTTGCATAGCATTCCCTTCCTCTCCTAATAACTCTTCGGAGAGGCTGTTGCGTTCTTTCTTACACAAGAGCTTACCAGAGAGTGCATGTTCAAGTCAAGTGGAAGCTGTTCTTATGGTATGCAACGAGTTGCCTATGAGCCTCTTGACTGAGAGCGCGCTCTAAGGTGTATAGTGCGCCGAAAGAGTATAAGGAGCTGCCTTGATTGTGCTCTGACATGAGCATGTGCAACTGGCTCTGTACCAGTCATTCATAGAAGAAAGTATTACATCATTATGGCGTTACAATTTGGTTTGATCGTCCCACAGGGATGGCAGTTGGATCTCGCAGGTATTCCTGATCCAGTCGAAGCCTATGAGTCAATGACTCGTGTTGCCCAGGTTGCGGAAGAAGTTGGCTTTGATTCGATCTGGTTATTTGATCATTTTCATACATCCCCAATCCCAACCCAAGAGGTCACCTTCGAATGCTGGACCAGCACGGCGGCATTGGCTCGCGACACCAAGCGTATTCGTATCGGACAATTGGTGTCGAGCAATGGCTATCGCAATCCAGCTCTGCTTGCAAAGATGGCAAGTACCGTTGATGTGCTCTCGCATGGACGCTTAATTTTCGGTATAGGTGCAGGCTGGTATGAGCATGAGTATCGTGCGTACGGTTATGAGTATCCCGACACTCCAACACGCTTGCGGTACTTACGGGAAGCCGTTCAAGTGATCCGCGAGATGTGGACCAAAGAAGAAGCCTCGTTTGAAGGCAAGTATTATCAAGTCCGTGGTGCCATCAATCAGCCAAAGGGGGTCCAAAAGCCACACATTCCCCTCTTGATCGGAGGACGAGGCGAGAAGGTCACGCTCAAGCTCGTTGCTCAATATGGCGATGCCTGCAACCTGAATGGAGAAGATATAGCAAGTTTGAAGCATAAGTTTGCGGTCCTCAAACAGCACTGTGAAGCGGTAGGGAGGGACTATAATGAGATTCGTCGAACCGTGCTTTATGACACCACAATAGCCGATACAGATGAAGAGGCATTTCAGCAGGCATATCAAGGCAATATTCCCGATGAGCAAACACGCGAGAAGGATCTTGTGGGCTCACCGGAAACAATTCGCCGACGCTTACGCGAAATCGAAGAGGCAGGAGCACAAGAAGTAATTATCTTCTCGGCCCACACAGTCAAACTAGATATCATTCGGCGTTTCGCCGAAGCATGCATTCAGAAATAGGATGACACATTCCGAATGACCTGCCCGACAGGTGTGCGTCTCTCTGTTGAGACACACACCTGTCGAGCAGAGCTATAAAATGAGGAGTCATCTATGCCCATTTAGTAAGTATCTCAAAATAGAACTTCTCTCGATTCAGCGCGTTTCTTTGGAGCTGTATGCTCTATCCGGAATCCGCTCAAGAGCAGGCTTTTGAACGGGAGTGGAGAGAATAAGGGAAGTCGTGACATCAGCAACGGCGAGAAATTGATCGATGAGCTCTTCTAAATGTGCTATGGATGCCGCGTACACTTTTACCAAATAGGATTCGCTTCCTGTCACGCGATAAGCCTCACGCACTTCAGGTAACATGTGTGCAAGCGCGACGACTCGTGCACAGTTTTCTTTCGTGGAAGTAACGTGCAAAAAGGCTTGAACGGTGAAATCCAGGCGACGCGCGTTGAGTGCGACATGATACCCGCTAATGATCTCATGCTCTTCCAGTTTTCGCACACGTTCAGCCACTGCGGCTAACGAGAGGTGGACCTGGCGACCGAGTTCGGCAAAGGTCAAGCGAGCGTTCTCGCGCAAGAGGTTGAGAAGGCACCAATCGATCTCATCAAGCTCAAGTGAAGATTCTTTTGTAGCCATGGCTTTTCTCCATCATATCTTGGGCTATACTTTCCTTTTTCCAAAGAAAGTATAGCAGAAATGGCCTGAAAATAATATATACTTTTCCTGAAGACTATTGAAGGAGAAGGAGTTCTTGCTATGGCGTTCTCATTCGTCAACGCAGCCTTACTTATTATTGATGTGCAACAAGGATTTGATGATGCTCTCTGGGGGAAACGAAACAACCCCTTGGCGGAGACCCACATTGTTCGCCTTCTGGAGGCATGGCGCGATCAGCAGTGGCCAATCATTCATGTCCAACATCAGTCCCGCTTTGCTCGTTCACCATTACATCCGACAAACCCTGGATATGCTCTGAAAGTCCAGGTACAACCCCTTCCAGGTGAAACGCTGATTACCAAGCAGGTCAATAGTGCTTTCATCGGAACATCACTTGAAACGCTGTTGCAGCAGCGACACATTACAACGCTTGTAGTGACTGGATTAACAACCAATCATTGTGTCGAAACGACCGTTCGTATGGCAGGAAATTTGGGCTTCCTCACCTATCTGGTGAGTGATGCGACCGCAACCTTTGATCGAGTGGGACCCGATGGGAGGCTGCACCGTGCAGAGGATATTCATGCGATCAGCTTAACCAGTATCCACGGAGAATTTGCCCAAGTAGTAACGACCGGCGAGATTCTGGAAGAAATACAGACAATACAGGGAAAAGGCAGGGGAACAGAATCGCTTTGAAAGACATCCCAACCATTTGGCACATCCCAGATTTTCTCTGGGAACAAATTGCTCCTCTCCTAGAGTCTGTTGTGAACTTATGAGGCATAAGTCATCAAAAGAGTAAACCGATGAAGCATGAGCGCAGCGAAAGCCAACAGGTGAAGACCAGCCAACGTCTCCGGCCAGCGTTCATAATCGCGAGCCAGGCGACGAAAACGGGCCATCCAGGCGAAACTGCGCTCCACTACCCATCTTTTGGGCAAGAGAACGAAGCCGCGTTTGGCCTCAGGTAACTTGACGACTTCCAGGCGCATCCCGTGGGTTTGGGCTGCTTGGGCGGGTACATCGCCAGTGTAGCCTGCGTCGACGTACGCCAGTTCCACCGTGCCTCTGGTGACTTCCTGGACGGCTTCGGCCAGTTCGCCCACCTGCGCCCGGTCTTGGTCATCAGCTGGGGTCACGTGCAAGGCCAGCAGATTGCCCAGGGTGTCCACGGCGGCATGGATCTTGCTGCCTTTGCGCCGTTTGGCCCCATCATAGCCGGCTCGATGCCCACTTTCGGGAGTCGATTGCAGCGTTCGGCTATCAAAGATGGCTGCCGATGGCTCTTTCTTGCGACCCGCTGCCAGCCGCAGCACTGCACGCAGGTCGTGGACGATGGTTTCAAAGACGCCAGCTCTCAGCCAGCGCTGGGTTTGCTGATAGATAATCGACCAGGGTGGCAGGTCATGCGGCATCATCCGCCATTGGGCGCCAGTCCGCACGATCCAACGCAAGCCATTAAACACTTCGCGCAGGCTGTGTTGCTTCTTCGGTCATCAAGGTCAGGTACGGAGCCACAAAGGCCCATTCTTCATCACTCACATCACTGGGGTAGGGTGTTCTGTTCACACCTCACAGTGTACCAGAATGGTCAGAGAATGGAGAGCGAGAGCCAGCTCTCCTGGTACATACCCCAAAGAGTGAGCAGGTTTTCCCGCTGGGTGGGCAGTTTGCCCCGAAAAGTGAGCAGCACAGCCATTGGTGGGCTGAGAAATGGCACAAGACGCGATTGTTTTTCATCAATCGGGTGTACATTCGGATTGGCATTGCTGGTCGTATACGAGTGAATGCTGTGCGCTTTGCCTCGAAATATGAGCAACACAGCTATTCAGATCGATCGACCTGCTCACTTTCCGGGCTCAGTGCGAATTACAGAAAAGGGTGCTCTCCATCGAATTTGGTCAGGATGAGCTTACTTCACTGCGATCCGCTCTTTACAGAAAAAGGAGCGGATCGCACGCATCTTTTCAGAGGAGAGGAGTGAAGCCGCATCAAGGAAAGCTTTGCAAGGAGCGGCTCCTTTAGCGGTTTTCTTCGGCCAACTGGTAGGTTGCGATCATAACGCCTGTGCTCGTCGTCCTGGTGCCGACAAGCTGGAGCGTGGCTGCTGCACCGCTTTCCGGGAAGAGGCGGCGTCCCGATCCCAGCACCAGCGGGTGAATAAGGAGCACGTACGTATCGACGAGGTTCGCCTGCATGAGCGACTGGACCAACTCTCCGCTGCCCATGATCACCAGATCCGTGCCTGACTCCCGCTTGAGCCTGGCCACAGTCTCTGCGGCGTCGCCTTTGAGCAGCGTGGAGTTGATCCACGGGAGCGGTTCAGAGAGCGTGGTGGAGGCGACGTACTTCGGCATGTTGTCGAGCCTTGCCGAGAAAGGGCTGTCCGTTCGCTTGGGCCAGACGGAGTAGAAGTCCTCATAGGTGCGCCTGCCCAGTAGCAGGGCAATGATAGTGGGCAGGCTATCCCCCGCCAGCGCCATCGCGTTGTAGGGCGCTCCCCAGCCGCCGTGCTCGAAACCGCCCCGGCGATCCTCGTCTGGCCTCGCCGGGGCCTGCATGACCCCATCGAGGGTCAGATTCGTGAAGACAATCACTTTGCTCATGAACTCTTTCTTCCTTCTGTCGAGAAACCATGGTGTTTCTCTCGTTTGTTGGAGTATATCCTGCCTTTCCTTTGAGCGCTTGTAAAAAACCGTCATCGTCAGACAAAAGCATGGCCTGCTTGCTCATGATAGAAGTCATCGACCTGTTGAGCAAGGCGTGTAGGAGTCATGCCAGAAAAGGCTTTCATGTCGTGAATCAAATGAGACTGGTCAGTGAAGTTAAGAGCAGCTGCCACATCGGTCAGCCGTGCAAAGCGCCTGGTTTTGATGAGGTGGATCGCTGCATTAAAGCGCTTTACCCGAAGATACGCCTGGGGGGTCAGGCCCACCGCCTGGGTGAAGCGCCTTTCAAACTGGCGTTCAGAGAGATGGAACGTGTTCAGCAAGTCTTTGACATGCAGCGAACCAATGTGCGCGTGGATCAAACGGAGGCTTTCTTCCACGAGCGTATCTCGCAGTTTCTCCTGCTTGAGCAGAGCCACCAAGAAGGTGGTGAGAAGCGCCATCTGTTCCTGCCCGCTCCGGGCTTCCATCAATTGACTTGTCAAATCGAGAGCCCCGCACTCCTGCGGACCTATCCAGCCGGGAGCAAGTTGCGAGGCATTGATCCCAAAGAGGGTTTTGAGGGCGGAAGGTTTGAAAATCACATGCACCGTTGTGAAAGCTGTTTTTTTGTATGTCATGACGCTGGGCTCGATCACGGGTCCAGAGAGAAAGAGGGGAGGTGGGCAAAAGCTGCGTCCCGAATGGGTGACGATGTGTTCAAGAGCCGCGTGCCCCTTATTGTGATGAAAGACCATTCCTGGCGCACCAGTGGGAGAGACTTTCATGGTCACGGCTTCCTCGCCACGATAGTCGGCGATCCTTACGCACTCTACCTCGTTTTTGAGGATGGCTGGAGGTGGGAGAATGGCAAAGTGGATCGAGTGCATACAACACATTCTTTCGTTTCATGAAAAGGCACATTATCCGATGGTTCTTTCTCAATTCTTCTTCTTTTGCTTGCCTGCAAAGCTGGTAACGGCGAGAGATGAGGCGATCTTCCTATCTCCTCTCTGGCTTGCTCTTTATCTCCCCTTCTTCGTCAAAAGTTCACAACAGCCTCTAGGGGGGTAGCTGCTTTTTAGGAGGGGAGAGGAGCCGGGCTACACTGAGAGGAGACAGCTTGTAACGAGTCACGAAAGCGAGGCCAGCTATGAGTCAAGGAGATATGGAGCGGGAAAAGTTTGTGCGTAGGCTTGAGAATACCATCAAATGGGCCACGCAACGCATGGATGAGGCCCAACGGAAAGGCGACACTGAGAGCTTTAACAGGGCCTCTATGGCGTGGCAGCAGGCGTCGCTTCTTTGGCTAGAGGCCGCCCAGGGCATGAGCCGGGAGAAAGCAGCGGCGGTGATGATCGGTTTCGCCACCGGAGGCGAACTGGCAAAGTGGGTGGATGAGCGCAGGCCGGGACCGCCGCCCTCTGTGTTATCGCTCTATCCGCCATACGACCCGAAGCGCCGGGAGCGCGACGATGAGCGATAGGTCTGTGTGATCCTGGCCGCCGCATCACAGAAGGGAGGCGGAGCGGAGAACGTCGCCCCAGCATTACAAGCCCCAGGCGTCCGCCTCGTTGCATCCAGCGCGCTACGGGCCAGCGCGGCCTTGACTTCGCGTGCGTTTTGGATTGGGACCTCAGCGCATACCCCGGCGATGGCCCCCACATCCCGGCCATGCGCTGAGTGCGTTGTGATTGTGGCACGCGAGTCAAGGCTCTCCACTGCGTTCCGACCCTGCCGGGCGCACTGTCCTTCTCGCTGTCCCCCAAGCACCAGGAAATTATTGATACGACGTTGCAGGCGATGTATGCGCGTGAGCGACAGTACCATCGTGCGCTGAGTCTTTCTCCTGAGGAGCCATTTCCCAGAAGGAGTATCGAGCAGCTGCGAGCCAGTCTGCTGGGCCAGAAATTGCGTTGGATTGCAGAGTACATTGAAGGCTACCCCGCTGCGGTTCAACCAGAACGGCAAGAGACAGCATGGGGATGGCAGATCACTGGAGGTATGCGCAGAGAGGTCTATCAGGTGGCGTCCGTCGTGTATGGTTCAGCGCTGGATCAAAAGACCTAGTCGTTCCCTAAAGGATGCCAGCACACGGGAGTAGGGGGCATGTTGGATGCGGCGCTGCTGCAATTTTCCCGAGAGCATTTGCCACCTGATCAACTGGTGAGCGTCGCCGCAGCAGCGAAGGAGATCGGAAGAGGGCGACAAACGTTGCATGAATGGATGGGTTCTGAGGGAACCCTTTGGATCTATGAGGCGGAGCGGGATGGTATGTGGCTGGATAGCCGCGAGATTCGTCGCCTGTGGCGGAAAAAGCATGGGCTGCAAACGTAGAATACAGCGCTTGAAATCTAAGGGTCTTTTCAATGTGTGCGCGAATCGCTTCTGCCGCTTGCCGATTCGAGAGGTCCTCAACTCTGGACGCAGCGACATCAATTCCTCCTCTTTTCTTTACAAATGCATCTCTCCCTTGCAAGGGAGAGATGCATTTGTTCTCTAGTCTACCCGCTGCCATTTTCGTCCGTCCAGTGATCCTAGACAGCTTCCCAACGGTATCGAATTCGGGACGACTCATATGCCCTACATTTAGTCGGCGTTTTGCCACGCGGAGTGGAGATATCCTGAATCTGACCCTGTGTTTATTGAGATACGGCCCTGATCCAGCGTCCAGAGCTCTCCGCCATAGCGCTGAATAAACCAGCGATCGTGCGATATAGCGATGACTGGCCCTGGAAATTGCAAGATAGCCTCTTCAAATGCCTCAAGCACATCCAGGCTGATATAGTTCGTCGGCTCGTCGAGCAGCAGCACATTGGGATGTTGTGCCATCAAGCAGGCAATCTCCAGTTTACGCTTCTGCCCATGGCTGAGATAGCGCACTTTTTTCTGCATATCTCCAAGGCGAAACAGGCCATGCCCCAGCAAGCGCCCGATAAACTCTCCTTCAAAGCCTACTTGTTGATGGCTATAAGCCTCAAGTACCGTCTTATCTGGATCAAGTGTCTCGGCTTCCTGGGAGAGATAGCCGATGTGCACTCCGGGAGCGAGCTGGACCTGACCACTATCGGGCTGCTCCTGCCCCATGATGATCTTGAAGAGCGTAGTTTTGCCCGCTCCATTGGGTCCTGTGAGCAGGATACGAGCTTCGGGTTGGATAGTATGGGTGATATCTTGAAAGAGTTTTTTTTTCGCCAAATTGCTTGCTGACGTTGGTCAGAGTGACTACTTCCTGCGAACGGAGAGGCTCGGTGGTGAACTGCGATTTGATGCGCACCAGTTCTGGGGGCTTAGGAATGGGATTGACCTCGATTCGCTTGAGCTGAACCTCGGCTGTGCGTACGATGCTTGAGACGGCATTCTGTTTGCCCTGTGCAAGGAAGTAGCGAACAAATTTGTCATCATCACGTGGCGCTGTTCGGTTGGCATGCCCAACATTGCGTTCCGCATCTTTGATGCGCTTGCGTAATTCTTGCATTTCCTCCTGTTGTCGTTCGTAGTCTGCCTCCCATTTGGTGCGTGCGTTTGCTTGTGCCTGAACATAGGCATCGTAGTTGCCAGTATAGCTGTGCAAGCTGCGATCATTCTCGTTGATCTCGAAAATCTGGTTGACGGCCCGGTTCAGAAACTGGCGATCGTGCGAGACCATAAGGAGCGCTCCGCGATAGTTGGTAAGATAGGACTCTAACCATTCCATGCTGGCGAAGTCGAGGTGGTTCGTTGGCTCGTCGAGCAGGAGCACATCGGGCGAACGCAATAAAAGGGCAGCGAGTCCGACGCGTGCGCGTTCGCCGCCAGAAAGGGTCTCCACACCTCGTTCTCTCGGCAGTGCATTGATATGGAGTCCTGTCAGGACCTGTTCTATCCTATAGTCAATTTCATAGCCGCCCAGGTCCTGAAACCTGCTGGAGACATTGCTATATTCGTTCAGAAGTGGGTCGATATGATCTGCATCGGCCACGGTCATAGCCGCTTCGAGTTCGTGCATGCGCTCCTCAAGCTGACGCAGATTTCCGGTTGCTTGCAGAAGCAGATCCTGAATACTTCCGCCACCGCCCTGTAGATGGTCGGATGCTTGCTGTGGTTGGTAGCCAGCCTCGACGTCGAGCGCGAAAGAGACTTTGCCCGACTCTGGTTTCTCCTGTCCAATGAGTATGCGGAGCAGCGTTGATTTTCCCACACCATTCGGCCCAACAACGCCAATGCGATCGGAGGCGTTCAAGACAAAAGAGACATCATTTAGGACAACATTGGCTCCATAAGCCTTCGTAAGTGAGCGTGCAGTAATAAGCATAGTAAAGTACCCCAATAATTTTTTTGCAATGTGAGGCCTCTTCTGGCTGCCAGATGTTGGGGTGCTCGCGAATGTGGATATATCAACCCGTAGAGGTGCCGTTGACAGTGCTAGGGAGATGAATGGGGGCGCACAGGTACGTAGCGCTACCAGGAAACATGAGCACCATATGCAAGCAGCCAGTTATTGTCAGAGGCGATATCGTCAATAAAGAAGCGATTCAGCCATCTCAGCGTTGCATAACGTGAGATTTTTTGTGACGAAACTAGGTCCTACCTGTGAACTGGGCTCATTTTAAAGGGTCTGCTCCTGAAGAAGTATAGAATCAAAAGTAAATTCTTGCTCAAGTATAAAGAAGATTCTTGGGGATGTCAATCTCTCCAACCAACCAGGGGTGCGGTTCAAAGTTTTGCGGAAGCGGAGAAGACGACCCACGGAGCGTGATCCCCAGAGAAGCAACAAGAGCGAAGCACTGATGATACTGGGTGGCATGAAAGACTGGCGACAACAGCACCCGACGGCGACGCTTTCCACTTGCCAGCAGCCATTCCTTGGTCACTCCCCTTGGGTGCTCTGGACGCACAGAGGCGCAGAAACGCTGGGGATGACGACCGATTTCTCTGCTGGGGATGTACATTCAGGCGGAGTTTGCAAAATAAGATGGTAAATGACCTACCATGTGAGCAACTTTTGCCCTCAAACATGGATCTGTCCCACTTTTGGTGATGCCCAACGGGTGAGTTCCATGGAACATGCTTGCTTACGAGCCAGTTTTTTCAGAGGCACTACAGAGTATGATTGTCATCATCTACAGTTGAGGAGGGAGGCACGACACGGATCTGCTATAATGCAAAGACAGAGAGCGACGAAGACCAAACTTCAGCGTCGCCAAGGAGCCCAAGGCCGTCCAGATTTCCGATGGGACACATCGAAAGGCTCGTTCAGGAGGAAGTAGGTGTTGCATCTCGATACCGTTGTACCGAACCCGCAATTTCGCATGCGTCACTCCCGTGTCATCGCTGCCCCGCTCGCCGATATCTGGGATGAGTTGAACACGGTGCCGATGTCCGCGCTCCCTCTTGGGCTCGTGCTCGAGAGCCTGCGTCTCCTGCCAGCCTCCCTCACCAGCCAAAGGCATCCAAGCTTGGCGGGGCGCACCTTTCTCGATGTCACGCCCATTCCCGTTCTGTTCTGCGAGCCTCCCATGTTGTCATCTCGGCAGGCCTCAGCCAGGCCTGGCGCTTGCTGGGAGGATCGACACCGCCTATTTTGGACGCGGCGGGTTTGCGAGAGTGGACCGGGACGGGATGGCTCAAGGTCGGGATGGAGTTCCGCCTGGAATCCACTTCCAAGGGCAATCTACTTAGTACCGAGACCCGCATTCAGGCGATGGACCCACAGACCCTGCGGGCCTTCACGGCGTACTGGTTCGTCATCCGCCCGTTTAGCGGGGTGATTCGTTGGGAGGTCTTGAGAGTCGTCGCGCATCGAGCAGAAACGAGGGAAAGGCCGCATTGATTTGTAGCAGCCCTGTCCGCGTCCGTAATGCGGCTTCGCTGGATGAGCGCGATGACGGTCAGGAATGCGTGAGGTCATGTCTCAGTTGCACTGTAGCCACACTTCTGGCTTGGTCGTCAGATACGCTTATCATTCACCAAAAGCGGGCCAGATCCCAAACATGAGCAGTTGCCCTCAATCTTGAACAGCACAACCATTGGTAACGGATCAAGCCGCTCCACAAGCAAATGGTTGCAAATCGTTTTTGTAAATGAGGAAGGAGGAAAGAGATCCTTCATTTTTCTGTTACGGTGTAAAAGCTGAGTAGCAAAAACTTTCGTTTGCTGAAACTTTTTGTGGAAGATTGGTTGATCTGTTTGGCTCCGTCATCTCCTCTCGAACTTTCTTTTTAGGAGTCTCGGATTTGACAAAAAAGCAGTTTGATTTTTGCGCTACCAGTCCTAGTTTCTCTCCTTGTGGCTTGGCTCCCCGGCTGAAGTGGTGTGCATTTTGCTATGAAGTGGAACTCCATCAACTTTTCTCATCAAAGTTGATGGAGTTCCAAGTGATGCGTCAGAGAAATCGTTTTTGATTCATCCATTCAAGCTCAAGAGGCTGGCGATATGATGAGTCAAAATTGGCGAGTTTATGGTAATTCCCACAAAGAGAAGAGTCTCAGGCGTTGCACTTTGCGCGTACCCACCCCAACCAGGGGCACCACCACGCGCGCCGTAGATGCCTGAGACTCTTCTCTTTTCATCAAAGCGAACACTCACTGCTAAACCGTCACTCCTGTAGCATAGACCGAGCGAGCGAGCAATACCACCAGAGAAAGGTACACCACCGAGACAACCGAGCGCGAGCGGAAGAGAGACGTATCAATGCAGGAGACTCCACTGCTGGCAAGCAACCCCCCCGCGAGCTGGAGAGAGCCTACCCACCAGAGCGCGATCCAGGACCGTGACGCAGCACTGGCTATCACACCCGCGACCTGGTGCTGGCTGTGTGACGCGTGACCAGCTATCACACCCAGGGGGGTACCTGCTTTTTATGAGGTGCCAGCCAGGGTAGGCGATCACCCCCGCCAGCGTGACACATCGCCATGAGTCACAGGCGCGCCGGCCGGGCGACAATGTGACGCCCGAGAGCCTATCACATTCTGCTGGAGCGGTTGTGATGTGGATCCACCCATCACACAGGGAGCGCGATCGTGCTCGCGTGACGCAGGACTGCCCATCACGGAGGAGCCAGGAGTGCCCGCCCGCGCAACTCGACGAATTACATCGAGTTACTGAAGCTGATCGAGGCCGACAATCCCATTGGCGACATTTTCATCATTACGGACAATTTGAGTAGTCATAACAGTCTGGAGACGCGCACCTGGCTGGCCGAACATCCACGCATCCAGCACCTCTTTCTTCCCAAAGGAGCGTGCTGGCTCAATCTGCAAGAGGGCTGGTGGAGGCTCTTTCGCCGCGACGCCTTCGCTGGACAGAGCTTTGCCAACCCGAGCGAGATCGACCTGGCCAGGCGCGTGACCACCGCGCAACTCAACGCTCGCGCCAAGTCCTGGGTCTGGGGACGACCTCCTAAGTCGCCTCGACACCGGCGCCGGACCTTTTATTACAGGATTTAAGGAACAGAGCACTACCGGTAGTTTGTCAACTTGGGATTTCGGCTTGTTTTAAGCTCACCAGATCGTGACAACTTGAGCTCAAATTGCTCAGAATAGATACTCGAAATCAGGCATGCTTTCCCAAGTCGACAAACTACCGCTACAGCGATGTACAGAAGTATTGAACTGGGGACTGGCGCAAATGATGCAATGAAGCGGTCCTTACCCCATAGTGAGGACCGCTTCATTGCATCAGATACCTAAATTATGATCAGTTTTTGTCCTATCTGGTCCTGGCACCAGCAGCCACAGGGACGGCACTTCTCTTGCCTGCTCCTCGCAGTTCCTCGAACCAACCCCAGTCCGTATTCTGATCAACGACCGTCTGCAAGAACCCATTGACCGTTTCTTTCCGCGCCCAATCGCGCTGAAGTTCACATGCCACCGCGTTCCACGTTACCAGTTGTGCACCAGCCTGAGATACTCTCTGTAACGCGGTCTCATGCGCTATGGGAGTCGTACCACCAAGCGCATCCACCACTGGATAGACTTCGTAGCCTTCCTTGAGCGCATCAAGGGTCGGGAACAGCAGGCAAGCCTCAGTCCATAATGCACCCATGATCAGTTTTCGTCGTCCGGTGGCTTTAATAGCCGCAACCGTCTCTTTGTCTTCCCAGGTGTTAATGGATGTACGATCATAGGATTTCACATCCGAGAGAACTTCCTTTAATTGCGGAATGGTATCTGGATTGACACCATTACTCACATTGACCGTTGTGAGTATGATAGGAAGTTCAAACGCCTTCGCGAGCTTGGCAAGCGTGACGACGTTGTTGATAAGGTCACCTGAATCCATCGATTTTACTGTGTAGATTTGCAACGGCTGATAGTCGATAAGCACCAGCGCTGCGTTCTTCGGAGTCAGCAGGTGATCTTTCATGGGGTCGCGCATTGGTAAACTGGTCATTATTTTCTCCTTTGTGGATTGTAAGAGCTTGGCACGCACTCCTCTCTCGCTCAGAGCCACCTTTGCCTCTCTGAACATACAAAGGGATACTCTGATTCACTTTGAGTATATCAATCCCTAAAAATTCATCTCTTATCTCATGAGGCGAGTCTTTCTTCACCCCTCACACGAGACGTCACGCAACAGCTCTGGTCGCAGGTCAACATCACAATTGCGGAAGACTTAGTGCTGCGTTCCTCATTGGTATGGATAAAACGCTGAATCAAGGTCTAGAACTAAAGCAGGCATGCTCTCCCCATAGGTTTAGCGAGCAGGAATGTCAGCGCCAATGAGGAACGCAGCATTAGTGCTACATTCCTCAAAGCGGTAACAAAAGAGACGATGCAGGTGGCGCCGCGTTCTGGGAGGCCGACCCCAGATCCAAGGTTTGGCTCGGTGGTTGAGTTGCGCCGTAGCCACCTGCATCGCTCGCTCGATCTCATGAGCATTGGCAAAACTCTGGTCTGCGAACGCATCACGTCGGAAGAGGCGCCACCAACCTTCTTGCAGATCGAGCCAACACACTCCTTTGGGAAGAAAGAGGTGCTGGATGCGTGGATGGTCGGCAAGCCAGGTGCGAGTTGTTATTTGACTAAATTGTTGGCGTGGTTGCCAGATAAAATACCACGATTTTACTGACCTCATAGCAACCAACCTCTGCCGCATAAATGGCTCATAGACACGTTTGAAACGTCATGCGCCGTGTTGGCGCACCACTCCGTATGAAAATGGGTAGAATTGAAGTGGCAGCGTTCCAGAGAAAAGACGAGCAACAGTATACCGTGCCAGAACGTGTTTTTTGAAACTGTACCGAGGTGTCTGGACGAACCACTCCATGTTGCCTAAACGGCGAGAGCCGAACGCAAGAGCACGAAGAATACACTGTACAAGAGCAGACACTCCCTAGGACGTTGCCGCAGACAGATGGGATAGGAAGAGAAAGGAGTGGGAAACATGAGCCTGGAAGTGATGTATGAACGGTGTGCAGGGATAGACGTGCATCAACGCTTTGTGGTGGTGTGTCTGATTGTGGCGGAAGGAGGAAAACGGCACCAAGAGATCCGCACGTTCCGTCATGAAACAGCAGGTCTCCTGGCATTGCGCACCTGGTTATTGCAAGAAGGATGCACCCATGTGGGCATGGAAAGCACGGGAGTGTACTGGATGCCGGTGTATCGACGCCTGGAGGGCTTCTTCGAGCTGATTGTGGCCAATGCGCAGCATATCAAAGCCGTGCCAGGGCGAAAAACGGATGTGCAGGATGCCGAATGGATCGCCAGTTTGCTTCAACATGGACTCGTCAACCCCAGTTTCGTGCCCAGCCAGGAACAACAAGACCTGCGGGATCTGACCCGGCTCCGGGTGAGCCTCGTCCGGGAACGCGCTCGCCTAGTCAATCGGGTACATAAAGCCCTTGAAGAGGCCGGGATAAAGTTAGCGACCGTCCTCAGCGATATCATGGGCTTGTCTGGACGAGCCATTCTCCAAGCGCTTTGTGAAGGAGAAAGCGATCCAGAGCGACTGGCCAAGCGGGTACATCCAGGTGTGCAGGCGAGTCAGGAGCAGATTGTGACGGCTCTGACAGGAGAAATGCGGGAGCATCATCGCTTTTTATTACGAGAATTGTTGTCCCTCATTGCGGTTCAGGATCGTGCTATCGAACACCTGGAAGAGGAGATCGAGCACCATCTTCACCCTTTTGAAGAACAGATCATGCGTTGTGAACAGATCAATGGAGTGAGTCGACATGTCTTGTATGTGTTGATGGCAGAGGTGGGAACCGATCTCCAGCGCTTCCCGGATGCCGAGCATCTCAGTTCCTGGGCCGGTGTCTGTCCCGGCCAGAAGGAAAGCGCAGGGAAGCGACTGAGTGGAAAGTGTAAGAAAGGCAATCGGTATGTACGGGAGGTGCTGGTGCAAGCGGCTCATGGGGTACGGCGGTCTCGCACGTACTTAGGGGAGCGGTATCGCCGCCTCAAAAAGCGCCGAGGGAGCAAACGAGCGGCGCTGGCCATTGGACACGATATTCTCGTCATCTACTGCCGGATGATGAAAACCGGGCAGGAATATCAGGAGAAAGGAGTGGAGTTTTTCCAGCAAAAGGATCGTAGCAAGGTTGAGCACCTGCTGGTTCGTCGTCTAGAGCATATGGGGTATCAACTCACACGACCATCGCAGCCAGTAGCCTGAAGCACGAAGAGCAAGCATGAAGTGCAAGCACACTAACCACGACCGGAGAGTGGGGAAGGGGAGGGTTTCTGTCTTCTTTTCCCGGCATTTTCAGAATGCACTGTTGGGAAACCCTCAAAAGGCCATTGCCTCAGTTCATTAGGATAGAAAAATCACCAAGAGAGATGTGAAACAAAGAAGACCCACAGGAGAAAATATCATGACGTTACGTCCTCAAAACGATTTTTCGATCCCCGAAGAGACCGCTCGTATCGCACACGCAGCCTATCCCAGAGGAAATATGTACATTCACATGCGGGATGCGCTAGGAACCATCTACCAGGATGAGAGCTTCACTGATGTGTTCCCCCACAATGGACGTCCCATTGAGGCTCCATGGTGGCTGGCTCTGATTACCGTGCTCCAGTTCATGGAGGAACTGCCAGATCGACAAGCAGCCGATGCGGTGCGAGGTCGTATCGATTGGAAGTATCGGTTCTGTCAGAACTCAGAGAAAGGCTTGTCCTAGCGACCATTTGCAAGGTATGCTGAGAACAACAACTCATCGAAAAAGGAGCGATTCATGAACTGCCCATATTGTGCCTCAGCCACGACCAAAGAACAAACCCAGAAGACCGCGCTCGGCTATCGCACGTTCCGTTGCTCAGTTTGCAAGCATCTCTTCAATGAGTGCACAGGAACGCCATTCAACTTCCTGGAATATCCCACCGATGTGGTCTTCCTCGTTGTTCTGTGGCGACTCCGGTACAAATTGAGTCTGCGAGATCTCGCCGAAATGTTCCTTGGGCGAGGGGTTACATTCACCCATGAGGCGGTTCGAGAGTGGGAACGGCGGTTTGCTCCGCTTCTTACAGAGCAATTGCGGATCAAACGGCGCGGGCAAGCTGGGCAATCGTGGTATGTGGATGAAACCTACGTGAGGGTTAAGGGAAAGTGGTGCTACCTCTATCGTGCTATTGATGCAGATGGCAATCTGGTGGATTCACGCCTGAGCGAGAAGCGCGATATGGAGGCCGCTCAGCAGTTTTTCAAGCAAGCACTCGCCGTTGTCGGCCATACACCCGAATGGGTAACGACGGACGGCCATACATCCTATCCGCGGGCAATACGTGAGACGATAGGCAACAATGTACAGCACCGAACAAACAAGTACCTGAATAATCGGCTGGAACAAGACCATCGAGGGATCAAGCAGCGGTAGTATCCCATGCATGGCTTCGGGCGCTTTGACTCTGCCGCTCGTTTCTGTTCGGCCTTTGACGAATTACGCAACTCTCTCCGTCCTCGCTCCGCCATGAGAGAATCGGTCCCCTCTCCAGAGCAGCGCCAAGCTTTCCTTGATCGGCTTGCAGCTTTGAAGGAAGCGATACAGGCAGTCTCCTAGCAGACTGCAATACCTCAACTTTCGCCGCTCCTGGTGAGCTTCAACGCTCTCAGTTCTGACACAACCCTTCTTCCTCTCATCTGCTCTTTCTCCTCATTCACCTCTTTCTCTTCAGTATACTCCTTCCTTCAAACTCAGTTTACGATCCTAGAAAAAAATGAATCACACTCATAATTTGTTCTCCCCTTGACAATAGACAGATCAGTCTGTATACTCTTCTTGAGTGCAAATACAGAGCTTTTTTGCAGAAGGGAAGTCGTCTCATGAATGATCGTGCATTCACACCATATGAGCGTATCATCGATACCGTGTCAAGATTATTCTATCAGGAAGGTATTCACGCAACAGGAATAGATCGCATCGTGAAAGAGTCCCGTGTTGCCAAGATGAGCCTCTATAAGTATTTTCCCTCAAAGGACCATCTGGTGATCGCCTACTTACAAAAGCGGGATGTTCGCTGGCGAGCTTGGTTGGAGGAGGCGGTGAATCGCATCGGTGCGACACCTGAAGGCCGCATTCTTGCTATCTTTGATGCGCTCGACGAATGGTTTCACTCTTCCGATTTTCACGGCTGTGGTTTCATCAATGCTGCCGCCGAATTTAACGACGAGCAACGTTTTGTGCATGACATCGTGAATGAACATAAACAATTGGTCCATGCGTATGTGAAGCAGTTAGCTCAGGCGGCGACCTTGACTGACATTGACCGCGTTGCTTCACAGATTTGCCTGCTGATGGATGGCGCTATTGCCACAGCGTTAACGCAGAAGAATGTGAATGCGGCGCAAACTGCACGCCAGCTTGTAAGTATGCTCCTGACGCAACATCACCAGTAAATACCAGATCAACAGAGAGGAGAAGATAGATGTCTCGTCCGATAGATATGCAACTACCATTGGTGCCCACCAGTACGAGCGTCTACTGCTACGAAGTGCCCACGTAGAGGGGATGAGATATGGATAGATGATATTTCGGTCGAGAGACCAGGCCGATCTTCATGGTCTGCCTTCCACGCCTTCTTCAAACCAACGCTTAAGCTGCCAGAGAGACCCATATGCTTTACTTTGGTGCTCAATGAAAGCTGTTTAAATGAGACTTTTCTCGTTGAGAACATATTCGCATGTATTACCTGCTATAGGGGCACTTCGTAGCAGTGATTGTTTACACTGGCCTATGGAGAGGAAAGGGTGGAGAGAGAATGCGTTCTTCTAGACGTCTTGGGGTGAGAGCAGGGATGGAGCTTTGCTAGCAGGGATGGGGACATGTGAAAGGGAGAGCTACCACCGTATGTTGAAGACAAAGCAGACGAAGCAGCGTCTCATGAGAGACAGCAATGAGACGCTCATCACGACTCTTGAGACACTTCCTGGTGCATTGTTTGTGCTCGATGAGACCGCAACGATTGTGTATATCAATGCAAGCGCGCAGGCCATGCTAGGAGCATCACCAGAGACACTTATTGGGAACAACTTCTGGTGCAGCGCTCCCCACCTGGTGAGCCCCGCGCTCTACCAGGCCGCGCACAAGACGAAACAGACCCGAGAATCGACGGAAGTGGAGTATGTTTCTCTCGTGACCCGCAACTGGCTACATGTGCAGCTCGCTCCGACCGTTGGGGGACTGGTGTTACATATCCACGAGAAAAGAGAACCTTTACCTCGCCAGGAGACATGTTTCCCAGAAGAACACCTCGCCGCTGATGTCCTGGAGAACATGTATGTCGGAGTCGGATTCCTCACGCCCGAGGGGATCTTGTTGGACATCAATGAGGCTCCGTTAGCAGATGCGCAGATCCGACGCGAGGAGGTGATTGGCAAACCGTTTGCCCAAACCCCCTGGTGGTCCTTTTCTCCTGTCAGTCAAGAGCAGCTCCGCGCCGCCATCGCGCGAGCCAGCACGGGAGAAACAGCGCATTTCGAGGCCCAGCTTCGCCCAAGAGAAGGAATGCTCCTTTCCTTTGAGGGGGTGATCACCCCCCACGTCGACGCGGATCACCACGTCGAGTACCTCGTCATCGCCGGCATTGACATCACCGCACGCAAGCGAGCCGAAGCAGATATCCAGGCCCTGATTGATGCCATCCCCCAGTTGGTCTGGATTGCAGGTCCCGATGGATATATGACCTACAACAATCAGCGCTTAATCGATTATCTGGCAATGACCCTCGAACAAGTCGAAGGTGATGGTTGGATGGTGAGGGTGCATCCTGATGACCACCAACGTGTAAGGCAGGCCTGGCAGACAGCCATCCAAACCAGCACGCCCTATGAAGTAGAACATCGCTTGCAAGACGGCACCAGCGGAGCGTATCACTGGTTTCTAGTACGAGGCATGCCGCAGCGAAATGCAGAGGGCATGATCCTGCACTGGGTTGGCACCTGCACTAACATCGATGAGCAGAAACAAACCAGGCAGCAGTTCAAAGAAAGCCGAGAGAACTTTCGCGTGCTGGCCGAAACGGTGCCGCAATTGGTCTGGACTATGTGGCCCAATGGTCGTCTTGACTACACCAATCAGCGTTATCGTGACGTGACGCAGACCAATCTTCACCTCGAAGGAGATGATCTCTGGCGTCAGTTCATACATCCAGAGGATATTGAGCGGACACTGATGCTCCGACACCAGGCGCTCAAAAACGGTGACATCTACGAGAACGAATATCGTATCAGGGATGGACGGACGGGAGAGTATCGCTGGTATTTAGCCCGCGCACTCCCAGTCCGCGATGAAGCAGGCCAGATCGTGAAATGGTTTGGCACCTGCACAGATATCGACAATCAGAAACGCGTCGAAGAGGCCCTGCGAGAGAGCCAGGAGCGCGTGAGTGCCTTGATGAACTCGAGCATTATTGGGATCACTGTCCTCGAAGGGGAGCAGATTGTGGATGCCAACGACACCTTTCTGCGCATGACTGGCTATACCCACGAAGACTTGCGTACCGGGCGCATGAACTGGATGTGCATGACAGCTCCTGAGTATCTCGCTCGGACCCAGCAAGCGCATCGGGAGCTTGCCACCCAGCAGTCGATGACGCCTTATGAGAAAGAGTATGTGTGTAAAGATGGCAGTCGCCTTCCGGTGCTTGTGGGTGGAGTCGTCTTACAGCATCACTCATGCCAAAATATCACCTTTGTGCTGGATAACTCGGCGCGCAAGGAACTCGAACAACGCAAGGATGATTTTATCAGTATGGCCAGCCATGAACTGAGAAACCCGCTCGCCGCCTTGAAGATGCAGACCCAACTGGTGCGCAAACGACTGGAAAAGCACTCCCAGCACGAGGCGGCCACAGCGCTTGCCAGGGTGGAGGGTCCCGTCAAACAACTCGAACGTCTGATCAGAGAGTTACTGGATGTCTCCAAGATCCAGGCAGGCAGGTTGGAGTATCTGCAGGAGACGGTCGATCTTGAGGCGTTGCTTCACGAGGTGGCCGAGACCATGCAGCAGATACATACGACGCATACCATTGTGGTGCGAGGTGCCGTCCCACGCTCACTGGTCGGGGACAAAGACCGGCTCGGGCAGATCTTCACCAACCTGCTCAGCAATGCCATCAAGTATTCTCCCGGCGCAGAGACGGTCGAGATGGACCTGAGTACCTCCGAAGAGACGGTCACGGTCCGTGTCCGTGATCATGGCCTGGGCCTCCCACGAGAGCAGCGCGACAAAATCTTTGAACGGTTCTATCGGGCCACTGGTCCCAGGCAGAAAGCGATTCCCGGCCTGGGCATGGGACTCTACATTGTGCAGGAGATCGTCAAACGCCATGGGGGAACCATTACCGTGGACAGTGAGGTCGGAAAAGGATCGACCTTTACGGTGACCCTTCCCAGGAAGAGGGATGCCTGAGCAGTGAAAGAACACGACGCGCGTCATCGGGGTGGCTGTGTTGCAAAAAGAAAGCTGATCTGTCAGAATGATGGGAAAAAGAACACAAGAGCGTCTACCATGGCAGAACAGCAGCCCTTCAAATGGCGTCACTTTGAGGCGGAGATTATTTTGCTTTGCGTCCGCTGGTATTTACGATACGCGTTAAGCTATCGGGATCTGGAGGAGATGATGCGAGAGCGGGGCCTCCAAGTGGACCACACCACGATCTATCGGTGGGTGCAGCGCTACGCTCCCGAACTGGAGAAGCGCTGTCGGCCTCATCTCAAACCCAGCAATGATTCCTGGCGGGTAGATGAGACGTAGGTGAAGGTCAAAGGTATTTGGATGTACCTGTACCGCGCGGTGGATTCTCAGGGAAAGACGCTGGAGTTCCATCTGAGTGTTACCCGCGATGCACCAGCCGCCAAGAGCTTTTTCGCGAAAGCGCTCGGAGCCTCCCATACGGGAACTCCCCGCGTCATCACCGTTGACAAGAACGCGGCCTCTCCCAAAGCCTTCAACGAATTGAAAGCAGCGGGGATCCTTGCAGGTCCTTGTGAACTGCGGCAGAGCAAGTATCTCAACAACCTGATTGAACAAGATCACCGGTTCATCAAACGGCTGGTGAAACCGGGATTGGGCTTCTTTTCTTTTGAAACGGCGTGGCATACCTTACAGGGATACGAGAGTATGCATATGATTCGCAAGGGACAGATGCATGGGGTGGAAAAAGGGAACATTCCTGGACAGATTTCCTTCATTGCCAGCTTGTTTGGACTGGTTGCCTAAGCGCAACAAGAAATGAGACTCACGCCCATCGTCTTCCCTCGTAAATCTTTGCAACACAGCCGGAGCCTATGTACCATCCCTTCCGATCTCATGAGGCAGTTTCTGCTGAGAGCCGATACACAGGAAGCATGGTTTCGTGAGAACCGTGCTCGCATCAATATCGCTTTTCTCAAGCAGCGGCACTAACACACCGAATCTGACAACACGGAGCAGATGTGACGTCTTCTCTCTAGCCGATCAGCACAGGCGCAATCATCGGAGGCTTTTCGCCACACATCAGAGGCAGAGGTCTTCGCCAGCGCCTGCCAGGTTTGATGACCAGAGCAGAAGAGAGGCGGATGCTGAGTCTCGCAAGAGCGTGGCGAGCATGCCTGCCGAGGGCGTTGCAACGCTGGAGGAGGAAGCATATCGGCTGCAGCTGGAGGAACGTCGCATCGAGGGGTTGTGGAGCGAACTTGACCTTCAGCGGCAATCATTGGCCTATAAGCAGGCGGTTGCGTGTCAGGTGCTTCAGTGGATCTATCCTGATCTTGACGAGGAAATGGTGCTGGCCATGACACAACAGATCCCACTCAAGGGGGAAGAGCAGGAGCAAAGACGTCCGCGGCGAGTGATGGAGGCTCGTGCTCGGCCACGTGATGGCGCAGCGGAGCTTCCTGCCGAGAATATTGTGCCGTTGTTTCGGGGGAGAGGAGCAGGAGGAGCGTGATTGGTCCCAGGGAGCTAGACCAGGGCAGAAGCGTGGTTCTCTACTACTGATGTTACCCCGCGATACACGAACCCCAATCCCAAACGTGGTCAATTCGCACCAAATGAACCAACATTTGTCGGTTTGCAGTCCTACTCGAATTACGCCTTTACAACGGCTTTTCGCAAGATTCGTGTTACTGTGTTGAACTAAGCTATTTTTGCTATTAACCAGACAATCCTCCGTCAAGTTAGGTGATAGATGAGCTTTTTCATTGATCTTCCGAGCGCACATTTAAAACAGAATCAGCCAAGTAAGCTCATCTATCACCTAACTTGACAGAGAACCAACCAGACGACCCTTTTGTCCTGTCGGCAAAGGTATAGTCCAGATTCACGGTCTGTCAGTGCGCGATATTTTCCACTTTTGCCAGAGCCATCGTATCCATATCGCCCATCGACATGCCAGGCATCGCTCCCTCAGACTTCGGCAGAATCATGAATTCATGCGCGGTGTGTCCATGGTTCGTCACGACAAAGTGATAGGGTGTGCCAGGAGTGAAACGTGTGATCGATGATGCAATCGTAAAGTCGGTCTCTGTGATCTGGACGCGTTGCGGTTCCGAAGAAGATGAGGTGCTTCCAACACGCCCGACGTACACGGCCAGGATAAGTACGAACAAGAAAGCACCACCAAGAAAGAGTATGCGCTGTTTCATTTTTTCCTTCCTTTCCTTTCATGCACCAGATCATGAGCCATTTCCTCCTCTGGCATCTTGGCGTCACCAGCGTCTGTCAGGAACAGCAGACACCAAGCAATCGCGCCTGGAGTCCTATCTGATTGACCCACCGCAAGCCGTCTTAAGCGGGCTCCACGATGCGTGGAAAAAAGCGCTGGGGGCGCGTGGAGGGCGTGCCCCACGCGCCCGATCCCTAGCGAGCTTGTGCACTCCTGGTCTGATCAAGAGCTGCCCGCAACCCCTGGGCGAGTTTGGAAGCATCATCGTTGCCCCAGAAATGCAGGTAGAATAGGCGCGGATTTTCGGTGAGCATATGATTATGAAGTGCCGTGACCTCGATTCCATATTCCCGTAGGGCCTTTATGACAGGATTGACCTCCCGCGCGAGCAAGACAAAATCGCCCGTAATGGCTGCCTTTCCCGCCCCTGTCGGCTGGAAGTTGATCGCTGTCGCTGTACCCATCGCAGGTGGAATGTCCATGCCGTCGGCGGTAATCTTTTCTGCACGTGGGATACTATACTGATAGACGCCACTCGTGGCCTTCCCGTGGGACTTCAGTGTGGCATCGAGCTGCTTGGTATCGAGATCGATTGGTTGCGGTTGACCCGAGGAGGCCGCAGTGGTCAAGGGGGTTTTGGTCTGCGCCAGTGCCCCATGGATACCTCTCGCGAGCTTGACCGGGTCTCCTTGCCCGCCAATGTGCAGATACATGATGCGCGGCGTTTCCCCGAACAGGTGATTGTGCAAGGCCGTCTGCTCGATCCCCTCCTGCTGGAGCTTGGTAATGACCCCATTCACCTCATCTTCTGTGAGCACCAGGTCTCCCATCACCATCGCGCGTGATCCCATGGGAAGAAACTCCACATGCGTTCCCAGGGCAAAGGGCGCTTTCAGCGAGACATCGCTGAGTATGACGTCAAGGTCCGTCCGTGGGAAACTATACTTATAGACGCCACCCGGCTGCTTTGCGCCAGCCTTGCCCATCGCCTGGTCAACCTGTTTCCAATCGATCTGCGGAGATGGTCCGCCTGAGGCACTAACGAGAGGTACCTGACTCGTTGCTCCTGTACAAGCATTCAGGAGCAACAGAACAACGATACTACTGATGGTCAGTATGGTCGGTATAGTCAGCATGCTGGTCATTGACCGAGGTCGTTGATGTGTTCGTTGTGTGACCATGATTCACTCTTCCTCTCTTCGACATCAAAAATCCCTTCCAGGTGAACCCGTGGGCGAGAGAGCTGCTTCCATCCTTGCCTTTTCGACTTTCCCGCCATATAATGTAACCGTGGTTATTATACACCCTAACGAAAGTTATGTGTCACCATCTTTGGCTCCTTCTTGAGCGGAAAGAGCACGAAGCATGCAGGGAGAGACTCCATGAGGACACCGCAGGTGCGCGCTCAGTCGCAAGAGCTCGTCCCATATTCGCTCGGGCACTTGGTTCGCTATTTTTTGACGTTGGGAACCCTTGGCTTTGGGGGTCCTGTCGCTCTGGTTGGGTATATGCATCGAGACCTGGTCGAACAACGCAGGTGGATCACGGAAGCTGATTACAAGGAAGGCCTGGCGTTGGCTCAGCTTGCTCCTGGTCCCCTGGCTGCCCAACTCGCGATCTATCTTGGCTATGCCCATTACCGCCTGGTGGGAGCGACCCTGGCCGGACTGGCGTTTGTGTTCCCTTCCTTTGTCATGGTTGTGACCCTGGGGTGAGCCTACACGCTCTATGGCGGCCTCCCCTGGATGCAAGCCGTCTTCTATGGGGTGGGAGCAAGCGTGATCGGGATTATTGCCCTGTCCGCCTACAAACTGAGCACTAAAACCATTGGACGTGACTGGCTCTTGTGGACGATCTTTCTGATCACTGCGCTCGTGACAATCATCACGCAGACCGAGCAGGTCCTCCTCTTTCTGGCAGCAGGCGTGGTGGCCTGGTTGGTGAAAGCGCCTCCCAAGCACTGGTGGAGAAAGCATCGAGACGTGACACCGGTCGCGAGTGTTACCTCCGTTCCGCTTGCCGCGCTCATAGCGGTCGTAGGTACCACTGGAGGAACGCTCTGGACGCTCTTTACCTATTTTGCTGCGGCTGGTGCCTTTGTCTTTGGCAGTGGGCTGGCGATTATTCCTTTCCTGTATGGAGGCGTGGTCCAGGGCCATCGTTGGCTGACGGATCGCCAATTTGTGGATGCGGTTGCGGTCGCTATGATCACGCCAGGGCCAGTGGTGATTACCGTGGCCTTCATTGGCTATCTGGTTGCCGGGTTCCCAGGAGCGAGTGTTGCCGCGCTCGGGACGTTTTTGCCCTGCTATCTGCTCACGATTGTTCCGATCCGTTTATTCAGGAAATATGGGAAACGACCCGATGTTGCGGCGTTCATCACTGGGGTGACGGCGGCGGCAGTTGGAGCCATTACCGGTGCCGTCGTGGTGTTGGGACGGCGTACCATCATTGACCTGCCCACCATCTTGCTTGCGCTGATCACCCTGGGCCTGCTTTGGAAATGGAAAAAGGTCCCTGAACCGGTGATTGTGCTCTGCGCTGGCATCGTTGGATTGATCCTGTACACCGTTCTTCATCGCTAGGAGGCACGTTCATGGAGTCACCGCACACACGGACATGGGTACTACTTGTCTACAAGGTTCCACGTGAACCAACCTCTAATCGTGCCTATGTCTGGCGGAAACTGAAACGGCTGGGAGCCTTGCTCGTGCATGATGCCGTGTGGGTCTTGCCCGCCACCCCGTGGACGCAGGAGCAGATGCAATGGCTAGCGGTGGAGATTCTTGAAATGGGAGGGGATGCGCACGTGTGGGTATCACATGAGTTGCTGATAGGACAAGAGGACGCCTTGATCCAGCAGTTTCAGCAACGAGTGGATACGGTGTACCAGGAGATCTTGGAAGCGCTCAAGCAAGAAGGCGCCGATTTGATTGCCCTGTCACGTAAATATCAGCAAGTGAAGCAGCAAGACTACTTTCAGTCGGAACAAGGAGTGTTGGTTCGCACACAACTCCTTGCTGCACGAGGAGGACGAGACGTATGAAGTGGGTAACTTGGGAACAGGTGGGTGTTGACCGTATGGCCTGTGCCTGGCTGATCCAAAATTACATCGATGTGCAAGCCGAGTTTGTGTTTGTGCCTGTGGGGAAAACGCCGCTTCCCGAAGGAGCGGAACCGTTCGATATTCCAGGTGTGCGTCTATCGCATCATCGGGGGCATTGTACATTTTACACCATGCTCAGAGAATATGAGCTTGCTGATCCTGTACTGCACCGCATTGCGCGCATCATCGATGAGGCTGATGTAGTCCAGGAGGTGATGGTAGAGCCTGTTGCTCCGGGGCTGGATCTCATTACACGTGGGATCCGCCTGATCAGCCCCGATGATCACGTTGCCCTGGAACGAGGAAGGCTCATTTACGATGCGCTCTACGCCCAACTTGCAACAGAGCTGGCATAGCGGGGACGCTTGCTAAAAAAAACATATAGAGGAGGAATGTGCCAATGTCGCTTGTCTTTCCTCTCTCACAGATTGCCCTCACCGCAGCCATCACGGCAGTGGCCTCGCTGCTGCTGCTGTTTGGAGCACGTCAGTACTTCAAGGTGAGATCACCCGGTGAGATGCTGCTCATTGCCCTGGTGGCTGGTTTCTCTGTCCTGGCATGGCGCTCGGCTGGTAACACCCCGGCCTTGAATGCTGATCCCATTCCAGCTGTCAGCCCCAATGATGTGCTATGTCCCATGATCACATATATCTTTCTTGGCCTGTACGCAGCATTTCGTCATCCAGGAGAGCATGACGTTCGTTTTGAGCAGGTGCGAGCGGTGCTTACCCTGGTGTCCTTTGCCGTGAATGTGATCACGATCTAACCTGCATGGGAGAGGGGAGAACGCGATCATGAAATGGATGACGCGCCAACACGAACTGGATGCGCTATCCTGGCCCATCAAAAAGCTGGCGGATCAGGAGAACGTATGGATGATGTTACTCCTCTGTGCGATGTTTCGGCAGATCCAAGAGGAGGAGGCGTCCGCTGTCTCTCATACCACGAAGAGTGGCTCTCCTGACGGTATAGGATACGCACCGCAGAGAGCAAGGGAAGGCAAGGCATGACATCACACAATATACTTCCCCTCCACAAGCCAAACAGAGGATCCTGGCGACCTGGCCGTGTCCTCATAGGAGTCATTGGACTGATTGTCCTCCTCCTGACGCTTGGTCTTGTGGGGTGGTATGTCCTGGCTCCCCAACGTGCTGCTGATCTCGCGGGAAGATTGCAGACGCTTACAGATATCCCACTGAGTGGAGGGGCCTCTCGTTTTGACTACCAGACGCTGGACCCCAAAACAGGCTTGCTGTTCATCTCCCACCCGGGAGCAAGTCGCGTGAGCGTTTTCAAGGTGCCATCCAACACATGGGTCACGGATATTCCCGCCCTTGCCGGAGTACATGGGGTGCTCGCCATTCCAGCACTAGGGCGCGTCTACGCCTCAGTGACGGATGATAATCAGGTTGCGGTGATCGATGAGCAGACGCTTCGGGTGATCACCAGAATTCCCGGCGGGGACTACCCAGATGGCATGGCATATGATCCCATCCAGCAGCGCCTTTTCGTCTCAGATGAGGCGGGCCAGACGGAGACCGTGATTGACACACGCACAGAGCAACGGATCGCGACCATCCCCCTGGGGGGAGAGGCAGGCAATACACAGTACGATGCCAGCACCCAACGAATCTTCGTGGCAGTGCAGACGCTGAATCAACTCATTGCCATCTATCCTACCACCGAACAGGTGGTTGCCCAGTATACACTCCCGGGGTGTCAGCATAGTCACAGTCTGCTCCTCGATGAGGCTGCGCGTCTCGCCTTCGTCACCTGTGATGGCAATAACGTCCTGCTTGTGCTCGATATGCTGCACCATATGCAGGTGCTCTCAATGCAAGCCGTGGGGGAGACTCCGGATGTGCTGGCGTTCGAGCAGGACCGACGGCTGCTCTATGTCGCTTGTGAGAGTGGCGTCTTGTCTCTTTTTCAAGAACAAGGGCGAGGGGTGCACAAGTGGGGAGATCAGTTTATTGCCCCCGAGGCCCACAGCATCGCTGTTGACCAGCACACCCATCGCCTCTATTTCCCTTTGGAAGATCTGGGAGGCAGACCGGTGCTACGAGTGGCATTGTTCACCCAACGATGAGGAGCATGGATAAAGGTGATGGATGATGACCATTCTGGAACGTGTGCATGTTCTCATCTGGCTGCTTGGAGAAGGTCGGTTGTCAGACGGCCCTGAGCAACACTCCTCCCCGAAGGCAATACCCCAATGAGTGGGAACGAATGAGACACTCGAAAGTGAGAAAACGTTCATGTTTGTAGCGGTTCTGGTAGAAAGTCTGCTTGATCCTGTCTTTCTGATACTAGGAGGTCTTCTTGTTCTGGCCACATTGGCCCTCATGCTTGTCGTGCGCACGTTGGAGATTCGCTACACAGGAGGAAAGCACCGGCGAGCAACGTACATCGTCTTGATCATAGGGCTCTGCAGCCTGGTGCTTGTGTGGGGAGGCGTGAGGCTTGTTCATAGCACCATGCCACCTGCTTCAGTGCAGACAGTGTCCCATCTGACTGATGGGGCGACTCCAGATCTGACGTCCACTGATGTGGCGACTCCACTCCCGTACCAGGCGCCGACTCCGTTTCCGACTCTGACGGCGCCAGCACTTGACGTATTAAACACGTTGTGTGGGGCCATCAATCGCCAGGATACCACAGCCATCTTACAGCACTATGCCCCCTCGTTGCAGCAAAAAGTGCTCACGAACAGAACGGCCCTCCCAAAGGGGCAACAAATGAAGTTTCTCCACTGTCAGTTGGGAGATGCGGCAGACCAACTCCCTGTGGGGATTTTGCTCTTACAAACGGAGGATGGGAATGGCTATGCCGATGGGTATGAACGACCGTATCGGTTTGTCATGAGCCTCTCGGAGGGAGCGTGGAAGGTCACCACCATCCAGTTTTGCATGTCTGACGGGTGCATCCCTTTTGTCGGACGAATTACCCAATAGAGGGCAACATACATAGGTATGCTGCTCTAGCAGAGTACGGCAATCCGTACATCTTCGCCATTCGTATTGCCAGGACCGGGAAGGCCCTGGCGTCTCACCTCTCTCTATTTTGAAGAAAGAAGGCGTTCGTATGTTGAAAGACGTGTATCTACAACCTGACGCACCCGACCCTGTCCTCTCCCAGGAGGTGGTCCTCTCTCTGGTGCGTCGTCATCTTCCACAAGTCCAGGCGGTGACCGGCGTGGATGAATCGGGCGGCGAAGCGCGCACCTATGCTCTTGATGAGACAGTCATCGTGAAAGTGCAGCGCCCGCAGCAACTTCGCCCGAGCACGAGCCTTGCGAAAGAGGTCTTTTTTTTGCGCCACATGGAAGCCTTTTCGGATATCTCGGTCCCGCGTGTCCTCGGCTATGGGCGCGAGAGCGCGTTCCTGGAATATACCGTGATGACCCGTATGCCTGGCGTGGCCATGAGGCATGTCCCATTCACCGAAGATGAGCACGCGGCCGTCCTCTTTCAACTGGGAATGACCTTGCGGCGAATTCATGCCTTGCCTCAGGCACCATTCGCCGAGAGCACGCTCTTTCCCGGTGATCGGGCGTTTTCGACTGTCCAGCAACGCTTCCGCGAGTATTTCATTGAGGTGGCGGAGCATCTTCAGTCCAGGGGTTCCTCCTGGCCCTTAAGGGTATCCTTGCCTGAGATCAGTGAACGTATCATTGCTTCGTTGCCTGAGAACGAGGAGCGTGTCGCCTTGCATTCCAATCCCTACAGCGAGCACACCTTTGTAGATCCCCAGACGCATACCTATACGGGACTGATTGATTTTGGTGACGCCTACCTCAGTCATCCTGCTTTTGATCTCCGCCGCTGGAATCGTCCAACCGAACGCGAGGCCTTGTTGCGTGGCTATACAGCAGAAGCTCCAGTCAGTGAGGCGTTCATGGCGACCTGGAAAGCGGTGATGATGCTGGGAGATGTCATCGTTATGGCCTACTCTCCGGAGCGAGCAGTGCAAGCCGCAGATGATCTTCAGCAGTTGCTTGCAACCCTCTAGCTGATGGGCCGCATGCATACTCTCTGTGACAGAGGCACAATCTGGCGTCACATCGCTGCAATCGTCATGTCTCACATGAGCGTTAGCAACAGTATTGTTTTCATTATTAAGAAAGAGAAGGAATTATTATGACCTTGAAGAGAAATAATCCACGCGTCGCGATTCTTTGGCACGGCGACCACGAAGCGCGCGATACTGCGACAACTGAAAATAATAGGTTCCAAAAGATGTTTGCAGAATTTGAACGCCACCATGTTTCCGCTGAGCCTGCCGTGTACAATGATGCATTTGTTGATGAGGTATGGCGTCAACTCCGTGACGTCGATGGCGTTCTTGTATGGGTGAACCCCATTCAAGACGAAACGAATCGGACGATGCTTGATGCTATGCTCAGAGAGGTTGCCTCACGTGGCGTCTTTGTCAGTACACATCCCGATATCATCTTGAAAATGGGGACAAAAGAGGTGCTCTTTCAAACACGTGAAATGGGCTGGGGAGGCGATATTCATCTCTATAAAACCAGAGAGGACCTCCGTCAGCAATTACCAGCTCGCCTTGCCGATGGTTCATCGCGTGTCTTAAAACAACATCGCGGGAATAATGGGATTGGCGTCTGGAGGGTGGAATCGGTTGATGGGAGTAGCGCACACGAGCCAGACCCGGTTGTGCGCGTTCTGCACGCACTTCGCAACAGTACAGAGGAAACAATGCTCCTAAGCGAATTCTTCAACCAGTGCGAAGCCTATTTTGCTGAAGCTGGGCAAATGATTGACCAGCCCTTTCACTCTCCCGTTCCTCATGGTATGGTCCGTTGCTACATGTCCCAGAATGAGGTGGTTGGCTTCGGGCATCAATATGTCACGGCTTTACTCCGACCAGAGAGCGGTTCGGAACCCCTCCAGCCACAACCGAGACTCTACTATGCTGAATCGCAACCAGCGTTCCAGGCCTTGAGAAGCAAGATGGAAGCCGAGTGGATTCCACAGTTACAAAAGCTCCTCGCTATTGAAACGGAATCGCTCCCGATTATTTGGGATGCGGACTTTCTCTTTGGACCAAAGACCGCAGCTGGTGAAGAGACCTATGTCTTGTGCGAAATAAATGTCAGCTCTGTGTACCCTTTTCCAGATGCTGCTCTGCCAAAACTGGTCAAATCAGCAGTCGCAAGGGTATTGTCAACTTGCTGAGTGGCTACAATTTCTGGTAGACTCAGAGTCATGAAAACACAGACACCCGCATCCCCCTATAAAGGCTTTCGCTTTCCAGTTGAGATTATCGGCCATTGCATCTGGTTGGATTTCCGCTTCTCGCTTCCGTTTCCGTGATGTTGAAGAGATGATGGCCGAGCGTGGGGTCGTGTTGACCTACGAAACCATCCGGCAGTGGTGTTTGAAATGTGGCCAGACGTCTGCTCATGAACTGAAACGTCGTCGTCCAAAAACGGGAGACAAGTGGCACCTGGATGAAGTGTACCGGCATCGATCAATGGCCAGACCCATTCCGTATGGAGAGCTGTTGACCAGTATGGAAACGTCCTGGATATCCTGGTCCAGAGCCGACGCAACACACATGCGGCCCAAAAGTCCTTCCGCAAGCTCCTGAAAGGGTTGCAATATATCCCACGCGTGATCATCACCGACAAGCTGGCCAGCTACGCCGCCGCAAAGCGGGAAATCATGTCGAGTGTCGAGCATCGCCAACACAAGGGTTTGAACAATCGAGCGGAGCGTTCACATCAGCCGACGCGGCAACGTGAGCGAATCATGCGACGATTCACATCACCTGGACAAGCCCAACGATTTCTCTCTGCTTTTGGGCCGATCTTGGATCACTTTCGGACGAAACGGCACTGTTTCACTGCCAGGGATCACCGCGCCCTCATGTAGGATCGTTTTCTGGTTTGGAACGAGGTGGCCAGAGGAAAGACGGCTGCCTAACGGCGATTCATTCCTTTCAATCCTCCGCTTCTCTCCTCTCCCTTTTCTCTTCTCTTCAAAAAAGCTCTTCTGTTTTCTCACCAAGTTGACAATACCTCATTAGAGGTAAACATCTCTAATGATAAGCCTTTTATGTATGTACACTGAGTGCATTTGTATTGATAAATGCGGGCTTCTCCCAGTGTTAAGCGATAGTCATTCTAGCCAGCAAAAACCACTGACTTTTATAAATATGCTTTAGTGAAGCTTCAATTCGTATACGCTTTCTTCGTTTGTAACGTATCTTCATGTAAGGAAGTCTTTCCAGTCGCGAGAAACAGTATCTCCATTCTCTCAAGGTGGACTGCTCGTTTCTTGCACATACTCCTCTTTTTTTTTTGCTTCTAGCGGTGATGGGAAAACATCATCTCCTTCACCACCCTTACGGTGAGCGCTGTATGAGCAAAGGACATGCTCTTTACGGAGCACGCCCTGACACCTACATCGCAACCTAGTTGTCATGAGAGAATCATTCATAAGGAGGATACATGATTTCTACTCCGTTACGCCGGTCCATCCGGGGGCTGGTAGCATGTTTTCTGGCCCTGCTCAGTATCTTTGTATTTTCCTCGACACCTGGCGTTGCCGCAAGCGGTTTCGCCTTCACGACCTTTGAGCTTTCGAGTACCCCGGGCCTCACCTGCCCTGGCAGTGGGGGGAGTTGTACTAATAACGCGGCTGAACCGCAGATTCGGGCAGATATGGCGGGACACTTCTATGCTTCCTCGGAAAATGGACTGGGTGCGGGCACTGAGGCCTGGCGCTCGACTGATAGTGGGCGTCATTATACGGCCCTCGTCTCACCCAACGCCGCGTCACAAGGCGCTCCCGTTGCGCCCGGTGGTGGTGATACGGATCTCGCTACCGCGCCAGTCAAGAATGCATCAGGCGTCTACACTGTCTATGTCGCCAGCTTAAATCTGGCTAATATTGACGTAAGTACCTCTATGGATGCTGGCAAAACATGGAAGCTGAACCCAACCAGCGCGACGGTTCCTGGTGATGACCGCGAGTGGATTGCGGCAGATCAGGCCTCGAAAGTCTGCATCTCGTATCATGATGTGGCAACCTTCAACATTGACGTCAATTGTAGCTACGATGCAGGAACGACCTTTACTCAGTTGGGAGAGGCGTTTGATCCCACCCACGCTTTCCTTGCCCAGAACAACGAGATCGGAAATCTGGTTATTGATCCACGTAATCATATCATCTATCAGACCTTTAGCGGCATCGCGAATGCGGGCGAGGTGCCTTGCAGTCAAGCTGGCTCCTGCGGCTATCATGTGGTGTGGGTGGCCGTTTCGACGGACGGGGGCAAAACCTTCACGGATCACGTGGTCTACAATAATCCTGATACAACGGTGAGTTATGGGCACCAGTTTGTGAACATGAGTGTTGACCGTGCGGGAAATGTGTATTCTGTGTACAGCAATAACCACAACGTCTCCTATAGTTTCTCGACGAATCATGCGACGACGTGGTCGGTACCCATCAAGGTAAATGCGGCGCCATCCAATACGGCCATTATGCCTTGGAGCGTTGCCAATCAGGCTGGCCATATTGATATTGTCTGGTATGGAACGTCGTATTCTGATGGTACGACCCCACCTGATACCTATCCAATGAGTGCGGCATGGTATGTGTACTTCGCCCAGAATCTGAAGGCGACAACCGCTGGCAGCAGTTTCAGCCAGATTCAGGCGACACCAATCATTCACTATGGTGGCGTCTGTGAGGGCGGGATCAGTTGTACGGGGAATCGGGACCTCTACGATGATTTCGGGGTAGCGGTGAATCCTCTCACAGGCATGGCTTCGATTGTCTACAGCGATGACCAGTACACCAATGACCCCAACAATCCGCCCCAGAGTGGATGCACGCCATCGTCCTCCAATTCATCCAGCTGTAACCACACCTCTATCGCGACCCAGACGTCTGGAACAGGCATCTAACAACAGGTTGTGCTCATGGAAGAGTGTATCACCCAGGCTTACAAACCTGGGTGATACGCTCTTCCAACATATACAAGAACGCTCCCAAAAGGAATTGCCAAGCAGATGAGTTTGACCCACAAGGGTCTATCTTCTTCAGAAAAGTCTCCCATTGGCAACGCCAATGGGAGACTTTTCTGAAGAAAGGAGACGTTTCGAGATGAGAGGAGATCTTTCAGCGATGCCATAACGAATGTTGTGTACTGATGAAAGGCCAGTAACCCTCACGGCGCAAGAGCCTCAGAGCTAGCGAGCACAATGGCTTCACATCCCATCATTCATTGAGAAGCATGCGAGAAAACGCTCCTGGCTGTCCTCAAGAGACAAAAAAGGCCACCTTCTCCCTCCTCGGCCACAGCAGCCGAGCGTTGATCTGCTCAATGCTCTTACGGCTTAGCTCACCGTGACCTTGTGAAAACGAATGTCCTGCATCACAGCCCACACCAGACGCACACAACTGGTTTCGCTCGTAAAGGCGTCAATCTGATCGGTTCTCTGCCGCACATTGCTAAAGAAGCCTTCAATCGCGTTGGTGCTCTGGATATGCCGATGCATCCCGACTGGAAAGTCATAAAAGGTGAGTAAGTGCTCCTCATCCTCACACAAACTGCGCACCGCTTGGGGATAGCGCTCGGCATATTTGGCTTTGAAGGCGACAAGATTGGCCAGAGCATCCTCCTTCTTCTCTGGCTTCCAGATCCCCACCAGATCGGCTTGCACCAGCTCGCGCTCTCGACGAGGAATGGCACTGAGCACATTGCGCTGCTTGTGAACCAGGCAGCGTTGGCGTGCAGTCGCTGTAAAGAGCTGGTCAAGCGCTCCCAGGAGTCCTTCATGCCCATCCGTGACAAAGAGGTCCACCTCAGTGGCTCCACGACTGCGCATGTCCTGTAAGATGCCCAGCCACCCCTCACGGCTTTCTTCGGCGCAGGCTTGCAGCGCTAAGACCTCCTTGTTTCCCTCCCCATCGACGCCCAAAATCGTCAAAATGATGCTCGCATCGCACTTGGAGCCATGACGAATGCTGAAATGAATCCCATCGAGGTACACAATGCGATAGTGCGTTTGTAACGGACGGGTGCGCCACGCCTCAAATTGTTCACTCAGGCTTTCATTCAAGCGACTCACGCTACTGGCGCTGGGAGCGACCCCCAGCAACGTGTTGGCGACCTTGCCAATTTTGTGGGTGCTGCTTCCGCTGACAAACATCTCGGTTAAGGCCTCTGCTACCTCAGGCTCATAGCGGCTGTAGCGCTCAAACGCCTGCGTATGAAACTGGCCCTCTCGATCTCGTGGAACGCTCAGATCTTCAATACGGCCACTTGTGGGCACCAGGTCGCGGGTGTAGGAGCCATTGCGATAGCCTCGACGCTGGCTGGTGCTTTCTCCCCATTCTGCGCCCAAGAACAGACGGAGTTCTTCTTGCATGATTTCTTCCATCACCACGCGGGTTGCTCCACGAATCAACTCACGCAGATGCTGATGAAAGCTCTCTTGGCTGGGAACATCCGATGGGGAGATACGTACGCTTGTCGTTGGTGACTCTGGTGTGTTATGGTGTTTTTTGTGCACAGGCATAGTCTTCCTCCTTGTCCTTTGTGCAGGACTGAGTAAAAACATTCTATGCCTGTAGTATCACCTTTTCTTTCCTCCTTGGGAAGCCTTCCCCCTTTACACAACATTCGTTATGGCATCCTTTCAGCAGCTGATAGTCTCTTTTGCAAGCGTTCCACTCTTGAGATTGATCTACCTTTTCTTCACCGGTTCCATTTTTATAACTCGTTCGAAAATAGACGCTTTTCACAGCAAGACACGAGCAGAAAAGAGGAGAACCTGATAAAGAGTATCAGGTTCTCCTCTTTTTCCCCTTCTATGGTCACTTATAATATAACGGCATCAAGCCCGCAGTATGATATGGCTTCTCTCACTTTCAAGCCTCTTCCAAATTGGGTCAATGCCATCCAATGGTCATGGAGAGCGTAACCAATGTGCTCTTGTAGACTACTCTTCTCATGGAGACAAAACCAACAGGAGAAGGTGCCGCGAAATAACGTAAGCACAGAAGCAAGCACAGAGCTTGGCGAGAGCGTTCAGAGAATGGATGCCTCGCCGCGTGGAGCGAGAGGGACGATCTGCGTTCTTCTTGGCGGGCACCTGTCAATAATGCACATTGATTTCGACCACAAACGTCGTTTTGAAGGCGACAGCTTACCTGCTGCGGGGACGCTTCACCAGAGGTGAGATGGAGAGAAGTTCAGGAGGACAAAAACAGATGATGAGACAACCGGGATTACAGCATCAGAACAATCTGCAGCCAGACCCAGTGCTGTCTGTCGCAGTGCTGTCTGTCTGGCTATCTAATTTCTGCATTGATTTCTCCTTTTAAATCTCCCCAATATCATGGCCATACTCAAAGTTGGCCTCGTCTACATACCCTCGAATATCGCGCTCTGTGTACTCTAAGCCCTCGCCTTTGACGTAGCTGATAGCAGCGTCGCGCATTGTTGCGCGGGCCTGGTCCTCGTCCAGTTCGCGCTCCGCGCAGTGATAGCCAACCGTGGCCGCGCTGTCTGCCTGGTGCTATGTCTTGCTTTTAAGGTCGCTTATACGCAAACTGTAGCGTCTCAGCTTGAGGGCTGTCAGTGCCAATGTAAAATTTTTATCGTCCAGTCGTATTAACTCGATGGGGCTTAGCTCTGTTTGGGCGTTGAAGAGGTTCCCCGCCAGGGAGACGAGCACCCCATAGCCGCCTGAAAGGTCCATTTCTTTTAGCATCGCGTCGAAATCAATGCCGGTCGAGCTCACATACTCCTGTGCCTTCTCCCATGTAGTCTGATCGGATGTTAGCAGGTATAAGGCCGCTGTATACTCCTGATCGAGGTTTTCTCCGTATATTTTGCCGATCTGTCCCATGACTGTAAGCAGGCGTTCTTTATGTGCTGCTGATTTAAAAAAGATGTTTGTCATGGTTGTTTCCCTTTCTGTTATCATAGTAACAAGAGTTGTCTTGCTCTTTTCCGATCACACCAGGGCGGGCTTTGTACTACCTTTGCCCGTTTCTGGTGCTTCTCAATGTGAATGCATCTACAATACCATTCTATGCCCTCCCTTTAATCTGACTTGCCTGCCTGTTCTCTTGCCCTAGTCCTGATCGTTGCTCCAGATGTCTTCCCTCTTGGATCGTGTGTGGCCGCGGCCGAGCCTGGCCCAGGGCCAGAGACACGGGCGCGCCGGTAGCAACGGCGAACGTGTGGGATCGTTTTGGAGCACAAGACCGGCGCGCCCAGCAATGCTCTCTGCACTGGCATCAATGAGGATCGTTCTCGAGGCTTGTCCCTGCCGCTGCCAGCATGAAGGAGAGTGTGTTGGCCTGGTGCGTGCCAGGACGATAGATGGTGGTTCTCTTTTTCCTATGTTTTTCCCATGTTTGTTCTACGCAGCGCCTGCCCTCCACGTGTGCTGCTCCCGTGTTTTTCCTCCAATGTCGTGCCAAATTACGATTGCACAAAAGGGGAGCCGTTTCCGCTCAAAATGGGCATGTTACATCCCTCTTTTGGTGCATTTTTGGGGAAGTGGTTGCGTTCCTTCCGATACCCGTGAGGGCGATTGTCATGCATTGGCAGGTGAGAGGGTGTGGAGAAGGGTCTGGGGATGAATGAGCGAGGTGGAGATGGCGACCTGGAGGAGAGCGAGGGCTTCTGCTCTCTCCTCCGGATGAGGAACCAGGCGGTAGCGCCCTGGTTGAACTTTCACGGCCTGAAGGTGATGGCGATACCGATTGGCGGTCATGCGTGAGACCTGGAGCAGGCCTGCGAGTTCGATGTGTGTGTGTCCATGGGGGTGCGCGTCGTACAGGCGGGGGGCACGCTGTTGTTTCTCATAGGTATGGGCCGGAAGTGGCCTGCGTTCTGAGGTGGGGAAGGGGAGAGGGCGCGCATGGTGCTCGATACAGGCGAGGAACGCTGCCCCTGGCCGGAACCACTCGGAAAAGCGCCTGAGATGGTCCTGCCTGATGGTGAAGGTGGCGCTCGGTGTCGCGCGTGCCGTCCATGACGCCCAGGAGCTGGAGCTGCTCCCCGTACTCTTCGCGCAATGGGGCACGCCGGGTCCGGAGATGGACAGCGCGTGCCAATCTTGATGGAGTGAGCTTCGAGATGGTGCAAGAAAGAGCTCAGAGCCTCGATCGGTGCGGGTGGTGGCACGCTCTCGGGAAGCCTACGCTGATGGGTGTCTCCTCGTCTTCTCGATGATCTGGCTTCAAGTGTCCCCTCTGCTGTGACAGGTGAACGCATTTTTCGGCGTGTGAGAGGCTCCAGCAGCTACTGAAAGCCTGTTTTTCTTCTCCAGGTCTGTGTGCTGGCCTAGGTGTGGCAGATCGCGTTTCCCTGGTTGTGTTTTTTCCATGTTTTTCCTGTGTTTGCGCGGAGCCCGGATCGGTGATCTTCCTGCGTTTTTTCTGCAAAATCGCGATGGCAAAGAAAGGTGCGCTTTTGTGCTCAAAAAGAGGTGCCACTGCTCCCTTTTGGTGGCTACGTTTCTGTGTGTGGTCCCGCCCTCATCTTCCTCTCCCACCGGCACGCGGAGCCCCATGTTTGAAAGCCGATATTCACCTTCTCTTTTTCCGTGTGCTTGTGTTCTTCTAGTCATGAAAATAGTGTGATGTCAGGATGCATGTGCGGAGCGCCTGCGTGTTGCCCTGGAGCCAGAGGACTTTGCCCAACTCTTTCGTCTGGATGGGCAAACAAGTTTTTTTCGATCGCCCCGTGGTGCACATGCACGTACGCTGGATCCGGTACGCGTCAGAGGTGTCTGGTGTGGAGGAACAAGGGTGATCGTATCAAAAAACGCTGTGCATACATAGATTGGGATGTGTTTTGTTGAAGCGGCCTTCCTCCTCCTGGGCCATAGCCGCTACTGGCGTACGCGGCTACTCCTGCAGAGCGGAGAGTAGCCGTGTACCATGTGCCCTTTAGGATAGCCAGTAGCGGGCTACCTCACCGCAAAGTAGAGGCGGTAGGCGAGTTGATCATTCCAGTACAACTCGATCTTTCCAGAGAGGGCGACTGGGTAGCTGAGGCTAATATACCCATGCTTGTTCTGGTTGGCCTCAATAGGGGTTTCCACTGACTTATCCAGAATAGTATTGGTATACACCTTGACGACTATCTTTCCCGTATCATTCTTGGTTGAGATGTTATCGGTCACATAGAAGACGGCTCCACGGGCGAAGACCTGATGCTTATCCAGGGCGATCTGGCTATTAGGATCGATACGCGATGTGGTGGTAGCGGCAGTAATAATGCTCGCGCCAGGACCGACCTCGGAGGGGCCGGGATCAGGAATATGCGTGGCGATGGCGGTTGGTAGAGGAGCTTTCGAGCCAACCATTGTTGACTGATGCTTTGGTCCGAAGAGGGCTATGGCGCCTCCAACAATTGCGACGACAATGAGCACAGCGGCGATAGTGCTTATTGTACGTGTCAGGCGGTTCCATCTCACCTTCTGTGGTGCAATATCCATGATCGTTTTCCTCTGATATTGTATGTGTGACTCCTTGAAGGAGTTCTTTCTGTTTTCATGTTGAGCTTGCTGTAAGCGTGCCTCCAGGCGTTCCTGGACACGCCACAGCGATTCTCTGTTGGCGTGGGCATAGGGACGATAGCTGCGCTGTACGTCTTCGAGCAGGCTGTGCTCGCCGGGTTCCCACGTTGCAAAGAGGTCCTGTTCGTTGTCGGACATTACCTGCTCCTTCCTGTCTCTTTTCCACTATAGGCGCCACGCAAGACTTTGAGCGCACGATGCAGGATCATGCGGACAGCGGCCTCGCTCTTGGCGACAATCTGTGCAATTTCACCGTAGCTCAGCTCATGACCGAAGCGTAATTGCAGAACCTCGCGCTGAGGCTCCGGCAGCTCTTGCATAAGCGTATAGAGCTGCATGTACTCCTCGCGGCGCAGGGCGACCTGCTCTGGCTGTCGCTCATCGTGCTCATAGAGCATCTCCTCGACGTTCGCCAGGGGAACGCTGGGATGTCTGGTGAAGTGGCGAAAGTGGTCAGCCACCTTGTGGTGCGCCACGGACCAGATATAGGCGCGCACTAAATGCTCGTCCTCTTGTAGGGCCGGACCTTTCTCGACGAGTGCCAGAAATACCTCCAGTAACAAGTCTTCGGCATCCTCGCGCGAACCGACCTGGCGCATCAGGTAGGCGAACATGGCGGGCGCGTAGCGCTGATAGAGCGCGATTGACTGTTCTTGTGCCCGGGCTGATTGATGCATGCATTACTCCACATTTGAGATCTCGCCAGTATATTCGCAAATAACGTTGTTTTGTAACAACTTGCTACTTATGTATGCGGCTACTGGGGGTATGCCTAGCGGACGTGGCCCATTGGGCATGATACAATATGGCCGAGATATACTCATGCTAGCATTTACTTTTATCTATTTAGACAGGAAAGACTATGACGCTTTGTGCTAATGGTTTAGACAGCAAGATCGGCTAATTTGAGAGCGGGCCTCCCTAAAAGGGTGTTGATCATCATAGCGATACTATGAGCGGTGACCTTGGCTGCTATTCTGGTGATCAGTCCCCACCTGCTTTTGGCATAGTGCTTGGACAAGTGCAATTGTTCTTGCAGCTGGGCATTGACCGTTTCGCACATCAATCGCAAGCGGTGAAGCTCTTTTTGAGCCACCGAAGGTCGCTTGGGGGGCTGGTTGACTTTGGTCGGAGCCAACAGGGCAAGAGAGCGATACTGCTTCAGATAGCTCTCAAGAGCCGCATCATTGTAGGCTCCATCCCCCAGCAGCCGCTGGAGATGATGGGCAAACGAATCAAGGAGTTCCACCACAGGCTGATTGTCATAGTGGCTGGCTCCAGTGAGTACGAAGCCCAGAATGAGACCCGTGAAGCTCACCACGGTGTGCAATTTGCAACCAAAGTACGCGCATGGCTTTGCTGCTGCAAATCCCATAGTCGGCATGACCAACAAAATCGCTCGTCCGTTTGCTTCGCTTGTAGCTCACGCAGGGAACTGGAGCCGAATCGATGGCTGCCGTCTCGCAGTCGTGAAACTCTTCTTGTACCAGCTGCAAGCTCACACGAACAGCCAGAATGATCGACCACAAGCAGCGCTTGCGACGATGGTAGCGACTGCGTTCGTTGAGTCCAGGAAAGAACGTTCGTAGGCTCGCTTGATGCAGTCGAAAGAAGTGATCTTCTCGTGGGTCGCCAATGAGCTCCTGATACAGAGCGATGGAGATCACTTCGCTGTCGGAAAGACGTGGAGCCGGACCAGGCCGTAGTAAAGCTTGCTGGATCACGCTCGACCCTTTCATTATGTCGTCAACTAAGGAGGAGGCGATCTCCACCGCAAAAAGATGGTGTCCACGGACACAAAGGGCCTGCAAGAGGATGTGTTTTCTGGAAGCGCCTACGATGGAAGGTGGATAAGGAAGGTGGATAAGACACGTCCCAGACAGGAAAAGACACGTCTGGGACGGCTTATGGAGCGAGTGTGAAGCGTGAGGGGTGTGGTGTGTCTCCCACACGACGAGAGAGCAGCAGAGAACGTTCCTGGTAGAGCCAGGAATTGTCTGGAGCAGGTGACGGAGCGAGGAGCTGAGATGACCCCCAAGCACCAGGAAATCATCGATACGACCTTGCAGGCGATGTATGCGCGTGAGCGACAGTGCCATCGTGTGCTCAGTCTTCCTCCTGAGGAGCCGTTCCGCAGGAGGAGTATTGAGCAGCTGCGTGCCAGTCTGCTGGGCCAGAAATTGTGCTGGATCGCGGAGTATGTCGAAGGCTACCCCGCAGCGGTTCAGCCTGAGCGACGAGAGCAGGAGTGGGGATGGCGCACGGTTGAGATCATTGGGGGTATGCGCAGGGAGGTCTTCCAGGTGTGCTCAGTTGTGTATGGTTCACTGGATGGAAAGACCTGGTCCTTTCCAAAGGGATGCCAGCACACGGGAGTAGGAGGTTTTGTAAGTGTTGTTTTTCCACTGGAGCGGTGCTGACTTTTCACTGGACCAGTGAAATTTGCAGTAGACCGGGGAGAAAAGCCGCGCTTTTCCTCCCCGGTCCAGCCAAACGCCACAAACCCATCAACAAGTAGTGAATGCTCCTCATGAAACTGCTCCTAGCAACATGGCAAGCGATAATGAATGTTCCTGGTACGTCAATTGTGGCAAACGCTGAAACACGATGATGCTCCTTGCAACGTCTTCTGTAGAAACCAGCTCCAGCCGTATAACGCCCTTGAGCTACTGCATGCTCTCATGCTCTTTGACTTGCTTGTATCGTCGAGCTGAGCGAGCACGATCCATACATTTCAGACAACACCACTGGCGGGTGGCGCTACGGGTTCGGTCATAAAAGAAGAGGTGACAGCGCGGATTGTGACACGTACGCAAGCGGCTCCTGGTTCCCTCGGTGAGCAGCCAGATGGCAGAACGAACGATCGGCAGTAATACCCGTGCCTGTGGCTGAGCATCAGGGTGATCTCTCAGCCGAAAGGTTCCGGGTTCGGTCTGTTCCAGAACTTGCGACCCCATTTTGAGGATGTCATTGAGGGGGGCAAGATTCTCCTCATGGATTTCACGCTCTGCCATCACGTCCTCAAAGAGGTGGCGTAAGGCAGTACGGAGCACTTTGAACGCATCAAGCACTCCCGGGTCTGCGATCAGCCCTTCCTGGTTTCCTTGTTCCGACTCAAGGGGAGGGGAGTGAAGCTGCGCTTGATGCCACCAGTGCGCAAAAGCATCAGGTGACATGAGTAGATCTTGACGCGTTCCCTTCACAAGCCTCTCGGTATTCACCGCATCAAGGGCCAATGCATCGCCAACAAACAGATCGCCAACAAACGGCGGAAAGGGATCATCGTTCTGCTTTCCTGGATGAACCAGACCACCTTGCTCCAATCTTTCCATCGCTTTTCTCCTTTGTGTCTACTCTCTTTATTATCCAATACTATTTCCATCTTGACAAGGATTTTTTTTGCGGCTATACTTCGCTCATCCATAGCTAAATAATTTTAGCTATGGATAAAGACAGGGATTTTCTCTGCATCTTTCAAGAGAGCGTTCCATACGACTCAGATCATGGGCGTGGGATGTATCTGTGTGATCGAATCATGCGATCAATGAGACGTGCCGACGCCCAGAGACAACGCACACAAAGGAATCTATTTTTATGAGGATACAACTCAATCCACGAATCCTCTTTCTCGCCATCGCAACGTTTGCTGTGGGAACCGATGCTTATGTGATTGCAGGAATCCTCCCTGAAATCGCTCACGATCTGCGTGTGCCGGTTGACCAGGCAGGGCTGATGGTGACACTTTTTGCGCTGGCCTACGCTGTGGGATCGCCGCTTCTTGCCGTTCTCACCGCGCGTGTTGCTCGCCGCTGGTTACTTATTGCGGTGCTTTTGGGACTGTGTGTCGCAAATATTCTGTCAGCGTTGGCTCCTACCTTCGGGTGGATGTTGATAACCAGGGTGCTGGCTGCCGGATGTGCAGCCCTGTGCTCGCCTACCGCCCTGGCAATCGCGGCGACGCTGGCTCCTGCGCAACAGCGAGGAAAAGCCCTGGCTTCCGTCAATTTCGGTTTGACCGTGGCAACCGTGCTGGGTGTTCCCCTGGGGACCGTGATTAGCGGTCACTTCGGCTGGGTCTGGGCTTTTGGCTTCGTGGCCGCACTTGCGGGGGCAGCCGCGCTCGCTCTTACCTTCAGCCTGCCTGCCGTTCCCACTCCCCCGGTGGCGAGTTTACGAGCCCGCTTTTCACCTCTTGGGCAAAAGCGTATTCTTCTCGGGCTCGCCCTCACCTTCTTCTGGGCTGTGGGCGCTTTTACTATCTATACCTATATCACGCCGCTCTTGCGCGAAAATGTCCATTTGAACGATGTCAGTGGTCTTTTGCTCATCTATGGTCTGGCAAGCATGGCTGGTAACGGTCTGGGAGGATATGGGGCTGATCGCTGGGGAACGTTTCGTTCCATCCTGGCCAGCCTGATTGTGCTTGCCGTGGTCTATCTGACGCTGCCTCTCACGACTCATTTCCTTGCCGGTGCTCTCATTGCGTTGGTGGTGTGGGGAATTGCAGGCTGGTCGCTCTATCCGGCCCAACAACATCGTTTGCTTGCTCTCGCGCCAGAACATTCGAGTGTCATTCTGGCGCTGAACGGATCGATCCTCTACCTGGGTGTTGCGGCGGGATCGGGTCTAGGCGGTCTTGTTCTCGCGTACGCTCCGATTTCAATGTTAGGTATTGCGGGGGGAATTGCCGCGCTCCTGGCACTGGGAACCCTCCTTCTCAGTACCACGCGCATGTTCACACCACATGCTCCCAGACACAAACCTGAGCAAGAAGCGCCAGTTCCCAGCAACGATCCCGTCATGATGGAACCTGTCATATCAATGCAGGAACCGGTCGCCTTACCACCAGCACCAATCAAGCACGAGAAAGGGATGGCAGGGTGGTTGCTTGCTCCACTCCTGGGAGCGTTGCTCTGCCTATTGCTTGGTGGCCTGGTTGGCTGGCAAATGGGGAAGCAGCAGAACACCGCCGCTCCAGGGCAGGGCGGTGCTTCCACCTATAAAAACAGTGGTATACCCCGTGAACAGCTAATCGCTCAGGGGCGCCAGGCGGTGGTACAGATTAATGTGCAAACGGCCCAGGGCGCTGGTCTTGGCTCCGGGGTCATCATTGACCAGAACGGGGACATCGTCACCAATGACCACGTGGTCGCTCATGGACGAAAGTATCAGGTGGTCCTGTTTGATGGCTCCGCCTTGCCCGCTCAGGTGATCGGAACCGATCCGCTTGATGACCTGGCGGTGGTCAAGATCACTCCGCCGAAACGGCTGTATGTGATGCCCATTGGCGATTCCTCACAACTGCAGGTCGGAGATGAGATGCTGGCCATTGGGAATCCGCTGGGCATTACCCAGACGGTCACCAGTGGCATTGTCAGTGCGCTGGGACGAACGGTGCCGGAAGGCAAAGGCGGTGCGGTCATCATCGATGCTATTCAGACGGATGCCGCGATTAACCTGGGGAATAGCGGGGGCGCGCTGGTCAACGCGCAAGGCCAGCTGGTGGGTATCCCAACCATGGTCGCGGTTGATCCCGAGTTTAAGACACCTGCCAATGGGGTTGGCTTTGCCATTCCTTCGAATCGCGTCAAATTTATTGTGCCTCAGCTCATTCATACCGGCAAAGTGACGCATAGTGGGCGGCCTGCCATAGGAGCAACCGTTACCTCGGTTGATGCACTGGTTGCCGCCCAGGCCGGACTTGCCGTTGACTATGGCACGCTGCTCGTTTCCGTTCAGCCCAATGGGCCAACTGCCCAGGCTGGTTTAAGACCAGGCGATGTGATTGTAAGAGTTACCAATACGCCTGTCGCTAACCAGGCAGATCTCACCGATGCGCTGGTTCCTTACAATCCTGGTGACGCGGTAACCATCGGCGTTGTACGCGGCACGCAAACACTCCAAGCCAGGCTCAAACTGGGCGAGTTGAAGGTTCCTTAACGTATAATAGCGGCACTCGATTGTAGATCGTAGCGAGAACATATGAATGAGGGACTTGTTGCTATGAACAGACGCTCTCATTCATATGTTCTTTTTGTTGCTGTGGTAAACAGCCCTGTAACTGTTTGAGGGAACTCTAGAAACCTCATCATGACCCTATGGCTCTTCCGCGAAGTTGATGAAAAAGAGACACGCCCACCTTGCTCACTTCTGCTGGCTGTGTTGCAAAGATTCACGAGGGAAGACGATGGGTGTGCAGTCTCGTTTCTTGTCGTGCTTAGGCGATGAGTCCAAACAGGCTGGCAATGAAGGAAATCTGTCCAATGAGGTTCCCTTTTTTATCCCGTGAATCTGTCCCTTACGAATCATGTGCATACTCTCATAGCCCTGTAATGTGTTCCATGCTGTTTGAAACGAAAAGAAGCCCAATCCCGGTTTCACCAGCCGTTTGATGAAGCGGTGGTCTTGTTCGACCTCGTTGTTGAGATACTTGCTCTGTCGGAGTTCACACGAAGCGGCAAGCTTCCCTGCTGCTTTCATTTCCTTGAGGGCTTTGGGATAGGCTGCGTTTTTATCGACCGTAATGACACGCGGAGTCACGGTGTGGGAAGCATGGAGCGCTTTTGCGAAAAAACGTTTGGCTGCCTGGGCATCGCGGGTAGCACTCAACAGGAACTCCAGGGTGCTTCCCTGGCTATTGACTGCGCGGTAGAGATACATCCACTCCCCTTTGACTTTTACGTAGGTCTCATCGACGCGCCACGAGTCGGTCATCCTTTTGAGATGAGACCGACAGCGCTTCTCAAGCTCAGGAGCATAGCGTTGAACCCAACGGTAAATGGTGGTGTGATCTACGCAGAGTCCTCGTTCTCGCATGAGTTCTTCGAGGTCGCGGTAACTGAGGTAGACTTTATCCAAATTTTCAAACAACAAGATCTGGCTATGCTGCAAAAGTGAGCGTGTCCACGAGGTGATCAAAAAGCACCCGTGGAATTTGAACGGTGTCGCCTTCATCTGACGACACCGAAAAAAAGGTGGAGGGCCACAGATGCTGGCGGACAAAGGCAAGTGTATCGGAAAAGGTGGGCAAGGCTTTGGTGTACCAAGCCGTCTGACGAATGGGAAAGGGGTGCTTCCCCAACAACTGCTGCGCAAAAATGGTCACGAGCGAAAAGAGGCCCAGGAGAGCAGGTGTGGTGCGCATAATCGCCAGATCCGACCATTGGCGTTGGGTCTCCACGCCCAAATGAGCACGCACCTCGTGAAACGTCACTTCCAGCGTCCAACGCAAGACAAACCACTCGACGATCTGGACTGCCAGTGCCTCTTGATCCGTGCACAGCAAAGCCATCGGCTCGTATTGGCCTTGGGGATCGCGAATGAGCACCCAGCGGATGGCAACTGGAGGCACGGGAGATTGATACCACAGAGCCGTGCCCGTGGCAAGCTCCATCTCTCGCTTGGTTCCTCCATACCAGCAAAGAGTGTGTTTCTTCCATTGTGTGGTGGAAGCGGTGAGGCGGGCGGAAAGCTTGGGCTGGGCTTTGCCTTTGAGAGCATTCCTCCCTCGTTTCCCGGCTTCACGCGCGGCAGCGGGCTTGTACAAGCATGCATCCAGACGCAAGCGTGTGAGGATGCTCGCGCTGGGCAAGCGACTCACGTTCAGCAGGAACGAGAGCACAGCATATGTGCCATCAGCCACGATCACCAGGCGTCGTGCAGGCAGCCAGCGAGTGACTTGCAGGATCATCTGCCAGGCCCAATCCGTAATGGTTTTGTGTCGCATGTTGCGTTCTTCGTGATAGCGCTCCGATGGAGCCAGCGCGGTCAAAAAGGGCAAGGCCCAGACCCGCTGTGCCCAGGGAATTGGCGTGAGCAGCAGTATCGAGATCCAGCGCAACCCATTTGTTGCGCACAAAGAACTCTTTGCTCGAACGAACGGGATCACGAGAGACCCCGCGTGCCGCAATCTTGCGACCTCGTCGGCGCTCGATAGTTTCGTCGATCCCCAGGATCACTGGCTCAGTTGCGGCAACAAACAGAGACACCAGCAGCACCAGCAGGCGGCGACTGAGTTCTCGCGAGGACCAGGTGGCACGACTAAGCACACGGTGATAGTTCTGGAAGTGCTTTTCCTCGGCACATCCCATCACGCGCAAGATGGCGGTAACCGTTCGCTCACCAGGAGCCAAAATCGCCCCAATCAGCAGCACTTTGGCCCATTCCCAAATCCTTTCGCTAAAAGCGGTTTCAAAGTGGCGCAACACGTGTATAATCCTTTTAGGCAGCGTCTGCATCTCGCTTTTTTCCTTGGTAAGAATTTTGAGAGAAGCTTACTCTGCCTTTCGTTTTTTGTCTAGTAATTGGATAAAGTCTACCTCAGGTTGAAGAGTATAGTTCCACTCGCCATGGAAAGGATCACGAACGAGATGGAGCGCGGCCATCTCCTCATCCGAGACCTTGATGACGGTAGGATAGCTCTGGGTATCTTTGACGGCAGTCACAGTGGTTGTGTTGCAAGAATGCTGAAGAAAACAAGATGAGCAGAGAATGCCTCCCCTTGTTCTGTTTAGGCAACCTCTCCAAAGAGCCTGGTATCCAAGGCAACCAGACCTTTCACATCTCCTGTGTTTACCCCTTGTAGCTGTCCTTTCCGCATCATGTTCATCATCTCGAATCCTTGCAGTGTTCGCCAGGCCGTCTCGACCGAGAAGAAACCCATCCCCGGCTTCACCAACCGTTTGATACGCGCGATGGTCTTGTTCAATCAGATTATTGAGAGACTTGATCTGCCGTAATTCACAGTATTGAGGAAGGGACCCTTCTGCTTTCAACGCAGCGAATGCTTTGGGGTAGGCGGCGTTTTTGTCCACGTTGATGACGCGTGATTCTCTGCAATGAGAGGCGGCGAGCGTTTTCAGCAAGAAGCGCTTGGCAGCTTCCCCATCTCTGGTCGAACTCCTCAGTACGAAGTCGAGTGTATTGCCCTGCGAGTCAACGGCTCGATAGAGAGAGATCCATTCCTTCTTGACTTTGATGTACGTTTCATCGATCCGCCAGGAGTCATTGGAAGGCTTGAGGTGTGGTTGGCATCGCTTGTTCAGCTCTGGGGCATAACGTTGGACCCAACGATAGATCGTCGTGTGATCGACCGAAAGCCCTCGCTCAGCCATCATTTCTTCCAAGTCCCGGTAGCTCAAAGCAGAGCGGAGGTAGCAGCGTACGCACAGGAGAATAATGTCGGATTGGAAGTGACGCCATTTGAATGCATGCTGATCTGTCATAACGGGGCTCTCTTTTGCTCTTTTCACTCAAATTTAGCAGATCCACTTACTTCTTGCAACATAACCACATTTATAGTGTATGCACTCTCCATCACGGTGTTTGTCCGACAGTTTTGGATTCATCTGCTTTCTCTTCAGGGAAAAGCTCAATATGTTGTTTGCGCCATTGTGTCCAGAAAGCCTGTACAAGCGCCTGGATTAATCCTGCCGTTGGGGCGGCAAAGAAGGCACCAGCAATGCCAAAGAGATCGCTGCCAATAATCAAAGCAAGAATAGTCACAATGGGACTTAAGCCAATGGACCCTCCCAGGATGCGGGGTGCTAACAGATTATTCTCAAGCAATTGTAAGAGCAACATCAATCCTACTGCCAGGACAACGATAAGCCAGCCTTTGGATATGGCAAGCAGGAGAATAGCAAAACTGGTAATGTAGATGCCAATGACGGGTATGAATTCCATAACAAAGGCGACGGTTGCTAGCAAGAATGGGTAGGGGGCACCAATCAACGCCAGTCCTACCCCTGTTAATGTACTAATTACCAAGGCAAGCAGAATATTACCTCGAATATAGCCACCGACAACATGGCTGACAATATCGATCAGGCTACTCACGCGCGCGCGATGTGTCGTAGGAGTGTTATTTCGCAACCATTTGACGGTTCGAGGTCCACTAAACAAGAGATAGATACTTAGCAAGGCCACGAGAATCGTATTAAACGCGAGTGACAATAGATTACTTACGACGGGTACAACGTTACGGGCTGCGCCTTGCAATTGGGAGACAAGCTGCTGGCTTGAAGAGGTAATTTGTTGACGTGTAAGGCCAAATTGTTGCAGGCCATCAATAAGACCTTGCAATTGATTTTTTCTCGGGCCATGGATGTATGACTCTAGCAGTTGTGTTAACGAGGTCAATTGATCCACAATAGTATTTGCTACGGAGTATAACAGGAGCATTAATGCGCTGAGAACAAGGACGTAGACAATAGCTATCGCTACTGGTCGGGGCAAGATGCGTTGTAGAAATTTTACTAATGGGTAGAGCGCATAGGCGAAGAGGGCAGCTATGGCGAAAATGATGAGCGCGCGCGAGATTTGCCCAAGGACCCACAAGAGGATTCCTGCGAGCACGACCCAGATAAGCAATGTTGCCGAGATGACAAGCCAGTTTCTCCATTTTTGCTGTGCTCTATTTGGAGGAGGTATATTGATGCTTGTTGACATGAAAGTGTATCCTTCATTATTGCCTTGCTGCGGAATAAGAACCAGCACAGTATATTGCCTTAGTATTAATTGTATCTGTGATATATGTGAGATAGAAGTAAGAATGCGCTGTGTTTATGTATCCAAATATTGCCCAAGAAATGCATTGCTGCTGGTTGTGAGAGGGCAGTGAGAAAATCCTTTACAGGTGAGGTAAGTTCAAGGGTCGTGTTGCAAAAAAATTGGTTGTGTTGCAAGAAGTAAGCCGATCTGCTACAGTTGAGAGAAAAGAGCAAAAGAGAATCAGACATGACCGAGCAGAACCCGTTTAAATGGCGTCATTTCCAGGTTGATATTATTCTGTTGTGTGTCCGCTGGTACCTCCGCTCTGCTTTGAGCTACCGTGATCGGGAAGAGATGATGCTGGAACGGGGACTGCGTGTAGATCACACAACGATCTACCGCTGGGTGCAGCGCTATGCTCCTGATCTCGAAAAGCGGTGTCGACCTCACCTCAAAGCCACCAATGACTCCTGGAGCGTGGATGAAACCTCCGTCAAGATCAAAGGAACATGGATGTATCTCTACTGGGCGGTCAATTCACAGGGCAGACACTGGAGTTCTCTTGAGTCCGACACGCGATGCCGAGGCGGCCACACGTTTCTTCCACAAAGCGCTGCATATCACCGCTGATTCAGCTCCTCAAACTCATCCGATTGAGGAACAGGCGACCGGACCCACGGTGGTGACGCCCCCCACCACTCTACCCTCTCGGGTGATCAACGTCGACAAGAACGCAGCCTACCCCAAGGTTACTGCAGAACTCAAAGACATCGGGGCACTTGCCACCTCTGTCGAAATGAGGCAGGTCAACTATCGCAATACCCTCGTTGAGCAAGACCACCGTTTTATCAAGCGCTTGGTCAAGCCAGGGATGGGCTTCTTTTCCTTTGAGACAGCGTGGCAAACCTTACAGGGCGACGAGACGATGCATATGCTTCGCAAGGGGCAGGTACACAGTGTGGGGAAAGGAGACATCAAAAAGCAAGTCACCTTTATCGCCCGTCTGTTTGGGGTGGCGGTCTAAGCCTAGCAAGAGAAAAGAGCTTCTCGCTCATTTGGTCTTTGAGTGTTTTTGCAACACAACCCAGGATGCCACCGCTACCACCCCGACGTATGACTCGCGTCCTTGCGCCCAGCACTCATCACCTGAACACTGCAATGGAGTCCTTCCTGTTCTCCCTCACACCCCGCTGAACAATCGGATGAATGGCAGTGGGTCTTGTTTTGACCATCAGATCACCATCATGGAGGATCAGCACATTGCTAACGTCTCCGGACAATCCATCGCCGACTTTCAATGGTGGGACTTCGTCGGCTGCGAAAGCTACTCCACCACCTGGATGACAACTTTGCCACGCATATGACCACTCAAACAATGCTCATATGCCTGACGCGTTTCAGCTAATGGATAGATGCTATTCACAATAGGTTTCATATGACCTTCATCAACGAACTCGGCAATGCGTGCTAGTTGCTCATGGTTAGAGCGAACAATAAACGGTATTGTCAACTTATTGAAAGAATGGAAGAGCTTGTAAAAAAGAAGGACGAGGGAAAGAAAAGAGGGAGAAGAAGAGGAGTAGACGATGCAGTGCTATACCGCAGTTGTTGTTTCGGTTACCTCATTCCAGATCTGGAATCGGGTCTGTAAAATGGCACGGTATTCCTCTTTCCAGAGCTGGGAAACCGCTCAACATCTTCAGATGGCAAAGATAGACTGACTTCAATGCGGCGTCCACCTGGCCCAGCCTCTCATGAGTGGCATGATGTGCTGGATGTTTCTCGAAGTAATCTCTATGTCTATGAGCATGCCCTGATTTCCACTTTCACCTCTTTTTCTCGTAATCTATTACCACTTACGAATGCTCGACGCGATTGCCCTCAGCCCAACATGTTCAATGCGATCATTCAACGCAATTACCCAAACTATCCGATAAATCTTAGCCAGTGAGCTCAGTGGGAGTTCGTGAAGCGCTCCCTATGCTACTCGCGATAATGGGGTTCATGATAATCAGGTTGGGGAGCTTGTCTGCCTCTATCTCCACCAGCCACCTACCAGATTCGAAAGAATAGTATGGGAAGTTGTAAAGAGCACACAGTCCAGGCTCTGGCGACTCATGTGTCCATTCCATGAGGATGGGGAGCCGCTTCACAAGTCGAAGAGAAATGTGACGGGCTTCCCGATTGATCCATGCGTTTAAAGATCATGGGCAGGTGCCGGTTGGTTCCTGAGTAGATAGATACACCAGATACCGATTGCAGTACCGAGTGTCTCGGAAATAGCGAGCAGGAAGGCATGTAAAGTCCTTGAAATCCTAGACATCAAAACAGAGTAATAGAAGGAACAGCGAGTAAACCGTGCTCCTGAGCGAATTGATCGGGTGAAAGATACTCCAAGCTCTCATGGGATGTGTCAGAACTGAGAAGACAGTAGGCGACATGGCGTGCTGATGCCAGCGTTGCTCTGTTTTAGGCTGTCAGAACCATGGCTTTCAAGGCATCCAATTGATGGCAGAACAGACGACGTTGGTCGGCAAGAGAAACGTGCTGTTTCATGGTTGTCCGAAACCGGAAGAATTGGCGTGTCTCGTCAAATGCCCTGCAGAAGCGTAATGCCGACGCGAAGCTTCCAAAGCCACGCATGGGAGAGTACCGCTGTTTGATGCCACGATGATCTTGTTCCAGGCGGTTATTCAGGTAGGGGTTACAGCGATGGAGAACCTCACAGCCGAGCGTCTCACGGATCGCTCGTGGAGAGGAGTCATGCCCGTCGGTTGTCACACGCTCTGGCACATGACCAACTGTCTCAAGCGCCTGCTTGAAAAATCGTTTGGCGGCATCCATATCCCGTTTCTCGCTCAGCATGGAGTCAACGAGATTGCCATCTCGATCGATGGCGCGAGAGAGGGAACACCACTTCCCGTGGACTTTGACGTAGGTTTCGTCGATGTACCACGATGTTCCCGCTTGCCCGCATCTCCTCACACGGAGCTGATCCGCCAACACTGGTGCAAAACGAGCTTCCCAATCGCGAACCGCCTCATGGGTACACACCAAACCACGTTCGAGAAATAGCTCAGCGACATCACGCAAACGCAGCTTCTACCGCAGCCTCCAGAGGACAACGAGCAGAATGATCTCGGTGGGATATTCCAAAAAGTTAAAAGGAGTGCCGGTACGCTCGTTGAAGATGCGTCGGCAGGCCGAACAGCGAAATGTTGGGTATCCAAGGGCGGTTTTCTTCTGCTGTTCCTTTGTGGCAGAAGAGAGACAGTAAGAACAGTTCACGGCTCACTCCTCCTGAAGATGTGCTGGGTGATCGCTAGTATCCTACAGGAGAGGTCTCTCCATCAGGACTTGTTCTCAGTTCTGACGCATCCACATCGTCTCTTTCGTTCAAAGGGCAGAGCACATGTAAGCTGCCATGAGCTACAAAGGAACCAGTTTCGCCTTTCTCCTCACTTGTCTTGAATTCATTATAATGGAAATTTGTAACTTTTTATGTATTTGACAAATTATAGAAAATTATGTTATACTCTAAAGAAGAGGAAAGAGTACGTGCAATGCTCTTCCTTCCAACAGAAGCAGCTTCGGTATTTCCCTTCTTCTGCATTCCCCAGTCATGCCACTCACATCCCCTCAGTCGATTTGACGAGGAGCAAGAGATGCGACAACGATGGCCTGATCTGTCAGTCACCACACGCACCCCTTACTTACCCTTCCCTCCAACAGAAAGAAGGACGACCATGGAAACCCGTTTCTATCAAACCCAGGAGATTACTCTTCCAGCTCATGTATGAGGAAGACACCACATGTGGTGAGCCTTCTCGCCGAAGACTCTCGTCGTATTGGAAATAGTGCTGGACAGGAAACGTGTCCTGTCAGCGTAAGAACAAGGAGCATTGTGATGACAATGACCACTGTAAAGACCACACGAGCAGGCCCGCTTCAAGCAGACCGTGAAGCATTTCAGATGAATCCCCATAGAAAGACCGCGCTTGTCGCGGGCGTGCTTTACCTGCTTACCTTTGTCTCGATCCCGACCCTCTTTATCTACAGCCAGGTAAAGAGTGCGAACTACATCCTCGGCGCTGGCCCGGACACTGCCGCCATCATCGGCGGTATCCTGGAGATCATCGTGGCTCTCGCCGGCATCGGCACCGCCGTCGTGCTGTTCCCGGTGCTCAAGAAGCAGAACGAAGCGACCGCGCTGGGCCTGGTTGCCGCCCGCATTCTGGAATCCGGCACCATCTTCGTCGGCGTGGTGTTCCTTATGTCGATCGTGACCTTGCGGCAGGCGGGAGCTGGAGCAGGGGCATTGGTCACCAGCCATACGCTTGCCACCCTGTATGACCGCATCTTCCTCCTCGGACAAAGCTTCATGCCGGCCATATGCGACCTGTTGCTGGGCTTCCTGCTGTACCAGTCGCGCCTGGTGCCTCGCGGCCTTGCCCTGATCGGAATCGTCGGAGCGCCCATCCTCCTCGCAGGCTACATCGCTGTGCTGTTCGGTCTTCTCGGGCTACATGCCCCCTTAGCTGGGTTGTCCGCACTTCCGGTCGCGCTCTTTGAGTTTTCGCTGGGCGTCTGGCTGGTCGTCAAAGGCTTTCAGCCCTCCCCGATCCTCTCCAGCGATACGCAAGATGCCAGCGCGGCTACCGCCACCAATCCTTCCGCTTCTCGTCGGGCATAGCTCGCCTTGTCATCTCAGTGATCGATTGTGATCACTGAGTGAGAAGACACCGCATGTGATGAGCCTTCTCGCAGCAGACTCGCGTTGTATTGGAAATGGTGCCGTCCAGGAAAAGTGACCCGGCAGTGTAAGAAAGATGAGCATTGTTATGACACAGGCCAATGTAAAGACCACACGAGCAGACCCGTTTCAAGGAGACCGTGAAGCGTTTCAGGGAGCGAGTGGAGACACCATGAACTCACCCAAGCGTCTCGCGAGAATCGCTGGCGTCCTCTACCTGCTCGTCGGCATCTTCGGCGGCTTCGCCCTGGGCTTTATGTACCCCAGGATGTACGTCGCAGGCGACGCGGCGACGACGGCCGGAAATGTCATTGCCAATTCCGGACTTGTCCGTATCGGTATCGTCGCCGACCTGTTCCAGGCGACAGTTACCGTCTTCCTCGCGTTGACCCTCTACCGGCTACTCCAGCACGTGAACAAGAGCGTGGCGAGCGCAATGGTCATCATCGTCGCACTCGGGCTGGTATCACATGCCTCAATGCGGTCTTCGAGTTTGAGGGCTTGCGGGTCGCAACTGGTGCAGTCAACCTGGCCACCTTCGGCACCGCGGGCTCGAATGGCCTGGTGCTGCTCCTGCTCGACACCCAGCACTATGGGGTCTTCATCGCGCAGATCTTCTATGGCCTATGGCTGGTGCCGCTGGGGTACCTGGCCTACAGGTCAGGGTGGTTCCCCAAGACGTTGGGCATCGTGCTGGTCGTGGGGGGTGCCTGCTACCTCGTGGACCTGCTCGCGGCGTTCCTGATCCCCGACTTTGGCAACGCGATTCATGGCTTCGCCACCATCCCGTCAGCAATCGCGGAGATCTGGACGGTCTTCTACCTGCTCGTGATCGGCGTGAAGACCGCGAAGCCAGACGACCTGCATCGGGTGCCCTAGCGGCAACCGATTGAGACTCTGATAACCGACACAGTGTGCGATCAGGCCGCGTTGCACGGCTTGCTCAAGAAAGTGCGGGATGGAGACATTCCACTGGTTTCGGTCATGTGCGTGAAACCGGACCTGGCAGAGGCAAAAGCCCGTCAAACAGGTGCATGAACGTGCTGATCAAAGCAAACTTGGAGGAAACACATGAAAGCACAATCTGGAGCTCGGATCGAGCCACGTGACCCACAGCAACGGACAAGAGATTCTCAAGTGATGGAACGGACTCGAGGAGCGTCGCCGCGCCAGCTAGCAAGAATTGCCGGTGCCCTGTACCTGATCAACATCGTACTAGGTGCCTTCGCCATCAGCATCGTTCCGGCCATAGTGGTCGTGTCCGGCGATGCGGCAGCCACGGCCCACAACATCCAGACGCACGAACTGCTTTACCGGCTCGGCCTCGTGGCGCACCTCGTAGTCACCGTGACCAACGTCCCCCTGGCGGTCATTTTCTACTACCTGTTCAAGGTGGTGAACCGAAGGCTTGCCCTGCTGGACGCGTTCTTCATCCTGGTCGCGACCGCCATTGAGGCCAGCGGCCTCCTTAACCAGTTCGCGCCGCTGGTGCTTCTGGGCAGCGGATCCTATGCGAACGCACTTCCGGCGGCACAGCTGCAGGCGCTGGCGTACCTGCCTAACGCCCTGTCGGGGATCGACTACAGCATCCATACGGTGTTCTTTGGCTTCGATGCCCTCTGCGTCGCATACCTGGTGCTCAGGTCGACGTTCCTCCCCAGAGCCATCGGCGTCCTGATGGCGATCGACGGCCTGGCCTACCTGGTCTATGGCTTCGCAGACCTCCTGGCACCGGGGTTTGCAGCCCAACTGGTCCCCTGGATCCAGCTGCCCGCGCTCTTTGGTGAAGGATCGCTCTGCCTGTGGCTTCTCTTGGTCGGCGTGGACGTCGAGCGATGGAAGGAGTGGGCCAGCGCGGCAATGCGAATGCGGTCCACGGAAATGGGAGCACTGGAATGAAAGTTGTGGTCTGTTGGCAGATACGACCCACCCGAAATCGTAGAGGTCGTAGAGCTGGCTAGCCAAGCCTGTTGGTGGCGAAGGAGCCGGACGCGCTACGACGCGTTTAGACGGTGAGGATCGGACCTCAGCTCGCTCGCGGGTCGGCCCCGCCGAAGGAGAACACCATGAACTCACCCAAGCGCCTCGCGAGAATCGCTGGCGTCCTCTACCTAGTCGTCGGCATCTTTGGCGCCTTTGCCGAAGACTTTGTGGATCTCAAGATGTACGCTGCTGGCAACGCAGCGGCTACGGCTGGGAATGTGGTCGCGAACGCCGGACTTGTGCGTCTGGGCGTCGTCGCCGACCTGTTCCAGGCGACGGTCTGGGTCTTCCTCGCGATGACCCTCTCCCTGCTGCTCAAGCACGTGAACAAGAGCGCGGCGAGCGCCATGGTCGTCTTGGTCGCAATCGGGACCGGCATCGTCTGTCTCAACGCGATCTTCGAGTTTGAGGGCTTGCGGGCCGCAACTGGTGCAGTCAACCTGGTCGCCTTGGGCACCGCGGGGTCGAATGCCCTGGTGCTGCTCTTGCTCGACACCCAGCATTATGGGACCCTCATCGCGCAGATCTTCTTTGGCCTGTGGTTGGTGCCGCTGGGATATCTCGCCTACAAGTCATCAGGGATGTTCCCCAAGTGGCTGGGCGTCCTGCTCATCGTGGGGGGCGTGTGCTCCCTCGTGGACCTGCTCACGCTGTTGCTGGTCCCCGCCTTCGCTCAAAAGATCACTCCCGATCTTCCCGGGACTCATCACACCTTCGTCGGCGTCATCCTGCCAACAATCGCGGAGATCTCGATGCTCGTCTACCTGCTCGTGATCGGCGTGAAGACCGTCAAGCCAGCCGTCAGACGGGCTGCCCTGGCGGCAATCAATTGAGACTCTGAGTTGCACCGGGTTTGATGGAGGGAACACCTCATGTGGTGATCCTTCTCGCAGAATACTCACGTCGTATTAGAAATGGTGCTGCACAGGAAAAGTGACCTGGCAGCGAGGGAAACAGGAGCATTGTTATGGCACAGACCAATATAAAGGCCCCACAAGCAGAACAGATTCAAGGAGACCATGAAGCGTTTCCGGTCGCCAGTGCAAACACGATGAAAGCCATTGTCTACACACTACGGATCACCTGATGTTCTTCAGCTCAAAGAGGTTGCAAAACCGACTCTCAAGGACGATGAAGTCTTGATAAAAGTGTATGCGGCGGCTGTGTTGCAAAAAGAAAGCTGATCTGTCAGAATGGTGGGAAAAAGAACACAAGAGCGTCTACCATGGAAGAATAGCAGCCCTTCAAATGGCGTCACTTTGAGGCGGAGATTATTTTGCTTTGCGTCCGCTGGTATTTACGATACGCGTTAAGCTATCGGGATCTGGAGGAGATGATGCGGGAGCGGGGTCTCCAGGTGGACCACACCACGATCTATCGGTGGGTGCAGCGCTACGCTCCCGAACTGGAGAAGCGCTGTCGGCCTCATCTCAAACCCAGCAATGATTCCTGGCGGGTCGATGAGACGTAGGTGAAGGTCAAAGGTATTTGGATGTACCTGTACCGCGCGGTGGATTCTCAGGGAAAGACGCTGGAGTTCCATCTGAGTGTTACCCGCGATGCACCAGCCGCCAAGAGCTTTTTCGCGAAAGCGCTCGGAGCCTCCTATACGGGAACTCCCCGCGTCATCACCGTTGACAAAAACACGGCCTCTCCCAAAGCCTTCAACGAATTGAAAGCAGCGGGGACCCTTGCAGGTCCTTGTGAACTGCGGCAGAGCAAGTATCTCAACAACCTGATTGAACAAGATCACCGGTTCATCAAACGGCTGGTGAAACCGGGATTGGGCTTCTTTTCTTTTGAAACGGCATGGCATACCTTACAGGGATACGAGAGGATGCATATGATTCGCAAGGGACAGATGCATGGGGTGGAAAAAGGGAACATTCCTGGACAGATTTCCTTCATTGCCAGCCTGTTTGGACTGGTTGCCTAAGCGCAACAAGAAATGAGACTTCACGCCCATCGTCTTCCCTCGTAAATCTTTGCAACACAGCCGTAAAAGATCCATGCTCTTGTCGCGAAAAAACCATAGGCTTGCCACATGAAAACATTGATCCTACCGGAAATCAGAAAAATGAGCCAAGGAAACTCAGCATTTCTGAAAGTCCTCTTTTCCTCTTCTCGTTGGGAAACAAATAAATGTTTCCTATGTATGTATCCATTACAAGACAGGAGAAATGGTATGAGTGACCCAATTGATGTGACTGTAACTGATGGAAGTACTGCTATCGTAGGTCGTGGCTTTGGAGATGATGGCAGTGGAGATTTCTCTCAGAGTGTAACCAGTGGCTCCGGCGTTGGCGTCCGCGGAATAGCTGACGTTGGGAGCGGCGTGCAGGGAGACAGCCAGGATGGGACTGGAGTGTATGGCTCTAGTTACTCCCTCTACGGTGTGGTTGGCTCTAGTCGCGTTGGAACTGGCGTTTCCGGCTTTGGTGGGACAGCAGGAGATGGCGTCTTTGGGACAACACAGGCGGCTGGAATGAGTGGCGTCGCTGGTATCCATGCTGGAAATGGTCATGGTGTGTATGGACGAGCCGATGGAGACGGATTTGCGGGGTGGTTTGAGGGAAATGTCACCGTCACTGGAGACATTGTTTCAAAAAGGCATGTTACTGTCACTGGAAATGTTACCGTCGCTGGAGACGTTGTTTTAAGCAGTGGTCATGGTGATTGTGCAGAAGAGTTCGACATCGCATCAACTGAACACACTGAGCCTGGGATGGTAGTAGTTCTGGATCAACAGGGTGCACTTCAACCAAGCTACAAGGCTTACGATAAGACCGTTGCAGGAGTCATCTCCGGAGCTGGCGATTACAAGCCCGGTTTGATCCTGGATAAAAAGGAGCCTTCAGAGAGCAGGATGCCAGTTGCTTTGATAGGAAAAGTGTATTGTAAGGTCGATGCACAGTATGCTTCCATCGAAGTGGGTGATCTGTTGACGACCTCTCCCACCATTGGCCACGCGATGAAAGCAGATGATCCTTTTAAGGCGTTCGGGGCAGTGATTGGAAAAGCACTACGGCCTCTCCAAGCAGGTCAGGGAATGATCCCCATTCTGATCGCGTTGCAGTAAGAGGAGATATCACGATGGGAAGTTTTCGTGACGCAGCCAAAGTAAAAGTACCGCCAAATGATCCGGTAGACATGGCAACTTTAGCACAACAAATGAAACTGAGCCGCCCAGTTTCTCTCCGCACGTTGATCACTGACCTGAACGCATCACCTCCTGACTCTGTCCTATTCAATTCCGGGCAATTGGGGCCATCTACAACGACAGGGCAAGCATTCGTTGGATTTACCATTGCTGGGGGTGTGAGCTATCAAGGAAGCGTACATGAAAGCGGGTTTATCGGGCATAAGTATACCTTTGCTATGGCTGTTTATAACTACCGAGATGCATCGGGAAAGGTCTTCGTTTTCCTGAAGCATGGCACCATTGGGGGAACGGTGGATGCTTTTGATTCGCGAGATGATTCCTGGTCAGAGAGCAATTTCGATCCGCTTATTTCCCAACAATGGGATAGCATCAAGACGAGTGGTTGGTACGCAAACCTGTATGTTGATACCGATGCAGGGCAAGTACTCCAATTAGTGGCAGATGTTTTGCTTGTAGCTATTAGTGCAGTAGTTGTTCTCTTCCTTGCATATCCCTCCACAAGTTGCCATAAAGCCATGGATGAGGAAGGAAATGCGATGCTTCGATGTGACGGCGGAGAAAATTAAGGGAGATGCGGTGAGCTGAATTCCTCGCCAAAATGGGGATGTATGTACCATAAGGTTGCATTTGTGCATGTAACACCTGCTGTACATTGAGTATATTGATAGAATGTAGATCATTTCATGTCGTGAAGTGATTTACATTCTTGGCTTCGGCCTGGATGTGCCATTTCATCCCAAGCTCAGCCTCAGTTCGTGGGCAAAGCCTGCTTTCTCGTTCAAATGGCACGTCCAGGTCTATTCTCTTTACTGACACATTCTCCTGACCCAGTGGTAAACTTTTTGATTAGCATTTTGGACCAGCCCAGCGAAAGTTGGTAAAGGTTTTTGACTAGCATTTCAAGGGGAGGTGGCTGCAAATATGAGTGTGGAAAACAGCTGCAGGTGCATGTCTTTCGTGAGTGGGTGGAGGTGGGAGAATGAGATGCAGCTCTTGATTTGGTGGGACTGAAAGATTCGGGGTATGTTGCGGACGACGACGAGGAGGATGGACTGAGGTGGGTAATTCCGACAGGCCCGGGCGACTATCGGCTGTCGGAGCGGAATGAGAGACCTGTGTTCTAGTGGGGACGAGGGGCGTAGGCCAGGCGCCGTGTGCGCGATCGTGTCCTGCAGGGAGAGGATTGTATTCCTGTGGAGGTATCGAGATGCTTGTCTGCGTTCTGTTTTTATCGCAGGAGCGCAGCGCGAGAGTGTGAAGGTGGGTGTGGGAGGGCTCGCTTGCTGTATAGAGGAGGAGCAGGAGTCGGAGACATTGATGGGGAAGGAAGAGCTGATGCTGTTGATAGATGGCAATTTCGCCTTCCTCGAGCTCTGATGCACAGGCCCAGGCAAGGTAGAAGTGTGCCTGGTGGAGCGAGCGAGCATGGGTGATCTGCGTGAGCAGGTGCGGCAGAAGCGAGGGGCGCCTCACAGAGCAGCGCGTCTTCTCTTCGCTGGCCTGTTCGATAAGCGTCGTTTCAATGGCTGTCTTCTCCAGATGGTGGAGACAGGACTTGCAGGAGATGTGTTGCGGCTTGCCATGAAGGGAGAGACACCAGCCACGCGAGGAGATGTCCCCTTGTGGATCTGCATCCGGTTTCCCATTGCGGCAAAGCGTGCGGCCATGCCTGGCAACATGGGTGGTGAACTGTGTGGGCGACCACGTCTTGTGTGTGGTGTCCCAGTGATGTTTGATGAGAAGGTGCATATTTTTGAATGCCTGTGTTTTGATGTGTCGCTCTGAACGAGAAACGTGTATATTTATCACTAGTATACCATACGAATTTCAAGAGCAAAGGGGGAAGAAAGGACGTTTCAGAGGGGCTTACGTTTTAGAAGGGCTTTAGGAAGGAGGAGCTGATCTTCGATGTTCAGTAACAGCCATCGACTTCCTTCTCGAATGTGCTCCCCTGTTTTCCTGGAGATCCCGCTCTTCCTGTCAATCAGGGTGAAATTTCACCGCTTTCAGTAGTATCATACAGGTGTCTGCCCACTAGGCAACACGCGAGCCTTGAAAAACGGGGTATTCAGAGGTGCGGCTCTGATGAGAAAGGAAGAACATGTGACTGCCGATCCCGATGGGAGTGTCCCAGCCCAGCTTCATGATGAGATGCTCTTCGGCTGGGATCCGACACCAGGCATTGTCTCTGTCTGGGCGACACGGACAGGAAAAGCGCTTGTCTGGCAACGGCAAGGGGGAGAGGTCATCTGTAGCAACGCGTCCTTTCGCCCCTGGCTCTTTGCCAGAACGTTGGAGGATCTCCCGCCGCTGCACGCGCACCCTCCGGCGACTGTGCTGGCTACTTGGGACATCTGTTCGGGAAATCAGCCTGTTATGAACAATGAAATGAGCTTTCTTGCCAAGCACGTGAGATGCGTGTACAATCAACACTGCCCATTCTGTGTATGCACTCCAACCATATGCCATTTTTACAAAGAAGAGGTTCTATTTGTGTGGTGGGTATTTTCCTCGGTCAAGCGATGCCTGTCTTTCAACTTCCAAACATTTCTCGAACGCGTTCTCTGTTGGGTCAAACCATCGGCAACCTCCCTTGTGCCCGGTACGCTTGCCGATCTGACTAAAGGGAAATTGGAACTGCTGGCGGAAAATGCGCTCTTACGGCAGCAACTGATCATTCTCCGTCGACAGGTCAAGCGACCGACCTATCGGAAGACGGATCGGCTTCTTTTCGTGCTCCTTGCCAGGATGGTCCGAACCTGGAAACAGGCGCTTTTCCTTGTCCAGCCAGAGACGCTCCTGCGCTGGCATCGTGAACTCTTCCGTCTGTTCTGGAAGCGCAAAACGAAGGCATGCGCGAGAACGTCGAAGCTCTCACCTGAGACGATCTGCTTGATCAAGGAAATGGCAGCGAAGAATCGACTTTGGGGAGCGGAGCGTATTCGGGGAGAACTGCTCAAGTTGGATATTCGCGTGAGCAAACGAACCATCCAGAAATATATGAGGCCCGTTCGCCGGAGACGACCGAATGGGCAGAGTTGGAAAACGTTCTTGCGCAATCACGCGGCAGGCGTGTGGGCCTGTGATTTCTTACAGGTGACTGATCTCTTCTTCCGCCCACTTTTTGCTTTTTTCATCATCGAACTCCAGTCGCGCCAGGTGATCCATGTGAACGTGACGCGATCGCCGACCGATCCCTGGGTCGCGCAACAACTGCGCGAAGCGACTCCGTATGGGCAAACACCCAAGTATCTGATCAGGGATAATGATCGCAAATTCGGGCCGAATTTTGCTCGTGTGGCCGCAACGAGTGGGATCAAGGTGCTTCGCACACCATACCGAACGCCGCGTGCCAATGCTGTGTGTGAACGCTTTCTGGGAAGTGTGAGGCGAGAATGCTTGGATCATTCCCTGATCTTCCATGAGAAGCAACTCCATCGGCTCCTCAATGCCTATACGGTCTACTTCAACCAGGCTCGACCCCATCAAGGGCTGGGGCAACGCATTCCGGTGCCATCGGTTCCGTCTGCTTCTCTTCTGAAGCCCCCAAACCGGGTGATCGCCATTCCCATGTTGGGTGGGTTACACCATGACTACCGGAGGGCCGCCTAAATAGCCAAAAGCCAGAGAAAAGAGAAGATGCACGAATGTGTTTCTGTGCAGTCTGACCCTTTGCTTCATTGAGCAAAGAGAACACGTCCTCTTGCCTCATCGCAGAGGTCTGGCGTGCTGACGATGGAGTGTATCCACTTGAGATAAACCCTTTCCGTGCTTTTTCTGCCCCTCGTTTCTTGGCATGAGTCAGAGATTTTGGAACGGATACGCTAAATAGCCAGCACAGCTCTCCCCAGAGGCCATGACAGGATGTTGTATATACACTATGCTAGGGGCCTGACAGGATGTTGTATATACACTATAATGGAGACCAGGATGATGAGCACTGAAACTGAGACAGCTGATGCCGGTGTAGTTGGCGAGATCACTCGCCATTGCCTGCTCACACGCACGCGCCGCATCTCGCGCATCATCACCAATCTGTATGATCAGGCCCTTCGGGCTTACGGCGTCAATGCTCCGTAGTTCTCGTTGCTTGTGAAGCTTGGAGGAGCCAGTCGCGCGGAGATCGGACGTGCCAACTACCAGGAGCGTAAGATCCCCTTTTTGAAGGCCGTCAACGTCTCCATCCCGGCGGCCATCACGGTCTTTCCAGGCGAGATTTACCAGGCGCCCGCAGCTGGGCGGAGCAGGCCTACCACAACCTCATCTACTTCCACCAAGCTGACAAGGGTGGGCACTTCGCGGCCTGGGAGCAGCCGGAACTCTTCTGCGAAGAAGTCCGCGCGGGCTTCAGATCCCTGCATTAAGCGGAGAGGGGGACAGCGGCACACAGTGTGCCCGTCGTCCTACACTACTGGAAGACCCAAGGAGACATGCAGGAACAGAACGATGATTAATACGAATGAGGTCTCAAAATTGAGAACCAGTATGCATTCTATCGTCTTTCAGCGTCTCGCCTAAAGACAGCTTGAAAAGCAAAAAAGAACAGAATGGAGCAGAAGAACATGATGACAAAGACACTGAGCGGGAAAGTAGCCCTGGTCACTGGTGGATCGCGTGGGATCGGGGCAGCAACGGCGCGTGCACTCGCCGAGTCAGGCGCGGATGTTGCGATCAGCTATACCGATACGAAGTCGGCCACGAAGGCAGAGGTCGTTGCCAGTGAGATCAGAGAGCAGGGGGGACGTACACTCGCCTTTCGAGCAGATCAGGCTGATTCGGTTCAGGCCACTGCCTTGATTGAGCAGGTGGTCGAGCAATTTGGGACCTTGATATTCTGGTCAATAACGCTGGGATACTCTTATTTGGGAGTGTAAACGATCCAGAGAGAGATGAGGCGAGCTTTGCTCGATTGATGGCGGTGAATCTGGCTGGAGTGGCAACGGCGGTGCGCGCGGCGTCACAGGTCATGAGCGAAGGGGGACGCATTATCTCGGTCGGTTCCTGGTTCGCCTCGCGGGTGGGAACCCCTGGCCTGGCTGACTATAGTGCGACGAAGGCGGCTCTTCTGGGTATACCAAGGGTGGGCGCGGGATCTCGGGCCACGAGGAATTATCGTCAATGTGGTGCAACCTGGTGCGATCGACACTGATATGAACCCGGCTGATGGTCCTTTCTCACGCAGTGTGATACCAACCATCGCCCTTGGTCGCTACGGTCGGCCCGAGGAGATCGCGGCAGCCATCGTCTTTCTCGCCAGTCCAGCGGCGTCCTACATCACTGGTACATCGCTGACAATCGATGGAGGACTGCTGGCGTAATCGAGGCTGCGGGGGAATATTCTCGGGAAAATGACTCTCATTCGCCCTTTGTTCTGATCCAGGGATCTTTCCAGGGAAAACTCCGGGGAAAATGACGCCGGCTAGAAGTGCCACTGTAGTGAGTTTCTCGAGTTTCTCAACGAGCGTCACATCACATTTGAGCAGGCTGCCCATGACCGACAAGTGGCCACCAGTGATCACAATGCTCGCGAGACGCCTAAATTTGCCGAAAGTATTGCACGTGCTGCACGTGCTCATAGTTAGCGAGAAAGAAAGAAGGGGAAATCATGTCGTTCTCAGATCACCTGTCCCCACGGGAGGCTACGCGTGCATTTACTCCTGAGCTAATGGCCCTTAAGCGTCATTTTGACGACCAGATACGACGTACAAGAGAAGTAGTAACATTGAACATCCTCTGAACTAGTATAGGAGAACCGCCATGACACGTTCGTTGAACACATCCATCCAGACGAAGTTTTGCACCATCGACGGGTTGTCGATCCGCTTCGCGGAGAGCGAGGAGCGGGACCAGCACGCTCTCTTGCTCTGTCCATGGCCGGAGAGCGTCTTTGCATTCGAGCCGATATGGGAGCAGCTCGCCGAACACACCCATCTGGTAGCAGTCGACTTGCCGGGGTTCGGTCATTCGGAGCGTCGCGACGCGCTGCTGTCGCCGCGTGCAATGGGGGGATTCGTACTTCGTCTCGCCGATGCGTTCGGGCTCGAGCAGCCACACGCGGTCGGTCCCGACATTGGCACTTCGGCGTTGCTCTTCGCTGCAGCCTTGTATCCAGGGCGTTTGCGTAGTCTCGTCGTCGGCAGCGGAGGCGCGGCATTTCCGCTCCAGTTGGGGAGCGTGCTGAAGGACTGGGTCGAGGCACCCGACCTCGAGAGGTACCGCAGCATAGACCCGAGGCAGGCCGTCACCACGGCTCTCAGTCGCATCGAGCGGTACACTCTTCCCGACGCGGTGCGTGAGGACTACCTCTCCGCCTACGAAAACGACCGCCTCGTCGAGTCGATGCGTTACGTGCGCACCTACCCGATAGATCTGCCGATCCTGCGCGATCTGCTCCCGCAAATACAGACGCCGGTGCAGATCATCAGCGGCACCCGCGACCATGTGGTGCCATTGGCCAACGGTGAGTTTCTCCACGCTCGGCTGCCCAAGAGCAAGCTCGACAGTATCGACGTTGGGCACTACACCTGGGAAGACAGCGCCGACGAGTACGCCGCGCTCGTCACCAGATGGTGGGACGGAGGCTACGCGACCGCTGGATAGGGTTCCAGTAGGCCTGTCGGTGTCTTTTTGACGGTACGTGCAATCTTCCCATCAAAAAGACACCGACAGGCCCATTGCTGGCGCTACACAGCAATGGGCGAGCGCCAGGTCATCGCCATCCTGGTTTGAACCTCACAGAGATGGGCCCATGCCTTTCTCATACACAAAACGACCCTGACCGCAGAGCCGCCGGCGCTCAACCGGCTGATGCAAGCGAGTTGGATCAGCGCACGTCAGAGAAAATCATCTGGAGAAGTCCATGAAACAACGACCCCCATCCAAATGGCTGGCCTTGTTCGCCGCCTGTTTTGGGCTGCTGATGCTCTATATCGATCTCTTTATTGTCAATATTGCCCTGCCGACCATTGGGCAGGATTTTCATACCCCGCTGAGCACGGTCTCCTGGACCATTTCCGGCTATGTGCTCATGATTGGCGTGCTGCTGATGGGGATCGGTCGCCTCGGCGATCTGTGGGAACAGCGAGCGGTCTATTTGGCAGGGCTGATGATTTTCAGTGGAGCCTCTCTGGCCTGTGGCCTGGCATCGACGATTGAAGCCTTGATTGTCTTTCGCATCATCCAAGGTATTGGCGCAGCGATTATGACGCCCGGCACGCTCGCGATCATCATCCGCGCCTTCCCTCCGCATGAGCATGGTCTGGCGATTGGCCTCTATGGAGGTGGTATTGCCAACTTCATGGAAATTGTAGAGCTTATAGAAGAGAAACAGACCTCAAAGTGGGGATTGCGCCCTTTTTCTTGCCTTAGTTGCTAGAGAATTCTGGCTGATGTGGCATCGACGTGGTGAAAGCTCATCAACAAAAATTTTTAAGTTGACAATACCTGCCTGGCTCATCGAACCTCACGAACAAAATCTTCTGTGTGCACATCAGGGCTTTCCAATTCTCACAAAGGAGGTGAAAAAGAAGAGTTTTCCTTGTAGAATACAAAACCAAATCACATCTCAAGGAAAACTCTGCATGGACTATACCACATTCATGCTCGCAAAACGAGCCGAACACGACCCAGAAACGCTTCCCGTCAATTCGTTGTACCAGAGCTTGCGAGCCCTCTCAGATACGAGACGAAAACAAGGAAAACGATACGAATTGGCCTTGGTTCTTTCTCTGCTTGTGCTTGCCAAACTAGCAGGGCAAAAGACCCTGAGTGCAGCAACCGAGTGGGTTCGTCATCATCGAGTGCCTTTAGCACAGCGCTTTGGGCTCTCCCGCCAGCAGATGCCATGCCAGATGACCTATTGCAATGTCCTTGCCAGAGTAGACAGCAAGCATCTCGATGAGCTTCTTTCTGCCTTTTTCACCCGTTGGGAAGCCCAGGCCCGGTGTGGAGAGGAACCCAGTCGCCTGCTGACGCCAGGCATCCAAGCCAAACATGCTCAGGTCGCTGTTGATGGCAAAGCCCTGCGGGCCACAAGCAAAGAGGCTCACCCGGTTCATCAACTCAGTTGCTATGAGGTGCAGACTGGCACCGTGCTTTGGCATTGCAATGTGCAAGACAAGGAAAATGAGATCAGTGCCCTCAAGCCCTTATTTGCACCTTCATGGGTGCGTGGGCGCATTCTCACCCTTGATGCTATGCATACTCAACGGCAACTGTGCGCGCAGGTCCTTCGTTTGAGTGGAGACTACATCTTGATTGCCAAGGACAATCAGCCAACGCTGCGAGAGGATATTGTTGCCTTCTTTGAGGATCCTTCTCCTGATCGACGGCGCTGGAAGCAGGCAGAAACCTGGAACAAAGGGCATGGGCGCTTGGAACATCGCCAAATTCTTTGTAGCCCTGATCTTAACGACTGGTTTAGCAAAGATTGGGAGGGCATCGAGCAAGTCTTTCGGCTGGAAAGAACCACGCGCATTCTCAAGTCGGGAAAGATCCGTCACGAGGTGGTCTATGGGTTGAGCAGTCTCTCGATATACCAAGCGCCTCCCACATGCATGCTTGAACTTATCAGAGCCCATTGGGCCGTTGAAAATTGCCTCCATCATCGACGTGATGTGACCTTAGGCGAAGATGGTTGTCAAACGCGTACAGGAGTGGTTCCCAGTCTGCTGGCCCAGCTCAATAGCACCGTCTTGAGTCTCATGGATCGCGTGGGGGTCCGCAATGTCGCTCGCCAGATGCGCTACTTTGATGCCCATATTGATCAAGCTCTTGATCTCGTTCTTACTGGACAATGTGTGGTTTATTAGAATTGGAAAGCCCTGGTGTGCACATAGACCCTCTTTAATAAATCAAAAGGACAGTATATAATATTCGCATGTTTCTATCGAAAAATACACTTGAGGATAGTACAATCATCATGGGCTTAAATATCCACCTGCACACCTTTCCGACCTTAGAAACAGAACGCCTGATCTTACGGCAACTCGCAGCAACGGATGCACAGGATTCCTTCCTCTTCTGTCCGATGAAGAGACTATGCGCTACTACGATCCAGCCCCGATGACACAGCTAGAACAAGCGGAAAAGAGTATTGAACGTCATCGAAGGCGCTTTGCTCAACATGAAGCACTACGCTGGGGCATCATATTGAAGGGAGAGAACAGGGTCATCGGCAACTGTGGATATTCATGGGATGCCGATAATCGAAGTGCAGCCCTGAGCTATATTCTCTCAAAACACTACTGGAATAAAGGGATCATGACAGAGGCCTTGACCGCGATTATTCAGTTTGGCTTCGAACACATCCATTTGCATCGCATTGAAGCTCAGGTTGCGTATCCCCATCTCGCCTCCACACGCCTGCTCGAAAAGCTCGGCTTTCAGGAAGAGGGACGCCTCCGCGATAGTCAATATGCGAACAACCAGTTCGTTGATGAAAGAATATTTGGGCTCATCAATACCAATAACGTGGACGGATAAAATCTCCCTTGATAGCCTGGACAATTAACCAAAAGTATGAACCATAAAGCGTGCAAGAAGAAAGACGCAACATCGCTGTGATCATTACATAGATTGGTTTCTTGATTCAGGATAGATCCCAATGGGTGAAAGAGAGGAAAGCAGTGAATTGAATTTTCCCCTAAAAAAAGCGTATGCTTCCTTACAAAGGGGGAATTTCATGTAAGTTACTCATATGCTCTCTCAAGAGCAGGCCCAAAGCCTTCTTCGCATGATTCAACTGGATGGGCCAGTTCGGGTCACGTTCATCAGAGCCTACAATCATGTGTATCAGCTTGACTGCCAGGATCAAACGCTTTTTCTCAAGATCCATACCAAAGACTGGTATCCTCCTGAAGACGCGGAAACAGGCTATTCTGTTGCGCACGAGGCGAGCGCGTGGTCAACCTTGGCGTCATATGGATTGGCAAGCCCTGAAGTCGTGCTGGCTTGTCAGAACCAGGAGAATCCTCTAGGACGTTCGTTTCTACTCACTCGTCGGGTTCCTGGAACGAACCTGACCACGTTATTGGACCAGGGACAAGACATCAAAGAGATGCTCTCTGCTGTTGGAGATTACCTCCGGCGTATGCATAGCATTCCATTTGCGTATGCAGGCTATCTTCTTGGGGAAGGGCCAACGGCACCTCCTGACCCGGAGAGCTGGCAGCATCCTATCTGGACGGTTGAGCAGCTCCAGAAGCAGACCAATGCATGGGTAGAAGCAAAACTTCAGGGGTGTTCAGCACAATTACTTCAACAAATAGAACGTCAAGTGCAACAGATACCAGAGATTTTGACATCAGCATATGTTCCACCACATTTTACACATGGAGATTGTGGTCCAGATCAAATGTTTATGATTCGTCAGAACGGTCATTGGCAGGTCTCAGCTCTCTTAGACATGGAGGTAGCTTCTGCAGGTGATACAGGTGCTGATCTTGTCAGTTTCTGCACACGTTTAGCACAACGCTTCCCAGCTACATCTTCCTGGTGGCTCCCATTCTTTGAGGGTTACGGTAGCATCCCTGATTTTGAGGGATTCCGGCTTCGCTTGCTCTCTGGTTGGTATCCTTATGAGCCAAGCATCTGGCCCGGAACAGGTGAGGTTGCATTTTGGCACCTGCTTCGAGCCAACAATTGGGAGACGCTTTTTTCTCATGCGCATCTTGCTCTCAGTTGATACATTCAAAGTTTGCCTCTGAAAAGTGTATTACTGTATTTAAGACAAACCCATTTTTTACTCTTATCCTCTCTACGACTTCAGTAAATTCTGTGTCAACGCTGCGTAACGTACTGCTTCAACTACCTCAAACTGTCACAGAAGACGAACGCATCCTGACAGAAGATGTCAGGATAGTGGTGGTAGACTAGTGGTCTGACCACCAAAATTTAACAAGTTCAAAAGCCAACGTTCAAAGCCATCGTGCTAACGCTAACACGATGGCTTCTCCTTCCCAGCGTGGTTTCACGTCACCTCGGCGCAGAGCCGGAGTGAACAGATGTCGAACCTGGGTAAGCGAGAGCTTTCATCACTCACCCAAATTGAGACGCACGCCAGATTCTCGCCCTTTCAGCAGTCTAGGGAGCACGCTCGATGCCTGAGTCCAGGAGCACGAGATCGAGATGGCGAAGGTGCTCGGGGTCGGCGACCATAGTGATCTCGACGATCTTGCCGCTCGTGATCGTGAGCTGGAAGACGAGGACATGTTGCCCACGCCGGGCCACAGCTCCCACGGCTTCGTTCACCAGCGCTGGTTGTACTCCCCTGACGCGCCCGGAGAACTGCCGGGCCACGGCTCTTGCACCGCGAACTTCGCCTGGCGCGCCCCCGGACACGGCGGCATGGTCGGCCCGCAGGACCACATCCGGATCCAGCAGCGCGAGCAGCGCGTAGAAGTCCCCCTCGCGCGAAGCCTTGAGGAAGGCTTCGACCACTGCTCGGCTTCCTGGATCATCCGCTTCTTTTCCTCTCCCGGTCTCCCGCATTCGGCTGCGTGCACGGCTCGCCAGCTTCCTTGCCGCGGTCTCTGAGCGCCCGACGATAGGGGCAATCTCGTTGAAAGGCACGTCAAAGAGATCGTGCAGCACGAAAGCCAAGCGCTCGGCGGGCGAAAGTGTGTCCAGGACGATCAGCAGCGCCTGGCTGACCGAGTCAGCCAGCAGCGCTTCTTGCTCAGGGTCGATCCTGTCCTGACCTTCTCTGCCAGATTCTGGCACAACCAATCCTACGGGCTCCTCACGGCGCGATTTGCGCGAGCGCAGCATATCTAGGCAGATCCGCGCAACCACAGTGGTCAACCATCCGCCCAGATTCCCGATCCCAGTCGTGTCGGAACGGCTGAGGTGGAGCCAACCCTCTTGCACAGCGTCCTCTGCTTCGGAGAGTGAGCCAAGCATACGGTAGGCCACCACCCGCAGGCGGGGACGCTCTGCCTCAAATTGTGTGGCCAGCCAGTCGTGTTTGTCCATTCCTCTTCTTCCCTTTCGCTCATCGGTCACACTTCTTTGGTGTGTTCCGTCAATAAAGTGACGGAAGAAATTCACGCAATGTGACCGGGAAATAGGCTCCCATGGAACGCGAGTGAGCGATACCAGCTCGATCGAAGTGGCGATGACCATTGTAGAATCTGGCGTCGGTCACCTTTCTTCCTCGTCTTCCGTCAAAGGAGTAACCAGAGCAATTCCCCGATGACATCGGGAGACCAGCTCGCGCGTGGAAGATCGAGTGGGCAATCTGGTCAATCAAGATCGAAACCGGGGCCATGAACGTCCAGGTTTGAGGAAAAGGAGAAATTATGAAGTACATGCTACTGCTTTACGGAAACACGTCTCAACCGCCAAACTATACCCCTGAAGAAGCGCGAGCCGCAATGCAAGGCTGGTTTGATCTGGTAGCGGAAATGAAAGCGGCCCAGGTGTATCTTTCGAATGATGGACTTTCCCCGGTCACCGACGCGACGACAGTGCGTGTCCGTAATGGCGAGACGGTGACCACCGATGGTCCATTTGCCGAAACGCCTGAGCAATTGGGCGGATACTTTCTGCTCGACTGCAAGAACCTCGATGAAGCGGTTGGGTGGGCAGCGAAAATTCCCTATGCGATGTTCGGCTCAGTTGAGATCCGCCCGGTGATTACCTACACCCAGGGGTGACAAGAGAAGCAATGCTCATCAGATGGGGAGGTGGCGGCTCGCCCGCCATTTCCCTGTCTGATGCCGATCTCCTCTCCATTTCTTTGCGCGAAATCGTAGGCAGGCATTTCCAAGAGCTACATAGAGGCTGTCTCCTCCAACTCCGCCTCAAGAACAGGATAGAGCCGTTTGAGCTTGATCCGCGCGTCCTGGGTGGTAAAGCGCCAGTTGACTTTGACCTGCTGTGCATTGCGTTCCGCTTCCCAGGCAGCCACCTCGAGCCTTAGCGTCTCTTCCTTGCCGATGCGCCGATCCAGTGTGCTGGCTATTTAGCATATCCGTTCCAAAATCTCTGACTCATGCCAAGAAACGAGAGGCAGAAAAAGCACGGAAAGGGTTTATCTCAAGTGGATACACTCCATCGTCAGCACGCCAGACCTCTGCGATGAGGCAAGAGGACGTGTTCTCTTTGCTCAATGAAGCAAAGGGTCAGACTGCACAGAAACACATTCGTACATCTTCTCTTTTCTCTGGCTTTTGGCTATTTAGGCGGCCCTCCGGTAGTCATGGTGTAACCCACCCAACATGGGAATGGCGATCACCCGGCTTGGGGGCTTCAGAAGAGAAGCAGACGGAACCGATGGCACCGGAATGCGTTGCCCCAGCCCTTGATGGGGTCGAGCCTGGTTGAAGTAGACCGTATAGGCATTGAGGAGCCGATGGAGTTGCTTCTCATGGAAGATCAGGGAATGATCCAAGCATTCTCGCCTCACACTTCCCAGAAAGCGTTCACACACAGCATTGGCACGCGGCGTTCGGTATGGTGTGCGAAGCACCTTGATCCCACTCGTTGCGGCCACGCGAGCAAAATTCGGCCCGAATTTGCGATCATTATCCCTGATCAGATACTTGGGTGTTTGCCCATACGGAGTCGCTTCGCGCAGTTGTTGCGCGACCCAGGGATCGGTCGGCGATCGCGTCACGTTCACATGGATCACCTGGCGCGACTGGAGTTCGATGATGAAAAAAGCAAAAAGTGGGCGGAAGAAGAGATCAGTCACCTGTAAGAAATCACAGGCCCACACGCCTGCCGCGTGATTGCGCAAGAACGTTTTCCAACTCTGCCCATTCGGTCGTCTCCGGCGAATGGGCCTCATATATTTCTGGATGGTTCGTTTGCTCACGCGAATATCCAACTTGAGCAGTTCTCCCCGAATACGCTCCGCTCCCCAAAGTCGATTCTTCGCTGCCATTTCCTTGATCAAGCAGATCGTCTCAGGTGAGAGCTTCGACGTTCTCGCGCATGCCTTCGTTTTGCGCTTCCAGAACAGACGGAAGAGTTCACGATGCCAGCGCAGGAGCGTCTCTGGCTGGACAAGGAAAAGCGCCTGTTTCCAGGTTCGGACCATCCTGGCAAGGAGCACGAAAAGAAGCCGATCCGTCTTCCGATAGGTCGGTCGCTTGACCTGTCGACGGAGAATGATCAGTTGCTGCCGTAAGAGCGCATTTTCCGCCAGCAGTTCCAATTTCCCTTTAGTCAGATCGGCAAGCGTACCGGGCACAAGGGAGGTTGCCGATGGTTTGACCCAACAGAGAACGCGTTCGAGAAATGTTTGGAAGTTGAAAGACAGGCATCGCTTGACCGAGGAAAATACCCACCACACAAATAGAACCTCTTCTTTGTAAAAATGGCATATGGTTGGAGTGCATACACAGAATGGGCAGTGTTGATTGTACACGCATCTCACGTGCTTGGCAAGAAAGCTCATTCCATTGTCCATAACAGGCTGATTTCCCGAACAGATGTCCCAAGTAGCCAGCACAAAGACCCATCATCGTAGAGATGTCTTTTTTGCTGTGTGCCTAGGATACATGTATTTCTGTTAGCAATCGTATTATAATGGAATACACAACCCACGATAAGTCCAACCTTATGTAAAGGACCCCATAGACATTCGCTCTATGGGGTTCTTCCTTGGAAGGAAACAGACATGGAGGATGTGTAGGCATGCCTGATGGCCTCTACCATTTCACTGATGTCACATAGGAGCACTCCTACATATGTTGGCAAACAACATATGCAATCTTCCAGTTTCTAGAGGAGACGGAGAACGCTGAGGTGGGGATCGTTTCTCTGGTTTGCCTCTCTCACTCAATCTGGTAGTGTTGCAAAAACGAGGAAGAAAAAAATTTGAACGTGAGCGACCCTCTTCACTGTTCTTAGGCCACCGCTCCAAAGAGTTTGGCGATCAGTGCGACTTGCCCTCCCACATCCCCTTTTCCCACGCCTTGGCATTGTCCTTTCCTCAGCATATGCATCATTTCGTATCCTCGTAAGGTTCGCCACGCTGTCTCGAACGAGAGAAAGCCCATTCCAGGTTTCGTCAAGCGTTTGATGAACCGATGGTCCTGTTCGATGAGATTGTTGAGGTATTTCACCTGCCTCAATTCCACGTGTCCAGGCAGGACTCCAGCGGCTTTCAGGTCGACAATGGCCTTAGGATATGCCGCGTTTTTATCGACGTTGATGACACGAGGAACTGACGTGGTGATGGAGTCAGCCGAAGCTATGCGCTCCTTACGCGGAAGTGTTTGAGGTGGTGAATCCGTAGTGGCATGCAGCGCTTTGAGAAAGACGCGTTTGGCCGCCTTGGCATCGCGGGTTGGACTCAAAAGAAACTCGAGCGTGTTCCCCCCAGAATCCACCGCCCGGTACAGATACATCCAGATTTTCTTCACTTTGATGTACGTTTCATCCACTCTCCAGGAGTCATTGCACGCTTTCAGATGAGGCCGACAACGCTTTTCCAGCTCCGGGGCATAGCGCTGCACCCAGCGATAGATGGTGGTGTGATCGACGCAGCGTCTGCGTTCGACCATCATCTCTTCCAGATCGCGATAGCTGAGCGAGTATCGTAAGTACCAGCGCACGCACAGGAGAATAATCTCGGCCTGGAAATGACGCCATGTGAACGGATTCTGCTCGGTCATGGGGTCCTCATTTGCTTTTTTCGCTTCACTTTAGCAGATCAGCTTCCTTCTTGCAACACAACCGAGGGATCTGCTGATAGTGCGAAAGAGGCATCTGTTCCTTAACTCCTTCTGCTTCCACCCCCTCTGATTGTGCTCTCTTCTCTCAGCTTTTCTCTCGCCAATCTCAGCCGTTTTGAGGAGGGGACCCCGCCTGGGGAGGCGATGACAGAAAGCTGCACACAACGAGATATATCTATGACTGAAGTGGCTCTCGAACGTCCTTCATTGCTGTTATGCTTTCTGTGAAGAAGTGACATTCCCCCCTCTTGTCAACAAGCAAATGCTGTGGCCAAGAGGGCTTCTGAAGCCGTTTCGCACTCTACCAACTGTATGCTGCTGCAATCTCGTTGCGCAATCCGTGGTTCAGCGCGTTCAAGTACATACCCAATTAGGGGGAAGTATGTCCCCCTATAATTGAAATATAGAGGTTATCTAAACTTCTCCGGGATAGCACTATGCGTCCCGTTTCATGTTCCCTCACACGACCACACGAAAGGAGCAGATATGTCCTATCTTTTACATTACATACGACGAACCATTATGTTTGCTCGTCAACATCGTAGGCAGCTGTACATGCGGCGAACCATCATGTTTGCTCGTCAACATCATAGGCAACTGCAGGGAATGCTCCTCATCGTTGCTCTCCTGGCCAGCATGATCCTGCTTGCCCACTCCCTCGCTATCACCCAGCAAACGGCAACGCACTATGCACCCTCGTTCCATCCATCTATCGGCTATCCACATGGTGCTAGTTCCCCCGCTGCCGTTCCGCATAACTCGACCCCCCAGGTCGCCTCCTCGGATGGCGCTAGCTCCCCTGCTGCCGTTCCGCAGAACTCGACCCCCCAGGTCGCCTCCTCGCATGGTGCTAGCTCCCCCGCTGCCGTTCCGCAGAACTCGACCCCCCAGGTCGCCTACCCGCATGGCGCTGGCCTCCTCAATATGACCTATCCTGGGCGGACTCGCTCCTATCATCGTCTATCCTGGCGACAGCCCATCCATCGCCTATCCTGGCGACAGCCCATCCATCGCCTATCCTGGCGACAGCTCATCCATCGTCTATCCTGGCGACAGCTCATCCATCGTTTATCCATCTAGCGGCCCTTCCGCTCAGCTGAAATAGCAACCTGTCAGGTAGTGTTGCAAAAAAATTTGAGCTGAGAAAATGGAGCGGGCAATGACGGCACAAGAATCATTGCCGCCGAGAAAAGGTGCGTGTTCTGCATCTTTTCCTGGTGAGAGATGTTCGAGTGCGCTTCAATTTGCTGAGTTTTAAATTTTTTGCAACACTACCCTTGCAGGTCCTTGTGAACTGCGGCAGAGCAAGTATCTCAACAACCTGATTGAACAAGATCACCGGTTCATCAAACGGCTGGTGAAACCGGGATTGGGCTTCTTGTCTTTTGAAACGGCATGGCATACCTTACAGGGATACGAGAGGATGCATATGATTCGCAAGGGACAGATGCATGGGGTAGAAAAAGGGAACATTCCTGGACAGATTTCCTTCATTGCCAGCCTGTTTGGACTGGTTGCCTAAGCGCAACAAGAAATGAGACTCACGCCCATCGTCTTCCCTCGTAAATCTTTGCAACACAGCCCGGCGCGTTCCTGTTCTGTGGGTTCCCTCTCTCTCGGCAAGGTTTGGCTCTCCTTTCACTCACGGTGTGCCTCTCTCTCTTTTGCGCTACAAGGAAGGGCATCTATGGCATGTGCTCTGCATAAAGAGACTCTCGTGCATGAATGAGCACGTTTCAAGAGGGGAGAGGTTGAAGAAGTCAGGCTCTATGAGCATTGGTGGAAGGGATGTGCTGGAGGTGCTTGATTGATGCTGATGTGCTATACAAGTGTTTTGAAGTGTTTGATACTACAGATCAAACTCCACACCTATGTCGGGTTTGATCCATGTTTTAGTCGAAAGAGTGAGTCCTTGTGACTTGCTCTTTTTTTGGGGGCTGGGCAGCAGGCGGGAATGCGAGAGCGCGTCTGTTGTGGGAAAAGGAAGAGCGTATGGAAGCGCAGCCGTAGCCGCAGCTGAGTGCGTTGGGGAGTTTGAGCCAAGGGCCGAGAGAGGAACGGTATGCGGGGGCGATCTGCAGCCCTATGATACGTGCCTGTGGTGGGCAGCCGATCCGTGCACCACCTTGTCAGAAATGGCAAGGCGGTGATGCGCGGTGCTCCGGATGTGGTCTATGCCGGGCGCCTGGTGCTGGTGGGGGAGTGCAGAAGAGAAGGGTGGATGGGGATGGGGGTGAGGTGAGTGAGAGGCGAGAAGAATGAAAGGGTGACAGGGAAAAGAGGGCAGTGGCGCCCCTATAGTGAGCGTGAACATGCGCATATTCTTGCAATCGCGATTTTGCCCTTCTTCCACCAGCTCCTTTGGAATGAGCCAGGTCTCTCTGGAAGAAGCGAGGCAGGGCCTGTTCTCTTGCCCAGGTGTATAGCTTTCCGTCATCGTCTCCCGAGCGAGGTCGCGACTTCGTGTCCATCTCAGCCAGGAGAGGAAACCAAGGCGTGGAGCATGGAGTAGAATCCAGGAGAAGACGGTTTCGACACACCTTTGGTGGAGGAATGGAAGTATGGAAGAAGAATGGATGCGCGATCGCGCTCTCTTGCGAGACCTCCTGACCCGCTATCCTCTCTGGACGCAGCAGCAATACGCCCAGGTGGTGGGTCGTTCAATCAGTTGGGTGAAGAAATGGCGCAAACGCTTGCGAGAGGCCGAGGCGCATGATGTGCAGGTGCTCATGTCTCGCTCACGCGCTCATTCTGCCCCCTACCCCTCATGGGACCCACGCGTGGAGGAGCGCATCGTCGAGATGCGCCTCTCGCCCCCGGAGAACCTCAAACGGGTTCCGGGACCTCGCGCCCTGCTGTACTACTTAGCGCGTGATGCCGAGCTGCAAGCCTTGCAGGTGCCCTTGCCGCGCTCGACTCGCACCGTGTGGAAGATGTTGCACAAACACGGCTGTATTCTGGAGCGCCCCAAGCCCAAGAAGCAGCCTCTGAAGCCAAGGGAGCCTCTCGAAGAGATCCAGATGGATTTTAAGGATGTGAGTACTGTTCCAAGCAGTGAAAGCCAGGAAGGCAAGCGGCAACATATCGTGGAGGTCTGTCACTTTCTGGATGTGGGGACCTCAGTCCTTCTGGGTGCTCACGCACGGGAAGATTTCCATGCGCAAACGGCCATGCAGGCAGTGATCGGTTTCTTGCGAGCATATGGCCGACCGCCGATGATGACCTTTGACCGCGATCCCAGGTGGGTCGGAAGCAGCAGTGGACGCGATTTTCCTTCGGCCCTCCGCCAGGGCAATCGCATCTAGTTAACCCCATCCAGAACGCGCAAAAGATACTGATTGTCCCATCCGGATTTGAGACGTTTGGCATGGATGCCAACACGGGAAGAGCGTTCCTGACGCAACAAATTCAAGCTGATATGGCGGAGTACCGCGAGATTTTCGTCGGCATGACCGAGCCTGACGCGCGATTCATCTTCCCGAAAGGCGATATCGAGGACCCAATGCAGGCTGTTTTCAATGCCCCAGTGGCTTCTGACCGCAGTGGCAAAGGTGTTGACTGACGAAAAACTGAGCAAGAAGTAGCGCGTTTCTTTTGTGGTCTTCTGTTCCATGCGCCGTTGCGCCCGAACGACCCCAATGCCTCGCAAGCCTTTCCACTGGTGTTGCGGGTCGAGATACGCCAGGATTTCCGGATCACTCAGGGTCCACTGTTCGCGAATTTCCAATCGACCGTGACCTTTCTCCACCTGTCGATCCAACTCCCAGTACGGGCTGGCAAAGCCGTCTTTTTCCGCGAGAGCAAACGTCGCTTTCACCTCGTCAAAGAGGTTCCCGTGATTGTCTTTGAGAGCCAGGGCGTAGTCACCGTCTTGCTCAATAATCCGCTCGGCAATCTTCGTTTGCGTCCCCATCGCATCAATGGTCACAATGCAGCCTTTGAGCGCCAGTTGCTCTAAGAGCAGCGGGATGGCGGTAATCTCGTTGGACTTCCCTTCCGTCGCGAGTTGAGCCAACACCAGACGATTTTCGACCGCCCAGGCACTGACCAGATGCAGCGCTTTTTTGCCTCCTGCCTGATCATGCGAGCGGCGCAGCGTTTTGCCATCAATCGCGATCACTCCGTTGACTGTTTGGCTGATCCCTTGCACCCATCGGATGAAGCTGGCTTCAAACTGTTTGGGATCAATGAGCGCAAACACACGCCCGAACGTATCGTGAGACGGGATCCCATTGGGCAAGTCGAGCAAATCCGTAAAAAAGGCCTTTTTGGCGTTCCCAAATTCCTCGATCTCAACCCAGCCTTCTGCTCCACATAAGACTCCACAGATCGCCAGGATGATGATATCCCGTAATCGATGCAGTTTGGTTCGCTCCACCCGAGGGTCTTCTACTTGCGCAAACAGACGTTCAAGATCTCGTCGGCCATTCTCCTCCATCTCATAGCCTCCCGCTTTTTTGGCTTATTTTATCACCTCCTCTTCCTTTCCTTTATTGTTGCTGAGCTTATTTAGATGCGATTGCCCTGGGCCCTCCGCCGCTTGTTGCTCTGTTTGGGGATCCACCCCAACGTCTGTCCACCTCATCGCCCAGACAAAAATGCCTTTGTTGAAAGGTATCATCGGACGTATGCTCAGGAATGCCTCCAGATCCAGTGTCCAGGCACCCTGCAAGAGGTTCGAGAGGTCACCGAGACCTTCATGCAGCATTACAATTGGGAACGCCCCCACCAGGGGCGCGCTTGTCGCAACGTTCCCCCACGGGTCGCCTTCCCAACCCTACCGCCATTGCCCCCACTTCCGCAAATGGTGGACCCCGATGCCTGGCTGCGAACCCTTGAGGGGCAAATCTTTGTGCGAAAGGTCGGAGCAGATGGCTGTGTGAACGTGAATCTGGTCCCCTACTATGTGGGTCAACAGGTCGCGGGCCAGTACATGGCCTTACAGGTCGTGGCAAGTGAACGGACCTTTGCCATCTGGCATGGAAGCACGATGCTCAAAATGGTGCCCATCAAGCACCTGCAAGGGCAACCGATGCCGCTGGAGGACTATTTCGCCCTGATGGTGCAGGAAGCGTTGGCCGAGGAGCGTCGCCTCTCAGCCAGCCAACGGCATCTCCAGCAACTGGCTCTCTGGTGAAGCCGAGCTTGGCCGATGAACACCATGGAGACGTTTCCGATCTGTTCAGCTCTGCGGCTGTACGGCTGGGGCTGTGTGTCCAGCAGCATCTCTTTCGCACCACTTCCATCTACTTCTACTCCCTTTCCGCCCACTTCCACTCCCTCTCAACCTCGACCATCCCCCCCTTTTTCCGCTTTTCATGAGCAGGGGCGTCTCATTTTCGCCTCTGTTGCTCCTCTTCTCTGAGCGGCTTCGATGAGACTACGTGGTTGGGGAGACGATGACGGAAAGCTATACACCAGGCTCTGATGGTGGCTCCAGGTGTCTTCCCTCTTGGATCGTGTGTGGCCGCGGCCGAGCCTGGCCCAGGGCCAGAGACATGCAGAAGAGACACGGGCGTGCCGGTCTTGTGCTCCAAACGATCCCACACGTTCACCGTTGCTCCCGGCGCGGCCAGCACTTCTTAGTAAATGAGGCGAAATCCGCAACACTTTTGAGGCGAACGTGAAAGAATCAGCGCGAATGGTAGGAATTCAGCATGGAGCATCTGGAGAAACCGCTTCTCATCTGAGGCATCAGCAGAAAATTCTGTACATAACTTGGGGTTCGAGGGGCAATCATTCAAAGAGAAACGTCCTCGGCATTCACGGAATGCCGAGGACGTTTCTCTTGTCAAATCACTCTTGCGCATAGACCCACATCACTGGAGCAGCAATCAAGCGTGGAAGCAAGACTCAAAGGCTACGGGCGTTTACGCGAGCAATTCCTGCACCAAGCGAAGCAAACGATCTAATTCAAAAGGCTTCTCAACGACGATGAGGTCTTTGCGCTCTCTGGCTCGTTTGGGAAGATTGGCGCTCATCAGCAAAATAGGCGTCTGCTCAATCCCTTTGGTTGCTCGAAGCGCCTCAACACATTCTAGCCCATCCATGCCGGGCAAGAGATAATCGAGAAGAATGACATTGGGAAGAAGCGTGCGCGTAATCTTGAGGGCAGCAAACCCATCACCAACAAGAATGGCCTGGCAGGGAAACTCGTCTTTGAAGGACTGGACAAGAATCTCACCAATGTCAGGATCGTCCTCGATGATGAGGATGGTCTTGACAGGTGGAGGGTCCTCCTCCTGTGTGGATGGAGCATCAGGTGCTTGCATCGAATTGGGAGTCCTTTCCATTGCGGTCGCCGGGTGCGTACTTCTCTCACGAATGGAACAGGTTTTTCGTTTCACACTCATGCCTCTTTTTCCCACCTCTGCCACATTGCTGTTCACGCATTCTCTCCTCAGTTATTCACAACATTTTACGCTGATGCCTCAGGTGAGAAGCGGTTCTCTAGATGCTGCATAGCGAATTCCTACCATTCGCGCTGATTCTTTCACGTTCACCTCAAAAGTGTTGCGGATTCCTCCGAAAATAGGCTTCTAATGCTGAGATAAAGTCTCAGGTGCAGCCTACTTTCATCCGCTTTCATGTCGCAGCGCGATATCACGCTTTGGCCTTATTTACTAGCAAGCTCTCTTACTAGCAAGCTCTCTGCACTGGCATCAATGAGGATCGTTCACGAGGCTTGTCCCTGCCGCTGCCAGGATGAAGGAGCGTGTGTTGGTCTGGGAGGCGCCAGGACGATGGATGGTGGTTTTCTTTTTCCCATGTTTTTCCCCTGGTTGTTCTACGCAGCGCCTGCTCTCCTCCTGCCCTCCACGTGTGCGGCTCCCGTGTTTTTCCTAGAAAGTTGTGCCAAATTACGATTGCACAAAAGGGGAGCCGTTTACGCTCAAAATGGGCATGTTCCATGCCTGTTTTGGGGCATTTTTGGGGAATGGTTGCGTTCCTTGCGCTACCGGTGAGGGAGATCATCAGGCATTGGCAGGTGAGAGGGAGTGGAGAAGGGTCTGGGGATGAATGAGAGCGGTGGAGATGGCGACCTGGAGGAGAGCGAGGGCTTCGGCTCTCTCCTCGGGACGGGGAACCAGGCGGTAGCGCCCTGGTTGAACTTTCACGGCCTGAAGGTGATGGCGGTAGCGATTGGCGGTCATGCGTGAGACCTGGAGCAGGCCTGCGAGTTCGATGTCTGTGAGTCCATCGGGGTGCGCGTCGTACAGGCGGCGGGCACGCTATTGTTTCTCATCGGTATGGGCCGGAAGTAACCTGCGTTCTGATGGGGGAAGAGGAGAGGGCGCGCATGGTGCTCGATACAGGCGGATTAACGCTGCCCCTGGCCGGAACCACTCGGAAAAGCGCCTGAGATGGTCCTGCCTGATGGTGAAGGCGGCGCTCGGTGTCGCGCGTGCCGTCCATGACGCCCAGGAGCTGGAGCTGCTCTGCGTACTCTTCGCGCAATGGGGCACGCCTGGTCCGCAGATGGACAGCGCGTGCCAATCTTGATGGAGTGAGCTTCACGATGGTGCAAGAAAGAGATCAGAGCCTCGATCGGTGCGGGTGGTGGCACGCTCTCGGGAAGCCTACGCTGATGGGTGTCTCCTTGTCTTCTCGATGATCTGGCTTCACGTGTCCCCTCTGCTGTGACAGGTGAACGCATTTTTCGGCGTGTGACAGGCTCCAGCAGCTACTGAAAGCCTGTTTTTCTTCTCCAGGTCTGTGTGCTGGCCTAGGTGTGGCAGATCTCGTTTCCCTGGTTGTGTTTTTCCCATGTTTTTCCTGTGTCTGCGCGGAGCTCGGATCGGTGATCTTCCTGCGTTTTTTCTGCCAAATCGCGATGGCAAAGAAAGGTGCGCTTTTGTGCTCAAAAAGAGGTGCCACTGCTGCCTTTTGGTGGCTGCGTTTCGGTGTGGTCCCGCCCTCATCTGCCTCTCCTGCCGCCGCGCGGAGCCCCATGTTTGAAAGCCGATATTCGCCTTCTCTTTTTCCGTGTGCTTGTATTCTTATATTCTTTATTCTTATCGTCATGAAAATAGTGTGATGTCAGGATGCATGTGCGGAGCGCCTGCGTGTTGCCCTGGAGCCAGAGGACTTTGCCCAACTCTTTCGTCTGGATGGGCAAACAAGTTTTTTCGATCGCCCCGTGGTGCACATGCACGTACGCTGGATCCGGTACGCGTCAGAGGTGTCTGGTGTGGAGGAACAAGGGTGATCGTATCAAAAAACGCTGTGCATAAATAGATTGGGATGTGTTGTGTTGAAGCGGCCTTCCTCCTCCTGGGCCATAGCCGCTACTGGCGTACGCGGCTACTCCTGCAGAGCGGAGAGTAGCCGTGTACCATGTGCCCTTTAGGATAGCCAGTAGCGGGCTACCTCACCGCGCTGGGGAAGTGGTAGTTGTCATTTATCAGGTAAAATTGATGGCTTCTCAGAAAACGTGCCACGCAGCTAAGCGCGTTTAGAGGATGAGCTTTCTCAGATAATTTGGCGCGGCATCATTTCTTGTTCTTTTGTTGCTCTCCACTTCCCTCATTACTCAGATTCTCCGACATCTTTGCCACGATATCTGAGAAAGCCGCCAAGAAAGGCTGTGTTGCAAAAAAGAAAGAAATCCTGTAAGCTCAACGGTATTCAAGAGATCGGGAGATGGTAGGGCTGGCTTCCCATTGCTACGCCAACAAGTGTTGCATGCGCTCTAGCGTTTGAAGACCGTGATGATTCCTTATTGACCTCCGTAGAGAAAACTAAAGTCGGTAGCCAGCGTGGGCATAACATTGGGAAAGAGGAGATTTTCGATGTCTGAGCCGTTCTTTGGCACGAAGCAATTGCAGGCGGAGATCTTGCAGGTTAAGACCGCAAACATTTTTCAGTTCGACACGCTTGAGAAGATTCCACACGCCTTCTTGTGGATTTAATTCAGGCGCATAAGCAGGCAAGCGTTCCAGATGAATGCGTTGGGCATCATCTCTCGACGTGAAGTTTTTCATGGCCTTACAGCGATGAATGGAAGCTCCGTCCCAGATGACGAGGATCTTTCCCGGTATCTCACGCAAGAGTAACTGTAAGAAGCGCACGACATCCGGCCCCTTGTACGAATGGTCTTGTATTTGCATGAAGATCCTGCCCTCCGGAGTGATGCCACCGATAGCCGAAAGATGCTCATAGGATAACGGGACTTGCAAAATAGGGGGCTGTCCACGCGGTGAATAGGTGCGTACTACCATTGGTAGCAGGTAAAAAGCTGACTCATCGACGAAAACCATGGTCCATCCTTCCGTTTTGACCTTTTTTTTCATGCATCAAAATGCAGATCTTTCCACGTGCGAATCGCATCTTCATCGCGTTGTGTGGCCTTCTTGATGGGTTTTTGTTGGCTCTACTTGAGATGACGTAGCAGTAGGCTACAATGGGCTGGGTGATACTTGACCCCGAACTGTTGTTGGATCATCTGGGCCACTCGCGCCGTTGTCCAGACCTGGCCACGAAAACCGAATGCTTCGGCTCCCTGTTCTAATAATGCCGGGAATTGGGCTTGCTGCTCCTTGCTCCATTTGGGTATTGCTCCTGGAGGTGACTTGTGTTTGAGAGCTTCTACTCCCTGCTCTCTGGCCTTCTTAAACCACTGGCTGACTGCATCCTCTGTTACTCCAAGTGCCTCGGCAATGTCTTTCTGCTTCCAGCCTTTTTTATGCAGTTTCCAAGCCTGCATTCGTCTCTCTTCACGCCAATTTTTCGGAGGTATCGATTTCTTGCTCATACCTCCTTCTCTCGGATCACGTGACTTTTTTCTTTAGTTCTCTCTCCTGAGATCATTAATTGAGAAACTGTATACAATTCTCATGAGATGATGTCAGCCCTCATCAGAACATTGTCAAGAATATTGTCAGCAAAAAAAGATCCAGAAGGGCGGGAGTCTTACAAGCGGCTTCACTAAGCCAGCGGGATACCCGCTTCATTCCAAAGTTTACATGGGGAAAAATGGTGGTACCCCAAAAAAGAGATGAAGAAATTGTCATCACGTTGCATGAACCGCTCGAACACCATCATGCAAAGTGATGGCAGATGAGGAAGTAACACTACCTCCAAATGCTTATTTCCTCAAAGGCTCCCAACGCCTGCAACGATGCCTTTTGCGCCTGGGAGAGACCCCGAATACCCGTAATATTGAGCCGCTCGTAGGGTCGGTCCCGCTGGAGTGTTCGCAGATCCTCGCCGCTCTGCAGATCCCACAGCCGAATGGTTCCGTCATCCCCACAACTGGCAAGCCTGCTGCCGTCGGGACAGACTTTGAGAGCTTGTACCATCCCCTGATGCCCCTCTCGCACCCGCAGGCACTGCCCACTTTCAACCTCCCACCAGCGCACCCTGCCATCGCTGTCTCCGCTGATCAGCACCTTCCCACTTAGGCTCCACACCACGGATGAGACCATGTCAGAATGCCCTGCTAATATGTGCACACGTTCGCCACTCTGCATCTTCCACACGAAGAGTTGTCCACCCTCTCTGCCTCCACCACCAGAGGCGAGCCATCTGCCATCAGGACTCCAAGCCACGCTCATGACGACCCCCTCATGTCCCACCAGCCGTTGCTGCTGCATACCATCACTGGCATTCCACACATACACTGAGCCGTCATAGCCTCCGCCCACAAGCATGCTTCCATCGGGACTCCACGCCACGCGACGAATGCGTGTCGCCTGCGTATGTGCCATCCAACGACGGATGCGGGTGGTTATCTCCCACACCTGCACTCCATGCAAATAGCTCCCACCTGCGAGCAGGCACCCATCAGGACTCCATGCTACCCCCTGAAAGACGGTGCCAACCGCGTCGGGGTCGCGCAGCTCGTGTAGACGAACATGTGTGAATGAGTCCCACAGCATAATGAAGTCTCGTCCTCCGCTGGCCAGGAGCCGCCCATCGGGACTCCATGCCACCCCTTGTCCTTGCACCATGTCCCGATGTTCCTGCACCACGCTCTGCGGTGCTCCACTGTTTACATCCCACAATGTCACCTGCATATCAGCTCCATAACTGGCAAGCTGTGTGCCATCAGGACTCCAGTCGAGATCGAGCAGGGCGTCCGTATAGCCTCCCATGATGCGCAGCGACTTTCCACTCTCCACGTCCCACACACGCAGCGTGCCATCGTAACTGCCGCTCAAGAGCGTACGGCTGTCAGGTGTGAAGGCCAAGCTGGTCACCACACCAGTATGTCCCTGCAGCACTCTGCTCGCTTTGCCTGTCTGGATGTCCCAGAACCGAATCGCAGCATCATAGCCGCAGCTGGCTAACGTGCGTCCATCGGGACTCCACGCCACTCGCAGCACCCGGTCCGTAGGTCCTGTGAACGTCTGGAGGCAGGTGCCCGTGATCAGGTCCCACCGCTTGACGGTGCCATCATGGCTCGCGCTGGCGAGCTGGGTCCCATCGGGGGAGAAGGCCAATCCTGTCACGCGGCTCGTATGTGCCATCAAGACCCTGGCACGCATCTCAGGCTCCGGCATCTCAGGCTGCCACAACCAGATGCTCCCATCGAAGCAGCCAATGGCAAGCAGTCGTCCATTGGGACTCCACTCCAGCCAGAAGACCCCACTGCTATACTGCAATGCTTTGAGAGGAGTGCCTAGCTTCGGGTCCCAGAGATGAACGAGCCCATCGACTCCTCCACTGGCGAGCACATCTCCGTTTGGAGAAAAGGCGAGCCAGACAAAGCTCTCAGCAGGCCAGCTTTCCCAGAGCAACGCGCCACTGCCGATCTCCCACAGCTTGATGCCGCCAGTCGAGCTTGCGCTGGCGAGTGTGCGTTCATCTGGGCTGAGCGCGATCGTCCAGGCCATCTCCGTGTGAGCGCGCCAGGCATGGTACAGCCTTAGTCCGTCACTGTCCCACACCCGTATTTCCCCGCGGCCACCAGCAGCAGCCCAGTACGCACCAGTCTTGCTCTTAGTGACCGCTAAGAGCGCATCAAGAGGCTCGGTGAAGATGCTTTCCTGAAGCACGGCGTGGGACAAGGTGCTATCCTGCAAGTCGGTCCCTTGCAGAAATATGTCGCGCAGGGCTAGATGCGAGAGATCCAGCCTCCGCAGGTGCCCGCGCAGCACGCGCAGCAGTATCACTAGATTCGCCGGTCCATACCCCTGGGTCGCCTGGTCCCGATTTCGCACTTTGTCGAGCAAGCAGAGCAGGCGCCCCTCGACCTCGGATGGTGCCTGAGAGGTGCTCTGTAACCGGGTGAGCAGAGGAACCACGAGCAACTGCTCCTGAGTCTGCCGCACGTATTCCTTGACTTGAGCCAGACAGAGTCCATGCTCCAGTAGGCGAACCAACTGCCCCTGCTCGATCTCACGGCTTCCTTCCTCAATGAGCCGCGCTGTCGCGTACTCCAGCACCACCGATTGCAGCGTAAAGCTGCCAGCACGGTGTCCTTGCTCAATCAGGCTGCGGCGGCGCAGTCCCTCCACCGCTTCGAGGACCTGCGCCCTCGGCATCGGAGTGTTCAAGATGGCGAGGAGGGTGTGCAGGTTCACCGGTTCGCGCAGAATCGCCAACCACAGCAGCACTGTCTGCTCCAGAGCCGAGAGACGCATGAACTGTTCGTCGAGGAGCTGGCGTATGCCCCCAAAGACAGTCTCGCCCTGCTGGAGGAATGGAACAATCTCCCCACCGAACAATTCCACAATCGTGTGCGCCACGATCTGTAACGCCAGTGGATTGCCCTGGTACACCTCGACCAACTGCGCCCGTTCGTCCGAGGGACTTACGACATATTTCTCCTCCAGCAACTCAGCCCCTGCCTCTGTATCCAGTCCTGCCAGCCGCACAGTTCGCACGGGTGAACGGCGACCTTCTAGGGGCACCAGATCAACTGGTTTCTCTCGACTGGTCAGCAGCAGACAACTCTGATGTGCGGTCTCGCCTCCTTGACGAAGAAGGTGAGCATAGTCGTCAAAGCCTGTACGTATGCGACCTGTGCCGGTGCCTTCCTCTAAAATCGTCTCCACGTTGTCCAGTACTAAGAGGACGCGCTGCCTGCGCAGCTGCTGCATCAGCAAGTGTAGGTGTCTCTCGAAGGAGATGGGCACTTCGGAGAGGACCTGGGGGACAAGTATCTGGAGGCAGTCTTTCACAATCTCCTCACAGGACGGAGCATCGCGCAACGACCGCCAGATAACTGCCTCAAACTGCGATGCGACCTGATGCATGACTCTGGTTGTGAGTGCTGATTTGCCGATACCACCCATGCCTAGCACACTGATCACCCTGCAGTGGTCCTGGAGAATCCAGCGCGAGAGCAATGCCTGTTCCTCCTCACGCCCATAAAAGGTAGGGATATCGAGCGCATCACCCCAATCCACTTTGGGACCACTTGCAACAGGAGAGGGAGTGATTAGGTTCTGATGATGGACTTGTTCGACAGGAGTTGCTACCAGGGGTACAACCTGCTGACCAAGGAGCGATTGCAGCCATCGCTCATCTAGGAGTACCTTCTGATGAGCCGAGCGCCACAAGGCTCGGATCTGCTCCTCCTCACTTCCCACTTGAAACCCTTGTTGCTCAACTAGCAACGTGATAAAGGCCTTGAGGTGGTCGGCCTTGGGATAACTCTCACCAGCCTCCCAGGCACCGACGGTATGTCGGGAGACGCCGAGAATAGTTCCCAGCCCTGCCTGTGTCAGTCCGGTTGCCGTTCGCTGGGCCAACATCTGCTGACCGAAGGCGTGGTCTTGCTCTCGATACGACGATTTCGTCATAGATTCTTTCCTTCCCCCACGACGCAACCAGGGACGACCATGGAAGGTGAGATGGCAACCGATGGATAGTGCTTTTCTCAGCGATTCCTCTCTACTGGTGTCTGTCGGGCGTCCTCTTAAGGACGAGTCTTTCACTTCACTCGAATACTATTTATCTTTACAACAAAGCAAGGTGAGATGGCAAGTGAGATGGCAAGTGAGATGGTCGGTGATGAACAGTGCTTTCTTCTGCGCAAGCTTTTATACTTGCAGCAGAAAAGACAAAATGTTTCAGAGCGTGCTGGTCAAAGAGGTTCTGAGAACGAGGGAATCAGCACTCCTAAGCAGTTGTCGCTGGTGCTCTTGAAAGGAGATACCAGAGCATGAGTACATTCACCACAAAAGATGGCTCCAATCACTATTACGCAGCGTTGTGGTCTTCTGGGTGCTCGTTGATCGACGACTTCACAGAGAAATGCTGGTGTGAGTGCGTCCAGGACGGATCGGCTGCAACCCCCTTTCGTCCATCCTGAAATGAGGAAGAGGTCGTGGCGAGCTGTGTGAAGAGCTCATGCATTGAGTTGCACGGGAAAGGAACGTGCGATGGAAGAGGCCACGTCTCTCAGCCTCTCCAACAACAAGCACGTCTGTATGTTTGTACATAAGAACGCCCACAGTGAGGGCTTATGAGTAGGAGGTTCATATGAAGATTGTCGTTATTGGCGGGAGCGGGCTGATTGGAAAAAAGCTTGTGAAGCAGCTTCGTGAGCGTGATCATCAGGTCGTGGCGGCATCACCGAGCACAGGTGTCAACACCATTACGGGTGAGGGGGTAGCGCAAGCGCTTGTCGGCGCTCAGGTGGTCGTCGACGTGGCGAACGCGCCTGTGTGGGAAGACAAGGCCGTTTTGGAATTCTTCGAGACGTCAAGTCGCCATCTCCTGGCGGCAGAAGCGACTGCTGGGGTGGGACATCACGTTGCCCTCTCGGTCGTCGGCGCTGACCGTCTTCCCCAGAGTGGGTACTTACATGCGAAGGTGGCCCAGGAATATCTGATCAAGGCTTCGCAGGTTCCCTATACCATCCTTCGTGCAACGCAGTTCTTCGAGTTCGTTGGTGGCATCGCCCAGGAGGCCAGCGATGGACAAATGGTTCGCTTGTCGCCGGCCTTTCTCCAGCCGATCTTGTCGGATGATGTTGTGGCTGCACTGGCCGATGTCACACTCGGGGCGCCTATCAACGGCACGCTTGAGGTGGCTGGTCCCGAACAGATACGTCTCGACGAACTCATTCGCCGCTTCTTGAGCGCAAAAAAAGACACGCGTGAGGTGATCACAGACGTCAATGCACGCTATTTTGGAGCAGTGTTGAGCGATCACTCCCTCACTGCGGGCAAGAACGCTCGGATCGCCCCGACGCGTTTCGAGGATTGGCTCAGCCGCTCTCTCCCTCAAAGGTAAAGCAGTAAGGCAGGATCGACACCCAACCTCAACAAACCTCACCAACATTGTATACACATATGTGATTCCTCTCTTCGACGAAAACAAGCAGAAGAAGGACTTTCTCAAGCTCAACGAGCGGGGGGGGGGTGGCTTCTTTCGTCCAAAGAAAGCAAATCACATATGTACATAGGGTGGGGTCTTCCGCGAAGTTGATGAAATGGGGATGAGGAGCCATGAGAGGATTTTTGGCCGTTTTTGCAAACTTGTCTGTTTTTGCTGAAGCAGCTTCTCAAGCATACTCAAAGGCTCTCCATTTGTCAACAAGCAAACGGTGTTTTCTCTGAATCATCAACTTCGCGGAAGACCCATAGGGTGGTGATGAGGTTTTAGCCCAATACCTCCGGCAGATCGCCAATGAACTGTCTGTGTTCGTGAGGAAGAGTGTTCGCGTCTTCTCACATCTCTCACTTCTGTTTTGAGATATCAGAGCAGGGAAGCGATTTCCTTCCAGGGATGGGACCACATGAAAGGAATAGCTACTGCATGATGTTGAATGGAAAACGGACCAGGCACCTCACGCTTCCACTCTGGAAGGCACTCATCAAGCATATTGCTGCACAGAAGCGAACTGAGCAACAGCTCAAAGTTAGCGAGGAGAACTTTCGCGTCCTTGCTGAGACCATGCCTCAACTCGTGTGGACAGCCCAACCCAACGGCTTGCACGAGTACACGAACCAGCACTGGCGTGACTACACTGGGTTCACGCCTGAACACAGACAGCGATGGGACTATCTCCAGTTCCTCCACCCCGATGATCGTGCAAGGAACCAGGTGCTCTGGCAGCATGCTCTGGACATGGGAGAACTGTTTGCGTGCGAAGGACGTCTCAGAAATGGCCAGACCGGAGAATATCGCTGGTTCTTGACTCGGGGGGTACCGATACGTGATGATGCAGGTCAGGTCGTCAGGTGGTGTGGTACCTGTACTGACATTGATGACCAGAAGCGGACAGAGGAAGGCTTGCTCCAGAGCCAGGAACGCGTCAACCTTCTGATGAATTCCAGCATTATCGGGATCAATATCATCGAAGGGGAGCAGATTGTGGACGCCAATGACACCTTTCTGCGCATGACTGGCTATACTCGCGAAGACTTGCGTGAAGGGCGCATGAACGTGAGACGCATGACAGCTCCAGAGTATCTGGCTCGCACCCTGCAAGCCCATCAGGAACTTGCCACCCGGCAGTCGGTGACGCCCTATGAGAAAGAGTACATATGCAAAGATGGTAGTCGCCTTCCCGTGCTTGTGGGTGGGGTCCTCTTAGGGCATCACCCCTACCAAAGTATCGCCTTTGTGTTGGATAACTCGGCCCACAAGGAACTGGAGCAGCGTAAAGATCACTTTCTGGGGATGGCCAGCCATGAACTCAAGACACCCATCACGTCCTTAAAGCTGCAAACGCAACTGTTGCGAAAACAACTGGCAAAGCAAGACCTTCACAACGCAGAGAGAGCGCTTTCCCGGATGGAGTCCCAACTCAATACCGTCATCCGATTGGTTGGAGAGTTGCTCGACCTCTCCAAAATTCAGGCGGGTAAGCTGGAGTATGCCCAGGAAACGGTGAACCTGGGCGACGTGCTTCAGGAGGTCGTTGAGATTGTGCAACAGACGCAGACAACCCATACCATCGTCGTGGACCGCGCTGGGCATCCCCCCTTTCTGGTCGGGGATAAGGCCCGACTTGGGCAAGTACTCCTGAACCTGATCAGCAACGCGATCAAATACTCCCCGGGAGCCGACAGGGTAGAGGTTGACATCAAAACCTCCGAAGAGGCCGTGACGCTGAACGTGCGTGATCATGGCATCGGCATTCCACGAGAGCAGCGCGAGAAAATTTTTGAGCGTTTCTATCGAGCGGTTGCTCCACATCAGCGTGCCTTTCCCGGCTTAGGAATGGGCCTGTATATTGTCTCGGAGATCGTCAAGCACCATAGGGGAACCATCACAGTAGAGAGTGAACGAGGCAAAGGATCAACCTTTCACGTGACACTTCCCCGGAAAAGTCCATGAGGAACGCGTATGTCAAATCTCCAATACGTCGGGAGTGAGAGACCTCTCGTCCAGTGTATTCTCATTGTTGAAGATGATCCCATCCTTGGGGATCTCTTGTTGGAAGCGCTCCAATGGGAGGCGACCTATCAGGGGATTCTTGCCCCAAGTGGCGAGATGGCTCTCTCCATACTGGAAACAATCACGCCCGCGCTGTTTCTGCTCGATTATCATCTCCCTGGGATGAATGGGCTGGAACTCGCTGATCAACTGCAGCATCGAGAAGGAGGCGATCAGAGACCCATTCTCCTCATGAGTGCCAGTTTGCCACAAGAAAACGGTGCGTTAGATGATCTCATAACGCTCCAGAAGCCCTTTGACTTGGATAAACTCCTGCAATTGATCGCGGAGCTTCTTGCATCCTAAGGATACTGGTTCTTGAGGATGAGAAGAGACATTGAATGGTAATAGATGTGGAAAGAGCAATTGGATCGTTGAAGCACAAGGCAGGGGAAGATCAAAGACATGGAACTGCAATATGGCTATTCTCAAACTACTGGGTCTGTGGAAAGCGATCATCAAGAAGTGCAGCGCTTGCAACAAGCGCAGTTGGAATATGGCATCTATGCATGCATTCCCGGAACCCAGCACACCTATGAAGAGGTGATCCAATTGCTTGTCGGGCTCGATGTATGCCGGCAATATGAAGAACGTAGACAAAAGATAAGTCGAGCCCACATTCCGCACCCAATTTTTTGAATTCAGGCTACAAGCCAAGTTATATTGCAGAGATGCTCTTTACCTCTGCTTCCTGAAGCCGCTTGAAAAGTAAAAGGAGTGAACAATCATGAAGTCTCTACAACACTACAATCAGGCTCGTTTTGATGGAAAAGGGATCATCATTACCGGTGGAGGTTCAGGCATTGGGCTAGCTACAGCCCAGCTTTTTGCGCAACAAGGAGGGCATGTGCTCGTTGTCGGCCGTCGTCCTAATCTTCTGAAAGATGCCGCAAGAAGCCACGAGCAGATTGCAAGTATGGTTGCTGATGTGAGTCGTGAGGAAGATGCCACGGCCGTGGTGAAGTATGCTCTCAATCTGTGGGGGCAACTTGATGTGCTCGTGAATAATGCTGCGATGTTTGCGTTAGCCTCGCTTGAAACCGTGACTTCTGCTCAGGCTATCTCCATTTTTTCAAACAAATGTGTTAGGCCCTACATGGCTGAGCAAAGCTGCGCTGGGCGCCTTGACAGAGAGTAAGGGAGCCATTGTCAACATTTCAAGCACCTATGGTCATCGACCTACGGCGCAAGGCACCTATTATGCGGCGAGTAAGGCTGCTCTTGAGCAGTTAACCCGTTGTTGGGCACTCGAACTTGCCTCTCGTGGTATTCGGGTCAACGCCGTCGCTCCTGGTCCGACAGAGACGCCAATCCTCCAACAAGCTGGGCTTTCAGCCTCAACGATTGAAACGATTGAGCAGGACGAGAGCACATCAATCCCTCTGGGGCGTAGAGGCACCCCAGAGGAAGTGGCATCCTGGATTGTCTCGCTGGCAGACCCGGTAGCAACATGGCTGACTGGGCAAGTCATCACGGTTGACGGAGGACTCGAACTGATCTAAAGGGAGAAGTTATGCGTCACCCACCATCAGGGAGGAAAACAGCACCAACCCTTTGGCGTATTTCTGATGCCTTGTGGTCTCCTATTCAGCGCATTCTGTTCAAGAATGATTCACCCAAATTGGACAGGGCGAAAACATATTGATCAACGCGTCGCTTTGGAGGCTATCATTTTTCGACCTCGTCGTGGCTGTCAGTGGAATTATTTGCCCAAAGAGTATCCAGATGATAGGTCCGTTCACCGAACCTTTCAGCGGCGGATTCATCTTGAAATTTCCGAGCACATCTAGGCTGCCCCACAGAGAGATATTGAACATATAATTCCACAGATGAGGTTTATACGACTCATTGAAGATGCCAATACGTACTTAATAAAGAGAGAACGCTTACGGAGAGGGAAAAGTGGAGAAAGCGAATGCGTTCTTCTAAACATCTTGAAGGAAGAGCAAGGATGCATCTTCACCACCAGGGATGGGGACACATGAAAGGGACATATACCGCGCTATGTCGAATGCAAGGCAAACCAAACGTTTCACGCCTACCCCGAGTGAGACGCTCATGACCATTCTTGACACGCTTCCTGATGCAGTTTTTTTTCTCGATGAGACCGAGGCCATTGTGTACATGAACGCACAAGCACAGACTATCATCGAAGCAACCCCGCAAGACGTACTTGGGAAGTCGTTTTGGCGCTCTGTTCCACAATTGGTATGTACCTCACTCTATCAGGCCATGCTCAAGATGAAACAGACCCAGACACCGACCGAAGTGCAATATATTTCTCCCGTGACCCAGGCATGGTTGCACGTATATCTCTCTCCGACTATCGGAGGCCTCACGTTGCAGTTCCATACAATGGATATATTTGCCCGCCACCAGGAAATGGTTCCTCAGCGCGAGTCCCTCTACATGGAGGTCCTCGAAAACATGCATGCTGGGATTATACTGCTGACCCCCGAGGGAATCATATTGGATCTCAATGAGGTCCTTTTAGCCGATGCACACATCCGACGCGAGGAGGTCGTTGGCAGGCCCTTAATCGAAAGTCCCTGGTGGTCCTCTTCTCCTGACCGTCAGCAATTACACGCCGCCATTGCGCAAGCTAGCACAGGCAAAACCATGCATTTCGAGGTCCTCGTTCACCCCAGAGAAGGCATGGACCTTCATTTGGAAATCGCGATTACCCCCCGCTTGGATATGGAACACCATATCGAGTACCTCGTCCTCGCTGGCATCGACATTACTGCGCGCAAGCACGCCGAAGCAGAAATCCATGCCCTCATCGATACTATCCCTCAACTCGTTTGGACCGGGCAACCAGACGGATATGTCGATGCATATAATCAAAGCTGGTGTGATTATACTGGCCTGAGTGCCGATGAGGCCCGAGGGGATGAGTGGATACAATGTACCCATCCAGATGACCGGCAACGCGTCCTCTCCGTGTGGCAACGCGCTCTCCAATCCGGCGGGGTATACGAAACCGAACAGCGCCTGCGCCAGGGCACGACGGGAGCCTATCGTTGGTTTCTGATGCAAGTTGTGCCGCACAAAGATGTACATGGCACAATCCTCAAATATATTGGCATCTGCACTGACATTGAGGAGCGAAAACGGGCAGAGCAACAGCTCAAAACGAGCGAGGAAAACTGGCGAGTGTTGGCCGAAACGGTACCACAACTGGTGTGGATGGCCCGCGCCAATGGGGTGTATGAGTACGCGAACCAGCGCTGGCGTGACTATACCGGGTTCACGTTAGAACACACACACAACGACAAATGGCTATCTCTCCAGTTCATCCATCCCGATGATCAGGAAAGCACTCAAACGCTCTGGCGGCACGCCATGGAGACGGGAGACATGTTTGAGCACGAAGAGCGCCTCAAACATGCTCAGACCGGGGAATATCGCTGGTTCCTTACGCGCGCTATACCGGTACGCGATGAAGCAGGCCAGATCGTCATGTGGTTTGGAACTGCCACTGACATCGAGGAGCAGAAACGGATCGAGGAAGCCCTACGCCAGAGCCAGGAACACATCCGTGCCCTCATCGGCTCCAATATTATTGGGATTATCTTTGTTGAAGGGGAGGAGGACGTCCTGGTGGAAGCCAATGACGCCTGGCTTCACATGACCGGCTATACCCGAGAGGACTTGAATAGCAGAACACTGACCAGGATGAAAGTCATCTCCCCAGAACAAACACCTCTCTTCGAGCGCGCGACCCAGGAGGTCGTCACATGCGGGCAGCACACACCCTTTGAAACCGAACTGGTGTGTAAAGATGGAAGTCGTCTGCCAATATTGCAGGGGGGCGTTCTCTTCCAGGAACAGCCGCGCCAGATGATCGGCTTTGCTCTGGATAACTCAGCGCGCAAGGAACTCGAACAACGCAAAGATGCCTTCATCAGTATGGCTAGCCATGAACTGAGGAACCCACTCACTGCCTTGAAACTACAGACCACCTTGCTCCACCGACAACTATCCAGGCAAGGCATGCTTGATCAGGCCCCGGCTCTTTCCAGCATGGAGACTCAGATCAAGAAAGTCACCCGACTGGTGGAAGAGTTGCTCGATGTCTCCAAGATCCAGGCAGGCAGGGTAGAGTACCGGCAGGAGATGGTGGATCTCGACGCATTGTTGCGGGAGATAGTCGACACAATGCAGCAGATCAAGACGACCCATCGCATCCTGATACATGGCATCGTAGGAATCAGTTTCATTGGGGATCAAGATCGACTCGGTCAGGTCTTTACCAATCTGCTCAGCAATGCCATCAAGTATTCTCCCGGCGCAGAGACCGTCGAAGTGGAGCTCTCTGCCTCTGACGAAGCGATCACGATCCGGGTACTGGATCATGGCCTGGGCATTCCGCGTGAGTTGTGCGACAAGATCTTTGATCGGTTCTATCGGGTCGCTGGCCCTCAGCAGAAGGCAATTCCTGGCTTGGGCATGGGATTGTACATTGTTGCGGAGATCGTCAAGCACCATGGAGGAACTATTGCCGTGGAGAGCAACGTCGGAAAAGGATCGGCCTTTACGGTCACCCTTCCCACGAGGAAAGAAGCCTGACCGTGGCAAGCATACGACACACATTCTGCGCTTGACTTCTCCTGAAAATAGAATCGCATGTCGCTGGGGAGGGGGTGCCTCCTGGCTCACGCAACCTCCCTACTGCTACATTCCTCAAAGGCGGTAACAAAAGAGACGATGCAGGTGGCGCCGCGTTCTGGGAGGCCGACCCCAGATCCAGGGTTTGGCTCGGTGGTTGAGTTGGGCCGTAGCGACCTGCATCGCTCGCTCGATCTCATGAGCATTGGCAAAACTCTGGCCTGCGAAGGCATCACGTCGGAAGAGGCGCCACCACCCTTCTTGCAGATTGAGCCAACACGCTCCTTTGGGAAGAAAGAGGTGCTGGATGCGTGGATGGTCAGCAAGCCAGGTGCGAGTTTCCAGGCTGTTATGACTGCTCAGATGATCCGTGATAATGAAGATCTCCCCCGTTGGATTGTCTGCTTCGATGTCCTTGAGCAACTCGATGGAGTTCTTGGAATGACGCGTAGCCGCACATCTGGTCAATTCTTTGCCATCGCGGACCCGCAGGGCTCCATAGATCCACACCTTGTCATCACCACGACTGTATTCCAGGGGAGCTTTGATGCGATGCCCATCAGGCGACCACCCAGGGGCTGGCGCGAAGGTGCGCGGGGTTACCGGTCCGAGCTCATCGGCGCAGATGGTCGTCGATCCCGCTGGCGGTTGGGTGGAGTGGGTGACGACCGCAGTCCTTTTGGGACACGCGTCTTTGTCATCGCTGGTTCCCCAACTGTGAGTATGGCGCCAGCGCTTGCCTTCGCGGAGGTACATACGTCGGATCTGGCTCCGTTCGACCTGGATACCCGCGGCATGGGCAGAGTCGGTGAGGGCATTCAGGCTCCATTGGGCCGACCCTTCCTCATCTTGGGCATCCAGGGTTCCATCCGCATATCTTTCCAATTTCCCAGGGGGTGGTTGCTTCGCCAGGGCGAGAATCCGGCTGCGCTCCTGCTCAGTCAAACGCGGTTTGCGTCCTGCTCCTTCCCGCATCCCCAGGCCGTTGACCCCTTGCGCATTAAAGCGGTTCAGGTGGATGCACACGGTCCTGGGATGGCATCAGAGCGTGGTGGCGATCTCTTGCGGCGCCTTGCTTGCCCAACTCTCGACCACCATGTGGGCATGAAATTTCCAATCGGCTGGGGCATGAAGGCTCCTGGCGAGTTTGCGCACCTGGCGTTCTTCCTGCTTATCTTGTGCCGCTCGGGCTTGCACACGTTTGGGCATAGCTCTGCTCCTTTCTTGGTGACTTGCGTTCTTCTCTTTTAGCGTAGCACCAATGAGGAATAGAGCAGTAGCGGTTGCCTGCATCACCTTGAATCCAGGTTGCTCCAGGCAATGGATCTCTCGCCCTGACGCTTTTTTGGACCATGTAAAAATACCACCAGAGAATGGCAGGCAGCACAAAGAGCTCCAACGGTTCTCCACGCTGACCCCTGATCTGCTTCGCTTGGTTGATTGGCTCCAAACTACCCACTGCATTATTGCCCCATCCACTGACTGCCACTCCCACCCGATCCCTTGCACTTCATCATATTCCATGAGTCCAGCTCGCCAGAGTGCCTTAAAGAAGCCTTTCTGCTCCCATTCTTGAAAGCGATCGTTAACTGTGGAACTCGCTCCCAACTCCCGTGGTAAAGCATTCCATTGTATCCCCGTGCGTAAGACGTACATGATGGCTGCAAAAGCTTTGCGATTTTTCATCCGAGGTCTTCCTCCCTTGGCATGCGAGGGAACTGGCGGGATCAGTGACTTGACTTTCTCCCACCATGCTTCGCTTCCCTCCCATGGGTGCGTCCTTGCCATTAATTGCTTCCTCTTGTATCTTCCCAAAATGTGCATCAGAAGAGCCTCATGGCAAGAGGGACTCATCGCCACGCATCCGTGAAGCGCTTGCAACCCGTTTCGCTCCCAATCCCATCTCTGATTATCTTTCTGAAACGGGTTGGGAAAGCTCGTTTTGTTGGATCAACTCCTCAGAGACGTTCCAGAGCCGTTGGCGTACCTCCGCATCATAAGAATGCGTAGAAGAAGGGATCTGCTTGCAGTCGGAGAAGTACTTCCCACTCACCCTTTCAACCTCAGGTGAGGTCGCTAGGTAGAGCGTCGTCTGCGCCCCTTTCTCTTCAGATATACCAGTCAGGAAGTAGAGGACCTCCCCAAAGACATGTATAAGACCCTTTGTGCCGCCGTTGAAACCAGAGTGAACTCGACCAGGATGAAGCGCGTTAACTGTGACGTCTGCGTCCTTGAGCCGATCAGCCAATTCGTAGGTAAAGTAGATCTGTGCGAGCTTGGCCTGGTTATAGGCTTTCACGAAGTTATATTTTTGTGCCCCTTGCAGATCGGCAAAATCAATTTTTCCATGAGGATGCGCGTCTGAACTGACGTTGATGATGCGAGCCGGAGCGCTCGCTTTAAGCACATCCAGCAACAGCTCTGTCAGCAGAAAAGAGGCCAGGTAATTGACCGTAAAGGTCTGCTCCAACCCATCAGGTGTCGCTTTGCGCTCTCCATAAATACCTCCAGCATTATGGATCAGAACGTGAAGTTGAGCATATTTCTGTTTGAACTCGCTGGCCACGCGACGTACCTGCGAGAGATCTGAAAGGTCCGCGACGAGCAGCTCGACCTGGTCGTTCGAGCTTTCCTTTATGATCTCTGCCCGCACAGCTTCTCCTTTCGCACGATTGCGGCAGACCATCACCACGGTCGCGCCCATTTTGGCCAGTTCTCTGGCTGTGACTTTGCCAATGCCTGAACTACTGCCTGTCACCAGGCAAACTTTTCCTTGCATGCTCTTGTTATTCATGGTCATGGTTCCTATCTCCTGCTTGTTTGAAATGACGTGGAAGCCTCTCGGGCAAGCCCTGTTCCCTCTTCAAAGGCACTTGCCTCTTCCATGCTCAGAGTGTAAACTATAGAGCCGTGTCTATAGTCAAGTCGTTTTAGGAGAAGATTCCCATGCGCATCAAAGAATTAGAAGAAAAGACCGGTTTGACACGTCATACGATACGTTTTTATGAGAAACAAGGGTTCCTCAGGAAGCACGCTATCCGCCGCGAGGGAAACAATTATCGGGATTATTCCGAGGAGACGGTTCCTTATCTCCTGATGCTCAAAGCAGGTCAGGCAGCAGGGTTTACATTAGCAGAGCTCAAAGAACTCATCAGCGCAGATGAGGCGAATGAACTTTCTCTCCAAAGAAAAGTTGAGCTTCTTCGCTCGAAGATGAAGGAGATCGACAGAAAAAAAGCCGAATTAGACCAGATACAGGCGTACCTCGCATATAAGTTGACGTTGATCGATCCCGAAGCAAATGGAACTACTTGTGGCAATATTGGCACCATTCCCGAAATGCTGACAGGCCCTTTTTCCACCGTGTGGAATGTATGCTTGTGTAAATCAGCGAAATAAATGAGGGAAGAATTGAGGGAATGAGTGAGGGAAGCAAGGATGTTTGAGCGGAAAAAGAGTGAAAAAGATGGAGAAAGAGCGAGGAAAGGAGAGGAATCCCTCACGGAGCCTGCCAAAAAGAGGATCCTGGAGCGTGCAAAATAGGAGCAAAGTGAGCGATGGGTGTGCGAGGCAGGAGAGGGTCATTGGCGGAAGAACAGCGCAGGAGATGCTGAGTGGAATGGGTGTGTTGGGTTTGGTGAAGAGGCGTCTGGAGCGTATTGGCACCAGGACCTTAAAGAGTGTGCAAAAAAAACTCAAAGAAAGGGAAGAAGAGGATCGGCCTCTTTTTTTGCGGAGTAATTGGGGGGAAATCTGAAGAAGAACATGAGGGGTATGGAGGGGGAAGGGAAAGAGCAGAGAAAAGAGGGAACAAGAAGCAGCCTGGAGTGAACCCAAGGAGCCAGACCAAGAGTTGAGGAAGGCAGTGGTAGAGTGAGAAGAGAAGTCAAAAAAGGAGCCAACAGATGAGCGGAAGGGTTCACTCACGAGAATTGAAACTCAAGGTAGTGCGCCAATTAACAGCTGGTGAACGGCGTCCAGCCCAAGTCTGTCGAGAGTAGAATCTTGCGCCCAGTGTCATCTCGCGCTGGCAAAAAGAATACCAGTTGCATGGAGAAGCCGCCTTTGTGAGCAGGGGAGAAACTGAGCCATCTGCAGAGGAGAAAATTGCCGAATTGGAGCGCTTTTGTGGGCAGTTGGCGATGGAGAATGCCTTATTAAAAAAAGCCTTGGGCAAGCTCCCGTTGAGCAACGGCATGCCGTTGTTGAGCATGCTTTAGAGGAGCAGATGCCCTTCTCTCTTCGTCAGCTCTGCCAACTGATGCAGATCAATCGCGCATGGTACTCTGCCAAGCACCACAAGCCGGATGAAAGCTGGAAACAGGAAGAGCAGGTGGCATTGCGTGATGAGATCGAACAGATTGTCTTGGATTTTCCAGGCTATGGGTATCGTCGTGTGACGAAGGCATTACAGCGAGCAGGTCGGCATATCAACCATAAGCGGATCTTGCGTATCATGCGGGAAGAGTCCCTGTTGTGTCACTTAAAGCGGCATTTTGTGCGCACGACTGACTCGCATCATCCTTACCCGGTGTATCCCAACCTGGTCAATGGATACACGCCAGGCGCTCCCGATGTGATCTGGGTGGCGGACTTAACCTCCATCCGGCTCAGGAGCGAGTTTGTGTACCTGGCTTGCATTGTGGATGCCTCCTCTCAGCGGTGTGTCGGGTGGAACCTCTCACGCCGGATGGATGCCTTGTTGGTGCTTGGGGCCTTGGAAAACGCGCTGGCAACACGAGAGGTGAAACCAGGGCTGATCCATCATTCGGATCGTGGTGTGCAGTATGCTTGCACTGCCTCTGTGGAAAGGCTCCAGAGTGTGGGGATTCAGGTCAGTATGTCGGCTAAGGGCAACGCCTATGACAACGCCAAGGCGGAGAGCTTCTTCAAGACCTTAAAGCAGGAGGAGGTGTATCTCAAAGCCTATCAGACCTTTGAGGAGGCACACAGCAACATCGGCCAATTCCTTGACGATGTCTACAATACCAAGCGCTTGCATTCGAGCCTGGGATATCTGCCTCCCGCTGAATTTGAAGCAGCATATTATCAGCAGATGTTGCCTTGACTTACCTTCTGGTCTGCTATCAAGGGTTCGCTCCAGTAAATTGATCGCGCTCCCTTTCGGAAAAAAGGATCGTTCTTTCAAGACGTTGTTTGCCTACGTGATGATGGGCAACCTAAACCAGAACGTCGAGCCTTCTCCTGGCGCACTTTCCACGCCGACTTCGCCTTGATGTTGGGCAATGAGTGTCTGACAGATGTAGAGGCCCAGACCTAATCCTTTCCCCAAAACATCCGATTGAATAGGAGTGCTTTTGGCCTGGTGATAGCGCTGCCAGATCGCCTTCTGCGCTTCTGTTGTGAGACCTGGTCCCTGATCACGCACCCAGACGCGTACATGGTTCTCCTGAAGCGTCACGCCAATGACGACAGGCAGGCTTGGGCTCGAATAACGCAGGGCATTGGTCACATAGTTCGTGAGCACTTGGCGAATACGATCCTGATCGGCCAGCACTGTGATGGTGGCCTGTTCTGGAAGTTCGAGGTGCAACGTGCGCTCGGGAACCATCAGCCGCAGATCCGCAATCGTTGTCTTGACGATGCTGATCACATCACTGCGTTGCATCTCCAGTTGCAGAGTGTTTGTCTGAATCCGAGAAATATCCAGCAGGTCATTAATTAAACGGGTTTGGATATCGACCTGTCGAACTGCAGCCACAAGACGGTCCGAGAGCGTCTCAAGGAAGCTACACATCTCGGGTTCCAGTACGACACTGGCGGAGAGCAGACGTTGTTCCTTGCGTTGCAAAAGTTGAAACATCCCTTTAAGTGCAGTCAGTGGGGTTTTCAATTCATGGCCTGTCATACTCAAAAAGAACTGTGTTTGCCGTTCCCACTCCTTCTGGGCGGTGAGATCCAGGACAAATGCGAGAATCAATGAAGAGGAGGGATGTTCCGGGTGCATAAGGGTTCCCCCAGCCATGACGGGAACCTGCCTGCCTCCTTTTGTGTGATAAATCTTCTCATACGGCAGATACGTGCCGGTTGCGAACAGTTCTTCTCTGGCTTGCTTATCTCTCGCCCAGTACTCGCGGGAGTCACATCCTTCATGTGAAAGCCCGCCGTGGTCACATCCTCGCGCGTTGCGCCGATCAGCGAGAGGAAGTTGTCATTGGCCTCAAGAATGTTTCCCTCCTGATCGTGTACAATGATGCCGAGCAGATTCGCATCCACAAAATGGCGGAAGCATACTTCGCTTTCACGGAGATCCGCTTCTGCGCTTTTGCGCTCCGTGATATCCTGCATGGCGATTGAGAGACCAGCTAAGGCTGGGTAGGCATGGATTGCGGCCCATCTCTGTGCTTGCTGGAAGAAATACTCAAAATGGATTGGCTGTTGCGTCTCCATCGCGGTACGAAGATTGCGTTCAAAAGGGGTGCCGAGCAGTTCTGGCCTGATGTCCCACAAACGCTGGGCCAGCAACGCTTCTTCATTGAGGCCAATCAACTCTTGCGCTCGCTGATTCATATAGGTAAATCGCCATTCTCTATCGACATGAGCGAAGGTGTCCGTAATACTTTTGAGGATGGCTGTGACCCGCTCCTGCGTCTCCTTGAGTTCGGTAATATCCATGGCCGAACCGATCAAGCGACCGGACTGGTTGGGGACATCAGCGAGGTATTGTAATTGGCTGGTCATCCAGCGCAGGCTCCCATCAGGTCGGAGGACCTGGAACTGCTGTGAGCAGGTGAAATTCGCGGTGTGCGTCTGGGTGATGGCATTCTCAATCCGTGCGCGATCTTCAGGATGGACCAGAGCCAGAAAGGCGCCAAAGGTGACGGGAGCATCAGGCTGTAATCCATACAGTCGTTTCCATTGCTCGGTCGCCATGAAGTGCCGGGTGCTCAGATTATATTGCCACAAACCCACAGCAGATGTCTCCATTGCCAGGTGGATTTGGGCCTCATTCATCTGTTCCACTGTAATATCCATCCCACTCACCACGAGTTCGCACACCGTTCCCGCAACAGTGCAGACGGGAAACATGCGCAAGGACATGAGACGATAGATCCTGTCTTGGCGGCAAATGTGGCATTTGCTCTCAAGTGATTGGCCAGGATGAATGACGTGGGCAAGGAGTGCTTCCATACGGGGTCGATCGGCGGAATACACCGCCTCAAGCCATCCGCGTCCAGAAGCATCATGCTCTGTCTGGCCGGTAAAGGAGAGCCAACTGGAGGTAATGTCGTGCATCTTGCCTGTTGGCGTGAGTATCCAAAAGAGATCTGCGGTTCCCTGCATCACTGCCAGAAAGCGATCGGTGGGCACTGTTGATCGCTGCAGCAATGGCGTTTTCTCCTCAGGATCTGGAGTATGAGAGAGAGTCATAGTTTTTTGCTCCTGAGATGGACCCCCCTTTCAAAGCATGTGCTTCTCTGGTCTGATGCTTCTGAGTCCCTGGCAAGATGATTCCCTTTGACGATCTTAACAATGTTAGCAAACTCCGTCTTTTATCCACTTCTCAGTATAGTGATGCTCCAAAGTCAAGAGAAAGGCGTAGTCTTTGCTTGGGGTGTTCTCGCGCATCTGTTTACGCATCCTCGGCAAGCAAAGGGAGCTGCAACATCAAGAGTTGTCCTTTCCGCTTGTGTCGCGTGCGCGATCTATACGGTTTCGCGCGCAAGATGACATACCACTCCACCTGAGCCGCCTCCCAGAGGTCGAGTTGTGCACTCTGATACGGATGCTGAAAGAGTCTTGGATTCCCCACTCTCGCCAGGCTTCGCTCATCCGGTTGCCACTCCACGGAGTAGCGAGAAAGATGGGAGAAATCCTCACCCTTGCCGCGAGCAGAAGACGATTGAGGGAGAATGAGACATGCTCGCACGTCTCCACGTTTCGTCAGCGTGCATTCACCTGGAGGTCTTGCGCATTGGGGAAATGCAGCTTCCGTGAGGAGTTGTCAGGGAAGAGCGTCATTGTGTGGTGAACATCCGCGTTCCCCATAGGTGACCAGTGTTGTCCTCGCTCATCGAGCGGGTGTTTGCCAGCGGCAGAGGTTGGTTGCTATGAAGCCAGTAAAACCATGGCATATTATCTGGCAATCACGCCAATAATCGGTCAGATGACAGCATGGTCGAGTCGTTGCAGATGGATTGGCAGCTTTCTGATCCGAAAGAGGTGATGCTGTTGTTGGTGCGCCAGGCACGAGATCGGGAAAGGCAAGAAGCCCCCCTGCTTACCCTCTTGGAAGAATTGGAATGCAGTGGAGCTGTTGATCCTGTGGCGTATTTTCATCAGTTGGTGCGTCAAGATCGCTTGCAGCAAGGCATGTCTGAGGCCCTGGTTTCCTATGAGCGACTGCCATACTCTCATCTGGTGGGCATTCAAACCCCTGCAGCGAGAAGAGAACGCTGGCGTCGTGCGGTGTGGACCATTATGATGCATAATCGGGCCTGTGTTCGAAGTGAGGATCGCTGGTTCATTCACTACTGGGCGGTTTTAGCGCTTGCTGGTGGAGATCCCCTTGGTGTGGGTCGATATCTTGAGGAGCGATCTGAAGGGCTACGACGCCATCATGATCTCGTCGATATCTTGAGGAGCGATCTGAAGGGCTACGACGCCATCATGATCTCTATGAGGTTCACCCTACTATGAATCAGAAGGCCGTGTCTATCATCGATGCCCTTCATCGATGCCCTTCAGATTCCAGAAGATCCCATTCCTCCTGACGGAGAGACATTTTGGGCGCAAATTGATGAGCAGCGAGCTCTTTGAGTTCAACCGTGCCAGGATGCCTCTCTATTCTCCATATGGTGTATCCTGGTGTATTCCCGGCTCAAACGCACTTTTGATGACGGGAGCTGGGTTACTTCTGAGTTGGATCTTTTGAAGCTTTTCAAAGCTTTTCTCTCCACCTCTCCAGCTACCTGATATGAGTATAGAAAGGAAAAAAGAGACGGTAATCATCCAAATGTCGGAATATCTCACACTATGGCAATGAGGTGTATATTTGCCTGATATGGCTTTACTGGTCTGTTTAGGTCTCTCGTCCTTCTACAGGAGAAATATCTCTGATCTCTCCTGTAGAAGGACGAGAGAGGAGACGAAATGGCCGTCAGAGCATTTGATCAGGCAGGGTTGTCCGCGCGCCGGCCACGCAGACACCATCGCGCCCGGCCAACTTGGCCTGATACATCGCCTGATCCGCCTGGTCAATCAAGTGATTCGGTTGGGTCCCATGGACCCCATACGCAGCCACACCGATACTCGTGGTGACGCTGACCTCCATTGGCTGTTTGGGCTTGCATGGTAGTTAAGCTTATCCATTTTCAATCATGCGCCATTTTATGCTTACAAAAAACGCGTCGCTCCAGAAGCGGTTCCCGAAGGGCACGCACGGCTAGTAGGTTTGACCATATATAGGTATCATCTGGAGTGCGACCCTGGAGGCGCGCCTCGCAATGAAGCTTGGTTATAGAGTACTGGTCCGAGGTCCATAATACCTTCGCAACCAGCGGCAAAGCCCATCGAGGCCCGGATAGAGAATTCGTTCATTGATATTTGCCTGGTCCAGTTTATCACGAAGTTCCCATTTGATCTTGGCTGGAAGCACAATTTTATAACACAGCTCGGCATGCTCTTCGAGCCATTCATCGAGGATCGTTGTCGAACTCGTCATCACCGATAATAAAGAAAACTGGTTGATCACACGAGCATGCAATGAGGGTGGCTCAAAGAACATGATGAAATCACTCGCCTGCATACCACGGGTGCGAGAAACACGAAACTCATCTAAATTGGCTGCCACTTGCGTAAGCATATCCACCGTGAAGACGTCTGAAATACTTGCGCGAAGAATTGTTTGCAGCTGATCAGGAAGGAGCTTATGAGCTTTTGTGTAATCGACGCACCAGATGACCCCATCGACGGGAGGATGTTCATATTGCACATCCTCGGTCGCAAAATGCAACGCAATATAGGGGGAATAGGTCCAATCGAGCAATCGTGAGGGCAATCCATGGTGCCGTCCCATGATTAACCAGTTCCATATGCTGTTGCCAGTGGAACTCAGGACAAGACCAGGATTGGTGGAAACAACCATATCATACGCATATTTACGAAAGTTTTTGAGGAGTTGCGGCTCAAGCGTCTCATATGGGCCCCCCATTCGTTGGAGTGTCGTCAGGAGCCGAAATTTGGCGTTTGTAAGGCCACGAAAGGCGAGATGCGAGCGGTGACGTTCCAACCCTTGATCCCAGGAGTTTGCATAGAGCTCTTGTTGCACATCAAGCCAATCGCGGCACACACGCTCTTCAACCATTTCTCTGCCTTTCCACTTGCCTTCTTATACAGAGGGTGTTTCTTCACTTCTTTTGCTATCACGTTCGACCAAAGAGATGTTGTTTCAGGGAGGTGTTCTCGGAGAAGAGCGGATTTCATGTGGGAATGCGCCCTTCTCATCGTTTCGATGACGTCTATCCCTTGGCAATTTCTCCATACTAAACAAGAATGGAGCCGATTTCCACACAAAGCTTCGTTAGCCGCAAAGGAGCAAAGCGTGAATGGTTGCCAGTGGCATGGCGAGAGGAAACTTGAGGGGAGGACGCGCGATCCTAGCAATTCACCACTCGGTGCTCGCGACTCAAGCCGAACAGGGGGGTTCACAGCTTTGGAAAAATGCCTCCCGTCCGTTGCATGTACTCTCGATAGGCATCCCCAAATTGATCCATCATCATAGCCAGGCCAACTGGCTACCAGCCTGGCTGTGACGATGGCTCCCTTTCTCCACAATCGCTGCACACCCCCCTGGATAAGTTCGTGGAAAAGTGGGTTGCGTCGGGCCCTCTGGTTCAGGTATGCTTCGTAGGAACGAGCGTTCTTCCCTCTCTTGTGCCCGGCGTCGGCCCCTCTCTTTCTTCTTCGTCCTTGTTGTGCTTTGCGTATCAAAGGAGGGAACCACTATGCCTGCACCTCTCGAGGAGAAGGAGTCACGTCTGGCTCCACGCAGCCTTGTCGTGCGCCGCCGTCCGATGTCGTCACCAGGAAAAGCGCCAGCGGTCCAGACAGCGCGTGCTTCTCAGTTCGCCAAACCACGGGCGCAGCGCCTGAATCCAGCGAAGAGGTCCCGGAATTCTTGCGGGAGGCCGCGCCACAGCCAAAGATGTCCCGAGGAGGGAGCTGGCTCCTGCCTCTTGGGCTGGGGATGGTGTGTGCGCTGCTGCTCGCCCTCGCCGGGTCTGTGGTGGTCACCTGGAGTAGCACGTTCATGGACGATGTGCGCTATGGCTATCCGCGAACGACGCACGTCGACCACATCGTCGGCCATGAACTGGATCCACGCGTGCCAACTCACTTTACGGCTCTGAACCTCAGAGGCCAGGTGGTCATCTTTGAGGTGCCCGGCGGTGATCCAGAACACGCCCGACTCCTGCAAGGCCCTCATCTTGTTGGGACTGGCGCGGATCTGGCCCCGGTTCTGCTGACCTTCTCAGGCGATGCAACGCATCCTGATCTGGTGGTGACGGTCAATGGGTTGCAGGTGCTGTTTCACAACACAGGAACGAGCTATGCGCCAATGCGGTAGAGAAACGAGGACAATCGGCACCACACCAGCAGGGTATTGTACCTCACGGTCATCGTGGAGTGTGATGCCTTCGAAACGCACGTTTCCAGTTTCCTCTGTATCCCCATGCCTCAAGGCCTGATTCTTACCCACATCTACAAATGGAGGTGAAGAGCGAGATGCGCGCCCTCAAGAAGCGTTTGCAAGGAGAGCCAGCCTTTCCAGATGGTTCGCCATCCAGGAGGACCATCACGACGACGCGCCAGATAACCACCGAGCCGTGCCACTTCCGTCCAGAAGGTGCCCAGTGTCATGGTGGCAGGCGAGTGACCAGAGCGCTGGGCCAACACCGCAAGCATTAGAGGCTCAATCACCTCAGAAGCTGGGCGTTGTGGCGCTTCACGAGCGTAGGCACGCACCTGCAACAAGCGCACGGCAAGTGGAGACAACACCCCCAACAAGCGCATCAGAGCGTCAACCGTTTGCAATTGTCGTTCCTCGATGCGACACCCGCTTTTGAGGCATTGGTGATACTCCTCGACCAGCCAGCGTTGCCGATACCAGTCCACACGCTCCCGTGCTTGTTCGAGCGTCGTGGTGGGAACCGAGGTCAACAAGATCCATTCCAACGGTTTTTCACCTTCCGGAGCCAGTTCTTCCCAGACGCGGATGACCCAGACGGTCAAGGGGTCGTTGCTCGCTTGCGGCTCATGGCGTGGGGGCAAGAGGGTCATGTGTCCGAAGGCAAGCTGAACCTGGGTCGAACGCGCTTTGTGTCCATGCCGAGCTGGCACCTCCAGCGGACGGCTCTGCTGACTTGGAAAGGCGCGGGCGCGATCCAGAGAAGACGTGATCTCTTCCTCGTCCGCTTCCGTGCGCCGATTCTGAGCCGCTCGCACCAGAAAGTGCGTCTGGTTCGCTTGGCATGCGAGGAAAAACGGGAACATATCCGCGCCTCGATCCCCAACATGGACCCAAGTGCTTCCTGGCTTAGGCTTCCCAATGGCACCTACCTGGCGCATCCAGACATCGGTTTCACGCTCTTTGCGTTTGAGCCGTTGATGGCGTTGTTCCCCTTTGGGTGCTGCAATGCGCACAAAGGGTTCTTGAGCCATACAGCCAAGCACTTCCTTGGTAGGGGGACGCACAGCAAGCACTGTTTGCACGCGCGAAACCACGCCCACGTTCATTGCCAATTTGCCCCGTCCCACTGATCTTGTGGCGATGCGACAGATCGATATCGGTGGTATCTTGTACCAGCAACATCACTGCAGAGGATGCAGCTTGTTCCCTCGTCTGTTGAACATGCGGCTGCATCAAGGCAGCAAAGGTCACGTCTGGCTCGTTGAGCAAACGATACAAGGCTTTTGCCCCTTTCCAGTCGTGCATTTGAGCAGGCAGCGAACCCAGAGGGTTCTCCGCCAGGTTGCTGGCTGCCTGGATGGTGCGTCTCGTTCGGCGGCTATCGTGCAATTGGACGTTCCCAAAGGTGTGCTCGGCCCAACTCTTGGCGTCTCATACTTCTTGCGTCTTCATCCTTGATTCTATCACTTCCTAAATGTGGGTAAGAATCAGACATTTATGCATGGGGTATCTGACGCCGGAGTCCATGACTACTAAAGGTCGGCTTCTGCTAGTTGGCTTGTAGTGTTCATGCTTTGAGCAAGACGAGCAAATCGGTTCATGATTTCCCACAGTTGAGTCCTATTCGCTGAGAAATTGTGACAGTGAGCAGAAGCGGGCAAAATAAACGCCGTCCGCGAACAAGCATTGGGAAATACGACAATTCATCCCCTGGATCCTTCACTGAGTCTTCTTCCCCAAAAACCAAAAGCAGCGGAACCGTGATGTTTCTTGCCAGTTGAACTTGTTTCCCAGGTGTGAGCATGCCCTGCATCAATTGAAGAGGAACCGGTACGTTATAGGCATCATCAGCCGCAATTACTTCAGTCGGAGGTGGAAACGAACCGTGAAAGAAAGGGTAGAGGAATGGGCGTGGGACAGAGATATAACCCTCATCCACCATCCCCAACACCATATCCAGGTTAATGCCAATATCCCTGATTTGGCCGATATTGTTTCCCAGCAGCATCAGCGCATCGGCGCTGGCAAATGTACTCTGCGCCAGGTGTGAGATGTAAGCGCCCATGCTGTGTCCACACAGAATTGTGGTACTTTCTTGCTTTACCCGCCGTATTACCAGGTCTATGGCTTGAGCCATCATTTGCGGTGTTAGCTGACCCCCACTGATGGCAACGTTGCTCTCGCCTGTCCCTAACATATCGAGCGTTACCACAACATGTCCACGCTGGGCCAAGTAGAGCGCACAACTATAGGCATCGCGCTCGTATCCAGGGACAATAAGATCCCAGTAGCGACGGGTATAAGACCCACCGTGCACCAGGACAACGAGTATCCCGGCATGTTCCAATGACGATGCGGGAGCAAAGGTTGTTGCCACAACTCTTGCCTCTCCACTTAAATCATCAACCTGACCGGACAGGTCGATGTCATTTGTCGTGATATCAATTGTCTGAATATTCAACATCAGGAACAACTCCTTTTCTCATCATGGCTGTAAATTTGGAAATGAAACTGGTGGAATCTGTACAATTATTCTGGCGATGAGCTTTCTCAAAAACCCTGCTTTCTTGCACTCACTGGTCGAGTAATATGCAGGATCACTTGGGTGAAGCCAGCACTTTCCAGGGCCTCATTGTTCAGAGAACGTGTGGAACTCGGCATACGAGGCAGAATTCACTATTTCGACCGCAGACAGTTAGATTCTCATGCTGAGGTCAATAGGCAAAAACTTTTCCTTTCAATGGTCGCATTCCGTTGCTCCCTTGTTAGTCAAACAATTGTGGCGAGCAACAAATCTTGCTTCAATTAGGGCTCAGCCAGGTCGGCACCAGTCCGACCTGGCTGAGTCGAGAACACTATCCGAATCCGCATTTATGCTGAATTACATAATGATCGGCTTCGTCTTCTGTAGTGCATCCATCACCTGTTGAGGTACGTTGAGATCACCTTGCACCAATGCTGGTGGCGTCACTGCCATCCACTGATTGAGAGAAAAATCAGCATAGCGATCCGTTTTGAATATCTCCAGAAAGCGTAACGTTGCCTTGCCTATATTCTCGACATAGTGTCCCATATTCGCCTCCACATACCCAACATCCCCGGCCTGGTAGTCGAACGTAGCAGCGGTGCCAGCACCAGCAAAGACTGTCATGCGTCCATTGCCTGCGATATAGTACTGCCATTCATCTGCATTTGGATGCCAGTGCATCTCGCGCAAACCACCAGGCTCAACCTCCACTAATGCGGCCGCAATCGTCCTTGAGACGCCGAATTTGGTTGAATCAACGACCCTTACTTGGCCATGCGCTTTGCCCCGTGTTGGTGGCTGAGCCAGCATATGATACGTGAAGCTCTGTGGAGACGTCCCGTAGGGATCAGAGACCGGAGTTGCTGATGTGGGAACCTGGCCAGGGTAAATCCAGCGGGTGGATGGTGGAGCAAGATTCGCAAAATTGCTTTCCGGCACGCCAAAGTTTTTCGCCAGCACGTCTTTCGGCGTATGCGCGAACCAGTCGCTGAGCATGAAGGTTGAACCCGCAGAGAAACTACCGTCGTCAAATACCAGTAAGAATTCACAACCGCCCTGGAGTCCCTGAATCGAATGCGGAAAGCCAGCAGGGAAGTACCAGAGATCACCGACGCCAACGTTATCGACGAAGTTACGCCCCTGAGGGTCCAGGCAAGTGACCTGCGCTTTCCCATTCAGCATATAGGCCCATTCAGCCTGCACATGCCAGTGTAATTCGCGAACGGCACCCTCTTTGAGGCGCATCGTCACCCCTGCCACTGATGTTGAGACGGGCAGTTCCGTTACCGTTACCTGACGGGCCCAGCCGCCATTGGCAAGCCGGTTATGAGCATTGCCAAACGAAAACTTGAGGTTTGGCATAATGCCTGCATCAGTCGTAGGAGGAGCTAGCGTATCAGGGTTCATCTCATCGAGCGCTATATTCCGGGGGCCAGGATCTGTGGCACCAAGATTGCCCTCAATCGGCTCGGGAACTGACTCATCAGTCGGCGTCGATGTAGCATGAGCAACAGCGGGGACAGCGGTGACGCTGGCGACAGCGCCAGCAGCTGCCAGTGTTTGAAGAATTTTGCGTCTCGTCGTATCCATACTATCCTCTCTGCTTGATATCTATTAAATCTTCTAGAGACTTCTCGCCAAGCGGTTCTATCACATCCTACGCCTGGAGTGATACAATTCCCAGCTGTTGTAAAATATGTATTTCATCGGGGAGTCCCCAACGTTCGACGACCATGCCGTCGAGCACGCGTAGGACATTGATCTCTGTGTAAGAAATGCGTTTTCCAGTCGCAGGTATCCCCATGAACTCCCCTGTGTGCAGAAGCGACCACGCTGTCACATCAACGACTTTGTCTTCTTCCGCTATCTGATCCAAAATGGTAACATGCATCTGAGAGAAGGCTTGATGAAATGCTGGAAGCTTGAGCCCTTCGATATCAGGTGTCTGACCTGCAAGAGGGCGGTGATTGACGAATGAAGGGGCCAGAACCCTTTCCAGGGCCAGTTCATCTCCTTCGTTATATGCCTTAATAGCCTCATAAAAACCACGAGCGACCGCTTTATTGGCCTCCGTTAACATACTACGCTCCTTCTTGTTTGCTGCAGGTACGTCTCTTCTGTGCTTGCTTTTGAGAAAGCTCTTCCTCTTCTGAGTGTATTCGTGCGCAAGTCGTTTCGCATCTGTAAAACAACTGTAATTTTCTCAACATGTGGAAGGTAGATACGTAGGTAGAATAACGTACGGGGCATCTCACGCTGGTAGTATGTGGCGCGGAATGGAGGTACTGAGCGGAGACGGTTGGTACTAGATTAATTTTCTTTCTACAGCGTAGCGAGTTGCAGCGCTACGGGTGGAAACATGAATTTTGGGGTAAATCTTAATGAGATGAGCATTGACAGTACGAGGACTTATACAAAGGCGCTCAGCAATCTCTTTATCGGTGAGGCCTTTAGCAAGCAAACGAAGTATTTCCACTTGCCGTTGCGTTAATTGATCAGGATACATAGCCAGGTGGTATGAGGTACCGGGGGCAGACAAGGGAATGGAAGCGGTCTTTTGCTGAAGAGAGGTTTCGAGAGAAGAGGCCAGGAGGGCCTGTTTTGGAGTCATCGCGCGTCCTTGAGCCCATATCCTTGTCAAGGTCTCCTCGTTCATTTTAGCGCGGAGTTGCATTTTTACATCGTCAACGCGCCGCTGGTCCGCGTCTGAAATCAATCCCCAGCTTATTTCGCGCAATGTCTCTCCAGCACCTAGAAGGATGGCCGCCCACGTTTCTTGACCAATGATGGTCGCAATTGCGCCAACTTCTTCAAGACTTGTGGCAATTAAGAGATTTTCACCCAATTCAAGAGCTGTCAGAGATTTTTCTTTATAGATATGCAGCGCGGTTTCATATTCTTTCACGTGACAGACGATCTGCCCTAGAAAATCCAGTGCCTGGGCAATCGCGCGACGATCTCCCACCTCTTTTATGAGGGCAAGAGATTGCTCAAGTAATGTTCGGGCCCGCACGTAGTTATCTTGCGCCTGCGCCTCTCTCGCCACAAGTGCATATGCTTCAGCAAGATGCCAACGATCTCCCATTTCCTGAAGAATAGGAAAACTTTCTTCATAGTACGTCTTTACATTTTCGTCGTGTCCTTGCAGAAGCTCGCAAAATCCCATTGCATTCAGTGCGATAGCATACCCATGTCTCTCTCCAACTTCTCGGTAGAGCTTTAAGGATGCTTGTAAATGTTCTTTCATGGCTGCTGTGTGAAGCTGAAAAAAGGCTAATAGAGCAGCTGCGTAGTACGCTTTTGCTCTCACTGCTGCCGAGACCATTTCATCCTGGCATCGCTTCAATAGCTGCTCGATCTGCTGGTATCCCTCAGAGACATAGCCACGATACGACCAAAATCTCCATAGTGCTGCGGCGAGCTCAAGTGCGTTTTCGATTTCATTGCGTTCTACCAGCCAGGTGAAAACCGCACGGAAATTGTTCTGCTCCTGCTCGAGTATATCCAGCCCCTGTAGCTGTGCCGCGCCAATAAGCTGTGGCTCTATTTCTTTCGCAAGCTGGAGAAAATACGCAGTATATGCCTGTACTATAGCGTTCGTTTCCTCTTCAACATCGATACACTTTTGTCCATACGCGCGGATCACCTGCAGCATTCTAAAATGAGAGAGATCTGTTGGGCCCTCTGAAGGAGAAATCACGAGCCGATGATTCGTCAGTACAGCAAGCTCTTGCAATATATGGTGACGTTTCTCGCCAAGTCTCTCATAGAGATCTTCTAAGGCTTCCAACGTCGCTCCTCCAGAAAATATAGCCAGTCGCCGGAATAGACGCTGTTCCTGGGGCAGAAGAAGAGAATAGCTCCGATCAATTGTTTTGCTCCATGTACGCTGGTGTTCTGGAATATCTTGCTCTTCATTAACCAAAATATGTAATGGGTGTTGCTCTAAGTATTTCAGCAACATCCTGGGGGGGAAGAGTTGCATACCCGTTGTCGCAGCAAGTTCTATCGCCAAGGGAAGCCCGCCAAGATGAGCACAAATCTGCACGATGGGGCTCACGTTCTCTGCAGTAAGCTGAAACTGCGGGAGGTGTGTGCGTGTGCATGCAAGGAAGAGAGCAACAGCAGGGTTATGCGCAAGGGCTTCGGGGTCATACTTCTGTGCGGAGTTTGGGAGATCGAGCGGAGAGAGAGGAAATTGCTGTTCCCCACGCACGTTCAAACCTGCGCGGCTTGTCACTAGGATGGTAATTCCAGGACAGGCATCGAGAAGTCGAGGGAAGAATGAGGCTGCTGGACGGAGATGCTCAAAGGTATCAAGTAACAACAGCATCTGTGTCTTATGAAGAAAAGAACAGAGCGTTTCTAAATCAGAACTTGAAGGGACCTCGGTGATACCTAGTGCGTGAAGTATTGCTGATAGAACGAGGTTATGATCGAAGAGACTGTCAAGAAAAATGGGACAAACACCATCTGGAAAGGAAGACTGTAAAGCAGAGGCCACCTGCAAAGCGAACTGCGTTTTGCCAACTCCCACTGTTCCTACGATAGTAAACAGGCGGCTGCCTCTCAATGTAAACAATTCAAGGAAACGCTCAATATCACGTTGACGACCAATGAGCTTCTTCAATGGTCTCAGTATTTGCTTTGTACTTGTCTTATCGTTCGAATAGGGAATGTTCAGGCTAGGCGATAAACTGGCTTGAGGAAAAGAGACCTGGAGCGGGGAAAGCTCCTCAATAATGGCGCGACGAATGCCAGCAGCCACATCCGCAAGAGCTGCATCTCTATCTTGCCAATTCGTCATAGGAATAGCATTTGCAGGCAGTGGATGAAGACACGCAAAAGGTGCATCCTCCCAGTCCACAGGACGCACGACAATGGGAATGACGAACGTATCTCCTGCTTGCTGCCGCTCCAGCGCTCGTTTCATCTCAATACCACCATGGTAATTGGAGGCAAAAAAATCGGCACTCACGAGCAACAAAATGATGGAAGCTGTTTCCAGGTGGATATCAAACTCCTTGGTCCAATCCATCCCTGGAGTGATGAGCCGCTCATGCCACAATGAAATGAGTCCCTGCTGTCGGAAGACGCTAAGAGGTGTTTCCAGCAAGTGTAGCCAATTTTCATCTTCGCGCACATACGAGCAAAACACCTTAATGGGTATATCGTGGGCAGTCATCACATCTCGCATTTCCTCTATTCCCGCATCATTTACTATCAACGTAAGTATAGCACATGGATTGATGGTACTGGACAAAAACGGGGTAATTTCATATTCTTTTTTGTGTAACGTTTTTGTAACGTTGCTGCGCTATACTCAGGACAGTTCGGAGAACGATCATTCTGCTATGGAGAGCACTGTTGCGAAGGAGAGCTGCTCCTCCCCTGTGGGAAGTTCGGGAAAGGGAAATGCATGAGCAAACGTATGGCCTTCTGGCTGGCGTGGAGTGTATGGCTGCTGTGCCTGGGCATGGTGATTGCTACGCTGTTTTCGCAGATCAGACAAGAGCCTGCTGGTTGGTTTGGGGAGCTGTTTGATACCCTGGTTTTGCTCGCCTTTGCTACTGTTGGTGCGCTGATTGCCTCGCACCGTCCGGAGCACCCAATTGGCTGGCTCTTCTGTGCCAGTACGCTTTTGTGGACACTGGGCGTTGTGCTGGTAGAATATACTGTATCCGATTTCCTGGCAAATCCAGCGGTGAGCCCGCTGGAAGCATTAGCGGGCGCTATTGGTTTGTGGGCCAGGGCAATGGGCTGGTATATGATGCTCACCTATTTGCTCCTGCTTTTTCCCAATGGACATCTTCCGGCTGTGTTGCAAGAAGTAAGCTGATCTGCTAAAGTGAAGCGAAAAAAGCAAATGAGGACCCCATGACCGAGCAGAACCCGTTCAAATGGCGTCATTTCCAGGCAGAGATTATTCTCCTGTGTGTGCGCTGGTACCTGCAGCACGCACTCAGCTACCGCGACCTGGAAGAGATGATGTTCGAACGGGATCTGCATATCGATCACACCACGATCTTCCGTTGGGTTCAGCAGTATGCTCCGGAGATTGAAAAACGCTGTCGTCCACATCTGAAAGCCTGCAACGACTCCTGGAAAGTGGACGAGACGTACATCAAAGTGAAGAACATCTGGATGTATCTGTACCGGGCCGTGGATTCTGAGGGGAACACGCTCGAGTTTCTTTTGAGTCCAACCCGCGATGCCGAGGCGGCCAAACGCTTTTTTTGCAAAGCGCTCCATGTCACGATGACTTCACCACCTCAAACGCTTTCGAGCAAGGAGCGCGTAGCTTCGGCTGCCCCCACCATGTTTGTTCCTCGTGTGATCAACGTCGATAAAAATGCGGCATACCCCAAGGCCATTGTCGACCTGAAAGCAGCTGGAGTCCTGCCTGAACAAGTGGAATTGAGGCAAGTGAAATACCTCAACAATTTGGTCGAACAAGACCATCGCTTTATCAAACGGTTGACGAAGCCTGGGATGGGTTTCTTCTCGTTCGAGACAGCGAGGCGAACCCTCCAGGGCTTCGAGATCATGAACATGATACGCAAAGGGCAAGTGCAAGGGGTGGCCAAGGGGAACATTCCTGGGCAGGTCACTTTCATCGCCAGCCTGTTTGGAGTAGCCGTCTAAGCTGAACAGAAGCAAGCCTTCATGCCTTATCATTTCCTCCCAGCATTTTTGCAACACAGCCGCGTTCCGACCCTGTCGGGTGCACTGTCCTTCTCGCTGTCCCTTGCGAGGGTGAGCAGATCAACCCTCTCACGTTGCTCCGCAGGGACCTAGCGCGCCCCCAGCTCCGCTTCATATTGTGCACGCTCCACTTGCAGGTGGCGCAGGCGACGTGCTTCATCCGCGCTGGATGACCTTCTCTTGCACAGCCAGGGTCAAGGCCAGCGCCTCAGGAGTCACGCGCTCCAGGAGCGCCGCACCAATCGCGCTGTCAAGATCTCGCCCAGGTATGCGTTGACAGGGAGCGCGCCCCTGAGCAATGCTTTGGCTCTGACAGAGATAGTCTGGTATGATGCGCTGGCCTCCGCGCTGATGATAGCGCACCATCATCCGCTCACCGCAGCACCCATAGAGGAGAAGCCCCTGCAAGAGCGCTGGCCCCTCCCGCGGTGGTGAGAAGCGTTGGGGGAATACGCTTGACTGTTCAACGCAAGTTGCGACGCGTTCTCTCTCGAAGTCTTCCCACCTAATGTACCCTACATGAGCGTCGCGCACAAGGACCTTCCAGTCGGCACGAGGAACGTCCTGAATATGGAGCTTGCCATCGTCAGTTTTGGTAGTGCGGGTGCGCCCATAGACGTAGGCTCCTGCATAGGCTGGATGATGGAGGAGACGTAGCACATCATGGTGCTCAATCTCTGCCCAGGCGAGTTCTCCGCGATGCGCCCCACGACGCAGACGGCGCGGGAAAAGCAAATGCTGTTGGCGAAAGTGGCGGACCGTCGTAAAAGCTGACCCAGTGTGTGCAAAACTGCGAAAGACCTCGCGAATGCTCGCCTGCACGTGGCAGGTCCGGATCAAGCACCACAGCGTCTGTTTCGGTGTAGGTAAACCCGATGGGTAAGGTCAGTTTGAGGGCTCCTCGCCTCGCTTTGTTGAGAATGCTGCCTTGCAGGAGAGCGCGCAGCACAAAGAGTTCTGCTTCACTCATCGTCCCGCTTCTCGTCCGAGCAAGAGGCGGTCATTAAAGGTAGAGGGGTCGTAGAGACCCTCTTCATCCAAGATCAAGGTGTGGGTGAGCGCGCAGATTTCCAACAGATGATGCCAATCACTGGAGTTGCGCGCGAGCCGAGAGACCTCCAGCCCTAAGACCAACCCGACCTGTCCGAGCCCGACTTCAGCCACCAGGCGCTGGAAGCCCAGGCGGTCAACTGTTGAGGCGCCTGAATACCCCAGACCTTGGTCGATCACCATGATGCGCTCCTCGATCCAACCAAGTGCCAGCGCACGTTCGCGGAGCGCATACTGGCGAGCAGTACTTTCGGTATTCTCAAAGACGCGGTTTTAGCGTACTTTGCCGCACATACAGACATGCCAGGCGGCTCAGATGGTAAGCGGTGACCTGCTGCATCATCTTACTGATCCTCCTTCTGGTGTGCCGGGAGAACGTTGAGCATCTGGTTGAGAGGTCCTATGTCTTCAAAACGAAGCACTGTTTTCCCAGCTGCAATAACCAGAAAGGGATCAGGAGGAGCAAGACTCGTCCAGGCCAGGGGCAACGAGCGGATCTGATGGGTCTGCGGATCAGCAAAGAAGACGCGCTCCTCTCCCCAGGCTCGGCTTTGCGAGAGCAGGGGAAAGCTATGGCCACTGAGGGGATGGAAGGGATGGGTAATGGTAAAGCAATGTTCACCATTCGTGTTATTAGGTGTAGTTGACAGTTCGTTTAAATGGCCTCGTCGAGGGTCATGTCCATCGGCTCAAACTCATCAAACGTCAGGGCTATGGCCGAGCCTCCTTCCCCCTCCTCCGCCAACGGCTTCTCTACCAAGCAGTGTAGAAATTCTTCAGTTTTTCTTCTTTCCTCTCAGCAAAAAGCCATCTCTAAACAAGCAGACGGTATTCATCAAAGTTGACGGAGTTCCATATCTTCGCCCGAATTCAAAAATGACTCATAAACCTGACCGAAAAAGTCGCACGCCAAAACTCCCGAAATTTCTTCCACAAATCCACGTTTCACACCTTAATCTGGCGAGAAAATGCGTCAACACCTTGTTTTTGGTCCCAAAATTGGGTATGCTTTCCCGAACTAGACGAACAATCAGCAGAGTCTGCTAAGCGGGTGATAAGCGAAGTTCGGGTATGGCACACCAGGTCATACCCGAACTTCGCTTATCACGTTAGTATCCCTATGCTTCTAGAAGATCTTTTATGATAATCTTCTTCATTTTAAGCATTGCTTGCATGGCTCTACCAGCTTTCTCAGGGTCCTTGTTTTGAAGTGCTTCGCTTAAGGCGTCAGGCACGATTTGCCAGGACAAACCATATTTATCTTTCAGCCAGCCACATTGCCCTTCTTCTCCGCCTGTGGAAAGCTTCTCCCACAACTCATTTACCTCTTCCTGAGTCTGACACTTCACGAAAAACGAGATGGCCTCAGTGAAAGCAAATTGCGGGCCACCATTTAACGCCAAGAAATCTTGCCCTTCAAGCTGAAACATCACTGACATAACCGTTCCGTCCGGGCCAGGCGTGATGCTCACTACTTTGGCATCTTTAAAAAGAGACGTATAAAAATGCGCAGCCTCTTCCGCTTGATTGTCGAACCATAAGAATGGGGTGATTTTTTGCATAGCATCTCCTTCGAATAATTGTCTGTCCTGCGTTTTCTTTCCAGAAAAGCTTCCTGGAACTGAGCAAAGATGACCGTCATCTCTGTCGTCCTTCCGTAGAATACCCTAACCGGAGGATGGAGTCTTGTATCAAATGGCAAGTTTCTCTGATTTACACCTACGGGTAATTTGTGCAGGAGTCTGTCCGATCCATTGTTTCAGTGATCTGGTTAGATGCGGCTGGTCGAAATAGCCAGCCTCGTGAACAGTATCAAGGATAGATGTGCCCTGCAATAGGAGCGCCTCCGCCCGCTTAGCACGTTCGGCCTGGCGAATCTGGCTTTGGGTCAATCCGGTTGCTTGTAAAAAACGATGCCGTATTGTACGGGATGACATCTCTTGCGGGCGGTCTTGTAGCACCGCATTCACAAGTGGATCACGAGCCAGCACATCCTTACGCACAAGCCTATCTATAAACGTATCTACATTTTCGTAATTCGGAAACTGCCACGTCGAGCCATGCAGCCAGAAAGATCGTCCAGAGGCTTCTGGAAGGCTGGTCTGGGCCTCCAGGAGTTTCCTTGTGGGAAGATGGGGCATAAATGTGCCAAGTTGAAACTTGACCCAAATAATCTCAGCTCCTTCTGTGTAAGATACAATGCCAGATGTCGTCAAAGGTCCAGCGACTATGACCTGGGTCTTGCCATTGTATTTTACGAAGACCATGTGCCAATGCGTCTCTGCGGGACGGAGAGAAGAACCATTACCCTCCGTTCGCCCATGCGTAATGGTTTCTACATAAGGTGAGTCCAATAGTCTTTCCTCATAAATAAAGCCCATGCTTCTGCTCCTCATCTCTCTGAACTTACATTACCTATCAGAATGAAGTAACGCCTTCTTATTTGAGTGAAAGCAGCTACACATTCCTCGGCATTGAGAACCTTCAAGAAAATACCAGGTGTATGGTGCCATTAATGTATATTTCCAAAACGCCATGAGCATTATGGAAAAGCAGGGAAGAAAAGGAAACCAGGCTCAAAACTCGGAAGATGAATTCGCCTGTCAGTGTCTTTCTGACGTTTCGCCTCACGATTGCGGTGCAGCTGAAGGGCTCGGGGATCAAGCCGGAGGAGTGCGTCCCTGAGCCCTATTGTATTGTTTTCCGACCTCGACTCTCGCAAGAGTACTTGAGATTGCAAAAAACAAGCATTCAAGTAAAAAGCAAACGTATAGGCACAAGAGCATGAGCGCGAAAAACGAGGAAAAGGTCAACCAGGGAGGGAGAAAATCAGGCGAGCAAGCGATGGAGAGGAAGCGAGCAAGCAGAAAAGCGGACAGCATCACCCTCGACGAAGCAACTCCCGCAAGCAACTACACAGATTATCGAGCTTGGAGGTGTCGCCGTCGCAGGTTCATCAAGCGTTGTCGTTCCTCTGAACGGGCACGCTCTTCCATCAAGGCAATGTAGTCATCCAGTGGCATCCGTTGGCCTTGCAGCCCTTTGATAGGAAGTTGCTTGATGATGCTCTCATGCTGCAGGACTTCGAAGCAACGCGAAGCCGCATTGACATTCAAGGTGATTAACTGCCCAGCCAGTGCTTGCTTGATGGAATAGTCGGCCCCATCAACGCTCACGCGGCCGTCTGATTTGACGCGTCGCGCGTAGGTCCGCCCGTGGACTGCTTGCAACCAGGCATCCGGGTCGACGACGGCTGGAAGCGCGGGTAAGGTGGGCAAAACAGGATGCGCCTGGCTGGGAGGACGATTGCGACAACTGTGCCCTGATGAGGGCGCTGGGTGTTGTAGAAATGCTCAAAGGCCTCGGTGAGGCTGCGAACCTCTTCGAGCGTCCCAGGACGATGCACGAACAGACATTCTTCCTTGTAGGTCCGATGATAGCGCTCCACATAGCAGTTGAGTTCTGGATGGCGGGGAGGCAAGACGTTGGGCTGCACACCGACACACAAGAGAAATTGGCACAGGGCGGAGGGAAAATCGCGCGCCGTTGCACTGCCCACCCAACGGGGATCGCGGTCAACGGTCAAGATGCTGGGACACCCATAGCGACGCAAGAAGGAGACAACCGCTTGGAACGCCGTTTCTGCGTGGAAGTCTTCATGGACCTGTGCGTCAAGCAAGATGGAGGTGCCTGCGTCGACCCGCATTGCAGGCTTCGATCACATGCTGTCGCGCGGGCATCAGGATCATGCAGATCGGCAGGAACGGTGGAAACATCTTTAAAGTCGAGTTGCACTTCTTCCCGCGTGAGCTCTTGGCAGACGCGGAGAGCGCTGACGGGGAGGATCGCGCTCAATAGCTCCCGCAGCATCCAGGATACGCCAGATGGTACGTGTCGAACGAGGCAAGCGGACTGCTTTTGCCTGCAAGGCGCGCATCTCGTTGCAGATAATACAGGATTGCCAATGGCCCAGGCGTGCGCTGGAACAGCTCCGGGGGAGACTGGCGGATCGAAAGCACCCGCTCTTTGACCTCGGTGTCAATGCGAGGCGGGTGATGATGAGGAGCACGAGAGCGGGAAAAGAAGATGGAAGCATCAAGCGTTCTCTGGGCTTTGGCCTCTCGAAACCGCTGTCGCCAGGTACACACCATGCTCTGAGAGCAGCCGACCGCATCAGCAGACTGTTGGAGGGTCCACTCAGGATGCTGCTGTAGCAGGTGGAAGAGGTGAGCACGCTTTCCAACATATTCGACTTCCATAGCATTGCCTTTCTCAGAAGTGGAGGGCAGAGGAAACGATCACCTATCCTGGAGTATACATGACGAAAAGGAAGGGAATCGAGCAAACGAGCAGGCTCTCTTTTGCTGATTGCTTGCTTGATTGAAGCAAACAAGTAAGCGAAATTACACTGTTTGTTTGCTTTTAGCAAGTGAGCAGCCAATACATTCACAGATTACTTGCTTTCACGATCTTAAGTACTCTCACAAGAGTCGAGGTCGGAAAACAATACACCTATCGTTCCCGGCTTGGTGGCCACGAGTACACACAATTCCCTTCTTCTTTTGAGAAGGGGTGGTCGTGTGAGCACATCCCATTTAACCAGGTTGAAGAGTGCCTGAGCATCCTGGGGACGACGCTGGACGACTGGACCTTCCAATCCGAGCCTCTGTGGCTTCCATCGAGGAGTGATGATGGGCTGTGCCTCGCCTTTTTGGAATTGATCAAGGCGCACGAGGGCTACAAGGTTTTTGTGAACCTTGAGCCTCAACTCCATCGAGAGCAGTTCGAGCCGATCGCCGATGTGTTTTTTGTCCCTGTCTACGCGTAGGTGATGGAGTATCAGGGAAGCGCAGCGCGGTCTCCGCAGAGCTGTGACGCGCTGCGCTTCCCCTCCTCAGAAGAAAAATGAGCCAGTGTGAGGTTGGGACTGCGAGAGGAAGCGCTTCCGGAAGGACATACGATAGAAGAAGAAGGATGAGACCTTTCTCAGACAAGAAAAGACACGTCTGGGACGGCTTGTAGAGTGAGTGTGAAGCGTAGGTGTGTGATGTGTCTCCCACACGACGAGAGAGCAGCAGAGAACGTTCCTGGTAGAGCCAGGAATAGCCTGGAGCTGGTGATGGCGCAAGGAGCTCTCGATGACCCCAAAGCACCAAGAAATCATAGATGCGACATTGCAGGCGATGTATGCGCGTGAGCGGCGGTACCATCATGTGCTCAGTCTTCCTCCTGAGGAGCCGTTTCGCACGCGGAGCATTGAAGAACTGCGTGCCAGTTTGCTGGGCCAGAAATTGTGCTGGATTGCGGAGTACGTGGAGGGTTACCCCGCTGCGGTTCAACCAGAGCGACGAGAGGAGTCACGAGGATGGAAGACAGTTGAGATCATTGGAGGCATACGTGGGGAGGTCTTCCAGGTGTGCTCGGTCGTCTATGGTTCACCGGATCGAAAGACCTGGTTCTTTCCAAAGGGATGCCAGCACACGGGAGTAGGGGGGATATTACACGCGGCGCTTCTGCAATTTTACCGCGAGCATTTGCCGCCAGACCAACTGGTGAGCGTCGCCGCGGCGGTAATCACTGTCTCAGAAGCCTCAAGAAGCTTCAAATGTAAGCAGCTTGGGTCGGGAAGCAGGGTCGGCTTTGCCATCGAGCGTCAGGTTCCTTCCATGGTTGTGTTGCAAGAAATTTAAAGAAAAGAAGATGAGTAAGAAATATCCCTTTCTGCTTTGTTTAAGCGACCACCCCAAACAATTGAGTGACGAATGTTGCTTGGGCTTCTGCATCCCCTTTGTCTACCCCTTGCAACTGTCCTTTCCTGATCATGTTCATCGTTTCGTACCCTTGAAGGGTTCGCCTTGCCGTCTCGAACGAGAAAAAGCCCATCCCGGGCTTGGCTAGGCGTTTAATAAAACGATGGTCTTGTTCAACCAAATTGTTAAGATATTTGACTTGTCTCAACTCACAGCTTTCGGGGAGATGTCCTCTTGCTTTGAGCTCGTTGAATGCTTTGGGATAGGCCGCGTTTTTGTCCACATTGATCACTCGTGGTTCAGCAGTATGAGGGGCGGCAAGGGTTTTCAGAAAGAAACGCTTGGCGGCTTCTCCGTCTCTGGTTGGGCTGAGTACGAAGTCGAGTGTCTTTCCCTGCGCATCAACCGCTCGATACAGATAGACCCATTCTTTTTTCACTTTGATGTAGGTCTCATCAACCCGCCAGGAGTCCGATGTGGTTTTCAAATAGGGACGACATCGCCGCTCCAATTCTGGCGCATAATGCTGAACCCAGCGGTAGATGGTCGTGTGATCAACGTGTAAGCCTCGCTCCATCATCATCTCTTCGAGGTCTCGATAGCTCAGCGAATAGCGCACATACCAGCGAACACAGAGCAAAATGATCTCAGACTGGAAGTGGCGCCATTTAAAGGGATTTTGACTTTGGATACGCATAAAGGAGACCTCTTTCGCTTTTTCCCTCCACTCTAGCAGATCAGCTTCCTTTTTTGCAACACAACCGAAGAAGCGAACTAAGGATGGCCTTGTCTTTACTTCTTCCCTTGCTGTGCCTGTTTATGCGTCAACTCTGGCGACCGGTACCCAGGGAGCACACCTTCCCGACCGTTGAGCAATTGGGGCAAGACCTGACGCAGCTCCGAGCGTCCTATGCTGGCGGCTATGGCCCGTTTCCGCCGCGCCTGGTCGACGAGGCGATGGATCTCTTCGCGACATTAAGCGCCTCGGCGGAAGTGTCCATGCTGCTGCACGGCGATCTGCACCACTATAATATCTTACGTTCAGGTGATACATGGTTGGCTATTGATCCTAAGGGGGTGGTTGGTGATCCTGGGTATGAGGTGGCGGCCTCGTTCTTTAACCCTCTGCCTCGTATCCTTCTCGTGCCCAACCTGGAGCAGATGCTTGCCCGGCGCGTTGCTCAACTGAGCGAGGAACTGGGAATGGAACGAGCGCGCATACGCGGATGGGGATTGGCACAAAGTGTGCGCAACGCGTGGAGTATGGTGGCGCATAACCAGTTGAGCATGAACCCACAGGGAGTACTTCGATGTGCAGAAATTCTTTCGCGTCTCACCGTTTGATGCTGGGCGCTCTCCCGTTACGCCCCTGTTTCCGAGCGTCCGATCCTGCATGGTTTGTAGTGCATGCATCACTGCCCGTGCCGTGAACCGCGCAACGGCAGAAATATCAGGAGTGTTGTTCAAAGAGAGATGTCTCATCAAACGAAGGTTTTTTGCTACTCAGCCCTTTCCCTCATAACGAAAAAAAGAAGGACCTCTTTTCCACTTCCTCTTGCCGTGAATTTACCAACGTCGTGTGCTGAAATCCGCTTGCAGAGCCGTATTCCCAAACTCGAACCTGTGGATTCCAATCCTTCGCATCAAAATTCCACCCTTGAGTGCAAAAAACGTCAGCCCTTAAGTGAATTTACCAATACAGTCGCGTATCCTTTCATTGGGACATGCTATATATTGTCTTCACAGCCATTCTCAGGCAACAGCTTAGTATATATGCTCGCATCTCTACTCTTTATGCTCTGGGAGAGCTTGATCCTGTTAGGATGGATCACAGCGCCAATTGGTGGAATAGCTGGTGGGCTGTTCTTCTACCTCCAACGGGTACTGACTTCTTCTCAAGGAGAGAACAGCTTGTTACAGGAATAGCAAAAGGGCATATGGAGCAAATTGAAGCGTTGTTGACTGGGTCGTCAGAGTATCGGGAGCCAAGCATGAATGGACCAGGCATCCTTATGGCATGAAAACACAAATTTGGTAGATATGATGGGCTTGCTGCTCTTTGTTGTCGTTCTTGCTACTCCCATCCAAGATCGAGAGGGGGCCACGCTCGTGTGAATCAAAGGGACAGGACACTGGATCCGCTTGGCTCGCGTTTGGGCAGACGATACATACGCTAGTGAACGCTTTGAAGCTTTGCCTGGAGATGGCGCACGAACGAGAGTCTGAGACAAAACCCAATCTGCGAGCCAAGCGTGCACCGAGCGGCAAGAGCGGGTGATGACGCTAGTGGATGAGGTCAATGCGCAATGGGGGCGCGGCCCAGTCCGCTTTAGGGTACAGGGGACGCAACGAACGTGGTCCATGCGGCAGTCGAGGCGGTTGCAGCGCTGTACGACGTGTTGGAATGAGTTACTGACGATAGGTGGGGAGACATGATGAGCGTGGAGGGAGCAAGAGGTGGCAGTAGCCGACGCCTAGGAGGTGATGTCCTGCGCGCCGGCGAAGGACATCACCTCGGCATCATGGAGAGCGAGAGCCAGTTGGGTATCGGCATACTGGTGGGTGGAGTGGTGCTGAAGACTCATAACGAGCGGAGAGACAAAGCCGGCGTTGACTCCCATGGTACCATTGCGTCCGCCCCATTCCCTGATGGCAATCAGTGATTTGTCACCGAGGAGGGGGTTAGCAAATGCAAGGATATTGGTCATAGGATTCCTTTCTGCTCTGCCGCGTTCCATCTCCGGATCACTGTACCTACACAGACGACACCTCATCCTTCTCAGTGTCAGTGGAGAACTACTTGATTGCTACGGATTCCTCTGCAGTTGCCTGCTGCGTGACGAAGAGATAGGCTTCTTCGAGCGTTGGTTCAACGGGTATGGCATTCGGATGGGGGCTGACTGCGGAGATCAGGCGCATCTCGACTGTTCTCCCACGTCGCAAGGCAAGGCTTGTGCGATAGTGCAAGCGCAGCCTCTCGTAGTCGGCAGCATCAAGGGTGAGACTCCAGACGCTTTCGGTCGCATCATTTAAGAGAGCATTGGTGGTGCCCGACCAGATGAGATGACCCTGCTGGAGGAGTACCATCTCGTTTGCCATGACTTCTATATCGCTGATGATGTGGGTAGAGAGCAGAATAAGTCGCTCATCAGAAAGCGAACTGATGATTTCGCGAAAATGCACCCGTTCGGCGGGATCGAGTCCGACAGTAGGTTCGTCGAGAACAAGCAGGTGGGGATCATTGAGCAGAGCCTGGGCGATACCAATTCTCCGTACCATGCCACCAGAGTAGGTGCGCAAACGTCGATTGGCATCCTCTCTTAGATTGACTTGCTCTAACACCGCTTCGATGCGGCGCCTCAGATGCTGACCAGACAGTCCTTTGAGTTCACCAATGTAGGTCAGGAACTCGCGAGCGGTAAGCTGCGGGTAAATGCCGAAGTCCTGGGGAAGATAGCCCAGCTCACGGCGTAGGAGCTGAGGTCGTTTCTGGATGTCCTGCCCCTTCCAATGGACTTTTCCGCAGTTGGGTGTGAGCAGGGTGGCCAGAATACGCAGCAAGGTGGTTTTGCCTGATCCATTCGGGCCGACTAACCCCACGATCCCACTATCCAGTCTCAGAGAGACGTTTTTGAGCGCCCAGCGCTGCTTTTCGTATTGTTTGCTGAGTCGATCGATGAATAATGTCGACAAGAATTTCCCCTTTCTCTTCCAGGGTTCATTACATTTTTCCCTGGCGCTGACGATGAACGACAGAGAGTGTGCAGATGAGCAGAAAGATGCTTAAGCTGAGAAAGAATACGCGGTTGATGAGCAAATTGAGCGTCAGATGCTCAGGGATGACCACGGTTTGATAGAGGTGAACCATCTGTTGCACAATGGTGGAAGTAACTCCCTGATCTTCTCGTTGTACTAAAAACTTGACGGAAGAGTCGATGAAATCGCCGTCACCAATGAAGTGGTTTGCGGTATAGAGTAGATCGTGAGGCATATAGAAGGAAATGGTGAGCATTTTGGGAACCTGGACGAGATAAGGGACCATCCAGATGATTACGACCAGAACCGAGATGAGTGCGCGATGCCCGCGTGTCCATGTAAGCCCAAAGAGTGTCAGTGATGCTGCGAACAACACTGGTACAAGAACAAGCAGGAGCCAGGCTTGTATATAGACATTTGGCCCAAGTACAGGACTATAATACTGTTGCCCACAAAGTATATATGAGTTGCCGACGAACGTTAGCCAGGCTACTCCGGCATAAACCAGTAACGAGAAAAGACCAGCTAGGTACTTTCCAAGCACATAAGACCCCGTCGCCAGGGGCGTGCTCAGGACGATGCCATCCAGACGACGCTCGCTGTCACGCTGGATCTGATTTCCGGTCGTCAAGGCAAGCAGGAGCGTGAGCAAACCGAGAGCTAAGCAGAGATTTCCCCACCATTGATCGTTCACCTGGTTCACCAGCATAGAAATTCCCATTCCCACCAATGCTATAATCAGGGTGAGTAACCATGCCATCGCCCCACGCCAAGAGAGCAGCAATTCAAACCGGAAGACCGTCCATAGATTTTTCATGATGTTTTCTCCATTGTAGAGTAAAGATGAGTGCCTCGGAAGCTCAGGTTCTTTAACTGTAGTGCAGTAAGTATTGTTGCCAGTTTGAGCCGCGCAGGAACAGCAGCAGCAGCAGCAGCAGTCCGATCAGCGCGCATAGCCCACAGAATGCAAGATGTGTTGTATTCTGGCTCACGAGAGAAACATGATCCAGAGCAGGAGATTGAGACATGTACGCTGCCGTGACGAGAAGCAGCCAGGGGACTCCTGCAATCAGGAGGGCGGGGAGCGTTCCCCAGCGCAATGCCACAGGAAGCGAGATGCCAGTTAGGAGCAACAGCGGGCCGAGCCATGTGAGCAACAACGCGACGAAGGGCGCGAAGTTGAGCAGGGCAAGAGCAACAGTTGCAATCATTCCGAGTAGAATGTCGAATCCGACAATTGCCAGAGCAAGTGCAGCAGTGATCTCGATGATGTTGGTCGCGCAACTGGCTTCGACTTCGTGAGTGCGCAGCGCAAGTGTCCGTAGAGCATGGATGATGCCTACAAGAGGGGCGAATGGCAGCAGGATGATGAGCAGATTGGCGATATCTTGCCCACGAAGGAAGGGTGCGATGAGAAAACACATTGCAAACAGCAGAACGCCGAGGATCCAGAACACAGGACCTAACAGAACCATCTGCCAGCGAGCAATGCGCAAGATCTGCCAGGGCGAGGAGTGCCAGTGCAAGGTCGTTCGCATTCTAGCGGTCTCTTCGCGCAAAAGGCGGTCCATGATGTTCTGTGTTGCCTGAGCAGATGGGTGTGGCACTGGCTGCGCAGCATAGAAGTGGGCAATGTGTTGCAATGTCTCTGGTAACGAGTCATTCTCGCGCGGCTTCTCTAGCTGATGAGGAGAATTATCCATACTGTTGACCTCTTCTTTCCGGGACGTCACGGTGCACTGGCTGTTTGAGATGCAGACGTAACTGCCGCAGAGCATGAAAGGTACGACTTTTGACCGTCCCTTCGGGGATGCCAAGCATGATTGCTAGCTCTTTAACACTGAGTTGCTCTCCGTAGCGGAGACTGAGTATTTCTCGCTGTTCAAAGCTAAGATATCCAAGGGCTTGTCGCAATTCGTGCTGCTGCTCCCAGCGTTCCAGCCAGATGGCAGGATCAGATTCGCTAGCTTCTCTCTCAGGAATGGGCGCCCGTAGGTCGACGTGTCGCTTATAGGCACTCGCATGATCGTTGAGGGCCAGCCGCCGAGCGATGGTATAGAGCCAGGGACGGAAGGGCCGTGGATACTGATACGCTGATGCGTCGCGTACCAGGCTGACGAAGGCTTCCTGCACAAGATCTTCCGCGCTTTGTACATCTCCTCCCAGTAGGTGATAGAGGTGGGCAAGCAGAGGAGCATGATAACGCTGCACAAGTGCCTCTAATGCGGCGGCGCTCCCCTTTTGCCATGCGCGAAAAAGGTCTTCGTCGGAAGGCATATCATGGATCCATCCTTTCTTCTCTGTGAGAGGACACATGCTTATATGAGTATGGGTGCATATCGTGTGTATTCGTTGCGATGAAACCATGCTCCTTCCGATTCGCCATTGGCCAGAGCGCAGGTTTTACCACAATGAGAGCTTCAAAGCATAAGTCAACCATCATAAGAGCCGATGTCCTATAGGGGACTTAAGTTCCATCCTCTCAAGCATCCTCTGTTCTATATACAAGATAAAGCGGAAATGGTTCATTTGCAAATAAATTACGGTATTGTCAATTTGGTAGATAGCTGAACAATATGCTAGAATAGCTGTATGAAAACACACACCACTCCTCCCTACGACAAGGCTACCGCTTTCCGCCGGTTGTGTTGCAAGAATGAAGGTGTGATGATAATGCTCTGTCAACTAAGATTTGGGTAGTGACTCTATTGAGAAGTGGTGTAGAGAGAAGTGGTCAAGAACGCGATCCAGGACCAGGGATGGTCGGTGAGTCCCAAGGCCATGGCAGGAGTGCGTGGCTGATAGCGTCGCGACTCCGCAGGCATTGGGAGACGTAATGCGCGATGAGGGCGTATCCAGTTGTGTTCAAAAAGCTGCAGGTGGACCAGGGCATCCCAGGTAGCGTCCCGTTTGGCAAAGGCATGGGTCTTGCGGGTGAGGGCATTGAGCCGATCGCGGAGCATGCCGTTGACCCGCTCAATATGGACGGTTCCGGGTTGGGAGATCACCTCGCCCAAGGCGGCACGGATCTCAACGGAGAGCAGTTTCCCATGCTCATCGCGATGCTTGATGGTCTGCGTCAAGCACACATGTGGAGGGACGACCAGTGGGGGCCGACCGCGCTGGCCCGAACGTAGAGGCTGACGATAGGCTCGAGTGAGGATCGCGGCATACCCCCGCCAGCCATCGCTGCACCAGTTCAACGGATGGCCCTGCGTGCATGCTACGGTGAGGGTGACCGCTCGCTCGACGAGATCGTCGCCGATGCGTCCTGTGGCACAGGCGGCGATGAAGCGGCTAGGGCGATCTTGCACGAGGCATCCCCAGCGTTCACCGGCATCAGCTTCGTCGGGGACTCCGTTTTTTTGCGCACGAAGGACCAAAACTCGTCGATTTCTACCGTTGTGAGGTGCAGATCCTGCGTGAGAATGGCCGTCAAGGCCTCCGCATGCTCGCCTGCTCGCCGCAGCCATTGGCCAATCGTCTCGTACTTGTGTCCAGTAATCTCTTCCGCCGCCCGCAGACTTCCTCGGCGCATCACGACCAGGAGCGCTTGAGCCACCTCGGCTACTGGCGTATGCAGGCCATACATCGGTGTGCCTTCCGTTTCGCCAAAGAAGCGGCCGCATCCACGACACTGATAGCGCTGTCGTCCTTTGCTACTGCCATTGCGAGTGACGTGTGGCTGCGCACACGCAGGATTGGGGCATGCTGGCAGAGATGGGGTTGCTGTCATGGTCAGTCCTCCTGACCTCTATTTTACCACTTCTTTCAAGAGTCACTACCGAAATTTTGACTCGGCTGCTCGTTTCTGTTCTGCCTTTGACGAATGAAGGAACTCTCTCTGCCCTCGCTCCACCATGGAAGAACCATCCTCACGCTCAGAACAGCGACGAGCTTTCCTTGATCGGCTGACAGCCTTGAAGACATCGGTACAAGCAGCCTCCTAGCAAGAGACCGCAATATCCTTAGCATTCGATTTCCACGATGAGCTTCTGTGTTCTCAGTTCTGACAGAACCTTTTTGCAACACAACCCACAGATGTGCTCACGCGCTGCCTCCAAGGGACCTGCCTCCGTCGAGAAGCAGCACCTGCCCAGTGATAAAGCGAGTCGCGGGATCAGCAAAGAAGGCAACGGCCTGAGCGACGTCCTCAGCTTCAGGCATTTGCCCGCCGGGATAGCTGGCTGCGAGCTGCGCCAGGTTCTCTTGAGACCGTCCTGCCAGCAGCGGTGTCATGACCGGCCCCGGCGCGACCACGTTGACCGCTATTTGCCGGCTGGTGAGCTCAAGCGCCATGGTGCGCGTCAGGCCAACCACGGCTGCTTTGGAGGCGACGTAATGGGCATGGTAGCGCGACCCAAGATAGGCGCGTGAGCCGATATTGATGATTCTCCCGCCCTCCGACATGCGGGTGAGAGCAGCCTGGGACACGCTGAAGAGGCCAACGACGTTCACCTCGTACATGCGGCGCATATCTTCTGGAGCGATGCCTTCGAGCGTCTTTTCATCTTCCACCCCAGCGCTATTGACGAGCACATGAACTGAGCCGAGAGAGGCGAAGGCATTGACAATGGCTTCGCGCTGGGTGATGTCGCATTCCACCGCGGCCCCTTGGAATCCCCCCTTTTCGATCAAGGCTACTGTTTCCCTGGCCGAGTCTCGATTGCGGTCGAGAGCTACTATATTCACATCTGGTCCGGCAAGCCGCTGAGCGCAGGCACGTCCAATGCCACTGCCCGCTCCGGTCACAACGATGATCCGTTTGCCTGATTTCTGTGTCATTGTTCTTTCCCTCTTCTCTCATTGAGCATCAAGAGCTATCACACGCACATGTATTTCTGAATTCTTTTGACTCTATCCGCCCGGATGAATACAACTGTAAAGGCGCCGGCTGCACATCCGGCATTACTCTTACATGGCCCATACTGACGTTGCGCCCCTGTTCAGGAGATTAGAAATGAGAGGTATCCTGGTCTTCCTGATCGATCCACCCAAGCGCTAGCAGATCTTTTGACGACAAGTGTTGTTGCAGTTCGGTAAGTGTCCCACCCGGATTCACTGCATTGACGGTAATGCCTCTGTCTCCAAATTATTGGGTCAGGCCGACAGCAAACAAGGCATTCGCTGTTTTCGACTGCCCACACGCTTTCCATTTGTCATAGGGGCAATTCTGATACTGGAGATCCTCGAAGTGAATGTCAGAACGATGATGGGCGCTGGATGAGAGCACCACGACACGAGGTGGTGCTGCAGCGAGGAGGGCAGGAAGGACCAGGCACGTTAACAGATAATGCCCCAGATAGTTCGTTCTCAATTGCAGTCCAAAGCCATCCAAGGCCACGCCCTGGGGGGTAGCCATGGCTCCTGCGTTATTCACGAGGACATGCAAGGTGGCCCACCGAGCAAGAAACTGCGATGCTGCCTGGCGGATCGAGGCAAGCAAACCGAGATCCACTTCCAGAATATGTGCCTCTTGATTAGTCGTGGTTTCGCGCAACTGCTGAGCAGCGTGCTCTCCTTTTGCGAGGACGCATACAGAGAGTATCACTTCAGCATGCGCTGAGAGCAATGCACGGGTGGTCTCAATACCTAAACCCGATGAGGCATCAGCGACCAGCACCGTTTTCCCGCTCAGGTCATGTCCAGCAACCACATCAGTATCTGTCGCCTGGGCTATGAATGGAGAAGCGATGGTCATCGTATTCCCTCCTCTTCTTCTGTCGTCGTCGCAGGAAAAGAGATGGCAGGAGACGAGGCAGCCAGGATCTCTTCCCGCTCTTTGTAACAGACGATTTCTTCGGTTAACGCCTCCATATGCTGCACCAGCTGTTGTATCTGTTGTGCTAGAAGGCGCTGGTGGTCTTCCAGGATGAGACGACGTTCCGTGGTCGTCTGTGGACCCTGGCGGCGCAACTGAGCAAAGTAGCTGATTTGCGTGAGAGGCATACCGGTCTCACGTAAGCGTATGATCAAATTGATCCAATCGAGATCTGCCTGCCTGTACTGACGCTGGCCGTTTGCCGCTCGTCTCACCGGCCCAATCAGCCTGATACGCTCATAGTAACGCAGAGCATCTATGGAGAGGCCCGTCCGTTGAGCTACTTGTCGAATCGTACATACTGCTTCCATATCAGAACTATACATGCTGGAGTGGACTCCAGGTCAAGAGGAAAGCAACGTTTTCCAGAAATCCCAGACAACTCTCTCTCCTCCACTATTTTACTGATGCTCTAAGCGAAGTTCCGCTAGAGTGTGATCGACTGATCGGCACAGAAACATTTTGGGGAGGCGTGCCCGATGAACTGCCCGTCTTGCCTGTCTGTAACGACGAGAGAACAAAACAGGAAAACCACACTTAGCTACCGGATATTCCGTTGCCGAGGGTGCCACCATATCTTCAATGAGCGCACTAACACGCCTTTCAACTTTCTGGACTATCCAACCGATCTCGTTCTGCTTGTCGTGCTCTGGCGGCTGCGCTATACACTGAGTCTGCGGGATCTCGCTGAGATGTTCCTTGAGCGCGGTTGGGTCTTCACTCATGAGGTGATCCGCGACTGGGAAGCTCGTTTTGCTCCCTTGCTTGCAGAACACTTGCGTACCAGGCGGCGGGGACAAATACTGAAAGTCCACAAAATGCTTGACAGACTCGCGACATTTGCACCCACTCATGCGCCGCTTGCGTCGCATGATGCAATCGGGATGTCAGGTCAATCGTCGAGCGGCTGAAGCCTGTCAGGCTTAACTGCTTCTCTCTGGCCTTGATTGGCTCTTAATTTAATGCACATGGGAAAATATGTCGAGACCCCTTATGGCGCATCCCAGATCTGCACTATTTTATCGGAGGTATAGGCCAAAGCGATGCGCTTGCTATCGGGTGACCAGGCTATGATGGTTTCCGTATTTCTCTGTTCAGGATAGGTAAAGACGTTTTCCCCCGTAGGTACATCCCAGACCTGGACATCCTTGCTTGCAGAGGCGATGTGCTTGCCGTCAGGCGACCAGGCTATAGCACTCACCCCGCCTTCCTGCCCGGGGTAAGTAAAGATACTTTGTCCAGCGGCTCTATCCCAGACCTGGACATCCCCGCTAGCCAAGGCGAGGTGTTTGCCATCAGGCGACCAGTCTACGTCAGTTACCCACCCTGGTATCTCCCGATAGGTAGCGATGTGTTTCCACGTCGTTGCATCCCAGACCTGGACATCTCCACTAGCCCAGGCGATGCATTTGCCATCAGGCGACCAGGTCACGGCACTCACGAACCCCGACTCTCCCGGGTGCGTCTGTACCAGGTAGGTAAAGACAAGTTTCCCTGTAGTTGCCTCCCTGACTTCTACTCTTGTCCCATAACAGGAGACCAAGGCAATGTGTTTGCCATCAGGCGACCAGACCACGGCACTCATCGAGCCTGGCTGCGTTTGACAGAGAAGGACAGGACTCCCGGTGACTGCATTCCAAACCTGCAGTGTCCCATTTGTGGAGCCTGATGCGACGTAGCGCCCGTCGGGCGACCAGGCCACATTCTTCTCCCCCCGAAAGATCCTTGGTAACTGCAGATTTGCCTGCCATTGACAGCATCCCAGACCTGCAGTGTCCCATCCTCAGAGGCTGAGGCAATACGCTTACTATCGGGCGACCAGGCCACGCCGATCACCTTCTCTCGATGTCCTCGATAGACGTAAGAGGAGGGATGGAAATCGAGACGGGGATGGGGATGGAACGTGTTTGCCCACCAGATACTACCGACCGCTCCGCCGGCGATCAGCGTCCCCAGGCCGATCAGAACCCTTCGCCGACCGGTGCGGTGATACGGCCAGGAAGTGGGGCGCTGGATCTGGTTGGATGGGTGGCTCCCTCCAGATGCAGGAAAGTCCTGAGGTGTTGGAGGCTGCCAGAGGCGGTCCATCTCCCGACCTGTACGCCGCTGGCGAATCATTTCCAGCTCGACAACGATATTGCCTACTGTGGCAGGTCGCTCGCAGGGATGAGGCGAGCACATACGCTGTACCAGGGCAGCGAGTTGGCTTCCGCCGACTTCCTGGTCGAGACGCAAGGGAGCAAGGTCTTGGAGGTATTCCGTAGGATCCTGCCCTGAGAGCACCTTGTATAAGATGATGCCCAGGCTGTAGATATCGGATTGCGGAGTCGTCTGCGCCCGACCGAACTGCTCGGGGGCAGCGTACCCCGGCGAGCCCAGCCGCCGGGTGTCACGGGCTTGGCCAGGGCGGAAGGTGCGTGCGATGCCGAAGTCAATCAGAGAGAGCTTGCCGCTCTGAGAGCGGATGATGTTGCTTGGCTTGAGGTCGCGGAAGATAATGGAAGGTTGGCGGGTGTGCAAGTACTCCAGCACAGAGCAGAGCTGAAACGCCAGGAAGAGCACCTCGTCGATCCGGAGCGGTTTGCCCTGGGTCATGTGTGTTTCCAGATACCTCTCCAGGGTAGATCCTTCGAGATATTGGAGCACGAGGTACAAATGGCCGTGATCACTGAAATGGTCAAAGAGCTGTGGTATCTGGGAATGGCACAATTGAGAGAGAAAGCTAACTTCGCGATTGAACATGTCAGTGACCTCAATCACCTCTTGCGCACTTCGTCCATGCAGGGGAATCTGCTTGATGGCGACGTTGCGCTCGGCTTCCAGATCACGCGCACGATAGACCATGCTGAAGCCGCCAGTACCAAGAATTGCGCCGAGCTGGTAGCGTTGGTGCAACAACGCTTCATCCTGTGTAGGCTCACCAGGCGTACTGGCTGTCAGGGGCTGTCCACAGGCAAAGCAGGAGGAGGAGTATGCTTGCTTGTTGTTTGCTGCACCGCACATCGGGCAGAAATCCGTTGAGATCATGGTCATGCTTCCTTTGCTTCGAGCACTGAATGGAATCCTGTACATCCTACTTCCCGTTTCGTCCCAAGATGAATAGCTACTAAGCCCCCATTGAGATGATGAAAGCAAACATCACTCCAGCCACACGCTTCCATCATCACCTTCAAGTGCGGCGCATCGGGGAAATGCTTGAGAGAAGCTGGCAGGTATCGGTAGGCTTCAAACCTCTGGCCGAGCAGCAGACCGAAGAAGGGCGCACAGGTGTAGAAGTAGCAATGAAACAGATGCCTGAAGAAGTTGCTAGGAGGATGACTGACTTCCAAGCAAACAACCCGACCACCAGGACGGACGACGCGTCGCATCTCCCAGAAACTTTGCGGAATATCTGCAAGATTACGTACGAGAAAGGCAGAGCAACACCCATCTACGCTGTTGTCTGGTACGTCAATGGAGGTAACATCACCTCTTCTGAGTTCGATCCGATCGTGGAGTGCTAACTGTCGTAGTTTCCGCTCTCCTCGTTCGAGCATCTCAGGGGCCTTGTCTATTGCGATCACATGAGCTCCCGGTTCTGAAGCTTGTATGATTGCGATGGCGAGGTCAGCTGTCCCTGTCCCGAGATCTAAGCCTGTTTCACCCGCTTTGAGAGCGAGATACCGTGCTGCTCGATCGCGCCAGAAACGAATCAAGCCAAAGCTGATGAGCAGGTTCATCCAGTCATAGATCGGTGCTATACAAGAGAAGATATTGGGGCCAGAGCAGCTTTGGCTCTCGCGTGGGGCATCTTCTACGGTAAACATGGATAGCAACTCCTTTCCACAAGGCCTTGATATGTCCACTTGTAAACTCCTCCCGTTGCCTGCACAGCACTATCAAAGATTAATCCCCTATGCTGCCAGAGATCATCCAGGAAGCTATACTCTACCGTGGCCTGGAGGGTCGTGTACTGCGTCTCACTTTTCTGCAGATCGACTCTGGCCAGTGCCCCTGGAACGGTCGCTAGGGTATAACTTGCCTCACCCAGGTTCATGAAACGAGCGAAAGTATCAAGGGAGTCAAAAACGTGTGAGTCCAGCACACAGGGAGAGAGGGATGGCTGGAATGAGGCCGAAAACAAGCATTGGCCATCGTGATGGACACCAATCGTACGAACAGTCCCATCTTGCGTAAGAGAAGCGCACACTTTAGCGATAGGGTCCGCAAATACCCATGGCCCAAGGGACGAGATCAGCGAACGGTCTGTATAGCGCCTAAGAATATAGACTGATGGCACAGGTTGCGTGTCGGTGATATCAATCACACCACACCGATAGGCGCAGGAGATGGTCTCCAAGCCAAGCCATGATGGCAACGGCACAAGTGTTACACGATCCAACTTCAGGATACAAAACGACACCACGCTCCATCCATGAAAGACCTGAGGACAGAGAGAAGTAACAGGCAAATGGCGAGTGAGCACTTCTGACCTCACCCGGAAGTTAAAGATGAAACGTTCGAGAAGGCGAGCTTTGACTGTACGTGGTCTGAGCATACCGTATGAATCCTCCCATACACGGTGATATATTCCCTTATTGCGCTCTGATGATTTCTCGCGGCCCATAGCGCCGCGTCAGTGTTCGCTGGAGATAGATGAGTAGCACTCCAGTTGCCCCTCCTATGGGAATGGTGAGCCATCCTGTAAGGATCAGGTCCCATATGACCAACGCAATTATGGTTGACGTCCCTGGTCGCAGCAGATGATCTCCAATCCAGGTCGGCCAGGGGAGCGCAGCTATGAGTGCAGCTTCAGGAACATGAGTGGCTGAGCAAGCACACTTCCTACTATTCTAACCAGGAAGCCACGTTTGAGGGTCGCGCGTCTGGGCCGCACGATCACGATCCACCAGAGTAGTCCCCCTGCGAGCAGGGCAGCAAGGGTTGCTTGAATAAAGAGAAAACTGGCGAGAGGAATGCACAAAGAAACAAGAAAAGTAGTAAGCCCTGAAGTAAGGACAACACATAGTCCAAACAAGAGCCAGAACACGCTAGGAGGTCGGACAAATGCTATTTCAGAGGTGACATTTGACATCATCGAATTCCCTTTCTCTTCTTCGTCGCAATAGTCATTCTTTCGCTGGTAATTGCTCAGTGTTTCTCCCAACCTCTTCGCAAGCAACTAGTAACTGCCCTTTTGTCAGAGCTGGAAAGACGACGAGAGCGCGGTTGGGAGAACCACGTGTCTGTAAGAAGATGCATTTTCGGCGGCGCTTCTCCAAAACTCGATACTCGTTCCGGCTATGGCTTTGCTTTGGCAAGAAGGGTTGCATGAGAACCACAGACGGGCTTAGGGGTTGTCATGTACTCCTTCTGCGGGTAGCATTGTCAGCCTCCCATCGCCAAGTATGGGGCCGAGAATGGCAACCAGCCGGGCCAGTGTCTGCCTGACGGGCGGGAGCCAGAGAAGCGGCTGCATCAATTTGAGCAGATCGCGGAGAAACGCGAGCAAAAGGTGTGTCCTGCCAGCTTGCTTGCTCTCATCAATGAGCCAGAAAAGCACCATGGCCAGGTGCATGCCATAGAGCACGGTGGCCAAATCCTCGCACTGGGACTTTTTTGGTGCATCTTTGGCCCCCAGAATGATCTCCAAATAGGTCTTTCTGCCACGACGGCGAATATCCGCCGTGCCCTCGCTAAACACCCCTGCGTTTGAGCGAGAATTGAGGGTGACACCAAAAAGAGCGCTGAGTGCTGCACGATGGGGGGCCATCAACTCCAACTGTCTGGCAACCATCGCGTGAAAACGCTCAGGCAGCGAGCCAGGAGCAAGCTCATGTGCATAGGCTTCCAGTTGCGCACACAGGTTGTGATAGAGCTCTAACACCAGTTCTTCTTTGCTTCTAAAGTACCGATACGTGAGCCCTGGTGAAGATCCCACTGCTGCCGCAATGTCTCGCATCGTGGTCTCTTCATATCCTTTGGACTCAAACAGAAGGAGAGCGCTTTCGAGAATGCGCTGGCGCGTCAGGTCGCCTTTTCGTGTCCTTTCCCCTTCTTGCTTCTCGTTCATGATTTCTCCCACTATCTTGGTCTCTTGCCAGCCCACAAAAGTGAATGTGTTTACTTTTTAGTAGTATAGTGCCTGGGCACAAGATTGTCAAGAGAAGTAAACACGTTTATGTGTGTGAGGGGATTGGCATCTTCCCTCTTTGGGGAAGCCAGGTATACGTAGGCTGAATTAGCGCTGTGGTGTGGTAATTTCTAGTGGCCTGCCTTGGCGCGGGTATTGTCAACTTGTTTGTAGTGCGCCCTTTAACGGATGAACGTGTTGCCTGAAAAGGCCCATTTGGATACCAATCCGAGGGGAAGCGGCATGCGTCGGAAGATGGCATCTTCCGGGGTGTGAAGCCCGCTGATAATGTACCGACCTCTTTGAGCCAAACAAAGAGAAGGGCTACCCCTGTGATCTATGCTGACGAGAGGAACCTGTGTTTGAAGCGTCGTAAAGTTGAACAAGTGAAATGGCTGATACACTTGGCCCAAAAGGGAAGGTGCCTTTGCCTCGTTGCTTACGAATCAACGAGGGGTATCTCATACGTGCACCCGGCGTACAGCAGGCAGCTACGGATCGCTGGAACATGTTCACACGGAACTGGGGAACTCTGATACCGCTTTCCCGAAAGGGGTGCGAGAATGCCAGCACGCGGGACAGAGGGCGGCGGCGGCGTAGTAATCAAATGGCACGCTGTAATGGCGTGGACATAGTGAAGATCCGCCAGGGAAAGACACTTGACGAGGGGAAAAATGGACGAAGTGAGGAAAGCAGATGACAGTTTGAGTAGTGACATCATGTTCTCCAGCATAGTGGAGGTTGTCACGCGACGGGTTGTGCTGTGCTCGAACTGGTGCGCCTCACTGGGGTAACCCAAATCCATCACCTCAAACGCAAGGGCCAAAAGGTCAAGTCGAGTACTGAAACGCCGGATGCGGTGAAAGTCGCATGTCCTGTGTGGATGCGGGGAAAGAGCGTAAGCTCCTACCTATGCATACGAAACGCAATGTATTGCTGAGTTATAACGAAGAATGCGTGCGGGAGGAGTCGATGAGAGACAGGGCGAGTGGTGGTTAGGCCGCTTGTTTGATTCCGGTTATCTCCTTCCACGCCTGGAATCGGCTCTGTAAAAGAACAAGATATTCCTGTGCATGCAAACGTTGTCCCCGTAGTTGAAAATGCCCTGTGATGGGACCGAATGCCGAACGGTTTCCATACGCTTCAAGGAGATATTATGGTCTTCTTGCTTGTGATTGTTGTGCCTCTGGGGGGCCTTCTCTGCTTCCTTGGAGGTGTCCTGCTTGTGATTGGATGGGTGATGGAGCACCACAAGAAACCTCCAACGGTTGTGGATGAGGATCGAGACAGACAGAAAAGTAGTTCGAAGAACAGGGAGCGGCAGCAATCTGGTGATGCCCGTCAGCTTCTCGAGGGCATTGGTGCAAGCATACAGATTGTCTTGCTGACGATTGGAGGGGTGGTTGCGTATGGCCTTCTTATGGATCAGGTAACAGCCCATCTCTGCGTTGAGTATTTTACCCTTGGTCACATCGATTACTGGAATCTGCAAGATCCTACGTTCCTCGCCTTGGAATGGGGTGTGATCGCTACGTGGTGGGCGGGATTATGTGCAAGCATTCCAGTGGTCCTAAGCGCGCGTCTTTTCCCACAACACCCCAGGCTTTTGGCCTCTCATCTGCTTCGGCCACTGCTGGTGATTCTCATAGGTATGGCAGGCATGACCCTTGTGGCAGGAGTGGTAGGATATTGCATGGCTCAAGGAGGGGGAGTCACTTTGAGGGAGCCATGGGCTTCGTTGGTACCGCCAACCCAAAAAGCGCTCTTTTTAGCGGACGAATGGGCCCATACGGCAGCCTATGGGAGTGGTGCTCTTGGATGCATCGTTCTTTGTTGCTGGTCATGGCGTAAGCGAGGGGTGTTACAATGTCTTGAAGCGATCCCTCATCCAGGGGATGAACAGCTTTCCAATCTGCCAGCACGGTGGGAAAAGTGCCTGGCCAGGGTTCTTATGGGAATTGGTAGTGGCGGGCTTGTGGTGGGGATCCTTTTTTCTCTGCGCTCTGAATAATGGCTAAGCTCACATGTGAACAGCGAAGAGAGGGGCACGGTGAGCTTGTCTTCTGCTTTATGGGGTGCTTCAACCCACGCGATACGCAACGAGATGACGAGAGAATACGTCAAGAGAAATAAACACGTTTATTTCTCTTGACATCCTGCTCAGAAGCTGTTAGACTCATAAAAGTAAACGCGTTTACTTTTATGAGTCTAACAGCTTCTGAGCAGGATGGTTATCTCCTGGCTACAGCTGGAAGAGAGGAGTAGTTGCTCCAGAAGTGGAGGTGGTGCAGAGATGGGCCAGAACGTTCCTGCCAGGAGAGAGATTTTTATTACCAGCCGCGAAATAAGCATGCGATACGTGCTGTTTTGTCAAATAGGTGAGGAACTATTCTGTTGATATATCGCGACTTCCTTTGCGGCTGATGGTAGCAATCTTCCATCTAGCCCTGTCAGAAGCAAAGGAAAAGCACCTCTCACCCCTCTTCGCGAGGGAAAGGAAGGAACGTATTCATGTCATTCTTCTACCCTGAAATGTCGTCTGTCCGCCCTCCAAGAATATTCTGGCCATTGCTTATTCTGGCCATTGTTCTGGCAGCAGAGACTGCTGCCGTCCTCGCTTACCACACCATCTCGGGCCAGGATATGAGCAATGGAATGGTGTTCTATATAGCTGCCCCGCTAGCCGCCTTACTCATCGGTTTGCCCTCCTGGTGGTTCTATGTGGTTGAACCCAGGCGAGTGACGGTCCTGCGTGGATTCACTGTTGGAGCACTTGGGAGTCTTGTGACGCTTCTCTTGGTTGGGATGCTATTCGGGCCATTTTGGTACATAGCCGTCTTCCTGGCAGGATGGGCTACCACGCCAATCGGTGGGATAGCTGGTATCATCCTTGTCTATCTGCAGCGTACACTGACACACTTCTGGCCCTTGCCAACGGTTCCTCAACAGGACGATACCCCTTGCCAGGAGCGCGTGAGCAAGCATTCCCAGACATCGGTTGCGCGACCACACTGGGTTTTCTGGTTGCTCCTGGGGCTGGGCTACGGCCTGCTCTCAGAAGTGACCGCTCTGCTCTTTAGCCACTTTGTGACCCCCCAAAGCCTGTACTACCTGGCGATCGCTGGTCCCCTGGCATCCCTGCCGATTGGTGTACTCATCTGGTGGCGTTTCATGGTGAGATCCGGACGAGCGACCATCTGGCGCGGCATATTCACAGGGGTTTTAGGGAATACAGCCGCGTATCCTTTCATTGGGACATGCTATATATTGTCTTCACAGCCATCCTCAGGCAACAGCTTAATATATATGCTCACATCTCTACTCTTTATGCTTTGGGAGAGCCTGATCCTGTTAGGATGGATCACAGCGCCGATTGGTGGAATAGCTGGTGGACTGTTCTTCTACCTCCAACGTGTACTGACTTCTTCTCAAGGAGAGAATAGCTTGTTACGGGAATAGCAAAGGGGCATATGGAGCAAATTGGAGAGTTGGCGACTGGGTCGTCAGAGTATCGGGAGCCAAGTATGAACGGACCAGGCATATTCATGGCATGAAAGCACAAATTTGATAGATATGATGGGCTTGTTGCTCACGGTTGTCGTTTATGTTGCTTCCATCTAAGATCGAGATGGGGCCACGCTAGGGTTAATCAAAGGGACAAGACACTTGATCCGCTTGGCTCGTGTTTGGGCAGATGGTGCATACGCTGGTGAACGCTTTGAAGCTCTGCCTGGAGATGGCGCACGAACGAGAGTCTGAGACAATACCCAATCTGGCTCTGATATATTTCACGTGGGTCAAAAGAAATGAGAATGTTTCAGAAGGATTTGATGATGGAAAAGAGTCATACTACAGAATCGCGGTTCCCAATTGGCATCATTCTTCTCTTTGAGTTGCTGATTGAGACAATAGCTATAATAGGAGCAGTGTCGGCTGGCATTGTTCCTTACTATTTCCTCGGACAATATCGTGGATTGCTTGACGCAGGGGAAAGGTTCAGTCTGAACGTCGCAACAGTTCTGTGGCTGCATCCTCTCCGGTTTTTTTCTCATCATTTTCATGGCGATGGTGGATTTCTTTACAGCGAAACCTCACTTTCGTCAAGGAGTTCGCCTTCGTGTGCTCATAGAGCTGGTATCCTTTGGCATTCTGGCAGTCCTTTTCCTTCTCTGTGCTATTGGGCCTGCTGCGCCTTCCCCAGACACCATCTGCCTTTAAGAGGCCATTGAAGAAATTGAGGAGCGAAAGGGTGTCTTTATCAATTCTCGATACTCGTTTTTCGTTTAATAGTCTGTATTACTTTTTACTCCTTTCTATCAACTTGACATTTCTTCAGGGTAGGATAGCTGAAACGATAGGGGGTGTAGATCCGGTGCTAGCACTTCGTTTTTTGCTGTTGTTGGTGGTAAGAGCGAAGAGTTGACAGATTTTAGGGTAAAGAGTGATCAAGCGATGCAAACAGTAATCAATGGTACAGATGTCCCTGGAAAACCCACTTCTCATCCGGTATGCTTCTTGTGAAGAGTGTAAATTGCGTCCTATAGGGGTCCCGATCGAACCCAAGCGTTTTTTGGACAGTGGTATCGCGCTGATCGAATGCCCGGACTGCGCAAGGGCGAGCACGCTTTCCCCACGCAATGGAGTCCTCCGGTTTCCGTCTCATGACAAATGCAAAATCAATACTCCCAATACGGAGCAATGGTGGGCTATGGAAGAAACGACCTGGGGCATGGTTGGAGGATAGAACAAAGCCAGGGAGCAGATCTATCATAACGGAAAATATGATTCGTCAAAAGATTTCTTTCTTGTGAAAAAGGACATGTGCAAAACAGGGAGGGTTTATGACACTCGTAGGGAAACGGTTCAGTCACTATTGTATTCTCCAATTAATCGGAAGAGGCGGTATGGGTGAGGTCTACGTTATTGAAGATGTCCGCGTCCGGCGGCAAGTCGCAGCCAAGTTCATTCGGATGGAGATGATCCAGTCGGACCAGCAATCTACAAGTAATGCCCTACGCCTCTTCTGGCGGGAAGCGACCGCCATTGCTCAGCTCGATCACCCCGCGATCCTGCCATTGTATGACCACGGCGAGGAGATCATCGATGATGCTCACGTTGCGTATCTGGTTATGCCCTATCGTCCTGAAGGTTCCTTAACTGCCTGGCTCAGAAAACGAGCGCAAACGAGACAAACCCCACCTCTGACGCTCAAGCAAATCGCGCATCTCATCCAGCAAGCTGGACAATCTCTGCAATATGCCCACGATCATCAGGTCATGCATCTGGATGTCAAGCCCGCCAACTTCTTGATCCAGAGCAAGTCGGCAACCGACGACTACCCTCATCTGCTGCTCTGCGATTTTGGTATTGCGCGCTTAGCAAGCGCAACCTCCAATGCGAGCCAGCATGTGCGTGGCACTCCCCTCTATATGGCCCCAGAGCAATGGGCCAATCAGCCAGGCTTTGCCAGCGATCAGTATGCTCTTGCGATCATGGCCTACGAGCTGCTCACTGGCAGTCCCCCCTTTCAGGGAGCCCCCCTGAATGTGATGTTTGCCCATCTTCAGGAGCAGCCTCCATCCGCTCGCGAACGCAATCCTCTGCTACCATCAGCCGTTGACCTTGTTTTGCAACGTGCCCTGGCGAAAAAGCCGGAGGAACGCTTCCCTTCGATCACTGAGTTTGCCCAGGTTTTGCAGGAAGCCTTGCAGGAAGTGCGGAAAGAGAGCACGTTTCCCGCTCCCACGACACTCGACGCATCTTCGGCGTATGCTCCTGCGGCCAACAACGGAGCCGCATCCTCTAGCAACATGCAGCTTGCTCAATCCCTTCCTCCTATGTCAGTTGTTGTCCCTGTGCAGGAGAAGGTCACGCTTTCTTCGAGCGTCTCTGCTGAGGCAGCTAGGGTCACGGCTCCTCGTTCCCTGATTATGTCTACGCAGCCTGCCAGTGCATCTCCGAGTTCAGCTACACGTTCTCCGTCAGTATCTGTGCGTCCCACCAAGCGACGCTCTCCCCTTCTTGTTGGGGCCTTGCTTCTCCTGATCCTCGTCTTTATCGCTGGAGGGAGCTTTAGCATATGGCGTGTAGCCACTGCGACTACTCAAGCCAATGGGAAGGCCACTGCGACTACTCAAGCCAATCCTGGCAGGACGTGGCATGTCCAGACTTCTAATACTGATGCTCCCCTTCAAGATGTAGCGTGGTCCGGCTCGCAGTTTGTTGCTGTAGGGCATGACACAATTCTCACTTCATCTGATGGGCACACCTGGATAGCCCAGAACTCAGGAACTTCGCAAGAAGACCTTAATGATGTGGCCTGGTTAGACTCGCAGTTTATCGCTGTGGGGTGGAATGGGCAGGGGAGTATGATTCTTACTTCGCCTGATGGGCGCACCTGGACGACCCAGTACTTGGGTCCTCCGACGAACCTTTTGGGTGTAGCGTGGTCCGGCTCACAGTTTGTCGTTGTAGGAGGTGCGGGGGACAGCGGCACGATTCTCACCTCGCCTGATGGGCACACCTGGACGACCCAAAGCTTTGATCTTCGGCAAAATATTTGGGGTGTAGCGTGGTCCGGCTCGCAGTTTGTCGCCGTCGGAACATCTGGCACGCTTCTCACCTCACCCAATGGACACACCTGGATAGCCCAGAACTCAGGAACTTCGCAAGACCTTCAGGGTGTGGCCTGGTTAGATTCGCAGTTCATCGCAGTGGGAAAGTTCGGTACAATCCTTACCTCACCCGACGGCCACACCTGGACAGTCCAGAACTCAGAAACTCCGCGAGACCTTACTAGCGTAGCGTGGTCCGGTTCGCAGTTTGTCGCCGTGGGGTGGTCTGGAACCATGGGAGAGTCCGGTACAATCCTTACCTCATCCAACGGACACACCTGGATAGCCCAGAACTCAGGACCTCTTACTAGCGTGGTCTGGTCCGGCTCGCAGTTTGTCGCCGTGGGAGATCTTGGCTTGATCTTTACCTCGCCCTAAGCCATTTGCAGAAATATATTCTCAGTAACGCGATCTCCCGAACGCACGAATTATTTACAACATTCGGTACTGATGCCCCAGAAGGTTGAGCAGCACAACCATTGGTATTGTCAACTTATCCATCGAGGAGGATCATGTTGCTCAAACGACGCTTTTTGAAAGGAAAAGGATGGGAATAACTGGGAAAATGTTCTGATTATGCAGCGTTGTCTCCGTTGGTGATCTCACCCCAACTCCCAGATCGCTCCTGTAGAAGGGCACGATACTCCGAGGCTTTGAGATGATGTCTTCGCGGTCGGAAGTGATCTGAAATGAGGCCAAAGGGTACTGTCAACTTAACCAGAAAAATGAAGAGTATTGCTGAGGTATGGCGAAGAAAGATGCTGATGGGTCATGGAAAATGGGGAGGGGATACCTATGGTTATGCGACTCGTTTTGCTCCAGTCACTTCTTTCCATGTTTGCAATCGGTCCTGTAAAAGGGTACGATATTCCCCGGCAGTCAAACGGTGACGTCGCGGTTGGAAATGCCCAGCAATGGGGCCGAAAGCAGAGAGAAAGCGTTGGGCCTGTTTGGCTGATTTGAACCGCCGCATCTTCTTTTCACGCAGCCGCGTGGGTTGGTGGGAGTTTTCCGCTCGATTGTTTGAGCCCTTTGTGCTGGCGATGCTCCACACCAGGCAGGATCTCACGTTTCGCTGCTCCATAACTCTTCAGTTTATCTGTGATGATCACACGCGGGACGTACTGAAGCCCTTTGAGTAGCTTCCGAAAGAAGCGTTTCGCCGCTTGTTTTTTCCGTCGGCTTTGGACAAGGATATCGAGCACGTTGCCATCCTGGTCCACGGCCCTCCAGAGATAGTGCGTTTTCCCGTTGATCTTGAGGTATACTTTATCCAGGTGCCACTTGTCTCCCGTTTTCGGGCGACGATGTTTCAGCTCATTGGCGTACGTCTGGCCAAATTTCAAACACCACTGTCTAACAGTTTCGTAGGTCAACACGACCCCACGCTCTGCCATAATCTCTTCGACATCACGGAAACTCAAGGAAAAGCGGAAATACAACCAGATGCAGTGGCCGATAATCTCAGATGGGAAGCGAAAGCCTTTGGAGAGGGATGCAGATGCCTGTGTTTTCATGGCTATTAGTCTACCAGAAAGTTTAGCCGTTCAGCAAGTTGACAATACCGGTGACTGAGAGAGGAACCAAACGATGAAGAGGAAAGGCATCTGAATCATGATGGGGTCTTGCCATAACAAGAGAATCCTCCTTTGGAGAGGGCTGAGGCCTTTGACGTCGAGATCTCTCCTCAGCCTTTTCCAGAACAGACCATGAGGTGCTAATTCCTCTCACCCTTCTCATTCGAGCAGTTTCGTGGCTATTAAAAAAACGGTGCATAGAAAAGCCCGTCATGTCAGCCATTGCCATGGCAATGGTGGTAACGACAGCAAGAGCTTTGCCATGTTCAGTCGCCGGTTGGGATGACTCCAGCTCCCTCTATCATGAGAATCACTGTGCGCTCTGGGGCTTGTGTCCGATGCATCACCCCTTTGGGGATCGTGAATCCCTGTTGTGGCGCGAGTTCAACCGTTTGGCCCTCTAACTCAATGAGGAAACGTCCTTCGAGGACAAAAAAGAATTCATCTTCCATCTCATGCTTATGCCAGTGAAAGACTCCCTGCATAATTCCGAGTCGCACGACGCAATCATTAATCCGACTGAGAGTCTGGTTGTACCAGGAGTCTTGACAAGCGTTCACAAGTGTCTGAATGTCAATGCGTTCCAAAGGAGCATAGTGTGTATTTACATTGATCGCATAAGATGCGTGTGCTTCATGTGTATTCATCATGGCCTCCTGGCTGATCTCGTAAGAAGAAAACGTGTTTTCATGACAAAGCCGTCCTCTCTAGAGAAGAAACTCCTTCCGATAGGGTTCTTCGATCCAGGATAAGGCGTCCCAGACGAGGTTTGGCTACCGTGATATAGTCACTGGTTCTCAACACCATTGAGCGGTCTAAGCGCGCCGCATTGAAGTAGATCTCATCGTTTTCGAGCAGCGAGGGATCGACGACCACCTCTAATTCTGGGCTGAAGGAGAACGGAAGGATCGTTCCTGTCACACTGCCTGCGAGCCGTTCAGCGATATCCGATGAGGCGAATGCCACGTAGGTTCCCTTCATTAACGTTTTGACTGCTGGTAAGTCTACCCTTGCATCACCTGGGATAACAGCCAAAACGTACCTGGTGACTTTTTTGCCGAGTTTCACCATCAAGATAATGCACTTTGCGGCCTGGGAGAGTCTATTCCCCCGCATGGTACTGACGAGTTCTGTACGCCCTTCGGGCGCGTGGTCGATAAGCTGATAGGGTATCCCTGTTGATCGAGCAGGGCAAGGAGACGTGTGTAGGTATCTTCCATCAGATCCATACCTCAGCGATCCTCTCTCGCTCGCCCAGCGAAAGCTTAGGCAGTTCGGTCACGCCAAGAGCAGCGCACGCGTGCTCCCCAGCCTCCCCAAGAGTCGTGTCTAAAAATGACATACATGGAACTCCTTTTGTCTCTTCATTCGACTTTCGTCTGTTCGTTTTCCTGACTGGGATCTCCCCCACGCTCACGACTCTAGCAGTTTTCACGCACAGCCTCTGGGGGCGGGAAAATGCTCCCACGTGATCCCGTTATTTGGCAGAAAACGATGGACATGTTATGATTTTGCCAGAAAGAAAACATGTCTGCCAGTGGCAGAAAAGACAAGGAGCATCAAAAAACTGCCATGCATACCGTCGCGACCATTGTGTACGATGCTGTCAATCCCTTTGAGTTGGCTGTGGCAACAGAAGTCTTTGGATTTGAGCGCCCCGAACTGGGAGTCCCTTGGTATCGCTTCATGATCACAGCTTCGGAGCCGCGACCTATTCGTACCTCTATTGGCATCTTGCTCACGACGCCGTATTCCCTTGAGCACGTAGCCTCGGCAGATACGATCATTGTTCCCAGTTCGCGCCCTGGGATTGTTCCAGTTTCAGAGACGCTTCTAGAGACCTTACGCCAGTCCTATCAACGAGGGGCTCGCTTGATTGCGTTCTGTACGGGAACCTTTCTGCTGGCTGCCGCCGGGCTGCTGGATGGTCGTCGCGTCACCACGCACTGGGCGTGGGCAGCAGAATTGGCAGCGCGCTATCCTCAAGTACAGGTCGATCCGCAAAGACTCTACATTGATGAGGGCCAGGTGCTGACCTCTGCCGGAACGGCTGCGGCGATTGACCTCTCGCTCCATGTGGTCCGCCAGGATTACGGTGCTGAGGTCGCGGCAGCAGTAGCCAGGAGGATGGTTGTTCCTCTGCATCGTGATGGTGGTCAGGCACAGTACATCGAGACGCCTCTGCTGCCTGTGTTTGATGAGGGTGAACCGTTCGGTGCAACGCTTGCGTGGATGGCAGCCCACCTGCAGGAAGATCTCACGGTGGAGCAGATGGCAACTCGATCAGCGATGAGTCCGCGAACCTTTGCGCGCCGCTTTCATGCAACCGTTGGAACAACCCCTTATCAATGGCTCCTCCAGCAACGTATTGTGCTGGCTCAGCGCTTTTTGGAAACGACAAGCGAAACCATTGAGCGAGTAGCGACCATCTGCGGCTTCAGTTCAGCAGCCACGTTTCGTTTGCATTTTCAACGCACCCTGCACATCTCGCCACAGGCCTATCGCAACGCCTTTCACCGAGAGAACAGAAAAGAAACAGCATCATCTGATCATGACAGATGAGGAACAGCAGGAGATGTCGTGTACCATTTCTTTTTGGCCTTTTCCTCACTGCTTTCCCAGAGAAAAATGCGGCCCTAGGAAAAAAAGGGAACTATGAGGAGAGGGAACAAAGGCGAGTGCTAAGGAAGGAGGCCATCGGTAAAATTGCAATATGTATATAGAAATGCATCGAAATAGAGAAAGCGATACAATGGGTTGCCAATGCCCACTGGTTTTCCCATGCTGGCATGGTGGCCCCTGGTGTTTTTCCTCTGCTCTGCTGTGTTCCCCCTCGCTGCTTCCTGCGCCCTGCTGATTACCCCAAGAGGACTCCTTTTCCCTGTTGCGCTGGTGGTAAATAGCGCGAATGTTCGGCGATTTTTAAGGCGAATGGTATGAAATCGGCGCGAAACATGGGAATCGACCCGGAAGATACTGGAGAAACGGCTCCCCATCTGGGGGATCAGCGTGCAATGGTGTCAATACATCGCCAGCGATCTCGCCTGCTGGTCATTGACCTGAAAGGTGGTTCTTCTCACGGGTTGCCCAACCTATGGGATAGTGCGCACATGGCCAGTGAATGCCATTGACATCCCATCGTTTACTGGTTGTCATCTCGTCGGGCAACGCCTTCTCCGTGCCGCGGATTTACGCTGTCTTCTGAGCCTCCTCCAACACGCCCAGCCCTCGCCAAAAACGATGCAGACCAGCCCCCAGAGCCGCTGCCATCATCAGTTCAAAAGCCGCCTTCTCACTTCCTGCCTGTTCGACGACCTTTGCCACCTGCTCATCGGTGACCTTGTAGGCGGCCTCTCCGATCTGTCGTGCGAGCTCGTCGTAGGGTGCCGAAAGCGGCGGGCCTCCGATTGCTCGCTCTGCCATCGCTTGGCGAAGGAGGGCATCGGTCTTCCCCGGCCCAAAAAGGATGCGCTGGCGTACGGCGTCGGCCAGGACACGATGATCGGGATGTGGGGGAGTCTTCCCCTTCCCAAATGCATAGCCCTGGACCAAGAGCTGCTTGGCAGCTCGATCGAAGTCTTTCTCTGAGAGCATCTGGTAATCGAGGGTATCCGCGCAACGGGTCGTGATGTGAAAGAGGGCACAGACCGCGATGGCATCCTCCAGGGCTTGGGAGGTGACCCCCTTGCAAAGGACGGCCCAGGCATCCTCCGGTGTCAGTTCGCCAGGTCTGCGAGTTAAGATCTCTAGGAAGACGAGGATTGCCTGGAGGTTGGGGGACAGCTCCACCTGCCGGAAATTCTCAAGGGTGGAGAGCACCTGTGGCCTTCCCAGCGCTCGCGCCGCGATAGCGCCATGAGCTCCAATACAGAAAGGGCACGAATTCCACCTGGCGGTTATGGCCGCCATCAGTTCCCGCTCTCCGACGCTCCAGGCGCTTTCCCCGCGCATGGCCGCATGCGTCCAAGCACTCATGGAGTCGCCACTGAACTGTTTGTGGTAAAAGGCGACCCGCGCTGCATCGGGCAGGCGCATCCCTGACATGAGGGAGAGAAAGCGGATGAGGATCTGTGAGAGAAGACTATCGCCGCGTTCGACCTCGTGAAGTCTCATAGGTTTTCCTTTCGTTCTTTACGAGCATTCCGTCCGGGCTAGTGCGAGCGAGGGGATGGCGTCGTGATGATGCCTCAAGGAGGAAGCGGAGTTGCATGAGTACAGAGATATCTGAAGTTTCAAGGTATGCAAGAAATGCTTGCTCTGTGCGAGGCAAACGGATATATTGTTCCTTGTTGCAGCGTCTTTTCTCCCTACTTTACCGGACGTGGTTTGAAGAGTGCGTCGATGTCCTCTGCCCAGCAGTACCGCTCGTTACCGAAGCCAAGTTGAAATCGCTCAATGTTGTTTTTTCTCAGAACGTTCTCCATTGCTGTGTACGAGAGAGAACCGGCTGTCCTTGCACGTCCTAAGAGCAACTGCACTTGTTTGAGTGAGTAGGCATTTCTGCCACTAATAACCACTGGCTTAATTTCAGCGCCCATAACGAATCTCCAATGTAGAAAAGCTTCTTTCTAAAGAGGGTACAATATTGCGCAACATTTGTAAACATTGGGAGTTATTAGCAGCAGTTGAGCAAGGCCCTGCCAGGGGGAGGACGTGCCCATGGTTGTGTGCGTAAAAGCGTGCGATATCGTAGAGATTTATGTGTGTTCTGTCTGAGGGTGGGCGCGCGAGGGCTCCCTTTTCCAGCATGAGGTGTGAAAGAGGTGTGTGTGTAGAGGAATGGAGTGGAGAGAGGAGTGGGCCAGGGTGTAGTGGGGTGCTGGCGCGCTGGTGAGATGTGCTATGAGGGCGTGAGTGGAAGGCTTCTGCAGGAGGTGCTTGATTGATGCTGGTGCGCTATACAAGTGTGTTGAAGTGTTTTATACTACAGATCAAACCCCACACCTATGTTGGGTGTGATCCATGTTTTTGGCGAAAGAGTGAGTCCTTGTGACTTGCTCTTTTTTTCTCGGAGCGCTTTTTCCTGGGGAAAGCGGGTCACTCTTCTGGTAATTTGCGTGAATGTTGAGCCAAAATCGGCGCGAAATGTGGGATTTTGGCGCGAATGTTGAGCAGCACAGCCATTGGTAACGAATCAAGCCGCTCCACAAGCAGATGACTGCAAATCGTTTTTGTAAATTCGGTTGCTCATTGATACATCTTTTGCTCGATGTATCTTACCAAGCCCCCGTGAAAATATGGGGCGAAGGGTCGGACATATGATCGTTCTCTTGCCAAAAATTGGTTGAAATCGGGTTACTTCTGTCCAGAATTCGAGCAATTCAAGCATGTTTCCTTTCCTGAATTTACAGCTTTCGAGAATCGTGAGCCGCTTCCGAGGCGGGTTCTCGCCCGACCAATGGTTGAGGTGCTTAATATTCGCGCCGAATTCCCATGTTTCGCGCTGAAAAGTGCTTAACATTCGTGCTATTTACCACGAACGTCCTTCATTGCTGTTATGCTTTCTGTGAAGAAGTGACATTCCCCCCTCTTGTCAACAAGCAAATGCTGTGGCTAAGATGGCTTCTGAAGCCGTTTCGCACTCTACCAACTGTATGCTGCTGCAATCTCGTTGTGCAATCCGTGGGTTCAGCGCGTTCAAGTACATACCCAATTAGGGGGAAGTATGTCCCACTATAATTGAAATATAGAGGTTATCTAAACTTCTCCGGGATAGCACCGTGCGTCCCGTTTCATGTTCCTTACACGACCACACGAAAGGAGCAGATATGTCCTATCTTTTACATTACATACGACAAACCATCATGTCCGCTCGTCAACATCATAGGCAACTGCACATACGACGAACCATTATGTTTGCTCGTCAACATCATAGACAACTGCAGGGAATGCTCCTCATCGTTGCTCTCCTGGCCAGCATGATCCTGCTTGCCCACTCCCTCGCTATCACCCAGCAAACGGCAACGCACTATGCACCCTCGTTACATCCATCTATCGGCTATCCACATGGTGCTAGTTCCCCCGCTGCCGTTCCGCAGAACTCGACCCCCCAGGTCGTCTACTCGGATGGCGCTAGCTCCCCGCTGCCGTTCCGCATAACTCGACCCCCCAGGTCGCCTACTCGCATGGTGTTAGCTCCCCTGCTGCCGTTCCGCATAACTCGACCCCCAGGTCGCCTACCCGCATGGCGCTGGCCTCCTCAATATGACCTATCCTGGGTGGACTCGCTCCTATCATCGTCTATCCTGGCGACAGCCCATCCATCGCCTATCCTGGCGACAGCTCATCCATCGTCTATCCTGGCGACAGCTCATCCATCGCCTATCCTGGCGACAGCTCATCCATCGTCTATCCATCTAGCGGCCCTTCCGCTCAGCTGAAATAGCAACCTGTCACGCAGTGTTGTTGGAAAGACGCAGAATCCCGTCGGTTCCGTTGCGACCAGTGAATTGTCACAAGCAGTTCACTGGTTTCTTTGTCTTCAAAGACCCCTTTGAGCATACCCACATTGGGCACGAATGCCAGGCGGGGTTTGAGTGCAGGAATCATTTTCAGTTCGGTATCGTAGTAGAACCCCTCTGGCCCCATCTGGATGTCCAGATGTTGACGGTGGAGACGCAAACAGGTCCGTCGAAGGTTTCGTCTGCTCCAGTCTCGCCAGAGCAGCGGAGCCGATCCCACCGGCAGAGGATGAAGCAGGAGGCTCATCTGGCGCGGTTTGGTCGTGGTGCTGCCGTTGCATTGGCACTGTTCGCGCAAGGAACACGGACGGCAATCGTGAATGCTGGCCCCATAGACCACGCGCAGGGTGCCATCGGCTTTGCGGCGGTGTTCGTGCGGGAGGAGTGTGCTGCAGCCAGGGAGGGAGACGATCGGTGTACTGGTTCATGTGGAGCGCTGTTATCTGTATGTGCAAGGGCATGTGGTGATTGAAGAGGGGAGTCAGCTCTGCGAGATTCTCGGCTGGGCTAGTGTGGTTGGTCCGGACGAGGAATTGGATGTGCTTATTTTAGGAGATGCAGCCGCGGAAGATGAACGAGCCTGGCGCTGGGTTTGTCCAACACCGGGCTCTGTTTTGCTTTTGTCCACGCATCCGCTGGCCGAGGAGAGGCATTTTCTTAAGGAATGTTCATCCAGGGCCAGGTCTGACGCTTCTGGTGTTCTGGCGCGCCGGATCCGTAGCTATAACGATCCCTCTTCTTAGAAACGGGTGGCAGGGAGAACGCTTTCTTTAGATGCCATAGGGGGTCTAGACTCAGAAGCCTTTTCTATCAGCTGCTGGCGTGTCCATGTGGCCAGTTGCTCGCGGAAATGGGAGAAGTCAGAAAGGTTCGAGGCGATGGCCAGGGCAAGCTCGAAGGCATCCTGCCGTCTTTCGTGCTCAACGAATGTCATCAGGCGATCTAGGCGGGCAACAACGAATTCTGTCTGCCACTCGGGGTGTTTCTTCACCCATTCAGCAAACTGGAGAAGATTATGCTGGTATTGGAGTGTATTGACAACGCGAAGAAGTTGCAGGATGGCGGCGTATTCTCCGCTATGAGTTGAGGAGAAGTCAGTTGTTCCCAGCCAGGTGATTAACTCATCTAATGTCTCCAATTGCTCGACACTGGCGGGATATCCCGTCAGGTTGTGGTAGCTGCAGAGACTGAGGATCTCAGATTTGAGGAGTTCTGCTATGTTTCTCTCCATCGTGTGTCTTCAACTTTCTTTTAGGTAAAATGCGTTGGGAGGCTGTTGCCGAGGGGGAGCCTCCCGGCTTTTGTTTCAGGTGTGGGCAGGTTACTGTCTCTCGTGAGTGCTGAGCGCCTCCTGGAGGAGAATACCTTCAATGGAATCAGAAGAGTAGAGGTACCATTGGCCTGTGCGAAACACATAGGTCCAGGGCGTGTCTTGCTGCTGATTCAGCAGCAGCAGCAAATCAAGGCTCCCGAGCTCCTGCGCCTGCTCATCTGTTGGCTGGCTCCGGCGGCGATCGTAGTCCCGACGTTTAAACTGACACCAGTTTTGGGTTTTCAGCCGCAGTTCGGGGTTGTGTTGTGCCTCAAAGAAATCGTGGGATTTCCCCAACTCAGGTCTCAGTCGATAGAGATTCCCTCCATCCAGCAGTTGTTGAACGCGCTCCAGTGTCTGGAAGTGCTGGAGCAGGATCTGGCCAGCAAAGGCTGGGTAGCCATCCTGGCTGAGGTAGATACAATGGACGGTCCCGTCTTGGTGAGCAATGCAGGCAGGTGTACCGATGTCTCTCAAGCTCCTTTTTGCTAAGCCGAATGCTGTCTTGCTTCGGCATGCTCATGATGTTGAGAAGCCGTGAGAGGGTGATGATCCCTCTCCATACTCTCTGCTCTGGGGGTTAGTGCATCCACCACTGCATTCTTGTCGTTTTTGTTTGGTTTGCCTGGACGAGGCCCTTGTTAATAGCTTGCTGGGCCCTGGCCTGTCCGGCGCGTCCATACCGGCCACGCAGGTAGGCTTCAACGCTCGAGTAGTCAACATCTTCTGTCAACTGTGGATCATTGATGCTTGATGTTCCCTGGCTGCAGGTGTGAATGAGAGGCATCATGCAGTCGCATGTGCTACACCAGGACCAGGAGGACGCGCGGCTTTCAATCTCGGCTGACATGGGGAATCTCGCTTTCTAATGAAAGATCTCATGAACAAATGGGCTCGTCTCGCCGACGGTGGTAGTGTCGGTAGGTTTGGTACCAAACTCACTTTCGAACCCTCTCATGACATCGCCATACAATTTGTAGTCATCCATGTTTCTACCCTACATCGCCATACAATTTGTAGTCATCCATGTTTCTACCCTACATCGCCATACAATTTGTAGTCATCCGTGTTGTTGTCGCTAAGGAGGCAAGGTCGCCAATTGGCAGAACATGCTAAAGTGGTAGGGAGAACCGCCTGCGGGTGTAGGAAAAAGTTGTAGGTCATCAAACCGCCTCACGGCAAGCTTGCCAGGACTGATCAAACTCCTGGTTGAGTGCAGCGGTGCGCAAAGCGAGAATGGCATCAAGGCCCTGGGGAGTCCAACGCATCCCAGAACGTTTGGTTCGCGTGGCGACCACGGTTTTGCACGCCGCCTCCGCGATCCCGCTGCCCAGATGGATGCCTTGCGCTCGAAAAACCGGGTAGCGCATGCGAGACATGTTCGTGCGGAAATAGTCAGCTTCTGTTTCCCGAAGGCTGCGGGTTTTGCCTGGTTCAGGCGCCAGAGGAGGCAACTGTTCGATGGCCGCAATCACCTGTTCGACCTTTCCCTCACTGAGGTAGTCGATGGCGGCTTGTGCCCAGGAGTCGCGCAGATCAGGTTCAGCCGCGAAGGCAGCCCGCGCGACATCCCAGACATGCTCACGGGCATGATATTCATCGACGATCTGGAGGGCTCCAGGAAACTGCTCCTCGGCCAGGTTCCAGATCCATTTGGCCCCGTCGCCCAAAATGACGACTTGCCGCGCCCGCGAGAGGCCGTGGTGGCGAGCCAGCGCATACAGCTGAGGTGCAAACTCCTCTGCCGTCGTTCGTCGGGCCACATACTTGATGCTCACCGGACGATCGATCAAGACTCCTGGAACCAGGTCTGAGCGCTCCGGTCCTGGCTCGCCCACAAACACGGCTCCCACTTTCACTTCGCGATACGCATCTCCCTCACGCTGCTGTTCGTGCGCTTCCATCGGCACACTTCCCCGGCGGAGTCGGGCCATCACCCCATCCATTTCGACATACAGCCGCCGGATTGGCTCTCCGTGTTCTTCCTGGCGTTCTTTTTCACTCCGGTGTTTTTCTGCTCCTTGCGTGAGCAGCTTCTGCACCTGCTGGTCTTCGAACTGCCGAAATGCTTCGCCAGCAGGCTGGATCACGTGGCCCACTTGCCGGGTGGAGATCGCCAGAGGAAGCAGCCGAGCCAGCGTTTCAGCCACTTCTTCGTGCGTCAGGCGGGCGGACAGAAAGCTCACCAGACGGCGCACTCCTGGACTGCTTCGGCGCCCAACGAGCCCCCACCGCTGATCAAAGGGGGCGACTCCGGGGCAGGCCGGCAACGGGTTCTGTCTCCCAGCAAGGCGCTTGGGTTCCTGACAATGGTAATAGGCTCGTCGGATGGTCAGAGGTCCCATGACAGTGTTCACTTGCTTCTCTCGGTAGCTCACCAGCCGTAGCGTATGCCCATAGCTTCCTTCGATCGGGCTGGCGGCTTCCTCTTCACGAGCTTTCTGCCTGAGGAGTTCCTCCAGGGCTGTTCGCCCAAACTCCATGATCGCTTTGAACACCGTTTGCTCCAACTGATCCAGATCCCCCTCTTTTAGGTCTTCGATATGACCCACCAGCTCCTCGACCGCTTTCTCTGCCAGGTCCAACAACGCCTCTTTGATCTCTTCATTCGTTTTCATTCTGAGAGCATCCTTCTCGTGTTTTTGAGTTGAGGTGAGTGTAGATCACGGCGCTTTGTGGGCCCAAATTGGATAATTAAATGGGTGGCAAGACAGGTAAAAGAGGTATATTCAGCACTTAAAAAAGAACTCATCTCGCCCTACTGGCCGTTTCAGTCGCCTAGGCACGCACCCATCGAATTGTCCAAATTTGGCCCACGAAGCAAATTTATTTACACACACTAAAGCCCGCCAACGTTCGCTTTTTCATATCCTGCTCACATATTATTCAATCAGGGATGAGCTTTCTATTTGGGGTTCTCAGCGAGCCATTGTTGATATGCTGCCCAAATCTCTTCTGACATTTGCTTGTAGAGAGATCTTGTACGTTTCGGGCGTTTCTCCAATTTTGAGTCAAGAACACCACCAAACCAGGAGCGGAACTCCTCGTAGAGAATACTTAATACTGTATCTGGTGACTTTGCTTCATCTAGCACACGTGCGAGAATAGTTCCCACTTCTAAATAATAATCAGTGCGTGATGGATTGCCCAAAGTAAGGCCCATTGGATCACGATGAGCCAGTATATGAGATACCCTTGTAAATAACCAATTATATTCTTGCTCAAGTCGCGTTGCTAAAGCCCAATGACGCCTTGATTTTTCCTGTTTACTTTCCTCTTTTTTATCCACCTGCCACAATTTCCTTTCAAATTTGTAAAGTCCTGTAAGGTACAAGTACTAGAGAAATCTAGCACTTGTACCAAAGAGAGATTGATTACAATACGGGGAATGCTGTGATTAATCTTCCAGTCCTGTAGATCACGGCGCTTTGTGGGCCCAAATTGGATAATTAAATGGGTGGCAAGACAGGTAAAAGAGGTATATTCAGCACTTAAAAAAGAACTCATCTCGCTCTACTGGCCGTTTCAGTCGCCTGGGCACACACCCATCGAATTGTCCAATTTTGGCCCACAAAGCAAATTTATTTACAAGTTGAGGATACTCTCTTTTTGCCCCCTTGCCTACAACTTTTTCCTACACCCACCGCCTGACTGCCTGCTCTTCTCTTGACAACGTGCTTCTTTCTCATTACAATACGAATATGATATGCAACCAAAGGTTGCACAAATGGGCTCGACTATAGAAGCGTTGGACATGTGACATGACGTCAGGAGAATTTCAATGACCGAGAAGATCGGGCTGTGTTGCAAAGATTTACGAGGGAAGACGATGGGCGTGAAGTCTCATTTCTTGTTGCGCTTAGGCAACCAGTCCAAACAGGCTGGCAATGAAGGAAATCTGTCCAGGAATGTTCCCTTTTTCCACCCCATGCATCTGTCCCTTGCGAATCATATGCATACTCTCGTATCCCTGTAAGGTATGCCATGCTGTTTCAAAAGAAAAGAAGCCCAATCCCGGTTTCACCAGCCGTTTGATGAACTGGTGATCTTGTTCAATCAGGTTGTTGAGATACTTGCTCTGCCGCAGTTCACAAGGACCTGCAAGGGTCCCCGCTGCTTTCAATTCGTTGAAGGCCTTGGGATAGGCCGCGTTTTTGTCAACGGTGATGACGCGGGGAATTACCGTATAGGAGGCTCCGAGCGCTTTCGCGAAAAAGCTCTTGGCGGCTGGTGCATCGCGGGTAACACTCAGATGGAACTCCAACGTATTTCCCTGAGAATCCACCGCGCGGTACAGGTACATCCAAATACCTTTGACCTTCACATACGTCTCATCTACCCGCTAGGAATCATTGCTGGGTTTGAGATGAGGCCGACAGCGCTTCTCCAGTTCGGGAGCATACCTCTGCACCCACCGATAGATTGTGGTGTGGTCTACCTGGAGACCCCGCTCCCGCATCATCTCCTCCAGATCCCGATAGCTTAACGCGTATCGTACATACCAGCGGACGCAGAGCAAAATAATCTCCGCCTCAAAGTGACGCCATTTGAAGGGCTGCTGTTCTGCCATGGTGGACGCTCTTGTGTTCTTTTTCCCACCATTCTGACAGATCAGCTTTCTTTTTGCAACACAGCCGCTTACACAGGCGTCGCAGTTGCGCAAAAAAACCTCTCACTAACGTGTCAGCGTGCTAATATCGGTAGGAGGCAGAGACAAGGGAAGCAGTATTTTTAGTTGTTGATTAATAGATCTCAAGGCAGGAATGTTCTTTGTTTGTAGGGCTCGCAACCCTTCATCTATCAACTTTTGGGCTTGTACCTGGTTACGCATGTTATTCTTCATGCCACACAATTGCTCAAACCACATTTGAGGCAGAATATCATGTTTATCAAGTACATACGTGAGTAGTTCGCGTAATTTTCCAACACGTTGTTGTAATACATCAGCATTCTGTGTATATATCGCCTTGTGGATATCGTCTTCGCATTGCTGGAAATGCTGCTTATCCTCTCGAGAGCCATACTCATCCATAATTTCTTGCGCTCTGGCGAGGAGGCGGTTTGTCTCCTGAATGAGATTCGGCCATTCAAGAGCAGTCTCGGCTTGATCAAGTACCATTTTCAAGTCACTCAGTCGTTTGTCACATGCATCTAGAGACTCAGGATCAGTCTGTGCTGCGGCAAGGGCACTCTCAACTTCACGTACCACCTGTTCATTTTCAATTTGTTGCAGGAATGCCGATACTTCTTCTGTATCTTTTTCTAATAGTGCTTTTTCTTGCGTTTTTAGTTTGCTCAGGCGTCTCTTTTGTTCTGCTAAATCCTGCTGGAGATGGGCGATGTCCCGTGTGATATTTTGTCCGCCCAGATGCAAGACTTCTTCAAACTCTTCATCAAGCAGTGGAATATTGGCCTTTGTTCGTAGTAAGCGGGACGTATCAATATCGATGGTAATGCCCACTTCGGCACCAACGGGGACCGTGCGTCGCACCTGTTGCGCTGTAACCTCTAATCTACCAATGATGCGATTGCGATCCGCGCGCGGGCTTTCTCCTTCGACTACTGGAATTCTAATAACACCACCTGCTTGTCCCTGGCTCACTTCAAAAGCAGTGCGCAATGTTTTCTGGCTACGAGCTGGCAGAGATTGTCCCTTCACGAGAAACCATTCTACCTCGTTATTCGCTAAGGCGACTCCGATAGAGTGAGTCAGCGGAATATTGGCAATTACTATGCCCTGAGTATAGCTTAACTTTTGAGGATCTGTGACACTTGGGCAAATCCGCCCGACGGAGTCACGCAATTCAACACTATATGTATTTGTTTCACCGCTCTTCACCCACAATGAGGCAATGAAAGAGCCACTAGCGTCCACGGGAATTTGGCCGCTACGCCAGGGGGGGCGTATGTTCGAGTTGATAAATTCAACTGTGTAGCCTTGAAAACGCTGACTCACCTCACCTTTGATCATGCCACCAACGGTTGTTTCGCTATCGCTACCCTGGAATGCCCACCCTGGGAAAGAAATTGTGTAAGCCCCTTTTGGACGAATGTGTTTCAAGCGAGCTTCATCCTGAATAAGGCGCTGGGTCCCGGCAAAGATAGCAGCCCCCCGTGCAACCACGGTGAGTGGATCAATGCTAAATTCGAGGGGAATGCCCAATCCCTTTTGTTTGTCTGCCAGCCGTTCGCGCAGATAAGGCGTTAGCGTTGGGCCTCCGACCAGCAGGATATTTTCAATCGAGTTCGCTGTCAGGTTTTTTTCTGTGAGGACCTTCTTACAAATATTGATGGAGCGCAAGATAAATGGTTCCATCAACTGTTCCACATCGCTTCTTTTGAGTTCATACTCGAAAGAAATAGGGTGTTTTTGCTCATCGAGGCCCAGAAAGGGAATATGTATCCACAACGACTGATGGTCAGACAGCCGAATTTTGGCCTGTTCTGCCTCAGCCTTCAGCTTGGCAATAGCTGAAATCCAGGCAGGGTTTCCCCGTTGGAAGCCCTTTAACTTGTATTGCTGGGTAAGTGTAGGAATAAAGAGATTTTCGACAATCGCCCAGTCAATTAATTTGCCACCCAGATGATTGTCTCCTCCATGGTTTACTACTCTGATTTCACCATCACGTACCTGGATAACAGCGGCGTCAAATGTGCCTCCTCCCAGATCGTAGACCAGCCAGAAAATCTTGTCGCTCTTACTTTGAAAGCCATATGCCAGCGCCGCTGCCACTGGCTCTTGTAGTAGTGGGCTGGGTGTCAGGCCTGCTAATTCGGCTGCTTGCCTGGTTGCCTTGTTCTGATGCAACTCAAATGCCGCTGGCACCGTAATGACCGCAGCTTTTACATCTTCTTGAGTCCGCTGCATCACGCTTGCTTTGAGGGATTTAAGCACTTCAGCAGAAAGCTCTTCTGGCTTCATCTCTCGTCCACTGAGGGCAAAGCGGTACGTTGTCGAGGTTCCCATTTGCAGTTTGAATTCACTGAAAGCATTATCGGGATCGGACTCAATGCGCTCCCTTGCAGTTCTCCCCACAAAGAGGTGATTATTGCGATCGATCCAGACAGCAGAAGGGGTATATTCCAGGTTCTCATTGTTTTTGAAAACATGAGTATCTCTGCCTTGCAAGACTGCAATGGCACTATTGGTTGTCCCGAGATCTATACCAAAATCAATAGTGTCTCTATTCATGAAGAGTATCTCCTTGTTCGTTTGTAATGGGTGTATCTACGCTTTCTTCGTTTGCAAGAACTGATGTTTCTGGCGTCCCCACAATCACTTCACCAGGCTGTACCATCCGCTGTCTGTAGTAAATAGTGGGCCTGATTGTTTCAAGAACTGTTTCCTCGACAATGCCAGGGGTAGGTTGGAAAGCCAGTACATGGAGGAATAATCCTGAATGGAAGGAATCTCCAGTATGATCAAGTATTTCCAGGCCAGCTTCTAACAGGGTATACCATGCAGCTTCAAAGGGACGGAAGGCCTGGCGCATTTCTTCCAATGGCTGATCTGTGCCTGGTTGAAGCATCTTCTGCCGCAACCGCCAGAGATGTGTAGCCATGTCGAGCAGCAGTTGCATAGGAATCGCTTCATCGGAAGCAGGCGAGGGTGCCTTTTCAGTAGTAGACGAGGCACGTCCCTGGTTGGGTAAGGCGCGCGATATTTTAAGCAACCATACAAGAGGCTTGAGACGAAACTTCCTCAGAGAATACCATTGTCTCGGATGAGTATCGAATAGATCCAACATATCGCTTTCTTTCATACATACTATTGGTAGGGGTTACGTTCAGGGGTGTAATAATATGTGAGGTCCTTCCTTGAAAAGAACGGTTTGGAGCCAATTGCCCACCGTCGTTTGAGCCAGTATTCGACAGGGGGAAAGGACCTGATATCTCTCTCCGCAAACACCTCCCTGGGTTTCAAGAACAACTGTGTGGCAAGTTTGTTTCCCAGTACTATTCCCAGCACTAGTGCGATCCAAATAGGGATGAGCAAAGTAAATAGAGCAAACAGCCAGAATTCTCTGCTCCACAATGAATGCGTCATATATGCAAAGATAAACAATGACGTGAGTGTCAGGGAGAGCCCCAGGAAGGCTCCAAGAAAATCAAAAATTCGGACTTTATTGTGCAATTGTTGGCATTCTCGACAACGGCTCACGGGGATAGTCAGTTTTTGCCACGTAATATGCTTTGTTCTGAGGGCAACAGAATCTATTCTTACGTTTCCAAACATGCGTACATTATGGGCAGCTTCTTTCACAGCTGGGCGAATATCACAATACCAGCAGATCAGATTATCTAAAAGGAGATCAACTGCTTCATCATTCTCCTCAATGCGTGCCAGTGTCAGGTCACCAACCGCTATAGGTTCGATACGGTCCACAAGGGGAGGATAGGCGAGCCAGTCACCGGTTGCGTTCCCATATCGGATTACGCCAGTGAGAGCAAGATCAGCAATTTCATCATGCATTCCATCACGGACGATATTGCCTTCCGGCAACACCAGATCAAGCACACGAAGCATCGGCAAAGCTTGATCTAAAAACGCTGTGACGGTTCTGTTGGCTTTGGAGGGCCGGGCTGAGGTTTGCGTATCTACTGTTTTACATTGCGTCTTGAGGCGCTCCTGAATGGGGTGTATAGCCCCAAACAAGGCGGCATCCACTACCTGGTGCGCAAATTGTGAACTGGACAGGAGGCCTACGTGTCGTTGACAATCATGGACGCTCTCTTGTTCAGCGGCAGTCACGGCTAAGCTGGCATTGATTGAGAGCAATGCCCTTGGCAAGCTGGCACGCAACTGCTGCCCTACCTCCTGGGTCAAACGAGGATCATCAACCATCTTGATTCTTGCACTTACCCGTCGCCAAAATGCCTCATGCTCGGACAAGGCCTTCCAGTAGGCCAGGGCTTCCTGCCAGCGTGTGTCTCGCTCTTGCTGCTCCTGGTTCGTTAACTCTCTCTTGTGAGCGCTGTTTTCCCAATCCAGGGCCAATACATGACAAAGAACCGCCAGGTTATGAAGTCCAATGCCCTCATCCTCGGGTTTCTCTCGCAATTGCTGCCAATGGGAAAAGACCATATTTATTTCCCCACGTTGCAAGGTGAGCAGGGCCTCGTCTGAGCGGCTCTGTCCCCATTGATGAGGCCAGAACCAGAATATCTCATCAATGAGACGTTGGATGGGATCTTTCAAACGGTTGATGACTGCGTCAAATGAAGCAGGTTCCGGCCCCTTGTTCAAGGGAAGAATACGTCCGGCACCAGGAGGAATTGGCATCGAAATATCGAGCGCCTGCTTCATTATTGCCTGTCTCCTGGCTATCTCACGGGCTTCTGCATCGATTGGCAGTTCGATAATACGAAAAACGTTGTTGAGATAGAGTTCAGGACCTATGCTCTTACGTAGGGTCTCTTCAATTGCCATGGGTTTCCTTCTTTGCTATGCTCTTGTACGCTGATTATCTTCACCTAAAGGGCCCCGTGCCGCCTGCGGTGATGGGGAAAGGGGCATCAGCCCCCTACACGCTTCGCCTCTCCTCTTCATAAGCGTACTTGCCAGATATGCACAGTTTTGTCCGCTGATGCTGAAGCAATATAATCACCATCAGGAGACCAGGAGAGTGACATCAACCAGTGCGTATGAGAGGTATAGGTGTGTAGATGCTCTCCTGTGAAAGCGTCCCACATGTGCACTAAACCATCTCGTGCTCCCGAGGCAATGTATCGACCATTGGGCGACCAGGCAAGCGTGTTCACTCCTGCCGAATGACCGAAATACGTCATCAAATTCTCACCAGTGTGAACATGCCATACCTGGACAGTCCCATCAAGAGAACCAGAGGCGACAAATTGCCCATCTGGCGACCAGCTAACTGTGTTCACACTTTTGCTGTGCCCTGTGTATATAAGGATGGTTTCTTGTGCACGTATATCCCATATGTGCGCGGTCTTATCAGCTGAGCCTGAGGCGATGGAGTGACCATCTGGAGACCACGCTAAGCCCCTTATCTCATCAATATGGCTGCAATGAGTGGACAACAATTCTCCAGTGGCAGCATCCCATAGCTGAACACTTCCATCAAAAGTCCCAGAGGCAAGATATCTGCCATCGAAAGGCCAGGCCACGGTTCTGACCCAACTCGGATGTTTAAGGTATGGGAAAAGTACATTCCCCGTTGTGGCGTTCCATATTTGTACCGTCTGATCAAGCGAAGCTGAAGCAAGCCACTGGCTATCAGGGGACCAGGTAAGCGCACTGATACTGTTTGTATGTCCCTCATAGATAGTGGTAGCTTCAATGAAGGCAGTTTGTCTGTTGCTCCACGTAGGACGCCAGACCTGTGCAATTCCGTCAGCCGAACCAGAGGCGATGTAGAGTCCATTGGGAGACCAGGCCACTGTTCTAACCTCATCCTTATGATTGGCATACACCAGAAGTGTTGTCCCAATGGATGATTTGACTCTAGATGCTTCCTCTAATGCGTTGGCAAACGCTATGACATTGACAAAGCGATCCTTCGGACTTTTGGCCAGAGCCTTTGCGATCACCTGCTCTACCTCTGGTGAAAGGTCAGGAACCTTCTCACACAAGGAAGGAATGGGAGCTGTATAATGTTGCACCGCAATCTCTATTGCATCACCCTGGAAAGGGCATTCTCCACACAACCATTCGTAGGTCATAATACCTAATGCATATTGATCGCTCGCGGGCACTGGCTTTCCCTGGATCTGTTCTGGCGCCATATAAGGAATGGTTCCAGCTTTATCCTGGGTCGTGGCGGAATGCGTACTATGTGCAACAGTAGCAATGCCAAAGTCACTGAGCAAGATCGACTTGTGGGAGTTCACCAGTATATTTCTGGGTTTCACATCTCGATGGATTAAGCGGTGCTCATGAGCATAGTGCAAAGCATCAGCGATTTGTTTGACATATTCAACAACAGTTGTGAGCGGTACGCGAGTATGACGGGGATGACGATGGCGAAGTGTGCCGTTAGATGCATAATCCATAACGATAAAAGGAAGATCATCCTCACCTATGCCAAAATCAAGCACCCGGATGATATTAGGATGGGCAAGCCGTATGGTACGAGCTTCATTAATAAAACTTTTGACATCATTGCGATCGGTCAATTGGATATGCAGTACTTTGACTGCGGCGACACTTGCATCATTGATATGCTTTCCGAGATAGACATCACCAAAACTGCCCCGACCTAAGAATTGCGTCAAGCTATATTCACCAAATTGTTGCCCTACTCGATCTGTTTTGCTTTCAACCATCTATATCTCACTCAATAGATTCAGAATAGCCAATCATGTTCAAGCTTCTGGACAAGCCAGCATCTTTGTCAGAAAAAGGATATGGATTTATAACTCAACAAGCTTTCGGCGAATAAATAATCCTTCCTTTATAGGTAATGCTCAAAAGCATTAATTAGCCATTACTATACATAAAAAAACCATCCCTGACAATGAAGCATTTCACTTTTTGAGAGATGTTCCATTCTTTGAGGCACGCGCAAATTGGTTGGCATAGGTAGAATATCTGCTTCATACATAGCAGACGCATCAACAACCTATATACGACGTTTTAAGGTAAAAATGTGTTTGAGCAAGAGGGCAACGCCAGTCCCTCCGAGTAAGAGCAGGCAAGTCACTATGACAAAACTTTTGATGCAAATATGCTCTTCGATTTAAGAGACCTCGCACATTTGGTCGATAACAGCCAGAATGAGTTCTATATTTGGTTGATCCTTAGTAGAGATGCTTAGGGTCGGAAAAGAAACTTCTTCCCTTGTATAGATGCGTATAAACCGCTCAGTTTCTTCAGCGTGGTCTATCTCCTGCCATGATAGGAATCTCTTGCCTTCAGCTGCGCTTCCAGTGATACCTCTTTTGTCTATGCGCGTGGAATCCGTCAGAAACAATTCCTTTCCTGCTCCAAATCTATGCAAGATGCGTGGAAGCTGGGTGTTGGTAATGCCTTCAGAGCAGAATGCGCCGAACTCATCCACGTTCTCTGTAATACGAGATGAGAGGCGAATTGCTGTTCCATCTGTGCAATCGAGGAGACACCGGTAATCAGGCCTAGTGAGGATTCCCCCAAGAAGACGCCCAAGAAGACCGTAATATCTATAAAAGTTTGCAGGCAAACGGTATTCTCGTAGCTCCTGAACCTCTTCCCAGGGATAGCATCTGAACTGTCCATAATGTGAGAGTACAAATCCTCCCTTATGCAGATAAATGCGTCGGCCTACGCCAATGAGCATATCCTTCCACACAAGAAAGAGCAGGAACATAAAAAAGAGAGCAAAGATACCGAAAATGAGAATAAACATAAAAAGAGAAAAAGGATCTCGATAACCATCATACCGCATACTCATAGTAATCTCTGAGAGAAGCATAAAACCTATCAAAGCGACCAGGGGCAATAGTATGATCGTTACGAGGATTGCCCTGGTAACTAACCAAGCAATCCGTGAAGGATATTCCGCCACAAATGCCCCTAGATTGTAGTCAGTTGCCATTTGTTGTATTCGTTGCGGAATGCCAGATGTGGAAGTCTCCATCAACATAATTTCCTTTCATTCTTCAAAAGATCTGTAGGTCAGCTAAGCAGTGATGTACGTGACTTCTCGTGCCTACGGCGCTCGCCTGAGAGTGGGTGTGGAGCACCTCATTGACAGAATTGTGTTTTTTATGTACAGTAATGATTATACAACGTTTTTGGTCATTACATTCCATAAAGGAAGGGTTATTTATTCGCCGAAAACTTGTTGAGCCATAAATCCATCCCTTTTTCTGATGCGTTGATGACTACCATCTGATCTCCGACTCGACCATCCATGAGTCCCTGCTCTTCTTGCTCGATCATCGGTTGTGTTGCAAAGATGACGCCAATGCGATAAGCTTGGGCTTATTTTCTGAAGAGAGGCCCTGTCATGGAAAATGCCAAACTGTTCAAATGGCGTCATGCGCGAAGCGGAGCTCATTTTGCTCTGTGTTCGTTGGTATCTTCGGTATGCTTTAAGCTACCGAGATCTCGAGGAGATGATGCGGGAGCGGGGCCTATCCATCGACCATACGACCATCTATCGCTGGGTTCAGCACTCTGCTCCAGAATTGGAAAAACGCTGTCGGCTTCACCTGAAAGCCTGGAATGATTCGTGGAAAGTCGATGAGACGTACATCAAAGTCAAGAAAGTCTGGATGTACCTCTATCGCGCAGTGGATTCTGAAGGAAATACGCTCGAGTTTCTCCTGAGCCCAACGCGGGATGCCGAGGCTGCCAAAGGCTTCTTCCTCAAAGCCTTGCAACGCACAACGTGTTCTCCCCCTCAAGACCGTTTGCCCCTGGAGCTCATGAAAGATCCCTCGGCAGAGGATGCGGTTCAACCCACCGCTTCTGCTCGTTTTGAGGTCCGCAGAATGATCCCAAGAGTGATCAATGTCGATAAGAACGCAGCCTATCCCAAAGCGATTGCTGGGCTTAAAGCAGCCGGAGTGCTGCCTGAACACGTGGAACTGCGGCAAGTGAAATACCTCAACAATCTGATCGAGCAAGACCACCGGTTCATCAAACGCTTGACCAAGCCAGGAATGGGCTTTTTCTCCTTCGAAACAGCCTGGCGAACCGTACAAGGCTTCGAGGTGATGAATATGCTGAGGAAGGGGCAGGTACAAGGAGTGAACAAAGGCGATGTACAAAGGCAGGCCGCACTAGTCACCAGACTCTTTGGAGTTGTTGTCTAAGCTGAACAAGGAGAGGCATTCCACGCTCATCTTGTTTCTTCTCATTTCTTGCAACACAACCCTTATTCGCGCCTCTGTAGAGATGGGTTTGGCCTCGATTGAGGGTGACGAGGATATGACCCCGATGTTTAATAATCCCATCAGCATAATTGTTCTTGACACGAAAACAATCGAGGAAGCCCGCGCAACAGTCCAGAAGGTCATTCAATCTGGGACGATTGAGCGTGGTGTGCTGATCTATAATGGCCGTGTGACACTTCCTACCGGTGAAAGGCATCGCTTGCTACTCCTGGAAGGTTATGAGAGCGGTCAGGATACCATTGTCCGCTTTAATCAATACTATCGACCACCCGTCAAAGCGGGTTTCTTTGGCAAAAAACGCCCCCTGGAGAGGATTGGCCGCTTGAAGTTCATGCCTGCTTCAATAAAGGTGAAGGAAATCCAGTAGATATTAGCGACACAGATTCGGAAGTGCTTATAAATGGCGCGCCTATCCTCATAACGAGGGCAGGCGCGTTGTTTAGCTTATATTGCTTAGTGAGCGGGCGTTGACCAGCTATTGTTGGCTGCAGCGTGGGGCGAGTCCGGGGCGATCTGCATGATCTCGATGCGGTGCCATCGGGATCGGTCAGCCAGTACTGCCAGTTGTTGTCCAGGCCACGGGTAGGCTCGCCGCTGATGGGGAGGCCACGCGTCTCCAGTTCTTTGAGTGTCGTTGCCATGTCCTCGACAAGAAGGCAGAAATGGTTGTCGCCGACCTAGGAGGACTTGTTCTCGCCAGTTGTGCCTGGGAAGAGTTCAATGAAGTGTCCTGGGGCGATCTGGAGATAGACAATCCAGGGCGAGGGCGTCCCCTCGCGATCCAGACGGAAGGCCTCACGCAGACCCAGCTTATTGCAATAGAAGTCCAGCGAGTGCTCCAGGTTACTGATGGTAATTTGCGCGAATGTTGAGCACTTTTTGATGGGTCATGCTCACTTTAGTTAGAGCTTGCTTGCTTCTACCAACGAGGGATGCTACATTAATTCCATCGATGGTCTCTTCATCCAGCACAGGAGTGCTTCATATGGTCTGGACGGATCTTCTCCCGCACTTTCCCCATCTTCAGATGGACTCTATCCACCAGGAAGGCCTGCTGGTTCTCATCACGCTAATTTCGACCCGTGAGACTGATGTATGTCCCACCTGTCAAACCCACTCGCGAGCGGGGCACGGCTGGTTTACTCGTCGCATTCACAGTCTTCCGTGTTCAGGCCGGGCAGTGGTTTTCCTGGTTCAAGCGCGGCGCTTTCGTTGCACCAACCCAACTTGCCCTCGCAAGACGTTTCGAGAAGATCTCTCCGCCCTTGCCAACCGCTATCAGCGCCGCACGCAAGCGGCAACACATCTCTTGTATAGCTTAGCAGCAATTGCTGGTGGTAAGGCTGGCGCCTGTTTAGCGAGGCAGATCCAGTTTCCCGCGAGTCGTTCCACGCTGCTTCGCTGTCTCCTTCGCCAGGCCGCGTCCTCATCCAGTGGCCCGAAGGTGGTTGGCGTCGACGACTTTGCCTGGACGAAACGGCGCCGATATGGCACCATTCTGGTGGATCTTGAAACACACCGGCTGCTGGCGCTCTTAGCCGACTGTGAAGGAGACACAGTAGCTGCGTGGTTTCGCCAGCATCCCAGCGTCCAGATTGTGACGCGCGACCGCAGCCCAAATTTTGCTGAGGCGATTCGACGGGGAGCACCCCACGCGCTTCATATTGCTGATCGCTTTCATTTGCATATGAATGCGATGACCTGCCTAGAAACGGTCCTGACGAGAGAGCAGGCCACCCTCTGCCGGGTAACGGCCGCCTTGCGTGCTGAATATCAAAAGGTAGAACCTACACCTGAGCCCTCGCTTTCGGTCTCTGAGCAGCAACGGGCCATGCGGCGCGCTCGTCGGTACGCGCGCTATGAGCAGGTCGTCCAGCTCAGTTCACAAGGCTGGTCCCAGCGTGCAATTGCGCAAGAAGTTGGGATTCATCCTCAGACAGTGGCTATCTATCTCAAAGCGGGGCAGTTTCCCGAACGTGCTCCTCACCCTCCACGCTCTCTCGCGATCCAGCCATATCTGGAGTATTTGCGGCAACGTTGGGAACAGGGAGAGCACAACGGACGCATCTTGTTCAAGGAAATCCGAGCGCAAGGATACTCTGCAGGACTGACGGGAGTCTATGTCGCCATTCAGCCTTGGCGCACGCATGGGCCAACAGCCAGCTTGGCTCGTGCGAAGGTCGTACAATTGTATCCGTCATATTCTCCAAAACAGATGCTTTGGCTCTTGTTCAAGGAGAAGCCAACTGTTGAAGAACAACGCTTTGTGCAGAGTGTGCTGGAGCAGAGCAAGACGATTGCCTGTGCGTATGAATATGTGCGCCGGTTTCGCCAGATCCTCACTGAGCGTGATGAGACTGCTTTGCATCCATGGGCATACGAAGCGGAGGCGAGTCAGGTTCCCGAACTTGCACGTTTTGTCCAGGGGCTGTGTCAGGATTGGGAAGCGGTCGAAAATGCTCTGCTGTTTGTCAGTAGCCAAGGCCAAGTTGAAGGCCAGGTAAATCGCTTGAAGGTCTTCAAACGACAAGGCTATGGGCGAGCCAATCCTGCCCTCTTACAGGCCCAGTTGATGGGAGCAAGCGAGCTCTACCGAACGTGATCAGGCTTGGCACCCTCTTGAGAAAAATGTCTTCTTCGTATCTTCTCCTGAATGGCGGCATCCCGTTGAGCCCGGATAGGTTGATATTCTTGCTCGGCTTCTGGCGTAAAAAAAGGAAAAGTGCATCGCTGAAAGGCCGCATCACACTCAATATCTCGCCAGTATTGTTCCAACGTACAAGCACCAATCAGTTGGATCGTCCGTTGGAACTCACGCCGGAACAAGAAAGGGACAAGCACCGTTGCTGCATCAATTTCGCTCTCTTCCCCTCCAAGAAAGCGGTGAAAATGATCAAGAAATAAGACGAAGGAGCCTGCTGACTCATGCATGGCGTTGAAGATCGAACGAAGCCGTTGTTCAAAGGGCTCCTTCTTATTGGGAAGATCAGCCAGCAACGCTTCATAATCCAGAGCAATCACCTGCCGTTGGGGTAATGGATCGGGAGCATCTCCTACGGCCATCCGACGAATCGCTTCTGCCACTACCTTCCAACGTCTGGCCTCACCATCATCTAAGAGAAGAGGATGGCGCTTTTTGTCCTCGCGCAAAAGAATCTGAAAGAGCTTGCTCACTGTGGCATCCTGGCCTTGAAGAGGAGCAAAGCTTCCTTGCCGTGCCAACACCGTCAAATTGTGTCCATAGCGCTCCAGTGGAAAAATTTTACTTTGGAAAGGTGGCATACAGATCCTCCTTGAGGCTGAGAAGGTGCATGTTCTCCGCTCGCCCTGTTTCTCTCCTGCAGTATCGCACAATTGCAAGGAAACGAGCAAATCTTCAAGTGGAAGTGGAAATGGAACTTGCACATTGGGAAAGCAAATGCGATCACAAGCAGCGATAGTGGATGAATCGGCTACATTGCGTCTTTTCCCTTCCCTTCCTAAGATTTGTTGAGGTTTTCCACTGAAAGTGGGCAAGAGCCGCAAAATCAGTTAGCCCTTCGCTTAATTTACCAGGTGTGACTGCCGATCTCCTGTCACGCTTGCGGATTCTGTTTCTCAGCATCCACCACATATTTGTAAAAGGTGGCCCGGCTCTTAAAACCAGTCAGGGCCATAATCTCAGGGACGGTGTTCTTCCTGGCTGCGTAGAGCTGACGTGCGCGCTCTAGCTGGTCGGGGCGTATCTTCGCCTTTGGCCTGCCCCCCTTCCGGCCTCTGGCCCTGGCGGCCTCAAGTCCCGCCTGGGTGCGCTCGCTAATAATGTCGCGCTCAAACTCAGCCAGCGCTCCGATGATGTGAAACATGAGCTTCCCCGTGGGGGTCGAGGTATCAATGTTCTCCTTCAAACTCTTTAACTCAACGCCGCGCCCTGAGAGTGTGTTCACGGTCTCGATTAGCTCTTTAAGCGAGCGTCCCAGTCTATCAAGTCTCCATACCACAATCACGTCTCCAGGGCGCGCAATATCGAGCATACGCAAAAATTCCGGGCGGTCGAACCGCTTGCCACTCATCTTATCCGTAAAGGTTCTATCGCACTGCTCGCACTTCATGGCATCTTCTTGCAGAGCAGTCGTTTGCTTGTCACGACTGACGCGAATATAGCCTAACTTCATCCTGGTTGGCTCCTTCCTGCCTACTGATGACTTTATAGTACAGTAACTCATCTCTGCCTAACTATTCTTAGACATTGTTTTGCAGACGGAAATACAGACACTATTGTAGCACATTTAGGTGGTTTCGGGGTGCGTTTCTGGCGGTGTGGGAAGTGTCTGTAAAACGTTCGTTATCTAAAGTTTAGTCTCAAAATAAGCACGTGCCACATAAAAGATATGTCCTGAATGATCACAAATAACATCAAACAATATCAATTTACTCACAACTCATCCTCAGTGAGGAGCAAGGAGAGCACGATCTCCTGCATCTTTTTTGTGCTCCCATACATGTGAGCGAATTGTGGAAATTGCTCCCATTCATCTTCAAGGAAACAATACATTGGGAAAATGGCAAAAAAATCTCCACGTGCTAACCAGTGAATGGCTGTCGTTGGTGCATCTTCTGCATTCCCTGTTAAAAGACGAGAAGCAAGTCCGTGGATAGCCATAAAATAGGTATTGAGATCCGCTGATAACTGATCATCGTCTCCCAACATCTTGAAGTGAGAAGTGAGCCTCTTGGTTTCTCGCATTTTTCGCAGATCATCATAAGGGAATGGACCCTGTATCCCTTGAGAGAGATCGTGTAGTTCCTGTAATAAGAATTCTCTGGTTCTCACCTTTTTTCCTCCGTCTCAATAAACCGTACCTTGAACGCGCCGAGGTGCTTGAGAAGAGATCCAACCCTCCTTTTACACCCGTTCATACAATTTTCCACGAGCGACTTTTAACTCTTCCTTGAGCTTGCGATTTTCTTCTTCCAGGGCCTTGATTCGCCGATCCTTGGCGGCGAGCAACACTTCTTTCGTTTTGTCTGTGCGAGCCTGATGAAGCCTTCGTTCTGCCCATCGTTGTTCCACACGCTCCTGGCCTTGCTGTGTTCGTAGCGCTTCGATACGCTCTCGCACGTCGGCATGCGCATACAAATAGCTCTTCGTCACCTGTGCTATCTTCGCAACCGTGTTGAAATTCACGACTGCTTGTTCCCGCAGCAGTTGGTCAATGGCCTGGTGGACACGCTGCTGAGTTTCCATTGTTTTACGCTGCGCATATGCAAGGAGACCACGCGTGTTTGGCTGAACCGACGTTTTGTTTCTCATGCTCGCTTTGCCCTTTCTTCTGGCGTGTATTCACGGAGGGCCTTGCCAGCCGGATGGTGCAGATTCCCATTTCGCAGGACCTGGATCACCGGAAGCAGTCTGCCCATTTTCTGAGTGTTCCGCTCAACCCAAATCTCACTCCCGGCTTTCTTCCCCAGTTCAATCAGCTCACGCATCTCGCGTTCTTCCCGCTCAAATTGGGGAGAAAATCGGGCGTTGTGCAAAAATGGTGGCAGGTGTAACAAGGAGTTTCCTGTGTTGGGCAATTCGCCTTCTTTGGTTTGAAACAATATCCATTGGGAAGACGAACAGCATCGAGGTTGTGCCGGATGTGCTCCCATTCGATCTCTTGCTCCTTCACCAATTGCTCAGGATCGACTGACTTTGGGACTCCCGCAGGGTCAATGCGCACCGCTCCTTTCGCAAATGCCTCTTCCCAGGCTCGTCGCATGGTAGGATCAAGGAGTTTAGCATACACCATCGTCATGTGCGGTGAAAGGTGAGCCATCCATTTCTGCACATAGAATAGGCTCATCCCATTGTTGATCAATTCGACGGCTTTGGTATGACGAAAGGCATGCGCCTTGAGGCGAAAGGGCTTTCCCGCATCATCAGTCAGTTCAGCTTTCTTGCTGAAGGAAGTGAGCACATACCTAAAATCATCGGCACTTTGAGCCAGCCCAGTTCGGTCTTCTTTTTGCGCTGGGAAAAGATACTTGCGAGGGTTTCTCTCAGGAGGAATATGCTCCTCCACATATTTTTGCTGGGTCGTCACCAGCGCTGCGATCTCGTTAGAGATCGGTACTCTGTGGTTGAGTACATTGGTTTTGCGAATGTCGCCGCAAAGCCACCATCCACTCGGAGAATGTTCCAGACAGGTATCACATCGTAAATTAAGCACATCTGAGATGCGCCAGCCCGACGCCCGTAACAGAATAAAGACAGGCAAATGCTCTGCTGGAAACAGATGGATCTGCTGATCAATTTGTTGCAAGACGCTTTCTGGGATATATTTTACCGTCTCGCCATTGTAGTAATTGGCTTTCCTGCCCACATCATCGGGCCAAATGAGTTTCCCAATCGGCTGGTGAGGTGCTTCAAACGCTGATCGTTGTTGGAGGTATTCCAAAAATTGCTTGAGTGTCGAAAGCGCATAAATCATCTCTTGCTCACTCCAGTGTTTCCCATGATCGGTTCTCAAATAGACCAGATATGCTTCTGTGTCTGCACGATCTAACTGCTGAAAATGGGTAGCGTCTGGGTGCCGCGATATGAAGAAATCGAGAAAGGTCTCAAGATGACGGATCTTGTTTCTACAATGATCGACTGAGTATTTCATGAGCGTCAGCTGGATATGCCTCTTCACGACAGGGCGAAATGCTGGAGCAATGTACGTGAAATTTAGGAAGAAAACGCTTCTGCAAGGGGAATAGCGGGTTCCCGGAATGCAGCGGGCATCCCAAATGTCTTTGGCAAACTCTGCTTCAACCGGATCAGGAAAAGGAAACGGAGAAACGTGGGAATGCGATGCTGGCATTACCTTTCCTCCTGTCCTGGTTGGCTCAAACGAAGCCGTTCCTGCGTTTGTTCCCACGCCTCTCGTAACTCCTCGTCGTCTGGGTGTACATAGAGTTGGTAGGTCGAGGAGATCTGGGTATGTCCGGCTCGTTCTCGGAGCAACTCTGGTCGCCATCCATGTTTAGCCAAGCTGGTTAAAGAGCTGTGACGAAGCAGATGAGCATGAGCATCAATTCCCGTTTTCTTTTTCAACCTCTGAAACAGATCGTTGACATCGGCGTACTCCAGGGGCTGACCAGAGCGTCTACCGTGCAACTTAATGAACACGTGATTGGTTTCCACCTCCTCGGTATGAACAACCACGAGGTAATCCAAGATGGAATTGATCAATTCGCGTGAGACATCAACTTTTCGGCAACTCGCAGGTGTTTTGATTTCTGCTCTATTGATGAGCTGGCCCCGGTCACGAACTGAGATCTGACAGCGCTCAATATCAAGATCCTCAACCCAAAGAGCAAGGCACTCTCCTATGCGAAGAGAACTCTCATACAGAAGCCGTAAGAGCAGTTTGTCACGCAGATTCTCACAGGCATTGATGAGTGTTTCAATTTGCAGCGTGGTCAGTGTCTTCGGCTTGTATTGTCTTGGCACCTGTTACTTGAGGAGGTTCTTCTCGACCAATTGGCTGTTAGTGATATGGTGCAAGAAACGTTTGTACGAGCGAGTTCTGGCGGGCAGGTAGCCGCGCGTTTGCTCGGTGAGATCAGTCGTGAGTTCATCACACCGCCACAGATAGTCGTAGAAGCCTGCAACTGCTGTAATACACTGATTAATGGTGGTATTCGTCCGGGCTTGCCTTACTGGCTGAACAGGAAGCACTTTCAAGGAACGGTAGGGATTTTTGAGCCAGAGAACAAAACCCGCCAAATCATCGAGCGTCACGCAAGCATGATCAAGGTGTTCTTGTGCGAGATACGTAAAGTACAAGGAGAGACTATGAGCATACGCACGGAGTGTATTCCGTGCGCGGCCAATGGCATGAAGATATTTGAGATAGCGCACGACAGGAATGATCAGATCTCCGCTCTCATCAACAAGGACATATCGGATCTCGTGGTCAACAGTTAGAATTTCTTGGACAGGCATGGGATTCCTCTTTCCACTTTCATCATCAACCTCGTTATTGTCCCATGTCATGGACGTTGAAGACTATCTTACAGGACCTGCGTTATATCGTCAATAGCCAGTGAAACAGAGCGTATTTCCTCTCATTAAAGACTATGAAGATGCTTCTCTTATTACCTTTAGATAACGGTCGTTTGTTGCGACGATGAAACTGGTGATGGAGCCAGATGAGCATTCCCTAACGGCACCGGCGAGTCTTTTGCGCATCACCTGGCACAATCACCCAAAAAGGGTGATTGTGCCAGCCCTCGTCGCTGTGCTATCCTTTGCCAGAGATGTCTGGTGAGAAGTTCCACCAGCGCAAGAGCGAGAACAGAGGAGGTCAAATGTCTAGATCAGTGCTCTACATGTCGATGTCCCTCGACGGCTACATCGCCGGTCCCAACGATACACCGGACAACCCGGGTGGCGACGGCTTCATGCGGTTGCATGAGTGGTACGGGGAGAACTTTCATCCGGAAGGGCCGGCCGGAGAAGTAGTAGACGAAGAGAGCTCTTACGGTGCGATCGTGGCGGGTCGGCGGACCGTGGAGCAGGTCGATCACTGGGGCGGAGAACGGAACGGTGTCCGCATCTTCGTGGTCAGCCATCGACCGCCCGGTCCCTCGGTGGCCAACTATCCGTTAGTGACGTATGTGACCGATATCGTCAGCGCGATGGCACAGGCCAAGGCCGAAGCCGGGGAGCGCAACGTACTGGTACATGGCGCCTACACAGCCCAACGGGCGCTCGAAGCCTCCGTGCTGGACGAGTTGCAGATCCATCTGATCCCGGTGCTCTTCGGCGGCGGCCGACGGCTCTTCGACGTGTTGCCGTCGCGCGTCGAGTTAGAGATCGTCAGGGTGGTCGATACGCCGCAGGCCACACACATCCGCTACCGCGTCCGGAGCTAACGCCGGTCGAGAGCGACCACATGGCGCGTGGTTGGTCGGGTGAGCCTCCCGGATCGAGAGCGGGTGAGAAGTCGCGACTTCTCGGATTCAGAAGCGTTGGTTTCTTGAGCTGTATGTCCCAGGAAATCAACGATTTTGATACTCAGCAGTTCATTTCACATAAACTGCTGAGTATGGCAAGAGATCGAGAAAGATACATCTTTAGGAATGAGAGAGGGTGCTACGATCTTCTTCAGCTTTCTCCTGTGTCTCTTGATTTTCCTGTTCTGGAAGCCGCAATGGTCGAAGATTGTTGAGAGAACGAGCCGATTGATGGCTAAAACTGTATTGGCCGATGAGATTGATATGTTCCCATCCCAGCGGGGTTATATGAGGAAGATACTCTTCAGGAACCGTTTCCCCCCGCTTTTTCAGCTCCTCAACAGCCTGGGAAAGGTAGACCGCATTCCAGGTGGCAATAGCCGCCATAATCAGATGGAGGCAGCTTGCGCGGTGCATCTGGTCCTCGAATGCTCGATCCCACAGTTCCCCATGTTTGCCTGAGAAGAGTTGTCGGGCCAATGCATGAAGTGCTTCCCCTTTGTTCAGGCCGATAAGGATACGGCGACGAAGTGCTTCGTCCTGAAAATAGTCGAGGAGGAAAGAAGTTCGCTCCAGTTTTCCTAGCTCAGTCAGCGCACTTGCTAGTCGATTTTGTCGGCTGTAGGCACGTAATCGGCGCATGAGTAGTGACGCCGAAACGGACCCATGACGAATCGATGAGGTGACACGTTGCATCTCTTCCCAATGCTCGATGATATATTTGGCCCGTACCGGAGAGGCAATCAGTTCGTTGAGGGGACCTTGATCAGAAACCGGTTGATAGATGTAGAGATTTCTATCGAGTGAGGAGCTGATACGGGGGGCAAACTTGAAACCCATTAAGGCCGTTAAAGCGAAGACGTGGTCGGTACTGCCTCCAGTATCAGTATAATGTTCGCGGATGTGCAGATCACTTTCATGATGACAGAGGGCATCGATCACATGTAAGGCTTCGCTCTCGTTCGTACTAATGACCTGCTGTTTTCCAAAAGGCATCCAGATATCGGCGGTATGAGAGTAGAAGGTGACGCCTTTTCCAAAGCCGAAATGGCGAGCATTTCGGACGGCATTGGGGGTCTTGACCACCGTTTCAATGCGCATCCCATCAGAAGATGAGCTGGTTCCGTCGCCCCACATCCGGGCAAATGGGAGATTCAGCACAAAATTATCCAGGGTTGCCAGGGCAGTCAGCAGAGTCTCCTCGCGGATATGCCAGTCAACCGACCAAGAGAGTTGATGATAGCTGTAGGGACAGGAATCTGCCATTTTGGAGAGGCCATAATTCATTCCCATCCCCATCAGCCCGGCGACCAAAATCAGCCGCTGAGAGCCTGTGGTCGCCATTCCTGTACTCAGATGGGTCAGGTGACGCAAAAAGCCAGTCCAGTTATCTACTTCAAGTAACAGATCCGCAAGAGGGATACGTGGCAGGAACGTTGACAAACGGCGGCTGTGATACTCTGCCTGCTCTGGGACTGCTTTTTCTAAAGATGGGAGTTGAAGCTTGCCATGCTCATCCAGGCGAAGACTCCCAGGCACCACACCAATCGACTTGCGCAGGAGTGAGAGCTTCTCGACAATTTCCTGCTGTTTTTGCTCCAAGTAGTGCTCGGCAGTTCCTTTTACCGCCAATCTCGTCTCCTTTTTCTCGATGAGCTGCGCAAATTCCTGTTTCGGCAAGAGGTAATCTTCAAAAGGCTGGTGCCGCCGCGACCCGCCAACCGCTACATCTCCAGAGTGAAGTCGAGCATTGAGCGCTTCAAAGGCCGCTGCTTCATACTGATTGGGCGCAATCTCGTCTCCAAGAATGACATGCTTCCTCCACTTGTCTGTGAGATGCGAGAGCGGGGTCGCCACTGTCTGCTTTCCCACCCGCTGCTCTACTCCTGTCACCCGTTTCCGAGATTTCTGCAAACGAGCAGCGTGATCCAGAGCCTGGATCGCAGGTGTCCCAGAGGGTCCTGGCTGGAAATCAAGCGCTTGATAGAGCGTGAATAAGCTTTTACGTATCGGCACATAGCGAGTCTCGATCAGATCCAGGGAGTCAAAGTCTTCTGGTCGTAGCAGCGCTTTGGCGGAGGTGACGGTTTGTTGAAGGACGCTGGCTGGCACCCGCGCCAGCACAGCCTCTTTGATGTCATTGCCCTCTTCACAGCTTTGCAAGAATGCTTCTGCCGCACGCGTAAGGACCGTGAGGTGTGCGTTGATTTTGCAAGCATTCACTCGTATATGCTTGTCCTGTTTTCTCTCACCCTTGCGTAACAGATCGGCGAGTAGTTTGTCAAACTGGTCCAGCGCTAAGTCTGTGAGATCTTGTGATAACTCATGTAAGTAGGTCAGTAACAAGCTATATCGCCGCTTCCTCGATGTTATTTTAAGCAAAGGCTGTGCGGAAAGCTTGCTGCATTTGCGTGCCAGATGCAGCACACGATTCTGATGCAGCGTGGTGGGTACTGAGGGCAGATCCAGTTCGCGAATGAAGAGAAGACGCTCAACGATTTTGTTGATACTCTTTGGGGAAGGATCTCCTGTAGTTGCTCTCAACCAGGCTAATCGGGTATGTCCCCCAAGCCTGGTTTCGTTTTGGAGAAGGGCATCTAGCCTGGTTTTGTGCTCTTGCGTAAGCCGTGAGGTGAGGACATTGTAGAGGTGATCTTCCGCCAAGCGCAGGACGACCCAGATCAACTTTTCCGTTTGGACCAATGTGGGTGGCAGGATACGCTCTTTGCGGAAAAACTCAAAGGCTTGTTCAATGAGGGGAACCGCTCGATCACTCTCTAACGCGTGAGGGAGAAGAAACCGGGCGCAGGCCCTATATTCTCGCCATCCACACCTGCGATAGCCACACTCCTTGCAAATCTCATCGATGTGTTCATAGAGTGTTCCAGGGCGATTTCCATACTCAGCAAAGGCGCTAATGGGCAGATGAATCTGTCCAGCAATACTGGTCAAGATCGGTCGCGGCACCTGCTTCTGATTGCTATATTCAGCTAAAGGACGACCTGGAAAATGCAGAAGGGCCAATTGAACAGCGAAACCAAAGCGATTGGCTGGCCGCCTACGGTGATTGACTAGCTCTAACTCTTCTGGGGTGAGGGTGTAATAACGAGCGAGATCTCGATCATCAAGGTCTGTTGGGATCTCCATCATGATCTGACGCTGCTCATCGGTCAGATAGGCCGGAACTTTTTTATGGGGCATGGGGACGCACTCCAAATCTATCAACAAGAATGTATCTTTCTTACTATACCCTCATGCCCCTGACAAGCTTAGCGGAATCCTTCAGGACTTTTTTACCGTTCGCTTTCCCTTAGCGGAATCTATCGGGGAAATTATGTCGGGACCCCAACTTTTGGTTCCTAGCGTGCTCAAACCCTCAGGACTCGTCTCGTTTTAGGCCTCCCAGTGTCATTTTGACGAAAGGAGTAGGGTAAGAGGCCGGGTCCTGGTTGCCCAGGAACACCAACCCCTCCCCTCCGAACAGTGCTTGCACGTTTCCGCGCACACTGCTCTCCAAGAGCCGCTACGATCAGTGTTCAGCGTGGAAGGTAGGCCAACTGAGAGAGTCTCAGTCCGTCATATTCTCCACGATGGATCTTTCGGTGGCAATCTGAGCAAACGGGAACTTGCTTTCGGTTCATCGCTCGCAAGAGACTGTTGAAACCGGTGGCTATCCGTTTGTTCGAGAGTTTGCGAATGTGTCGAACGTGGTGCATCTCGATCTGCCCTTTTGCTTCTCCACAGATGCAGCAGGGCTTTCCCAGCTTCGAGCGGGTTCTCAGGTGGATCACCGTTCGGATGACATCAACGTCGCGTTGTGTTCCGCCCTGAAAGGCGAGCTTATTCTTCGTCCAATCGCGATTGAGGTAGAAACTCACCTTCCGATCTGCTTTTCCTCTCTCGTCTTTAAGAGAGTAGGATAGTTCTTTTCCAAAGCGTTGAAAGACCCCGGGCACGGAAATCCGGTATTTCTGCGCCAGCGTTTTTGCGAGCGAGAATTTGAGAATGTACTGAATGCGGGACAGGTGTTTCCAGTTGTCCGTAAAGCGGTAATAGTTTTGGAGTCCGCGATTGACTCCGCTGTATAACTGGATGATCTGGTCCGCGTCCAGTTGAGTCCACAGTCGCTTGGGTGTAGGTTCTCCTGTTGCCGTGCAAAAGCCTCGGCTGTTCAGCCGCCCGATCAGCTTGTCGATGGGAGCTTTCATGATGGTTGCCCATCCCGTACTACGACGCTTGATCGTTTTCCCTTTGCTGGTCTTTTGCTGAACAACTTTCGCCTCGCCTCCGTTGCCGATGGAAAGACGTGTCCCCAGGAAGAAGGCTTCTTCGGTCCGAGCATGGGTAATGTGCGTTTTCTCTTCGTTGAGTGTCAGCTTGAGGTGATCTCTGAGGAAGCATTTCACAGCTTCCTTGATTTCCTCGGCTTGCGCGTGACTCCCACACAGACCGATCAGCCAGTCGTCGGCGTATCTCAGATATCTCAACCTGAGATAGTCTGGATCGTTGACGACTTTCGAGGGGGTTTTCCTGATCTGTTTCATCAGGCTTTTGAACGCTTTGGTTTTGGTTTCCTGGCGTGCTACCATCCGGTTCTTTTGATAGATGAGCTTGCTCCATTCAGGATTGTCTCGCTTAATGGCTCCTTTTTCTTGTTGTTCTTGCAGATGTTCGATGAAGACATCGAGTTCGTGCAAGTACACATTCGCGAGGATCGGGCTGAGAATGCTGCCCTGGGGGGAGCCCACGAGGCCTTCCTTCTTGGTCCCGTGCAGGTCCAGGTATCCTGCTTTCAGTAGTTTCCAGATGAGGTTGAGAAAGCGTTCATCCTGGATTTTCTTGCGCAGGAGTTGGACTAAGACATGATGGTCGATTTCATCGAAGTAGGCTCGAATGTCTCCCTCGATGTACCAGTTCACGGCTGTCCAATGGGTGCGGATTTCTCGCAGAGCTGTATGGCAACTATGGGCTGGTCGGAACCCATGACTCGTTCCCTGAAAGTAGGGAGCGGAGGGGCTATCGTAGATGGCTTCCAGGATCGTCTGCATGACTTCCTGGACGATCTTGTCTCTCACACAAGGAATGCCGAGTTTGCGCATCTTGCCGTTGGGCTTTGGGATAAATTGTTGCCGTACCGGTCGGAAGTGAAATTGTTCGGTTCTCATTTCTTGTATGATCTCTTGGATTGTGGCAAGAGAGAAGCCATCGAGCGTCTCGGCGTCTGTTCCGGGGGTCATATTGCCAGGTTTGGATTTGATCCGCTCGTAGGCAATGATGTAGAGATCTTCTCGATACATCATTCGATACAGATTGTGGTTGATCCACTCTTTCTTGCTGTTTAACTGTTGTAGGCGCTCCAATCGCGTGTTGGTCTTCTGGCTCATCCGGGCCAACCTCCTTTGATTGAAACTGACTCTCTGTAGAGTCCTTCCCCGTGTCCCTTCCATTACGAAGGGCGTTTGAGTACTATGACTCCTCCGTCGCCGTGCGCTTTGCAGCGTTTAGGCGATCCCCAAGTTACCCATGTGGGTCGCTCCGTCCGTAGGTGTCTCGTTCGTCATTTCCCATTCCCTATGGGCTGGCTCTGATGCAGGCTGGATGAGCGCATCGTACCTTTCGTTCATCCCATCAGATGTGGGCAGTAACGCCCTCCCACAGGACACGCATTGTCCGCCGTGACTGAGCTTCAAGCAGTTTCGCTTTCACCATAGACGGCCTGGCTGCCCGCCCTCTGGTCCCTGGCGCTAGGACTTCAGCGGGCTTTTGACTTCATGCTCTTGTTCCCCTGAGCCTTTCGGTTAGAGGTAAGAAGCTGCTTTACTCACCTCGCCTGAGTGAGGCTGCATTGGGTTTGCAGCAGACCTTCATGGGCCTCTTTGGGCGCACTACAACGTGCGATATAAGTAGCCGTTATATCGCACCTTCCCCTCTTTAACTCTGATCTCTTTGCCCGTTACCCCGCTTCTTTCCTAGCAAGAGTCCTTTCATGTTACTCTCGCTCTCACAGTGGAGTTTTAGTACTTATATCGCACACGAGAGGAAAAGGCATGAGTACCACTGGTGAATCCGCCGATCTCTACATAGCGAGTTTGCGTGCTCGTCATGTTCCTACCAATACTATCAAAGCGTATACCCATGATTTGCGCCACTTTGTGGCAGCCGTGCCCACTGATCTTGACCAGGTAACGGCCCCAGTGATCCAGCAGTTCTTAGAAGGAGATGGACATCTCAGCACGGCAACTCAGGCGCGGCGCTACTCAACCTTATGCGCGTTCTATCATTGGATTATTCGGCAAGAACTTTGCACGTCTAACCCGATGGAGCGCCTGGACCCGATCACCCAACCCAAACGAGAACCGCGTCCATTGGCGGATGCCGATGTCATGAAGATCTTTAAGGCAATTCCCACTTCCAACATCCGAGACCGGACGCTCTTTATGTTGCTGTATGAAACCGGCGTTCGGGTTGGAGAGATGCTGGCCCTCCAGGTCAGTGATGTCACGCTGGCCCAGGACGATGAGAAACTGCGCATTTTCGCCAAAGGACAGCGAGAACGAACGGTGATGTTGACGGCTGCCCCAGAAAGCATCCGTTTGCTGCGGCGACACTTCAAACAGAGCCATATTACCTCTGGCTCCGTCTTTCGAGGCGATCCCCGCTATGGAGGATCGCCACTTCCCCTCACCTATTCCGTTGTTCACAAAGCCTGGCAAAAATATTGCCAAGAAGCTGAAGTCTCGGCGACGATCCATCAGCTCCGCCATAGTCGCGCAACGCAACTGATTCAGGCTGGCGTCCCCGTGACGACGGTTCGCAAGCATCTGGGTCATCGCAATCTCCAAAGTACCTTGCGCTATGCAGAAGTAGATCAAAGCACGGTCAAGGCAGACTTACTAGAGTATCAACGACGAAAGGCACGAGAGCGATAGCCCATGACAAAAACCTATTCCTGGAGTACCAATCAGGAGGAGCTACGCCGTCTGTTTACCTTGACACCCAATGACCACCGTTTCCTTCTGCCCTTGCGGGCGGATGCGCAACGCCTCTATCGTGCGTTAGTCCTCGTCTGGGCGCGTGTGGAACGAGTGTTGCTCTCTGAGACCAACGGCATTCCCGATGAGGTGATTACCCATGTAAGTAAGCAACTCAATCTCAAGCCGAGTGTGCTCTCGGGGTGGCGCAATCATCCTTCCGCGCGCTCTGCTACCTTTGATGCCGTGCGAGCCCATCTGGAAGTCCGTGCCTGGCAAGAGTCGGATGCCGAAGCGTCGTCAGCCTATCTCATCGAAAAAGTGCCTCACACGGGGAACACTGCTGCACTCTTTGATGCTGCTACGGACTGGATGATTCGCATGGGGGTGTTACGTCCCCAGGGGGAGACCACCATTGACCGCCTCATCTATCGGGCACGCAATCAGGCAGAAGATGACTTGTTTGAGCAGATGCTGACACAACTTTCTCCTGAAGATCAGGCCAAACTGGATGCCTTACTGGATACATCACAGGGCGAGAGTCAACTGTCCTGGCTCTCTGCACCCCCGCGTGCGGCCTCAGTTCCGGTCATCAAAGAGGAATGCGCCCGACTGGTTCTTGTCCGAGCGTCGCTTCCAGCTCCTCTGAACTGGGGAAACATGACCACTAATCGCCTGCGCCAATGGGCTTCCGTTGTGAATAAGCATCGGGCACGCAATATCCGCAAATATCTGCCCGCCAAACGCTACACGCATATCTGCGCTTTTCTCGCCATCCGGGCAGAAGAACTGACAACCGTGATCGTAGAAATGTTTGATCAATTAGTCGGGCGTCTCTTCTCACGCACCGATGAAGATCTCTTGGTTGCTAAGGCCAAGCAGGATCAGGCCCACCAGGAGAGCGCGCGCTTATTTAAGAAAGTGGCTCAGGTTTTGCTTGATGCCTCCGTACCAGAAGAGCAAGTACGCGAGAAGGTGTTTCAACTGGTCCCGCGAGAGAAAGTCAGTTCTCTCGTCGGTCTCTCAGAAGAACTGGACAAGAGTGAAACAACTGCCTTTTTTGGCCTCCTGAATCGGCGCTATTCCCACATGCGCGACTTCGCCCCGCTCGTGTTACGAACGCTTCAGTTTGCTTCTCCTCGTGCCAACAATGTCTTGGTCGAGGGGATCTCGACGCTGACCGAGATGAACACGGCTGGGCGCAAATCCATGCCAGAGGAAGCCCCTGTTGACTTTGTCCCAAAGAAATGGGCGGGAGCAGTGACCAAAGATGGGGAGGTCAACAAGCATGCCTGGGAATTTGCGCTCCTGCATGAGGCGAGAGCCGCACTGCGAGCCGGAGATCTGACCGTGACCGGGAGCCAACGCTATGCCGCCTGGGATAGCGATCTCTACCAGGCAAAGGAATGGGCACAGCGGCGTGCATCCTGGTATGAAGAGAGCGGTCTGCCAGAAGATGGCAGTATCTACCTCCAGGAGCTGTTGAACGGACTGGACACCCTTTCCCGCCAGGTCGCACGACGGATTGCCCGCAACAAAAATCCTGATGTCCGTATTGACGGCGAGAAACTGGTGCTGACCGCCCTGGAAAAAATTGAGGTTCCCTCCGAGGTGCTGGAGACGCGTGAGAATTTGATCGCCTTCTTTCCCCCGACGGGCCTCCCTGAGCTCCTGATGGAAGTAGATACCTGGGTCAATATCACCGGAGAGTTTCTGCATTTGACCAGCCGACGTGAGCCAACGGAGCAAGCAACGGCGGAACTGCGCCCACAGTTACTGACCCAGCGCCGAGATACGTGTAAAAATAGGACATAGGGGATACAGGCAGAAACGGTAAAAAGTGTTTTATTTCTGTTATGCAAACAGCTCTTCCGAATCTCCGACCTTTTCCAAGAGTGCTTCTGTGAACGCCTTTTCGTGATTGGGAAGAGGGGCTACCGGTCGCAATCTGAGCGTATAGTCCCCGAAGCGTTGGAGATGCTCGGTGATGTACGCAGAAAGATGTGCAACATCTTCTGACTGGACGGGATAGCCATGTTGTTTCAATTGCTCTAACGCTTCTGTCAAATCAGCCACATTTTGCAGCATGAGCGCATTTGCGATGATATCCGTATAGCGAACAAGCTTTTGCTGTTCTTCAGGATCATTCTCCGCCATGAGTCCACCCACCGCAAAGCGAATCCACTGGCAAAACTGGTTGTAGCGTTCCACAATGTTGGTGGTCTTCGTAATCTGCTCACGCAAGGGAATATCAGAGATGTAACGGAGCAAAAAGATGGTGCGAATCACCCGTCCTAATTCTCGAAACGCCTGATAGAGGCGATTTTTCCGACTCTCATGTCCCAACTTCCGCAGCAAAATAGATGGTTGCAGCTTTCCTGCACGAATGGAGAGCGCCACCTGCATCAGGTCGGTCCAGTGTGTTTCCAATAGATCCCAATCGATGGTATCTTTGAAGAGCGTATCGATATGCCGATAGACGGTTTCTTTGCTCGGACGATAGAATTTGAGATCTTTCCAGTGGCGGATACGGGGCATCAGCTCAATCCCAAACAAATAGGAGAGGGCAAAGATCGCGGTCGATTGCCCCTGGGTGTCAGAGTGAATAACCTTCGGGTGGATATCGGACGTATTGCCGATCAATGCATCGATCAAAAAGTTCCCTTCCCACATTCCACAGTTCAGGAAGTGGCTGTATAAAGCGATATACAGAGAAGAGACGACATGATACGCAATACCTCCATACGACCCGTAGCGAATATGGTAGGAAGACAGCAGATTGTTCTCGTAGAGATCCACTTTCGTGCCATCAGCCGCAGCAATGTTTTCATCCCCCCAACTTTGGGGCAGATCATACTGGAAATAGCAATTAATCAGGTCAGCCCTGGCGGCCTCCAATTTGTCCACAGTCATATGGCGGCGGTTCACAAACGTAATGTCATGTTCGCTGACAATTCCCCGCATATGTTTGGCCATCTGAGCAGCTCCCATGTTCGTGCCGTAGGCGAAAGACGTGATGACATAGCGTTCATCAGCATGCGCCAATTTGGGATCAGAGCCAGAGATGGGTCCAAAATGCCTCGTCCAGTGAACATCTTCATTCGTGTCCCAGAGAATATCCAACACCGATCGATCGGGAAGATAGTGGCGCAGTGCTTCTTGAAGCGCGATCCGGCTGGCGGGCACGGCTTTTCCCTTAATGCGCTTGAGCACGGGTTCTCCTTTGGCGGTAATATCCAATGATTTATTGCCGGGAAACGCGGCATCCACCTCAGCGGCCACCTCTGTCAAGCGCTCACGCAACTGCGTCACAAACGTGTGCGCATCTGAGGGCAGGTCCAACTCCTGACAATACTCCGCGACCTGGGGTTCACACGTTGCCCAGGGCAGCAACTGGGCGCGATAGTCGGCAAAGCGTTCTGATCCTTCGACCGCCAGGTCCCCCGCTTTGAGCTCGTCGGCAACGATGGCAAAGATGCAGGCTTCCAGGTGCCGTCGAGCCAGTTTCGTGCGCTTTTTGTGCTTGACCCGGATCAGGTGTTGCCAGACCTCTGGGGCGAAGGAGAGATCGAGCGTGTCCGGGAAAAAGAGACTGCGACGATGTTCCTGCGACAAGGTGAAGTTCAGTGCCTTGATCAGCAATTGATCCTGGGTGGTAGAGCTGATGGGAAGGGAACGGACGAGCTGGAAGAGCGCTTTGCGATGACTTTTGTAGAACTGCCACATCAAGGGTTGGTACGCATCGGAGAGCGATGCTGCGACCTGTTGGCATTGTTCTAACACATGCTCCTGGCCTCCATGCTTCTCCAGGATATCGCGCAGGTGTTTGCCTGCGGTTGCATCATCCTGCTCTTTGTCTTCTACGGCTGTTTCCACCAGATCGGTGAGTGTCTCGACGAGCTGGGCCGTCGTTTTCTGCTGGGCGTCTCGCGCCTGTTGGAGAGCCTCTTTGGCCCGCACCTGGATGGTAGACATGCGCTTGAGGAACATCTCGATGCGATCATCCTGGGTACTCATCTGCGCGTGTTGAATGAGACACGCGACCAGGGTCAGGCGCTTCGCTGGAGTATAATCCTGGAGTTCGCTGGCATCCAGGGCGCGGGCCTCGGCGGCAAAATGCTTCACAATGGCCGGGGGAATATCCTTGAGGAGCGCGTCCATTGCTCCCAACTCCCTGAGCCAGGTCAGGCGATCTTGCCACGCTTTCAAGTGGGAAAGGGTGGGGCTTTGCGGAACGAGCTTGAGCTGGGAAAAAGCGGAGCGATGCGAAGGGAGTTGCACCTCAAAGAGCGTTTCCAGGCCGTGCTGGATTTCCGCAGTCATGCTGCGCTGCACAGATCGGCAGATACGTCCATAGACCAGCGCACGAACCCTGCCAGTGAGACGATCCAACGTACTAAACGCGGGTAATTCGTAGCGTTGTTTGATGAGTTCTTCCAGGGCCGCATTCAGCATATCCGCCGGGTTGTCCATGGTGCGAACGGCACGCAGGAGCGTCCGAAGCGCGACACGCCGAGCCTCTTTGCCATAGGGAACGATCTGGTAATACTCCCGCACCAACTGGTGATGACGGTAGAGTGTCCGATCATGGTCGTACCCAGGAACCACGTCTGCTGCCAGGTCAAGTGCCTTGCGAATGTGGTCCACGAGCGGAGCGGGAATCGCATCAAGCGCCGGAAAATAGCCCAGACACGGAAACAACTTGATCCAGAGCATGAGGTTCAATTGGTTCTGCACGGTTCGAGTCATCGTGCTCACAAAGCTACGTTCTTCTTTCGTTGGAGTATACGCTGCGATCAATTCTTTGGTGGTGTAACTGCGTTTCATCTGACGATAAATCGTTCGATCAATCGAGGTCATTGTATTACTCCCTTCCCACATAATTCATATACTTCCATCTCTCGATGTGATATACTGCCGCTAAGATACTTTAGCAGCAGCAAATGGCGCAAGAACCCAGGACTTTCATCTGCTAAGGTGGCTAACAACTGCCGTTTCTTTCATCTGCTAAGGTAAGGGGCGATGATCATAAGACGCACCAGCCCAACGGTGTTCTCTGAACCAGGAGAGCAGATTCTAACCAGATATGAACAACGGCTTCGCGTTGAAGAAGACCTGGCTCGTGCAACCTTTCGCAACTATCTCAGTGATCTGCGTCATTTTGCTGCTTGCTGCGAGTTCGTTTGGAAACAAGGGCGAGAAGCAGAACCTTCTTTCGCTCCTGAAGTAGTAACTACCTCGACTGTTGCCCGAATCAATAAATTCCTCTTTTCTGACTCATATAAATTTTCGTGATTCGCCTGGAAGCGCACTAGGAGCTCGTTTATGGCAGTTCGACGTTCAATGGCTCTGACGCAATTCTTTTCCAGGCAGCATTGAACCGTTTTTCTCGAACTCTTGTAGATCGGGTAAAAGAAAACGCATTGTTTTCTGACGCAATTCCTTTCGCTAGGTTCTCCGAGAGAGCTTCAGGAGCAGCGCCATCTCTGCCACAATACTTTTCGTGATTCTGGAAAAAAAGGTCTTTTGCGCGAGTCTCGCCTGCGAAAAATGGTTGCTCTGCCGCCTGGAAAAGAATTGCGTCAGGTTGCACCGAAAACGCGCCTTTTCTGCTTCTCGACTACCGAGATACACGAATGGTTATGGTTCAAAATGCGAAAAGACTTGATTCAAATGACAATCATACTTATGCTACACACAGGTCTACGAGCGCGAGAATTATGTGTTATCGCTCGCGGCTAGGTAGGTTTTGGCAAACGAAGCGGGACGCTTACTGTGCAAGGAAAGCGCAACAAATATCGAGAGATTCCACTTGCTCAGGGTAGGGCAGTTCTTTAAAGCAGAGCATTTAGAAGTCAGCTTACTTAAACACAGTTTGTAAAGGTAGTTCCTATTTTCTGAGAGGGAGAAATCATGAAAAAATGCCCTAATTGCGATGGAGGAGGAAAATATAGAGCAAGCTCTTCCTTCTCTCTCATAGGAAACATTTTAGAAAGTATAGCCGATGGATCACCTTGTACCCGCTGTAAAGGAACAGGGCGCGTGCGAGATGGTGACCATATATTCTACGTGACATGCCAGTCATGTGGCAGAAATAACTGGCTTTGCGATGATGCTCAAAAGCGTTGCAAATATTGCAGTGTGTGGTTTTCCTAATAGTTGAGCCAGAGAGGGTACTCGATGGCTTAACGTATGTTTCGCCTGGATTATTACCATGACCCCAGGACGTGGAGAAAACCTCTTGGGCGTAGTTGAAAAAAGTAACAAGAAATGTTTAATGTTAGTATAATGAATCGAGTTTAGAGAGGAAAGCAGCAATGGCTAACAGGCTTATTAAATTGGAAGATGGTACATTTGTGGAGGTAGAGGTGGCAGGAGATGAAGTACAACAGATCTCAGGTGGCTTCGCGGAGAAAGTTGACGCCACTCTTAACAAAATAAAGCCTGTGCTTCTTAAAACCTGTCAACCTATTGTGGCGGCGGTGAAAGAGTTGCGTGAAGATATAGATCTTGAACAGGTCGAGGTCGAAGTGGGATTAAGCTTTGACATTGAAGGCAATATCTATGTTGCTAAAACAAATTTTGGAGCAAATGTGCTTGTGAGGATGACGCTCAAAAATCAGGGGTAGCGGTAAATGGACAATTCATGGCAAAACTCAGTAGTCCTAATTACCAGTGGCGCTGATGGCAACAACGTCTATGGAACAGGTTTTGTAGTCCATCGGGATGAGCAAGGAACCTACTTGCTCACTTGCACCCATGTTATCGATGATGTTGGCGGAAAAGAGTTGGTAAGAGTGAATAATATTCCAGCGAAGGTGATAACATCAGCCCCTGTTGATGGTGCTGATGTAGCGGTATTACTCGTAGTCGGGTTGGCGGATAAACCGATACTTGGTCCATATGTGAATAGCATAAAGAGTGAAGCGCTTGAATTTGCAGGGTATTATCATTTAGATGATAATCCCAAGAAAAAACTTGTGTTCAAACGGTTTCGCGGGAGCTTCACTGGCGTAATACAAGCAGGAATGACATTAAATACCCTCGTTCCGTTTTGGGAGATAGAAGTCGAAGGTAAGGACGAACTGCGGCCCGGCAATAGTGGCTCACCGGTAGTCAATAAAAATAACTATGTAATAGGGATAGTAAATACACGACTTGCAGACAAAAAAAGGGGTTGGGTCACACCTATCAGGGTTCTTGAGGATATCTGGCCAGAGATGTCTCCAGATTTATTTGTACAAAGGACCGACGATACGAGTGAGGAAACTACTCAGCTTGCCTTCGATTATCTGGATATTGACGATAAATATATTTCTATGTTTTATGTGCAGCAAGCCGAAAAACTTATAAATGTCGGTGAATATGAACAAGCTTTACAAGCGTATGAAGTGGCACTTAGCTTCGACTTATATGATCACGAATTGTATAGAGAAAAGGCTGTCTTGCTAGAAAAACTTGGACGTTATGATGAGGCATTAGAGGCATATCGGCAAGCATTAGAACTCCAAGAGATGTAGTTAAATCATCTCTTGCTTTTTTTGACGCAATTCATTAAATTATATCTATTTGGGTGGTCACTCTGAATAGCGGTGATAAAGAGATGCCAAATGGTACAATCCCGCTTTCAGAGCGGCTTTGCGAGATCATTGTCTGGGTCCTAGAAGCGCATCACCTCTATACAGAGCGACTACTTCTATTTGGAAAGTCGCCGTAATACTTCCTCAATCCACTTTTCGGGCAAAGATTGTTTCCTAAAAATTTCTCGAAGTTGAGCATTCGTTATATCAGGATTAGCTTCTTTCATGAACTTCGCCGTCTGGAGCATCTTTTCTACATTTGTTTCCATTACTTCAGGTATATCTTTGATATGTGATAACGCGTCTGGACGATGGATGTCTGCGCTAGGGAAACCTGTAAGTTTATTCGCCTCTCGGCGCGTTCTTTTTTTGTTCGAGTACAGCCAATTTTCGCCGTTCATGTAATAGATCGCCGTCATTGTTCCAAGCCGCCACGTAAGCGTAGATGCAATAATACCATCTAAGACAGCGTTTGCTGCGAGACCTGCAAATGGGATGAGTGAAGCTCCTAGTCCCAAAAAAAGTTGTGGCCACATTTCTGTAATAAGCTCCACTAAAAAATCGGTTGTAAAATCGAAGAGCAACTCTGCACCCACATCGTAGACAGTCTCCTCAATAATGGTACTTGCCTTCATACCCTTTGTTATCTTGTCAGGAGAGGCTTTATAAATGTAGGCAAGCTTTTGCGTCAGAGGATTATAAATCACTGGGATAGCGGCAACCAGTGCACCTGCTAATCCAGCGAAACTAGCAACCGGAACAAAGATACCTATAACCCCACTACCCAGACCAACAGTGATATCCATAGCTTTATGTCTTTGGGCATAAATCGCAATGACCTCATTAGCTAATTTATTACGTGCTTCCCACTGAAACGCGCTATTTGGAATACCAGGGACATCACTCATAACGGTTGACTCCTCCAAACTTTAGCAAATGAAAGAAAGAGTGAGTAATGACTCTTTCGAGCGTCTGCTACCTATGTATTTTAACAGAAATGAGTGTAAATGTATAGATTATTTGTGGGATATATGGAATGAGGATCTCGTGTATAATAATTGAATAGGTTGGCCCCAGAGCTACATTGGCCCAATAGAGCTAGTTTTCTATGCCGAGTCGCTGTTCCTACCATGCTCAAACTCCTATATTGCGAAAGAAGCTCTAGAGAAAATTGGTACCCAAGCATGAAGCCAGTTGAAATAGAATTATTCATCCAATATCATTAATACCCTTTTGCTTGTTCCTCCTATGTCCTATTTTCCACGTATCTCGGCTTTAGGTCTTTTTAGCGCGTGGTTTCATCTTTACGCACGAGGCCGTTCGCGATTGGGAAGCACGATTCGCCCCATTGATAGCGGAGCAGTTGCGAATCAAGCGGCATGGGAAGGTGGGAAGATCCTGGCACGTTGACGAAACCTACCTGAAAGTGCATGGGAAGTGGTGTTATTTGTATCGAGCTATCGACCAGGATGGAACGCTGGTGGATTCCATGCTGAGTGAGAAGCGGAATATGGAAGCGGCTAAATGTTTTTTTCGACAGGCTGTTGACGTTGTTGGTCATATTCCCGAGCAGGTGACGACAGATGGGCATAGTTCCTATCCGCGAGCAATTCGTGAGATAATGGGCAGCGATGTTGTCCATCGAACGAGTAAATATCTCAACAATCGGTTGGAGCAAGACCACCGTGGAATCAAACAACGATACTATCCAATGCGCGGTTTTGGAACAGTTGAAGGGGCAGCACGCTTCTGTTGTGCCTTCGACGAATTGCGCAATTATCTTCGTCCTCGTCGCACCATGGGTGAAGCGGTCTCTCTCCTAGAACAACGACAGGTTTTTCTCCAGCGTCTTGCTGCTCTCCAGACAGCTATACAAGCAACCTCATAGGTCAACGAGCGAGAGGTGAGCCTTCCATTTGTCCGAGAAGCTTTTCTGTGATCTCAGTTCTGACAGAACCTGTCAGCATGGCAGTTGTATTTCCTGTAGTCATAAATATGAACCTGGAAAAATGATCAGGCGGCAAGGACGCCATCTGTCACGTCATGGCTTGCCCAATTGAGAAAGGGCCGCGACCGAAAGTGCCTGTAAACCTATCTTCAGTGAGCGGTCCCGGTCAGGGGCATAGTAGGGCGAATGTGGGCCTGGAACATCCCCTTTTTTCCTCTTATAAAGCTCAGGATTGGTGATTCCAAGGAAATAATAGCAAGAAGGCACGCCCGCCCCGCCTGGAATATGTCCGTAGAGAGAAAAATCTTCACTGGCAGTCATTGCCGGAATCTCTTTGACGCGGTTTGCTCCGAAATGCTGAGTAAGTGCCGCCGTAACTTGCCTAGTTGGTTCGGGATCGTTATAGGTTGCCTGGGTGGCTTCCATAATTGAAACCTCGGGAGGCTTCGGAGCATTGGAGGCCGCTGCTTCAGCCCGCGCAATCCGGGTAATAGCAGAGTAGATGTGTTGAAAGATCTCATCTTCAAAAGTCCGAATGGTGAGATCGAGTTCCGCCTCATCAGGGATAATATTGTAGCGCGTCCCGCTTTTGATCACGCCAATGGTGACAATAGCTATCTTCCCCGGTGTGATCTCGCGCGCGACTATTGTTTGCAGGCGCATCACGACCGCGGCAGCCATCACGACCGGGTCGATACTTTTTTGTGGCAGCGAACCGTGCGCGCCGATGCCAAAAAGGCGGATGCGCACATTATGCTCGGCCGCTAAGGTATAGCCAGGGTGATAACTGATGGTCCCCGCTGGGAAGGAGTTGGTGTGCTGGGCCAGAGCAACGTCAGGTTTAGGAAAACGCGTAAAAAGCCCATCGTTAAGCATCGCTCGTGCACCTTCCATTGTTTCCTCGCCAGGTTGCGCTACGATCATCAATGTCCCCGACCAATTCTGCTTCCCCTGCGCGAGCAACATGGCCGTCCCCACCAGGCAACTGGTGTGCACATCGTGCCCGCACATATGGGCGACCGGGACCATTTCTCCAGCGCGGTTTTTCGCTTTCACCTTGCTGGCATAGGGTAAGCCAGTCTGCTCTTCTAAAGGGAGGGCGTCCATATCTCCGCGTAACATGACTGTGGGTCCTGATCGATTGCATAGTATGCCTACGACTCCTGTGCCCCCAACACCGCTTGTGACGTCAAAACCGGAAGATTTGAGGTGTGAAGCTACTTTTGCGGCAGTCTTGACCTCCTGCATGGAAAGCTCCGGGTGCTCATGCAGATCGGTGTACAGTGCTTCAATGGCAGGATAGATAGTGTTCAGGTTATTAAGCACAACTCCTTCGCGTGATACTTGTTTCGTTGTCATAGGAATATCTCCTTCTCATGGATGAATCTGCGTTCCAGCTTCGATGCCGCTTTCTCTCATCCTCCTTCACTAACACGCTCAATGAGAAAAGGGTGACTCACTTTTTCCAGGGTTCTCATCGCTGGCAGGTTGTCACAGACAACCTCAACGTTCATCAATCTGAGCCCCCTGGTGCGATGGGTCGCTCACATCTCAGGCATCGAAAAGGATCAGGGGAAGAAAGGCGAATATGGCATCCTGGCCTTGATGCCCCGCCGAGCTGCCTTCTTGAGTGATCCCACCCATCATGTGGTCTTTCATTACACGCCCAAGCACAGCTCGTGGCTCAATCAGATCGAGATCTGGCTTTCGATCCTGGTGCGCAAGGTGCTCAAGCGTGGCTCCTTTCTCAGTGTGCAAGATTTGCAAGCCAAGGTGCTGGCTTTCATCGACTACTATAATGCGACGATGGCTAAGCCCTTCAAGTGGACGTCTCAGGGCAAAGCGTTAACCATCTAAACCACCGAAGGATTCCGGTTCCCATGTACTAGTTCTTCGACTTGCGCCAAAGAGCCGATTAGAATAGAGTATACACATTGGCTTGAGCAGAGAGTATGCTTCAATAAATAGCCGGTCGTTCGGTCCTGCGTGGCACAATGTGGCTTGCTGGTTCCTGTGAGAAGGGCGAGGAATAAGATGTACTCAGTCGTTTTTAATCCTATCCTGGAAGAGTCCCTTAACCTTGTTGGCACCTTTGCCTTTGCTGAGTCTGGCGCCCTTCTTGCAGTCCGCAAAAATTATGATATTGTTGGTATGGCAGTGCTGTCTGTGATAACAGCAATCGGCGGCGGAGTCATACGTGATCTGATTATTGGAGCTGTTCCTCCAGTAGCTTTTACCGACGCGAGCTATTTATGGATAGCGCTCTTCGTCACGGGTCTGACCTTCTTTGCGCATTCGCTGATAAATCGGCTCAATGCCGCGGTACTCGTTTTCGACGCCGCTGGGCTTGCTACGTTCTGCATCTCAGGCGCGACAAAAGCCCTGGTCTACGGTCTCAGCCCGCTGCCAGCTATTGCGCTCGGTACGCTTACGGCTGTGGGAGGCGGCATCATGCGTGATGTACTTGCTCAGGATCGGCCAACAGTGCTGAGGGCAGGGAGTGAGCTTTACGCTCTCCCCGCTGCTCTTGGCGCAACGATTGCGGTGATTATACCTCACTTTCCTATAAACGGCCCTCTCTCAGTTGGCCTCACCGCGGTCTTCGTGTTCGCGCTGCGCCTGCTCGCGTTGCGGTACGGCTGGAAAGGTCCTCGGCCCTGGCGCACCAATAATGGGCATTAAGGACGCGGGTGAATGGTTCTGTGCCTGCTCAAAGACGGAAAATGCGTACTTGGCAACCTAATAAGCAAACAATATACCCATCTCCTAAGACATCTCCTACATAGCGGAGCCAGAATTCTCGGTTCGAGTTGCCTGTGTCAGCGTTCTCGACCTGTTGCAGCATCAAGCATGCAATAAATCGAGAACGCTCCAGATCACCCACAGTGGCGTGCAGGAACAGTGTGTCTGCGTGCAGCGTAGACAGGAAAACAAGAGCTTCTCTTGCGTCTGTCATACTCCTGCAGGTCTTGCAATCGGTAAGGTCAACCAGAATGTCGTTCCCTGACCGGGGGCGCTCTGAACACCAACAGTGCCATGATGGCGTTCGATGAGCGCCCGGCACAGGTAGAAGCGTAATCCTAAACTCAGATCCAGTTCATGCTGAACCGCGCTGCCTTTTCCCCGATAGAAGCGATCCCAGAGCCGACCCTGCTCTTCAGAGGGGATGCCTGGTCCTTCGTCATGGACTGAGACGCGTGCACGCTGGTCCTCTTCTTGCACATTGACCGTCACGGGCCGCTCTGCCGGGGAATAGGCGAGGGCAGTGGCCAGGTAAATGGTGAGCACCTGGGTGATCCGCTCGGCGTCGGCGAGGACCAGCATGGTGGGCTCGGATGCCAGGATCTCTAGCTCGATCGCACGTTTAGGCACGGACGCTTGCTGCTTTGCCACAGTTTGTTTGACCAGGACGAGCAGATCACAGGATTTCAACGAGAGATCTAGTTGATCGGTCTGGAGACGCGCGTCATCGATTATATCCTGAACCATGCGTTCTTGCAGCTGGACGCTTTGCTCGGCGGCTTCCAGAGACTGCCGGGTCTGTTTAAGGTGCTCACCCATGCGCTCAGATTGTTGGTCCAGATCGCGCTTTAACCGCTCTAAACGGCGCTGCGCTAACTGCAGATTGCCCTTGATCCCCGTCAGCGGGGTGCGCAGTTCATGGCTGGCCAGCCGCAGGAAGTCGTTGCTCAGCCGCTCCGCTTCAGGCAGCACACGCTCTCTGGTCTGTTCACCCCCGTACTCTGGCAAGTAGGAGAGGCATTCAATGAGAAGCAGGGCTTGCGCGGCGACGGCTCTCACGAGATCAATCTCCTCCTGGCTATACCCATTCTCCCACCCGTGCTTGGAGATCAGAAGCATCCCAATCAGGTTCTGCTGCCAGAACAGAGGAATCACCAGGAGGGTCGCGGTCCCCAACTCTGCAGGATACCCGGTCGGAATGCGTAGGCGATGCGGCGCGAGAATCACTTCCTGGTTGGCCTGGAGACGAGCAAGCACTGTTTGGTCAAAAAAATCGGCGAAGAGAAGGTGCCCGCGCTTCTCCCGGAACAGGCGTTCTTGCTCGGCGGAAAAACCACTGCCCACGATATGAAAAATATGAAATGTTGGAGCGCGAAAAGCCATCAGGCTCACGCGCCAGCACGCCAGGACCTGACGAATGACATCCACGAGCTGCTGGTCCACGAAGATCACCGGAGGGGAGAAGAGGAGGGTTTTATCAGGGAACGCTAAAGAGAGGTGCTCAGGAATGCGCGCGATCGCTTCGTTCAAGTGCACCAGCGCTTCGTAGACACGCTGGATGTGGAGGGCCTTCTGATAGCGGGGTGCCACCTCATGAAAGACCGAGAGCATACCTCTCGGCTGCTGCTTGGCATCTCGCACCAGTGAGCAACGCATTTCGAGGAACACCTTGCGGTGGGAAGGGAGACCGAGCACAAGGGTTTGTTCGTAGGAACGGGATGTAGTAGCTTCCTTGTGGGTTGTTGGGGCCAGCAACCAGGAGGGGAAGAAGAACGGTCTTTGCTGTTCGTCATGCCAGGTATAGCGCTGGAGAAACTGCTGAGTGGATGTTCCCACAAAGGTGCTGGAATCCTGGACCTCAAAGAGTGTCAGAGCCGCGGCATTCAGGGAGAGGATCTTCCCTGCCCAATCCCACGCCACGATGGCATCGGGAAGCGACGCACAAAGCGATTCGAGTTGCTGTGACGATATCCGCTCTTTTTGTGTTGATTCTGCTGGAGGCTTTGGGTTCTGACCCATCTCGTCCTTCCTTAGGAGGAAGCGATCAAACATTCCACGTATGAGGAGACGTGCGATCTGCCTCCAACACGATGGAAGAGATGACACACCCGTCACTTTCAACCGTCCTTCGCCTTTCTCCATCCATCATAGCACCAGGAAAAAACTGCTGATCCCTTAATCTGAGCAGCCGAGTATCGGCCCAACATTTCTGCCTATCGCTGCAGGACGATAGGCAATCAGCTGCAAATCCTGCTCCTCTAAAAGGCCTCTTTTTCAAAATGGTATTATCGACTTGGGAATGTAGCTGAATATGATTCCTACTCCTACAGTTATCGCTGAAAGAGCAGTCTCTCTCTGGGGAAGCCTGATCAGCGCTCCCGGCTCGCATGAGCAATCGAATCGGACTCTCTTCTTGTCGCGCCATTTCTCGTGTGGGAAAAACGAGGCATGTGCAAGCCATCGCTTCCACGTTTTTTCCTCCAGATCCAAGAATTGTGTGTACGTGTAAATGCTTTTGCACGGGGAGCTTTCAGACTGCCGCGTGCGTAGGAGTGAACTTATCTTCCTCGCAGGCGCTCGTCTTCCAGGTCCAAATCGTGTTCAACGGAGTGAAATACTCCATCGTCGATAACTCCACTATTCCGTAGCCCGATCAACGCCTGGTGTATGTCATGCGACAATTGCTGTAAGGTAGACCTCCTCTGTCGCTGGTGTTGTCGTGCCTCCTCTGTGTCTTGCGTCAGAACACCCAGTTTCTTCTCATAGTAAGCGCGTAAGTGTTCTATGGTCTCAATAGATGCGGCTCCTTCCAGTTTCAATTCTTCCAAACGCGCAAGGGCGGCCTGGGTTACCGTTTGGAGCGCCAGATGCCTCTCTTCTTGCTCTGCTGGATCATTGTGGAAACCAAGTTGACGAATCAAGGGACCAAGGGTTAACCCCTGGAGCAGCAAAGTAGAAAGAATGACGCCAAAGGAGATAAAGATGATGGTATCGCGCCCGGGGAAAGGGCCGCCAATCGTGGTGGTCGTGGGGATAGCCGTGCCGTCGCCATCGAAATGCCACCCCGCATCCCACTCCATCCAATGATGAGCAAAGCGGGGATGGAGTGGTAATGAAACGGCAAGAACCTGTTTAGTTGGCGCAGCAGAAAGCCTACCGCGAAGGTCCAGACCAGCCGTACGAAGATTACCGTCAGGCTTATCAAGGCCGCATATTCAATCAAGAGGAGAACGGACGATTTTCCAAAGCCCAGATGGCCCAACTGAATGCCGATTAACAAGAAGATTAGGCAATTGAGCAGAAAGACGATCACACGCCAGAAGGCGTATGATTGCAGGCGCGTATTCGCGGCAAAGAAGTTCGCAGATTGCCTGCCCAGGCATATACCGCCCGCCACCATAGCAATGACGCCCGATGTACTCAGCCTCTCGGCAATCAAGTGCGTTGCGAAAGGCGTAATGATGGAAATTATGATCTGCTCCAGAGGATTGTCGGCCCAGCGGTACAGCCAGACCGCAAGCCAGGCGATCGCCAGGCCAATCACGATGCCACCAATACTTACTAGCATAAACTGTGTGCTGGCGTTTAGCAAGGAGAAGGAGCCGGTAGAGACGGCTGCAATTGCGAAGCGATAGGCGACCAGCCTCGTCACGCCGTTTACCAGGCTTTCGCCGCTGATGATCGTCGCTATGCGTCGATTGAGTCCCAGGCTTTGCATGATGGATTCAGCCGCGACCGCATCAGTTGGCGAGACCACAGCCCCCAGAACGAATGCGGAAGGCCAGGAGAGACTGGGGATAACCGTATGCGCGACCACCGCCACGCAGAGTATCGTCGCCAGGACCAGGCCAATGGCCAGGGAGAAAATGCTACGCAATTCCTTGCGAAATTTACTCATGAGATAAACCAGGCGGAGAAAGAGATCAAGGGAGGCAAGAAAATAAGAAGCACAAGATTTGGATCAAGGCTAAGATAGGGAAGATGAGGGATAAAGCCAAGGATAGCCCCGCCTATGATCAGCAGAACCGCATATGGAATGCGTAGTCGCGCGGCCACTACAGTGAGCATGACCGCGACAATCAGCAATACCAGTGTCAGCGAGAGGATCTCGTGTAGAAACTCAGCCAAGGTAGCCTCCCAACTTTTGGGAATGTAGACATGAATATGTTTAGAGCAAGAATGTGCTCCCTTCTCTATGGTAGCAATAGTGGTAGTCGCTCATGTGAGAAGAATAGCCCAAGCAAGATGGTAGCGAGAGAGAACGAGGAGAAGGTATGCCTCATGCATTCCCACCGACTCTGAAAAAGAGAACCTCATGCGGACAAAACGAGCCAAAGGCGGACGGCCTGGCCAGCATCATGCTTGCTACTATCCAGAGGGGCGGCAAAAACCGAGGTGAAAAGGAAGGAGCAGTAAAAGGAGAATCAAGAGCAGTGCATCTCTTTTCAGCCAGGCTCCTCAGTTTTTTTCGCTATGTTGATACTACCAAGTCAAGAGAGTGCACGACTTGCTCGAGATCGTAGAGCCTCTTCGTCCTCATAGGAAACAAGACATGCCCCACGCTCAAAGGTGAGGTAGCTCCAGGCCCACTGAAAGAGCGTCACATACCGATTGCGAAACCCGATCAGGAAGAGGAGATGCACGACCACCCAGATGAGCCAGGCCAGCAAGCCAGCAAGTCGAATGTGCCCCAGATCCGCAATGGCATAGGAGCGGCCGACCGTGGCCAGTGTTCCTTTGTTCCGGTAGTGGAAGGGCTTCCTGTGCTCCAGGCCTTTCACGCGAGCAGCAATAACCGAAGCAGCATACTGACCCTGCTGAATGGCAACCTGCGCGACGCCCGGGAGCGGTTTGCCATTTTGATTCAAGGTGGCTGTATCTCCAATCACAAAGATGTTCGGATGGCCCGGTACCGTGAGATCACTGGTGAGCCTAACGTGCCCTTTTCGATCCACCTCAGCCCCAAGCCACGCTCCAGCAGGTGAGGCTTTTACCCCAGCCGTCCAGATGACCGTTTTGGCCGGGATGTGTTCTCCTGCGACGACGACCCCCTCTTCGTCGATGGCGGCGACATGGTTTCCTGTTCTGATTTCGACCCCCATCCGGATCAGTTTGTTCTGGGCCTTCCGGGCTAAAGACACCGGCAAGGTTGAGAGAATGCGTGATTCTCCTTCGATGAGGACAACGTGTGCGAGCGCTGGATTAATATGGCAGAACTCAGACGCGAAGGTTTTGCGGGCCATTTCTGCTATCGCACCTGCCATCTCAACACCGGTCGACCCCCCTCCCACCAGCACAAAAGTGAGCAGGGCTGCCCGGTGTTCTGGGTTGCTCTCTTGCTCAGCCGCTTCAAAGGCAAGCAGGAGTTGACTGCGAATCGCTCTGGCCTCCTCGACGGATTTCATCCCGGGCGCATACTGTTTCCAGGCATCATGCCCAGCATAGTTGTTGTCTGCCCCTGTTGCCAGTATCAGATACTCATAGGGGATCGACCGATCGTGCATGAGGATTTGCTGGGTCTCGACATCGATTCCTGTCACCTCAGCCATCACGATCTCCGTTTGGGTTCGCTTGCGGAGAATATGGCGAAGTGGTGAGCAGATGTCGGCAGGGGACAAGATGCCGGTTGCTACCTGGTAGAGCAAGGGCTGGAACATGTGGTAATTATTGCGGTCGATCCCGATTACCTGAACAGGCACTTTGCCCAAAGCGCGTGCCGCTTGTAAGCCGCCAAATCCCATCCCCACAATCACGACACAAGGGAGAGGAGCCACCTGCTTCTGCCTCGGTTCAGCTTCATACCGTGTGCTCTGCGTATTCTGATCCATATGCCTTGCTTCGTTCCTCCTTAGCATGAAGAATGCATTCCTGCCCTCGTCGGCACCACGACCTACGACTGTTCATGCGCGATTTGAACCTGCATTGGCGTCTGTACGTCCTCTCGGCTCTGCAGTGAGTTTTTGTTGAGCGCATTCATATCCATCATATCCACTCTTTCTTCAAATCTATTATAAGGGGGGCGGAAAACTGGCTCATAGAATAGTTTGAGTGTAGCCTCCAAGGGAATCCCTCTGAAGGATGTACTGATGGAAGTTGCGGCGCGACACAAAGGCGCATGTGAGGAGTAGAGTGTTAAGCTCTCAGCCCAGTGTCCAGGGCTGTCTCCAATCCCTCTCTGCGCACTGGTAACGGTGAGGTAGAAGGCGAGAGGTAATGTCCAAGGAAGCGTCGAGCCGAACAAGGCAACCGGGCTAGGAGAAAATTGGAAGGATGAATGCAAATGAGCCTTTGAGGAGGCTGTGTGACACTAGGTCATCGAAATGGCTATCACGATGATGAATGGGACATTGGTCGCCTGAGCCGTTGCTCACATTTTGGAGAGGGGCTCCTGCAAGTTGGGATCGGTAAAGACGTCGAAGAGGTCAAAGAAACCGGAAAGCGTCTCATCAATCCACTCGCCCTGCCAGGGGGAGGAAGTGCCCATAGTTGTGTGCGTAAAAGGGTGCGATATCGTATAGATTTATGCGTGATCTGCTTGACAGTGGAAGCGGGCGAGGCCTCCCTCAAGGGAAAAATCTTGCAGGCTCCCCTCCCTGCAAAAACAACGCGCTTAGATGGGCAAGAAAGGCCCTCACGTGCTCAGGCTGGTCATTGGGAGTCCGCGCCAAAAATCGCATTATAGCGCGATTCTGCGCGGGCGGGCACTCCTGGCTCCTCCGTGATGGGCATATGCGCTCCAACGTAAGCGCGAAAAAATCAAAGTTTCTATCGTAACCGCGAAAAAAAGCATAAGCTCCTGGTCAGGCTCTCTACTGTAAGCGCGAAATAGCTGCACCGGCTTTATAGGCTCGGCCATCTGTTTGGAAGAGACGGCTTTTCTCTCAGTCCTTCGTCTCGCGCTGTCCGGTTGCTCTGACCAAAGCCGCTTTTCTCGTGCTTCTAGCCGCGCTGCTTTTTTTCGCAGTTACGGAAGAATATGTGCTCTTTTTCGCAGCTACATTGGAATTTTTCACGATTGAGATCATGAAAATGCCCATCTCCAAGCTCGTTTCATTTCGCGCTTACGTTAGGGCTTACAGGGCAGTCCTGCGTCACGCGAGCACGATCGCGCTCCCTGTGTGATGGGTGGATCCACATCACAACCGCTCCAGCAGAATGTGATAGGCTCTCGGGCGTCACATTGTCGCCTGGCCGGCGCGCCTGTGACTCATGGCGATGTGTCACGCTGGCGGGGGTGATCGCCTGCCCTGGCTGGCACCTCATAAAAAGCAGGTACCCCCCCTGGGTGTGATAGCTAGCCACGCGTCACACAGCCAGCACCAGGTCGCGGGTGTGATAGCCAGTGCTGCGTCACGGTCCTGGATCCAGCCTGGTGGGTAGGCTCTCTCCAGCTCGCGAGGGCGTTGCTTGCCAGCAGTGGAGTCTCCTGCATTGATACGTCTCTCTTCCGCTCGTGGTAAATGCCCCGAAAAGTGCCTCTTGGCCATCTTTGGTGAATCGAGAGACGAATGCGTTTTTAGGAGAGACTGTTTGAGCTGGCCTTTGTCATTTCGTCTCCTAGATACGCTCACCCATCACCAAAGGTGGCCATGAGCCACTTTTCAGGGCGTTTACTCATAACGTGCGTAGCGTGCTTTCCACGGTCAGGCATCCCTCCTTTTGGGAAGGGTGACCGTAAAGGTCGATCCTTTTCCGACTTCGCTCTCCACCGTAATGGTCCCCCCATGGCGCTTGACGATTTCCGCCACAATGTAGAGTCCCATTCCCAGGCCGGGAATCGCCTTCTGCCTGGGACCAGTGACCCGATAGAAGCGCTCAAAAATCTTGTCGCGCTGTTCTTGTGGGATGCCCAGCCCATGATCGCGGACACGGACCGTGACCATCTCTTCGGAGGTGCTCAGGTCCATCTCGACCGTCTCGCCGCCGGGAGAATACTTGATGGCATTGCTGATCAGGTTGGTGAAGACCTGTCCGAGCCGGTCTTTGTCTCCGACGAGTGAGTGCGGTGCGGCACCGCGCACTACGATGGCATGCGTCGTATGTATCTGCTGCATCGTGTCTGCCACCTCATGGAGCAACGCATCAAGGTCGACCGTCTCCTGCCGATATTCCAATTTGCCCGCCTGGATCTTGGAGACATCCAGTAACTCTCCGATCAGGCGTTCCAGTTGCTTGACGGGTCCCTCTACCCTGGAAAGCGCTGTGGCAGCCTCGTGATGGGATTGCCTTTCCAGTCGCTTTCGCACCAGTTGGGTCTGCATCTTTACTACGGCGAGCGGGTTCCTGAGTTCATGGCCGGCCATACTGATAAAGTCATCTTTGCGTTGTTCGAGTTCCTTGCGGGCCGAGTTATCTAGCACAAAGCTGATGAACTGGCGCGGACGCTTCTGAAAGATGATGCCTCCCAGCAACACCGGCAGGCGACTGCCATCTTTACACACCACCTCGGTTTCAAAGGGGGGGTTGCCCGTGTTCGGCTACCTCCTGGAGCGCGCGCTGGAAGAGAGGCGCCTGTTCTGGGGCTATGATCTTTACCCGGTTCAGCGTTCTGCTGCACACATCCTCCTGGGTATAGCCGGTCATGTGAAGCCAGGCATCATTGGCTTCCACCAGCACTTCCTCCTCCCCCTCGATAGAAGTAATCCCGATGATGTTGGAGTCGATGAGGGCGCGAATGCGCTCCTGACTCTGGCGTAAGGCCTCCTCGATGCGCTTCTGCTCGTCGATATCGGTGGCAGTCCCAGGGCAATCGCATCTAAATAAGCTCAGCAACAATAAAGGAAAGGAAGAAGAGGTGATAAAATAAGCCAAAAAAGCGGGAGGCTATGAGATGGAGGAGAATGGCCGACGAGATCTTGAACGTCTGTTTGCGCAAGTAGAAGACCCTCGGGTGGAGCGAACCAAACTGCATCGATTACGGGATATCATCATCCTGGCGATCTGTGGAGTCTTATGTGGAGCAGAAGGCTGGGTTGAGATCGAGGAATTTGGGAACGCCAAAAAGGCCTTTTTTACGGATTTGCTCGACTTGCCCAATGGGATCCCGTCTCACGATACGTTCGGGCGTGTGTTTGCGCTCATTGATCCCAAACAGTTTGAAGCCAGCTTCATCCGATGGGTGCAAGGGATCAGCCAAACAGTCAACGGAGTGATCGCGATTGATGGCAAAACGCTGCGCCGCTCGCATGATCAGGCAGGAGGCAAAAAAGCGCTGCATCTGGTCAGTGCCTGGGCGGTCGAAAATCGTCTGGTGTTGGCTCAACTCGCGACGGAAGGGAAGTCCAACGAGATTACCGCCATCCCGCTGCTCTTAGAGCAACTGGCGCTCAAAGGCTGCATTGTGACCATTGATGCGATGGGGACGCAAACGAAGATTGCCGAGCGGATTATTGAGCAAGACGGTGACTACGCCCTGGCTCTCAAAGACAATCACGGGAACCTCTTTGACGAGGTGAAAGCGACGTTTGCTCTCGCGGAAAAAGACGGCTTTGCCAGCCCGTACTGGGAGTTGGATCGACAGGTGGAGAAAGGTCACGGTCGATTGGAAATTCGCGAACAGTGGACCCTGAGTGATCCGGAAATCCTGGCGTATCTCGACCCGCAACACCAGTGGAAAGGCTTGCGAGGCATTGGGGTCGTTCGGGCGCAACGGCGCATGGAACAGAAGACCACAAAAGAAACGCGCTACTTCTTGCTCAGTTTTTCGTCAGTCAACACCTTTGCCACTGCGGTCAGAAGCCACTGGGGCATTGAAAACAGCCTGCATTGGGTCCTCGATATCGCCTTTCGGGAAGATGAATCGCGCGTCAGGCTCGGTCATGCCGACGAAAATCTCGCGGTACTCCGCCATATCAGCTTGAATTTGTTGCGTCAGGAACGCTCTTCCCGTGTTGGCATCCATGCCAAACGTCTCAAATCCGGATGGGACAATCAGTATCTTTTGCGCGTTCTGGATGGGGTTAACTAGATGCGATTGCCCTGGTGGCAGTCCCAAACCACTTGACGATCTGACCGGTGTCATTGCGCACCGGCATGGCGCGCGTTAAGAACCAGCGATAGGCTCCGGTCTGGCTATTTCTGAAACGCTCTTCGTGCTCATACATTGCTCCCGTCTCCAGGGCATGTTGCCAGAGCGTTCGGGTGCCTTCCCGGTCATCGGGATGGATGAACGGGAGAGGAGCCCATCGGTCGCGTTGCATGTGTTCAACCGTGACCCCCATGTAGTCACACCAGCGCTGGTTCACATACTCGTGCTGCCCGTCTGAGCGCGTCGTCCACACCAACTGTGGCACCGTTTCGGCCAGCACGCACAAGTTCTCCTCGCTTTCTTTGATTTTCTGTTCAGCCTGTTTCTGCTCATTGATGTCAGTGCAGGTGCCAAACCATTTGATGATCTGACCAGTGTCATCGCGCACCGGCATGGCACGAGCTAAGAACCAGCGATACGTCCCCGTTTGGCTATTTCTGAGACGATATTCCATCTCATAGGGTTCACCTGTTTGGAGTGTCTGCTGCCGAAGAACCACAACCCGTTCAGCATCCTCAGGATGCATGAACTGACGCCATCCATAGCCTTGGAGGTGCTCAAAAGCGGCATGGGTATACTCACAATAGCGCTGATTACAGTAGTCAAAACGGCCATCTGGTCGAGTGGTCCACACCAACTGCGGCACCGTTTCGGCCAGCACGCGCAAATTCTCCTCGCTTTCTTTGAGCAGCTGCTCAGTCCGTTTCTGCTCGTCGATGTCGGTGCTAGTGCCAAACCATTTGATGATCTGGCCGCCTTCATCACGTACCGGCATGGAGCGGGCTAAGAACCAGCGATACGCTCCGGTCGTGCCCTGGCGCAGGCGCAGTTCCGTTTCATACACTCCGCCGGTCTGGACGGCGCGCTGCCACATGGAAAGGACGCGTTGCCGGTCCTCAGGATGGAGACACTGCACCCACCCCTCCCCCTGGGCCTCTTCGGTACTCAGCCCGGTATAGTCGCGCCAGCGTTGATTAAACGAGTCACGATAGCCGTCCGGTTGCCCTGTCCAGACCAGCTGGGGGATGGCATCGATGAGGGCATGGGTTTCCGCTTCGGCGCGCTTGCGTGCGGTGATGTCGATGCCAGCGAGGACGAGGTACTCGATGTGGTGCTCCACATCCATGTGGGGGGTGATCGCGACTTCCAGGTGACGGTCCATGCCTTCCCTGGGATGAACTACCGTCTCGAAACACACCGTTTCCCCCATGCTGGCTCGCGCGATGGCGGCGCGTAGCTGCTCTTGACTAGGAGGAAAACAGGACCACCACCGGGTTTGGGCGAGCGGTTTGCCAATCACCTCCTCGCGTTGGACCTGCGCGTCGTCTAACGGGATCGCATTGATGTCCAACACGATCCCCTCTGGCGTCAGGATCCCGATCCTGGTATGCAAGCCATCCAGGTCATCGATGCAGAGGCGCTCACCCTGGGGAAACGGCTCCTGGCGTGGTGTTGGTGCTCTCCCCTCGTGGAAATGCAACAGGATCCCCCCAACGGTCGGAGCGAGCTGCACGTGCAGCCAGCTCTGGGTCATGCGAGGACGATACTCCACTTCGGTCGGTTCCTGGGTTTGCCTGGCCTCCATGACTGCCTGGCAGAGCGCGGTGCTCACCAGCTGGGGAGCGCAGCGCCAGAAGCTGTTCCCAAGGTATTCCTCGGGTGGTGTTCCGGTGATGTCCTGCGCGCTCGCATTGGCATACACAATGGTATCGGCGTCATCGACGACAAACAAGGCGCCAGGAAGCGTCTCAAGCATGGTGAGGAGCGTCTCACTCGACGCAGGCATGAGACGCTTGGTCAGCTTTGGATTCGACATAGTGCGGTCAATCTCCCTTTCACGTGTTCCCATCCCTGATGGCGAAGATGCGTACCTGCTCTCACCGAAAGCCAGTCTCGTGAAATGATGTGTTATCTTCAAGAAACAAGCAACTGTACAATGAGATATCGGTGAAATCGCTCGTCCTATACATAGTACTATTGGCTTATGCACATCCATGAGACGTTGAGACTTCAGGGGAACGTGTAAAAATAGACTCAACATCTCTCTATGGCCCATACCATTTTTTCCACCGAGCGGCACGCTGACCGCTCGAAGACGTCATACGTCGCAGCCGCACCACCCGGCAGAGAACCTTAGGAAATGCGCCTCGTCCTCTTGCTCTGTGGTCGTTCTCGATGAATTTACACCTTCTGCACACAATCATCCGCATCTGGAGCGGTTTTTCAGCTCGTCAATGGTTGAGCTGCTCACGTTTCGGGGCAAGTGCTCACCCTTGGGCTCATGGCCACCTTTGGTGATGGGTGAGCGTATCTAGGAGACGAAATGACAAAGGCCAGCTCAAACAGTCTCTCCTAAAAACGCATTCGTCTCTCGATTCACCAAAGATGGCCAAGAGGCACTTTTCGGGGCATTTACCAGCTCGCGCTCGGTTGTCTCGGTGGTGTACCTTTCTCTGGTGGTATTGCTCGCTCGCTCGGTCTATGCTACAGTAGTGACGGTTTAGCAGTGAGTGTTCGCTTTGATGAAAAGAGAAGAGTCTCAGGCGTCTACGGCGCGCGTGGTGGTGCCCCTGGTTGGGGTGGGTACGCGCAAAGTGCAACGCCTGAGACTCTTCTCTTCTTTTCTCTATTTATCTGAGGAATTTTAGGCTCCTTCTGCGAGGTGGGCCTACTAATCACATAGCTAACTAAAATCTAACTGGCAAGCCAGCTATAAGCGGACTCGTTCCCGCGCCAGTAAGGTCAGACCAGGAAACAAGACCGCTTTTCGACCGGATTACAGACCGCTTTTCGATACTTCTGCGCATCAGCAAGCAAGCGTTTACTCTTACCTGTTTCCTCCGTCTCTATAGAAGGATTCCCAAAACTCGTCCATCCACTGAAGAGAAAGGATTCCTTATGCAAAATGATCCATTTGCGGATCTCGCCAGCGCTGGGGGTCAAATCGTGGGGAACATGGCCCGCAACGTCCATGCGGCTATCAAGGACCCTGACCGACCGTTCGGCGTCACCCTCCTGGCAACCTGGGTTGGATTCTTGGGCAGCCTGTACGCAACCTTGCTCTTTGTCAGCCTGTGCGGCCTCAACCTTATCTCGCAACTCCTTCCGCCGCCTGCACCGGGGGCGTCAAGCATCTACCCGGAGATACAGGTCGGGCCTATTATCCTGTACCTGCTCTTTATCACGGGGCTGGCCGCTGCCCATATCGCCTTTGCCCGTGGCCTTTTCCAGCTCAAACTCTGGGCGTATTGGGCAACGCTGGGCATCGAGGGCTTCAACGTCGTCTCGGCCCTCTGCACCCAGTTCAACGATCACAACACGCTCAAGTTCGTCACAAGCGTGTTTTTGCCTGTATTGACGATCATTTATATGCTCGCTGTCCCTGGGGTGCGTAAAGAGTTCGGCGTCTCCCTCTAAGCGCCCTCCCTGGCACACGAAAAAGATGGGCCTGCCCTCCTCTCCCTCGGTCTTGCGTGCGAGGGGAAGAGAGCAGGCCCGCGTCTCTGGTGCGCTGGCAACTACTGAACGGCTGCAAGCCGCGTCATGAGCCGGTCTATGCGCTCCTCGATGTAGGGGACGGGCTTAAAGATGGGGTCTATGGCGCAATGGAACAGAAAAGTGGTTTAAGCTCTGAATTAGCTTCCAGAGCGGGTTAACAGGAAGCACAAAAAAGAGTTGCATCGCTGATTTCGTTGCATCTATGCTCTTTATGCATTCATTGCAGCTTCTATGAGGCTATCTCACGCCGGAATCGGCCTTAAACCACTTTTCTGTTCCATTGCACCACAGACCCCAGCAACAAGCACCAAAAGGTTGTTGTGCAGGTCTTGCTCCGAGTTGATGCTAGCCAGCCACCGCAACAGCGGCAGCTCGACAAAGATATTGCCCGCGATTTGAAGATCGGGCATCGCACTGTGCTTCGCATCAAAAAGCGATGCTGCGAGGGGGGGATGGAGTGGGCGTTAGCTCGCACGAATGGGCAAAAAATCAAGAGGCCAAACCCGACAAAAGTTGCTTACGCGCAGCAAATGTACTCCTCTGGCAGACCTATCAATGAAATTTGTGAAGAGTTACGTATCTCTCGTGCAACAATGTATCGTTGGTTTCGAGAGGCCGCACAAGACGCGAACGCCGCGAACGCGAAAAAAGTGGATCCTTTTGGGGTATCAACCACACGCTCTGGTAACGTTCGACGAGTGCAAAAAAGACATCAAGTCATCGAGAATTATAGATAAGCGTGACTGTCAGCTCCGTGTCACATTGTTGACCAGGTGCGCGCGAAGTGACCAACGGCAGCAGTCACACCCGCGCAGCCGATCAGCCACCGCAAAAGGCGTCAGAATACAATTCTAGGAGAAATAAAAAAGAAGCACGCAACAGAGGATGAACTTCTGTTGCGTGCTTCTCAATGTGCGTTAGCGTTAGCGTCGTGGGGGTTGTGCTGGACGACCAAAGCCAGACATGGATGAGAGCCGGTCGATAATAGGGTCAAGCAAGGTCCCGGCACGACCGGGCCAAAGGGGGCGACGCCCAGCCGCCAAGTCATCCAATGCCGAAGCAAGGACCTGTGCTTCTTGCTTTGTGCGGTTCAATTCGTGTTCCGATAAGCCGTATCTCTCAAGGCGCTGGAGCATGTTGTTGATCGAGCGAGCGATGTCCCACAACACCGTGCCTTGTGGCACTTGAGCGCGCACCTTGAAATTGCCGGATGCTATTTGAGCAAGGGCCTCTCTGAGTGTTTGGGCGTCACGTTCGAGTTGTTGCTTGCTATTGGCTATCTCACGTTCAAGCGCTGCAACTTCCTCAGCTCGATTCGCACGATCAATGGCTTGATCCATAGACCGTAGAGCAAGGAACGTTAATGGACCAAGCAGAATTTGAAGAATGATTGGCCTGGCAAAAGCAATGCTCGGTCCGTGCCAGAGGGTAATGAGATCGTTCAGGTCTTTGGTGTGAGGCAGGAGGTAAAAGTCACCTAAAATACATGCAATGTGCAGAAGCACGAAGAACCAGATATACCTGCGATTCAATAATACTCCTGCTCCAACCAGAGGCACGGCAAAGAGATCAAAGGTAAGAAGCCACCCGCTACCTAATCCCCCTTGTGCAGTAGCGATGGTCCCTTCAATAATCGCTTCCATACTGAAGATGAGAAGGAGAGCGGCAAACTGCTGTCTGCCTACCCTATTTAAGAAGAGAGCGAAGAGCGAAACGATCATGAGGGAAATAATAGCCCCCATCGTTCCAGGATCACTTATCTGTTGCACCAACAACACAGGTGCAATAAAAACGGCAGGGGCGACAATGCTTGTCAATCCAGCGCGGCGCAAACGATCACGTTCCTGATAGGTTGGCGCTTGATCGTAGTTGGCAGTTCCAGGCGGTGCAGTGAGCCGAATCCACCACCCGCCGCGTGCGTTGGTCTGGTCCATCAGTAGTTTTTCTCCTTTAGATAGCTGTTTCAAAGGCTTTTTTGTCCCGGCAGAGCGAAAGCATACGATTGGCGCGGTCTCGCTCACCATTTGCTCGAATAGCGCGAGTTGTTGCAGGTAGATTGATAAGTGTTAATGCATAACCGTTGCGCTGACGAAGATTCTCTGCATGCAGGACATCAAAAACAAATTTTCCACGTGTCATCAGATGCAGGTAGCTTGAATGAACGAGGGCCAGCGCGTGATAACGTCCAGTCTCCTCTGCCACTTTGTAGACGGCTGCATATGTCAGGTCTCTGGCAATTGCCAAATCAAACCCTTCTGCCTCTTCGCCATTGAGTGTGGAGGGCGAAGGGAGGAAACGCGAGCCGCGTTTGACGCAGAGCCGGGTAATCTCAATAAGGTCGGTGCAGGAGCGTGAGGCCAACTTTTCCAACACTGGGGATGGAATCATCCCTGCGTCTTTGAATTCACTCATCGTCATTGATATGTCCCAGGAGTTTAGCGAGAAAACCCGTACCCCGCCAAGCAAATATTCCGTTCGGGATTTCTTCCCAAAAATCCCAAATAATTGGATTGCAGCGCTCTCTTGCAGATCATAATGGTCATATTCCCGCCCCTCTTTTGCGGGAATATCCCAGCCAAGGCGTTCAATAAAGGTCTCGTACCGAAGCCGCTGATATGCAACCTGCCGCGCAACAGTACCAAGTTTTTGAACTGTGTACCGCTGTCCCCGCAGGCGATGTATACGGCTAACGCTTTCCCCATGTTGTTCCTTGTTGCTAGTGATCTGAGAGGCGATTTGATCAATCGCCATGCAATAACGTTCCCCCTGATTACGAAAATATGTCCTGATAGGTTAAAAAGGCAGATGAGGACATAGCAAAGAATGCCTTGTATACACTATAGAAGTTGTATCATATGCCTGTCAATTTGTAGATATAAAGATAGGAACAAAATGAATCTTTCGATCAGAACGTTGCCACTTTCGTTACAGGTGAATGTAACGATACTATATCCGAGATGCGGAAATGTGTGACAGGAGATCGGCAGTCACACCTGCGCCGGCCAGGTCGAAGTGTGACGCGATCGGCTCGTCACGCCAGGGATTGTGTGTAAGCCCTAACGTAAGCGCGAAATGAAACGAGCTTGGAGATGGGCATTTTCATGATCTCAATCGTGAAAAATTCCAATGTAACTGCGAAAAAGAGCACATATTCTTCCGTAACTGCGAAAAAAAGCAGCGCGGCTAGAAGCACGAGAAAAGCGGCTTTGGTCAGAGCAACCGGACAGCGCGAGACGAAGGACTGAGAGAAAAGCCGTCTCTTCCAAACAGATGGCCGAGCCTATAAAGCCGGTGCAGCTATTTCGCGCTTACAGTAGAGAGCCTGACCAGGAGCTTATGCTTTTTTTCGCGGTTACGATAGAAACTTTGATTTTTTCGCGCTTACGTTGGAGCGCATAATTGTGCTCACAAATCAGCCTGAGAAGCGTAATTAGCCAAAAAACGCGCTAGGATGCGATTCTGAGCGAAGACCCCTAAGTGCCAGAGTAAGCACGTGAGGGCCTTTCTTGCCCGTCTCAGCGCGTCGTGTTTGGCGAGGGTGGAGCCTATCAGCTTCCCCAGGCCCTTTACGCCCCTGGAAAGAGGGTGTGCCACAACTTTTGACTCTTCCATGAAAAAGAGTGTGCTGATGTGACGTGCTGAAAGAAACGAAACGAGGGAAAAAAGGGTAAAAGAAAGAGGCCGGTGATGCGTCGGCGCCATCGGATGAGATCTAGAGAGAGGGCGATGGAATGCCAAGCGTGGATCAAATTCTTCCATACGTGCTTCGCCGAGGTCGGCGAGCGACAGACAGTGGTGCTTGTGCGGCATCCTCGATCATACTGTTGGTCCGGCTCGTAGCGCGAGTATCAATCCGATCTCTGACATGGCCCTCTCTCGGGTACAGTGTAACACTTTTTCATGCGCAGTGGTGCGCTTCTGGCGCATGAATTACTGTTGGCGAATGGCAAAACGGGCGCGAGGAGGTCATTCTTCACCTCAAATGCTCAAGCAAAAACTGCAAAACAAGGATTATTCCCGCATACATGCCCATTACCTACCCGAAATACCATTCGCCAACAGAGTCACTTTTTGCAAAGCGAAGGTCTTTCTCCACTGCTAAGAACGTTTCTCAGCCTCATCCGTGATAACACTGATCGCTTTTTCGGTAGCGACCAAAAAAACAGGAGAGGTGCCATGGATGCCCAATCTGAGAGTGATGATCCTTCAGCGAAAACCATCCCCATCGTGGATGATGATCCCGATATCAGAGAGATCGTGGTGCAGTATATCCAAGCGGAAACCCCGTATCAGATTTTTGCTGCCCCTGATGGTTTTACCGCATTGAAAATTGTGCAGACCATTGTGCCTCACGTGTTTCTGCTGGATTACCATCTTGGAAGTATGACGGGACTGCAACTCGTCACCCATCTGCGGAGCATAAAGGAGCATGAACGGACTCCTATGATCCTCATGAGTGCTCAGATGCCCAAAGAGGTGAGTGAGCAACCGGGCGTGCGCATCCTGCACAAGCCCTTTGAACTGGATGATCTGGCCCAGCTCTTCGCTTCCATACTCATGTGAATAGACCTTCATGCTCACCTTGCAGCCCTGTGCAAAAAGCTGTGGCATACCCCCGCCTGAAGCCCATTTCAGGCTATCTGTACGCTTACGACTATTACTTTGCGTTTACCTTCGGGAGTACCTGAGTAGGGGCGTTCCCGGCGTCCTGGTTCTGATTAATCGTGTATACCGCGGCTTCAATCAAGACGCTAATCAGTTCAGGAGAAGCATTGACGCCACATGCATAGCCTCTGCTTTCTTCTCAGAGCCAACCAGGGCGGGCCGCGCCTGCTCTACCGCCGCTACAACGATGTCTACCATGCCCTTAACCTTCTCCTGCTTATCCTTCGATAACTTCGACTCAATTAAGCGGATGAGAGCGAAGCCCAGGGAGGCCGCGACAGGGAAACACATGTTAGCAAGCAGGATACTATCAGTCTGTGAGAAGTCCAGAATTATTTAGGCATTCTAGTATAATAGAGGTAGTTCTTGTTATAGCTGGTCTAATTCACTAAGGTAAACTGGCACTACCCCAAAAACAACAGGAAGCTGGAGAGCCGGGAGAAGTCCCGGCCCTCTTTTTGTTACTGAAGGTTGAATTTCGCCTTGAGAAGATCAATTTTGTTCGTTTTGCCGACGATTTTATCGTTACAGGCAAGTCGAAAGAGGTCTTGGAAAACGAGGTAAAATCGCTCGTGGGGCAATTCATGAGGGAACGCGGGCTCACACTCTCCCAAGAGAAAACACTCATCACGCACATTGAGAACGGCTTTGATTTTCTCGGACAGCATCTCCGAAAATACAACGGAAAACTGCTGATTACACCCTCCAAAAACGTGTGGATATTCTTTTTGGAGGGTATCCGCCCACGAGATGCGCAACGAGAATTGTAGCTGAACAATAGAAGTCCTGGCACACAAGTGGAAAACGTGTCTCCTTGAGAGAGCATATGACCAGAAACCTTTCTCACCCAAGGAGGACACACAGATAGTATGACCAGTACTAACGTCACCATCCAGATCACGCCGGAATCCAGGCCCACGATTCCCTGCTGGATGGGAGAAGTGGCGGCTTTCGTTCACGTTCTCACACATGAGGGGATCCTCGCTGCGATCGCCGAGCAGGTGCGGTTTGCCCGTGCCCGTTTTGGCCAGTACGACCTCATCGGGTTCTGTTGCAAAAATATGAAGGGCCAAAGAAGAGCGTGAGTGGTCGCCTCAACCTTTCTTAGATGGCTACCCCAAACAGCTTGGCGACCAGGGCAACCTGACCTCTCACATCTCCTTTTACCACGCCTTGCACTTGCCCTTTCCTCATCATATTCATCACCTCGTATCCCTGTCATGCGCGCCACGCTGTCGCGGAGGAGAAAAAGCCCATCCCTGGCTTCGTCAGCCGTTTGATGAACCGATGATCTTGTTCAATGAGATGGTTGAGGTACTTCACTTGTCGCAATTCACAGCTTTCGGGAATGGGTTCTGCCGCCTTGAGCTCGTTGAAGGCTTTGGGATAGGCTGCGTTTTTGTCCACGTTGATCACGCGTGGCGAGCTCGTATGAGAGGCGACAAGCATTTTCACAAAGAAGCGCTTGGCGGCTTCGCCATCTCTGGTTGAGCTCAGCCAAAAATGGAGCGTGTTTCCCTGAGAATCAACGGCACGATAGAGATACACCCATTGCTTTTTCACTTTGATGGAGGTTTCATCGACCCGCCACGAGTCAGTCGTGGGTTTCACATGAGGACGGCAACGCCGATCGAGTTCAGGAGCATAGCGCTGAACCCAGCGATAGATCGTGGTGTGATCGACCTGCAATCCCCGTTCCAGCATCATTTCCTCCAGATCGCGATAGCTGAGTGCATACCGCAGATACCAGCGTACGCAGAGGAGAATAATCTCGGCTTGGAAATGACGCCATGTGAACGGATTCTGCTCAATCATGATGAAGAACTCCTCTGCTCTGTTCCAAATAAGGAAGAGTTTATCATCACGCCTTCATTCTTGCAACACAACCACCTGGAGAGGCTCTACGAAACTGGGGCAAGCTCATTGTGACCGTGTCAAATCCTATTGCGCCCACGTCTCTCTCTCTTCCCCATCCTCCAGGCGCATTTCTTCTTGGGGGCGTACTTCTTCCGCGCCTTTGTCCTTTCGGGAAGCGGCAGAATCAGGCTCATCCATCGAACTGGGCAAGGGATCCAGGACGCGATAACCAGTGCAAAGACCCTGTGCTTTCGCTGCATCAAGCCATGCTTTTAATTCGTCTGTCATCAGACCTGCGAGCGCAACATGCAAGGTAGCCTTGCCAGCTTCGATCACTGGCATGCTTGTGATCTCTTGCCTCCCTAATGCTAAATAGGACATGATTTGTTGACAGAGAGCCGGGGCACTCAAAGCATCAGTATCAACCAAAAGGATCTTCTCCTTTTCCCCAGCCGCTTCTCGTAACAGGGTATAGAGTGTCTTTCGATTCATCTGAATGAAGTCAGCTAGTTCAAAGGCCTCTACTGCATTGAGGGAGACCTGCGCCCCATCGACGGCTGTGATACAAAGGCCCGTCGAGATAATGCTAAACTGTAACTGCTGCATGCCTCGGCTCCTTCTGCTTTCTTGTAAGTTCTCCAGGACGTGTTTTACAAAGGCCCGAGGGCCCGGGATTGAGCCTCTATCTTTCTCCTTACTCCTCGTCGAATTGTAACCTCCGTCGCCTTTGTTCAGGGCTCCAGCGTGTCAGCAGCAAGCTCTCTCCATCATTTTTTTGTTCATAGAAGACGGTTGCAGTGTCAAAGTCCGTCTGATAACCGAGATGCACATAGTCAGGACTTTCCGCGCACTGAAGCCATTCTGCAAGCTTCTTCTGGGCACATTCCTCACAGAGATAGCCAAAGGCAGGCCGTTCTTGTTCATCACGATGTTCATACTCAAAGATGGGAGTCTTCTGTTTGCATCTGAAGCAGACACGATCCCACAGGTTTTCATTTCTGGTATATCGTTTGAGGCTCCAGATGACGGCCCCAGTTGGTATCCTTCCCATGAGGAACTCCTTCTGACGAGGAAGGACAAATGGTGATGCGCTGTCATTCCCCTACTTTTCATCGGACTGCTACAAAGAGTACAGTAGATGACCTCCCCCCCTTTATCATGGGTTGTTTTTATGGAGATATCCTCTCCCTACACCAGTCCGCGTATAGACTTCTCAAAGCGTATTGGAATATGATTCTCTTGGTGTGCCCCAAGAGCAACGTTGGGAATTGAAGAGTACTATATGTGAGGTTGTGCTTTTAAGTAAGCAACGGCCCATGTTCCAACACTTTCTGAGTATACCATATTCTTATGACGCCCGAAGCCCCTCTCACGATGCCATGTCGAAAGTTGCGAAATAGAGAAGGGAGGAAAAGAGCTTCGCAGAACAAATCCCAGCGCAAAAATGGCTGTGTTGCAAAAAACGCTGAGAGGAATACAAGAGGCGGGAGAACCTCGTCATACTATTGAACTTAGATTGCCACTCCAAACAATTCGACAATGAATGTGGCCTGGCTTGGGCTGTCTCCCTTTCTCACTTCTCGCATTTGTCCCTTCCTGATCATATGCATTGCTTCATATCCCTGAAGCGTTCGCCACGCCGTTTCAAATGAGAAGAAACGCATTCCTGGTTTAACCAGACGTTTGATAAAGCGGTGATCCTGTTCAATCAGATTATTCAAGTATTTGACTTGTCTCAATTCAACCGAGGCGGGAAGGTTGTGTTGCAAAAAATGAGAAGAAACAAGATGAGCGTGGAATGCCTCTCCTTGTTCAGCTTAGACAACAACTCCAAAGAGTCTGGCGACTAGTGCGGCCTGCCTTTGTACATCGCCTTTGTTCACTCCTTGTACCTGCCCCTTCCTCAGCATATTCATCACCTCGAAGCCTTGTACGGTTCGCCAGGCTGTTTCGAAGGAGAAACAGCCCATTCCTGGCTTGGTCAAGCGTTTGATGAACCGGTGGTCTTGCTCGATCAGATTGTTGAGGTATTTCACTTGCCGCAGTTCCACGTGTTCAGGCAGCACTCCGGCTGCTTTAAGCCCAGCAATCGCTTTGGGATAGGCTGCGTTCTTATCGACATTGATCACTCTTGGGATCATTCTGCGGACCTCAAAACGAGCAGAAGCGGTGGGTTGAACCGCATCCTCTGCCGAGGGATCTTTCATGAGCTCCAGGGGCAAACGGTCTTGAGGGGGAGAACACGTTGTGCGTTGCAAGGCTTTGAGGAAGAAGCCTTTGGCAGCCTCGGCATCCCGCGTTGGGCTCAGGAGAAACTCGAGCGTATTTCCTTCAGAATCCACTGCGCGATAGAGGTACATCCAGACTTTCTTGACTTTGATGTACGTCTCATCGACTTTCCACGAATCATTCCAGGCTTTCAGGTGAAGCCGACAGCGTTTTTCCAATTCTGGAGCAGAGTGCTGAACCCAGCGATAGATGGTCGTATGGTCGATGGATAGGCCCCGCTCCCGCATCATCTCCTCGAGATCTCGGTAGCTTAAAGCATACCGAAGATACCAACGAACACAGAGCAAAATGAGCTCCGCTTCGCGCATGACGCCATTTGAACAGTTTGGCATTTTCCATGACAGGGCCTCTCTTCAGAAAATAAGCCCAAGCTTATCGCATTGGCGTCATCTTTGCAACACAACCCTTTTTGGCATTGCAAGATCAACAACAGATTGGTTGCTCATTCCATCCTATCCTTCTTGATTGGAGAGTTCTCTTGTAGGAGATTACAGTAGCTCATCTATCGCGTTGGCTTGAGCGTGACCAAATGAAGAAAGGCAAACAGCACCTTCGTGCCGAATTTGTAGCCGTTATTGAGGATGTTTAGACGCATACTTGCTCCTTTGTTTGTCAATCATTGCCTCCTCCAGGGCGTGAAGTGCTGCTTCATATTGCCGCGTAGCGGCACCGATGGCGGCGCAGACCACCAGCTCGAAGATCTGATCCTCGCTTTCGCCCAACGCTAGAACAGCGGCGATGTCCTTGTCAGTGATCCGCGTCGGTTGCCTGGCGACCTTGTTGATCAGCGTGCGCAGTGGCTCGCCGAGTCCTGCGTTCTCGAAGGCGGCACGTCTGGCGGCGCGCGAGGCTCTGCCGTCTCCTTCGAGGACCCGGACGACCACTGCCCTGTGCGCCATGCGCTTTTTGTCTTCAATGTCCATTGTATCCAGCGTTCCTCCTGCTCGTTCTGTGATGGCTTGGCTGTAAGTATAGCCCAAAGAGGAAGCAATGTCTTGTAAAAAAGGGAACTAGAGCTTGGCAGAGAAAGCTCGGCCAAATTCATTGACGATGGCAGTATATTGCTGCGGCGTGAACCCGGTAAAGCGCTTAAACTCTTTAATGAAGTGAGGCTGGTCATGATAGTACGCAGGCCATTGGTCTCGAAAGAGGGAAGGTGACGTGTGCTGCATCCATCCCTGGTACACTTCCTGAAACCGCAGGATGCTTGCGAGTGACTTTGGAGGGTAGTGTTGCAAAAAATTAAAGCTCAGCAAATCGAGAGTGTATATGAGCAGGGTCCACGAGAAAAAGATGTAGAACATTCACCTTTTCTCTGCGGCAATGATTTTTATGCCGTAATTACTTGCTCCGTTTTCTCATCTCAAAATTTTTTGCAACACTACCCCCTGACGTCTCCACGTTTCGTTAGCGTGCATTCACCTGGAGGTCTTGGGCATTGGGAAAACGCAGCTTCTGTGTGGAGTTGTCAGGGAAGAGCGTCATCGAGTGGTGAACATCTTCACTGTCCCAAGGGATGTGGGTTTGCGCTGGCTTTGGAGCAAAAGAAACGCGCGAGCAAGCCTCAACCTGCTCGCGTGCTTCTTCTCGTCTATGGAAAGCATTCTCTCCTGGCTAGCTGGTGGTCACGCTAAATGGGCGCGCCCACGCGAGTCCGCCATGCGCGCAGTCAGCATCCTGGCACCAGAAAACTTCTACAGTTCCTTGAAAAGTGACGTCATAGGTAGAAAAACTATGCGAGAAATATCCATACCCATAGGTATCTTGATCGATATACTTGGACATGGCTGTATCTTTCATTTCACCATTGACATACCAGCGAGTTTGGACATAGCCAGTGTTGCCTTGTGCCCATTTGTAGGACAGATAGACCGTCTGGCCGCTCTGGAACTTCGATTGCAGCGTGACTGGTCGTTGCTGACTATCAACCTCATTTGCCAGTTGCGCGGTAGGAATCACCTGCTGCGCGGCCTCGGAGAAGGTCGCCCCCGAAGGTGATTCGCTTTCGGTATAGGGTGGATATGGCGTAGGTGTGAGCTGCACTGAGTATGCTGTTGCTGTGGCATTGCCTGCTGTCGCCGTGGCATCGTCTGCTGTCGCCGTGGCGTCCTGATTCATCGTTGTAGTTTTGTTATTCTGGACAACAATATAGATTCCGCTAAAGCCACATGTGAGAACGAGCAGCACGGTGAGTATGATAATTGCCGCGATGGCGCCTCCTGATTGTTTCCGCGGCTGCGCCACGACTGGTGCCATGATTGGCTGTCCATATGGAACCTGCGGAGGCGGAACGTGCGGCAGCTGGTTGTATGCGTTTGACGATGATGGTGGTGTGCCTGCATTTCCATAGGGATTATAGGCGGCACCTCTATTATACGGGTTGCTCGCGGGTGTGGGCGGCGGTGGCGTTAACGAGGCATTCGGAGCAGAAGCCTGTACGGTTGGTGGAAGCGCGTTGTGCTGCGGCGACGAGCCTCCGGCAAGCACCGTCGGGGGGACACTATTTGTGGCGCGTGCAGCGCCACATCGCACACAATGGGATTGACCCGGAGAATTAGCGGCCTGGCAATGAGGGCAGATGTTCGTGGATTCTTGTGACACTTTTGATCCCCTCTAAAGAGAAATACGAATGCTACATCAAACAATCAAACGAGCAGATAAGAGTATATCCCTTGCGGGCATCCGCGAAAAATGAACTACTTCATAATTCGAAAAAGTGGTCAGTAATCTAATACTGTCAAAACTGGCTTTTCATTATGAGACGAGAAGAGGGACAGTGAGCTTCGAAAGAGGAGCCACTGTGTGAAAATGTCCCAAAATGTTACATGCCCTTGGTGCCTATGGACAGGCATAAGAGAGGAGGCCTTCGCTGAAGAACTGTTGATCCAGGACCAGGTCGCGCGCGCCTGGTGGTGTTCTGGTGCGCCAGATCCACAGATATAGCGATCCCCAATTCAGATCCATACTCCCGAGTTCCTGCGCCTGCTCATCTGTTGGCTGGTTCCAGCGGCGATCGTAGTCCCGAAGCTTAAACTGACACCAGTTTTGAGTTTTCAGCCGTAGTTCGGGGTTATTTTGTACCTCAAAGAAATCATGCGTTTGCCCAGTTCAGGCCGCAGGCGATAGAGGTTTCCTCCATCCAGCAGTAACCGCACCCGTGATCGCTTGATCGCTCCGGTGTGCCTGCCTAGCGTCGTTTTCTGCGCCTGGGCGTTCCCCAGATGTGCCAGCCTATGATAGTGTGTATTACCAACAGGTGCTCCTGAATTCCTATGCGGAGCGTCTGCGCGTTGCCTTTGAGCCAGAGGACTTCGCCCAAATCTTTCGTCTGGATGCGCAAACAAGTTTTTTTGATCGCCCCGTGGAGCAAATGCACGTACGCTGGATCCGGTATGCGCCTGAGGTGTCTGGCGTGGAGGAGAATGGGTGATGAGACCAGAAGAGCTAGGTCCTCAAACGTACATGCGAGCTGTGGCTGAACGAAGCGCTTCCTGAATCGAGTATTGGGTGGCCTTGTCATGGTAGCGTGTAAATTTGCGCACTTCATGGGTCTTCCGCTGGTTTGGTGAATCCGCTCGCGTGCTCGCAACTTGAAATAGTCAGTTTTACTGTCCATTCGTCTTTCATACGAAAAAAGTTTGCTTGAAATGCAAAATGGGCCTATGATACAAAGAAAAGAGCACAGGAGAAGGACCATCAATGGATTATCAGCATACTGCATTGGCACTAGCAAGACGAGATGGAAAATGTCTGTTAGTGAAGCACCACGGGAGAGACCATCTTTCCTGGTGGTTACCTGGCGGGGTGGTAGAGCCAGGAGAAGGGCTGGTAGACGCATTGCAAAGAGAATTGCGTGAAGAAACGGGTTTGCAGCTCGAAGGAACGCCGATCTTGGCCTTTGTTGTTCAACTGTTTCGGGAGACTGAACAGGGCCTGCGGGAAGCTGGTTTCGCCTTTCATTTTTCTTGCGAAGTGACTGGAGAGATACACCCACAAGATCCCGATGGGCTGGTGCAGCAAGCCCAGTGGAGGGGTGAACAAGAAGTGCTTGACCTTTTGAGTGTGCAAGCTTGGTATGATTGTGAGCCACTACGCCGATGGTTCTCTGGAGAAGCAGGTGTCGGAACGGTCTACACTCAAAAGATTGTGAGCAACGTTTGAGCATCCCTACAGAGCATGGAGCACGCGCTGGCGCAGCAGCGGGAATCCTGCCCTGCCAAATCCCATCCGTTTAATGAGCTTGAGCTTGTTCACTTTTCCCTCGACGATGCCATTGCTGTGAGGCAAAGTCAAACCTGCGACAACAGCGGGTTTATCTCGTTCAATGCCGAGGGTAAAGCTCTGTAATTCGGGGATCTGACTATCAGCTACCTGGGCAAGCCAACTATCGAGGTGCTCCCCCGTGCGAGTACGTACCATCTGTGCAAATTGCTGAACCAGATCGTAGGTTCGGTCCACTTCTGGATGGATCTGACGAAGCGTGAGAAGATTTGCTTGCTCGTCAGGAGTCAATTTTTTCGGCTGCCGGAGGAAAAGAAAGGTTGCCTGCCGTGAGGGGAGAGGGGCAGGAGAAAGCATGGCTCCTCTTGCCGCATTCTTCTTGCCTTCTGGGAGTTGGCGAACAATGTGATCACGTACGCTCTGGTATGATCCTTTGTAGCCACGATCGACCAGTTCGCGAAAAAGGCCCGCCATATTGTGGCAACCCGCTTCCCACCGTTGGAAAAGGTAGGGCAGATAGGGGTCGAGTCGGCTCACATAAGGGCCGCGCGTGGTCTCAGGAAACGTGCCAGCAGCCAACCATCTGCTCACCGTGCTGTGACTAACTCCCACCCGTTCGGCAATGGCAGCCTGGCTCATGCCGAGCTTGTGCAATGCAACCACCTGCTCATAACAGGCCAGACGCTCTTCTCGCCGAGCCTGTTGAAGACGCTCGACCTTGGGAGAACGCCTGACAGATCGGGTCGCATGCTCGATGGGAAGATGTTCTTCAAACGTTTCTTGGGTTTGCTTCTGGCGTTGGGTCGCTAGATGACGCGCAAGAAGTCCTTCCAACGCCTCTCCCAAATTTTTCAGGATATGGAAGCGATCTGCGCACTGGATAGCCTGAGGGGCGCCTGCGACGGCAGCCGAGGCATAGTCTCCTCCCCGGTCCCTGCTTACCACCTCAATTTCAGGATGCTCGCTCATCCAGGTCGCAGCAGACTTCGCGTCGCGGTCAGGGAGGAGATCGAGGACGGCGTGGGTGGCTAAGTCGACAAGGATCGTGCCGAATTTCCTTCCACGCCGGAAACTCCAGTCATCTATTCCCAACACGGACACCTGGAATGAGGAGGGTGGTGGAAACGCCATCATGCGGCGAAGCATGGTGGTGGGAGAACTGTGAATTCCGATGCGATCGGCAAGTCGCGTTCCCAATTCTCCACTGGTAGCCAGTCCGATGGTCTGTACGGCCTCAAACAATCGCTTCGTCACTTGTGCCCACGGCTCAACAAAGGTGGGGAGCCGCTCGGTAAAAATTTTGTGAGCACAGTCAGGATTGCGGCAAAAGAACTTGCGGACAGAGAGATGAAGGACGACCCGACGGCCTGCACAAGGAACATCTCGCAGCGTCCGCTGATACCAACTATGGACCTGCGATGATGCTTGAGAGCAGCGTGGGCAACAAGAGGAGGGAAGAACGGAAACAATGGCAATGGCCAGGATGTCTCCTTGCAGTTCTATCCGCTCAACATGTAGCCCTTCGGGAAGAGAGAGAAGAGATGACACGCCAATCAACACATGGCTCCTATTGAAGTAGCAACGAAAGATCATTTTCTGGAACACTCTACCACATGGTGTCGATCTACTTCTCACCAAAGCTCATGCTTCACCAAAGGAGCGGAAGACCCTGAGCGAAAATCGGATAAATTGGTGAACGGCTCCTCCCTCAAGAAGAAAGCAGATTGCTCACCGATTTATCCTGATTCCAACCAGAGAATTCCCAAATTTACACCCTGGAGGCAAAAGACACCCTAACGGCCAGCGACAGGGATTTTTTCAACCGCTGGAATGATCTCGTGCTCAAACAACTCAAAGGGTTCCGCCTCGTGGACATCTTTCAGGCTCAGCGTCACCTGGTCGATGCCCAGTTCCGCCAGGTGCGCGCACTGCTCTATGAAGGCCCCAGGGGTGCAGGACTGATCACGCCCATCGCGGGTAAGCTGGAGCAGCACATGGCTGTAGGCCGTCTTCTCGATCTGCTCATAGGGACGCCCCTCGCTCTGGCAGTGCTCGCGCAACACGTCGAGCTTGTGCCGTAACTCGGCGTGATCGCCAGAGGTGAACAGGTTGCAGGCATCACCATAACGGGCCACGAGTCGCAGCGTCTTGCGTTCACCACCGCCGCCGATCAGAATCGGCGGGTGCGGTTTCTGAATGGCCTGCGGGCTGTTGAGTGGCCGGGCCAGTTGATAGTGCTTGCCCTCGTATGGCCGCTCATCGCCCGACCACATCTGGAGCGCAATTTGCAACGTCTCCTCCAGCCGCTCGAAACGTTCTTTGACAGGTGGGAAAGGCACCCCCAATCCCCTGTGCTCCTCCTCGTTCCAGGCCGCGCCGATGCCCAAGTAGGCCCGCCCGTGCGAGAGCACATCCAGCGTCGTCGCCGTCTTCACCAGGATACTGGGATGACGATAGGTGACGCCTGTGACCAGCGTGCCCAGTTTGATGCGGTTCGTGCGAGCCGCCGCGAAGGCCAACGTGCTCCAGCCCTCAAGCATCTCCTGTTCCACCGATCCTATGCCCTCGAGCTGAAAAAAGTGATCCATGACCCATAGACTGTAGAAACCAGCGCGTTCGGCGTGTTCAGCGATCAGTCCAAAGGTCTCGCCAAGCTGACTCTGCCCGCCTGGCCAGGTAAAGCTAGGCACCTGTAATCCAAGACGCATACACAAGTTCTCCTTTTGCTCATGTGACGATGGCACTGTTCTGCGCAAAAATTGGGCAAAACGTACCCGGACCTAGCTGTGTGCTAGGTCACAATTAGTGTGGGGAGGCTCGAAAAAAGACAATCTACCACGCGACCAGCAACCGATCTTGCTGGCCTGGCCGACAATGAGTGGCGTACGCTCCTTTAACGCGCGCTCTCCTCTACTTTCTCGGTTTCACGAGTCAGCAAAGCACCTTCATAGGTGGTGATTTTGTGATCGATAACCACGAGATATTCTTGCAATTGCTGAATGTGAAGCTCAACCTGTTCATGATGTGCTTTGAGCAGAGCGACGCGCTCGCGCAGCGTTGATTCGCCCAGGCGCTGCAAACGGGCATATGAGAGCATCTGCTGAATGGACATGCCTGTGTCACGCAGCCTGAGCAGAAACTGAATCCACTGGACGTCAGAGTCTGTGTAGCGCCGATGCGTGTTTGAGAGCCGATCCACCTCGTGGATCAGTCCGATGCGCTCATAGTAGCGCAAGGTGTCGATGCTGAGTCCTGTGAGCCTGGCAACGTCGCTGGTGGTGTATGTCTTCTCCATATGCTCAGCATAAAACATGGAGTGCACTCCATGTCAAGCCCTTCTGACACCAGATTTCCGATGGGGTGCGGCAAGTTTTTTTGCGTGAGACAGAGCCTCAAACAAACGTGAGCGGACCGCATCATGCACGCGCTTGGATAGCGTATGCACGGTGCGAGTCCGCCCGCGTTCCTTTCGCTCGGTGTCTTGCCTTATATGTATCACTAAGTTTGCACATTTCCAAACAAGCCGCTTAAGCGGTCAAGAGATCAGCAATTTGCTCGCTTGTGGTGCCTTGAAGCGCGTGATCAGCGATCCATGCCACAAGCAAGCGGTGATGAATGTGCTGGAGATTCCGTTTGGCTTCCCCCAGCGTTACATTCTGTTGCCATTGGGTCTGCAACCAGCCGCGATGCTCCTCCAAAAAGGAGAAGGCGATCCAGCACAAACTCCAATAGCGCTGCAGCCCCTGGGCACTCATCAGTTGATAGTGATCAATACCCAGCAGTTCTTTGACGTCTTCAAAGAAGACCTCGATGTCCCAACGACGAGAGATATGGGTGAGCAGCTGCTCCACATCGGCCTGCAGATCGCTTGAAGCCCAGAAGCGAGCCCGGCTCACTGGATCATCCAGGTGCTGACGAATGATGATCAGTTGACAGCGATACAAGCTTTTCACCGAACTGCTCAGCACATGCACCCACACCCGATGCTCGGGGTTGCGTGGCCAGGCACAGGGCACAAAGGCCGCATCTGGTAGGCTTTCGGCATAGGCGCAAAGGCGTTGCCACCTCCAGCCTTGTGGCGAGGTCGCATCCGGGATGCGCACCGAGCGATTGCTGCGCAAGGCCGTGGTGATCAGAAAGCCACGATCTCGTGCCGCTTTCCAGATGGCTTTGGCGCTGTACCAACTGTCGAGCAACACGTGGGTGAGCGTGTCCTGCGGCGGCTCAAACTGCTTGATGATCTCAATCATGAGAGCAATCTTGCTCTGGAAAGGGACCCCTTCTTGCTCACAGGTCGCCTGCTGACGGTAGAGTCGGGGCTCAAGCGGAAAATGCTGTCCAAGCAAGACATAGAGGCCTTGCACCAGGGAATGGCCCTTGACCCGTTGGTTCTGCTTGCTGTCGTGATGCCGCCCCAGGCCTTGCATCTTCACGCCTTTCGGTTTGCCAATCGTCGAGTCGTCGCCAATCAAGTAGCCTATCACGAAGAGCTTGCGAGGGCGACCTCGTCTAACAGGTTGCAATGTGCGCTGGCGTGAGAGATCCTCGTGTACCGAGGGCTGCATCTGAGCCACAAAGCGAGACCAGGCCAGGGCATGTATGAGTCTTTGGCTCCACGGAGCTTGGGCAAGGAAACGGCTCAGACTTGCCAGACTTTTGCTCCCAGCCACCGCCCGTTTGAAGTGCAAGAGCGTGAACCCTTGGGAACCGACGATCAACGCAAGCAGCACGGTAACGAAGTGCTGAAATTGTGGGCGCGAAAACAAGGTCTGCCAGTGGTCTAGATACTGGCGAAAACGCGCGTCCAGACATACAATAGGGTGTGGCATGGCTGACTCCTGACAAAAGACGTTTTTTGCTTGTTTCTTTTGTATCATGAGTCCTCCATGCTTTCAATTTTTTACCCATTTGGGAAAGTGCAAACTTAGTGTATGTATTCCTCCAGCCAGAAAGTCGGACGAATACACCTCTCTAGCTTAGGAGTTCTACTGGGGTTCCTTCCCGATCGGTCGCCCCGTCGTGAGAGCGGTGACGATCTGCCTGGCTGCCTCGTCACGCTCGTCCGGGGACATTGCTGCAAAGTGCGCGTCGAGGGCCGCTTCGGCCTGTTCGCCGGGGAGCGCTTTGATCAACTCGGTCAGCTTGGGGGAGTCGCTCATAGCGAATTCCTTTCGTGAGAGAACGGATGGTGCATGACACGAGCAATCGGTTTGGCCTATCCTTCCTGTTCTCGAAGGAGGTTCATCTCAAGAGACAAGCGGTCAACTCGTCTCACGGTTCCTCCTGTATCCTCCGCGAGCCGCTTGATGATGTGAGCGGTTGCCGCAGCGTCATGCTCAGCATCGTGAGCTTCGCCGGGAACTGTAATGTTGAGGTGGCTGATAGCAGTTGTGAGTTTCTGCCAAGTGTAGCCACCCCAATACTCATGCTCTTCTCCGTAGAAGCGTGCGAAGAGCATCATGGCGCACTCATGCTTAAATTCGTCCCAGCGCATAGGGATATCATGAGCACGCGCCGAGGACCAGAGCATACCTATGTCAAAGTCTGCGTTATAAATGACGACCGTTTTCCCACTAGTAGTAAGCAGGTCGCGGATTGTGGACCAGGACTCCGCGAACGAGGGGGCACCTGCGAGCTGTGCATCAGTAATGCCGTGTATCTCGAAGCGCCCAAACTGATTGGCACAGTCGGCTTGATATAGCCGCTACCCAGGAGCTTGCCCTCCTGGTCACACACGGCCCACTGGATAATCTGATCCTCACTGTCTAAGCCAGTTGTCTCGCTGTCAAATGTGATAAAGCCTTGCTGGCACAGTTGGCGAGCTTTATACAACACGCGTTGCCTTGTTGTTGCAAGTGTTTCGCTCATTGTCATTGTTCTCCGCTAAAAACAGGTAATAGAAGATGATGGTAAATAAGGTGAAGAGCGAGCGGGTTTTGAGGCGAAGAGTGAGCAATCAGCGCGAAGCATGAGCAGTAATGGGAGAATGCCTGGGAAGGCCGCTCCACACTTGGTCTACTTCTCCTAAGAGATGGAAATAAGAACGAGCAAGATACGAGAAGTTTTGTCCCTCCTACTGTGCTACACTGTGCCATGTCGAGAACAGATGCGCTCTGCGCCAGAACGAGTGACAAGGGGCCTAACTCGCGTATGCGCATGGACTCTCGTTCCGACGCGACAAAGAAAGAAGAGAGGTGTACACCATGGTTCGCGATATCATTGCATCTGTGTTGTTTGTCCGAGACCTGGGCAGATGCCTGACGTTTTATCGAGATACGCTCGGGCTTGAGATGCAAAATAGCGATGCCCATTCTGCCGGTTTCAAAATGAAAGACATCTATTTCCTCCTGCTGGATTCCTCAGCCGCCGCAAGCCTGATCGATTCAGAGGAAGATGAGCTCAAGACCAAGATCGAGGGAGGACCTCGGGGACTCCTGGCCGCTGAGGTTGAGGATGTCGACGCCGCCTACGAGGAGCTTTCGGCTAAGGGAGTCACGTTTAGGAGACCCCCAACCGACCAGCCCTGGGGGAAGCGCACGGCACACTTTGCTGATCCCGAAGGCAACCTCTGGGAGATCAACCAGCCCATTGAATCAAAGCCAGAGGAGTAGGCAAAGTCGTTCCGTGGCGCCTTCTGGTCATCACAGCAAGGCTGGCAGGACCCGAAGCCTTGCAGGTTTTTCTTTGAGTCTCATTGGGGAGACTCAAAGAAAAACCTGAGCCCTCAGTCACACCCCTCTTCGTCTCCTCTGTATTTCCGCGAGTATGGGTTTTTATTTACAACTTTCCATTCCTGCCCACTGGATGTGGAGCGGTTTTCCCAAGTAACGCGCGCACCAGTGCTCATGCTTCGCGCTGATTGCTCACTCTTCGCCTCAAAACCTGCTCGCTCTTCGCCTTATTTACCAGCAAGGCGCGAGTATTAGATTTGGCGCAAGGGGGATATATAGGGAAAGCAGAGACAATTGTGTTGATAGGCAATCCCGGGCTTGGCAAAACCCGACCAACTCACTACCCCCATTGATCTGATCATGCCATCACCGCAAGAGACGGTCACGGTGGTAGATCCCTGTCATCCGCTCTTTGGACGCACGCTTCCGTGTCTTGGGATTGCCAATTCCCCCTATCAAAGCCAGTGCTGCATTGTCTGGATTCGTCCCACCATTGAGCGTCATGTCCCGATCACAGCGACCAACCTGGCATATGACTCTGCCACACTCTCCCCTCTTCCCATCTCGGTCGAATCTTTGCAACAATTCCTGCAGGAGTTTTTGTTGGTGTTTGGTGGCTGGAAAGGAGACCCCACCGATGACAATTCGACCGCCGAGTGCTCCAGTGACTCAGTCGAAGGAGCAACATTCGCACAAGATCAGGCCGAGCCGCGTTTGGGCCACGCTCACCCAGGTGCAGCAAAGCGCTGTGCTCCAGGAGTTCGTCACGATGTGTCAGGAATGTCTACTTCACGCCGAGGAGGCCAGCCATGATGCCCATTGCTCGCTCGCTGAAAATCACGCCAGCCCATCTTGAACGCAAAGCGGTAGTCTACATTCGGCAATCGACGCTCAAGCAAGTCCGGCTCAATCCCGAGAGCCAGTACAATCAACGGGCGCTGGTCGAGCGTGCCCGCAGTCTAGGGTGGGCGGCAGAGCGGATTGTGGTGCTCGACGCCGATCTGGGCCACACGGCAACTACACGCGAGGGCCGCGATGACTTTACGCAATTGGCAGCCGAGCTGGCCCTGGGCCATGTGGGCATCATCTTCGGGTGGGAAGTCTCGCGGCTAGCGCGCAACAATGCCGACTGGTATCACTTACTGGATCTGGCTGCTGTGGTGGGGACCTTGATTGCGGATATCGAAGGGGTGTATGATCCTCGTAGTTACAATGATCGTCTCTTGTTGGGATTAAAAAGACTTGCGTCATAACACACCTCTTGTTCAACTTGGCCAGAGATGCCGACACACGCGCAACCGTGGCCGACCTCTCCTGGCTCATCTCTGGTGTCTCTCGTCATGTGGCTTGATCGGCGCTTTTGAGCATATGAGGCCCTCTGCGTCCGTAGCCATCCCGGCGACAAATGTAGCCAACATGCTGGCTGTTGAAAGGGCGCCCAAAAGCGGTGCGCCAGCCTATCGCATTGAGCTCTTCCGCAATCTGCGCATAGCTCAAGTCGGCAGCGAGTTCGTGAATGCGCGTAACAGCTTGTTCGGGTGTTTTCAACGACCCTTCTCTCGGTTGGGCGCGCTTCACCTCCAGCCGTGTCACCACACCGGATCGCCAGCGGATCTGGACCTCAATCCGGCCGGGTCGGCTCACCCCATCGAGCTGGACCGACTCAATGGCCAAGCGGAGCAATTGCTTGCGCTCGGCCTGGGTGGTGGTTTCAGCTTGCCAGATAGCTGAGAGATCCTGGGCGAGGGTTTGCATAGCTGCACGCTCCTCCGGAGTGAGGGTGAAGCTTGCTTCCTGCTCGGCTTTGGCATATGCCTGTTCCAGCTCAGCCACCCGCGTGAGTTGGGCATTCCAGCGACGCTCCAATTCGGCGGCAACGAGTCGGTTGTCAGGGTCAACCGCATCATATTTTCTTTGGGCCAGGCGCGCCTCGTAGCGCGTTTGTTCCAGCTGTAGGTCCCATTGGCGTCGCAGATCCTCCAGCTGCTGCTCAACGTGAGTCAGCACTTGAACGGCGACTTCCACCCCCATCGGCGAAACCGCTTCGAGGAAGGCTTGCATCACCGCGGCATCCACCGGGCGAGCCGTCATGCTTTGGCAAATCCGGTCCTCCCCGTCCTGTTAATGCCCCAGTTGACAGAGGTAGGCAGACGACCGCTTTTCTTTGGCTGTATGATGCTGCACTCCCATCTTGCGCCCACAGTGCCCACACCACACGATCCCTTGCAACAGCGCGTTGCCCTCTCGGGCTATGCCCCGGTTTCCGTCTCGTTGCCAGTTCTGGCGCAACTGGTCCTGGGTCTGCATGTATTCCTCCCAACTCACATGACACCATGCCGAATTTTGTGTAAAGGTAGAAGTGAACAACTGAGGAATGCCCCGAAACCTGGACCGCTGGTGCGTTCGCCAGCGGCGAGCCCGTGCCCCGAATCGTGAGCACAAGCAGGAACACGCCAGAGCAAACCGCTCTCCACCGGGGAGACTTCTCCGCAGGGGTGGAAATGGTATCCGAACGCATGGATAAGAAAGCCAAGCTAGACTCGTCTCTGGCAGACATAAATCATGTAGGGAGAGGTGGCTGTCAGAGGCTCTTGCTGCCAGTTTCCATAACACGAGCTGATCTGGAACCCATTGTAGAAGAGCAAGGCTTCCATCTCCTGGGGAAAGACATAGCGCAGTGCTGATCGATACTGCTTCTTCTCTTGGAGACCTTCTGGCGTGAGCCAGTGTTCAGAGAAGGTATAGTGCTGAATCTGCGTGACCGGGTCGTACTCTGGGTGCTCACTAATCACATATTGCCTTCCATCAGACATGGTGTACGTCTGTGGTTCTGAGAAGCGAGCTTCAAAGAGATTGCGTGGTGAGGGATGGCGTGTTCCAAAGAGAAAGCGTCCTTCAGGATGCAAATGCTCCCGCACACGAGCCAGCAGTGCCTCCTGGTCCTCTCGCGTGAGAAAGTGTTGAAAGGCATTCCCCAGCATGTAAATAAAGGGGAACTGCTTCTGGAGATGGAATGTGCGCGCATCCGCCACACCCCACTCAATCGAGACACCTGGTTGTGCCGCCTTCTGGGAGGCCAACTCGATCATCTCTGGGATGATATCAACCCCCGTGACCTCATAGCCAAGCTCGGCCATGCGAATGGCCATCGTTCCGGTTCCACAGGCAAGATCAAGCAGAGGCCCGCCAAGTGAGCGAGCCAACTGCACGGTCAGTGGATAATCCGCATCGTAGCCGCCTTCTTCCAGATCATATGCCTGTGCATCTCGATACCCTTCCAGATACTCTGAATAATCAATCATCATTGGCCCTTTCGCTCGTTCGTCGTTCGCCACCAAATTGACAAAACCCAGGAACAGTATACCAGATAGAGAGCGGTCCAGGTTTCGGGGCATTTCCCAACAACCTCCACCAGAAAAGCAGAGGTGCGAGGAGGCAACAAAAGCGGAGAAGAAGAAGCATCAAAGAAATTCTTGCTATTCGATAGAAAAATGGCAAAAAAGACAAAAAACAACCTCCCTCTAACCCCGTGTGGAAAGCGGGTTGCGTCTGCCTCTCTCCTTCTCCCCTCAAGGTTACGAAACGGGAATACGGAGTAAATGGATATCTTGCATCGTTGCCCAAACAATCGTGAGGCAACTGGTCTCAGTAGTAAAGGTATCGATCTGATCGGTGCGTTGGCGAACGTTGCTGAAAAAGCTTTCAATTGCGTTGGTACTACGAATATACCGATGCATCACTGGTGGGAACGGTATTGTCAACTTGGCAATAGAACTGAACAACATGCTAGAATGGCTTTATGGAAACAAACAACATTGCTTCTGCATACAAAGGTTACCGCTTCCCGCCCGAAATTATCAGTCACACGGTGTGGCTCTATTTCCGTTTCCCGCTCAGTTTTCGTGATGTGGAAGAGCTTTTGGCACAACGTGGGATCGTTGTGAGCTATGAAACGATCCGGCAATGGTGTTTGACGTTTGGGCAGGCCTATGCGAATGAATTGCGACGTCGTCGCCCTCGCTGCGGCGACAAGTGGCATCTGGACGAAGTTTTCCTCACCATCAGGGGCAAGAAGCATTACCTCTGGCGAGCAGTAGATCAGCATGGTAATGTGCTGGATATCCTCGTGCAGAGCCAGCGCAACAAAAAGGCGGCCAAACGATTCTTCCGCAAACTGCTCAAAGGGCTACTCTCTGTTCCACGCGTGATCATCACCGATAAACTCAAAAGCTATAGCGCAGCCAAACGCGAGGTCTTGCCAAGCGTAGAGCATCGGCAGCACAAAGGACTGAACAATCGAGCCGAGAACTCCCACCAACCCACTCGACTGCGTGAAAAGAAGATGCGGCGCTTCAAATCGACCAAACATGCCCAACGCTTCCTCTCCGCCTTCGGTGCCATTGCTGGGCATTTCCAGACTCGACGCCACCGTTTACGTGCCGGAGAATATCGTACCATGTTACGGGACCGATTCCAGCAATGGAATGAGGTGACTGAGGTAAAAATGGCCGCATAACCCCAGAGGCATTCCCATCTTTCCCCACACTTCAACACCTCACTTCGTTCTAGCGCATCAATATGTTTTATCCCTGCGAATAAGTTGACAATATCCTTCTGAAGCCCCCAAGCCGGGTGATCGCCATTCCCATGTTGGGTAGGTTACACCATGACTACCGGAGGGCCGCCTAAATAGCCAAAAGCCAGAGAAAAGAGAAGATGCACGAATGTGTTTCTGTGCAGTCTGACCCTTTGCTTCATTGAGCAAAGAGAACACGTCCTCTTGCCTCATCGCAGAGGTCTGGCGTGCTGACGATGGGGTGTATCCACTTGAGATAAACCCTTTCCGTGCTTTTTCTGCCTCTCGTTTCTTGGCATGAGTCAGAGATTTTGGAACGGATATGCTAAATAGCCAGCACACTGTACTTTTGTTTTGGCGTTAGCATTTTTGCAGAGCTATGGAGCGACTTTAGCCGCCCCATCACAACAATGTCACACACGAGACGCGCTTGCCTGGTGCACTATTTCACGCATTTGATCCAGATGAGATGCATCGTGGTATAAACCCAGGATAAAGCGGCCAATGGCATTGAGTTCGCCAGCTTGCGGGAAGAATGAATATGTCATTATAGTATCCAGGTGAGGCTCGTCAGGCCACGCGTCGAGCATAGCTTTACGCATACGACGGCTCTCCTCAAGACGCTGGCGCACCTGAGCGATACTTGTCACGCTCTCCCAGGGAGTCTCGTAACGCGAACGACCCTCAACCTGCAGACCACGGGCCAGCACGAGAGCCAGGGCGGCGGCCTCTTCGGATGAAGCGGTGGCGTGAACCACCACGTGGCCCAGAGTCCACGCCAGGGCGGCCTCTTCAGAATTCCCAAATGTATCGTTCGCCTGGGGATCTAGCGGCACGAATGTCACGTCCGCATCAACTGTATCAGTAATGATCTCTTGCATTACATTGATCGTTTCATCGGTAAGCTGATAAAGATCGGTCTTTGTCAGACCAGCGGCTATGTCTGCCAGGGTCTGAGAGCCGCTTGTCACTGCACTAAAATCGAGCATAGGGGTCTCCATCAATGAATTTTTGTTAGAAAGTAAAAGGATCTCAGGTTTTTTCAGCGCCTGTTTTCCTTAAGCAAGGCTTGGTAAATAAGGTGACGAGTGGTTCTTACACACTCCCGGTGAAGTTCGCTTGCTATAGACGTATCGATAGATCGTTCTACACTAATAATACTGCTTTTGTAGAAGGATCAGATGAAGATGGAAGTACCTGTTACGCTTGCCTTGCCAGAGGAACTGGAGGTCACAGAGATCGAGATGATTGATGAGGTCTTCACAATTACCGCTCATTGCATACGGAAACATCCCTGCTGCCCCCTCTGTGGCACTCCGGCACACCGATTTCATAGCCGTTACGTCCGCCAGATCACGGATCTCCCGTCCGGTGGAAAGCGTGTCTGCTTGCGCGTTCTGGTCCGCAAATGCTTTTGTGATGTCAGTACGTGCGCGCGAAAAATCTTTGCCGAACGTTTCACCCCCTTTATTGAACCTCTGGCGCGAGTCACTGCTCGCCTGTTTCAAATCGTTCAGGCTCTCGGCTTAGCAACTGGCGGCATGCTGGGAGCGCGTTTAGCTGAGCGATTAGGGATTAAGACCTCCTGGATGACGGTGCTTCGTCGGATCATGGCGCTTCCAAGAGAACCGCTCCAACAGGTGATAGAGCTTGGGATCGACGATTTTGCGTTTCGGCGAGGACGCAAATATGGCACGATCCTGGTAGACATGCGCAGTCACAGGGTCATTGATGTGTTGCCTGATCGATCGGCAGAAACCACCGCAGCCTGGATAACGACCCACCCAGAAATTGAACTGGTGAGTCGAGATCGGGGAGGGGACTATGCATCAGCAGCCAAGACCGCCGCTCCCCAGGCGGTACAGTGTGCAGACAGGTTTCATGTCCTCAAGAATCTTGGCGAGGCTCTGGAGGGGGTGCTGGCCCGCCACTTGGCTGCTCGTCGTAGAGGTCAGGCCGAGAAGTCCTCGGCCCCCTCTCTCTCGGAAGTGCAAGCGAAACAGCCACCCAGACCTCATCGGAAGGGAGCCGAGTTGAGCCAAGCGAAGCGAGCGGAGCGTCTGGCTCAATACGAGCAGGTCGTGGCCTTACGGAAACAAGGCTTCACCCTGTCGACCATTGCCGAGCAGGTTGGCATCGGTATTGCCACGGTCACACGCTGGTTGAGGAGTGGCACCTTTCCTGAACGACAATCACCTCTGCGCAAGACGGGTGTTGATGGCCACCTCCCCTATCTGCGAGAACGGTGGGAAGCTGGTTGTCATAATATGGCGCAGTTGTATCGGGAACTGCTGGAGCGTGGCTACACTCAATCGTATCAGTCAATGCATGACCAGTTGCTTCGCTTGCTTCCAGAGGGGAAGAAGAACGCTGCAAAAGCATGCACCCTCTCTCCAATGCCTCTCTCATCAAAGTCTGCGGCTTTTCTCTTTCTTCGTCGGCCTGAAGCACTTTCGACCGATGAACAAGAAATACTTCTCACCCTCCGCCAACTCGATCCAGAGATCGAGCTGGCTTACACCCTGGTTCAGCAGTTCGCCCAGATGCTGCGCACTCGTACCGGAGAACGGCTTGACGGCTGGCTTGAGAAGGCCAGAGCGAGCCAGATTCGTGAACTGCAAGGGTTTGCTACCAGTGTTGAGAGAGACAAGGCCGCAGTCGTGGCAGGACTAACCCTCCCCCAAAACAACGGATTGGTTGAGGGGCACGTCAACAAACTGAAGCTGATCAAAAGGATGGGGTATGGACGAGCAGGTATCTCTCTGCTCCGCCAGCGAGTTCTTCATGCTTTCTAGCAGGAAAGAAGATTTCGCCATGAAACATCAGGCCGTATTGGGAAGCAAGCGAGCTTCACCGGGAATGTGTAAGAACCGACGAGTGATCAGGTTTTAGGGCGAAGAGTGATCAAGCGGCGCGAAGAGTGATCAGCTCAACTATTGGCGACGAGGGAAGCCGCTTGAGATGCGGATCGTTCTCAATCGTTTCTGTCAATTCGCGTGCGAATTTTCCTGTTTTTGCCTGTTATGAATGGGCTATAGTAGCATGAACCCCAGCGAGACGCGCCTGCTTCAGCCCAAAAAAGGCCGGAACAGGGCAGCAGAAGCTCACAATCCAAGCAATTTTTGCTCATGAATTTACACTATTGAAAGTGGTACATCTGCTTGTAGAGCCATGTTGCTCATCAGCAATAGATGAGCTGATCACTCTTCGCGCCGCTTGATCACTCTTCGCCCTAAAATCGGGTCTTGGTTACTTTCGGTGTTTAAGCTCATCAACAGACACGAGGGAAAAGGCTTCCGGGCTTTCTGGAGCAATCTCTTGCTGTGTTTAAACACCGAAAGTGGCCAAGACCCCGAAAATCTGTCAACTCTTCGCACTTACTACCATCTCGATGGCAGCAGTATACTACGACAATGGAACTGTTAAAAGAGCCATTCATAGCTATAATAAGGGGGCCATTTACGAGCAAGCGAGGTCTTCAAAACGTTTCAATAAGAAGAACAGACAGGAGCGTATGTCTACAACCCCCAAAAATGCTGATCTTTCATGGAGAACAAAAAAGCAGAATTTAGTTTCAACTCAACTTCTTCGCTATAAATACAGATTATATGAATAGAGCTGTCTGTCTTTCTGCCACCCTGCGACCTCGTAGAGCGTTTGTGCATCGCTATTATTGACGGCAGTTTTTAAGGTTAAGCCTCTGGCCTGGGTTTCTACGGCAAATTCTCTTGCACGATCTAAGAGGGCCTTGCCAATACCAGAATGTCTTGCTCCCTGTATGACAAAAAGGTCGTTTAATATCCACAGAGGTTTCAGTGAGACCGAGGAGAAGGAGGGGTATAGCTGCGTAAATCCATACGCCTGCCGTACTCCATTTTCGTCACTTTTGAGTGACTGTTGTTGATAAATGAAAAGGGGACCAAATGGCTCCGAATGAGAAAAAAAGGGGCCAAGAGGAGAGGGAGCCAAGGCCAGTGAGAAGGAAAGGAGCCACAGATACACTTGTAAGGACATGTTGTTGTAGGTGAAAGTGGAAAGAAGAGTGAAGGAGGATCATGCCCATGTGGGCGTGAGGAGAAATGAGAAAGAGGGGAGCCACAAGGAGGAAATGAATAGATGTATAGAGATATATGGAAATGGAAGAAGTGATAAGAGAGGGTTGCCAAGGAAAAGGAGATCGGGTATCTTAGAAGAGTGATAGGCTTCAATAGATGGAAGGAGCGGAAGGTGTCTCTGGGAGGAGAAGAGTGGGAAGTGGTCCGACGAGCGTATTATCTGGAGCGGAAGAGTCAACGCCAGGTCGCGAAAGGGGGAGGGAGGAGTCGCGAAACGATCAAAGCGGTGCTGCAGGAGGCAGAAGGGGAGACGGGGAGAACGCAGCGTTGATTTCCCTGCCTGCGGTGACCATTCCCTCCCAGAAACACGCCGAGGAGAACATGTGTTTTGCATCCTCGACCTTGGAGCCCTCAAGCACTTGCGTACCCAACCAGGATTTCTTGAGGACCTCAATATGTACCTTTAAGTAACCTATCTGCTTGTGTCAGGAGACCAGCAACTTCCAGCGGCGCGAGAGCAGAAACACCTACGGACAGCGCTCCGCAAATACTATGTAAGCCAGTGATGCTCTCCGGCACCAGAGCGTTTGTAGCGAAGAAGGCCATATCCCACGTTGCAGTCGTTCGTTTTCTTGCCTGGCAGTGTTTCGTCTCATGTCGCTTTTTCCATAGTATCTATGAACACCGTGTTCTGGCCGAGTGAGGTGAGATTGGCGATGATGGAGTTGTTTGGGGAATCGAAATCGGTGATCGTGCGCCAAGCAAAGACACGGCCTTCGAGAGCTGGATCGCGCTGCAAGGTGGTTCTGAGAGAGGAAGAGCCAACGAGAAGAAGCGCACAGGTATGGTCATCAAAGAGGTAGGAACGAATGCACTGGGCGAGGATGAGGGAGAGGTGTTCTGCCTGGTCAATGATGAGCAGATCGACCGGGGTGTATTTGAGGGTAGTAGCAGCCTCGTTCCAGAGTTCGGACGTGCTGCGTGCAGACGGGGACCATTCCAGGTCCTCGGCCAGGCGGCGCGCGAATTGCGCTGGCGTTTCTTGTTTTTTGGCGGAAATGCGATGGGCGAAGATCGCTGGCGAGGTTTGGTGTGTGGAAAGGGAGGTGAGCCATTCTTGCACGAGGAGCGTTTTGCCACTGCCTGGCGGGCCTTCGAGAACCAACATCCCTGGAAGTGGAGTCGAGTGAAACCGAAGAAGCGTTGTAATCCACTGGTGAAAGTTGGTGATGCGCACCATTTCCCTTTCCTTCCCAAGATTCCTCTTGTCGGCCTTTGGTACAAAACCCCGCCGATACGTATTGCAAGCACTACTCCCCCTTTTACAGTATACACATGCCTGCAAGCATGAATAGAGAATAAGACATTTCTGCGCTTCTCCTGACAAGCCAGGCGTTTTGCAGGGGAGGTTTTCTGTCTCTGTGTTTTAAAGAATAAAATATAGTTACTACTTGACAGTAACAAAGGAACATATTATACTGTGTGTAAGACATGTTGTTTTTGAACCAAGGAGGAGCAGATGGCGACTGTTTTGGGATGGGTCCAGCGGCGCTGGAACGACGTCTTAGAGCCTGTTGTGGTGTAAATCCCACAATTAAACTGGCGAAGGAGTACAATTATTCTGGTGGCCTACAACTTTCTCTGCTTGCTGTTCTTCGCGCTTGAGAGGCGAAATGAGCTATCTCCCTCCCTCAATCAATGTCTCGCTACTGACCAGGATAATTGTGCCGCTCTCGCCAGTTTAATTATGGGATTTACACAATAACCAATCTGCATATTGCATGCATGGCTCCTCGTACCTCCAGCGCTCATGTATAGATGGTATGAGCGTGACACTCGAACCTCCGCCGAGTACTACACTCATACCATCTACTGTGAAATGCGACTCACATTGACTATGTGTGCAACCAGCGGTCATACCAGGCACGCACGCGGCGGAGCAGGTCAAGCTGGTGGGCGCGCTCGCGAATACCGTGAGGCTCGCGGGGGTATACAACCATTTCCACGGGTGTTTGATAATGGCGCAGCGCGCGCTGGAAGCCAATAGCCTGGCTTAAGGGGACGCGTGCATCGCGCTCACCATGCAGGATCAACACAGGCGTCTGCACCTGTTGCGCGAACGAGATAGGGCTGAGCTGTGCATGCCGGTGCGGGCCAACACCATCCCAAGGCGAGGTCTCGCCCAGCGCCTGCTCAAAGGCTGGAAGATCGCTAGTAACGACCATCATACCCCAATCGCTGACGCCCGCGCCCATGATGGCAGCCTTAAAGCGGGTAGTCTGCGTCACAGCCCAGGCGCTCATAAAGCCGCCCTGGCTCCAGCCGCCAATACCCAGGCGCTCTGGATCGGCAATGCCACGCTCAATCGCGGCGTCCAGGGCCGACATGACATCCTGGAAATCGGCGCCTCCGACATCGCCTCGGGCCGCAGCGGCGAACTCCTCGCCATGACCCAGGCCACCACGTGGATTGGGCATCAAGATGGCGTAGCCCGCCGTTGCCAGCCATTGCGCCCATTTACCCCAGCTTAAGCTTAGATGCAGCCCATGGCCCCAGCGACCATAGGGGCCGCCATGGACCAGCACAATCGTTGGTAGAGGCTGATCCATTGAGGTCTCTGGAGGACGAATGAGGATGCCATCCATCTTCCAGCCATCAGATGCGGTCCAGTAAAAGGCCTCCTGCTCGCCCAGCGCAAAACCGGTGAAATGCTCCTGGTGATGCGTGATCTGGCGTAGCTCCTGAGCCGCTTTCCCCACTTCGGCGACACCACTCCAGATCTCAAAGGCTTCTTGCGCCGATGAACGCGTCAGGGCCACGACAGTATGGCCATCCACCAGTACGCACGCGTGAGCGCTGCTTATATCGCTTTCACGCACGTCCTTGCTGTCAGGCAGGAGCGAGATCAATTCACCGCTCTGTGGTTGCAAACGGCAGAGCTTCGTCTCCAGCTCCTCGGCAACTATTACCAGCACATCCTCGCGTAAATGTTGCAGTTCGAAGATGCAGTTGGTCTCTCCGCCTGCGAGGCGTTTTGGCTCGCCTCCACTGGCGGGAACGGCGTAGACCGCCATGGAAGATTGATCTCGCTGTGCAGTGGCAGAGATAAAGAGCAAGGTCTCGCCATCGGCAGACCAGGTTAGATTCGACGCGCCATAGGCAAAATGACAGACCACCTGCGGCTCACCACCTGAGAGGGGAATGCGTTCAATAACAGTCTCCTGCATGGATGAGTTCAATTCGGGTGTCTTCCAGGTCGTATAGGCCAGTTCCCGCCCCTGAGGATGCCAGGCGAAGTTGGCCACATGCCGCTCACCCGAGACCAGCGTACTGACCTCCCTGGATGCCAGCGAGAGCAGGCGCAGGCGCGCATAGGGCCACTTTTCTCCATATACCTGAGCGTCGTCCCGCTCCTTCTCGCGGCGCTCATCCTCCTCATCTGGCTCGTCAACACTGGTAAAGGCGATCTGACCGCCTCCAGGAGACCAGGCGAACCGCTCTACGCCGCGCTTGTTCTCTCTGGATGTCAAAGCCTGCGCTTCACCACCATTGGCGGAAATAAGGTAAAGTTGAGCAGTTCCACGCTCCGCGCGATCCGAGAGGAAGGCCAGTGCGTTACCATCGGGCGCCCATTGCGGGCTTTTATCCTGCACACCGCCTGCGGTAAATTGCCGGGGCGCCTCCGCACCATCTGTTGTGGCAAGCCAGATCGCGCTCTCTGTGTGCTCATCACGTTTGCATAACGCGCCCAGGGTATACGCGATACGCTTGCCATCGGGGGAGATCTGAATATCCTGGGGAATTTGCAAGTCAACGATCAGCTCAGGGGTCAATTCACTCATGCCTGCTCCTTTACTTCTCTCGCAACAACTTTTTTTGGCTTCTTCGCGTTTCCCCACCACCCCCTCTCCAAATGATATACGTCTCTTCGCCTGCTTCTCTCTCCCTAAATCTTCTACATAAGGGCCGACAGGAAAGCAGGAAGAGGGATTTCATCCAATAATGTGTGTTCCAATACAGGAAGTATAGACGAACGGAGTGACAACCCTATGTCAGTAGCGACCATGGCTTTATGTGTAGCCCGACGCTACTAAAGTACGCGTCTACATATCATGGCTTTCTGTGTAACGCCTACAAAAGCTCTTGTGTTCGCGTTTCATGTGGAGTGGTTCACCGCACTAGCAGCGCATGACGTTTCGGGCAGCATATCGCCTATTTATGTGTTGTTCTCGACACCATACCGAATTTTGTGTAATGGCTCATTCCCGAATTCCTCTGATCCCAGGACTAGAGCGGATTGAGTCATTTGGCAAAGGCTCCTTTTACACAAAACACGGTATGGCATCCGGGCTTGTGGCCGGGATCTCAATATGAGAGACTGCATATTTTGTCATAAGAATTGTTCCTTTTCTGATACGTAAGCTCCTTGATGATAGTGTCGATTAACACCACATCGTCGGACACTTCATTTCTGTACCAGGACACTATACTTCTGAAATGGCGACACCCTTATGTCATAATTCAGCCCGATTTAAATAATTTCGTGAAGATACATACTAATATGCTCGTTCAAGTCCATGATGAGCACAAAGGGGGTGAATACGGACACCATACTGAATTTTGTGTAATGGCTCATTCCCGAATTCCTCTGATCCCAGGACTAGAGCGGATTGAGTCATTTGGCAAAGGCTCCTTTTACACAAAACACGGTATGGCATCAATGCTCCGAGTTTAGGGCTGGGTTGAATGACGAAGGGAAAGGTCATGAGATTCTACACAGAGGGGCCTTCTAAAAGATTCCCGTGAGTATTAAAAGGAGTAATGTGCCAGGGTAAAAAGAAACAGCCAATCAGAAGGAGAAGGTTGCCAAGAAAAAGGAGGGCAATTTTTGTTCTATTGTTCATGATATCTCCTAAGCTCGAATTTGTACATTTGGCTGCCAGCCGGTGTTTGTTGCTGCTCGATGTTCGCGCCCATTGCTTTATGCACAATCTTGTTGAGGGTGTTTATATTCGTCGTATGAGTGCGCTGGAACTGTTTCTGCTGGCTTTGCTGATCCACCATAGTGTTTCCCTTTCTTCAGTATTCAATATGTAACGCTACCATCGCGTCTTCACGATCTTGAAGCAATGGTAAACTGTAACGTCGTGTCGTTTCCAAGCGTTTATGTCCTGCAATCTCAGCAACCAGCACCAGATCGCTTCCACGGCGGACGAGGTTGGTCAAACAGGTGTGACGCAAGACATGTGCAGAGAGTTCCAGATGCGCATCAGTTCCAATACGGCGAATGATCAAATCAATTGAACGGGCAGAGAGCCGTTTTCCTTTGAGATTGAGAAAACAAGCCGAATCTGTGGGCTGCGAGAACCGTTTGTTCCGCTCTTTGAGCCAAACTTTAAGTGTCTCACGTATCTCTGCATTTAGTGGCACTTCGCGGTAGGTATCACCCTTGCCTGAGCGGATAATGACCACTCCCCGACGTGCAGAGACTCGCAGATCATCCAAATTGAGCGCCGCACATTCTCCGAGGCGGATAGCTGTGTAGAATAAGAGGTGCGCAATAGCCTTGTCGCGTACGGAGGACGTTCGTTCAATAGCGCGCAACAAGGCTTTTTGTTCTTCCGGTTTGAGAGCACGAGGAGCTTGTGCTGGCAAGCTTTCCCGCAGGACCTGTGGCCGATCATTTCCGATTAACAGGTGGAAATGGTCAATGGCCGCCAGAGCAAGATTGACCGAAGTTGGTTTTGCTTTTCGTTCGGTTTTCATGTAGGTTTTGTAGTCTCGGACAGCATAGTCACGAGCAAAGGGCGTGCGCAAAGGATCGTCTGTGGTTGAAGCAGCACGCTGGGCGAGATATGCTCCATACTGATGCACTTGGAGCCGATAAGCAACGCGCGTTTTCTCCGCCAATGATTGCTGGTCCAACCAGGTATCGTATGCTGTCAGTGTCTGTTCCAGTGTCTCTGTCATCGCTGCTCCTTGTTAGTAGAAGTACCTTTGGTTCTCTATCAAACACGAAATTCCGTATTAGTAGAAGTATACCCTAGGTTGAGCTTCCACTAAGAGTGTGTCTTAAGACGAATAATTAGTATCGGGAAGGAGCCAAACGGGTCAATAAAAGACGAATGGAAGCCACCTGGATGAAGGCCTCGCTGCTTGAAGGCAACCCCTCGTAATCGCGAGCGAGTCGTCGGTAGCGGATAAGCCAGCCAAAGGTTCGTTCCACGATCCAGCGCTTGCGCTGAACCTGGAAGCCTCCCTTTGGTTTGCGAATCTCGACCGGCTGCCCATTGATGAGCGCCCACTCGGTATGCACCTCACGCTCTTGCTGGGGAACGATTTCGATCTCCCATCCAAGATGGTGTTGGAGCCATTGCTCAAAGGGTTCCCCGTCATAGCCATGATCGGCGAACAGATGCGAGAGACGAGGGAACTGGTTGGCGAGCCCTTCTAACAAGAGGCGAGCGCCAGTCACATCGGCGATGTTGGCTGCAAGGACCATGACAGCCAAGATGAAGCCCTGAGTGTCAACAAGGAGGTGCCTTTTGCGTCCCCAGATTTTTTTTCCCGCCATCATAGCCACGCCCGATGCCTGGGACTGGACTGGTCTTGCTCGATTGGCTGTCGATGATACCGGCGCTAGGTTCTTCCTCTCGCCCCATCGAGCCACGCACCTGGCGGCGTAAGGCATGCATCGCTTTTTCCCAGGTCCCATCCCGTTGCCAGCAACGGAAATAATGAAACACCGTTTTGCCATTGGGCAGGTCGTGAGGCATTTGTCGCCAAGAACAGCCTGTCCGCAGGACATACAGAATGCCATTGACGATTTCTCGTCTGGGAATCACTTCCTGGGTTGCGTTGGGGGATGGTGGTGGGATGAAGGGTGCCAACAGGTCCCATTGTGCATCGGTAAGATCCGATGGATAGCGCTTTCTGTTGATGCTCTCATTCATCAGCTTCGACTCCTTCTTGCTCAGTTTGGCGTTCCTTTATTGTCTCCTTTCAGTTTACTCCTGGCTCTCTGAGCCTCTTAAGACATACTCTAAGTCCTATTAGTGGAAGTCGTGAAGGAGGCGAAAAAGCGTTTAGACGCTCAAAGTAGAGAAAGAAAATCCTTGGCTATCTTTCCTAGTGTTTTGGAATTTTTACCCATACGCGTATCCTGTAGAGAGATAAATACACACATATAGCTTTTTCTGTATAGGATGTAGACAGGGAGGATATGGATGACATCAATTGAACGTACCGCTTATCCGCGCTTTACTCGAACCCCATCCGTGAAAGAGTTGCGCGAACTCTATACGCCAACACCACACGATATTGCCTTTGTCACTACCAGGGCACGCGGTGATAGCCCACAGTTTGCCCTTATGATCTTGCTCAAAGCGTTTCAGCGCTTAGGGTATTTTCCCCCCCCAGGAGATCCCTGGGGTAGTGATCAGCCATATTCGAACCGTGATGCAGTATCCCAACGATCTGGTTCCCGATATTGTTTCGCGCACCCTGTATCGGTATCATGCCGCTATTCGAGCGCATCTCGAAATCAAAAGTGAGGGAAAATATATCCGTCATATCGCTGCAAAGTCGATCTACGAGGCCGTCCAGATCATGGATACTCCAGCAGACCTGATCAATGTCGCTATTGAAACCCTGGTCAAAGAGCACTGTGAGCTTCCCGCCTTTCGTACCCTGGATCTGCTCTCTACTCGCATACGTAAACTGGTCAATAAACGCATGTTTCAGACGGTCCTTGATCGACTCGATGGCACCGAAGAGCGACTCCTTAAACAGCTTATCGACCGAGATGAGCCAGGCCACTTTACGAACTTCAACCGGATCAAGGAAGCGCCCAAGAGCGCCAGTCTGACGCATCTGGATGAGTGGCTAGATAAACTGTCTTGGCTGACCTCCCTCGGCAATATGGAGCGTGTCCTGGAAGGCATCCCCTACGCCAAGATCAAACATCTGGCGGCAGAAACCCGCGCTTTGCACGCCACCAACCTCTGGGATTTCACACCACCCAAGCGCTTCACCCTCCTCGTTTGCCTGATCCATCAGACGACTATTTCAACCAGGGATGAGATCGTTCAGATGTTTCTTCGGCGTATGAACAAATTCCAGGATCGTGCTAAAGAGGAGCTGGAAACCATTCGTGGGAAGGAACGGGTGACGACGGAGCGCTTGATTGATGTTTTTACAGATGTCCTCAGCGATTCGCGGGAAGTCTTCCAGCAACTGGTAGATACCCTCGATGCCTTTTCTGAGGATGAGCTCCAGGATCTGCGGCGCATCCTCGGGCTGGAAGAAGAGCAGGTCAGCGGCAGCACGTTCTTCGCTCATTTTCACGAGGAGCACGAGCCAGATATGCGCGCCTGGCTGGAGAAGGTGAAAAAAGAGGGGTAACTCATCATCCTCTCATATGCCTGCTCCATATCGACGCCGCGCCAGACCCGCCGCGCCAGTCGCCTGGATTGCCCAAAGTAATACTGCCCTTCGCCATCCAGGAGTCGGAAGCGTCTGGTGATGCTTCGGGCACAGTCATCGAGCAGCACGATAGAGCGTGCGGAAAGCTGACCGCCAGAAGCACACCATTCTTCGAGACAATCTCGCAGGTATGCGTCGAGCAACACGAAGAGGCCCCTCATCGGCGTTATGAGAAACCGGTGTTCCTATCCGCTAGGAGCATGAGGTATGTATTCCTGCAAACCCCAGGATGACATTGCAAGCGGCAGGAGGTTGCCCGTTTGGAACGACGTGGATGACCAGTTGCTGGCCATTGCGTTTTTCGAATATAACGCGCACCAGGTTCACCCAGTTCTTCGGAGAGTTCAAGAAGACGAGCATGTTTTTGAGGGTGAGAGGATCGCCGATGCGCCTGGAGGTGGACCCCTGAGGGCTGGTATTGCGAAAGAGAAGGGTGATTGCGACAATCTCTGGCTTTGGCGTGGACGTGTGCGCAAACAGCCGTCGCTTCAGCCTGGTTGCCCTCCACGGGAAACATCCCGTGGGAGGAGATGAGGAGGCGAGGGCGCTGTGTGCTGATGGAGAGGGGCGGTATTGACGCCACTGCTTCTCAATGGCCGCCAACCCCTCGCACACCTGCGAACGAGTCGCGACCCCCAGCAAGAGATTCTCTTCAGCCTCCACGACAAGGTTGCGCCAATGGGTGTGTGAGGAGATCAGGCGAGAGGAAAATGGAGGAGGAGCCAAAGAAATCCCCAAGGCTCCCGTGAGATCAACGCCGCTCAGATAGGCGCGAATGAGATTTGCGCCATCGAGATCGGCCCCTGTGAGATCCACGCCCTCAAGGTTAGCGTGCGTGAGATCAGCCCCTGTGAGCTTGGCATCACGCAGACAGGCTCTCTGCAAATCAACCGACATCAGGTTGGCTCCCTGCAGCTCTGCTTGCGTGAGATTGGCGTTACGCAACTGGGCGCCCCAGAGATTGGCTCCCCGCAGCTCTGCTTCATGCAGATCAGCGTGTGTCAGCTCTGCGTCACGGAGATCGGCTCCATTAAGATGGGTTTTCCACTACAGTTGCACTTGTTGGAGCATATGGGGAACAGAAGAGAGCTCGGAGAGATGTGGCGGATATTAGGATGCAGGCGTTTGGAGCAAGGAGGCCATATGTTCAAGATGGGCAATGGTGAGCTGATTGGTTGTGCCAAGAGAGAATTGAGAAACATGACCGTGGAGGCGACGGTAGGCCATCCAGGAAGCTTTCCCTTGTTTGCGGTATGTGCTCAGACGCCCCTGTCGCCCAAGAAAGCGGAAAGAGGAGAGCGTATCGAGCCAGGTGAACCACTGGCGGGAATCGGGAGGGATGTGCAGTTCGCCATGTTGCGGGCAAACGACGAGATACGAGCCATCTGATTGCACGGCGATGAGAGGAATGAGGGCGCGAGGGCGGCCTTTGCGTGAGGAAGGAGCCAGTTTCGGAGGGTCCTGCATGTGGGGATCTTTCGGGCTGGCTTCTTTAGATGCACTCGGCTGAGAGGAAAGCAGAATCTGCCTCGTCTTCTGCTCCTGTTCTTCGCGCCTCCTACGCTCCTGCAGGAGGTCTAAGGCGAGTTGGCTGACCTGGAGTTGCAGCGTTTCGACGAGCTGCTGCAAATGGACGAGGGACGCTGATGGTTCCTGTGGAGGATCGGGTTCAGCATGAGGAGCATTGAGCTTCTCTGAAGAAGGGATTTCACCAGGGACGAGGGATGGATCGAGAGGGCGATCATGGATGGTGGCAAGATACTGAAGAGAAGCCGAGGTCAAGCACCGCAGGCGAGCATCGAGAGGACTCTTGAGGAAGGCGATCTGGGCGAGGGCTACCCAGCGGCGCAGCGTTTTGGGATCAATACCAAGCAGGCGACAACAGAGGTGTTGGGCGAGAAAGATCATGAAAAGGACCTCCTTTCAAAAGTAGGAAAGATACAGGGACTGCCGGGAGATTATCCAGAAAAAACAGGGAATCGAGGGCATGAGATCGGCCAATCTCGTCAGCCTGCTTTGAAGCGAGCCAATTGGTGAGAGTGGGAGGCTCGATGACGGTGCTTTCTCCGCCAAGCAGACCATGTAAGGATGAATGAAACCTGGGGAGAAGAAAACCAGAGCAGAGAGCCAAGCAGATGTCGTACTTCGGGAATGGTCAAGGCTGCCAGAGAAGAGGGAGAGGATTGCTGAGCACAGATCACGCGAAGGAAGGCATGAGCCAACAAGACGAGGGTGACGTGCCTATACCAACCGATGGAACTGCGAACTTGATAGTGATCGAGACCCAGATCTTTGCTCGCCTGAAAATGCTCTTCAATGTGCCAGCGCATACCGATGACCCGGACCAGTTGCATGAGCGAGGTCTTGGGGGGCGCAAAGACGAGAAAAAAGGCGAGATCAGAAGGATCAGTGATGGAGCGGCGCACAAGGAGGCGGTAGCATGCATCGTCCTGCCACTGATGCAAGAGGGGAAGCAGCATCCAGTCGAAAAGGCGTGGACCTTTGCTTCCTTGGCTTTGTGAAAGCCGCTGCCACTGCTGTCCTGGAAGCAAGGGAGCCTCACGAACCTGAATCTGACGACGGCATCCATCAGGCAGGCGAACGCTGACAGGTTCAAAACACGGGACGGCAAGGACGTAGGAGGTCTGATGCTCTTCAAGCCATACTCGGAGTCCATCATTGCCTCCATACACGCTATCGGCGACGACCCAGGAGAAAGGAAGCTGAGCCGAACAGGCTCGCTCCAGCATGCGCACGGCCAATTCTGGTTTGGTGCGAAAACAAGCTGGCAGAAGAATATCGGCCTCCTGACAACGCCGAGCGTCTTCACACCAATCCAGGGGCAGGTACAGCTCCCGATCGATGAGGGCGTGGCCTTTTGAACTCACATAGGAGAGGAACACCCCGACTTGGCAGTTTTGTACCTGTCCCGTGGTGCCACAGTATTGCACTTGTACACCTGCGGAGCGGCAACCGCGTTTGGGAAAACTGGTTTCATCGATGGCGAGGATCGCTTGCGGCTCACCAAAGTGCTCAACGACATATGCTCGTATATCGTCGCGAACCCGATCCGCATTCCAAACGCTGCCAACGAGCAAGCGTTGCATGCCGTAGGGTCGTGCTTCCTGTGCGTGTTCGGCCATCTGCCAGCTGTTTTTGCGTTCGACGGCACTGAGAAGGCCTTGGAGATAGGCGAGAGCTCGCCTTCTGGGTTCGGGCCGAGCAAAGTGGGGAGCAATGCGAGCATGAAGCAAGGAAAGCTGGTGAGACCAGCGCATGAGATCATTAATGGTAGTGTGTGGACGAAGATTCATGAAAGGTTACCTCTCTTTCTAGGAGCACATGCTCCTAGAAAGAGTATGCCTGAGAAGAGAGCTCTGAGGATGAAAAAGAGGACTTATTTGGGAAGCAGAAGATCAACGAATGGGAAAGAAGTGCAACTGTAGTGTTTTCCCCAGATCAGCGTGTGTCAGCTCTGCGTCACGGAGATCGGTCCCATTAAGATCGGCGCCCCACAGATTCGCCTCCCTGAGATCGGCTCGACAGAGATTGGCTCCCCTCAGCGAGGAGGCAAAAAGGCAAGCCCCACGCAAGTCGATAGCGACGTCAGGAGACCACCAGGTATTCCATTCGAGCACGCTGCGCTTGAGCCGTGCAAGTTGTTCCGGATCTGCCATATTGCACCTTACGCTTTCTTTGCTAAAACCCCTTTGTTCAGCGACGATTATTCTTGCCGCGGCAAAAATAGTTGTCATGAAACACTCTTTGTTGCTTGGAAGAGACGTGCAAGCCTGCAAAACACACAGCGCTCTTTGGCCAAAGCCATGGTATCTGGGCCCACGGCGTTCCCCTGCGAGCATTGGGCTGGTTACTTTAGCAATGTCATCAGAAGACGAGAACGAGTTGTTCAAGCTTACAGGCTGCTTTTGGGGTGTGCTGCCCGATGGACAGCGCTTGGGACCACCCCGGCTGGGACACATGCGATGCGCGTGGCATGAACGGCCGCAGGGGAAGCGGTGGGTGCGGCGGTGTGATTTCTCCTGGCCTAGAATCCGAACCCACCGAGAAGGATGGCCCCACACAGGGCAAGCGCCACAACCGTGTTCATGAACCCCTCACTTTCACAAGCGAGCAAGGCAACAGGCCTTTTTCAAAGTATAGGTGCAGCGATCTGTACAAGAGTGGCATTATCTTGCCATTTTTCGCAATGATCCTGTTTGAAATGTGCAACGAGCTGAAGGGAGGATTGGGAGTGTCATGGCATTCTTCCAGACGCTGGCGGATGGAGAGAAGGGATTTGTGGCATGAGCGATACGAACAGGGAACATCCGCCCCAGGACGACATTGGTCTTGAGATGGTATGTCGCGACTGGACGACCTACAATGATCAGACCCGGTGGATCCTGGAGAACATGCTGACCTGATGGTTGCTGCTCCAGCGCACGCTCACGTTCTCTGTCACACAGGGAATACAGGCGAGCCAGGAGTGTTTTCTTCTGGGCTGTGCTGGTTGGCTTAGCAGAGGAGACATTCTTGCGCGTCTTGAGCAGGAGCGAGCGGTCTCTACCCGGGGGCTTGAGGCATTCGGAATGCAGCTGTGCCGTTTCCGCTCTTGCATCCGCTTGATCCTGATCCGTTCATTGAAGAGGAAAACGGGCGAGGCTGGGACAAGCTGATCACATTTCTCTCCTCGCTGGAAGAGGTTCCGGTGACGATGGGCTCCTAAAAGCAGGAATTCTTCCTGCCCAGGACTGGGGTCATACCTAGAGCCTGCTCTCCATCCCCCAGCCCTGGGATAGCCAATGAGGTGCTGGGTGGTATTCCGCGAAGTGTGATGAGATGCTCTTCCTTCTACTTTGGTCGCCAGGGCACATGCCCATATGAGAGATCCTGAGGCCGATAGACGGTGGAAAGATGCCTGATGGAGATGTCAAATGCGGTGTGGGCATCGTCGTTGTAGATGGCGCGGCACACCAATTCATAGATATGCGCATGTCGCTGAATTTGAAAAAAGCAGGTATCGCAATGCTCAAGATCACCGCCCAGGGTGGAAGGGGAAGGATGTACAGAGATACGGAGGATGTCTTCTGGAGCAACTACCTCTTCGAGGTAGAGGCGGTGTGCTGCGGGGGAGGAGATGTCGAGGAGCCGTTTGCCTTGTCCTGTTGGACTCATCCAATCAAGACTGAGCGTGCACGCGAAATGGCAGACAAGATGCACCGACACAAAGACGTGTGTTCCAGACTCCATCTCGGCCAGTTCTGCCGAGATGGTGACACGACGCGCCATGTCTGAGGTTGTGTTGCAAGAAGGAAGCTGATCTAATAAAGTTGGGGAAAGACAGAACAAAGAGGGATCCACCATGACCAAACTGAACCCATTCAAGTGGCGTCATTTCCAGGCAGACATCATTCTCCTGTGCGTGCGCTGGTACCTGCGCTACGCCCTCAGCTATCGCGATCTCAAGGAAATGATGCGGGAACGTGGACTCTCTGTCGATCATACCACGATCTATCGCTGGGTCCAGCACTATGCGTCCGAAATCGAACGGCGTTGTCGACCTCATGTGAAGTCCACGACCGATTCGTGGCGGGTCGATGAGACGTATGTGAAGGTGAAAAAGGAGTGGGTCTACCTCTATCGAACAGTTGATTCTCAAGGAAACACGCTTGAGTTCTTGCTGAGTACCACCCGCGACACCCAAGCGGCAAAGCGTTTTTTCGCAAAAGCCCTTGGAGCTTCCCACACGGTGACGCCCCGCGTCATCACGGTCGATAAAAACGCAGCGTATCCAAAAGCCCTCAACGAGTTGAAAGCAGCAGGAGATCTTGCTGCTTCATGTGAACTGCGGCAGAGCAAGTATCTCAACAATCTCATTGAACAAGACCATCGGTGTATCAAACGGTTGACGAAACCTGGAATGGGCTTTTTCTCGTTGGAGACGGCCTGGCGAACGTTACAGGGCTACGAGATCATGAACATGATGCGGAAAGGGCAAATACAAGGGGGAGGAAAAGGAGATGTGAGAGGTCAGGTTGCCCTGGTCGCTAAGCTGTTTGGAGTGGTTGCCTAAGAAAATTGAGAGGGTCCGCTCACGCTCAATTTCTTCTTCATAGTTTTTGCAACACAACCGTTTCAAGAGCTCGCGGAATTCTCAACATTTACCAGGGCAAATGAAACTCCGAAATGGCTGGCACCGCAACGACCAGCAGAGAAAGGAGGGCTTCTATCATCATCAACGCCTTCGCTCGTTGTGTAAGAGGAAACATCTCAGTGGGGCTGAGAGCTGTGGCGCCAGTAAATGCCAGGAAAAGGTAATCCAGGAAACCTGGTCTCCAACCAGTGGGATTGCCGTTTTCCTGCTGTGGAAACAGAAAATCTGCTGCCGGGGAGCCCGACCGATGGCGTTTCACTGGTCCTCCACCGTCGATTTGCCAGTACCATAATCCGAAGATGAGAACATTGGAACCCCAGAGGAGAATTGCGGCACGCAGCAGGATGGTAGCGTATTTGTTTCCTACCACAGTGATAAGGAGAAGCGCAATGCTACTGGCCAGACCAAGCGTCAGCACGCCGAGCAGCGTGAGAAGAAGTGGATGGAGCGTTTTGTACGGAAGGCCACGTTCGGTCAAAAGGGTGAAGACGATTGGCAAGAGAAAAACTGCTTCAATGGCCAGGAACAGCCAGGGGGGGCCAATCAGCAGTTTGGTGGGAAGAAACGCGTGAAGGACTCCTATAGCAAGCATCCCCAGCATTGCTTCCCAGAGAGAGGGTCTATTGAGACGAACTTGATCTGAAGAAGGTAAATGGTTCCCATTCACATCCTAACCCCTTTATCAGTCCGAGCGTAAAACCCCTGCCGCAGAGGCATGGGGATAGAAGCGAGTCCTTTTCTGGTGGATAGGACCCCCGCATTCATGCGTGGGGAGTCGTCACGGTAATGATCCCCAGATGCACGAGCGCTCCCAAGATCAAGCGTTTCCCAAATGCCAGGAGCACGAAGCCAAAAATCTGCTGGAAGACTTCGCGAACTGGCTGAGTAATATACTGGGCCATGGGTATCGAAAGCAGCCTTCCTCCAAAGTTGATGACCAGAATAGCCACGACCATGCTCAGAGAGCCCCACATATGAGGGTCTGGGTGCTTGTCGCTACCATAAGTCTGATCCAGTTTTCATCGTCTATATGTCTGTGATAGCTGTGATGTGTTTGGCTTCTACAGCCGCCACGAAGTTGGCGTAGTCTCGTTCATTCTGGTCAGCATACGCGCAGGCAAACTCAGCCAGGGCCTGAGCAAAGGAGTCGCTTTTGCCCAGGTAGCCGCTGATCAACGCCGGATCACCAGCGCGCGCGTGCGCCCTCGCCAGCGCCCATCCACACAGTTGAGCGTAGACGGTGAAACGGGCAAGACGCATGGTGGTTACGTCGCTTGACCATCCCATATCGCGCAGTTGACGTACATAGTAGTTGACGTCCTCGAACTGGGTCCAGCCCAGGAAGATATCGCTGGCAGCTTGCATGAGTCGTTGTCCATGCATGATACGCTGAGCCGGGTTGGAATACGGGCTGGGGCCAGTATAGGGTTCAAGGGCCGAGGGCCGTGCTTCCTTGATCTGAAGGAAGAGCGGATCGTTTTCCTCTCCTTCCCCCAACAACAGCACGATATAGCAGCGCGTGCCGACACTGGCGACTCCCACCACTTTCCAGGCCAGATCGATGGGCTGGTACCATTGGAGCAACGTTTTTTGCTCTTCCCGGATCGATTCCAGGTAGCCAGCGACAAAGGCCGACAAATGCGTGGAGAGCCGCTCGTTCGGATGATGACCAATCAGCGGAGGATCATCCTTAATGCGCACTTGACTATTCACCACATGTGTAAGTTTGGGAAACGCGCGAATGCTGGTGCGCTGCTGAGCCCGAGAGATTGCGCGGTCAAGTCGAGGAAGAAGGTCACGATCAGCAACCGTACGAAGGAGTTCGACATCCACACGCGCGTACCAGAGATCGATCCGGCGCATCGTACTAAACTCATACATACGCTCATGATAGGATGAAACGCAGTTCATAACCGCTTGCTGGCAATCACGCGCGGAAAAGCCATTCTGCCGTCCCACCACAACAATACTGGTCGCGAGCCGTTTCACGTCCCATTCCCAGGGACCAGAGACCGTCTCGTCAAAGTCGTTCACGTCAAAGACGAGGTTGCGCTCGGGCGTCGCATAGATCCCGAAGTTGCCCAGATGGGCATCGCCACAAATCTGCGTCGAGATCCCGGTGATAGGCGTGCTCGCTAAATCATGTGCCATCATCGCGGCCGATCCGCGCAAAAAGTTGAAGGGCGAGACGAGCATGCGGCCGTAGCGGATGGGCACAAGTTGCTTCACCCTCGTGCGGTTTGATGTTTCCAGAATACTCAGGGGATCTGGGCGATTGGGAGTGGGCTCCCACCGGGCATGGCTGGAACGAGGGCAATGAGCACGGAGCGCCTTGCCAGCAGCATAGCGTTCCGCACTGGTTCGTGCATACAGTATGGATGAAGATCGCAAAACGTTGCTCATTATTCCCTCCTAGCCCAGATGAAGCCAGGTCTTCTCGTGTGCATTTTTCCCTTCTTCCGGTGTCTGGAGGAGATCCACGAGGCTATGGAAGAGCCATTGCCACCAGCGCGAGGAGGCCGATGATCATCAGCAGAATCGCCACCAGCACACTCAAGCGCCAGGGCTTCTCGTACGTGGTGGCAGAGCCCTGCTTCAAACGCTTCAGGCTCCATCTACACTGAATGACGGCCCCAAACAGACCTAACACGCCAAGAATGATGAGGCCGACCGCAACTGCGGTTATAAGATACTCCCTGAGCGTGTCCACGAAATTCCTTGGTCCACCGGTTCTGACAAGATGAAAAGCCTCTCCAAGGGCAAACCCGAAGCCGATCAGCGAAAGAGACGTACGAATCCAACCCATGAGCGTCTTTTCAATGGCTTCATGGACCTGTTTCGCGGCGTTCTCATCGGATACGTCTGTGCTGATGTGAGATGCTCCCATGACCATGGCCCCCTTCGAGCGATTTGGCTGTCCGTTGCATGCAACAAGTATGTATGCCCCCCATCCGATTGATTAAGGAATCAGCGAACGGTGCTTTTCACCCTCCGTAATACTTCTATGATGTAACGGTGTGCAAGCACAGCATGCTTGGTCAGCGTTTCAGCCAATTGGTAATATGAGTGTACCAGACCCGCCAAAAATGCCTATTTTTGAATCTGGCGGAGTGTGGCAGATTGGGCGCGAAGGTGTTGGACTCATCTAGTATGCTTCATGGAGAGGCTAAGGTGGGCAGAAGTAGAGTGGCTTTGCGTTTCCTTCTGTCACAGAGAGGAGCATGACTCTACTGCGTCTACGCAGCGCACAAAGAAAGCTCATCCACTTCAGCAGTTGAGCACCATGCTGAGACTAGAGATCTTCACACACAGGAGCAAAAGACATGGAGACAACAAAAGAGATGGAGACGACAAAGGAGTCTCCAAAGCGGAAGGGGCTGAAGTCGGGGGTGAGGACAGAATTTACTGTCATTGGGAACGTCAAGCCAGGCCACCAACAAGCGCTGCGCGAGGCTATCAAGCGGAGAGCTGCCGATCCCCGCCGAAGAGAGGACGCCAAAAAGTTCGGTACAATACACGAAGCCAGGGTGACGCTCATCGACAACGATACGCGGCTCCTGTTTTGCAGCAGCTTCGACGGCACGTGGGATAAGTACATCGATGACTTTGCCGTTGCCGATAACGCCGTCTCGCAATCGTTCGCGGAGTTCTGGTCGCATGTCGAGGGCTACCCGGGCATCACGGACCCGAGCGTTAAGGACTGGTTAACGGCGCACCAATATGAAGCTACCGCTTATGATAGCAGCTATCCCGAGCCCACGGTCAAGCAGATCTGGAAAGCGCTGGAACTGCAGCACGCGTTCCAGCAGGTGCTCGACAACCCTGAGGCTGAGCAGGCGCTGCAGCACCCGGCGTTGAAGCCGCTGCTTGACCTGGCAGCGACGTAAGCGGGAGAGTAACCCAATCCGATAGCAAGCAATCGCTTCCCAACAACGCCTGGGACAGTGACACCAGGAGAATCAATCATGCTTGAATTCAACGACATTCAGAGCGGCGTGCTCCACCCTCGTCCGACGCCGTATGCCGGAACGTACATCATGCTTCGCATTGACGAGCGCGCCGCCGGCCATCAGTTGCTGAAGCGGCTCACACCCGCGATTGCCTCGGCCACCGATCTGACCAGCCCTGCAGGCGATGCCTGGGTTGCGGTGGCGCTTTCCTCTCACGGCCTGAAGGCGTTAGGCGTCTCCCAAGCATCGCTTGAGAGCTTCTCACCGGAGTTCCAACAGGGAATGGCGGCACGGGCCGCGGAACTGGGCGATGTGGGCGAGAGCGCTCCTGAAAAGTGGGAGTGGCCGTTGGGCACCTCCGAGGTCCATCTCGTGATCGCTGCGCTCGCCCCTGATCAGACACGCCTGGAGAAGGTCCTGGAGCCTGCAAGACAGGCCTACCAGCAGATGCCTGGCGTGAGGGCGATTTACCGGCAGGACTGCTATCAACTTCCCACGGGGCGCGAACCTTTTGGCTTTCGGGACAGCATCGGCCAACCAGCGATCGAGGGGAGCGGTCTTGCTCCCAGCAATCCCCAGGAAGCTCCGCTCAAGGCGGGAGAGTTTATTTTGGGGTATCTCGACGAGTCAGGGAGGTTGCCTCCGCAGCCCCAGCCCGAGGTGCTGGGCCGCAACGGGTCGTACGTGGCCTTGAGAAAACTGCATCAAGATGTCGCCGCGTTCCGCCGATATCTGGCGGCACACACCACCAGCGCGGCGGAGGAAGAATGGCTGGCCGCCAAGATGATGGGTCGCTGGCGCAGCGGCGCGCCCCTCATGCTCTGCCCAGAGCATGATGACCCGGAATTGGGTGCCGATCCGCGACGCAACAACGATTTTCTCTACGCGGACTCCGACCCCAAGGGCCTCAAATGCCCGCTTGGATCGCATGCACGGCGCGTGAACCCGCGTGACCAATTCAAGCACGAAATCACCCAGGTCAATCGCCATCGCTTGATTCGTCGCGGCACCGTCTACGGTCCCCTCCTTCCTCCAGGGATCCTGGAGGACGACGGAGCTGAGCGTGGCATCATTTTTGTCTTCATCGGTGCCTCACTTTCGCGGCAGTTCGAGTTTGTTCAGAGTGAGTGGGTCAATCAGGGTATCTTCATTGGGGCACCTAGTGAGAAAGATCCGATGTGTGGGCCCAATGACGGGGCCGGTATGTTCACCATCCCCAAGCAGCCTATCCGCCAACGCCTCCATGGCTTGCCCCAGTTCGTGACCAACCGCGGCGGGGAATACTTCTTTCTGCCCAGCCTGCGGGCGTTACGGTGGCTGGCGGATGCCGAGTATGTTGCCGAGGGAGGAGGTGGAGCCGAGCGCTAGCCAGAATCCAAACCGGCTCACGACCGTGTTGACACAGATGGAGAGCATGCATAGCCATACTCCTGGCATGGCCAGAGGTCGAAATTGGCGAGGAAGGAGAGAGTGATGGAGAGAATAGCGGTTTTGTTCCGCAGCAACTACGGCGCCAAGCTCAATCCGGTCAAAGGCTTCTCTACCGCCCTGGCGATGTTCCTGCCCCTGCTTGTCCTGACCATCCTTGGTCAGCGTACGTTTGGTGTCCTGGTCATGACTGGTGCATTGCTTACCTCATTCGGGAACGTCGGCACGTCGTCCCGCACACAGGCATGGTCGCTGGGAATGACCGCAGTCGGCGGCGCGCTCATGATCGCACTGGGTCGGCTCATCGGTGGGCCATGGTGGGTCGAGATCGTGGAGATCTTCCTCGTGGTCTTCCTCACCGGACTCCTCTCGGTGTATGGTCGGGCCGCGGCTGTCATGGGATTGCTTTTGACGATCACATTCGTGATCTCGCTTGCGAACCGTAGCGGTCCGGCAACAGCGCTACCAGCGGCGGGAGGCTTTCTGCTTGGTGGGGTGATCTTGATGCTGTTCGCGCTCTTGTTTGCATGGCTCCAATCATACCGGAGCAGACTGAGAAACGACGCGCGACCAAACAGGCCACAACCAAGACGCACCACGCTCACCGCGCAGCTCACGTTGACCTCCCCACTACTGCGCTTGAGCTTGTTGCGTGCAATGGGAGCAGCAGTTGCAGCAGGGAGCGGCTGGATCTTGGGTGGGCCGCCGTTCTATTGGGCAGCCCTCACCGTCATCATCTGCACCCAACAGGATCAGAAGGTCTCGCTGAGGATGGCGCTACAGAATGTCGTTGCGACGTTCCTGGGTGCGCTGCTGGCAGCCGTCTTGATTGGCAGCGTGCAGAACGCTTTGGTGGTAGGGCTGATCGTGGTGGCGATCACGTTCCTGGCATTCACCGTCAAAGAGCAGAACTACTTCCTGTACCTCTTCTTTTTCACGATCCTGATCCTGCTGCTCATCAGTATCAAGACGTCAGGTCAGTCCCTTGCCGTATGGCGAGTGGTAACCATCCTGGTCGGTGCGGGGATCGTCCTTATGATCACCTTCCTCAGTCAGATGCCCTTCTTTGAGAGGAAGGTCGTTTCACCGTGAAAGGGAGTGGCAGGACATACTCCCAAAGAGGTCTTGAGTGATTGAAAAAGAGAGAAAAGGAGCAATACATGATTGATCCAGCGAAAACTGGTGACCAGCAGGATATGTCTCTCGATACCAGGAAGATGCCGCCCACCTTCGACCCTGCTTATATCCAGGGCGCTGTGAAGCCGTTTTTCCTCAGCGCCATCTATCAGGGCGAACGGCCATTACTTCCCATGATCGACCTCTCCCTGAGCAAGGAGGCGGCGATGCCAGTTCACCTCGTCGGGATGCTCTATGACAATTGGGAACTCAATATGGAGGAGGAGGGACTTACGGTCTTCATCCAGGGGTACCAGAAGCGCGGACCACACAACGAGCGAAAGAGGATCTACTACTCGGCTGTCACGCCGGATCTGTATGGTCCGATGTACTCGGGCAAGATCAAGCGCTTCCTCGATTCCCTCTTTGACAAGCAAAACGAAGGCAAGCCACTGATGCACCAGTACTACCAGAGATACTTCGACCTGTACTGGGACCTTCACCTTGGCGTCACGGGGGGCGACATTCCGCCCGAGGTCAGGCTGATCGGCCAGAGCTTCGTGGCTGTCGTCAGCTTCCGGTACCCGATCTTGCAGGTCGTCCATGACAACTACATGCGTGTGCGCCAGCTTCGTCAACTCCTCAAGGATTGGATTGACCAGCGGGTGCAAGAGCTCATCGACGGTCATGTGCCCAATCCCGAGAAGACCCTGGTCTACTACTGGATCAAGAACGGCGCGCTGGGGGAGAACTTCAGGAGGAAGGACATGGTCTTCGAGTGCTTCCATAACTTTCTTGCGTTCAGCCAGTGGGGCAATACGCTCTACAACATGATGGCCCGCTTGGAGGCAACCAATGGGGACCCGGCTGTCCGCTCCTGGTTTGAAAAGACGATGAAGCGTGGTCCCGATGAAACGGACAACGCCGCATTCAGCAGGCTGGACCGTTTCGTGATGGAGTTGTTCAGGACCATCTCGCCCAACCGCGGCAGTACCTCAGTGCTGCCTGCTCAGGAACAAGCCTTTGGCACCGGGTCCACTGGCTCCAGCACCATTATTACGCCTCATCTGGAAACCAGCAGAGACCCTCTTCACTGGAACAATCCGAATGACTTCGACCCGGATCGCTATCAGCAGGCTCCGACGAGTGAACAGAACGACGAAACCAGGTGTAAGCAAGTCGGGTTGGCTCAATGCCCCTTCAGCAGGGAAGCCTTTCGCGTCAAGGACGGGCGGCGGGCTTCGATCACCAACAGTGCGTTTGGCGCCGTGTACGCGCGTGTCGACGACCAGACTTATCCAGTGTGCGACGATGCCGGGTATGCGCCATTCGGCTTCGGGTATCGCCGTTGCGCGGGCGAGTTCCTCACCATTGGTTTCTTTAAGGATCTCCTCAGAAAGGTGTGGAACGAAAAGATTGCCTTCACCAGGCTCAACATCGACCCTGCCGAGTTGGTAGCGGTGGGACCGGCAACGGTTGTGCCGGACAACATTGGCTTCAAGAGAGCACAGTAACATCTCCCTGCATTTTGGCCTGTTTGGCCCATGCACGAAAAATATAACGTTCAAGGAGTATGTCATCAGGATTGAAGGGCCTGGGTGTAAATTTTGGAATTACGTGGGCGGAAATTGGATAACTGCGTGAGCGACGTTTGGCTCTGTGTTGAGCCTCGAAGGCTTGAGAACAACCTTTCTCTGCAGTCGCTGATGCTCGTTTTCCTACGTCTTGCCGCCCACGTAATTGTCCAATTTTCGCCCGCAAAGCTTGCGAATTTACAGGCAAGCCTTGCCCTCAAACTTCGTGGATCGCACTCAATATATTGGGCAAATTTGTGTATAGCGTGAGCTTCATTATGCCCTTTCCCAATTCCAAGACAGATGGCCTTGTCACTCTCTCCTTGATAAATCCGGTACCACCTTTGCGCTAAACAGTCATCCCAGACTTCTTTAAAATCGTGAGTGTCCATATGCTTCTACGCTCATTTTTAGCTTCAAAGAAGAAGATAAACACGAGGAGAGGAGGCAGGAGCTTGTCCTCTCCCGTGTGGGCTACCATCCCCTTCGTGCATGAATGTGCTCGGTGCTGTAGCCAAGCTGACGAACGACATCCCCAGAGACCAGCTGATCTGGGAAGAGCGTATGCATCTGCTCGACGCCGTGACGAGAGCGGTACAACGCGGCCAGTTGATACATGATCTTTCCTGGTGCGACCCGGCGCGCAACAAAAGTAACGCCTTGTGGCCGATAAGACGACATTGCAAAACTCCTTCTTTTACTCATAACGTAGATAGCTCGTTAGGTTGTGCAAACGACTATTTCCGCACTACAAAGCGAACAGTCAGTAATGTCTCACGTGAGCCAAAAGAGAGAATAACCAGGGCTATTTCTCTTCCTCAGTGGGACCCAGATCAATTCCAAGGGCAAATGCAATCCGTTGGAACTGAAGGTCCTTAAGTTCGTCACGCCCTCCCTCCAAGCCCTCAATGATAAGTTCCTTGACCGCCTTACGGTCATAGGTCAGGCTGATCCCCTGATTGCGCAAGAACGTAAGAAGTCTGCTTGCGTAATCTCGACAATTGCAGGCTCAAGAAGTTGACTACCTGGAAAGCGATCATAACCATATCGCAACGCTTTCCCCATCGCCTCCCAAAACGATTCCACTTCAAAAACCACCGCATCACGGACAAGACGAAAAGCGGGTAATCCATGAAATCCAACAATAGCCGCGGCATATATCATTTATCAGGTATTATGGAAAATTATTTTTCTAGCCTACAAGTGGCTTCAGCATATTTTTCTGTTGATTGATGTCCATTTTTCTTGTTTTTTTCTCTCACATAATTCTTTATGGGCCAATGTAGAGTCTATTGCATTTGCATTTATAGGTCTTGAGTTTGTTCTTGGTACTATAAATAACATAGCAAATAAAGGTTTTGTAATGCTTGCTCATATGAATCTCAATAGTAGTCATCTCTTAGCGTAAATGCATTAAATTTAATTTAATGCATTTAAATGAAGAGGAGGACTTGATGAAACTTTCTACAAAGGTAGTTGTGCTGATCGTGTTCAGTGGGCTGTTTGCACTACTGCTACTCATAGGTTCAACACAATCAGCATCAGCCGCCAGTACAACTGTAGCGGCACCAAGCAAGGTTGTAATGGCTCAGCCAGGTCCTGGTCCGTATCGCGGTCCTGGTCCGTATCGCGGTCCTGGTCCGTATCGCGGTCCTGGTCCGTATTACGGTCCTGGTCCGTATTACGGGAGGTAGCCGCTAAAAATTAAAAGATGTAGGCAGTGAGGTACCTTGAGTAGTTGCATCGCCTGTAGAGAGCTTGAGTATCAACATTCATTGAGTACTCAAGCTTTTAATTGTCCCTTCGTGTTGTTTTTACTCTTTTGTGCTCTCGCTTAATGCTTCTCGGTAAGCGCGTATTATTGGTGCCCCTGACTCTTTTATGTCTATGGTGGACAGCCTTGTGTCTGGCCGGGGGAACATTACTTCACTAAAGCCAAAGTGTTGTAGAAGTCTTACACCGCTTTTTGGGGCGACAAGATTACGGAGGGCCAAACCTACGCTAAGCGCTAAGTACAAGCGATCACAAATGCATTCCGAGATTGACGACAAAAAGAAAGTGAGGTAGATTCGGCTTGGGAGGAAGAACCCATGAGAGGCCCCAAACCAAGCCATCCGATTGAATTGACCACCGAGGAGCAGGAACATCTGCGTAGCCTTGTTCGCGCACATACTACCGGGCAAAGCTTGGCGATCCGAGCAAGGATTGTCCTGTTCGCCCATGAGCATCCGGAGTGGAGCAACCAGCAGATTGCCCAGGCAGTTGGTACCAGCGATCGACTCGTACGCAAATGGCGTCAGCGTTGGGCAACCACCAAAACGCTCGCTATGCAAAAAAAAGAACCGCACCCGTGATCGCTTGATCGCTCCGGTGTGCCTGCCTAGCGTCGTTTTCTGCGCCTGGGCGTTCTACAGATCTACCAACCTATGATAGTGTGTATTATCGACAGGTGTTGCTGAATTCCTATGCGGAGCGCCTGCGCGTTGCCCTTGAGCCAGAGGACTTCCTCCAACTCTTTCGTCTGGATGCGCAAACAAGTTTTTTTGATCGCCCCGTGGTGCAAATGCACGTACGCTGGATCCGTTGCGTATCAGAGAAGCCTTGTGTGGAGGAACAAAGGTGATTGGGTGAGAAGACCATGGTGTTTGCGAGGTACTCAAGATTACAGGCGGGTGATGGTTGAACGAAGTGTGCGTCCTATGCATCGTCATGGCGGATGGACCAAGCGTTCTGACATGCCGCAGTGAGTTCGGGGAGTGTACTGTGTTGTTCCTGCCAGGAGAGGCTGACGGTCACCTGGAAGTAATGCGAAGGATCCCATTCCACTCCAAAGAGCATCAGGCGTAAATAGCCATAGGCAGCGCTTTCGCTGGAGGTGCTTTCTCGCGAGCGCTGTTCGCAGTATACCTTAAGACGTGCAACCGCAGCCTCCATCTGAGCAAACCTTGGTTCACGTACGCATGGTTCTGTCAGAATTCGGAAGAAGACTTGTCGTGGTGATCGTTTGCGAGGTATTCTCATAAGAACAACAACTCATCTGAGAAGGAGTGCTTCATGAACTGCCCACATTGCGCCTCAGCCACCACCAAAGAGCAAACCCAGAAGACCACGCTCGGCTATCGCACGTTCCGTTGCTCCGTTTGCAAGCACCTCTTCAATGAGCGCACCGGAACCCCGTTTAATTTCCTGGAATATCCCACTGATGTGGTTCTTCTGGTTGTCCTATGGCGGCTCCGGTACAAGTTGAGCCTGCGTGACCTTGCTGAAATGTTTTTAGCGCGTGGTTTCATCTTTACGCACGAGGCCGTTCGCGATTGGGAAGCACGATTCGCCCCATTGATAGCGGAGCAGTTGCGAATCAAGCGGCATGGGAAGGCGGGAAGATCCTGGCACGTTGACGAAACCTACCTGAAAGTGCATGGGAAGTGGTGTTATTTGTATCGAGCTATCGACCAGGATGGAACGCTGGTGGATTCCATGCTGAGTGAGAAGCGGAATATGGAAGCGGCTAAATGTTTTTTTCGACAGGCTGTTGACGTTGTTGGTCATATTCCCGAGCAGGTGACGACAGATGGGCATAGTTCCTATCCGCGAGCAATTCGTGAGATAATGGGCAGCGATGTTGTCCATCGAACGAGTAAATATCTCAACAATCGGTTGGAGCAAGACCACCGTGGAATCAAACAACGATACTATCCAATGCGCGGTTTTGGAACAGTTGAAGGGGCAGCACGCTTCTGTTGTGCCTTCGACGAATTGCGCAATTATCTTCGTCCTCGTCGCACCATGGGTGAAGCGGTCTCTCTCCTAGAACAACGACAGGTTTTTCTCCAGCGTCTTGCTGCTCTCCAGACAGCTATACAAGCAGTCTCATAGGTCAACGAGCGAGAGGTGAGCCTTCCATTTGTCCGAGAAGCTTTTCTGTGATCTCAGTTCTGACAGAACCCAAGAACGAGCACTCGTCGGCGAGGTGGGCGCGACGTTGCCCGACGGAGTGAAGCTGGAATACGAAGCGCGCTATGCCGCGATGCTCTCTCACGCGATCAAGAATTATGCGCTCTTGACGTATTCGGGAGAGGTGATCGTGCGAGGGGCGGCCATGCGGTCGAGCCGATCGGAACCCTATGGGGAGCGGTTTTTGCGCCAGGCATTGCGCTGTGTGATGCAGGGTGACCTGGTTGGCGTGGAGCAAGGGTATCAGGAAACGCTCCGAGTGCTTCGAACACGCTCACTTCCGGCCTCCGATGTCGCCACGCGTTTTCGGCTCTCGAAAGACGCGCAGACGTATCTTGCTGGTCGTGCAAGGCAGAAAGAAGCGCAATACGAAGCGTTACTGCTCGCGGGGAGAAGGCAGTGGAAGAGCGGTGAGCATGTTCGCTTTTACCGTGCCTCCAATGTGTCAATAGCACCGAAAAATTCCTCAAAAGTGCCACTCAAAAAGTCTCCAGGTCTGGGGAATTTTAGGCTGGCACTGTCGAGTGCCAGTTGAAAATTCCCCAGAATGTGTGTTCTCTACAAACGCGATCCCTCCTCTGTGATCTACAGGTCATCATATCTACCATTGGTCTCGCCTTGCCCCATCTCCTGTGTTTTTTGGGAGGTGGAAGGGCTGCCTTTCATCGGCTTGGCAGCCAGGTCATGAAACACGCCAGCCTTGCGTTTCTCGCGAAGGCGATAACTCTCGCCTCGGATGTTAATCGTCGTCGAGTAATGCAAAAGGCGGTCCAGCATGGCGGTGGCTAAGGCATAATCCGACACCACATCGCCCCATTCGCCATAGGATTTGTTACTGGTCAGGATGATGCTGCCCTTTTGATAGCGCTGGCTAATCAAGCGGAAGAGAAATTGCGCCGAGCGCTGATCCAAGGGGACATAGCCCATCTCATCCAGAATAAGCAATTTGGGTTTGCACAGTGCATGTAATCGTCGATCCAGCCGATCCTCTTTGAGATCTTGTTGGACCAGATCCACCAGGTCGGCCACCGTGAAAAAGACGACACTGATCCCCTGCATGATCGCGGCTACCCCAAGGCTGACCGCGAGATGTGTTTTCCCGACGCCTGGCGGGCCGAGGAACAAAATGTTTTCTCCATGAGCCACAAAACGTGCCGTAGCCAGCTCACGAATCTGCGCTTCATTGAGTGCGGGCTGAAACGAGAAATCAAATTGCTCGAGCGTTTTGACGAATGGGAAGCGAGCCAGGCGCGTTTTCATGGTCACATCTCGTTCCACGCGGGCGCTGACTTCCACATCTAGGACGCGATCCAGAAACTCCACATAGGTCCAGCTCTCTTTCGCCGCAGCTTCAGCGAGCTGATCCAGCCGCTCTGGGAGACGTGTCAGCTTCAAGCGTTCCAAGATGGCCTGCAAGTGCTCATAGCGAGGATCGTTCATCATGTACCTTCCAGAGCAATTGATCATAGACGGCGAGCGGACGCACTTCGACGACTGGGGCATCCCAGAATGGCGAAGGTGTGGTTGGTAGCAGTTCCTGTATCGCCGAGGTACGCTCTTGGCGTGGGGTAGGAAGACCAAGTCCTTGGTAATGTTCAGCTTGCACACTCCGCTCTCCACGCCCTTGCAGAACGCGGTGACGAGCCAGTTCTTGCCCGACTTCAGAACAAACCACCAATTCTCCTGCTTCGGTGATGTTGACCTGTAGCGTCTTGCGTGCGTGGGCCGCTGGAACCGAGTAGAGATTGCCTTCATAGCTGATGACACAATCTTTGCTACTTCTCCTGGTGATCATCACACTGGTATCATAGGTGAATGCCTTGGAGGCGTCCTGCAACCCCTCGGAGCGCAGCCGGGTAAAGGGAACCTCCCCGGTCGTGCCATGCACACGAGGATTAGCAGTGGTGTTGAGCCAGGCCAGCGCTTGATTGTTGAGATCTTCCAGATCCTGAAAATGCACCCCAGGCCAGAAGTTTCCTCGCACGTATTTCACGCCATTCTCGACCTTGCCCTTCGTTTGAGGCCGATACGGCTTGCAGGCTTGTGGGCTAAACCCTGCCACATCGGCGAAATCAAGAAAGCGAGGGTTCCAATGAATGGTTCCATCTGCATCGCGCCGCTCCACCACACTTTTGAGGTTATCGTAGAGCAGCCGCTTGGGAACACCTCCCAAGTAGGCAAACGCATGGAGGTGACAACGAATGAACCAGGTGGTATCCGATGAGGTTGTGAAGCGCACATAGCTAGCTCGCGACCAGCCCAGCGTCAGGACGAAGGCGTAGAGCCGACACGTGCGTCCGTGGTGCGTGATGAAGCCGAAGTATCCCCAGTCTACCTGCCCTTGCTCGCCAGGAGCCGTTTCAAAGCGGGTAGAGCCGATTGGATCCTTTTCTGGGCGCCGATCATGCACAAATTCACGCACCTTACTTTCTTTGCCAGGATAGCCCTGTGCCAGGATTTCTGCGTAAAGCTTGCGAGCATTGAGCACGCCTTCTGCCATCCTCTGTTCCAGGTAGGGGACATACGGGTCGATTTTACACACTTTCACTTGACGTGGTGGCTTTGGCGGCGAGAGGTCAGGCGCATTGACGGCTTGCCGAATGGTTTTGCGATCTCGTCCCGTCCGACGGGCAATCTCGCTAATCGAGACCCCCTTGCGATACATCTCTCTGATCATGAAGCGTTCCTCTAGTGCTAGCATGGGTCCCCTCCTTCAAACATCGTGACCATTGAAGCCACGTTGCTTTGAGGATATCCCATGATCCCCAGGTGGGGAGTTTTACCCTGGCACTTATGAGGATTATATCTCCGGCACTAACAGTGGGGAATGCCCCCTGCAAAACGAGCGAAGTGTGGGGAAAACACAAGTATATGGGCGTTTTTTTGAGGGAAAAGTGGGGAAACCTTTCATCCATTCTCTGACCGTGTTCTGAGTTCTGACAGAATCGTTTTCCCCTTATTGAATCCAGATCGGCATTTCTTCGTGCTCTATACCAAAGTGATGAGCCACTTCATGGAGGATCGTCTTTCTGACCTGCGCGCGAATACGCTCAAGATCGCCGTGACAATAGTCTTCAATCGTGTGTTGGTAGATGGTGATACGCTCGGGCAAGAGCGAGTAGTGGCTCCCATAACAGGTGAGCGGGACGCCCTGATACAATCCCAACAGAAGACGCCCATCACCAGTACCTACTCTTTCGAGGGTCTCGGCGTCCGGCTCATCTTCGATCAAGATTGCCAGATTGTCCATGTGCTTCTGAAACTCGTCAGGAATGGAATTGACAGCCTCCTGGACCAGCCGGTCAAAAACGTCAGGTTGCAACCTGGTTTTGCGGTTGCCTGGCTTTTTTGTTTGCGCTTTCTCATACGTAAATTTTGGCCAAAATAGTGGCAGCAAGCTTGGCAAAAGAAGAGCTTGCAAAGAAAAAGATGATGATCTATAGCTCTTGCAGAAAGTCAACCAAACAAGAGGAGATTCATCATCATGACAGAATCTACGATGAAACTGACCCAACGTTTTACCGGATGTGCGAGCCTAGCCGCACTGGGCATCAAACTACGCACCCTGGATCTGCTGGCACCGATCCGAAAGCTCGTTCAGATCCCGCAGAAGACCGTGAAAGACACGCCCTTTGAGAAACTGTCCGATGCCTTCATCAGTATCCTGGCGGGAGCCACAGGGCTGGTGGAGATCAACAGCCGCTTGAGGAGCGATCGTGCGCTGCAACACGCGTTTGGACGGACGCGCTGCGCCGAGCAATCGGTCGTCCAGGAGACGCTCTCTGCCTGTACCGCCGAGACGGTGAAGCAAATGGAGCACGCGATGAAGCTGATGTATCGCCAACACAGCCAAGGCTATCGGCATGACTACCATCGGCAATTTCAAATCCTGGATGTTGATCTCACGGGTCTGCCGTGTGGCAAAAAGGCTGCTCTGGCTACCAAAGGCTACTTTGCTGGGGCGCGCAACCGCCGTGGACGGCAATTGGGCCGTGTCCTGGCGACCCGCTACGGGGAAGTCGTCGTCGATCAACTCTTTGAGGGCCGGACCAAACTGTCCGAGGCGTTTGTGCCTCTGGTTCAAGCTGCCGAGGAGATCCTGGACCTTAATGGCGCGAAACGCGCGCGCACCCTGTTGCGGGTGGATGCTGGGGGTGGCAGCATGAACGATGTGAACTGGTCGCTCACCCAAGGCTACCAGATCCTGTGCAAGGATTACTCCGGCCAACGTGCGACTCGCCTGGCAGCTTCCGTGACCCGTTGGGTTGACGATCCCGATGAGCCGGGGCGGCAAGTGGGATGGGTCGAAGTGGAAGCGCCGGAGTATGTGCGGCCTGTGAGGCGCATCGCAGTTCGTAAGCGCAAACCTAATGGACAGTGGGGCATCGCGGTCCTGATCTGCAGCCTGCTGCCCGATGAGGTTGAAGAACTGAGTGATGGCCTGCTTGTCCACAGTCTTGATCCTGTCAAGGATCTGCTGCTTGCCCACCTGCGTCTCTACGATCAGCGTGGAGGTGGGGTCGAAACCTCGTTCAAAGGCGACAAACAGGGGGGTGCCCTCGGCAAGCGCAGCAAAAAGCGGTTTGAAGCGCAACAGATGGTTATGCTCTTGGGCAGCCTGGTCCACAATGTGCTCGTCTGGGCACAAGAGTGGTTGGTCGTAACGACCTCTGCGGTGCAGCACTACGGACCTTTGCGTTTGGTACGCGATGTTTTTCATATCAGTGGCTTTCTCCTCCTTGATGCGTGGGGGCGCGTCCGTCAGATCGGACTCAATCAGGATGCTCCGCTGGCTCCTGTCTTACTCAGCCCTTTCCAAACCTTCGTCGCTCCTGCGCATGTCGCCATTTATTTGGCCAAAACTTAGGTCATACACATTCGCTGATGGCCTGTTCTTCGCTGTATATGTAGCCGTAGAGCGAACCTTTGACAGATATCCCATTCCGACGATGAGGAAGAGCACCAGACCACTGGTGATCAGGAGTGCGGAGGAGTTACCTATCGTACGAGGCAGGGTAATATACAGGACAAAGAAAGAGCAGAAGCCGAAGAAGAGGGAAACGAGCAGTTTCACTATGACGACCATCCACTTCCACGTCTTCTTGTGAGTATGCATTTGCTGATTCGTCTTACCTGACCCGGCTGCGTTCTTGCCAGGGGCATCGAGATCGTCAGCATCATCGGAAGCGTGAGCAGACTTCATCGTTGTCATCGTTGACCTTCTCTTATCTTGGAGACTATTTCTCTCTTAATAAAGAGAGACGTAGCTTCCCTTGCGCTATGAAATAGGCAGGCCTTTATGAAACGATTTGACCAATGAGCTACGTACAATTGATATGATACTAAAGCGATGTATGTGATGAGTGTCAAAATGAGAAAATCAAAGAAAAAACCCGAAAATAAAACCTTACGTAGTTGCCTTGTAGAGATGCAAGACTATTCCATTCATTATTACGCCTCTCAACTGGTTCCCACTTCTCAAGAAGTTATTATCCTCGTTCATGGATTAGCGGTGTGTAGTCGCTACATGTTGCCGACAGCCGAGCATCTCGCCCCGTTCTACCAGGTGCTTGTCCCTGATTTGCCTGGCTATGGCCTTAGTAGTAAACCTTCGCACAACCTCACACTACCCGATTTCGCGGATATGCTCGCACGCTGGATGGATTGCCTGGGGATAGAGCAGGCTGTTCTCGTTGGTAACTCGCTTGGCTGCCAGATTATTGCACAGTTTGCGCTCCGTTATCCCGAGCGACTCATGCGAGCAGTGCTGGTTGGACCAACGATGGATGCTCACGCGCGTACAGCGCATCAGCAGATTGGGCGCTGGTTGGTGAACCTGGCATTCGAGCCATTCTCGCTCTACCCGATTGTCCTGCGTGACTTTTTCGACATTGGGGTGCGACGTTTCATTGCCGTGTTTCGCTCTGGCTTGCGGGATCGTATAGAAGAGTATCTGCCCCATATGCAGGTTCCGACCCTGGTCATTCGTGGCACATATGATACTATTGTCCCTTCAGGCTGGGCGCAAGAGGTAACCGACAAACTTCCCCAGGGGCAATTCCTGGCAATTGAAGGTGCGGCACATGATGTCAACTATAATTCGCCTGCCAGGTTGGCACAGGCCGTACAGCGCTTTCTCAACTGCCAACCAGGTCGCCCTGTAAAAAGGCCAGAGCGGCCTGATTGAAAACCAGGGGACGATCAAACATGCTCACATGCCCGGCCTTTTGGAGAATCAGCAGTTGCGCATTGGGGAGTGTCTGCCGAAGTTGAATACCAGTGGTGAGTGGAACGACAATATCATGTTCACCCCAGACGAGCAGTGTAGGCTGACAGATGGTAGATAGCTCTTCGTTGAGGTCAAGTAGGATCAGGTCATGTGTGACGCGTAGGAGCAGGCGTGGTCCCGCCCGTAATGCGTCAAAAAGAAGCAAGGGTAAGAATGTGGGCCGAACATAACGAGTTGATAGGAGTAAAGGGCGCATGTAGCCCAGAATCGAGTGAAATTGGGGTTGTACGGCGGGCGAGACAAGTATCATTCTCATCACGCGTTCAGGATAGGTCGCAGCCAGGTGCATACAGATGTATCCACCCATCGAATGCCCTACTAGGTGCGCCCGCTCAATCCCAACCGCCTTCATCCATGCCAGCACCCAGGTGGTGGCATTCGCCAGCGTAAACTGACGTGTCAGGCGACGCATCGTACCAAAGCCGGGAAGGTCGATAAGGTAGACGCGATAATTCTGTGCTAGCGCAAAAATATTATGAGTCCACCAAAGCGTTGAGCCGCTCAGTCCATGTACCAGAATGATGGCTTCCTGCGTCATATCCTCTCCAATGACTCGATAGTGTATAGGATATCCCTCGACCTCCACACTCCGTGTAATGATCTTTGACTTCTGCCTGGTTGCATTCATGTTATAAGTTCCTGTCTATTCTTTGCGATGGGCACCGTTGTCAGGCTCCAAATATGAGCGCGTGAAGTGGTGGCGAGCATAAGAACATGCAGTTTGTCTGCTTGTCGCGCTTAGAAGCTACACGTATGGGTCCTCTTTGGGGGTGACAGTTTGAGAGGGAGCAACAATATAGCCAGACACTATCACTTCTCGTGTTATGATTTTTCTCTCTATCCATCAGGAAGGGCACCAACTATCATGCGCTTCGAGGCTTGAGCCTGTGAACACATGCATGAACGAAGGCAATACTTTGCTCCTCTGCTCCTCGGGAGGGATTACCAAAATTTTGTATTCTACTATCTGTGTGATATCTGTTCAAAAAACGCTCTTGAAATGGGCTTGTTGTTTCCACTGGGTACGGCGTTCTTTTGAAGATGTTCTCCTTCTTCTGTGAATAACTGTTGTGATTGGAATGGTGTGGTAAAGATTGAAGGGGGACCACGGCATTGGAGAAGGAGGGGACTACAGGTATTCATGGGCAATGTGCCTCGCCTTGTGTGATTGCGAGGGCCTGCCTGGGTTGGATGCGATGGGGTGTGAAGGCAGGGGGCCAAAGGGCTGGAAGAGCTCTTTATTCGCGTCAAAGCCTTAGATGCGAGCAAGGACCTAGCCAGGAAAAACGTGTTGGTAGCCATGCTCCTGATCTGTCACGTTAGATGGGGCGTTGGTAAACTCCACGAACCAGCCCCGGGTCTCCGTTTTGTAGAGGCTGGTGAAGGCCTCTATTTCTTTCAGCAGAGAGCGATAGCGTGTATCTTCTCGAAGCATAGGGAATGCTCCTTCTTGTGTCTTCAAAAAAGACATGAAAAAACTGGCTCACCCCCCTGTTAGTGCAGGCAGAGGAGCTAGTGTGTACGAAGAAAACGTGAATCTCAATGTACAGGAACATACGGTTCCTACCGGTAGTTTGTCGACGTGGGAGATCGCATCTGATTTTGAACGCATATCCTGAACAATTCGCGCTCAAGTGGCCACTATTTGATGGGCTTAAAGCATGACAAAATCCCGAGTCGACAAACTACCGCTACAGCGGTGTTCACAAAGGTTGAGCCATCGCTGAACAAGACTGTTGGAGTTTAGACGGGATAAAGGAAGGTGAGATTTTATGCCACGACTGCTCTCGGTGAACGTTGGTCTGCCCCGCGACATCGTCTGGCGTGGTGAGATGGTGCGCACCGCCGTCTGGAAGAAGCCTGTTCAGGGCCGGCGGATGGTGCGGCGGCTCAACATCGATGGTGATGGGCAAGGAGACCTGGCCGGACACGGAGGAGAACAGCGGGCGGTCTTCGTCTACCAGATAGAGTCCTATCATTACTGGGAGCGTCAGCTCAACCGCAATGACTTCGTGTTCGGACAGTTCGGGGAGAATTTTACCGTCGAGGGTCTGTCCGACGAAGAGGTGTGCATCGGCGACCAGTACCAGATCGGTGGCGCGCTCTTTGAGGTCACGCAACCGCGCGTTACCTGCTACCGGGTCGGCATCCGTATGAACAACCCCCAGATGCCAGCGCTGCTGGTTTCACACAAGAAACCGGGCTTTTACCTGCGTGTGCTGCAAGAAGGCGAGGTAGAAGCCGGAAACGAGATCGTGAAGGTCGCTGATGGCCCGGAGCACATGACCGTGGAGGAGATCGACGCGATGCTCTACCTGGGTCGTCATTCCCGTGAGCAACTGGAGCGTGCGCTGCGTCTCCCCGCTTTGAGTCCGGGGTGGCGGACGTCCTTCCAGGCTCTGCTCGAGCAGGCGCTGAGCGAGAAGACGGCTAGCGGGAACCCTGGACTCACCCAGGTGAGCGGCCCGCCCCGGCATGGCCAGGGTTTCGCCCCATGCGCGTATCCCGCATGGAACGAGAGAGCAGGAGCATCGTCTCACTCGTCTTTGAATCAGCAGACGAGCATCCTCTCGCCGCTGCCTTGCCCGGCCAGTTCGTGGTGCTGCGTCTGCGACCCAGGCCTGACAGTCCCCCTCTCTTACGCAACTACTCGCTCTCTGACGCGCCAAGTGTCGACCACTACCGGGTGAGTGTCAAGCAAGAGGCGAACGGCGCAGCCAGCACCTACGTGCATACCCAGGTGCAGGTTGGCGACGTGTTAGAGGTGAGTGCCCCACGGGGCGTCTTCACGCTCCGCCAGAGCAAGAGTCCCGTTGTTCTGCTCAGTGCCGGCGTGGGGGCGACCCCCATGATGGCTATGCTGCATACCCTCGCCGCCGAGGCATCGCCCCGGGACGTCTGGTGGCTGTTCGGAGCACGGAACCACGACGAACACCCCTTTGCACAGGAAGCCCGCCGCAGCCTCACGATGCTGCCCCACAGCCACAGCTACATCCTCTACAGCCAGCCAGGGCAAGAGGATCGGCCTGGTCTGGACTTCGACGCTCCTGGACATCTCAGTGTCACAGTGCTTAAAGCGCTTGGCGTACCGCGCGAGGCGGACTTCTATCTGTGTGGGCCTGCCGCGTTCCTGCAAGATCTAACCACCGGTCTCGTTGCCTGGGGCATTACCACGGATCATGTGCACACAGAGATTTTCGGCCCGACTCCTTCCAGCACACCCGGAGTGGTTTACACCAGACCGCGTCTTCCACCACACCCGCCGGCCGGATCGTCCGGCATGGGGCCGCTGGTCTCGTTCGCTCGCAGTGGCCTCAGTGTTCATTGGGATCCCGCGTTCCAGAGCCTGCTCGAACTCGCCGAGGCCTGCGACGTGCCAGTGAGGTGGTCATGCCGGACAGGGGTCTGTCATAGCTGTGAAAGCGGGCTGGTCGCGGGCAGCGCCAGCTACCAGCCAGAGCCACTCGAACGGCCTGCCGAAGGAACCCTATTGATTTGCTGCTCCCAACCTGAGGGAGAGATTATGCTCGACCTGTGATGCAGCAGTCTCGAACCTTGAAGCAGATGCATATGGCTCAATCATTGTGAACATTGCTGTATTACTGGCTCATGCCTGCCATAGAAGATGGGAAGCATGCTCCAGTCAACACAGGACACGTGTTGTCTTTTCGTGATGTGCAGACAGAGAGCCAGGCTCTATCTGTCGCACGTGCAGTGCCAGCATAGCAGGATGGATGGAGGGACTCAACATCCACCTTGCTATCCCTTCTTATGCACTGCTATGCCCATTTGTAAGAATGCATGTTCTATGGCGATGCGGAAGAGCAGAGGCTGTGGTTACACGTTTTCCCTCTCTTTCTCAACAAACTGACTCATCATTGTCTCAGTTGATACGCCGCCACGCGTGTCAACTGCACAGGCATCCCGCGTTCGAGGAAGGGTCACTGTAAAGGTTGATCCTTTCCCGACAGCGCTGTCCACAGTAATAGTTCCCCTATGATGCTTGACGATCTCCGCCACAATGTAGAGCCCTATGCCCAGGCCGGGGATCGCCTTCCGCTTCGGATCAGCCACCCGATAGAAGCGGTCGAAAATCTTGCCGCGCTGCTCTCGTGGGATTCCCAGACCATAATCACGGACGCGGACCATGACCACATCTTCGGAGGTATTGTCAACTTGACGAAGAAATGGAAGAGTTTTTTGAGGGAAAGGGAGAAAGACGGGAAAGAAGCGGAGGATTGGAGCGGATGGTGTGGTGTCAGGCGGCAGCTTTCCCGCCAGTCACCTCGTTCCATGCAAGGAAACGATCCTGCATGAGGGCACGGTAATCTCTGGCGGTGAGGAGATGCCGTTTGGGTCGAAAGTGATCCAGGATCGGCCCAAACGCAGAGAGAAACCGTTGGGCTTGGCTAGGGGATTGGAAGCGCCTCAAGGTTCGTTCACGTTGCCGCGTCGGCTGGTGGGAACGTTCCGCTCGATTGTTTAAGCCCTTGTGTTGGCGGTGCTCAACGCTGGGCATGATTTCCCTCTTTGCGGCAGCGTAGCTAGCCAGCTTGTCCGTGATAATCACCCGTGGGACATATTGGAGTCCTTTGAGTAACTTGCGAAAAAACTTCTTGGCCGCATGCTTGTTGCGTCGGCTCTGCACGAGGATATCCAGGACGTTGCCCTCCTGATCAACCGCTCGCCAGAGATAGTGGGTTTTGCCATTGATCTTCAGGTACACTTCGTCTAAGTGCCACTTGTCTCCTGTTTTCGGACGGCGGCGTTTCAGTTTATTGGCATATGTCTGGCCAAACTTTAAACACCATTGCCGGATGGTTTCGTAGGTCAGTCAATACGACTCCACGCTCCCACGGAATGCGCAACGAGATGTTCTCTCTCGCGAACTGGCTCTGACCCTGCTTTGAGCCATTGGCCACTTTCTATCTTGGAACCACGTCCAAGAAGTTGGAAGCCTGGCTGGGGATAGCGGTGAAGCGACCTGCAGAGCTATTTCATCTGAACTGTGCATCTCGTTGCGCATCCCGTGGGACGCTCCGCCATAATCTCTTCAATATCACGAAAACTCAAGGAGAAGCGAAAATACAACCACACGCAGTGGCTTATAATCTCTGGTGGGAAGCGAAAGCCTTTGTAGCGAGATGCAGATGCCAGTGTTTTCATGACGGTTAGTCTACCAGAAATTGTAGTCTCTCAGCAAGTTGACAATACCAAAGCACCCATCTTCATCCGGCCACTGACCGAAACCGAACAAAACGAGATTCAGGCGGGATAACGCTCCTCCTCAGCGTTTGTGTTGCGTCGCTGCCAGATTCTCTTGGCAAGTGCTCGTCACGAACATGCAACGGCTATCGCCAAGCAATTGGGCTGCGACGACCAAACCGTTCGCACACCGGATAGTGATATTGTTGGCGAATGAGCAGAAGCTACGCAACAGCTACTTGCTTGACAGAAGCGAGCAGCTCTGCAAAACGAGAAGTTGGCGTGGTTGCCAGCTTCGCTTCTGCAATCCAATGACAAGCCCGAAGCATGTTGATGGAGGTCGCTGTTAGAAACGCCTGGAGATTGAGCTTTTTCACGCCAATGTATCGGGATCTGCGTATCTCACAGGTCCGTACACTTTGAGCAACGGTTCCTTCAATGCCTGCTCGCGCTGCATACAGGGCTCGAAATTCAGCGGTTTCCTGACGTTTTCGAGCCTGCTGAAGTGCCACATAGCTGGCTTCATCTGGTCGCAAAATGAGTACTTTGGCTGCGGTTGACGAACACTTCTCATGAAGTGTGCAAACCCGACAAAGGGGAAGGGGAAACCGGATACGCAGACTTGGCTTTCCATGTCGATCAGGGATATGTCCCCAATCTCGGCTTGTCTGCCCAGCCGGACACAGGACCTGTTTGGCCTTCCAATCAATGTGGAAGTGGCTATGATCAAAGCGCCCAGCTTCTTTTGAGGCCCAACTGGTATCAGGAAGAACCGGCCCAACCAGATCAACCTGATGGCGATGCTGACTCGTAGCAAGCAGTTCGGCGTCCACATAGCCTTTATCGACCAGGTGCTGGCCGGGGAGAAGTTGGTTGCCAGCCAAGCGTTCATGAAGATTTTCCATGACGTCTCCATCTGGGAGCGTGGATGCTGTCGTGGTAACTTCGAGCACAAAATGAGGCTGATCAGCGTCACATCCTTCGGTAAAATGCACTTTGTAGCCAACCCATCCTGTCTGCTTCTTCTTGCTGTATCGCGCCTCCACATCATATGGCGATTGGATCAAGAGCGCTGCCGGGGGAAGCTCCTGATCTTTTCTCCAAGGTGTTCCCTGCTCACATGCGTGATACTGCTGGATCCAAATCCTTCGCAGAATCTCTACGGCTGGGAGTTCTTGTAACCAGGCATGGGTTGTGCTGCCCCAGATGCTCTCCAGGAGCCTTCGGCCGTCAGCTCCAATCTGCTCTGAGAGCTCTTGACGCGCTTTCTCGTCCTTTGGTAAACGAAAGTCGCTAAAGCGTGATCGATATCGTTTTTCCCATTCAGGTTGAACACGCTCAAGAAGCCAATCGGGAGCTACTTCTGCCAGGATATTGAGGACATGGCGCATGGTTTCTCCAACACATTCCAGACGGTTGACAGCTCGAATAGCCGCCAGAATATGCGTTGAATCTGTCCGTTGTTTGCCTCGTGCTTTGACCCAGCCTCGTTCTCGGAACTGAGACAACATCAGATCAAACAAACGGCGTTCCGCTTGATTGGCAAGGAGGCGACCACGAAATTCACTTAACACGGAAAAATCAAATCCTGGATCCTTGATTTCTAAGCTCAAGGCGTATTTCCAATCAATGCGCGTTTTCACTGCGTCTGCTGCCTGCCGATCCGTTAACCCTTCTGCATATTGCATTACCATCACCAGTGCGAGACGCCAGGCCGATATTGCAGGCTGTCCTTTGTTGGAAAATAAGTCAAGGAAATCTTCATCGCGAAAAAACGTTCCTAATGCATCTCGCATATGAATACAGATGTTGCCTTTCGGCAAAATGGCTTGTGCTATCTCTACAGTTTCTTCTGGGACTGGCGGTATCGCTTGTGGCTGTAGTGTCATGGGTTCCCTCCCTCCTGAATGCTTGTTTTTTCTTGCTTCTTCAGTATCTCACATTTCGCCTCAAATTAATTCGCCAACAATATCATAGTGGGGCTCTACCTGGAACGTTCGTCTCAGCAAAAATGCGTATGAGCCGCTTGACAATCGCGATTTACACCTCTTAACCATCTCTATTAGCCCCTTGTTTATACGAGCGCTTTTTCTATGGAGATTGGTCAAATTCACCTGTAGAAGTCTCGACGACTGGTAAGGTAAACCAGAATGTAGTGCCATGACCCTGGTCACTTTGTATGCCAACGTGCCCATGATGATATTCAATAAAAGCCTTGCAAATGTAGAGCTCTAAGCCCAAACTAAGATCTAATTCATGTTGCACCGCAACCCCTCGGGTGCGATAAAATCGATCCCACACGTGCTCTTGCTCTTGTAGTGAAATGCCAGCCCCATCGCTATGTATTGAAACCCGTGCCAATGAACCCTCTCTCGCTACTTGAGTAAGCACAGGACAATCTTTTGGTGAATAGGTGAGGGCATTTTTCAGGTAAATGGTGAGTACACGTCGAATACAATTCTCATCGGCGATAATGGAGATGAATTTGTTGGAAGGCACGATTTCTAGAAGAATTGTGTGATCTGGCGCCTGCTCCTGCTGCTCTTTCACAATTTCCTGAACAATCTGAGTCAGATTGTATTGCTGCATGTGTAACGTGAGCGTATTTGTCTGAATATGAGCATCATCTATCATAATTTGAATCATCCACTCTTGCAAGCGAGCACTCTGCGCAGCCTGCTCTAAAGGCTGGCGAATGTGCTCTAATCTTTTTGCGAGCATCTCTGGATGAGTCTTTACTTGACGTTGCAAAACATCTAAACGATGCTGAGCTAACTGGAGATTGCCGATAATGGCGGTTAGAGGCGTTCTTAACTCATGGCTGGCAAGATATAAAAATTCATTTATGATTTGATCTGCTTCCTGGTGCATGAGCGCTTTGCCACGCGTTCCATTCCATTGATTCAGCGCATTGACACACTCGACCACAAACGTTATGAGTGTTGCAACAGATTTCGCTAACGTGATCTCTTCAGGCGTATAGGCGTTACCAGAATTGCTTCTGGCAATGAGCAAGATTCCTGCTAGCTGCTTGCCAATAAATAGTGGGGCATGCAGTGTCAGCAAGGTGCTCCTATCAGATTGCTCATGAAATGGGAGATGAATACGCGTGTATGGTATGATGATCATCTCACCTGAGTAGAGTTTCGCTCTACTTGCCTCGTCATAGAAGTCTGCAAGAGTATAACGTCCGCTATTCTCGCGCCGAATCTGTTCTTGTTCCGGCGTAAGTCCACTCACAGCAACATAATAGAGGTGATCTTCTGGCGCTCTAAGAGAGAGAAGCATAACCAACCTGCAACGTAGTACCTGAAGAACCAGATTAGTAAGTTGCTGCCCTATATAATGCATGCTTGGAGGGAGCAGGAACGCACCTTTCTCTTCACGAGGGAGAAGATCAACGATGGAGGGGAGATAGGTGATAGCAGTGAGCAAAGAAAACACCGATTGTAGGGATTGATTGCTCTGTTGATACTGCAGTTCCTTTTGACGAAGATCTGTCACATCGTGGAAAACGTGGATCGTTCCTCTTTGCTGCTTCCTGTGATCAAAAATTGGCAGGGAGCGAATAGTTACATATATCCTCCGCCCGGAAGGAGGATTGATAGATACGTTGTGCTCCTGTCCCATTTCAGAGACAACCCCTTGTGCCAGTGCGCTTGGACGCTGATCCTCATTAGAGATAGCAGAGAGAGAGAGAAAGTGGTTGTAGTCTCTTCCAAGATAGAGTTTTTCAGATGGGATTTCAAACATTGCCAGTGCTACTGGATTGATCAGCAAAATCACCTCATCAGGGTCACAGATAATGATACCATCTGTAATTGATGTAACAGCAGCTTTGAGTAAAATCGTCGAAACGGTGATCCTGGGCTGTTTGTGCTTTGGTACAGAGCTGTTATACCGGTGATCCTTGTCATGTCCTTGCCCACCTGAAACCTCATCCTGCCAGTGCTTATTCATCGTAGTCGTCCTTTATAAGATATTAGGAACAATCGATACTATCTCTCCTTCTCGTTTCTTCGATAACTTGATGTCATATTCAGTGTGATCTTTTACCAAAACGGGACAGTCTTATGGGCAACCGTATTTTGCCCCTGGCAATCACAGTGTTTTTTCTTTTGCGTAGGCTGATGATAGAAGGAGGTGAGGAAGATGAACTACGCATTGATCACCTTACAAAAGGTACGCGCTATTGTTGAAGCTTTAGGAAGGTACGCTGAGGCTGTAGATTCGTTGGAAACGAATCTCAAAATGATGACCCAGGGACATATTCACGAAGGGGGAGCAGTTGGAGACATGTTCAGCGGTTGCGAGAATGACCTTGAAAACATGGAAGTTGTATATAAACAGGCTCAAATGCTCGCAAGTACGCTTCGGGAAGAAATTGATGAACAACGTCAGCGGGTGAAAAAGGTCAAGGAGAAAGTCGAGAAAGGGTGGAAGAGCCAGGCATAGTCCCTTGCTTTTTTGGCGACCAAGCGTATAGTATATTGAGAGAGGAGCTATTTGTAGAGCATTAACAACAACAGTTGAATTGAAAGTCGGATATGCCGAAGCTCGCTATAGTTGTGGTGGATGATTCGCCCGCCGTCTTACATCAGCTTAAACATGATCTACAACGGAAATACAGTGACCGCTTTCGCATCCTCGAAGTGACCTCGTGCCAGCAGGCCATGAACCAACTACAACAGATGAACGTGCAAAACGAACCGGTAGCGACTCTCTTGGCTGACGCGCACATGCCAGAGATGCAGGGCTCAAATTTTCTGCAAGTCGCACGAGCTCTCTATCCAAAAGCCAAGCGCATCTTACTCGCAACCTACGAGGACAGCCGCGCCACCATCCAGGCCATCAACACCTCACTCATCGACTACTATATTATGAAGCCCTGGGAGCCGCCGGAAATCCACCTCTATCCCGCGCTCGATGATCTACTGGAAGACTGGCTGGCTTTCTACGAAACATCATTGACACAGCTACGCCTTGTGGGGCACCGCTGGTCCCCTCAGATGCATGAGATTGGCGACTTCCTGGCGCGCAATGGAATTCCCTACCAATGGCTCTATATAGAAAATAGTTCGGAGGCGAATCAGGTGCTGGCTCAGTTGGGTCTAAGCCAGAGAAATTTGCCGGTTGTGGTCTGTCTCGATGGCTCTTACTTGATCAAACCCAGCTTAGTTCAGCTTGCGGGAAAAATCCATCTCAAGACGCATGCGGAGCAACCTTTCTATGATTTGATCATCATTGGCTCCGGGCCTGCCGGGCTTGCCGCGGGTGTCTATGGTGCCTCGGAGGGGCTGCATACCCTGCTCATAGAGCAAGAGGCTCCGGGGAGACAGGCGGGAACCAGTTCACGGATCGAGAACTACCTCGCTTTTCCGACGGGGTTATCAGGAAGTGATCTCGCGTGTCGCGCCGTTATTCAGGCCAAACGCTTTGGAGCGGAGATTGTCACACCGCAAAAAGCTACGAAAGTGCGCTTGGATGGACAGTATCGCTGTGTTGAATTAAGTGATGGCACAGAGCTACGCTGCCATGTCCTCGTACTTGCCTGTGGGGTCTCCTATCGGAGACTGGATGTGCAGGGAATTGGGCGATTGACGGGGAAAGGGGCCTATTATGGAGGCTCAATCACTGAGGTCATGGCCTGCATCGATGAAGATGTGTATATCGTTGGTGGCGCGAACTCTGCTGGACAGGCTGCCATTTACTTTGCGAAATACGCCCGACACGTGATAATGCTGGTACGCGCCGACTCACTCGCAAAGGATATGTCCAGATATCTCATTGATCAGATTGATAGCACAAAGAATATCGAGGTCAAGACCAGTACACGTGTTATCGCTGTCCAGGGCAAGCAGCACCTTGAAAGCATCACGATTGTCAATGATATCACTCAGGAAGAGCAAACCCTGCCCGCGACCGCCCTGTTCATCTATATCGGGGCTGAACCTCACACGAACTGGCTAAGGGGTGTCGTTCAGGTGGACGAGAAAGGCTTTATCCCAACTGGCTCTGACCTGGTCCATGAAGGGCAGGTTCCAAAGGGTTGGCTACTCAATCGCGAACCCTTTCACCTGGAGACCAGTATCTCTGGAATCTTCGCCGTGGACGATGTGCGTCACGGTTCTGTCAAGCGTGTTGCCTCCAGCGTTGGAGAGGGATCCATGGCTGTGATGTTCATACATCGTTACCTGGATAATTCTATCCTGAGAACTTAACGCCTGTAAAATGATTGCTTTGCTCCTAACGTATGCAATGCGCCGCTCCAGGTGCGGCTAAGGAGATGGACCATGGAACGTTCCATAATCTACAAAGATAACGTCCCCTATCTGAGGCCAATCGGAACGCTTCAGATTGGCGATACACCACTATGGCCGCCACTGCTGAAGGATGAAATTCTCCATATTGCTACGCGCAACCACACGCTTTACGCGCTGGATAAGCATACACATACGCTGCTTTGGAGCTATAGAGCGCAGGGCGACATCCTATCCGCGCCTCCTCTGATTGACGATGTACTCTATGTTACATCCTCTGACCACACGGTGTGCGCGCTTGAAGCCAGGACAGGCAGCGTACTCTGGCGTTACCAGGCCACAGGGCCGCTACCATTCGCACCAACCATTGCCGAAGGGGCCGCCTACCTTGTCGCGGATCGCACTCTGTATGCTTTAGATGCCGCGCTAGGAGACGTGCTTTGGTCATATAACTTGCAAGAGCGTGTACACATACCCTTAACGGTGAATAATGGTGTTATCTACATCGTAGAGAAGCACACGCTCTACGCATTTGATATTAGTCGCCGGGTCATCATCTGGAGTTATGCCACTCAGGATAACTTAAGCGCTTCTCCAGTCGTGGTGGATGAAATGGTCTACCTTGGTTCGCGGGATCACACTCTCTATGCTCTTGATAGCGAGACCGGGCAGAAGATCTGGAGCTATACCACCCGGGATGCCATTCTCGCATCACCGACCATAGCCTACGGCATAGTCTATGTTGGCTCCAATGATTGCACGTTATATGCGCTAGAGGCAAATTTTGGTGTGCTGAGATGGAAGTATACAACTGCCGGGCCTATTCTCGCGCCGCCTACGCTCTCAGATGAGGTACTGTTTGCTGGCTCCATGGACCATTTCTGCTATGCCCTGGATGCACTCACAGGCGAGAAACTCTGGAGCTACGCGACCACGGGGCCGATAGATACATCGCCAGTCATTGCGGATGGCATCTTGTATGTATCTTCCACCGACACCTATCTCTACAGCTTCACCAGTGACCGCCTCTGGACCTTTACCACCAGCAGCGCCGTTGAATCATCGCCTGCAACCGCTAATGGCATGGTCTACGTTGGCTCAACGGATCATAACGTCTATGCGCTTAAGGCGGAGACTGGTGAAGTTCAATGGAGCATTGAAACTGGAGAAGAGGTCTTCTCCTCTCCACTGGCGCATAGCGCGCGCGAGGTTGTCTATATCGGGTCAAACGATTATACGCTCTATGCCCTGGCCGCGAGCACAGGAGCCATCCTGTGGAGCTACCTTACCGCGGGGCTCATCATCTCTTCGCCCAGAGTATGGAACGGCATGGTCTTTGTCGGTTCAGTTGATCATTGCGTCTACGCGCTTGATATAGAGACAGGAGAGGAACTCTGGCATTATGAAACGACTGGTAACATCACCTCCTCGCCCTGTATTGTCGATGATGGTCTCTATATAGGTTCGCTTGACCAACAGATCTACGCGTTGGAGGCCTCTAATGGAACGCTGATGTGGTCGTACATGACTGGCGGTGGCGTCCATTCCTCACCCACTGTGGATCAGGGCCTTCTCTATGTTGGCTCACGCGACCATAAACTCTATGCCTTGGATGCCAAGACAGGGACGAAACATTGGGAGGTCGAGACAGGCGATATTGTGGATTCATCGCCTACTGTTGCCAGCGGTATCGTGTACGTTGGTTCTCACGATCACAATCTGTATGCACTCGATGCACACTCGGGCAAGAAACGTTGGCAGTATAAAACGGGTGGCGTGGTAGCCTCATCACCACGAGTTATCAAGGAAACGATCTATGCAGGCTCGGAAGATGGCTACCTTTACGCGCTCAACGCACACTCAGGCGAGAAATGTTGGTGTTATCATACAAAGGGCGCGATTCATGCTTCAGTCGCAGTCGATGAAGACCTTGTCTACATCGGTTCCTCTGACCACTCCTTATATGCCTTGCAGCGCATCCAACTCCCAACGCATATTCACCTGCCAGGCTGATGTCTTCTTTGCGCCAAATAACCAAGATAATGTAAGTCGGGAAATAGTAAAACAGAGACATCACGTTGACGAACACAAGACGATGATGCCCTGTGACCAATGGATGTGGGAAATGGAACCGGCCTCTCTTTCACAAGTACCCAATTTGTCACACACGGTGATGCTCCTGAAAAGGGGCCCGCATTCCTCCTCAGCACATACTTTGCATGGAATAGGGGCGAGAAGTTGCTCTCTCATAGTTCTCAACTATAAATAGTTAGAGTATGTCTTAAGAGGCTCAAAGAGCCAGGAGTAAACTGAACGGAGGCAACGAAGGAACGCCAAACTGAGCAAGAAGGAGCCGAAGCTGATGAATGAGAGCATCAACAGAAAGCGCTATCCATCGGATCTCACCGATGCGCAATGGGAGTTGTTGGCTCCCTTCATCTCGCCACCATCTCCTAATGCCACTCAAGAGGTGATTTGCAGGCGAGAAATCGTCAATGGCATCCTCTCTGTCCTGCGGACAGGCTGTTCCTGGCGGCAAATGCCTCACGATCTGCCCAATGGCAAAACAGTCTATCATTCCTTTTGCCAATGGAAGAAAGCAGGTGTGTGGGAGCAAGCGATGAATGCCTTGCGGGGAAAAGCCCGCCGCTCGATAGGGCGAGAGGAAGAATGGAAGCCGCCGCTATCATCGATAGCCAATCCAGCAAGACCAGTCCTGTCCCAGGCATCGAACGTGGCTACTATGCCGGGAAAAAAATCTTGGGACGCAAACGGCGCATTTTGGTTGATACGCAAGGCTTTCTGCTGGCCGTCAGAGTGCTTGCAGCCACTATCGCCGACGTGACTGGCGCCCGCCTCTTGTGAGAGGGACTTGCCCAACGTTTCACGCCTCTCTCGCATCTGTTTGCCGATCATGGCTATGATGGAGAGTCCTTTGAGCACTGGCTCAAAGAACATCTTGGATGGGAGATCGAAATCGTCCCCCACCAAGAGTGTGAGGCGCAGACGGATTGGATGCTCGTCAATGGGCAACCCGTCCAGATTCGCAAACCAAAGGGAGCCTTTCAGGTCCAGCGCAAGCGCTGGATCGTGGAACGGACATGATTGCTGGCTCATCCGCTTTTGCCGACTTGCTCGCGATTATGAGGGATTGCCCTCAAGCAGCGAGGCCTTTATCCAGGTGGCTTCCATTCGTCTCTTGTTGACTCGATTAGCTCCTTCCCGATACTAATTGTCCGTCTTAAGACACACTCTTAGAGGCCATGCTATTTATAGCGAGTTATGGGTTCGCAGGTCGGCACATTTAGATACTTTATTTGTGTTACTACTGGCAATTATATATAGAGATTCTTTCATTTTTATGGTATCTTCCCTATGATGACGTGAACTGGACAGCAGTAGGGTATAAAAAATATTGATCAGCCAATTGGTGCAGGTCTCAATCTGAGGAACTATAAAGGCGATCATTGTTGCCCTCTCGTTTTCAATGCATCGTCGCGACACAGGTTCCCTCTCATAAGACCCTCAATAGCAAAAGATACATCTAGCCTCTGGTACCTAGATGTATAGGACTTCCACCGCCATCGTAAGCGCTAAGGAATTTCAGCGTCCATTCGGTCGTGGAGCGAAGCTACCTGGAAGGTAAGCAGGTGTGCTCCTGATAGATGAAGCTTCACAAGGCTGAGAGATGGCGGCACCACTAACCGCTATGAAGCAGTGTTCACGATTGCTTTTCATAGCTTGCTTGCTGTTTGGCACGATGCTGCTGATACGCGTAAAAAACAGTGCTTAACAGTGCTTAAAAGAAGAGGGTTATGCTATGCAGTCAAACAACCCGGAACAACAGAAGGCCACAACTGGCACCACGACAGCCACTCAGGCAGCACAACAGGGTCAACCAGAGCAACAGCAGACTCCGCCTGAAGCGAGTACAGCCATCCAGTCAGTTCCCCAGAGCGAGGCGGTACAGGAAGAGCAACGCAAAGCGGAAGAGTACCTGGATCAACTGCGGAGAACTCAGGCGGAGTTCGTCAATTATCGCCGCCGCATGGGTAAGGAACAGCTTGAGGGGCGCATCACAGCCCAGAGCAGCTTACTCTATCACCTGTTGCCTGTCCTCGACGATCTTGAACTGGCGCTGCGCTCGGCACCAGCGGAGATGTGTCCGCATTCCTGGGTGCAGGGTCTGTTTCTGGTAGCGCGCAGACTTGAGTCCATGCTTGACCAGCTAGGAGTGCAACGTGTTGGTGCCATTGGCGAACAATTCAACCCACACTGGCATGAGGCCATCACGACCGAGGTCCGTGCAGATGTACCAGAAGGGACTATTCTTGATGTACTTCAACAAGGGTACATCATCGAGGACCACGTCATTCGCCCAGCCAGGGTGAGTGTCGCGGGAGCCTCCCCTCAAAGCGAAACGCCTACGGCGCAAGAAAAGACTGATCCTGACAACAGGCAAACGCAAGCCGAATGAGCAGTGACAACGCCTCATAGGAGTCGAGGGGGCCAGATAAAGAAGCAGCTTCTGGCATTTGACAGTTCACGTGAGCAGGCCACATACGTGCTCTGGTTCCTTGTCGAGAGGAGCCGTGGACACACTACGAGAGAGAGGGGCAACAATGGCAAAGGTACTCGGTATAGACCTGGGAACAACAAACTCAGTTATGTCAACCATGGAGGCAGGTGAACCCACTGTCATTGAGAACAGGGAGGGCGGGCGGATTACACCCTCTATCGTTGCGATTACAAAGAATGGCGAGCGCCTGGTGGGCCAGGTCGCCAAACGCCAGGCCGTGACCAACCCGGAAAATACCGTCTTCTCCATTAAGCGTCTCATGGGGCGTAAGTTCAACGATCCCGAGTGTCATTTCTCCGATTTCCTGGCGCGTTTGTATCAGATAACTTGGCGCTCTTGGCTTGAGAGGCGCTTTCGGCAGATCGGCCTCTCACATAAAATGGCGCAGCATTTTGTCTCATCTATTCAGCCCTTTGCTGGATAGGCTCAAATGAGCAAGATTTCTCGTATAACATGGCGCGTATCTCTCGGAAGCCGCTCCGAGAGCCGCATGATTTTTATGCAAGCATAACCTGGCGCAAAGCCAAAGAGAGAGATGCTGAAAGGCAAAACGAGCCTTCAAAGCTTTAGCGCTAACGTTACGTCAGGTTATGAGAGAAAGCTCATCCTCTAAACGGGCTTGGCAGCGTGGCAAGTTATATGAGAAACCCGCCAAGATTACTGATAAATGACAGACAAATTGGGGGAGCGCATTACGCAGGCCGTCATCACTGTCCCCGCCTACTTCAACGACTCACAGCGCCAGGCCACGAAAGACGCGGGTACCATCGCGGGACTTGAAGTCTTGCGCATCATTAATGAGCCAACCGCGGCCTCACTTGCCTATGGGCTGGACAAGAAACATGACGAAATGATTGGCGTCTATGACCTTGGTGGTGGCACCTTTGATATCTCCGTCCTGCAACTGGGGGAGGGTGTCATTGAAGTCAAGGCCACCAATGGCGATACACATCTGGGTGGCGACGACTTTGACCAGCGTATCGTGAATTGGCTTGCCGACGAGTTTCGCAAGGATCAGGGCATTGATTTACGCAACGATCGCATGGCGCTTCAACGCTTGAAAGAAGCCGCTGAACGCGCTAAGATCGAGCTCTCCTCATCGACCCAGACCGAGATTAACCTCCCCTTTATCACGGCTGATCCCAGTGGGCCAAGGCACCTTGTGATGACACTTACACGTGCCAAGCTCGAGCAACTGGTGGGCGACCTGATTGAGCGTACGCGCGGCCCAGTCATGCGTGCCCTGGAGGATGCGCAGGTCAAGCCAAGCGACGTCAACGAGGATGTGCTGGTAGGTGGACAAACTCGTATGCCAGCCGTAGTTGAGTTTGTCAAAAACATTTTCGGCAAGGATCCGCACAAGGGGGTTAATCCCGATGAGGTGGTCGCGGTTGGCGCGGCTATCCAGGGAGGTGTGCTGGGAGGCGAGGTCAAGGATGTCTTACTCCTGGATGTCACTCCCCTCTCACTTGGCGTCGAGACATTGGGTGGAGTGACAACCAAGCTCATTGAGCGCAATACGACCATTCCTACACGCAAGAGCGAGACCTTCAGCACAGCCGAGGATAATCAATCAGCGGTAGATGTCCATGTGCTCCAGGGTGAACGTGAACTGGCGCGCGATAACAAGAGCCTGGGACATTTCCGCCTGGAGGGTATCAGTCCCGCGCCGCGTGGGATGCCACAAATCGAAGTCACCTTCGATATTGATGCCAACGGCATTCTCAATGTAACCGCACGCGACAAGGCCACGGGTCGTGAGCAAAAGGTTACTATTACGGCTTCCAGTGGTCTCTCGCAAAGCGAAGTCGACCGCATGGTGCGTGAAGCGGAGCAGCACTCTCAGGAAGATCGCCAGCGCCGCCAGGAGATCGAGCTACGCAACACTGCCTCCAGTGTCGCCTACCAGGCAGAGCGTCTGCTCCAGGAAAACAGAGAGAAACTCTCGCCCGATATGCGCGCTGAAGTCGAGAATCGGATCAAAGCCGTACGTGACGCGCTGACCGGGAGTGACATCGCACGCGTGCAGAGCAGCTTGGCTGAATTGGAGAGCACCGCTCAGCGCATGCAGCAGGAGATTGCCAGCTCTACAGGCGCTCCGGCTGGCAGTGAAGCCACTGAAGCGAGAGCGCAGGCCGGTACTGGCAGCGAACCGGGAACCGTCGAAGGCGAATACCGCGAACTCTAGCTGCTCCCAACAGGACATCCTGGAGGGAACACTGATGTGCCTCCAGGATGTAGAGTGCACCTTTGCAATGCTAAAACTGGATGCAGACATGTGAACTTGCTTTCTGTGTGTGCATTCAAAAGAATAGGAAAGGATGTGCAACATGCTTTTGGCTTCAGCGCATCTTATCGCTTTACATGAACTGGCTGCCAAAGAGGCTGCGGGACACACAACTCACACACTGGCAGAAGACGATGTTCAGGAGCACATCTATCGCGAACTTGAATTGCAGGGCCTTATCCTCCTTGAGTCCCCTCGTGCCTATCAGCTCTCCTACGCGGGACGGGAGGCGCTTGACCTCATAAGAGCAATGCATGCGGAGAACTTGCTCCCTACAATAGATCGTCTTGAGCACAACTGGCGCTTTCTTGGCTCAGATATTCTGGCCGCTTTACACGCAGCAACATTGCGAAAGGAGCAGGTTGGTCCAGTGACCACAGATATGTTGCGTGCACGCGGCTTAGCAAAACAAACGCAGGATTCATTAGGGCAACGCCAGCTTACCTGCTTGAACCGCTATGGCGAGGCCTGGGAGGATTTCGCTGAACGCCATCGCCCACGTCTGGAGATTTATGGTGAACTCGCGAATGCGATTCGACACATGCATCCTGGCTATGCCCAGAAACCTGCTGCTCAAATGACGGCAGGGCAACTGGCGCTTATGGAGGCCATGAACCTCCTTGCCTGGTCAGTTCCTGAAGGGGATAACTATGTCTTAACAGCTTTAGGCCAGGCCGTCTACGATGCCTTGCGTAAAGGAGGCTATAGCCCACTCGATGTGGTCCTCGATGAGCCGTTACTCCAGGTACTGGCAGAACTGGTGGATAAGGGAAGCGCGGCCCTGGCGTCCGAGCAAATAGCTAGCCTACAACTGCTGGGCTATGTAGATGCGGATGAGAAACTGAGCGAAGCGGGTTACGCGGCGCTAAGAGCGTATTCGCTCCTGCAAAGAGAGGTGCCAGAAAAGACACATACCTTCGCGATCACCGAACCTGAAGTCGAATTACTCACTACAATCGATCGCCTGGCCCAGGAGCAAAAGCCCACCCATAAAGAGGCACTGCATCGTGCACTGATCGACCGTATGGTCAAACACTATCGCTCCCAGGTGGGGCGCTATGGCAGAACCTTACGAGAGAGAACCCCGCTAAAGCGCCAGGCCGTGGCACTGCTGGAGCAGGTAAAAGAGCACGATGAGTGGTTTAACACCAATTGGGATCTCGAGGAACTCATTGTTGGCCTGGAGGCCTTTGATCTGCTGAGAGCTGAAATGGAAGGCTCAAAAATGAGTTATCGCTTGACGCCCACTGGCAGCAGGATTGTGAGAGAGCAAGAAGGAAATACACGCGATATTAGCGCGACAGCGGTCAAAGCCTTGACGATTGTCGCCACCCCCTTAAGCGTTCCCGCGCAATGGTGGATCGAACAGGCACGCGAAGAAGAGCTTATCGGCACTGGAGGGATCAGCGCATCCGGCCATTTTTACGCTAACCTCGCCAATCACTGCGTACCTCAGCTCGCGCTTACACCAGAAGAGGCCGAAATTTTGGAGCAACTTCCCGACACTGAAGGAGCGTCATGTGGTTTCGGCACGAGCAATCATGAAGCGCTCGACGAAGAAAAACGAAATTGGGCAATGGAGAAGCTCGAAGCGCGCGGCTTTATTAACAGGCTGGTTGATTGCCAGATCATACGTACGGAGGCGGGGCAACTTTTAACCAGGGCTGTGAGTGGCGCCATGCATCTCGGGCATCCCGTCACGCCAACCATCGTACGCTTACTCGCTGCCATCAGGCAGGCGGGGACATTCTATGTGAAAGAGCGCAAGGTTCGCATTCAACCTCACCAGTGGGGAGAAGTAGAGCATTTGACTGGGCTAGGGGAACACGAGTTTCGCGAAGTGCTGCACGTTGCCCGCATGGGTCAATATGTTGGGGAGGCAACGCTGACAGAGGCTGGTCTGGATCTCCTGGCTGTCCACGAGCTCATTCATAAAGAATATGGCGTTGCTGCAGCGGAGTCTCACCAAGTCGGACATCAATAACTCGGCTCTTTTGAGACTCCTCTTCCAGGAGAAAGATCCCATGGCTGTTGAGTATAAGGACTATTACAAGACGCTGGGCGTGGACAGGAACGCGAGTCAGAAAGATATTCAAAAAGCCTATCGCAAACTTGCGCGCCAGTATCACCCCGACATCAATCCTGGCGATAAAGCGGCCGAGGAGAGATTCAAGGATATCAATGAAGCCAATGAAGTGCTCTCGGATCCAGAGAAACGGAAGCAATATGACGAGATGGATAGGTATTACCGGCAGTATGGAAGCTGGCCCGGCGCTGGCCACGCGGGTGGGGCGGGAGCGACAGGTGGAGTGGGGGCAGACGGACGGCGTACCTACTATCGTACCGTCAGCGAAGAAGACTTGAATGATCTCTTTGGCGGTGCAGCCCCGTTCTCGGATTTCTTCGAGACCTACTTTGGTGCGGGTCCAGGCACGAGGAGATCGCGAACGGCTGGTCGTACGCGCGGTGAGACTCGTGCCCCGGCTCGCCAGGACGTTGAAGCCGAAGTCGTCGTGACGCTTCCAGAAGCCTACAAAGGCGCCACGCGTGTTTTGGAACTGGCCACGCCAGATGGTAGCACACGCCACCTGGAGGTAAAAATTCCCCCAGGGGTGGACGAAGGCTCGCGTATACGGATAGCTGGTCAGGGCCAGGAGAGTCCCGCCGGGCGCGGTGATCTGTACCTGCGTGTACATATGGCACCTGACCCTCGCTTCACACGGGAGGGGACAACGCTGCATACGCGCGTCGAGGTTCCTCTCGCCGAGGCTGTATTAGGTGGAGAGGTACAGGTACCGACCCCAGATGGCCGCCGCCTGTTGCTGCGTATACCTCCCGGGACCGAGGAGGGTACCGCGTTGCGTCTACGAGGCCAGGGCATGCCTGTTATGGGAGGACCAGAGAAACGGGGCGATCTCTACGCTGACATACACGTGGTAATGCCTAAACACCTCAGTCCAGAGCAGCGCCACCTCTTCGAAGCCTTCGCCCGTTCTGTTGGCTACGTTCCCCAGGCAAGCCCGGTAGAAGAAAGGAGCAGCCATGGATAGCCCATTTATTACGCGTATCGTAGTGCAACCATATACCACGCCACGCTCATATAGCGAACATGAGGCTGCCACCGCGAGCCACCTTAATATGCGAACATTGCATTCATTGGAGGCATTGGGCCTTGTACAGGGCGAAGGCAGCGGTAAAAACCGACGCTATAGCGAAGAGGATGTGCTACACCTGCGACGTATTCGCCGCTTACAGCATGAGTTAGGAGTGAATCTGGAGGGCGTCGAAGTCGTCCTCTACCTGCTCAGACGCCTGGCAATGCTCCAGCAAGAACTGGAACAAACAAGAAGCCAGGTAACCGAGATACAGTCTTCGGCATGGCAGCTTTCCAGTGATTGGCAAGAACAAGCTTGAAAACATCTTCGTGCTCTACCCACAAGGATCGTGCATTCACATGCCAACAGAGGGGAACGAGAGAGTATGAACATTGAGCGTTTCACAGAAAAGGCTCGTGAAGCTATCAATGAAGCTGGACAGATAGCAAGAGCAAACAACCATAGCCAGGTTGATGTAGAGCATCTCCTTGCCACTCTACTGAGCCAGGAAGGTGGAGTGGTGCAGCAAGTCATCGAGAAGGCTGGAGGCAACCTCGAGGCGGCGCAGCGCCTGGTAAATCAGGAGCTTGAGCGTATGCCAAAGGTGTATGGTGGAAGCGAGCCGAGCCTTTCACCGCGCCTACGCACGCTCCTGGAAGATGCCTGGAAGGAGATGGGGAACTTTCACGACGAGTATCTCAGCGTTGAACACCTGTTGCTAGCCATGTTCAATGTAAGCAATGGTGTGACGCCAAAGGCACTACAGATGGCAGGGTTGACGCGGGACAAGGTACTACAGATCCTCACCTCCATCCGTGGTGGGCAACGCGTGACCGACCAGAATCCAGAGGGGAAATACCAGGCACTCGAAAAATATGGCCGCAACCTTACCATGCTGGCGGCACAAGGGAAGCTCGATCCGGTCATCGGGAGAGACGCAGAGATCAGGCGTGTCATCCAGGTCTTAAGTCGCCGTACCAAGAATAACCCGGTCTTGATTGGAGAGCCGGGCGTCGGCAAGACCGCCATTGTCGAGGGATTGGCCCTGCGTATCATGCGCAGCGATGTGCCGAAAACGCTGGTCGGCAAACAGATTATCGCCCTCGACCTCGGCGCGCTGATCGCGGGAGCCAAGTATCGTGGTGAGTTTGAGGAACGCCTCAAGGCCGTACTCAAAGAGGTGATCGACTCCAACGGCAACATTATCCTCTTTATCGATGAACTCCATACCCTGGTCGGCGCGGGCGCGGCGGAGGGGGCCATGGATGCCTCCAACATGCTCAAACCCTTGCTGGCCCGTGGCGAACTCCACTGCATTGGCTCGACCACACTGGAGGAGTATCGCAAATATATTGAAAAAGATGCCGCGCTTGAGCGCCGTTTCCAGCCCGTCATGGTTGATGAGCCAACAGTCGAGGATACCATCAGCATTCTGCGTGGTCTCAAGCAGCGCTATGAAACCCATCACGGCGTGCGCATCACCGACAGCGCCCTGGTCTCCGCAGCCGTTCTCTCCAAGCGTTACATTACCGACCGCTTCTTACCCGATAAAGCCATTGACCTGGTGGATGAGGCAGCCAGCCGCAAGCGCGTCGAGCTGGATAGCACCCCCACCGAGATCGATGCGCTGGACCGGCGTATCAGGCAGTTGCAGATTGAGCACGAAGCTCTCAAAAAGGAGTCTGACCCCGGCAGCCAGGAACGTCGCATGAAAGTTGAGCAGGAGATCGCCAACCTGCAAGAGCAACTCAATGCTATGAAACTGGCTCTCGAGCGTGAACGCGGACCTGTCGAGACCATGCGCCGTGTACAGCAAGAGCTTGAACAGGCACAGATAGACCTGGAGAAAGCCGAGCTTGAGTACAATTTCGCCCGCGCAGCTGAGCTGCGCCATGGCGTCATTCCTAGGCTGGAGCAGCAACTACACGAGATGGAGGAGAGGCTCGCCAATATCAAAGGCACTCGTATGCTCAAAGAAGAGGTGGATGCCGAAGATATTGCCGAGGTTATCTCGCAATGGACCCATATTCCCGCGACCAGGCTCATGGAGGGCGAGATAGAGAAGCTTGTCCATATGGAGGATCGCCTGCGTAAACGTGTTGTCGGGCAAGAACAGGCGTTACAAGCGGTCTCCGACGCTATACGTCGCGCGCGAGCGGGGCTCCAGGACCCCAACCGGCCGCTGGCCAGCTTCCTCTTCTTAGGTCCAACAGGCGTGGGTAAAACCGAGCTGGCACGAGCCCTCGCCGAATTCCTCTTCGATGACGAGCATGCCATCATTCGCATCGACATGTCCGAGTATATGGAGAGACATAGTGTCGCACGCTTGATAGGTGCGCCTCCTGGCTATGTCGGCTATGAAGAGGGAGGTCAGTTGACGGAGGCGGTACGCCGTCGTCCCTATAGCGTTGTGCTCTTCGACGAAATCGAGAAGGCCGCGCCAGAGGTGTTTAATATCCTGCTCCAGGTACTCGATGATGGTCGCCTGACAGATGGACAGGGCCGCACCGTTGACTTCAAGAATACCGTCCTGATCATGACAAGTAACGTCGGGGTACTCTGGCTGCCTGAGCTTGAGAAATTGGACGAGGACGAGGTCCAGCGCATGGTCCGTCAACGCTTGCGTGGGGAAGGTTTCCGTCCAGAGTTTATCAACCGCATCGATGAAATCATCGTCTTCCGCCCGATCGCGCGCGAACAGATGCGAGATATCGTCAATATTCAGCTGGAGCGCTTGCGCCAGCGCCTGAGCGAGCGCCACATTACGCTCCAACTCACCAGCACTGCCCGTGATCGGCTGGCCGAAATGGGATACGACGAGGAATTTGGCGCCCGTCCACTGAAGCGCGTCATTCAACGGGAGGTTGAGAACCGCATCGCGCGCGAACTGCTTGACGGGACAGTGCGCGATGGCGATACCGTCGTCATTGATGTGAAGGATGGCAAGTTTACGCTTGAAGCGGTCAGGGTCGAGGTCCCTGAGCAAGTTCATGCGCGCAGGTAGAGAGTGCCTACCTGGCTCAGGCCCACGCGGGAGGGCGGGTAGGTGCGCTTTTCACAAGTACCTACTCATGCCCCCGCAAGGGGGCTGCCCTTCTGCCGGGCGTGGGGGGACAAGGCTTGAACGGATTTGCTATCAAAGCAGGCATAACGCGCTCGTCTTATTGCGACTCACCTGGCTTTCCTGGGAAAAACAGGCTGCTACGCGCCATCTGCGCTGGAGGAATAAGGTGCGAAGACGGCTTTCGATATGGCGGCAATATATATTGCGGCATCAGGCGCTTAGTAAAGGGATAGCCATTGCGCTAGTAGTCTCCATTGCCGCCATTGTGGCTGGCTACCACCTGAACTGGACCGGTTTTCAGGGGAGAACGCTCTGGGACTGGCTCAACCTCCTCGGCGTTCTGGCAATTCCAGTAGTAGTCGGCGTGGGAACGGCATGGCTTAGCACTGAACAGGCGCGAGAAGCCGCCCTCCATAGATACCTTGATAAAATGGCGGATCTCCTGCTGAGCGAGAACTTACGTGAGTCAAAAACCAATGCGGAGGTGCGCGCTGTTGCCCGCACACGCACCTGGACCGTATTACGGCTCTTACTGACCTCGACAGAGAGAGGTAAAGAATGAGGAGGGAAAGCCGATAGAAGGAGGAATGGGAGCACCAAGAAAAGCCGATTGGCGAGAAGAAAGGCGCAAACGCGCCTGGGTCCTCAAACATGAGGGATGGAAACAAAAAGATATTGCCGTGGCATTGGGAGTGAGCGAAGGAGCCGTGAGCCAATGGATCAAACAAGGAAGAGAAGGGGGAGAAAAAGCCCTCAAAGCGCATCCTGCAAAAGGAGCGACACCTCGCTTGACGGCTGAACAGAAGGCGCACATTCCGACGTTGTTGGCGAAAGGAGCATCAGCCTATGGGTTTGTCGGGGAGGTCTGGAATAGTCGAAGACTAGCCCAAGTGATCAAACGAGAGTTCAAGGTGAGCTATCATCCCGACCATTGTGGTCGCCTTGTCCGCGAGATGGGGTACAGTATCCAAAAACCGGTGGAACGAGCGACACAACGTAATGAGGAGGCAATTGAAGACTGGAAAGAACATGAGTGGCCCGCTCTAAAAAAAACCGTAGGGGCAGAGATGCCGACTGAGCCCATGTGGTACACTCTCCACCAGGAAAGGATCTCAGAAACAGCCAGGAGAGAAACGCATGAAACCTGCGCGGACATTTTCCCAGGTCAGCCGACGTTTTTACCGTCCCGAAGTGACACACTGTGCCGACTGCCAGAAGCGACTCCGGCGGGCCGTCACCTTGTCGGAACGCACGGTGGTCACGTTGCAGGAGGTGATCAAACTGGTGCATGCGGGCTACCGCTGTTCCGATGCGCAGTGTGTGGGCCATCAGCGGACGTATCGCAGTGCGCGAGCGGATGCGCTGGCCCTGCCCCACTTCACGTATGGGGTGGATGTGGTGCTGTTGGTGGGGCGGCTGCGATTGGTCGAGCACCAAACCGTCGACGAGATCCATCGCGAGTTACTGGCCCGGTTGGCCCCGTTGGGAGTCAAGATCGCGCGCCGAGAAGTGCTCTACCTGTTTGATGCGTACTGCACGTTGCTGCGGGCAGCGAGTGCGGCCAACGAGGACCAGGAGTGGTTGGCCCAAGTCGAGAAGAACGGGGGCATCATTGTTGCCATCGACGGCATTCAGCCTGACAAAGGGAACGAGACAGTGTACCTGGTCCGCGATGCGCTGACTGGGCGGGTCCTGGTGGCCGAGAATGTGCTCTCCTCGGAGACTGCCGTCATGAAAGCACTCTTGACTCCGGTGGTTGAGCTGGGGGTGAAGGTGCTGGGCACGATCAGCGATGCCCAGGAAAGTGAGCTGCTGGCACTCCAGGAGCTCTGGCCGGAGGTCCCTCATCAGGTGTGTCAGTTCCATGCGCTGCGCGATGCCTCCAAGACCGCCTTTGAAGCAGACAAAGCGGCGAAAACGGCGATCCGCAAACGCTTACAGCCGAAGGTTCGTGCGGTGCGCAAACAGATCAAGAAGGCCCTCGTGACCGCCTCGCCTCAGGAGGCCGAGCAGCTCCGCGTGCTGGATGCGTACGCCACTGGGATCTTGACCGCGCTCAATATCGACGGCGTGCAGCCGCTGACTTTTGCGACGGTCGAGGCAAGCCAGATGCTGGAGGAGATCGAAGCCAGTCTCCAGCACTTGCTCAAAAAGGGGGCGCCGTGAGTCGGCGGTGTGAACAGAAGCTCACCCGTCTGCAGGCAATTGTGACAGAACGGGCAACCTGGGCAGAGCACCTGAGACAGGTCAAGCGGATGTATGGCTGGCTCTGTGAGGTCGAAGCGATCCTGGTGAAAGAAGCGGCACGCACGCTCGCAGAACCCGTGAGCAATGAGAGCGTGGGACGACGCCTGGACGCGTGGCGCGAGCAGATGGTCCAACTTCTGGAAACGTCCCCCCTCTCGGAGTTGGAACAGGAGAGCCTACGGGAGCTGCTGCAGGTGCTTTCGAATCTGCGCCCGTACCTGGTGCAGTGTTATGAGCGGGAGGACTTTCCGCGCACCAACAATGACATGGAGCGCAGCATTCGCGCGCTCAAAACGCAGTATCGCCGGGTGAGCGGGCGCAAGAATTGGAATGCGTATCTGTTGCGCTATGGGCGCTGCGTGGCCTATGCGCCCTGGTGGGAGCAAGATGAGACCCACCGCCACCACTTGCAGCGCCAGATTGCTCAGCTTGACCGGGGCCGGTGGAGAGAACTGCGCCAGCAGACGACCCGTGCCCAGCAGGAGCAGCTCACGCGGTTTCGTTTCCGTCACAAGCGTTCTTCCGTGCTGGCCTCGCTCGAATCACGCTGGACCGAGGCTACTCAGTCGGTATCTCTGCCCTGACGGAAAAAAAAGCCGCACAAGAAAGGCGAACGATCGTTTTTGTAGACGAATCAGGCTTTTATCTTCTGCCGATGATGGTGAGAACCTACTCCCCGAGAGGACAGACCCCGATAGTGCGTGTCAAGTTGACCCGCGATCATCTCTCGGCAATTGGAGGCATCACCCAAGAAGGGCGAATCTTCATGCAAACACAAGAGCACGCCTATAGAGCCGAAGACGTCGTACGATTTTTACGAGCCTTACTCCGCAAGATCTCAGGCAAGTTGCTCATTATTTGGGATGGCTCGCCAATCCATCGCGCGAATGTGATCAAAACCTTTCTCTCCAGTCCAATAGGGAAACGGGTGCATCTCGAGCGGTTGCCTGGCTATGCTCCTGACCTCAATCCTCAGGAATACGTGTGGAATCTCCTCAAACGCCGCGAACTCAAAAACCTGTGTTGCCAGGATCTCACTCACCTCAACCAAGAGCTTGTGCGTGCCAAAGAGCGCCTGCGTCATCGACGCGATATCCTTCAACGTTGTTTTTCTTATGCACTTGGTGAAGTTTAGTTGTTTATGACGAGGTCAGTAGATCCTGACCGCAGAAGCATTCTCTTCGCGTTTCTGGCAGAATCTGAACTTATCAACATCATCGATTTGAGCAAGGCCGATTTGAGCGGGGCGGATCTCAGTGGAGCGGACCTGCGCGGTGCAGATCTGCACGGTGCAAACCTGAGCAACGCTGATTTACGCGGGGCAAACCTGGATGGGCTTAATCTTCTGGCGGCGAACGTCACGATGGCACAGCTCCTTCAAGCCAAATCACTCGAAGGGACTATCATGCCCAACAAATCTCAATCGTCCTGACACGCTACCGCCTTAAAATAAGGCCTTACCAAAACTTTATGAGGTAGGAGTATCTCGTGCTTTTTAATAAAAAAGAGACTGAAGTGAGAGAAGCTCACTTCAGTCGGTATTGTCAACTTAAACAAAATTGTAGAGCTTATGTACGAGAAACAGGCCTCAAAGTAGAGAGAGTTCCCTATCTCTGACCTGATATTCAGGAAAATCTTGGCGAAAATAGCATCGATGTGGGGAAAGCTCATCAACAAAAATATTTAAGTTGATAATACCATTTTAATGTTGCTCCACTCTCGCCTGGGGCCTGGGTAAAGCACGATCCGACCTGGGATGTCTTGTATGCGGTTCAAGCGTTGCAAGCCAATACACGTGGGCCGCTTTGTAATAAAACAGAAGATACTCATATCATCTCTTACCGTATAAGAAAGCTTCGACATGGAGGGGAGTGGCCTATGCCGCGAGTGGTTGCATATCTTCTACAAGAGAAGAGCCAGGGATTCCCTATCGAATATGAGATTGCCTGCGATCAACATCTCAAAAAATATTCGGGTACTCTCAGTGTCCAATGGAAGCAATCAATAGCTTCTTCATAATCTTCCTCTCATTGCCACTTTCCCTGCGAACAAAGCGCCAAGTATATGTGCTTGGCGCTTTGTTCGCAGGGAATTGTTGTTATATCTCGTACGTCAGAAGGGGAATGTGTGCGCTCTAGTAGGAGATATTCTTTTGAATTCTCCTTTTTTTATCGACCAACGACAACCGCAAAGATCTTGCAATTGTCCAATTGCTCGGGTATAATTACATCAAAGTTATTTGAACTAATAAATTTTGGAGCAATGCATGGGGAAAGCGACTGCGCTGGCGCACGCGCCAGAATTGTTTAAGCTGTTGTCTAACGATATTCGCTGGAATATCTTGATGTTGCTGGCACGCAGCGACTCTAGCGGGTTAGAGTTGGTACGTTCCCTCAAGCAACCACAAAACCTGATTTCCTACCATATTCGCTTGCTGGTTGAGCAGCAATTGGTCTCCGAGAGGCGCAGCAGTGCTGATGAACGCCTCGCATACTACAGTCTCAATCTTGAAACGTTGCGTTTCCTCTACACAACATCGGGCGAGTCACTCCATCCTGTGCTTCACGTGCCGGAACTCCTTGAGGGAGAGCGGGGCCCTATGGGGTCTTATCTCGCTATGCAGGCAGTACGTGTCCTTTTCCTCTGTACACACAACAGCGCTCGTTCGCAAATCGCTGAAGGAGCGTTACGTGCTCTCAGTGGCGGAAGGATCGAAGTCGCGAGTGGAGGGAGCCATCCAACACAACTCCATCCCCTGGCTGTACAAGCGATGCACACCCTTGGAATGGATATTGGTCACCAACACTCCAAGCATCTTCGTGAATTTACTGGCCAGACCTTTGATTATGTCATTACGGTTTGTGATCGTGTGCGGGAATCCTGTCCTGCTTTTCCTGGCGATCCTGAGCGTATTCACTGGAGTTTTCCTGATCCAGCTGAAGCTGAGGGCGATGAAGAAGAGCGCTCTCAGATCTTCGAGTTGACCGCGCGCCAATTAATGACGCGTATCCGCTATTTCCTTCTTCTTATCGAACGCGAACACGCCAGGCCGCATCAGCACGTCGTGTAGCATCTCGAGAGAAACGAGAGTCGTCGTGGTTTGGAAGAGGAGATGGTCGTTCCTGACGTTTCTGTTCTCAGAATTCAGCGAAAACAGCTACACAGGTGCGACGCAAACATTCTGTGGCCCTGGATTCCATTTTGTGAAACTAACAACAGTAGGACCGCTTGTCATTTCTTGAGGGGCTATCTATGGAGAAAAAGCGATGATGCACGTACTACAACGCCTTTCATCTCTTACACACGCACTGATGCACGGGATCTTTTCCTCTCAGGGATCGTTGCCATTGTCTGCCTATGGAGCAGAGAGTGATTCTTCTCAGGCACATACCCGCTCTCCCTTGCGTGTGGTCTTTTTGAGTCCAACGGCAACTCGATCTCATATGGCTGCTGCGCTCCTGCGAGCACGAGGGGCGGGACGATTTCTCAGTTGGAGCACGGGAAGCCCTCCTGAGACATTGCATCCACTGGCAGCCAAAGTCATGGGGAATTGGGCCAACCTATTAGCGAACACGATGAGTATGCCATCTACGATCTGACACGCGTTCCTTGTCAGTTGGCGGTTGACCTTGCAGTGCTCATTTGCGATGAGAAAACTGAAGCCTGCCCGACGTTTTCTGCTGCTCGCCAGTATCTTCACTGGCATTTTCCTGATCCTATTGCCCAAGGTGGAGATCCACAAGAACAACGCCTGGCATTTCGTTGGACGCGTGACTTAATTGCGTCACGCATCAATCTGCTCATCAAAGCCTCTCTATGTTTGCACTTTTGAAAAGAGGGTAGCAGGGAAGGACACCATGTGGTATCAAACAGGTAACAAACAACCTGAAACCACGGAGGTGTCCGATGCCACAGCCTATTCTCTGTCTGGATGCAGAAGTGCGCTACTTTGCCGAGCGGTTCCGTGCGGTCTTCTCCAAGCCCCAATATGAGTACTTCGTGACCGTCCTGCTGGGGCTGCTGGAATGCGAGGGCAGGCGCACGCTCTCGGGGATGCTGAGCAAGATTGCGCAGCCTCCCAGCTTGAGCGGGTTGAGTCGCATTCTCTCGGAAGCTCCGTGGGTAGCCGAAGCATTGGTCGTCGTCTGGCTGGAACGCTTCCGCACCGAGATGCAGCCGTTGGTGGAAGCCGAACGGGAACAACAACGTCAGGCGCAACCCAAACGTCGAGGTCGCCCCAAAGATCCCTTGGTGACCGGGTATCTGATTGGAGATGATTCCACGATGAGCAAACCGAAAGGGCGCAAGATGCAGGGTCTGGGCAAGCATCACTCGACCACCTACGAGCAGCGCATCGTCGGCCACAGTTTGGTGCAGGGACTCTACGTGTTGCTGGATCGCAGGTGCCCCTTGGCTCCGCAGTTGTACCGACAGGAGAAGGTCTGCGTAAGCGAAGACGTGGCGTTTGAGAGCAAGATCACGCTGATGGAGACACTCATTCGCACCTTTGAGCCAGTCGTCGGGACAAAAACGCATGTCTTGCTGGACAGTTGGTACTGCGCTCAATGCCTGTGGCGTGCGGCTCGTGATCGAGACTTCCTCATCACGACCGGGATCAAGAGCAACCGGTGGCTGCGCATTGCCGATGCCACCACGCCGCAAGGATGGCGGTGGCAGAAACTGAGTGATTATCTGGCCGGCTTGACAGAGCAAGATTTCGTCCAGACTTCCTGGCCGCGCGGCGGCAAAGCGGTGTCTGTCCATGTGGTGACCACCAGTGTACGCAAACTGTACCGTTGTCAGGTTGTGATCGTGCGCCACTCGCTCTCGGCTCCGCTCTCCCAGGCGCGCTATTGGGCCTCTAGTGATCTGGACGCCTCGGTTGAGGTCTTGCTTGCCCATATCTCGGCGCGCTGGGACATTGAGGTTCTCTTCGCTGATGGCAAAGAAGAGCTGGGGTTGGACCACTACCAGCTCATGAGTACTCAGGCCCTGGTGCGTTTCTGGACCCTGGCGATGCTGCTCTACGTCTTTCTGGAGGAAGAACAGCACCGCTTGCAACTCAGGTGGCAACGCGCGGTGACCATTGGCGAAGCCCGGCGCGAAATCCAGCGTCGCCATCGTCATCGCTTGCTTGACTGGCTGCATGAGCAGTTCCTTTCTGGCATTCACCCTGACACGTTGGTTGATCTGCTGGCCGCTTGATGCGGCTCAGCCAAAAAGTGCAAAGATAGAGAAAGCCTATGCCGTATAAAATACCTTTTCCTTTTTTCTCAAATGATAGCTTTGCATTTTTCTCTCAAGGAGTCTTCTCATGATACGTCTTGTGATTATCGGTGGAAGTGATGCTGGTATTAGCGCGGCCCTGCGCGCCAGGGAACTTGACCCAACGACTGACGTCACCGTCCTGGTCGCGGATCAGTATCCTAACTTCAGTATCTGCGGTCTTCCTTTTTATTTGAGTGGTGAAATCACCGATTGGCATACACTCGCCCATCGGACGGTCGATGAAATCAGGGCAACAGGGATGCACCTGTTCCTCAATCATCGAGCTATTGCTATTGATCCTATGACCTATCAGGTGACTGCACGCGATGCTGAGGGAGCGCTTCATCAATTCGCCTATGATCGCCTGATTATCGGAACTGGTGCGCTCCCCACTCGCCCATCCATTGGAGGACTTGATCTTCCAGGCGTGCATTGCCTGCATTCAATGGACGATTGCTTCGCATTTGAGCGGACGCTTACTGCTATACCACAGCCACCACGCTCGGCTGTCATTATCGGAGCCGGATACATTGGCCTGGAGATGGCAGATGCGCTTCGCAAACGAGGATTGGAAGTAACGCTCATTGAACATAATCCCGCGGTCCTCAAGACGGTTGATATTCCTCTGGGGCAGCGGGTCGAAGAGGAATTGCACCGCCATGGTGTTCAGGTCATCACTCCAGCCTCGGTCGAGGAAATTGTCACGAGTGGGACGCGCTTGCGTGTGCGAGGAACGCCGGATGTCTCGCTGGAAACAGATGTGGTGCTGGTGTCGGTCGGCGTGCGCCCGGACGTGGAGCTGGCGCAGACAGCCGGTGTCGCTCTCGGGTCCTATGGAGCGATTCGCGTGAACCGCGCGATGGAAACAAATGTTCCTGCTATCTACGCGGCGGGAGACTGTGTCGAAACCTGGCATCCTCTCTTGCAGGAGTATACCTATCTCCCTCTGGGGACGACAGCCCACAAACAGGGTCGCGTCGCCGGTGAAAATGCCATCGGTGGACAGCAACTCTTTGCAGGGTCACTGGGAACACAGGTACTCAAGGTATTCGACCTGGTTATTGCTCGTACCGGACTACGTGAGGACGAGGCGCGAGCGGCAGGCTTTGATCCGTTGACGGTCGAAACGACCCACTGGGACCATAAGGTCTATTATCCAGGAGCACAACCGCTTCACATTCGCCTGACGGGCGACAAAACGACTGGTTCCCTCCTGGGTGCACAAATGATTGGGCATGCTCGTAGTGAAGTCTCGAAGCGCATTGATATCTTTGCCACCGCGCTCTTTCATGCGATGAGCGTCGATGCATTGAGCAACCTGGATCTCTCCTATACGCCGCCCTTAAGTAGCCCCTGGGACCCTGTCCAAATGAGCGCGCAGAGCTGGGAAAAAGAACGCCGCTCACTGCTCATTTCTTCACAGGTGTCATAGGAAACGGTTCTCTCTGTCTGAGAAGCGAACCAACGTGCCTGCACACGTTCTCGTCGTTCTGCGAAGACCATTAGGAGGAACACACATCGGAGTGCGCAATGGCGCGCATTCCGGTTGGTATCACGAGGACAGGAAAGGGATCAGGAGATGTCACGCACAACACCGCAGTTTGAAATTCGTGATCTCAATGTTTTCTACGGACGAACACAACGGGTCTTTCATGTCACGATGGATATCGAGCGTTATGGAATGACGGCCCTTCTCGGCTCGTCAGGGAGCGGAAAATCCAGCCTGTTACGCGTTCTTAATCATACCTACGACCTGCTCTCTGATGTGCATATAGAAGGAAATGTCCTGCTGGATGGTGAGGATCTTTCCCTCTATGGGCGCAATAGCACCGAGACCATGCTCCTGCGTCAGCGAGTGGGGATGGTCTGGCAATGCCCGAACCCGTTTCCACGCTCAATTTATGAGAACGTGGCCTATGGCCTCCGTCTTCGCGACGGGCTTCGAAAGCGCCAACTCGATGAGCGTATCGAACAGGTCTTACAGCGTGTTGGCTTATGGCATGACGTCAAAGAGAGGCTGGCACACCATGCGCTCCATCTGGCGTTGGGGCAGCAGCAATTACTGTGTCTGGCACGCGCTCTTGCCCTGGAACCCGATGTCCTCTTGCTTGATGAGCCATGTAGCCTCCTTGATCCAGCCGCAGCCTCTCAGATCGAGACCTTGCTTCACACGCTCGGGCAGAAGATGACGATTATTCTGACCACCTCCGATCCCTATCAGGCTCGCCGCCTGGCTGATACGACGGGCATCCTCGTTGACGGATGTCTTGTGACGTATGCACCCACACATCACCTCTTTCTTGAGCCACAGGATGAGAGGACCAAGAACGTTCTTGGCACGTATCTGGCAACGCGAAGAGAGGGAGCGCGCAATCATGACGGAACTGTTTGAGCGAACACAGGCACCCATTCTGGTCGCGAGTGGCGATGCGCACATACAACAGGGAATCTCCAATTTCTTGCGGAATGAGGGCTATGAGCTTGTGACCGCCGACGATGGGGAGCAGGCCTTCCACCTGTTTGAAGCGCACCCATTGCTGCTGGCGATTGTGGATCTCTCTCTCCCACGTCGCGATGGACTGGAGCTTTGCCGTCTGATTCGTATCCATCACACGCATGCATCACTTCCTGTGTTCCTTCTGGCGGTACAGCCAGACGACAAGAGCGATGTCGAGACGATTGTGGGTTTAGAAGTTGGCGCCGATGAGTACATGACCTGGCCGCTCAACTGGAGGGTCTTCCACGCGCGGCTGCGAGCACTTTTACGCAGGAGCCAGCATTTGCGCTGCTGTCCTGATCCTGAAGGAAGGGGGTCCCAGGAGACCGCTGATCAGCCAGACACACGTGAACTGATTGCCGGAAATATCCGTCTCGATCTCTCTGGGCGCGAGGTATGGCTCAATGGGCAGCCAGTCGAGTTCTCTACGCGGCTCTTTGATTTGCTGCTCCACTTTGTGCAGCATCGAGGGATAGTCCTTGCACGCAGAGAACTCTTGGGACGCATCCAGGCAGGCACGCCTGGGTCTTCTGGGGCTTCTCATGCACTTTCTGCCGAGACACATGATGATCGCCTCCTTGATGTGTATGTGCATTGGTTACGGGAGAAAATTGAAGAGGATGTCACGCACCCGCAACGCATACAAACGGTGAGAGGCATCGGGTATCGCTTTACGGGATGAGGGAACACTGCTCTCTTGCCTCTCTCATCCACGGCCTTGTATACTAGGCTGTGACGAGGGATGTCCTCGCTCTGACGACCATGCATGAAGGATGATTGGGACATGACACAACGAGTACTTTTTCTCTGTACGCATAATTCCGCGCGCTCACAGATGGCTGAAGGGCTGCTGAGAGCGTTGGGTGGTGAACAGTTTGAAGCGTATAGCGCTGGCACAGAAGCGACCCATGTGCGTCCACTGGCTCTTGAGGCGATGGCCGAACTTGACATAGATATTTCGGGCCAGGAGTCAAAAACGCTGGATCGCTATCTCCAGGAGCCATTTGATGACGTGATTACCGTGTGCGATGCGGCCGCTGAGGCTTGCCCGGTCTTTCCGGGAGCAAAGCATCGACGTCACTGGTCATTCCCCGATCCCTCACGAGCGACAGGCAGCCACAACGAACAACTTGTCGTCTATCGCCAGGTTCGTGATGCCATTCGTGCACGTATTGAACAAGAATTATTGGCGAAGACGCCCTCTTTTTGACAGCTTCCGCCAAGAAGGGAGGAGTAGAGGGCGGCCCTCAGCATTCAGCGTATCCTCAGGGATAGGCAACGATTGATGGGTGGGTACGGAGCATCCTTGACAAGGCTTCACTTTTTTTCTATACTTTTATCGTTGGTTGACGATGAAAGGCAGGTCATATGAAACATATCCCACTTGTATCAGCATCTGAGCAAGACAAGCAGCGTAACCATTCGCAGGTGGAGCCGACGAGTGACCAGTTAGCGCGGTACTGTAAGGCGCTTGCGCACCCAACCCGTGTGCAGATTGTTCGATTCCTCCAGACTGTTGACGCCTGTATCTGTGGTGACATTGTACAAATGCTCCCCCTTGCGCAATCGACTGTCAGTCAGCATCTCAAAATCTTGAAGGAGGCAGGGCTTATTCAGGGAGATATTGATGGACCGAGAACCTGCTACAATATCAATCGAGAAGCAGTCGCGCATTTGAAGACGCTCATCGCGGCATTGTAAGCCGCATTCTTTTTGCCATCTATTATCGTGAATCGACGATATACGATAAGGAGAAACGACTATGTTATCTGTGGTCTCTGTCAAGAAAGCTACTCTCAGTGTGTATGATCCGGCTATGTGTTGTGCAACTGGTGTGTGTGGACCCGCCATTGATCCAAAGCTGATTGAGGTTGCCAATGATTTGCGGTGGCTTGCCGAGCAGGGAGTTGCGGTGGAACGCTACAACCTGGCGCAACAGCCAGAAGCCTTCGTGAACCATCCTCGTGTCAATGGGCTGTTGCAAGCCTTTGGTGAGAACGCGCTTCCCGCGATTCTCATCAATGACAACATTGTATTCCATGGCCATTATCCTTTGCGTGATGAACTCGTCAACGCGATCAAGCAGGCTGCCACGTCTGAGGCCCCTGCTTCCAAGCCAACACCGCCTACTAGTGGGAACTGTTGCGATCCTGAGAGCGGCTGCTGCTAGCATGAGAGGCGTTTCGCTGTCACTTCTATTGAATGCACACTATTAGAGGCCAGGAGCCTCTCTAGGAAACGTTGTAACGCTATGCAGTTCTCATCTCTGCGCGATGTGTTTGCTCCATTACGCCCTCTGGACTGGCTTGATTGGCACACCCGCTTTCTCTTTTTTACGGGAAAGGGCGGTGTGGGTAAGACGACCATTTCCAGTACCGTCGCCCTCCGCCTGGCGGAAACCGGGCGGCGTATCCTGCTTGTGAGCACTGATCCTGCCTCAAACCTCGATGATGTCTTTGGTCTCACTGCATCCTCCACGGTGACGGCGGTGCCCGGTGTCGAGGGTCTCTTCCTTATGAACCTTGATCCCGAAGCGAGCGCCGCAGCGTACCGCGAACGCGTTATTGGCCCCTATCGAGAGACCTTGCCAGCCGCCATTGTCCAGAACATGGAAGAGCAGTTGTCAGGGGCATGTACGGTTGAGATTGCGGCATTTAACGAATTTACGCGTTTGCTCTCGGATGCACCGTTGGTGCAGCAGTATGATCATATCATCTTCGATACGGCACCTACTGGTCATACTCTTCGCCTCCTGAGTTTGCCACGAGCCTGGAGTGGCTTTGTCGCAACCAGCACGCATGGGGCGAGCTGCCTTGGCCCACTGGCTGGGCTTGAGGCTCAACGTGAGCACTATGCGGCGACGGTCCAGGCTCTCTCAGACGCGACGCAAACAACACTTGTGCTTGTGAGTCGCCCCGAGGAGAGCCCGCTGCGTGAGGCTGCGCGAACCAGCGAAGAGTTGCAGACACTGCATATCACCAACCAACGCCTCATCCTCAATGGCCTCTTTCCAGACGTACAGACACAAGATTCGGTGGCTCAGGCCCTGGTTGAACGTCAAGGGGCAGCTCTGCTCGCTCTTCCAGAGCCGCTGCGAGTGCTTCCTCTGCGCACTGTGCCGCTTGTCGCGAGTAATCTGACCGGCCTTGCCGCACTACGAGCGCTGGCCCAGGTCGCCACGTCTGATCCAATGACGAGGGGAAGCCATGAAGGTGAGCAGGATGCGCCAGAACGCTCAACAGATGATGGTCTGGATGCGCTCGTCCGTCAACTGACAACGAAGCCTCGTGGAGTGATCCTGACCATGGGAAAAGGAGGCGTCGGCAAAACGACCGTTGCTGCGGCGCTCGCGCTCGCCCTGGCAAAGGCAGGGCATCGTGTCCATCTCTCAACCACCGATCCGGCTGCACATCTTGATCACACGGTCGGAACGACACCATTCCCCCATCTCATGGTGAGCCGGATTGATCCGCTTCTTGAGACAGAGCGCTATACGCAAGAGGTGCTCTCAGCCGCTGGTCCACTCGACGAGGAGGGGCGTGCCCTTCTGAAAGAAGACTTACGTTCCCCCTGTACCGAGGAGATTGCTGTTTTTCGCGCCTTTGCTCGCACGGTCCAGGAGGCCGAAGACGGCTTCGTGGTGCTGGATACGGCACCTACCGGACACACCCTCTTATTGCTTGATGCCGCCGAGCACTATCATCGGGAGGTTCAACGGACGACCGGGCAGGTCCCAGAAGCGGTACGCGCACTTCTGCCGCGTTTGCGTGATCCTGAGTATACCAAGGTGATACTCATTACGCTCGCTGAAACGACACCGGTCTCTGAAGCCGAGCGGCTGCAAACAGATCTGCGTCGAGCGGGCATTGAGCCTTATGGTTGGGTGATGAATGCCAGTCTCTCTGCCAGTCAGACACGTCATCCACTGCTGGCACAGCGCGCATTGCTTGAGCAGCCGCACATTCAGCATGTCGAGCAGCATCTGGCAAAACGTACCTGGCTGGTGCCCTGGTATGAGCAAGCACCGACTGGTGAGCAAGCGCTCCTCACGATGACCCATTAGTGTCACAGAGAGCAGACGAAGACCCATTTCTTGGGGAGAAGAAACACAGGCTCCAACTTGCGAGCTCTTGCTTCTCTCCATCAGCCTTTCGATGAGAAAATCACACAACAACTGGAGCAAAGCTATGACTACCGCCAATCCCAGAACAGTGTGCACACAACGAACCCATGAAGGTCATGCAACAGAGGAAATATGCTCCATCCTCTTTGAATCCGAGACACTTTCACAATGAAGCGAAAGTGTTCTCAATTGGCTTCGGGTTCATACACACCATCGGCCCATCTCCTTTCGTCACGCACAAGAGACAAAACAGGTGGCAACAGCTCAGCTCTCAGGGCCGCAATCTGTCTCTATCTACACCGGAGTATTGTTAGTTTATAAGCAATAAAACATCTATCGTATTGGAGGATACAATAAAGAGAATGGAAGAAACACAAACGAAGAAACGCCTCTCCTTTCTTGATCGCTGGTTGACTCTCTGGATCTTCCTGGCGATGCTTCTCGGCGTTGGTATTGGCTACGCCATTCCTGGCACTGAAGCCTTTATCAACCGCTTTCAAGTGGGAACGACGAATATCCCTATCGCTATCGGGTTAATTTTGATGATGTATCCACCCCTGGCGAAGGTGAAATATGAAGAGCTTGGCGATGTTTTCCGCAATTGGAAAATCTTGCTTCTCTCCTTAGTCCAGAACTGGGTCATCGGCCCTGTACTCATGTTCGCACTTGCACTGCTCTTTCTCCGCAATTACCCGGAGTATATGATCGGTCTGATCATGATCGGCCTAGCTCGCTGTATTGCCATGGTGATTGTCTGGAATGAACTGGCAAAGGGCAATAGCGAGTATGCCGCCGGGCTGGTAGCCTTTAATAGCATCTTCCAGGTTCTCTTTTACAGCGTCTATGCCTGGATTTTCATTACGCTCTTGCCACCCCTCTTTGGCATCACAGGAAGCGCAGTCCATATCAGTATCGGTGCGATCGCCCTCTCCGTCTTCATCTATCTGGGGATTCCCTTCCTGACAGGGTTACTCACGCGATTCGCATTGCTACGCTGGCGAGGGCGCTCCTGGTATGAGGAACAATTCATCCCTAAAATCAGCCCTCTCACGCTCGTTGCCTTATTGTTCACTATCATTGTCATGTTTAGTCTCAAGGGCAATATTATTGTTCAGATTCCGCTCGATGTCGTTCGTATCGCCATTCCCCTGGTGATCTACTTTGTGGTGATGTTCCTGGTCAGTTTCTGGATGGGGAAACGGGCTGGGGCCGACTACAGCAAAACGACGACTGTCGCCTTTACCGCAGCCAGCAACAACTTTGAACTAGCGATTGCCGTCGCGGTTGCGGTCTTTGGGCTGCATTCGGGAGCAGCCTTCGCAGCAGTGATTGGGCCCCTCATCGAAGTCCCGGTGATGATCGGCCTGGTCAACGTCGCACTCTTCTTTCAGCGGCGCTTCTACGGAGTCCATGTCCGACCTGCCTCTGTGGCGGTGCAGCAAGCCGGAGATGATGCTGGTTGTCCGTAGTGCTTCTCTCTATGATCCCGTGCTCATCTCACAATAGCGAGGCTCAGGACAAGAGCCTCGCTGCGCCTTGTCTCCTTCTCAGATCTCTGCTCCACGTAGATGTCTTTTCATGGTTGACGGGAGTGTCCGGCTCTGGTATACTCGGCAAAATCGACATATTGCGATATGATGAAGTGAGAGAGCCATGAGCGAACTAACCACAGATCTTCAGGAATTCTTACACGGGTTAGCAAGTGAGACCCGCCAGCGCATTCTCTTTCATGTGTTTCTCGACGGCCAGGAACACACTGTGGGACAGGTTGCGCAACAAACAGGGCTAGGGCAATCTACGGCATCTGAACATTTAGCCATTCTGAAACGAGCTGGTCTGCTCACCTCTCGCCGGGAGGGCAAGGAAGTGTATTACCAGCCCGACAAAGACCGTTCCCTCAAACAACTGGCGCATCTCACCGACCTTATTACGCGTTGCTGCGAGCCTTAAGCCAGGACGCGCTCCCCTCACAACAAGGAGCATTCGTGGTTTGCTTGCTGTTCTTTATTTCGTCAATTCGCGAACTGTGGAAATGTAAAGGAGAGAAGCTGTATGTTTGATACACTGGTGATCGGGGCTGGACAGGCAGGGCTTGCTGCTGGCTCTATGCTCCAAAGAGCCGGGCTTGATTTTGCGCTCCTGGAGGCGGGAGCATCCCCTGCGGGCTCATGGCCTCATTATTATGACAGTCTGACCCTTTTTTCCCCTGCTCGTTTTTCGTCGCTTCCGGGACTGCCCTTTCCTGGAGATCCAGAACGCTACCCTCACCGAGACGAGGTGATCGCCTATCTGCAATCCTATGCCCAGCATGTTCACTTGCCTGTGCATGTGCAGTCTCGTGTAGAACGGGTCCAGCGAACAGGGCAGCATTTCCGTGTGGAAACAGCCGCCGGGACATCCTATGAAGCCTTGAGTCTCATTGCCGCCACCGGGCCGTTTCAGCATCCCTCCCTCAATTCCCCGGACAAGACCTTTTTAAAGGACAGATCCTCCATTCGTCAGCCTATAGGCGTCCAGAACCCTTCCAGGGGCAACGCGTTCTGGTGGTAGGGGCAGGTGAATCTGCCCTCCAGATCGCAGTCGAGCTTGCCCAGGTTGCACGTGTTACGATTGCCAGCCGGGCACCACTGCGCTTCCGTCCACAACGTGTTCTTGGTCGCGACATTCACTTCTGGGCCTGGCTCACTGGCCTGGATCGTTTCCCCCTCAGCACCTTTTGGGAGCGGCATGCACCCACGGCGGTGATTGACACGGGACGCTATCAGCCTGCTCTTAAGGAGGGGAGGCTTGAGAGACGCGCAGTGTTTGGCCGATTTACCGCAGAGGGGGTGATATGGGAAGATGAGCAAGAAGAACCAATTGACAGTGTGATCTTCGCAACGGGCTATCGTCACAATCTGGGCTTTCTGGCCGATCTTGGGGCACTTGACACCGACGGGCAGGCCGTACAGAAGATGGGTGTGAGTCTGACGACGCCGGGGCTCTACTACCTGGGGCTGGAGTTCCAGAGAACGTTTGCGTCCGCGACGTTACGAGGGGTCGGTCCTGATGCGATTGCCATCATGAGCCCCCTACGACGCTATCTCCAGACGGTTCTCCCTTCACCGAGAGAACGTGAGACAACGCTCTCCACAGTTGGAAAGTAGCCGACCAGATCGAGCTGAGCTTCCTGCCGTTGCAGTGAAGCTCAGCTCGATCTGATGGCCCGTGTAGGAGATCTCCTCTTGGAGAAGGGAGTGTGTTCTCGCAGAGAGAGGAAGTACCCCATGGGAATCATTCGTAGGTCTCCTGCATCGTGAAGTAAGAGATTGCTGAACGTTCAGCTATCAAAGAAGAAAGAGTGATATGCGCAGACCTTCTAGATCGACAGGACGATCTCCGTATTATGGCTGGATACTCATGGTGGTACTGGGCCTCACCACCATTATTTCGTATGGGACAACGCAATATCTCTTCGGAGTCCTGGTTTTGCCTCTGAGCACGAGCCTGCACTGGGAACGCGCCAGCCTCTCTGGGGCCTTCTCCTGTGGACTCATCATTTCCGGGTTGCTGGGGGTGCCGGTGGGATATCTTGCGGATCGTTGGGGAGCGCGCTTGCTCATGACGCTGGGCTCAGCGGTGGGCGGGCTCTCGCTCATCGGCCTCTCTTTTGTCCAGGCAATATCCCAGTTCTACCTGTGGTGGGCGCTTGGCATCGGCTTAGCAACAGCTCTCACCTTTTATCCACTCTCATTTACCGTTGTGGCGAACTGGTTTGAGCACAAGCGGGGGTCAGCCCTGGCGGTCCTCACACTGATGGGAGGATTCGCATCACCACTCTTTATTCCCAGTGAAGGATGGATGGTGCAGCACCTTGGCTGGCGGAGCATGCTCCTCATTTTGGGGTTGCTCCATCTGCTCATTGCCATGCCACTGCATGGGCTCCTGCTTCGACGCCACCCAGAAGATCTCGGACTTTTGCCAGATGGACAGACATCGCAGCAATATGCTCCATCTGACCTCCCGACCGACAAAAAGAGCATACCAGGCATGTTGCTGAGCGAGGCCATACATGTCCCTGCCTTCTGGCTGTTGACGGGTTCCCTCTCACTGGTCATGCTCGACAGTGCTGTGGTCCAGGTGCATCAGATCCCCGCTTTAATTGCGCGTGGCTATGATCCGGTGCTGGCAGCCACCGTTGCAGGTGGGCTGGGACTGGCCAGCCTGCCTGGCCGCGTGTTCATCAATCTGATCAGCGAACGGGTAACTCCTCAGACACTGCTATGGGGAAGTGTGCTCGCACAGGCAACCGGGATGGTGCTCCTGATTCTGGCCCCATCGCCTGGATGGCTTATCCCCTATGTGCTCCTCTATGGAGCCGCCTACGGCGCGATCTCTCCTTTGTATGCCTCAGTGATGGCGGAGCATGTTGGTCGCCGCGCGTATGGCTCGATTCTCGCGCTTCAAGGAATTTTTGTGGCGTTCTGCTCCGGGCTTGGACCACTCGCTGCGGGATGGCTCTATGACCAGTTGCACAACTATACGCTCGCCTTCTGGCTCTGTGTCGGCGTCTTGCTACTGGCTGCGCTTGGGATCGTGTTCACCCCCCAGCCTGCAATAGCGCTGAAGAAACAGCAACCAACGCCTATACCCTTTCCAGAAAACGCCACTGAAACGCACAGGTGAGCAATGCGTCCTTTATCAATCCGTTTCGTCTCCCTTCCAGAAGAGAGCAAGGAAACAGATGGAAGAGCAGCGCTTCTCTTTGTGAGAAGCATGCTGATGCTATGACCGAAACAGACCGATGCAGATCAACAGAGATCAACACAGAAAGGAATTCCTGGTAACGATGATTGTTGAAGAAAATCTCATGGTCCCGATGCGGGATGGGGTGCGACTTGCGACCGATGTTTACCGACCGGCAACGGTGGGGCAATGGCCGGTCCTCCTGACACGCGTTCCCTATAACAAAGATCTGCGCTTCCCAATACCACGGCTTCGAGAGAAACGCGTATTTCTCGAATTGAATCTGGACGTGGAGCGGGCAGTGCAGGCTGGCTATGTCGTCATCGCACAGGACACACGAGGACTGTACGCGTCCGAAGGTGAGTTCACCCCGCTATGCCATGAGCAGACAGATGGAGCCGATACTATTGCCTGGGCGGCCAGCCAACCCTGGTCAACAGGGAAGGTCGGGATGTTTGGCATCTCGTATCAGGGCGTGACACAGCGACAGGCTGCAGGCACACAACCAGCGGCGTTGCAGGCCATTGCGCCCGCTCAATCCCCAGAAACCACGTTCCGCCCCTATCAGGGAGGTGCGTTGCTCCTCAATGTGGTCCTGACCATGACGCTGACGCAATTGATTGCGGGAGATATTCAACGCCGCATTGGACAGGGAAGAGCAATGACGGCTGCGTTAGAGGAGATTATACAGGCTCAACGCAACATGCAGGCACTCTATCGACAACGCCCCCTCATCGATATCTCCCCACTCCAGCAATACGCGCCCTACTATGTGGAGTGGTTGACGCACCCTGATGATGACGCCTATTGGCAGAAGTTGGTGCCCGAGGCCCTCTATGAGCAGAGTATGGTGCCCGCTCTCACGATTGCGGGCTGGTTCGATCTCTTTTTGACGGAAGATCTGGCGTATTACCGAAATATGAAACAACGAGCAGGGAATGCCCTTGCTCGCCAGCAGCAACATCTGGTCATTGGCCCGTGGTCACACGGCAACTTTCAGTCTGGCTTCCCTGAGCGACACTTTGGGGAGGCCAGCGCGGCCAAAGAGATGCTCACTACTATGCAGATCCGCTGGTATGATCACTGGCTCAAGGGGATCGACAATGGGATTGAGCAAGAAAAGCCAGTACGGCTCTTTGTGATGGGAGCCAATGTCTGGCGCGAGGAAGAAGCGTGGCCTCTGCCTGATACGCAGTATCGCCCTTACTACTTGCACAGTGAGGGTCATGCCAACAGCACGGCTGGTAATGGGGTTCTTTCACCTGAGCACGCGAGCCAAGAACCAGAGGATGTCTACTGTTACGATCCGCACCACCCTGTTCCAACCATAGGCGGAGCTATCCTAGGTCTCGCAGGGCCATGTGATCAACGCCAGGTCGAGGCACGTGAAGATGTCTTATGTTATACCACACCTCCTCTCACACGCCCTCTGGAAGTGACTGGCCCGATTGAACTGGTCCTCTCTGTCTCCTCCTCTGCGGTTGATACCGATTTCACAGGCAAATTGGTTGATGTCTTCCCCGATGGACGTGCTGAAAACCTCACCGATGGCATCTTGCGCGCCCGTTATCGAGACTCCTTCGCGCACCCAACATTGATAGAACCGGGTCATATCTATACCTTACATCTCGATTTAGGAGCCACCTCAAATGTGTTTCGTGTAGGACATCGCATTCGCCTGGAGATTTCCAGCAGCAACTTCCCACGTTTTGATCGCCATACCAATACAGGCGGAACACTCGCCGCTGAGAGCGCGGAAGCGTGTGTACAGGCGAGAAATCGCGTGTATCATAGCGATACTTTTCCGTCGCATCTGGTACTGCCCATCATTGAGCGTGAGCATGCTCAGCATATTGACAGGCAAGAGGGTGCCGACACTGCCAAGGGGAAAGGGGAAAACCGATGGAGAGATTGACGTGCCCATGCGAGAAAGCCATGCCAGGATGCTTCTCTGAGGAAAGAGAGCCTCTGCCTCCATTGTGAATTGTTGCTGGAGCCAACGTTGCTATTGACAACGATAGAAGGAAGAGGTATACTCTCACCAAAACTCGTTGCTAGCAGCAACGTTATTAAAAACTCGATGAAACAGGTGACGCAATGAACAAGCAGTATGATGTCGTGATTCTTGGCTCTGGACCAGCAGGATATATGGCCGCAACCTATGTTGCTCGTGCCCGGCTGTCTGTTGCAGTGTTTCAGGGCTATCAGGCGGGTGGGCAATTAATGCTCTCGACTGAGATAGAAAACTTTCCCGGTTTTGATACCGGCATCCTGGGACCCGAGTTGATGGAACGACTGGAGGCACAGGCTGAGCGTTTCGGAGCAGAACTCATTCCACAGGATGCGATTGCAGTCGACTTTCGATCTCGTACGTTCGTGGTCCAAACGGATACCGATGAGTATCATGCGCGCACGGTGATCATTGCCACGGGAGCGAGTGCGCGCTGGCTCGGACTTCCTAACGAGCAACGCCTCCTTGGGCGCGGCGTTTCGGTCTGCGCCACCTGTGATGGCTTCTTCTTCCGCGAGAAAGACGTTGTGGTGGTCGGTGGCGGGGATACCGCGATGGAAGAGGCCTTGTTTCTGACACGCTATGCCAGGCAGGTGACCATCGTTCATCGCCGCTCGACGTTTCGTGCCAGCCCGATCCTGGTGGAAAAAGCACGGCAACACCCCGGCATTCGTTTCATTGTGGAAAGCGAAGTGATAGACGTTCTCGGGGACGATGTTGTAGAAGGCATTTACATACGCAACATGCAGACAGGGACCGTCTCTCAGTTACCGGTTCAGGGCGTGTTTCTCGCCATTGGGCATCATCCAAACACCGATCTGTTTCGCGGGGTGCTGCAACTCGACGAAGAAGGCTATATTCTTCCCGTCGAACGGACGATGACCTCCATCGCAGGGGTCTTTGCTGCCGGAGACGTGGCTGATCCTTACTACCGCCAGGCCATTACCGCAGCGGCGGATGGTGCTCGTGCCGCAATGGACGTGAGACGATGGTTAGAGCAACAACAGATTGAGAAGAGAGACCCGGTGCCAGAGACCGTTGGCAGCGTCATCGAGGTCACACGAATGCCGTAGCGCTCACTTTCGCTGAAAACCCCGTTCATTTGTTGTCTCACACAACGTTGCTATTGACAACAGAATAGCGAGGAGATATACTGATCATATCACTCGTTGCTTGCCGCAACGAAAAGGTTAGGAGGAACACGATGGGATCTCATGTCTCGACAGGGGCATTATTACGAGAAGTCGCACGCCTGCATGTGCAACTGCAGCGCAATTGTGTGGCCTATTGTAGGGGAACGACCTCTACCCAGTGTAATGTGCTGACAGAACTGGGACGAAGTGGCCCTGTAACGCTGGCTGAACTCAGTCGCCGGGTTGGCCTGGATAAGGGCTGGACCAGTCGCGCCGTTGAGCAACTGGTGCAAGAAGGACTGGTGGAGAAAGTAGCCAGTACGCGGGACCGGCGAACGGTGCAACTCTCGCTCTCTGCCGCAGGTGAGGAGCGCCTGGCCGAACTGAGCGGTACCCTTAATGACCTGGCAGAGCAAACATTCGAACATATTCCCGCAGCGCAGCATGAGATGGTCCGTTCCTCCCTCGAACTGCTCCAGCAGGCCTTACAGACCCTGACCACTGAGGCGGAGACAACTGACAGTGCGGATCAGGGAGGGACAGCATGCGGGTGCGAGTAGCCACAGTTGCTGATGCCTCGGCGATTGCAATTATTTACAATCAGGGAATCGAGGATCGGGTAGGGACATTTGAGACGCAGTTGCGCACCGAGGCCATGATCGCATCCTGGTTTGACGGCATCCATCCCATTATGGTGGTGGAGCAGGAGCAGGATATCATCGCCTATGCTTCCACCTCCTTGTATCGCTCGCGCCCCTGCTATGCAGGTATTGCGGAGTTCTCGGTCTATGTTCGGCGCGATTGGCGAGGTAAGGGGGCAGGGCGCCTGGCGATGACGCATCTGCTTCAGGAGAGCGCTACTGCGGGATTCTGGAAACTGCTCTCACGTGTGTTTGTGGAGAACGAGGCCAGCCGGAGCCTGTTACGCTCACTGGGCTTTCGTGAAGTGGGCATCTATGAAAAACATGGACAACTTGATGGCACCTGGCGCGATGTGGTGATTGTCGAATATCTCATTGCCAGCAATCTTGCCACTGCGTCCTTTGACCTGTCATCTCGTCATACTATGTAGCAAACAAAAAAGTATATGTTTCTTTGGAAGGAGACACACTATGAGTCAATCGATGGTATCTGAAATATCCCCTTCACTTCCAGTGGCTATTATTGGTGCGGGGCCGGTTGGACTGGCTGCGGCTGCACATCTTCTGCGCAGCGGAGAAACCCCTCTTCTGTTTGAAGCAGGCGATACGGTAGGGGCTTCAGTGTTGAGATGGGGACATGTCCGTCTCTTCTCTCCCTGGCGTTATATGCTCGATAAAGAGGCGGTCTCGCTGTTAGAGGAAACTGACTGGCAGGCTCCTGACGCTGAGGGCTACCCCACAGGGCGTGAGCTGGTTGAGCAGTACCTCGCACCCCTCTCCCAGGTGCCTGCACTCACCCCCCATCTGCACCTCAAGACGCGTGTCCTGGCCGTCACACGCCTGGGATATGACAAGATGAAAACGCCTGGTCGCGAGGAAGCGCCCTTTGTGCTTCGTGTCGAGCATGCCAGTGGTGAAGAGGAAGATGTGCTGGCCAAAGCCGTGATTGATGCTTCGGGGACCTATCAGCAGCCGAATACATTGGGTGCTCATGGCATGCCTGCATTAGGCGAACGAGCCTTGCGACAACACATCTTCTACGGCATTCCCGATGTCCTGGGCAAAGACCGAGCACGGTATATGGGCCGTCGTGTGCTGGTTGTTGGTAGTGGGCACTCTGCTTTCAATGCGCTGCTTGAACTCGATGCCCTGGCACGAGAGGAGCCTGCCACCCAGCTGTTCTGGGCGATCCGTCGCAAGGAGGCTGGTCAGCTCTATGGTGGTGGTGAGAGTGATGCGCTCGCCGAACGCGGGCAACTCGGTGCACGTATCCGCCGCCTGATAGAAAGCGATCAGCTACGCCTGGTACGCAATGTCCAGATTCAGAAACTCTACAAGACAGAGCAGGGTATTTCCCTGGCAGGCTACGAAGAGGAGCTTCCCCCAGTCGATGAGATCATTGCGACGACCGGCTTCCGCCCCGACCTCTCTCTCGTCAACGAGCTACGTCTCGCACTGGATCCTGCGGTGGAGAGTCCTGCGGTCCTGGCTCCGTTGATTGACCCGAATGTCCATAGCTGCGGGACGGTCCCGCCCCATGGGGTGGATGAGCTGACCCATCCAGAAGCCAACTTTTATATCGTGGGGATGAAGAGCTATGGCCGCGCGCCGACCTTCTTGATGCTCACGGGCTACGAACAGGTGCGCTCGATTGTCGCGGCCCTCACTGGTGATTGGGAGCGTGCGCGCCGGGTCGAACTCGAACTACCGGAGACGGGCGTCTGCTCGGCGGATAACGGTGGGTCCTGCTGCGCCTCTCCTGCGGCAGAGGCACAGGAAGTCACTGAGAGCGTGGGATGTTGTGCAACGCAACCCGCTCAGGTGCCCCTGAACCTCGGGGTCAGGCAATTCTCTGGCAAGGGCCTCCAGGTCGTGGCGCAAGGGAACTGCTGTGGCTAGCAACAATGCTGGGGAGAGGCTCTCCTCTTCCCAGCAGCCTCTGGCATATGCTCCCGTACGGGAGGAGGGGCCTTTCTCTTCCGGACACTCTTCCTATGGCTGGATTCTCGTTGGCGTGCTTGGCCTGACGACGATTCTTTCGTATGGCACCACACAATATCTCTTTGGGACACTTGTCGTTCCCGTAAGCGACACCTTTCACTGGAACCGGGCCAGCATCTCCAGTGTCTACGCGGTGAGCCTGCTCCTCGCCGGGTTGTTGGGCGTCCCCGTTGGCTATCTGGTGGACCGCTATGGCGCTCGCCTGCTCATGACGCTGGGTTCTCTGCTGGGTGGACTGACCTTCTTTGGATTGGCATCTGCGCATGCTGCCTGGCAATTCGCGCTCTTATGGGCGGGAGGCATGGGCATTGCGATGGCGTTATTCCTCTATCCGGTCACCTTTACCGTCATTACGACCTGGTTTGAGCAGGGACGAGGCAAGGCTTTTGCGGTCCTGACCTTTCTGGGTGGGCTGGCATCACCCATCTTCTTTCCCCTGGCGGGGGTCTTGCTCCCCATGATGGGCTGGCGGAACATGCTCTTTCTCTTTGGGGGGCTCCATCTCGTCATTGCCGTGCCGCTGCATGGACTGCTGCTGCGCCGAGCACCCAGAAGAGAGCGATCACAGAAGCCGCAAGGGCACGCATTATTGCGAGAAGACGGGGTGACAGCTCGGCAGGCCTTGCGCCAACGTCCGTTTTGGATGTTGACCGTGTCGTTTGCCATCGCTATGCTTGGCAATACCGTCCTGTTTACGCACCAGGTCGCGCATCTGATCCAGCGAGGATATGATCCAGTGCTTGCCGCGACTCTCGCCGGTGGATTAGGGCTGGCAAGTTTACCAGGACGCGTTGGGCTCAACCTCTTGAGTGAACGCGTCTCCCCACGTGTGCTGCTTGGATTCTGTCATGTTGTGCAGGCCCTGGGGGTCGTCTTTCTCATCATGGCCCCATCGGTTCCCTGGTTACTCGTGTATGTGCTCCTCTATGGAGCGGCCTTTGGTGCCATCTCTCCGCTCAAAGCCTCGGTGGTGGCCGACTATTTTGGCAAGAAAGCGTATGGAGCCATCACGGCCCTGCAAGGATTGCCCATTGCCCTGTGCAATGCGGCAGGTCCCCTGGCAGCGGGTTGGCTCTACGACCTGCTCGGGCGCTATGACCTCGCGTTCTGGCTATGTGCCGGGGGATTTCTCCTGGCGGGCATCGGCATTGCGCTCACGCCCCCAGCCAGACAATAGACGACGTAAGCTAGTACGCAACAGAAAGGATAAATGAAAAGAGAGATCGTGTCGGCAGATCTTCCGTATAGAAGGTCTGCCGACACGATCTCTCTTTGGTGCTTTACGCAGCCAGTTGCCAGAGAGTGGCGAGGAGAAGGGTCGCTGCAATACGTAGCGCCTCTGGCTGTACGCGCTCAATCGCATCACCAGGGGTATGCAACTGTGCTACCCCAACACTCATTCTCACTGCGGGGAAGCCTACCTGAACAAATGATCGCTGATCCGACGCAATGTTCCCAACGATAAGCGGGATATCGAGCCAACATCCTGCCTGATCAAGCGCCTGGAGCAAGGGTTCAGCCTGGGAAGCTGGCTCGATCCAGACGGCGTCATTGAGACAGGCTGCCCCATCTAGATTGAGCATGAGCGGTGCTTTCCCCTGTGCTTTGAGCTGAGCGGCCAGGGCCGAGGACCCTTGCACCCCGACTTCTTCCGCATCAAAGGCCACAAAGAGGAGAGGGCGCCTAAACTGGAGGCGAGCCTGCGTGATCACTCGTGCGAGTTCGAGGATGACCGCGACGGCAGCCGCGTTATCTGTGGCCCCTGGAAGGCGCGGACCTCCCACATCATCGCCAACACCATCATAATGAGCCCCCAAGATCAGGGGCGCATTGGCCAAGCGCTCATCGGTTCCAGGACGTTGCGCCAGAACGTTATATCCCTGGGTCTGGTGCGCAAAGACCGGAACGCGTGCACGTATCCTTGTCCCTACCAGGTGTGCGTGCAGGTCTGCGCGAACTGAGAGTACGGGAAGGGCAACGGGGGCACTGGCAATGATACGCTTTACCAGGTAGCCATCAGCGGTTGCGTAGAGAGGGGTCAGCAGACCAAGCGCTCCTTGTTGTACAAGCTCGCTGGCCAGCGTCGTGAATGCCGCCTCCTGTGGCACGGCATCGAGCGCAACCCACGCTCCCTGATAGCGATCATGAGCACCCTCTTCCGAAAACGCAACAACTGTCCCTTCTGTTATTTCAGGCTGAAAGGCGGAGCGTGGGTGCCCACAATACTCGGTACGCTGTACAAAGGTGCGGAGCACCTCACCCTCCGATGTCACCTGTTCTAGCAGGAGCGGGGCGGCCTGTTCAACTACTGGAGCCGAAAGCGGAAAGGCCTGTGTGGTTGTCTCCCAGCCCAGGGTCTTCCATTGTTCCACGAGAAAATCCGTTGCCCCTGCGTGTCCTTGCGTCCCCACCCGTCGACCTGCAAAAGCGGGAGCACACAACTGGTGTGCGTGCTCCATCATGCGATCCGGATCGAGAAGCGTGAGGGCCGCGAGAAGGCCAGACGGGGCGGCTTGCTCAATTACCATGCTGTCTCTCCTTCTATCTACCTCGTGTTATTCGCAGCATCGCTGTTGTCCCGAAGCGGAAGAATCTTTCACAGGTTCCCCACAACACCCACCTGTCGGCTGCGTATTGGCGGCGAGGGCGGGACTGATTGTGGGTTCTCCACAACACCCTGCTTCCGAGGACTGACTGGTCGTGCCACAACACCCGCCCGTTGCCTGTGCATCTGAGGCGACGACAGCCTGGCTGGTCGTAGGTTCGCCGCAACATCCTGTGTTTGCGGACTGGCTCGTTGTGCCACAACATCCACTCTGCTGAACCGGCAAGGTTGAAACGGTGGGAAGGCCGTGCTGAAAACCACCTTTAGCTGCTGGTTTTGACGATTTGGAGACCTGGGTCATAAATGCATACTCCTTTGTTTTTCGTTTCATCTGTTCAATTCTGTATGCCTTGAGGCATGTTCATCTAGGTAGACGTCCCTCCTCGCTAAAAGACGCAACAATTCCATATGCTGTTGCTGTGTACAAACTGTGAAGCCAACAAGCAAAGATGATGGCGTAATTGGAATCAGGCCACAACGGCTGCGTGTCCAGATGCGTCCTTTTTCATCCAGCTCCGTCTACATGGATAGAAATGATTTTAACAACTGAAAGGGACATGAAGATGTTTCGAGAAGAGGTACTGGCGCACTGGCGCCAACAGGACTATGAACAGGCTCGCCTCCACCTACATCAGCTCCATACAGCGCGTGTGGCCAGGGAAGCAGACAGGAGAAAAAGCGTATGGATAGACGTTGTCACCACTGGGCTCAAGCATGGAGTTTCGTTGCTCCTTGGCACCGATGAAACCAGGAACGTTGAGGTGCAGCTCTGTTGCCCTTCCCAGCCCTTGACGTGCTGTGCATAATACAGGCAGATATACACCATCAGAAGAGAAGGTATGAATGCATGGTTCACACGGTTGAGTCCGCCTGGCAAACACTCCATGACCCCCTCTATCGCTTTATCCGTCGACGCGTGGCAACCGAGGAGCAGGCTGAAGACCTGCTCCAGGAGGCCTTCCTCAAGATGCACACGCAGGCCGACTCGTTGCGCGAACAGGATAAGCTAGAAAGTTGGATGTACCAGATCGCGCGCAATCTGATCATCGATCACTATCGGAAAAGGAGGTGGGACGTTCCATTAGAGGATGCCGAGGAGATGCTGCCTCTCGATGAAATCCCGGAGGAAGATCTCCAGGCGCAATTGGCTGCGTCGGTCGCTAGGATGATTGCCTGCTTGCCCTCTGCGTATCAAGAGGCCCTTCTGCTGACCGATGTGCAAAGTGTCTCGCAGAAAGAACTGGCAACGCGTCTGGGTCTCTCGTTTTCAGGAGCTAAATCACGGGTGCAGCGCGCGCACGAAAAGCTGAAGCAAGTGGTACTGGATTGCTGCCACATTGAGTTTGATCGCCTCGGGCGCGTCATTGACTACTACTCCCATTGCGCCTGTTGCCAAACGCAAGAGCATGAGAAGAGAGGTTGCTCTACTGGGCAGTGTGCATGCACGTCTGAAGCAACTCATCCATCTCCTCAGAGAAGCATTGCCTTGCCAGTTGTTAATGCAAGCTTGACCCCTTGTGAGAAAGGATGAACAGCGGGAGATCCCACAGGAGACCCAGTAAACTTGATGCTCTTCTATCAACGTGGGGTTCTTGTTAGCTGAGTTTTCTCCCATTGATGAAGGTGAGCTTATAGAACCACGCGACCTAGATGACATACTAAGTGATATCCATGAATTGTTGGAGAAAAAGGGAATAGCGGTCACTATGTAACCCAAAGGCCACCCAGGCGGCACGATGTTCCGCCTGCTCAAGGTGCTCCGCATCCTCGTCTCGGGCCTCCACCAGGGGCATGCGGGGAGTCCTGATGAAGCGTGCCAGGTCCGTGGATCCATGAGCTGAAGTGATTGCTCGCCAGATGGGGCCAGGATCTGGTAGAATACGAGCAGGGGCGTGTGGTCTGCCAGGGCAAAAAGATCCCGGTCACCCCCTGGCGGACCACCGCACCATGTTTCTTGCTCTTTGCCCGACGTGTCCCAGGGGGAATGATGCCGATGCAGGAGCTGGAGCCGCAAGCCGCGCTCTGCTCCACTCCCCAGAGGGGCAGCGATAGGCGAAGATTCACAAATCGGGGATATCGAGGCCTGCATCGGCGATGTAATAACGGCCGTTGAGGGGTGAGCGTTCAACCACGCAGTAGGGTTCAAGTGGCGGCAGGTCGTGGGTGAGGGGATGTTGTTGTGCGAGCCAGGTGTCCAGGGCCTCTGGGAGGTCAGGCATGTGTGGAGCAAGCCAGGCAACAAATTCCAGGGCTTGCTCAGGCGTCAGACGGATGCGGCGACCATCGGGGAGCAGTATTTCGAAGGAAGTGTCCATAGGTATCTCCTGAGTAGGACAGCGTACGAGGGCCTAGTGGTCTTTCTCTCTCTTACGAGTATACAGCATTCTTGCTTGGAGGACGTGGTAATTTAGCTGAATGTTCGAACGAAAATACTGGGCTGAGAGCCATCGCTTCGAACATTGAGCGCAATTTCCTTGAGGCGAAAGTTCGACGCTATTTCCAAGACCCGGCTGCTTTTTATGACAAAAGGATATTCTTCAGAAGAAGAGAGGTGACACAGGTTTACCTCTCTCGCATCGAAGTTCTTGCTCCAGAAGCGGTTCCACCCATGCGGTTTCCGGTTGGATCGACCCTTGAATACACAATTCGATCCTTCAGTCAAAATCCGTCGAACATTGAGCGCAATTACCAGGACGGCAGGATGAGGTAGTGACTCTATTGAGAAGTGGTGTAGAGAGAAGTGGTCAAGAACGCGATCCAGGACCAGGGATGGTCGGTGAGTCCCAAGGCCATGGCAGGAGTGCGTGGCTGATAGCGTCGCGACTCCGCAGGCATTGGGAGACGTAATGCGCGATGAGGGCGTATCCAGTTGTGTTCAAAAAGCTGCAGGTGGACCAGGGCATCCCAGGTAGCGTCCCGTTTGGCAAAGGCATGGGTCTTGCGGGTGAGGGCATTGAGCCGATCGCGGAGCATGCCGTTGACCCGCTCAATATGGACGGTTCCGGGTTGGGAGATCACCTCGCCCAAGGCGGCACGGATCTCAACGGAGAGCAGTTTCCCATGCTCATCGCGATGCTTGATGGTCTGCGTCAAGCACACATGTGGAGGGACGACCAGTGGGGGCCGACCGCGCTGGCCCGAACGTAGAGGCTGACGATAGGCTCGAGTGAGGATCGCGGCATACCCCCGCCAGCCATCGCCGCACCAGTTCAACGGATGGCCCTGCGTGCGTGCTACGGTGAGGGTGACCGCTCGCTCGACGAGATCGTCGCCGATGCGTCCTGTGGCACAGGCGGCGATGAAGCGGCTAGGGCGATCTTGCACGAGGCATCCCCAGCGTTCACCGGCATCAGCTTCGTCGGGGACTCCGTTTTTTTTGCGCACGAAGGACCAAAACTCGTCGATTTCTACCGTTGTGAGGTGCAGATCCTGCGTGAGAATGGCCGTCAAGGCCTCCGCATGCTCGCCTGCTCGCCGCAGCCATTGGCCAATCGTCTCGTACTTGTGTCCAGTAATCTCTTCCGCCGCCCGCAGACTTCCTCGGCGCATCACGACCAGGAGCGCTTGAGCCACCTCGGCTACTGGCGTATGCAGGCCATACATCGGTGTGCCTTCCGTTTCGCCAAAGAAGCGGCCGCATCCACGACACTGATAGCGCTGTCGTCCTTTGCTACTGCCATTGCGAATGACGTGTGGCTGCGCACACGCAGGATTGGGGCATGCTGGCAGAGATGGGGTTGCTGTCATGGTCAGTCCTCCTGACCTCTATTTTACCACTTCTTTCAAGAGTCATTACCCAGGATGAGCGTGCTGGTAAATTAACTCAAGGGTGATCAGATTTTGAACGGAAAGATGGGAAATTGACGTGAATCAGGGGAATCGGCGTTCGTCATCCTGGCAATGCCGCTCCCCATGCCGCTTCTTCCATCGACATCTTGGAAATTGGGGACGCCGCGCGCAACTCGTGCTACGTTCCTCAAAGGAGGGAACGGGGTAGGTGGTGCAGTGGAACAGAAACGTGGTCGAAGCTCTCGGCTGGCTTACAGAGCAGGCTAACAACACATATCAAAAAGAGTTAGATCGCTAATTCCGCTCTCTCTGCTCTTTTTGCATGCATTACAGCTTCTCCGAGGCTCTCGCGCGCTCGAATTGGCCTTCAACCACGTTCCTGTTCTGCTGCACCACATCCCCCGATGACACACGTCGTGTTCTTTCACTACTCAGGTATCTCTGTTCCTGGGAAGGGTCACCGTAAAGGTCGATCCTTTCCCGACGGTGCTGTCCACGGTAATGGTCCCCCCATGACGCTTGACGATCTCTGCCACAATGTACAATCCCATGCCCAAACCGGGGATCGCTTTCTGCCTGGGACCGGTGGCCCGATAGAAGCGCTCAAAAATCTTGTCGTGCTGCTCTCGTGGGATGCCCAGGCCATGATCATGCACACGGACCGTGACCGTCTCTTCGGAGGTGGAGAGATCCATCTCGACCGTCTCTGCGCCGGGAGAATACTTGATGGCATTGCTAAGCAAGTTGGTGAAGACCTGTCCGAGCCGGTCTTTGTCTCCGACGAGTAAGCGCGGTGCGGCACCTCGCACCACAATGGTATGCGTCGTATGTAGCTGCTGCATGGTATCGGCCACCTCGTGAAGCAACGCGTCAAGATCGACCGTCTCCCGGACGTACTCCAACCGACCTGCCTGGATCTTGGAGACATCCAGTAGCTCTCCGATCAGGCGTTCAAGCTGCTTGACAGGTCCCTCCACCCGGGAAAGCGCTGTGGCAGCCTCGTGCTGGGATTGCTTTTCCAGTCGTTTTCGCACCAGTTGGGTCTGCATCTTTAAGGCGGCGAGCGGGTTCCTCAGTTCATGGCTGGCCATGCTGATAAAATCATCTTTGCGTTGTTCCAATTCCTTGCGGGCCGAATTATCTAACACAAAGCCGATTGCTTGGGATGGGTGATACTGTAAGACGACACGACCCACAAGCACTGGAAGGCGACTACCATCTTTACATACGTACTCTTTCTCATAGGGTGGCATCGATTGCTGCGTGGCAAGTTCCTGATGGGCCTGCTGGGTCCGAGCCAGATACTCCGGAGGCGTCATGCGCATCCAGTTGATGTGCCCCGCGCGGAGGTCTTCGCGGGTATAGCCAGTCATGCGCAGAAAGGTGTCGTTGGCGTCCACAATCTGCTCACCTTCGGCGACATTGATCCCGATAATGTTGGAGTTCATCAGGGTGCTCGCGCGCTCCTGGCTCTGGCGTAAGGCTTCCTCCGTTCGTTTCTGCTCCTCAATATCGGTACAGGTGCCAAACCACTTGACGATCTGGCCTGCGTCATCACGCACAGGCATGGCGCGGGCTAAGAACCAGCGATACCCCTCTGTTTTGCCCTCCTTCAGACGATATTCGATCTCAAAAGGTTCACCTGAGGCACATGCATGATGCCAGACTGTCAGCGTGTGCTGAGAATCGTCTGGGTGGATGGCCTGGAGCCAGCCATCCCCTTGGTATTGTTGGTGGGTCATGCCAGTATAGTCACGCCAACGTTGGTTGCCGTATTCACTAAAGCCATCGGGGCGCAAGATCCACACAAATTGAGGGATGGCATCGATGAGGGTATGGAGTTCCGCTTCGGCGCGCTTGCGCGCGGTGATGTCGATGCCAGCCATGACGAGATACTCGACGTGGTGATCCGCATCCCTGTGGGGGGTGATCGCGACCTCCAGGTGACGCTCCATGCCTTCTCTGGGGTGAATGGGGGTCTCGAACCGCACCGTTTCGCCCCTGCTGGCGCGTTTGATGGCTGCGCGTAATTGCGCTTGACAGGGAGGAGCAAAGGACCACCAGGGGCCTTCAACCAGGGGTTTGCCAACCACCTCTTCACGTCGGATCTGCGCATCGTCTAACGGAACCTTATTGAGGTCCAAGACGATCCCCTCGGGCGTCAGAAAGACGATCCCCGCATGCACGTTCTCCAGGACCTCCATGTAGAGGGACTCGCGCTGGTGAACGATCTCCTGGCGCCCAGCTGGTGCTCCCATCTCATGGAACTGCAAGGTGAGTCCCCCACTAGTCGAAGAAAGATGCACGTGCAGCCAGCGCTGGGTGACGGAAGACACATACTGCACCTCGGTCAGAGCTCGGGTCTGTTTCGTCTTCTGGATGGCCTGGTAAAGCGCCGTGCTCACTAACTGTGGCGCGCAGCGCCAGAAGCTGTTTCCAACCAGTGTCTCTGGTGTGGCGCCTAGCAAGGCCTGTGCGCTTGCATTGGCGTAGATAATTATTGAGGCATCATCGAGCACAAACAAGGCCCCAGGAAGGGTCTCGAGAATCGTGAGGAGCGTCTCATGAGACTCTGGCGTGAGACGCTCGAGTTGTCTTGTCTTTAACATACTGCGGTCAATCTCCCTTTCACGTACCCCATCCCTGAGAACGAAGACGCATTCCTACTCGAATCGAAAGCACGTCTAGCGAAATGATGTGATATCTGTGAGAAACAAGCAAGCTGGACTGGACTCCAGTACCAGGTCTCGCTCGAAGGAACACGAGCATGAGCAACCACGAGAGACGCTCAAGCAGCCTCGCAGAACGCTCAAGAAGCAGAGCATCCTCGAAATGTGAGGAACAGTGCTGAGAACGCTGCTCCTTTTGCTTCTTCTCTTAGAGAAAACCGTTCTTTCGAGCGTCAGTGGTGGCTTCGGGTTGTTGGTCGTTCAGTTCTTTCTCACGGGCCTGGGTATGACGAACAAGGAAGACGCGAGGAACATCCAGGGCGACTCTTACTGTCGAGTTGCGGCCAGGTGCGCGCGATGCTCCCAATTTCCAAGGTGTCGATGGAAGAAGCGACATGGGGAGCGGCATTGCCAGGATGACGAACGCCGATTCCCCTGATTCACGTCAACTTCCCATCCTTCCGTTCAAAATCTGACCACCCTTGAGTTAATTTACCATTCCTCTCGCGCTGGTAAATGACAGGCAGAATCTTAGTAGCACATCAGTAGTAATGATATGGGGAAGGGAGCCGCCAGGCTCATCAAGCATCTCCGGGGAGCTTGAGGCTTGCTGGCGCTGCAACCAGCGTGCTCATGCCAGGAGCGCGGAGCAAGCGATGCCGCCAGGCCCGACCCTTGACCAGGGTGGTAAACTCGTAGCGCGAAAGCGCCGGGGAAGGTGGAACGCTGGTCAATGCAGAATCCCGGTGCTTTCGGCGCGGAGAGCGACCCCACCCTGGTCAAGGGCGGCATCGCCCGCGCGACTGGCTGAGAAAAATCAAGGAGAAAGAGTGAGGTAATTCAAATACTTCTCCTTGCTTTCTCCTGGAACCCGTCATAGTATGAATATCCCACGGGTTGCGCAACGAGAGAACGTGCGTGAGCCTTCTCATACAGCACCTCGCCTTGACGTTCTTACGATACCCATGTATAGTATCCATTGTAGATATATCCATGACGGATACTTTTGTACGAGTGACGAAAAGACAGAAGGAATCAGAAAGTGACGCACCTCTACTTCATACGACATGGCGACTACATTGAAGACCTGGAGAATGGTTCTTACCAGGATCTGGGTCTCTCGCCAAAGGGCATCAGACAGACAGAATGTTTGCGAGATCGTCTGGCCAGCACGGGCGAAATCAAGGCCGATGTGCTCATTGCCAGCCCGATGAAACGGGCCAAAGCCTCAGCAGAACTGCTTGCGCCAGCATTGGGCTTGCCCATTGTCTTCGAGAAAGACCTGGAAGAGTGGGTCTGCGATGATGGGACGCTCACACCTTCGGAATTTTCCGCCCGCTGGAACCAGGTTCCTGACACGCACAAACCGTTCTTCCGCTTCATGGCCGGGTACGAAACCGGCCTCGAATTCTCTGGACGCGTTCAAGCCGCGCTTCATCGTCTGCTCCAGGAATACAGCGGGAAAACGTTGGTGCTTGTGACACATGGGGGCGTGATTGCCGCTTCGTTTCACTACTTCTTCGGCTTGAGTGGAGCCGTCCCAGCGCGTGTGACTCCCAGTGCGATGCAGACGTCCATTACCCATTGGTTCCGACCATCTCAAGGGCAGACGTGGGTGTTGGAGCGCTTTAACGACACACATCATTTAGAACGTCTGGGGTAAAAGCCTCCGCCTGCGCGATGATCAGACCGAAGAGAGACCGAGAAAAGCGGCAAAGGTGGGTGCTATCCCGAAGAGCTTGATGACCATACTGCTCTCCTTCCTGGAACAGGCATTGCGCGCTAGCCGCTCTGCCCACGAAAGCCGAGAATGTGCACGTTGTTCACGAGAAAGTGGCGCAGGCGTGCCGGATGGAATGGGAGCGTTTCCGGCTTCCATCTGCACCTCCACGCGTTGATGTCGCAGCAATTGCATACAGGCTCGCCGTGAGATCCGCCGACTCCAGTCATGCCAGAGAAGTGGCGCATTCCCGACGGCAAGTGGATGCAGGAGTACGCTGACCTGGCGCGGCTTTGTGGTGGCGCTGCCATTCCACTGGCACTGCTCCCGCAGCGGGCAGGGACAGCAACTGTGGATGCTGGCTCCATACACCACGCGCAGGCTCCCATCGGCCTCTCGACGCTGCTCATGAGCACGAAGCTCCTGGGTGGCTGGACAATGGAGTGTCCCATCTGGCTGGATCGTGAAATCGCCGCCCGCGAAACGACCAGCCTTCCATGCTGCCCCCACTTCTGGAGGAGCATAGCCAGAGGCAGGAGTGGTGTGTGGCTGTGGGGGAGGAAGAGCAGGAGCAAACTCGGTCGTGCGGACTGGGTCAGGATGAAGGTGATGGCCCAGTTCGAGTCTCAGGTTCCAGACCCATTGAGCGATCAGTTGCCAGCATTCCTGTCCCCAGGTCGAGTGGCTGCACCATCTGTCCGGGTCCTGCTCTCTGTCTTCATCGGAGAGGATCGGTTCAAAGGCCCCACGATGCAAGTACAACTCCACCACATCGCAGGCGGTAAACGCCTGTTTCGGCAGGTTGGTGAAGAAGAGTTCATAGACGATGCCCGCGCGCGTGACGCCCACCGGGCTCTTCTTTTTGCCCGCAGGATGCGTTGCGACGATCACACGGCACAGCATCCCCGTAGGTCCCACCGGTATCTGCGGGCAATCATAGAGGCTGCGAACCACCGGGCTTTCGGGACGCCGCTGGAACTGATCAGGAGGCAGGTGTAGACGCGCCTGGACGAGTGGATGATCAAGTACGCTGTACTCTTTGCCACGGGTCACAAATGCGAAGCCAGCGAGATCGGAGAGCGCCGCCCCGGTCCCATATTGCCCATCAAGCCGCAGCAGCGCACGTTCTTGTGGGAGTGGGTATGCGGCCAGATACTGACGAATGGCCGCCAGACCCTTACGCAGTTCCTCCCGATATCGCCCGTTCCCGCGGTTGCCAAAACTGCCGAGCCAATGGTAGCTATGGGCCTGCGAGACCACTGTTCGTGTCCTGACCACCTCTCCACGCCTGCGACCTCGGTAGCCAGGCGCGCAGACGTCATCCAACCGGCGAAAAGATGGAGGAAGATCATCAGTCTGAGGTAAGGCGCGTTGCCGAGCCGCCTCCCGCGTCCCATCGATATCGAAGACGCCCCAGGAGTTCCCTGCTCGATCCAGCAGCCCTCCCGTTTGCCTGTCAGGCGTGAGTGGGCGAGCGAGCAGATCATCGAGAAAGAGCGTGCGCAGGGCTTCGACCGGTTCTTCTGTCAACGCCGCTAAAAACCGCGAAAGCGTTGAGCGGGCGGGAAGTCGGTCACGGCCAAATAAGGCCATGAACGGGACGGCGAAGGGCTGAAGGCTCTCGTAGAACTCCTCCAGGGTGCGCTCCCCACTGATCGCGTACCCGAAGAGCACCGTGAGAAAGTCAATCACCTCGTACTGACCAAAACGTTTCCGCACAAAGCGTACATGCTCGTTGATTTTGCTGAGAACGCCGTGCTTCTGAAGGTACCTGCTGAGCACGACGACCTCTCCAAACCAGGCAGGAGTTGAGCAGTTGGATTCCGACGTCGTCTGGATTTCCACCGCTCCATCGGTGATACTGGTCATACGTGGACCTCCTTGCTGAGAACTGTTGTGTTCGTTCTCTTCAAGGAACCACATATCTAAGCTGATGTGCTACAGGTTACATCTCGTTGCGCAACCCGTGGAAAGAGGGAGGCACACGTCTCTCTTTGCGAGAGCCTCAACTTCCTCACTCTGCTTTTCAAGGAGAGAGAGGGAACATGTCTATTGGAACTTCTCCCTACCTTTTCACCTAAGGCAGGCGAGGTGTCTTCCAGCGACCTTTTTAGCAGTGTGTATTTTGCGCCAGGTGATCATCAACGCCTTAAGGGATGAAGTGGGTGAATGGGGAGTTCTCCTTAGAGATACATACCAATCCCTTTTCTAGGCTTTTGAGCGGGAAAGGGCAGGGTTGCCTGGCTCTGAAAAGGGCTTCAGAGCCAGGCAACCCTGCCCTCTTTATGGGTTTTGCCTCAGCACGTTCAGGCGCGTTAGCTCCAGCGTTCTAACGGTTCTTGAGCGGCAATGTGTCCGTTGTAGGTCCATTCCTGAAAGAAGGGTGTATTGGCCTTCCCGCGTGCCAGGCGACTTCGCTCTTTGGAGAAGGTGACAGACAAGGTGTCACGTCCATGAATGTTCTGGATGTGCATGGGGACAAGATAGACCGGTCTCTGCGTGGAAGGCACCCGCTCGGGATGCGCAACTTCGCTGCCCTGGCGCTGCTCAAAGAGATCGAGCAAGGCTTGTACCTGCTCAGGAGTAGCCGCATCATCAATGAGGATGACTTCATGCCAGTTGGTGTCCTGTCCGTTCCGATTCTGGGCCAGGCTGATGAGCAGACGATGAGAAACATCTACGTCTGCAATGATCCCCTCCTCAATCTGATCTCCAACGAAGCGCCAGCGTGGGCCAAGGTAGGCCTCGGCCCCTTCACAGGTACAGTGATCCCCACAGGCGCACGGATCGCATGGGCAGGAACAGGCTTGCGCGGCAAATACTGTGCTCTTGAGTTGATAGGTGAGCGTTTTCATGGTCATATCGCACCACCCCTTTCTCTTTTTCTTCAAGCATGAGGAACAGGCATGAAAGGCTGAAAACATGCCTTTCTATGCCTATGCATTCTCAAGAGGAATATCTTTTCCTCATGGTATGGTAGCTCTCTTTTTAGAATAGCAGCAGAGACAAAGAACTTGCTCTCTGTGGGAGATCAGAGATGAAGCAGGCTTTTTGAGCAGGAGAAACACCTGATATGCGGAGCCATTTTGCGTGGAGGTCGCCCCTGACGAGAAAGACAAGGATGTGGACCAGATTGAGAGATGTGTAAAGGGTAAAAATTGGTTTGAGCGGCATCTGATTGCAAATGGCTTCTCGTTATGGTAGTCTTTTTAACAGGGAAGAAAAGACCTGTTCTTTTCCTCTGGAAAATGTCCCTCGTCGTCTCCTGTTTGAGTAGCAATATAATGAGAGAACACATGGAGCTGGAACTCCCGTTGAGGGGGCATAGAGGAGCTGGCAATGACAACAGGCAGTCCACTCTCTACGATCTTTTCGCTTCTGTTTCTGATCATCGCGTTCTTCTACCTGTTCCGGATTGTTTCCTGTCGGACACTGCTTCACCCCTTTGATGTAGAAAACGAAGTGGGACATGGACTCATGGCCGTCGGTATGATGTTCATGCTTGCTCCTACAGGTTGGCTCTCGCCATATCTCATCCGTTGGAACGTCATCCTGTTTGCGCTTTTCGCTCTGTGGTTCATCGGGCGCCTCTTTACGCGAAAACCTCTCCTTGCTCTCGTGCAGCAAACGCCAGGAGCCCATTCCACATTGCATGCCGATGCTCTTCATGTGCTTATGCATGGCGGCATGTGCTACATGTTTCTGCTCATGAGCAGTATGGTCTTGAGCATGATGCAACCAGCAATCTATACGAGTTACGTCTTTTGTATTTCTTTTCTATGCCTCACCCTCTTCTATGGGAAAGAGGTCTTGAAAGATCTTCAGGCTGCAAAGATACAGTGGCTGCAATGTGGCGCAAACCTTGCTCATACGCTCATGAGTGGGGGGATGGGTTGGATGTTTCTCGAAATGATCTCTATGACGATGAGCATGGGAAGGTAGTGATGCCCAGTTCATTTTTTCTGTGTACTTTTTAAGCCATCCGAGCGCACCATACAGGGGAAAAAAGAGAGTTCTCTTGATAGACAGAACGTATCGATGGATCTATACTGAAGAACAGAGCCGTGATCTTTTCGACGAGATCAGCATGTGAAGAACGATCTCTCTACTCTCAGCTGCTGTGTTAAAGGATGAGGTATATGCCTGAATATGATTCTTCCCACATTCATGTCGTGCTGGCCGATGATCACGATCTGGTGCGGCAGGGTATGAAAAGGTTGCTGAGTTTGCAGCCAGAGATACACATCGTGGGAGAGGCACGAACTGGCAAAGAAGCAATTGAGCAAACGCAAAAATACCGCCCGCAGGTCGTCGTCATGGATATCAGCATGCCTGATATGGATGGATTGGAAGCCTGCAAACATATTCGAGAACGTCAGCCGACGACCAACATTCTCATGTTGTCCATCCATGAGAGCGAGGGGTACTTCTTCCAGGCGTTACGTGCTGGAGCAGCAGGATACCTGATCAAAAAGGCCGCCCCGACAGAGTTGTATCAGGCAATTCTCTCGGTTGCTCAGGGAGGAGCGTTTCTTTATCCCAGCCTGGCTGCGGCACTCATCCGTGCTTATACGACCTTGCCACATATCCAGGAGCCAGACACGGGCGCTGGAGTCTCAGTGGCTGAAGCATTGCGTGTGCTCTCCCCGCGTGAGCGAGAAGTGCTCAAGCTCGTTGCTGAGGGCAATACCAACCAGGAGATCGCCGACCGCCTGGTGATCAGCATCAAAACCGTGCAGGCCCACCGCGCTCATGTCATGGAGAAGCTTGGCCTGGAGCACATCACGCAACTGGTGCGCTTCGCCATTCGCCATGGCTTGATCCCGCCTGGCCTCTGAGCAAGGCTGAGCATCTCCGTCCTTGCGGACCTCGGGGCTGATGTTGACCTCAGCATCTACTGCGCATTCGTTTCCCCCCATGATCCTTTTTTCCCCTTTCCTCGCGCCGCATCAGTGGGCAAACCTTTTCTGAGACATGCGCTTTTTTGAGTAACATTTTTGGCATGCCTGGACGGTTTGCTGAACGTTGTGCTTCACAAGTCACGAACTTTATCAGTGTCAAAAACAACTGCAATTGTAGGAATTTGCCATGCAGCATTTGGTAAAACCGCTTCTCATCTGATTTCTCCCTTCAACATTCTGTAAATTGCAAGGTGTGACGCTGAGATACTACGTCACATAATGCCCAGACGCGCGATGTGTCATCGTGTGTGAGCAAAAAAGAGGGCTAAAGCGCCTCCAGTCCTAGATGAGCTACAATAAGAGGAGTTCATTTATACACTGGAGGTTGTTTTTGAGCCAAACAGTTCTGCTCAAACGAGGATTACTGCTGGAATATCTGACCCTGGGGTGGAATGTCGTCGGCGTCATCCTGGTCGTTCTCGCGGCCTACGCCGCTCGGTCTGTTGCCCTGGCAGGCTTTGGCCTGGACTCGCCCATTGAAATCTTTGCATCCGTCGTGGTCGTCTGGCAACTCAAGGGGATCAACCTGAACCGTGAACGCCTGGCGCTTCGCCTCATCGGGATTGCCTTCATTGCGCTCGTCATCTATATTGTCGCCCAACTGCTGGTCACATTTCTCACCGGGGCCCACCCGGCCACCTCCGTTGGAGGAATCATCTGGATTGCGGCTACCTTCATCGCCATGTGTGATTTGACAGAGCTTCTGGCCATCAGGGTGAACCATATCTTGTCCAGCACTTAGCCTCACACCTCATCTCATCACACCGTATTCAGAAACCAATGTTCAGCTTTTGACGCATATTATGAATCTTACGCAAGTTTGCTGATTCAAACAACGGATCAGATATGGCCAAAAAAGCTGTTTGGCTTGCGGAGCACATCGGCACGTTCCCAATGGAAGTGCTTCTTTCCACTATCAGCAAACTTGCGTAAGTTCCATATCATGGCCAGCAGTTCAGAACTGGACGCATAATGTGTCCAACAGTTCTTTAAGGAGATTTCGACAGCTTTTTATCTTGTAGAGGTGAACTAGCTGTCGCGGATATGCGTCAAAGCGGACATATTATGAGTAAAAGATTATGTTTTTGCCTGAGGATATAGTAAACTAGGGAGAGAAGAAGCACAAGCCGCGCGTGATGTAGTGGAACCATAAGTCTTGCGCTCCAGCCACACCCAATCGACCAAGCGCTTGTCCAGCTTGCTTTGGACGCATAGTTCTACGAAAAATTGTTATGGCTCCTATTGAGAGCATTTCCTAACCCAGAAACCTTCCCAGGCATGAGCTAAAGCATATTTAGGGTCAGCTTATCCTGCTCTGCCAATTCAGACGTTCATTCACTGTGAAATATATCAGATATGAGGGCAGCAGAGTCCATGAAAAAACAAATTGAGGAAACACTGCAATGCTTGATTGGTCAATCCTTTTGGGGATCTGGGCGAGCGGCCAATCTTCTGACCTTTCAGTTTGGCCCACGCCAGGTGAGAATCGATCATCATGGAAAATCGCGGCAAGTCGGAACCTATGCACTGCATGTGCAATGTACTTGGCGTCTCACCAAAGCACAACGCATACTCGCTGCTTCGGGGGATCTCGGTTGGGAGCCGAAAGAGGTAAACGAAGAAACAAGGAATTATGAAGGGGAAGGATATTCATGGCCGAAAACAGGGGGGACTCGCCTCGATGAGCAACTCGTCAGCTTCTTTCGGCAATGCGAGCAAACTCCTCTCTTCGTCCAGGCTATTCAAGCTGACGATCTCGGAGGTTTGACCATTGAATTGACTTCTCAGCACCTCCTCACTGTGTTTCCCGATGACTCTTTTGACGAGGAATATTGGCGTTTTTTTCAAGTTGGAGTAAATCTACCACATTTTGTCGTCACCGGCGAGGGTATCGAAGATCAGGAAGAATAACAGTTTTTGGGAATGAGGAAATGGTCTCTCCTATTTTACAAGGTTGTGCCCAAAACTGGGGGTTGAAGAAAAAATGAGGCCTTCTCCGTACTAGGAAACAGAACGATGAAATCCGGAAACCTAAAGGAGAAGACCCTCATGCATCTCCAAGTATCGCTCACGTTTGACCTTTCTGCAAGCAGCAGCCTTGCGGACCTGGAAGAAGCCATTGTGACTCAAGGACACGAAAGCATGTGTCAAGCCTTGCAACAAGCCATCAAAGAGTGGGAGCAGCATCAGCGACGGTGTCCCACATGTGGAAGAGACGAGGTGCGCGTGGAAGGAACGGTTGGTCGAACGCTGCTGCTCGTCTTTGGTCGGATCCGGCTGGCCTTACGGCGCTACCGCTGTCAACACTGTTTGCATCGCTGGTGCCCCGCTCGTCGTCTCTTGCGTGATCTGCGTGGGCAACAGGTGAGCCCTGGCTTGCGAGAAGCCGCCGTACTTGCAGGCTCCTCTTGGCCCTATCGACATGCCGCTCAGCTCATGGAGCGCTTGTGTGGGGCTCACATCAGCGCCGAAGAAGTACGTCAGCTCACCATGCAGCAAGGCAATCAGCAGGCTCACGCCCAACAGCAGCATGCTGAAGAGGTGGTAGCCTCGGCCCCCAAAGAAGAGAAGGGCGAAGCGGGCGTGGCTGGCATAGATGGGGGCTGGACGCACAGTTGCGAGCAAGCAGGAGGCATGGAAGGAAAAGTGGCTGTGCTCGCCTGCAACAAGCAGGTGCAAGAGCCCAAAGCGCAGCCCGATCCTTCCCAGTTGACCTGGTATGAGCTCGCCAAGCGCAGTGCGAAAGGCAAGCGACTGGGTCCTCCTCACAAGCGAGCTCGTTGGATGCAACGACGCTATGTGGCGACCTTTGCCCCTTCTCACGCCTTGGGCTCCTTGGCCGAGGCAGCGGCACGTGAGGTTGGATTGGATGAGGAGAGCAGCGTGGTGGTGGCTGATGGAGCCCAGTGGATCAAGCAGGAAGCGCAGCGGCATTTTGCCAGGGCCACGCATATTCTCGATTGGTTCCACCTCTGGCGCGTGGTACGCAAAGCCATCCGCGAGACACAACGTGAGCAGCAGCATCCCGAGACCTGGCTCACGCAAGAGAGGACACAGATCAAAGATTGGCTCTGGCATGGCGAGGTGGACCCAGCCATCAAGCGGCTGCAAAGTTGGCAAGAGAAGGGAGAAGGCAAAGCCTTGGAAGCAGCTCTGACCTATCTGGAACATCAACGCGATTGGATAGGGTCCTATGAGGCGTGGAGACAGGCAGGCTATCCGGTGGGCAGTGGTGTTATCGAGCGAGCGGTGTCTCTGGTCATCAATCGCCGCATGAAACGAGGAGGCATGAGATGGAAACGAACCAATGCCACGGCACTGGTGGCCTTGCGAACCACCTTTCTCAATACCGATTGGCCGCGCGAACCATCGCATCGAGCATTTGTGTAGCCAACAGCCCCCGGTTTTGGGCACTACCATTTTACAAGCAATGTTGTAATGAGAAGGAGCACAGATGAAACACTACCGATGCATATTTGTTGACTGGCATCAGACGCTCTCAACCTCGCTCTTCTGGGAACATTGGGCAGATCCTACCCACCCTCTTCACTCTCTTCATGCTCCTGTGGTATCGTCAATGTTTAATTCAGGAAATACCTCTGAAACAATAGCATGGATGCGTGGAGAACTCCCCGTAGAGGAACTTCTACAAAGAATCTGCCTGCGCCATCACTTTGACTATGAGCTGATCTTGCAGGAGCTTACTGTAAGTTGCAAGGCAATGCAGTTTGTATCGCCTACCGTTCCTCGCTCTATTGCACAGTTACGGGCCGCAGGCATTCGAGTCGCGATCGCGACTGATAACATGGACACCTTCACCCGATGGACGGTTCCCGCCCTCAAGCTCCATGAACTCGTCGATGATATTTTGAATTCGTTTGATTTACGCGCCTTAAAAGGTGATCTGGATAGCAGTGGCAGAAGCTTATTTTTTGCTGATTATCTTGAGAAACATGCCCTTGAACCAGGTGAAAGCATCTTGCTTGATGACAATTATGAGGAGGATTTCGCTGCCCTCATTCGTAGCTTTGGTATTGATTATCATCCCATAGTGCCGGGGGTAGGACTGATCTCTGCTCTGGAGATACTAGTAGAAGGCATGACTTCCCATTTTTTTCAGGTGTAAATGAACTACAACAACACATTGAACCATATCCTGTCCATCTAATTTTTGAACCATATCTTGTCCAAATTGGTCAGGATCAATCGCAAATCACACCATGTTACTACTCTCCTTTGGCAAGCGGGTCACTGGGAAGGAACTTCAGAATGAGGTGTTGCTCACCGAAGGACGGGTAACGTTGGTGGATGCCTACCTGGCTGGAGCTGTCTTGTTGGGACTCCTGCTCAATGCGCTCTTTGGCTGGTGGTGGGCTGATCCGCTCGCTTCCCTCGTCATCATTTACTACGGTATTCGGGAAGCCATGCACGCGCTCCAAGAGTCAAGGAGTATGAAGGAAGCGGAAGGGGGGTCAAAGGCTTGACCTTCCCATCACTGGAAGGTGTACACTTCCAGTGAAAAGGAGGTCCGCGAGAACAGTGATGGAACGCACACATCAGGACGAAAACACATTGCACGGTCAAGAACGGCTGACCATTGGACAGATGGCACAGCGCTCAGGCATCAACGCCAAGGCCATTCGATATTACGAAAGCATTGGCTTGCTTCCGAAGGCTCCGCGCAGCGCGAATGGGTATCGGAGTTTCTGTCTGGCCGATCTCAATCGTTTGATCCTCCTGCGGCGTCTTCGGCTGCTTGGGGTCTCTCTCGACCGGCTTGCCCCGTTGCTGCGAGAGACAACAGATGCTCAGTGTGCAGATGTGCAACAGGAGGTCTTGCACCTCATTGCAGAACGCTTGGCAGTCATCGATGAAGAGATGAAGGAGCTGGGCCTGCTGCGTGAGCAGGTACAAGCTTACCATCAGCACCTCTTTGCCTGTCATCCGGCGTCTCGCGAAGCCTTCCAGGATTGTCGTGATTTATCCTGTCTTGCCTTATCAGGTGAGACCCTGAAGGAGGAAGTCCATGATGCTCTATCCAATGCTCGATGAAACTGTGGAGCCATGTCCCTGTGGATGTGGATGCCCCAGTGGGTGTGGATGTTGCGGGTGTTAGTTTCGCAACGCTAGCGCGCAGGCCAGGCGTGAGGCAGCATCTTCTGCTCCACGCCTGCTTCGTCTGAAGGCGATCTGCTGCCCAGGTTCCATTTTTGCTCACTTCAACTCCCCCACATTCTGCACATCACCTGATGGGGCGTCGAGGGACGTGATATTCCCATATAACGACTTTGCCATTTACAGAATGATGAAGGACGAATCTAGATGAGGAGCGGTTTCTCCAAGCGCGGAATGGTCAATTCCTACCATTCGCGCTGATTCTCCCATGGTCACCTCAAATGTGTTGCGGATTTGACCTTATTTACCAGGGGTGACAAGATTACGGAGAGCAAAACCTCCATAATCTTGTCACCCCTAGTTGGATACATGACGAGGGAGAAGGAGAAAGGCTCCCTCGTTTCTCATGGTTGGCTTACAAGGGCTTGCGATATCTCGGCATGCGTTTCACCACTTGGTAGCCCACGCTTTCGTACAGGTGGAGGGATTGGCCGGGATTTTCTACTCTCGTTCCGATGTCTGCCTGGGTAAAGCCGCGCTCCTGGCAGCGTTGGAGCATGCGCGTCATCAACGCTTTGCCCAGGCCGCGCCGTCGCCAGGGGCGTTGTATCCCGACCCAGGGCGTATGCGCGCCTTCTTCATCGCTGGTACTGATGACATGCCCCGCAATCTGATCTCCATCCCAGGCCACCACCCACAAACTGGTATCCAGGTTCGGCCAGCCCAGATCGCGCAGCCAGGTTTCATAACTGTCGAGAGGAGCGGGACTCTCAGCGAATGCTTCTACATTTGCTGCGTAAAAGGCAGGCAACTGCTCACGCGAAACCTGGCGGATTTCCAGGCCATCGGGGAGCGGTGCGAGCTGGATGGGTTCGGTGGGAAGCTGGCGGGTCATCCACACCATGGTAAAAGCCACCGTGTATTCCTCACTCAAGAGCAAGGCTCGGTTTCCTGGTTGGGTCTCGTCTGCATTGCCACCGAACACATAGGGTTTCTCCGTTGGGTGTGCCTGCGCAATCTGGCGTAACCGTTGCTCTTGCCAGCGTAAGAGCGCACGTCCAATGCCTTTGCGTCTCCATTCGGGGACAAGCCCACCTAGATGGAGAAACAGCTCAACATCGGGCTCTGACCACCAGGCGAGCCAGGTATAGCCAATCACCAGGCCATCAACCTCAACGATCAAACAATCTTGTAGAGGATTGCACACGGAATCGGTATCGGTATCTGGTCCGGGGAGCCAGGTGTCACCATCAACGGTCTGCACGTTCTTGCGCACAGCCTCGATAGCGGGAAAGTCAGCTTCCCCCTGAAACAAGCGGAATGCTAAGCCAGGGATGGCTGGCGCGTCGGGAAGCGTGAGATACGATTTTGTTTGGCTCATCAGTATATTTGTTCCTTTCTACATTGACGTTCTCTGAAGATCTTCTCGAACGTCAATCACATGGGAGAGGGTGTAAGCTCTGATTCTGGGCAACAAAAAACCACGAGGTGGCTCGTGGTCTGAGTGGGAGGGTGAACATGAAAAACGCCACAAAAAACCACGAGCCGTAAGTGCGCCTCGTGGTGCAATTTTCTTGTAAAAGCCGAAAAATTTACCCTTTTGAGGACGCACTCATAGATAGGTAAGCGGAAATGCCAATTTTCGCGCCTACGCCCCACTTGATTTGCCTGTGGAAAACCATCGTGTGCGCCCTTTCTGAAAGATAATAGCTGGACTATTGACCTGAGAATACCCGTGCTGGAATCGCGTATTTCTGGCTCTCTCAAAGACAAGTATACCCGAGATTCGCCAAAAATACGACCACTTTTAAGCATTTCTTGACATCTTTCGCAGATATCGTGGCAAAGATGGTAGAGAAGCTGAGTAACGAGGGAAGTGGAGAGCAACAAAAGAACAAGAAATGATGCCGCGCCACATTATACGAGAAAGCCCATCCTCTGAACACGCTTGGCTACGTGGCACATTTTCTGAGAAGCTATCATTTTACCTGATAAATGACAGAGACTTTATGATTTATGTCCCTGACAATCCGCTGTTCCCTGTTTTTGATCTTTTTGACTACGGCATAATGGCCTCCTTTCTGTAGTCGCCTGCGTATTTCTCGGTATTTGGTGTGTACATGCTGAGCCTGCTACAGGCTATGTCCGTCCAGTTCAGCGCATGGTGGTGCGTTGCCGCAGGATGAACGGAGCGCTATACACCTTGACGGGTGGAAGCGTGCGGGTAAACTTGCACTGGCCTGATTGTTTCAATGGGATTGAGGTTTCTCGTTTCCTCTTTTTGTTTCAAGCGGTCAATTATCATCCACCCTAAGGACTCGTCGAGAAATAACATTGTCAATTGGCGCTGATGAAAGCGTCAGACAGAGCTGGTTTGATTTTACAAACTTGTAAAGGCTATTTCTTGATGAATCCAAAGTGACGTCAAGTGGTAATGGATTGAACGAGATGGGAGAGGCTGCAATTCATGGCGCCTTGGCGAGCAGGAACGGGGCGTCTGCACCCGCGAAGAGCGCGATGTGTTCTTCCGGGATGCCTACTACCCGCGCATGTGGCTCAAGGTCGCGCCGCACCACGGTCGCCCGGTCGAAGCCTGCCTCAAGGGCCAGTTGCCGAAGTTCGTCGTCCTCATAGAAGCGCAAGCGCGATGCCATCGGCTCGGGTGCCGCTAATGTCCCCCGCATTTTGGGATCGTTCCCCATTACGACGATGCGACCGCCTTTACTGAGCACACGGCGTATTTCCCGCAGTGCCGCAACCGGGTCGGGCAGGAAGCCGAGGACACCAGTCATTACCGCGCAGGTAAACGTCGCGGCGGGAAATGGCAAGTGGTCTGCGCTTGCCTGCTGGACCAGCAGCCGGCCCTCTGCCACAACTTCGGGGTTCACTTCTTGCGCGAGCCGCACCATCTCGGGGCTATGGTCGATTGCTGCCGCGCGGCACCTGCTCTTGAGAGCTTCTTTCAGGAACGCACCTCCCCCACAGCCGATCTCGATGAGGTAATCGCCAGCTGTCAAGGCGAGTTCTGCCAGAATCGCGCGGAAGTTGGGGTAGTGATAGAGTGGGTCGCGGTAGACAGCACGGGCCTGCGCACCTGAGGGACGGCGCGCTTGCCGGTCGGTCAGCCAGTTCCCGAAGCTTGCTGGCGCGGTTGCACGCAAGAACGGCGCAGCCACTTCGCCGGCGAACCAGCCTGCGAGTTCGCTGGGATCGCCGATCAGCCCTCCCCAGCCACGCTGCTCCAGTGTTACCAGCGTGCCGCCCTCGACCTGCTCAAATCGCAGCGCGACGTCGGTGATCTCTTCGGGGTTCCAGGTGGCTTGACGCCACCGGAGTAGAACCCGTTCGCCACGTTCCCATGAGACGACGCGGCCGACCTCGTACTCACCCTCGCTTACCCGTCCGTTCGCCCCCGTCTCAAAGTTCATCCCTGCCTGTGCAAGAGTGGCAGTCAGTTCCTCAATGAGCACATCAACTGTCGCCCGGGGGGCAAGCGCGATCTCGATGCTGACACGTACTGTGGTTCTGGTATCTTCCATTTTGCTTCTCTCACTTTCGACTGACAACAGAGCTCATCCAACGTGATCTTATTCTAGCCGAAAGCAGAGAACTCTTTATTGTAAAAATTTGACCCCCTGACCCTGATCAGGGAGCGGAATGTGATTGAGGTGCCCGCCCTGCTGGCTGAGATAGGCCGTTGGAGTGAGGCCGGAAAAGGCGCGGAAATCGTGGATGAAATGCGCCTGATCGAAGTAACCACAGGCCAGTGCTATATCCGTCCAATCAACCAGCTGGCCCGCTTTGAGAAAACGTACAACTTGCTGAAACCGCTGTACCCGACAAAACAACCTGGGTGTCAATCCTACCTCTCGACGAAAGACCTCTATGAACCGCCGCGAACTGAGTCCTATTCGTTCGGTTACATCCGCAATTGATCTCTGCGGTGCTCGGCAAAACGCTTTTAGTGCAAAGTTGACGGCAGGATGCCGCTCTGATGAACGGATAAGCCGGACCAGGAGATACTCTTCCAGAATATGGAACTTCGTTTTCGGTGTTTCCGCTTCAAGTAAGCAGTCGTGCAGATCGCGTGCCGCCGTCCCCCACAGCGTATCTAATGCCACACACTTATTGTGCAGCTCGGCGGCAGGTAGTCCTAAAAACGGGAAGGCGCAGCCTACTTTGAAATTGACAGTTAAAACGGCAGACTTCTGGGAAGTGTCAATGACGAAAAACTCCGAATGTACACCACAGATCATGGAACCAGCAATGCTCTGTCGCAGGTCGTACGTCTTGCAGTCAAATACACGCAGAGCATCGTTGCGCAGGTTTATCACCAGTTCCGTCGTTCCGGTCGGCAAAACCCGCTCTTTGCCGCGTGACCCACCATCCTGTTCATAAAATTTGAAAGAAGTGATGAAATCCGCGAGAGGGGGCCGGGGAATATAATCAAACGCACGAGGTTCTGTCGACATTGCAACCTCCCTTATTCGAACAAATGACCTCTCTGGAAGAGTACAAAATTTCGCGGAGAAACGCAAGGTTTTAAACCAGAAGGAGATTTTAAAGGGATTTTTATCTGTTAGTCCTGTCATCACGTTGCATCTCCTGAGGAGGAGGTAGTGTCAGGACTGAGGACACAGACGCTTATCAGGGAACAGTGCCTGTTGAGAGACTGCTATCTTTCGTTATGAGATTGCTTGTATCGCTTCTTTCAAGACAGCAATCCGATCAAGGAAAACTTGTCGTTGCTCTGAGAGTGAGGTTGATTTTCCTCTAGTGGAACGAGGACGGAGAAAGTTCCGCAGTTCGTCAAAAGCACAACAAAAACGAGCAGCCGAGTCAACGTTTCCAAAGCCATGCATGGGATACTACCGTTGCTTGACCCCTCGATGATCTTGTTCCAGGAGATTATTGAGGTATGTGTTGCTTCGATGAAGCACATGTCTGCCCAGTGTCTCACGTACTGCTCGTGGAGAGGAGGTCTGTCCGTCTATCGTCACACATTCAGGCGTATGACCAACGACGGCGACGGCTTGTCTGAAAAACCGCTGAGCCGTCTCCATATCCCGCGTCTTGCTCAAGAGAGAATCCACCAAGGTGCCATCGTGATCAATCGCCCGAGAAAGAGAACACCACGTTCCACAGACATTGATAGATGTTTCATCAATGGAGCAGGATTTCCCTGCTTGTCCATGCCGCTTTCCTCGCAAGTGGTCTGCAAGCAACGGGGCAAATCGCGCTTCCCAATCTCTGACCGTTTCGTGGGTGAAGGTCCATCCATGCTGCAAAAACATTTCGGCCCTATCCCGAAGGATCAGTTTGTAGCGTAACCGCCACAGAACGACGAGGAGAACGATATCTGTAGGATATTCGAGATAATGGAAGGGAGTGCTGGTGCGTTCATTAAAAAGATGTTTGCAAGCCAAACAGCGGAATATCCGATATCCGAGGATGGTTTTTTGACGCTGCTCTTTTGTGGAAGGGGATAGACAGTGTGGGCAATTCATAGATCACTCCTCATCATCTATTGGCTTTTCACAAGCATACCCCGTAAGTGGCCTCCATGCCAAATTATCTTCCGAGTTCTGACAGAACCATACGCTCCTTGTTCTCGCTCTTGCGCGGCTGGTTCCTTCTACCATGGAGATCACCATGTATGAAGGATTGGCTGATCTCCCACATTTCATTCCTGATCTTTAGAGCAAGAGGTACTCTTTATGCAAGGGATCGTAACATCTACGATCAGTCGATTTTCGCTCACCACGAGACGAATATAGCAACCAGCCAGCGTCTTATTGACAATGTAGGGATGTTCTTCATAGGAAATATGCCTGTTGCGAGCGACTTTACGCGAATAAATACTGGCACCTTGAGGCAAAGGAAAATGCTCAATCGCAAACAGGTCTTCCCTTTGCTCTTCTCTTCCATTGTTCATGAGTAGCTCTCCTCGAGCAGTGCATCGATCAGTTCACGTCGAATGGTCAGACGTTTTTCTTCTTCGCGCATCCACCACCTTTCTTGGGGCCACGTACACTAAATATTGTACATCTTCCTTGTATCTCTATACTTCCTCTTCTCAATATGCTACCCTATGGAGGGTGAGGTGAAAGACCTCAAAGAAACACATCAGTGTGCGACGAGACGTGCTATGAAGATCCTCGAGGAGCCAATCAGGCAATGGGAAGAAAGGAGGAAGCGGTAAATATGTCACGTTCGATTCTCGATAACGAATTGCAAGAACTGGATGCGCACATTCTCCGCCTGGGAACAATGGTGGATGAGGGTCTGAAGAGAGTATTGGAGGCCTTGGCGGCTGGTGACGTGGCAAAAGCTGGCATGGTCATCGAAAATGATGCACTTGTAGATAGCCTGAGAACCGCAATTGAGGAACGTGCCATCCGTCTCTTAACCCTACAGCAACCATTGGGTGGGCGCGACCTGCGCTATCTGGCCTCGGTGCTCTCCATCGCGGGTGACCTGGAGCGCACTGGCGATGGAGCAGCTGGCATTGCTCAGAACATCCTGCGTATGACACCGTTGCGCGGAGATCCGATGCCCCATGTCAAAATAGAGACGGCGAGTATGAAGGATGCGAGCAGCGGAAATACCATTACAGAAGCCTCGATCATGAAAGACATGCTTGTCCTGGGGAAAGAGGCACGCCGCGTCTTGCAGGGTACCATGAACGCCTTCAAGGATCGCGATGTGAAGGCCGCACGCTACATCTGGGAGGAGGATGATGTCGTCGATGTGCGCTACCATATGGTGCGCCATGACTTGATGGCCATGATGGCAGGCGCGCACGCGATTCCAGCTCTGTGCAACGACTCCTTGATCCTGCAGCGTATCACCTATCTCCTCTGGATGGCTCATAAGTTGGAGCGCGTTGGGGATCACTGCGCCAATGTATGTGAACGCTTGCTCTTTATTGTCGAGGGCGATTCCTACGTGCAACATCTCCCTCAGCAGAATAAAGGAATCCAGCCACAGGCATAGACCATTCGCAAGAGATGAGAAGAGAAACGGTAGGGTCTTGTATTTCCTCTTCATCACGCGGATCTCCATGTTTGCCGCCATTCATGTCTGCTTGTTGAAATCTTCGTTAGTTCATCCAGATGTGCCAACGAGTGACGGTTCCACATCCTTTTGGGCCGTGTCGTGGTTCTGTCCGAGGCTTTTGTCGTGGCAGCCACGCTGTTGGTCGCAGTTCACGTGCCAGCCAGCCGAGTATCCAGATGCCGCGGGCGTGTTGCTTCCGATGATAGACAATCTCCTAAGCGTGTTTTCTTCAATGAAAGGATTGACCTTTCGCGCCGGCGGTGCTTCCTACGTGATGCGTAACGAGAGGCAGTTTTGGCTCCAGTAGCTTCATAGGCTCGTTCACTATCCGCGCTTTTTCCTGGCAAGGGATCAAGAATACCTTTGTATTATAGAAGCAGGAGCGTCAGGAAGGATGCTTCAAGCCAGATTACTGATGATTTAAAACTCGTTGCGCATCACGTGGACAACACAACCCTTGCGGCCTACGTGGGGGAGGAAGTGCTGATCTGGTACGATCCGTAAGTTAATGTGAATGATCGATGGGAGCCGCAGGACCTTGGGGAAATCCGGGTGTACGAGGGAGAAAACGAGGAGCGATTTCTCTGTCAGGCGTCCTGTGTGGAACGTGGGGGGACCGGCGGTGAGCGTGCAGGCGATTCAAGCTTCCCGGAAAAAACGACGCCAGGTGGTTGGAAACGCCTTATGTGAGCGCAAGGAGGTGGTGGCTCGCTATGCATCGCCGGAGCACCGGAAGATGCGTGCGCTCTCAGAGGGAGCTGCGACGCTGGTTCCTGCGCACAGCGACGAGGGAATAAGGGCAGTGGGATGAGATCGAGCCGTTGCTGTCGTGGCATGTGTGGATTCTCAGGTAACTATTCGCCGTTCTCAAGAAAATTTTCACTGTATTATGGATGTTTAGCGGCAATACTGGCGCTTTTTCTCGTATAACTTTTCCAGGCTGATTGTTTGTGCTGTTTCCAATGCGCCAGGGCCACATGCGGATTACAGAAAAGTCTGCCCATAGCCAGCCGAATGTTTGGCCGTATAGTCTAAATTGGCTCGTAGAACTAGACAAACAACAAGAACGGCGGGATTTCGTCGATAGCAGCTTTGTCTCTATCAAGTCATGTGAACCAGCTTGTAGCGTGGACTCGTTAGTTTTTCTTGTGTGGCCAACCTTTCAGTAGTTTGCGGCCAAACTTTTCTGTAATCCGCACCACACAAATAGCGTTTTCTCAAGCGATGCGAAAAATTATGTGAGAAAAATGATGCCGCCTCAGAAGCGCCATGAGCCGACCAGGCGAAAAGTTATACGGGCTCTTGGACATATTCAGTGTGTCTGCTTGCTAGGATAAACAATTGAGGATGTGTCATGCTTCTCTGTTTTTCCGGTTCTGTTGCAAACAATGACCCCATCTGATAGGATAGAGCCAAAAGCTGAAAAGAAGATGGTTCTGGCAATGCCCACGGGATGCGCAACGAGATGCACAGTTCAGATGAAATAGCTCTGCAGGTCGCTTCACCGCTATCCCCAGCCAGGCTTCCAACTTCTTGGACGTGGTTCCAAGATAGAAAGTGGCCAATGGCTCAAAGCAGGGTCAGAGCCAGTTCGCGAGAGAGAACATCTCGTTGCGCATTCCGTGGGCAATGCAAAATGTGTTCAAATGGCGTCATGCGCGAGGCAGAGATCATTTTGCTCTGCGTCCGTTGGTATCTGCGGTATTCGCTCAGCTATCGCGATCTCGAAGAGATCATGGGAGAACGAGGGTTGCATGTCGATCATACCACGATCTATCGCTGGGTCCAACGGTATGCTCCCGAACTGGAGAAGCGTTGCCGTCCGCATCTCAAAATGACAACGGACTCGTGGCACGTGGATGAGCCGTATGTAAAGATCAAAGGAGTGTGGATGTATCTCTATCGGGCTGTGGACTCCCAAGGGAACACGCTCGAATTCTTTTTGAGTGCTGCTCGCGACTCCCAAGCAGCGAAACGCTTTTTGAGAAAAGCGCTCAATTCCTCCCATACGGTGTCCCTTCGGGTCATTACGGTGGAGAAAAACGCAGCGTATCCTAAAGCGCTTCAGGAAATGAAAGCCAGCGAGCCTGGGCTCGCCTCTTGCGAACTGCGCCAGAGCAAATACCTCAACAATCTGATTGAACAAGACCATCGCTTTCTCAAACGACTGGTCAAGCCAGGGTTGGGTTTCTTCTCGTTCGAGACGGCATGGCGAACGCTCCAGGGATATGAGGTCATGCACATGTTCAGGAAAAGACAAGTGCGAGGAGTGAGCGAGGAAGATGTACGAAGCTAAGCAGCGTTCATCGCTAAACTGTTTGGAGTCGGTACCTAAACTGAACAAGATAACCTCTGCATGCCTTGCTCCATTCTGTTCCTCTTTCTTGCAACACAACCGAAGCAGGTGCAACCCGTAAAATATCAGATGGAGTATCTGAACGTTCCTTGCCCGTTTTCCCTCATCGGACAAAAGAACAGGTTATTTCTCCGCTTCATTACCGAGATCGGTGCTTCTCTGCTCATAAAGCAAAGGCCTCCCCTTGCTTGGCGGTGCGCCTCTTTGTGAAAGCAATGCGGAAGACGAGAGCGTATCCTGGACCAATTTTCCGATCTTATGAACAGATATTCCAAGTAGCCAACACAGGGACTATTTGTCTCTCTGCCTGTCGTTGTCGTGTTTTGATACTATCGTAGCTTTATAGTGAAGGTACTTCTAACAAGGGAGGAACATGCACAAAATGAGGAGGTAGTCCTGATGAATCAATCTGTCTGGAGGAAATTATTAGGCAGCGTTATCCTGAGCCTATATATTGTTTGGCTGCTCCTGGTTGGCTCTGCTACGCCAGTTTCGGCTTCCAGCATGCAGCAGACCAACTTCACATTTCCTGCATTCTCACACAGCAAGACAACTGACACACACAGAAACTTTTTGCGTTGTGACTATGATAACTCATCGCGAAAGATGATTTGCTACGATACAGAGGCAACCGAGGCAACCAGACTGACGACTATCCCCACAATCAGAGGCGCAAAGGTGCTAGCCGCTTTCTGCAAGCAAACAGACAACATCTATCATTGTGATACGCATTACGAGAACAACACTATTCAACGATGTGACCTCTTCTGGGACCGTGTCGGCCAAAAGTGGATTACGCTTAACTGCCAGTTGGTAAAGTGACAACTCCCACACCGACAAGGAGGGCTTCTGGAATGACGCGGCCGTGCCATGATGCTCTTGTTGGGAGTCTTTCTTTTTTGCTCATTCGCCTCGCAGACATAACTTCAACTAAGCCCGAATAATTCCATAAGTTGAAAAATAATAGCCCGCCAGTACCTACAAAGTACTTAGCGGGTTCTTTGTTTCTTTCTTAGGAACGAACCAGACCAGGTTCCACTACGCTAGACAGAGTTGGTTATAAGGCTACCCACACCTGTAGTAAGACTGAGCACTCTCATAGTCATATAACCATGAGCAAACCCGCGATGTTTGCCCTCCCTGGGTCCAACGACACCTATAAACCCCATCAGATTCGTATCCGCACGTCCAGTATTTCGCTACTTGGCTAATGGCGCTCCTCTCTGAAACTATCTTTGTACTAAAGGCTACTGGAGTTACCTCCGCACTGCTGGTGATTCCCGTTGTCGCCTTTGTACTCGCAGCCGATGCTGGAGCCGCCATACCAACCAGTAACAGCAATGCAGCCACAATGCTCAGAGCAACAATACAAGCGCTCTTCTGAACAACAGTATGACTCATGCTATCTCCTTTCCTACTCCGCCCTCTAACCAGATTGGAGTTCCTAATTAGTAGCACTCTTGCGACTGAAAGCCATACAGGTTAAGCACTACAAATCTCCTTCTGTCATTATTTATTATAAAAAGCATACAAGCTCATAGGTAATATAAATATTAGTATAAATTGCCATATATACTTAAGGTATCTGAGGTTCGCTTAATATAATAAAATCATTAAGGAATAATGCCAGACTCTATTTTAACCATCCTAAATGCTTCTCTCTAAGACTCTTTTCGCAAAAAAACATCTATTGTACCACCTTTTTTATCCCCTACTGTAGCAGCATTATAGAAAGCATGTAACCGCTCATATAATAATTTGGGAGCAGTGGGAGAGCCTGAGTAACCGCTAGAGGCCTGTGAACAGCAGTGACCTCCTTCTAGAGACAGCTCCCCACCCGCCAGAGCTTCAAGGGTCTATGAGGCTTGTTGCACCAGCCCATGGCGACGCGAAAGGCCGTTGCCAGAGCCAGGGTGCCGATCCAAGATGAGCTGACGCTCGCTCTGGTTGGTCGGGGTTCCCGTTGACTGCCCCGGTGAAAGGTGGCACCGAGGAGGAGAACGAAGAAAGAGCATGACCGCGCGAAAGCGAGGTGGAGGATGCAAAAGACTCCAGCAGCTTCCTCAGGTGAGGGAACTGAGATCAAATACGTCTGTGGTCTGGACATTGGAAGCCAGTCCTGTTCGGGATGCATCACGCGTCCTGACAAAAGCGTGGTGGTCAAGCCGGTCACTTTTGCCAATGTCAGGGAGGGGTGGACGATGTGGGAGAAGAAACTGAGCGAGCTGGATGCTTCCCCCGAGCAGATCGTGATTGGGATGGAGGCGACCTCCCGCTATCATGAAAACCTCTACCACGAACTGGAGCAGCGAGGTTACCAAAGGCGCTTGCGATCTCGGCGGTGGAGAGTCCACCAAGTGTTTGCAGCGTGAGCGCGACCTGTGCCTCCAACGCCAGGGTAGGATGGCAACAGGTAAACATCAGCTTGAGCCGTTCATCGGGGATCGATCTGTCCTCTCCTGCTTCAGTTCCTTGTTGCTCTACCTTTTGAAGTAGTTCTTGCAGGATCTCGTGTTTGCGTGCCAATGTACTGGCGCGGCGCAAACGATCGATAGCTTTGCGCCGCGCAGTTGTTGTGATCCAGGCACCCGGATTGGATGGTATACCTTCTACAGGCCAGCGTTCGAGCGCGATGAGCAGGGCGTCTTGGAGCGCGTCCTCGGCTAGCTCGAAGTCCCGTATGGTGCTGATTAAGCTGGCAAGGATACGATCCGCCTCTTGGCGAAAGGTATGCGCGACCATCCGGTGTGCTGCCTGCATTTATACTCTCACTCCCATCACTCAAATTCCATGATGGGGCGAATCTCAATCGAGCCATCTGTAGCGGTGGGAATCTTGGCCGCGAATTCGATGGCTTCGTCAAGGTCTTTGCAATTCAGCAGGTAAAATCCACCGAGCTGCTCTTTGGTCTCGGCGAAGGGGCCATCTGTGTGCAAGGTTTTGCCGCCACGTACGCGTACAGTTGTCGCAGTATTGGTGGGGAGAAGAGCCTCGCTGCTAACGAGCACGCTTCGCTGCTCAGCTTCTTTGCCAAAGGCTATATATGCTTCATATTCCGCATTCAATTCTTCCTGGCTGAATTTTGCATGTTCGGCTTCATTTTGGTAGATTAAGAGTAAATAACGCATGCTTTCCTCCTAATGTGTTGTTGCTCCTATAGCTTGAGGACGATTAGCGTCGCCCTTCAACAGAACAACGAACGGGAGGCGACGAAATCGACAGTTTTAGTAACGGGTTGTGGTAAATTTTTTGCAAACGGACTTTTTCGATATTTCCTGGCTCTCGTAAAAAGAATCCCGGGGATGAATGGATACATTCCCATAAGGGCATTTATCCTCCCAAACCGATCAGGTGTCTTTCGCCTCTTCTCCGGCGAGGCTAGGAAGAAGGATGTATATATTCGTTGAGAGGAGTGTAGCAAAGTTCATGTGCTGAGGTTGCCCAAATGAGATGGAAGCTGTAACACATTGTTTTGCTGGGAGATATTTTCGTGTGTAGGAAAAGGTGTTTGAGAGAGAAAGATGCAGTGAACGATGATGAGAAGCGGGGTGAATACGTTCACGTGTAGGGGAATATTTGCTATGATAGGGCTATGATGGAGAAAAGAAGCGAGCAAGTGCGTTTAGGGTTGCCACTTGCCGCCGGCGTGATCCTGGTCGCCGTCGAGGTCTTCAAGCGGCAATTTCATGTGGAGCGCTGTTATCTGTATGTGCAAGGGCATGTGGTGATTGAAGAGGGGAGTCGGCTCTGCGAGATTCTCGGCTGGGCTAGTGTGGTTGGTCCGGACGAGGAATTGGATGTGCTTATTTTAGGAGATGCAGCCGCGGAAGATGAACGAGCCTGGCGCTGGGTTTGTCCAACACCGGGCTCTGTTTTGCTTTTGCCCACGCATCCGCTGGCCGAGGAGAGGCATTTTCTTAAGGAATGTTCATCCAGGGCCAGGTCTGACGCTTCTGGTGTTCTGGCGCGCCGGATCCGTAGCTATAACGATCCCTCTTCTTAGAAACGGGTGGCAGGGAGAACGCTTTCTTTAGATGCCATAGGGGGTCTAGACTCAGAAGCCTTTTCCAGCAGCTGCTGGCGTGTCCATGTGGCCAGTTGCTCGCGGAAATGGGGGAAGTCAGAAAGGTTCGAGGCGATGGCCAGGGCAAGCTCGAAGGCATCCTGCCGTCTTTCGTGCTCAACGAATGTCATCAGGCGATCTAGGCGGGCAACAACGAATTCTGTCTGCCACTCGGGGTGTTTCTTCACCCATTCAGCAAACTGGAGAAGATTATGCTGGTATTGGAGTGTATTGACAACGCGAAGAAGTTGCAGGACGGCGGCGTATTCTCCGCTATGAGTTGAGGAGAAGTCAGTTGTTCCCAGCCAGGTGATTAACTCATCTAATGTCTCCAATTGCTCGACACTGGCGGGATATCCCGTCAGGCTGTGGTAGCTGCAGAGACTGAGGATCTCAGATTTGAGGAGTTCTGCTACGTTTCTCTCCATCGTGTGTCTTCAACTTTCTTTTAGGTAAAATGCGTTGGGAGGCTGTTGCCGAGGGGAGCCTCCCGGCTTTTGTTTCAGGTGTGGGCAGGTTACTGTCTCTCGTGAGTGCTGAGCGCCTCCTGGAGGAGAATACCTTCAATGGAATCAGAAGAGTAGAGGTACCATTGGCCTGTGCGAAACACATAGGTCCAGGGCGTGTCTTGCTGCTGGTTCAGCAGCAGCAGCAAATCAAGGCTCCCGAGCTCCTGCGCCTGCTCATCTGTTGGCTGGCTCCGGCGGCGATCGTAGTCCCGACGTTTAAACTGACACCAGTTTTGGGTTTTCAGCCGCAGTTCGGGGTTGTGTTGTGCCTCAAAGAAATCGTGGGGTTTCCCCAACTCAGGTCTCAGTCGATAGAGATTCCCTCCATCCAGCAGTTGTTGAACGCGCTCCAGTGTCTGGAAGTGCTGGAGCAGGATCTGGCCAGCAAAGGCTGGGTAGCCATCCTGGCTGAGGTAGATACAATGGACGGTCCCGTCTTGGTGAGCAATGCAGGCAGGTGTACCGATGTCTCTCAAGCTCCTTTTTGCTAAGCCGAATGCTGTCTTGCTTCGGCATGCTCATGATGTTGAGAAGCCGTGAGAGGGTGATGATCCCTCTCCATACTCTCTGCTCTGGGGGTTAGTGCATCCACCACTGCATTCTTGTCGTTTTTGTTTGGTTTGCCTGGACGAGGCCCTTGTTAATAGCTTGCTGGGCCCTGGCCTGTCCGGCGCGTCCATACCGGCCACGCAGGTAGGCTTCAACGCTCGAGTAGTCAACATCTTCTGTCAACTGTGGATCATTGATGCTTGGTGTTCCCTGGCTGCAGGTGTGAATGAGAGGCATCATGCAATCGCATGTGCTACACCAGGACCAGGAGGACGCGCTGCTTTCAATCTCGGCTGACATGGGGAATCTCGCTTTCTACTGAAAGATCTCATGAACAAATGGGCTCGTCTCGCCGACGGTGGTAGTGTCGGTAGGTTCGGCACCAAACTCACTTTCGAACCCTCTCATGACATCGCCATACAATTTGTAGTCATCCATGTTTCTACCCTACATCGCCATACAATTTGTAGTCATCCATGTTTCTACCCTGCTTGCGGGAACGGCTCTCAGCGTGCTTACTACCACATCTGTTGTTCCTGATAAATGGGCCGGAGACCAGCCTGTCATGATAGTCCAGGCCTTCCTCATCTTTACGCCACTCTGGGGGTATGTCGGCTGGTTGGTTTCCACTATCATCTGTCATGCCATCTTTCCATTTCCATCATCCGCGGATCTCATCGCCGGGAATATCCTGGGCCTGCTCCTGGGCCTGCTCGCTGGACTGTTTGGGTATGTGATGATCGTGGTCATCATCACGGGCAAGCAGTTCAACGGTCAAGCAGGCGATCGAAGCGAAAGGCTGTCAACTCCTCTTTTTACCGGGCTATTCCCCCGACCTCTCCCCCATTGAAGAAGCGTTCTCCAAACTGAAAACCGTCTTACATCGCGTAGGAGCAAGAACACGAGAAGCCCTGGAAGGGGCCATTGCTCAGGCGTTACTTACCATCACAGCTCAGGATGCGTGGGGGTGGTTTCAGCATTGCGGGCATCATCTTCCTGAGCAAGAAAGGAAGAGTTAATTGGTTCAATCTTTTGGCACGCCGCTGTAGGCACTGGCGGGACACTGGGCTTGCAAGGGACACTGGTTACAGGCCTCTTTGCCATAAAGTGCCCCGGCTCTTTTCGGGCGATAAAACATCCTAAGAGGACAGAACCTCTGTCAAATCACAGTACGAAAGGAGAGTACCATGCAAGCGTGTGAACAGGTTGTTGAGTATCAGCTTTTCGTCGGCGTGGATATTGCACCTCTTACCGCGACCATTGCCTGGCAAGCTCCAAAACAGAAGCCAAGCAAACCTATGATCATTGAACAGACTCCGGAAGGGTTCTCTTCTTTGCATCAGCGACTTCTTAGGACGGGGACCCGTGCCAGATCGCATGCTTGTCGTTATGGAAGCCACAGAAATCTCCTGGCTGGCTCTGGCGACCTTCCTGGCGCGCCTTGGATACGCGGTCAGTATCGTGAACCCTGCCCAGGCGCATCATTTTGCCAAGGCCCATGAGAATAAGTCCAATCATTGTGAGCTAGTTACCACTGTTACCAGTGAGATTACCCATTGTTGTGCTCACTGATCCACTTTGAGCGGCTCACCTGACGCTTATAACTGCTCATGATCGTATTCTATTGTGAGTATGCGTGGGGTGTTCCTCCCCTATAGCCAGGGTGCAGTCCAGGCTACTCACTCACCCTCACCCTTCCCCTTGTCCTTGGAAAGTTGTGACTGGTCGCTCTGTCTCTCCGTCATATCCTCTATGCTATGGTTGTACAGCCTACCTACGTTTCCTGAATCCCATCACCCTGTGCAGCCGTAGCATACATTCATTGAACGCGAGGCAGATCTACGTGGCAAGGCTGTCTTTGCATTAGGGTACTGGGCAGGCTGCCGGGTCAGTAGCAGACACACTGAATATGTCCAGAGCCGTTATCTGATTGAAAAGCGAACTTTATTGTGAGAATCCACAATAGCGTACTCTGTGTCAGTTGTAGGAGTTGGATTGCTTGTTGTTTTTGACATTTTTTGCTCTAAGTAACAAACTTGACGATAAAGAAGAAACTTAATGTATTCAACGTGGCACATATTGAACTATATCAATATTGGTAAAAAATAACCATTATGGCTAGTGTTGTATCATACTTCAATAAAACTTGCTAATTATCTTTGCCCGTTACAATGACTACAGAAGCTATTCAGTCTCCCCGCAAAACAATGGCGTATTGCGCCCTGGATGGCTTCGTGCTTGCTATACAATGACAAAGAAGCCATCCAGGCTCAGCAGACGACATGACAAGCCTGGGTGGTTTCCTGCTGCACTACATCAGCACTTATAAGCACTATCGTTTCTTCTTCTTTGTATTATAAGAGAGGAAAACGGTTTTATCCCTCAATAAATCGTATATTTCGTATATTTCCGTCCCGAATTGCCATGTTTACTGCTCACAAAGAAAAGAGCATCCAGATGGGTATTACCTGGATGCTCTTTTCTTGCTATGCATGCTGTGCTCATTGTGCCATATATGCCCGTACGCTTGCAAGAGATTTACTTTGTAACCCCAGGGCTTTCCAATTCTAATAAACAGAACATTGGCCAAGAAGGATGAGATCAAGAGCCTGATCAACATGGGCGTTCAAGTAGCGCATCTGGCGGGAAGCGTCAGAACTGAGAACAAGTCCTGATGGAGAGACCTCTCCTGTGGTATACTAGCGATCACCCAGCACATCTTCAGGAGGAGTGAGCCGTGAACTGTTCTTACTGTCTCTCTTCTGCCACAAAGGACCAGCAGAAGAAAACCGCCCTTGGATACCCAACATTTCGCTGTTCGGCCTGCCGACGCATCTTCAACGAGCGTACCGGCACTCCTTGTAACTTTTTGGAATATCCCACCGAGATCATTCTGCTCGTTGTCCTCTGGAGGCTGCGGTAGAAGCTGCGTTTGCGCGATGTCGCTGAGCTATTTCTCGAACGTGGTTTGGTGTGTACCCATGAGGCGGTTCGCGAGTGGGAAGCTCGTTTTGCACCAGTGTTGGCGGATCAGCTCCGTGTGAGGAGACGCGGGCAAGCGGGAACTGTAAACGCTAGACTGATAGAGAGCCACTCGCTACCAGAAAAGTGAGCCATGTTCCCAAGAATCCGCTACACTTGAAAAAAATCAAGCGAGCGGAGGAAAACAAGGTGTATCCCGTGGCACTTCGAGATGAAATTCGCACCTGGGTCTTGATCCAGGGCAAGAGCCAGCGGGCAGCGTCCCGCCACTTTGGGCTCTCACGCAATACGGTTGCCAGGCTCCTTGCGGAGGAGCCAGCGACCAATGAACGTCAGTATCAGCGTCAGGCACCGACCAAAACGCCTGTGCGTGACGCGGCACTGCCACATATCCAGAAATGGCTTCAAGAGAATGAGTGGCTTGAGCGCTGGGCTCCCAAGCAGTGCTGGACGGCCCACCGCATGTGGACAGAGCTGCGCACGCTCGGTATTCCTATCGGAGAATCTACCGTACGTCTGTTCGTGCAGGAACTGCGAACGTCGTCGAAGCCGGTGTACGTCCCGCTCGACTTTGCGCCTGGAGAGCGGGCAGAGTTTGATTTCGGTGAAGCCACCATCAAGCTCAAGGGTCAGGTCGCCAAAGTTCCTTTCCTGGTCGGGCGGCTCCGCTTTTCGGGGGCAATGTTTGTGGAATGCTTCCCGACTCAACGGCAAGAAGCCTTTCTCCTCGGCCAGCGCCATGCCTTTGAATTCTGGGGAGGCGTGCCGCGCATCGCGGTCTACGACAACCTCAAACCAGCAGTGCTCCAAGTGCTGCAAGGACATAGCCGCCGCGAGCACGATGTGTTCCTACACTTCCAAAGTGTCTATCGCTTTGAGGCGCTCTTTGCCAATGTGCATGCTGGTTGGGAGAAGGGGAGTGTCGAAAATTTGGTGGGCTATGCTCGTCGTAACTACCTCGTGCCGCTTCCCGAGGGCACTGATCTGGAAGCCATCAATGTGCATCTAGGAGCGTGTTGCCTCTCCGATCAGCAGCGCACGATGGCCAGGCAGACCGATTCTATTGCCGCTCGCCTGGCCTTTGAGCGCAGGACACTCGGGCCCCTACCAACACATGCGCCGGAGCTTGCGCTGGTCGTGGAAGTGCTGGCACACTCGACAGGACGCGTGCGCTTCCAAACCAACGACTATTCCGTTCCCATTCAGTATGCCTATCAGCGCTTAACGCTCAAAGCAGACCCCTTCCGGGTGCGTCTGTATGCAGGTGGGGAACTCGTCGCTGATCATCCTCGCTGCTATGAAAAACGCCAGGTGATTGAGGATTGGCGCCATTACGTCCCCTTACTCCTGAAAAAGTCCTTTGCTGTTCCCTGGGCCTCGGCTTTGAGGCATGGAGAGCTCCCACCAGCTTTTGAAGCGGCACGCCTGGATCTGGTGGCTCATCGTGCTGATGGCAATCGCGAGTTTGCTCGCCTGCTAGACCTGTGTCTGACGCACTCCGTGGAGACCGTCGAGACGGCTCTTACCCAGGCACGCACCCAAGGCGGCTGGAGTGCGGATACCGTGCGGCAACTGCTCAATGTTGCCAGCGTCCAGCAACCTCCCGTTCCGCCTCTTGATCCACGAGCGTATCCAGCCTACCAGAGGGTGACGCCTTTGCCAGATCTCTGTGCCTACAATCGTTTGTTGGAGGTGCAGCCATGACAGAAACGCTGTGCAATGACATCGTGATCACCTATCTCAAGCAACTGCATCTGAACCGGATGGCACGAGATTGTGAGTCGCTGGCTCGCGAAGCTGAGCAGCGCGGGTTAGGCTATCTCGGCTACTTGCAAGCCTTGCTTGAAGGCGAACTGGCTCAGCGGCACGAGCAGCAGTTGCGCCAACGGCTCAAAGCCGCCGCCTTTCCCTACCAGAAACGCCTGGAGGACTTTGATTTTTCCCAGGTGCCTTGCATCCCCAAGGTCCAGGTATTGGAGCTCGCACAAGGAGCCTTCCTGGCGGCGCACGAGAATGTGCTCTTCATTGGCCCCAGTGGGATTGGAAAAACGCATCTGCTCATGGGCTTGGGAAGAGCGCTCTGCCTGGCTGGCTATCGGGTGTTGTTTCGACCAGCGGTCACGCTAGCCACCGAATTGGAAGTTGCACACAAAGAGCTAAAACTGCCACGCTTGCTGGCTTCGTATCGTCGGTTTGATCTGATCTTAGTGGATGAGTTAGGGTACCTGCCCTTTTCCAAGCCAACGGCTGAACTGCTCTTCCAGTTCTTCAGTGATCGCTATGAGCGGGCCAGCGTTGCCATCACCTCGAATCTCGCCTTTGCCCAGTGGACGCAGGTCTTTGGCAATGAGCAAATGACGGCGGCGCTCTTAGATCGGCTGGTGCATCGCAGCCACATTCTGGCTATGGAAGGCGAAAGCTTTCGTTTCCGTCAGAGCTTGCAGCAACAGAGCTCGCAGGCCCTGACGGTTTAAATGGCAAGGAGGTGGCTCACTTTTCCATCAGCGGATGGCTCACTATCCCCTTGACGTTTACAGGAACATCGTGGTACATCGACGAAACCTACGTCAAAGTCCACAGGAAGTGGTGTTCCCTCTCTCTCGCCATCGATCGAGATGGCAATCTCGTTGACTCCATACTGAGCGAGAAACGGGATATGGATGCCGCCAAACGATTTTTCAAGCAGGCGCTTGAGACAGTTGGTCATGTGCCAGCGCGCGTGACAACCGACGGGCATGACTCCTCTCCACGAGCGATCCGTGAGACGCTCGGCTGTGAGGTTCTCCATCGCTGTAACCCCTACCTGAATAACCGCCTGGAACAAGATCATCGGGGCATCAAACAGCGGTACTCTCCCATGCGTGGCTTTGGAAGCTTCGCGTCGGCATCACGCTTCTGCAGGGCATTTGACGAGAGACGCCAATTCTTCCGGTTTCGGACAACCATGAAACAGCACGTTGCTCTTGCCGACCAACGTCGTCTGTTCTGCCATCACTTGGATGCCTTGAAAGCCATGGTTCTGACAGCCTAAAACAGAGCAACGCTGGAAACAGCACGCCATGTCGCCTACTGTCTTCTCAGTTCTGACACATCCAAAGATACTTCTTATGGAAGATTTGCATTCTGAGGTTCTATGCCTCGTCCTACTTGGGGAGAGGGATGCTTTCTTGAAGCTGCGTTCGTAAGAGGGTTAAGAACGCTCCCAGGGCACGACCAGGTGAATGAACCTCTGGCAACGAAACAAGGCCAACGGGGAGACGTAGGGCAACGTCGCGAAGGTCTCGTATCACTGTGTGAGGCAGAAGTGGAATCGCGGCAGCACGTGGAATGATCGCGATCCCTAGCCCCTCTTGCACAGTACGTTTGAGCACTTCGGTACTTCCTATTTCAATGCCTGAGAAAGGGTTGGTTCCTCGGGCGAGCAATGCAGTTTCAATCAAGGCTCGATATTCACATCCCCGCTCTTTCAATAAGACTCGTTGGTCAAGAAGATCTGCAGGTACCAGAGAGGCTCTGCTCGCTAATGGATGGGTTTCTGGGAGTAACACAGTCAGTGGCTCGACAAAGAGCGGGTCAAAGACTAACCCCTGCTGAGATGTTGGAGGCGAGCAAATGCCCACATCAAGGGCTCCTGTGGCGACCTGTTGACTGATGAAGTGGGTACTTCCCACCTCAAGTGTTAAATGCAGCTTGGGGTGGGTCTGACAAAACTGTACCAGCAGAGGGGGTAAACGCAGACTCGCCGTTGGTTCAATGGCTCCAATACGAAGATGTCCAGCTTCCCCAGCCACGACATCTTTCAGTGCTTGTTGCAATGCCCGGGCGCGCTGTGTTAGCGTATCAGCCTGTTCCTGCAATGCACGCCCTGCTTCCGTCAGTTGGATGTGTTTACCACGGCGAACAAATAAGCTCACTCCAAGTTCGGCTTCGAGTTGCTGCATATGGATTGTGATGGTTGACTGAGCATATCGCAGCTTTTCCGCCGCTTGGAGAAAGCTTCCTTCTTTCACAATGGCCTGAAACGACACAAGATGTCGTAATTCCATCTGCCCTTCTCCTTTTATCGATGAAAATGAATGAAACGTTCAAATAATTTATATTGACAAATATAACATATCTGGCTACTCTAGAAAAAGACGGTTGGGATGGATAGTACCCATGCCGGTTTCACCAAGCATTCTCAAAAAAACAAAGAAGAGGTAGTACCTACGATGATTGATGCACTCTGTCATGATGTCACTCCCCTTGATGAACGCTATCCCGCGACACTTATCCCGCTGACGTTTGAGAGTCATGGACAACAGCTGGTTGGACGTATCTTTGTAGCTCAGGGAGCTGGACCACACCCCACTATTTTGCTCTTACATGGCTTTCCTGGAGACGAGCAAAATGGTGATCTGGCTCATATCTTTCGGCGTGCTGGATGGAACGTGATGATCTTTCACTACCGTGGCGCATGGGGCAGTCAGGGATCTTACTCTTTTACCCATGTCTTTGAGGATGTTCCTATCGCACTTGCCAAACTGCGGGCACCTGAGATGCGAGAACAGTGCCGGGTGGATGCTGAGCGGATTGTGCTCATCGGTCACAGTACAGGAGGGTTTGCTGCGCTGTTCACGGCTGCTGCTGATCCCTCTATTCGCGCAGTTGCCTCACTGGCAGGGTTTCATTTTGGGCTATTTGCTCAGCTCTTGCGCCAAGATCCTTCGTTGATCGCATCCACCATTCGCGACTGGAAGACCTGCCTGCCAGCATTACGCGATATTTCGGCTGAATATCTCGTTCAAGAGGTCCTTGACAACTCTGAGCAATGGACGCTGGATCAGTATCGAGAACAGCTCTCTCAGCGCAATGTGTTCCTGCTTGCAGGCAGCCGAGATACCGTTGCTCCTCCTGATCTTCATCATACGCCACTCGTTACTGTATTGGAACAAGACTCGGCGCCTCGTATGCGTTCCGTTATACTGCACACTGACCATGGATTTTTTGATGCTCGCGTCACATTGGCACGACACCTACTTTCCTGGCTTGATGAAGTAAAACGAGATATCTATCCAATATATGTTTAAAGGTTCCTTGAGAGCCTTAGGGAATAAACGGCATATCCTGAAGGAGGCAGCCAAATGACCATACAAATCAAACGTTTGAGCTGGGCGGGAGTAGAGATCATTGTCAATGATCGTCGCCTGCTCATCGATGCGTTGCAATCCGTCACTCCCCTGGAAAACTTCCTGGGCCGTCCCCACTGGCCGCCCATTGCAATCGAGAGGACGCGCGGACGCACTGATGCTCTTGTTACCCATATCCATCGCGACCATCTCGATCCTGAAACATTGCACCGTCTGCTGGACAAGGAGGGGGTTGTTTACTGCCACAAGCCGATTGTTTCTCACCTTCGCGAAGCGGGACTGCGTAGCAAAGGGGTTGAACTCTGGAAAACCATCGAGATTGCACCGAGATTGGAGGTCACTGCTGTTCCTGCGGTCGATTGGCGTGGAGATGATCAGGTGTCCTGGGTCATCCAAGCCGATGAGTATCGGTTATTCCATGGCGGTGACACCATCTGGCATGGGAATTGGTGGCAGATAGCTAAACGCTTTGATGGATTTGACTGGGCCTTCTTGCCAGTGAACGGTGTCATCGCGAGGTATCCAGGACTTGCGCCATCCAGTCTTCCCGCCACGCTCACGCCTCAGCAAGCAGTCATTGCAACGCGGCTGTTGCAAGCGAAGGAGCTTTGCCCAATCCATTATACGCAGTTCAACAATCCGCCACTGTATGTTGAGCAGCCAAATATAGTTGCGGAGTTGCATGCCTCAGCATTACAGGAAGGTGTCAGCGTCAAGCTACACCCCGATGGAGCCATTCTCTGCTAACCTTGTGTGGTGACCAATTTCTTGTAGAAGGGCCATCGTTGCTTATGAGCCAAAGAGACCCATTTGAGATTCACCCTTTTGTAGAAGCTCTACATCTTAGAGATCAGCCCTTCAAGTTTGGTGAATCGAGATACGAATGAGTTTTTAGGAGAGACTGTTTGAGCTGGCCTTTGTCATTTCGTATCCTAGATAAGCTCACCCATCATCAAAGGTGGCCATGAGCCACCAAGTGAGCAGGTTTGGCCCTCCGACGTAAGCACTTGTCCTCCAATATGAGCACTGGTACACGCGTTTCCTGGAAAATCGCTCCTTATCTGGGTTGTTCCATCGATGTCTTGTAAATTGAAGGGAGAGAAAGAGAGGTTCAGTAAGTCACAATGTACTCCTCTGCCTTAGCTTGCGGCGACCCGCAGAGTTATGCAGATTCCGCCCGCTCAATGCTGGGATTTACAGTGGTTTGTTCTCTAATGGCAAGAGATGTTATTCTCTGTTGAAAGGAAAGCTATTCAATGGTCAAAGCAGCAACCTATAGCTCGATTACACCAGGCAATGTTCGCATAACTTATCTGCCCGATGGATACATTCTCTTCAATCCAACAGCCGTATTCCCAACAACCACCGCGACGGACTGGCAGTTCTATCGAAATTATCTCGATGACAATGGTCAACTTGTCGGTAGCCTGGGCGCCTATCTGCTCCAGACTCCTGAGCATACGATATTGATTGACACCGGCCTCGGCCCCAGAACCTATGAGAGCAGTCGCTTCAAGTGCTATGCCGGTCAGCTCCTCTCCAACCTTGAGCGTGCGGGACTCGATCCTGCCAACATCGATATTGTCTTTTTCACGCACATGCACTCAGATCATGTAAACGGGGCCGCGCGCGAGGTCAATGGCGAGCTGGTCCTGACCTTCCCGAATGCACGCTATCTAGTACGGAGCGCTGAGTGGCACCGCTTCGACAATCAGCCGGAGAGTAGAGCCAGTGTGGCCGATGCGCTGAATCTGCTGGAGCATCGCATCGAGTTTGCAGAGGAGGGAGAGTATATCGTACCCGGAGTGAGGGTTCTCGCTACCCCAGGGCATACCGCCGGTCACGCATCGCTGCTGGTAACAGCGGGCGAGGAACGAGTCATCATTCTCGGCGATATCTTCCATAGTGCTGTGCAGATCGAGCATCCCGAATGGACCAACTCCCTGGATAGCGGCGATCCCGAACAGGCGAAGGTCACTCGCAGGCAGATGCTTCAGGAACTCGCGCGGCCCTTGACAACAGGGGTTGCGACCCATGTCGCCAATTCCGTCTTCATGAAAGTGGAAGCTGCACACAGTGGATTCCGGCTCTTAGAAAGATGAAAGGACGGTATTGTCAACTTCATTACAATTGTAGAGTTTATAGAAGAGAAACAGACCTCAAAGTGGGGATTGTGCCCTGTTTCTTGCCCTTGTTTGTTCGAGAATTATGGCTGATATGGCATCGAAGTGGTGAAAGCTTATCAACAAAAAAATTTAAGTTGACAATACCCCCAGAGGTCCCAGCCCTCCCTCGCATTGGCAAAGGTGGTCGGTTTGACCACGACGCTTTTGTCGGGGCGAGTGATGCACCCCGAGCAGGATTGGCTTCCGATATCAATCCCACACACATATGTGATCTCAGCCCCCTGTCCTTCGGAGGCAGGTGGGGTCATCTCCATTGCGCACCTGATTTTCTTGACTCCTCCCTCCCTGGATCTTCCATCCGGCGCACCTTTCCACCGGGATGAGCAAGCGAGAAGCCCGACCAGCCAGCGCGAGGGTCAGCTCATCTTGGATAGGCACTCTGGCTCTGGCGGCTCCTTTCACATGGCTGCAGGCCGTTGCAACAAGCCTCATAGACCCTTGAAGCTCTGGCGGGCGGGGAGCTGTCTCCAGAAGGAGGTCACTGCTATTCACAGGCCACTAGCGGTTACCCAGGCTCTCCCACTGCTCCCAAATTATTATATGAGCGTGGCTGGGAATTTACGTATGAGGCGGTTCGCGAGTGGGAAAGGCAGTTTGCTCCCCTCATTGCGGAACAGTTGCGAATCAGGCGACGCGGACAAGCGGGGCAGTCGTGGTATGTGGATGAAACGTATGTGAGGGTCAAGGGAAAATGGTGTTCTCTGTACAGGGCAATCGCATCTAAATTTTCAATCGGCTCGTAGGACGCATTTGCACAGCAGGGTTTTGAAAGCCGCCTTGTTGTGATGCAGCCTGTAGAGCCAGTTCCCAAAATGAGAGGCGATGGCCCTGGGAGACGCACTGGCCCGCGCGCTTTTAGAGAACCAGACGGCCTGGCCCTGCGCGGCTTCCAGGGGCCTGCGATGAAAGGCGCGAAAGAACGAGAGTGAGGACATGCCATAGTGCTTGTGTTGAGAGAAAGCGCCGGCTGAAATCAGGACCCAGAGCTTGACAGACCCATTGGATTGACGTGTGGGATGCCGCCCTGATCTATAATGCGCTGGCTGATGGGCTGGGCGAGAGCCAGCAGGCGTTCGGATCGCTCTCTTCCCAGGTATTGCCAGGGAGGCAGGGCCAGCAGATCGGTACGATCCTCTATCGCCTGGCGCACCTGTTTCCCAGCGGGGGTCAGAAGCCCATGCTCATCCAGCAGGCCGCGCTGCTGCAAACGTTTGGCTGCTGCATCCCACTCCTCGTCGCTCCAGCCGCGTAGGGGTTGCATCGTCGCTCTGGACACCTCGCCTGTGCCAACATAGGTGAGGTGAGCTTCGCAGCCATCGACTCCCTCTGTCAGCAGCGTCGCCATGTGTCCATCCCAGCGATGCTCGCGCAGGAGCGTCGTGGCGTGCCAGAGCACAAGATGCGGCTCTTTCGGCCAGGGCAGTTGGGAGTACCCTGCAAAGAGCGCTCGCCCATTGACGGAGCAGCCGCGTGTCGCCTCTTTTGCCAGGTCCGCCGCCTCCGCCATCTCAGCGGACGCAACCTGGTCGCCGAGGAGACGGCGTAGCGCTGCATCGGCAGCTTGGAGACGTACCTCCAGTACCTGCTCCGGGCTGGCGATGTGCCATGCCTCGGGGAGAGCGCGAGCAACCATATCGGGATGGAAATGGTAAAAGGTAGCCGTTACGACAGCTGCAGAGGCAGATCCAAGTGGTGCGGATCGTGAGGCAAAATAGCCCATCCAGTAGCCTTTGAACCCGACATCAAGAAATGCCTGCCGCGCCTCCGGTGCAAAGAAAATCATGGTGTGATACGGCTCAAACATTCGCCGCGCGCGTCGTGACAGCGCGAGATCCGTGTGTTGTATGTGAGAAGTCATGGCAAATCATTGCCTCCTTACTAGGAAATATACTCGAGAGATCACCTCTAATTGTTTTCCAGCTTTCCTCCCACGCAGGGAGAGAGCCTGAAGCACAGAGATGACCCATGAGTCTTCCCTCTATCTTATCTCCGCACCTCCTCAACTAGCAAGGAAGAGCGGCGGCGAGAAAGCTGAGTAGAACGTATGAGCTGCTCACGGGCCAGGCCGTTTTTGATGGAAGAGATCCCGTCTCACTTCTGTATCAGCATGTCCATGGTGTGCCCCGTCTCTGTTCCATTCCTGCAGTGAGCCAAAAGATTCACAGAAAATGAAGGAGTTTCCTACAGATATCCTACAAAGATGTTATTCTACGCACGTTGCCGGTTTTTGGATGCGATGTACTGCTGTGTTATTCCACGTTCTTTGCCGGATAGCCCGGATAGCCGAAGAAATCTCCTCTCTCCATAAAAACCTCCTTTCTTTCAATTTGGTGTTTAGATAAACAGGACCTATGAGAATGTGCTTCGCACATTCTGAAAAAAGGAAACCATGTTCACATTGACGACTCTCAAAAGACATTTAGCCCTTGGTTTTGGCCTTGTGCTTGCTTTTGAGGACCACGCCATGGCGTGGAGCAGGCTGCGGATGGAACCCAGAGGCTCGTCCTGGCGATTTTCCTCGCTTTTGGCACATCCGAGTCGGCGTTCCCAACTGCACCAAAAGCGAGGGCATTGTCCGACGAACTTGTCGGGGGGTCAGCGGACGTTGCTTGGGTTCCCAAGGCCGATACACGGCCTGTCCCAGCGGACGTGCCAACAGCAACTGGTTCAAAGCCAGCGCCACCAACAGACTCCAACGCTCGAATTGCTCGGGTGTGCGCACACGGGCCTGGGTCCAGAGCAAGTCTTGCTTCATGAAACGGTAGCCATGCTCATGAGAGAAGCGATGGGCGTAGGTGGGAGCGACCTCCTGCAAAGGCATGTCTGCCGAGAGCTGAACAAACCAGCTCTCACGCGGATCGCGCTTGCTGTTCTTGGCCCCCTCGCGCACCACACGCACCACACACACCTCGACATCACGACCTTGTTTGAAGTGCAACCCGCTCCAACGCGTGAGGTGGACAGGCCTGCCCTTCTCATCGTTTGCGCTTACGCTCTCATCGGCCCCTGTCAGCGTTTCTGCTCGTGTGCCTTGCAGCAAGGCTCCATCCAAAGGGATACGGCCTTTCTTGCTTTTGCGCACGGGCTTGCGATACAGCTTGCGGTTGCGCTTGAGACGAATGAGCACCTGGCAGCCCAACTCCTTGCAGGCACGCAAGAACGCAGCCGTCGCATACCAGCGATCTGCCAGGATGACCACGCGACGTTTGAGGTGAGGAACCACCTCGCGCAGCTGGATGAGAGCCACCTCGGTAGCCGTTTGGTCGGTGCGCACGCGTCGCTGATCCAGGATGCCAACCCAACTGCCAGGCTCGGTAGGCAAGAGCATCACCGTCGAGAACTGCCATCCCACACTCACTGGCTTGGTGGCACGAGGCAGATTGGGGACGTAGATGATGCCGCGATCTGGGCTGGTTTCGGCTTCTGGCCGAGGCACACTACTACAATCAATGCTGATGCAAATGAGTTCCTCGCCCCCTCGTTGCTGCAAGAGGGCGTGGATGCAGACGGCGCGCAAGGCGTCCTCATCAATCTTGCCATTGGTCAAGCCTTGATAGAGGCTGGACCAGCCACGCTCGAAAGCAGGCGCTTGCGACAATTCGATCAGCGAGCGAGCCTCGGACTCGCTCAGCAAGGCATCACACAGGTTGAACAGGGCATCGGCTCCGCGACCAAAGCACGCGTAGGCTTGCTGACGAAAATCGGTCAATGTGTTAAAGTACATCCACGTAATGCTCATTTCTTGTTGATTTTTCTTGTTGAAAGAACATTACGTGATGTGGCAGCTCTTGGCAATCAAGACTGCCTTTTTTCTTAGGTTTATCTAAACGTCAATTCAATCAAGCAAGCAGATTCACCAAATGCGCCCATGAGCCCACGGGATACGCAACGAGCTTGTAGCAAGCGAGCAATGAAGGAATGGAAGAGATTGTTGAAAGCAGACAGGGACTCTCCGCCCTCATGACGAGCCCAGAGGGGCAATGACACCTCGCTCAAATCGCCTGTTTGTTCGTTAGTTCCTCCTGTATTACTTGATAGCGAGAAAGGTGGGGACGCCTGCCACGGAAACACGCCGTTGCGGTGGTCCCCACCAGGCATTACAGGCGAGCCGGTCGGACCACCTCCAGCGGTAATGCGAACGCACTTCACGAGGGGGACGTGGTGGTGGGAAAACCTTCTCGGGACACTCGACAAGCGCGATGATCTCGGTGTGTTGATGACGCCAATGGGTGGTCCAGGTGCGGCGAAGCGCTCGGCCTGCAACATCCACCCATCGTATTGGTCCGAGAAGGACAGGCTTTTGCTCACACTCAGCCGAGGCAGGTGGGGGCAAGAGGCGACGGACAGCGCTGACTCGTCGAGCACGATTGCCTTTGGCACCTTTGGCCAGGCATTGCTCTCGCAGAGAACAGCGCTGACAGTCAGTCTGATACGCGAGATAGACGGCCCGCTGAGTGAAAGCATTTTCTTGGCGCACCTCACTCAACCACAGGCTGGCACCCGCTGGGCAGCGGAGCTTGCCATCCTCTTGCAACGTGAAGGCCTCAGCTCCAAAGCGTCCAGTGGCACGCCCGAATGCTGCGGCCCACTCCCACGGTCCATACTCCTCAACTGGCTCTTCAATGGTGAGGAGCACAGGAGGTGTCTTTTTGGGAGATGCCCACTCGATCTCGCGCAACTCAGCTTTTTGCATGCTCTGTCCAAGCGAGAGCCGGAGGTTCCACACCCATTGACACGCGATCTGCCAGAGCTCTTGTCCGCACTCGGTGTACGAACACCAGCGGTCGGGATCTTCTTCGACATCTTCATCTGCAAGCACGACCTCGAAGGCCCCTCGTCCATGATAGAGATCGAGCACATCTTCGACAAGGAATCCATCGATGGGCAAGGTTGTGATGAAGACCTCATATACCCATTCCCCGATGCATTTGCCCACCGACGCCCTCTTGCCTGCTGCGGGGGCACGATGCCGAGCCACAATGATGCGGGTTTGAGGTACCCCCTCATTCAATTGCAACCAGCCTCCATCAAACAACTCAACCTCCTCATCGCTGTTTACTCTGGTCACCCTCGCGGTTGGTGGGTGAGCTAGCACGCGTTGGATCTCGCGTCTGCTCCAGGACGCGATACCCTCTCGCTCGTGTCACCAGATGCACGCCTGCTCCAATCAGTTGTGCAATGGCTACTGTATTCCCATACTGCCCGTCGAGGCGAACAAGAGCCACCTGTGCAGTGAGAGCAAAGAGCTCCAGGTAGGTTGTGATGGCCCGAAGCGCCGAAGAGGGTTCTGTCAGAACTCAAACTTGACCTTGCTGAGAGGCAGCAGATTTGTTATGCTCATCCCGTCAGAAAATGGAACGAGGAGTATGGCCAATGAACTGTCCCCATTGCACAGGCACGAGAACGAAAAAACGAGCGAAGAAAACGAAACTGGGGTATGCAACATTCTTCTGTCTGGCATGCCAGTGTACTTTTACTGAACGAACCGGGACTCCTTTTAACTATCTCGAGGCCCCACTGACATTGTGGTGCTTGTTGTTTTCTGGCGCCTGCGGTAGAAGCTGAGCCTGCGTGATGTGGCGGAAATGTTTTTAGCACGAGGCTTTGTGTTTACGCACGAGACGGTTCGAGACTGGGAAGAGCGTTTTGCGCCCTTGATCGCCGATCAATTGCGCACAAAACGACGAGGTCAAGCAGGGGTCTCCTGGTATGTGGACGAAACGTATGTCAAAGTGCATGGAAAATGGTGCTACCTCTATCGTACCATCGACCAAGATAGCAATCTGGTTGATTCGCGGCTGAGCGAAAAGCGAGATATGGATGCCGCCAAACAGTTTTTCAAACAAGCCGTTGCTGTGGTTGGCCATACGCCAGAGCAGGTGACAACGGACGGCCATACATCCTATCCGCGTGCAATACGCGAGACAATGAGCAGCAACATCCAGCATCGGACAAACAAGTATCTCAATAATCGGCTGGAGCAAGATCATCGAGGAATCAAGCAACGCTACTATCCAATGCGTGGATTTGGGAATTTCGCCTCAGCGGCACGTTTTTGTCGTGCTTTTGATGAATTACGCAACTATTTTCGCCCACGTTCTCTCATGAGAGAAACCCTGTTTCTTCCGGAACAACGACGGTTGTTTTGCGAAAAACTTGCAGTCCTGCGACTCCTGCTACTGATGGCTTCCTAGCTCAATGGATGATGAGTTGAAAGACTGCCACCTCTTTCTGTGGGCTTTTATGCACTCAGTTCTGACAGAACCGTCAATGCTTCCTGGCTCGATCAGATTGAGATTTGGTGCGCGCATGTTGCAACGCAAACTCCTGCAACCCAACCATTTTCTCAGCACCGACACCTTGGAGCAGGCCATCTCAGATTTCATTGCCTACTACAATCAGGCGGCCAAACCGATCAAATGGTCTTACACGATTGAGAAACTCGAACAAAAACTCGGAACGCACTCATGATAGCCTGTACTTAGCGTCATGATATCTCCCAAGTTCGTACCCAGCAAACGCATTGCTACTTAAAAAATCACAGGCAAACTGGTGACACCGCGTAATATCGGGTTGCGTTTCCAGCCCAGGTGGGTGGGATCGCCAGCCAGGCGCAACTTGGGCAAACGTCGCAGCAAGGTGCCAAAGGCAATCTGCCCTTCCAGGCGCGCCAGGGGAGCTCCTAAACAGGCGTGGATACCCTTGCCAAAGGCCAGATGCTGATTCTTGCGCCGCGTGATATCGAGAATCTCTCCCGCTTGGATGTGCTGCGGATCGGCGTTCGCGGAAATCAATGCCGCCAGGACTTGCTGGCCTTTTCGGATCAGCTTGCCATGCCATTCAATGTCCTCGCTCGCCCAGCGCTCGTCAGAGAGGCTGACGGGCGACGTGTAGCGCAACAGCTCTTCGACCGCTCCAGGAAGCAACTCAGGATCCTGTTGTAGAAGGTACAATTGATCGGGATGCTGTAACAAGGCCAGGGTGCCGTTGCCCACAAGATTGACAGTGGTTTCATGACCAGCAATAATGAGGAGGATGAGCATCGAAATGAGCTCATTCTCGTTGAGCTGATCACCGTTCTCTTCCGCTTGCACAAGGCCGCTCGTCAGGTCATCGTCGGGATGGGCACGTTTCTCATCTAACAAGATTTTGATGTAGTTTAGAAACTGCTGAATCGCGTCTGTGCGCTGTTGTCGCTCTGTTGTGAGATCCACCATGGCCTGCGTCCATCCACGGAACTGCTGGCGGTCTGCCACGGGAATTCCCAGCAGATCAGAGATCACGGTCAGCGGCAGCGGGTAGGCAAAATCTGCGATAAGATCCATCGCTCCTTGCGCTTGGACGGCATCCAGCAAGTCATTGGTAATCTGCTGAATATGGGAGCGCTGGTGCTCAATCATGCGTGGGGAAAAGGCTTTCGAGACCAGATGGCGCAAACGAGTGTGGTCGGGCGGATCAACCATCAACAGCGTGCGCAGATCGAACGTTCCCCAGGTCTCATCCCGGTGCTCTTCCAATTCTGCGAGCTTGCGGCGATCCTTAGTGAAACGTGGATCTTTGAGAAGCCAGAGGGCATCTTCATAGGTGGTCAACAGCCAGGCGTCCAGTCCCTCGATATAGATGATCGGCTCAGTTGAGCGCAATCGGGCATAGAAGGCATGGGGAGTGCTTTTCACTTCCTGAGTCAGCAAATCGTTGATAGTCATCTCGGTCATGTGACCCTCCTTGCGTCTGACCACAGCGTCAATATGGATGAAATGTGCTCTCTGATCCAGTGATTCTTGTCTTCGAACGAGCGATCTCCTCAGTACGAGAATCTCTCCCCCAGTATATGACACAAGATGAGCAACCTCAAGTTGCTCATGGAGAGATCCACCAGTACGAAATCGGCTCGATCAACTATGGAAAGGCCCAACCTTTGTGCAAACCGCTGTAGGCCAACAGTGATTGGCGAAAAGCGGCTCTTCGCACGTATTCGCATCATCTTTGAGCATTTTGTGACTTCAGATGTCACGGTGAGAGGTGCTTTACGGCAGCAGATGGACGTATGGGCAAGAGCACACTGAGTATGAGGACTATCCCTGATGCAAGAGCCGATGAGAGAAAAGCCATCGCAGGAACATGGGTCAGATCCCAGAGCCAGCCTCCGATGAAAGGTCCCAGAAAGGAGAAGAGGTAGCCCACTGTCAGCATGGTACCCGTCCATGCCGCGACCTCTTCCTGCTTAGCTAACAGCGCTGGTAACGCGATGGTCAGCATATAGATGAGAATCGTCGTGCCTCCAATCAACCCAGCCCACACCGGTTCCAAAAACACTGGTGTCCAGATCCAGCCAGCCAGTGAGAGCAGGCAGAGCACACTACAAACAATGAATGGGAGCTGCCGCCCGACCAATTTGCGTGCAAACAGTGTGGCAAGCAAACTGGCTGGAAGTTGTGCTGCATTTAAGACACTGAGTGCAAGCCACGTCAGGGCCGGAGCATGGGCGGCCTGATTGTAGGAAGCGATCCACGTGTTCATGCCAAAGTAGATAAGCTGAGCGCCTCCAACGAGCAAGCCAAGCGTCCAGGGGTTGACGGAAACGAGTCCGGGGGCTGGTATGCCCGAGGCAGATCCCACCGATTTGAAGGTTACTTCTCTCTGTTTGACGGTGTTGGCAGGAGCCAGCCATAACCAGAGGACCAGGGTGATCACGACGGGAATACTCCAAAACACGAAGCTGCTAGCCCATGCATTTCGTCCCAACCAATGAAACATCACCGGGATGGTCAGCATCGCACCTAGTGTCTCACCGATGACGAGGCCGTCAGTGTAGAGTGCTGTAGCCAGACCGATCCGTGTGGAGAACCATTGGCGAATGAGCATGGGGATCGCAGTCTGTGAGCAGGTGCTTCCTAGACTGAGTAAGGCCGTAAAGATGTAGAGTGGAAGAATGGCAGGCCAAAGGGCACGAGCGTAAGCTCCTAGTGCCAGCAACAGGAGGCCACTAGCAACCATGATGCGTCCTCCCACTTTCCAACAAGCAGTCCTATTGGCAGGGAGATGACTCCCATCACCAGGGTTGGCAGCGAAGTTAGCAGGCCTGTCTCGGTGTTGGAAAGATGGAGGTCATGGCTGAGCAATGGGATGAGAGGTGGGACGGCGAGAAGCGCTGTTCGCAGATTGATACCAACGATAACGATCAAGCCAAGCGTAAACACCTGATGCCAAGAGTGTCTCTTTGCATGGTCTTTCTCTCGCTTCTTCTCCATACACTTCTCCTTGTCTCACAAAAACGATCTTTCATGCGCGAGGGGCCATGAGCTCTTCTCTGAGAGGTACTAGCATCATAACCCTCCGTGGGATATAATGAGCAATATGATTGTGAGTCATTAATATCGTAGCATCCTGATGCTAATAAGTCAAGCCCAATTTGATCATTATAAGCGTAGACAGAAGAAGGAAACATCTTCATGAGCCCCGGAAAACATGCAGGAACACTTGAATTAAGAGGGGAGCGACTGTGTCTGGACTTTGCCAATACCGTTGGGTGGCATGCCTCCGACCATCCCCAAGAATGGCTGCTCAGCTATGCTGATCTGCTTGCTTGGAGTCAACATGTTGGCATTGTGACCAACCTGCAACACGAGCAACACCTCCAAGAAGCAAGTAGTCGTCCTACATTTGCAGAGGAAGTTCTTACGCGTGCCATCGCCCTTCGAGAGGTCCTCTACCGAATTTTTTCGTGCGTTGCGCAAGGTTGCCCCCCAGGATCGGGGATCTGACGACCTTGCAGGAAGCCTATGTGCAGGCCATGATGCATGCTCAAGTGGTACCAATGGATGAGAGGTTTGCGTTCAGTTGGCACAACAACGAGCATGCGCTTGACTCTCCCCTCTGGTCAATAGCTCATTCGGGGATGCAGGTATTGCTCTCTGAGGAACTGCATCGTGTAAAAGAGTGTCCAGGAGATGGATGTGGCTGGCTTTTTTTTGACAGGAGCCGCAACCAAAGTCGTCGCTGGTGCAATGGTCAAGACTGCGGTAATCGTGTTAGAGTGCGCCAGCACTACCAGCGCCACAGGATCTCCAAGAAAGGAGAAGACAATGCGTGACCTCCGTCCACCGTCCGGTATTGTCAACTTATCAAAAGAAATGAAGAGCTTTTCTGGAAAGACGAGGAAGAAAAGGGACAAGCAAAATATGGGTAACGGATGGTGAAACGCTATGCGATTGTTTTTATCCCTGTCAATTCGTTCCATACCTGGAACCGCTCATATAATAATTTGGGAGCAGTGGGAGAGCCTGGGTAACCGCTAGTGGCCTGTGAATAGCAGTGACCTCCTTCTGGAGACAGCTCCCCGCCCGCCAGAGCTTCAAGGGTCTATGAGGCTTGTTGCAACGGCCTGTAGCCATGTGAAAGGAGCCGCCAGAGCCAGAGTGCCTATCCAAGATGAGCTGACCCTCGCGCTGGCTGGTCGGGCTTCTCGCTTGCTCATCCCGGTGGAAAGGTGCGCCGGATGGAAGATCCAGGGAGGGAGGAGTCAAGAAAATCAGGTGCGCAATGGAGATGACCCCACCTGCCTCCGAAGGACAGGGGGCTGAGATCACATATGTGTGTGGGATTGATATCGGAAGCCAATCCTGCTCGGGGTGCATCACTCGCCCCGACAAAAGCGTCGTGGTCAAACCGACCACCTTTGCCAATGCGAGGGAGGGCTGGGACCTCTGGGAGGAGAAGCTGAGCCGGTTGGATGCTGCTCCCAGTCAAATCATGATTGGCATGGAAGCGACCTCCCGCTCTCATGAAAATCTCTCCCATGAATTGGAGCAGCGAGGCTATCAGATGTGCCTCTTGCATCCAGGGCAAACCCATCATTTTCATCAGCAACGGGGATTGCGGGCCAAGACCGATCGGTTGGATGCCATGACCATTGCCCGCACGCTCCTCAGCGGAGAGGCGCGCATTGGGTACATTCCTGGTGAGCAGGTGGCGACCTACCGGGAACTCGTCCGCTTGCACACGCAACTGAGCGAAGAGGCTGCCCGCTACGAGAATCAGATCCAGGCGTTGGTGGTGGTGCTCTTCCCCGAGTTCACCCAGGTGTGTTTGCCGACCCGTGCGGACAGAGCGCCTTGGCGGTGCTCAAAGCCTATCCCCATGCCCAGTCCGTGGCTGAGGCAGGAGAAGCCGCGGTGTACCAAGTGTTGCGAACGGTTCCTGCCCCTCATGCGCGGGCGTCCCACGGCGCAGAAATTGGTAGCTCTGGCGAAAGCGTCGGTGAGCAGTGGCCACGCCTTGCGTGGTCGTGCGAGCAGCCTGCGCATCCTCTGCGATCAGTTAGAGCATACGCAAGCCAATCTCACCAGGCTGGAGCAGGAACTGGAGGAGCTGATTACCACCGATCCAGGCGCCAAAGGGCTCCAACAGATGCCAGAATTGGGGCCGAAGACGATCGCGGTCCTGCGGGCAGAACTAGGAGAGGTGGATCGCTTTGCCTACATCGATCAAGCGATCGCCTACGCCGGCATGGATATCAAGATCCGCGAGAGTGGCAAGTGGAAAGGCAAGGCCAAGCTCTCGAAACGCGGCAGTGGCTTGCTGCGTCAGATGCTCTACTTAGCCGCCATGCGCAGTATTTCCCTGCAAGGCTCCGCTTTGGGCGCGTATTCCCAGCATCTGGTTGCGCGTGGGCTTGAGGAGATGTCCGCGCTCATGGCTGTCATGCGCAAAATGGTGGCGGTGGCAACGCACCTGATGCAAACGGGGGAGGACTACGATCCCGGCAAAGGGTATTGTCAAGTTGCTGAGGGCTGGAAATCTCTGCTAAACTGAGGGCTATGAAAACGCAAGAATCAGCCTCTCTCTAAAGGGTATCGCTTCCCAGCTGAGATTATCAGTCGCTGCGTGTGGCTGTATTTTCGCTTCTCGCTCAGTTTCCGCGACGTGGAAGAGATCATGGCCGAGCGTGGAGTGATGCTCACATACGAAACGATCCGGCAATGGTGTCTCACATTCGGCCAACAGTATGCCAATGAGGTGAAACGTTCTCGTCCTCGAACGGGAGACAAATGGCATCTGGATGAGGCCTTTCTCAAAATCAATGGGAAAACGCATTACGTATGGCGAGCCGTCGATCAGTATGGAAATATTCTCGATATTTTGGTTCAGAGTAGGCGAAATAAGCAGGCAGCCAAGAAATTCTTCCGTAAGCTGCTTAAAGGGCTGCACTATGTCCCACGCGTCATCATTACTGACAAACTGGCCAGTTACGGAGCAGCGAAACGAGAACTGTTAGCTAGCGTAGAGCATCGACAACACAAAGGCTTGAATAATCGAGCAGAAAACTCGCACCAACCGAGGTACTGTAAAGTATTTTGTGTAGAGGTCATACTGAATAGAGAGAGCAGTAGCAGCAGAAAGGAATCATCCCATGACCATACGCAAAGAGATACTTGACGAACTTCTCAAGGATTACGCTGACCCCAAGGATATTCTCGCCGAAGGTGGTCTCCTCAAGCAACTGACCAAAGCCGTCATTGAGCGCTGCTTGGAGACGGAACTTGAGCAGCATCTGGGCTATGCCAAATACGCTCCCAAAGCCGAAGGAAGCAGCAATGCTCGCAACGGGAAAAGCCGGAAACTGCTCCAAAGCGAGCAAGGACCTGTTGAGATCAGTGTTCCTCGTGACCGAGAAGGCAGCTTTGAACCCCAGCTCGTGAGAAAGCATCAGAGCCGTTTGGAAGGTCTCGAGCAGAAGATCCTCACCCTCTATGCTCACGGACAAACCACCCGTGATATTCAGGCCCAATTGCAGGAGATGTATGGAGTGGAGGTCTCACCCACCTTGATCGCCAATGTGACCGATGCCGTCATCGATGAGGTGCATCAATGGCAAACCCGTCCTCTTGATGCTCTCTATCCCATCGTCTACGTCGATTGTCTGGTCGTCAAGGTCCGTGAGAGCCAACGGGTGATCAACAAAGCCTTGTATCTGGTGCTCGGCATCACGATGCAAGGACAGAAAGACCTTTTGGGGATGTGGATCTCACAGACAGAGGGCGCCAAATTCTGGCTCTCCGTGTTTACAGAACTGCACAATCGAGGGCTCAAAGATATCTTCATTGCCTGTGTTGATGGCCTCACCGGTCTGCCAGAGGCCATCGAAACGGTCTTTCCTCGTACCCAGGTGCAACTGTGCATGGTCCATTTGGTGCGCAATTCCTTGCGTTTTGTTGCCTACAAGCACAGCCGAGAGGTAGCCGCTGACCTGCGGGCGATCTACACGGCGAGTACCCAAATGGAAGCTGAGTTCAACCTGGAACTCTTCGCTGAGAAATGGGATCAGCAGTATCCTACCATCAGTGCCTCTTGGAGAGCACACTGGACCAACGTGATCCCGCTCTTTGCCTTTCCCGAAGACATTCGCAAGATCATCTACACGACCAATGCCATTGAATCACTCAATATGACCCTGCGCAAAATGACGCGCAATCGCCGTATTTTCCCTTCGGATGAGTCCGTGTTCAAGATCATGTACCTGGCTGTCCAAACCGTCTCCAAGAAATGGACCATGCCGCTGCGTGATTGGAAAGCCGCCCTCAACCGCTTTGCCATCGAATTCGCTGATCGTTTTCCTACCAATTAGCTGAAAGTCCACAAAATACTTGACAGACCCCCAACCGACGAGACAACGGGAGCGCACCATGCGTCGGTTTAAAACCCCGGGACATGCTCAACGCTTTCTTTCGGCCTTCGGTCCTATTTCCAATCACTTTCGTCCCAAACGGCATCGTCTTCATGCCTCAGATTATCGTGCCCTCATGCAGGGCCGATTCCAGATATGGAATGCGCATCACCGGCGCACAAACCGCAGCGTAGCCCGTGCCAACCTCCCCGGTCTTTCATCTCTTTTCGTCCTCTCGTCATTCTTCTCAGAAAAGCTCTTCCTTTCATTCCTTAAGTTGACAATACCTCTTCTCTCCTCTTTCTCTCTTCTTCTCCTTTCATTCTACTCTCCCTTCCATCCTCGTCAACAAAGTACCGCTACTGCTACATTCCTTAAATGCGATAACAAAACGAGCGAGCCAGGAGTGCTAATCAACGAGGATTTATCCCTGTTTTTGTCTCCATTGTATTTGACGAACGTGGCACTACTGCTGCGTTCCTCATTGGTATGAATAAAACGCTGAATCAAGGTTTAGAACCAATGCAGGCATGTTTTATCCATAGACTCTGCCTGGCAGTAATGATAACGCCAATGAGGAACGTAGCACTACTGCTACGTTCCTCAATGACATGAATAAAGCGATGAACCGAGGTCTGGAGTCCAAAGAGAGGTCGGCTGTTCGCCGGTCTCGGCTTGTAGAAATGATAGCGCCATTAAGGAATACAGCACTACAGCGGTGTGCCGAATCATTGAGCCTTGTTTAGCTCTCTTCCTCCTTCCCCAACTGAGAGGCCATAAGTTCCTTGGAACGCTGAGCCGAGCGGATTAGAAAATCCGCAATGGTAGCCAGTTGCTCATCGTTGTAGATATCCAACACCTCGTGAAACGCCTCTTGCACAGAGGAAAACAGCCGGTCCAGTTCCGCTAGTCGTTCTTGATTGGGGTGCACAATGACCCGGCGACGATCATGGGGGTCACGAATGCGTTGTACCATCCCTTTCTTTTCCAACCGGTCAATCAAACCCGTGACAGAAGGAGTCGTCAGGCCAGTGTGCGAGGCAATCTCCCCAGCGGTCAGGGGGCCGAACTTTCCAAGCAGACCGAGCGTTTTCTCTTCGGTTGCTCCCAGACCCACTCGCTCGGCTATGTTGGTGTGGAAAAAGACGGCCAGTGTGCTACTTTCGCGACTGGCCAGAAGCAGCGTCTGAATAAGATCTTCCCTCGATGGCTGGTGACTTGACATGAGTACTCTCCTTGGATATACTTAGATAAAACTAATATCTAGCCAAGGCTATATATTAGTTTTATCTAGCTTATTCTATCACAAGGAAGAAGAGCAAGGGAACTTTGCTCACTACTTCCTGCCCCAAATGATAGGCATAAAGCGCTGTCAGGGATGGAGAGAAAACTTCCCTAGTATTCCAATGAAAGTCAGAGAACAAGCTATGTCAGCAACCCATCAAAGCTTTTTTGCGCCGTATGAGTGGTATCATACCATGCGCAACAGCCAACCAGTGTTTTATGACGAGCAGCACGCTACCTGGCATGCGTTTCGCTACGCAGAGGTGAAGCGAGTCCTCTCCGAGCATACTACCTTTTCCTCAGATATTACCCAGACATTAGAGCTTGGGGAAAACAAGAAGACATCACATGCCACCCTGATCTTTACGGACCCTCCGCGTCATCGTCAACTACGTAATTTGATAAGTCTGGCGTTTACCCCGCGGATGGTGGCACAGTTAGAGCCTCGCATTCGCGATATTACGCAGGCGTTGATCGATCAGATGCCAAATGAAGGAGACATCGTGAGAGATCTGGCAGTCCCGCTCCCGATCACTGTCATTGCCGAGCTCCTGGGTATCCCGGCCGAAAAACGGGCCGATTTCAAGCGCTGGTCCGACAGCGCGATAGCGACATCCGGGCCACCTAGTTACTTTCAGCAGGATGAGATCTGGCAGACACATCTGCGCAATCAGGAAGAAATGCAAAAGTACTTGAGCATGCTCATGGAGGAACGGCGCCTGACTCCGCAAAACGATCTAATCAGCAGCCTGGTGGCGGCAGAAATCGAAGGGAAGCGCCTGACTCCAACAGAGGTGCTGGCCTTTTGTACCCTCCTGCTCGTCGCGGGCAATGAGACCACTACCCATCTCATCGGCAACAGTGTCATTTGTCTCGCGCAGCATCCTGAAGCATTGGTGCAGTTGCGCCATAACCCACAGCTTCTTCCTGGAGCCATCGAAGAGGTGCTACGTTACCTTTCACCCGTGAAGATGATGGCGCGTTTCACCAAAACCGAGACGCAGCTTGGCGGTCAGAACATTGGGGCCAGGCAGTCGGTTATAGCCTGGATCAGTTCAGCTAACCGCGACGAAAGGCAATTCCTTGAGCCTGACCGCTTTGATATCCAGCGCACACCCAACCGCCATCTTGCCTTTGGGCACGGCATCCATTTTTGTTTGGGTGCCCCTCTGGCTCGGCTGGAAACCCGAATCGCACTGGCCGCTCTTCTTGAGCGCTTTCCTGGACAATGGCCATTGCCTGAAAAATCTCTTGAAGCGGTCGACGGGATAATTGTCTTTGGTGCGAAGCGCCTTCCATTTACTGCACAGACAAGGAGTATGCACGTATGAGTATCCAAAAGGTCCCTCAGCAGCCAGCCAGGCAAGTTCCCTTCGCCCCATTGAACCGTTCGAATGTTGCCCTACTCACCACCTTTCGCCGCAACGGCCAGGGTGTGGAAACCCCAGTTGGGATCAAGCTCGCGGGAGGAAACGTTTACTTTACCACATGGTCAACAACTGGTAAGGTTAAACGTCTCGCCTGCAATCCACAAGTGAGGTTGGCTCCCTTTACCAAATGGGGAATGAAAGTGATCGGTCCAACAGTCGAGGGAACCGCTCGCCGCCTGGATGCGACAGAGGTAGAAAAGCTCTCCACACTCTTCAAGGCAGGTCTCCGGAGTCGCACGTGGGATCTGATCTACCGCTTGCGTGGCTGGCAAAAAGTCCACTACGAAGTCTCTCCAAGCAATGCTTGATGCGAAAAAATCGTGAAGTGCCTGAGAATCTTGCCTGGGCATTTCATGCATAAATGTGCATTTTTGAATACTCTCAATAGAAAAACTTCTGGAGTATTTCCATGTTCCTGCTGCTTCTTATTCAATGGTTCCATATTCTCACGGGCATTATCTGGTTTGGCGGCTATGTCTTCTTGGATTTTGTCCTCTGGCCTACCTTGTTGAGGCTCCCGGCTCAGCAAGCCACGTTCACCTATAGCCTGATTAGCAAATTCGCCGGGCCGGTGATGGCGACGAGTGGCTCGCTGGTCGTATTGCTTGGGATTGCCAGAGGAGCATGGCTGGGTCCCATTAAATCGTTCAGAGTTCTATTCAGCTCTAGCTATGGAGTCACATGGCTGATTGCTCTAGCTATCTCGCTTACCCTCATCATTTGGGGCGCTGGCTGGCATGACCGCTTCATCGGCCCCATATGGGAGCAAGATAGCGTCAAAACTGGCATCGTAGATCGCCTGCGCCTCTCGACCATATTCGAGATGAGTTGCTTCAGCCTCGTCCTCACTTGCATGGTGCTGATGGGTGTGGGCCTGTAATAGATACTACCGGGGAGGCCCAGGCAAGTGCTGATCTTTTCATAGGATGCATAAGGAGATAGCAACATCAATGAGAGCATATTCATAAGATTTACGCAAACGAGTCCTGTGAGCGTAGACCAGGGCCGCCTTAGACTAGAGATTGTGCAGTTTCTTGGCATGTGGGCGCAGACTTTCCGCACAAAAAGCGATCCTTCTCCTGCGCCAACCTGCCTCCGTCCTCTCCTCACGAGCTTTCTCTCCCTTTTCTCCTCCTCCATACTTCTCCCCAGGTCACCACAAAAAAAGGGATCATTTCTTTTTCGCATTTACAGGTGACGAAATTGCTGCTAACGCGATTATAAGCCTAGTACTAGTACCTCCTGCAAAATGGGCATCTTCAAGTAGATTGTGAATCGGATGAGGGAGGATCATTTGTGGGAGAAAGAGAGAAAGTAGCAGAAAAGAGGAGGGAGAGTGTATGCTTGTGGACCGCTATCAGCCAGAAGACGTGTTTGCGCGGGTGCCCGAAGTGGCCGCACAGACCGCCCCCGTGCTCAAAGAATTGGATCGGCTGCTGGAGGATGACCGGCTCTATCAGCAGGTGCGTGCCGATCTGGGAAAGCGGCATCGCTGGACGCTGGTGCATGGGCGGCACTCGACGCCCGTGGAAGTGATCCTGCGCATGCTCATCTGTAAACATCTCTATCAGTGGAGCTACCGAGAAACCGAAGAGCGGGTTGCAGACAGCCTGGTGCTGCGCTGGTTCTGCCGCGTCTATTTTCAGCAGGTGCCCGATGAAACGACCCTGCTGCGCTGGTTGCAGACCTTGCGGCCCCAAACACTGCATACCTTGAACGATCGGGTGGTGGAGTTGGCAATGCAAGCCAAAGCGACCAGAGGGCGCAAACTACGACTGGATGCCACCTGCGTGCAGACCGAGATTCATCATCCGACCGACAGCGGACTGCTGGTGGACAGCGTGCGGATGCTCTCTCGCATCGTGAAGCGGGCCAAAGGGGTGATCATGGATGAGGTGGGCTCGCTCAAAGAGATCTGCCGCTCACGACTGCGCTCGGCCAAGCAGGCAGCACAACGGCTGCATCGACAGTTGAGGCGCAAGGGCGAGGCCAAAGAGGCCGAGCAAAAGCAGCTGTACCAAAAATTGATCGAGACGACGGAACAGATGGTGCGACAGACCACCCGCGTGGTCAAGGCGCTCAGCCAGCAGAGCAAGTCTGAGGCCAAGCGGCTTTGGCAGCAAGCCCAGCACTTCCTCCCCCTGGTGGAGCGCGTCATGGCGCAAACGCGCAGCCGGGTGCTCGAAGGCAAGAAGATCCCCTCAGAGCAGAAGGTGCTCAGCCTCTTTGAGCCGCACACGCGAGCCATCCCTCGCCACAAAGGAGGAGCACTGGTCGAGTTCGGTCGACAGGTGATTCTGGACGCGCGTGGAGGGAGGGATTGTGACCGGCTATGAGATCTTGGAGCATCCTCATGAGCATGGGCAGGCGATCGGGGAGTGCATTCGACCCAGACGTCGAGCACGCTGCAGGCAGCAGGGGTCAAGCTGGTGGCGATCCCGGCAGCCGGCAAAGTGTCTGAGGAACGCCAGGTGCTGGAGCATACCCCCGCTTGGAAGCGGGGGTATCGATGGCGTGCGGGCATCGAGGGCAGAATTGCTAACCTGAGACGCGATTATGGATGGCACAAAAGTGCCTACCACGGGGAAGAAGGGATGGAGCGGTGGTTGGGCCTGGGCGTCATCGCCAGTAATCTGCGCCATACCGCTCAATCCATGGTCGCCTAAAGCACAACCAGAGGTAAGCGCAACCATTCTCCCGTCAATTGTTGCGCTTACACCGACTCCTCAAGCCTGTTTATCCATTTTGCAGGGGATACTAGTACTAGTTTCCGGTGCAAAATGGACCCCTTCGACCAGCTCCACAAGCCAATCGTCTTTCTGGAAATCTGGCCGAGTGATTCAAGTCACTTCTCAGGTGGCTTGATATGGTTAAGCTTACATGCCATAAACCAGCCTGTGGAGCGGACTCAGGCATTTTGCACCGCTAACTAGTACACTGAGGGAGAAATCTCTCCATGATGAAGGAAGCTCAGTGTAGGTCCACCTGGATAGGCTTTGCCAATGTGGATTGGAATAGGCAAGTGATCAGCCAGGATTTGGTCGCAAAAGCCCTCAAGCGAGGGGAAAAGAGTGATATAATCACGTGGATAAAACTATTGGCAAGGAGAGATGCATGGCAGAGAGCCTTGAGAAGACGGCTCAATCCCAGATGATCGACTTACCTTCTGGTCGATTTCATTACCTGAGCTGGGGAGCAGAGCAGACTGAACTCCCTGGTATAGTGTTGCTGCATGGCATGACGAGTTCCGCTCTCAACTGGGTGCGTGTTGGCCCAGCACTGACAGACCGCTACCGTGTCTATGCCCTCGACATGCGCGGGCATGGTGAGAGTATTGCCCCCCCACGAGGGACCTATAGCCTGCGCCAGACCGCCGATGATGGCGTCGCATTTATAGAAGCCTTGGGTTTGCAACGTCCCGCGCTGCTTGGGCATTCCTGGGGGGGAGCAACAGCCATTGTCCTGGCAAGCGGAGCTGGGTCGCAGAAGCCTGTCCCCCAGTTCTCTCATCTGATTCTTGGGGACCCGCCTCCTGGTCTGCACTCTGTGAGTCCAGAACTGCAAGCAACCGTCATCAGGGATATCGGGCGTCCTGCACAGCAATTGCGCGCGGAAATCACGGTCAACAATCCTGACTGGACCGAAGCCGAAGTCGAGGCTCGGATCGATGCACTGCACAAAGTGACAAAAGAGGCAGTGGAGAGCATCTACATCGATGCCAGGAAAGAGGGTAATCTGCTTCCACTGCTCGCCACGATTGCTGCGCCGACGCTCTTGATCCGGGCTGATCCCCATCTGGGAACGCCGCTGGATGATACCGCCTGGCAGCAAGCGAAGCTGTACCTGCCTGCTCACAGCCGCGCTGTACAGGTCAATGGAGCCACTCATGGCATCCATCGCGGCCGCACATTCGATGCATTCATGCAGACGGTCAACGACTTTCTGAGCGATGAGAGAAGCGTGTGGTAAGAGATGGTTGGGTACATGAGCAGCCCGTCTCACCGCCCTGAGAATCTTCACAGAGCAACCGTAGCGGCAGAGATTTCCAGCCGGGGGCTCTTTGATCTCGCTGTCGGTTGGATGGGGATTCTCCTCAGTCATGTCTTGCGTGTCAGAAGCGTCGTGGGCACGCAGGAGCCGCACTGGCGAGCCCCAAGGGAGAAATTCTCTGATTATTGAGCTCGTGAGAGAGAGCTAAAGTTTGGAAGCAACCCGCCGAGAGAAAAAGGTATGGGAGCACCAAAGAAAGCCGATTGGCGAGAAGAACGGCGCAAACGCGCCTGGGAACTGAAACAAAGAGGATGGAAACAAAAAGACATCGCAGTGGCACTGGGGGTGACAGAAGGAGCAATCAGCCAATGGATGAAAAGCGGACGAGAGAAAGGAGAAGAGGGTCTCAAAGCCCATCCAGCCAAAGGAGCCACACCCCGTCTGACAGCAGAGCAACAAGCGCGCCTCCCAGAGGTGCTGGCGAAAGGAGCAGTAGCCTATGGATTTCCGGGAGACGTGTGGACGAGCCGGAGGCTGGCAGTGGCCATCAAGCGAGAGTTCGGGGTCAGCTACCATCCCGATCACTGTGGGTACCTGGTCCGTAAGATGGGTCTGAGCTTGCAGAAGCCAGTGGTGCGAGCCAGCCAGCGCAATGAGCAAGCCATTGCCCACTGGAAAAACCAGCAGTGGCCTCAGCTCAAAAAAAAGCCGAACAAGAAAAGCGCACAATAGTCTTTGTCGATGAAGCGGGCTTTTACCTGTTACCGATGGTGGTACGGACGTATGCCCCGCGCGGCCAACCCCCGGTACTACGAGTTCCACTGACCCGTGATCACATCTCTGCCATTGGAGGCATCACCCCCAACGGGCGGATCTTCATGCAAACGCAAGAGCGAGCGTACAAAGCAGTGGATGTGGTCCGGTTTTTGCAGGTGCTCCTGCGCAAGATTCCTGGTCGCTTGCTCGTCATTTGGGATGGCTCACCCATTCATCGAGCGAACGTGATCAAGCAGTTTCTTGCCAGTCCGATGGGGAAACGAGTGCATTTGGAACGCTTACCCGGCTATGCGCCGGAGCTCAATCCACAAGAAGGGGTATGGAACTTACTCAAACGTCGTGAACTCAAAAACCTCTGTTGCCGGGACCTTGCTCACCTGCGCCAGGAACTAGTCCACGCCAAAGAGCGCCTGCGCCATCGGCGGACCATCCTGCAGCATTGTTTCTCCCATGCTCTTGCTGAGGTTTAGTTGCCAGTCACGAAATCAATAGGTGAGTCCGGTGTAGGTCCACTTGATCGGTTTTGCCATCGTGGCATTGTAATAGGTAATGAAGGCCAGGATCTGGTCGCATAAGTCCTCAAGCGAGGGGAAATTGCCTCGTTTGAGCAGCTTACGTACCAGAATACTCAACCAGATTTCCACCTGATTCATCCAGGATGCGTGTTTCGGGGTGTAGTAGAATACCACTTGATGGGTCGAATCGTGTAAGAACGCAGCGCGGCTTTCCATCGAGCGTAAGACGCCACTCTTGCCTTTGACTCCCAATGTTTCCTGGTCAATCCCTTGCTGCTCGGCAACCCAGCGCACCAACGCTTCCGACTGATGAATATTCAAGTTATCGAGCATCAGATGCCACTTCGTCACATGAGGATCGCTGGCAATCAAACGTTGCACATGAGTGAGCGCATCCTCTTCAGTACGAGTCGGCCCCCAGGAAGGTTCGATGACCTGGCCGCTCACCACATCGAAATTAATGAACCAGGACAAGGTACCATGCCGGATGTACTCGAATTGGAATCGTTGGGCCTGCCGCTGCTGTTGACAGCTTGGGAATAAAAGGCTCGATCAACTCCCACTGGGCATCGGTGACGTCGGATGGATACCGCTTTCGGTTGGCTCGTTCACACATGTTGCTTGCCTTCCTTTCAATCTCTGGCTTTGGACTGTCTCCTTTCTTTTTACTCTCGGCTGATTCATTTGCTTCGGACGCTCTCTTAGGAAACAAACCCTACATCCAGCCTTTTAGAGAGATTTTGTTAACAACACTATTGGGGCCAGTAAAAATTGACCCTCCATTTTGCACTGTTGTGCGAATGAGTCGAATCATCTCCTCTCGATGAACACGCACGGCTTTGAGCCACTCCCGAGGAGCATTTGTCGTATCCGAATGTGTCGCACCCCACTCAGCCATATCGAGGAGAATTGGGATGATATCAAGCCCACCTGGGGTCAACTCATACATATCTTTTCGCCTATCAGCAAGGTGAGGTCGTTTCGTCAGTAGCCCTTTTTGCTGCAATTGAGCTAATCGATCCGCAAGGATATTCCGGGCAATTCCTTCACCTGACTCGAGAAATTCCCCATATGTCTTTTTCCCATAATAGATAATGTCTCGAATGATGAGCAATGACCAGGCATCTCCAAGCATCTCAAGTGAAAAATTAATAGGACATTGAGACCTTCTCTCATAAGTATGCTTCATAAGCACCTCCTTGACTTGCTAGGCTTCTCATATTATACTCTTTCCAGTTGCATTTTGCAACTAAAAATATGGGGAGCAAAAAATGGCAGGCCATTTGAGGCTTCGTTATCAGTTCCGCATAATCAAAAGGAGTATCAGGACCATGCAAACATACACAGTAGTAGGAGCTACGAGTGATGTGGGAAACATAGTGGCTCAGCAACTTGAGAACATGGGGCATGAGGTAAGAAAAGTATCTCGTTCTCTTGGCTTTTCGATTGATGATGAAGAAGCGCTTCTTAAGGCTTTTTCTGGCGCAGACGGAGCGTATGTCATGATCCCGATTGACATGCAAGCACCTGATCTTCACAAGCGTGAAGAAGAAATTGGGGAGAAGTTAACCAAAGCAATACAAGCGACAAATGTCAAACGAGTTGTCTTGCTGAGTTCCTTAAGTGGCCTTGTCAACCCTGGCAGTACCAAAACCAGTGCTTGGGGAGCCCTCATGATGGAAGATCGATTGAACAAACTTAATATTGAGGAGTTCATGTCTTTTCGCTGTGCCTTTTTTATGGAAAATTTCATCAAAGGGCTCGGCTTTCCTGAACAAGCGAAAAACGGCTCTTTTGTGGCCGCTTTCAGGGCGGACGTTGCCATGCCTATGATCGCCTGCACGGATATTGCAGAGAAGGTGATAGAGGCGCTTACCACTAATACTCTGCCTGAACTTCGTACTCGTGAATTGCAGGGTGCACGTGACTACACTATGGCTGAAGCGACTCACATCCTTGCGACGGCTATTGGAATACCGAAAGTTGAATATAGACAGGTCACTATTGATGAGGCACACCATGCCATGATTGCTGCTGGCGTTTCCCCAAGTTTTGCAGAAGCCGTCATGGAAACTGCGATCAGCTTCAACAAAGGGAATTCTATGACATTAGAAAAAAGATCGCCCGAAAACACAACCGAAACCACATTGGAACAATGGGCAATGGAACAGTTTGGAAGAAAGTAAAAGGAGAGTAATGAGAAAACTTCTTTTACAAATGCAGATGTCACTTGATGGATACGTTGCTGATAAAGATGGTGGTATGGATTGGATGGTCTGGAGTTATGGTAACGATTGGACATGGAATACCACATTAAGAACCTATCACACCGATCTCATGGCATCTATCGATTGCATTCTACTCAGTAGAAAAATGGCAGTGCAAGGATTTACTGCTCATTGGGCTGCCCTAGCCCTGAGACCTGATAATCCCCAATCTCACTTCGCAGAGAATCTGACAAAAGCTCATAAAGTAGTCTTTACAAAAACGCTTGCCAGATCAGAGTGGGAGAACACGACACTTGCAAAAGGCAATTTCGTCGACGAGATACTTGCGCTCAAGCAGGTATCTGGGAAAAATATCATTGCGTTTGGCGGTGCGGGTTTTGCATCATCGCTTATTAAAGCCGGTCTCGTTGATGAGTTTCATCTGATCGTCAACCCGGTTATCTTAGGTGCGGGTTTGTCTCCATTCAAGGAAATAAGGGGCTCTTTGGGCCTTCACCTTATTGAGTCAATCCCTTATGATCACGATATTGTCGTTTTAAAGTACTTGAAAAAGGAGTATGGGCTATAAATTAATAGGGTGCGCCAAGTTTTTTTGCACAACCCCACAGAGGCAAGAAGACGTCAGCATGTGTCCCCCTGAAACGGTTGTGTGTCACCTGCAATAGGGAACGTTCGACGTGAAACGGTCAGGTGTTCGCTCCGAACGTGGATCTGCTCGGCATTCGTTGGGATGTGAGGGGAAAGAGACGGCTACTCGTTCGAATATGGGTTGTGTTGCAAAAATAGGAGGAAAAGAAATGGAGCGTGAGCGGTCCTATCAAACGTTCTTAGGCTGCCCCTCCAAACAGCTTGGCGACCAGCGCAATCTGCCCTCTCACATCCCCTTTTGCCACGCCTTGCAGTTGCCCTTTTCTCAGCATGTTCATCACCTCGTATCCTTGTAAGGTTCGCCAGGCCGTCTCGAAGGAGAAAAAGCCCATTCCAGGTTTGGTCAACCGTTTGATGCGCGCGATGGTCCTGTTCGATGAGATTATTGAGGTATTTCACCTGCCTCAATTCCACATGTTCAGACAGGACTTTAGCGGCTTTCAGGTTGGCAACAGCCTTGGGATAAGCTGCGTTCTTATCAACATTGATTACTCGAGGAACTGATGTGACGAGGTTCGTCGCAGTCGTGGGCTGGGCCTTCTGTTCCTCGACTGGATGAACGTGAGGAGTTCCATCAATGGTGGAACGCAACGCTTTGAGGAAGAAACGGGTGGCCGCCTCTGTATCACGCGTTGGACTCAAGAGAAACTCGAGGGTGTTCCCCTCAGAGTCAACGGCCCGGTAGAGGTAAAACCAGACGTTCTTGATCTTGATGTACGTTTCATCAACGTTCCAGGAGTCATTGCAGGCTTTCAGGTGGGGACGGCAGCGTTTCTCCAACTCAGGAGCATAAGACTGAACCCAACGATAGATCGTCGTATGATCGACGTGCAGACCCCGTTCGAGCATGATCTCCTCCAGGTCGCGGTAGCTCAACGCATACCGTAGATACCAGCGCACACAGAGAAGAATGATGTCGGTCTGGAAATGACGCCATTTGAACAGATTCTGCTCGATCATGAAGCAAACTCCTCTGCTCCGCTTCAAATAAAGAAGAGTTTATCATCACACCTTCATTCTTGCAACACAACCGCCAGACTCGTACTGGCTCCGTTCCCAACCTGCTTGCTCAGCTCAATAGCAATGTCTTGAGCCTCATGGATCGTCTTGGCGTTCGCAATGTCGCTCGTCAGATGCGCTTCTTTGATGCCCATCTCGATCAGGCTCTTGATCTCATTCTCACCAATCAATCTTCCGTTTTTTAGAATTGGAAAGCCCTGATAACCGGGGCAAGAAGACCGCTGAGGTTGATGGAGGTAAAAGCCATCAAATCTCAAGGTCGCCTCGTCATGGCTAACCAGATTCATCCAAAGCAGATGTCCTTTTCGGATCAGGCTTATTCGTCGTATGAAGAAAGAGCGAATATTAAGTGCTCTTTCAAGAAGTGCTGCGGCGATCAAACCTCTACGACATCATGAAGAAAGGAAAAAGATCTGATGAAATACCTCCTATTGTTTTGCGCGACACAAGAGGAGCTTGCAGCCTGGCAGACGCTACCTGAGGAGGAGCGTGCCCGAACATATGCAAGGTCCGCTCAGTGGATGAACGAGCATCGCGCTCAGATCCGTAGCAATTATGGCCTCTATCTCCCGCACACCGTCACCAGTGTCCATGTTGGAGTGGGCGGTCAACCGCTAGTGACTGATGGACCGTTTCTTGAGGGAACGGAAGTGATTGGAGGATATGCTGTGATTGAGGTGACTGATCTGGATGAGGCATTGCAGCTTGCAAAAACATGGGCTGAGCACATGCCTGCCCATCCTGTGGTCGAGATCTGGCCTGTAGTGGAGGAATAACATCTGATATCTGATGATCAATAGATGTCGTTTGACTTAATTCTCTTCGCTTTTTGCCACAAAACCATTCGCTCATCTTAGCGTATGAGATGCAAAAGCGGCACATTTTCGAGCAAGTCTGACACAAATCTTTTCCTGGCAGCAAACTGTTTGTTTCTAGTGGACCTGGATTATAAAAACGGTCTTTTCGCCCTTCGAGCGAAAAATTTTCTGTCAGAACTGTGATGCCGCTTCTCAAACTGATCGACTAGAGGTAGGCGAAAAAATAATTCGTCAAAAAGTGCTCTCTTTCCGCAATTCTTGTCAGGAATTGCAACTATAGAAAAGATGCAATGCAGGCACGAAAAATTTATGCGTCAGAGTTTTCTCTGGTTTATCTTCTGAAACGGCTCTGGGAGCCAATTCAAGAAAAGATATTTGTCAGAGAAACGAACTGAGTTAAGTCAAGCAACATTTTCCAATTCTGGAGCATAGTGGTGCTGGACCCAGCGAAAAAGAGTGGTATGGTCGATGGAGAGGCCCCGCTCCCACATCATCTCTTTCAGGTCTCGGTAGCTTAAAGCATACCGAAGATACCACCGAACACAGAGCAAAATGATCGCTGCTTCGCACATGACGCCATTTGAACAGTTTGGCATTTTCCATGACAGGGCATCTCTTCAGACAATAAGTCCAAACGTATCACATTGGCGTCATCTTTGCAACACAACCCGTGAGCAAGATTGGAGAGGTTTTTTCATGCCGAAGCCGGTAGAATAGGTCTACTTACAAATGATCGTTGCATCTCTGCTCGCCAGAAGGCACATCCTAAATGCAAGAGGGAGAAGCAAGAAGGAGATACCGATGAAGACACCTGATCAGCACAAATTCGCCAGAGACCTCGACAGTTCTGCCCAGTCTACAGTGGTCGACCGAGCCACCTGGCAGGCAGAACTGAACACGCTGCGAGTACGGGAAAAGGCGCACACCCGCGAAGGGGATGCGATCGCGGCAGCTCGCCGACGACTGCCGATGGTGGAAGTAGACCCCTCCATCCAGCTTGTTGGCGCGCACGGACCGGTCCCGCTGCTGGAGGTCTTTGAGGGCCGAAGGCTTCTGATCGCCTACTTTCACATGTGGCACTTCGGTCAACCTGCCGAAGGCCAGTGCGAGGGCTGCACCTTCTCCACCACCCACATCAGCGAGCTGTCCTATCTCCATTCCCGCGACGTCACCTATGCCACGTTCTGCGAAGGTCCGTACAAGGAGAGCTCACGCTATCGCGACTTCATGGGCTGGACCATGCCCTGGTACTCGGTGCCGCAGGACTCCGTGGACCCGCTGATCGCAGACCGGCACTTCGGCATCCTGGTCAGTTATCTGCGAGACGGTGACCAGGTCTTCGAGACCTACTGGACTACCGGCCGCGGCAATGAAGTGATGGCGCCGTCGTATGGACTCCTGGATCTGACCGTCTACGGCCGGCAGGAGTTCTGGGAGGATTCGCCCGAGGGCTGGCCGCAGCGGTGGGATTCCAAAGGTAGCCAGATGCGACTGGACGGCCGCCCGACCGCCCAATGGTCCCGGCTTGCCGCCGGACGCTCCGACGACCTTGGCACCGGGACTACCGCCACTGCCCCACACGGCTGTCAAAACGAGCTGTGACACGCGCGGGAAAGCAACCAGTTGATGCACCGCCGAAGTTGCTTTCCTGCGCGGGGCTCCCCCCCCGCCGAGCAGGTCGCCCAGACCCTGGGCCAGATCGAGAAGACGCTTCACGCCCTCGACGGCAAGCGGGAAGCTTGCCGTCTCATATAGGGCTACGCGGCGACCATCAGGGTGGGTTGGCAGCATTTAGGGGGCAACGCTTGGCACTATTGCCACGGCCCCTCAGCAATACCTGATCCTCACGAATCACTCTATTGGAAATGGGCTGGGAACGGACCTTGTCATCTTGGGGGTGACCTTCAATACCGCGAGCGCCTTTGCCGTGCATCAGGTGATAGCTCGCTATGTGTTTCGCATGGGACGCGAGCAGATGCCGCCTTGTGCAGGTTGCCTGCGAACCCGCGTAATGAGGCAGACCCCACCGTCGGCTTCAGAATACTGGGATATACCGTAATACTGTATATTCATTCTCTTGTAAATCAGCATATTGAGGACTAGAAAGTCATTCTTCATGGACATTTCTTTTCAAAACGTTGCCGCAAGGCTGAAACCTCTAATGACTCCGCCCCACGCTGTACGTGGAGCGAAGCTTTATGCAGCTTCCACTTTGGTTGCTGCGACAGGACGCGGACTCTGGCTGCCGTTCTCCATCCTGTACTTCCACCTCGTGGTTGGGCTACCTTTACCTCTGGTCGGAGCGGGTCTGACCGCAGCGGGCATCTGTGGTTCGCTGATTATGCCAATCGCAGGCAGCCTAGTCGACCGCTTCGGGGCGCGCCTGCTTTTCATTGCCAGCTTTGCCGTGATGGGCAGTGGCTCGCTCGTTTACCTGGTCGCCCATTCTTTTGGGCTTTTCCTGGTTGGGGCCATCCTCATCTCAAGCGCCAACGCCTTGAGCAATCCTGCGAGTACCACCTTTATTGCTGATGTGTTTCCCCCAGAGGACCGCGACTGGTGGTTTGGCTTTAACCGATCGGCCATGAACCTGGGCATAAGTGTTGGCGTGCTGCTGGCAGGCTGGGTCGCCAGCGTTGGGGGAACCACAGCCTACCACTGGCTCCTGCTCGTGAGCGCTCTCGGCTACTTCCTCACCGGCACGCTTGTTCTGGCCATCCCTGTCATGCTCTCCCAAGTCATCGCTTCTGAGAATGCCAAGGAGCGTGTGAGCTACTTCACCGTGCTCCGTGACCTGCCTTTTCTTGGCTTTATCGCTACTCAGGCCACGCTCTTTCTCAGCTATGCGGTGCTTGAGATCGCCCTGCCACCCTTTCTCATAGAGAGCCTACATGCACCGGCCTGGGGATTTAGCTTGCTTTTTACGCTGAATACGATCATGGTAGTCGTGTTGCAGGTTCCACTCATGCATCTGCTCGCCAGATTTCGGCGTACACGAGGCATTGTCGCAGGTGGCTTCGGGTATGCCTGCTCCTATCTGCTCTTTGCGAGCGTAGCGTTGTTGCCCCAGGTCTTGCGGATACCCTATCTGGTGATCAGTGTGATTATCTACACCCTGGGGAGATGTTTCTCTCTCCCCCCTCATCCAGCCTTGGTCTTGCTCTTGCACCAGTGCAGGCGCGTGGACGCTATATGGCGGTTTTGGGTCTCTGTGGCTCTCTGGCGTTTGCCCTGGCCCCAGCCTCTTTCACTTTCCTCTTAACACTTAACTCCACCTTCTTCTGGCTCTTCTTGGCCGGGCTTACGACCGCTGCGGCTCTGGCTGTGCTACTGCTTGAACGCTGGCTTCCACCTCACGCACTGAAAGCGACACGAGAAGAGCCCGCAGCAGAAAAACGGTAGAGAGGTTCGCAAATCGGGTATTGTCAACTTCATTGAAATTGTAGAGTTTGTAGAAGAGAAACAGACCTCAAGGTGGGGATGGTACCCTTTTTCTGACCGTGATTGCTAGAGAATTCTGGATGAAGTGGCTTCAAAGTGGTGAAAACTCATCAACAGAATTTTTAAGTTGACAATACCCAACTAATTGCAAAGGTACTTGCTCATGATTTTTAGGTAAGAATTGTGTGAGGCCCTGCAGGTAAGGGAACTGGGAAACGATGAGCGGTACTCCAAGATAGATCCTCGAAGGGAGCAGGCCCCACGCATCTGGAACACTGGCCTACAGCATCTGCAGGTGTAGGTATTGTCTCGGCCCCACCAAAGAAGCGTGATATTCATCAGTGTCAAGCAGAGAGGCTTTCGCTCAAAGCTGCAATTGAAAGGAACAGTGGATGTTTCGTCTTATCGACTTATTTCTTCATGGTCACCCTCTTCCTCGTATTTTGGTTGGCCTCATCTTTCTCATCATTTGTATTGTGGGATGTTATGTTGCCATTGTGCAGGAACGCTCAGATGGCTGGATTCTAGCCATTCTGGGAATTGTTTTAGGCGGGCTTTTACTTTTTCTTGGTATCAAGAGCTTGGGAAATAGGGAAAGAAGCACTCGCTCCCAACACTAGCTTCACCCCATACACTCTCCTGCGCCATTCTCTGGCAGCATCTCTGTACCATATTCTTAGCAGGACTTTTCTTCTTGCCATGAATGTCCTTTTCGGATCACGCCCGTTCGTCGTAACTAGAGAAGCCTCTGACTGAACATCTTTTGAAGAGCGGCTTCAAGAACAGAAAGGGAACATTTCCAAGCAGTGTGTGGCTTTACCACAGCCGAGATTGTTCATGCCTTCCTCTCCTCAGAGGCGGCAGTGGCGCAACATCTGGGGCAAGCCAAGCAAAGAGAGGAGTTCATTCAAGGTAGTGGTACCCATCAGTATCAACAAAGCAGAGCATCTTGACGACGGTATGTATAGAACTCACCGATGCAGAAATCCTCTTCATCAACAGAGCTTGAGGGAAGAGATGTCGCATTTTTCAGTTCTGCATCTTTTGCATTGACGAGGTAGGAACTCTACGAAACACCCTAGGAAGAGTAAGATTGGAGGGATTTTCCCCTCTCCTAGCAAGCTTCCACCTTGTGATGTACCAATGCGCTCGCGGATCTTCCAAATGGAGAAGAGCATGTCATAGGTAACGATAGGCCTAATTTCTCGTTCGATGATTACACAAGAAAAAAGAGGTAAAAAAATGATCAATAAGATCGTCGCAACAGTATTGTTTGTCCAAGACTTGCACGCATGCATAACATTTTATCAAGAGGTATTGGGATTGCACCTACGAGGAAGTGACCCCGCCTCTGCCGCCTTCCTTCTGGATGATCGATATCTCCTCCTGTTAGATGTCTCAGGCGCCGCAGACCTGATAGGCTCAGAGCCTGAGACATTGAAGCACAGGGGGGCAGCCCAGATGCTGCTTGCTGCTGAGGTGGAAAATGTTGACGCCACCTATGAGGCGCTCAAGGCAAAAGGGATCACCTTCCTCAAGCCTCCTATTAACCAGCCATGGGGGCTACGCACGGCGCACTTTGCAGATCCAGAAGGGAACATTTGGGAGATCAACCAACCGATACAATCCTAGAGCGTGAGAGAAAGAGCACCCAAAGCGTATCAGGTAGCTGTCCATTGAGATGTCTGTAACGTCGTGTCGTTTTCTACCTGGCCTTTCATAGAAATACTGTGTTGCTCAGAATGTATGCGACCATCAGCCGAGTTCTCTCATAGGCTGTTACTATCTCTTACACAAAAAGAGCGATAAGGAGAAGAGAGCGTGATCACCCCTTATACAATCGCGATTCCCCAAGAGGACCTCGATGAGGTGCAATCTCGGCTTGCTCGTGTTCGCTGGGCCAATGAACTTCCTGGAGTAGGTACTGACTATGGAGAGCCTCTCGCTCCCATCAAGCGGATCGTCACCTACTGTCGCGAGGGATATGACTGGAGGGTCTGGGAAGCCAAACTCAACGCCTATCCACAGTTTATGACAACCATTGATGGACAAACTATTCATTTCTTGCATATTCGTTCGAAGGTGGAGAATGCGTTGCCACTAATTCTTACGCATGGTTGGCCAACATCGGTGATTGATTACCTTGATCTAATTGGTCCGCTCACCGATCCGCATTCCTATGGCGATAAGAAAGCTCAGGCCTTTCATCTGGTCATTCCATCTCTTCCTGGTTTTGGATTTTCTGGTCCCACACATGAGACGGGTTGGAACCAGTATCGAACTGCGAGAGCATGGGCTGAACTGATGCAGCGCCTTGAATACAATCGCTATGGCGCCCATGGCAACGATTGGGGATCTGTTCTTTCCCCAGAGATAGGCCGCTTCGATCCAGAACATGTGGTTGGCGTGCATGTTACGCAAATTTTCTCAGAACCTTCTGGTGACCTAGCTGAGATGGAGGCTCTCTCTTCGCAAGAGAAAGAACTGTGGCAAAATTTTCACTGGTGGCGGCACCATCGGGGGCTCTATCATCCACTTCAATCCAATATCCCTCAGACACTGGCTCATGCATTGGCTGACTCGCCAGTTGGCCAACTCGCCTGGCATTACCAACTCATTGGAGATGTGGTTAGTGATGATTACATCATCTCCAATGCTATGATCTATTGGCTAACGAACACGGCAGCCTCCTCAGCACGGTTTTATTACGAAGCAGCTCACCCAACAATGACCCCAACAAGTCCTACCACAGTCCCGTTGGGACTCAGCCATTTTGGGAACGACCATCCCGCGATTCGCAGCTTTGCCTCACGCGACCATGCAAACATTGTTTCGTGGAAGGTCTATGAACAAGGCAATCATTTTGCGACCCAAGCAGCTCCGGAGCTGCTCATCAACGATATTCGAAGCTTTTTTCAGCAATGATGGTGAAGGTGGTACAATATCTGTTGCGAGTCAAATATAAATGTCATGTACTCTCTAGACGAAAAAGGCGCTCATATGAAATGTAATCTGGGAGATATTGAGATCTTTTATTCAACCTATGGCAAGGGCAGGCCCATTGTGATGTTACCCGGACGCCCAAGCGATCATCACATTATGGAACGGCTGATGGAGCCCCTCTTCACTCATCGGGATGGTTGGCTACGTCTCTATCCAGACTTACCTGGTACAGGCCTCACTCCAAGCCTGGATCGCCTCGCGACACATGATCAGATGCTCGATGTGGTGCTCAAGTTCATCGATACCGTGATCCCAGGTCAGCGCTTTGTACTTGCTGGACTCTCCTATGGTGGCTATTTGGCACGTGGCGTAATCTCGTACCGAGCAGACTTGATCGATGGCGTGATGCTGTGTGCGCCTCAAATAAAGGCAGACCTCTCTCTGTCCATGCTTCCCAAGAGGACAACTCTGATCAAAGATGCGGCGCTTTTAGCGCAGTTAGAACCAGAAGAAGTACAACTCGTCGAGGGCCTCGTCGTTGTAGAGAGCTCTAGGGTCATTGAGGCAGTACGCAGTGTGCTTACAGAGGTGAAACGTGCCAACCATGCTTTCAACGAGAGGTTGGAGACAGCTGGCCCCTCTTCATTTGAGGTGGATCCCCACCCCCTCTCCTTTGAAGGCCCCACGCTCATTATGACCGCGCGGCAAGATCATCTTTGTGGATATCAGGAAGCTTGGGAACTGCTGGACAACTACCCTAGAGCGACGTTTGCAGTGCTTGATGGTGCTGGTCATTTCATCAATATCGAACAGGATGAACTCTGTCGAACGCTCATGCATGAATGGTTGAATCGGGTGGAGGGCAGCTTTGGCAACTGAGTATGCCGATGAGTGAGGGATGCCAAGAACGTTGGCAATGTCTGAGAACAAGCAAGTGCCAAAAAGAAATGGTAGTGTTTCCATACACACATTTGCGCTCTGCTGAGTAGAGAGGTCATGGGAAACCGGAGAATATATCTCGTATAAAGATATTCTCTCCCTGACACTTTTTGTGACACACGATGAAAGATTTCACACGAAAAACGAAAAACTGGCTCTCCCGCACTTTCCGTGCTGAATGTACAACCTGTAATCGTAGATACAGTAGAGAGTGAAAGAGTCCTCTCATGTTAACCAATCATCTATGAGGTGCTTCTTCTTATATATGCTTGAGTTTACCTTGCCGGTTTTGAAATACAGCACATTGCCAGCCGTGAAGATATGCTGCTGATTACGGCTTGCGCACACAGTGTAGAGGGAATATGTCCCTCTTGTGGAGCAATGACAAAGGTATTGTCAACTTAAGCAAAATCGTAGAGCTTAAACAAGAGAAGCAGACCCAAAAGTGGGGATGATGCCCATGTTCTGACCGTTTTTTCTGGAGAATCCAAGCGAATGTGGCGTCAATATGGTGAAAGCTCATCAACAAAATTTTTTAAGTTGACAATACCCTCGTGACCTATGAAACGCTTCGGCAATGGTGCCTCAAATTTGGGCAAACGTACGCCAACGAACTGCGCCGTTGTCGCCCTCATTGCGGCGACAAGTGGCACCTGGACGAGGTCTTTCTCACCATCCGTGGCGAGAGGCACTATTTGTGGCGAGCAGTGGATCAAGACGGCAACGTGCTGGATATCTTGGTGCAGAGCCGACGGAACACACACGTGGCGAAACGCTTCTTTCGCAAGCTCCTCAAAGGACTCCCATACGTTCCACGCGTGATCATCACTGATACACTGAAGAGCTATGGAGCGGCGAAACGTGAGATCCTGCCTGGTGTGGAGCACCGCCAACACAAAGGCTTGAACAATCGGGCAGAAAACTCGCATTAACCCACAAGATTGCGAGAGAAGAAAATGCGGCGCTTCAAATCCGCCAAACACGCGCAACGCTTTCTCTCGGCTTTCGGCCTCATCTCTGGCCATTTCCAACCGCGAAGACATCGTCTGAGTGCTGGGGAATACCGTGCCCTTTTACAGACCCGATTCCAGACCTGCAATGAGGTCACCGAAACACAACTGTGGCATAGCACTGCATTATGGATACCAGAATCGGGGAACCGTGGCGCATCACGTAAGAAGGAGAAGACCATACGTTCACGGGTATTGTCAACTTAAAAAATTTTGTTGATGAGCTTTCACCATATTGACGCCACATTCGCTTGGATTCTCCAGAAAAAACGGTCAGAACATGGGCATCATCCCCACTTTTGGGTCTGCTTCTCTTGTTTAAGCTCTACGATTTTGCTTAAGTTGACAATACCGTGACGAGGATTCCGCGTTGTGCCAGAAGTTCCTCACCATCGCGAAAACTGAGTGAGAAGCGGAAATACAGCCAGACCGCGTGGCTGATGATTTCAGGTGGGAAGCGAAAGCCCTTGTCATCGGGAGCAGGAGCGTTTGTTTTCATGCGGCTATTTTCGCACAGTGTTCAGCTCTGTTACCAAGTTGACAATACCCAGGGCCTCTCTTCAAATAATAAGTCCAAACGTATTAGCCTGTCACACATCATTTGCAACAGAAACAAAGGTCTGTTATCCTTGAGGCTGGAAGAAAAAACGAGACCAAGGAGAAAGTCATGCAGGAACGCCCACACAAACATGAAGTTGCTTTCACCGAGGAACAGCGCCACGTGCTCCACCAACTGATTTCCAAAGGCAAAGCCCCTGCCCGCAAACTGGCTCATGCCCGCGTCTTACTCAAGATTGATCGCAACGCCCCTGGTCCGCGGTGGACGGATGAACAAATAGCCGAGGCGTTCGAGATGAGTCGCTACACCATGATCCGCATCCGCGAGCGCTTTGCCACCAATGGTCTGGATGATGCACTCAGCCACCGTCCTCATATCCAAACCCGAGCCCGAGCTCTGGACGGGGAACAAGAAGCGCATCTGATCGCGCTCTCGTGCAGCTCGAGTCCAGAGGGTCACGCACGTTGGACGCTGCGCCTGCTGGCCAATCACATGGTGGAGTTGGGCTATGTGGAGCAGGTAAGCTACGAAACCGTGCGACGCACGCTCAAAAAAACGAGCTCAAGCCGTGGTTAAAAGAGTGCTGGTGCATTCCCCCTCATTCCGATGCGCGATTCGTCTGGCACATGGAAGATGTCCTGGAAGTGTACACCCGGCCGTATGACGAACGCTTTCCTCACATTTGTATGGATGAATCGGGCAAGCAACTGATCGCCGAGAAGCAGGAAGGGATCCCCATGCAACCAGGGCAGCCGGAGCGCTACGATTACAGCTATGAACAGGGACCCATGCTCAACCTCTTTCTGGCGTGCGAACCCCTCGCCGGCAAACGGATCGTGAAGGTGACCGAGCAGAAAACGAGCAAGGATTGGGCCCACGCGCATGCAAGAAGTGATTGATGTCCACTATCCCAATGCCGAGAAAATTGTGCTGGTGATGGAGAACCTGGCAACCCATTCTCCAGCAGCCTTTTACCATACCTTCCCGCCCGCCGAAGCGCGCCGCCTGGCCTCCAAGCTGGAGATCCATCACACTCCGCTGCATGGGAGTTGGCTGAATATGGCCGAGATCGAATATGTGGCTCTGGCTCGCCAATGCCTCGCTCGCCACATGGCCACGGTGGAAGAATTGGAACACCAGATCGCGTGTTGGCAAGAGCAGCGCAATGCGGCTGCGACCACGGTCAATTGGCGCTTCACGACGGCTGATGCCCGCATCAAACTCAAACGCCTGTATCCCTCTTTGAAGACCAAAACCACCAATTCAGAGCAAGAGAATGTTGCGAAGGATGTGTGACAGACTAGTATTGCTCTGTCAATCTTTCTTTGCAACAGTCTTCTTTGAAGGAGAAGGCTTCTTTTTCTCAAGAGAGGGGTACAGGCGTTTGAGTTTGATGCGGGCATCAGCGGTGGTAAAACGCCAATTGACGGTGATGGCCTCCTCATTGCGGTTCTGTTGCCAGGTCAAGACCTCTCGCTCCAGTTCCTTCTGTGTCCCAATGCGGCGGGAAAGACATTGGCGGGCCAGAGCAGAGAGCTCAATTTCAGCCATATTCAGCCAGCTTCCATGTACGGGCGTGTAGTGGATTTCCAATTTCTTGAGGAGGCGAAGGGCTTCCGACGGAGTAAAGGTGCAATACAAGGAAGATGGTGTGTGGGTGTTGAGATTGTCCATCACCAGCACGATTTTCTCTGCCTTCGGATAATGGACATCGACGAGTTCACGAATGAAATGAGCCCAATCCTCGCTTGTCCGGCGCTCTGTCACTTTGACGAACCGCTTGCCCGCTAGCGGCTCACACGCGAGAAAAAGCTTGCGCATCCCTGCTGATTCAAACGTGTAATCGACCCGCTCAGGCTGGTCCGGTTGCATTGGCAGGCTTTCTCGTTTGTCCTTCAGCAGCAGTTTGGCACTGCGCATCCATGCACACCTGCGGAAAGCGTGGGTCAAACGGACGCGTGTAGATCTCTAAGATATCTTCCATGCGCCAGACAAAGGCGGCGCTCGCTTCTGGGGAATACACCAGCATTGTTTTAACCAGGGCTTGAGCTCGTTTTTTTGAGCGTTTTGCGCACGGTTTCGTGACTCACGTGTTCCACATAGCCCAGTTCCACCATACGGTCAGCCAGAAAACGCAATGTCCAGCGGGCTTGCCCTGCAGGACACGGGCTGCACGAGAGGGCAATGAGATGGGCTTCTTGCTCTCCATCCAGGACTCGGGCTCGTGTTTGGGTATGGAGACGGTGGTTGAGGGCATCATCCAACCCATTGTTCACGAAGCGCTCGCGAATGCGGATCACCGTGTAGCGACTCATCTCGAAAGCTTCTGCAACTTGTTCATCGGTCCACCGAGGACCGGGAGCGTGACGATCGATTTTCAATAAGATACGGGCATGAGCTTGTTGGCGGACTGGTGCATTGCCTTTGGCAATCAATTGCTGCAGGACAAAACGCTGGTCTTCACTCAATTCAACTTCGTATTTGTGTGAGCGTTCTTGCATGGCTTCCTTCTTGAACTTTGAGATGAAACGTTCTTTAAGCTCAAGAATATCAGCTTTTCTTCTCTGTCGCAAATCTTAGTTGACAGAGCAGTATCACATTGGCGTCATCTTTGCAACACAACCTTGGGCACGCTCGTCTTGGTCTTGACCGGTGTGGTAAACTTCCCTTCCCACACGGGAGGCAGATTCACCTACACTCACTTCGCTTTCTCCTTTCTTGTTTTTGGCTCTTGATATAGAGGGTCTTTTCTGCCAACTTTAACAGTTCAGCTTACTCTTTGCAACAGAGCCCCTTGAAGCATACAAATGATGATGCCTTCTCCATGGATGAGAGACCTGCTTTACGTCTTCAAGAGGATCACTGCGTTGATACTGGTGCGCGGCCCCAGATCGAACGAATTCCTCGCTCGTCTCGCTGGTAGAGAGCGTGCCGTTACCGTATGCTCCATTCATCTCCACTCTGCTGGATGCGCTGATGTAGGAGGAATTGTTCGGCCTGGTTGCCTGTGAGCGCAAGGGCACGCAACTCGGCTGCGTGAGCTTGCTCTTGTCGACCCAGTTCCAACAAGAAATTTCCCCGAATGGCGTGAAAGAGATGATACCCCTCCAGATCATGCGCGAGCGCGTCGACTTCGCCCAGCGCTGCTTCTGGGCCGGCCACATAGCGCACAGCCACTGCTCTGTTCAAACGTATGACTGACGAAGGAGTCATACATAGTAACAGATCGTAGAGCGCCAGAATCTGTGGCCAGTCGGTCGCCTCCCACGACAAGGCCTCCGTGTGGCAAGCCACGAGTGCCGCCTAGATCTGGTACGGGCCTGGACGACCCAGCGCCGCAGCTTCCTCGATGAGGTTTCCCGCCTCCATCATCATCTGTCGGTCCCAGCGGGAGCGATCCTGATCGGCAAGCAAGATCAGTTTGCCCTCGACATCAAAGCGTGTGTCGGCCCGTGCCAGGTGCAGACGCATCAACGCGAGCAGCCCCAGAGGCTCAGGTTCTCGGGGATAGAGCCGCGTGAGAAGGGTCGCTAGCCAGGCCGCATCTTCGGCGAGATCTCGGCGCGCAGTGACATTGCCTTGGCTGGTGAGGTAGCCTTCGTTAAACATCAGGTAGAGCGCAGCCAGGACTTCACCCAACCGCTCATCTAGATCCTCATGACGTGGGACGCGATACGGGATGCCAGCCTGCACAATCTTCTGCTTTGCCCGTACCAGACGTCGCGCAACCGCTGCTTCAGAGGACAAAAAGGCGTGAGCAATTTCGGAGGTCGTAAAGCCGCAGACCGCTCGCAGCATCAAGATCACCTGAGTCTCGCGTGAAAGCGCTGGATGGCAACAGGTGAACATCAGCCGGAGGCGGTCGTCAGGCTCTTGTACCACTGGGCATTCCAACACAGTGAGCTTTTCGCGATAGCGGGCATCGCGGCGGAGTTGGTCGATAGCTCGACGCCGAGCGACTGTCAGCAACCAAGCTCCGGGTTGCGTTGGGATCCCTTCGATTGGCCAACGTTCCAGCGCGATCAGCAGAGCATCCTGAACAATCTCCTCAGCGATCTCAAAATTGCCAAGGATACGCAGAAGCGCTCCCACGACTTTGCCTGCCTCTTCGCGGAAGACCCCACTGAGCGTGGCCTGGATCTCGTCGTTGGATACGGGTGGAAACAGGGTTTTTGGGGTATCAGACATGGAGGTGCTGTTCCTCCACCACCGGCCAGATCTCGACCACATTGTAGCCTGGCGCATGAACAGACCACCCCTTGGCAAGATGCAATGCCTCATCAAGGTTAGCCACCTCGATCTCAGCGATGCCCCCAATCACTTCCGTTCCCTCGAGGAGCGGGCCATCAGTTACTAGTGGTTGCCTGCCCGAGCCAACATGGACGCTGGTGACAGTATGGGGCAAATGGAGTCCATAGCTCTTTCGGATCTGGGAGCGGTGTTCGTGTAACCACTGGCTGGCCTGGGCACGCTTGTGGGCAAGAGCCTCTTCAGAAAGCTCCTTCCATGTTATCATATCATCGGAATTGTTACAAAACAAAAGGACACCTCGCCAGGGCAATCGCATCTAGTTAACCCCATCCAGAACGCGCAAAAGATACTGATTGTCCCATCCGGATTTGAGACGTTTGGCATGGATGCCAACACGGGAAGAGCGTTCCTGACGCAGCAAATTCAAGCTGATATGGCGGAGTACCGCGAGATTTTCGTCGGCATGACCGAGCCTGACGCGCGATTCATCTTCCCGAAAGGCGATATCGAGGACCCAATGCAGGCTGTTTTCAATGGTATAATCACAAACGACAAATTTTGCCTTTGTCGAACGAGACATCTGCCCAAGAAGCCAGCGCGAAGAGGCTTCTCATACGAGAGACAATATCCTTCAGAGGCAACTTCTTTACTCGGTTGTCTGAAGGCAGAAAGCAATGAAAAAACGACAGTGGAGTATTCAACGTTCAACTATTGAGACTCCTGATGCTCAGTGGCGATGGGATCGAGCATACCAATGCCTTCTCCAATGGAGTGTCCAGCCAATCCCTTCCCCTTCCCAGGAGCCAGAAAAACAGGAGCAGTCCAATGAATGTTGCTGTCTACGTTCGCGTTTCGACGCCACGACAAACACAGACGCAGACGATCGAACAACAACTCGACCGTTTGCAGGAATATCATAAGACCCAAGGATGGCCATGGCAAGAAGAGCATATCTTTCGCGACGATGGCTACAGTGGTGCGAAGCTTCGTCGTCCCGGCCTTGATCGATTGCGGGAGCAAGTAGGACGTGCCATGTTTGATCGAGTCGTCTTGACGGCTCCTGATCGCCTCGCTCGCAATTACGTTCATCAAATGCTCCTCATTGAAGAATTTGAACGTGGGGGCTGCCAGGTGGAATTTGTGGATCGACCGATGAGCCATGATCCCCATGATCAACTCCTGCTCCAAATTCGTGGAGCTGTGTCCGAGTATGAACGGAATTTGATTGCAGAACGGATGAGACGAGGCCGACGGCAGAAGTATCTGGCAGGTGGACTGCTTCCCTGGACCCGTGCGCCCTATGGCTATCGGGTTGATCCTGCCCACCCCCGTGATCCGGCGGGGGTTCGCCTCGAAGCAACAGAGGCGGCAATCGTGGCAGAACTGTTCTCTAACTATCTGCAAGAGGGGAAGAGCTTAAAGGCCGAGACCCAACGTCTAACGAGCCTGGGCGTTGCCAGTCCTGCAGGAAGAACACGATGGAACCAGGCAACCGTCCGAGGCATTCTCACCAATCCTGTCTATACTGGAACGGTCTACATCGGGCGCAGCCGCCCTACGGAAGCCCGGGGACGACATTCAGCCCTGGTTCCCATTGGCCGAGGCCGGGGAGGCCATGTCCAGACGAGCCAGGAGGAATGGACTGCTGTCACTCAGGTTCCAGCAGTCATCACCCAGGAGCAATTTGATCTGGTGCAGCAAAAACTTGCTCACAATCAGCAATTTGCCCGCCGCAACAACACCGCCTACCCCTACCTCCTGCGTGCCATGGTCAGTTGTGGGATGTGTCGGCTTGGCTGTATTGGTCGCGCGTAGCCGCGGAGGCTATGCCTACTACGTCTGTGTAGGCAAAAGCCATGGAACCATCTCGCACCGGGATGAAAAATGTTCAGCACGCTCGGTTCCTGCTGACCAACTCGATGAACTGGTCTGGCAAGATGTCTGCGAGATGCTGACGCATCCCGGTGCCATTGCCACTGCGCTCTATCGGGCTCAAGGTGGGCTGTGGCTTCCTCAAGAACTGCAAGCTCGCCGGGAGAATCTCCGCAAGGCACGAGTCAGCTTGGAACAGCAGATGGAACGGTTAACCGATGCGTACCTGGCCAATGTGCTTCAACTTGAAGAATACAAGAGGCGCAGGCTTGAATTGGAACAGCGTTTGTCCGTGATTGCTGAACAAAAACGGCAACTGGAAGCGAATGTGGGGCATCACGATCAACTTGCAGGGATGGTCCAATCGATTGAAGCATTCTGCCAGCGCGTCCAACAAGGGCTCAACGAGGCCACGTTTGAACAAAAACGCCAACTCATCGAACTGTTAATTGACCGCGTTATCGTCACCGGCGATGAGGTTGAGATCCGTTATGTGATCCCAACCTCATCCAAAAGTGAGACCATACGTTTTTGTCATTTGCGATTAGACTATTTCAATGCCCCAGTGGCTTCTGACCGCAGTGGCAAAGGTGTTGACTGACGAAAAACTGAGCAAGAAGTAGCGCGTTTCTTTTGTGGTCTTCTGTTCCATGCGCCGTTGCGCCCGAACGACCCCAATGCCTCGCAAGCCTTTCCACTGGTGTTGCGGGTCGAGATACGCCAGGATTTCCGGATCACTCAGGGTCCACTGTTCGCGAATTTCCAATCGACCGTGACCTTTCTCCACCTGTCGATCCAACTCCCAGTACGGGCTGGCAAAGCCGTCTTTTTCCGCGAGAGCAAACGTCGCTTTCACCTCGTCAAAGAGGTTCCCGTGATTGTCTTTGAGAGCCAGGGCGTAGTCGCCGTCTTGCTCAATAATCCGCTCGGCAATCTTCGTTTGCGTCCCCATCGCATCAATGGTCACAATGCAGCCTTTGAGCGCCAGTTGCTCTAAGAGCAGCGGGATGGCGGTAATCTCGTTGGACTTCCCTTCCGTCGCGAGTTGAGCCAACACCAGACGATTTTCGACCGCCCAGGCACTGACCAGATGCAGCGCTTTTTTGCCTCCTGCCTGATCATGCGAGCGGCGCAGCGTTTTGCCATCAATCGCGATCACTCCGTTGACTGTTTGGCTGATCCCTTGCACCCATCGGATGAAGCTGGCTTCAAACTGTTTGGGATCAATGAGCGCAAACACACGCCCGAACGTATCGTGAGACGGGATCCCATTGGGCAAGTCGAGCAAATCCGTAAAAAAGGCCTTTTTGGCGTTCCCAAATTCCTCGATCTCAACCCAGCCTTCTGCTCCACATAAGACTCCACAGATCGCCAGGATGATGATATCCCGTAATCGATGCAGTTTGGTTCGCTCCACCCGAGGGTCTTCTACTTGCGCAAACAGACGTTCAAGATCTCGTCGGCCATTCTCCTCCATCTCATAGCCTCCCGCTTTTTTGGCTTATTTTATCACCTCCTCTTCCTTTCCTTTATTGTTGCTGAGCTTATTTAGATGCGATTGCCCTGGACACCTCGCCGTATGATGCTTGAAAGGGGTGCGCACTCAAATTGGGCAAAAAAGTTGGTGTCATCGCCGAGGTTGATAGAGGGCCTCTCACCTTTTCTGGGAATGGGTGCTGACTATAGGTAGAGAAAAGCAAGATGGGAGAAGTTTTGTTCGGGTTCGCATGCTATACTTCGAAAGCGGGCGCAACTCGACTTCTCACAGACCAGATGACCAGAGCTACAGAGCTGCATCACTGAATGATCGATAGGAGGGTAATCATGCCAACTCGTGCAGAGATTTTGGACACACTTGCGGCATCGCAGACGCAGGTCATGGCGTTTTTTCAAGGGCTAAGCCCGGAAGACCTGGAGCGCCCGGCAACGACGAGTGAAGTTCCCGGAGCTGCTCCGTGGCGCGCCAAGGATCATTTTGCTCACCTGGTGAAAAGCGAGCGCAACATCCAGCGATTGCTGCGACGTACACTCGCCGGCGACACTCGAGACGTTCTCTTACGCTCTCAATACCCGGCGGGAATGGAACTGCCGGGCATCCTGGGCGATCTGAGCGCGCTGACCCCGCAGGAGGAGGAGCGGCTGGGGATGGCCGTCGCCAGTGTCAATCAAACCTACGTGAACGAGCACCATGACGACAGTTTGGAGAAGGTGGCAGCGGATTACCTGGCGGCGCGGCAGGACACAGTGGACCTCCTGCACCAGTTCACCGATGATCAGCTGGCCGCTCTGGTGCCCACTGTCGTTGGTGACCAGACCGCTGGCGACTTGTTTGCCGGGAGAGCGGGGCATGCAGCCACGCACATGACCTGGATTGAGGAAGGATTTCGTCAGGGCGTGTGACACTCCCCGAAGCTTATGCCGGAGGCTTCTCGGCTCACGCCGAGCTCTGTGCGGGGTGTCCGCCCAAACTACTGCGCCCTTGGCGCAGATACCTCACCTACAGGGGCAGGCAACGGCCTGGGAGCTTGACCGAGACCCAGGATATGGAGTTGCGGCAACTCGCGTCACGCGGGCTTGTGGCCCTACAGTGCGGGCAACAGTCTATCCTGCGGGGCCCGGCTCCCCTCCCCGCAGACATGTCCCGTCTGCGGGGAACACCTCTCAATACGGGGGTTCATGGCAATTGAATCTGGAAAGAAAGTACCTCATTGTTGAAGAAGCTGTCTCTCTAAAGACGCGTCATGACTGGGAGTTGTACACGCATCTCGCGGCAAGGTTTGGGCCAGTTCTCGCCACTCATGAAGAAACCTGCTGCCGCTGGTTTTCATCGAGATCAGGCAGAGGAAGTTGGATCACATCTGGCTTCCGCTGCGGCTTTTTCCGCGCTGCGTAGTCCGGCAATTTCAGGAAGAGCAGCCATTCATCAGGTCCGAGCGTCCACAGTTTCAATTGAGGCGACTGATAGCCCGTCTCGATGAGACGCGGATTCTTGACCTCTTTAATGTGCTTGTTAGCCTCCCATTCTATCGTGTAGAAAGCCAGCTCCGTCTCCTGATATTCGATCTTGAGCGTGCTGGTGTAAAAGCTCACCTGAACTTGTTGCCTGGCAAGTCCCTCTTCAGCGTAGAAGCGCCATCGGCGAAAGCGAATATACCCTGATCGATCCAAGTGACGGGTAAACTCTGTGGCAAAGAAGATGCGGGCCAGCGTTGGCGCAGGCAGAGTACGCGCCAGTACACCACGCAGGACATCCTGGGGGCTATGGCGATTGTCATTACGCTCCCGGTGCGCAAAGTGAATTTGGGTATTGTAGTCCCGAATGAATTTGCGGTGGGCCTTTTTCATCTCATCAAGCGTAGGAGCTTTATTTAAGTAATAATCCGCAAGACGCCGCATTATCCCGAAGTGCGCCTCAATGTAGGATAGGAAGCCGACGAGTTGCCTCATTACTGTGGTACTTTTTCGACTCCCCTCCCCCAAACCGGACGTGCTGGTTTCCTAGCATCCGGCTTTCCAGTATCGTTGGTGTATTCCCTTCATGAGCTTGGTTGCTGTCGTCTCATTGGGCGTCCATATTGGACGTCCTGGTGACACGTTCGGCATAGGATCAACGTCTTGCGGCGTCTGGCCGCCATGATTTGCACCCATCTGGGTTTCTCACGGCCTGGATATTTCTCCAGGTCCTTGAGTGCCCGAATGTGGTGTACTTCGATGGGGATGGTCTGGCTCGTTGCGCCGCATTGTTCGCATACCTGGGCCAGAAGCCTCTTCTCCAATTCAGAGCGCCCCATCGTTTGGTGTGGCGGTTGATCATTTAGGATTGCTTTGACATCCCATTGCAGTGAGATGCCGCCCCAGGTCGCTATCAGGGGTTTCTTTCCTTCACGTGGAATGACCACGCGAAGTCCTCGATGGGTCGTGCCGTTTTCTTCCCATTCGGCCTTGTACTTATCGCACATTTTCTGCACTGATGTTTTGTGTTTGTGTGCTAACGTCTTTGTGAGCGACACTTCCATGACCCATCTCAACAGGTCGAGGGTGTGCAGATTGTAGGCCAGGCGGTAATATTCGACAATTCCTCGGTACTCTAGTTGATAGAGGCCCATGATCGTAAAGTCGCTATCGTTTTCCAATTCAGGTCGATGCATGACCTTTTGGTTCTTTTTGTATCGGTCACATTTCTCCTTGAGCACCTCTGGCGGTACGCGTAATCCAATCCGTCCATTGACACTTCTGCCTTTGGTTCCACGTGCGACGTTCTTTATGCGCTTGGCATTTTTCTGGATGGTGGTAATATCGTACCCCAGGAAGCGTGCTGCTTGGCTTCTTGCGTGCGTGATGAGCGTCTTTGCTTTGGAGAGTTCCAAGTGGAGCTCGTCGCGCAGGAAGATTTCGAGTTGATGCTTGATTTCTTCCGCTTTTGATTTGGGACCGATAAAGCCGATGAGCCAATCGTCGGCGTAGCGACAGTATCTCAGGCGGCGAAAATCGGGATCGTGCGTATCCACTGATGGGAGCTTTTGCGCCTGTTTGCGGTACATGGCGGCTTGACCTTTTTCTCCTTTCCGGTAATGCTTCTCAGTTTGTCCCATCAGGTGTTGGTACGTCTTGTTCCGTTTTCTTTTCTCTCCTCTGGTATATTCTGGGATGAGGACTGTTTCTACAAACTTGTCCAGCTTGTCCAGTAGGATATTGGAAAGCACCGGGCTGACAACGGAACCCTGCGGAACACCACTGAGTGTCCGGTGAAATTTCCACTCCTCCAGGTAGCCAGCTTTGAGCAGTTGTCGGATGAGGTTGATGAACCGTCCATCATGGATATGTTCACTCAGCGCTGAGATGAGCAATTCATGGTCGAGGTTATTAAAGCAACCTGAAATGTCGCCCTCTATGAACCAGGTGGTTCCACTCCATCCGTAGTAAATCTCTCTCAGTGCTGTATGGCATCCACGTTCTTCTCGGAAACCGTGTGAGTGGTCGCTAAATGTCGGCTCGAAGTAAGCGGAGAGGATCATTCTGACCACTTCTCCAAGCAGTTTATCCGACCACACCGGCAAACCCAGTGGGCGTTGTTTTCCATCCTTTTTGGGGATGTAGGTTCGGCGCGCTGGTTTCCATCGGTAGCGTTCATGTCGCAGCGCTTCAATGATCGCATCAATTTTCTCCAGCGACATTCCATCAATGGTGTCCTCATTGACGCCTTTGGTGAGAACGCCCGCATTGCGATAGATTTTGCCATAGGCTTTGAGATAAAGATTTCTGTTGAAGAGTTGTCTGTAGACCCGCTCAAGAGGCAACCCCTTTTTGCCTCGCTCACGAACCAGTTCCAGGTAAACGTTGGCGTCCTGCATTACGCATACCTCTGTTTGGTGAAACTGCACGATACCTCCCCTGCGCTCTTTTATCAAGGGAGCGCTCTGGCCTACTTTCGTAGGTTGCCCCTTCGCCTTGTGAACGGCGTTACCGTCTCTGACTACTATGGGGGGTCCGCAGCCCTGGGCGTCGCCGCCTGTAGGCCGTCCCACGTTTGCGTCTATGGAACGTTGAGTGTGGTTAGGTGCCATGTTCTGTGTTATTCACACCAAGCTCATTGCTTGCGGTTCACTGGAGAGAGCGGTTTCGCACTAATTACATCACATGCGTATTCCAGTGTCGTCATTTCAGGTATGCTATGACGGGTGTGGCATATCACCACCAAGAACTTAGGTTCGTTATTCACTCACCATACACACAGGATTTGCAGAGCCAAGATTTACATACCTTCAACCTTTCTCCACTTTAATGACATGCTGTTTTCCTCTTCAGGTTTCCCTTCCAAGTAAGTCATTATCCTAGAGGTCATTTCGCTCTCGACCTCTCCTGCATTGCGCAGGAATTCCAATAGCCACCGACGCGGCGCACGTAATTTTGCCAGCTCTGTCTGGGGTCTATCCGCTCCTTGCGGATATCTAGGGCCTCATATATCGCCATTGCGCGTTTTGAATAAAACACCCCACCACTATCTGTAACAATAGCCTCTGGAGCGCCGTAGTTACGCAAGGCTTTGGCAAGCACTTTCAGGTAGGCGATGGTGTCCTGTCTTTCCGAGATAGCAGATGCCAGCAGCATTCTCGAAAAGTTTTCCAGAATACTAATTACATAGACTGGACCTTTGATGTTGGGAAGCTGGTGATACTCGATATATCGTATATCTATCGACCAATATTCGTGCCTCCGAGCGGCTTTAAAGGGCATCTCTTTCTTCGGCTTAGGTGGAGCTTTGGGCTTATCCCATCCATAGATGGCACGATTTTTTGCCATGATGCGTCCACATGTGCGCGGAGACAGCTTTATTCCCTCCTGGAGTAACGCGGCATGCATGCGCCATTCTCCAATGAGCGGGTTCTCTTGCTTTTTGCGAATCTCATTAGCGACTTCAAGCGTGACCTTTCTTGGGCGCGGATGCCGGGCGTGCGATTTGTCATCCAGTCCCTTGACTCCTTCCTGCCACCAGCGTTTCAGTGTTGTGTACACCGTCTGTTTACTCACCGCCAAATACTCGGCGATGGAAGCCACAGACCATCCTTCCGCATGGAGTTGCACAATGTTGTGGCGGCGCTGCGCAGGATCAGGAGTGTCGTTCCAGGGAGGGAAGCGGCGCATCTGAATAGAGGGAGGTGGGCCAGAAGCCAGCACCGTCTTGATTGAATGATGAGAGGGCCGCCGCTGAAAGCGGGTGTCGCAGATCTCCGCAATCTCACGGATGGATATGTTCGGCATTTCCATGCGCAGATCAACAATCAACTGGCGCATATCTGGCGGTAAGCTCCGTGCCGTTTCCTGTGGCTGTTTTCGCGGCCTGGAAGCGAAGAAGCTGACCATGCCTTGCTCATCGAACGTATCCGCTTTGCGCTCCAGGCTAGTGCGCGGCTCGCCTGTCTCTTGTGCCCGTTGAATAACTGGATCGCCGAAAAGTACAACGGGGCGGAGCAACTCGTAAGCCGTTTGCTCCGGCCAGAGTGTATATTGTTGAATGGTCTGCCAGTCTTCGGTATGCTCCCGCTGGACGCGCTTGCGCTTGGGCACCGTGTGATCCCCTTGACACGATGAGATAGACTGATGCATCAATCGTACCCAGATTCTCTCCCACTTTCAAGCGCCCAGGCGTTTTTTGCCCAATTTGAGTGCGCACCCCTTTCAAGCATCATACGGCGAGGTGTCAACAAAAGAAGGTATTTCATTGTTTCTTCCCTTCCGGTCTAGAAATTGTCCTATAAAGGATGTTTAGTATTCGGTCTTAATATATAAGACGAACAAATACGATTCGAAAAAGACATTCTTAAAGCTGAATATGCGGTCAAGACATTTTTAGATATTGTCAATCGCGACGTCAACGTTTAAAGACCAAGGAATACCATGCTATTTTGCGAAGCAGATTGAAAACATGGAATGAGGTGATTGGAGTCAAATGGTCGCGTAATCACGTAGATCCTCTCATTCTTCCTACCCTCCACTACTTCTCCTCTTCCTAGCGAATCAACTTGATTGCAGGAATGCAATCAAGTTGACAGGCCCTGCTTCATGAATTGCCTGGCCCATAACCAAGGGGGAGCGCAAGAATTGATACACAGCCTCATTACGCTGTCCCCTGGCAGAGATGCCCCTGAACAGTATGGATGCCGTCAGGGGCACGGTTAATTGCAATCACCCAAGCTTGGCATGTTGCTTATGGAAACCAGACATTGGGAAACCAGACATTGGGAAACCAGACTGATGGGATGTTCATCTTTTTTCCTTTCTCGAGATGTGAGACATTGTCGTGAAAATCACCACCTGTGATCTTCTATTCATACGACGAACAGGTTCGATCCGAAAAGGACATGTTATTGACCCGGTTTCGTAGAAGAAAGAAGTTGGGCTGAACTCATCAACTGTTCAAAAGCCATTGGGCAGAGATATCCCAAGGCGGAGTGCAAACGGACGGTATTGTCAACTTGCTGAGAGACTAAAATGTCTGGTAGACTAACCATTATGAAAACACAAGCATCTGCCCCCGTCTACAAAGGCTTTCGCTTTCCGGTTGAGGTTATCAGCCATTGCATCTGGCTGTATTTCCGTTTCTCGCTGAGTTTCCGTGATATTGAAGAGCTTATGGTGCAACGTGGGATGGTATTGACCTACGAAACCATCCGGCAATGGTGTCTGAAATGTGGCCAGACGTACGCCAGTGAACTGAAACGTCGTCGTCCGAAAATGGGGGACACGTGGCATCTGGATGAAGTGTACCTGAAGATCAATGGCAAAATCTACTACCTATGGCGAGCTGTGGATCAGGAGGGCGATGTCCTGGATATCCTCGTGCAAAGCCGACGCAACAAACACGCGGCCAAGAAGTTTTTTCGAAAATTACTCAAAGGGCTCCAATATGTCCCACGGGTGATCATCACGGACAAGCTGGCCAGCTACGCCGCTGCAAAGAAGGAAATCCTAGCGAGTGTTGAGCATCGCCAACACAAGGGGTTAAATACCCGCGCGGAACGTTCGCATCAACCGACGCGGCAATGCGAGCGCACCATGCGGCACTTCAAATCCCCTGGCCAAGCCCAACGGTTTCTCTCCGCTTTTGGGCCGATCTTGGATCACTTTCGGCCCAAACGGCATCGTCTCACGGCCAGGGATTACCGCGCCCTCATGCAGGATCGCTTCCAGATGTGGAACGAGGTGACCGGCGGGAAAGTTGCTGTTTAACGCCATACTCTCCTCTCCAACCCTCTGCTTCTTCCCTCCTCTTCTCCCTTTCCCTCAAAAAACTCTTCCATTTCTTCATCAAGTTGACAATACCTTCAAAATTTGGGATGTTTCATGTCGCAGAAGATGATATTTTGATTTTGGTACGTTTTTTGAGACTGTTCAAGAGTTCTTCCTCTCCACAAGCCTCTGGTCTCTCTCCATACCAGAAAAGCAGAACCATGAGTGTCAGAAAACGGTCGATTCTGCAACTCTTCATTGTATCCCTCCCCTCGGAACATTGCTTTTTGCTGGTGCTCTCTCGCCCATGCTTGCGCGAGATGGAGGCGTATGCACTGGACATCGGCTTGCACACGTTGTCATTCTTCCCCAATAGCGAACAACAAGGCAAGCCTGAACAATCCGCATGGGAGCAGAATGCATACATGGTATACACGCACAAAAAAGAGCAAGGTAGGAGAAGTTTTTCTGATCCCTGGTGGTAGACTGATTCTACTTGCATTTTGCAAGGGGAAATATTGCCATGCGAGAGGAGAATACGATGAGGAAACTCATTGTCAGCATATGGATCACCCTTGATGGTTTCGTTGCAGGCCCAAACGATGAAATGGAGTGGATTCTGGCAGATGAGGCCATGAACAACTATGAGAACGGTCTCATTGATGCGGCTGATACGTTGCTCTTAGGACGAGCGACCTATCAAGGTTTTGCAGGGCATTGGCCAAAGGTGGCTGAAAACGCCACAGCCGCAAAGGAGGAAGTTGCATACGCCCATCAAGTGAATACGATGCGCAAAATCGTTTTTTCCAAGACGCTGAAAAATGCTGAATGGAACAATTCACGACTGATTCAGGAGATTCTTCCAGAAGAGATCAGATCAATGAAACAAGAGCCCGGGCGCGATATAGTGATCTACGGGAGCCTGAGTATTGTGCGAGTACTTATGCAGTTTGACTTGATTGATGAATATCAGCTCTTAGTCCATCCTGTTGTTTTAGGGAGCGGGAAGCCGCTCTGGTCTGACGTGAAGGAGATGATGGCTCTGAAACGTGTCCACACCCAGATGTTCCTTCAGGAGTCGCTCTCCTTTCCTACCAACCGATCAAGTAAAGGAATCTTCTATGCACTATGGTCTAGTGGTCTCAACTCTCGGAAAATATAGCGATGTACGGGAGCTTGCTGACTTGGCGCACGGAGCAGAAGAGGCAGGATGGAACGGGTTCTTTCTTTCAGATACCATGCACTTCGGCAGTTACTCAGGCACCGAAGCAGGTATGACCAGTGATCCCTGGATAGCATTAGCCGCGATTGCCATGCGTACCAAACGGATCAAAATTGGTCTCCTGGTGGCTGCTGTCCCACGTCGTCGGCCCTGGAAAATGGCTCGTGAAACGGTGACGTTGGATCATCTCTCCCAGGGACGATTTATCCTGGGTGTGGGCATCGGCGCTGTCTACGATAGAGGCTTCGATGCTTTTGGAGAAGAGATCGATGTGAAGAAGCGAAGCAGGATGCTCGATGAAAGCTTAGCGATTCTGCAAGGCTTGTGGAGTGGGAAACCATTCAGCTACTGTGGCCAGTACTATCAGGTCCAGGAGATTACGTTTGTCCCCCACCGCTCCAGGTTCCTAACATTCCGATCTGGGTAGCAGGAATCTGGCCCAGAAAAGGGCCGATGGGGAGGGCCGCCAGATTCGATGGCGTCTATCCTGTTACCCTTGCAGCTTCTGGAATCCCAACTCAACTCACTCCTTCAGACATAAGCCAGCTCAAACACTGGATAGATGAACGTCGTACCCAGACCTCACACTTCGACATTGTTGCCAATGGACCAGTCTTCGATGCCGTCCACAACGCGCAAGCACGAGCAGTTCTCAGGACCTACGCTGAGGCTGGGACAACCTGGTGTCTACAAAGCATTCAGGCTGAGCAGGAGATTGATGCTGCACATGCATCGATTCGACGAGGCCCCCCATCCCTGCAGTAAGCCTCTCTCCTATGGAGATTAGCGAGGTGGTCGTTCTGCTTGTCTAGCAACGTGGGAGCAATAGAGGGAAGGCATTCGTCAGGACTATCGGGCGAGGCTCTCCAAAAGAAAACTGGCCCTACCCGGCAGAAGCTCCACTGGGTAGGGCCAGTTTTCTTTTCACTCATCTGTTTGTTGCAAGAAACCAACGATTTTGGCATAAAAAGTTGAGCTTATTCTCAGGTGTAAAATACGGGAAAAAGATGGGTCTTGGTTACTTTCGGTGGAAAAACTCAACAGATCCCAAGTGAAACCGATCCAATCACGTTCGCAACTTGTGACCATGGTTGCTCCACACAGTGCGTAAGATCCGTTCAGGACGAAGAGTGAGCGAATTTGAACAGATCCAAGCACATGAAGCCAGTGCTTTCTCACTGTGCGAGCGGAAAGCGCGTATGAATCTGCTAGCGCTGATAACGAAAGTGCTCACTGTTGGCCAAGAACGCTGAGTCAATGGCAGTAAAGCTGGCTTGCTTCCACTAACCGAGCTTGTAAGAGGGCAGGGCTTGCACGCCCGTAGCTTTGCCTTTTGAAGACTTTGAGCCGATTCACCTGGCCCTCAACTTGCCCTTGACTGCTGGTAAACAACAACGCATTTTCGACGGCTTCCCAATCCAGACACAGTCTTTGGACAAAACGCATGAGTTCGGGAATCTGGCTGGTCTTAGCTTCATACGCCCATGAGGGCAAAGCGGTCTCGTCACGCTCGGTGAGGATCTGGCGAAACCAGCGTACCAACGCATACGCACGAGCAATGACCTGGCTCTGCTCTAGGACCCCCTGCACAAAGCGTTGCTCCTCAGCCGTTGGTTTCTCTTTGAACAGCAGCCAAAGCGTTTGCTTGGGAGAATACGATGGATACTGTTGCACCTCTTTCGCACGAGCCAGGCTGGCTGTTGGTCCATGTGTGCGCCAAGGTTGAAGAGCAACATACACTTCTGTGAGTCCCACGGAATGCGCAACGAGATGTTCTCTCTCGCGAACTGGCTCTGACCCTGCTTTGAGCCATTGGCCACTTTCTATCTTGGAACCACGTCCAAGAAGTTGGAAGCCTGGCTGGGGATAGCGGTGAAGCGACCTGCAGAGCTATTTCATCTGAACTGTGCATCTCGTTGCGCATCCCGTGGGTGAGTCCTGCGGGGTAGCCTTGCGCCCGGATTTCCTCGAACAAGAGGCGACCATTGTGTTCCCCTTGCTCCCACCTCTGCCGCAAATAGTCCAGATATGGCTCGATCACGCGTCCGCGGGGAGGATGAGGAGCACGTTCAGGAAACTGCCCGGCTTGAAGATAGATTGCCACTGTCTGCCGATGCAGCCCGGTTTCCTGTGCAATCGCCCGCTGCGACCAGCCTTGCGCTTTGAGCTGAATCACCTGCTCATATCGGGCGTACCGACGAGTCCGTCGCTCACTTTGTTGTCGTTCAGGTGCCAAGGGCTTTGGGGGTGGTGCAGGATGGGTTCCCGATAATCAGCACGCAGATTTGCCACGACTCGGCGGATTGCTGCCTGCTCCCCCGTCAGGAGCGTTTCCAGACACGTCATCGCATTCATATGTAAATGGAAGCGATCCGCAATGTGCAGCACATGAGGAGCTCCACGCCGGATCGCATCAGCAAAGCTGAGGCTGCGGTCGCGCGTGACGATCTGCACACTGGGATGGTGGCGAAACCAGGTGGCCACCGTTTCCTCTTCGCAGTCGGCTAAGAGCGCTAACAGCCGATGCGTTTCCAGATCCACTAGGATTGTGCCATAGCGACGTCTTTTTGCCCACGCAAAATCGTCAACGCCCACGACTCGTGGAGCACCTTCAGGGCTGGTGGCCTGGCGGATGAGGCAGCGAAGCAAGGTGGAGCGACTCATGGGAAGGTGCATCTGGGCAGCAAGGCGTGCGCCAGCCTGACCACCAGCGACTGCTCCCAAGCTGCGCAGGAGATGGGTCACCGCTTGCGTGCGGCGCTGATAGCGGGAAGCAAGGGCGGAGAGGTCCTCTCGAAAGGTCTTACGATGACAGGCGGGATTGAGACAACGAAAACGCCGTGCGCGGACGAGGAACATAACTGCCTGGCCCGAACATGGAAGGCTCTGGATGCGGCGAGTGTACCAACCGTGCCCTGCTTGTGAGTTGGTCTGACAGGTGGGACACTGATCACTCTCGCGGGTTGAAACCAGCGTGATCAGAATCTGCCTTCCTTCAGGATGGCGTCCATCTTCAGAGAGGGGAGAGGTGGGAGAAGGTCTGTCCAGGCCATATGAAGCACTCCTGTGCTGAATAAAAAAAGAGTCAATGGATGGACATACTATAGCACCTCTGATTCGGTAGAACAAGCCAGGAAGCTCTCCGGCATGGAACGCAGGCTCATTGATGAACTTTTCCACCGAAAGTAACCAAGACCCAGTATCAGCGCCAAGCGTGAGCAATCAGCGTGAAGAGTGAGCAGCTCATCAATTGACGAGGGGAGAAACCGCGTCAACAGCGGATCGTACTCAATCGTTTCTGTAAATTCAGTTTTCGTTTTGCTGCCATTGCACGTTCTCGGGGTCCCGACATTTTTCCCGGTGTTTTTCCCTCTAAGCAAAAGGGGAAATAGATAATGCTAGAAGTATTTGAGATGAGAACAAGAGTAACTACTCAGGTCTCCTGAGAGAAGACTGGACAAAGCTGGTAAACTACGAGCATGACAGAAGAAGAAGCGAACCACCTGAGAGAAGCGAACGCACACCTGAAAGAAGCCCTCGCGAGAGCAGAGCGGCGCATTGAAGAAGTAGAAGGGCGGTTGATGAGTGCTATGCTGCGCATCGAAGAACTGGAAAGGCGGTTGGCGAAAGATAGCCATAACAGCAGCAAACCGCCGTCCAGCGATGGGTTCACGCGCAAGGTGCGGTCACGCCCCAAGAGCGCGAAGCCGTCAGGAGGCCAAAGGGGACACCAGGGCCATGCCCTGCTGCAGGTCGCCGAGCCAGACCAGGTGCTCATCCATCGACCAGACCAGTGCGCAGGGTGCTCTGCTTCGCTGATGGAGATCCCCGGACAGGTCACCGAACGGCGGCAAGTGCACGAACTTCCCCCATTGCACCTGATCGTCATCGAATATCAAGTGGAAACGGTCGCATGCCCGACCTGCGGACATCGGACCAGCGGGTCGTTCCCAGTAGGGGTCGAGGCACCAGCTCAGTACGGGCCCCAGATGCAGGCGTTGGCGGTCTATCTCTCGCAGTTTCAATTGCTTCCTCTCGCTCGCGTCAGGGAACTGGTGGCGGATCTGTGGGGAGGTCAACTCTCGGAGGGAACCATCGCGCGCTGGGTCGCGGAAGCTGCCCAGATCTTAGCGCCGAGGATGGACATGCTCAAACAATGGCTGGTGGCGAGCCGACTGAACCATGTGGATGAGAGCGGGATCAGAGTCAAGGGCCTCTTGCGCTGGATGCATGTGATCTTGACCAAATGGCTCACCTTGTATAGCTGGCACCCCAAACGGGGACAGGAGGCCATCGACGCGATCGGGGTGTTGCCACAGTATCAGGGCCGTGCCATGCGTGATCGCTGGCACAGCTATGATCACTATTCGTGTCAGCAGAGCCTCTGTGGTGCCCATCTCTTACGCGACTGCCTGTTTGTGGCCGAGCAAGAGAAGCGGCCCTGGGCTGCTGCCATGTATGAGTTGCTCCTGCAGATGAAGAAGACAACGGATGTGTTCCGGGAGCAGGGAGCCAAAGCGGTTCCACCACCCGAGCGCGACGCCCTCGTGCTCCAGTATTTTGAGGTGCTCCAGCGGGGATTCACTGAGCATGGGGCTCTGGCGCTGCCGCCGCCAGGCCCCGCCCCCAAAAAGTCGGGCCGCAAGAAGCAGAGCGCCTCGAAAAATCTGCTGGATGCCTTGCTCACCCGAGCCGAACAGGTGTTAGCGTTCCTGGATGATCTGTCGATCCCCTTTACCAACAATCAAGCGGAACGCGATCTGCGCATGATCAAGGTCCAACAAAAGATCTCTGGCACCTTCCGCAGTGAACAGGGAGCCACCGCCTTTTGCGCCCTTCGCAGTTATCTGTCCACGATGCGCAAACAAGGTCGTCCTATGCTGGCTGCTCTCACCGCTGTGTTTGAGGGATCTCCATTTCCCATTGCTTGGGAACCTGGCAGGGCTTTGTAAATGTCACCTGCCAGCGTTCCGGTACGGCTTCGCCGCCAGAGGTGCTGCGCCCTCTGGACTCCCTTCCCAAAAGCGGCTCATGCCTGCTGTATGGGCTGCGACTTTTCCTTGCCCTGTTCCGTTTCCAGATATCTTCACAGAAAAAGAATGAAGAGGGTATAATCCTCATACACACATCAAAAAAGAGAGAATCCTCTCTAAAAAGGAGTATCCGCGCATGGAAATGTTTCGTCAGGGGGATGTCTTGATCACACGCATTGCTCGTTTGCCCGAAGGGCTGAACGAACGCCAGAGCAAGATTATTCTCGCGGGAGAAGTGACTGGGCACGCTCATCGACTGGTCCAAGGCCGTGTGCTGGAAGACGCATGTGGCGCGCTCTTCTTGGAAGTGCTTCAACAGACGCAAGTAGTCCATGAGGAACACCGCTCGCTGACATTGGAGCCCGGTTCTTATCAGATCACCCGGCAGCGTGAATACGCACCAGAGGCCATCAGGGAGATTGAGGACTGATGGATTTCACGCAAGAGCCACCCTGCCCGAACATTGTCCGTGGGCAGAAGAAACTCACGCGAGAGCAGGAGGCATACGCCCGGCAATTTGCCCAGGAGCGAGCCACGGCCATGCTGGAGCCGGAGGTCGATGAGCTGGCCGCCGAGGACCATTTGCGCCGGGCGTACCAGGTCGCTGGCTTAGCGCCCCCGCGCATCCGCTGGTTTGATTCTCCTCTGGCCTTCACCCAGGCCCGCGAGCTGGAAGCCGAGACCGAACAGGTCCAGGATCAGGAGGCAAAAGAGCTGTGGGACGACATGCAAGCGTGCGTCACCCGTTTGCAGGTCAGCATGGGGTTTCTGCCACCGCGTATCTACCAGCGAAGGCGGCGGTGGGTGGCGGTGGTTCAGCTCGCAGGGATTCTGGCTCTGAGCGGTGCAATGGTTTGGTCATTACATGCCTGGGTGCTCCGGCGGGGATGGCTCTGGGTGATGATCCTGATGCTCTACGTCGCAGTGCTCTTTCTCTGGGCCTGGATCTGTGAGAGGGAAACAAAGCGTTTGCGCAGGGGCCGGCAGAACTGGGGGGCGAGAATATTTGGATGTGTCTGGGTCGTCAGATGAACACCGCGCTCTACGATCGTCTCGGTCTTTTGGAAGCGATTGACAATGGTGAGAACGGGAACATCATCTGGAACCAGATCGCCTCGGACGGTGTCAGGGCGTATATTGAACAGGGCCAATTGACCGTCTGCAGGTTCTTGCACGACGTGTTCAAGCCGAACAGGCTGATTCACCTAGCGCGTTTCAATGAGCTGGTTTCCGGCTATTATCTGGGCCACAAGCTGGCCTGGCTGGTGCGCAAGCCCATTCGCATGCAGCAAGACGCGGATGGGTTGTTGCACAGCGGCGACAGGAAGTGCCTGGAGTATGGTGATGGGTGGGGGGTCTATGCCTGGCATGGGGTAGTCGTACCGGAACGTGTGATTATGCAGCCTGAAACCCTCACGCGCGAGGATTGGCTCAACGAGCGCAATCTGGAAGTGCGGCGCATGATGCAAGAGCGCATGCCCAACTTTGTTGAGACCATCGGGGCTGGGTGGCTGGACACCGGCAAGTACGGGAGCCTGTACGCGGTTGACCTGGCGCCCGATCCCGAAGAGGTTGCCCACTATGTCCATGTTCAAGATAGTTCAAGCGCGCGCTCCTATTATCTGCGCGTGCCCCCGACCATCCACCGCGCTGATGAAGCTGTCGCCTGGACCTTCGGGCTGAGCGAGCAAGAGTATCAACCTGCGCAGGAGGCGTGAAGCAGAGCGAACAGGACAGGGCTTCCAATGGGATCTCTGCTGACTTTTCCATACCCCTGGGAACCTGGGACCTGAGTAGTTACGAACAAGACTCTTATCAGCCTCTTTGGGCACCAGAGAAAGAGGAAAAAGAGGTTTGCCACGCAAAATTGAGGACTCACGCCGGTTCCTCGATGTTTCTTGGGCCAATGTATCTTTCGAAATACTTTTTATCTTTTTATACATCTACTGCTGCCTACTTAGCGGGAAAAACACCGGAAAAAATGTCGGGACCCCAAAGAGGGGCAAAGTGCCGATTTTTCTCAGGGACTTTGGATCTGGAGGCCACGAGGAGAGGGAACGACGACCCTGGCATGCTGCACCTATGGCCGGGATCGTCATTCCCTCTCAAAATCGGGTTCGAGAGTGGAAGCCCGGCGTCAAGTGATCTGGGGGTTGAGAAAGGGAGCTAACCAGTCACTTGCCGCCAAAACCGAGAGACTAATAAGATGGGGTACTGCAGGCCCGTATCCAGCCACTGCCATAATTGTACATGCCAGACGCATAGGCGGATAACGTGTAGTCAGCATCGCCCACCATGCCAGAATAGCATGATGTTTGACCACGAAGCACAATGCCATTGCCGCCATTCGCACAGTCATACTGCCTGCCATCATTATTGCGCGTAATAATGGCGTTGCCAACTTCACCCTCTAGCGGGGAATCAAATTTCACCAATGCCCATGCGGCTCCGCAAGCGGGGCTAAAACGCAGGGAGATAGCTGCTGTACTAAGTCCTGCTGAGCCCGTATCCGTATATTCATACCAAGCATCAGCGTCACATCCCATCACAATGGGATTTTTGCCATCGCAACTGTAGCCATAACAGCCGACCTGGGCCCTCGAGATAATATTGGTATGTGCGGATACAGTGCCCGAGAAGTAAACCCATGTGGCGCAGAGAACCAACGTCATGATGCCGAACAAAGCTAGACGTCTGAGACTTAAAAGGGTTTTTGCGGTGCGGAGAGATAACATACTTTGTGTGTCCTTTCTTTTTTTGCCACAAATCACCAGCAAACGAGGGTGTAAAGTCCCTGCCGCTCACAGGATGAGAGAGTCCACCTTGGAGTGAACCCTTTTTGCCGGTTCACTCTACCTCTGTCTCTCCCGTGGACAGGGACATGAGTTGCCAGATTGTAAAATAATTATAAGAGAAGCCTGTCACAGTTTACCTGTGACATTGCAGATTCTTTTTGTTTCGTTTCCATGAGGGGGCGCTACGGGCTATTATCAGGCGCAAAGGAGCGGGCCTGTTGCCGATTCTCCGATAAAAAGGATCTGCCTACGGGATACGCAACGAGCTTGTAGCAAGCTAGCAGCATAAAAAGAAAAGAGACATCTAATGAGAGGGAAACAAACCATACTCTCACAAGGAGGTCTCTCTGAGTATGAGACCCAACCCGAGCATAGAGGTCCAAACCTCTCCCGTAGATCGTCCCTCGGTGCCCGCATGGTTCGCCGAAGTTGTCATTGTGTCCCAGCATCTCACCACGAAAGGACTCCTAGAAGCCTTTGCGCATCACATCCAATTGGTACGTGGACGCTTCGGCAGCTATGAACCAATTGATTTTTTCGCACTCCTGTTCGGGTATGCGATGAGTGGAGAACGAACGTTATTGGCGTTCTTTGAACGTGTCGCTCCCTTTGGGCCAGCCTTCATGGCCCTCTTTGGGCGTGCTGACCTTCCCCATCGTGCCACCTTGAGTCGCTTCCTGGCGAGCGTCGACCGTCCCTGTCTGGAAGCGTTTCGTACCCTCTTCGAGCAGCACAGCTTTGCGGAAGGCTGGACGAACGATTCCATCGGTGGGATTTGGGATCGGCAGGGACACCGCTACCTCGTCTTTGATGTCGATGCTACCCGCCAGGCTGCACGGCAACGAGGATTGCCCTGTGATCCAAGCCTGCCTCCCCCTCGACGTCGACTCGATGCGGTCTGTGCACCAGGCTACACCGGGCGAAAACGAGGCGAGGTGGTCCGCACACGTACCGTCGCGCTTCAGATGCATACCCGTCAATGGATCGGTACCTATGCAGGCCGAGGCAATGGCGACTATCAAGGAGAACTTGCCTCGGCGCTCCAAGCCATCACAACCTACTTAGGACTTTTTGCTCTCACTCCAGAGGTTGCTCTCGTTCGTCTCGACGGGCAATATGGTGATACTGTCGCCATTGCTCAACTGATGGCAGCAGGCGTCCATCTGGTGACACGAGCGAGAGGGTATCGCATCCTGGAGCATCCTCAGATCCAGCATGTGCTGGCTCATCCACCAACCGCGAGGGTGAGCAGAGTGAACAGTGATGAGGTCGTCGAGTTGTTTGACGGAGGCTGGCTCCAGTTGGATGGAGACGTGCCTCAAACACGCGTCATTGTGGCTCGACACCGCGCCCCTGAGCCGGGCAAGAGGGTGTCAGTGGGCAAGTGCATCGGTGAGTGGGTGTATGAGGTTTTCATCACAACCCTGCCCATCGATGGCTTCCTTGTCGAAGATGTCCTCGACCTTTATCATGGGCGGGGAGCCTTTGAGGCGGTGCTTGCGGATGAAGATGTCGAAGAAGATCCCGACCGCTGGTGTTCCTACACTGAGTGCGGACAAGAGCTCTGGCAGATTGCGTGTCAATGGATGTGGAATATCCGGCTGTCGCTCGGACATACCATGCAAGGAAAGGAACTGCGCGAGATGGAGTGGTCTCCGGCCAAGGAATGTCCCCCACAGGTTTCTTCGACCGATCAGTTCCCAGACGCCTACGGTCCCTGGCAATGGGCCAGAGACAGTGGTCGGGGCCAGATTCCAGCCAGTGCTTTCACACTGCACGATGAGGTCTCGCTCCGCTGCCCGACTGGGGCGACCCTTTGGTTGAGTGAAGTGCGTCAAGAACATGCGTACACCCAACGGGCAGTGTATGTGGCTCAGTTGGATGATTGTCGGCTCTGTTCCCTGCGCGAGCAGTGTTTGGCGCGAGGAGCGAAAGGAAACCGGGCGCGTCGCGTCAGTGTTGTGCGTCACCTGCTCCCAGCACCTTCCTTGGTGGAACCTCAGACAGGCATCCTGGCTGCAACCCGTTGGGTTGATGTTGCAGGTCGCGCACTTCGACGAACCTGGACGGCTCACTGGCGCGGTCAATACGTTGAAATCCTCCCACTTGTTGAGACCCCACAGCACATTCCTCCACCACCTCGCTCACCTCGTGCGGTCCGCTCGCATGATCGGTGGAGTTGGTTAGATCGGCTCGCGCGCAATGCCTGGTTCGGTCCACCGCACGTGCACATTACCGTGGCTGGGGTTCCTGCTTTCCTGACCACATACCACTGAGGAGGAACAAGCTTCAGCAGAACAACTGACCGCGCTCTCCTTTCCCTCTGAATACCTCAGCAGGGCGAAGAAGCTCTGTGCCTTTTTCCGTTCTTCGCCACGCGTTCTTTTCTCTCTCTATTGCTTGGTTGCTTACATCTCGTTGCGTATCTCGTGGGAATATGGTCCTCCTCAATGGGCTCGTCGGTCATTTACGAGAGGCTTCCCCAGATCAGCTTTTACTCCTCAACCGGATGGCAGTCTGCTCTGCCCCACCAATCACCCTCTCTACCCACAAGAACGCCGGCCTGAGCACGATGGCTCGTACCGGCTGCTGTAGGCTGCCCGCGTCGGCGATTGTCGTTCTTGCGAACTGCGAGCGGAGTGTCAGGAAAGCAAATCCAGCATCAAACCTCGACGGGTCAATGCCGTTTTCTGGCCTCTCGCCGCAACCCCGCCAATTCTCGGTCCACCGCAGCCTTGCCCTGACCTGATCGAAGCTCTTCCGATCTACCCGGTTCTGTGGCGTGATTGGCCACGCTGCCAGATTCGGCGGAACTGGCTCAAAGTGATCCGCTCCGAAACAGTCGTGATGACTCTGGAAGCCAAGCCTCCGCCTGAACTGATCAACGGAACCCAGGAGTACGTGATGACCAGAGCTGAGCGTGCGCATTGGCAGATCACGTGGCAGGAGCGCCTGCTCCGCAACGCTCGTCCGGAAGTCGAGGAGCGACTGATCCTCACGCTCCATGGCCTTTCGACTTCCTTCGCTCACCTCTATGGATTTCCTCTCTACAAAGAGGCGTAGACCCTGATCAATAGGCTTCTTTCCTCTCCTCTCCGAGAACAGTCTGCCGGGTGGCGCCTTTTGATTGATATGTATCTATTTGATTGTGCTTTTTCAGGCTTTCTTGCTGGATGGGACATTTGCCCCATGTGATCCTTCAGGTTTCTCGGTGATACTAGAAACAGAGAAAAACGCCGATCGCATAAAGACAGGAGATTCTCATGACAAGTCGTTTTCCTTCTCGCTTTGGAAACGAGCGCTGGTTCGCGCTGATGCTGGTGTACGCTCTGGTTCTGCTCTCGCTCTTCCAGTTGGTATGCCTGATCGCCTCTTACTTCCAAACAGATCCGTATGGCCTCCAGGAGCACGAGCCTGGCGTCTTCTTCCTTTTACTCGGAAGCCTTTTTTTCAGTGGCTTCTTGCTGAGGACCTCGCAGGAAGAGCTGCGTCGCCCGCTCCCTCTCGCCACTTTTGCCGGGCTCGTGCTTGGAGTATTTCTGGGCGGCATCTCTTACCTCCCGTATTTCTTCGCATTGCTGCTTGCCGGGGGAATATTCGGACCCCTTATGGCACTGACCTCCAGGCATCCCACGCCTCTTGCGAGGGCCTACACGTGACCTGATTTCTGGCTCTCGACGCTGGCTGTGCTTCTCTCCCTCTTGCTCTATGCACTGGTCGCCTTCCTTATCGCACGGCGAACAGGCACGCTGTGGCTGGGATTTTGGGCAGCGATGCTCTCGGCATTCATCACCCTTCTGGCAGCAACCTCTACCTACAGCATCATCGCTCTCATCCGAGCTTTCCCAAGTCCTCCCCAGGAGACACTTCCTATTCTCATTTCTTTCCAGGAGCTGCCGCTGCTCGCTCTGCTGCTGGGACCAGCACAAGTTATCCATGCTGCTCTGGCCGGGTTCGTTGGCTCGCGCATTGCCCTGAGACCCCGAAACCGCCGGGAACGGAACAGAGAAAGCCCATAATCCGCCGGATGCCCAACGGCTTTTCCCTGTCTCGCGTACTCTGGCAGATCAGTATCTCTCTTCTGACTCTCCTTTTTCCATGAAGGCCAAGGGGGATTTCTCATCTCTTGCGAGAAAGAACGCGATGTAAGTGCTTCGAAAGCATTTGAGTCGAAAGTCCATCTCGTTGCGCATCCCGTGGGATCTGGCTCACATTTGGTGATAGATGGGTTTATCTGGCGATTGCCCTCCTTTTCCTGAATATGTAAAGAAGAGCAAAACCTCTTCTACTGAAGTGCTTTCGCCAAGATTGGGTCAGTTCCGAATCTTGAGCACTCTGAGAAAAGCATCGAGCAATACGGCTCCAGCAGAGGTCTATGAGACGCTACATCTGTAAATGCAAGCTGGGACGAGGTCTAGGATCTCTCATGATATCTGCAGGTCACTAGCTTTTTGTCTATAAAGATGGTATAGTTCTTATAGATTTCTAAGATCGTATGATAAGGATGAGAGGAGCATCTGTATGGAAATCTTGATGACTACTGAGGAGGTCGCCCATCTGCTGCACGTTGAGCCGATCACCATTCGTCGCCTCATCATGCGAGGAGAATTAGCCGCTTATCGCATTGCTTCGGAGTACCGTATTGATCCTGCTGATCTGGCTCACTATCTCAAGAGGCAACGGCTGGCAGGAACGGCTGGGGCCCCTGGTCCAGCATTACTGGTACGTCTCTTTGAACAAGGAGATGCTGCCCTCAACGATATGTTGCTGGCAGACCAAAAGCTGAATCCCCTGCTGTTTTCCGACGCCCTTCCTCTCGAAGAAGTGGAGCAATGGTTTGGGCCATGCTCCCGGCAGACGAAGATGGTGCTCACGTTAGCCGAGCAGGCGGTACGCAATATGAGGCATGAGATGTTGGGAACCGAGCATCTTTTGCTAGCCCTGCTGCAAGCTCCTGACAGCAATGCCCGCCAGAGGCTGCGTCTAGATGCCGATCGTGTCCGGCAGGAGATCATAAGGATCAATGAAGAGGGAACACAGCCATCACCTTCCTCCCTCCTCCTCACTCAAAGAGTACAAAAAGCGTTGATCCAAGCTGTCATTGCTGCCTATCGCCTGCAGAGCCACGTGCTGGAGCCTGAGCATTTGCTGGAGGGCCTGCTTCAGGATAAGGAAGGCATCGTGGCAGGTATTGTTGGGCATTTGCAGATCGGACCAGGAGTGTCACCTATCCAGACCACTCAGGACACGTCCCTCGAAGAAAGGAACGAAATGTCTTCCCTTACACATACATCCATGGCGCATATTCTCTGCGCCTCCACGGACCTCATGAGCCTGGTCACCACACTACAAGCACACTTGCGTGAAGAGCAGATGCCCGGAGTGGTTTGTTTCTGGAAGTTTACACGTGAGCAGCAAGGGTTTATCCTTGTGGAATGGCCTGATGCAGTAGAGCAAGCGTTTATAGACTTCCTCTATCAAGAGCCACGCATTACAGACTTTTTTCTCTCGAGTCGCGCTGATTTTTACCATCAACTTGCTTAAATGATAAATGCCCAAATGTGAGGGCCTTTTGCTCCCACCCTGAAACTGTCCCAAATCTGGTGAAAGCCTATCAATAAGCTCATCAATCACCAAATGTGAGCCAGATCCCAAACATGAACAGTTGCCCTCAATGTTGAGCAATCGTGATCCATTATCTGAGAACATGGCTCCAGAAGCAGATCATGATACTTGACAACTGTAAATTCAGAGGTGGCAACTTAGCTACAAAGGATCTTTGTTCGTTTCCTATTGTATGTAGATCCCAAAATTCAGCGGGTCTCCCCACGGGATGCGCAACGAGATTCTAGCAAGCTAGCAGCAGAAAGAAAAAGAGATCTCTCATGAGAAGGAACAAAATCTTCTCTCAGAAGGAGGTCTCTCTACCTATGATACCCAACGCTTGCATTCAAGTCCACACATCTCCTGTAGATCGCCCCTCGGTACCAGTCTGGTTCGCTGAAGTGGTCATCATTGTTCAGCACCTCGCAGCGAGTGGTCTGCTTGATGGGTTTGCTCATGAGGTGCGTTTGGTGCGCGGACGTTTTGGCAGCTATGAACCCATCGATTTTCTTGCCTTGCTGATAGGTTATGCAATCAGCGGCGAGCGGACGTTAGCAGACTTCTTTGAGCGCATAGAGCCTTTCGAGACGGAGTTCATGGCATTGTTTGGGCGCAGATGTCTTCCTCATCGTTCCAGCTTGAGTTGCTTCTTAGCCGATGTAGATCGTCCTTGCTTGCAGGCCTTCCGCGCACTCTTCCAGCACCATGCTTTCACTGATGGCTGGACCTTGGAGAGTATCGGCGGATTGTGGGATCGCCAGGGTCACCGCTGCATTGTTTTTGATGTAGATGCCACGCGTCAGGCCGCACGGCAACGAGCGTTACCTTGTGGTCCTGAACTTCCCGCTACGCGACGCCGTCTTGATGCGGTCTGTGCGCCTGGTTACAAAGGGCGCAAGCGAGGTGAGGTGGTACGTACACGTACCACAGCTCTTCAAATGCATACTCGTCAATGGATCGGGACATATTCAGGGAAAGGGAATGGCGACTATCGTGACGAACTTGCTTCAGCACTTCAGGCGATCACCTCCTACGTGAAAACTTTTGCGCTCACATCAGAGGTGGCCTTAGTCCGTCTCGATGGGCAATATGGCGACGCGGCGGTGATCGCGCAAATCATCCTGGCTGGTGTGCACCTCGTGACACGAGGGAGAGGATATCAGATCTTGGAGCATCCCCAGATTCAAGGTGTCCTGGTTCATGCACCAACAGCAAACATGACGAGCAGAAACACGGGTGAGGTCGTTGAGCTCTTTGATGGAGGCTGGCTTCAACCAGGGGAAGACTTCCCTCAAGTTCGCGTGATTGTTGCCCGACATCAAGCTCCTGCACCTGAAAAGTCGATTTCGGTGGGAAAGCGCATCAATGAGTGGGTCTATGAACTCTTCATGACGACCCTTGATGTCGAAAGATTTCTGGCGGAGGACGTGCTGGACCTGTATCATGGACGTGGGGCGTTTGAAGCGGTGCTCGCAGATGAAGATGTCGAAAACGACCCGGATCGCTGGTGTTGCTACTCAGAGTGTGGGCGTAGCCCTCTGGCAAATCGCGTGCCAATGGATATGGAACCTTCGGCTCGTGCTCGGACATGCCATGCAGGGACAACAAATGCGCGAAATTGAGTGGACCTCCTCGAAGGAGCCTCCAGCACACATAGTGGTGTCGGAACGTCTCTCTGAAGAATATGGCCCTTGGCAGCAGGCGAAAGGTGGGGGATGGGCGCGTGGTGGTTTCGGAGCAGATGCCTTCACCTTACAAGAGAACGAGATGCTGCAATGTCCTGCAGGAAAATCTCTCTGGTTGAGCGAAGTGCGCCAGGAGAACGCCTTCTCTCAACGAGCTGTCTATGTCGCCCTCCAAGAAGATTGCTTGTGCTGCCCTCTGCGTGAGCAATGTCTGGCTCGAAAAGCCAAAGGGAATCGTGCTCGTCGCGTCAGTGCTGTTCGTCGTCTTTTGCCTGCACCTTCATGCGTAGAACCCACGTCTGGAATTCTAGCAGCAACGCAATGGGTGGATGTCGCGGGGCGGATGCTTCGCCGAACATGGATGACCCACTGGCGCAGACAACATGTCGAGAGTGTTCCACTGCCTGACATTCCAAAGAACATTTCCCCTCCACAGCGCTCACCGCGTGCCGTCCGCTCGCATCATCGCTGGAGTTGGTATGATCGACTTGGGCGTAACGCTTGGTGGGGCCCAGCGGTGATGCGAGTCACTGTCGCAGGTGTTCCCGCTTTTCTGGCAGTGAAGTAACGAAGGAGGGATGAGGAGAGAGTAACGTGTCTCAAAAGCGAACAATCTCCCTCTGAGCAGAGTACGAGGGCAGTAATCCTTTGTCCATTTTCACACTCGATCTTTTTCTCTTTTTACTCGCTTGCTGCAACCTCGTTGCGCATCCCGTGGGGTCTCCCGCTACTTTGGTGATAAGATCTTCAATATGGTGGAGCGTGTTTTTTATCTGAGCTTGAAAAACAAGAGCCATCAGAAAAACAAACTCATCCTTCACCAAACCAGCGTGTGTATGAGCCATCGATTTGTCCGAACTCTTGACGGATATCCTGTCCAACACTTGGCTCTACAGGCCAGTTGAGACCTATGCCTAAAATTGTTATTGTTCAGCTTTTGACGCATAAACATGACTGCGGCGCAATTTTTGACAGAATTCCTGTCCATTGGTCCATCAGCGCGAAAATGCACCGTCCTGTTTGTTTCTGGATGGACTATGAGGACAGCAATTCGTCAAAACCGGACGGGATATGGATCAAAACGACGAAAAGACCACATTTGGTCCGAGCCGAAGCATGTGACAGAATGGTTTCTTCTCGCATCAGCGATTGTAGCTCTCCTGTCCCAAGCAGCTTATCAGGCCAATGGACCACTTTGCTGTTTTGACCCATAAGATGTCCGGACTGTCGTTAACCGATAAAGTGTCCATCGGGGACAAAGAGATTGTTAAACCACACAGCGGAAGACCCCATCGAATTATCACATTTACAATAGAGAGGCGTGTAAGAACGACGACATGTGGAGAGTGAAGTATCATTCAGTGAAGGGACGCAATAGTATCTGTTATGTCGTGTGGTTGGATGTGGAGGCCGAATTGGGGTTTGAGCACGGTAGGAACCAAAAGTCGGAATAACCAAGAAAAAAGCAATAAGTTTCCTTTGACTTGAGAGGTAAAAACGGCAGAAACAACTTTTGAGAGCGATATTTCGCTGAAAATAGCTTCTTTACCGTCTGAAGGAGATCTTTCTCCGTGCGCTCTCCAGGTCCGTTCAGCACACTACTCCGACTTTTGGTTCCTGCCGTGCTCAAACCCCTATCTTGTGCAGAGACACAATATGTTTTGTTAAAAGCTTGACAGGACAACAGGACGGCAGTATACTACATCACGGTAAAGCACAGCGTTTCTTGGCGTATCCAAGACCCAATGGAGGGAACTGACGGTGCTGTACAACACCATTGAATAAGAATATGGAGATTTTTGTCCACGCATGGAAGCCACTTTAACTGTTGTAGACAAGCCGTCTACAGATAGTGCCCATCTAACCGGCACCTACACTATTGCGGGGCTGATTGGGGTCCTACCAGAAATTCACTTTTATCAGCTTCTTCATCAAGAGAATATTGTCGAGACACGCCCCATCGAGGAACTCAGTAAGTTATGGCTGACGAGTCAGGAGCATTTTTCTCAATCGTCTCCTCATGCTTTGTCCAGTACGTCTATCACCTTTCTGCCAAAGTCCCTGGAAAAGCGAGAGATGGAACTGCGGCGAGGACGTACCTATACGCAGTACTTTTCAGAGTATCGGTTCTGCCTTGCTCCGGTCCGCCAGCTTATTACCCCACAATGGTATGTTAACCTGGATTATCTCCAGACGCTTCAACCCATTGTCCCAGCACCAGGTCAGTTTCAGCAGGCACTTGACTTTGCTTGTGACGAGGGAACGTCGGAACTGGCTGAGCCAAGTATGAGCAATGTTGCGGGTTCACCTTCCCTGGCCTTCTGGACACCACTTTTCCGTGACCTCGCATTTACCTTTTCTCCTCTTCTCCCCCTCAAGGCCCAGCGCATCGATTCACGTAGATTTGCGGTGACTACCCATGTCGAGGTTGAGTTGAAGCCCAACTACCTGCATGTTGCGAAGATCGGTTCACGCCTCCTCATTTTGAACGGCGTCCATCGCTCCCTTGCCTTTATGCAGGCAGGGTGGGAAGCTATACCGTGCCTCGTTCGCGATTTCCCGAACGTTCGTAGCCTCGCCGAGGTTGGTTTTCTGCCGAACCAGCTAGGTATTCTTCCTGATCAACTGCTGCTAAGAGACTCCCGTGCCGCTTACCTGTCTGATTACCTGGACCCACTTGCAGCTCCGCGCTTTAGACAAAGGGATATGGATGCCTTGTGGCAAGTTTCCTGCCCATTGCAGGCGAACAAGCAGCCGATACCCAGATCCGCGTGATAGAGGTAGGCCCAGAACCGGCAAAAAGAATAAGTATAGATGAGGTAGCACTCGATCCCCAAACCACAATATGTTGTGTGACAATTTATTCACCGACACAACATGTTGAGAATTCGGTCCCATTTGGTCTTGAATAACACTGGCTGATTGGGTATACTCGAAACAGCAATATATGAAAGGAGGTGAAGAAGAAGATGACACAAGGCAAAAATAAAAGCTCGCGCGATACGGCTGATCGGCGAGCTGGTCCACGTCAAGGGCCATATGTGAACAACGGGAAGCTCCCCCGCGCTCGCAACAATGATGGCACCTGGCGCAAGAAACGCTCCGACGCTGGAAAGAAGCGGAGCGTCTAAGTAGCTAAGGCTACCCAAGAGAGGCTGCTCGACCTCGGAAATCGAGTAGCGTCTTTTTACTGCTTTTCCTATTATACACCATGTGGCGTAATTGTGACGCTGACCAGGGTCACCCAGCTGTCACGATTGCGCCAAGAAACGAGGTCCTATGACAACGAGTAAGAGAGATGCTCGCCAGGCGAGCAAAATACTCAGAGACCAAAAATCAACACCAGCCCAAAGGAGTGTCGCCGGAAGCGACCTTGCCCAGGCGAAAAAGCCGAAAAAGGGCAACAAGTAGAGGCTGGGATTTATAGCTTCCATAGATCTAATCGTGACGCCAGGTGCAGTTGCATCTGGCGTCACGATTGTAAGAAAGGAATACATCATGACCTACGACGAGATAAAGGCAATTATTGCCAATTCCCATCAAGCAGAGTGGCTGCACATCGAATCAAAAGGGGTATGGACTTATACACACGATCTCCTCATCCATATCAAAGAAGAGCAAACTGACGCAGGCCAGGACGACCGGCAATTTCACGAGCCCTGGCTGGAACGCTTCGCCGACAAGAAAGCATATCGGACCGAGTTTACCATTTACTATGGCAATTCGCCTGTTGAGTCAATCACTATGGTCAGTGTAGATGGGCACCGCACGCTGATGCCCCTTCCCAAATCCCTGAAGGAGCTAATTATCACCAGGTGGCAATATCGTTTTGCCAAACTTCTGGACCGCGATCCAGCGGGGCCTTATAGCCTGGATGCCCAACTGCACCACGCAGGCTTCAAGATAGAAGAGTAGCTCACACCCTCCCCTCGTGCGGAAGAAGCAGGGCATTGTACACGGACAAAGCAAGCAAGTGCTCAATGCGCTGTGTCTTCCGCACCACCACTTTCTCCTCATGCTCCTGCTCCTTGTGCCGTTTCAAGTCGCACTACAGTTGCACTTGTTAGGAGATCAAAGGTAGGATTTACAAGACCGACCTCAAGTATTAGAGGGCAGTGATGTGAGCGTGAAGTGTGGCTGCCATCTGCTCCAGATGGGCGACGGTCAGATGATCAGTGGTGCCCATATAGCACTTGTAGTTGCGACCGTGGATATAGCGATGAGCTCTCCAAGAGCGCGTGCGCTGACCATGGTCGGAGTCGCGGTAAGCCGTAAAGCGCCCGAGCTGCCCAACAAAACGGAATGAGGTGAGGGAGGCGAGCCAGTCAAACCACTCAGGAGAATCAGGGGACAGAGAAAGCTCTCCTTCCCGTGGACAGATGGTGACATAGGCACCAGCCGCCCCATATTCGATGAGAGGAGTCAGGCGAGAGCGAGCTCGCAACTCCGCAGGCAAGAGACGTCGCTCTGGATGAGTGGAGATATCAGAAACCGCTGCGATGTTCGCCACCTCTGGCTCTTGTCTCGAGAGGGGCAGACTCCCCATTTGTGATAAGAGTGCTTCCAGAGAGCTCAAGCGCTGTTCATAGCGAAGCTCCCGCTCACGGAGTAATTCCAAAGCCAGTTGGGCGAGCTGTTCCTGCATGGTCGTTACTTTCGCCTCCAGAGAAGCGAACGCTCTTCGGAGATCAGTCTCACCTGCGCTAGAGGAGGGCGTGGCGCTGCCTCCCAGAGCCAACTGAGCCTCGCTTTCCTGAAAAGGCGCAGGAGGAGGTGACTGGAGCGGGCGAGCGTGGATGGCTGCTAACTGCTGGACTTGCTCCAAGGTCAAACATTTGAGGCGTGCATCTGTTGGGTGAACACTGAACTGCATGTTGGCATGCCTGAGCCAGTTGCGTAAGGTCTTGGGATCGATGCCGAGCATCGTACAACATGTTGTTTGAGGAAGAATAGTCATGAGTAACACTCCTGATCTGGAAGTTGAGAAAGCACGAGCATCAGTCCAAGGGGAAATCACTGGAAGTGTCCTTTTTGTCCCAGGGGTTTCCCCAGGACAAAGGGGAAACCGCACGAAGGCAACCAATAGGGAAGTAACGCTTCCCCAAGGCCACATTACCCTGCTTGGAGACGACGTTTCGTGTGGAAATAACTGGCAGAGCTTCGGTGGCATCGTCGCCACCAGGACCAGCCCAGCACCAGTTTCACAGCCGACGGTGCAGGCCAGATGAGGTGCCCAAGCAGGTGACGCACTTCAGGAACGGTGAGAGGAAGCAGTGGTCTGGCATCGCAGGGCTCTGTAAGTGCAATTGGGGGAGAAGGGGTGGGAACCTGGGCACAAATCGCGGAAAGGTAGGCATGCGCCAGAAGAACCAGCGTGATGTGCCGATACCATCCGACGAAGCTCCGAATCTGGTAGTGGTTCAGGCCCATATCTTTAGTTCGTTCAAAATCTTCTTCAATCCGCCAACGTGTGCCGATAGCCTCCACCATCTCTTGCAGCGTTGTCTGCGATGGTGCAAAGACAAAGTAGTAGGTCTTTGTGCTAGGATCATCCACACATTGGCGAATGAGCAACCAATGGTGCCTGCTGCCTTCCCATCGGTGCAGGATGGGAACGGCAACCCAATCAAAGCATCGGGGTCCTTTGGTTCCCTGGCTCATCGAGAGACGCTCCCAATCGTGTTTCTCAAGCAAGAGAGCTTCCACTTGGCTGACTTCCACTCGTCTCCGTTGCCCGTCAGGGGTCTGGATTCCAACCGGTTCATTACAAGCGACAGCCAGGACATACGAGTAGCGATGATCTTCCAGCCAGAGGCGCAGGTCTAGGTTGCCTCCGTAAGCGGCATCAGCCACAACCCATGAAATGGGGACTTGCATCTTCCAGATCCGTTCGATCATGCGCTGGGCCAATTCACACTTGGTTTGAAAGCCAACAGTGTGAGGAATGCCTGCTTCTCGGCACCGATCCTGGTCCTCTATCCAGGAAAGCGGGAGATAGAGTTCCCGATCAATGAGGGCATGTCCAGAGGTTGTCACATAATCGAATATGTGGAGTAGAAATGTCAAGGGTACCTGAGTAAGTTACAGGGCAATGCATCTTAAATGGGAGTAATAGAGGAGGGCGTGTTCTGTTACTGATTTGCTTACCACCTCATTGTATCTCGCTCGTCAAGGGAAGCGCATCGTCCAAAGGGCCGATGTTTTTTTCAGGGCTTTTGGGTATACTCTCAGCAATTCAATAGACAAGAGGTGAAAAGCTTCATGGAACAAAAAGATGCGTCTATTGTTGTCAATGTTGGTAAGCGTCGGCTGGTAGGGAGAGAAGCAGGAAATGGAGCACCAACCATCGTGCTGGAAATGGGCTTGGGGGCAGCAGGCAGCTTCTACGATGAGATTGCCAAGCAGCTTGCCACGTTTACTCGCGTGGTGTGGTACGATCACGCTGGACTTGGACAAAGTGATCCTGCTCCGACGCCCCGGACCATTCAAGACCTAGTTTTTGACTTACATGCTTTGCTGCATACTGCCGATATTCCCAGCCCCTACATCCTTGTCGGGCATTCCCTGGGAGGATTGACGGTACGATTCTACCGAGAGCATTACCCCGAAGAAGTTGCAGCCTTGGTCTTGATCGATTCCGCACATGAAGAACAGCAACAACGGCAGTTGGCCATCCTGCCTTCTTCGCAAGCAGATGAGTCGAACGCTCTGGCACAGCTACGCTATGCGTGGGAGGTGAGTTGGAGCAATCCACTTAGCAATGAGGAGCACATCGACAATCTGGCCAACAGTGAGCTCATGCGCGCCTGTGGAACGCTTGGCTCGACGCCGTTAATGGTAATCAGCCGAGGACGCTCGAATCGAGATCCTGACAACTATCCTCCTGGCTTGGTAGAACAACTTGAACAGACCTGGCACCAGATGCAGTGCGAACTAGTGGGTCTCTCATCCAGGAGCAAGCATATCATCGCTGAGCACAGCGGTCATCTCATTAATAAAGACGAGCCAGAGGTGCTGATAAAAGCCCTCCGGGAGATAGTAATGCAGATGAGACAAGAAATGGAGATTTGAGAAGAAGGAGAGGAATAGCTGGGGCAACAGCATCTCCATGGCAAGGAGGTGATACAACTAGGTCGAAAAAGCAGGAGACGATAAGCGTATCAAAGCAGGTCGGGACAACCCATATCTCTTGCGCGTTCTGGATGGGGTTAATTAGATATGGTTGCCCTAGCAGCTTGTCGGAGAGAACGGAGCAGCCCATCCATACCACAGGCGCTTTGCCAACAGGTATGCGGCTCACAGCATCAACAAGGATAACAAAAAAGAGCGCGGTCGCAGGCAGAACAGAGGGAAGGTGATCGGATGAGCTGAATGGATGTCACTCCATCCGCACTACGCCCAGGATAAGGTATGGAAGCGCTTGAGATTGAAAGCCAAACAGACCAAACACCACTCGCCCTGGGCGGCTTGCGTCCCGCGCAACGAGAACTGGCGGAAGCCCAGGACCTCTTTGATGATCCCGATCACTGGTTCGACGGTATATTTGCGTGCCCGGTAGATCGCTTGACCCACCACCGTCTTGAGCTTGTACGCCATCTTTACCTGGGCGCTGGCGTCCTCAGGTGGTAGGTCAGGCAAGGAGGCGAAACGCTGTTGCCAACTGGGGTGATGGTGATCACGGCCTGTTGCGATGTACGGCTCGATGCCACGCTTTGCACAGGCGTCCAGCGTGGCGGGGCCAAAATAGCCCGCGTCTAGCGCAGCCGCCTCAGGCGTGCCAATGGTGGATGGGATGGCGGCGAGTGTGGGTTCGGCTTCCTGAGAGTCGTTGGGGTGATTGGAGAGCGCGCATCCTACGATTAGCAAACTTCCCTGATCTACGGCAACCTGCGCATTGTAATCCTGCTCAAAGCCAGCATTCTTCGGGTTTTTCATGATGCGCGATTCTGGGTCAGTGAAATTGTACTGGTCGCCGTCGCGAGCTCCTGGCACAGGCGGGGTTGGCGGGCGGCCACTTGAGCGACGCCCCGTGATGTGCTCCCGCTCCTTGCGCTGCGCCATCTTGGCGTCATAATCCGCCTGCTCTGTTGCTGTGCGCTCCTTCGCACGAGCTTGCAGTACCACTTTGGCCTCCGCCAACCGCGTCAGGCGGTCTTCCCGTCGTGCAATCTCCTCGCGTACCACCAACCCATCGGGCACTTCCGGCTGCTCGTTTTGCTCACTGAGGGCAAAAAGTTCCTCAACCTCGGCTTGCAACTGCGCTTCCAATTCCAGCAGTCGCTTGTAACTCACCGCTTGGTGCTTGGAAGCATCCGCATGGATCTTGGTCCCATCTAGGCTGATTGTCCCCAGCTTCAGCACGCCCGCCTCCTGTGTGAGCAAGAGGACTTGCACGAAGAGGTTCTTCAGTTCGGACAGGAACGTGCGCCGAAACGCGGCGAGCGTATCGTGGTCGGGATGCAGATTGCCCGCGATGAAGCGAAAGGGCACTGACTCATACGTGGCACGCTCGATCTTCCGCGAGCTGAATACTCCCATCGCATAACCATACAGCAACAAACTCAACAATACTTCAGGTGCGTAGGGTTCCCCACCACGAGGCCCATACTGCGCATAGAGCGCCGTGAGGTCAAGTTGGGCCACACTGTCCACCACGAAGCGAGCCAGATGGTCGGGCGGCAAACAATCACCCAGCCGGACGGTCAAATCGAGCGCCTGCTCGTAGTTCACTTTTTTGAATGTTCTACTCATGTACCTCAGTCTACCATTCCTAACCATCCGCTTCTCTCCAACAAGCTGCTAGAGAGCACCTGCTCGAACGTGAGCAACGCTTAGAGGCAAATCTCGCCATGGCCCGCCATGAGTTGAAAACGCTCCTGACGATCATCAAAGGATCTGCACAACTGCTCAAGAGACAACTGAAGAAGCTGGGGCTGGAGGAGCAGGCCAGAACACTCGCCAAAAGAGAAGAGCAGACCGGCATTCTAACCAAGCTCATGAACGAACTGATAGATGTCACAAGGATCCAAGCGCGAGAGGAGAAGCTTTTTACGGTAGTCCCTGGCACGCTCAACGTAATTGTGCCGCTGGAGATCCCATTAGGAGCCTTCTCGTGACAATTGAGCTAAAAATGTTCAGAGACATGATGTCAACCACATCTTTTGGCATTGTATCAGTCTACATCAGGCTGGTTGGTCTGGCGTCGGCACAGCTGGCGCGTTCTCGCCACCCAGGCGACGACGCGCGGTTTCCAGGCGTCCAATGGCTGGGATGTGTTCCGTGGCCGCTGCCATGCCGAAAACGGGCATATTATTGTAAACGCACTCGTAGTTTCCGGCTTCGACCAAGTAGGATTCGTGCCAGATGCCTACGCTTCCATCCGTGCCGATCAGTTTATTAAAACGCCGCCAGGGTTCCAGATGAGGGTCGTTTTTATCGCGAGCAAACTTTTCCAGGTCTTCAAATGATCGCCAGTATTGCACAATGGCTACTCCACGCCAGGTGAGAAAGGTTTGCGCGCCCAGAAAACCTTTCTCCGGGTGCTGATAGAGCGCCCGCAACATTGGCCCCATGGCTCTTGCCGCCATCAGCCACTTCCGCAATGCAAAGAACTTATTCACGCGCATACCAATGAGAAAAATGACAAACGGCTCCTCGCGCCGGGCGGTAAAACGTCCTGGAATAACCTGTGCCATGATTTAAACTCCTTCTTCTTTAAGTGAGAACTATGCTGTTCTCACCCTTTCTCGCTCAAGGTGTGGAGCGTTGCAAGCGTCTCCTCGCACCAAGCCAGGAGCGACTGACAATGCAGAATGCCATATCTTACAGTGATCAGCGAATACATTTCATGCGTTTCGTCCAGGCTGGCTTCGCGCACGCAATCTTGCAGATACCTTTCGATATCCTGGTATTTGTGCAGAAGACGCTGCTGGATCTCCCTAAATTGCTCGACATGAGCAATGTTTGCCTCTACCGGAAGAAGCTGACCAAAAAACAACTTCAACAAGATCTCAATACGCTCTGGCGCCTCTTCTCCCAGCTCGCTTAACCAGTTCACCAACTCTGCTTTTCCCTGCTCTGTGAGAGCATAGATATTGCGTTCGGGCTTCCCCTCCTGTTTCTCTGCGTGACTGGTGGCCAGGCCCTCTTCTGTGAGTCGTTTCAAGATGGGGTAAATCTGCCCATAACTTTCGCTCCAGAAATTAGAGGTGCTCTGCTCCATCAGTTTCTTGATCCCATACCCAGACGCTGGCTTCAGCGCAAGCATGCCCAGAATCGCGTACCGGCTCTTATTCTCTTTGACCATGGGTATCTCCTAGATATATATCTAGGAGATATATATCATAAAGATAGAGAAATGTCAAGGCTTCTGATGATTTCCTGCAGGGATCGGAGGTCGCTCTCTCTGTGCCCAGCGCGACCCATTTCGAGACGCTCTGCTCAGGCCCAGCTCCTGTGCTAGTGCAGGAGCTGGGCCTGAGCAGAGCAACATTTCGAGCGGATGGTGATGTTCAAACGCCTGACGCTGGCGTAATCACCACTGTGTTTGCACGAAACCAGACAGGAACAGTGAGAGCGATTGAGATGCGCAGGCGGAAAATGGTGCGACATCCTGATGTTTCTCTCCGACAAACTGCTAGGGCAACGGGTTCCCGAACAGGCTAAGATGATTGAGAGTAGGCTCGTTCAGGCAATTGCTGACCCGGCTTTCAAGTTGGTTGACACAACAGGTCTGGATGATGAATACGTCACCAGACGCTCAGCTTATGATTACGCATATGATGCACTCTGGCAACTCGTGGCGAGCAGGAGAAGCGCGAAGAATAACTAACGCGATGTGCAAGTTGGTTTAAGCAACCAAACGTTCAAACTGAAGGTAAGGAGCCTGATCTTGCTGATTGAGCCAGAAACAAAGGGTATGCAGCAGCACACACCGCAACAACCGGTTGCGCAAGTGCCACAGATCGCGTGCCCAGACCCGCTTGATCTGACATCGAGAGGTCAATTGCCCAAACACCGTGTCGATGAGATAGCGAACCCGCCCCAGAACGCGGCTGTGATAGGCTTGAGCCTGGGGAGAATGGGCTTTGCGAAACGGAGCTTGCAAGAGAATGCCTTTGCTACGCAAGAAAGCTTGCAGCTTGGGAAGCCAGTAGTTGCGATCCCCCAAGACGACTCCCTGAGTGCCTTCAAGCAGAAGGGGAGCAATCTCCCCATCGGCTTCATTGGCCGGAGCCAGAAACAGATGGGTGAGCACGCCAGGCCAAGCCAATTGAGCATGCAAGCGAAACCCATAAAAGGTTTGCCGATCCGCATGATCTTTGCCAAAACTCGCCTCGCCTTCAAATAGGCCCGCCGGAGAAATTTACAACGCTAAGCACTTCGCTTTGTAATCCGATCCGTAGGGCCATGCAGCAGTGAACTCGCGGACTTGTCAAGATGCAAGAAGAGCCTGTGAGCCAGTTTTTTTGTTGCCTAACAGAGCAAGCTGTGCCATACGTGTTGGGTCACATGTGTTAGGCAACATGATGTGCCTCTTACCATTGCCCAGAAAGGACGCTCTATAACGGTCCCCTTTTTTTGTTGCTCTCGAATCATGCAGAGAATCATCATCACGGATGAAGCCAGTGCCCCCATCGGAAAACTATACTTGGGACATGAACGAACACCGCTTCTTGACCAAGCAGAGATCTATCAGGGTTCTGCGGTGAGAAGCGAGTCAAAGAGCACAAACAATTGGTTTTCAAAAAGGAAAAGAGCAGAGCATGATAAGCGCAGCATTCCCCTATCAAAAAAAGCGGAAGCCCGTGCTGGGATTAGAGATGGCGTATGTAGATGAAGGCCAGGGCGACCCGATTGTCTTCTTGCATGGCAATCCGACCTCCTCTTACCTCTGGCGCAACATTTTGCCGTACGCAGAAACATTCGGGCGAATAATCGCCCCTGATCTCATCGGCATGGGCGATTCGGCGAAGCTGCCCGGTAGTGGTCCCGCTTCCTACACCTTTGTCGAGCACCGCCGGTACTTGGATGCCCTGCTGGAAGCGCTCGATGTGCGTGAGCGGGTGATTCTTGTGGTGCATGACTGGGGCTCAGCCCTGGGCTTTGATTGGGCGCGGCGTCACCCAGAGGCGGTCAAAGGTCTTGTCTACATGGAGGCGATCGTCAAGCCAGGAAGTTGGAGCGAGTTTCCAGAGGCTGCCCGCAAGGGTTTCCAGGCGTTTCGCACTTCTGCTGGGGAGCAGATCGTGCTGGAGCAGAACGCCCTTATCGAGGTCAACCTGCCCAAAGCCGTGCTACGCCAACTTTCCGAGCAAGAGATGCAAGAGTATCGGCGTCCGTTTGCTGAACCGGGCGAGGAGCGTCGTCCCATGCTTAGTTGGGTGAGTCAACTCCCGTTTGACGGTGATCCAGCCGATGTGGCGGAAATCATCACAACCTATGGCGCCTGGCTGGCTCAAAGTCCCGTGCCCAAGCTGTTCATTCACAGCGAGCCGGGAATCATGCAGCCATCGCACGTGGAGTTCTGCCGCAGTTGGCCAGCGCAAAGCGAGGTCAGCGTGCGCGGGCGCCATTATCCCCAGGAGGACTCTCCCGACGAGTTGGGCAGCGCTCTCGCGGCTTGGTTGCAGCATCTGAAATAGAGAACACGAAGGCTTTGAATCCGCAGATGCCGATTAATCGTGTCCACCCAGTCCCACAAGAGCAACGACGGACACGATTAATCGGCATCTGCGGAGATACAAAGAAATAAACGATATTTCTTGCAAGGGAACGTTGTAAGGGTGTAAATGTGATAATTCGATGACGTACTTTTTTGACCATTATCTGACGCATATCCCGGGATATGCGTCAGATAATGGTCAAAAAAGTAGGGTCTCCCGCTACTTTGGTGATAAGATCTTCAATATGATGGAGCGTGTTTTTTATCTGAGCTTGAAAAACAAGAGCCATCAGAAAAACAAACTCATCCTTCACCAAAGTAGCGGGAGACCCCACGGGATGCGCAACGAGGTGAGGAGAGCCGATGAAACAGTCTGGTGAGGCAAGATGAAGAAGCACTGTCATCAATCGAGAGATCCCTTTCCTGATATCCTCCTAGCTGACTTTGCGAATACCATCCGTGTGCGGTATCGTGTGTATTGACATACAGTGAATTCCAAGTCTAACCCTTGTCTCAACAGTGGTTATGCGCTCGCTTCTCAAAAGGAGGAAGTGATGTCCCAGCAGATGCCCTTTAACAAAAATGATACAGGCATCGTCTTTATCGACCCTCAAAATGATGTCTTGAGTGAGAAAGGCCATGGATGGGAATTGGTCAAGGACAGTGTCCAAGAAAATAAGACCGTTGAGAACATGGAGCGCATCTTCAAAGCAGGGAAGGAGAGTGGGTATGAGTTTTTTATCTCCCCACACTATTTCTATCCCACTGACGATGGATGGAGGTTCAACGATCCTCTCGAAACGGTAGAGCATGAGACGAAAATGTTTGCTCGCCGAGGAGCATTAAATCTGGATGGCTTCGTTGGCTCAGGCGCTGACTGGCTTGAACGCTTCAAACCCTTTATCGAGGACGGCAAGACCATCCTTGCTAGCCCTCACAAAATCTGGGGACCGCAGACCAATGACCTCATTTTGCAACTGCGCAAGCGTCGCATCAGCAAGGTGATCCTTGGAGGGATGTTGGCAAACATATGTGTCGAATCGCACCTGCGAGAATTGCTCGAGCAAGGTTTCGAGATTGCCGTCGCAAAAGACGCAACGGCTGCTCCCCGACATCCCGAGTGGGGCGACGGCTACACTGCCGCGCTCATTAACTACCATTTTCTCGCACATGCAGTTCTCTCAACAGACGAAGTCGTGAATGCCTTAAAGTCGTAACAGGATCTTCCTCCAGGATGGAAATGCCACATTCTCACTGAAAGCACAAGAGCAGAAAAGACCGTCTGGAGCCAGTTCAGTCAAGTATGTAGCTCGTTGCACATCCCGTGGGGAGACCCATTGAATTATCACATTTACAGGCAAGGTAGCGGGCATTTAGGGCATCTTTAACGTGTTTTGCTCACCTTGACACTCAAGCATAGAATGCAAGTATGTTCGTCCATGTTATGCGTGGAAAAGGCTTACCCGGCTTAGGAGCGGAATGCCAGAGTAAATCTGGGCTAGTGTGAACAGAGATTGTCCCCTCGCTCCGTAAAATCCCGGGCAGGCCATGCTATTAACAAAAAGGATCGCCCCTCCAACTGGAGGAGCGATCTGATGTTTGCTCATTTAATCCGTTTCCATTCGTCAAGATGCTGCTGTAATTCAGCGATGAGATGAGGCTGTAACTCAATCATCATGCCCTGGCCAGAGTAGTTGACAACCTTCTGAACAAAATCATGTACAGTCATTTCCATAGTTCCCACTAGGTGTGCCGGTGGCGGACCAGGCACACACCAGAGCTTACCAGCTTGCGCGATGAGTGATAGTGGCTCCTGGTGGTCCTTAACTTTAAATGCCAGGTGAAACACGCTCCTGGTAGGCTCACGCATCTCTACACGTAACCCTACCAGCATGTTATGCTTGCCAAGATTCCCATAAAACCATGTGCATATGGCATAGCCGCCCTCTTCTGCGTGGCGATCCAAGAGCGTTTTAACATCTGGCCTCTCGGAAAGATTCAGCCATATAACAGCGATACCATTGCCAGGACTAAGCATCAGTATATCTACATCATCCACAGGTATAGCCGAGCGAAGCATCAACGTCAAATCTTCCATCTTGCCTCCCTTCTGTATCATGTAAGCAAGAGCTTTGCTCTTTTCCGATCTCACACCAGGGCGGGCTTGTGCTACCATTGCCCGTTCCTGGTGCTTCTGTGTGAATGCCTCTAGTATACTCTACTTGCGCCCTATGCGTATTTTCATCTCTATCCAGGCCCCTATGATGATACCAGTTATCTCGCCTGTCTCCTCTATCACCTGCAAATCGCGATCAACCACCTCATAGACACCCTCGCCCACCTTTGCAGGCACACGGTCGGTATCGGTGGTCACCATCTTGAAGGGCCTGGCATTAAAGAGGCTAGAGCCTTTGTAGAGGGCCTCCAGGAAGAACGAAAGGGCCAATGCATCCCATAGATCCATGCTGGCTGGATGTTCTGTGTTTGTGGTATTGCTCTCGGGAAAGAAGACTTCTAAAACTATGCTCATCGTGTGCCTCACACTCTTGTATGTGACATCTCTTCAGCGGTGCCGGTGGCTGTCCATGAGTCTACAAAGCTTTTCAGGGTGATGAGCTGGGCAGGTGCTACGGGTGCGCCTGTGTACTCAAGGTGTGTCTGGTGTTCGTCGCCGGGGTCGGTATCAAAGCCGTGAGCGAGGCTCCACTGGTCATAGGGTGTCTGTGTAAATGGGATGCCGGTTGCATCGATGATGCGCTGCGCCTGGTCAGTGTCTACAACGGTAGATAATTTCATAGTGCCTTCCCTTCAATGTCCTGGCTGCGCTCTTCAGTAGGAAAGCCAGTGTTATCGTCTAAAACGTACATCAAGCCATTCGCTGAGTGATACTTCCATATCACCTCGCCAATCTGCCCACCATCGAAGTAAACGCGCTGGCCTATGGTATATAGGCCAGTCGTGGCCAGATCGCCGTACACTTGGCGGTATTGATTGAAGAGGTTCATTCTGTCTTCTGGTGTACTCATCTTAATGCCCCTTTCTATGAAGGACGAATTCGGGGTTTGAGCACGGCAGGAACCAAAAGTCGGAGTAGTGTGCTGAACGGACCTGGAGAGCGCACGGAGAAAGATCTCCTTCAGACGGTAAAGAAGCTATTTTCAGCGAAATATCGCTCTCAAAAGTTGTTTCTGCCGTTTTTACCTCTCAAGTCAAAGGAAACTTATTGCTTTTTTCTTGGTTATTCCGACTTTTGGTTCCTACCGTGCTCAAACCCCTATTTATAGCTTTATATAGTCACAAGTATGGCAAAAATGGTCATTTTTCGTTTTTTTTTTGGCGGTCCTGGGAAAACTGCTCTACTTAGGACTATATTAAGTAATTTTTAGTCACAAGTCAGCGGGTAACGACGGCGCGGCTGCTCCTAGGGGAGGCCTCTGAGTATTAACCGTACGAAAACGCACGCTAAGGATTTATCGTTCTCTCTTAACCTTGTTTAGGCCGTAAAACATAGACGGTTTGTAGCGGTCTTACAGCACATATCACAGTCCATTCTGTCTAAGTGATAACGTTCATTATCGCAATACAAGCTCAAAAAATCCTTATGATAGATTTTTACACGTATCCTGGGCCTCCCTCGTATACTGCTGTGTGTTGGGGATTGGGGGTAGATGGAATACCCAACGGCAAGGGAAGAAAACGATGCCGAAACTATTAGTCCATATGCTCATCTGGTCACACAGGCACAAACACTACACCCTCTATAGCTACGGCTAACCCGAGCAGGATTTCCTTCCAGAAGACCAGCCAGCATTTGCTCGCTGGTTAGACGGACATGCCGCTTTTGCCTTTGAGGGGCAGGCGGGAAAAATCTCAGTCCTCAAAGAAGCCCGTTCCCGAGGAAGCGGCTACTGGTACGCCTATCGCACACACCAGCGCCGCACTCACAAGCGCTACCTGGGACGGACAGAGACCCTCTCGCTGGCTCGTTTAGAGGAGACTGCCAGGATGCTCTGGTCCGAACAGAAGCCCGAGCCCGCGACTTCCCAGGGGATAGAGCCGCTTTCCAGCAAGCTCTCTCCGCCGCGCTTGCCGCCCTCGATGCGGCGCTTGTCACCAGGCTTTCCCTGGTTCTGGCTCCGGCAGGTTTGGGGTGATAACATTTTTTCCTCCCATTTTTCCCGCTAAGGCTAGACACTCCGAAAGTAAGTCAGAATGTTTCCCGCTAAGCAGAGAACAGTGCATTTGATCTATGCTTCCGAAGCTTTCTGCTCAACTTCTCTAACATAGCGATACAATGTTGAACGAGAGATATCAAGCGTTGAGCAAATCTCAGGAATAGAATGGTTAGGATCAGCAAACAGGCGTCGAGCGAGGGTTACTTTTCCACTGGTAGCGAGTCTCTTTGGCCTCCCTCCGATGCGTCCTCTCGCCCTTGCAGCGGCGAGCCCAGCATTCGTGCGCTCGCGAATGAGATCCCGCTCGAATTCAGCCAACGCTCCTCAGATGGAAAATAAGCTTGCCACCAGGTGTCGTGGTATCGATCTTCTCTGTTAAACTGATAAAGTCCACGTTGCGGTCTTTGAGAATGTTGAGCGTTTCGATGAGATCTCTAAGGGAGCGCCCCAGTCGGTCAAGTTTCCAAACAATCACGGTATCACCTGGTCGCACAAACGCCAGAAGACCTTCCAAGCCCTGTCGCTTGAATTTCGAGCCTGTGATCTTGTCATTGAAATACTTCTCGCACTCTGCTCCTTTTAAGGCATCTCTCTGGAGGGCCTCGTTTTGTTCCTGCTTCGAGACTCGAATATACCCAACCTTCATAGAACCTCTTCCTTTTGTGTCAGATACTCATCTCCATCATCGGAATATGAGATTTTGATTTTGACACATTTTTTGAGACAGAGCAAATCGCTGCGCCACGCTTGCGGATAGCATGAAGAGCAACGCCTGAATAGCTGAACAATGTGTGCCAGAAAACGGTCGTTTTGGCTACTCATCAACTAGCCTCAGGTAGAATGGACCGATTGTGAGATACGCCCACCTCTTGACTCTCCCGTAAGGGGAGAGGGTACACTTGTTCTATCTCTACTGAGAGACCTGTTGTGATAGGTATGCTCCTTGGAGCAGCACGAGACCTGTCCGGGCGCGAATCCGTTGCGACTCTCATGGAAGTGAGGAACAGTATTGCTTCAGGACAGTGTGTCTCATGCGAATAGTGCATGCGGCACGAGAGCGTATATATCAGCAACAGTCCTCATGAGGTCACGTGCATGAGAAAGGAAGAATGCTCAAGAGATGGGAAGATACATGTATGCTGAAAATCGGTGACTTTTCGAAGTTGGGTCTAGTCACAATTAAGGCGTTGCGGCATTACGATGAGCTGGGGCTGCTCAAACCGGCACGGGTGGATGCGTCAACTGGCTATCGATATTATGCAGCTAGCCAGTTGACGCGATTGAACCGCATTCTGGTACTCAAAGATCTGGGACTCGAGCTTCAGCAGATTGCACAGCTCTTGGATCAGGATGTCACCCCGGAGCAGATACGGGGGATGTTGCGACTCAAACAGGTGGAATTCCATCAGCAGGTCGAGGAGGGAAAGGCACGATTAACGCGGGTGGAAGCGTGGCTGCGAGCGTTTGAGCAGGAGGCAATGATGCCTCCCTATGACATTGTGCTCAAGAGGGTTGCCCCGCTACGAGTAGCCCAGGTAGGCTTTGTTGCCCCCAATTGGGGCAGGTGAGTCCGACCCTTGGTCGTGTGTTCTCGCAGTTACAAGGATACATCCAGCAACAAGGGGCGAGCTGGCAGATCCCCGGTATGACACTCTTCTCTAATAGGGAGCACGTCCTGGAGGAGATCAGCATCTCAGCGTGCCTGACCTTTGGAGGCTCTCTCGATGATGGTTTCCTCAAGGATGGTGAGGCGGTGAAGGTGGTCGAATTGCCGGGTACCGAGAGGATGGTCTCGGTGATCCATCACGGCAGTTTTAGTATGTTGCATCTGGCGTACAATGCTCTGCTGAAGTGGATTGAGAACAACGGCTACACGATTGCAGGTCCCAATCGCGAATTGAATCTTGCATATGACCCCAACGGCGATGAAGCCCAGTACGTGACAGAGATCCAGTTTCCTGTGGAGAAGCAAGAGACTCAATCTTTCGAAAGGAAAGAAGAAAGTGAGAAGCATGTATGAGTTTTATGACGGAACCAAAGAGTGAAGATCGCATGGCGCAACCTTATATGGGGATGAGGACCAGAATTCCTATGCAGGAATTAGGTGTGGTGATCCCGCAATATATTGGAGAAGTGTTTGCCTTCTTAGGAAAGCAGGGCGTGGCACCAGTGCATGCACCCTTCGTTCGCTATCATGTCATCAATATGCCGGAGATGCTTGATATTGAGGTAGGCATTCCGGTGGCGAGTCCACTACCAGATGAGGACCGCATTCATGGGGGAGTTCTTCCGGCGGGTCGCTATGCATCGCTCGTCTATACTGGGATAGAGAATGGGATACAGGCGAATGCGGCGCTGATGGAGTGGGGAGCGCGTCATGGTCTGGTGTGGGATAGCCGGGAGACGAAGGACGGTGAGGCATTCGGCTCGCGTTTCGAGTCCTTCCTGACTGATCCCGAGAAGCAGCCGGATCAAGGAAAGTGGGAGACGGAGGTGGCGATTCGGCTGGCGGAGAGTCAGGAGAAGTAGATCATCGTCGTGAGGGGTCCTGGTCGGTGGTGCATATTGCAGCTTCATTGTTGACCGAGATCCCTCCAGAGCCTCCTCTATTTCATTCCTCCTTGCTCTGACGTGTTCTGGTACGGGCAGGTGCTTCTCTGGTAGCAGTACCATCATCTCTTTGCCTTTAGTAAGATTTCGTTGGCTCTCCTCACCTGTTTGGCCCTGCGCTATGTAAGGTGACACCAGGTGTATGAGGTTCGATCCTTATGACCCGGCTGGTTTCCTCAAGTCGTAGCCGGACCACTTCGAAGCCTAAGCTCAAATACCACGGGCAGTATACTCTTTTCAGGATAAGTTTCTGCTTGAAAGGAGAACAATGATGCAACAAGAGCACTGGTTAGCAGACCGAGCATTGCTTCAGCGATTCCTGCGAGAACACCCTGAATGGAGCCGACAAGAGCTCGCCCAGCGCCTCGGTCGATCCCTGGGGTGGGTCAAGAAGTGGAAAAAGCGCTTGCGTGAGGCTCCTGCTGGTGATACAAGCGTGCTGTTTGGCAAACCCTTCGGACGCAAAACTCCATACCCACAGACGGACTCTGAGGTAGAACAACGGATCTTAGCCATTCGCGATGCGCCGCCAGAACATCTTCACCGTGTTCCTGGACCACGAGCGATCCTGTACTATTTGCCCCGCGATCCCCAGCTTCAACAGCGAACGGAACCTCTCCCCCGATCTACACGCACCATTTGGAAAATTTTACGGAAGAATGATCGTATTGTGCAGAAAAAACCGCGCACCTGTCGCCCGATCGAGCGTCCCCAGCCACTTGAAGAAGTGCAAATCGACTTCAAAAGTGTTTCGAGTGTGCCAGCCGATCCAACAGGCAAGCAACAACATGTGGTTGAGGTCTTCAATTTTGTCGATGCTGGCACATCGATTTTGCTCAAAGCCCAGGTCAGCGCCGATTTCCACGCGCAAACCGTTCTGGATGCGGTGCTGAACTTTTTGCAGACCTACGGCTGCCCTCATCAAATGACCTTTGATCGCGATCCCCGCTTCACCGGCGGAACCACCGGAGGCGACTTCCCTTCCCCTCTCATCCGGTTTCTGCTCTGCCTCGGTATCCAGCCTCACGTGTGTCCCCCTCATCGGCCCGACAAAAATGCGTTCGTTGAACGACTCAATCGCACCTATGATCAGGAGTGTCTCCAGGTCTTCCATCCCGAAACGCTTGAGCGGGTTTGCGAAGTTACTGAGACCTTCCAGATGCATTACAACACCGAGCGCCCGCATCAAGGGCTTGCCTGTGGCAATCAGCCGCCTCGTGTGGCGTTTCCTCACCTGCCAGGGTTGCCCGCGCTTCCCTCCTTGATTGATCCCGACGCCTGGTTAGCATCCATCCACGGACACCATTTTATCCGTAAGGTTCGACAAAATGGGACCGTGCGCATCGCTGAGGGAAGCTACTACGTGGACTTAGACCGGATCGGGCAGTACGTGGATCTGTGCGTCGATGCCCACCAACAAGTCTTCGTCATTCGGCACCGCCAGAAGCTTCTCAAGCAGGTTCCAATCAAAGGGCTGCATAAGCGCTTGCTGCCCTTTGAACAATTTGCTGTGTTGATGTGCCAGCAAGCGCTTTCCGAGCAACGTCGCCTCCAACAGGCTCGACAAGCATTCCAAGGGACGGTTAGAAAGCTCGGGGCAGCGTCTTAACCAACAGCACATGTGGGCCAGTGCCAGGCTGATCAAAGAGATCGCCTTCCTGCACAAAACCGAAGCGCTCGTAAAACCCTTGCACATGAGCGCGACCGTGGCACCAAATTTCGGCAGGCAAGGCTTGTGCGCTGGCATGGTCGATGAGCGCCTGAAGGATTTTGCCTCCGACCCCGGCCCCGCGCGTGTTTTCTAGGACAGCCATGCCGCGAACACGCCAACTGGTGAGCAGTGGAGCATTGTCACGCGGCTCAGGCACGATGGAGCCGATGCCGATCAATTGTCCGTTCAGGAAGCTCCCAATATGCAGGGCACCAGGCTCCGTGTCGCTCGGATGAGCGCGAAGACTTCGAGGCTCATGGGGCCTGAGAATGCGATGACGCAAATCGTGGGTTTCTGTGGCACGAATGGGACGAGTTTCAATGGTTGACAAGAATGATCCCTTCTTTCATCAAAATGGCTCTTCGCCTATTGTATCAAAGCGAAAAGGCGGAAGGAAGGATGTCACAGGGCCTCGCAGGCCATCTGTAGAGAAAGGTGCGGAATGGCCTTTGCGGATTGGATTGCTCTCTCTTCTGATCTGAGAGGGCTACGACTTGAGGAAACCAGCCGGGTCATAAGGATCGAACCTCATACACCAGCCGCAAGGTAGCGGGCATAACAGAAGCGGAAACCTTAAAGATGCTATTGATAATTAATAATAAATAAAAAGGTAAAAGGGATAAAATCAACATAAGGGATGCTGAGCATATATTGGTAGCATCCCTCGCGAAAACATTTCTCTATCTACACCCATGCCAAGTGCAAACGGATGAGCACACGTTGGATAGGTCTCAGGCGCTCGCCGCCAAGGATACGCAGGAAGCGCGCGGTACGCAGGTACACCATTCCTCCAATACCTGCCACCAAGGCGAGCTTAAGCGCCACGAGCGCGAAGTCCGCTATACTTGCGACCCGATGGGTCGCATTGGTGCCAATGACAAGCCATTGATCCAAGGCCCAGCGCGCAATCGTGATGGCGAGGAGCATGGCAAGCGAGGCGAGCGCGATACGCACTACGAAGGTGAATAACTCACGTAGGCGCAAGCCACCTACGCGGATGTGCAGCAGCCAGAGAAGGAGGCCCGCTTCAAGTACGCCGGCCAGCGAGGTTGCCAAGGCCAGTGCGCCCATACCCCATGCCCCGATGAGCCAGGATTGAGAGAGAGAGGAGAACCAGAAATGCATTCCCCCCGTTTGCGCTAGCCAGATCATGGGGTTGAGGAAGAGGAGGCTGAGCGCGATCTTGATCACAAATTGTCCAATGCTGACATAGACAGGAAGCTTGCTCTGACGTAGAGCGTAAAAAGGGCGCGTTAGGATCTCGACGAGTGCCAGCCCAGGCAAGCCGAGAGCGTAGCAGATGAGCAGAATCGCCGTCGCCTGAGCCTGGTCAAAATGAATATGGTACAGCACCTCTACCATAGGAAGACTTAGTGACACTAGGCCCAGGGCCGCGGGGATCGAGACGAAGAGCACGCTTTGCAGAGCCTCCAGGATCAGAAGGCGCAGCTTATCAAGCCGACCCTCTGCGACATAGCTTGTCATGCGGGGGAAGGCTGCCGTTGCTACCTGAATAATCACACTCAGCGGAATCGAAGCAATCGTAAAGGCGTTGAGATAGAGCGTTGTATAGCCATTCGTGCTTGCTCCCGTCACACTGACGACCAGGCCAATCAGGATCAGGTCGACGTTGGTTGAGAAACTCAGCATGAGCGCATTGCCGATGCGGGGGAGCATCTGGCGGACAATCTGTCTGATGCCGGGATGCCGCCAATCAAAGGTAAAATGATACTGCATGCCAATCAGTTTCAAGCCCGGAAGTTGCACACCCACCATCAGGATCGCGCCCAGCACGACCCCCCAGGTGGCACAGTAAATCACCAGCGTACTACTACTGACGTGCATGGTCCATTGTAATATTACGCCTACACCCAGGCCAAGAATGGAACCAAGCGGATAGAGGACGGAACCGAGGGCGGGCAGGAGGAAATGTTGGCGCGCATTAAGCACCCCATTGACGATAACCCCCATGCCGAGGAAGATGGTCTGCAAAAAGAGAATGCGGGTAAGGGCCGCCATCAAGACAAGCTTCTCCTGCGATACGTTGCGTGCATAGAGATGTACGAGTTGGTCGGCGAAAATCATACCCACGAGCGAGAAGACAACCATGCAGCCTGTGGAAAGGTTCAGAGCCGAACTCGTCAGGTGCCAGGCCGTTTTTTCATCCTTCTTGCTGATAAAATAGACATTAAAGATAGGGATGAAGGCGGAGAGCAACGCGCCACCGGCGACAATATTGTAGATGGTGGTAGGAAACTGAGTTGCCAGGTTGAAGGCATCGGCGCTGTCATTCACGCCAACGGCGACAGTAAAGAGTGAGACGCGCAGGAGACCAAGAAAGCGGCTAGCGAATGTCGCGAACGTGAGAAGCAGAGCAGCCTTGCCCACGCTGGAAGGAGAGAACAATTTGCGCAACGTACTCCTGAATTTGCTGACGGATGTGCCTTGAGAGCGCGCGAGACGCTGCTCGCGTAGCTGCTTCAGGCGCGCTTCTCTTGCTGTTCGCGGTAGGCGGAGCGGCTGCGTAATTTGGATGTGCTGCTGGTCGATCCCCTGTAAGTAGTTGAGCGTGCCACCATCATTAAATGGGTCCTGTTGCCATGCCTGCTGGCCTTGCTCTTTATCCTTCATACGTCTATCCTTATAATTATATGTATTTCTCCATGCCTCGCATCTATTACCACTTCTAGTATAGAAGACTCATATGTGACCCGACTGTAACGCTTACTAGCAAGCATCCACCATTATTTCTTACCAATTTCCTCCCAAAACAATCTTTTAGTTGGGTATGAGACTGTACTTTTTCTCTTCTCCAGTAGACTTTATCCAATCGATAGACAAAAAACGAAAGGCAGAGTAAGCTTCCCTTAAAATTCTTACCAAGGAAAAAGAAGAGATGCTGACACTGCCTAAAAGGATTATACACGTCTTGCGCCATTTTGAAGAGGCTTTCAGCGAGCGCGTATGGGAATGGGGCAAAGTGCTCTTGATCGGGGCCATTCTGGCCCCCGGAGAGAGAACCGTTGCAGCCATCCTGAGAGTGATGGGATGTGCCGACGAAAAGCAGTTCCAGAACTATCACCGCGTCCTTAATCGCGCCATCTGGTCTTCGCGAGAACTGAGTCGGCGCCTGCTGGTGTTGTTGGTGTGTCTGTTTGTTGCAGGAAATGAGCCAGTCATCCTGGGCCTTGATGAAACGATAGAACGCCGAAGAGGCCGTAAGATTGCTGCACGAGGGGGTCTATCGTGATCCCGTTCGTAGTAGCAAGGAGTTTTTTGTGAAAACGAATGGTTTGCGCTGGATCTCGATGATGCTGCTGACCTCTATCCCGTGGGCACAGCGGGTGTGGGCCTTGCCTTTTTTGAGCGTTCTGGCTCCTTCGGAGCGCTATCATGAGGAGCGCCACATGCGGCACAAAACCATCACCGATTGGGCCTGGCAGATGATCCTGCAAGTCGTTCGCTGGCTCCCTGGTCGAAGCCTGGTCATCGTCGCTGATGGAACCTATGCCGTGCTGGATTTCTTGCTGAAAGTCAGCCGCTTGCCTGGGGTGAGCGCCATCACACGCTTGCGCTTGGATGCCTGTTTGTATGATCCAGCACCTGCGCGTGAAGCTGGCAAACGCGGTCGCACAGCGCTCAAAGGCCCCGCGCAACCCAAGTTGGCTCAGCGTCTGAAAGATCCCACGACACAGTGGGAGAAACATCCCCTCTCCTGGTATGGGGGCACAACGCGTGAGATGGAGATTGCGACCGGCACGGCTCTGTGGTATCAATCTCCCGTTCCCCCTGTTGCGATTCGTTGGGTGCTCATTCGTGACCCTGCTGGCCAATACGAGCCGATAGCCGTGCTGTGCACCGATCTCCACGCTCAGGTGGCTCAGATCGTGGAGTGGTTTGTCTTGCGCTGGACAGTCGAAGTCACCTTTCATGAGGTGCGTGCGTATCTGGGCGTCGAGACGCAGTGCCAATGGTCGGATCTGGCGATCCTGCGTACCACGCCTGCATTGTTTGGCCTGTTTTCGCTTGTCACCATTTTTGCGCAGCAATTGCTGGATGCTCAAGCGTTTCCTGTGCGCCAGGCCGCTTGGTACTGCTAAACCTTGCCGACCTTTTCTGATACGCTAGCTTTCGTTCGTCAGCATCTCTGGCCCTCCACCTTTTTTTCGGTGTCGTCCCCAGATGCCGACACCATTCAAATTCCACGAGCCCTTTTCGACCGCTTTGTGGAGACGCTCGCTTTTGCTGCTTGATCAGCACAATTCATCTGAAACATTTGGATAAAGTCTACCTGAGCAAAGCTCCTTTTAAATAACCGTCCATCTAGTTCGTAGCTGTGCTACTTCCCGCTTTTCTTGACGGGAAGTAGCATTTTTTATGAAGGCGATGGTACAAAAAGAAGTCAAGAGGAGCATGTGCGCATATAGGCATTCCCGTGATCTGCTTACGGTAGGCAAAACATTTTGCTTGAAGATGATGCTGAACTATCTTGCGAGCTTCAAAGGGATACGATGTAGGAGAAAGCCCGGTCATGTTCGTCACATCACTTGACTCAATCACTTGAAGAAGCACAAGGAGGCCTTGTGCTGATTGAGTGAGATATACTGCAAGTAGTAACACATTCTCTGCCCTGGTTGAGCCATCCAATGGAACAAGAATACGTGTTAACATACACGTTTCCTTTCCACTCACGACCCGTTTTAGCCACGAAACCGCTGAAGGCAAAACGGTTGGGCATGTCCTTGATATCCAACTGACGAAAACACCAGACATACACATACAGGCACTCATGTATGGGTGCCTTGGTCTGCTTCATCGCTTGCACATGCTGAATCCATTTCATCAAACACCGCCGGTCACATCCCCACCTACCACCATCCCATGGGAGGCAATGGACAGCTTCATCCATCCACTCATACGCCTCAAAACTGGCTTCAATCTCCAACAATATGCTCACGAACCTGGCTGTTATCAGGATCAAGGGCAATGATAATCATATCCACCTTCCCTCCGTTTCGCTTCTCATGCAATTTTAGAATAAAGCGCGTCTAGCGAAGTGACCGGATGTGGCGCTCATGCAAGGAGTGAGAGACAGTTCTTACAAAGACAATGGCGATGGCAATACAGGGAAGAAAGAGCACTAGCGAAGGCCAATTGAGCGTGATGAGTCCACTTATGAGGGCCCCAAACAAATAGATCAGCAACATTGTTGCCTGAAGGCTCGGCGTGGTGAAGGGAATGAAAGCAGCAATTTCATCATTCGAAGTGGCGGGAAGCGAGCCATGAGGAGACTGCTTCAGACTTCGCACGAGGGTGCGGATAAGGCTGTTCATCGTATCTGTGATATAGGTAGTCACCACTCCGTGAATCGTCAGCCTCGTCACGGCAACGCTCTGTAACCCCATCGCCATGGCAGAGAGTACTAACAGAATAAGTAAGGTGAGAAGCGCATGAGCAGGTAAGGTATACCAGAGAAGGCAAAAGACCCCAAACACCAGGGTTTCAAACACCAAAATCTTAGTCACGCTCAATGGCCAGAGCAGAGATGGTGTTTCTTGCCAGGGGATCGCTGCCCCACTCGCCACTCCGATACAAAAGCCGACAAGAGCCGAGCTTGTATAAAGGATCGCCTCAAAATGGGCCTGGCCTAAAGCCAAACCGAACAAAACGACATTCCCTGTCATATTTGCGATAAAGACATGACCAAGCCGCAGAAAGCTGATTGCATCCATGCTACTCGAGACGCACGTGAGCAGCAAAACCATGGCATTTCGTCCTCAAATGGTTGAGAGCGATAAAGGGTTCGTACCTTGCAAGCGGTTCCCAGGTCGTCGCATAGAGACAACCTCTCTTTCACATCTTTGACGACATTTCTGTAGCAGCAGGCATTCGGTGGTCTCATCTTCTCTTCATGAGGAACAGAGTGAACAAACGCCCTTCTGCTGTGACACGAGAAACAATCCATCATAGTGTCTGCCTATGTTATATAGTTGAAGGCTACTGATTGGGTAGTGTTGCAAAAAAACAAAGCTCTGCAAATTGAAGTACACACAAACATACCTCACTAGTAAAAGATACAAAACGTGCGCCCTTTCTCTAAAATGCTGCAAGAGATCGGCGATCCACTCGGAGTCCTTCACATCCGTTTTGCGCCCTGGGACGGTTTTGAGATGGTGCGCATTGACCACCAGGATCTCAAAATCCCCTTCTAGCAAGTTATAGATGGGCTTCCAATAGACACCGGTCGACTCCATGGCCAGATGCGTGCATCCCTGCTCTTTCAGCCAATCTCGCATTTCCAGCAAGTCTGCCGTCTTCGTGGCAGAGGTTCGAATCTCTTTGTCGGGGTGTCCTGGTTTCCCCGGCAGGATCAAGCACACCTTCACATTCTTCTTATGGACATCCAGTCCTGCACAGCGTTCGTAGAGCAATTCCATCGGTTCTTCCCTCACATGAGATCTTGCACCAGAAACAGGCTTCTTTCGGATGATGCTCCAACGTAAATTTTGGCCAAAATAGTGGCAGCAAGCTTGGCAAAAGAAGAGCTTGCAAAGAAAAAGATGATGGTCTATAGCTCTTGCAGAAAGTCAACCAAGCAAGAGGAGAATCATCATCATGACAGAATCTACGATGAAACTGACCCAACGTTTTACCGGATGTGCGAGCCTGGCCGCACTGGGCATCAAACTGCGCACCCTGGATCTGCTGGCACCGATCCGAAAGCTCGTTCAGATCCCGCAGAAGACCGTGAAAGACACGCCCTTTGAGAAACTGTCCGATGCCTTCATCAGTATCCTGGCGGGAGCCACAGGGCTGGTGGAGATCAACAGCCGCTTGAGGAGCGATCGTGCGCTGCAACACGCGTTTGGACGGACGCGCTGCGCCGAGCAATCGGTCGTCCAGGAGACGCTCTCTGCCTGTACCGCCGAGACGGTGAAGCAAATGGAGCACGCGATGAAGCTGATGTATCGCCAACACAGCCAAGGCTATCGGCATGACTACCATCGGCAGTTTCAAATCCTGGATGTTGATCTCACGGGTCTGCCGTGTGGCAAAAAGGCTGCTCTGGCTACCAAAGGCTACTTTGCTGGGGCGCGCAACCGCCGTGGACGGCAATTGGGCCGTGTCCTGGCGACCCGCTACGGGGAAGTCGTCGTCGATCAACTCTTTGAGGGCCGGACCAAACTGTCCGAGGCGTTTGTGCCTCTAGTTCAAGCTGCCGAGGAGATCCTGGACCTCAATGGCGCGAAACGCGCGCGCACCCTGTTGCGGGTGGATGCTGGGGGTGGCAGCCTGAACGACGTGAACTGGTCGCTCACCCAAGGCTACCAGATCCTATGCAAGGATTACTCCGGCCAACGTGCGACTCGCCTGGCAGCTTCCGTGACCCGTTGGGTTGACGATCCCGATGAGCCGGGTCGGCAAGTTGGATGGGTCGAAGTGCAAGCGCCGGAGTATGTGCGGCCTGTGAGGCGCATCGCAGTTCGTAAGCGCAAACCTAATGGACAGTGGGGCATCGCGGTCCTGATCTCCAGCCTGCTGCCCGATGAGGTTGAAGAACTGAGCGATGGCCTGCTTGTCCACAGTCTTGATCCTGTCAAGGATCTGCTGCTTGCCCACCTGCGTCTCTACGATCAGCGTGGAGGTGGGGTCGAAACCTCGTTCAAAGGCGACAAACAGGGGGGGCCCTCGGCAAGCGCAGCAAAAAGCGGTTTGAAGCGCAACAGATGGTTATGCTCTTGGGCAGCCTGGTCCACAATGTGCTCGTCTGGGCACAAGAGTGGTTGGCCGTAACGACCTCTGCGGTGCAGCACTACGGACCTTTGCGTTTGGTGCGCGATGTTTTTCATATCAGTGGCTTTCTCCTCCTTGATGCGTGGGGGCGCGTCCGTCAGATCGGACTCAATCAGGATGCTCCGCTGGCTCCTGTTTTACTCAGCCCTTTCCAAACACTCGTCGCTCCTGCACATGTCGCCATTTATTTGGCCAAAACTTAGGTCCAACAGAGGTGGGGATAACCAAAGATTCTCTTCTGCGTGCTCCTCTCCGAAAAGAACCTTCTCGCGAGGGCAACAATATGTGGTTCCTGCGCACACCTCGGTCAGCCTTGGAACTGGCCCGCAGCACAAAGAGGGGCCGACCTTGGTGTCAGAGCATCACCTCATTGCTTGTTCCCGCAACTACTCAACCAAAGGAAAAGAGATTCTCCACAATCATTGTGCCTGTTGTCAACGAATAGTCAAGAGTCAAAACAATGCTTGTACTCTCGGGTAACCCACCTGATGCTCTCCACAAGAGCATCTCAGATGGATACCCACTCTGTCTCCAATTGTTTCCTCCACACTCACGGTTTCATCCCATTTGCACGAATCCTGATCTTATTGCTGGCCATCCCGCCGTTCAAGGGCAATAACAGGAATGGTGCGTGGTGTTGTCTTTTGATACTCAGCATAGAAGGGAAAGACTTCCACAGCTTTGGCAAACGCCTCTTCCCGCTCATTGCCAGTGAGTATCCTGGCAATGGCCTCAAACGTCTCACTGCTCACCTCAACCGTCACCTGGGGATGAGCCAGCAGGTTGTAGAACCAGGAAGGATGGTTTGAGCTTCCTCCTTTAGAAGCAACTGCCAGAAGTCGATCCCCATCAGGCACATACATCAGTGGAGTGGTGTGCTGTTGGCCGGTTTTGGCTCCTGTGGTCGTCAGGAGGATGAAGGGCCCATATCCTCCCAGCCTCACTTTGCCTCCATTTGCACGGAATTCCTCAATAATCGGTTCATTTTGTTTCTGCCATGTATTCATCTTCAGATCTCCTCAGATACCGGCTCCCCAGGGGCATGAGCCGCCATCCGTATATACTCGTGTCATTGCCGCCAGTTCTTCCTTATTATTCCATGCCCTTGACGGCATGGAGGAGCCTGGGTTGCAGGCAACCAGGCCCACTATATTCGACATCAATGAGATTACATGATCAGGTTTCCACCGTCCACTGTGAGATATGTCCCGGTAACGAAGGATGCTTGATTTGAAGCCAGGTATGCAATGGCAGCAGCAACATCTTCGGGCTCGCCATTTCTCCGCAGGGGTGTCGCTTGTGCTATCTGATCTCTTATTGCTTGTGGTGTACCCGCGTTGAGATCAGTGACGATGTGGCCCACCCCCACAGCATTCACCCGAATGCCATAGGGCCCTAACTCTTCCGCCATATTTTTGACCATACTTTCAACACTTGCCTTCGCGACTGCAATCGTCATGCCTCCGCCTCCAGGTCCAGGCCGCCGTGCGATTGTTGCACTGACAAAGACGATGCTGCCCCGTTGTTGTTTGATCATGGTAGGAACGACAGCCTGACCAGGGTAGAATGCGGATTGCAATTGTCCGCGTACAAATGACTCAAGGACTTCCCATCTGCTTCCTGTGAAAGGGGCGAGTATAGCCTGAATATGCTCTCCGGCGGAGAGAGGAGTGCTGGTGGGGAGGGGGCTAGCGGAGGCTGGAGCATTGAGGACCAGGGTGTCAATTGGGCCAAGGATCTCTTCAACAGATTGTACCATTGCCTCTACCTGCTCTTGGTTTGCCACATCAGCCTGGACAGCGATCGCTCTGCCTCCCGCTTGCTCAATGGCCGAGACAACCTTCTGCGCCGCAGCCTCGTTGTGATGGTAGTTGACCCCGACCCTGGCACCAGAGCGTCCAAACAGAAGAGCAGTAGCGGCTCCTATGCCCCGGCTTCCTCCGGTGACTAATGCGACACGGTCCTTCATGGATTTATATCCATCTGGAAATGTTTGGTCTCCTGTGATCATCTCATGATATCCTTTCTCGTTGCTTTTTACATCCTTTTTAAATGATATCTACGCTTCGGTAACGGAGAGCCAAATATCATATCTCGCGTGAAATACACGTTGCAACAGGGCTACGTAAGAGAGATGGGAGAGCCATTGTGCTCGATCTGGGATTAGAGATCGCCAAGAGCTTCGCACATGCTCTGTAGTTGAAACTGATGCATTCCACTTGCCACATTGTAGGAGAAAAGCACGATGAGGTCATAGGCCCGCAGACCAGTATTTCCCTGTACAAACGAACAGGAGGGAACAGGAAACCGATGCGTCTTTCTCACAGAGGAACTTTCCTCTAGAACTACAACTGTCGTATTAGACATGGCCATGCTATGGGAGCAGATGGAGACGCTGGTTGATGTGCTTTCGTTATGCCTGAAGATTCAGCAGGAGCACAATCTGCTAACGGCGCGAAATATACGGAGACAACTTAGACGCTGGAGAAGAGAAGAGGGCAAGGGGGAACAGGGATGGATAGAGCTCAGGACGATTCGGGGCCATGGACCCTATGTCTATTATCGGTGGAGGCAGCCTGGAGAGAGAAAACTGCACACAACCTACTATGGTCGAGGTGATACATTGCTTTGTGATCTGGCGATTGGGATTGCCAGGAGCACGCGCCTGTAAAGGGGAAGGAACGCCCCTTTGAAAAAGCGTGGGAAGGTTGTGAGCCAGGTACGTAACGTGGTTGGAATGGTTCTCCTTAGTAGGAGATCGCGCTAGTGCTCTTTGATGGCAATGATGGAGTTGTTTGGGGAATCGAAATCGGTGATGGTGTGCCAGGGAAGGACCCGGCCTTCGAGAGCTGGATCGCGGTGCAGGGTGGTCATGAGAGCGGAAGAGCCAACGAGCAGCAGCGTACAGATCTGATCATCGAAGAGGTAGGAACGGATGCATTGGGCAAGCATGAGAGAGAGCTGTTCTGCCTGGTCAATGATGAGCAGGTTCACAGAGTTATAAGTGAGGGCCCTGGCAGCCTCGTTCCAGAGTTCGGACGTGCTGCGTGCAGACGGGAACCATTCCAGATCCTCGGCCAGGCGGCGGGCGAATTGTGCAGGCGTTTCTTGTTTTTTGGCGAGAATGTGATGGGCGGTGATTGCTGGCGAGGCCTTCTGTGTGGAAAGGGAGGTGAGCCATTCTTGCACGAGGAGCGTTTTGCCACTGCCTGGCGGGCCTTCGAGAACCAACATCCCTGGAAGTGGTGATGGATGAAACTGAAGAAGCGTTGTAATCCAAGTGTGAAAGTTGGTGATGCGCGCCATTTCCCTTTCCTTCCCAAGATTCTTCTTGCCGACCTTTGGCACAAAACCCCGCCGATACGCATTGCTAGCGCTACTCTCCCTTTCTACAGTATACGCATACTTGCAAGCGTTATATGCATGTTGCAGGAAAGACATGTTGTCTCTCTGTTTTAAAGAATAAAATTTAGTTACTGCTTGACAGTAACAAAGGAACATAGTATACTGTGTGTAAGACATGTTGTTTTTGAACCAAGGAGGAGCAGATGGCGACTGTTTTGGGATGGGTCCAGCGGCGCTGGAACGACGTCTTAGAGCCTGTGGTGAGCTGTGCCACGGTGGCGCAGGTGGTAATTCCGATGAATGTTGAGCACTTTTTAGCGCGAATGGTAGGATTTTGGCGTGAATGTTGAGCAACCAAGCTATCGGCCATCTGAAAAGCCACTCCAGAGGCCGATTGTTTCGCACCGTTTCTGTAAATTCGACTACCCATTCAGGCCGCTTTTGCTCGTTCTATTCGGTTCTGCCTACCTGGAAACATGGCTGAAGGTTCAGACAGATCCGCAAAAGATTGAGCTAAACGGTGATTACTTCTGCGTATGATTCGAGTATTTCGGGCATTCTGTGCTAGCGGATTTACAGATTGTGAAAATTGTGATCCACTTCTGGAGCACGTTCTCGCTTGATCAATGGCTGAGGTGCTCAACATTCGCGCCAAAATCCCACATTTCGCGCCGATTTTGGCTCAACATTCACGCAAATTACCAGCAGGAGTCCCAGTTGCGAGCGCTGTGGGAGCGTGAACTGGAGTGGTGGAAGACGCAGCGGGGGTTAACCGGGGATTCGCTGTTGTTGATAAATGAAAAGGGGACCAAATGGCTCCGAATGATAAAAAAAGGGGGCCAAGAGGAGAGGGAGCCAAGGCGAGTGCTAAGAGCCTATCCCAGTAGGCCCGCAGCACGGTAAGTAATCCAGGCGCAAGCAAGATGGAGCAGGCCCGGATAGTTCTCAACCTTTTTCTCCCAGCGAATCAACACTCCACGAAAACGGTTCATCCAACTGTGTGTGCGCTCCACTACCCACCGTCTCGCCTTGAATCCGACTTGCCGTTTGAGGGCTTGTGCTTCTTCCTTTCTCGCTCGAATATGCAGGATATAACCAAATATTTTCCCCAAGTCCCGAACCTCGTTGTAGTCATACCCTTTATCCAGGCAAAGGTTCTGCTTTTGCTCATCAGTTGGCTCCGGCCGTGTAATGGGAATACTCTGAAGTGTTGCCTGCACAGCGCGGGGGACTTTTTTGCCCACCGAGGACGATACGCGCGGGAAACGGCGGGGACGGAAGCAGCCAGGCTCTACTCTCTAGAGACGGTTATGCAACTGTGTGCCTCAGCCTGCCTGGATTTGGTGACGGTGCTTGGGTGGGGGGTACTCCTGGAAGAGGAACGGCTCTCTTTGCCAGGCATACTTGATCTGAAGTGGTGGCTGGAGCGGGTGAGGTCCGCGCGGATCTCCTCTCGGGTTGAGGTATCGCCGCTGTGGTTGCCCCAGGGGTTAAGAGATGTGGTGGCATGGGCTCGCCCGGCCTGCAGGCCGATATCCTGCCGCGAAGGGGCATGGGAGTCCATGCCACCATGGACCCTACATAGGGCTTGCTACCGGGGTTTGACGCCGAGGCCGGGTCCCTTGGGGAGGATCAGTTTGCCCTGCTCGACGGCGACACCGGTATAGGGATCGTCGTCAATAAGCAGGTTGCCGTCGAGGTCAGCATAGTCGACCAGTGGCGTCAAGTGGGCCGCGGCGGTGATGGCGAGTGAGCTCTCAATCATACAGCCAAGCATGATCTTCAGGTCGTGGGCGCGCGCGACGTGGATCATCTTCAGGATCTGGGTGATACCATTGCTCTTCATCAGCTTCAGGTTGATGCCATCGACGCATTCGCTCAGGCGAGGAATATCCGTCAGGACGACGGAGCTCTCGTCCGCGATAATGGGCAGGGGCACATTGTCGCGAATCAGTTTGAGGCCAGCCAGGTCGTGCGCGGGAACAGGCTGCTCCACAAACTCAATATTGTAGGGCGCCATGGCGTTGATATTTTTGATGGCTTCCTTGGGCGTCCAGCCAGCATTCGCATCTACACGAATGACGGCGGAGGAGACCTCGCGAATGGCCTTGATGATCTCCAGGTCCTGTTTGGTGCCAACCTTGATCTTTAAAATAGGGTAATCTTTAGCGAGCAAGGCCTTCTTGGCCATCTCAGTCGGCGTATCGATGCCGATAGTAAAGGAGGTATAGGGTGTACGGGCAGGATCGAGGCCCAGGAGTTTATAGAGCGGCACTCCCAGTTGCTTTCCTACAAGGTCATAGAGCGCCATATTCACGGCTGCCTTCGCGGCGGGATTGCGACCAATGACCTTGTCCAGGCGGCTCATAATGTCATCGATCACAAATGGATCGTCGCCCAGGTTGCCCGCGAAGAGCGAGATACAGGCCAGAACAGTTTCAGCACTCTCACCATAGTAGTGGGTGGGTGCGGCCTCGCCATAGCCAGTATGCTCGCCATATGTGAGCTGTACCTCCGCATTCGCGGCGACATGCTGTATGGAGCGCGCAATACGGAAAGGCGTAGTCAACTTGAGATCAATAGGCTTTGCGTCAATATGGATCATAGGTTCCTCTCTCCTTATCTAATCGGTGGGTCTGCTATATTCTAGCAGTCAAAGAAGCCTCATGAAAAGGGCCAGAGGAGAGTAGGCACGCTTTCCACCAGACACCCTTTACCCAGCCGGGGCAGGCACGAAAAGTTAAGAGCCTATCCCAGTAGGCCCGCAGCACGGTAAGTAATCCAGGCGCAAGCAAGATGGAGCAGGCCCGGATAGTTCTCAACCTTTTTCTCCCAGCGAATCAACACTCCACGAAAACGGTTCATCCAACTGTGTGTGCGCTCCACTACCCACCGTCTCGCCTTGAATCCGACTTGCCGTTTGAGGGCTTGTGCTTCTTCCTTTCTCGCTCGAATATGCAGGGTATAACCAAATATTTTCCCCAAGTCCCGAACCTCGTTGTAGTCATACCCTTTATCCAGGCAAAGGTTCTGCTTTTGCTCATCAGTTGGCTCCGGCCGTGTAATGGGAATGCTCTGAAGTGTTGCCTGGAGCATCTTGAAATCATTGCGGTTGGCTCCTTCCACCTCTAACCCGATAGGGATACCATACCCTTCAACAAGCAGGCTTCGTTTTACTCCTCGTTTGGCTCGATCAGTTGGATTGGGTCCGGTTCTTTCCTTGCCCAACGGGGCTTTCGTCATCGCCCCATCCATGGCTTGCCATTCCCAATCCAGGCCCTGGAGGTCATCGTAGGCAAGTAGCCCCTGCACCCACAACTCTTTAAAGATGCCCGCTTGAGTCCACTCTTGAAAACGTCGATGGGCACTACTGCTTGAACAAATTCCTGTGGCGTCAAGTGCTTTCCATTGACATGCTGTCCGTAAACGGTAGAAAATTGCATCCATCGCTTTGCGGTCATCTACCCGTGAGCGATGACATCCCAATGGATGCGGCTTGCTTGGTGGCAATAAGGGGTGTATCTTCACCCATAATGCATCTGGGATTCGCCAACTATGACTGACATTGGTGTGACTCATTTTTCCTGTTTCCTCTTTGGCGCAGAGAAGAGAACGGAAGGAATAAAGCAGCAGAAAGGCTTCATTCCTTCTTTCTGTTGTGCTGATTATCGATCAATGGTAAAGCAGATTTGTTTCACTGGGATTGAGAGCATAGGTAGAGTCTCTGGGAAAATAAACGGCTCTGAAGTCTGTATGCAAAACTCTGGCCCAGGTCCCAGGTTCATTTGCCGTCCCCAGAGCATTCCTTTGACCTCTTGCGAAAGGGGCTGTAATATCTCATAGAATGTTCCATAGGTCATTCCAACTGGCTTGTCAAACCGATAGGCGAAACGGACAATAGAGAGATCAGGGTTGCCCCAAACCAACTGATACAGTCCACCTGCACTGCCCTGGGTCCAACGAGCAATCTGGCGATGCGGTTCCTGACATGGCCCGCTGACCGCACGTTCATTGAGTAGGTCTAAGGCTGCCGAGTTCTCAACCAGGTGCCAATCTTCATAGGTAACCTCGTTTCTCTGCAACCAGGACGCTTGCTCCGTCTGCAAGACTCTTGTATGATGAAACCCGCTCGGTTTGTGCATAGCGAGTGTTCGATGGTACGCGATTAAATCATGTTGGTAGGTAGCTGCTTCGATGTCTGGAACATGCCAGTGACAGAAAACATAGGCAAGCATATAAAACTCCTCCTCTGTCCGGTTTTGGATGGTTGCTTCTTGTCGAAATGATCACTTGACGGTATACTACAAGACAAGTGGATCTGAGGAAAGGGCCACTTGGCGCAAAAACAAGGGAACCACTAGAAGGAGAGGGAGAACAGAAGTGAGAGCTTCTCTCGACCTCCCGATCACGTTAGATCGGGAGCATGAACAGTCGCTCCATGTCCAGTTAGCACAACAAGTGCGTAAAGCTATTGTGGATGGACTGCTCTCGGCTGGGACACAGTTACCATCCACTCGAGCACTCGCGGCAGCACTGACCGTTTCGCGCAATGTCATTGTTGCTGCCTATGATGAACTTTTTGCTGAGGGGTATCTTGAGGGGCGGCGTGGATCAGGCACCTATGTCAGCCAGGATCTTCCATCACGCCCTCATTCTTCTCGCCCATCTCCATCTCCATCTCCCCGATGGGTCCGCCCCACGACGCTCCCCGTAAGTCATCCGCCCTCTTCAGAACCAAACATGATTGAATTTCGGCTAGGCACCCCAACAATTGCGCCACTTTCGACTCGTGTCTGGCACGAGATCTGGCGCAAGGCTCTGGCGAACTTGCCACCAAATATGTGTGGATCACCAAATGGAGACCCACGCCTTCGAACGGCCCTGGCCGAATATCTCGGACGAGCGAGAGGCATTGTGTGTCAAGCGAACGATCTGATTGTAACCTCTGGTGCGACCCAGGCGCTCGATCTGCTGGCACGAGCGATCCTGGAGCCAAAGGATCTGGTGGGTTTTGAGGAGCCGGGCTACCCGACGGCCCGTCATATTCTGGCAGCATGTGGGGCAAAGATTCTGCCGCTTCCCGTTGATGATGACGGCGTTCGCGTGGATCAACTCCCGAATGGCCCGGGCGCTCCTGTACTCGTCCATGTCACGCCCTCTCATCAGTATCCCCTCACCACGAGGCTCTCGGTCGCTCGCCGTCTGGCATTGCTGGACTGGGCTCAAGCCAACGATAGCTTGATCATCGAGGATGACTATGACAGTGAATTTCGCTTCCATGCTCCTCCATTGCCAGCACTTGCCAGTCTTGATACGTCCGGGTATGTCGCCTACATCGGAACCTTTTCGAAAGTCCTGACACCTGCTTTACGCGTTGGGTATATGCTCGTGCCACCACCATTGCGGGAGTCCATTGAGCGCTTAAAACGTTTTTCAGACTATCACACCTCCTGGCCAACACAGCAAGCACTGGCGATTTTGCTCTCGGGAGGGCATCTCGATCGACACATTCGACGGATGCGGCTCCATTATGCACAAAAGCGTCAGGTATTAAAGGATATACTTGCCCCCATTGCCCATCTAGCTCAATTACGTGGCCTCGATGCCGGGTTACATGTGTATCTTGAACTGCGTGCAGACCTGGATTCCTCTCGCGTTGCTCAGAAGGCAAAGGCGCGCGGCATTCTGATCTCGACGATAGATACGTGTTATGCCGGAACATCTGATCGCAATGGACTTCTTCTTGGATATGGGGGGCTTCCATTAGAGGATGTCGTGCGAGGGACGCAGATCCTGCGAGAGGTGCTTGAACAACTTGAAGTCAAGATAACAAGCACATCTAAGAAAGAGAGCATACCTTGAGAGTGCGCTCCCTCACACTGCTTCTTGTCCCATGAGAGCGTGTATCAGCCTATTGGGATAGGCTCTTAGCCTCTACCTGCCGACGACATGGCAAAAGCACCGCCAATGCTGTGGACGGGTCGCTTTGGGCCAAGTAGACCCGGGCCTGGCTGAGGGGGAGGTCGTATAAATGCGCCAGATGAGCGGCTGCCGAAAGACTCCCCTGGCGAAGCAACGTCAGCACTTGTGCTGCCGCAACGTCAGGCATCCGAAACACGAAGTGATGCCGACGCACGAACGCTTCGGCCTCATCCAGAACAGCGACCGCGCCGGACACATCGCCCTGGGCGAGTCTCAGGCGGGCGAGCAATACCCCACAGGCAGCAACGGCGTCGACGTTTATCTGCCGCGCGAGCTAGGCACTCTGTTGCCCCTGCTGCAAAGCTTCCTCCAGGTGGATACGTCAGGACTGAGAACAAGAACAGTGGAAATCAGTGTTGTGATACACTGATAGTCCTAGAGGACATCATTATAAGGAGAGTATCATGAACTGCCCGCACTGCGCATCCCCAACCACGAAAGAACAGCGCAAGAAAACGACACTCGGCTATTCCACGTTCTCCTGCATGAGATGTCACCGCACCTTCAACGAGCGAACTGGTACTCCCTTCAATTATCTCGAATATCCGACCGATATCGTGCTCCTCGTCGTCCTGTGGCGGCTTCGCTACAAGTTGAGCCTGCGTGATCTCGCTGAAATATTTTTGGAACGCGGTTTTGTGTTCACACATGAGACCGTTCGAGAATGGGAAGCTCGTTTTGCCCCTTTACTAGCGGAGAGACTGCGCACCAAGCGACGCGGACAAGCGGGTCGATCCTGGTATGTCGATGAAACCTACGTCAAAGTGCATGGGAAGTGGTGTTATCTGTATCGAGCCATTGATGCAGATGGCAACTTGGTGGATTCGCGCTTGAGCGAGAAACGAGATATGGAGGCTGCTCAGCGCTTTTTTCAGCAAGCACTCCAGACAATTGGCCATGCACCAGAACAAGTGACGACGGATGGGCATGGCTCCTATCCACGAGCGATTCGCGAAACACTCGGTAGCGACGTTCTCCATCGCTGCAATCCGTATCTGAATAATCGACTGGAACAAGACCATCGCGGGATCAAACAGCGTTACTACCCAATGCGAGGCTTTGGAAACGTTGAGTCGGCATCTCGTTTTTGTCGTGCCTTTGAGGAGGTCCGTCAGTTCTTTCGCTTTCGCACCACTATGAACCAATCAGTGTCTCTTGCCCACCAACGTATGATGTTTTGTCAGCGTTGGGTAGCCTTACAAGGGATGTTCCTGGCTGCTTAAACGCTGAGAACGATCCTGTTCAATTGAGCACAGGTCTTCCTGTTCTCAGTTCTGACGCTTCCCTCCATGTGCATCACCCTATGAGGTGCGCGTCTTTGGAGCACTCACCGATGAGCAACCCTTTGTCATGATTTTTATGTTGTCCAAGATGCCATTGGGCGCGCTAGCGCTTGCTATGGTCGCCATTGGGCAGCTGCGCATCGGCCGCGCAGAAGTGGCCCTGGGTGAGGAGTACTGGGTGTGCTCCAACGTGAGAATCGAGGGTAGCACTCTCCACTCTGACCGCGAGGTGTAATACCCTGGTGGTGTGATACCCATTATCTGCCCTCTACCGCATTGGCTCAAAGGTTGTTCCTGTATTGTGGAAGACGACCTGGAGGCCGTCTATGGTCGCCACCAGATCCGGATGGCGTGCATCGCCTGAGAAGGTGAGCATGACTGGTGCCAGGTCAGCACCAGGGCCAACAAGGCGTGGGCCTTGCAGGAGTCGGGCATGTTGTGGATCGGCGCCAGGAACCTCGAAAATCAACACCTGTCCCTTGAGATTCATAGCCATAAAATGGGTTTGTACGTGTGGATCGATTTCGTGGCCCACAAAGTGGTCTACCTGGGTTGTCCTTGGATAGCCATAGTGAACATCGTCAAGAACTCGACCACTCCAACTCATCGCCGCCGATCCAGTGAGGGCAAGCAGTAAGGCGCAAAACATTCCCACCCCAAGAGGCAGGAGCCAGTTCCCACCTCGGGATGTTTTCGACGGTGGAACTGACGACCGCGAGAATTCCTGTACCTCTTCAGTCGTGACAGGGCGCTGTGCACGTGGTTTGGCGAATTGAGAGGCACGCGCCGTCTGGACGGCTGGCGCTTTCGCGGGCTGGGACCTCGGGCGGCGGCGTACAACGAGACTGCGTGGGGCCAGACGAGGCTCCTCTCCCTCGATAGTTGCAGGCATAGTGGTTCTCTCCTTTGCTAAGAAAAAGCACAAACGATCAGAGATGAAATAGAAGGGCCACCGCCGGGCGCAGGAAGGGGAAGAACACTCGTTCCTCCAAAGGATACCTGAACCGTAGGGCACGGCGCAACCCATTTTTCCACGAAGTTATCCAGGGGGGTGTGCACGAATTGTGGAGAATATCGAAGAAACCAAAAGCCTGGTCAGGAGATGCGAAAAGATGGTAGCCAACTGCACCTGATAGGCGCAATTGAAGAAGGAGTGTTCTGAGAAAGGGTGTGTTTAGGAATATGACGTATGAAGAAAGGCTTCGATATGATTGGGCTTGAAGAAGCCTTCCTGCAAAGCGTCCAGGGGCAAATGCAGAGGGCAGAGCTCATCTCTTCCATGCGCCTGTCTCGCTTTGAGGAAGGGAGAGACGAGACAGACGTTCCTTCTTTGCGAAAATTCTTCTAGTCGTTTTAGCATGTTGTTCGCTTTGCACCTGCATAGGTGAGGAGGATGTGCGTTGCGGCAGTGGAAGCAGAGCCGCCCCGCCGCAACGCACTCCTTGCCAGAGAGGAGCGCCGAGGGGTGGGCTCCAGCAGGTGCTGTGTGTGGGGCCACCGTACGCAAAGGGAACAGATTTTGCTTGCGCTTCCGCTATTACTGTATATTCGTCTTATCCTATGTAAAGGTGTGAAGAATAAAATTCCTCTTGTTTCTCTAGATTTCTCTCGTTTTGTAGGGTATAGTGAGAGATGTTGATGTGTTGATAGAGACAATGGTGCCTGTGGAGAAGGGAACAAGCGGATGGCGATGGCAGAGGACCGGTGCCAGCAAGCCTTCCAACGTTTTCGTGTCATTCGTCCTCCACTTGAGGCGCGTGGTGTGTCAAACCAAGGTCGTACGGGTGCCTGGTATCCCGCTGAAAACGGTGCAGCGGTGGCTTCGTTCGTAGGTGAGCCAGGTCGTCCAGGAGTACCAGTGCCCGCTTCCAAAGGCGTGCCCAGGTGTATCGAATGGTTGGACAGCTTTCCGAGTCTTGTGACGCTGGGCCGAGGCGCGGAGCGGTGGCGTATCGGGAGGCATGTCGGGAGGCATGTGCTCTTCTGTGGCCTCGCGAGGCCACGTGTGCGAATGCGATCTGGCAGGCTGATCACTGTCAGTGACGTATCTTCCTCAAAAATGAGGAGGGAAAAGCGCAGCTGCCGTTGTTGACGGCGAGAGAGGACGAGTAGAGTCGTTGCCTTGCAGGCTATCGGCTTGCCCCTTCGGCCCTGAGGAGGCGCTGGGCCATCAGAGTCAAGGATGATTCGCGCTGGCCCATTCATGGGGTTCCCGCGTGTTTGTCTACCGATCACGGAAGTGATTGTACGAGCATGGAAGTAATCGGTAATGAAGGAAAAGGGGGCCCAACCTGGGTACCATGAGGGGCCAGGATAGAGGAGAGTACGTTGTAGAAGCGTACGAGGTGTCATTTGTGTGATGTGGAAAAGAGGTGTATGAGTCAGAGTATGGGAGTTTTTCGGTGTGTGTCGTGTCCGGAGGGGGTGACGAGCCGTTATCGAGAAGTGGTAGTGGATGGAACGGGTGCTCCCCACTATGCGTTGACGGAGTTTGCCTGGCAGATGAACCAGATCTTGTCGGCTGGTGCCGCGCGAACCTATGTGCGTGTGTTATTGCCGTATGCGCACCTATCTCCTGAGTCATGAGAGCCAGTGTGCCCATGGAACAGGCTGGGAGAGTGCGCCAGAGACGGTGCGCGAGTTGGTGCGCGAGTATGTGGTGCAACGGCTGCGGTGTCATGCGCGTCGGTCTCAAGGATATGAGGTGATTGGACGCGAGAGAGGGGAGTTCAAGTACCGTGCGAGTGTTTCTGGCCGCGCTCAAGCACTTTTACCAGATGGCGTGTCGTGCTGGATGGTATGCCTATGGCAATCCATTGATCGATACGGCAAGTGCGGTGCTCCATGAGGTGGAAGCAGCGGAGCGTCGTGCGGCAGGAAGGCGACCACGTATGCCTGCGTACAGCGGCATGGAGATTGCCCGAGGACACCGCTGTTCGGAAAATTATTTCCGTTTGCAAGAGGAGCAGTGGATTCCCCAGCCGATGGATGATCCAAGTTTGCCAGCACGACTGGCGCAGGGAATGAGAATGGCTCAGTGGGGGTTGCGTGATCAGATTGTGGTCAGGATGGCCTATGAATCAGGGGCTCGTATTCGAGAAATTCTCTACGCTTTGTGCTAGTGGATGACAAAAAAGGAGAACGGAAGTACGCTTCTGTTTGTAAAGCCAATCAACAAACAAGGAGCGTCCAGCAATGCTTGACAAAGCGACCGTTCTCACCACTCTTTTTCTCATAGTTGATGACCTAATGAAAGGATCAGCCGTGATCAAAGACGCCTTAGAGCGACCAGGACCCGCTCCCCAGCTTTCAGATAGCGAGGTGGTCACCATCGGGTATTGTCAAGTTATTGTATGAGGGAGAGCATAATTCTGAGGGAACGCTTGTTAGGAGAACAATGGCAGGTGAGAACTGGGAAAAGATGCCTCATCATGCAACCCTGTTTCCAGCAGTGATATCATTCCAGGTCCCAAATCGCTCCTTCATGAGAGCACGATAGCCTGAAGCACAGAGACGATGTCGTTGGGGACGGAAGTGATCCGAGATCGGTCCAAAGGCTGAGAGGAAGCGCTGCGCATGTCCAGGAGATGTGAACCGACGCATGCTTCGTTCTCGTTGCCGCGTCGGTTGATGGGAGTTTTCCGCTCGGTTGTTCAACCCTTTGTGTTTGCGGTGCTCAACGCTTGGTAGAATCTCTTTCTTAGCAGCCCCATAGCTAGCGAGCTTGTCGGTGATGATCACTCGCGGCGCGTATTCAAGCCCCTTGAGCAACTTGCGAAAGAACTTCTTCGCTGCCTGTTTGTCACGTCGACTTTGTACGAGGATATCGAGAACAGTGCCGTGCTGGTTGACGGCTCTCCACAGGTAGCTTCGCTTTCCATTGATGGTCAAAAATACTTCATCCAGATGCCACTTGTCTCCCGGCCTTGTGCGTCGACGTTTCAACTCATTGGCATACGTTTGGCCAAATGTGAGGCACCACTGGCGAATGGTTTCATAGGTAAGCACGATGCCACGCTCGGCCATCAGTTCTTCCACGTCACGCGCAACTGAGGGGAAGCGAAAGTACAACCAGACAGCATAACCGATAATTTCCGGCGGGAAGCGGAAGCCTTTGTAGGGAGACGCGGAGACATTCTTTTTCATGGCGCCATTGTATCACACTGTTCAGTTTTCTATGAAGGAGTCTCTCCAAGTTGACAATACCGTCCAGGGGCACGTGGTGATAGAAGAGGGGAGCCAGCTTTGCGAGATTATGGGATAGGCCAGTGTGGTTGGTCCAGAGAAGGAATTGGACTTGCTTATTTTAGGAGATGCAGATGGAGAAGATGAACGAGCCTGGCGTTGGGTGTATCCAGCGCCAGGTGCTCTGCTGCTGCTTTCCACCCATCCATTGGTTGATGCCTATCAGTTGTAAGAGGCCGTGATTCAGAGGACCGTCTCACGTCTCTTTTCTTCCAGTACCCTGCTGGGAGTGCCTATGCTGGCGGAGGTATTCCTCGGCGCGGCGCTGATATGTTGCCACAGCAGCGCGGGTTGCGTACCAGTGGCGGTCCCGCTTACGTGCCTCTAATCTCCCGTAGCGCGCTGCCCAACTCAAGGTCTCCGGGTTGTACCCGAACTCTCGCGCTAGCTGTGGGAGAGGCAAATAATCCTCCTCCTCTGTTGCCGGTACGGTCGCACATGCCTCCAAGTAGAGGTCAAGACTCGCCTCGACGGCCTGACCTATCAAATTCGCCAGGGGGCCATAGTTGCCAGTGTTGCCAGTATCAAGTGCATGAATGTAGCGCACACGCCAATCTTTGAGCACCAGCGCGGGTGGGTAGCCCTCTTGCATCAGCATGAGATTGAGCAGCAGGCGGCCTACCCTGCCGTTGCCATCGGGGAATGGGTGAACGGCTTCAAAGCCGTGATGGGCGATGGCGGCGCGGGTGACGGGATCATACTGCTGGCCCTGCCTACCGTTTATCCACTTCTCCCACTCATGCATAAGCCGGGGAACATCGCGGGCTGGCGGCGGCGTCATGTTGCTTCCTCGAATGTACACTGGCACAGTACGCCACACTCCGGTCTGAGCTTCGTCGAGAATGCTACTCATCACAAACTGATGCAAGGTCAAGATGGTTTCCTGCGTGATCGGCTCTTGTTTGCCAGCTACCAGAGACACAACATAGTCATAGGCGCGGGCGTGGTTCTCCGTCTCCTTATACTCCCGGAGTGAGTGACCCCCAACGGTGATCCCGTACTCAATCACCATGGCCGTCTCGTTGAGGGTGAGCGTGTTCCCCTCAATCGCCGTGCTATGATGGGTCAGCATGACTTTGAGGTCCTCATTCAACCGGTTCACGGTTCCGGCTGGGAGGGGCCGGTATCTGTCTAACGCCGCCTTCTTCTGTTGGACACGGGTGGCTAGCCTCGCGTCCATTGCTGGCTTTTGCTGCCTGCTCATGCTTATCTTCTTATCTCCATTACTATGCAACGGAACACGAAAAATAACACGTTCCGTTACGTATTTTGTGCTCACTGTTCTCTTCTTTTCATACAACGGATATACGGAAATAAAGCTACCCGTTGTATGAAATTTGGGACGTGTGACGGTTGCTTGTGGTCACGTTTGCGGCCTGACGTTGGTTATTGTAGGAGATGCAGACGCAGAAGATGAACGCGCCTGGCGCTGGGTCTGTCCAACCTCAGGCTCTCTTTTGCTTCTGTCCACGCATCCGCTGGCCGAGGAGAGGTATTCTCTGAAGAAATGTTGACCCAGGGCCAGCTCTCGCGCTCCTGGTGTTCTGGCGCGCTGGATCCGCAGATAGAGCGATTCCCAGTCCAGATCCAGACTCGCTGGTGACAAACCAAACAGGGGCGATTGGGTGAGGGTAGGCGGTTGTGTTGCAAAAACGATGACGAAGGCGAGATGGATGTGAAGAGGTCCTCCTCGTTCAGGTAGGCGATCACTCCAAACAGTGTGGCGACCGGCGCGACCTGCTCTCCCACATCTCCTTTTGCCACTCCTTGTCCTTGCCCTTTCCTCAGGATGTTCATCATCTCGTCTCCTTGGAGGGTTCGCCAGGCCGTCTCGAACGAGAAAAAGCCCATCCCTGGCTTCGTCAACCGTTTGATGAAACGATGATCTTTTTCAATGAGGTTATGAAGATATTTGACTTGCCGCAATACACACTCTTCGGGGAGACAGCCTTCCGCTTTCAATTCCGCGAACGCTTTGGGAGAGGCAGCGTTTTTGTCTACGTTGATGACCCGTGGTTCCCTGGTATGGGAAGCGGCGAGCGTTTTCAGAAAGAACTGCTTGGAGGCTTGGGCCTCTCGCATCGAGCTGAAGAAGAAATCGAGCGTCTTTCCGTGCGAATCAACCGCTCGATACAAATACACCCACTCTTTTTTGACCGTGATGTATGTTTCATCGGCCCACCAGAAGATCGCGATAGCTCAAAGCATAACGAAGGTACCATCGTACGCACAAGAGAATGATATCGGCTTGGAAGTGGCGCCCTTTGAACGGGGGTTGCTCAGTCACGGTGAGTCCTGTGTTGGCTACTTGGAATATCTGTTCATAAGATCGGAAAATCGGTCCAGGATACGCTCTCGTCTTCCACATTGCTTTCACAAAGAGGCGCACCGCCAAGCAAGGGGAGGCCTTTGCTTCATGAGCAGAGAAGCACCGATCTCGGTAATGAAGCGGAGAAATAACCTGTTCTTTTGTCCGATGAGGGAAAACGGGCAAGAAACGTTCAGATACCCCATCTGATATTTTACGGGTTGCACCTGCTTCTTGGGGTATATGCTTGCCATTGTTTAAGCTGCTCTGCGGTAGTTGTGGTGTAAGCCACTCAATACAGGAATGGCGCTCACCTGGTTCGGTGGGTTCGGCAGAGGAGTAGATGGAATCGATGGATCAGGAATTCGCTGCCCCAGCCCTTGCTGCGGTCGAGCCTGGTTGAAGTACATGACAGACGCTTTGAGAAGGCGGTACAGCTGCTTTTCCTGAAAGATCAGGAAGTGATCCAGGCATTCTCGTCTCATACTTCCCAGAAAGCGTTCACAGATGGCATTCGCTTGTGGGGTTCGGTACGGCGTTCGAAGGACTTTGATGCGGCTTGTGGCTGCTACTCGTGCGAATGCCGGCCCGAATTTGCGATCATTCTCCCGGATCAGATATTTTGGCGCGTGTCCATAGGGAGTCGCTTCTCGCAACTGTTGCGCTACCCAGGGATCGCTGGGAGAGCGCGTCACATTGACATGAATGACCTTTCGCGATTGCAACTCGATGATGAAGAACGCAAAAAGCGGGCGGAAGAAGAGGTCAGGGACCTGAAGGAAATCGCAAGCCCATATTTCTGCCGCATGGTTGCGCAGGAACGTTTTCCAGATCTGTCCACTCAGCCTTTTGCGGCGGATGGGTCTCATATAGTTCTGAATCGTGCGTTTACTCACCCGAATATCGAGCTTGAGAAGCTCACCGCGAATACGTTCCGCTCCCCAGAGCCGATTGTTTGCGGCCATCTCCTTGATCAAGCTGATCGTTTCGGACGAGAGCTTCGGCTTTCTCTCATGCCCCTTCGATGTGCGCTTCCAGAACAGACGGAAAAGCTCGCGGTGCCAGCGGAGGAGCGTCTCTGGCTGGACAAGGAAAAGCGCCTGTTTCCAGGTTCGGACCATCCTGGCGAGGAGCACGAAAAGAAGCCGATCCGTCTTCCGATAGGTTGGTCGCTTGACCTGTCGATGCAGAATGATCAGTTGTTGTCGCAAGAGCGCATTTTCAGCCAAAAGTTCGGCTTTGCTGCGCGTCAGATCGGCGAACGTGCCGAGTACAAAGGAAGTTGTCGACGGTTTAATCCAACGCAAAACATGTTCTTGAAGCGTATGGAAGCAAAAAGAGACATGTTGCGTGACCGAGGAAAAGAGACGCAGCACACATAGAAACCTCTTCTTTGTGAGAACGGCGTATGGTCGGAGGGCATACGTAGAATGGCCCCTGTTGATTGTACACGCATCCCACGTGCTTTGACAAGGGGCGTCCGTTCGGGTGCCAGATGACCAGGCTGTAAACAGCCTACGGACAGGATGAAGCTGCCCGTTCCTAACCTCTCCCGCCCTGTCGGTCTCACTCGATAGGGGGCGCAGGTGACGAAGCTGATAAGCCCTGTGCGTATTGGTTAGCCCGGAGAGGGACATGCGGCACATGTGCGGGAAATCGTCGTACCAAGAGGCATGTGCTGCGAGGAGAGCTGACTACGGTAAGCGGGTCGAATCCGCGAAGGATAGAGCCACTAAGATAGCACACCCGGCTCAGGACGGTTGAAGGGCCGATGAGATCAGACGAACAGGCTACTTGTTTGTCGTAGCCGTTCCCTCGCTCTCCGAGTGCTGTAGAGGCTTCATCACCAAAGCAGGAATGATCTCAGCGTAGCGTAGGTTACGCATGTGGTTGTCCTACCTACGGTCAGCGGGTAAAGTGATCTGGCGCTACCGGAGAACCATGTGCTCCTCGCTCCTCCAAAGTTTTTTTTGAAGGATAGGTGGTGAGGACACCGAAGAGGACATATGGGGCGGAACCGCCGTAGTACTCTGAGCGCGGGAAAGCCGCGAGCATGGGGAAGGGCGGTAGTGTTGACGGTGTTTTAGTACCGAAAGACGAGGGAACTAGACCCTTGAACAACGTCAAACAGGAACAAACACACCTTGCCAAAAGCAAGAGTCAACAGGGAAAGCTGAGTACTCCGAAAGGGGTCCGCTCAGTTTGAGGGAGCACGGTGGAGAAACCTACTCATGAAAGTGGGCCAGGCGCTCCACCTTGACTCCACAAAGCTCACTCCATCATACATAACAGTCCGATTTATCGAACGGATGTCCCAAATAGCCAGCACAGGGAAAAAATATCCCAGGAAAACTGTTCATCTGGTTCCAGAATGGTTTCCGTTCTATACTTCCTCTCAGCTGGTTGGTTCTCTGGTTATCCTGGAGAAGGGAGAATGAGTATTCGTGTCAGGATGCGTGTGCCTCTACATGATTGTCACATGCGTCTTCCTTCCAAGGGAACAGAGGATGCTCTTGAAAGTCATACAAAAATTGTTCCCCTTCAGAGGAGTACGAGAGATGTTGAGGAGATACCACATGCAAGAGATCATTCGCACGGACTTGATTCTGTCCCAATCGTCCTTCAGCCACACCCTGAATATTCCCATCGACAACGTCGATATCGCCTCCTGGGTGTTCACCGTGCCCGAGGCTGAATACCAGCGCTGCTGCTCTCCGGACCACATCACCGCAGCTTCTACGACGACCGATGACGGGCGCCGTATGTCGATCAATGTCGAAAAGATTGGCACGAGCCTAATGATCCAACACTACATCGGCGAGGTCGCCGAAAAACACTACTGCAAAATGGTCTCAACCTCGGACCTGTTTACCCCCAATGGGCGTACCCGCATCCAGGTGATCTGGGAGCTCCGCATGAAAGCCATCGATGCGCAACATTGTGAATATACTAATAGTGTGACCTCCCATCCCACGCAGGAGTTCCTGGACTTTATCCAGAAACAAGGTCTGACGTTTGAGGAGGCGGCGCGTGCTCGGCAGCCGATCTCTTCGGATCATAACCGGCGCGAAACGCCACTGTTTGCCGAGAGCATTGCCCGCGCCGCACGCGCCAACCGCTAGTGATTGGAGGAGAAGCATGTCTCTCGAAGAGAACCAAAGAAGTCAGACAGCATTGTTGTTTGTTGATCCTTATAACGACTTTCTTTCGCCCGGAGGCAAATTGTATCCTCTTTTCAAAGAGGTTGCCGAGTCCGTGGATCTCCTGACGCATTTGCGCGAGATGGTGAGTGCAGCGCGACACGCCAACATTCCCATTTTCTTCGTGCCTCATCATCGCTGGGAGCCAGGCGATTACACAACCTGGAAGTATCCCTCACCGAGCCAACTTGCCTCGATGAAACGTGAGTCGTTTGCCAAAGGAAGCTGGGGGGGAGAATTCCATCCCGATTTTCCCGTTCAAAAAGGCGACATTGTGATCAAAGAGCATTGGGCGCAAAACGGTTTTGCCAACACGGACCTGGATCTACAGCTCAAGCAACATGGCATCCAACGCCTGGTGCTGATTGGCATGATCGCCAACACCTGTATCGAAGCGACCGGTCGCTTTGGCATGGAACTCGGGTACCATGTGACCCTGGTTACAGATGCGACAGCAGCGTATAGCCGAGAAGCCATGCATGCAGCGCACGAGATTAATGGACCGACGTTTGCTCATGCCATTCTCACGACGAGTGAGGTGGTTGCCCTCTTCCGCTCTCTTGAGAAAAGTGAACAGTGAGGGAAAGACAAGAGCTGGCGAACAGCGCTTTCTCCGGTTGTGTTGCAAGAAATTGCAAAGGAAGAAACTGGGCGTGATTGTTCCTCACAATCTTTCTTAAACAGCCACTCCAAACAGTGTGGCAACTAGCGCGACCTGGCCTCCCACATCCCCTTTTGCCACGCCTTGTACTTGCCCTTTCCTCAGCATGTTCATCATCTCGAACCCTTGCAGTGTTCGCCAGGCCGTCTCAAACGAGAAAAAAACCATCCCCGGCTTCGTCAAGCGTTTGATGAAGCGATGGTCTTGTTCGATCAGATTATTGAGGTATTTCACCTGTCTCAATTCCACGTGTTCAGGCAGAACTCTAGCGGCTTTCAGGTCGGCAACGGCCTTGGGATAGGCTGCGTTCTTATCGACGTTGATCACTCGCGGCTCGCTCGTATGAGAGGCGACGAGGGTTTTGAGAAAGAAGCACTTGGCGGCCTTCCCATCTCTGGTCGGACTGAGCACGAAGTCGAGCGTATTCCCTTGTGAATCGACAGCTCGATAGAGATAGATCCATTCCTTTTTGACCTTGATGTACGTTTCATCGACCCGCCAGGAGTCATTGGAAGGCTTGAGAAATGGTTGGCATCGCTTGTTCAGTTCAGGAGCATAGTGTTGGACCCAACGATAGATCGTCGTGTGGTCGACCGAAAGCCTCCGCTCAGCCATCATTTCTTCCAAGTCCCGGTAGCTCAAAGCATAGCGGAGGTACCATCGTATGCACAGGAGAATAATGTCGGATTGGAAGTGACGCCATTTGAATGGATGCTGATCTGTCATAATGGGGTCCTCTTGTGGTTCTTTTCCTCCCACTCTAGCAGATCAGATTATTTCTTGCAACACAGCCACCCGCAGAGTTATGCAGATTCCGCCCGCTCAATGCTGGGATTTACAGTGGTTTGTTCTCTAATGGCAAGAGATGTTATTCTCTGTTGAAAGGAAAGCTATTCAATGGTCAAAGCAGCAACCTATAGCTCGATTACACCAGGCAACGTTCGCATAACTTATCTGCCCGATGGATACATTCTCTTCAATCCAACAGCCGTATTCCCAACAACCACCGCGACGGACTGACAGTTCTATCGAAATTATCTCGATGACAATGGTCAACTTGTCGGTAGCCTGGGCGCCTATCTGCTCCAGACTCCTGAGCATACGATATTGATTGACACCGGCCTCGGCCCCAGAACCTATGAGAGCAGTCGCTTCAAGTGCTATGCCGGTCAGCTCCTCTCCCAACCTTGAGCGTGCGGGACTCGATCCTGCCAACATCGATATTGTCTTTTTCACGCACATGCACTCAGATCATGTAAACGGGGCCGTGCGCGAGGTCAATGGCGAGCTGGTCCTGACCTTCCCGAATGCACGCTATCTAGTACGGAGTGCTGAGTGGCACCGCTTCGACAATCAGCCGGAGAGTAGAGCCAGTGTGGCCGATGCGCTGAATCTGCTGGAGCATCGCATCGAGTTTGCAGAGGAGGGAGAGTATATCGTACCCGGAGTGAGGGTTCTCGCTACCCCAGGGCATACCGCCGGTCACGCATCGCTGCTGGTAACAGCGGGCGAGGAACGAGTCATCATTCTCGGCGATATCTTCCATAGTGCTGTGCAGATCGAGCATCCCGAATGGACCAACTCCCTGGATAGCGGCGATCCCGAACAGGCGAAGGTCACTCGCAGGCAGATGCTTCAGGAACTCGCGCGGCCCTCGACAACAGGGGTTGCGACCCATGTCGCCAATTCCGTCTTCATGAAAGTGGAAGCTGCACACAGTGGATTCCGGCTCTTAGAAAGATGAAAGGACGGTATTGTCAACTTCATTACAATTGTAGAGTTTATAGAAGAGAAACAGACCTCAAAGTGGGGATTGTGCCCTGTTTCTTGCCCTTGTTTGTTCGAGAATTCTGGCTGATATAGCATCGAAGGGTATTGTCAACTTAGAGGAGCAATAGAAGAGCTTTTTAGAAAAGAAGAGCCAAGGGGAGGGAAAGAAGCTGAGGGGAGGGAGGAAGATGTGGTATCATGCTGCTGTTTTTGCTTCTATTATCTGGTTACACACCTGGAACCGATCTTGCATGGTGGCGCGATGCTCTGCTGCACGCAGACAATGTCGTCGCGGCCGGGAATGATCCGAGAAGGGTCCAAAGGCGGAGAGAAAGCGCTGCGCATGGCCTGCTGATTTGAACCGTCGCATGGTTCGCTCGCGTTGCCGCGTTGGTTGATGCGAGTTCTCCGCACGGTTGTTCAAGCCTTTGTGCTGACGGTGCTCGACCCCTGGCATAATCTCCCTTTTAGCGGCTGCATAGCTGGCAAGCTTGTCCGTAATAATCACCCGTGGCACATACTGGCATCCTTTCAACAGCTTGCGGAAGAACTTCTTTGCGGCTTTCTTGTCGCGTCGACTTTGAACCAGAATGTCAAGCACGTTGCCATGCTGGTCAACGGCACGCCAGAGATAGTGCGTTTTCCCATTGATGCGTGAGAAAAACCTCATCAATGTGCCATTTATCTCCACAGCGAGGATGGCGACGGCGCAACTCGTTCGCGTAGGCTTGCCCAAATTTCAGGCACCACTGCCGAACCGTTTCATAAGTAACGATGATGCCTCGCTGTGCCATGAGTTCCTCGATATCGCGAAAGCTGAGTGAAAAGCGGAAATACAGCCAAACGCAGTGGCTAATAATCTCAGGCGGGAAGCGGAAACCTTTGTAATCTGGAGGAGTGGTTTCTGTTTTCATGAAGGTATTCTAGCACATTGTTTCGCTACGTTACCAAGTTGACAATATCTGCTGGGCCCTCTTTCCGCCTTACGTAGCGATGAGCCAGGTACATCAATGCTTGGGGTGATTTTGTGTCGATCATTGAGGATGTTTTTCCAGCCGTGACCGGGATCCCACCAGGGAAAAGACGGCAGGCAACGATACCGAAGTAATCGAGATCGTTGCTGCCGTGCACTCCTATTTCAATGGACTTCTGAGCACAGTTTGAGTCCATTCTGATTGATGATTTGCTTCACAACCAGTGCATGATGATTGGTCAAATCGCAAAGGTTCTTACGCAGCGGGACCCTGCTCGTAGAAGATAACTTCCTCATGAGGGTGACGGCTTCCTTCCTCTGGTGTCTCGTCTGCATAACCAACAGGAAAAATACTATAGCTTCTCCACGTCGCAGGCACACCGAGGAAGTCACGCAGTTCCTCTTCTATTTGCAGATTAATATGCTGATTGGAGGCTGCCAGCCCGGCGGCAGCGATAGCATTCCATACATTGGCCTGGGCTATCCCCAGAGCCTGAGCAGAGAAATTTTTCCAGAGTTCCTGGCCTCCCGGAAACGGTGGATTGTCCGCAACGGCAGAGTCCTCGTAAAAAACAAGTGTGAAAACACCTGAACGATAGCCAGGAAGGCGGCCCAGAGCACGTTGCAATTGCTCCCCCTGTAATTTCTGCTTCAATGTGCTCTCAATAAAATCCCAAAGCTCCACATGACGCTCTTTCACTACGGCAATACGGGTTGGCTGTGAATTGGCAGAGGAAGGCGACCAGCGGCCTGCTTCAACTATGCCGCGAATCGTCTCGTCAGGGACTGGGCCAGATGTAAGCTTACGTATAGAACGCCGTTTCTGGACATAATTCAGATAGGACTGGAGTCCGGCGTAATCTGGCTGGAATGATTCCTCTTTTGCCGTTATTTCAGTACTCATTTTTCCTCCAAAATGGGAATAGTTTTGTTGGGTATGGTCCGGTCAATTTCAAAGGCACTGTTCAAATAGGGATCAGGCGCTCTCATCCTTCTCCCCTTGAATGAGTTCCTTCGGGACGACTCTCTCCATTTGTCAACAGGTGTTGACAACTAAGAACACTATAAACTATCCCATCTGCTTTTGTCAACACCTGTTGACTATGGTATGATTGATGATGAGATAGGAACAGCATGAGAGATACACGTGGGTCCAGGAAGGCGAGGAATCGAGATGAGAGACACAGCGAAACACACTGCTCGTCGTTGTCGCGACGCAGCTGCGACACGCCAGGCTATCTTAGAGGCTGCGCGCACGCTCTTTGCACATGATAGCTATGAGTACGTCACCATTCGCGACATCGCCTCCAAAGCCGGTATCGATCCCGCTTTGGTCATTCGCTACTTTGGTTCAAAAGAAGATCTCTTCCTGGCAACATTAGATAAAGGCAACTGTAGCAGCCTCCCTGGTGGAGAGGGTATGGAGCTGGGTCATGGTTTGATTCACCACTACATATCACATTGGAGCAAACAGGATGCCAGCGATCCGCTCCTCATCATGATCCGTTCAGCATCGAGCAATGATAACTCTGACCTGCTCCGCCAGGTCTTAAACGAACAATTCCTGCAGCCTATCGCGGAGCAGATTGGCGGACCCAATGGGCATCTACGCGCCGAACTGGCCTTGTCACAACTCATTGGCGTCAATATTATGCGTAGCTTGCTACACACCGAGGCCCTGAGCGCGATCCCTGATGAGCAGCTCATCCAGATTGTCGGTTCCGTCTGCCAGCACTATATTAGCGATGAACTTGAAGAGACGAGCACATCTCAAGAAGAGCCCATAGAGAGAAGATAGATTCATGGCTGGTTATTTGCTTCTAAATTTGGGAATGAAACGGCTCTCCCTCACTTTGCGTGATAAGCTCTTCAGTATATGGCTATGCAAAGGTTTGTGCGGCTCGACAAGCGAATGCTAAAAAAGTACTGGCCCTTGAGTACAAACGGACCGGAATACCACGCTAAGCGCTTAGCGTGGTATTCCGGTCCGTTTGTACTCAAGGGCCTAATACAGGAAGAGAACGAACATTCTCAACACGTGAACATTGTGGTGTTTCATTGGCACGAAACACCACACATGCTCTTCATGGCACGTCTGCAACAGACTTTTAGAGGCTGGAGCCATGTTTAAAGACGCATGTTTTGATGCTATTCCTTGCGTCGTCTGACCAAGGAGTTCCACTCATGTCGCTGATCCATCGATCAGCGACAAAGGATCTCAACCAGATGAGATGCTGAGGAACGATGCAAAGTCAATGAAGAGAGTATAGAAAACAAGGCGTACAAATGAGGTGTTGTGGATTCTCAGAGTAAAATTCGTTTTTTAATCAGATAACGGCTCTGGGACATATTCGGTGTGCCTGTCGCGTGATTTTGTGCTAGAATAGCATCAGTTCTCATCATTTGAGTCATCTGGAGGCATTTCCATCGATCTCTCCCCTGTTTTTGCATTTCCTTCAATGGTGCGTCTTGAGACCATTGAGGTCCAGAATCAGACTATCATCGTCCATCTTCATGCCATCTCGGCAAGCGCTCTTTGCCCACAGTGTGGGACGCCAGGCTCTCGGGTTCATAGCCGCTATGTATGTACCATTGCCGATGTCGCCTTTGGTGGGCGATGCCTTGTGCTCAAGTTACAGGTGCGCAAGTGGATCTGTCGCGAGGCATCCTGTCCCCAGCACATCTTTGCCGAGCGCTTTCCAGAGTTGGTCCAACGCTATGCACGAATGACGGATCGGCTCGTTAAGGCTCTTCAGGCACTAGGAGTGACCACCAATGGAGCCGATGCAGCGCGGATCGCCTCGTCGCTTGGCATGCCCACCACTGCCAAAACCATCATTCGTCGCGTCTTGCAGCTTCCCTTACCCAGCGAAGGCAAGGTTGCAAAGGTGGGAATAGATGAGTGGGCGTGGAAGAAAGGCCGGCGCTATGGAAGGTATTGTCAACTTAGCAATAGAACTGAACAATATGCTAGAATGGCTGTATGAAAACAAACAGCATTGCTCCCGCTTACAAAGGTTACCGCTTCCCGCCCGAAATTATCAGTCACGCTGTGTGGGTGTATTTCCGTTTCTCGCTCAGTTTTCGTGATGTCGAAGAGCTTTTGGCGCAACGCGGGATCGTTGTGAGCTATGAAACAGTCCGGCAATGGTGTTTGACGTTTGGGCAGACCTACGCGAATGCACTGCGTCGTCGTCGCCCTCGCTGTGGCGACAAGTGGCATCTGGACGAAGTTTTCCTCTCCATCAGGGGCAAGAAGCATTCCCTCTGGCGAGCGATAGATCAGGATGGCAACGTGCTGGATATCCTCGTGCAGAGCCGACGCAACAAAAAGGCGGCTAAGCGATTCTTCCGCAAGCTGCTCAAGGGGCTACTCTCTGTCCCACGCGTGATCATCACCGATAAACTCAAGAGCTATGGTGCAGCTAAACGCGAGATCTTGCCAAGCGTGGAGCATCGGCAGCACAAAGGACTGAACAATCGAGCAGAGAACTCCCACCAACCCACGAGACTGCGCGAAAAGAAGATGCGGCGCTTCAAATCAGCCAAACACGCCCAACGCTTCCTCTCGGCCTTTGGCCCCATCGCTGGACATTTTCAACCGCGACGACACCGTCTGAGGGCCGGAAAATACCGCGCTCTTTTACAGGACCGATTTCAGACTTGGAATGAACTGACTGGAGCAACGCGAGTCGCATAACCATAGGTATCCCCCACCTCTTCCATGACCCATCAGCATCCTTCTTCGCTATAACTCAGCAATATTCTTCATTTTTCTGGTTAAGTTGACAATACCTCTCGATCTGCTGTGGAATTTCGGCCAGGAGGTGGATGTCAGTCAGGACGACCAAGTTGGTCCCATGTTGAAGGTGGTCCTTCAAGCGGTACTCTTTGGTGTAGGCTGCCTCGCGTTCACCCAACGGTAAATGGTGGTGTGATCGACGCAGAGTCCTCGTTCTCGCATGAGTTCTTCGAGGTCGCGGTAACTGAGGACGTACCGCAAATACCATCTCACACAGACAAGGATGATTTCGGCCTCGAAGTGATGCCATTTGAAGGGTTGTTGCTCTGTCATGGTGGGCTCTCTTTCGTTCTTTTTCTCAACTCTAGCCGATCAGCTTTCTTTTTTGCAACACAGCGGCGCGTGGTCCAGCCGTCGATGGTGCCAATGAGTTGAGAGAGGAGGAGGTCGCCGGTGTTGGCAGCGAGGTATGCCAGGGTGGTTCCCTGTTCCGATCCTTGCAGAGAGCAAATCAGAGTTTGATAGTAGTGCTATCAAGTTTTCTAACATAGATCTTATAGATTGCATACGTTCTTCTAACACGGTTGAGGATATACTCTTCTCAGTGAAGGAAAGATCCGGACGCACCTGGGCGAATCCCACCAGTGAGTTGTCCGATATGTCTTCCCATACTATTCCATTTCGAGGAGGAAGAGATCATGGCCAATCTGACTCGCTACAATCCCTTCAATGAATTTGTGACCTTGCGCGACGCGATGGATCGATTGTTTGAGGAGAGTGTCATTTCCCCACGCAACACGAGCGCCTTCTTCACTCGTACTCTGCCTGCCAACCTGTATGAGACGGCAGAGGACTTCACGATGCAGGTGCCGATGCCCGGTGTCACACCTGAGGATGTTGAGATTACCGTCCAGCAGGAAGTGGTGAGCCTGAAGTGGCAGGCAGGAGCAGAGATTCCTGAGCATGCCACGGTCCATTATCATGGCTTCCCCAAGAGTGAGCATCAGCGGAGCTTTACGCTTCCTTCGCCCGTCAATGCTGGGCGGGCGGAGGCGAGCTACAACGATGGCATCCTGACCCTGCGTTTGCCCAAGGCGGAGCACGCTCGCGCTCGCACGATCAAGGTCAACGCTGCGAAGGAACTCAGCTGACGGAGCTACATTGATGCTCACTTGAGATGCCGCAACGACACAAGCGCGAAGAACGCTTTTCTCTGGCGTTCTTCGCGCTTGTTTGTGTGTGAAGTGAGGGGAAGAGGCGTCGAAGAGAAGGAAGAGGCGTCGAAGAGAAGGAAGGGGGAGCGTGAGAGAGGAGGCCCACACGGTCGGATGTGTTTGCCTTCGCGCCAGCGATGAACGGACGTAGGGCTCATCTCGACCGTGAGAGAGGAGAGCCTCTTGGGGGAGCGAGGAAGATCGTTGGGACCGCGCCCTGCGCCAAGACGGTAGAGATGTGTGGGCAGCGCGAAGAAAAAGCGGTCCTTATGGAACAGAAACGGATGAAAGCGCGGAGTCGCGCAATCGTGCCAAAGGCAGTATTCCCCTTGTCGTGGAGCGAGGAGGATGGGGTGTAGGATACCAAAAATCTTGTTTTTGTCTGAGCTCAAATCTTCAAGAAAATCCCCGAATTCATGTCTTTCTCTCTTAGCTAGACTTTATCCATCTCAGGCAGCAAAAGCAAGCGTCTGGATGAAGCGCTCGAAAAGAGCCCGAGGGATTTTTACGATATCGGAAAAAACTAGAATCGTAAACTCATCTTAGAGAGGCGTTGTTCCAAAGCAACCAGATAGGCATGGGGATCTTTGCGAAAACGAAGCTGTTTGCAGCGAGCCTCTTGCCGAGAGGAGACCTCGGAGCGCAATTGGCGCCAGCGGGTCAGGTCGTTGGGAACGAGCTCCTCGCCGCTGAACAGGTGCAAGCGGGTGGCCAGAGCTGTGGTCACGCGAACCGATCCGCGCACGACCAAACCAGGAATGGCTCCTCGCCGTCCCGTGGCTCGACGCTCTGCGGATCGAACCTTGCCAAACGCTTGCTCCAGGTCGTTGTTCGTTTTGGGCAGATCGGCAATCTGATAACAGAAAAAGAGATGTGGCGCGTAGCTTTGAGTGACCTTCAGGAAGTGCAAGAGAGCAGCGCGGCCAGTGTCTGCTTGCTCAGCGCATGCCCGCACTTGTGTGACATATTCCTCAAAGCGGTGCGGGATCGCTCCTGCCTTGCACTGCTCCTGATTGCTCAGGATCTCAGCCCCTTGCAAGAGCCATGCAAAGAGTGGGCCCACGACCGCAAAGAGATCCTTGGTTGCCAGCAGCCCTTTCTGCAAGAGTTGTTTCAATCGTCCAAGCTCTCTGGGAAGCCCCTTTTTTCTTCGACCCGCTCCAGCGAGTCGCTGATGGCTTGCAGCCGTTGTTGTAACCGGAGCCCAGAAGCAGACAAGGGCGGCAACCCATCATCGGTCACACTCGCTCGAACCGCCAAGCAATACTCGTGAATCACTTTTGCCTCCTCATCGTCTCTCCCCTCGATGGCTCGTTCGATGGGACGAACCCCTCTCACCTGTTTCTTTAACTCCTTTTTGGCATGTCGATCGGCTTCGTAGATAGGCTTGCCAGCTTCTCGCAGGTAATGGAAGTGACAGAGTTGATGCGGGACTTGAGGCATGGCCATGGCAACCGCACGGCGAATGGAAAGCTGCCCATCGGAGATGATACCGTGGATCGGGACACTGAGCAGGTCTCTTGCTTCGCAGAGCAGCCTGCGAAAAAACTTTTTGGCGGCATGCTTGTTGCGTCGACTCTGGAGCAAAATATCCGGCACATTGCCACCCTGATCGACCGCTCGCCAGAGATAATGAGTCTTCCCATTGATTTTGAGAAACACCTCATCCAGATGCCACTTGTCGCCCATCTTGCCACGGCGGCATTTGAGCTCATTGGCGTACGTTTGCCCAAATTTCAAACACCATTGCCGAATGGTTTCATAGGTCAGCATCACACCGCGTTCAAACATAATCTCTTCAATGTCACGATAGCTGAGGGAAAAACGGAAGTACAGCCAGATGCAGTAACTAATAATCTCCGGCGGAAAGCGGAACCCTTTATACAGGAAAGCAGATAATGGCGTTTTCATCCCATCAGTATGCCAGAGGTTTCAGTCAGCCTGCAAGTTGACAGTACCCTGGAGAGACTGGAGCACCTACGGAAGTTGAATAGCAACAGACAGTGGGTGAACCACGAAATTTATAGGCTCATGTACAGGGAAGACCTGTATATTGTTGCCTACGAACGGATTAAGTCGAAACCTGGAAATATGACACCGGGAACGGATGAGGAAACGCTCGACGGATTCTCTCTGGAAGGGATTCGGGAGATTATTCAAGAGATGAAAACCGAACAATTTCGCTTCAAACCAGTCCGGCAACAGTTCATACCGAAGCCGAGCGGTAAGATGAGAAAATTAGGAATCCCTTGCGTAAGGGATAAAATCGTGCAGGAGGTCATGAGAATGATCCTCGAAGTGATCTATGATAGCCCAAACACGCCGTAATTCTCCGGTGCCGGCCACGGGTTCGGACCCCATGGCTTTCCAGTTCTCTTTTGTACAGCTTCGACTCGCTACGCTCGCCGCAGGCGCGAAGGGCTCCATATGTATGAGAATTGGAAAGCCCTGCTTCCCCGGTTTACAATTGACAGACATCGATTTTGATGGTAATCTCTTTACAGAGGGTTAAACGTTTCACCTCGTGAAAGGCAGATTGATGGCACCTACGCTTCCCACCTTACGAGATGTCGCGCACCAGGCTGGTGTCTCTATTGCGACTGTATCGTATGTGTTAAATGGGCGGGCTTCAAGTACGAAAACGATCAGCGAGGCGACACGCCAGAGGGTAATACAGGCGGTGGCAGAGCTGGGTTATGCCCCTAACCAGACGGCCCGCCATTTGCGTCGCCAGAAGACAGAACGAATCTGCATCGTCCTACCGCGTTTAGGCGTCCCATATTACGAGATTCTCTGCCAGCACGTGGAAGCCGTTGCGGAACAGCACAAGTATAGTGTTATTATCTCGCTTGCCAGTTCACGCGAGCAAGAGGCGGAGGTATTAGAACAACTACAGCGCCGCCTGGCCGATGGCGTCCTTGTCGTGCACGGCTCATGGAAAGCTGAGGAACTGGAACGCCTGGCCGCGTCAGGGGTCGCTGTCACCGCAATGCATAATGCCCTTCAAGGGAGAGGTTTTGATGTTGTGCGTACTACCGAGGAGGAGGCTTTTTACCAGGCGTTTTGTTACCTTCTCCAGAAAGGCTACCGCCAGGTCGTCTGCTTTACTGCGCAGAATGATGCCAATGATACGCGTTTTGAAGCATATCAGCGAGCCTTGCACACGTTCCACCTCCCGCTGGATGAACGCCTTGTCATTCCCACGCCTGCAAACCGCAAAGAGACGTATGCCATTCTTGAGCGCTTATTGCGGCAAGAGCAGCCTCCCGATGCCATCTTTGCTGGCTCTGACATGGTAGCGATAGCCACGCTCTGGGCCGCGCGCGATGTGGGGGTGAGCGTGCCTGAAGATATTGTGGTCATAGGTAGCGGCAATATTCCCGAAGGCGAGATTGCCAGTCCCCCTCTTACCACGGTGGGGCCAACTTCCCTTGACTTTCGTGATGTCGCCGAACTGCTTCTAGAACGCCTGCACAATCCCGAACAACCAGAGCGCACACTGTTACGAGAATGGGAATTGATCATACGTAGAACCGCCTGATTTGGCGGATGTACCATTGATGTATTTTTGCAAAGAAGCAACTCCAGGGAAGGAAAATGACATGGACAATACACATGAGTCTCAGTCTTCTCCACGCAAGGAGAGGCCATACACAACTATTTCACGGCGCGACGCCTTAAAACTAGGCGGAGGCTTAACATCTACCGTGTTTGCTGTTCCCATGCTGCTCTCAGCCTGTGGCGGAACAGGAAGTCTCGTTCCCTCTTCATCCTCTGCGGATAAAACGTTGCGCGTCTACTGGAACGCAGGTCACGCCTACACTACCTATCAACAGGTCATTTCTCAGTTTGAAAAGGATCATCCGGGTTGGAAGGTCAAACTAGAGTTATACCAATGGCCGGATATGCGAACAAAAGTATTGGCGAACTTTGCGGCTGGCGATGCCCCTGATTTGATTGAGGAGCCCGGAGGCTGGGTGCAAGAGTTTGGCCTGGCTGGTAAGCTACACTCCTTGCAACCGTATCTAGCAAAAGATGGAGCCAGCCTGGGTTTCCCCAATGACTGGCAGTCATACACAGTAGAGCGCAATACCGTCCACGGTGAAGTCTACGGTATTCAGTTGCACCTGACGTGTATGTTGCTCTTTTACAACAAAGAGCTTTTACATAAATCTGGACATACATCAGTCCCGGCGACATGGGAAGAGTTTCTGGAGATAAGCCGGGCCGTAACTGCCAATAATCAGTATGGCTTTGCGGCCAACCAGGATTCAGGCTATAGCTGGCCCTGGTACCTCCAGAATGACGTCCACCTCTATGATCCAACCAGAAAAGCGCTTGCGATGGATACTCCCGCCGCCGCCGAAGCGCTCCAGTTCCAGTCGGACCTGATTCATAAATACAAGGTCGCGCCAGTGCCTGTAGCAACCGGGAGCTATGACGGACCCCAAAAACTACTCTCCGCCGGGCGGGCTGCCTTTATTATCACGGGTCCATGGGATATTAAACCTATCCTAGGAGCTAACAAGGATTTTCCCCTGGGAATAGCCCAGGCCTTGAAGAAGAGCACACAGGCAACTTCTGCCGCTGGTACCAGCCTTATGATTCCCAAAGCCGCCAAAAATCCAGATATGGCCTGGGAGCTAATGAAACGCCTGCTAGCCCTTGAGACCGAGGTCGCGGTAACGAAAGAGGCAAGCATGACCATGCCTCGTTTATCCTGGTCACGTCACCCAGATGTACAAAAGTTAGAACTTATCGCGCCATTTGCCAAAGGTTTAAGCTATGCGCAGTTCTCCGGTGCTCAAATAGAGAAGACGGGCAAATCTGGACCGATCACAAGCCTCTTCGATAAGTCATACCAGGATGTCATTTATAAACAAACGCCCGCATCTGAGGCGCTCAAAGCCTTCACTGAGGCCGGAAACAAGGTATTGTCACAATAGCGTCGCGAGCAGGTGAAGAGGAGGACATATTATGAGTCTGATTATGGCGCGCGATAGTTTGGGAGAGAAACGTAGCGTGCGAATGGGTCTGGCAAGTCGCCAGGCCCTCATCGCCTATGTTTTTCTCGCGCCTGCGCTCATCTACTTTACCATTTTCTTCTTTTATCCTATCTTGCTGGAGCTGTGGGCCAGCATGCAAAGTACCACGGATTTTGTGGGGCTTGCGAACTACCTTACGGCATTTCAGGATCAGCGTGTCTGGGCAACCTTCCAGGTGACTGTGCTCTTCGCGATAGGGGTGACTCTGCTCAATATCCTGCTTGGCCTGGGCCTGGCCCTGCTCCTGGATCTGCCTTTTAAGGGACGGGTAGTCTTTCGGGCTGTGTTTCTCGTGCCTTATATGACCTCGATGGTCATTGTTGGCCTCATGTGGCGCAACATTCTGGACCCCCAGGTTGGTATACTCAACCGTCTCCTGTTTTCGCTGGGCCTTCCCCAGCAGGGCTGGCTGACAGATTACCAACTGGCCTTGCCGGTCGTGATTGGCATTACTGTCTGGCAGGGAGTCGGGTATACGATGATCCTCTTCCTGGCTGGCTTACAGGGCATTCCCGAGGATTACTATGAAGCTGCTCAGGTCGATGGCGCGAACGGCTGGATGCGCTTTCGCCATGTGACTTTGCCTCTCCTGGCCCCGACCACGCTTTTTGTGGTGATCATCGGGGTTATCAATAGTCTGCAAGCCTTTACACAGGCATTTGTCATTACCCAGGGTGGCCCTGCGGACGCGACACGTTTCTACGTCTTCCACGTCTACAACATCGCCTTTAATGAAAACAATCTTGGTTACGCCTCCGCGCTCTCCTTTATCATGTTTGTGCTGATTCTTGTATTGACGCTCATTCAATGGCGCCTGGGCAATAAGGTAGTTGAGTACTAAAGGAGGTGAACACGATGCACAAAAAAAATATCCCTGCGCGCCGCGTTGCTGGCTATATAGCACTATATACGCTTCTGATTCTCCTGGCAGCGGTGGCGCTTCTACCGCTTGTCTATATGGGATCACTCTCCCTCCAGAGTGATGCCGAGGTTTTTTCGGGCATCCCGGTCCTATGGCCAGCAGCCCCTCAGTTTCAGAATTACCTTGTCATATGGCAGAAGGCACCCTTTGCTCGCTTCTTCCTGAACAGCTTTATTGTCGCGGGGGCCATTACGCTCTCGCACCTGTTCTTTGATCCTTTAGCGGGCTATGTCTTCGCCAAGTTTCGCTTCCCGCTCAAGAATGTGCTTTTCTTGCTCTTCCTGGGTACGATGATGATTCCCTTTTTCGTGAGGATGATTCCGCTCTATATCCTCATGGCCCAGCTTAACTGGCTTGATAGCTACCAGGCAATGATCGCGCCATTTTTGATGAGTGCCTTCGGTATCTTCCTGATGCGCCAGTTTATCCAGCCGCTTCCTTTCGAGCTGATTGATGCCGCTCGCCTGGATGGCTGCTCGGAGTTTGGCATCTACTGGCGCATTATCCTGCCCCAGGTCAAACCCGCGCTAGCCACGCTCGGCCTCTTTACCTTCATCTTCCAATGGGATGAATTTATCTGGCCATTGATCGTCGTCAACAGCACGGAAATGCGTACAATGCCCATTGGGCTGACGCTCTTTAATCAAGAATACTTTACACAGTGGAACTATACCGCCACGGGCGCGGTCGTGCTTTTTGTACCAATCCTTGTGCTGTTCCTCTGTACACAGAAATACTTTGTTAAAGGCATCAGTCTGACAGGCTTAAAGTAATCACATAAGACCCTAGTGGAGTAATTGATAAACATGACCCAGGCAACAAAGCGCCCCAACGTTATTGTCTTCTTTACCGACCAGCAGCGCTGGGATACCTCCAGCCTGCATGGCAACCCACTGCAATTGACGCCGAACTTTGATCGGTTCGCGCAGCGTGGAACGCATGTCACCTCAATGTTTACCTGTCAACCGGTCTGTGGACCCGCACGCTCGATTATGCAGTCAGGACTCTATCCTACCACAACCGGCTGCTACCGCAATAATATCCCTCTGCCCCTGGAGACGCGGACCCTGGCACATGCCTTTAAGGATGCAGGCTACACAACAGGATATATCGGTAAGTGGCACCTGGGAAGCGCCGATCCCGTCGTGGAAGATGAGCGCGGCGGCTATGATTATTGGCTGGCCTCAAATATTCTCGAGTTCACCTCGCGCCCATACGATACCGTGGTGTATAATAACGAGAATCAAGCAGTCAAGCTACCAGGCTATCGCGTAGACGCGATAACTGATGCCGCTATTCGCTACGTTGATCAGCATCAGCGTGAGCCCTTTTTCCTCTTCATCTCCCAACTGGAGCCACACCAGCAGAATCAGCAGGATTATTTTCCCGCGCCTGATGGCTACGAGGAACGCTATCGTGGCGCGTGGATGCCACCCGACCTGGCGGCACTGGGCGGCTCAGCGCACCAACACCTGCCGGGCTACTTTGGCCAGGTAAAACGCGTTGATGAAGCCTTTGGCCGCCTACTAGAGGCCGTCAAAAGCCTGGGCATGGAAGACAATACCATCATTCTTTTTACCTCCGATCATGGCTGCCACTTTAAGACGCGCAATAGCGAATATAAGCGCTCCTGTCACGAGAGCTCCATTCGTGTCCTGGCTGCTTTCCAGGGCCCTGGCTTCCACGGCGGGAGGCGCATTGAGGAGCTTGTCAGCCTGGTCGACCTTCCGCCAACCTTGATTGATGCCGCAGGGCTTCCGATACCTCCTGCCATGCAGGGGAACAGCCTCTTAAAGCTCATCAGGAATGGGGAAGCAGATTGGCCACAAGAGGTCCTGATCCAGGTTAGCGAGAGCCAAGTGGGGCGCGCGCTCCGCACGAAAAACTGGAAGTATGGTGTTGTTGCTCCCGATAAAAATGGCTGGCACGACTCACATGCTGAGCACTATATCGAAACCTACCTGTATGACCTGGAGGCCGATCCCTACGAACTGAACAATCTTGCTGGCAAGCCAGCACACCGCGAAATTGCGCATGGCCTTAAAGAACTCCTGGTCAGCCGCATGGTTGAGGCAGGGGAAAAGCCCTGCCTTATTACGGAGCCAGAATAAAGGGCTGTGTTGCAAAAATAAAACTCATCAGATAAGATGCGATCAAAAGATGGTTGTGTTGCAAAAACTATGCCAAAGGCAAGAGGATGTGAAGAGGTTCTCTTTGTTCAGCTAGGCTGCGATTCCAAACAGCGTGGCGACCAAAGTCATCTGCCCTCTCACATCACCTTTGTCTACCCCTTGTAGCTGGGCTTGCCGCGTCCCTCTGGAAGTCAAGCTCGAAAATGACCAGTTGCCAGCGCCAACTGCTGGACAAGAGGTGCTTCAAAGAGGCATGAACGCTGGCTGGAGTGGACGCTCGTACTTGGCTGCGCCAGAAGTCAAAAATCGTGTGACGCGGGAACGCCTGGCGCGCAGACATGGGAAGGAGCGTCACCCACCAGTCTTCTCCACAATTCGTGCACACCCCCTTTGGAAAACTTCGTGGAAAAAGGGGTTGTGCGTTTACCTCTGGTTCAGGTATGCTTTGTGTGAACGAATGCTGTTCCCCCCTCCTACGATGGCTCAGGCCTCTCTATTTCTTCTTCGTCCTTGTTGTGCTTTGCTTGTCAAAGGAGGGAATCATCATGCCTGCAACCATCGAGGAGGAGCCTCGTCTCGCGCCACGCAGCCTTGTTGTGCGCCGCCATCCGAGGTCCGAGCCCGGGAAAGCGCCAGCCGTCCAGACGGCGCGTGCATCTCAATTGGCCAGACCACGAGCGCAGCGCCCTGTACCGGCCGAGGAGGTGCAGGAATTCTCGCGTCTGTCAGCGCCATTGCGATCAAAGCGTCAAGGAGGGAACTGGCTCCTGCCTCTTGGGCTGGGGATGTTGTGTGCGCTGCTCCTCGCCCTCGCCGGATCGCTGGTGCTGAGCTGGAGTAGCACGCTCATTGACGGGGTTCGCTATGGCTATCCGCGAACGACCCAGGTGGACCACATCGTCGGCCATGAGCGGGATCCGCGAGTCCCAACGCACTTCACGGCCCTCAATCTCAAGGGGCAAGTGATGATTTTCGAGGTTCCCGGCGGCGATCCAGAACATGCGCGACTCCTACTCGGTCCTCGCCTTGTTGGTCCTGGCGCTGACCTGGCACCTCTTCTGCTCACCTTCGCAGGGGATGCGCGCCATCCGGATTTGGTGGTGACGGTCAATGGCCTGCAGGTCATGTTTCGTAATACTGGAACGAGCTATAAACCGATGGGGTAAAAGACAAAGGGCACAATTGTCATGAGGGCCACCATTCACCTGGCTATGATGAGTGTCCCTTTCTCGCGCGGCATGGCGAGGGAAAAGTGGCAACCGGTTACCACTTTTCGTAAGCGCACCATATTCCTCGTGAGGAGAAGCAATGAGGAGCAGCGGCTTGAAAAGCCGCTGCTCCTCATTCTGCTGTAATGGAATGGGGAGTGATCTCTTTGAGCAGGTGTCGGCTCTCACCGCGCGTTGTCGCCCGTCTCACGGAAGATGACGTCAGTCTCAGAGATGGTGTCATGATGGTGTGCGAGAGGACGGGAGACGAAGGCGCGAGGCGCGCTCCTGGTGAGCGCGAGAACGCCGGGAGCTGGGAGGAGGGCGCGCGGGCGGTGGGCCTGGTGCATGTCGCTTGCGCGGGCAAGAGAGTGAGGTCGATGGTATGGATCTCCTGGGTGAGCTGTTGGCCCGAACTTCCTTCCCCACGGCAGAGGTTCTTCTCGCCGTACCATCTCCATGCCACTTTTTCTGCGGTCCGCTCGTGCGGAGGAAGAGCATGTTCCTCCGTTCCTACTTGACAGTAACGAAGGAACACTCTATACTCTTTACAAGACAAAAAAGCGGGTGTCTGCTAAAGACGATTTCGAAGAGGCGCGACAAGAGCGTTTGAGAAGGAGGAATGAGGCCATGGCGGCGATCTTAGGCTGGGTGCAGCGGCGCTGGAGCGAGGTGCTCGAACCAGTGGTGAGTGGTGCCACAGTGGCGCAGGAGGCGCAATTACGCGAGGTGTGGGAGCGTGAGTTAGCGTGGTGGAAGACGCAGCGGGGGTTAACCGGGGATTCGTTGCGCAAACCCATTACCCAGGTGCGACATTTGATCAAAGGGCTGCCGATCACGGAGGACAATAGTTGGGCAAATCCGCGGACGGGGGAGCAAGAACATATCGGGTTGAAGGTCTTCAACCTCTCGGAGGGGGAATGGGTGCAGATGAATGCGCGCACGCAAGGCGTGACCCAGGACCGATTAAAGCAGCAAGTCTTGCTCAAAGACCCCGATGCCCTGGTGGAGCGAGCCCTGTCATTGCTGTTTTCGCCGGAGTGGGCAGACCTGGTGGTTGGTATCGCCGTGTGTACGGGGCGCCGCTGTTGTTGATAAATGAAAAGGGGACCAAATGGCTCCGAATGATAAAAAAAGGGGGCCAAGAGGAGAGGGAGCCAAGGCGAGTGCTAAGGAAAGGAGCCACAGATACGCTCGTAAGGACATGCTATTGTAGGTGGTGGGGGGAGAAGAGTGAAGGAGGATCATGCGATGTGGGCGTCACACCTAGCCACTTGATGCTCTCCATATATGTGCAGTATCCATTGCAAAAAAACTTGCCCAGCGAGAACTGAGCAAGAAATGGAAGAGAAGAAAAAAGCTATTCAGCCAAAGCTGCCCTTAGTTCAGAGACATACTTTGCGTACTCATGTGAAGGAAGAATGCGCTCTGCCATATGCCCTGGAGCTGCATCACCATAATAGCGAGGTTTGAGACGACAATAGAGATGTGGATACCCACTACTTCCCATATCTACGCTCATTTTTAGTGGAGCAAAAACCTTCTCTATCGCTTTGGCTGAGCGAGCGAGATCCTCAATAAACAAAGAACGATCCTCTTGGGAAAGATCATAGAATTCTTTGATATGGTGCTTAGAGGTAAGAATACATTCTCCATGAATATATTGGTTCTTAGTGAGCTTGAGGCGTGTCACACTGAGATCCGCAATGATAAATCCGTAGCCGTCGAAAGCGCCATTCTTTTCGAGTTGCGCACAGAAAGCGCAATTCTCTCCTCGAACTAACGCATCCCATTGTTCACGTGGCATCCACCCCGATGAGCCAGAAGGGAGCAATTCCTCAAGACGTTGTTGCACTTGCTGCGTAAACCACTCTGCTGTGTCTTGTTCAGCAATTCCAGCCTGTTTCGCAATGCCTGCAATTTTTGCAAACATCTCATCTTCGAGGTTGAGTGTGACTGTTTTCATAGGTTCCTCCTGATAATTGAATACTTTCAGCTAGTAGCTTACGTGGTTTGCTCGACTCAGGCAAGTCTTTTTGTAACAAACACTGCACATATATGGAAAGGATCAAATGGCTATGTTTGGTAGGCGTGAGGAGAAATGCTAAAGAGGGGAGCCACAAGGAGGAAATGAATAGATGCATAAGGATATATGGAAATAGAAGAAGTGATAAGAAAGGGTTGCCAAGGAAAAGGGGATTGGGTATTCTTAGAGGAGCGATAGGTTTCAATAGATGAAAGGAGCGGAAGGTGCCTGTGGGAGGAGAAGAGTGGGAAGTGGTCCGACGAGCGTATTATGTGGAGCGGAAGAGTCAACGGCAGATCGCGAAAGAGGGAGGGATGAGTCGAAAGCGGGTGAAGCAGATAGTAGAGGGAAAGGAAGGAGAGAAGCGAGGGGGCTCGAAGGGGTCGGTGTATGAGCCGTATCGGGAGCGAGTGGAAGCGTTGTTGGTGGAGAATGAGGAGCTCCCGGTGAAGCAGCGGTATACAGCGGCGAAGATCTACCAGATGATTCGTGAAGAGGGGTATACGGGGTGTGAATCGAGAGTGCGGCAGGAGGTAGGGAAATGGAAGAAGAGGCAGCAGGTGGGAGAGGTGTATCTGCCGTTGGCGTTTGAGCCAGGGGAGGACGCGCAGTGTGATTGGGTGCGCCGTGTCGGTGCATATGAAATACCCGTGTAACACGGGAGAGGAAGGGGGTAACGAACCTCTAGGACATCCAACCAACCTGGAGCGGAAACGCAAAGGGGAAAACAGCATGTTGGAAAGTGCGCCCAAAGAGGCACATGATCTTCTGTCGTGCGAGAGCGCGACCTCACTCAGGCGAAGTGAGTAACGCAGCCCCTTACTTCCCGCCGAAAGGTTTGGGGGGGACTGTAGCATGGGGTTAAAAGTCTGTTGAAACCCTAACACCAAGGGTCAGAAGATAGGCAGCGAGGTCGTCTATGGTCAAGGCATGATTGCTTCAACTCTAGTCGTGGCGGAATACATGCGTCCTGTGGGAGCGGTGTCATCGCCCATGTCTGATGGTAACCATGAACGTTTCCAGCGTGGTTACAGCCTGCATCAGAGCCAGCTCGTAGGGAACGAGAAACGACGTACGGAGGGCCTAAGGACGAAGCGAAGATGATGTGTAACTTGGGGATCGCCTACCATCCGAGAGGGTCAGGGCGACGGAGTGGTAATAGTAGTTCGCCAATGGGAAACCATTCGTTGAGCGAAGTACCACAGGAGGCCAGACTCAGGAAATGATGGTTGACACGGATGTGTCATGAGACCATCGTGGGAGTTGCATTGAAAAGATGCGGGTCTCTGGAGAGCCTGGTGCATAGAAAGTGTGCATGCCATGGTTCGGGGAGGACGGTTGGAAACGTGCCGAGAGGTAACGCGCTGGCCGTCTATCCTACCGCGGAGAACCCTTGAAGGCATGTAAAGAGTTGCTCTGCAAGTCCTGTGTGCATGGTGAAGCTGGCCAATTGCTAAACCTGAGTTCTCGCATGATGATCACTTGCATCCGTTACAACCATGCCTGAAAGAACGACATCAGAAAAGCGTGAGACCCCAGTCCTCATGATAACACCCCCTCTGATGAATGGCGGGTAATGAACCCGAAAGAGAACAAACGGGCACCTAAACACACTACACGTTTCATATGCGCAAAAGCGGGATCGCCTACGGGTGCGATACCTATGGCGACGGAACCCCCATATGAGACTTCAAGGGAACAATGACGATCCTAAGAGGTCAAAGGGGCAGCCCTCGAAGGAGGGCCAGATTATGTGAAGGATACCCACATAAAGGGAAGGTATCAAAGAAGTGCCTAACGCATGGAGGTATGCGAAATGCAGGGAACCGAAGAGCTTTTAGGACTTCTCCGTGAACGCGGCAAGCGGGGCTTGCCGATCAAGCGCGTCTATCGAATGTTGTACAACACAAACCTGTACCTCTCGGCCTACGGTCGCGTGTACCGCAACGCTGGTGCGATGACGCCCGGCGGGACGGAAGAAACGGCTGACGGCACTTCACTGGAAACCTTTGAGACCATCATTACTGCACTGAAGCAGGAACGATATCAATGGCAACCAGCGCGAAGAACCTACATCTTGAAAAAGAACGGGAAAAAGAGACCGCTCGGCATACCGATAGGTCTTTCATACTGCCTCTCTTTCCCGGCGCGTTTCGGAATACCGATGGTCGCCAACGGGGTGGACTAGGAGCCCCAGCCCACCCTCTTCGTACTACTCTACCACGTTCTGCTGCGGCTTTCCAGCCTGACGGGGTTTCCAATATTGTTGCGTCGGCTTACGAAGTTCCGCGATGCGTTCTGGGGTGAGCGTAATCCAGCGTGGTCCATGAGGAGCCGTTTGCACATACTCCAAGCGCCCCGTTTCACACCACTTCGCAATGGTTGAGATATTGACATGAAGCAAGGTGGCCGCTGTTCGTGCTGAATAGCGCCCATCACCACGCTGCCCGGTGGGGCACGCTGCCGGGCCCTGAGGGCAGCCTGCCTCAATCTGGTAATCATACCGCAAGGATTGCACTTTCTTCGCCGTAAACATTCCTCCTCCGCCAGCACTGTATCCAGCTTCATTCAGCAAACTAGCCATGGATGCATCCGAAGAGGTGGGAGCCCATTTCTGGATAGATGCAATGACCTCCGGTTGGGTTTGGCGAAGCTCCCACGACTTTTTGAGGCGCGGGATGGACAGACCGGTGCGGGCCTCTGTCTGCCAGCGAATATCGATCACCACCAGGTCGCCACGCTTGGCCAGGGTCACGTCTTTGATCAGCCAGCGCACGAGTTGTTTCCGTTGGGCGTTCGTCGTCGTGGGAGCTCCCCAGAGCGTCGGCAGGTCCTGGGCCAGCACGCGGATCTGTTCCCGTTGCTCCGCCGACAGCCTCAGTGCATCAGGCACCGGTTGGGTTTGATATTCCCGTTCCAGGCGATCCACTTCCACGAGTTTCTCGTTCCAGTCCCGTTCCAGGCTACGCGCCACGAGTCGATTCTCTGGGTCCACTGCATGGTAGCGTCGGCGCGCCAGGTCAGCATCGTACTGCGCCCGCTCAATTTGCCGCTTCGCCTGCTGATCGAGTTGTTTGGCGCGCCCCTCCAGATGGGCGAGAGCCGAGAGCGCGACTTCCAACTGTGCTGGCTCCATGGCTTCCAACAGCACTTTGCCAACGACCTGGTCAATGCGATCCCCTCGCATGGTTTGGCAGACCTTGACCGCCAACTGGGTATGCGCCTGGCTGCATTCGTAGATCAACACCAATCCCTCGCGCTGATAGCGTACACTCATCCGACGGCCACACGAGCCACAGAGCACGATCCCTTGCAAGAGCGAAGGGCCGTCACGTACCGCTCCTCGGTGGGCAGCAGCCGGGGTATTCTGGTTATCAGCCAATTGCTGCTGATTGCACCGGAACTGGTCCCAGGTGATATAGCCTGGATGTCTGTCCAGCAGCACGATGGGCCACTCCTCTTGTTTGACTCTGCGTGTACGTCCCTTGATCCGTGGTTCTTCGCCGGGCAGGGCGTGCCGACGGGTGTGCGTTCGCCCGTAGACGTAGGCTCCGGCATAGAGCGGGCTATGCAATACATCTAACACTCGGCCATGACAGAGTGGCACCCACTCCAACTCACCAGAACGGACACCACCCCAGTGCCGGGTAGGGAAGCGCAACTGATGTTTGGCGAAGTGGCTTACCACGGCCAGCGCCGATTGATGCTGCTCAAAGAGGGTGAACACCAAACGGATGGCTCCCTGAACCGCCTCATCGGGATCAAGGACCACATGGCCCACTGGGTCATAGATGAGTCCGCTCGGCAGGCGGAAGCGCAGCTTCCCTTGTTCGGCTTTGGTCAGCTTGCCACCCTGCAAGCGCTGATGCAACCAATGCAGTTCTGCTTCGCTCATGGTCCCCTTGAAGCCCAACAGGAGGCGGTCATTGTACAAGCCGGGATCGTAGACGCCCTCCTCGTCAATGACCAGAGTATCAGTGAGGGCACAGATCTCCAGCAGGCGATACCAATCACTGCATGAGCGGGCCAAGCGCGAGACTTCCAAACTCAGGACCGCTCCTACATGGCCCAGCCCGACTTCAGCCACCAGCAATTGAAAACCGTCGCGCCCAATGGTCGAGGAACCGGATTGACCTTGATCCTGGTCAATCACTTCGATGCCTGCCTGTTCCCAGCCCAACTCGTGCGCGCGCTTAACCAGGTCATATTGGCGCGTGGTACTGCCGATATTCTCGCGAACTTGCAGCAGTGTCGATTGGCGCACATAGATCACCGCTTGTCTGCTGAGATGATCAGGACGGATTTTGAGGGTGTGCTGCTGGATCGGCATAGCACGCCTCCTCTCTTTCACACTGGCTAGCAGGACGCGTTACGACTGCATTCAAAGCTAACTGTGCTAAGAGGCCAATGACGCGGATTTGCAGGTCAGAAGAGAGGTGAGCCCAGATGTGGACCAACGCGCTCTGCTCCTGATCAGAAGAGGGAAGTGGGGCCATGCGGCGACCTCCTTGCTGTGCCCAAACCACAAGACAGGCAGATAGCTCTATCATATCTCATGGGCTCCTTTCTGCTGCCTGACCCATTGCGCGATCTGCCACAAGCCCTCAATCGAGAGCAACGGGGGTTCAACTGCACTGAGATCAGGATTAGCGGGCCCTGCGTAGTCGGTCAAACTGGCTGCGATGGCTCCGTGATAGCCGTCGGGCATGCGAATGATGAGGTCAGGATCTGGCCCGCGTCGCACGCGGACGAGCTGGACGCGTTGCCCGTGCAGAGGGTGGTGAGGATGGGTTACCGTTACCCATTCCACAGATCCTTTGGTAAAGGGGGTAGTGTGCTGTGAATATGCCTGTCTGGAGCGACAAGCTCCTAGCTGAGGTTATGAGAATGATCCTGAACGCCTACTTCGATGGGACATTCAGCGAACACTCCCACGGCTTCCGTGAAGGACGGGGATGTCATACGGCTCTTCGAGAAGTCTACCAGATCTGGCAAGGCACTGTGTGGATCATCGAGGGCGACATCGCCGACTGCTTCGGCTCCCTCGACCATAACCTCATCATTTCGGCACTCGCCGAACCCATCCAGGACGGGCGATTTCTCAATCTCGTCAAAAAGCTGCTCGACGCAGGATACCTTGAGGACTGGAAACTCAACAACACATTCAGTGGAGTTCCACAAGGAAGCATCTTGAGTCCAATCCTCTCCAATATCCTGCTCTCGAAACTGGACAGGTTTGTCGAAACGGAACTCATCCCCGAATACACCAGAGGGAAGAAGAAAAGGCCAAATCAGGAATACAACCGCCTGATCAATCGCGCCCGCAAACGATACAACAAAGGACAGAAGGAGGCTGCCCACAAACTCAAGCAACAGGCTCAAAAACTTCCCTCCATCGATCCCCAGGACCCCGACTTTCGACGACTGAGGTACGTAAGGTACGCAGATGATTTGGCCCTGTCGTTCGTTGGTCCCAAGGAAGAAGCAGAGGCCATTAAACAGCGGCTCCGAGCATTCCTGCTTGAAGAACTCAAGCTCAATCTCTCGGACGAAAAGACGTTGATTACCCTCACACGGGACAGCGCTGCCAAATTCCTGAATTACGAAATCACGACGTTACACTGCGACACCAAACAAACCCGCGACAAAAACGGGCGAAGAGGCCGAAGTATTAACGGAGGTATCGGCCTGAAAGTACCCAGAAAGGTCATTGAAGACAAATGCAAGCGGTATATGCGCAAAGGAAAGCCCTCTCACCGAGCAGAACTACTCAATGAGAGTGACTTCACCATCATCGCCACCTACCAGCTTGAATATCGGGGATTGGTCAATTACTACCGGATGGCCTACAACCTTTACACGCTCCGAAAACTCAAATGGGTCATGGAGCAATCGCTGACGAAGACGTTAGCAAGCAAACACAAAATATCAGTAAGCAAGGTGTACAAGAAGTGCAAGGCGGAAATCGATGTGGAGGGGAAGAAATACAAAGGATTGCAAGTCACAGTCTCGCGTGAAGGGAAAAAGCCACTCGTAGCCACCTGGGGAGGCATCCCCCTTACCTGGGATGTCACCGCACCCATTGAGGATGAAATGAGGCAATACGCCTGGAAACGGTCGGAACTAGAACGACGACTCCTGGCCCAAACCTGTGAACAATGTGGGGCGACTCGCATGACCGCTCAGATAGAGGTGCATCACATACGGGCACTGAAAGACCTGAACAGGTATACAGGTCGAGAGAAGCCGCAATGGGTCCACATCATGGCTTCACGCAGGCGAAAAAACACTCGTCCTCTGTCACACCTGCCACATGGACATCCAACATGGACGCCCACAGAGACGCGCGGTATCACGTACACGGACAGGATCAACCTGATGATGCTGGAAAGCTGATTACAGTGAAAGCTGTACGATCAGTTTGGAGGGGGCCAGTCGGAAAAAGGAGCAGGAATGTCACCTTCGTCGGCTGGCTACCCTACGGTAAAACCTCCTGGAGAAACGCCTCAGGTGCTTTACTACACCTCAACTGCTGCGGTGTGTCTCTTCATGCGTCATCCAGACAACCTGGATGAAGGCGAACAGATGGATCTTTCGGCTCTTCGCCAAGCTCATCCAGATATGAAGACGGCGTATAGCCTGGCTCAGGACTTTCTCCAGATGCTGCGCAAGCGTGAAGGGGCGCGGCTGGACACCTGGCTCACCCAGGTACAAGAGAGTCACCTCCCAGAGCTTCAGAGCTTTGCACATGGCGTAGAACAGGATCAAGCGGCTGTGCAGGCCGGATTAACGCTGCCCATCAACAACGGACAGGTTGAAGGCCACGTCACCAGGATCAAACTCATGAAGCGCATGATGTATGGCAAGGCCGGATTACATGTTATTCGGAATAGAAGAGGAGCGCACTATTCCCAATAACATGCATTATTCGGACTGTGACGCAGGAGCATTCCGAATAATTGCCCTCCTGCGTCAACGCGTTCTCTACCGTATTTAACCTGAGTTTTGCGTAACGAGAGTTGTGTTGAGCTGAAAAGGAAGCGCAAGACATCCCGCCGCTGTTTTGTGCGATACGTCAATTATCTCGACTTTTCTCCCATTTCCCGCTCAATCAACGTCATTGATATATCATTGACGAATATGAAAGATGGGTTTCCCGCACGGTTTGGGCTTCGCTCTCATCTCAGAAGGAACAAATAAATCAAACAAAGTCTCAAAGTGACCAGAACTATAACCAGCAACATGGAGCGTAAACTATTCTGCGCTCCATCTGATATACTTAATCATACCGGTTTCCTTGAGCTTACTCGCTTGGCTTATCCATTATGTAACGGGAGAGATACGATGATAGAGACCTCCTCATCTAATCTAACCCTGACGTATTTGGGGCGTTCAAACTAGCCAAGCTCTGGGCTTGGGACTGGCTCTTTGCAGATCGATGGTCGGCCAGTCTGAAAACTCCATCTTTGTGAACCGTTAGATGAGGAGGTCTCCGATGATAGCAAGGTTTCGCTCATGGTGGCAGCAAATTAAGCAACATCGAGTAACAATCCTGATTGTTGCAATTATCTTGGTAGTAGTCATTGCATTGATTGTCGTAGGCTACTGGTTCGACTGGACTGGCTTCAATGGCTATAACCAAGTAACAATAACACGAACTTTAAGTGGCACGAACGCTGGTACAATTACCAGGACTGAAGTATACCAGCCAGGAAAAACGCTTTGGGACTGGCTAGGGCTACTAGGTGTGCTTGCTATCCCTGTTGTGGTAGGGTTTGGGGTAGCCTTGTTCACGGCACAGCAATCTCAGGCAGAGGCAGCCAGAACAGCACAGCAGGCCAGGGAAAGCGAGGCAAATAGGAACAAGCGCCATCAGACTGATCTTGAGATCGCAGAAAAAAATAGGGAATTGCAACAAAAAACTGACCTTGAGATTGCAGCAGAAAACCGACGCGAAGTGGCACTACAAGCATATATCGATAAAATCTCGGAACTCCTTCTGGAAGAGCATTTAGGTGAGCGAACAGAAGATGGTAAATTAAAACCAGAATACGAGCAGGTACGTAATATAGCACGGGTGCGAACAATAACCGTTCTGACGCAGTTAAATGCAAGGCGTAGTGGCTATGTGTTCGCTTTCTTAAGAGAAGCCGGTCTCATGTCACCTACAGTAGAGAGCATTGTCAGCTTGAAAGATGCCAACCTCAGCAAAGTCGACCTCAGTGAAGCTTTTCTCTGGCAAGCCAACCTCAGTGGAGCCAACCTCAGTGGAGCCAACCTCAGTGGAGCCGAACTCTTTGAAGCCAATCTCAGTAGAGCTTACCTCAGCAAAGCCAACCTTAGTGGAGCCCACCTTCTCCATGCCAATCTCAGTAGAGCCGACCTCAGTGGGGTCGACTTCAGTGGAACCGACTTCAGTGGAGCCGACCTTAGTGGAGCCGACCTTAGTGGGGCTCACCTCAATGCAGCCGACCTTAGTGGAGCCGACCTTAGTGGGGCTCATCTCAATGCAGCCGACCTTAGTGGAGCCGACCTCAGGGGGGCTCACCTCAATGCAGCCGACCTCAATGCAGCCAATCTCAGTGGAGCCGACCTCAGGGGTGCCCGCCTCAGTGCAGCCAACCTCAGGGGTGCCGACTTCAGTGCAGCCATCCTCACATACGCCAATCTCAGTGGAGCCGACCTTAGTGGAGCCGACCTCAGTGACGCCAACCTCCATAGAGCCAACCTCAATGCAGCCAACCTCAATGCAGCCAATCTCAATGCAGCCAACCTCAGTGACGCTAACCTCAGTGAAGCCAACCTTAGTGCAGCCAACCTTAGTGCAGCCGAGTTCTTTAAAGCCGATCTGAGCAAAGCCAACCTCAGTGCAGTTGACCTCAGTGCAGCCAGCCTCTTGATGGCCAACCTCAGTGGAGCCGACCTGAGCAAAGCCGACCTGAGCAAAGCCAACCTCGGTGGAGCCGACCTCAATGCAGCCAACCTCAGTGCAACTGACCTCAGTGGAGCCGACCTCAGGCAAGCCAACCTTAGTGCAGCCAACCTCAGTGACGCCAACCTTAGTGCAGCCAACCTCCATATAGCCGACCTCCATGGAGCCAACCTCCATACAGCTAACCTCCATGCAGCCATCCTCAGTGCAGCCATCCTCACATACGCCAATCTCAGTGGAGCCGACCTCAGTGCAGCTAGCCTCTTGATGGCCAATCTCAGTGCAGCCGACCTGCACAATGCTAAGAACATTACTACTGAAGAGTTGGAAACGCAAGCCAAGTCACTCCAAGGCGCAACTATGCCCGATGGGTCAAAACACCTGTAGTGTACTAGCACTACCTTTTTGCCAAAGTTGGAATAATGTGTCAACCACGTATCAAAAAAGCAGCCAGAAGATACGGCGTATACGTTCTGAACGCTTTAAAAAACTGGTCGAGATAACTGCAATCAAGACAAAACAAGGCAAGAAACAGCTAGATTGCACATACAGGAGGAGCCTGATGCCAACCATGCCCTGCGACTCTTCGCCGCTTGAACGCTACGGCCACAATTTGACCAGACTGGTGAAACTCCTCACCTTTGCCCCTCTCACCACCCACGAGGCAGTGATACACCGGGTCTTTGAGGTTCTCCAGCGACAGGGAACCACGAAAAATTCCCCAGTGATCCTGGCTTCCGATGAAACGAGGCGTTGGTCAATCGTGGCAGAAGTCATTCGCCGCATGGGGAGAGGAGACGCGCCTTTCCCTTTGCGCTTGCGGCAGGTGATCGGGCTGGATTACGAGGCGCTGTTCACCAATCTGTCTGATGACACGGTAATCCGCCAGGAACGGATAGAGCAGGCATATGCACCCCTGAAAGAGAAGCTTGCCCAAGCGAAGCCTGGTTCTGATGAGGAATGGACTTTGTTGGATGAGTTGTTTCGCTGGCCTTCTCTGGAGGAGTGGATAGCGCCAACCATGACCCTTGAACGGCTCCAGTCGATGTTCATTGCCATGAACCAGGCTCCAGGCTCCTTCGTGCTCTACGTCGATTATTTTCATCGTCTTGTCGGTGGTGAACCGGACACCTATCCCATTGATGCGAGCGCCCTTTTGAAACCGTCCCTGGCACGCGGCCAGATCCAGTTGATTGGGGCCTGTACGCTCGAACAATATCGCCAGCATATTGAGCGGAATGCCGCCATCCAACGCCGCTGTCAGGAAATTTGCGTACCAGAAGTCGAAGACAATCTCTGATGAAGGAATTGTGCAAAACTCAAGTACAATCTTCACTGAAGGGCTTATCCCCAAAGCTGTGTCTGAGCCATATACTCGCCAGATTGATAGATTGACACATATCTCCCCTTATTGGCGAGGTTATGGTATTTTTGACAATAGCTCTTTGCCATGCGCAAGAGAAAAGAAGATAAAATATATTTAGGGCAAAGGCGTCTCTTGACAAGAAGGCGACTGGGCGACGTACACACGTGCTGTGAGTCCAGCACGAAGACGGATACCAATGTGATTGCGCGTTTGAAGATACCACCCCGCTGCATCACTTTGCACTTGTCCAGGGATCCAGCGATGAAATACGCATATTTCGATCCATACCTCTGGTGTGAGCAGTTGCCCATTGAGTTGGAGCTTGTGGTGATGTGTGTTATAGCGAAGTACTCCCGGTGAAAGACCCCCCTCATGCTGATTGATCATGGTAACAGTTTGCTTTCCTCCTTCTAAAAATAAGGGCCTCCGTTCAGAGAAAACCCAAACACGCCTCTTTTTTCAGAGTGAGATGGGAATCATAGTCTGGCAGAATCCTTTCATCATGATACGCTAAAATAGCGTACAGTCTCACAACAAGCCTTGTCACTCCAAGGAATCGTGGTTTCGATCAGATTGCTTGCCAATTTGCAGCGTGAAGTTCCTCTTAAGAACAATTCAGATGCACGTACGATGGTACAAGAAATGTTGCATAATTGAGTTCTCAGAGGAGGAGAACATAGCTGCTTCAACTCCTCATAGAAAGCCATTGCGGTTTTTCTCGCCATACGGTGTTCTTTCTGATGTGAGCGTTCCTCCTGTTACGCTGCCTAAAAAATAACAGTAATGCTCTGTCAAGGTTTCTCGGGGCGGATACTTTCAAATTCATCTCTAAGATATTCAACACGGGCTTCTTATCCCGTCTCTTCAAGAAATTTACGGATGGTAACTTCTTGAATCGCTTCTCCAAAGACAATATCTCCACTTAGGATACACCACTCAGGGGTACCATCTGTATGAGAGGGGAGAATGAGGAGAATTTGTTGTCGCCAGATAATAGAACCTTCTCCTGATGAGAGCATCTCTTTGAAACAAAGAGACGCTCTTGCTCTCACCAGAATAATTGTAGAGATCTCACCAGTTCCGTGTTGGACGGAAGGAAGCTCTCTCATTGTGAGAAAGGAAGCAATGTGAGCGCTTCATTGCGAGGCTGAAGCTTCTACCAGAGACAAGAGAGCAAAAACATCATCCACTGTTTCACAGCCATAACAGACACCACTTTCATCACCCTGTTGCTCGAATGCGTAGAGGCACTCCCTCTCGCATTGGCTCCTCCTTTCTTTCGTGCATTCTTGAAATCCATACTGCCTCAGGTTTTGAAGGGCATCCTGAATGGTCATGTGTACCACTTTCTTCATGACTCTTCTTCTCCATGAGCATTGACAGGCACAGAAGTTGGAGGGATCGGTGGAATTCGCCAAGCCTGCATTTCCTGTTTGCCAAAGAGTCTCAAGCCTACGGTAAAGTAACCAAACAAACCAATGACCAGGCCAATCGCATACCAGCCAAATAACACATCACTTCTCAAGAAGGTAACCACCGCTGCACTCCCAACTACTCCTACAATGGCGATGAGGTTCGAGTATCCAGAGGCACCCGTGGCTTGTCGTAGTATCCGATACGTAATGATACCGATAATGAGACCAAAGAAGGTGACGCCGAGTCCAGCAATAAACATATGCACTTCTCCTTCTCCTTAGAACGTGTGAATTGCAGACGATAGGATTCTGAACCAGACGAGGAGAGGCCATCGGAGATGGGCTAACCTCAGAGGGAACGTTGCATCCATGCTGCTTTTGGTTACGGTCTTCCCCCTTTTTGGTGATAACGAAGCAGACCTACCTCAGAGAAGTAAAGATATCATACCTCTCTCTCCATGAGAGAGAGGTTACAATGAAATAGCTCATAAGGATGGGAAAAGGAGAGGAAAGTCATACACGAAAGGAAAAGAGAGAAACCTGGCTAGCGTCGCTCGTTCTATAATAAAGCCTGGGTGAGGAGCAGGCACGTCAGCGAGCTTGCGTTGGAGAGGTCGGAAAACTGAAAAACCCTACCGAAGTAGCAGGAAAGGAACGCATTATGCGACAGAAGAATGGCACGGAACTCTTTGGACCCGACGATCCACGCAGCGCCAGCGTTGGAATTCTTCACGTGGCCGCGTCAGATGACCGGCAAAGCATTCTGACCGCGATTCTTGCTCAGGAGAAGCTGGGACGCAGACATACCGTACTGGTCATGCCTGACGATAACGCCGCATTCCGGCGTACAACCGACTTCGCAGACCTGAGAAACCTGCTACAGGGGCTGAAGACCCAACTTGTGATTGTGGCCTCATCTCACACGACGATTGCCAGATTAGCACAACGCCAGCAATTCCCGGTCTTTCTCTCGCTAGAAAACTATGCCAGCTATGCGAAAACATTTATTAGCGGAGATCAACCCCCGGCCTCCGCTGAAAAAAAGACGACCGAGACACCTTTATCTCCACCCAAGAAGCCAGCACGCACCTCTACCCCAGCGCCAGCCTCCGCTGACCAGTCGCCGGCTCCGCCACTTGAACGTCCTGCCGCTCCCCCTAAGAAGCCAGCGCCACGAGACAAGGTCGCACAGAAGAAGAAGAAGGAGAAAGAGGATCTACCAGTACCACTACAGCCAATGGAGGCCAGACCGATAGTGGTGGATGAGGTCGTCACGCCGCGCAGCGTTCCCAGCCAGATGCTCACTCCAATAGATGTGGTGGTCAGCCTGGTCCCAGCCTCACCGCCACGACGCAAGCACAGACGCACACGTGCGCTCCTGGTTGCTCTGCTGCTGGCGCTCTTCCTGCTGATCGGCGGTTCAATGTTGAGCGTTTTTGTCGGATTCGGCCCGCTGGCCCGGCTCTTCCCCGGCAGTTCCGCTAGTGTGACCATCACGCCTGAGAAGAAAACATTTAAAAATGTCTATGCTATTTCGGCGACGACCTGGGTCCCTGACCCGGCGCTGCACCAGGTAGCCGCGCACTTTATCAGCGTGACCACGTCACCCCACACAAAAACGGTGCAAACTTCCGGACGCGGCATGACTCAGGCCATCAATGCCCTGGGCTTGCTGACCTTTTATAATGCCCTATCCTCTTCACAGAACATTCCCGCCGGAACGATCTTTGCCGATGAGAAAGGCATCCAGGTCGCCACCGACGAAACGATTACCATTCCCGCGGCCAATCCGCCCACCGAAGGCAGCATGAGCAGTATCGCCCACGCGCTCATTCCCGGCGCGCAAGGTAATATCCCGGCCCTGGATTTTAAAGAGACAACCTGCTGCCACGCCGGCATTACGCTGACCAATCATGATGCCTTCAGTGACGGACAGGATGCCCGGCCCTACTCGTATGTGCAGCAGAGTGATATTGATATGGCCGTCAGCAACCTGACAGCCGAAATGACCAGCGAGGGACAGCAGGCGATACAAGGGAAGATTCAGAGCGGGGAACAGCAGGCCGGAAATGCGAAATGCAGTGCCAGTTCGAGCGCCAGCCATAGCGCGGGCGAGCGCTTCAATAGCGTGACCGTCTCCACGACGATGACCTGCATAGCTGAAGTATTCAATCGCGATGATGCCTATGCCATGGCGACCAACCTGCTCAAAAGTGATGCCACGCAGACCTTTCACAACCACTATGCCCTGACCAGCCCGCTGAAAACGACATTGATCAATGCTGTGATTCAGAATCCACAGGGCATGATCTCGCTGCACATCGAGGCGCAGGGGCAGTGGGTGGCACAGTTTGATGCAGCGAGCCGGCAGGAGATGGCGCGTTTGATCGCGGGCCTCAATGCGGCCTCGGCGCAGGATCTGCTGTTGCACCGGCCCGGGATTACCCAGGCCCGCATTACAGTCACCAATAGCCCCGGCAATGTGCTGCCCCTCGACGAGCACAAGATTCTCATTCAGGTTGGCCCGTAGGGGTTGGGGCACCACTCTCGTGGGTTGTGTTGCAAGAATGATAAAGGGAAAAAAACTGGGGAGAAAGAGTGGCTCACTTTGATCCGTTTAGGTAGCCATGCCAAATAGGTTGACAACCAGTGCCACCAGACCAGCCACAGCACCTCTTTCTATCCCTTGTCCTTGCCCCTTTGCGTAACATGTTCATGATCTCGTATCCTTGGAAGGTTCGCCATGCTGTCTCGAACGAGAAGAAACCCATCCCTGGCTTCGTCTGCCGTTTGATGAACCGATGGTCTTGTTCGATCAGGTTGTTGAGATATCTGACTTGCCGCAATACCACCGCTTCAGCAAGCATTCCAGCCGCTTTAAGGTCAGCAATGGCTTTCGGGTAGGCAGCATTGTTATCGACATTGATGACGCGGGGAGTTGGTGTGGTGGGAGAGTCAGTCAGCGTGGAGGACTGGATCATCGGCTCCTCGACAGGATGTCCTTGAGGCACGCAATCAGCAGTAACGTGCAACACTTTGCAGAAAAAGCGTTTGGCAGCCTCAGCGTCACGTGTTGGGCTCAAGAGAAACTCCAGGGTCTGACCATCTGAATCAACGGCTCGGTAGAGGTACATCCATGTTTTCTTGATCTTGATAGAGGTTTCATCGACACACCACGAGGCATTGCAGGCTTTGAGAGAAGACCGAGATCGCTTCTCCAATTCAGGTGCGTCGCGTTGGACGAGAGCGATAGATTGTCGTATGATCGACGTAGAGACCTCGTTCTTGCATCATCTCTTCCAAATCCCGGTAGCTTAGAGGGTAGCGAAGATACCATCGCATGCAGCAGAATGATGTCGGATTGGAAATGACGCCATTTGAACGGAGTTTGCTCGATCATGTCTGATCCTCTTTTGCTTTTTCGCTTCACTTTAGCAGATCAGCTTACTTCTTGCAACACAACCGACGGTAGTGAGCCTGAGGACTTTCGGAATATGGGGAAGCGCCTTGGAGTCCCATACTCCTCGTTATACACGCGTCATGATAGAGCTGTGAAGAAGCTTCGCAAGCACTTTAAGCGAGCGTAGTTGCTAGTGGAGATGTGCCCCACCATACCTCCACATTGTTGCTGTGTGGCTAGCGGGTCACATGGCCCGCTAGCCACACTCCCCGCCTTCCCACCCCACCTGCGGCGGATGACAGTAGGAGTCCGCCGCCCCCATTAACGAGTTGTGGCTACGACGCACGATGCTTTCTGACATTAACGAGGATAGACCGGGTAAGTGCTGCCAAGCAATCGGCGCAAAGATCTTTCATATCGCCGAACAAGGTACGTGTTTCTTTAAAGAGTGCTTGAACACGTTCATAAGGCAAAGCATCGACAGTGCGGATGTAGTTTTTGGCTTGCCTCATTAGCCTGTTCACACGCGCTTTGAGCAGTGTGAGAGCTTTGCCCGCGTCCTGCGGGCAAAGCTGGAGATCAAGTACGGCCTGGAGCATGGCTTGGTAGTAGTGGAGATACACCAACTTTTCTTCGTGCTGGTCGCCGTTTGCTTCATCGGTCTGTATGGCTGTGCGTAGCTCGCTCACTAAGAATTTCTGATTGGGATCGGTGGCTTGCGACATAGGCAGTCCTTTCGTTGCCTAGCAGAGACGTTCACTGTATTCTAGAGCAAGAGAGAACGTATGTCCTATCAGTCCTGTCAAGGGGGAAAGATGGATGAGGTGTTCATAACACAGTGCTCTAAGGGTATACTAGCGGTGATGGTTGGTGCCTTCACCCTCAACACACTTATACATTTGCTCCATATTTACCAATGCAAGAAGACCATCAGACGATGGCAGAGAGAACAGGAGGAACTTGCGCATGGGAAAGACCTATCTTCGTGCCGCCTGGACCGAGGCCGTGGCTGCTTTGATCTACAACCGCATTCACGGGCCAGAACTTGATCGCACCTGGACCGATTGGCAGCTCCCACTTCACCCAGATAGCGCGAGCAAGTATCGCTATCTAGCCATCGATCTGCTGAACGTCCTACGCGAAACACCCGATGCAGACAAGACGGTGGTATTCGCATCCATCAAGCAGCAACCGGATATGGATGGGGACATTGTACAACAGCTTGAGCGTGGAAATCACCTGGAGGTTATTCGTCGGTTCGTGCAAGATCCCGAGCACTCAGACGAAGAGGAATACAAAATCTTGACGAGCCTCGGGTAGAAAACCTCCCTTTCTTGCTTTGTCGCGATAGGTAGGGCTTCTCAGCCTTTCCCCTGCTTCAAGTGAAGGAGAGCACCAGCGAGGGGTAGTGTTGCAAAAAATTTAGAGCTGAGAAAATAGAGTAAGTAATTACGGCACAAGAAGCATTTACATAGAGAAAGTGGGTTCTCCGTCCTTCCAGGTGAAAGATGAGGTAATAACATGTCATACTGCGTCTCCAATCAGGATGCGAAGACGCAGATTTCCAAGATTGCGATAGCCATAGGCCTGGCGCATAATCGCCTTCGTTCGGTTGTTTTTGCCTTCGACAAACCCATTGGAGATGCGCGTTGGCAAAAAACGGAAAAACGCCAGGATTTCCTGTTTCCATTTGATGAAGGCAGAAAGCGCTTGACGCAGAGCATCCGGTCCCTTTTCACGAACCTGATCGATCCAGTCATCAAGCTGCTGTTCCGCCGTCTCGATGGTCGCAGTTGCATACCAGGTTCGCAAGGTCTCTTTGAGTTGCCAGGCAACCTCAAGCTCGGACAAATGAGAGCCAATGCGTGCACGTTCGGCTTGCTCATCTTGGGTTAAGCTTTCTTGGGCACGAAGGAAGAGATGTTGCTTGTGATACAAAAGGATTTGCCCTTCTTTCTTGTGCGCCCAGGCTGAGACCACTTTTCGGAAGGCTTTCATGACATGCTGAATGACATGAAAATGATCGATGACAATCTGAGCATGTGGCAAACAAGCTCGAACGGCTGGGGCAAAGGAGGCACTCATATCCATGCTGACCGCTTCCACCTGTTGGGGGGTGGCGAGCCGCTTGAGCAAGGGGACCACATCCTCCAGACGACGTCCGTCACTTCCCTCAAGGACTTGCCCGGCTTCCAAATCACAGAGGATGGTTGCATAGCGATGGCCTTTGTGCATGGCGAACTCGTCTAGGCCCAGAGAACGAGGCGTGGGAAGCGCGTTCTGTTTCTCCAGGCTCAGGCCTCGCTGCTCCAAGAGCGGGCGTGCAAGATGCTGGAAACAGTCACCGACAAAGCGCGCTCCAACACGAAAGGATTGGGCGACATGAGCCACAGGCTGCGTTGCCGCTTGTCTTCCAATGGCTTCACGCAACCATGCGGTCGTTCTTCGGCGTGGGCCATAGGCCGTATCCGGCTCGGTAAAGGGTTTGCGACATACCCTACAACGAAAGCGACGTTTGAGCAAGATCAATGTCATGGGATAATCTCGCAGGTTGATATCACGCTTGACGCGTTCACGACAATCATGCATCTGCTCACAACACTGGTGACAGCGAGGACAGGTGGCGGTCTTCGTTTTTGCGATGAGTGTCACGCACAGGCTTCCATCACCGCTCCATTCTTGCTTCAAGACGCAGAATTCGGGCAGGTCCAAGGGAACCAAAATCCCTGCGTCAACGGCTATCTCTTCGGTCTGTTCTTTGGTATGATGACGGGACAAGGCTTGTTTCTCCTGATCTTGGCGTTTTCTTTCTTACCAAGATCAACGAGTGACAAGCCCTTGCTTTATTCCGCGTGCTTGTCTCAGCGAAAAAAGCTTATCCTTCACCCGAAAAGACGGAGACCCAGAAAGTGTGAGCATTCTGCACCTTTTTCCTTGTGAAATGTATTCGTGTGTACTTCCATTTGCTGAGCTTTAATTTTTTGCAACACTACCCCATATGTGCCCTTGCTCACGACGTGTGTAGGCAGATCGAGACCATGCTGCTTGAACTCCCGTACAACCTGCCGTGCGACGCCCAGGCGGCGAAACGCCTCAAAGAGGTAGGCCAGACGTTCGCGGACCTGTTGGTCTGGGTCCAGCTCCCAGGTCCCATCGGACGCCCGGACATAGCCGACTGGGAGAGGGAACTGCAGCAGCCCTTTGCGCGCTTTGTTCCAGCGCCCCTCATGCAAGCGAGTGCGCAGCGTAAAAAGTTCTGCTTCCGAAAGTGTCCCCTTCACACCAAGCAAGAGGCGATCATTTGGGTCACGGGGATCGTAGATCGTGCTCTCGTCGGCCAGCAAGGTATGACTGAGGCCACACAATTCAATTAACTGATGCCAATCGCTGGAGTTGCGGGCCAGGCGAGAGGCTTCCAGCATCAGCACCATCCCGACCTGGCCCAGGCTGACTTGGGTGACCAGCCGCTGAAAACCGGCGCGGGCAGTAGCGCTGCTCCCGAGCGCCCCTGGTCCTCATCGATGACTGCAATCGCCGTCGGCGGCCAGCCCAGTTCCAAGGCGCGTTCCTGCAACCGATACTGCCGCTCAGTGCTCTCTTGATGTTCATTCTGTGGGTCGATTGCCGTACATAGACGTATGCTATCCGTTCGCGATGAGCTGTGGTGATATGAGCAGTACTCATGGATCTCCTCCTGGGCCGGTGCGGCCTGTACGCAGCGCTGTGCGAGTTCGGTGAACAAGACGACAAGTGCTTGGGCTGGCGGTTCCGGCCAACTGCCGACAGCCAGCGTCTCCATGCCTGATGAAGAGGCTTGAGCACTGGAGCGGGGACGAGAGATGGAAAAGGGCGGCTCAACATTCGGACAACACGGGGGTGGTGGATCCGGTTCATCACGAATCCCCTCCTTGGGAGCGCAAACCTGACGATAAACGAGTCTCGCGAGGATGTGAATCATCATGCCCTCCTTTCTCTCCCCTCCTGGGAGATCGACATTTTCCTGCATGATACCGCACAAACTGAACCAACTCGACCAGGGTCTGCGGAGCAAGCAGTGCCGGATACGGTTGCACAGTGGGACCGGGGGGAGACACAAGGGGAATGGGAAGGTCTGTCCAGTGCCAGGGTAAGGAGAGCAGGAGGCCATTCTGACAACGGAGGAGGATCCAGGGCTCCTCTTGGCGCCAGAAGACACGGCAGACGCGTCCCATTTGCCCGCAGGCGGAACTCTCCTCGGCCAAAATCGTGGCACGTGCTCCCTGAAATGCAACATATGGTGCAATTTGTTCTGGGGTTAAAGGGCACGATGAGTGAAGCAGAACTTTTTGTGCTGCGCGCCCGCCTGCAAGGCGGTATTCTCAACAAAGCGAGGCGAGGAGCTCTCAAACTGACCTTACCCATCGGGTTGGTCTACACCGAAACGGACGCTGTGGTGCTTGATCCTGACCTACAAGTACAAGCGAGCATTCGCGAGGTCTTTCGCAGTTTTGCGCACACTGGCTCCGCTTTTACAACGGTTCGTCACTTTCGCCAGCAGCATTTGCTTTTCCCACGCCGCCTGCGTCGTGGAGCACATCGCGGAGAACTCGTCTGGGCAGAGATTGAGCACCATGATGTGTTGCGGCTCTTACATCATCCAGCCTATGCAGGAGCCTATGTCTACGGGCGCACCCGCACCACCAAGACCGCTGATGGCAAGCTCCATATTCAGGATGTTCCCCGGGTATTGTCAACTTGACGGAGAAATAGAAGCGCTTTTTAGGAAGAAGGGGGAAGAGCAGAAAAGAAGCGGAGGTTTGGAGAGGATGGTTGGTGTTAGGCGGCAGTTTTCCTCTTGGTTACCTCGTTCCAGACCAGAAACCGATCCTGCATGAGAGCATAGTAATCTTCTGCTGTGAAACGGTGCCGTTTGGGTCGAAAGTGATCCAGGATCGGTCCAAACGCTGAGAGGAAGCGTTTGGCCTGTCCAGGTGATGTAAACCGCCGCATGGTTCGCTCGCGTTGTCGGGTAGGTTGATGTGAGTTTTCGGCCCGATTGTTCAAGCCCTTGTGTTGGCGATGCTCGACGCTGGGCATGTTCTCTCTTTTTGCGGCGGCGTAGCTGGCCAGTTTATCGGTAATGATCACTCGTGGGACGTATTGCAAGCCTTTGAGCAGCTTGCGGAAGAATTTCTTGGCCGCATGTTTGTTGCGCCGACTCTGCACCAAGATATCCAGGATGTTGCCGTCCTGATCAACAGCTTTCCACAAATAGGAGGTTTTGCCGTTGATTTTCAGGTACACTTCATCCAGGTGCCATGTATCTCCCGTTTTCGGACGACGATGTTTCAACTCATTGGCGTACGTCTGGCCACATTTCAGACACCACTGCCTGATGGTTTCGTAGGTCAACCCGACCCCACGCTCCGCCATAATTTCTTCAATATCACGAAAGCTTACAGAGAAACGAAAATACAGCCAGACGCAGTGACTGATAATCTCGGCTGGAAAGCGGTATCCTCGATAAAGAGGGGTAAGTTCTTCTGTTTTCATACCTATGAGTGTAGCAAAGATTTCTGCTTCATCGCAAGTTGACAATACCTTGGTAATGGCCGAAGGTCCCTGTATCGGAAGGGGATTTCTTGCCCATGTAATTCAGGAAGATCTGTTTCTACCCAGAACAGTGTCCAGTGAGGACCACGATACCAGTCCTCTGGATCGACGTAGCTGTTTGGGTCAGGGCACAACTGAATGCGTCTGATGGTAGCACTTTGCTCCCAAAAGCAACTGAGTCTGCCGCAAAAATATCGCTCTTTCGGTCGCAATTGCACCTTGTCACCTACCGCAAAGCAGGGTCTCTGGTTCATCTGAGCGTTCTCCTCTCGAACTGAAGTACATCTGAATATCGTCAAAGTCTCGATAGACAGCCCTCAGCATATTTTACTGTATTGTAACATACTCATATTCCCAACCAAAGAGTAGACACTGCCTCTCCGTGCGGGCCCGCCAAGCCTACCATGCGGCTCAATGCTCTCACTCGCAAGACCCATGCCTTTGCCAAACGTGATGTCACCTTTGATGCCTTGATCCATCTGCAACTCTTTGAATACAACTGGATATGTCCTCATCGGGCGTTACGTCTTCCGAGGTACTCGACTCCACAACGATATCAGCGCCGCACTCCTGCCATGGCGTTGGGTCTCACCGATCATCCCTGGTCCTTCACCATGTTCTTGATGACTTCCTTATATACCACTTCTCAATAGAGTCACTACCAAAATTGTGAACACCACAACAAAAGAGTCTAGGTGTATTGCCCAGGCTCTTAATAGATGTCAAGTTCAGGTGTCAAAAACCTATCATATGGACGGAAGAAAGCCTCGGGACGGGGCACAGAATTGCGCACATAGCATATGGGGAATGTAGCAGTAGGAGCAATAAAAAGCGGTGTTAGACTTCTACAAACTTCGGTTTTAGTGAGGTAATGTTCCCCCGACCAGACACAAGGCTGCTCACCATCGACATAAAAGAGTCTGGAGCACCAATAATACGTGCTTATCGGGAAGCATTAAGCGAGAGCACAAAAGAGTGAGGAAGCCCTGGTAGTCACTACTATCAGGGGCTTTCTTACTTCGATAAAGGCGAGCCGACCAGCTCCGTTCCACTTTCTTTACACGGAGCTGGCTCGGGTCGCCTAATTAAACTCAGGGGGCTCATAAAGTTCAACAGCGATATCCCTTTGAGATTGCTTATCAAATACTTGATTTTACTAACCTATAGGCCACTTGAGCATTAATCACACGAAAAGCTACGCTAAGTGAAAATATTCTCTCTTAACATCTGTTTTCCCGCAAAGCATATATAAACTGTAACGCCTTAGACACCAATTACGTGTCAAAATAGAGAGGTATAAACGTCCATTATCACTCCTATAAGCTCTTAACGTGGTTTTCCGGTCCATTAATACTCGGGTCCCAAATACCATCTAACCCCATCTATATAAATGTTCAAGAGTATGGAGGATCATCGTGAACAACAATCCAAACGAATACCCGCAACAACCCAACGAAGGGCAACCACAGTACCAGCAACCTACACAACCGTATCAGCAACCAACCAACTACCCGCAACCCGGCATGATGCCACCACCGTATCCACAGCAGCCAACCAAGAAGCCGATGGGCAAGATGGGCAAATTCGGTATTGGCTGTCTGGTGCTCGTAGGCGTGCTTATTGTCTGCGGTGTCATCAGCACCCTAACACGTGGCACCCCTACTCAGAGCAATCCCAACCAGACACAAACACAGACACAGGCCACACAGGAGCCAACCAAACCGGCAACACAAGCACCCACGCCGAAGCCTTATCCTCACTTCGGCGATGGCACATTCGAGGTTGGCAAGGACATCCAGCCCGGCACCTATCGCACCCGCGAGGCTTCCTCCGGCTGTTACTTTGCACGGCTAAAAGGCTTTGGTGGAGCAGTTGGTGATATCATCGCCAATGGCAATACAGATGCCCCGACCGTAATCACCATTGCCCGCACTGATAAGGGTTTCAATCCACAAACTGCGGCACCTGGACTCAGGACTTATCGGCAATCACAACCAGTAAGACTTCCTTCAATGACGGTATATATATCGTAGGAACCGACATCCAACCTGGAACCTACAAAAGCAGTGGACAAAGCGGTTGCTACTTTGCACGCTTGAGTGGCTTCGGAGGAACAACTGATGACATCATTGCCAACGGCAACACCGACACCGCCACGATAGTAACCATCGCTCCTAGTGACAAAGGCTTTCAATCCACAAACTGCGGTACCTGGGCTAAAAAGTAGCCATCTAGCATTCTGCGCAAAAGAAGAAGCATCCTGCGTGAGGAGTGCTTCTTCTTTAAGCTGTTGCCCTTCTTTCCTACTCCAACGTAAATTTTGGCCAAAATAGTGGCAGCAAGCTTGGCAAAAGAAGAGCTTGCAAAGAAAAAGATGATGATCTATAGCTCTTGCAGAAAGTCAACCAAACAAGAGGAGATTCATCATCATGACAGAATCTACGATGAAACTGACCCAACGTTTTACCGGATGTGCGAGCCTAGCCGCACTGGGCATCAAACTACGCACCCTGGATCTGCTGGCACCGATCCGAAAGCTCGTTCAGATCCCGCAGAAGACCGTGAAAGACACGCCCTTTGAGAAACTGTCCGATGCCTTCATCAGTATCCTGGCGGGAGCCACAGGGCTGGTGGAGATCAACAGCCGCTTGAGGAGCGATCGTGCGCTGCAACACGCGTTTGGACGGACGCGCTGCGCCGAGCAATCGGTCGTCCAGGAAACGCTCTCTGCCTGTACCGCCGAGACGGTGAAGCAAATGGAGCACGCGATGAAGCTGATGTATCGCCAACACAGCCAAGGCTATCGGCATGACTACCATCGGCAATTTCAAATCCTGGATGTTGATCTCACGGGTCTGCCGTGTGGCAAAAAGGCTGCTCTGGCTACCAAAGGCTACTTTGCTGGGGCGCGCAACCGCCGTGGACGGCAATTGGGCCGTGTCCTGGCGACCCGCTACGGGGAAGTCGTCGTCGATCAACTCTTTGAGGGCCGGACCAAACTGTCCGAGGCGTTTGTGCCTCTGGTTCAAGCTGCCGAGGAGATCCTGGACCTTAATGGCGCGAAACGCGCGCGCACCCTGTTGCGGGTGGATGCTGGGGGTGGCAGCATGAACGATGTGAACTGGTCGCTCACCCAAGGCTACCAGATCCTGTGCAAGGATTACTCCGGCCAACGTGCGACTCGCCTGGCAGCTTCCGTGACCCGTTGGGTTGACGATCCCGATGAGCCGGGGCGGCAAGTGGGATGGGTCGAAGTGGAAGCGCCGGAGTATGTGCGGCCTGTGAGGCGCATCGCAGTTCGTAAGCGCAAACCTAATGGACAGTGGGGCATCGCGGTCCTGATCTGCAGCCTGCTGCCCGATGAGGTTGAAGAACTGAGTGATGGCCTGCTTGTCCACAGTCTTGATCCTGTCAAGGATCTGCTGCTTGCCCACCTGCGTCTCTACGATCAGCGTGGAGGTGGGGTCGAAACCTCGTTCAAAGGCGACAAACAGGGGGGTGCCCTCGGCAAGCGCAGCAAAAAGCGGTTTGAAGCGCAACAGATGGTTATGCTCTTGGGCAGCCTGGTCCACAATGTGCTCGTCTGGGCACAAGAGTGGTTGGTCGTAACGACCTCTGCGGTGCAGCACTACGGACCTTTGCGTTTGGTACGCGATGTTTTTCATATCAGTGGCTTTCTCCTCCTTGATGCGTGGGGGCGCGTCCGTCAGATCGGACTCAATCAGGATGCTCCGCTGGCTCCTGTCTTACTCAGCCCTTTCCAAACCTTCGTCGCTCCTGCGCATGTCGCCATTTATTTGGCCAAAACTTAGGTCCAAGTAGGTATACTATAGCGGCGGCACTGGTGAGCCGAAACCTTTTTACCATCAATACCAGTACGCTTCTTAAGTGTTCTGAAAAGCGCCGCAACCCCCCACTGAGTAAGCGGATCGCCGTTGTCGGCCAGGAACACCTTGTCTTCTTTGCGTGGGGCCAGCCCTCCAAGAATTTTCCCATAATACTACAATATGGAGACAAATCGCTGTGGTTAAAATCCAAGGAGAACTGGTCATATCTGAAAAAAACGCATAAGGTGTCAAACTTGGTTCTGTCAGAACTGAGAACACAGAAAAGCTTGCCGGATCAGAGCAATGCTCACTTCTTATTTCATTGGCCTATAATGCCGCTTGTATCACTGTTTGCAGGGCTGCAAGACGTTGGAGAAAAGCCTGTCGTTGTTCCAGGAGGGAGATCACTTCGCCCATGCTGCGGCGCAGACGGAAATAATTGCGCAATTCGTCAAAGGCACGACAGAAGCGTGCCGCCGCTTCAATGGTTCCAAAACCACGCATCGGATAGTACCGTTGTTTGATACCCCGATGATCTTGCTCGAGCCGATGAGTGAGATATTTGCTCGTTCGATGCTGAACATGACTGCCCATCGCCTCGCGGATGGCACGCGGATAGGGCGTATGACCATCGGTCGTCACCTGTTCTGGCGTATGGCCGACCACATCAACTGCTTGCTTGAAAAATCGCTGCGCTGCCTCCATATTTCGCTTCTCACTCAACAGAGAATCTACCAAATTGCCATCGTGGTCGATCGCTCGATAGAGGTAGCACCATTTCCCATGTACTTTCAGGTACGTTTCATCGGCGTACCACGATGTTCCCGCCTGCCCACGCCGTTTTGTCCGTAATTGGTCCGCAAGCAACGGCGCAAACCGCGCTTCCCAGTCTCTAATCGCCTCATGTGTAAACTGGAAGCCCCGCATTAAAAACATCTCTGCGACATCACGCAGACTTAGTTTGTAACGCAGACGCCACAGGACTGCGAGCAGGACAATATCTGTCGAGAACTCCAGATGATTGAAAGGAGTACCAGTTCGCTCGTTGAAGGTACATCGGCACTGCGGGCAGAAAAAGGTGGTGTATCCAAGTTTGGTTTGCTTCGCTCGTTTCCGGGTCGTCGTGATAGCACAGTGGGGGCAGTTCATCAATCATCATTCCTCATTCCATCCTCTTTTCACAGCATCATCATACCAGAAGGATGGCTGCTCTGCCAAGGGCGTTGCCTGAGTTCTGACAGAACCCAACGTCGGGAGCTGGCCGCGCTTAACTCTATCTATGTGCTACTCGTTAAATGGTTCCCAGGATTGCCACGCCTTGAAAAGCAAGTCTAATTCCCCATCACCTAAATTAACCGCTTGCGTTACCGCTGTGGCTGCGCTGGTCGAATTAAACGTATATGTGGTAGTGACAATATCGACACTCCCGTCTGTATGGAAGCGTGCGAAGGTGGTATAGCGCGTGTCACCTTCAGGGGTAAAATCGTCCTCTAGTTGCACCATGCGAACATGGCGTTCGTGGCCGCTTTCATCCTTGACACTCATGTCCTTGATGATTGGATCTTTCATCGTTTTAGATATCCTTTCTGTCTATGCGCTCTTATTGGTAATCTCCACACCAGTATCCCACATCTCAACCGCTTGTAACTATGTGTAAATTTGGGAATTCTATGTATGGCTGGAATCAGAATAAATCGGTGAGTGGTCCTTGGGAACGAACCACGTGTCGTTTCCTCCATACGTGATTACTCGTAAAGGTCAGCAAATAGCTCCGCCTGGAAGCACTTCATCGTCAGGGTACTGTATCGCTATTTCGATAGCCATCTTGGCCGCGCTCAACACATCCGCATAACTCATTGTTGGCTCTGAAGAATCAGTAATGATGTCCCCTGTATAAGGAACATGTATAAAGCCACCACGTGCGCCGGAAGCCCTGGTGTAGTGCCGGAGAAGGTAGAAGAGTCCATTGCACAGATACGTGCCAGCAGTGTTGGAAACATAACCGGCTATACCGGTACGTTGCCAGAATGCCTGGATTCGTTTAATTGGAAGTCCGGAAAAATAGGCATCCGGGCCTCCCGGAACAATAGGGGTATCGATAAGTTTCTTACCATCGTTATCGGGTATTGAAAAGTCGAAGCAGTTAATGGCCACTCTTTCTATAGCCATGCCTTTTCTTCCGCCGGCGAGACCAAAAGCAATTACCAGGATCTCGTCATCAAGACTCTCTTCATAAAGCAATTTGGCATAATCATGTATTCCCTGAACGGTAACAGGCAAGAGATGCAACTGAAGTGATGCGCCGTCAATACGGTAGCTATCAAGGTCTTCAATCAAGCGGGCCGTGGGATTTGTTTTTTCCTTTCCAAACGGCCCAAAACCGGAAATGTGTACTTTCATGTGATAACTAACCTTCCATCTTTTTGTCTGCTCTCGTCCGTGATAAGTGGATGTACATCTGCATATATTTCTAATGAAGCAGCAGTGATAACATCAACGGCTTCGGCATCGCACGCCGCCTGTTCGGATTCCAGACATATATGAATAGCATACTGTTCTTGAGTTTGTTTTGCAACCGTTCTGCCTGGCAGACGGAGCTACGATGTGGGCCGGAAACCGGGACTACCACCAGCGTATCGGAAGGTCTTCGGAGGAGCCTGGATCGGGCCTGTGTTCGTCCTGATGCATCACGCACCTGACGACGAAGAAGATGAGACGATCACGTTCCTCTCAGATGACATTCGATCCGCAGTTGCGACAGGCTTGCGAGCCACAGAGGGGAAGAATCTGCTGATCATCGGTGCCAGCCTTGCCCGTCAGTGTCTCGAGGCAGGGCTGATTGACGAGATCCTCGTGCATGTAGCGCCCATCTTGCTCGGTGCTGGTGTCCACTTCTTTGCCCGAAAGGCGGGCGAACAGGTTGCCTGAGAGACGATAGCCGTCTCACAAGCAGAGCAACTGACCACCCTTCGTTTCCGCGTGAGAAAGGCATGCACAGACGCAACAGATGGGGGATAAACGCACCTCTCCGGCCAAGGGCACGCTCGCCAGAGAGAGACCAGTTCCAAAACCTGGCATCGCAAAATGGCTCCGTACTTTCCATAGAAAATGGCCCTTGTAGGAAGACCACTATCCTTCTATAATTTTGCCAGGTAAAGCACTTCGGAGCCCCATGCAGGTACATATCCATGCAGAAGCTCCCCTTTAGCTCAAGACTTCTCAGCGCCTGCGGCATTTCGTTGGGTCATGTGTTGGTTTTGCGGGAGAGATCAGCCTGGGAATGCTCTGGAAGAATGAGGAAGAACAAGGAGACATGGAAGAGATGAAAGCTATTCGCCTCTATGCTCAGCGTGGACCCGATCAATGTGTGTTCGAAGATGCACCGCAACCTCAGCCAGGAGTAGGAGAAGTCCTGATTCGTGTCCATGCGACAAGTGTGATGTGGCAGGAACCGACCTGGTCAGAAACCTGGAAAACACCGGCTGGTACCGAACGTCAGCATCCCATACCAGGTCATGATGTTTCTGGTGAGGTCGTTGAAGTAGGACCCGGCGTCACTGGTGTGGCTGTAGGAGAGGCTATCTATGCGCTCACCGAATTTTGGCGAGATGGCGCGGCTGCGGAGTACACTATCGCACGCGCGACTGATGTGGCGCCCAAGCCACGAACCCTTGGGCACATCCAGGCAGCCGGAGTCCCCCTGGTTGGACTGACAGCCTGGCAAGCGCTTTTTGAACACGCAGGGCTTACCAGTGGGCAATCGCTTCTCATTCATGGTGCCGCTGGTGGCGTGGGAAGCATGGCGGTTCAAATGGCAAAGTGGGCTGGTGCCACGGTGATCGCGACAGCCTCTGTACGCAATCATGCATTCCTACGCACGTTGGGAGCCGATGAGATCATTGATTATACCACCACGCGTTTCGAGGATGTGGTGCGTGATGTTGATCTGGTGCTTGATACCATAGGCGGTGAGACAGTAGCTCGCTCCTGGTGCGTCGTAAAGAAGGGCGGACTGCTCCTGAGTGTGTTTAGCCCCCCATCCCAAGAGCAGGCTGCCGCCTTTGGTGTGCGTGCGTTCTTTTTTGTTGTCAAGCCCAATCGCGAACAGCTCATACACATCGGGAACCTGATAGATACAGGCCAGCTTCGGCCAATCACCGAGCGGGTCTTCCCGCTCTCAGAGGCATCCCAGGCGTTTGAGCAGGCCCTCCAAGGGCACACGCGCGGAAAAATCATTTTGCGCGTAGAGTAGAGGACGAGGAAAGGAGGAGATGACCATGATGCTTGTGACAGGCCCAACGAGTGCTGTGGGGAATGCCGTCCTGAAAGAACTCTTGGCACGGAAGATCCCAGTGCGTGCCTTCGTGCGTAAACCATCTGTTGCTGAAAAGCTGGAGGCGCAGGGCGTAGAAACATTTTTAGGAGATATGACAGAGCGAGAAAGCGTCCAGAAAGCGCTTCAGGGAATCGAGCGCGTCTCTCTTATTTCCCCCACCGGTATTGTCAACGTAAAAAAATTCGTTGATGAGCTTTCACCACGTCGATGCCACATCAACCAGAATTCTCGAGCAACCAAGGCAAGAAAAAGGGCGCAATCCCCACTTTGAGGCCTGTTTCTCTTCTATAAGCTCTACAATTTCAATGAAGTTGACAATACCCATCATTGGAATAGATTTCTTGAGGTGAGAGCAGGAATGCGTCTTCGTTCTCAGGGATGGGGGTACGTGAAAGGGAGAGCTACCGCACGATGTCGAATACCGAACAGACCCAGCGTCTCACGCCTGCGTCGAGTGAGACGCTCCTCACGCTTCTTGAGACGCTTCCTGGGGCCTTGTTTGTCGTCGATGATGCCGCAAAGATTGTGTATGCCAATGCGAGCGCGCAGGCCCTGCTCGGCGCCACACGAGAGGACGTAGTGGGCAAGCCCTTGTGGCGCGGTGCTTCCCAACTGGTGAGCACCGCACTCTACCAGGCTGTTCAGCAGACCAGACAGACCCGAGCACCCGCCGAAGTGGAGTATGTGTCTCCTGTGACCCGAACCTGGCTGCACGTGCAACTCGCTCCCACGGCTGGGGGCTTGATGGTGCAGGTCCACCAGGGCAGAGCCGCAGCCCGACGAGAGGCGCCGGTTCCCCAGGGCGAGCGTTTCTCCATCGAGGACCTGAATGGCTTGTATAGCAGAATCGGCGTGCTGACCCCCGAGGGGATCGTCCTAGAGATCAATGAGGTTCCCTTGGCGGAAGCGCGCGTCCGACGCGAGGAGGTCATTGGTTACCCGCTCGCCCAAACCCGGTGGTGGTCCTGTGCTCCGATCAGTCGAGAGCAGTTGTGTGCCGCCATCGCGCGAGCTAGCAGGGGAGAAACCGTGCGGTTCGAGGCGGTGGTTCACCTCAGAGAAGGCCTGGACCGTCACCTGGAGGTCGCGATCACTCCCCACAAAGATGCGGATCACCACATCGCGTACCTCGTCATCGCTAGCATCGACATCACCGAGCGCAAGCGCGCCGAAGCGGAAATCCATGCCCTCATCGATGCCATCCCCCAGCTGGTCTGGACCACGCAACCGGACGGCTCTCAGGACTCGTGTAATCAACGCTGGCGCGACTATACCGGCCTGAACACCGAAGAGGCCCAGGGGAGGGGTGGATGCAGTGTCTGCATCCGGAGGATCGGTCACGCGTCCGCTCCGCGTGGCAGCGTGCCGTCCAGACCGGCGGGGTGTATGAAACGGAACTGCGCCTGCGTCATGGCACGACCGGGGAGTATCGCTGGTTCTTAGCCCGCGGCATGCCTGTGCGTGATGACGCAGGCCAGATCCTCAAGTGGTTTGGCACGTGCACCGATATTGGGGCGCAGAAACAAGCCGAGCAGCAGCTCAAAGAAAGCCGGGAAGAACTTCGCGTTTTGCTGGAGACGATGCCTCAGCTTGTGTGGACGACGCGACCGGATGGCTTTCTGGAATATGGCAATCAGCACATCCTTACCTATCTGAACGTTCCCGTTGAAGGGGTCAATGGAGACCAGTGGTTGCATTTCGTCCATCCCGATGATCGACAAAAGACGTGGACTGTCTGGCAGACGCAGCTCCGCACCGGCCAATCTCATGAGGTCGAATATCGCCTGCGCGAGGGCAAGACGGGGAACTACCGCTGGTTTCTGGTACGAGGCATCCCTTTCAGAGATGAGCAGGGACACATCCTGAAATGGTTTGGCACGTGCACCGACATCGAGGACCAGAAGCGGACGGAGGAAGCCTTACGCCAGAGTCAGGAGCGCGCGAGCGTCCTGATGAACTCCAGCATTATCGGGATCAATATCATCGAAGGGGAGCAGATTGTGGACGCCAACGACACCTTTCTGCGCATGACCGGCTATACCCGCGAAGACCTGCGTGCCGGGCGCATGAACTGGATGCACATGACGCCCCCAGACTACCTGGCTCGTACCCAGCAGGCCCATCAGGAACTTGCCACGCAGCAGTCGATAACGCCCTATGAGAAAGAGTACGTGTGTCAAGATGGCAGCCGTCTTCCTGTGCTTGTGGGGGCCGTCGTCTTCCAGCATCACCCGTTCCAAGCCATCGCCTTTGTGCTGGATAATTCGGCCCGCAAGGAACTGGAACAACGCAAAGATGACTTTATCAGCATGGCCGGCCATGAACTCAGGAACCCGCTCGCCGTAGTAAAGATGCAGACCCAACTGGTGCGAAAGCGACTGGAAAGGCAATCCCAGCACGAGGCTGCCACAGCGCTTTCCCGGGTGGAGGGACCCGTCAAGCAACTGGAACGCCTGATCGGCGAGTTACTGGATGTCTCCAAGATCCAGGCGGGCAAATTGGAATATCGGCAGGAGACGGTCGACCTTGATGCGTTGCTTCATGAGGTGGCAGACACCATGCAGCAGATACATACGACGCATACCATGGTGGTGCGAGGTGCCGCCCCACGCTCACTGGTCGGGGACAAAGACCGGCTCGGACAGGTCTTCACCAACCTGATCAGCAATGCCATCAAGTATTCTCCCGGCGCAGAGACGGTCGAGATGGATCTCTCCACCTCCGAAGAGACGGTCACGGTCCGTGTCCGTGATCATGGCCTGGGTATCCCACGAGAGCAGCGCGACAAGATTTTTGAGCGCTTCTATCGGGCCTCTGGTCCCAGGCAGAAAGCGATCCCAGGCCTGGGCATGGGACTCTACATTGTGCAGGAGATCGTCAAACGCCATGGGGGAACCATTACCGTGGACAGTGAAGTCGGTAAAGGATCGACCTTTACGGTGACCCTTCCCAGGAAGAGAGATGCCTGAGCGATACGAACAGGGAACATCCGCCCCAGGACGACATTGGTCTTGAGATGGTACGTCGCGACTGGACGACCTACCATGACTAGACCCGGTGGATCCTGGAGAACATGCTGACCTGATGGTTGCTGCTCCAGCGCGATCGAGGTCACGAGCACGACCACCTCCCCTCCGTTTCAGTGCTGCTTGAACCGAGGGGGTGCCTGGCTTACGAGATGTGCAATGAGCTAAGCGCAAGGAGAGCTTTGTCTTCAGGCCGAGTAAAAACCAGGAGGGATCTGCTGATAGTGCGAAAGAGGCATCTGTTCCTTAACTCCTTCTGCTTCCACCCCCTCTGATTGTGCTCTCTTCTCTCAGCTTTTCTCTCGCCAATCTCAGCCGTTTTGAGGAGGAGACCCCGCCTGGGGAGACGATGACAGAAAGTTGCACACAACGAGATGTATCTATGACTGAAGTGGCTCTCGAACGTCCTTCATTGCTGTTATGCTTTCTGTGAAGAAGTGACATTCCCCCTCTTGTCAACAAGCAAATGCTGTGGCCAAGATGGCTTCTGAAGCCGTTTCGCACTCTACCAACTGTATGCTGCTGCAATCTCGTTGCGCAATCCGTGGGTTCAGCGCGTTCAAGTACATACCCAATTAGGGGGAAGTATGTCCCCCTATAATTGAAATATAGAGGTTATCTAAACTTCTCCGGGATAGCACCGTGCGTCCCGTTTCATGTTCCTTACACGACCACACGAAAGGAGCAGATATGTCCTATCTTTTACATTACATACGACGAACCATCATGTTTGCTCGTCAACATCGTAGGCAGCTGTGCATACGACGAACTATCATGTTTACTCGTCAACATCATAGGCAACTGCAGGGAATGCTCCTCATCGTTGCTCTCCTGGCCAGCATGATCCTGCTTGCCCACTCCCTCGCTATCACCCAGCAAACGGCAACGCACTATGCACCCTCGTTACATCCATCTATCGGCTATCCACATGGTGCTAGTTCCCCCGCTGCCGTTCCGCAGAACTCGACCCCCCAGGTCGTCTACTCGGATGGCGCTAGCTCCCCCGCTGCCGTTCCGCATAACTCGACCCCCCAGGTCGCCTACTCGCATGGTGTTAGCTCCCCTGCTGCCGTTCCGCATAACTCGACCCCCCAGGTCGCCTACCCGCATGGCGCTGGCCTCCTCAATATGACCTATCCTGGGTGGACTCGCTCCTATCATCGTCTATCCTGGCGACAGCCCATCCATCGCCTATCCTGGCGACAGCTCATCCATCGTCTATCCTGGCGACAGCTCATCCATCGCCTATCCTGGCGACAGCTCATCCATCGTCTATCCATCTAGCGGCCCTTCCGCTCAGCTGAAATAGCAACCTGTCACGCAGTGTTGTTGGAAAGACGCAGAATCCCGTCGGTTCCGTTGCGACCAGTGAATTGTCACAAGCAGTTCACTGGTTTCTTTGTCTTCAAAGACCCCTTTGAGCATACCCACATTGGGCACGAATGCCAGGCGGGGTTTGAGTGCAGGAATCATTTTCAGTTCGGTATCGTAGTAGAACCCCTCTGGCCCCATCTGGATGTCCAGATGTTGACGGTGGAGACGCAAACAGGTCCGTCGAAGGTTTCGTCTGCTCCAGTCTCGCCAGAGCAGCGGAGCCGATCCCACCGGCAGAGGATGAAGCAGGAGGCTCATCGGGCGCGGTTTGGTCGTGGTGCTGCCGTTGCATTGGCACTGTTCGCGCAAGGAACACGGACGGCAATCGTGAATGCTGGCCCCATAGACCACGCGCAGGGTGCCATCGGCTTTGCGGCGGTGTTCGTGCGGGAGGAGTGTGCTGCAGCCAGGGAGGGAGAAGATCGGTGTACTGGTCCTCTTGACCTGGAAGGAACAGCGCGAAGAGCCACATGGTCGACGCTTCGCGCGTTTTCTTGTGTTCGCGACTGGAAGCCATCTTTAGTGGCTTTGTCCATGAACGGTGGAGGGTTGGCCGGCGGCATAGGAGCTGCTCACGGCTGTATTAGGCATGCTGGTTGAGGTGCAGGGTCATGGATGCCTGACGGGGTCCTGTGGGTTATAGAGCAGGTGTGCTTGCTGGCGTAATCATGGCTTTCGAATATGAGGCCAGATATATGCCTGATGAGCGCACCGTTCATGGTTTGGAGGAATGCTTCGGGAGGAGACTGTTTCAGGAGCAGAACAGGACCGGAACAGGGGGATGATGGGGGTGAGGTGAGTGAGAGGCGAGATGAATCCATTCACTTGCGAAAGATCCTTTTCCGCCAAAAAGAAGCGAAGAGCATTCTCCCCTGTCGCGGGGAGGATGCTCTTCGCTTCTTTTCTCGCTAGAAGAGACTACTGACATCGTGATAAGAAACTAAACTGAGTAGCCGCATTGCAGTGAACAACTACGAATAATGTCGCGTTTGTGACGTAATCGCTCTTTTGCTCGAAGCAGCTCTTGATACAAGTGATCGAGGTCCCGACAACAGAGATTGCCCATCTCGACGCGCTTGAGATACTGCCAGATGCCCTCATCTGGGTTGAGGTCGGGAGCGTAGCCTGGAAGTTGCTCCAAATGCAGTCGTTTGCCCATCTTCGTTTTGAGAAAGGTCTTGATCTCATGGTTGCGATGGATGGGAGAGCCATCCCAGATGATCAGGACCTTGCCGCTGATCTTACGCAACAGCACTTTCAGAAATCCGACCACTGCCTCCGCATCATAGGAGGTCTGGCGCACTTGCATGAAAAGCCGCCCATCCAGGGTAATCCCACTGATCGCGGAGAGGTGATCCCGTGTCAGTTTCACGCGCAGAAGAGGCGTTTGCCTGCGCGGAGCCCAAGTACGAACCGCCATTGGCAGCAGATAGAACCCAGCCTCATCTACCCAGAGGATGGTGTATTTCTCGTTTTCGGCTTTTTTTTAATCGCTGGCCAACGATCTTCATACCACTGCTTGATAGCTTCTTCATTCCGTTGCGTCGCCCGTTCGATTGGCTGTTGAGGACTCCAACCAGCTTCTCGTAACAGTCGTCCGGCGTGATCGGGATGGTAACGGACACCAAAGCTGCGATAGATCACTTCCGCGATCCGCTTCCCTGTCCAGACATCTCCCCGAAATCCATAGGCTTCTGCCCCCTCCACCAACAAGCCAGGAATCTGCGCTTGTTGCTCAATTGACAGTTTTGGCTTCACGCCTTTAGGAGGATGTGCTTTGAGTGCTTCTATGCCGCCTTCTCTTGCTTGTTTCATCCATTGGCTCACGGCTCCCTTACTTACCCCTAGTGCTTTGGCTATATCCTTTTGTTGCCATCCTTGTTGCTTCAGTTTCCATGCTTGTTTGCGTCGTTCTTCTCGCCAATCGGCTTTCTTTGGTGCTCCCATGCTGCCGATTCTATCACAGTTTACTTGCTTCCGTCGACGTCAGTAGTAGCGGTCGCGATAACCACCACCATTTGAGCTGCGACCGCGGCTCTGGTAGCCACCACCGGGAGCGCGACGCTCGCGGGCCTCGTTGACCGTAATGGTGCGGTCGCCCAAGGTTGAGCCGTTCAGCTGCTCAATAGCCGCGCGGGTCTCGTCATCGCTGCTCATTTCAACAAAGCCGAAGCCTTTGCTGCGCCCAGTCTCACGATCGGTGATGACTGTGGCGGAGGTAACCTGGCCGATCTGCTCAAAAAGCTGGATCAGATCCTGCTCGGTTGACTGGTAGGGGAGGCCCCCAACGTAAATTCTCATCTTAATTCTGCTCCTGTGCTGACATCTCCCGACAATTGATGCTCGTGAAACCAACTCTCACAGGAGCGATCTAATTCTTTCTAATGCCATACGTTATCAAAAACAACAGAGAGGGATAGTCTATTCCCTGATATGAGACGGTTTTGAAATCGTGAGATCGCATCACGCTGTGTGGCTTCCCGACCAACATACGCTCCTGCCATTGTCATAGCACATGTGACAAACACAGGTATGGTTGGTTTGAAGGCGTCGTGTTCATGACTCAGAGGGGAGATCGAGGTCAAAGTCCACAATGTGATAGCGTCCGTCGAGGGGGGAGTGCTCGACGACGCAATACGGTTCGAGCGGCGGAAGGTCGAGGGATGGAGGAGATTGCCGGTACGTGAGCCAGGTCGCGAGCGCCTCTGGCAGATCGGGCAGAGAGGGAGAGAGCCAGGCAACGCGCGTCCAGGGCCTGCTCTGGGGTCAAGTCGATGCAGCGGCCATCGGGCAGCTGCATGTGTAGGGTGTGGTCCACGGTCATGAGTATCTCCCAGCGTGAGTGTGAGCGTGGTCAGAGGATGTGTGTGTGATTCACCTCTTACGAGGGTATTGTCAACTTAAAAAAATTTGTTGATGAGCTTTCACCACATTAATGCCACATTCGCCAGGATTCTCCAGAAAACACGGTCAGAAAATGGGCATCATCCCCACTTTTGGGTCTGCTTCTGTTGTTTAAACTCTACAATTTTGCTTAAGTTGACAATACCCTTAACACAACCTCGACGATCGTGCGGTTTCCTCTCCTCGGACAGCTCTGCCTCTCCGAGCAAGACCTCGTGCCCTTTTTTCTGATGGACTCTCGTTTTTCTCATCTCTTTTGGCCTTTCCACCCTCCATTCCTCTGCTACTGCTTTCTCTCAGCGGGGGATCGCCCAGGGGCGCGCCGTTTCTTTCCCTCAGCTAGCAGATTAGCTCTTCAACACACTCGTTGCGCAACTCGTGGGTGATGCGCCTGATAACGTAGCCGCCACCAGGGTGAGGTGCATTATTCCATCTCAAGGAATAAGTAGAGAGAGTTTACCCGAGGTCACTCAAGATCTTGTATTCCTCCTCGCCTGCGTGCTCGGGATCTTGCACGAACCGACGAATAACCTCCAGATGCTTCCCACGCACAAGCTCCCGTACAATATCCCCATCCGCATCTGATTGCTGTTTAATGAACGAAAATACCACTGTATCGTCTGCATCGGGTGTTTCACGTAGGACGTTTAGCAGGTCTATGGCTAGATAGCGGTATTTGCTCGCGCTATCTGGGTGAAGTGGGAGTCGCCAATCGGTCCAGGTGCGATCAGGTTCTGGCCTGTGAATGCGGTTGTAGATCAGAGCAGCCACGGCCTCGGTCCAGGCCGCGCTAAGATATGTCTTGCCCATGCGCAAGCTCCTCCTGTTCTCTTTGCCATCGATTGATGGCCCTTCGCCATTGGTAAATATGTATCAAATTTATAAGTGTCTTGGCCGCGAAAGCACCGACCAGCACCGCTAGTATCACCTTAGAGCATTGCACGATGAACGTTTCATCCATCTCTCGATCACTATTACGGTGGCGCATTATCCGCCTGCCACCAGCAAATGGAACAAGATTGAGCATCGGCTCTTTTCCTTCATCTCGATCAATTGGCGTGCTCACCCCCTCACTTCCCTGGAAGTCGTGCTTGAGCTCATCTCTCACACGACCACCACAGAAGGCTTAACGGTGACCGCTGTCAAAGATAGTCAGATCTATCCCACTGGTCTGAAAGTCACCGACGAGGAACTGGCTGCACTCAATCTCTTCAGAGATGCCTTCATGGGGAGTGGAACTATACCATCAAGCCTCAAGGCAGCTTGCGCGATGCCCAATGCTCCTGCTCCGCTGGTCAACGGTTGCTGGAGCGCAAGCCAACTTGCCACCGAGGCGATCAGGAGGATTGCGCTCAAACCGCCTGAGATTCCTACGCTAGTGAGCGTGACGAGCAGTTTGCTCCCGGCGAGTGCTCCTTTGAGTCCTGCCAGGCCGATGCTTTTCCCTCCGGCAGCAACAGCTTGCATAAATGTGAACCACCTTTCATTGAAGCTGAAATGCCCAGTCGGTATGAGGTGTGAGGAGGAATATGGCTAATTTCCTTGCCTCATCAGGTAATGCCAGTAATGGCGGCTACGGTTTTAGCGCTACTGATGATGGACTTGGTCGTGTTCGTCACATCGCGATTGACTGCGCCGAGTGAGGCGCTCACGGCCTCTGAGAATAACATCCCGGGGATTTTAAAAGCGACGTAGATAATCGCGGTCCCTAAAAAGATGGAGATGGGGGTGGCGCTTGCAGATACGCTCGCGTGTCCAAGGCGATCCAAACAAGCCTGCTTGGCCTGGTCGGACATGTTGGCGCAGATATCGGGTGCATTGATGTTGACTTTGCTGAAATTGGCAATGAGCGCTGAGCCGAGACCAAGGATAATGACTTGAAGTGGTTGAACCAGAAGCGCTGAGAAAAAGGTTGTGGCCCTAGTCGTCCCCAGTTACGCGTCAACTCGTTCCCCAGCAGGACAATCCACCAGGGCGCGAGCACAATGCAGATGTCGAGCACGGCCAGGCGGACCATCGCGATGAACACATAGCAGATGGACGCCGCAAAATCGATGAGAATAAATATTGCCCAGACCACCGGCTGCTCTACCCAGTTAATGCCTCCCAGGGGTAACGTAAAGTCTCCTGCGGAGCGCCCTAAGATCCAGCCCAGGAAGGACATACTGATAAAGTTGCACAGCTCGATGAGCTGTGGAAGGATAAAGTAAAATCCCAGGTTCGCCGCAATGGCGGCGGCGAGGATGCGTGCAACCGATCCCATGAGACTTTTTTCTTGGAGGTCGAGATACCGGTACATCATCACCTGGTAGCCTGCAAAGATCAGCAAGAGGGCTACAAGCCCATTCATCGCTGTCAAGGCCCACGCTGAGCCTGCCCAGGGCTTTTTGGTTTACCCGTATTACCGTGATAACTTGCCACACAGCAGTTGCAAGGCCTCGCGAGGCTGAGCACAAAAATGCCGCATAGCAGAGGCGACATTGTTGACCTGCAACCAATCCATCATGGCGAGTACCCCTCCATTAAGGGCTGCTAACGCCGCTGGAGCCCCTGCCAAACGGACTTGAGAGGCATCTTCACCCATCGTCACATCACGCCGATAGTGGAGGCGGTTTTCAATACACCAATGGGCTTGCTGCAACTGGAGTAAGCGTGCTGCGTTGGCCAGACGAGGCGGCAGATTGGTGAGACCATAGACGATCTCCTCACGCACCTTCCCATCCTTTCGATGCGTCGTGTGCCTGCGCAACCGGAAGACCTGTGCCACACCTGCCCATTGCGGCTCAAACCAGTCATTCATCAGCGTGCTGCTCCACAGTTCTCTGATTTCCAGACGTCCATGCCCCTTTTGAACGCTCTTGACATACTGCCACTGCTGGCGGGGAGCGTCTTCTTCCTCAAAAAAGTCGCGGAGATCTTCATAGAGTTGTGGCTGATTAAGCTTGGCAATCAGCAGATAGTAGCCTCCATAGCGCTCAACCGCCGCACACCACTTTGTTTGCGTATGCATGGCATCGGCACTAATGATACGCCCTTTGACCAAGGCGGGATGCAACAAGGCAGCCGCCGCACTGATCTCATTTTCTTTGCTGCGAACCTCACGTTGGGCGAGGACAATGCCGCTTTGGCACTCATAGAGGCAGAGCAGATGGACAGGAGGCTGCTCACTGCTCTGGTGTCCTAAGGTTCCTCGCATCTGTTTGCCATCCATGGCTGCCTGAATGAGCGGCTTCTCTTGACCTGGCTTGGAAAGCCGACCAGATTCCTCACCGCAGTGCTCAACCGCTCTGGCTTTCAGTACAACACCAGCCAAGACGGTGGCAATCTCCTGGTCATTACACTGACTGAGTGCAAAGGTGTAGGTCGAATTCGTTGGAAAGCGCCTCGGCCAGCCCAAATAGCCCTGAAGCTGCTCCTTTCTCTCGTCAATCCACTCCACAATCCCGTGGATACTGCTCTCTCCTGCCAGCTTTCCTAACAGCAGCAGCGTCAATATCAACGGAAGGGGATAACGTCTCCCTCGTTTGCCACGTCGATCTTTCACCTGAGCAAAGGCGGCGTAGAAGGAGGTGGGATCCACGTGAAGCGCTTCGGGAAAGGCTTTTTTCATTTCGTCAGATATGGTAAGGTACATCCAAGGTCATTTCTCGCTTTCTTAGGGGTGTTTTGAGTTTTCCTAAGTGTAGCAAGAAATGACTTCTTTTTCACTCTTTTCGGGTAAACCAAAAAGCCCTGTGAGCCTGCCAGGATCATGGGGTTTTTATAGGAGAGGTCCGCCGGGGTGACATACATAAAACCAAAGCTGCTGGCCCAGTCAATAATTTGCTTTTGAAAAAAGTCGACAGCCGTCCGCCAGAATTGATTCCAAACATAGGTTAAGCCTTGCCAGAGCCATTCCCCTGGGTTGGGAAAAGGATCTAGCGTGCTCGATTGGCTGCTTTGTGCCTGGGATGTGGTGCTGCTGGTCAGCGGTACTTGTTGTGTTTGTTTTTGGAGGTTTACCGTTGGCGCGGGCGCCGTGGGCGAGGAAACAGCTTGTGCTCCTCCAAAGCCAGTCGGTGTTGTCGCTGCAGCTTGCGACTGGGTGGCCAGAAAAAGCACCAGAAAGCAGCAGCTGAGGCTAAGGATGACGACCGGCCTCGCATAGTGCCAGAAAGATCTTGCGGAGTTGCGAGACTTCTTCAGGTGGGACCTGGATGCCCAATGATGCATGATTTCTTTCTCCTCCCTCTGTGCGCGGCGATCCCAGCCCTTTGAGCAAGGCTAGAGAACACCGTATTGCAGAATAGCTTGCTTCTGTTCAAGCATAGAGGAGGAGGGCAGGAATAGGAAGGACCACTTTTCTGACCTCCCTCGGGGGAAGGAGAGAGAATGTTCCTACAAGAGAGAAGAGATATACCACTGAGTGGCATACATATAGCCACTAGCAGTAGTTACCAAGCCTAAACTGCCCAGGTGAACGTTCTCGAGAAACTGGCTAGGCTGGCTTCTCAAGCCCCTACTGCGTGACGAAAAGGTATCATTAGCTTTTTCAACTAACCAATAGTGTCTTGCAGTGGGAGATAGAAACGCGCACTAAAAAGTTGCTGGACTGCTATGCTGAAGCGTAAAAGTTTGTTTGAACTTGAGGCAGCTGTGGTGTCGAAAGATTTACGTAAGCAGGGAAACTTTTTATACATTCTTTCGCGGGGCTTCGTCCTCCTAGAGAGTCTGTTCTCTGTTCTCTGCGACCGTATCTGCTTGATCGTTTCCTATAGCTATGATATGGTAGTGGTGATTTGAATATCAGGAGCGGCGCAATGGATGATAGCCAAAAACTAGTATTCGTCTTATCTGAAAAAGACTTGCAAATAATGAGGCTCGTCGAAAAAGGGAAGACAAACCCAGAGATCGCATCAATCCTCGGCATGAGTAGCAAGGCCATTACGAATCGCCTGCAGAAAATATATGCTAGATTGGGCGTGACGAGCCGAATTGAAGCAGTTTGGGTCTGGCGCGGGAAGATATTGCTACGGCAATATTTTCCCTACCCTTTCAATACATTAACAGGTTCAGAAATGCAAGTTATGTGCCTGCTGGCCGAAGGCAAGACGAACCAAGAGATTGCAGAAGAAATTAAGAAAGATCATAGAACAGTTGGCACGCATCTCACAAATATTTATTCCAAACTACAGATATCTAGTCGGGCAAAGGCAATCTTACTCTTTCAAAAGAGTATAGAACAAGCAAAGCTGGAACACAGAGAACACGCAGAGAAGTCCGCCAACACCCCCAACAATACAGAGCTTCATCAGGTTAATCTCCTGAATCAATATATTGCCCTTCATGGTCCTATCCCGATCACAATTCTCAACCAGCCAGGAACCATACAACTGGCGTTTTATAATACCGGCGGCTTTCATGTCGTCTTCAAGCCTGCTCCTGGTCGATCTCCCCGGCAGGTACTTCTTTATGATGAAGCACAATGGCAGGCTTTGCTGATGCAAATTGAAGCGTGAGAGCCAAATTACGAGAAAGTATAGGGAGCCAGGAGGGTTGGGATTCCATTTCGTTGAAGCAAGAAGGCAAGCAATCTTTTTCATTGCTTGCCTTTCTCCTGTTTATTCCCTGGCTCTCTGAGAGGATCGTGGGTCAAAGGGAGCCACTGTGTTGTAATCAATTGTCTTGCCTTGCAATGCGGCAATAAGCGGGTCAATTTGTGTATGAGTCAGGCCGATGCGAGGATTGTGATGTAGAGCATCCGCATGCTGAATTGACTGAACGGTCTTGTTGACCGCATACTCCACACGTTGCAGCTCTTGCTCGGCTTGCGCTGCTCGCTGGAAACGAACAAGCAAGTTATTCAGTGCTCTTGAAATCTGCCAGAGAACATTTCCCTGGGTAAGTGGCGCACGTGCATTCAGGTTGCCGTTTGCCACCTCAATATGGATGTCCAGAATTTGTTGAATACCTTGCTCAAGTTCTTGTTTCTGATCCGCCAGTTCATGCTCCAATTTGGCTATCATTTCCGCTTTGTCAGCGCGCTTAGCTGCCTTGTTCGTTCCACTCACCCATAAAAATGAGACAAACGCAACGAGCAGTTGGACCGCTATGGGCCTGATCAAGATGGGGAGAAACTGAGATTGCATATCATGCATGAGAACCTGGTTGTGTGGCTGCCAAATGAGGCTTACAGCAATGACCGCCATATTATAGACCATGACGATAAAGACACTGCCTGGAGCAAGGAGCGAAACGCAGAGCAGTTCGCCAAAGACAAATAGTTCATATTGTTGGATACTCGGTTCGTCGAGGGGCCAGGTTGTGAAAATGACCATGGTGAGAGCCGCTTCGAATGCGAATGTAAGCAAAATGCCTGCGGCCTGGAGGTGTCTGGCGCGATTTAAAATGAGCGCGGGAATCGAGAGCACAAGCATCCCCAGGTCCGCATAAATTACATAGGGGTTGGGTAAAGCAAAGCAAGCAGGGATAAACAAAATAAAGGACACGCAAAGCCAGAAAACAATGGTGCTCAAAAGATGTGATTTTCTGGCGGCTTCTCGCTGCGCGAAAGAAGCATTTGCGGGAGGTTCTGGGATGGAGGTCAGATTATACCACCATTGTACTAACCCATGTCGCTCGCTTTTCTGTTCCACCAATTCATTGGGAGACCATCCTTGATTGGGCATACCTTTATTCATTGTGCCTATCCTTCCTTGATAAAGCTTAGGTTATAGTGATGAGTTTGAGGGCTAAGAGTACACGAAGCGCTTCCTCCGTGACCTCTGGCCGCAGTGGCATCTCTCTCTTTATCGCCTCAATGCTTCGTTGCCCATCGATTGCTCTATACACTGTCGTTAACATCAGCTTGTGCTGGTCTGTCCAGCCATGTAATGTTGTCACATCGAGCGGCGCAACGATTCTGGGGACAGGAGTGCTGTGCTCCGGGCGAGGAGAAGAGTCTAATCGTGATGTTGGTGGCGTTGGTGAAGGTGGTGCTGGAAGAGGGAAAAGTTTCCACTCAAATGGCCCCTTCTCAGTATCGACTGTGATTAGGGTATTGAGTGCCATCGGTTGGCGTTCCCCGCTCCTTGCCTCAACATAACAAGAGGTGACCACCCTTCAACGAGCTGTATATATCCCATACAGCGACCACTAATGCCAGGTACATGATGAATCTCGGCCCGCAACAGGCCGTTTTTCCGGTATCGCTCAAATACGCTGAGACTAAAAGCTAAGCCAAGGCTCGCATCGAAAAGATCTTTACTCATGTCGCGCCTCTTACCCATTGCTGAAAATATTGGCATTCCCTCCTCTCCACGATCTTTTGCAGATATAGCGCGTTTGATCTCTGTGAAACGGAGATCTTCATACTCCACAAAGAGTTAAGACGACAAGGGTCAGCCAGAGCCAGGAGAAGCCCTATCCCATGGGACTCAGGTTAAATGTAGCATATTCAAACATAGAAATCTATAAGGTTGAAGGTGAATGCTCTATTAGCGTTCTATCAGCGTCTCATCACTAGACTTCATTTGTTTCGGAAGAAGCAGAAATAAATTTAGATCGTTTGGCTCCCTAAGCCACTTGAGCTGCATTTGCTCTTGATAGAATTGATAACTTTTCGCAGCGTTGAACGCCCATTAAGAGAATTCTGACCATTTTTTGAATCCTAGCAAAATAGTCTCATATAAATGCTTGAGTTTATTAGCATGCTGGTTCATATTTTGTATATTTGTATCTGCTTTATAGCACTTTTGCGCTATCATGGGGAGATAGTTAGACAATATATTGGTGAAGTGGTATATACAAATAAGGTTGAACCATTTGCACTTTTATCGAGAGAGGAACGTTTTTTTCTAAATATGGTCTATTTTTCAGGCGGAAAGGCATGGATTGCCGTGTTCTTCCCTGTGCATCGCAACAATGTACCGGACTCTCGGCAGAGATTCGCCTGAGAGATCCTCTCCTCGTGCCCCACTGCTTTTAGATATAGCAAGTGAAAGGAGCGATTTTATAAAATGCAGGAAGTACAGGAAGCGCAGGAAGCGCAGGAAACATCTACTGTGACGGAGTCACTGACCACACCGGCTATGCTGGAATCCCCTGCCATCCACATCCTATTGCAAACTCTTGAGGAGGTAGGTGTTACCCATATATTTGGAGTTCCAGGCGGCCCCCTGGTTCCACTCTTCGAAGCCCTTGCGCAACGGCAGCGTATTCAACCCGTTTTGGCCAAACATGAGGAAGGAGCCGCATTTATGGCCGAGGGCTATGCACGTGTGCGCCGTGGATTGGGGGTCTGTTGCGGGACTAGTGGTCCTGGTGCGACGAATTTGCTGACGGGCATCACCAGCGCAACGAGTGATTCTATTCCCGTGCTGGCGCTCACCGGTCAGGTCGCAACAAGTGTCTTTGGCAAAGGTGGCTTGCAAGATAGCAGCAGTGGGAACCGGACCATCGATATCGTTGAGGTCTATCGTACTGCCAGCAAATTGTCGCTGATGCTCCAGAGTGGCCAACAGATGCAACATATGATCCGCCGGATGGTCCGCGCTGCTTTGACCGGGCGGCCTGGCGCGGTGCATCTCAATCTTCCTGCCGATGTGGTCAAGCAATCCGCTCCCGATGATGGACTCCCTGTCACAAAATTTTTCTCTCATACACTTCCCTCGGGCGATCCAGTGGCGATCCGGGATGTAGCCGCTACCTTGCAGACAGCGCAAAGGCCTGCCTTGCTTGTTGGACATGGGATTAATCTTTCTGGTGCGTGGGCTCCTCTCCAGCAAGTGGCGGAAGCGTTACAGATTCCAGTTGCTACGACGCTGAAGGGCAAGAGCGCCTTCCCGGAGCGGCATGCGCTCTCGCTTGGAGTGTTTGGCTTCGGCGGTCATCCCCTGGCGGAAGCATATTTGTGTTCTGAAGAGGTTGACGTTCTGGTGATCATTGGCACGAGCCTGGGAGAATTTCAAACGAACGGGTGGGATAAGAGACTCGCGCCCCCTCACCGTACCATTATCCAGATTGACCTTGATCCCCTGGCAATCGGCAATATCTATCCTGTTGATCAGAGCGTGACTGGTGATGCGAAGGCAATCCTCGAAGCGCTTGCGAAGGCATTTGGTACGCTGACTCCGCTCCCACAGGAAAGGCCGCACCCGACAGAGAATATAGTGGAAAGTATGCGGACAGAGACCCCTCGCTACTATGATGTCGAAATGCTTCAGAAAGGGGCTTCCATCCTCAAGCCGCAAGCGGTCGTCTCGAAAATGAATGAGGTGCTGCCTGACGAGACGTTGCTCTTTGTCGACAATGGTAACTGCCTCTCGTGGGCAGGTCAATTTTATGAAGCACGCCAACCTGGAACGGTGTTTTTCGCGACTAATACGGCATCGATGGGCTACTCTGTAGCCGCGGCCATTGGTGGCAAGATCGCAGCCCCCAGGCGACCGGTCGTTGCACTGCTTGGTGATGGGGCCTTTGGCATGCACGGTATGGAGATCCATACGGCTGCGGAATATCAATTGCCGATCATCTGGGTGGTACTGAACAACGGGGGTCATGGGATGGTGTACAATGGCGAGAAATTGCTCAACGGGCAATCGTATCTAACTACTTTTAGTACCCCATTAGATGTGAGTGCCATCGCCTGGGGTGTTGGTATAGATGCTTTTAAAGCTATGAATCTTGCTGAGTTCGAAGGCGCTCTGCACCACGCGCTTGAGGCGCAGGTGCCTTGTGTGATTGAAGTCATGGTTGATCTCGAAGAAGTTCCGCGTTCATTGCAACAACGCGCGGATACACTGACCGCCTTCTTTGGCAAAAAAGGGTAGGCACGTTTCACTGTGACAAATCCCGTCTCAGATAGAAAGTACCTGTAGCCGCGAACCCGATTGATCAGGTTCGCGGCCTATTTGAATGGGCCTATTCAACCTGGATCCTTTTGTGTTTATATCAAATATTTAAATAAGCAAATTACAAAGAGAAAAAGAACAAGCATGCAGCAGCTACTGAAACATTTGGTTAGTCAGCCCAAAGCAATGGCTCAGAGCAGGCAAAGGAAAAGCTTGAATCGCATAGGAATCAAAGGGTGCGGCTTTAGCGTTCCGCCGAACATTCGCGTCAATGACGATCCTATTTTTCATCAGGTCATCACAGAAGCAAACGCCCAGGGGATCGCCGAAAAGGACCTCTTTACTGGCATGAAAGAAAGGCGGTACCTGACTCAAGGTGAGCGGCTTGAACCACTGATGGTTGAAGCGTCTCGGTTAGCGTTCCAGCGAGCGCACGTGACTCCAGAAGAGATTGATCGGCTCTACGGATATGCGTCAGTCCCTGAATACTACACACCCAATAGTCTCTATCTGGTACATAAAGGTGCCCAATTGCCCGAACACACTCTGGTTGTGCCAATCAATAACGAATTTAGCACCTTTTTGCTTGGCGTGCTTGAAGCATGCACTGCCATTACAGCGGGTTGGAGCGATCATGCATTGATCGCCTGCGGAACTAACTGGACACAGTATATGGATTACACGCAAGGGCATGCGCTCAGTATTGGCGATGGTGCGGGTGCTGCAGTTGTTGGGCCAGAGGCAGATTTTGAGTTGGTCGACTACGCAACGCAAACGCTGAGTGCTCAATATGGCGCGATGACCATGCAAGCGCGTGATACCCCACGCGCGACATACAAGATCACGGAGGATACAGGCATTTATTCCTTCCAGGTTTCGGCAATGGAAGGGATACCCACGATGGTTCAGAGCTTACTCAACAAACATGGGTTAACGGGGGAGAACATCGCCCTTATTACCCACCAGGCATCGCGAGTTTTGATGGATCACTGGGCAGAGCGTCTTCAGCCCAAACAATATCTGGACACCCTGGAACAGTTTGGGAACCTGACGCTGGCCTCCTATCCTGTCACTCTTGCCTACCATTATTTAAATATCGCGACCGACTACCTGGTGTTCGCGGCGGTAGGCGTGGGCTATCATCAAACGGCACTGCTTTTAAAGCGACACAACCGCTAAACATGTGGCATACCCAGGCTGAAGAGACGAAGTAAGAAGAAGGGGGGCGATCTCTCCTCTCTCACGCACGTATCTACGCTTTGTGGAGTTTGGCCACCTTTGTAGGAGTATCTCTATGTACTGGGACATTGATCCGTATAACACGCTCGTTGAATTTTCCGTGAAGCACCTGATGATTAATGTCGTCAAAGGACGCTTTAATGAGGTACAAGGAACTATTTATCTGGATACCCAACAACCGGAAAATTCTTGGGTCAAGGCATCGGTCAACACGGCCAGTCTCTCAACGGGTATTGAGCAGAGAGATGCACACCTGCGCTCTGCTGATTTCTTTGACGTCGAACATTATCCTACCATTACCTTTGAGAGCACGCGGGTCAGGCGTACTGCCTCCAAAAGCTGCGTTATCACTGGGAATCTGACTATGCGTGGCATGACGCATACTGTTAGTTTTCAAACAGATTTCAATGGCTACGCACGCGATCCCTTTAGCGATGGTTGGAGACTTGGCCTCCTCTCAATTGGTATTATCGACCGGCGCATGTTTGGTATGCAGTTCAACCAGGTCTTGGATATGGGCATCTCCCTTGTTGGCTACGACACGCGCATTGAGCTCTGCATAGAAGCTGTCAAGAAGCCGTAAAGGCCTCAATACAGCTACAGGAGTGGCAATGGACACTATGGATAATCAACAACGGTATTGTCAACTTGACTGGAAGCCTGCTTGAAAGCTGGGCAATATGATACAATACGCCTTATGAAAAAGAACAGCTCAGCATCTCCTTACAAGGGATACCGCTTTCCACCCACTGTTATCAGTCATTGCGTATGGGTATATTTCCGTTTTTCGCTCAGTTTCCGTGATGTTGAAGCGCTCATGGCAGAGCGTGGGGTTGTGCTCACCTACGAAACCATTCGTCACCGATGTATGAATTTGTCAAGAAAAAAAGCAAAGAGAGATCTTCCCAGCTGCAATCTGATCTTTTCCCCAAAAAACGCGCATGCGACCCTCTGCCATGCTGAATGAAACAAGAAGGAAAACGGTTGTTTGGTCTGTTCTTAACATGGCATCAAACAGGAGATGGCAGTGGCCGATCATTTGGCGCCAGATGAGAGAGGGAGACCAACTCTATCCAGATGACTGGAATGGTGCTGGTTCACCACCTTCAACCTCGGTTGCCAGTCCTAATTGCCGGAGATAATCCTGCAACAGGCGCGCTCGTGTCCCTGGAGCACGATGTTTTCCTGGAGTGATGCCCGTCCGAGAAATCCATGCGAGCAACGGGGCGCGCGTACCGCCTGCCGATCTGCGTGCCGATCTGCTTGTTCATGCGAGAGGATATGCCAGATGGCTACCAGTAATTTGCGCGCGATCGCCACAATCGCTTTCTGCTTGCCAATACGGTGAGCCAACCGTTCAAACTGCTCTTTCCAATGGGAATGGTGCTCCACCGCCATCCAGGCTGCTTCTACTAATGCGACCCGCAGGTCACGGCGTCCTTCCTTAGTAATGCGGCCACCTCGATGCGTCTGACCCGACTCGTGAATACTCGGTGCCAGCCCAGCATAGCTGACTACCTGCCGAGCTGTGGAAAATCGCTGAATATTGCCAATGGCTGCCAGGACTGTCATGGCATTGAGCACCGCAAAACCGGGGAGTTGCAACAGCAATGGCATCCTCTTGATCCAGGGGTTCTGGATACTGAGGGCATGGATCTGTTCATCAGCTTCCTCAATGAGCGTTTGCAAGGTCTGGAGAAGACGTCGATCCTGTTGCATTTGCATGGTTTCGACTGGCGTCAAGGGCAATTGGCTCCACCAGGCCGAGTCGGACACCGTTGTGAGAAAACGTTGATGTTCGGGCTGCTCCAGGTTATGGCGTTGAAGCAATCCATGGAGCCGATTGAAAGCTTGGGTGCGTTGCGCCACGAGCCGTTTGCGATGCGCGAGCAGCGTTCGCATCTCTCGCACATCATGGGGAGGAACCCAGACTGCTGGAACGAGACGGGCGGCGAGGAGTTGAGCCAGCTTGATGGTATCACGAGCATCGGTCTTGATACGAACTGAGGCGAGGAGTTTGACGGTAGACGAGTGGGCAACGGTCACATTGGCTACCAACGGGACCAGGCGATCGTGCATTTCCCACGCGTTGGTGCTTGCTTCCAGAACGACTGCATCCGAGAGAGACAAGTGTTCTGGCGCCCAGGCCCAGAATGCCGCGAAGCCAAAGCGGCGTGGAGTTAACATGATCTGCTGGCTCGCGTCGACAGCCCCAACAACCAGGTAGATGCGGTGAAGATCCAGGGCCACAAAACGCGTCACCCCGGCGAATCAGAACGAGTGTGCATGCAAAAATCCTTTCCTGTGCATGAGAAACCATACCAACAAAATCAGGATGAGGCACGTGTTCATGGGCAAGAGGTGATCATTCACCGATACGAGCTCTGGAGTCTTCTCCAGTCTCAGTTGAGAGATCCGGGTGGGCAACCAAACAGTGGTACGAGCTCCTACGTCTCATGACGAACTTCGGTTGGCCCAAACACCACATTCCCCTGAGGCGTTCCCACCTTCTCTACGGGAGTAGGATACCATCCACGTGCCTTCATCACAACATTCTAACAGTGGTGTCTCACATTCGGCCAAATGTACGCCAATGAGTTGAAGCATCGACGCTCGAGACCGGGAGACAAGTGGTATCTGGATGAGGTGTTTTTGACGATCAATGGCAAGCGAAGCTATTTGTGGCGCGCGGTGGATCAGCATGGCAACGTGCTCGATATTTTGGTGCAGTCTCAACGCGATACAAAGGCCGCCAAAAAGTTCTTCCGCAAGCTTCTCAAAGGGCTGGAGTACGTGCCTCGTGTGATCATTACTGACAAGCTTGCGAGTTACGCCGCTGCCAAGAGGGAAATTCTGTCCAGTATCGAACACCGACAGCACAAAGGCTTGAACAATCGAGCGGAAAATTCCCACCAACCCACTCGACAACGAGAGCGGACGATGCGACGGTTCACATCTCCTGGCCATGCGCAACGATTTCTCTCGGCCTTTGGACCAATCTCTGACCATTTTCGACCAAGAAGACATCGACTCTGTGCTTCAGATTATCGTACCCTCATGCAGGAGCGCTTTGAGACTTGGAACGATATCACCGCTAGAGACAGGGTTGTATAGCAAGCCCATTTCTCCAGTTTCTTCCCTGCCATTGCTCTCCCAACAAGCTTTTCCTCAGAACGACGCTCTTCCCCATACAATAACTTGACAACACCTTCATCTGGATGTCTTGAAGAGCCCACACTAGGGGAAGAAAGGGAGGTGAGCCATGTTTGTGTTGAGTCGACGGCAGCTCCGGGTCATGATGCGTTTTCTGCAGGCACTGGCGGGGCAGGGTGTGGTGTTGGTGGTGCGCCAGGTGATGAGGTGTGAGACGAGATGAGGTACAATAGAGACGTATTTTGGGAGAAGGAAGGTATGCAGGATTCATGCGGTTAACGAAGACAGAAGAGGGGGTGATGGTCCATTCGATCTTGCCATGGGAGGAGGAGCAGCTGGCGGCACTGGCGGCGCAAGGAAAAGAGAGAGGGGAAGCGATCTGGGTGCCACTCTTGAGCATGGGAAAGCAGATGCGGGTCCTGGGCAAGATTCACAGCCAATCGCGCATGATTCAGTTGGGGCCAGGTGTGGAGATTGTGGATCGGCAAGTCGTGGTGTTGGGTCCGATGGAGTCGACCAGGCGGTAAGTAGAGGAGATGCGATGAGCGGGAGTTCGCGGGAGGTATTGATGCGGCCGCGTGAGTGGCCGTGAGTGGCTAAGAGGGGTGAGCATGTCCTTGAGGGTGAGGGGATATTTGGAGGAGCAGTCGCGCCACTTCCCGTCCTCAAATCTTTTGGCCCGCTTATTGAAAGCGATAGGAAGGGATGGAGGACTTCTACCTGGGACAAACAGGTGCAGGAAATGCTTGCCCATGCTCATCAAAGCAGTGACGTTAATGCTCAGCAAGAGGCAAAAAAATTGCAGAACGTCTACTTGCTCAAGGGTATCAGACTATCTCGTTTTTACAATGTAAGAGCATGTTTGGGAAGGTGAGTTCTACTGTTATGTAGGCATAAGTCTATCAGAGAGATGGTTGGGTGTGCAAACTCGAAGCCCTGTTCGTCGTGAAGCTTTGTAGCGGCAAAAGAAAAAAACGCTACAAAGCTTTTTTCGCATCTCTTCAAATTCGCCTTCTCCGGATCCGGGGAATGATGATACATGTGAGAGTCGGGTTATACTCATCCCATTTCATTAATGGAGGTAGGTGTAGAGAACCTCACGACGTGGAAGAAATACTGGGTGACATCTATGAGTTGTTGGAGAAAAAAGGGAATAGCGGTCGCAATCTCACCGAGTCTGTCATCAAGGAGGAAGAGGCAGAAGCTCCGCCGAAAGGGCTGGCTGCTCTTCTGCAAAATAAGCATTTCACGGGAAAACTGTATACTGAAAAGCCCTGGTAAGAGCCACCGCTGACCCGACTCTCCACATGGGGACGAAACCAGGCCAGCGTTGGTTCTTATGGCCGTTGACGAAGGAAATCTGCTTTGAAACCATGCTACGCCGCTTCGATCTCACCGCTTTCAATCTGGCTCTGGATCAGTTGGGCATAGTAGCCTCCATGACGCAGGAGCCTTTCATGAGACCCTTGCTCCACGATACGCCCTTGATCCAGCACCAGGATCAGATCCGCGTTGCGGATGGTGCTTAAGCGGTGCGCAATGACGACCTGTGTACAGGAGAAGCGCGAGAGATTCTGTTCTACCGCGTGCTCGGTCGTGACATCGAGCGCGCTTGTTGCCTCATCTAATAAAAGGACGGCTGGCTGGTGAGCCAGGGCACGAGCCAGGGCCAGTCGCTGGCGCTGCCCACCGGAAAAAGAACTTCCTCCCTCAGACAGTAACGTCTCATACCCCATGGGCATCTTCTCGATATCCTCATGGATGGCTGCCAATTGTGCTGCTCTCATCACCTGTGCCATGTCCATCTCTGGATGATTGAGCGCGATGTTTTCGCGTACGGAGCCGCTAAAGATGAACGATTCTTGCAGAACGACTCCAAACTGACTGCGAACCTCGCGATAGTTCAACTCTTGTAGTGGTATTCCATCAAACGCGATCGTCCCTTGCGTTGGCGTGAGCAGCCCAATCAATAATTTCCCCAATGTGCTTTTGCCTGAGCCTGTTCTCCCAACCAGCGCAACCCGCTGTCCAGGAGCAATATTCACCGTAATATCGTTCAAAATCAGCGGCGTGTGTGGTGCATACTGGAAACGCACATTGCGAACCTCGATACGACCAGTCAGTGTTGGCGGTGTACGCACCTGCTGCGGATCTTGCTCAGGTTCGGCCTCAAGCACATCGGCGATGCGCTCGAAGTGGGCGCCAGCAATCTGCAATTTCTGTCCACTCGATGCCAGCGAACTGAGCGGCATCAGGAAGAGGTTTGCCAGCGTATTAAGCGCGAACATCGTGCCAAGAGGCATCGCGCCATTGATGACTTGCAGCGTTCCAATCCAGAGCAAGAGCGTGGGGGAAAGATTGTAAAGCAATTCGAAGACTACCCCAATCAACGAGACAAGATAATTGCGGCGAATGGAGATATTCATCTGCTCAAAGTACAAATTCGTCCAGCGGTCGAATGCGCGCTCTTCAGCGCCAGCAGCCTTGAGGGTAGCGATGCCAGCCAGAGTTTCATTCAAGTAGCCCTGAGCTTTCCCCTGGGCCATGAGCTCGCGTTGCATAAGCCTACGCACAGATGGAGCAGTGAGCAGCAGCAAGCCAATCTGAAACGCGCCAATGAGTACGGTCACACCCGCAATCAGTTTGGATAACCAGATCAAGGCTATCAGAGAAAGAAGCACGCTGCTGCTATCGAGCACTGTCGAGATCAATTGGCTGGAGAGAAGATCGCGGATCGCAGCGTTACTGCTCATACGGGAAAGCAAATCACCACTTAAGCGAAGCTGGAAAAAGCGGTATGGCAAACTGAGCAAATGGGTAAAGAAGTGCTGCGTCATGTGCACATCAATGCGCGTTTGCAGATAAATAATCAACGTGGCACGCAAAAGCTTCGTGACCCCTTGCGCGAAAATCAACAGGAGCATTCCAACGCCAAGCAGCATGAGAAGATCTCGATTCGCGGATGGAATGATCGTATCGACCGCCACTGCTGTCAGAAGGGGGGCGCAAAGACCAAGCAACTGCAACAGCAGCGACGCACCGATGATTTGGACGAGAATGCCGCGGAGAGACAACATGGAACGTGCATACGTCCCCAGAGAGAACGAACGCTGGGAAGATTGCCGCGTAAACTGAGGTCCTGGCTCGACCATAAGGACGACGCCAGTGAAGCCTTCTTCAAACTCGGCGTGGGTGATGCGTCGACGCCCAACGGCCGGATCAACAAGGTCAACATACCTCTTCGACCAGCGTTCAACAACCACAAAATGATTAAACTCCCAGTGAATGATAGCCGGAAGTGAGACAAAACGGAAATCCTCGACCTTTAACGAGACCGCGCGCACCTTGCATCCATACTGGCGCGCGGATTTCGCAATGGCACGCGCGGACAAGCCATCCCGACCGACTCCACATCGCTCCTGCACATCCGAAACACGTGTGGCGCACCCATAGTAGGTGAGAATCATCGCCAGGCAAGCCGCTCCACATTCAACCGCGGTCATCTGTCGCATTGCAGGAACACGACGGAGGCGCTTCAGACGGCGAGGACGAGCAGGTTCCTGGGTGCGCGCCTTTTCCGTTGCTTGTCGCGGTTGCTGGCGCTCCTGCGAGGATTGCACAGAGGGAACGGGTCGACCTTGAGAGGAACTGGCGACGTCGACACGCTGTCTATTCCTCGACGGCACGGCCTCTTTCTGTCGGCTGGGTAGCGACAGTATGGCCGGATGCGTCGTACTGTGCTTAGCAGTCTGCGGGCTGGGTGAAACTGATCTCGAGACGCCTGTGCTTCTGTGATGGCTGGGTAAGGCAAGCAAGCGCGGTCCCGAAGGTGTCTGCACTTCTTCAGTTGAGAATAAGCGCGAGGGATCAATCACCATGGTTTTAATAGATGCCACGGGTCGTGCGGACTCTACTACGAGTTCTTTGAGCGCTCTCATGGGATGGGTAGGAGTTTCAGCGCTTGTGGGTATCGGAGCAACTGGCGCAGACGGCAAACACCCACTCTCCCCCTGTTCATGACTGGGCAGTGATAATCGAGGCTGCACAGCTTTCTGCCTCTTGCTTGTCTGATGGGCATCATAAATGGCCCGAGCGGTCTCATATCCCTTTGGTGTGTGTTCTTCCATAAGCACAGCATCCCCCTATGAGCATAGTATCCTCCCGGTAATGAAAAAAGGCGCATAGGAAATGGCCTACTCACCCTTGAAGTGGTCGTACAGAGAGAAACAGTTGGTATTGGGTTATCCAACTACGAAACGAGTTGGTTGAGGCCAGGCAACAGGGAAAGCACACTCTGTGATCCCACCTGGACACGAGCTGAAAAGGTACTTCCTGCATAGAGATTGGCTGAGAGCGTAGCATCAAGACGCAGAGCCGCCGTTACAGAAGGCTCAGCAACCATCGACGCGCTCTCACCTTGAAGCTGAAAACGAGTGCGTATATCCAGAGGACTCATCACGTGTGATTCAAGAGACGCAACGACACCGCGTAAAGAAACCGCCTTTGGGCCAACACGTAATTCGACAGTTTGACCGGGATGGATTTGCTTTTGTTGGCTCACTGGCACAAAGAGCACCGCGACGATGATCGCTCCATGTGTGGAGTTTTGTCGCGTCAAAATCCCCTGCCCTCCCACGAAAACTGGGACCTGCGTTCTCCACGCCAGGAGACTGGCTCCCAGGAAACAGAGCAAAAGCAGCCAGGCAAAAATCCACACTGGAGGTGTCGCCAGGCGTAGGATAATGCTCTGTTTTTGCTTCTGAAGATGCCGCTTATAAGCATCTTCACGAAAAATCGAACGATTTGAAGAGGTCATAGAAAACATGGTAAAATGAGCGCCGGTTGGTAAGTGCTTCGAACAACTTACCAACCGGCTGGAGAAACTCTGCTCGCAATGCATTTCCCAGTGACTACGAGCAGAGCCGCATTTGAGAGATCATATGACAGAGCAAATAGAAAACGCCTAGACGTTTTCCCTGCGTTCCATCGATCTTTGCGCTGCTAGAGGCCGAGATCAGTGCCAAGACCAAGGTTCACGCTACCGGCTAGAGTCTGCACGCCAACGTTCACACCACCAGTCGCAAGAGGGAGGCTTGTTGACGTCGCCATCGTCGTGGCATTTGAAGCGGTACCGTTGACTGTATTCAAGACCGAGCCCACGACACCGCCAAACAGACCGGAGCCGCCAGCAACCTGGTCCAGATCCTCATCGGTCAACTCCTGGAACATGGGATTTTTCTCGTCGAACATAAAAACAAATCCTCCTTGACAAACGACTAAAAGACGAGTGATCTGCCATCTCATGAGAGATGGATCACTAGTATCAAGTTCAGGTCGACCAGCCTTCCCATAGCAAGGCATCGTAGCCACTCTGTTCGCATGGAATCGCGACGGGGATATATGGGAAGCGATCTTTCCCAAACGTCCAAGAACGTTCCCATTGCATAGGCGTTCTTGAAACTATGGATAGTATACTACTCTCGAAATAGTCTTTAGCTCACGCCATCTGCAATGTAGCCGGATGGTACCACTTCTCGACGACAAAATACACAAAGGATGAGTTTGTATAATGTAATATACTCATCATTATTAATGTACAGATTTTTTACTGATAGTGTGATAAATATAGGGTGCGTATGTCACTTCTACTGCTTGTGTGGCAAGAAGTCTATCGATCTGCTACAGTTGGGAGAAAAGAGCAAAAGAGGATATGCCTAAACGGTCCCAAACGAGAGTCCCCAAACGCTTCCCCGCTCCGTTCCTCCATTCGTTCTTGATCAGTTCGATCCCCTACGAGAAAAGGCAAAAAAGGCTCTGAAAGAACACCAGGAGCCATTTCTTCTTACTTTTGTCTACCGGGATGCGCTGCTCATTTTACGACACACTGTATGCGTTTTAAAGATTTGGTCCATCTCAAAGCACCAGTTGGAGTTGGTGTTGAGGCTAAATACGTTTTAGATACGTTTAGATCCCTAAACGGTTTATTCGTTTGTAACGTATCTTAAGGGAAGGGAGTTTCCAGGAGATAGAAGCAATATCTTCATTCTCTCAAGATGTATTGCTCGTTTCTTGCACATGCTCCTCGTTTTTGCTTCTAGCGATGATGGGGAAAAGTCATCTCCTTCGCCAACCGCAAGGTTGGCGAAGGAGATAAGCGAGGGATATGTCCTTGACTGAGCACACCCCTGACACCTGCATCGCGAAATTGTCGTCATGAGAATGCAGAAGGAGGGTACACTTTGAGTACTTTGTTACGCCGGTCCATTTCAGGACTGGCAGCATTTGTTCTAGCCCTGCTCAGTGTCTTTGTATTTTCCTCGACACCTGGCGTTTCCGCAAGCGGATTTGTCTTCACGATCTTTGAGCTTTCGAGTACCCCCAGCGTCACCTGTCCTGGTGGTGGGGCAAGTTGTACCAATAATGCGGCTGAACCACAGATTCGGGCAGATATGGCCGGACACTTCTATGCTTCCTCGGAAAATGGACTGGGTGCGGGAACTCAAGCCTGGCGGTCAACTGACAGTGGGCGTCATTATACGGCCCTCGCCTCACCCAACGCCGTGTCGCAGGGGGCGCCCGTTGCGCCCGGCGGTGGTGATACTGATCTCGCCACAGCGCCGGCCAAGAATGGATCAGGCAACTATACTGTCTATGTGGCCAGCTTAAATCTGGCCAACATCGATGTCAGTACATCTATGGATGCGGGCAAGACCTGGAAGCTGAACCCAACCAGCGCGACTGTTCCTGGTGATGACCGCGAATGGATTGCGGCAGATCAAGCCTCGAAGGTCTGCATCTCGTATCATGATGTGGCAACCTTCAACATTGACGTCAATTGCAGCTACGATGCGGGAACGACCTTTACGCAGTTGGGAGAGGCGTTTGACCCCACCCATGCCTTCCTTGCTCAGAACAACGCGATCGGGAATCTGGTGATCGATCCACGCAGTCACATCATCTACCAGACCTTTAGCGGCATCGCGAATGCTGGCGAGGTTGCTTGCAGTCAAGCGGGTTCCTGCGGCTATCATGTGGTGTGGGTGGCCGTTTCTACCGACGGGGGCAAGACCTTCACGGACCACGTGATCTACAATAATCCGGATACCACGGTGAGCTATGGGCACCAGTTTGTGAACATGAGTGTTGACCGTGGGGGAAATGTGTATTCTGTGTACAGCGACAACCACAACGTCTCCTATAGTTTCTCGACGACGCATGCGACGACGTGGTCGGCACCCACCAGGGTCAACTCGGCCCCATCCAATACGGCCATTATGCCTTGGAGCATTGCCAATCAGGCAGGCCATATTGATATTGTCTGGTATGGGACGTCGTATTCTGATGGGACGACCCAACCTGATACCTATCCAATGAGTGCGGCATGGTATGTGTACTTCGCACAGAATCTCAAGGCGACAACCGCTGGCAGTAGTTTCAGCCAGATGCAACCAACGCCAATCATTCACTATGGTGGTGTCTGTGAGGGTGGTATCAGTTGTACAGGGAATCGGGACCTCTACGATGATTTTGGGATAGCGGCGAATCCTCTCACAGGCATGGCCTCGATTGTCTACAGCGATGACCAGTACACTAATGACCCGAACAATCCGCCTCAGACGGGATGCACACCTTCGTCCTCCAATTCATCCACATGTAACCACACCTCTATAGCGACACAGACGTCTGGAACAGGCATCTAACAGCAGGTTTTGCTCATGGAAGCGAGCCTCTCCCAGGTTTGCAAGCCTGGGAGAGGCTCGCTTCAACATCGGCAATCAAACACGTAGTAAGCAGATCCAATCAATTATGTTATATCGCATCGCCATCATGCTGCCCGCCGACCTCGATGACCTGGTCTTTCCATCCCAGTCCGGTGGTTTCGACATCAAGAGCGCACCAATGGTTTGTCTCCACGATGGCGGCAACCCGCCAGAGCACATGATAGCGATCAGCACAGCAGGCATACGTTTGCGCTCTCTGCCCATTTCTTTCCCTTTCTGCTGGAGTTTCAGGGGTATTGTATCAGGATGTGGAATATGAAGGCCAGGATGCTTCATGTCATCGCTCTCTCAGCTTTGCTCCATGGCGGTTTGCGTGAATGAGCCAAGCACCTTGCACGTTGTGGTATACCCCGCCAGATCTGCCAGCGCACGACACATAGCTGGATCATCGCGATGCCCCTCAATATCGAGAAAGAAGATGTATTCCCAGGATCTCTGGCGCGCTGGGCGCGAGCTGAGTTTGAGCAGGTTAATCTGTCTTGCTGCCAGGGCACCCAGGCAGCGAGAGAGTGCACCAGGTTGGTGCATGATGGCCAGAGCGAGCATCGTTTTTGTCGGACCTGGGAGGCGTAACGTTGGTTTGCGACTGAGTGCGATGAAGCGCGTGTAGTTTTCTTTGATGGTTTGAATGCTCTCGGCTAGAACCTCTAACCCATAAAGTTGAGCCGCCGCTACACTGGCAATTGCCGCGACGCCTTGAAGCTGTCCATCGCGAATGGTTTTGGCGCTGCCCGCAGTATTGTAGGTGGCTACTGTTTTCACTCCGAGCTCTCGCAAAAAAACATCACACTGCGCAAGCGCTTGTGGATGGGAGATGACCTGTTGGATCGCTCCTAGTTGCTGGCCTGGCAGGCATAATAAATAATGATTGACCGGATAGAGAATCTCTCCAATCACATAGATATCATGCTGAACCAGTAAGTCATACACGTCATTGATACTGCCAGCTTGCGAGTTCTCTAGAGGGACGATACCGTAATCCACCTCGCCCGCGCTGACAGCGTGAAAGACATCAGCGAAGCTATGATGGGGCTGAAAGGACGCTTCTTGCTGACCCTCCTGGCGGAAATATGCCTGTGCAGCCTCGTCCCCAAAGGCTCCCCGCTCCCCCTGGAAGGCGACACTACTCATGTTGGCTACGCAACTGGTGCCCAACTGTTTACTGGGAGATGTTACCATTGATTGATTTTCCTCCATGTATTCAGGAGGATTGTGGCAGCTTTTCTCGGGATCTGTCAAGAAGAGTACCTGCTATGTAGTATTTTTGAGTCATTATAAGGTGCGTGAATCTATTTCCTGTAGTCAAGGAAGAGGAGGATCTGACGTGCTGGAGGAGGTGATCGATCTGCGGAGGGATTGGCTGCTGCTGCTGCTGCTGTAGAGGTTGTCCTTTCCCTCTCTCGTATCGACGATCGACTGCGTGGATGGTGGGAGCGCACGTCTCTCCTGCTCGTGTGGTGCTAGGCCGAGACTCCCCTGCCCTATAGTCGTTGGGGAACGTGTATTTGGAACCGGGCGAGGGAGATCGCGCCCACCTATTGTCGCGCCAATGTGCAACCCTTCCAGTCTACAGCGGTACGCATAAGTTTTGAACCGAAGAGTAGGCTAGATACATGAGAGCCTATTCAACAGACCTGAGAGAACGAGTGGTGCGCGCCGTCGAGGAAGGCCGGCCCCGCGAGGAAATCATCCATCTGTTTGGGGTTTCGCGCGCCACCATCAAACGCTACGTGAACCAACAACGAGAAACGGGTGATCTGGCGCCAAAATCGATTCCCGGTCGTCCAGCAGCCAAAGGAGATGCCTTACGAGCGGAGTTATGGAGCCAATTGGAAGCCCACCGGGAGGCGACCCTTCCCGAACACTGCCAGATCTGGGAAGCCACGCATGGTCAGCAAGTCAGTCCTGCGACGATGGGCCGTGCCATCAGGAGCCTGGGCTGGACACGAAAAAAAAGACGTTGGTGGCCTCCGAGCGGGATGAGGAGGCGCGAGCAGCCTGGCGAGTCCAGGCCGGTCAACAACAGCACGACCAATGGGTGTTTGTCGATGAATGCTCCACCCATCTGGCTCTAACCTCCTTGTATGCCCGCGCTCCCAAAGGCGTGCGGGCAGTGGGCAACGTTCCCCGCAACTACGGAACCAATACCACCTTGATCGCTTCGCTGTCTTTACAGGGGATGGGTGAGGCGTTCATACTTGATGGCGCGGAGGATGCCTGTGCCTTTGAGGTGGACATCGAGCAGGTTCTGGCTCCCAGCTTACACGATGGGCAAACGGTCGTCATGGACAATTTGAGCACGCACCAGGGCAGGTATGTTCGTCAGGCAATCGAAGCCAGAGGATGTCGTTTGCTGTACTTGCCATCCTACTCGCCAGATCTCTCGCCCATCGGGCAGGCATTCTCCAAGCTGAAAACCTGCTTACGGCGCAGAGGCGCTCGCACACGGGAAGCTCTGTACCAGGCGATTGCTCAAGCTCTGGAGGTGATCACGGCTCAGGATGCTCGTGGCTGGTTTACGCACTGTGGGTATCTGGCACGTGATGGGGAACCCACCTTTACAGAATCACAGCAGTTTGAGGCTCAAGCCTTTTGATCCTCGCTGTAGCCCTCTTTTGTCAGGGAGGGATAGACTGAAAGGAGAAGGAGAAAAGGTATTGGAGCAGAAAGAGGTGATGGGAGATGACGGTAGCAAGACAAGCAGCCCCCACAGTGGCCTTTATCGACGAGTATTGTACGTGCTATGAGGATGTCTTCCCTGACGTGCGCAGTTTTGAGCATTTCAAATATATCCATCTGGGACTCTTGTCGGAGATCAAGCGCAAGACGTTGCCAGCCATCGCCAAAATCTGTGGAGAGGTTGACGCCCAGGCGCTCCATCATTTTGTCGCCAATGGTCTCTGGGATGTGCAAGAGGTGCGAAGCAGACGACTCCAGTTGTTACGACAGGCTCTTGCTGGCCGATCCTTCGCGCTCTGTATTGATGAGACAGGCGACAAGAAGAAAGGGAAGACAACCGAGTATGCGGCCTCGCAATACATCGGCAACCTGGGCAAAATCGAGAATGGCATCGTCTCGGTCAATGCCTATGGGGTCCTCGATCAGATAACCTTTCCGTTGCTCTTTCGCGTGTTCAAACCTGACAAGCGCCTCAAGGGAGAGGACCAGTACAAGACCAAACCGGAGTTGGCGGTCGAGATCATCGAGGAACTGCAAGCCTGGGGCTTTCAGTTTGACGTCGTGTTGGCAGACAGCTTGTATGGCGAGAGTACCCAGTTTGTGCGGGAACTGGAAAAGCGACATCTCACCTACGTCCTGGCCATTCGCGACAATCACGGCATGTGGCTCCCGCCTGGTCAGCGCATCCGTTACACCACCTGGCTTCCCTTCGAGCGGACCTTTTCCAACGGGAAGTCGCAAACCCGCTTCATCCGCGAGGTGATCTATGGCCAACGCTTGAGCGTCCGTTTCTATCTGCTCACGACCGATCCCAAGACGATGCCGACGCAAAGCACGTCGTATGTGATGACCAATCTGCAAGGGAACCTGCGAAAAACGCTTGGCGACACCTACGGGTTGCGGACCTGGATTGAGTATGGCTTCAAACAGGCGAAGAATGAACTGGGCTGGGCTGATTACCGGGTCACCGATTACACCTCGATCGAGCGCTGGTGGGAGCTCGTGTGCTGCGCCTACCTGCTGGTGAGCCTCTACAGTCCCGTTTTCCACCACCAAACGTGTGAGTGGCTCGAGCCGCTTCCTCAAGCCAGTGCCCAAGCGCCTGCTCCAGAGGCTGCATCTGACCGCTTCTCTGGGCATGTGTGGTGGGATTCGAGGCAGGGATGGAAGAACCTGCTCAACAACCTGCGGCTCATTCTCCAGCCTTATGTGTTCTACTCTCTCATTTCCCCCTGGCTGATGGTCTTTGATATCCCTGATCTCCACTCCGGCTTTGCCGCACTCGTTTCCATCATGAACGATTTTCACGCCTCCCTCCCTTTCTGACAGAAGAGGGGTAGGGATCAGTAGGTTGAAATATGTAAGCTGAGAATGTGCTGGACCTGCTTATCCATTTGCAGCCTGAGTTGTTGCATAAGAAGGCCCGAACTGTTTCCGCTCATGGTTCTCCAGTCGATCCCAGTGTTGATGTGATAGTAATCGAAATATGCGTGAATTGCCTCCCAAAATTGATTTTTATCAACGGGTATGGTTGTAGATTGGACGAAGAGATAGTAATCATGCACAAGTCCATAATACTTGAACCAATCTTCTGACAGCTGGGTTCTAGGGAAATATGCTTCCAGTTCTGCCCGAATTGTCGCTCCCTTGGTCATCCAGTCTCGATAGACACTATTGATGCGATCGCTGCGTTTCTCCTGATCTTTGCTCTCTGCTCCAGCGCCAATGAGTTCTGCTTCTGTGAGTGTACTCGTCGTAGCATCCGTGATTTGGTTGACTAACGCCGTTTTAAGTTCAAGTTCCTTTTGGTGGTCCTGCCAACCCCGTGTGAGAGATGGAATGAGATAGCTCGAAATGATGGCCCCAACCACAAGAAGGAGAAACGAGTGCGAAAGCCAATCATACCAATGAGAACCCTTGGATTCATTTTTTGAAGCTTCCTTGACGCGCTGCGCTTCGGAAGTCTTTTTTTCATCAGCCATCTCTTGGTCCTTTCACATTACTGGTCCATTCTATCTCTACGACTCCTTTTCAAAGAACGCTCATCCCGATGTTTTTTACTCGTAAAAATTGGCCACTGGCTGGTATTGGCGCGGTGGCTGCTGCTGTATGTGTCTGGTATGGCTTTACTATAGTGCAAGAGATCATTCCCTGCTTTCTCTCATGGTATGCAGCAGGCTCAAAGAGGGGTTGTGTTGCAAAAAAGGAAGCTGATCTGCTAGAGTGGAGGGAAAAGCGAAAGAGGTCTCCTTTATGCGTATCCAAAGTCAAAATCCCTTTAAATGGCGTCACTTCCAGTCTGAGATCATTTTGCTCTGTGTTCGCTGGTATGTGCGCTATTCGTTGAGCTATCGAGACCTCGAAGAGATGATGATGGAGCGAGGCTTATACGTTGATCACACGACCATCTACCGCTGGGTTCAGCATTATGCGCCAGAATTGGAGCGGCGATGTCGTCCCTATTTGAAAACCACATCGGATTCCTGGCGGGTTGATGAGACCTACATCAAAGTGAAAAAAGAATGGGTCTATCTGTATCGAGCGGTTGATGCGCAGGGAATGACACTCGACTTCGTACTCAGCCCAACCAGAGACGGAGAAGCCGCCAAGCGTTTCTTTCTGAAAACCCTTGCCGCCCCTCATACTGCTGAACCACGAGTGATCAATGTGGACAAAAACGCAGCCTATCCCAAAGCATTCAACGAGCTCAAAGCAAGAGGACATCTCCCCGAAAGCTGTGAGTTGAGACAAGTCAAATATCTTAACAATCTGGTTGAACAAGACCATCGTTTTATTAAACGCCTAGCCAAGCCCGGGATGGGCTTTTTCTCGTTCGAGACGGCAAGGCGAATCCTTCAAGGGTACGAAACGATGAACATGATCAGGAAAGGACAGTTGCAAGGGGTAGACAAAGGGGATGCAGAAGCCCAAGCAACATTCGTCACTCAATTGTTTGGGGTGGTTGCTTAAACAAAGTAGAAAGGGATATTTCTTACTCATCTTCTTTTCTTTAAATTTCTTGCAACACAACCTCTTGGCTTGCATACATTAACTCCATATAAAATATGCCTGCCTTGCATTGTCAGCTAGGCAAGCATATAAAGTTAGTTTTTATCTCCATTTGAACTTTACGTCTACAATAACATTGGTCTTCTCCTTTCTAGACCTAAGCTACAAGTCTTTACTAAATGCAGGAGTAAAAATATGGTGTGGAATTCGCTCTTTGGTGATGTTAACCTGTATGAGTCAATCTGACAAACACAGAGCGATCAGAGCGTCATGATCACTGTGACGAAGGTCTATGCCGATCAGGGGCGTACAGTCATTGCCTATGACATCGCTTCAGCGCAGGCAAACAGAAGTTTTCTTCTAGGTTCGTATGATTTAAAGAGCCCAACATCACAGAAGCAGGAGGTGCTTACTGCTACACAATGTGATGCTCCACAGAATGGCGTTACCCACTGTTATATGTTGCAACCAGCTTTTCTGGTTCCGGCGGGGGCAACAACTCTTGCTCTTACCTTGGATATACACCAGCTAGTGGAGACCGGCAAATCGAACGCTGCCCTGGCAGGTCAGTGGCATTTCTCGTTTACTGTGCCCTTTCACCATGAAAACAGACGTGATATTCGTGATCCGATTCAAGGTGTAAAATACGAGAATTAAATGAGGTAATTCTGGTTCATGCGCACTTTGTGTGGAGCAGGCATGCCGGAAAAGGAGTGATATCTGGCGGATGGGCTCCTCTTGAGCATTTTCTATAATTCTCTTTTTGATATGTCAGAGCTTTCCACACAAAGTGCGCATGAACCTAATTCTCGTACCATTAATTGCTACTTGATCGCTTTAAACAGCACTTGATTGAAAATAAGCAGGCAGCAGCTGTCGCAAAACTCCCTCATTTAATTCTCTTATTCACATGCAAAGAGACCTTTAAAAGCCAAATTAAACTTACCATTTCAAACCTACGTTCTTAACGCTTCAGAAGCGAAACGACACCACAGGAAGGTGTAAAAAGAGGGGCGCGTGTTACTAGACCGCGCCCCAACAATGTCTCACTTCCGTAGAGCATCCTCTTTTGCCCAACAGTTGGGACAGAGAAGGCGTATTTGTGGCTTACTGGCCTGATCTGGCTTACGCACAAAAGGCTTACACTGCGCACGTTTTCTACAGATGTGGCAATAGGTATCAAACAAATCTCTCATGACCTTCTCCATAAGGAAAGCCCTTACAGCAGTTGCTATAAGGGCTGGTTAAGTGACATCAATGATAAAATTAAGAAACTAGAGATAGGAGTCATTACGTGACGAAAAAGAATCTGTCCCCATTTCCCTCTGGCTTGCACAAGGTGCTCTCGTTAGAATAGAACTACAAATTTCTCTTCGTTTGCTTCAGACTTATGAGGCCATTTACACTGTTTCCTCATAAGGCAACTAGGTGTAAGCTAGCGAATACTATTTACTAGAGGGAACTAGAACGTGTATGACAGAAATCTCGTATGAAGTTTTTCCGATCACACTTCGTGAACAGCATGTTGTCCTCCTTCAAGATCAACATGCTTCGCGACTCACTCCCTGGATGATTCCTCACCAGCCACACCTTCATCCTAATACTCAAATCATTCAAGCTCTCACACGCTCCTTGCGTGAAGAATTCCAGCCAGAGAAGAGTGTTGTGCATTCAACCTCGTGGCGCTATGAAGAGGCTGAGGATCACTTATTACTCACCTATCTTGCTATTCTGCCTCAGGGGCAGCTCCTTGATACATGGCTTGAAGCAGCACATATGACACAAGAACCAATAGGAGATCTGCATCTGGCCCAAGGGAATAATTTACATCCCCCTGCACATATCACACATCAGAATGTTCTGGCACATGCACTCGATCATCTAGCGTTACTTATCACCTCGGATCCTGCTATTGAGACTGTGCTAGGAGCAGAATGGCATGCCATTCTGCGTTATCGACGTCCACAGGGTGCGGGGCGCCTCTAAACATCCTATATCTCTTCGATCCATTTCACACTCAGTTTGTTTCCAGATCAAGTAATTTACAACCTGCAGAATTGCACCGCTTTATAGGCTCCTTTGAGGAATATAGAGTGGTGCAATTCTGCAGGTTTGCTGTCTTTCGAGAGTGTGCCATCGACAAATTGAGAGAGACAGCTATAGCAGGTGCTATAAGGGCTGGCTAAAACTATTTTTGCAAAAGAGGAGTGTAGAAAAAAGAGTTATCTTTATGAAAGGGGTTACTTATTTATGAGAGAGCAAGACCCATTGCTTTGCCCAGCATGTGGTGATCAACGTATACCAGTGGAATGTAGTCCGTGGATGCTCGTCAACCTTAAAAGCGCCTCCCAAGAAGTTCGTTTGCAAGCATTAGCTTGCCTGAATTGCGGAGCCACTACTTTGTACGTCAATCCAATGTATCTTCGTAAGGAACAAGCAGTACGAATACAACAGTCCAGCTAGTTCAACTTTCACAGCCCTTACAGCTAGTGCTATAAGGGCTGGTTATACCATCTGTGTTATCTTCGCCGCCGAAACGCGACGGTTGGGTGATCACTGTCGGGATCGTCAAGAATGGTCACGTCGCCGCGCTCTTCGGCCTCAAGCCAGTCTTGCGCCGTGGTGTCTCGCGGTTCTTCCTGCGCACTCTTCGGCCAATAGGCAACGAGCACAATCACCACCACAGCCGCAATGAGAAGCAGTCCTACCATGGTCGCTGTCCTTTCATGAGGTGGTCGACTTCGACGCGGGCCAAGGCGGTATATCAGGGTTTCTCAAAAGTCTTGAAGCAACCAGGGAAGCGCTTCCTCTGGATGAGAGGCAAAACGACGGAGTTGACGAGCGACCGTAGAAACCCGATGAGCATTCATCAAAGAAAGAACCACCGTATTGAGCACCGCAAGCATTTCCATGACCGGAATACAACGGACGCGGCAGCGGTCCTCTCCCAACAAGGCATCTCGACGCCAATGAAGATGATTCTCCACTTTCCAATGCGCTCGGATGTAGCGGAGAAGCTGTTCGGGGGAACATCGATGCATGGGCAGGGTCGTCAGGCCATAGACCACTTCGCAACTCTGTTCTCCTTTGACGGTTCGTTCTCGTTGCAAGCGAAAGACCTGTCCAATCTCGCCCCAGTCTTGAAAGAAGAAGCTATTGAGATCAGGACTGCAGCGTATCCATCGACGTTCCAAACGACCATGACCCTTTTCAACCTGCGTGTATGATTGCCAGGTGTGCTGATCCGCCTGCGGGTCTTCAAAAAAGAGTTCGAGATCGGCACGAGCAACGGGCGTATTGTCCTTGATGATGAGAATCACCTCACCTCCTGCTCGTTTGACCAACCGAGTTATCTCATGATAGCTCTGAGCGGCATCCGCGGTCATCACTCGCCCTTTGCACGTCACTTCGGTCAAGAAGGGTTTGAGTGCTCCAACTTCATTGGTCTTGGTGCCAATCGGGATCTGCTCAAGCACCACCCCGGTTTCGGCTTCATACAGATGCAACAGATGTTGTTGCGGAGCGTCTCCTCCATAGGCCTGCTCGCCGGTGCTTTTGAGCGCTTTGCCATCAATTGCGAGATGCGTGTGGTGATCGTTTGACCCTCCCGCTGGGTGCTGGGCCATCTGGCGCACAAACCACGCGGCGAGATGGGCGTTGACCTGTTGGCTGTCTAAGCGGGCCAGGACGTAGCTGTAGGTATTGGCACACGGCATCCCCTTCCAGCCAATACCTACACTTCTACGGATGATCTTTTCCTGATCCTTTGCCCATTGACTGACTGCCAGTACACTGCTCATTCCTGCCAACTTCGCCCATACCAACACGAGCAGGACTCCCGCAAGGTCATAGCGCTTTCCTCGTGCCTTCCTTCCATCTACCATCTGTTGGCAGGCCCGATACAGGGATGGCATCTGAGTTGGCCAAGGCAATTCCTCCGTCTTGTTTTTTTCCAAGAATGTTGTATAGTCCATCGTGAGTCGCTCCTTGAATGCTTTGTTTTTTTGAGTATATGCATTCTACTGGATTGACTCTTCTTTTTCACTCCCTCCCAGACTTTTGAGAAACCCTGGGCGGTATATACGGCTGTGTTGCAAAAAGAAAGCTGATCTGTCAAAATAATGAGAAAAGAAAAACAAGAGAACAGTCATGGCAGAGCAGCACCCCTTCAAATGGCGTCATTTTGAAGCAGAGATTATTCTTCTCTGCGTGCGCTGGTATCTCCGTTATTCATTGAGCTACCGGGATCTGGAGGAGATGATGTTGGAACGGGGTTTGCGTATTGACCACACCACGATGTACCGCTGGGTCCAAAGGTATGCTCCTGAGTTGGAAAAGCGTTGCCGGCCGCATCTCAAGGGGACAACTGATTCGTGGCGGGTGGATGAGACGTATGTAAAGATCAAGGGAACCTGGATGTATCTTTACCGTGCCGTGGATTCCTAAGGGAAGACTCTGGAGTTCCATCTGAGCGCTACTCGTGATGCAGAAGCCGCCAAGCGCTTTTTCGCGAAAGCCCTTGGTGCCTCCCACACGGTGATTCCTCGCGTGATTACGGTCGATAAAAACGCAGCCTATCCCAAGGCCGTGACCGAATTGAAAGCGACAGGAACGCTTGCCATTGCTTGTGAATTGCGGCAAAGCAAGTATCTTAACAACCTGGTCGAACAGGATCACCGCTTCATCAAACGACGCGTCAAGCCTGGGTTGGGCTTCTTTTCATTCGAGACCGCATGGCGAACCTTACAGGGATATGAAGCGATGCATATGATCAGGAAAGGACAGATGAAAGATGTAGGTAAAGGGGATATCCTCAGTCAGGTAATCCTTGTTTCCAGCTTGTTTGGAGTGGCTGCCTAAGCTGAACAAGAAAGAACGTCGTTGCATCTCCTCCTGATTTTTTGCAACACAGCCGCATTTTTGTCACCTGACGGACAACTTCGCGGTTGATTTGTTTGCATGTTATGACGTGGAGGGGTTACCTGCCACCAACAATGATCTAGAAGGCTGCTTTGGCGTGGCACGCGTCCATGAGCGGAGGGCAACAGGGCGACGCGGCGCTATTGCTGGCGTGGTGGTACGTGGTTCGGTCCGTGTCATTACGGCCGTGGTCTGCAAGCACCAGGTCTTCCTCCCAGAGGATCTGCAACCCACCGATTATCAGCGCTGGCGGGACCTGCGTGCCCAATTGCAGCATCGAGAAGAGTGCCGTCGGCAGCAGTTTCGCTTTCGCAAAGATCCTGTCGCGTATCTGGCCGCTCTGGAAGCTCAACTACTCATATGAAGTTTGCCATTCAGCAGAAAAAAAAGCATGCCTTTTATAACTTCCCCAGCCGCTTCCTCCTCAACACCCGGGCCTCAGATGCCCTCGCCATCCTCTCTCACGCCTCTAAGCAGTTCGAGGCACTCCCTCGCTCCCAACGCCACATCCCATCCTTCCAAGCCTTCACGTCCACACCCTCCACCCAAACCGTCTCCTTGCCTTCCGCCACCGAATAGCTTTGATAACAGGAAAACCTTGCTCACAAAACCAAGAACATAAAGAGATACATCCACTTTCCCTATACAACCGTTCATTTTCTTGCTATACTCCTTGAATGATACAAAATACTTCTTCACGTTTCTTATTTACCTAATGGCTTCAGGAGGAAGCATGGCAAGTTCTGATCAGCGTGGGCAACGCATTCAGGGCAATCAGTACAACGCTGGCCGGGATATTCATTTTGACACTGTGAATCAGCCAGCCGATTTGATAGCAGAATTAGAAAAACTCAAGGAAGCAGTACAGCAAGCGAAACAGGACGGCTCCATTGATAAAAAGAAAGCCACTGACGTTGACTATCAACTCACCAAAGCAGCGCTAGAGGCAGAAGAGACACAACCTAACAAGAAGACTATCCTGGATCACCTTCAGACAGCAAAATCGCTCCTTGAGGGTATTACAGCTGTAGGCGGGGTGGTCAATGGCATCGTTGGGGCGATTGAAGCTGTACGGCACATATTCGTCTAAGAAGAGGCCACACAATGTCAGCATTCGATCAGCGAAACCAGTGCATTCAGGGCAATCAGTACAATGCTGAGCAACAGTATTTTGTCACCTATCATCAACCCGCAGCTCCACTATCAGCAAGAAGGGAAGACCTAACGCTCCCTATCTGGCACATTCCATTTCATCGCAATCCCTTCTTCATTGGACGAGAGGCAATTCTCTCCGAATTGCATACTCATCTCAAACCACATACAGCATCCACCCCAACGTTTTCCTCCCATGCAATTAGCGGCCTGGGAGGAATCGGCAAAACGCAAATAGCAATTGAATATGCCTATCGCTTCTGCAATAGCTATGATGCAATTCTTTGGCTTCAGGTGGACTCCCCCGAACACCTTACCTCCTCCTGCATAAAGTTGGCTTTTACCCTCAACCTTCCAGAACACAACGAAGCAGACGTAGAGCAAGTTATTGAGACTGTACGTCGTTGGCTCGCCAGTCACAGCAAGTGGCTCTTGATCCTAGATAATGTGGAAGATTTGAATCTAGCTGAGCAGTTTCTTCCACCAGGTCATACAGGTTCTGTATTACTCACAACATCTGCACAGGTGACAGAACCATTAGCACAGGCACATCAACTGGACATTCTATCAGAACAAGAAGGCGTTCTCTTTCTACTTTATCGATCTGGTGTCTTACCTAGAGCAGGCACTCCAGAGCAAGCTGATCCCAAAGAGCGTCTGCTGGCGAAAGCATTGTGGGAGATTGTCGAGGGCCTGCCTCTCGCACTAGAACAGATTGGGGCCTACATACGCTCATCCGGGTGTAATTTCGCCCATTATTACACCTTGTACGTTGAGCATCGTCGTCACTATGATCTATTGCAAAAGCCCAAAAGGTTCTCAACTCTCCATCCGGCCTCGATCGTCACCACATTGACTCTGGCATTTGCACATGTTCAAGCTAACAATCCTGCTGCTATGTCTTTACTCCACATCTGTGCTCTTGTACATCCCAAAAAGATTCCTGAGGAATTGTTCCTTCAGAAGCAGGCCTACCTTTATCACAACCTCTCTTCCGTGATTACAGATCCTCTCAAACTCGATGAGGCATTGGAAACACTCCAATCCTATTCGCTAATACTTCGAGATCCGCAAGAAAAAACGCTCTCATTGCATAGGCTCGTTCATATGATCGCTTTTGAGATGCAAGAGAAGACACAACAGCAACAATATAACGATACCATCATCACGATTCTGGACCTCCTTTTTCCCAACGAAGGCCACTCAGCATGGAGGCAATGTGAACGTCTCCTCCCCCATGTGCTAACATGCCTCGACGAAACACGCACAACGGACCATCTTGATCGCACTCAGTCATTGTTGACGAAAGTCATTAGCTATCTCCAGCAACGCGCCCGCTATCGAGAAGCCATAGCGCTGGCTCAACGGCTTCTCACTCTTTTAGAGCACACTCTAGGAACAGACCATCCCTTTGTCGCCCAGACACTCAATGGTCTAGCAGATCTCTATCGCCTTCAAGGAAACTATCGCGACGCTGAATCGCTCTACCAGCGTGCATGGCACATTGGCGAGAACATCTCTGGAGGACTTCCTCTTCCGTTCATGGTAACCCTCCTCAATAATTGGGCCATCGTCTATCGTATTCAGCGAAAACAGCAGGAAGCCGAACAGCTCTTTCGCCGAGCATTCACCCTGTTGAAACATGCTCGCGGATCCGATCGCTCCTTGATTCCTTATCCTCTTCAGGGTCTAGCTCATATCTATCACGAGCAAGGAAAATACAAGGAAGCAGAAAGACTCTATCGGAGTGCAATAAGAATTTGGAACCGCACACCTGGCCCCAATGCTCTTTCCATCGCATCCACTTTGACAGATCTAGCAACATTGTATTCTCAGCAAGGTGCACCTGAACAAGCAGAGCCTCTCTACCTACAAGCCTTACACCTTTGGGAACAGGCTAACGCGTCTGATCATCCTGATGCAGCGACAACATTCACGAGTCTAGCTAATCTCTATAAAAGACAACAACGCTATCAAGAAGCAGAACCTCTCTATACCCATGCCTTGGAGCTTCGCCAACAGATACTGGGAGCAGAACACCCTCACCTCGCCTATCCACTGGTCGGCCTTGCTAACCTGTTACTTGAACAGGAACAATTTGAGCAGGCACAACCATATTATCAACGCGCCCTGGAACTTCTCGAGCACTCATTTGATCCGTATCACCTTGAAATAGCCTATCCACTTATGGGCTTAGCTATGTGCTCTCAGCAACAGGGAAAATACATGGAAGCTCAGCTTCTCTACCAACGAGGCCTTGCCATCCGCCAGCAGCATCTTGGATCCAAACATCCCGATACCCAACATATCCAAGAAATGTATACCCGTCTCCTCCAAGCCATGGCATACGATGGTAAGGCTCAGATCTCTGACTCGCATCGAGAGTCCTGAGGAAAGTACCCTTTCCTCATCTTAAATAACATAAAAAACGGTATTGTCAACTTGGCAATAGAGCTGAACACTATGCTAGAATAGCTTCATGAAAACAAACACCATTGCTCCCGATTACAAAGGTTTCCGCTTTCCGCCTGAAATCATGAGTCACGCCGTGTGGCTCTATTTCCGTTTCTCGCTCAGTTTTCGCGACGTGGAAGAGCTTCTGGCACAGCGTGGGATTGTCGTGACCTATGAAACAATTCGGCAATGGTGTTTGAAGTTCGGGCAGACGTATGCCAATGAATTGCGGCATCGCCGTCCTCACTGCGGTGACAAGTGGCATATGGACAAGGTCGTGCTCACCATCAGGGGCAAGAAGCATTACCTGTGGCGAGCAGTCGATCAGCATGGCAACGTGCTGGATATCCTGGTGCAGAGCCGCCGCAACAGGCATGCAGCAAAGCGATTCTTCCGGAAACTTCTTAAAGGACTCCAATACGCCCCTCGCGTGATTATCACCGATAAGCTGAAGAGTTATGGGGCTGCGAAACGAGAGATTCTGCCTGGAGTAGAGCATCGGCAGCACAAAGGGCTCAACAATCGAGCCGAGAATTCGCATCAACCAACGCGACTGAGAGAGAAGAAGATGCGGAAATTCAAATCGGCTAAACACGCGCAATGCTTTCTTGCTGTCTTCAGTCATATCACTGGACATTTTCAACTACGAAGGCATCATCTGAATGCTGGGGAATATCGCGCCATGTTACAGGACAGATTCCTGGTGTGGAGCGAGGTAACCACAGTACAAATGGTCGCATAACGGTCCATTCTCCTCAGGATATTACCGCTCCTCAGGATCTTTTCCCTCTCGTCCCCATCATACACTGCGTTCCCAATGAACAAGTTGACAATACCCTCTAGTATATCCTGGGAAGAGGGAGAGTCCATACTTGCCCTCTCACTCCCTGGGATCGAACCGGTGCGCCTGTACGTACCTTTTCAGAACTGCTGAGCGGGTTGGAGATGACCTGGTAAGTTCTTCAAGATGGCTTGGAGCGCCGGCATCCTGCCGATCTGGAGGATATGTTGCAAGGCGAAAAAGAGGAGGTGACCTACGGCACTACTCGAAAGTCGGGTGATCTGGCACCTGCTCGAACATGACCTGCATCATGCTGGGGAACGCTCCTTGACGCTCGGCATGCATGGGATCGCTGGCCTCGATCTCTCACAGAATGGCAGCCCGCTTCTGGTCATGATGTTATACAAGATCTCTGTCAAACGCCATCTCCCTCTAACCCAGCATTTCCGGCTAGTTGTTTGTCAGCCATTCGTGATTCCAATTTTGTCTTTAGCCAACGGGAATCTTGGGTAGGCGAATATCTTGCATCACTGCCCAGACAATGGTCAAGCAAGAAGTTTCCGTCGTGAAAGCGCCGATCTGATCGGTGCGTTGTCTCACATTGCTAAACAGACTCTCAATCGCATTGGTGCTGCGAATGTAGCGATGCATGACTGACGGGAAGGCATAAAAGGTCAATAGGTGCTCTTCATCTTCAGTCAAACTGCGGATAGCTTCAGGATAGCGCTTCTGATATTTGGCTTTGAAGGCCGCCAGATTCACGAGAGCGTCATCCTTCTTCTCCTGCTGCCAGATCCCCTTCAGTTCAGTCATCACCTCCTGTTGCTCACGTTTGGGAATAGCGCTCATCACATTGCGTTGCTTATGCACCAAACATCGTTGGCGCAGCGTTGCGGGAAAGAGATCAGCAATGGCTGCAAGCAGGCCATCATGCCCGTCGGTGACAATCAGATCAATCTGGTTGACTCCACGGGTTCGCATTTCCTGAAGGAGAGCACTCCAGCCTTCTTTACTTTCTTCCGCGCTGGCACGAAAGATCAGCACTTCTCGGTTGCCTTCCAGATCGACGCCCAGCGCCGTTAAAATCATGGTCGCATCGGTTTGCGTGCCATGACGAACGGTAAAATGGACTCCATCAAGGTACACGACGCGGTAATGACTTTGAAGGCCACGCTGCCGCCAGATTTCAAATTGTTCGGTCAACGTTTGATTGAGACGGCTGACAGCACTAGCGCTAGGAGCCACTCCCATCAAGGTTTGCGTGACTTCTCCCACTTTTTGCGTGCTGACTCCTGCCACAAACATTTGGGTCAATGCTTCGGCGACTGCTGGTTCATAGCGGTTGTAGCGCTCGAATGCTTGACTGTGAAACACTCCTTCTCGATCTCTGGGGACCTTGAGGTCCTCAATACGCCCTGTGGGAGTGATGAGATCGCGCGTGTAGGACCCATTGCGATAGCCACGGCGATGAGGCGTGTATTCTCCCCAGGACGCTCCGATGCACTGCTCTAGTTCTTCACGCATGACTTGTTCGATTAAGACCTGGACTGCGCTCACAGCCAGACAACGTAAGTGCTGACGAAATTCCTCCTGCTCTGGTAGGGTATTTGACGAGGACTCTGGTGTTGAACCATCTGAGGACTGTGTGGTAGGCTTTTTCTTGGGCACAGGCATAGCACCCTCCTTTGGGAAAATTGATCGAAGTATCTAAAGGAACAGTCTATGCCTGTAGTATCTCCTCGAAACCCCTTTTTGCCAAGCCTCTTCGGCTACACAACAATCGGGATGGTGTCGATGGATGAGGGGAAGTGTTGTTGCAGAGGAAGTCAGAGAGAAGCGCTTGATCCGAGAGGAGAGCGTTTTTTTTGTGGGAAAGAAGAGGGGAAGAGGGAAGGCAGAAGCGGGAGCGTGGAAGGGAAACGGAGTGTTAAAAGGAGGAGGCCAGGGGTGGCAAAAGGATAGGTAAATAGAAATATATGGAAATAGCGAAATGTTAAAGAGAACCTTGCCAGTAGAGCAAGAGATAAGTTATGATGATACAAGTGTATATATAGATAGAGAGGAGGATGGTGATGTATATAGGAGAGGGCGAACGGGAAGAGATACGGCGAGCATATTATGTGGAGCGGAAGAGTCAACGTCAGATTGCGCGAGAGAGTGGTCGAAGCCGGGAGGCGGTGAAGCAGATTGTCGAGGGGAGAGTTGGAATGAATCGAGAGAGAAAGAAGGAGAAAGAGGGAGTCTATGCGCCCTATCGAGAGAGAGTGGAAGCGTTCTTAGAAGAAAACGAGCATCTGCCACCAAAGCAAAGATAGACATCAGCGAAGATATATGAATTGGTGCAGGAGGAGGGATATGGAGGATGTGAGTCAGGAAATACGGCTCTTGCGCAACCTCGATGATCTTGAGAAAAGATGAGCTTCAAAAGAGATCAATTCCCAGCTTCAAAAGCCTGTTGATCAGGCTGATACTGATGGGTCATTCCTCAGAATCATCGAGGTTGCGCAAGAGCCTGGGAATGTTGGGATTTACAAATAGCCATTGTCTGATGGCATAAAAAGAGCAATTCTCATGAGGCCTGTGGCCTCAGATCTTGCAAAAAGGTTTTCATCGCGACCTTGGCCGCTGATGAGAGGACATCAAAACGTCGTTGAACCAGCCCAAAGACAAATTCTTCATTCAGGTCTGCAACGGGAAGCGCGACAAGCTCAGCACTCAGGCTTGAGCGCGTCATGCTCGGTGGCAGGAAGGTGACGCCAATTCCCAACTTGATAAGCGCCTTGAGTCCTTCGATGAGATCCACTTCTACTACTGGTTGCACGGGAAAGCCGTGCTGCTCATAAACACGCTCGATCACCCGGCGCGCTCCGAATCCTTCGCTTAAAAGAAAGAGGGGCTCGCGGGCAACCTGCTCAAGCAGAATGTGTGATCCTTTCAACTGTGCCAAAGGATGGTGTGGAGCGACAAGGACATGCAGGCGATCGCGAAAAATCTCTTGCACCATCAGCGTCTCAGGAGGTTTTCCGCGATCAAAGGTCATCCCGACCACAACAAAGTCCAGTTGCCCTTGCTCAACGAGTTGGAGCAGTTCGTCTGTTCCACGTATACAAATCTGCAAGCGAATATGGGGATAGCGTTGGTAGAAGCGCGTAAAGATCTCTGGCAGCCTATCGAAGGCAAAACCCTCAATACAGCCCATCCGCACCAAACCTCGTTCGCCTTCGTGTAGCTCGGTCATCGCCTGCTGACCCTGGTGCAATGTCTCCAGCGCATGCTGTGCATACACAGCAAACTCACGACCTGCTTCAGTTAAATGGACGCGTTTGTGAGTACGCTTGAAAAGCTCGACCCCTAGATCCACCTCCAGTGCCGCTATTTGGCGACTGAGTACCGGTTGGGCAACTGAGCAGAGCTCTGCTGCACGCCGAAAATTGTTAGTCTGTGCAGCAGCCAGAAAATACGTGAGCTTGGGAATCTCCACCACATACCTCTCTCTTGCTGAAAAAATGTTGATACCTTCCAGGTATCAGGAAAACAGAAAAAAAGTATTGGACAAATCAACTGCTTCTCACTATACTCGCTACGACGACCCCTGGCAAGAAGAACTGTACGAAAGAGAGACACGATGCGTTCAGATCAGATCAAGCTCGGCTTCGAGCGTGCTCCTCATCGTGGTTTGCTGCGTGCAACCGGTGTAGTGGGTGAACAGGATTTCAAGAAACCATTTATTGCGGTGTGTAATTCGTATGTTGATATCGTTCCCGGTCATGTTCATTTGCAAGACTTTGGCAAGGTTGTCAAAGAAGCTATCCGTGCTGCGGGCGGCGTTCCCTTTGAGTTCAATACCATTGGTGTTGACGATGGTATCGCCATGGGTCATATCGGCATGAAGTATTCGCTGCCCAGCCGCGAACTGATTGCCGACTGTGTAGAGACCATGATCGAGGCTCATCGCTTCGACGGTATGGTCTGCATTCCCAACTGCGATAAGATCGTTCCCGGCATGCTGCTGGCCACGATGCGCCTGGACATCCCCACAATCTTTATCAGCGGTGGTCCAATGAAGGCCGGGCTGACCTCCGACGGGCGCAGCGTCGACCTGATCAGCATCTTCGAGGGCGTCGGAGCTTACCAGGCGGGCAAAATGAGCAAGAGCGAGCTCACTGAACTGGAGCGGGTTGCCTGCCCTACCTGCGGCTCCTGTTCAGGTATGTTCACCGCCAACTCGATGAACTGCCTGATGGAGGCACTTGGTCTGGCTCTGCCCGGCAATGGCACCTACCTGGCTATCTCTGAAGAGCGCAAAGAGCTGGCTCGCGTGGCTGGTCGGCAGATCATACGCCTGATCGAGGCCAACCTGACCCCGCGTCAAATTGTCAACCAGGAGAGCATCGATAACGCCTTTGCGCTCGATATGGCTATGGGCGGCTCGACCAACACCGTCCTGCACACCCTGGCTCTTGCTCGCGAGGGCGGCATCAACTACTCGCTGGAGCGCATTAACGAGGTGGCGGCGCGGGTGCCCCATCTGTGCAAGGTCAGCCCCGCCGGCAAATGGCACATGGAGGACGTGGATCGCGCGGGTGGCATCAGCGCGATCCTCAAGGAACTCGCGAAGAAGCCCGGCACGCTCAACCTGGATCGCCCAACGGTGACGCTGCGCACTCTGGGCGAGAATATCGCCGAGGCCGAGGTGAAAAATCCTGAGGTGATCCTGCCCATCGAGGCTCCACACAGCGAGCGCGGCGGCCTGACCATTCTCTTTGGCAATCTTGCCCCTGATGGGGCCGTGGTCAAGGTTGCGGCGGTGGACCCGATGATGATGAAGCATGTTGGCCCGGCAAAGATTTTCAATTCGCAGGAGGAGGCCTGCGCGGGTATTCTCAACAGGCAGGTCAAAGAGGGCGATGTGGTTGTGATCCGTTACGAGGGCCCGCGCGGCGGCCCCGGCATGCAGGAGATGCTGGCTCCAACCGCCAATATTGTGGGCATGGGTCTGGGTGATAAGGTCGCGCTGATTACTGATGGCCGCTTCTCTGGGGGAACTCGCGGTGCCTGTATCGGTCATGTCTCCCCGGAAGCTGCAGCAGGCGGTCCCATTGCCGCACTAGTAGACGGAGATCTCATTCACATTGACCTGGTCGAGCGTCGCTTGGATGTTGCGTTAGCGCCGGAGCAAATAGAAGAACGTTTGAAAGAGGTCAGGCCGATCAAAAGACGTGTGAAGAGTTCCTGGTTGCGCCGCTATGCCTCTCTAGTAACATCGGCCAATACAGGAGCCGTCTTAGCCGATCCAGGAGACATCTAAAACAGGTGAAGGGCAACCATTCTCATCTGCTGTTCTCAAATGTGGTGTCAATCCTAGGATACTATCGGGAGAAATGAGTACAGGTGTCTGGATGGGCAAGCGGTTTGAAAAGACGGACTTTCGGCAGGGAAGGGTGCAAATCCCAACATTCCCAGGCTCTTACGCATCCTCAATGATTCTGAAAACAGATGAGATACGAGGAAAAGCATAAGTCGCTTAGTGAGCAGACTTTGACCCCATTCGTTGCTCTGCTTGAGCTTTCTATCATCGAGGTTGCGTAAGAGTCATATCCTGGCCAGTGGCACCATTTTTGACCGATAACGTGTCCTCTGGTCCATCGGCGCTGATATGGCTCGCGTAACCCTGGTTGGCATGGACTACGCGGTCAGAATATGGTTTAAACCGGACATGACATGGTTCAAAGCCGACAAAAAAAGAGGTTTGGGCCAATAAACTGCATGGCTGGCGCATAACTGAGATGAGAGAACCTGTTAAGCTCAACTTTCTAAGGTACCTTCTCCGGCTGATGGACTACTTTACCGTTTTGACCCATAAACCGTCCAGCATGCCTTTGAACGATAACCCGTCCAAATTGGTCAGGATCGATGGCAAATCACAGTAGGATTTATAAGCAATATATTCGAGAGATAGAAAAAAACATTCTCAAATGAACCGTTAGAGTTTAGAAACGTGGAAAGATTATACACTCTCAACGTAAAAGTGCGCTACAGGACAAACCACAGTTGTGATGTATGCCTTGTTATAAACCGATCATGAACTCCTATCCCAACGGTATTGGCAACTTGGGAACGTAGCTGAACAACGTGCTAGAATAGCTTCATGAAAACACCTCCCACTGTTCCAAGCTACAAAGGCTTTCGCTTCCCACCTGAAATTATTAGCCACGCCGTTTGGCTGTATTTCCGTTTCTCGCTCAGCTTTCGTGACGTCGAAGAGCTTCTGGCACAGCGCAGAATCGTGGTGACGTATGAAAAGGTGCGTCAGTGGTGCCATCGATTTGGACACATATATGCTAACGAACTGCGTCGTCTTCGTCCGAAGACGGGAGACAAATGGCATATGGACGAGGTGTTGGTAAATGCCCTACGAAGTGGACGGATTTGGCCCTCAAATATGGAAAATTGCCCTCAATCGTGGGCATTGGTACGAACATATCTGGGTAAACCGCTCCCCATCTAACCTCTTTCACCGAAATATTGTAAATTGGCATCGCATGGAAGCTTCCGAGCTTATTCAAGTAAATGCCAAACTTGTGCAGATAAGCGAGCAGCTCCGTCCACATCCACAAGTTTTCCGGCGCTATCTTAACTCAGGGCCAAGACAAGCGACATCGTATCGCACAGCGAACCCTTGCCATATCTCTCTTTTCTGTGACGTTGAGATAACTCATCCACAAGGTACTCGTGTGATTTTCGCTGCCATCATGGTGGAATGTACACACATCTCTTGAAGGGGGAGCGCACCAGCTTACGTAGCGCTCCCCCACATAACCTCCATAAGCACATCGTAAAATTGCATGCAGTGGGGTCCCACGTCATTTCACTGTTTTCGATTGATGAGATTCCCACGAACTGTGCGCCAGAACCAGTTTTTGTCCACGTGTTGCGGAAGCCCTCTCTTCTATCACTCAATACTCAACGGGATTGATCCGATGGTCAATCCCTCCCGGTTCGCAATCTCCGTTCCCAACACACACAGCGGCTTGCAGGCCTCGGCGAGGGCCATTCCTTCTTCGGTGAGCGAGTAGACCACCTTCGGGGGGACTTCTTTGAAATCCTGCCGTATCGCGAGGTTGTCCGCCACCATCTCTTTCAGCTCCTGGATGAGCATCTTCTCGCTGACTCCCCCAACGAGCCTTCGCAATTCGCCGAACCGCTTAGGTCCGCTGGCGAGTTGCCACAGGACGAGAAACTTCCACTTGCCCTCGATCAGTTCGAGAACGACATCCAGACCACAGGAATAGTGTGTCTTCTTCATACCTGGTAACTCCTTCTCAAATGGTGAGGACCTCCACAGAGAACAGCGCAGGGCACCCTTCTCCCTTCCCCGGAAGCAACAGCAAAGAGCGGTCCTCACAAATACTTCCATGTGCCTTTTTTCGAGCAATTCGAGCCCCAATGATACTTACTAAAAAGTCAGTACTTGTTATAAGGTAATCTCTCTTCTATACTCTATCATAGTGGTTGAGGAAACACAAAACGCATGTCTCTCAACCAAGAAAACACAAAGGACATCATCTCAAAAGGAGAAGTCATGGGAAAACTTGAAGGTAAGGTTGCAGTCATCACGGGTGGATCGAGCGGCATGGCGCTGGCGAGCGCCATGCGGTTCGTTGAAGAAGGCGCCTATGTTTTCATCACGGGCCGGAGGCAGGAGGCGCTCAACGAGGCCGTCAAGCTGATTGGCCGGAACGTGACCGGCGTGCGCGCTGACTCCGCCAGCCTGGCGGACCTCGACCGGCTCTACGAGAAGGTGAGATCCGAAAAGGGCCACATCGACATCGTCTTCGCCAGCGCCGGCGGCGGAGAAGTCGATAAGCCGATCGGGGTGATCTCGGAGCAGTTGGTCGACGATACGCTCAATCTCAACGTCCGTGGTACGCTGTTCACCGTCCAAAAAGCGCTGCCCCTCATGCGCGACGGCGGCTCGATCATCCTCAACGCCTCGAATGCGCACCTCAAGGGATATGCTGGAGCAAGCGTGTACGCAGCTGCCAAGGCGGCGGTCAGGTCGTTCGCGCGAAGCTGGGCGAACGACTTGAAGGACCGCAAAATCCGGGTGAACAGCATTAGTCCGGGAGCGATCGGCGACACGGCTGCCTACGCCGGAATTTCTAAAGAGTTGACGGATTTTTACGTCTCGGTGGTTCCGTTGGGACGCTTCGGGCTTTCTGAGGAGATTGCGGCTGCGGCACTCTATCTCGCCTCGGACGACAGTCGTTTCACGACGGCAATCGATCTCGTTGTCGACGGGGGCATGTCTCAGGCCTGACGTCCGGAGGTCATGTCAACTACTTGTCGGAATAGGCTGGAGCTGGCGTTTCGCCCAAGCGACCTCCCTGTTCCCGACGATTATCAAAGGAGCATTCAATGAGCTATGCAATCATTGGGCTTGGCAAGATCGGGACGGCCATCGCCCAGGCGTTCGCCCGCCAGGGGATCGAAGTCGTCGTTGCAGGCAGGCGGCCCGTGGACGCGCTCGCGGCGCAGATTGGCCCGTTACTCATCCCCCAGCGGGTAGAGGACGCAGTCAAGGCCGACGTCGTCGTCCTGACCATGCCCTTCGCCGCCCACCGGCAGATCGCGCGGGCTGCCGAAAGCTGGCAAGGAAAGATCGTCATCGACGCAACCAATGCGTTTGGCGTCCCACCCGAGGAACTGGGCGGACTGCCCTCAACCGCCGCTATTGCACAGGTGCTGCCGGGCGCGAAGGTGGTAAAGGCCTTCAACCATTTGCCAGCTGACATCCTGGCCCAAGGACCGACGACCCCCCAGGGGGGCCGGCGGGTCGTGTTTCTCTCCAGCGACGACGAGGCGGCGAGCGCCTCGGTGGCGGCTCTCGTCGACCGGCTCGGCTTTGCTCCGATCGAGTTGGGGAAGCTCGACGAGGGCGGGCTGCTCATCCAGGCACGGGGCAACACGTGGGGCCGACTGATTTTCCAAGACCTGGCCAAGTTCGACTCATCGAAGTGTCAATGAAATCGCTCTGTCGTAATTTTGTGATAATGAGCTGTCGTAACTGTACATGTTGGAATTCGGTGAGCGGAAATCGGATCATTCGGCGAGCGAAGATGGCATCCCTTCCTCCTTGCCCGTGCTCTTGAGGAAACCAGCTTTATCCCGTTGGACCTTGGCAGCCTGATCGATGGCGGAAGACTCCAACAATTCGGAGGGCCGCTAAACGCGTTACACCTGAATCTGCTCGATCAAATGAAATTTTAAATCCGTATCAACAAATACAACGATAAAAGGAGAAAACATATGAGCAACAACAACGGACAAAAATTAGCAGGAAAAATTGCGGTCATCACAGGCGGCAATAGTGGCATAGGCTTGGCCACAGCCAAGCGCTTCGTCGAAGAAGGTGCGCATGTCGTGATGACTGGGCGAAGAGAGAAAGAGCTGGCTGAGACCGCAGCTTTCATCGGGAGAAACGTGACGACGGTCGCAGGCGACGTCTCGAACTTAGAAGATCTCGACCGGCTCTATGCCGTTGTGAAAGAGAAGCATGGTCACATCGACATTCTCTTTGCGAACGCAGGCGCAGGGACAGTCGGGCCGCTTGCGACGGCGACCGAGGCTCATTTCGACAAGACCTTCGATGTCAACGTAAAGGGATTATTCTTTACCGTGCAAAAAGCTCTTCCCCTTTTCAAAGATGGCGGATCGATCATCTTAACCTCTTCGGGCGCAAACGTACTGGGATTGCCAGCCTTTACCGCCTATGCTGCTAGCAAGGCAGCCGTGCGCAACTTCGCACGCGGCTGGACGATGGAGCTAAAGGATCGCAAGATTCGTGTGAATTCGATGAGTCCTGGCCCAATCGAAACTCCGGCTTTGGAGAAGACGACAGGCCTCACCGTTGAACAGGCAGAACAGGCGGCAGCTCAGTTCGTCTCGCAAGTTCCGCTCGGCCGCAGAGGTAAGCCCGAGGAAATCGCTGCCGCCGTCGTGTTTCTTGCTTCCGATGAAAGTTCATATATTACCGGTGTGGATCTCGCAGTCGATGGCGGTATGGCGCAGGTCTAACGCGAAGAGGCCTTTGTCTCCCAATGTAAGCCACCTCCCTACTTGCTCCGATCCAAGATCGGAGCAAGTAGGGACTCGTGCTGGGTAACAGTTCGGGGTATGTTGCAAACGATGAGCGATTGCGAGAGAAACGATAAGGACCGTTCCTCGTTTATCCTCCAACCACCTCCCAGTCGGTTTTTCCTGTAGTTGACCAGCGTTTCGCCGTCAAGGGAGTCTGCTGCTTGCGTGGGGGATGCGCTTTGAACCGGAGGACACCCTTGACCGGGGTAAGCGAACGCATTCTTCCACAACCAGGGCATTCCACCAGGTTGATGCCGCTGTCGGTAAACCGTTGGGGATCGATGTGAACCACTCCAGAGAACGTGCAATTGGCAGTTTTGGACGACGGCTCCTGTTCTTTCACCGTTTCCACTGTTTCCTCTGTTGTTGGTAAATTCCCTACCATATGGCTCATGACTAACTTTGGTGAAGCGGAGAATTGCTGGGGTTTGAAGGAGAGGAAGAAGGATGATACACTGCACATCACAAGAACTCGTTCGACTGTGTTGACAGAGAAATGAGGTCGTGATGGAAAGCAATCCCTTGCTCCCTCTTCCCCAAGGGATGCATATTGAGCACATCCAGACCAGCGAAAACGAGGTGCAGATCACGGTCATTGCGACGCATCCCACATCCTGCTGTCCCCTGTGTGGCCACCCATCGTGCTTTGTTCACAGCCGGTATCGCCGAAGAGTGCGAGATGTCCCCTGCGGTGGTCGCCGTGTCCAATTGGTCCTCTGCGTGCGCAAATTCTTCTGCCGCAATCCGCTGTGTGAGCGCAAAGTCTTTACAGAACGACTGCCTGAGTTGGTTCGCCCCTGGGCACAAATGACGATCCGTTACTTTGAGCAGATCACCTCTATTGGCCTAGCAACGTGTGGCAAAGGCGGTACCAGACTTGCCGCTCGTCTAGGGATACAGACCACACGCCAGAGCATCCTGCGCCACATCATGGCTCTGCCAGAGGGAGTTCCTGAATCGGTCCTCTATTTGGGGATAGATGATTTTTCGTTTCGGCGTGGCTGCCGCTTCGGCACCATCCTGGTGAACTTAGAGACAAGGCGAGTAGTAGATCTGTTGCCTGACCGGAAAGCGGACACCTCGGCAACTTGGATGCGCCACCACCCGGATCTCATGGCAGTGAGTCGAGATCGTGGAGGAGACTATGCAGCTGCTGCAACCGCTAGCGCTCCACAGGCGATTCAGTGTGCCGATAGATTCCATGTGATGAAAAATTTGGGGGAGGCGCTAGAAGGCTTGCTGGCGCGTCATTTTGCTGCTCATCGAACTCGCGTCGTGCAGGAGTTAAGAGCCATCCCTCTCCCCACTGCTCAGGGGAAAGGACCTCCGAAATTGAGTCCAAAGCAAGCCGCGGTGAGCCAGGCGAAGCGAGAAGAGCGCCTGGCTCAATACAAGCACGTCGTGGCCTTGCGCCAACAGGGCTTCTCGCAAACAGCCATCGCCTCTCAGGTGGGGATAGGCCATGCGACCGTCTCGCGCTGGCTGAGCAGTGACACCTTTCCTGAACAAAAGCCGCGGCAGCGCCTGACGCGGCTAGATCCATACCTCAAAGCGGTTGCAGAGAGGTGGGAAGCTGGTTGCCACAATATCGCTCAGTTACATCGGGAACTGGTAGCCGCAGGCCACACCCTCACGTACAGGTCAGTGTACAGACAGCTTGTTCGTTACCTTCCAGAAGGGCGGAAGACTGCAGCCTCTCCTGATCAGCTTCCATGCCCTCCTGTACTGGCACGGCAAGCCGTGTTTCTGTTTCTTCGCCGGACCTTCGAGCTCTCGACTGAAGAAGAAACGCTTGCTCTGCTTCGATCTCTGCACGCTGAGATGGATCAGGCATATGACCTGGTCCAGCAATTCACCCAGATGCTCCGCGAGCGTCGAGGTACACATCTCGATACGTGGTTGGCCCAGGTGAACCAGAGCAACATCCCCGAACTCCGCTCCTTTGCTGCAGGAGTCGAGAAAGACAAAGAGGCGGTGAGGGCTGGGCTGACTTGGTGGATCAATAACGGGATGGTGGAGGGCCATGTGGCCAAATTGAAACTCATCAAACGGAGCATGTACGGCAGAGCAGGATTTCCTCTGCTTCGCCAACGGGTATTACATGCCATGTAACAGAGAGGTGAGTGATGCTAAGTTCGTCCTCAGAAGCAGGACTGGCTCCCAGCTCTTTTTTTCTAGGATGGCAAGCCTGTCTTGAGAAGGATCTCCTCCAACGCCGCAAGGTAGGCAGCGGGATTCTTGCGGAAGCGCAACTGTTTGCGACGTGCTTCGTGCCGAAAGGTGAGCTGCTCACGCATACTGTACCACGCCTCTGGATCAGAGAACACTAAGGCCCGTGGTAAAAAACACTGTCGTCGTAAGGCCAAAGCCGTGAGCACGCGTACCGGCCCGCGCACCACCAGCGCAGCAATGGCTCCCCGCCGTCCTGAGGCGCGCCGTTCCCCGTAGCGCACCGAACCAAAGCAGTGTTCCAGTTCATTGTTGGTCCGAGGCAGATCAGCCACGTCATAACAGTGGAACAAGCCGGGCCAGTAGCTCTCGGTCACCTTCACGAACGTGTCAATGGCCTCACCGAGCGTTCCCAAGGAGGCTTGCTGCTCGCGCATGGTATCCAGTACCTTTGTGTAGCGCTCACGCACTGCCTGACCACTTTCGTTTTCGTGATTGGTCAGCACATGTGCCGCCTGGTGGACCAACGCATAGGCTTGCTCGAGTGCTGGCCACACCGCCTCAGTTTTCTTCAAAGCGCGTGTGAGGAGGCGGTGGAGTTCGTCCAAAGCCGGATGAAGACCCCCTTTTTGCCTCAACCCGCGCCAGTGAGTCGGAGATCTGGGTGAGGCGATCATGCAATTTGAGGCCGGAGGCGCATAATGGGGGACGGCCATCATCAGTGAGCGCGCTGCGCACCGCTAAACAGTAGCTCCGCATCGCGTCGGCTTGTTCCTCCTCCCCATTCTCCAGCGAGCGCTCAATGGGCCGAACCCCACGTACCAGTTTTTTCAGTTCGGTCTTGGCATGCCGGTCCGCCTCGAAGATCGGATCTGCCGCTTCATCCAAATAGTGATAGTGACAAAGTTGATGGGGCACTTCAGGCAAGCTGCGCTGCACTGCCTGGCGGATAGTCTGCTGCCCATCAGAAATCACCCCACTGATAGGCACAGGCACGGCTTCCTTGACCTCATCCAGGAGAGTGGCGAGATCTCCTCGCGTACTGCTGAGTAAGGTCCGGGCCAACAACACTTCGCCGGACAAACAATCGCGGATGATCCAAAGCACTTCGTGACCAACGTCTGGCTGCATCCCATCAATGGCCAGCAGGACCTGGCCTTGCTGCTTCAGCCGGGTCTTGATCCGCTCCTCATCCGCCAGATGCAGTGCCACTAACTCCTCGTAGCGTTCGAGTAGATCAGTGACGGTCCGCTGGCCGATACGTACTCCCTGCTGGACCAGGCGCTGATGGATCTCTGGGATCGAGCGATGTTCCCCATAGCGCAACTGACCGACCACCGTGATGATATCTAAGCCAAATTCCCCGTGGGGCAGCGCCCAAGCTCCTTCTTCTTCTGCGCGATAAGGCAGATGATACAAGTCACACGCCTGGTTGCGGCAGCGCCGCACCACCAACGTGAGGCGGACCAACCCTCGAAAGGTCATCAGCGTGCGCTGGGCGTGGTAGGCGACCCAAAGCCGCTGTTCGCAGTTCACACAGTGGAGGCGCTTCGGGGTGAGGCGCACTTCTCGTTCTGCTGGGGGACGAGCGTCTCGTCTAGCCATCTTCTTGCTCCTCGGTTACGGGATTTCCAGACACCTTTCTGAGGAAGAAGGTGCGGTCGTCTTTGAGCGTTGAGCGCACATCCTCAACAATTTCGGGAGACACGAGGCCACTTTCCCCCATCCACTTGAAGAATTTCTTGAACGAGGCCAGGTACACTTTCATGCTCGTCACGGAAGCCCACAGCGCTTTGCGCGGGAACCAATCCTCTAAAAAGTCATAGACATTCCCCTCGGTTGCTTCATCAAGCCGGCGCAGGGAATAGGCATACAAGAGTAAATAGCGAGAGAACAAGTGCATGTTGTCGACATGCTCTTTGATGGTTGGTTCGCTCAGCCCAGATTGCCTCAACCAGGTCTCAAACCCATCCAGGATCGGTTGGTTCGCCTGTTGAATCGCCTGAACTCGTTGCTCATACGTCTCGGCGTGGTCCGCTTCCGTCATGGAACCGCTCCCTTTCTGATCTGCCGTTCTTCTTCCCTCAGTATCCCCCTCCCGTCAAGATAGGCTTGCCATCCTAGTTTTTTTGCTGCATAAGTTCTTCAATGTATCTGAGAAGCTTTCCCATTCTCAAGCTATCGCGCTTCTGTTAAACTTTACGAAAGGACATGGATGTTCTCTTGAAACACAACAACCTCATCTCTCTTGTATTACCGATGAGTCTCTCACCAAACCTGGGCATGAGCCACCATATGAGCAACTTTTGCCCTCAAATATGGATCTGTCCCGCTTTTGGTGATGTCAACCGATGGGCAGAGCTACATATCCCTGTTGGTAAGCACGTCTTTGAGAGGTATCCTACAGAGCGTGAAGCACCCGTTGACGCAGGAGCGGAAAGGAGGCCCGACCGTAGCCCATTCTCTTAATAAGTTTCAGTTTGTTCACCTTTCCTTCGACGATTCCATTGTTAGCAGGCAAGGTCAAACCAGCTTTCACCGCTTCTTTGTCTCGTATGACCCCGGCTACAAAGCCCTGCAATTCGCGGATTTGACTGGCTTTGACGCGGCAAAGCCAATCGTCGAGCTGCTCTCCCGTACGAGTGCGCAGCATCTGCGCAAACTGTTGGACCAACTCATAGGCCAGCTTCACTTCGGAGTGTAGCGATCGAAGCAGAGACAGCGTCTCTTGTTCCTCTGCTGAGAGTTCTTCAGGCCGCCGAAGGAAAAGGAACATCGCCTGTCGTGCCAGAACAGGAGGCTGTGGAAGCTGATCAGCAGTCTCTGGCTCGTTCTGCCTTTCTGAAAAGGACCGAGTGCACCGCTTGTTCTGCCCTTCTGGAAAGGACCGAACGAGCCGTCTGTAGACGGAGTTGTACTGATGTGAATACCCAGCGGCTACCAGTTCCCGGTGCAACTCCGCGACCGTGTGGAGGCCCTCTTTCCATCGTTCAACCAGTTGAGGAAGATAGGAGTCAACGCTGGCAGATCGAGATCGCGGCTTTTGTTCTGGAAACGTGCCATGGCGCAGCCAGCGTGAAACGGTCGCGTGACTGATCCCTACCTGCCCGGCAATGGCGGTCTGCGAGAACCCTTGCTCGCGGAGGGCGACCACTTGCTGGTAATGAGCTAGGCGCTGCTCCCGTTTGGCCTGACTGAGCGCAACGCTCTTGGGAAGCACGTTCGGCGCTTCCTCAGTCTGCACGGCCTCGATGGGTGAGGCTCGTGCTGTGTCCGTCTGGCGCTTGCGTTGAGCAGCGAGATGACGTGCCAGAACACCCTGCAGAGCCTCACCAAGGTTTTTGTAGAGTAGACGGCCAGCGCGTTACTAAACTGAGCACGTTTCCGACCGTCCCTCTCCGAACCGTGCTGACACCTTTCGATGTACACGGCTCTCTAGTTTCCAGTTCGCTGTGGGATGTTTTTGAGCGCATCACGCGCCAACACCCTCTTGGCTCCTGTACTCCCTGCCACGCTTTCCCCTGTGCTGAGCTTTCCTCAGCTCCTTGGTCGGGCGTCACTCCGACGAGTACTATCGTGGCTCCGTTCCCATAGACCTCTCGATCCGTAGGGAATCCCGAATTCCGTTCATGCGATACATACAGCGGGTTGTAGGTGTCCCGTTTGCTGCCTTTATTGAGCTCATTGCTCAACGCCCTTTCCCATCGAAGAGTATCTCGGTCCTCATCAATTACCGAGATAGATGGAGGAATCGCTTCAAGCGCGCTGCGACTGGCGTTCCATTACGCCACTGGCAACTAGGCTTCAAGGAATGCACCTTTCACCATGCCCGCAGGTCTTGCGGCGCATCGAGCTACACGCTTTCGCCCGTCACCGCTTTTCCTGATATGCTGCTTTCCCCTTTGTGTTTCCACGCCAGGTAGATCAGATGACCTCTAGAATCCCTCTTCAATTCTAGGCCGATGTTCGGCGATATCGCACTACGTTAGACGGCGCACGAGGAGGTGGAAACGATCTGCCGTTTGCGTGGCGGCTGGGACCGCTTTCCTAGCAGCGGCAGCGTAGTCTCCTCCTCGATCGCGACTCACCAGCTCAATTTCTGGGTGCGTTGCCATCCAGGCAGCAGAAGTATCAGCCGTGCGATCTGGGAGGAGGTCGAGAACCTGATGCGTTTGCAGATCCACAAGAATCGTCCCAAATGTGCGTCCACGTCGAAATGAGAAATCATCGATGCCAAGGTATGAAACCTGCCCAATTGGCTCTGGAGGCAGCGCCATAATACGTCGAAGAATGGTCGTTTTGCTGGTCTGGATACTCAGGCGATCGGTCACGCGGGCACCAAGTCTGCCCCCAGTAGCCAGGCCAAGCGTCTGTACGATCTGGAAGAGCCGTGCCGTCACACGTGCCCAGGGGGCCACAAAAGGAGTCAAACGCTCTGCGAAGACTTTCCTCTGACAAGTGGGCTCTTTGCAAAAGCATTTACGCACGAGAACGAGCAAACGCACGAATTGACCTCCGCATGGGAGATCAGCGACCTGACGAGTATACCGGCTATGCACATGTGCGGCAGGGGTGCCGCAGAGCGGACAGTAGGGGGCTTTCTGGGTTGAAATTGCAGTAATGGTGAGCACTCCATCGAGTATCTCGATCGTTCTCACTTCTAAGCTACTGGGCAAAGCGAGTGCTGGCTTCACTTCTCTGTTTTTCACAATATCCTTCTACAAAAAAGAGATGTATTCTTGTAGAACGATCTATTGATGCAACGATGACAATCTAGCATCACCAAAAGCGGGACAGATCCCACGGGATACGCAACGAGCTGACAGCAAGCTAGCAGCATAAAAAGAAAAGAGACATCTAATGAGAGGGAAACAAACCATACTCTCACAAGGAGGTCTCTCTGAGTATGATACCCAACCCGAGCATAGAGGTCCAAACCTCTCCCGTAGATCGTCCCTCGGTGCCAGCGTGGTTCGCCGAAGTCGTCATCCTGTCCCAGCACCTCACAACGAAAGGGATTCTAGAAGCCTTCGCCCATCAAGTCCAATTGGTGCGCGGACGCTTCGGCAGCTATGAACCAATTGATTTTCTCGCGCTCCTGTTCGGGTACGCGATGAGTGGAGAACGAACGTTATCGGCTTTCTTTGAGCGAGTCACTCCCTTTGGGTCAGCCTTCATGGCCCTGTTTGAGCGTGCGAACCTTCCCCATCGTGCCACGCTCAGCCGTTTTCTGGCGAGTGTCGATCGTCCCTGCTTGGAAGTGTTTCGCCAGCTCTTCGAGCAATACGGCTTCACTGAAGGGTGGACCTCGGAGACGATCGGCGGTATTTGGGATCGACAGAGCCGCCGCTACATCGTCTTTGATGTCGATGCGACACGTCAGGCAGCACGGCAGCGAGCGTTGCCCTGTGATCCAAGCTTGACTCCCCCTCGACGCCGACTCGATGCGGTCTGCGCGCCAGGCTACACCGGACGAAAACGAGGTGAGGTCGTCCGCACACGCACCGTCGCGCTTCAGATGCATACTCGTCAATGGATCGGCACCTTTGCAGGCCGGGGCAATGGTGACTATCAAGCAGAGCTCGCTTCCGCGCTTCGGGCCATCACAACCTACCTGGAGCTCTTTGCGCTCACTGCACAGGTAGCTCTTGTTCGCCTCGACGGGCAATATGGGGATACAGTAGCCATTGCACAACTGATTGCAGCAGGCGTCCATCTGGTGACACGAGCGAGAGGGTATCGCGTCCTGGAGCACCCTCAGATCCAGCGCGTGCTCGCTCACCTACCAACCGCGAGGGTGACCAGAGTGAACAGTGATGAGGAGGTCGAGTTGTTTGATGGAGGCTGGTTGTCATTGGATGAGGGGGTACCTCAAACCCGCATCATTGTGGCTCGGCATCGTGCCCCCGCACCAGGCAAGAGGGTGTCGGTGGGCAAGTGCATCGGTGAGTGGGTGTATGAGGTCTTCATCACAACCCTGCCCATCGATGGATTCCTCGTCGCGCGATGTGCTCGATCTCTATCATGGGCGGGGAGCCTTTGAAGCGGTACTTGCGGATGAAGATGTCGAAGAAGATCCCGACCGCTGGTGTTCGTACACCGAGTGTGGACAAGAACTCTGGCAGATTGCGTGTCAATGGGTATGGAACCTCCGGCTCTCACTTGGACAGGCTATGCAAAAAGCTGAGCTACGCGAGATCGAGTGGGCATCTCCGAAAAAGACACCTCCTGTGCTTCTCACCATTGAAGAACCAGTTGAGGAGTATGGGCCGTGGGAGTGGGCCGCAGCATTCGGACGAGCCACTGGACGCTTCGGGGCTGATGCCTTTACGTTACAAGAGGATGGCAAGCTTCGCTGTCCAGCGGGAGCAAGCTTGTGGTTGAGCGAAGTGCGCCAAGAAAATGCGTTCACTCAGCGTGCCGTCTATCTCGCTTATCAGACCGACTGTCAGCGCTGTTCTCTGCGAGAACAATGCCTGGCGAAAGGTGCCAAAGGCAATCGTGCTCGACGGGTCAGCGCTGTCCGTCGCCTCTTGCCCCCACCTGCTTTGGCTGAGTGTGAGCAAACGCCTGTCCTTCTCGGACCAATACGATGGGTGGATGTCGCAGGTCGAGCGCTTCGCCGCACCTGGACGACCCATTGGCGTCGTCAACACACCGAGATCATCGCGCTTGTTGAGCGTCCTGAGAAGGTTTTCCCACCACCACGTCCCCCTCGTGAAGTGCGTTCGCATTACCGCTGGAGGTGGTCCGACCGGCTCGCCTGTAATGCCTGGTGGGGACCACCGCAACGGCGTGTTTCCGTGGCAGGCGTCCCCACCTTTCTCGCTATCAAGTAATACAGGAGGAACTGGCGAACAAACAGGCGATTTGAGCGAGGTGTCATTGCTCCTCTGAGCTTGTCATGAGGGCCGAGAGTCCCTGTCTGCTTTCAACAATCTCTTCCATTCCTTCATTGCTCGTTTGCTGCAAGCTCGTTGCGTATCCCGTGGGCAGATCCATGTTTGAGGGCAAAACCTGCTCAGTATTCGGCTCATGCCCAGGTTTGGTGATAGACTCTGCGATAATACAAGAGAGATGAGGTTGTTCTGTTTCAAGAGCACATTCGTGTCCTTTCGTGAAGCGCAACAGAAGCGCGAGAGCTTGGGCAGGGAAAAGCTTCTCCGATACATTGAAGAGCTTATGCAGCAAAAAAAGAGCTGGGAACCTGTCCTGCTTCTGAGGATGAACTTGGCCGTACTCACTTCATTGTTACACGGCATGTAAGACTCGTTGGCGCAGCAGAGGAAAGCCTGCTCTGCCGTACATGCTCCGTTTGATGAGTTTTCATTTGGTCACATGGCCCTCCACCATCCCGTTATTGATCCACCAAGTCAGCCCAGCCCTCACCGCCTCTTTGTCTTTCTCGACTCCCGCGGCAAAGGAGCGGAGTTCAGGGATGTTGCTCTGGTTCACCTGGGCCAACCAGGTATCGAGATGCATACCTCGACGCTCTCGGAGCATCTGGGTGAACTGCTGGACCAGCTCATATGCCTGATCCATCTCAGTGTGCAGAGAGCGAAGCAGGGCAAGTGTTTCTTCTTCTTCAGCTGAGAGCTCGAAGGTCCGGCGAAGAAACAGAAACACGGCTTGTCGTGCCAACACAGGAAGGCGTGGAAGCTGATCAGGAGCAGCTGCAGTCTTCCGCCCTTCTGGAAGGGAACGAACTAGTTGTTTGTACACAACCTTGTAGGTCAGGGGGGGTCTGTCAGAACTCAGACCCCATTTGGCACAGAGGCCCCATTTCTGGTATGCTGATCTCATCATTTTGATGGAACGAGGCACGTTGACCTATGAACTGTCCCTATTGTGCAGGAACGATGGCTCAAAAACGAGCAAAGAAAACCAAATTGGGCTACACAACGTTCTTCTGCACTGAGTGCAGACATACGTTCAACGAACGAACTGGCACTCCTTTTAACTATCTGGAATTCCCGACGGACATTGTCCTGCTTGCAGTCATATGGCGACTCCGCTATAAGTTAAGCCTGCATGATGTAGCTGAGATGTTTTTAGCGCGCGGCTTTCCGTTCACGCATGAAGCCATCCGAGACTGGGAAGCGCGGTTTGCGCCCTTGATAAAGGACCAATTACGCGTCAAGAGACAGAGGCAGGCCGGGAAATCCTGGTATGTCGATGAGACGTATATCAAAGTACATGGGAAGTGGTGCTATTTGTATCGGGCTATCGATCACGATGGTAATCTCGTTGATTCTATGTTGAGCAAGAAGCGAAATATGGAAGCGGCTCAGATGTTTTTCAAACAGGCAGTGGCTGTGGTTGGCTCTATTCCCGATCGGGTGACGACGGATGGTCATGCTTCCTATCCGCGTGCCATCCGCGAGACGATGGGCAGCAATGTTCAGCATCGAACGAGCAAATATCTCAATAATCGGCTCGAGCAAGATCATCGTGGCATCAAACAGCGGTATTATCCGATGCGTGGTTTTGGAACCGTTGAAGCGGCGGCACGCTTCTGTTGTGACGCGCGATGAATTGCACAATTACCTCCGTCCTCGCCGCACCATGGGCGAAGTGGTCTCTCTCCGAGAACAACGGCAGGCTTTTCTCCAGCGTCTTGCCGCTTTACAGATCGCAATACAAGCAGTCTCATAGGTCAACGAGCGAGAAGTGAGTATTCCATTCGCCCAGTATACTTTTCTGTGGCCTCAGTTCTGACAGATCCCATGACGATTGCTTTTTGTTTTCTCAACAATTCCTCCACATGGGTCTGGATAACTTCGTGGATAAATGGGTTGTGCGCAGCCCTATGGTTCAGGTATGCTTCGTAGGAACGAACGTTCTTTCCTCTCCTGCGCCCGGCGGTGATCCCCTCTATTTCTGGTGTGCTTTTGTTGTGCTTCTCAAGCATAAGGAGGAAATCAGTATGCCTGCAACCATCGAGGGGGAGGAGCAGCGTCTCGCCCCACGCAGCCTTGTTGTGCGTCGCCGTCCGAACCCCTTGCCAGGGAAGAAGCCAGCAGTCCAGACCGCGCGTGCCTCTCAGCTCACCAGACCACGGGCGCAGCGCTCCATGACCACTGAGAGGTGCCGGAGTTCTCGCGGCCATCAAAGCCAGAGCCACAGAGGCCCCAGCGAGGGAGCTGGCTCTTGCCTATGGGCTAGGGATGTTGTGTGCGCTGCTCCTCGCCATCGTGGGGTCAGCGGCGCTGTCCTGGAGTGGTCGGCTCATTGACGATGTTCGCTATGGCTATCCGCGTACGACCAACCTTGATCACTTCGTGGGCCATAAGCTGGACCCACGCCTTGAAACGCATTTCACCGCTCTCAATCTCAAGGGCCAGGTGTTCATCTTTGAGGTGCCTGGCGGCAACCCACAGCATGCGCGTCTCCTGCAAGGACCTCGCCTTATTGGCTCTGGTTCTGACCTGGCGCCCGTCATGCTCACCTTTTCAGGGGATACGCGCGATCCGGATCTGGTCGTAACAGTGGATGGTCTCCAGGTGGTCTTCCACAACACAGGAACGAGCTATGCGCCGATAAGTGCCTAATATGTGCATATCAAGCCATGAAGTGCAACTTTCTCTTGCCGAAGACGTCTCCTGAGCTCCTCACCCGAGCTTTGTTATCCTGGAGGGAGGGAGGCTCCAGGTCGTAGCGGCAAAGCACATACCGGGCTACTTCCACCTGGGAAACGAGGAACGCAAGTAGTATTGGCAGCCAGTAAGCACCCAATCACAAGGATGATCACTCCAAACAGGACGAGAGCCCATATCAGTGGTTTTTTTTCATCCAGTGTATTGCGTCGATAAGCTGCCAGAGAGAGCACGAGAGAGATCAAGCTCCAGAGGCCCACAAGAAAGTAGCCGACGACACTCAAACCGATGGCTTCTTGATTGAGTTGCAGGACCCCGAATTTGAGGGCATCGGACACGATCTCCCACTGAACCGACGGGCCAAATTGATATCCATCGGAAAGAATACTCAAGACTGCCCAGAGCGTAAACAGGGTAAGGCAGATAGCCGTGATGCTATTGATGGCAGATGAGCGTTTAAAAGGCCACTCTTGCATACTTCTTCCTTTCAGGTCGCTTTTTTCTGATGTTTTCTCATTATAGCTCATTGAGGAAGAAAGGAGGCGAGAGAGAAATTCGTTGGCTGACATACCCTTCTTTTTCCGAGCATCTCTGTTGACTTTGCACTAGGAGGTTTACAAGAGCTTGCTCGACAAAAGAGAACCAAATCCCTTTAAGTGAGGTTGATGGTCGTTTTCTCCTTGTCCTCGTGCTGTTCTTTCATACCAAATTGGCCTCTCGATATCATGAACCCTCTTTAGCGGAATTTAGAGGGGAATGATGTCGGGATCCCAATGGGACAAATGACCCATGCTTTTCCTGGGTCATTGTGGGAGCATGTGATCACAACGAAAGATAGCACAGGATAATTATAAAGAACAGGAGTTTCTATGGTTTCTTTGCCTCCCACCAATAAGCGATTTTCACCAGGACAGGCAGTGCTTGTTCTGGGAGGCATGACTGCATTTGCAGTGTATGCTAGTATATTCGCGATCTGTCTGGTTGTGTTGCAAGAAATGCGAAGAAAACAAAGCGAGCGTGGAATGGCTCTCCTTGTTGAGCTTAGGCAACGCTTCCAAAGAGCCTGGCAACCAGTGCAACCTGCCCTCCCACATCGCCTTTGGCTACTCCGTGCACTTGCCCTTTCCGTATCATGTTCATCATCTCAAAACCTTGCAGCGTTCGCCACGCTGTCTCGAAGGAAAAAAAGCCCATTCCCGGCTTCGTCAATCTCTTGATGAACCGGTGATCTTGCTCGATGAGATTGTTGAGGTACTTCACTTGTCGTCATTCACAGCTTGCGTGGATATATCCTTCTGCTTTGAGGTCATTACATGCTTTGGGGTAGGCTGAGTTTTTGTCCACGTTGATGACACGAGGCTCTGTGGTATGAGAGGCAGCAAGCATCTTGAGAAAGAAGCGCGTTGCGGCGTGCGCATCTCGTGTCGAACTCAAAAAGAAATCGAGCGTGTTGCCTTTTGAATCAACTGCACGATAGAGGTAGACCCACTGCTTTTTCACCTTGATATAGGTCTCGTCCACACGCCACGAGTCGTTCGTCGGCTTCACGTAAGGACGACACCGTCGCTCAAGCTCAGAAGCATACTCCTGCACCCAGCGATAGATAGTGGTGTGATCGACGTGCAGACCCCGTTCCAGCATGATCTCTTCCAGATCGCGATAGCTCAACGAATAGCGCAGATACCAACGTACGCACAAAAGAATGATCTCGGCTTCAAAATGACGCCATTTGAACGGATTCTGTTCGATCATGATGGAAAAACTCCTCTGCTCTGCTTCAAATAAAGAAGAGTTTATCATCGCCTCTTCATTCTTGCAACACAACCACCTTCTGTCACTGTCCTCGTCGTGATCCATTGCGCTCCCTGCTCAACCCGATTGAGCATGTCATAGGTGAAACGCACTGCGTAGAAATCGTCACTGAGTTTGCGTATGGCTGTCAGCTTCAGGTCGGCAAAGCCGCGAAGGTTTGCAACGGCGAGGGTGGTAAAGGTGGTCTGACGGATGCTTTCGACCAATTCGGGGGGATGCTGGTGAAAGAGCATTTCTGTCTGCATCTGGTCGCTTTCGTGCAGCTCCTCTTGCTACTGCTGTTCTTGCTCCATTGGGTGGCTCCATTCTCCCATCGGTTGAATCCACAAGGCAGAACGACGAAGAGCACCATATCGGAGAAATTGGCAGTCACCTCAATCCTTTTGGGCCATGCTTTAGTCAACAGACCTCAGGCAGTTCTATCAAGGTGGAACTGCCTGAACTGGTGCGAAGGTTGAGGACCACAACTATCGGGAGATTGCGTACGTGCTCTGAAAGGGGTATGTTTCCGCAAATGGCTCAGGGCGAGGTGAGGATCAACCCGCGATTTCCCACGGCGACAAACTGCGATCCGGACCAGGTCACGCCCAAAAGTGCTTGTGAGGTTCCCGAATCCTGGGCTATCCAGGTGTGGACGTCGGATGAGGTAAGGATAGTACCGTCATCTCCCAGGATTTCAGACCATCCAACGATGACAAACTGCGAGCCGGACCATGCGATGTCAGAAAGGTCCTGTGAAGTTCCTGAGTTCTGGGCTGTCCAGGTATCACCATCGGGTGAGGTAAGGATAGTACCAGACTGTCCCAGGACGATAAACTGCGAATTTAACCAGGCCACGCAAGTAAGTCTTTTCGACGTTCCCGAGTCCTGGGCTATCCAGGTGTTTCCATCGGTTGAGGTGAGAATCGTGCCAGATACCCCGACGGCGACAAACTTGGAGCCGGACCACGTGACACTCAAAAGATTTTGCTGAAGATTTAAGCTTTGGGCCGTCCAGGTGTGCGCGTCGGAGGAGGTGAGAATCATTCCTCTGTCTCCTACAACAACAAACTGCGAGCCAGACCAGGCGACAGCCGCGCGGTTCATCTGAGGACCCGAGTATCGGGTCGTCCAGGTACGTCCATCAGGCGAAGTAACAATCGTAATGCCCTGCCCATTCCACCCTACAGCGATAAACTGCTTGTCTAACCAGGCTACATCCAAGCCATCCTGCATATCACCCGCTTGCTGGGCTCTCCAGGTGTGTCCATCAGACGATGTGAGAGTTGAAGAAAATCCTACCGCAACAAACTGCGAGCCGGACCAGGCTACCTCTTGAAGGATATCAGAAGAATCAGTAATCTGAAGATTCCAGGTTGTGCCAGGGGTGGCCCGGGGAGTCGTGGTGACCTTCTCATTGGCTTGAGTGGCGGCAGTGGCCCGCCTATTGGCCCGGGTAGTCGCGGTGACCTTCTCATTGGCTTGAGTGGCCGCAGTGGCGACTTGCCAGATACCAAAGCTGCTTCCAGCGATAGAGACGAGGATCAGGAGAAGCAAGCCTCCAACAAGAATGGGGGAGCGTCGCTTGTTGGGCCCCTTAGGCGCTGACGGAGGAAAGGTAGTTGAGCGCAGAGGTGTTCTGACAGGCTGCGTAGCCATAATTTGAGAGCGATGAGTTGCGACACTAGCCTGCTCAGCAGAGACCTTCTCCTGAACAGGCGCAACGACTGACATAGGAGAAGGGGGTTGGGAATGCTGTATGTTGCGAGAGGGTGCGACTTCATTGCTGCCCGCAAGGGTATGCGCCGAAGATGCGTTGAGGGCTGGGGAAACGGGAAGTGCGCTCTCTGTTCGCGTTTCCTGCAAGGCTTCCTGCAAAACCTGGGCAAACTCAGTAATGGAAGGGAAGCGCTCCTCTGGCTTTTTCGCCAGGGCACGTTGTAAGACATGATCAACGGCTGATGGTAACTGAGGGTTGCACTCGCAAGCGGATGGAGGCTGCTCTTGAAGATGGGCAAACATCACATTCGGGGGCGAGCCCTGAAAAGGGGGGGGCCAGTGAGCAGTTCGTAGGCCATGATTGCAAGAGCATACTGATCGCTGGCAAAGACCGGCTTATTGGCCCATTGTTCGGGGGCCATATAAAGAGGCGTACCACGCACATGCTGGCTCGCATTGGAGGTTGCGCTTGCTAAGCGCGCAATGCCAAAATCGCAGAGCAGCAGATGAGGAAAGTCATCATGTGCCGACTTGCTCTGAATCAAGAAGTTGGCGGGTTTGACATCCAGATGCATGATCTGATGATCGTGTGCAAATTGCAGAGATTGTCCGGCTTGCTGGATGAAATGCGCGATTTGTTTGAGCGTCAGGGGTGAGGTTTGTCTCGTTTGGGCCCGTTTTCTGAGCCAGGCAGTTAAGGAACCTTCAGGACGATAGGGCATAATCAGATATGCAACCTGGATATCATCGATCAACTCCTCGCCGTGATCATACAATGGCAGGATCGCCGGGTGATCGAGCTGAGCAATAGCATTCGCTTCCCGCCAGAAGAGGCGTAAAGCATCACTCGCAGCGTCCCGTTCCGACTGGATCATCTCCATTCGAATGAACTTGGCTGCGACTCGCCGCTGGACGCGGACATCTTCAATAACGTAGACCTCCCCCATACCGCCTCTTCCGATTAATTGGAGAATACGATAATGGCTAAACTGTTTCCCTACAAGTGCCATAAACCCTCCCTGTTTTGCACATGTCCATTTTTCGCGAGAGAGAAATCTTTTGCTGAATTATATCTTCCGTTATGATAGAATGCGTTCCCCGGCTTGGCTCACCCCTGCAACCATGCTCCAGGTCGTTTCTGCCATCGTCCACCATGGCTTCATATAGGGAGTAGTAATTTTGCGTTTGTCATCAGCCAAAACCAGAGGATTCTATTGCGTGGGAAGTTGTGCTCGTTATTAGGGCATCCAGGCATTCAGCGAGATAGCACTATCCAAATAACGCAAAAATGCAATCGGGGCCCCTATAGGACACAATTTACACACTTCACAAGAAGCATACCAGATGAGAGGTGGGTTTTCTAGTGACATTTGCACTATTGACTACTCTTACAGCATTGCCCAAAAAGATTGGATCTGTCAGAACTGAGACCACAGAAAAGCTTTCCGGACGAATGGGATGTTTATCTCCCACTCATTGATCTATGAGGCCGCTTGTATCATTGTCTGTAAAGCGGCAAGACGCTGGAGAAAGGTCTGTCGTTGTTCCCGAAGAGAAACCACTTCGCCCATCGTGCGGCGAGGACGGAGATACTGGCGCAATTCTTCAAAGGCACGACAGAAGCGTGCCGCCGCTTCAATGGTTCCAAAACCAGGCATCGGATAGTACCGTTGTTTGATACCCCGATGATCTTGCTCGAGCCGAGTATTGAGATATTTGCTCGTTCGATGCTGAACATGGCTGCCCATCGTCTCGCGGATGGCACGCGGATAGGACGTATGACCATCGGTCGTCACCTGTTCTGGTGTATGGCCGACCACATCAACTGCTTGCTTGAAAAATCGCTGCGCTGCCTCCATATTTCGCTTCTCACTCAACAGAGAATCCACCAAATTGCCCTCGTGGTCGATCGCTCGATAGAGGTTGCACCATTTTCCATGCACTTTCAGGTACGTTTCATCGACGTACCACGATGTTCCTGCTTGGCCACGCCGTTTTGTCCGCAATTGGTCCGCAAGCAACGGCGCAAAGCGCGCTTCCCAGTCTCTGATCGCCTCATGTGTAAACTGGAAGCCACGCCCTAAAAACATCTCAGCGACATCACGCAGACTCAGTTTGTAACGCAGACGCCACAGGACTGCGAGCAGGACAATATCTGTCGGGAATTCCAGATGGTTGAAAGGAGTACCCGTTCGCTCGTTTTCGGGTTGTTGTGGTAGCACAGTGGGGGCAATTCATCAATCATCATTCCTCATTCCATCCTCTTTTCACAGCACCATCATACTAGAAGGATGGCTGCTCTGCCAAGGGCGTTGCCTGAGTTCTGACAGAACCCACTCATCCCATGTCTTTCTCTTTTCAGCCCCTTTTTCAGAAACCTGCATCCTTGCACGCAATCAAGTTGACAATACCATCGTTTGCTCACCAAATCTCAATGCAGCGCGACTGAGGGGAACTTGTTGGCTTTCAAACGAATAGGTTTATGGCGCCTCCCAGACTTGGACGGTTTTATTGTAAGCATATGTGAAGGCGATGCGCGTGCTATTAGGCGACCAGGTTATGATGTGGATGGGTTCTGTATTCCTCTGATTAGGGTAGGTAAAGACATTGCCTCCAGTAGATGCATCCCAGATCTGCAGTATCCCGTTTATCTCATCCACGGTGTCATTTGAGGCAATGTATTTGCCATTGGGAGACCAGGACACGACATCCACATAACCCTGCGGCTCTGAACAGGTAAAGACTTGTTTTGCAGTGGCTATATCCCAGATCTGGACATTTCCATTCGCTAGAGCGATGTGTTTGCCGTCGGGAGACCAGGACACGTCGGTTATCCAACCTGAGGTTGGTTGATAGGTAGCGATATGACTCCACTTCGTTGTATCCCAAATCTGCAGCGTCCCATTTGCCAAGGCGAGGTGTTTACCATCAGGCGACCACGCTATATTTGCTCCAACACCTGCTGGGTCCAAGTGGGTAAAGACAAGTTTCCCTGTAGCTATATCCCAAACGCCTATTTTGCTCCCTCCATTCTCAGGACAAGAGGTCAAGGCGATGTGTTTGCCATCAGGTGACCACGCTATATCAATCCCCCAAATTTGCTGGCTCATGCGCTGCCTGGGGTAGGCTAAAACATTTTTTCTGGTGGTTGCATCCCAGATCTGAAGCGTCCTATACGTGGAGCCAAAAGCGATGTGTTTGCCATTGGGGGACCAGGACACAGTGTTCTCTCCGTTGAAAGGGGTTACATAGGCATCGATCTGCCCAGTTGTAGCTGTATTCCAAATCTGCCTCCCATTGACCGCTTCCCAAACCTGGAGTACCCCATCTTCAGAGATTGAAGTAATACATTTCCCATCGGGCGACCAGGCTATGCCGACCACTATAGCCGTATGACCTCCATAGACATACGAGGAGGGGTGGAAATCGAGATGGGTACGGGATGTGTTTGTCCACCAGATACTGCCGACCATTCCACTGGCGATCAGCATTCCCATACCAAGCAACACTTTTCGTCGACCGATGTGGTGATGCGGTTTGGAAGATGGAAACTGGGTCTGATGGGATAGATACTGTTTTTCGCCTGTAGGAATAGCTTGATATGTTGGAGGTAGCCAGAGGCGACCCGTTTCTCGGCTCACGCACTGCTGTTGAATCGCTTCCAGAGCGAGACCAATCTCTCTTACCGTGGCAGGTCGCATATGAGGATCAGGCGAGCTCATACGCAGAGCCAGGGCCGCAAGTTTGCCTCTACCGTCTTGCTGATCGAGATGCAATTGAGCAAGGGGTTCGGTAGAACCCTTTGCCGAGAGAGCCTCGCATAAGATGATGCCCAGGCTGTAGATATCGGATTGTGGAGTCGTCTGTGCTTGACCATACTGCTCAGGAGCAGCGTATCCTGGTGAACCCAGTAGCCGGGTATCATGGGCCTGGCTGACGCGGAAGAAGCGTGCAATACCGAAGTCGATCAGAGAAAGTTTGCCGCTATGAGATCGGATGATATTCCCTGGCTTGAGGTCGCGGAAGATAATGGGAGGCTGATGGGTGTGCAAGTAATCCAGCACAGAGCAGAGTTGGAGCGCCATAGTGAGTACCTCGCCGAGCTGGAGAGGTGTATCTTGGGACACGTGTGTTTCCAGGTACGTCTCCAGAGTGGACCCTTCTAGGTATTGAAGCACGAGATACAAATGGTCGAGATCACTGAAATGGTCAAAGAACTGTGGTATCTGGGGATGACACAATTGAGAGAGAAAGCTCACTTCGCGATTGAACATGTCAGTGGCATCAATCACTTCTTGGGCACTTCGCCCATGCAGGGTAATCTGCTTAATGGCAACGTTGCGCTCAGCCTCCAGATCATGAGCATGATAGACCGTGCTGAAGCCGCCAGTGCCAAGAATTGCGCCGAGCCGGTAACGTTGTCGCAATAAAGCTTTATCTTGTGAAAGCTCACTAGGCGCATCAGTTGTCAGGAGATGTCCACAGGAAAAGCAGGAGGTGTGGGCTTGCCTGTTGTTCGCTGCACCGCATATCGAGCAGAAATCTGTTGAGCTTATGGTCATAGTTATGTTCCTTTTTCTTCAAGGATTGAATGCAATCCTGTCCGTCCTACTTATCGTTTGGTCCAATATGAATAGCTACCAGGTTCCCATTGAGAGAAGAAAGAACACATCGGCTTCCTGATCTTATTCAGCTGGAGGCATTGGGGAAATCCGTTTACTATCCAGCTCTTTGCTCATCTCGCCTTTATCTTGTTTCGTTGTCTGGCTACTAAAAAATAAACACGTTTATTTTTTAGTGTAGTGCATGGAACTAGGTTTGTCAAGAGAAAGTAAACACGGTTACTTTTCAATGCGACAAATATTCACGTGTGAAATAGCAGAAAGAATGAGGGGTATACAGAAAGAGCATGAGTGGTTTAAATAAACGAAATAGAAAATAAAAAGAAAAATGAAATGGGTTCTCCGTCCTTCCGGGAAGGATGAGGTAATCATGCGTCATAGCGTATCACCGACCAAGATACGAAGACGCAAATTTCCAAGGTTATGATAGCCATACGCCTGACGCATCATCGCCTTCGTTCGATTGTTCTTGCCTTCAACAAATCCATTGGAAATGCGCCTCGGCAAGAACGGAAAAAGGCCAAGATTTCCTGTTTCCATTTGCTGAAGGCAGAGAGGAGGGTGTAAAATATTTTGTATATGTGGTCACTATGGTGGTACCGTTTGTCTTCTAGACAGAATTCGGGCAAAAATAAGATAGAACTCAGCCATATGAGAAATGTGGTTTGTAACTACACTTGCTGGTAAACAGCAACGGGGTTTGGTACTCTAACGCCCGTTGCAATCGCTGATGATTGTAAAAGTGAAAGTAGGCTGTAATCCCTTTCCTCGTCTGTGGAACGGTCTGGTAATCTTTTGAATATATCTCCTCATATTTCACGCTTCGCCACAATCGCTCGACGAAGATATTGTCAAGTGCTCTTCCTCGTCCATCCCAACTAATACGTACCTGTGCTTGTTGTAAACGAGTGATGAACTCTCGGCTGGTAAACTGGACCCCTTGATCCGTGTTAAAAATCTCGGGTCGTGCTACTTGCAGAGCCTGATCTAACGCCTCTAGGCAAAAGCTGGTATCCAAGGTGATTGAGGTCTCCCAGGCCAGCACATAGCGACTGAACCAATCGAGAATAGCGACCAGATACACAAATCCTCGTGTCAGGCGAATGTAGGTAATATCACAGCTCCACACCTGGTTTCTGCGGTCAATCGCAAACCCTCGCAGTAAGTAGGGATAACGAGTCTCTTGAGCTCCCGGCTGGCTCAGGTGCGGTTTGGGATAGATGGTCTCTAACCCCATCGTGCGCAAGAGTCGCCTCACCCGTTTGCGCTCGACGCGATAGCCCTGGGTGTGTAACCAGGCTGTCATCTTTCTAGTTCCATAAAATGGCGTCCGCGTGTACTGCTCGTCAAGCAGCCGCATCAGCAGCAGATTTTCCTCGCTTTCAGGGAGGGGCTCGTAGTAGTAGCTCGAACGAGCCAGGTCCAAGAGTTCACACTGACGCGCAATGCTGAGTGTCGGATGATCTGGTTTGATCCGTTGACGCTTCTGCTCAACGGAGGTGGCCTGATTTTTTTTCAGAAAGTCGACCTCCACTTTGAGCTGACCGATTTGCTGATAGAGACTGGCGATGAGTGCCTCCTCGTTCTTCTCTCGCCCAGAAGGTGGCTGTGCGAACAGGGAGGGGAGGTCATCGAGTGCTTGCTTCTTCCACTGGGTAATTTGTGTCGGATGCACTCCATATTCTGAAGCAATCTCATTGGCGGTTTTCTGACCTCGAATAGCTTCCAATACTCGCTCAGCTACCGCGATCTGGAGGAGATCATGCTCGAACGGGACCTGTATGTCGATCACACCACGATCTCTCGCTGGGTTCAGAAATATGCTCCTGAATTGGAGAAACGCTGTCGACCCCATCTGAAGGCATACAACGACTCCTGGCGCGTGGATGAGACATACATCAAGATCAAAACGGTGTGGTTTTACTTGTACCGAGCTGTGGATTCCGCAGGGAACACGATCGAGGTCTTCCTCAGTCCAACACGGGACGCTGAAGCGGCCAAACGCTTTTTCTGTAAATCGCTGCACTCTTTGACATTTTCAACCTCTCAAGTATGTTTGATCGAGGAGCACGTGACTTCGCCCACGCCTGTGCTTGACCTCGGTACCACCATGTTCGCCCTCCGCGTGATCACTGTAGACAAGAACGCGGCGTATCCCAAAGCGATTGCTGAGCTCAAAGCCGCTGGTACCCTTCCCGAATCGGTCGAACTCAGACAGGTGAAATATCTCAACAATCTGATCGAGCAAGATCATCGCTTCATCAAACGCTTGACGAAACCTGGTATGGGCTTCTTTTCCTTCGAGACGGCGTGGCGAACCTTGCAAGGATATGAAATGATGAACATGATCAGGAAAGGACAAGTCCAAGGGGTAGCCAAAGGCGATGTGGAAGGGCAGGTTGCATTGGTTACCATGCTGTTTGGACGGACAGCCTAAACTGAGCAAGCAGAGTTCCTTCCTCCTATTTTGCCTTCTTTCAATTTCTTGCAACACAACCGCTTACAGCGCCTTATGATGAAATGCCGAAGGCATAGAACTTACCGTTATCAGAGCCGACATAAACTACGCCATTGGCCACCGCTGGCGAGGAAAAGATTTGGTGACCCGTGGAAAAGGACCAGAGTGGCTGGCACTGGTTGCGGCAACTGGCATCAAAGGCATAAAGCTTGCCGTCAACAGAGCCAACATACACCACTCCATTAGCCACCGTCGGCGAGGAGTTGACAGTTCCACCCGTGAGAAAGGTTCCGAGCGGCTGGCACTGGTTGCGGCAACTGGCGTCAAAGGCATAAAGCTTGCCGTCAACAGAGCCAATATAAACCACGCCATTAGCCACCGCTGGCGAGGACAAGATCGCGTTACCTATGGGAAAGGACCAGAGTGGCTGGCATTGGTTGCGGCAATTGGCATCAAAGGCATAAAGCTTGCTGTCATAAGTGCCGACATACACCATGCCATTGGCCGCTGCTGGCGAGGATTCGATATCGCCACCCGTGAGAAAGGACCAGAGTGGCTGGCACTGGTTGCGGCAATTGGCATCAAAGGCATAGAGCTTGCCATCATCGGAGCCGACATACACCATACCATTGGCTACCGCTGGCGAGGATTCGATAGTGCCATTCGTGGGAAAGGACCAGAGTGGCTGGCATTGGTTGCGGCAACTGGCATCAAAAGGCATAAAGCTTGCCTTCATAAGAGCCAACATACACCATGCCATTGGCCACCGCTGGCGAGGAGTTGACAGATCTACCCGTGAGAAAGGACCAGAGCGGCTGGCACTGGTTGCGGCAACTGGCGTCAAAGGCATAAAGCTTGCCGTCAACAGAGCCAACATACACCATACCATTGGCTACCGCTGGCGAGGAGGCGATATCGCCACCCGTGAGAAAGGACCAGAGCGGCTGGCACTGGTTGCGGCAATTGGCATCAAAGGCATAAAGCTTGCCGTCATAAGTGCCGATATACACCACGCCATTGGCCACTGCTGGCGAGGAGACGATAGGCAGATAGGGATCGCTACCCGTTGCAAAAGACCACAGGGGAGCCAGATGTTTGATATTTTGAAGAGAAAGAATCTTTTCGCCTGGATTCCAGTGCGTATGTGCAGCATCAAACCCAAACATCACCCCCTGTTCTGCGACCCTTGTGGCATAGGTGCGAGCTGCACTGGTTGCCGTGGCGTTTGCAGGGGGAATGCCAGTATGGTGTGCAGTTCTCCCATCCTTTGACGGCGCAAGGAGCTGAATGAAGCTGGGAGAGAAAAACACACTCATGATCAGTACCAGAACGAGTCCACCAATAAGGAGGGTTTTCCTGGTAGGTCTCCTGTGATGGACACTAGGAGCGGATGAGTGAACAGCGCTAGACGAAGGTGAAACAGAAGTGGAAGTGCGTTGTGATAACCGCGTGCTCGTAAAAAGACTCCTCGATAATGGCGTACGATTTACAGATGATCCTTGCGAAGTTGGGGACATCTCCAAAGGAGGCAACGTCTGCTTTGGTCTCTCCATTTCCTGAAGAGGAGGGAGTGAGGTCGGATGCGGAGAAGAAAGAGGTGATGGAATCAGAGGAGAAGGGTGCTCCGCTTTCAATGGCAACGAGGGATGGGCAACTGCATCCTCACGTGGCAGCGTTGTACGTTGGCTGGTGCTCTGTTGACAGGCACGAGAGAGAGCGCTTGCAAAGGCGCGTATATCAATGAAGCGCTCGCCTGGATCTTTGGCAAGGGCTTTCATCAAAACTGCTTCGACCTCCTGTGGTATGCTGGGGACGATGTGGCGCAAGGGGGGAGGAGAAGCAGTAAGGTGTTGCGAGATTATCTCCCATTGAGTCCCCCGGAATGGACGTTCTCCACTGAGCCACTGATAGACACAGATCGCCAGGGCATATTGATCGCTGGCAGGTCGCGGCTTGCCCTGGACCTGTTCGGGAGCCATGTAGTGAACAGTACCAGCCATCCCTTGCGTGCGTAATGAGTGCTCAGCGTGAGCAACGGTTGCAATACCAAAGTCGGCGAGCCAGAGAGAGTGTTGGTGATCAAGCAACATATTCTGAGGTTTGATATCTCGGTGAATGAGACGACGGTCATGAGCATACTGTAATGCCTCAGCCACTTGTGTGACATAGGAACAGACCACGTCTAATGGGAGACGGGTTCCCAGAGGATGGCGCTGGTGGAGTGTGCCATTGGGTGCATACGCCATCGCCAGAAAGGGCACATCCTTCTCAATGCCAAAATCGAGAATAGGCACGATATGGGGATGCTGGAGCCGGATCATCCGAGCCTCTTGTAAAAAATCCTTGAGCGTGCCCTGGGTCAGGTGAACCTTCAACACCTTAATGGCAACCTGGGTATGATCATAGATCTGTTCGCCCAAGTAGACATCGCCAAAGGTCCCAGCTCCGAGCAGCCGTTGCAAAGAATAGACATCCATGCGTTGTCCAACGCGATCAACCATAACGTTTCCCCCTTGCATTCTTTCTAGAATCCAGGAACTATTGTAGAGAGAAGGATCGATAGTCTCAGTGAAATACTTCACTGAGAAGAGGATTTTACCGAGAAGAAGGTGGTGTACTCTTTTGGTTTGACTCCTTGACCAATTTCATCCTTGCGCCTTCCAGAACTTTTCTCGTGACCGTCTAGTATCTCTAGAATCAGGGCTTGTGAAGGATGTGTCAGAACGGAGAACATAGAAGATCACAAGGCGTGCTTCATCTTCAACCTGAATCTGTTTAGGCGACCAGCAACATGGTTTTCAAGGCATCCAATCGTTGGCAGAAGAGATGACGTTGGTCAGCGAGGGAAACATGTTGCTTTCTCGTGGTCCGAAACCGAAAGAACTGGCGTACCTCGTCATATGCCCTGCAGAAGCGAGAGGCCGAGGTGAAGTTCCCAAACCCCCGCATCGGATAATAGCGCTGTTTGATTCCACGATGATCTTGCTCCAAGTGGTTATTCAGATAGGCATTCCAGCGATGCATGACCTCGCTGCCGACAATCTCACGAATCGCACGTGGATAGGAGTCATGTCCATCGGTCGTTACCCGCTCTGGGGCGTGACCAACCATTGCAATAGCTTGGCGGAAAAACTGCTTTGCTGCCTCCATATCGCGTTTCTCACTCAGGCGTGAATCGACCAGATTCCCATCACGATCGAGAGCGCGATAGAGAGAACACCACATTCCTCGCACTTTGATGTACGTTTCATCTACGTCCCATGATGTCCCTATTTGTCCCCGCCGCCTGGTACGCAAGTGTTCTGCAAGTAAGGGAGCAAAACGAGCTTCCCAGCCTCGGATCGCCTCATGAGTGAAGACCCAACCGCGCTCGAGAAACAGCTCAGCGAGATCCCGCAGACTCAGTGTATAGCGCAGCCGCCAGAGCACGACAAGCAGAACGAGATCGGTTGGATATTCCAGAAAGTTAAAAAGTGTGTTGGTGCGCTCATTGAAGGTATGGTGGCACCTTCGGCAACGGAATATCCGGTAGCCAAGTGTGGTTTTCCTGTTTTGTTCTCTCGTCGTTACAGACAGGCAGTACGGGCAATTCATCGGGCACGCCTCCCCCAAATGTTTCTGTGCTGATCAGTCTATCACACTCTAGCGGAACTTCGCTTAGAGTTCTGTTCTTAGTTCTGACGCATCCACCACATTTATTAGTCATCGAATACTCATCATCTTCTCACTGGTAGCCTGCTTTGCAGGAAACGTTGGGACTCTGTCTTTGAGACGTGCAAAGTTGCATATATCACCTGCAATAGCTCAAATGTGGCTTATATCACTTTATAGGAACCCCTCGTTCCGCACATTATTAGTCTCAAAATACCTCTTTCCCTCTTTATCAAAAGCTGTTGCATGTCTCGCTTCTCGTTTCGTCCCAATATGAATAGCTACTAAGCCCCCATTGAGATGATGAAAGCAGACATCGCTCCAGCCACACTCCTCCATCATCACCTTCAAGTGCGGCGCATCGGGAAAATGTTTGAGAGAAGCTGGCAGGTATCGGTAGGCTTCAAACCTCTGGCCGAGCAGCAGACCGAAGAAGGGTGCATAGGTGTAGAAGTAGCAATGAAACAGATGCCTGAAGAAGTTGCTAGGAGGATGGCTGACTTCCAAGCAAACAACCTGGCCACCAGGACGGACGACGCGTCGCATCTCCCGGAAACTTTGCGGAATATCTGCAAGGTTACGTACGAGAAAGGCAGAGCAACACCCATCTACGCTGTTGTCTGGTAAGTCAATGGAGGTAACATCACCCCTTCTGAGTTCGATCCGATCGTGGAGTGCTAACTGTCGTAGTTTCCGCTCTCCTCGTTCGAGCATCTCAGGGGTCTTGTCTATCGCGATCACATGAGCTCCCGGTTCTGAGGCTTGTATGATTGCGATGGCGAGGTCAGCTGTCCCTGTCCCGAGATCTAAGCCTGTTTCGCCCGCTTTGAGAGCGAGATACCGTGCTGCTCGATCGCGCCAGAGACGAATCAAGCCAAAGCTGATGAGCAGGTTCATCCAGTCATAGATCGGTGCTATACAAGCGAAGATATTGAGGTCGGAGCCGCTTTGGCTCTCGCGTGGGGCATTCTCTAAGGAAAACATGGATGGCAACTCCTTTTCACAAGGCCCTGATACGTCCACTCGTAAGCTCCTCCTGTTGCCTGTACAGCGCTGTCAAAGATCAATCCCTCATGGTACCAGAGATCATCCAGGAAGCTATACTCTACCGTGGCCTGGAGTGCCATATAGTGCGTCTCGCTTTTCTGTAGATCGACTCTGGCCAGTGCCCCTAGAGCGATCGCTGGGGTATAACTTGCCACACCCAGATCCATAAAATGAGCGAAAGCATCAAGGGAGTCAAAAACGTGTGAGTCCAGCGCACAGGGAGAGAGGGATGGCTGGAACGAGGCCGAAAACAAGCATTGGCCATCGTGATGGACTCGAATCGTACGGACAGTCCCGTCTTGCGTAAGAGAAGCGCGCACTTTAGCGATAGGGTCCGCGAATACCCATGGTCCAAGGGACGAGATGAGCGAACGGTCCGTATAGCGCCTGAGAATATAGACTGATGACATAGGTTGCGTGCCGGTGATGTCGATCACACCACACCGATAGGCGCAGGAGATGGTCTCCAGGCCAAGTCGTGATGGCAACGGCACAAGCGTTACACGATCCAGCTTCAGGATACAAAACGACACCACGCTCCATCCATGAAAGACCTGAGGATAGAGAGAAGTAACGGGCAAATGGCGAGCGAGCACTTCTGGTCTCACCCGGAAGTTAAAGATGAAGCGCTCGAGAAGGCGAGCTTTGACTGTACGTGTTCTGAGCATACCGTATGAATCCTCCCATGCACGGTGATACGTTCCCTTATGGCTCGCTGATGATTTCTCGTGGCCCATAGCGCCGCGTCAGTGTTCGCTGGAGATAGATGAGTAGCACCCCAGTTGCCCCTCCCATAGGAAGAGCGATCCACCCTGTAAAGATCAGGTCCCATATAACCAACGCAATTATGATGGGACCTGACGTCCCTGGTCGCAACAGATGGTCTCCAATCCAGGTCGGCCAGGGGAACGCAGCTATAAGTGCAGCTATCAGGAACATGAGCGGCTGAGCGAGCGCACTTCCTACTATTCCAATCAGGAAGCCACGTTTGACGGTCGCGCGCCTGGGTCGCACGATCACGAGCCACCAGAGTGTTCCCCCTGCGAGCAGGGCGGCAAGGGCTGCTTGGATAAAGAGAAAACTGGCGAGAGGAATGAACAGAGAAACAAGAAAAGTAGTAGGTCCTGAGGAAAGGACAACACATAGTCCAAACAAGGGCCAGAACACGCTAGGAGGCCGGACACATGCTATTTCAGAGGTAAAATTTGACATCATCGAATTCCTTTTCTCTTCTTCGTCGCAATAGTCACTCTTTCGCTGGTAATTGCTCTGCGTTTCTCCCCCCTTTAAAGACACTGGTAATTCCCCTTTTGTCAGAGCCGGAAAGACGACGAGAGAGCGCTTGGGAGAACCAAGTGTCTGTAAGAAGATGCATTTGCGACGGAGCTTCTCTAAAACTCGATACTCTTTCCGGCTATGGCTTTGCTTTGGCAAGAAGGGTTGTATGAGAACAACAGACGTGCTTAGGTGTTGTTATGCACTCCTTCTGTGGATAGTATTGTCTGCCTCTCATCGCCAAGCATGGGGCCGAGAATGGCACCCAGTCGGGCTAGTGTCTGCCTGACGGGCGGGAGCCAGAGAAGTGGCTGCATCAATTTGAGCAGATCGCGGAGAAACGCGAGCAAAAGGGATGTCCTGCTGGCCTTCTCGCTCTCATCAATGAGCCAAAAGAGCACCATAGCCAGGTGCATGCCATAGAGCACGGTGGCCAGATCCTCGCACTGGGACTTTTTTGGTGCATCTTTGGCCCCCAGAATGATCTCCAAATAGGTCTTTCTACCACGACGGCGAATATCCGCCGTGCCCTCGCTAAACACCCCTGCGTTTGAGCGAGAATTGAGGGTGACTCCAAAAAGAGCGCTGAGTGCTGCACGATAGGGGGCCATCAACTCCAACTGTCTGGCAACCATCGCGTGAAAACGCTCAGGCAGTGAGCCAGGAGCAAGCTCATGTGCATATTTTTCCAGTTCCGCACACAGGTTTTGATAGAGCTCTAACACCAGTTCTTCTTTGCTTCTAAAGTACCGATACGTGAGCCCTGGTGAAGATCCCACTTCTGCCGCAATCTCTCGCATCGTGGTCTCTTCATATCCTTTGGACTCAAACAGGAGGAGAGCGCTTTCGAGAATGCGCTGGCGCGTCAGGTCGCCTTTTCGGGTTCTTTCCCCCTCTCGCTTCTCGTTCATTATTCCTCCCACTGTCTTGATCTCTTGCCAGTCCATAAAAGTGAATATGTTTACTTTTTAGTAGTATAGTGCTTGGGTACAAGATTGTCAAGAGAAGTAAACGTGTTTATTTGTGTAAGGGGATTGGCATCTTCCCTCTTTGGGGAAGCCAGCATACGTGGGCTGATATAGATCTGTGGTGTGGTAATTTCTGGCCGCCTTCCTGGGCGCGGGATGTCCTCATGTTGTTCTCTATCGAGATTTCGATGAGCGGGACGGGTTGCAAACTGATCTCGTGCTCGCGCCTGGCGCGAACCATATCCACACTGACCTCCTGCCCTCTGCTCATCTCCGCGTTCCTCTTTCCTTTATGATACGGCAGAAGGAATAAGGCAATCTTGCAAATGCGTGCGGTTTTGTCAAAAATCTGTTCAGATGGAGTGATGGCGTCGATAGGCTCGTGGAATGAGACCGAGAGCGCGTTTGAACACCTGGTCAGGTGACCTTGCCTTGCAAATCCGCTCTCCAATGTGACATGAACTTCGTGCCTATTGCTCTGTCAAGTACAAGGAAGAAAGAGTGACACGTATAATGGTCCCATAAATGGTTCATCACCACTTTTCGTGCTCAACAACGACAGATCTTCATGCGGCCTCCAGAATCCGACTGCGTAACAGCTCGAAGCTGCCCCGACCATACATAGAACGCTTCACAAACTTCAGGCGATTGATTTGCCCTTCGACTGGACCATTGCTGTAGGGAAGAACTAAAGAGGTTTTCACTGCTTCATAATCATTCCGCAGTCCTTGAGCAAGAGTTTCTACGTCGGGAATACCACACCGTTCACCTCTTGCAAGCCAGAGATCGAAAGCCTCAAAGTTGCGTTTCTTCATCAAATTCACGAAACTTTGAGTGAGATCATACAGCATCTCCACGTCTGGATGTTGGCGGATGAACGCAAGCGAACGCTGCTGCTCAGAATCGAGAGTGTCGGGGTCCTTGAGCAGAAGCCAGACCAGATGCCTTGGTGCTTCCAGAGCCACAGGTTCCACCTCGTTGCTCTCTTGAGAGCAGGCAGGTTGCTGAGCAGTCGTTCCTGCTTCTTCTTCCTGGGCGAGGCCCAAGAGATCTTTTTCTCGAAGCGAATGTTTGCGTCCGGGTTTTTCACGGTGAGGAGCAAGCCAGCGATTGACCAGCTTGTAGCTCCCTGTAAAGCCTCGCGCTTTTAATTCCTCCCAGAGTTGGTTGGCTTTGCGGCATCCTTGTGCCAGTCGTTGTTCCAGATAGGGAACGTAAGGGTCGAGCAGGCTCTTGGTTCGCAGGATATTGGCTCGCTCTGGGAAAGCGCCCGCATAGACGTAGTTGCGGACCGTGCTTCGGCTCATGCGCAGTTGGTCAGCAATCCCCAAGATGCTCATTCCTTGCTTGTAGAGCGCAACCACTTCTTCATAGCGAGCTTGGCGTCTGAGGCGAGCCACTTTGGACGCGGCGATTTCCGCCTGGCTCCGTCGCCGTTTGTATTGCATCTTCTGGGAATGCCCCGAAGCTTTTTGCTGCTCGACAAGTTCCGCATGAATACGCTTGAGAGCCCGCTCCACTGCTTCTCGTAAGTTTTTGTAGAGTAGACGGCCAGCGCGTTACTAAACTGAGCACGTTTCCGACCGTCCCTCTCCGAACCGTGCTGACACCTTTCGATGTACACGGCTCTCTAGTTTCCAGTTCGCTGTGGGATGTTTTTGAGCGCATCACGCGCCAACACCCTCTTGGCTCCTGTACTCCCTGCCACGCTTTCCCCTGTGCTGAGCTTTCCTCAGCTCCTTGGTCGGGCGTCACTCCGACGAGTACTATCGTGGCTCCGTTCCCATAGACCTCTCGATCCGTAGGGAATCCCGAATTCCGTTCATGCGATACATACAGCGGGTTGTAGGTGTCCCGTTTGCTGCCTTTATTGAGCTCATTGCTCAACGCCCTTTCCCATCGAAGAGTATCTCGGTCCTCATCAATTACCGAGATAGATGGAGGAATCGCTTCAAGCGCGCTGCGACTGGCGTTCCATTACGCCACTGGCAACTAGGCTTCAAGGAATGCACCTTTCACCATGCCCGCAGGTCTTGCGGCGCATCGAGCTACACGCTTTCGCCCGTCACCGCTTTTCCTGATATGCTGCTTTCCCCTTTGTGTTTCCACGCCAGGTAGATCAGATGACCTCTAGAATCCCTCTTCAATTCTAGGCCGATGTTCGGCGATATCGCACTACGTTAGACGGCGCACGAGGACATGAAAACGATCAGCTACCTGCCGGGCTTCTGGAGCTCCATCATTCGCCCCACGTGCATACTCGGTGGAACGGTCTCGGCTAATGACCAGAGCGCCAGGGTGGGTTCTCAGCCAGAAGGAAAAAGTTTCCGCAGTCCGGTCCATCAGCAACTCGATTGGGCGGTGGGTCTGGAGATCCACTAAGATTGTCCCATAGATGCGACCTCGCTTGAAAGCGAAATCATCCACTCCCAAGATCGCTGGGACGGTGATTTCTGATCTGCTGATCGATTTCGCTAGCCGCAGGAGTGTCTGTGCCATCCCCAGGTGGTTGAGCAGACGCTCTCCAGCCTGCCCTGAGAGGGCGATCGCAAAGTGCTTGAGGGTGGCAGTGAGCCGTTTCGTCTGCCGCCCGTAGCGTGGGACTACCTCTGGTAAAGACTCGACGAAGGTTTGTCGTCGACACTGCTGATTCTGACAACGGAACCGACGAACTCGTAAGTTCAAACAAACTGCCTGCCCGCTGACAGGCAGATCAGCAGGAGAACGAGTGTAGGAACTGTGAACCCGATGGGATTCCTGCTGACAAGCAGGGCAGATCGCTGTTTGAGCAAGGCTTCGAGCTGTTATTGTCATCGTCGTCGGCGTGTATACAGCTTCCTGCACCTCAAAGCCTGGTAAAGAAAAAGGAAGCATGGGGAAAAGAAGGACCTCGTTTCAAGTGATTGGTATCGCCCATGCCGCTCTTCTTCTTTTTCTACGGATGAGCGCTCCTGCGGTTGAGCACGAAAAGTGGTGATGAACCGATTTGCCGCCATTGAATTATCACATTTACACCGTTCTGCGACTCCGTTGGACTGGTCATTTTCAGTTGTCCCTTTCCTGGCAACTTTTGTTAGCAAACTGGCAGCTTTTCACGGAGCATTTCTGCTCCGTTGAAGAGGTTTCTGGTCATTTTTGTTGTAGCAAACTGGCACTTTTTAAACTAACAGAAACAGACCTGCGAGCCTGTTTTGCAAATGGCAGAGGAGAGTTCATATGATAGACTGGAAGGATGAGTACAAGTTATCCGAGCAATCTCTCCGATGCGGCGTGGGAGACTCTACAACGCCATCTTCCTCCTTTGTCCAGACGTGGCAGACCCCCAAACCACTCCCTTGGTTCTGTTAGAACTCAAGCCATCCTCCAGGCAGAGCACTCACACTTCTGCTCTGCTCATCCCATGAAAACAGGATGGAACCGGAGTGCTGACCGATGAACTGCCCCTATTGTGCTGCCGCCACGACCAAGAAGCGAGCGAAGAAAACCAAACTGGGCTACGCAACGTTCTTTTGCTCTCAGTGTCAACAGAGCTTTAACGAACGAACCGGTACCCCTTTCAACTATCTAGAATCTCCCATGGACTGAGCACTGGTACCAATGTACTTGAGCAAACCGCTTCATATCCGAGATATCAACAGAGAAGAGTGTAAATAACTATGAGATCTCCACTCTCAGTGACCCATTTCACACCCCAACTGTGAACTAGCTCTCTCTGCGAAGCGAGCCATCTGGAGTAGAATCATCTCAGTCGTATGTTACATTGTTTGCCAAACACTGGAGGATTCAGTTGAATATACATTTTCTCAGAGTCTTTTCCTCTTTTCACTCTCATCTCTACAAGCGTCTCTGCTTCTTCTCTCTTCCACTCTTCCTGATTCTGCTGGCAGCTTGCGGGAGCCCCGCCAGCTCTGCTCAATCTCGCCCAATCGCAACTGCCACTAGAGGGCAATCACACAAGGCTCTCAAGATTCTCAATGCCCAACACAAGGTCAATGAGGTGCAGTGGTCTCCTGATGGCCAATTCCTTGCTCTTCTGATAACTGCTAGCGAAGCCTCGGATGCCCTTCCCAACACGCTCGAAGTCTGGAATGTCCACAGGGGCCAGATGCTCTGGAGAAATGTGCCTGCAGGTCAGAATGTCAGCATCGGCAATGTCGATTGGTCGCCCGATAGCCAACTGCTGGCCTTTGATGTTGATACTTATGGAAACGGCCCAGCCACCACTACGATTCAAGTGGCCCGTGTTCAAAGTGGGCAAATCTCCTGGAGCTATCAGAGCCCCTCACCCTCTGTGGTTGTCAACACCATGCAATGGTCGCCTGATAGCAAACGCCTGGCCGTGGACTTTGGGTCGCAGGTCGCAGCTATTGGCATCGGTTTGCGCGTCTTCGATGCCCTCTCTGGCACATCCCTGGCCTTCAACCCGAAGCTCGGCCAACAACCGAGCATAGCTTGGTCCCCAGACTCCACATCCATCGCCGCCTTTAGCACTTTCCAATCCAATGGTGACCTGGTGCTCTGGAACTTCGCCTCGGGCAGCACGGTATCTGCAGGGGCCACTACCGTTGGAGGAGGAGGGGCCCTCGCCTGGTCACCTGATGGCAAGCGCCTCGCTTTTGCTACAGAATCATCCAATCACATTCTCGATCTCTCAACCAAGAAAGCCCTCTGCACTTTTCAGGTTGCTCTAGAAGGCCCCATTTCCTCTTTCCTATCCTGGTCAGCCGATAGCCAGCGCTTGCTGAATACGGGGTATGAGGGCAGCGGAGTCCAAGCGTGGAATGGAACCACTTGTAGCTCTTTGTTGAGCATTCAAACGCAACGAGATCCCAAGAATAGTGGTCTGGCTGCTCTTTTAGCTCCTGATACGACCCATGTTGCCCTCGCCTACCCAGACAACAGTATCCATGTGCTCGATGCCACCAACAAGACGACCCTGCTCATCTTCACCGGACATACCCAGTTGGTGAACAGCCTGGCCTGGTCGTCCGACAGCACCCTGGTTGCCTCCGCCAGCTCCGACGGCACCGTCCAGATCTGGAAAGCCCTGTAGGGACCCGATCTCTCATTGGATGGAAATCCCAACTTAGAACTGGCCCTTTTTCGGTATTGTCAACTTATTAAAATAATGAAGAGCTTTTCAGAAAGAAGATGAGGGAAAAAAGAATGGTGAGTAGTGAGTGGCGGGTGGTGGGGTGCTACGTGGCTGTTTTCATCCCTATCACCTCGCTCCACATCTGGAATTGTCCTTACATAAGAGCATGATACTCCGAGGCTTTGAAACGATGTCTACGCGGTTGGAAATGCCCAGCGATGAGCCCGAAGGCGGAGAGAAAGCGTTGTGCGTGCTTGACGGATTTGAAGCGACGCATTTTCTTCTCTCTCAGTCGCGTGGGTTGGTGAGCGTTCTCTGCTCGATTGTTCAATCCTTTGTGCTGTCGATGTTCCACTCCAGGCAGGATCTCTCGTTTTGCCGCAGCATACCTCTTCAATTTATCGGTAGTAATCACACGTGGGACGTATTGGTGTCCTTTGAGCAGCTTACGGAAGAAGTGTTTCGCCGCTTTTTAGTTCCGTTGGCTCTGGACCAGGATATCCAGCACGTTGCCATCTTGGTCCACGGCTCGCCAGAGATAGTGTCTCTCTCCATGGATGGCGAGAAAGACCTCATCCAGATGCCACTTGTCGCCACAACAAGGACGACGACGACGCAACTCGTTGGCATCCATTTACCCACATGTGAGGCACCATTGTCGCACGGTTTCGTAGGTGACGACGATCCTACGTTGCGCCAGAAGCTCTTCCACATCACGCGCAACTGAACGAAAAGCGAAAAGAGAGCCAGACGCCGTGACTGATAATTTCAGGTGGAAAGCGAAAACCTTTGTAAAGGGGAGCAGATGTTGATGTATTCATGAAATTCAGTATGCCAGCTTTTCAGCAAGTTGACAATACCGTTACGGAGACTAAAAATTCCATTCCGGCTCTGAGTCCTCACCACTGACTTTGCACCGAATAACCACCCAAGACCTCCGGACCCGGCAAACGATCGAGGGGCAACACCGCGCGTAGCACGAGAAAATCAGCAACCAGCGGGCCTTTGTGTCCCTCCAGGAGACGAAAGCGCTGCCAGGCGGAAGAAGGCCACTGCTTGGCGAGATCCTCCAGCGGCACTTTGGCCGGACTGGCGGAGTGCAGTCGCTCTCGCTGTGGGGCTGGTCCTTTGCGCGAACGAGTCTGTGGCGATATCCAACTGCTCGGACGATCCCGCGGAGTTTGCCCATCGACTTGCAGCAGTGGCCACACCTTGGTATCTCGCGGTACCTCGGCCAAATACCACAACCCCGTCGCGTCCAGCCGTTGTAGGAAGGCAGGAGCGTCACCATATCCCTCGTCACACACGACCCACTGCGCTTGGAGGCGTCCAGAAGCCATGATGCCTTCTACCAACTGCGCCGCCAGTTCGTGCTTGGTTTGAAAGGGAATCTTGTCGGGAATCTGGCACTCCTGCCACAGCGTCTGATGATCCTCATCAAACCAGGACTCAGGCAGGGAGAGACACCGGTCAAGGAGCGCCGCACCCTTGTGGCTGGCATAGCCCAGGAAAACGCCGGCTTGGCAGGTATCTTTCTTCCCCATGTTCCCACACCATTGGGGCGCTACGCCAGCAGAATGCTGCCCATGTTTGGGAAACTCGGAACCATCAACGATGAACGCTCCATCCTCTTCCCCAAGGGTCTCATTCACCAGGCGCTGATGTTCGGCCAGGAGTGCATCATCTTCCCACTTCCCCTCTCCAATGAATTGTTGGAGGGCGCGCACCTGCCGTTGCGCATGCGGCCCCGCTCCCAACAAACGCAGAGCCATTGCTTCGACATTCTTGCGCGGCACTTCAGCTGTGAGGAGTCCACGCAAGTAGACTGCTGCCCACGTCGGGAGAACAACGCCGCAAAATGCTGGTGATACGCCACCAGTTCTTCGGCTTGGGAAGCTACCTCTTCCTAAGCCAAGTCTTGCACCGCCAGTCGACCTGGAACAGGCGGCTGATCGGCGCTTACATCGATCATGAGAGACATCGCGTTTCGCCTCCCTTCTCTTTCAGTCTACCCCATAAAGTCTCGTTGTAATACTAGTATTACAACGAGACTTTTTACCAAAGGAACTTTTGCAACTGAGCCAGGAGCCGCTTGCGATGAGAGCAATAGGCGGCGTAGTTGTGGCGTTGTTGGTAAGCGATCAACGCCAGAGCAGCAGGGAGATCCAGCACGGGTTGAGGCAAGGCAACTTGCAAGAGCAAGCGGACCTGAGCGACGCTGAGCGGGAGAGAAGCGTGTGCATCCAGGCTGGGCAACTCAGTTGGGGCGGGCAAGGGCTGCGTGGTTGTCGGGCGCAAGATCCCCCTCTCTCTGGTTGAGGCGTTGTTGCCATCGAACCAGGAAATGATGGGCCAAAATGACCAGGGTCATGTGATGGTGCCACCCGCGCCAGAAGCGGAGTTCATAGTGGTCCATGCCCAATTCTCCCTTGCATTCGGCAAAACAGGTCTCGATGGGCCAGCGCATCCCACTCACCCGCACAAAGGTGGCAAGCGGCGTCTCCAGAGGGGCATTACTCAGGTAAAATTTCCATTCTGGCTCTTCAGACGAACCGCTGACTTTGCGCCGAATCACCACCCAGACCTCCGGGCCAGGCAAGCGATCCAGCGGCAGGATCGCACGGAGTACGAGAAGATCAGCGACGAGCGGGCCTTTGTGTCCCTCCAACAAACGAAAGCGCTGCCAGGCGGAAGCAGGCCACTGCTTGGCGAGATCCTCCAGCGGCACTTTCGCCGGACTGCTGGGATGCAGGCGCTCTCGCCGAGGAGCTGGCCCCTTGCGTGAGGGGACCTGTGGGTGAATCCAACTGCTTGGACGCGCTCGCTCGCTCTGTCCATCCATTTCGAGCAGGGGCCAGACCTTGGTATCGCGCGGGACCTCGGCCAAATACCACAATCCGGTTGCCTCCAGCCGTTGGAGGAAGGCAGGGGAGTCCCCATATCCCTCATCACAGACCACCCAACGCGCTCTGATCCGACCGGAAGCCATGATCTTCTCCACCAACTTAGCTGCCAACTCATGTTTCGTCTGAAAGGCGATCTCGTCAGGAATCTGGCAGTCCTGCCACAGGGTACGGTGATCCTCAGCGAACCAGGATTCCGGCAGATAGAGCCGCCGGTCCAGCAAGGTGGCCCCCTTGCGACTGGCGTAGCCCACAAAGACGCCGGCCTGACAGTTATCCTTTTTGCCCATGTGCCCGCACCATTGCGGCGCCACCCCTGCCGAATGGCCCCCATGCTTGGGAAAGTCGGAGCCATCCACGATCAGCACTCCATCCTCTTCCCCAAGCGTCTCATTCACCAGGCGCTGATGCTCGGCCAAGATCGCGTCATCGTCCCACTTACCCTCTCCAATGAATTGCTGGAGAGCACGCACCTGCCGTTCCGCATGTGGTCCCACTCCCAACAGATGCAGGGCCATCGCTTCGACATTCTTGCGGGCAACATCTGCCGTGAGCAGCCCGCGTAAGTAGATCGCCGCCCACTCGCGCTGCTCCTGTCGGTAGAACAGCGGAGCAAAATGCTGGTGGTAGGCGACCAATTCCTCAGCCAGAGAAGCTATCTCTTCCGCAGCTAATTCCTGCACCGCCTGGCGGCCCTGAGGTGTTAGTTGGTCGGCGGTGACATCGAACACAAGAGACATCAGCTTTCACCTCCAGGAACAGACTTCCTTTCAGTATACTCCAACAAGTCTCGTTGTAATACTAGAGCATCGGTCAAATAGTGGAGGAGAGAGAGTTGTCTGGGATTTCTGGAAAACGTTGCTTTCCTCTTGACCTGGAGTCCACTCCAGCGTGTATAGTTCTGACATGGAAGCACTATGTACGATTCGACAAGTAGCTCAACGGACGGGCCTCTCCATCGATACTCTGCGTTACTATGAGCGTATCAGGCTGATTGGGCCGGTGAGACGAGCGGCAAACGGCCATCGTCAGTATAGACAGGCAGATCTCGATTGGATCAATTTGATCATACGCTTACGTGAGACCGGTATGCCTCTCACGCAAATCAGCTACTTTGCTCAGTTGCGCCGCCAGGGTCCACAGACGACCACGGAACGTCATCTCATCCTGGAAGACCACCAGCGCCTTCTAGCACAACAGATACAACAGCTGATGCAGCATATGGAGGCGTTAACCGAAGAAATTGTCTGTTACAAAGAGCGGGAAGAGATCCTGGCTGCCTCGTCTCCTGCCATCCCTTTTCCTGCGACGACGACAGAAGAAGAGGAGGGAATACGATGACCATCACTTCTCCATTCATAGCCCAGGCGACAGCTACTGACGTAGTTGCTGGACATGACCTGAGCGGGAAAACGGTGCAGGTCGCTGATGCCTCATCGGGTTTAGGTATTGAGACCACCCGTGCATTGCTCTCAGCACATGCTGAAGTGATACTCTCTGTATGCTTCCTCGCAAAAGGAGAGCACGCTGCTCAGCAGTTGCGCGAAACCACGACTAATCAAGAGGCACATGTTCTGGAAGTGGATCTCGGTTTGCTCGCCTCGATCCGTCAGGCAGCATCGCAGTTTCTTGCTCGGTGGGCCACCTTGCATGTCCTCGTGAATAACGCAGGGGTCATGGCTCCTCCACAGGGCGTGACCTTGGATGGCTTTGGATTGCAATTGAGAACGAACTATCTGGGGCATTATCTGTTAACGCGCCTGTTCCTTCCTGCCCTCCTCGTTGCAGCACCACCTCGTGTCGTGGTGCTCTCATCCAGCACCCATCATCGTTCTGACATTCACTTCGAGGACCTCCAGTATCAGAATCGCCCCTATGACAAATGGAAAGCGTATGGGCAGTCGAAAACAGCGAATGCCTTGTTTGCTGTCGGCCTGACCCAATATTCTGGAGGCAGAGGCATTACCGCCAATGCAGTGAATCCGGGTGGGACGCATACCGGACTGCAACAACACTTGTCGTCAACAGACCTGCTAGCGCTTGGGTGGATCGATCAGGAAGACCAGGATACCTCCCATTTCAAATCTCCTGAACAGGGGACGCAACGTCAGTATGGGTCATGTAAGAGTACTGCCGGATGTGCAACTGGTGCCTTTACAGTTGTATTTATTCGGGCGGATAGAGTCAAAAGAATTCATAAATACATGTGCGTGTGAAAGCTCTTGATGCTCAATGAGAGAAGAGGGAAAGAACAATGACGCAGGAATCAGACAAACGAATCATCGTTGTGACCGGAGCGGGCAGTGGCATTGGACGCGCCTGCGCTCAGCGGCTTGCCGGACCAGACGTGAATATAGTAGCTCTCGACCGCAATCGAGACTCGGCCAGGGAAACGGTAGCCTTGATCGAAAAGGGGGGATTCCAAGGGGCCGCGGTGGAATGCGACATCACCCAGCGCGAAGCCATTGTCAATGCCTTCGCCTCTCTCGGCTCAGTTCATGTGCTCGTCAATAGCGCTGGGGTGGAAGATGAAAAGACGCTCGAAGGCATCGCTCCAGAAGATATGCGCCGCATGTACGAGGTGAACGTCGTTGGCCTCTTCAGCGTGTCCCAGGCCGCTCTCGCCCGAATGTCGGAGGGCGGGAGAATCATCAATATCGGCTCACGTGCCTATCTTGGGTCGCGCCACCATGCCCATTACGTCGCCTCCAAAGCAGCCGTGGTTGGCCTGACGCGCACCATGGCGCTTGAGCTCACCAGCCGGCAAATAGCGGTCAACGTGGTCGCGCCGGGTCCGGTCATGACACCGCTGCTGGCAGGACGGTCTCAAGAGAACCTGGCGCAGTTCGCAGCCAGCTATCCCGGCGGGCAAATGCCTGAAGCTGAGGACATCGCTCAGGCCGTGGCCTTCTTTGCTGATCCCGCGACTCGCTTTATCACTGGGCAGGTGCTGCTTCTCGACGGAGGTCGGTCCCTTGGAGGCAGCGCGTGAGCACATCTGTGAGCATTACACTCCTTCATACTTGTACAATACCACTATGCTCATATACCACAAATTCGCCTGCTGATCATTTTTGACAGAGGGGGGAATATGGAGTCTCTCCTCACTATTCCCTCTTTTCCTGAAATTACCCCTGAAAAACATATACTACTTTATCAACCGCCCTTTCCATTTCTGATCTTTTCCCCAAGCCGAAAGAAAGGTGCGTGATGATGTGACCTTCGTTCTGGCAACCTCCCGTAACTCTCTCAGCGAGAGATCTGGCGATCATTCAGTGCATTCGCCGAGTCAAACTGTTTGTGTTTCTCCGCCACTCTCGGAACGTCCTCTTCGGTAAGGAGTTTCAGGAAGAATTGGCAGCCGTGTATCCAGATAGCCCGTTTGGGCAACCACCCATTCCACCAGTGTAACTGGCTCTGGTCTCTCTTCTGCAAGTCCACACGAGTGTCTCGGATGATGGAGTGATTGAGGTGACGCTGATGGATCGTTGGTGGCAGGTCGTACTGGATTATCTAGACGCCGATCAAGCACCATTTAGCAAAGGCACGCTCGTGGCCTTTCGGAAGCGACTCATTAACGTTCAGATGGACCGGCAGCTTGATCGAACGAACCATTGAGATCGCCAGACAAAGCCCAGCACGCAATTTGCTGGACCGTTTCTCTCAGAGGAAGTGGGAAGTGCTCCGATTCCTCCATGATTTTGCCCTGCCTTTTGGCAACAACCAGGCCGAGCGTAATCTCAGGATGATAAAGGTGCAGCAAAAGGTTTCTGGCTGATGGGGTTCCAAGCATTCTGGTGGTGCTTGCTCCATGTATGGAGGTGGTGATCCAGCAACACACTGGACAGTGCTTTTCTTCCACGCGATGCTCTCTCACCCAGAGCCACTTGGCAGACAGATCGATGACCTGGCGTCGTTCTGGGATAATTGCTGGCTGCAAGCGCAGATCGTGGTAGCACCTTTCACACTGTTGAACTGGATGAATGAGTATTTCATCTGGCGTCTGGACTTGCCGTCGGTGATGTCCACGATGGCCCTTTTGTCCATCAGGTTTCTTCCCACTCGGCTGCCGCAAGCTCTTGGGAGGACGCCCAAAACGATCCGGTAACGACATGTTGACCTGGGGAGCAAATTTTCTCAGTTTCATTCCCATCATCACAGAACCTTCCTTCACTCAAAAAAAGAAAAGGCAGCTTCCTACTCTGATTACGTTTCCCTTGGTTTGAGGTTTTTCAACAGGCTGGTTCGTTTGTTGCAACTCACTTCCAAACCTCTTGTATGCCTGTCCTATTGCGACGCCTCGCCACGTGCAGAGCTCTCCTCTGCTCAAACATGAAGTAGGCCGCCAGCGAGGTACTGATGCTGTTCCGACCTGCCTGGGACGCCAGGTGGTTTCCTGAACTCAGCCCTTTTCCAACGGCCCCTTCCCGAACGTGACGGGCGCCTTTCAACGCATCATCGCTCTCCAGAGATCAGTGCCTTTTCAGCACCACTTTTGAGAAGGATCTTTTGACACATCCATGTCAACCCTTCCTTTTACGTGTGATCTCCTGTCGTCCTTCGCCCTGTGTGTGAATTCCCCACACGCCTTGGTGGAGCGTAACTTCCACGACTACTACGGCGACTCTTTAACCATACCGCTCTCGCGGGTTAGGTCGATCCTCAGTTCCTCCAAATGTCTCCGTCTGTACGTAGGTGCCCAGTTCGTCATTTCCCTCTCCGTGAGGGCTGGCTCCAACGAGAGCTTGCAGCGGAAATAGTACCGTTCCCCTGCACATTGGACACAGGCGATCATCCCGTTCCTGTGGGCTGCCCCTCTTCCGCCATGACTTGGATTCAGCCAATCAAGACTTCACCATATACAGCGTCACTTACTGACCTCTGGCTCCTGGGACTGGAGCTTCACCAGCATTTTATACGACATGCTATTTTCCCTCCAACCTTTTCAGGCGAAGGTGTCCCCGCTTCTCAGCGGATAAGTCGCTGTGTTACTCACCTTGCTCTAGTGAGCTTACCCCGACGGGTAAGAGAGACATTTGTGGCACAAAGGCGCACTACTACGGGGGCTCCGTTCCCATGGGATGAAGTAGGCGGCGAGCGAGGTCCATTTTGGGCCTTCTCTCACCGCCCCTTCCCGAACCACACAGGACCGTTTCCGCGTCATGTGGCTCTCCAGAGGTAGCCTTTTGCCAGTTCAGCAAATGCACATCATGTGCGCTTCCCCCTGAAAGGCTGTCCTCCTGCACTGCTTCCTCCTGTAGACGATCTTCTCGTCTTCCCTGGTGAGGCGTCACTCTCACGAGGTACTCCCAGTGCTCTGTTCCCATGAGTTCGCGCTTTTAGGTAATCCCATGTTCCGTCATGATGATACGTCCGAGCACGACGTAGGACACTGACTCATGTCCTTACATGGCTTCATCAGCCATTCCCCAGGTGAGGAAGTTGCATCAGGCGAGAGGCCCTCCCGATGCACACCATGGCATCGGTTTCAAATGCTCTACCGATGGGTCTTGGTATAGAACGATTAGCAAATCTCGGCCAGACGCACTCCACTGGTGTCTGAGTTCTCTGCGTCACGGTGAGAACGAGAAAGAGGTTCATGTATTTGGAGTGAAGTCAAAGAAAATGCTACGCCTCACCAGGGGGCTGAGCTTGCTTCGTGAGAGAAGATGGCCAGCGTAATTTTCTCACTCACATTGCCTACCAAGGGCAATTTGTAATATCTCCCTCTCCAAGCCATGACCATTCCTACTCCCCAGGCTACTATCGCTCCACTATTGAGGACGAGGGCGTAAAGGACAGTGACCACAATGATGAAATCCAAGGAGGTTGCCTGCTCCTGCGGGGCTGGTTGGGAAAGGTGATGCGTCTGAACAGGCATGAAATGGAGTGCCGTTTTGGAGAGAGCAGAGACAACCCCTATAAAAGCGATATTGCACAGAGTGACGATTCCAAACAGAAGCAGTGATTGTAGACTATGAAAGCGAACGTAGCGGTCTTTTCGAACAAAGAGGAATATGAGTAGACCAGACCACCAGAATGCGCTATAGCTGAAGATTGCCAGAATTCGTGAAGCGCGCGCGAGGATTTCTCGTTGCTCTTCACGAGAAGTAACCGTTGCTGGTTCGGGTGTGGACGGGTGTGGGGGCAGCATCTCATCTTCTCTGAGCAAGCCTAAGTCGTGAACCTCTTTACCAAAGAGGAGGGAGAGTTTCTCTTGGTAATAGGGAGAAGGTGATGAGTATCCGCGTTCCCATCGACTGACATTACCCGCATCAGTCCCGATCTGTTCGGCCACTCGTGCCTGGGACCATCCACGCTGCTTTCGCACCTCTTTCAAGCGATCATTGGGTTTCATTGTTCTCCTTCGCCCTGAAGCTATTCAAGTGCTCACAAATACCTCCATTCCATGCACCGGGGCAAGAGTATGCCCCAATACTGCTCACCTGGGCATGTCCTTCTGTGAGCTGGTTGCCTAGCAAATGCTTAGTCTTCTCCATTGTACCATAGGCTGTCGCCAGGTATGCTTGCGTCGGAAACCGAATTGAAAGACATGCTGGCCTTGATCATCGTATTCCACCGTGAGATCTGGTGTTTCTGCACGCTCCCAGGTCGCCTTTGCGTGTTTCTCGTCTTTCGGTTTTCAAAACCGTGTTTACCACCTTATCGTTAGAAGGAGTTTTCATGTATGTGTTTTTGTCATCCTCATCAGGGGTTGGTGCGACATATGAGTCTTATGGTGCGCTCTCTTGTTGTGTTGAGTCTATGGTTTGGCTTTTTGCTGGGGTGTGTGTCGCCAACGGAGGCGCAGACAGTGGAACGTTCATCTCCTCCCACCTCATTGGGAGATCCACAGGAGCTAGAGACATTTTTGAACGGTGTTATGACGAGGCAATTGGCTGACAATCACATCCCTGGTGCCACGATCTCGATTATCAAGGATGGCCGCATCCTCCTGGACAAAGGTTACGGGTATGCAGATATCCAGCAGGGGCAAAAGGTCCAGGTCGACAGGACCGTGTTTCGCCTGGGATCGGTCAGTAAGCTGTTCACGTGGACGGCGATTATGCAATTGGTTGAGGAAGGGAAGGTCGATCTTCATGCAGATGTCAACACCTACCTCAAAACATTTCGTATCCCCGCTACCTATTCTCAACCAATTACGATCGAGAATCTGCTGACGCATACAGCTGGATTTGAAGATGGTACGATTGGGCAGTTAGTCCCCCAGATGCAGGACCTGGAGCCCCTGGAGATATGGCTTCCCAAACATATTCCGGCGCGCATCTTCCCTCCCGGCGTGGTCACCGCCTATTCCGATTATGGAGCGGCATTGGCAGGCTACATCGTTGAACAGGTCTCAGGAATGTCTTTTGAGCGCTACATTGAACAGCATCTCTTCCAACCGCTAGACATGCGCCAGAGCACCTTTCGCCAGCCGTTACCAGATGCCCTTTCGGGCCAGCTTTCCCACGGCTATACCTACAGTAACGGAACCTACCACCCAGGTTCTTTTGAGGACATTGAAACCGTTCCAGCTGGAGCCCTCAGTTCAACGGCGACCGATATGGCCCACTTTATGATCGCACAGTTACAATTGGGGCGCTTTGGTCACGCTCGTATCTTGCAGGAAACGACCACGCGAGGGATGCAACAGCAGCATTTTACCAATGACTCCCGGCTTCCTGGGATGACGTATGGCTTCTATGAACAACAAATCGATGGACAGCGCCTCATTGGATATTCTGGTGACACGACGTTGTTTTATTCGCTGTTGATGCTCCTGCCAGCGTCTCATGTGGGTCTCTTTGTCGCTTTCAACAGCCATGGTGGAAGCACGGCTTCCCAAAACTTGTTACAAGCTTTCATGGGCCACTATTATCCAGCCCCTCAGACAACCTCGACCGCGCCACTGGCAGGTTTTTCCGAACGTGCTCGTCAGATCGAGGGGACCTATTGGTCAACTCGCCGCAACGAAACGTCCTATCAAAAGGTGGGATACGATTTGCTATCCCCGATCACGGTGAGTGCTTCTGGTCGTGGACATCTTGTTATCAAGGGGATAGGCAGCCAGGATATCAATCTGGCAGAAGTCCAGCCGTGGATCTTTCAGCGGACCGATGGGCTCTCTGATACAGTCATTTTCCAAAGCTCGGGCACTGAGATGAACATGTTTATCGGAAATCGTCCCTACCAAGCCTATCAGAAAAGAGTCTGGGCTGAAACACCTGCTTTTCAGGTGGGACTCCTGTTGCTCTGCCTGGTCCTTTTCTTGGGAGTGGATCTTTCGGTGCTTGCCTATCTCCTGAGGGCGATCAGGAGGAAGGTACGTTTGAAGCCTACGGTTGGAGCATTCCGATCCGAACTTCCCCGGTGGTTGGGATGGACCGTGAGTACACTCAACGTGATTGTTCTGATCGGGCTGTTCCTGCTCTTTTCCAGCAACGATCCCTATGTAGTACAATTTGCCATGTCACCAGCCCTTGTAGTTATCATGATGTTGGCTAGCGTTTCTGCTCTGCTCACCCTGGGGTTGGTTTTCTGTAGCTTCCAGGTGTGGAGGTTGCCCTCCTGGAACCAACGGCAGCGTCTCTTCTTTGTATTCCAGGCTCTAGCTGGGGTTGTTTTTAGCATGGATCTGAGCTTCTGGCATCTGTTGTGGCTGCCCTGATGAGGGCAACCCTGGTCAATGGACCTACCCGGCTCATTTCCTCTCCAAGGTCTACGATCAGCCAACGAAAGGCAGAGGATTTGGAGGCTTTGCAGACCTCTGCCTCATTTCAAGGTGTCATGCCTCCCATTGGAGGGAAAGCCACAGCTCAAGGAATGGATGCTGGTGGCACTCTCCATTGGATGAGAGATTGGGGAGGTGCGGTCATCTGAATACGGTCGTACCCAGGTGCCCGAGCGTCTGCTTCGGGAGCTTATAGGCTGACGCTCTGTGCTGAGCGTGATGGTGTGATGCGTACGCCGCTCCTCTCATAGTGCGCATTACAAGGTCCGATCTCGCTTTATTCTCTTCTGGCTCTCCTGATCGCGCTACTCTGTCGCGTGCAGCCTGGTCCGCCAACTCCAGGCTTTCACCACTGTCTCTATCTGGACGACACAGCGCTAGCTCACCGAGTTCGCACGCTTATCCAACCTCAGTAAATCGGCAGGCCGTCCTTACCGGCTCGCGGGCGCTGGAACATTATCGTACTGACATGGTGCTTACCGATGATACCGTACTCTCGAAAGAGCACACTGGAGATTGATGGTGCGTTTGTCTCTGAGTTTTGAGCCCGATATACCCAGGTTGAACGTGATATATCTTGTGTGCATGATGCTCATTCCTTTCAGGAAAGAATTCACGACCTCTGAGAAGAAGAATCGCCTCCTCTAGACACGGAGAAATTGATGGACAAGAAGCGAGAGAAAGACCACACAAAGAGATTCCCCTGGCTGCACGTACGAACGCTTGGCCTGATTGTGTTCATTGGTATCAATTTGCGCACGGCGCTTCTGGCGATCCCGCCCATCGTACCATTACTCAGTCATGATCTCCATCTCACCTATACCCAGACGGGCCTGCTGACTTCGCTGCCGACGCTTGTCATGGGAGTCGTCTCATTGCCAATAGGATTGCTTATCGGAAGGTGGGGAGGGCGCATCATGGTCGCGTTTGGCCTCCTGCTGGTCGCACTCGGTGCTTGCTTGCGTGCCCTTTGGCCTGCCGTCCTTCCACTCTATCTCTTTACAGCGCTCCTCAGCCTGGGAAGTGCTTGTTCCCAGACAGCGATCCCCGCGCTGATTCGCCAATGGTTCTCGACCCGGATTGGTTTGGCTACCGCGCTCTACAGCGACGGGCTGGTCATCGGCGAGACATTGGGGGCGATGCTCACCATCCCAGTGATGCTCAATTGGTTTGGCCGTGACACATGGACCGGCACCTTTGTGTTCTGGAGCATTCCCGTCGTGATCGCCCTCGTCCTCTGGCTGTGGTTGGCTCCGGCAAATACGGTCAACCAGAGGCGTTTGACCTTCAAACAGGCTGGGTCCAGCCCTCATAGGTCATCCCGCCGATTTGTTCCCGTCAATCCCTGGACGCTTGGCTTGTTAGTTGGGGGCGCACAGCTCATCTACTTTGGTACGAATGCGTGGATCGCTTCCTACAATCAGGCGGTCCATGCTCCAGCCCTCACCTGGCTTGCACTTGGCGTACTCAATGCAGCACAGCTGCCTGCCAGTTTATTTGCGACCCTGTTTGCGCACAAACTGGTGGGCCGGAAACTCCCTTTCATTATCTGTGCGTTGCTTTGCCTGATCGCGCTGGTATGTTGGATATGGACACCAGTGATTCTCGAGCCTCTCTGGGCTGCGGTCATTGGAGGCACAACAATCCTCCTCTATACACTGGCCATTACTTTACCTGCGCTCCTGGCGAAAGAGGAGGAAGTCGCACCATGGACGGGTACTATGCTGACGGTAGGCTACCTCTTCTCGTTTCTTGGCCCATTCATCGGAGGCTGGCTCTGGGATATGGTTCATATTCCGGCAATTGCGTTTCTCCCGTTGGCTCTTGCATCAGGAGTCGTCCTCGTGCTCGGTGTGCTCTTGCCTATACAGCAACCTCCCGCACACAGGGCCTCTCACCGAGTTGGAGGCGAAAGTCGCGAGCTGCGGATTAACTGAAGGCATATCTTAGATCGAAATAGCAACATTGCTGCTGAATTTCTGAACGATTGACCGAGCCGGCCCCATTGCACTGCCTATTTCGCAAGACGCCTTATGGCAGAAATCGCTGTGCGGTCACAAACATGGTACGAGGGAGCGCGGGATTGAGACAAGTTGGTAGCGGGGCATACGGCCATCGCCTATACCGCATGGCAATTGTGCTCAGTGGAGAGACGGAAGCATCCCATCTCAGGTCACGAAGCCATAGTTATGGCTCATCGACCCCAAACTGCCAGGCATTGCCCTGGCGCCTCCGCTGGTCTTGATGCGATGTGCTTAATGCAGCTTTATTAACGATGGCAAAGCTCAGCCAACTGTCAGCAACAGCAAGCTGTGAAACGGTCTCCATAATGCGCTGTACAATAATCGCCTGCAAATAAAAGAGGAGCCCTTCAATGGGTATTGTCAACTTGCTGAGTGGCTACAATTTCTGGTAGACTCAGAGTCATGAAAACACAGACACCCGCATCCCCCTATAAAGGCTTTCGCTTTCCGGTTGAGATTATTGGCCATTGCATCTGGTTGTATTTCCGCTTCTCGCTTCCGTTTCCGTGATGTTGAAGAGATGATGGCAGAGCGTGGGGTCGTGTTGACCTATGAAATCATCCGGCAGTGGTGTTTGAAATTTGGCCAGACGTATGCTCATGAACTGAAACGCCGTCGTCCAAAAACAGGAGACAAGTGGCACCTGGATGAAGTGTATCTCAAGATCAATAGCAAAACCCACTACGTATGGAGAGCTGTTGATCAGTATGGAAACGTCCTGGATATCCTGGTCCAGAGCCGACGCAACAAACATGTGGCCAAAAAGTTCTTCCGCAAGCTACTGAAAGGGTTGCACTATGTCCCACGCGTGATCATCACCGACAAGCTGGCCAGCTACGCCGCCGCAAAGCGGGAAATCATGTCGAGTGTCGAGCATCGCCAACACAAGGGTTTGAACAATCGAGCGGAGCGTTCACATCAACCGACGCGGCAACGTGAGCGAATCATGCGACGATTCAAATCACCTGGACAAGCCCAACGATTTCTCTCTGCTTTTGGGCTGATCTTGGATCACTTTCGGACGAAACGGCACTGTCTCACTGCAAGGGGTCACCGCGCCCTCATGCAGGATCGTTTTCTGGTCTGGAGCAACGTGACCAAAGGGAAAACGGCCGCCTACTAGGGAACCATCCCCTCCCATCCTCCGCTTCCTTTCTCCTCTTCCCCTTCTCCTCCCAAAAAGCTCTTCCACTCTTTCGCTAAGTTGACAATACCTAATACATGACCCCCTCTTACTGCTTTCCAAACACCTGCTCCACCATCCACCGGTCTAGGAGAATACAGACCGGCAAAAGAAACCAGCCAAAGGCCACTGCGTAGAAGATTGGCCACGTGGTAAGCGACCAGCAGAGATCAGCCCAGCTTGTTGTATGCTGACCGAACTCGTCCAAAAAGTAGCCGTGCACCAGCCAGCCAAAGAGCACGTCGGCATCCGCCAGCACGTCCGGTGCAAACACGCCACAGCCGAAACCTGCCACTGTCGCAAGCCCTATCCTTGGCGACTTTAGCACCACCCTCATTATTGCCGACTTTGGCACCGCCTTCAACGTTGCCGACTTTGGTATCACTACAAACAGCCACCACAGCAACATATTCAAGAAAGCCACAGCCACAGATCCGACAAGAAATTTCACCATCTGCTCAGGCGAGAAGAGATTGCCCCAGTGGAGCACAAACTGGATGATGAGACAGATCATGAATATACCTGCATACACGACAAATACGATCATTCCTCCCAGAACAAACACTGCCTGTCCTGGTGAAAATCGCTTATTGATGGGAGGCGAAGAAACCATAGAAACTCCTGTTCGTTCCAATTATCCTGTACTCTCTTTCGTTGTGATCACATGCTCCCACAATGACCCAGGAAAAGCATGGGTCATTTGTCCCATTGGTCTCCCTCTTCTGCCACACTTTCAGCAGACGATGCCATCGCGAACGTGCCTTCAGCAGATCATACAGCTACGAACGGCTCGTAGCAGCAGGAGATGCTATTTGGATGTCTTTCAGTAGAGAAAATAGGCAGCACAATGTGCTTGTTTCGCTCGATGCAAAAAGTTGTGTCGCACCCGTGTCTCGTTGGGTTTATTGTTGGTCACACCTTGCTCGGTACAGGAACCTCTTCTGTGACCGATCTGGAGCCAGGGCCAAACGGCCCGACGGTGTGGCAGCAATTTCCAGCAGAACACTACCCGACGCTCCACGCGTTGTTGCCGGAGATTACACCGTGGAATTCTGATCACGAGTTTGACTTTGGCTTGCAGGCACTGTTCCAGGGCCTGTTTGAAAAATGAGAAAGAGATGCAACAGCATGAAAACAACGGGAAAACACTACAAGATAACAAATAAAGAGGTGCAACTCGCGGTCAGCGAGACCGGGCAGGGGCAAAAGCTCCTGTTCTTCAACGGCGGTGTGGCAACACAAGTGTCCTGGAAACGAATCATTGGCGAACTCGGGGCAGTATCGGCTCGTGACCTTCGATTTTCGCAACCATGGGAAAACCACGACCTCGCACAATACATCCCTTGAGAGCTTCCTGACGGATGCGGAAACCATCATGGACGAAGTGGCTGGAGATCGACCGATCCTGGTCGGATGGTCTTTGGGGGCAGATCTGGCTGCCTGGTATGCGGCGAGCCATCTGGGGAGGGTCGCAGGGCTATTTCTCATTGACGGGGCGGTACTGGTCAACCTGGTGACTGATCCTGATGAGATGAGAAGCCGACTCAACACGCCAGCGATGTGGATCGGGCCAGTGCTCTTATCTCTGGTAGGCATGGGGTATCGACTCACGCCTTCCGAAATGGCTACCGTGACCATTGAGGTGAATACGCGCCGCGAACAGCTTCTTTCGGCGTATAACCAGTTAGATTGTCCAGTCGAACTGGTTCTGACAACGAAAACGGTTCGGGAGAAAGGGGCAAGTGCCGAGCAAAAAAATGCGCGATGGCGGGCTGGTGGCGAACAACTCGCACACCTGTAACCGGCATTTGCTCTCCAGTGGGTGGACAATACGCATTTCCTTCCATTCACAGAACCAACCAGGTTCGCCCGATCTCTCGATGCGTTTGTCCAACGCATTCAGGCTGGCTCGCCAATCCCAACGGGACACCAGCGACCTTCACCAACTGACTCGGGAATGAAAACACAGCAAATGGAAAGGAAATGAGTGAGGATGTGTTGCAAAGAGTAAACTGACACTGGCGCATACTCTCGTCTCTCGGCATATACTTCCTCATAGTGTGCGTGTCAGCATGCGGAGCCGATAGCAATGCCTCTCACATAACTTCCACGCCACAGAAACCCATACCTCCTCATCTACCCCGTATGCAAGGGGAACGACATCCCCAAGCCACCCACCTTTCAGAGCCAGAATACTGGCAACGAGACGGACATCCTCTGGTCGCCTGATGGCTCTCGCATTGCCACTTTTGGAGCCAACGATGATGCACCAAACATCCTAGAAGTGTGGAATGCTCAGAACAACACGCTTGCCTGGAGCACGACAACTGGGAGCACCCATGCTTCCTTTTATCACGTGGACTGGTCGCTCAATGGTAAGAAGATCACCGCCGTCTTCAGTGATGGATCATCCAGCGTCAAAACGTGGGATGCCGCCACAGGGCATCTCCTCTGGCAGAAGGAGTACCTACACAATGAACCAGATCCAAGCGAGATTGCATGGTCTCCTGATGGAAAGTTTCTCGCTGTCAGCACAGGAACCCAAACAGTTCTTACTGGCTGGGGGGTCAGCGTCTTCAATGGGAGAACTGGGAAACTGCTCGCCTTTAACAAAAAGCTTTCAGGTTCTCATGGGGTAAACAGCATCGCTTGGTCGCCAGATTCCACAATGATCGCTACAACTGGAGAAAAGCTCTCGCTGTGGAACGTGAGTAGTGGCACGACGAGCACCGTAGCACCTACAATAGATTACCACGATGTTGTTTCCTGGTCGCATGATGGATCAGCACTGGTCTTCGGATCTTATGGCGTCTTTCAGGTGATAGATGTCACCACTACGACTACGCATTGCACCGCGACCTACGCTCCTGGAGATAGTACTCCAATGATGCGTATAGCGTGGTCAACCAATGATCAGAGCGTCTTCACTGCCAGTTTTGATCTGATGCTGATCTTCAATGTCTCCAATTGCGCCATACAGAGGATCTCCCCCTATAAGGCAGGGATCACTCCCAATCCGGTCGTGCAATGGTCTCCGAATTCCAAATGGGTTGCGCTTTCAAATGGGAAACCTACTGTGCGCATGTATGACGTTACCAGGGGAACATTTGCAGAGCAATTCGAGGATGACATTCAAAAGACGGTAGTCAATGTCAGTTGGTCTCCGAACAGTCACTTGCTGGCGTCCATTGATGTAGGGGGCACCGTCATAATCTGGGCGCTCAGGTAAAAGTGCACTATCTCTTGACGGTAATTTTCTCCAGATGGAAGTAATATACGCTTTGTGCTAATGGTTTAAACGGCAAGATCGGCTAGAGCGGTGTTCATACGTGCTGAGCTGTTTTCCTTGCCTCAGGAACGGGATAGCCACAATGCCGAAACCAGCCAAGCGTATCCTGAGGAGAATACTGGGCAATGCCTGGATGATCGCGTCTTGGAGTGCCTCGCGCGTGCGCGCACCGACGCGTCGCAAGATGGTTTTCAGCTTGGAAAAGGCGCCCTCAATCGGGGAAAAATCTGGCGAGTACGCTGGCAAAAACAGGAGCTGGCAGCCTCTGGCGTCGATGACCTGCTTCACCCGAGGCCCCAGATGAATCGAGAGATTGTCCAGGATCACGATCTGCCCCGGGTGCAGGCTGGGAGCCAGGATCTGCTCGATGTACGTCTCAAAGGCGGCAGCATCAGCCGAGCCATCCAGCAGCATAGCTTCACCTATGCCTTGCACAGACAATGAGGCAATCAGGGTCAGGTTCGCCCCGTAGTTGCGGGGAACCGTGCCGATGGCACGCTTTCCTCGTGGCGCATAGGCGTACAGCGGCGTCATGTTGATCCGCGAACCAGTCCCATCCACGATGACCAGATCCTGGGTGGACAACTGCTTGGCTTGTTCCCGCCAGGCGGACCGTTCCGCTTCATCCTGTTCGCTGGCTCTCAGAATCTTTTTTTTCGTGTCCAGTCCAACGCCATCCGGGCCCGACTGATACTCGCCGGACTGACGTGGATGCCGTGGGCTTCGTGGAACAGGCGGCAATGCTCTTCCCGCGTCACATCGGGATGGGCTTCGAGTTGCGCTTGTAGATGGGCCTGCAACACTGCTCCTTTCACCACAGGTCGTCCGGGAATCGCTTTGGGCAGGACATGGCCCACTTCTCGTCGTTGTTTGAGGTAGCGTTTGATGGTCGCGGCCGAGACGCTGAACGTCTTGGCGACCACGGCTTGGCTTTGTCCGGCATCAATGGCGTGCAGCACTCGGTGCTGCACATCTTGAGAATATGCTTGCATCGTTGAGATCTTGTCTAGAGTTCCACTCCCCGTAAGTGGCGTCAGGACTCTGCCATACCAAAGCCTCAATTACAGTACTACACGGTATAACAGTTCCACTCCCCGTAAGTGGCGTCAGGACTCTGCCATCATATGACTGATTGGGACCCAACCGCACTTTCCCTGCTGATCGCAGCACCAGAACCATCCGCTCTCCTCCTGCTTGATGAGGAGTTCCTGACCAGTAGTCACCGTGAGTTCTCTGGCATTATAAGCAGCGTGAGTGGTTCCCGTCTGACCATCTGTATCCATCTGGATGATAGTTTTCGGGACCCAGCCGCTTTTTTCTCGCTGATCGGTACACCAGACCCAAATCCATGCGGGATTGTTCTCCCAGGCATCGGTTCTTTCGCTCACGGTAAACGCTTCGCCAGCTTCAACCGCAATCGGGTCAGCAAACTCGGCCTGATAGTCCTTTGCAACCCGGCATATTCGTTCGGGATCTGTTGGCAGTCTGCTCATAAGGCACTCCTTCACACATCGGTCCTTCTTCAAACCTTTGAGATTGACACCGTTCTATCTTACCAGATCGCTCAACAATTATGAACACCGCTGTAAATTGAGATGATGTGAAACGAGGGAAGAAATATGGCAAGAAGACTGGAGCCTCCCCAGAAGCAACTTGCTTTTGCCATCACGCACCTGCCTTGCTTTGCACACATTCACTCTATCATAGACAGAAGGTGTTGGTAAGCTGACCCATGGAGGTGGGACGGCAAGAGTGGAGAGAGGCGAGCAAGATGTTGACGTGGGTGAACGGGATGCGTTGGAGGTGGTGTATCTGGTTGCGTCTAGACGAAGCGTGTGATGCTGAGAGTGAATAAAAGGGGAGCAGCAGCCTTCACTGTGGCTGATTGTGTCCACTCTCGCAGAGAATTGCCTGTAGCCAGAGGAGGGAGTGATGGAGGAGAGCAGTGGGGAGGAAGGGATAAGGGGATAGCACAAGGCCGAGGTACATTCACGATCGGTGCTCCCTTCGTTCGTTTACGTGAGTCAGGCTGAACGAGCAGCAGCAGCAGCCACAGTGAAGGCTGCTGCTGTGTTAGGAACCAGCTTTTTACAACACTTCATCCCTGTTCCGAGTCATTGACACTATTGCCTGCCCAAAGAGTGTTAAAGCATTGTTGGTCTGCTCGTGTACTATCAATGATGTGGCGGAGTCGATGGGGAAATGTATCCTTACGTAAACGAAGAAAGGCTTTCGGTGAAACTCCCGGTTCTGGGATATAGGGGAGTGCTTTAAAAGGATTTTTTGGGGAATATTGGTTGTAATCATTACAAGCTCTGCAACAAAAGACAAGATTAATCCCACTATCCCACAGATCCTTGCTAATCCCCAAGCGCTCAGCAGCATTTCTTGGAACAACGTGATCTAAAGAGAGGAATTTCCAATGGATGTGATCTTCAAAAGAAAATTCACAATAGGCGCAGCATAATAGCTCAGGGTTTTGCCCAAGCTGGCAATACAATGCATAAGAATAGACCCTTCGAGACTCACCATTGTCGGTATTGAGCGCTTTTAACGTATTAAGATCATAGGGCAAGTAATGATCTAGTGGATCTGTAATAGTATGATCCTGTTCCATGTGATCCTCATTATCAGTAATCATATTTCCTCCTTATTTTAACTAAGCTCTATAAGAGACGCGCTACAAGGACGCAATTTTTGTAACAAAGCGATAAAACGTAAACGAGACACACTCCAAGGCCCGATTTTGGGCAGCAAAAAGGCGTGGATAGCCTCAATCCACCCGGAAGGGGATGTATTCAGGTTATCCACGCCGGTAAGCGTGACTTTATGCATTGATATATGTATACATATGTAGATGCATTTGTGCTATATACTATAGCAAAATTGAGTGGGGCAATGCAAGAGCTTTGAGGGTGATTTCGTTGTTTTTCTATTTTTATGCTTCATGTTGTTGTACTTACCAATTCCCCCTCGACGCTGCTGGCGCGAAGGACTTGCTGTTTTCCTATCTGTTTTCCAGAGAGGGGGCTCAAGGGGTATCGTCGTTGGGGATATCGAGGCCTACATCGGCGATGTAATAACGGCCGTCGAGGGGTGAGCGTTCGACCACGCAGTAAGGTTCAAGAGGTGGGAGGTCGTGGGAGGGAGGATGTTGTTGTGCGAGCCAGGTGGCCAGGGCCTCTGGGAGGTCAGACATGTGTGGAGCAAGCCAGGCAACAAATTCCAGGGCTTGCTCTGGTGTCAGACGGATGCGGCGACCATCGGGGAGCAGTATCTCGAAGGGAGTATCTATAGCCATAGGTATCTCCTGAGTAGGACAGCGTACGAGGGGCCACTGGTCTTTCTCTCTCTTACGAGTATACAGCATTCCTCCTTAGAGGACGGCAGGATGAGCGTGATAGGTCCTAGGTGGCTAGACCCTGTCAGAAGCGTTGTTATATACTACTGATGTTACCCCGCGAGTAAAGAGTTTCATCCATGGTATGAGCGTGAAAGAGCGAGTCCTGACGGCCCGCTCTTTTTTTGCGGGTTGCGAGCAGGCGGGAATGCGAGTGCGTTTACGCCGGATGTGCTCGACCTGGTGCAGGCGCTTCTTGGAACCATCTATGTTCCTGGTTATCGATACAAGCGGGCAGGGGTGTATGTGACGGAGTTCAGTTCTCAAGAGATCTTTCAGAGGGATCTCTTTGGTGTGGTAACGTCTGAAGGCTATGCGCGGCAGGAGCGGGTGATGGACCTGGTGGACGCGATTAAATGAGCAGTGGGGCCGTGGGACGCCGCGCTTTGGGTCGCAGGGGACGCAACGAACGTGGTTTAGATCTTATCCGAAAACCGCTACTTTGGCAAAGATTAATTGAGCACAGGCGAGGTGCAGAAAAGCGAGGTAATTCTCGACTTTCTTCTCCCATCGCACCAGGAGCCGACGTGAGCGATTGATCCAGGAGTGGGTGCGTTCCACTACCCATCGCCGTGTACGATGACCGGGAAGACGTATTTTCTCCTGCTTCTCTTGCCCGCGACTGCGAATATGAGGCAGATAGTGTCGGCTCTCGACCTCTTGGCACGCTGGTGCTCCATCGTAACCTGCATCCAGACAGAGATGCTGAGGATGCTCTTCTGTTGGTTCGGGACGCATGATCACGATACCATCCAGGGTGGCACGGAGCAAGCGTACGTCGTGACGATTAGCCCCATCAACGACAAGGGCCAGGGGAATCCCTGCTCCGTCAGTCAAGAGACTGCGTTTGGTTCCGCTCTTGCCGCGATCGGTGGGATTGGCCCCAGTTGCGGCTTTGCCGAAAGGGGCCTTCGTCATCGCTCCATCCACTGCTTGCCACTCCCATTCAATCCCTTGCGCCTCATCATACTTGCTCAATCCTGCTTGCCAGAGCACTTTGAACAAGCCCGCTTGCTCCCACTCTTGAAAGCGGTCATGCACCGTTGAGCTCGCTCCCAATTCTCTCGGCAACGCATTTCATTGGATACCCATGCGCAACACATAGATGATCGCCGCAAATGCTTGCCGATCATCCATTCGTGGCCGTCCTCCTTTAGCATGTGAGGGCGCTGGCGGGATCAGTAGCTTGACTTTCTCCCACCATTCATCACTTACTTCCCACGGGCGTGTTCGTGGCATGGCTTTCCTCCTCTCCTGGTCTTTTCCTCGTTTCCGAGATCCATCTATTCTCTTAACCCATCCAGCCAGCCACTCATCACCTCACTTACTTGCCTATCCGTTTCCGCATCCACTGCCATCGCCTCTTGCAATGGGATGCCAGGCAAGACGCGTTTGTAGAAGTGTTGGAGATCAGGGAAGAAGGCCAACTGCGTTGTCTCAGGATGGACCGTATGTCGCGCCTGATAGAGCCGCTTCCCATTGTCTGCATGGACTCCCGACTCATCCATGCCCCCCTGTATAACTAGGACCGGGCAGGGCACCTTTGCGATCTCGATGCATGGATCGACCGCGTCGTAGTCGCGCATGTATTGCTGCCACTCGTGCGCCTGAGGGGTATCGCTGTCCCAACTCTTCACAAAGAACTCCATGGTCGGATCAGCTTTGATATCCTCTGTGAATGGCTTCCCTGCGCGCATGAGTTCGAAGGCGTGGATATAGTTCGTCGCATTGACTTTGAACGCTCCAAAATCGATGATCTCCCCCTGCTCCTTTGCCATTTCCTGGGCTTTGTGAATAAAGAGATCCATATAGCGTAGTGCTGGTCCTGAGAGGCTTACGAAGGCATCAACGCCCATCTCGGACTGTTGCGCAAGCATCATTCCATGCACACTCCCCTCGCTATGCCCTGCAACTGCCAGCCCCTTCGCCAGCGGTACCATCTCGCGAAGTTTCCTGACTGCAGCCTCGGCTATATATCGTTGCCGTGGGAAGATACGATGCGTCATAACCCGCTTCTCATCCACTATTTCTGCCCCTGTTCCTGCTCCATACTTGGCATAACGCAATACCGCATGTCCTCGTCCTGCCAGTTGCTGCGCCAAGTCTGAGTACATATGGGGCTTCATCGGTGTTCCAGGATAGTTTCCATCCACGTCGTTGGACATGGAACCGGGAAGAAGAACGATCCTCCATTTCACTTTTGGCCCTTGCGGCAAGGTGAGTGCTGCTGGAAGCCGATATCCCTCTATTTCTAACACCAAGTGCTCTTCTCGATAGGACTGTTCCACCTTTTTTCTCCTTCTTTTCAAACGTTGCCCTTTGACTGAGAACTAGAGAAGAGTGTACACTCTCCAGTAACTGGAGAATCAAGTCTTTCTTGAGGAGAGTATGAACGAGCCACACGAGAAGTTATACACCATTGGCGCCGTCGCAAAACTGACAGGGGTGCCAATCAAGACGGTCCGTTATTACACGGATATTCACCTTTTACCTGCCACCCACAGAACGGAGGCACACTTTCGCCTCTATTCAACCGAAGCGATCTGGCAACTCCAATTGATTCGCGTGCTACGTCAACTTGCATTCAGCTTGGAGGAAATACGAGCTATCATCGGCGGAAATCTCTCGGTGAGCACCGCCATCGACTGGCAACTGGACGCGGTCGCACACCAGATCCACCAGCTTCAACGGGTTCAGGAGGTTTTACAACAAGCGAAAGAGGCCAGGCACCAGCCAGAACAATCCATCCAGACCCTCTATGAGTTAGGCCTGGCGTTAAGCGAGAACGTGGCTGAACGCAGCCACTTTGTCACCGAGAAGTTGCATGCACTGGTGGAGCAGGCGAACCTGCCAGAGGAATGGCGACACCATCTCCTTGACCACTTCACTTGGCAATCGCCAGACACGCTCACGACGAAGCAGATAACAGCTTGGACAGAGGTTGTCAGCATCCTCAACGACCCGGCTTTCACTGAGGAAGCGCTCCGTTTGAACTCACCCGCACCCCACCAAGCAACCAGGCAGATGACTATTGCCGAGTATAATGAGCAAGCGCTCACGCTTATTCAACAGGCACAATCAGCCGCATTAAAGGAAGAGCCTCTCGAGAGCGAGCCGGTGCAAACGTTGTTGAGAAACTGGATCAGACTCATTGCTGCATCAACACAACAAGCAATAACATTGGCATTTCTGCACGATCTGTTTGCCCAGCTTTTCACCTCTTCGAGCGAACGCATGCAGCGCTTCTGGACGCTCATGGCGTTGCTCAGCGGACGTGAAGCACCTCCTTCCTACAAAGAAGGCTTCGATCTGCTGGCTGCTGGTTTGCGCTTCCTCCTCTCGAAACCAGAAGCGCTCAGCGCTGTGTTGGATGATCACTCTCAAGAGCAGTAACAAAAGACCCACTCAGGGGAAGGAGAGAAAGCAAAAGAACTATCTTGTGAGAAAATACCTTTTCTCCTCTTTCTTTTCATTTCATTAGCACTCCCACATGCCAAGACAATTACAGGTTTTCGGATAAGCTCTTAATATTTCACTAAGTTTGCACTTTTCCAAATGGGTAAAAGATTGAAAGCATGGAGGACTCATGATACAAAAGAAACAAGCAAAAAACGCCTTTTGTCAGGAGTCAGCCATGCCACACCCTATTGTATGTCTGGACGCGCGTTTTCGCCAGTATCTAGAACACTGGCAGACCTTGTTTTCGCGCCCACAATTTCAGCACTTCGTTACCGTGCTGCTTGCGTTGATCGTTGGTTCCCAAGGGTTCACGCTCTTGCACTTCAAGCGGGCGGTGGCTGGGAGCAAAAGCCTGGCAAGTCTGAGCCGTTTTCTTGCCCAAGCTCCGTGGAACCAAACACGCATACATGCCCTGGCCTGGTCTCGCTTTGTGGCTCAGATGCAGCCTGCGGTACACGAGGATCTCTCACGCCAGCGCACGTTGCAACCTGTTGGACGAGGTCGCCCTCGCAAGCTCTTCGTGATAGGCTACTTGATTGGCGACGACTCGACGATTGGCAAACCGAAAGGCGTGAAGATGCAAGGCCTGGGGCGGCATCACGACAGCAAGCAGAACCAGCGGGTCAAGGGCCATTCCCTGGTACAAGGCCTCTATGTCTTGCTTGGACAGCATTTTCCGCTTGAGCCCCGACTCTACCGTCAGCAGGCGACCTGTGTGCAAGAAGGGGTCCCTTTCCAGAGCAAGATTGCCCTCATGATTGAGATCATCAAGCAGTTTGAGCCGCCGCAGGACACGCTCACCCATGTGTTGCTCGACAGTTGGTACAGCGCCAAAGCCATCTGGAAAGCGGCACGAGATCGTGGCTTTTTGATCACCACGGCCTTGCGCAGCAATCGCTCGGTGCGCATCCCAGATGCGGCCTCGCCACAAGGCTGGAGTTGGCAACGACTTTGCGTCTATGCCGAAAGCCTACCGGATGCGGCCTTTGTGCCCTGTGCCTGGCCGCGCAACCCCGAACATCGGGTGTGGGTGCATGTACTGAACAGTTCGGTGAAAAGCTTGTATCGCTGTCAACTGATCATCATTCGTCAGCACCTCGATGATCCAGTGAGCCGGGCTCGCTTCTGGGCTTCAAGCGATCTGCAGGCCGATGTGGAGCAGCTGCTCACCCATATCTCTGGTCGCTGGGACATCGAGGTTTTCTTTGAAGACGTCAAAGAACTGCTGGGCATTGATCACTATCAACTGATGAGTGCCCAGGGGCTGCTGCGCTCTTGGAGCTTGTGCTGGATCGCCTTCTCCTTTCTGGAGGAGCATCGCGGCTGGTTGCAGACCCAGCGGCAACGGCATGTAACGCTGGGGGAAGCCAAACGGGATCTCCAGCACATTCATCACCGCTTGCTTGTGGCATGGATCACTGATCACGCGCTTCAAGGCACTACAAGCGAGCACATTGCTGATCTCTTGGCCGCTTAAGCGGCTTGTTTGGAAATGTGCAAACTTAGTGAATATTTTTCTTTTGAAGCCTTTGGGATCGCGTCTCATTGTGAGCACTTCCTCCTCATATTTTACGGAATCATCTTCGTTCGACAGAGAGAATATTTTGTAGACGTACCACCCAGGTCGGACAATCACTCCATCCGTTCCCATACAAATCCTCCCGTTGCACACGGATCGAGTCCCATCCTATTTGTTAAGTACCCGATGTGAGCGTCACGCACAAGGACCTTCCAGTCGGCACGGGGAACATCCTGAATATGGAGCTTGCCATCAGCAGTCTTGGTGGTGCGGGTGCGCCCATAGACGTAGGCTCCTGCATAGGCTGGATGATGGAGGAGGCGTAGCACATCATGGTGCTCAATCTCTGCCCAGACGAGTTCTCCGCGTGGGTTGTGTTGCAAAAACGCTCAAAAGACCATCATGAGTGAGGATGCTCCCTTTTCTTGATGGCTTAGGCCGCCACCCCAAACAGACGAGCGATAAAGGTGACTTGATTCTTCACTCCTCCCCCAATGTTGCCAATTGGGGGGTATTGTCAACTTAGCCAAAATTGTAGAGCTTACATGTGAAAAATAGCCCCAAAGTGGGGAGAGTTCCCTATCTCTGACCTGGTATTCAGGAGAATCTTGGCGAAAATAGCGCCGGAGTGGTGAAAGCTCATCAACAAAAATTTTTAAGTTGACAATACCCACCTTTCTCCTTCTCCCTTCATCTTCTCAGGACAGAGAACAAACGGAGAGGTGTCACATCTGCCCGTGCTCTCTTGTCTCTTATACGAGCCTCTGAGAGAGGCATTCAAAGGATAAAGAAATACGTGAAATATGCTAAGAATAAAGCACCAGCTTTATTTCAGGAAAGACACTAAAGGAGAAGAATGATGCAAGCACGAATGAGCAACCCCGCAACGCTCCTTCCTGGTGCCCTGCAGGGTATCTAAGCGCTGTTCAAGATGACACAACAGGGCAGCGTGCCGCAGACGGTGCTCGACCTGGTCCACCTGCGCGAGTCAGATCAATGGCTGTAGGATCTCGCGTAGACTACGGCGCACGCAACGCGAAGAAAGCGGGCGAAACAGACGAGCGCCTCTTCGCCGTGGCAGCCTGGCGGGAAGCACCCGGTATTGTCAAGTTACTGTTTGAAGTAGCGAGAAGTAGCGAGAAAACGCTTGCTGAGAGAACAAGAGGAGGTGGGAACTGGAGAAAAGGCCCATTATGCAGCTGATTTTTCGGTGGTAACCTCATTCCAGATCTCAAATCGTTCCTGTAGAAGCGCACGATACTCTGAGGCGTTGAGATGATGCCTTCGGGGTCGGAAATGATCGGAAATGGGGCCAAAGGCCGAGAGGAAGCGCTGAGCGTGACCAGGAGATGTGAAACGTCGCATGGTTCGTTCACGTTGTCTGGTGGGCTGATGCGAATTCTCAGCTCGATTGTTCAGGCCTTTGTGGTGTCGATGCTCGACGCTGGGCAGGATTTCCTTCTGAGCTGCAGCATAGCTGGGCAGCTTGTCAGTGATGATGACGCGAGGCGCGTACTTGAGTCCCTTTAAGAGCTTGCGAAAGAACTTCTTGGCCGCGTGTTTGTTGCGTCGACTCTGTAGCAGAATATCGAGCACGTTGCCATGTTGATCAACCGCACGCCACAGATACTGTCTTTTGCCCTTGATCGTCAAAAACACCTCATCCAGATGCCACGTGTCTCCCGGCTTTGCGCGGCGATGCCTCAGCTCATTGGCATCCATTTGGCCAACGTTGAGGCACCACTGACGGACGGTTTCGAAGGTGAGCACCACTCCACGCTCGGCCATGAGTTCTTCGACATCACGGAAACTGAGCGAAAAACGGAAGTACAACCACACGCAATGACTGATAATCACGGGCGCAAAGCGATACCCTTTGTAGGGTGAAGATGAGACGCTCTTTTTCATGAGGGTATTCTATCATGCTCTTCAGCTTTTGTGGGTAGCTTCATCAACTTGACAATACCCGCGTGTGTGCGCCGAGAGGGAGGAAAGCGCATGATGTGGGGCCTCTTGATCAATGGCATTCATCTGTTCTTGCGCGAGATGCTGGACCCGGACCAGAAGCTCGATATCTCGAAGATCCTGTGCTCGATGGAAGGCCGCAGCCAGCGCATGATAGGCTGTCTCATACCATTGTCCTTCAAAGGTGCGACGATTGATTAAGAGCAGTTGCTCAAAGATCAGATCGCTTTCATCTGTATACGTCATTGGTTGCTTGCTCCCCCATGCTCTGCAATTACCCACGGGATACGCAACGAGCTTGCAGCAAACGAGCAATGAAGGAATGGAAGAGATTGTTGAAAGCAGACAGGGACTCTCGGCCCTCATGACAAGCTCAGAGGAGCAATGACACCTCGCTCAAATCGCCTGTTTGTTCGCCAGTTCCTCCTGTATTACTTGATAGCGAGAAAGGTGGGGACGCCTGCCACGGAAACACGCCGTTGCGGTGGTCCCCACTAGGCATTACAGGCGAGCCGGTCGGACCACCTCCAGCGGTAATGCGAACGCACTTCACGAGGGGGACGTGGTGGTGGGAAAACCTTCTCAGGACACTCAACAAGCGCGATGATCTCGGTGTGTTGACGACGCCAATGGGTCGTCCAGGTGCGGCGAAGCGCTCGACCTGCTACATCCACCCATCGTATTGGTCCGAGAAGGACAGGCGTTTGCTCACACTCAGCCAAGGCAGGTGGGGGCAAGAGGCGACGGACAGCGCTGACCCGTCGAGCACGATTGCCTTTGGCACCTTTCGCCAGGCATTGTTCTCGCAGAGAACAGCGCTGACAGCCGGTCTGATAAGCGAGATAGACGGCACGCTGAGTGAACGCATTTTCTTGGCGCACTTCGCTCAACCACAAGCTTGCTCCCGCTGGACAGCGAAGCTTGCCATCCTCTTGTAACGTAAAGGCATCAGCCCCGAAGCGTCCAGTGGCTCGTCCGAATGCTGCGGCCCACTCCCACGGCCCATACTCCTCAACTGGTTCTTCAATGGTGAGAAGCACAGGAGGTGTCTTTTTCGGAGATGCCCACTCGATCTCGCGTAGCTCAGCTTTTTGCATAGCCTGTCCAAGTAAGAGCCGGAGGTTCCATACCCATTGACACGCAATCTGCCAGAGTTCTTGTCCACACTCGGTGTACGAACACCAGCGGTCGGGATCTTCTTCGACATCTTCATCCGCAAGTACCGCTTCAAAGGCTCCCCGCCCATGATAGAGATCGAGCACATCGCGCGACGAGGAATCCATCGATGGGCAGGGTTGTGATGAAGACCTCATACACCCACTCACCGATGCACTTGCCCACCGACACCCTCTTGCCTGGTGCGGGGGCACGATGCCGAGCCACAATGATGCGGGTTTGAGGTACCCCCTCATCCAATGACAACCAGCCTCCATCAAACAACTCGACCTCCTCATCACTGTTCACTCTGGTCACCCTCGCGGTTGGTAGGTGAGCGAGCACGCGCTGGATCTGAGGGTGCTCCAGGACGCGATACCCTCTCGCTCGTGTCACCAGATGGACGCCTGCTGCAATCAGTTGTGCAATGGCTACTGTATCCCCATATTGCCCGTCGAGGCGAACAAGAGCTACCTGTGCAGTGAGCGCAAAGAGCTCCAGGTAGGTTGTGATGGCCCGAAGCGCTGAAGCGAGCTCTGCTTGATAGTCACCATTGCCCCGGCCTGCAAAGGTGCCGATCCATTGACGAGTATGCATCTGAAGCGCGACGGTGCGTGTGCGGACGACCTCACCTCGTTTTCGTCCGGTGTAGCCTGGCGCGCAGACCGCATCGAGTCGGCGTCGAGGGGGAGGCAAGCTTGGATCACAGGGCAACGCTCGCTGCCGTGCTGCCTGACGTGCCGCATCGACATCAAAGACGATGTAGCGGCGGCTCTGTCGATCCCAAATACCGCCGATCGTCTCCGAGGTCCACCCTTCAGTGAAGCCGTATTGCTCGAAGAGCTGGCGAAACACTTCCAAGCAGGGACGATCGACACTCGCCAGAAAACGGCTGAGCGTGGCACGATGGGGAAGGTTCGCACGCTCAAACAGGGCCATGAAGGCTGACCCAAAGGGAGTGACTCGCTCAAAGAAAGCCGATAACGTTCGTTCTCCACTCATCGCGTACCCGAACAGGAGCGCGAGAAAATCAATTGGTTCATAGCTGCCGAAGCGTCCGCGCACCAATTGGACTTGATGGGCGAAGGCTTCTAGAATCTCTTTCGTTGTGAGGTGCTGGGGCAGGATGACGACTTCGGCGAACCACGCTGGCACCGAGGGACGATCTACGGGAGAGGTTTGGACCTCTATGCTCGGGTTGGGTATCATACTCAGAGAGACCTCCTTGTGAGAGTATGGTTTGTTTCCCTCTCATTAGATGTCTCTTTTCTTTTTATGCTGCTAGCTTGCTGTCAACTCGTTGCGTATCCCGTGGGATTGACCACATATTTGTAGAAGGTGGCACGACTCTTAAAGCCGGTGAGCCGCATAATCTCCTCGACGGTATTGTTGCGGGCTGCGTAGAGTTGCTTGGCCCGCTCTAACTGACCTGGTCGTAACGCACTAATCGCCTTGGGCCTGCCGCCCTTTCTCCCACGCGCACGAGCAGCCTCCAAGCCCGCCTGGGTCCGCTCCTGGATGATGTCACGCTCAAACTCTGCCAGGGCCGCCATCACATGAAACATGAGCTTACCTGTCGGTGTTGAGGTATCAATGTGTTCTTTGAGGCTGCGCAACTCAATGCCTCGTGCCGCGAACAGGTTGACGATCTCGATTAGCTCTTTGAGGCTACGTCCAAGCCGATCAAGCCTCCACACGACCACCACATCTTTAGGGCGGGCCAGATCGAGCATCCTTTGGAGTTCTGGGCGATCAAAGCGCTTGCCTGTCATGGTATCGACAAAGGTACGCTCGCAGTGCTCCTGTTTCATCGCGCCTTCTTGCAGCGCTGTCGTCTGCGTATCGCGAGAAACACGAATGTATCCCAATTTCATACCGATGACCTCCGCTTTCGTTCTTTTGGCTCTCCAGTAGTGTTCTTAGTATGCAACAACTCATGGTATGCAACAACTCATGATGAGTTGCATGTTGTTGGACGTTGAAATCCAGATGGGATTACAGACACCTTTGTCTTTGCCATAAAGGGGTCCCAACATTTTTACCCCATAGGCATTAAGTTAAGAAAAGATGACAACAAAAAGCTCCTTGAAAGATGATGAAGGTTGATCAAAACATCACACATCAAGCAAGGAGCTATCAGATGACCAGTGTATCACAGCTTGAGCGCATATTGAAGCACGTCTTGGAAGAGCGAGCCAATGCATTGGCAAGAGAAACCGGCTTTGTGAAACGAGAGCGTAAGCTTACAGGAGCCGATTTTGCCCAAATTTTGCTCTTTGGGCATTTGCACACTCCCCAAGCAAGTCTGGATCAGTTGACCCAGGCAGCTCAGCTTCGTCAAGTGCAGATCAGCAGTTCGGGTCTGCATCAGCGTTGCACACAAGAGGCGGCAAGATTTTTGCAAGCGGTGCTTTCGGAATTGGTGGAACAGGTCGTGAGCGTGCAAGCGGCCCCTATTGCTCTCTTCAAGTCGTTCAAGCAGGTGATCGTTGAGGACAGTTCGACCATCATTCTGCCAGCCGCACTCAAAGAGCTGTGGCCTGGATGTGGTGGAGGCAGTCAAGAACACAGTGAACGCAGCCAGGCCGCGCTCAAGCTGCATGTGCGTTGGGATGTCAAACACGGGCAACTCATGGGACCACGCTTGTCAGCAGGGCGAGTGCATGAATTGCATGGGCCCCTGAGCCAGGAGCCAGTTCGCCCTGGCAGCGGATATGTCAGAACTGAGAATGTGAGAGGCGATAAAGTTGTGCTTGATACGGCGATCCCGCTCCTTCTCTGTGTTTAGGCTATTACAACGATAGCCTTCAAGGTATCCAATCTCTGACAGAACAAGCGACGTTGGTCTGCGAGGGAAACGTGTTGTTTCATGGTTGTGCGGAAGCGAAAGAACTGACGCATCTCATCGAAGGCACGACAAAAACGCGCTGCTGAAGAGAAGTTTCCGAAGCCTCGCATAGGAGAGTACCGCTGCTTGATGCCCCGGTGATCTTGCTCCAATCGATTGTTCAGAGAGGGATTACAGCGATGCGTGACCGTGCTACCAAAGGTTTCGCGAATGGCACGAGGATAGGAGTCATGCCCATCACTCGTGACGCGCTCAGGCGCATGGCCAACCATCTCGAGTGCTTGCTGAAAAAAGCGCTTGGCGGCCTCCATATTTCGCTTCTCACTCAGCCGCGAATCAACCAGGTTGCCATCTGCATCAATGGCACGATAGAGGGAACACCACTTTCCCCTGACCTTGACGTACGTTTCATCGACATACCAGGACAACCCTGCTTGTCCGCTTCGCTTGGTCCGCAGATGCTCTGTTATCAGTGGTGCGAACCGTGTTTCCCACTCCCGAACCGCTTCATGCGTAAACTCCCAGCCGCGCTCCAGGAACATTTCTGCCAGATCTCGCAAGCTCAACTTCTAGCGGAGTCACCACAGCACAGCGAGGAGAACGACATCGGTGGGATAGTCCAGAAAGTTGAACGGTGTTCCTGTCCGCTCGTTAAAAGCTTGCTTACAATCTGAGCAGCGAAACGTCTGATATCCGAGCGCGGTTTTCTTGGTCTGTTCCCTCGTGGTAGCTGAAGCACAGTGCGGGCAGTTCATGAACTCCTCCTCATTAGGTGCGACTTTATTAGGTGCGACTTTGCCATCAGCATACCTCATCAACTATTCTCAAGCCAAATCTTCGTCTGAATTCTGACGCTTCCAGTGGTTGAGCATCAACGTCAATTGCCGCTGAGTTGTCTGGGCATCGTAGTCGGCGTGCCCTAACAGCAATTCAAACCCTTGCTCATGTGCGGCTTGCTGAAGAGCACGGGCCAGTCCGCTCAAAAAGGGATCTCCTAGATCACGGAGAATTGCTCCCAGGACACCCGTGCGTTGCGTACGCAGAGCAGTAGCAAAGGAATTGGGCTGATAGCTCAGTCGCTGTGCCGCTTCCATGACACGGGGTGTGGTTGCGTGGCTAATCTTGATACCGCCCTAGCGTCCGTTGAGGACACGGGAAACGGTGCCAACAGAGACGTGCGCGGCCTCAGCAATATCAGCGAGGGCCACAGGAGATCGTGAATCCATAGATGGTCCTTTTCTGATTCTGACATATGAGAGGAGGAAAACCTCTGCATCACACTACTCCACTGCGCTTCTCAGGGGGCGGAAGAAGGCACGTATGTCCTCGACCAGCGCCTGGGGCTGCTCCAATGCGGCAAAGTGACCTCCCGCTTTCATCACGGTCCAGCGTTGGATATTGTAGAGGCGCTCGGCAAGGGAACGCGGTGGAAGCGGGAGGTCATCCCGGAAAACAGCCACCCCCGTAGGAACCTCAGCACGCCCAGCAAATATGTCATCATGCTGGTGAGCGGTCTCGTAGTAGAGACGAGTTGAGGAATTGATCGTCTGCGTGACCCAATAAATCGTGATATTGGTGAGCAGTTCATCTTTCGTGAAGACACTCTCAATCTCCCCGTGACAATCGCTCCAGGCACGAAACTTCTCTACCATCCACCCTGCCAGCCCGACTGGCGAATCGTTCAAGCCATAGGCCAACGTCTGTGGGCGTGTTTCATGCAGGTGAGAGTAGCCGGACTCTCCCCACAGCCATTGCGCTTGCCGTTCCAGCCAGCGTTTTTCCTCTTCGTTGGTTGCTTCTTTGCTGAGCACTCCACGCGCTGGCTCCATATTGAGATGAATGCCAACGATTCGAGAGGCCCAGAAGCGACCGAGTGCTCTCGTGATGTGGAGTCCCCAGTCTCCACCCTGGGTAGCAAAGCGCGGATACCCCAGGTCTTGCATTAAAGAGACAAAGATCCCCGCGATCCGTGCCACAGTGACGCCTCCTTCGTTTGTCGGGCCTGAGAAGCCGTAGCCAGGCAGCGAAGGCACGACGACATCGAAAGCATCACTGGGATCTCCACCAAATCTTTCAGGATCGGTCAAAGGGCCAATGATCTTATACATCTCGAAGAAGGAGCCAGGCCAACCGTGCGAGATGATCAGCGGCATGGGGTGTGCTCCTTTCCCTTTGACATGAAGAAAGTGGAGGTGAATACTATCGATCTGGGTGGTAAACTGAGGGAAGGTGTTGAGCACACGTTCCCAGGTTCGCCAATCATAGCACTGCTGCCAATAGGCTACCAATTGCTGTAAATACGCAAGGTTTGTCCCATAGTCCCAACCGGCATCTGGAAGCGAATCCGGCCAGCGTGTCCTGGCTAAGCGCTGCCTGAGATCCATTAGGACTTCTTCAGCCACGTGAATCTGAAAGGGAACAGGGGCCATACGATGCTTCTCCATTCTGTTCGCGTCCATCAACAAGAAAAGTACTATCATTGGGCAATCGATAGACGTATAACGTTTGCATAAAATTACTATACTGCGTAAGCGACATGCGTCAAGGGTGTAAGACGTTCGATCCTCATGACTCCGGCTGTTTCCACCAGTTGTAGCCGGGCTCTCCCGAAGCCTGTGCTCAAACGCCTCAGACGGTATACTCCTTTCAGGATAGATCTTTTCTTGAAAGGAGCAGATAATGCAACAAGAACACTGGTTGGCAGATCGAGCGATGCTCCAACGGCTGCTGCAAGAGCACCCGGAATGGAGCCGACAGGAGCTCGCCCAGCACCTTGGTCGATCCTTGGGTTGGGTCAAGAAGTGGAAAAAGCGTTTCCGTGAAGCTCCTATCGGAGATACGGAGGTGCTGCTTGGCAAACCCTTCGGACGCAAGACGCCATACCCTCAAACTGATCTCGAGGTGGAAAAGCGGATTCTGGCCATTCGTGATGCTCCTCCGGAGAATCTTCAGCGAACTCCAGGGCCACGAGCCATCCTGTACTATTTGCCTCGTGATCCCCAGCTTCAACAGCGAACGGAGACCCTCCCTCGATCCACACGCACCATTTGGAAGATTTTACGGAAGAACGATCGTATTGTGCCGAAAAAATCTCGCAAACGTCACCCCATCGAGCGTCTCGAACCTCTTGAAGAAGTGCAAATGGACTTCAAAAGCGTTTCGAGTGTTCCAGCCGACCCAGCAGGGAAGCAACAACACGTCGTTGAGGTGTTTCATTTCGTCGATGCAGGCACGTCGATCCTGCTCAATGCTCAGGTCAACGCTGATTTTCACGCACAAACCGTGCTCGAAGCCGTCCTCCGCTTTTTGCAGATCTACGGCTGCCCACAGTACATGAGGTTTGATCGTGATCCTCGCTTTGTCGGCGGACCTACGGGACGCGATTTCCCCTCTCCGCTGATCCGTTTTCTCCTCTGTGTCGGCATCCAGCCCACTGTCTGCCCACCTCATCGCCCCGACAAAAATGCGTTTGTCGAACGTCTCAATCGAACCTCTAACCAGGAATGTCTCCAGGTCTTCCTTCCTCAAACACTTGAGGAAGTGCGTGCAGTCACGGAGACCTTTCTCGTTCATTACAACACGGAGCGCCCTCATCAAGGGCTTTCCTGTGGCAATCAGCCGCCTCGTGTGGCTTTTCCTCACCTGCCGAGCTTACCAGATCTTCCTTCCTCAGTTGATCCCGACGCCTGGCTCGCATCCGTTCATGGAGAGCATTTTGTTCGCAAAGTTCGTCAGAATGGCACCGTGCGTATTGCCGAAGGAAGCTATTATGTGGATCTGGACCGGATCGGGCAGTCTGTCGATCTGTGTATTGACGCCCACCAGCAAGTCTTCATTATCCGGCAAGGTCCTCGGCTTCTCAAGCAGGTTCCCATCAAAGGACTGCACAAAGCCGTTTTGCCGTTCGAGCAATTTGCTGCTCTGATGTGTCAACAAGCCCTCTCCGAGCAGCGCCGTCTCCAACAGGCCCGCCAGGCAAGGACCGTTCCCGTACCCTAAATCGAGCAGGTGGTTTGCCCGGCTTGCGCGGCCTCGCCACCATCACATGGATTGGTGGTTTCCTGTGCATGCCCGTTTTCGTGTTTCACCCCACTGATTGGAGCGAACTTGTCCTGCTTTTCAACTCTCCTGCCTCTGTTTCTTCGCCAGCGATTTCCGTCGCTCATCTCATCTTTCTTGCCGTACTCTCTGCTTTCTTCCCGGCTACGGCTGGCGGAAACAGCCGGAGTCATGAGGATCGAACGTCTTACAGGAGTTGTTCCATGCAGTTGCTTCGAGCGTTCGTGAAAACACCAGTTTAGGAAGGGTATTCATCTTCTCGGCAAAGACTGGGTCATCCTTCACACCCTGAGTAGGCCAATACTGCAAAAACAGTTGATACGTCACTCGTCCAAATAAAATGGTATCGATCTGGCTGAATTGCTCGCTGACGTAATTGCTCATTTCGGCATCAAAATAGGGTTCATTCCAGTCAATTTCTCCCTGTGGCCCAACCATAAAACCATCAAGGGTGACGAATGGTGCTGCAATGACTTTTCTCATCAGTTTCCTCCTCGTGTATTTTTGCGCTCTGGCATATTGTGTTCTCAAGCAGGAATACGAGATTCTCTACGAAATCTTCCTTCTTTTTATTCCAACACCTCCTGAAGAACCCGTGAACTTGGATGAAACGAGATCATCTGGAGCGGTTCTGTCCCTGTATTGGTAAACTTATGGGGGGTGTTGGCTGGTGCAACGACAACATTGCCAGCTGCAACTTCTAGCATCGTCTCTCCAATGGTGAAGATTGCCCGACCCTCCTGTAAAACAAAAATCTCTTGATATGGATGCCTATGCAACGTGGAACCTCGACCAGGATGCGTAAACACCCAGAAAAATGATCCTGCGACTCCACCATACTCCTCTCCCTGAAATCGAAATGCCGTTTCATTGATCCGCAAATCTTCTTTTGGAATGATATAATGCACGAGATTATTCCTTCCTTATACAGGACAACATTTGATCTTTTCAAGCAAAAGTATATTATGAGAATGATTCAATTCAAAGAGCCAATTTTCGCGTAAATGATGATGCCATTAAAAAGCAGATAGATAGAAAATGTCGGTACTGGACTGCACCACGTTGACCGGACAGTGAACGAAGTCAACTTCTCCACAATGTTGTAGACTACCTAAGTTTCGCCCAAATTAATGGCAATGTGTGCGGGAGCGAGTAGCTCCCACAAAGGACAGAGAAGCAAATGAGCGCGGCGAGCGTGCTGATTGAGCACAATCTCCATCACTTGAGAAAGGGGATCAAAGCGGAGCAAGCCACTGATATAAAAGACATCGCGCACCATACGCAAAATGCCACAATGAGCTCCTTCTGGAAGAGCCAACCAGCGATGTGCCCAGACCACCACATTGTGTGCCAGTGAGCCAACTAGCGCCAGCATGTGTTGTGCCTCGAAACGCTTTTTGTTGCGTTTGGTCAGCCCCAATCCTTGTTTGTCCCCTTTGAAAGCAGTCTCGATCCCCCCACCACGCTGGTCATAGAAGGTCACGTAGGCCAACAAGACCGCGACAGGATCAGCCGCTTGGATCTTTGCCATCCCAACAGCGTGAGTACGTGCTCGACCTCCAACGAGCACATTAGCACGCCATAAGCGAAGGTGCCGTTCATCCTGCGGCAGCGCACCACCATACGCTGGACCGGACGGACATAGCCCGTGGCAGGCTCGCTCACCCAACCAAAGGAGCGCTCCGGCCAGTTTGGATCCTCAATCCACTCTTCCACTGTCTTGGCCAAGCGGGCGATGCGTTGGCCCGAATATTCTTTGGCCATGATCTCATAGCCCCGAGAAAGCAGCCAATTGAGGTCATCCTCGGTTCCAGCGCCAGCGTCCACGCGGATTGTGGTACGCCGACGTTTGGCTTCGTCCAATTGCAAGGTCGCTTCAGCCACTTCCACCAAGGGCTGCAACGCTTTGTTCAACTGAATGTTCCCTGCAAAAAGCTGATCGACGACAACTTCTTCATAGGAGGTAGCCAGCACACGGCCCAACTGCCGCCCTCGACAGTGATAGAGCCCGGCAAAATAGCCACAGGTGGCAAAAGCCGCTTTCGGTCCACAGGGCATGCCAGTCAGGTCCACATCTAACAGTTGCCACCTTGCTTGATAATTATGGCGAAAGCCCTGACTGTGGGATCGATAGATCTCATTGAGCGCTTGGCGCAGTTGTCCCACATTTTCAGCGGTGCAGGCATCCAAGGTTTCTTGCACCACCGATTGCTCGGCACAGGCAGATCGACCAAAGGCCCTTTGCAGGCCAATGTCTGTTCGCAAGCGGGTATTGATTTCCACCAGCCCATGAGCGCCGGCCAGCAGACTGATCAACGCATCCATAAGCTTGTCGATGGGCGTGTACTTGACCGTTTTCTGCTTGATCTGCACCTGGGTGCGGATCGGGCCGAAGAGATCCAGTTGCTTCAATTTCGCTCCAATGGCGGCCAACGTAGCGCACGCGCTAAAATGATTCGTCGTGGGTGTGATAGACTCGTTCATGGTGATGCTCCTTCTCATGCAAGCTAATAGGCTTCTTTCATGAGATCAGAAACATCACTTTTCTTCTCTCTCTGGCAAGCTCGTCTGTTGTCAGACGACTTCGTTGTTATTTTGGGCGAAACTTAGGTAGACTAAACTGACGACAAGGAGAAGAAAGATGCAGAAACGAGTTCTGTTATTGACCCGGTTTTGTGGTTCTCCGTCATCTTCCGTGCTAGACCTGTGCATAGAAAAAGTGGTTTTGACCATCCACCACATTGCTCACAAAAGGACTGTTGGAGAATGAGAGATATGCTTCTCGTCGCTGCTGGGCGCTATTGTTTTCTCATCGTACACCTCCTGACCAAGATCAGAATATACCCCACGTGGGGCAGAGAGATCGAGAGGCCCTGATCTGCACTCGGCAACATGGGTTCACTTTCCCCAACGATCTCCCTTTGCCCTCAGTGGTCAGTCTCACGAGACAATGGGAAAGAGAAACTGCCTAAGTACTGCATTGAACTCGCTAGGGCGTTCCATATTAGGCATATGCCCAACGCCTTCAAGAATGACGAGCTGTGATCCTGCAATCCCTCGATGCATCACTTCGGCGTCCTGGATGGGCGTAAAGGCATCTTCGCTCCCGACAATCACTAAGGTTGGAACCGCAATCTCGCGCAGCAGTGATGTATAGTCACGACGTTCAGCCCTTCCTCGCAGTGCTGCGGCTGCCCCTTCAGGAGGAGTATGCACAATCATGTCACGAACGCGGCTCGTCACATCCGGCTGTGTTGCGATGGTCTCTTTGGCCAATAATTTGGGCAGCACCTCTTCAGCAAGATCTTGCATGCCAGATTCGAGGATGCGCCTGGCTGTCGCATAGCGTGTGGCTCGAATCTCCTCCGTATCGACCTGCGGTTGGGTGTCTGCCAGCACCAAGGCATGAACTCGTTGGGGAAACTGGCGATAAAACTCAAAGACAATTTGTCCGCCCATCGAGAGACCTCCCAGGATGATCTGATCGATCCCCAGGGCGTCGAGGAGCGCGGCCAGATCACTGGCAAAGTCCTCCATGGTGGTCTTCCCTGGCACCACCGTGGTTTCTCCATAGCCGCGCAGATCCGGCGTAATCACCCGGCAGATTGGCGAGAGCGTTTCTCGTTGATCCCGCCACATTGACCGGTTAAAGGGATGCCCATGGAGAAGTACAAAGGGGATACCACTCCCATACTCGTCGTATCCAATCGAGATTCCGCGCACCGATTTCAAGCTCATAGCAATGGTCCTTTCTGGTTCCTTGTGATGATTTGATCCCGGTGGCGAGCGCGACCGGTGGCAATAGTGATCTGAGCAGCATTTTGATAGAGGAGGCTGACCGCACTGTAGTCTTTCTGGCCATACCCAAGCCCGTGCGCTTGCGTGAAGAGCTGAGCTGAGAGACTCGTGGCAAACGCCGGGACGTCTAGTGCACGCGCCGTGGAAAGCGCGATCTGGAGGTCTTTGAGCATGAGATCAAGCGCGAAGCCGCCTTCGTACTGGTCTTGCAGGATCGTCTGGGGAAGCCACTTCTCCAGGAGATAATTGCTCCCACTTGAGGTCGCAATGGCTTCACGCACCTTCTCCACATCAGCTCCCATCTTCGTTGCCAGGGTCAATACTTCCGCGAGAACTGGCATTAACGTACCAATGATCATATTGTTGGCGACTTTGGCAATTGCTCCATGTCCGAGCGGACCCAGATGGATAATATGGCTTCCCAGAACACGCAAGGTCTCCCAATGGGGTGCCAACACGTCTGCTTCGCCACCAACCATGATGGTCAGATCTCCCGTTGCTGCCCGTGCTGGTCCCCCACTCACGGGAGCATCGAGCACGCGGATACCCAGGTCCTGGAGCCGCTCCCCAATGGATTGCACAGCCGTTGGCGCAATAGTACTCATCACGACAACCGTCAAGGCGTGCTCACGTGTGCTGCGCACTGCCAGTCCCTGCTCGCCGAAGCAGACGTCCTCGACCTGCGGGGCATCTGGCACCAGAATCAGGACGATATCCGAATGTGCCGCGACCTCCGCAGGATTGGATACGCTGTGGGCCCCTTGCCGTTTGAGCTGTTCAATCGGAGCGTAATTGCGATGCGGACAGATCGTGACGGAATAGCCTTCGTGCAAGAGATGGGTTGCTAGGGGGTGGCCAATCGCGCCGACCCCGATGATCCCAACTCGCTGCTTCATACAACATTCTCCTCTCTCAAGAGACAAGCGAGTGCAAGACACCAGCGGTAGAGCAGGTCCACTCCATCCACTTTTGCCTTGTACTCTTCCTTAAGAAAGAGTATAGTATGGATGGATCTCACGGAACAGATCCACTTAGGCAAAAAGTGGTTGGAAATGGACCTGACAACGTTGATGAAAATCCTGGGAGCCTGGTCACAAGCTCCTGGTCCCCTCTATCGTCTCTTGGCCCAGACCTTCCGGCTCGCCATTCTTGAAGGCGATCTTCCCCCAGGGACGCGCCTTCCTGCGGAACGAATGCTGGCCGAGGCTCTGGCCGTCAGTCGCAATACGGTGGTTGCCGCCTACGATGTCTTGCAGCAAGAAGATCTGATTACCCGTCAACATGGCAGTGGAACCTGGGTGCAGGCGCAGCCCCTAGAGAAAACTGAGGCCCATCGTTCCATGTCTAATGGATCGCTGGCGCGCAGTCCGTTGTTTGACATGCTCCTGAGCGAGCCGCACGACGTGATCGATCTCTCTACGGGAGTGCCAGCAGCCTTGGATGGCCTTTCTCTGGAAGCGTTCACCCTCTCCGAACACACGCTTGCCTCCCTGTTAACGACACCTGGGTATGCTCCGCTGGGTCTTCCAGAACTGCGTCAGGCGATTGCGCGGTATTTTGAGCAGGCGGGACTGCCAACTCATGCAGAACAAATCTTAGTGACTTCTGGCGCTCAGCAGGCACTCTCCTTGGCCGCCACCCTCTATGTCCAACGGGGAGATACCGTCCTGGTGGAAAATCCCACCTTCTTTGGCGCGCTCGACACCTTTCGCTCGCTCGGGGCACGGCTCATTCCTCTTCCCGTGGATCAAGAAGGGGTGCGTGTCGATGTTCTTGAGCGAGCAGTAGGAACGTGTTTGCCTCGTCTGCTCTACCTGACCCCCACCTATCACAATCCCACGGGAACGCTGCTATCACCCGCACGTCGCCGTGTAATAGCGTCCCTGGCCAAGGAATTCGCGTTTCCAGTCATCGAAGACAATGCCTTTGCTGATCTCACCCTCACGGGTTCGGCCCCTTTGCCCTTGGCAAGCTTTGCGCCTGGAGAGATGGTGTTGACGCTCGGATCGATGAACAAACTCTTCTGGCAAGGTTTGCGGGTGGGGTGGATTCGTGCGCCAGAGGCGCTGATTACACGGCTTGGGCGCCTGAAAGTCATCGCTGATCTGGGAACAGGGAGCCTGACGCAAGCCGTCGCATTGCAGTTGCTTCAACACGTCGAGGAAGTGAAAGCGAGACGTCATCAGCAATTGCAGGTTCAACTCGCACACGTTACAACTCTCCTCCAAGAATACTTGCCGAGCTGGACATGGACCTCTCCTGCCGGAGGGTTCTTTTTATGGGTCCGTCTGCCCTTTGGCGATGCAAGCGAATTTGCGCAACTCGCCCTGCGCTTTGCCGTCGTGGTGACACCAGGGGCAGTGATGTCTGTGGATGAGTCACACCAGCAGTATCTTCGGCTGCCCTTTTTGTTGACTCCTGATGTTCTGGAAAAAGGCATCCAACGCCTGGCCCAGGTATGGAACGTCTATGGACAACTTGCCAGCGAAAAACATGGTTCTCTCAATGAGATCGTCTGACCGAGAAGACAGGGTTCTGTCAGAACTGAGAACGGAGACGCTCATCAAGGAACGGTGAATGCTGAGATATTACTGTCTCTTGCGAGGAGACTGCCTGTATCGCTTCCTTCAAAGCTGCAAGTCGATCAAGGAAAGCACGGCGCTGCTCTGAGCGTGTGATTGGTTCGCCCATGATGGAGCGAGGACAGAGATAGTTCCGCAATTCGCCAAAAGCACAACAGAAACGGGCTGCTGAGTCGAAGCTTCCAAAGCCACACATGGGATACTACCGTTGTTTGATCCCTCGATGGTCTTGTTCCAGGAGATTATTGAGATATTTCTTGGTCCGATGCTGCACCTGATCGCCCAGTGTTTCACGCACTGCTCGTGGATAGGAGGTATGACCGTCCGTCGTCACCCGTTCCGGCATATGGCCAACCACGGCGAGAGCTTGCTTGAAAAACTGTTGGGCTGCCTCCATACCCCGTTTCTTGCTCAGGCGCGAATCAACAAGGTTGCCATCTGTGTCAATGGCGCGATAGAGAGAACACCATTTCCCCCTCACTTTGACAGAGGTGCGCATCCACGTACCACGACTGCCCTGCTTGTCTGTGTCGTTTGGCCCGTAATTGCTGAGAAAATATGTTGTTTGACAGCAAGAGAAAGCTCTTCCGAAGAAGGATACCATCACAAAGCAGGCTTTGATGGAGTTTCTATGTAATCTTCTCAATGACAGGAGGACGACGGTCCCGCTGTAGAAAGCCAGCTATATGTATGTCACAGACAGATCCAATCCGCAAAATTATCCATATAGATCTTGATGCCTTTTACGCACAGGTAGAGCAGCGCGACAACCCAACACTTCAGGGCAAACCTGTCGTCGTAGGAGGCGATCCGCATGGCCGTGGTGTAGTCGCGACGGCTAGCTATGAAGCGAGAAAGTTTGGCGTATACTCTGCCCAGCCCTGCAGGGTGGCTCTGTGTCTCTGCCCGGATGCCGTCTTCCTGCGGCCCCGCTTTCCTATCTACAGGGAGATTTCCGGCAGAATTCAGACCATCTATAGGCGATGCACTCCCCTGGTCGAGCCTCTCGCACTCGATGAGGCGTATCTCGATGTGACTGTTATCGCACGCAGTAGCTCTGCGACCCAGATCGCGATCGCGCTGAAGAGAGAGATTTTCGAGAAGACTGGGCTCACGGCGTCAGCTGGTATTTCTTACAACAAGTTCTTGGCGAAAGTGCCCAGCGGCCATCATAAGCCGGATGGACGTACCGTGGTCACCCCGAAGCTCGCGGCGAGCTTTATTGATGCCTTACCAATCGGGAAAATCTTTGGCGTCAGCGAAGTTACCGAGGCGAAGCTGAGGGAACTCGGGATAGGCATGGGAAGAGACCTCAAATCACTCAGCCAGGAGCGCTTACGGGAACTTTTTGGGAAGCGGGGAGCTGTACTCTACTCATTTGCCAGGGGAGTGGACGAGAGACGATGCCATAACGAATGTTGTGTACGAGAGAAGAACCAGTGAATCAATGACGCAATCGCCTCAGAGCGAGCGGACGACATGGCCTCGAAAATCTCTCTTGGTTGGATGAACCCATGAGAAAACGCCAATGGCAGCCTTCAGCAGACACAAAAAGGCCCTCTTCTCCCTCCTCGGCAGCAGTAAGCAACCAAGCCGTGATTGGTGCGATCTCCTTGCGTCCTAGCTCACTGTCACCTTGTGGAAACGAATAGCTTGCATCACTGCCCAGACCAGACGCACACAACTGGTTTCGGTGGTAAAGGCGTCAATCTGATCAGTTCTCTGGCGCACATTGCTAAAGAAGCCTTCAATGGCGTTGGTGCTCTGGATATGCCGATGCATCCCAACGGGAAAGTCATAAAAGGTCAAGAGATGCTCCTCATCCTCACACAAACTGCGCACCGCTTGAGGATAACGCTGGGCATATTTGGCTTTGAAGGCGGCAAGATTGGCGAGCGCATCCTCCTTTTTCTCTTGCTTCCAGATTCCCACGAGGTCGGCTTGCACCTGCTCGCGCTCTCGACGAGGAATGGCACTGAGAACGTTGCGTTGCTTGTGGACCAGGCAGCGTTGACGTGGGGTCGCCGTAAAAAGCTCACCAAGCGCCCCCAGGAGCCCTTCATGCCCATCGGTGACAAAGAGGTCCACTTGTGTTGCTCCACAGCTGCGCATGTCTTGCAAGATGCCCAGCCACCCCTCGCGGCTTTCTTCAGCGCAGGCCTGCAAGGCAAGCACCTCCTTGTTGCCCTCCAGGTCGACCCCCAAAATCGTCAAAATGATGCTCGCATCGCACTGGGAGCCATGGCGAATGCTGAAGTGAATGCCGTCGAGGTACACGATGCGATAGTGCGTTTGCAAAGGACGTGTGCGCCAGCTCTCGAATTGTTCACTCAAGCTCTCATTCAAGCGGCTCACACTGCTGGCGCTGGGGGCGACCCCCAGGAGCGTATTGGCGACCTTGCCAATTTTGTGGGTGCTGCTTCCGCTGACAAACATTTCGGTTAAGGCTTCTGCCACCTGAGGCTCGTAGCGGCTGTAGCGCTCGAAGGCCTGCGTATGGAATTGGCCCTCTCGATCTCGCGGGACGTTGAGATCTTCAATGCGACCGCTTGTGGTCACCAGGTCGCGGGTGTAGGAGCCATTGCGATAGCCTCGACGCTGGCTCGTGCTTTCTCCCCACTCTGCACCTAAGAACAGGCTGAGTTCTTCTTGCATGATTTCTTCCATCACCACGCGGGTCGCTCCACGGATGAGCTCGCGTAGATGCTGATGAAAGCTTTCCTGGCTGGGGACATCTGCTGGGGAAATGCTCACCCTTGTCGTTGGTGACTCTGGTGTGTTATGGTGTTTCTTGTGCACAGGCATAGGCTTTTTCTCCTTGTCCTGTCAAAGCAGGACAGTGTAAAAAAACATTCTTCTATGCCTGTTGTATCACCTTTTCTCTCCTTGCTGCGATGGTCTCCCCTTTACACAACATTCGTTATGGCATCCGAGAGACCTGTTGAGGTTGAACGAGAGAGAAAGTCCGTTGGCAAAGAGACGACGTTTGAATGCGATAGAGTAGACCGGGAGAAGCTTTTCCCTGCCCACGCTCTCGCGCTTCTGTTGCGCTTCACGGAAGGACACGAATGTGCTCTTGAAACACAACAACCTCATCTCTCTTGTATTATCGCAGAGTCTCTCACCAAACCTGGGCATGAGCCATGTTTCAGGGCAAAAGCTGCTCACACTTTTCAGATCATTTACCAACAATGGCTGAAAGCGATTGAGCAAAGCACGCGCGAAAAGGACCTAGAGTGTGCGCGCGCGGAGGAGGAATACGAGTATGTTGAGGCGTGGGAGGTAGAGGATGAGGAGGAAGATGGTAGCGAGACTGATTCGCCCCTTGCTGAAGGGCAGCGCCCTGCCTGAGCAATACTCATTCTCCTCGCCAGATATCTATATATTGACTTACTACCATCACGCGCTTTCCATCGGGCGACCAGATAAGGTTTCCATTGGTTCCGCTATTGCCAAACAGGCCACGTCCAGCATACTGTGTTATCGGCTTACCGCTCAAGGCATCCAGCACAAAGAGTGTGCTGCTCGTTGACGAAAAGCCCGCGCCATGTTTGACAGCATCAACGAGTGCTACGCGGCGGCCATCTGGTGACCATACAAGTGAGCCCAACATTCCTTGTAACTTGTATGTGGTTATCCTGTTACCTGTCTCCACGTTATAGATATCAGTTCCTAGCGTGAGGAACCTTCCATCTGGGGACCAGGACATACTTCGCGTCCAGTATAACGATGGTTTGAATGTTTGCAATCTCTTTCCTGTGAGAGCGCTCCAGATTTCACAGCCTGCCTCCGCGCCCTTTTCTAATCCAATAGCAAGCGTTGCGTTATCAGGTGCCCAGGAGATATTAAGTATCTGGACAGCAGCATAAGCATTGTCCGGACGTAGAGTGTTTATTCTTTCACCTGTAGTGGCATTCCAGATCTCTATTGTTTGATAGAATTTCTCTTTGGAAGTATCCTGAGTATTACAGTTGATCGCAAGTGTTTCCTTATCGGGTGCCCAGAAGATATTGAGTACCTGAACAGTAGCGTCTGGATGCCCTGTACCGAGCGTTACAGTTTGGCTGTTCCCTGTAGCGATATCCCAGATCTCTAGCATATTATGATTGGAAGGATGGGACGTCGCTACGTAACGCGAGTTTAATGCCCATCTTTGTGTTAGAGGGAGGGAGGTTCCAGATTCATTTATAGGCGTCATGATGGGTTTCATTACGGGAATGCTACGCACCCGTTGTCCTGTTCCTGCATCCCACACCTGTACCATCTCAACAATGTGACTTGCGTCAGCCAGGATCATATTGTGATCCCACCCAACAAAAGACAGCACATGCTTGCTATCTTCAGACCAGACCACATCCAGTGGGAATATTCCCTGGACAGGATGCTCTATCTTACAGGTTTGCAGCGTCTTTCCTGTCGCTGCATTCCATATCTGTACTGTGCCTCCATCCAGCCAGCCGGATGAAGCAACCCGTGTGCCATCCGGTGACCACGCGGCATCGCTGGTTGTATTGGAATGTCCCGAATAGGTGAGAATATGGGGATCGATAGACATTCTATGCGCTTGAAATGCTGCTATTGCTCCTACTGGCAGCGCCGTAATGGCAGCAATCGTCCAAATAATTGCTCGTCGCGATATTCTCCCTGGTCGTGCCTGCTGCTGGACGGGTGGGGTCGGAGACTGAGTATAGAGAGGGAAGCCACACCGATGGCAGTACTCTCCATTCTGATTATTTTCGGCACCACACCTGCTACAGTGCATTTGAAGTGATGACATGTCTCGTTCTCCTGGTATGATTTGGGATTGTTATTATAAATACGTCAGTACACATTGAAAACTTTCGTCCTGGTACCACCTAATTTAACCTCGTTTTAGTATGAGAAACAGTAAAGGCATCCTGGTTGAATCTCCCATAAAAGCTCTCCCCCAAAATGCATAAGACAATGCCATCTCCTCGCGTGCAACCGGCGCTCAGGCTGGGCGTATGATATACAGGCTTGGGAAAAACACACCGCGAAAACTATATAGCGTATTGGAGGTTTATAATGACCCTAATGCAAGATTACGAAACCTTTTCGGAAAGGGTTAAATGTGGTTCATATGCACACCCATAATAGGCACAGACACGACTGGCCAATTGACGGGCTGAAAGCAGGCCATCGAGTTCGATCACGTTACGCTTGCCATGGACCCACTTTGGTTCAATCGGATTGAGCCAGGGGCTTTGAGTTGGCAGCAGAAACGGCAAAATCCGCACGCCTTCCTGCGATTGCTTGACCATGAGGTTGTGTTCTCGGATCCAGGTACGCACCATCTTGCTCACATGCCAGGAAGCGTTGTCCCAGATAAGGAGCCAATGGCGTTTGCCTTGTGTCGCCAGGTGCTGGCAACACCAGTCCAGAAATTGGATGGTGATATCGCTGACTGGTCGTCCTGTGACAAAACGCAGCCACATCTGCTCTCGAACCGGCTCCTCAGCAGGTCCTTGTTGCCAGAGAACGCCATAGCAAGCCAATGCCTTTGGGTCGGGGTCATTCTTTTGCCAGGACTGCTCGACCAAACGGACGAGATGCTCGTGATCCTGCCAGGCGTGAAGACGTGGAAGCGCAAACCGGCTCCACCACACTTCGTCGAGGAAGCCAATGGCCCAATCAGGCTTGAGGCTTGCGTAGGCAATCAATCGCTGTCGAGCGTTTTTTTTAGCTGATACTTTTGATCGGGGCTGCTCATCCAGTGCTTGGCGCGTTTCCAATTGGTTCCCAAGCGTTTGAGCGCACGGCACACACTCGTGACGCTGGTCGCAGTCGGAATGATCCCTTGCTCGAAGCTGACCTTTGCGACCAGAGGCAAGCTCCACAGGCTGCGGTTGAGTCCAAAGTCGCGAGGGCTGCGATGCAAGAGGTCTTGTAAACGTTCTAACGCTTCGTCGGGAATGCTTGTGCGAAGGTGATGTGGGCGACAGGACTCGCGTTTGAGCACGGCAAGTCCGCGCTCGTTGAAGCCCTTGATCACATTGCGAACGGTCTGGTCGTCGCAGCCGAGTTGTTTGGCAATGACGGTTGCATGCTCGTGACGAGCACTTGCTAAGAGAATCTGGCAGCGACGCAACACAAAGGCTGAGGAAGAGCGTAATCCTGCCTGGATCTCGTTTTGTTCGTTTTCGGTCAGTGATCGGATGAAGATGGGTGCGTTCATACCTATTCATATCGGCTCACTTCCCTACTTTCTTTCGTTTTATTGCACTAAGAATTCAGACAAAATTTGTTGGGCTTGGAAGAGAAACACAGACACATGCAAAAGCAGAAACGGAAGCAGTACACATCGGAATTTAAGGCCGCGATCGTCAAAGAGATCTTAAGAGAAGAAAAAACCGTCAGTCAATTATGGGGTCATCGCATCAGTTTGTGAAAACTGTACGCTAAGCCATCCGCAAGTTAGTAACAAACTGAAAAACGGTACACGAACGTCCCCACTCGTCGGAGAACGCTTGTTGCAGAAAGTTGATACTACGCCGAGTTGTTCACCAGAACAACGAGTATTTTCGTCTCAAACGAGCAGTAGCCTAGCCAGTTTTGACCGAAAACTCCTTACCGTACACATTTCACTTTTAGATGCGCTGACCCCTATATGGAGGAGATTATTAAGTTACGACTTTCCTCTGATGGAACTGGAACTTCACTCACCCTTGGAAAAACGAATTTTCGCTATCTCGATGACGACCCAGAGCGAGCCAGAGATTGGCATTACTTGTTTGATCGTGTGCCTCGTGCTGAGGATGTAGGAAAGCGAGGTGGAAGGCGAAATGGACGGCTTTCGAGTATCCGTGTAGGTACTGCGCTTCAAGAAGTGCTACGCATTGCTGCCAGGATCAATCCGGATGGCTTCTTTCAACAAGAGACGTACAGTAGCATCTGCCGACATCAACGACGAAAGGGGCAATACTGTCACTACTTTGCGACTCAAGAGGGAATCACGATGTGTCCCTGCTGTGGGTCAACGCTCTCTGGGAAGCGCGGTGCGCGGTGTGGTCACATTCTCAAAGAGGACTTCATCTGTGATGGCGAGGCTTCGCCAGGAGACGCATTCTGTCCTAAATATGAGACGCCACTGGCAAAGTTCTTGCCTATTACGACGCATGTCTTTCGTCACAACAGTGTGAGCCGAGCGCATCGCGCTGGGATTCCAGTGGCACAGAATATGCAACTCCATGGTCACAAAACTCTGCCGATGCACCTCCGTTACCTCCATCTCCTGCTGGAAGATACAACGAATGAAGTACGACAAATCTTTGCAGAAAAGCGGCTGCGAGATGTCAGCCAGACGCTTGGGTCCACTTCGGGACAAATCGTTGAAGGTGGTCCCACCCTCATCTGAGCCTCCTGCTCTTCTTTCAAAAAGAAGATTCCCAGATAGCGGTTTTGCGGACCCGCATGGTCGCCATCTTTTTTCTCTCCCGCCGGCGCGCGGAGTCCCTCATTTGAAAGTCGATGCTCACCTTCTCTTTTTCCGTGTGCTTGTGTTCTTATAGTCGTGAAAGAGTGTGATGCCAGGGTGCGTGAAGGCCCTGGCATCTTGGTAAGGAGTTTGGGTATGGCGAATGGAGACCAGAGCAACGAGCAGCAGGTCCAGACGATGATGCGCCAGCAGTGGAAGGCGATCCTGGCCTGCCAGGATGAGAAGAAGGCGTTTCGCCTCACGATTGCGGTGCACCTGAAGGGCTCGGAGATCAAGCCAGAGGAGTGCGTCCCTGAGTGTATTGTTTTCCGACCTCGACTCTTGTGAGAGTACTTAAGATCGTGAAAGCAAGTAATCTGTGAATGTATTGACTGCTCGCTTGCTAAAAGCAAACAAACAGTGTAATTTCGCTTACTTGTTTGCTTCAATCAAGCAAGCAATCAGCAAAAGAGAGCCTGCTCGTTTGCTCGATTCCCTTCCTTTTCGTCATGTATACTCCAGGATAGGTGATCGTTTCCTCTGCCCTCCACTTCTGAGAAAGGCAATGCTATGGAAGTCGAATATGTTGGAAAGCGTGCTCACCTCTTCCACCTGCTACAGCAGCATCCTGAGTGGACCCTCCAACAGTATGCTGATGCGGTCGGCTGCTCTCAGAGCATGGTGTGTATTTGGCGACAGCGGTTTCGAGAGGCCAAAGCCCAGAGAACGCTTGATGCTTCCATCTTCTTTTCCCGCTCTCGTGCTCCTCATCATCACCCGCCTCGCATTGACACCGAGGTCAAAGAGCGGGTGCTTTCGATCCGCCAGTCTCCCCCGGAGCCGTTCCAGCGCACGCCTGGGCCATTGGCCATCCTGTATTATCTGCAACGAGATGCGCGCCTTGCAGACAAAAGCAGTCCGCTTGCCTCGTTCGACACGCACCATCTGGCGTATCCTGGATGCTGCGGGAGCTATTGAGCGCGATCCTCCCCGTCAGCGCTCTCCGCGTCTGCCAAGAGCTCACGCGGGAAGAAGTGCAACTCGACTTTAAAGATGTTTCCACCGTTCCTGCCGATCTGCATGATCCTGATGCCCGCGCGACAGCATGTGATCGAAGCCTGCAATGCGGGTCGACGCAGGCACCTCCATCTTGCTTGACGCACAGGTCCATGAAGACTTCCACGCAGAAACGGCGTTCCAAGCGGTTGTCTCCTTCTTGCGTCGCTATGGGTGTCCCAGCATCTTGACCTTTGGCCGCGATCCCCGTTGGGTGGGCAGTGCAACGGCGCGCGATTTTCCCTCCGCCCTGTGCCAATTTCTCTTGTGTGTCGGCGTACAGCCCAACGTCTTGCCTCCCCGCCATCCAGAACTCAACTGCTATGTGGAGCGCTATCATCGGACCTACAAGGAAGAATGTCTGTTCGTGCATCGTCCTGGGACGCTCGAAGAGGTTCGCAGCCTCACCGAGGCCTTTGAGCATTTCTACAACACCCAGCGCCCTCATCAGGGCACAGTTGTCGCAATCGTCCTCCCAGCCAGGCGCATCCTGTTTTGCCCACCTTACCCGCGCTTCCAGCCGTCGTCGACCCGGATGCCTGGTTGCAAGCAGTCCACGGGCGGACCTACGCGCGACGCGTCAAATCAGACGGCCGCGTGAGCGTTGATGGGGCCGACTATTACATCAAGCAAGCACTGGCTGGGCAGTTAATCACCTTGAATGTCAATGCGGCTTCGCGTTGCTTCGAAGTCCTGCAGCATGAGAGCATCATCACGCAACTTCCTATCAAAGGGCTGCAAGGCCAACGGATGCCACTGGATGACTACATTGCCTTGATGGAAGAGCGTGCCCGTTCAGAGGAACGACAACGCTTGATGAACTTGCGACGGCGATACCTCCAAGCTCGATAATCTGTGTAGTTGCTTGCGGGAGTTGCTTCGTCGAGGGTGATGCTGTCCGCTTTTCTGCTTGCTCGCTTCCTCTCCATCGCTTGCTCGCTTGATTTTCTCCCTCCCTGGTTGACCTTTTCCTCGTTTTTCGCGCTCATGCTCTTGTGCCTATACGTTTGCTTTTTACTTGAATGCTTGTTTTTTGCAATCTCAAGTACTCTTGCGAGAGTCGAGGTCGGAAAACAATACACCTATCGTTCCCGGCTTGCCGGGCACGAGTACACAATTACCCTCTTCTTTCGAGAAGGGGTGGTTGTGTGAGCACCTCCCGTTTGAGCAGGTTGAAGAGTGCCTGAGCATCCTGGGGACGATGCTGGACGACTGGACCTTCCAATCCGAGCCTCTGTGGCTTCCATCGAGGAGTGATGATGGGTTGTGTCTCGCTTTTTTGGAATTGATCAAGGCGTACGAGGGCTACAAGGTGTTTGTGCACCTTGGCCTCAACTATGTCAAGAGCAGTTCGAGCCGATCGCCGATGTATTTTTTGTCCCTGTTTACGCGTAGGCGATGGAGTATCATGTGACTCACAGCATTAAGTGGCCAGTCTGTAAATACCTTTACGTGAACATAACGTTAAACGCCCTTGGGAAGCTTCCTCACCTATGAACTACCAGTGAGTGCATACGTTTAAACGTTGACGAACGTTAGACGCTTTCATATGGACTGGTGGTTTCTATCTCGATCAGCTTGCGGCGGGCACGTACGTAACGTTAAACGTTAATGGTTAAAACGCCTCGGCCAAGATATGCCGTTTTTGGAAATTCCTGCAACAGGTTTTCAGATACAAGCAATTTTGCCAGGATTGTGCTTACTTATTTGCAAGAATGTACTGAAGACGCAACGTTTCATGAATCCCATGTGATTGTGCTTCTTGAGCCAACTGGTCGAATACTTCTGTTTTAAATTGCGCTAAGACTAATGGCTCCATATGCTCCAGCGCATACCTTGGCCCATGCGTCCATCTGGCATTCCACCACTCTTGCGCATCAGCATAGACAAAGTCTGCTTGCTCCTGGAGTATCTCGGTATCAATAAAACCAGCATGGGTGAGATTGCCAGGAAGATCTGAATAATTGCTCCCTTTCCCTCCACCGGCACGCAAAGGGAACTGATAGCGCTGGTGATAGGCTGTGATGCGTTCACCAAACCAGTGCGAAAGCGCATCGAGATCTTGTGCTACCGTCACTCCCATTTTTCCACCTGGACGCAGCACGCGGAAAAATTCAGACAATGCCTGCTCTAGATGAGGAAAAAGGAAAATTGCAAACCCACAGAGAACATAATCAAAGGAAGCGTCAGGAAACATCAAATGTTCAGCGTCCATTGAGAGCATAGTGACATGAGATAAATTCCGTCGCTTGATCTCTGCCGTTGTTTCCTGAACCATTCTTGGCGCCAAGTCGATCCCCACCACCTGCCCGTGGGGTCCCACGGCTTCCACTGCTGGAAAGAGATTGGCACCTCTTCCAGCTCCAACATCCAGCACTCGTGTGCCTTTCGCCATTGCGATCCGTTCTACAAGGCGCTGTCCTGCGTACGCGAAGATGTTGGGTCCAATCTGACCGTAGGTCGAAGCAACGCGATGATACAGATCTGCAATCTGTTCTTTTTGCGTTTGACTGTTGCTCATCGAGAGTTCCTTTCACCTTTGATGTTTTGCCCTGACATGTCGCGCTCTTCAACCTCGTAACAGACCTCTCTGAGAAGCGCTCGTACTTTGGGATCACGCAAAATAGCTGGTTGGGTGAGAAATCGACCAATATGTTTCTGCGTAAGCGCTACTTTCTTAGCCTGAAGAAGCAGCGCAATTTGCCTGATCTCCTCGCGATAGCCTTGCAGCCGTTTTTCTCGAAGCTTTTGACGATACACTATGGAACGCTCAGCAATCGCGTGGCAAGCAACCTGATTGATCTTGTACAAGGTCGTCGGCTGATAACCGAGCCGCTGGCCTACCTCTTGCAATGAGGGAGGAGGCTCTTCTGTACTGGCAGCGGCTGTTTCAAGCAGGTGGCAGATCCGCTCCCTGTTGAACAGGTTAGAAGTGTCTCGGAAACTGTTGAGCGGCCCAGGGGCGCAAAAAACGCAATTGCCGGTTGATAAACGGATCATCCAACGGTTCTGCTAGATCATCTGAGGCCGTTGCGGGAAAGATGCCCAAACTCCAAAAAATGCGCGCCACAAACAGTAACGGTTCGGCTTCCAGGTCAGCAGGAGACAACGGCCTCGTAGCTGTGTATCCTCTGAGATAGGTCCTCCAAAGGGGGGTTCCCTGTTCACGTTTGCGGGCATTCTGTCATTTGACTGAATTATTGGCGGCTTTGCCAGATAATCTGCCGACGGTTTTAGCGCCTGCAAGCAGACAGGCAGTGCCGCATAACTTGGCAGTACATCGATGGAGAAGAAAATCATGCATCGCACCTGTTCTCTCCTAAAGCATTTCTCATCATCGCGCCAAATTACCTGGCAAAGAATTAGGTCGGTCTAGGAGCGGCTTCACCGGGACGATGCGCCATTTTATGTGACAAAGTTGACGCATTTCCTGGCGCTTTCTTTCCTGAAATGCTCCGCATCAAGGATCACAGGAAAGTTGAGCAGAAGCGCCGCCATTTTATGTGGCAGATCTGATTTTGAGGCATTCGTCCTCTCCAGCCTGCTCATGTCGCTTCGACGCCAGGATATCTGGCGCTAAAACGCCAAGAATTAAGTCAAATCACACATTCATCCGAAACGTCGCCAGGTCATATGCTCGCCATCCCAACTGGACTTGGCCCGCTTTCGTAGAGTGCCCAAAGATGAGAGCTGGGCAAGAGGAATTTCGTAAAAACGTAGATGAAATTCATAGAAGGAGATGGTAAGGAGAAATATGTTACGTAACGTAGATCTTTCTTCTATAAAGAAGAAAGATAGCATCTCTCTCTTTGTCAATTTACTCGCTTTACTCTCGTTTACCTCCTTCTTCAAAGATAAGTGGACTGACATATCCTAACACTGAATGAAGCCGCTTTCTATTGTAAAATTGCTCAATGTAGAGAAAATGTCTTGCCGAGCCTCAAGGCGGGTCGTGTAGAACTGACGATCGACGCATTCGGTTTTGAGCGTGGCAAAAAATGACTCGGCGAAGGCGTTATCGTAACAATCACCTTTGCGACTCATACTGGCTAGCATTCCGTACTGCTGCAACTGTAACTGATAGCAGATACTCGCATATTGCGATCTGCGATCTGAATGATGAATAAGACCAGGAACTGACTTGCGCCAGGCTACGGCCATCTGGAGAGCAGCCAGGACGAGTTCGTCATTGCGCTCATGGCTCATGGACCAGCCTACCACGCGGCGCGAATACACATCAAGCACCGTGGCCAGATACAACTATCCTTCTCGCGTGCCGACGTACGTAAAGTCACTGACCCAGACGCTATCTGGTGCCTCAGCGGTAAACTTTCTTTTGAGAAGATTGGGCGCAATGGGAAGCTGATGCTGGCTGTTCGTTGTTTGCACGCGGGAGCGCCAAACGACGGCGCTGATTCCATGTAGGCGCATCAAGCGAGCGACGCGCTTTCTTCCACACTGAATGCCCTTGTCTCGTAAAGCGACATGAATGCGTGGGCTCCCATAGACGGATCGATGATCGTGAAAAACCTGTTCAATCTCGTACAGCAGTTGCTCATTGGCCCTGGCTCGCTGACTTTTTTCACGTTTAAGCCAGGCATAATAACCGCTTTCTGAGACAGAAAAGGCAGCACACATCCGTTTGATCGGATAGTCCTGCTGATGCTCAAAAATGCATTGGTACTTCATCAAGGGTGTTGCGCAAAGATATGCACTGTTTTTTTCTAGGATCGTAAACTCATCATAGAGAGCCGCTCCTCCAGTGCAGCCAAGTAGGCGAGAGGGTCTTTGCGAAAACGAAGCTGTTTGCAACGAGCCTCTTGACGAGCGGAAACCTCGGACCGCAATTGCCGCCAGCGGGCCAAATCGTAGGGAACGAGCTCCTCGTTGCTGAAAAGATGGAGGCGAGTGGCCAATGCTGTGGTCACGCGAACCGGCCCGCGTACCACCAGCCCAGGAATGGCTCCTCGCCGTCCTGTCGCTCGTCGCTCACTGGCTCGCACTTTACCAAACGCCTGCTCCAGATCATTGTTCGTTTTTGGCAGATCCGCGATCTGATAACAGAAGAAGAGATGAGGGGCATAACTGTGAGTCACCTTGAGGAAATGCAAGAGGGCCGAGCGTCCAGTTTCTGCCTGCTCAGCGTGCGTTCGCATCCGTGTAAGAGCGTCCTCAAAGCGTTTGAGGACCTCATCTGCTTTGCACTGCTCCTGGTTGCTCAAGACCGCAGCACTTTCCAAGAGCAGTGCAAAGAGTGGGCGCACCACCGCAAAGAGTTCCTTGGTCGCCTGCAATCCTTTACACAAGAGACGCTTCAATCGTTCAAGCTCTCTGGGAAGCCCCTTTTTTCTTCCACCTGATCAAGTGAGTCAGTGATGGCCTGAAGCCGCTGCTGTAAACGGAGCCCAGAAGCCGACAATGGTGGCAACCCATCGTCGGTCAAACTGGCTCGGACAGCCAGGCAATACTCGTGAATCACCTCCGCTTCTGCATCGGTTCTCACGCGCGACAGTTCGTTCGATGGGACGGACCCCTCGCACCTGCTTTTTCAACTCCTTTTTCGCATGTCGATCCGCTTCGTAGATCTGCTTGCCAGCTTCACGCAAGTAGTGAAAGTGACAGAGTTGGTGAGGAACTTGAGGAAAGACACTGGCGACGGCGCGGCGAATGGAAAGCTGTCCATCTGAGATCACGCCCTGGATCGGGACGCAGAGCAACGCTCTTGCTTCGCTGAGCAGTCCAGCCAGATCGTCTTGCGTGGAACTCAAGAGGGCACGAGCCAGCACGATCTCACCTGAGAGGACTTCCCGGATCACCCAAAGCACCTCGTGGCCCACATCAGGTTGCAATCCATCAATGGCGAGGATCACGCGTCCTTGTGAGGAGAAACGTTCCTGGAGGCGCTGCCGACAGGAGAGATGCAACGTCACCAATTCCTCGTAGCGGTGCATGAGATGTTCCACGGTTTGTTCACACACTCGCATCCCTCGTTCCTGCAAGATCCGTTGCATCTGTGGTGCTGAGCGCTGCTCTCGGTAGCGCAATCGACCGACGTACGCAATCAAGTCCAGGCCACTTTCCCCATGCGGTAAGGCCCATCGGCCCTCCTCCTCTGGTCGATACGGCTGCTTGTAGGATTGGCAGGTTGGATTGGGACAGCGACGAACGACCAGGCGTCATTGGACCAGCCCCTTCATCGTCAAGATCTTGCGATGTGCGTGGTAGGCAACTGGCATCCATGTGCCACATGACCGGCAATGCTCCTCTTGCGGCTCTAAACGAACACGCTCCTCGGCCTGGGGACGGGCGACTCTTCTTCCTCTCATTGTCTGTTTTCTCCTCATTCACCTCTTTCTCTCCAGTTTACTCATCCCTCCAAGGCCTGTTTACGACTCTAGTTTTTTCTAGGATGGCAAGCCTATCTTGACGGGAGGGGGATACTGAGGGAAGAAGAACGGCAGATCAGAAAGGGAGCGGTTCCATGACGGAAGCGGACCACGCCGAGACGTATGAGCAACGAGTTCAGGCGATTCAACAGGCGAACCAACCGATCCTGGATGGGTTTGAGACCTGGTTGAGGCAATCTGGGCTGAGCGAACCAACCATCAAAGAGCATGTCGACAACATGCACTTGTTCTCTCGCTATTTACTCTTGTATGCCTATTCCCTGCGCCGGCTTGATGAAGCAACCGAGGGGAATGTCTATGACTTTTTAGAGGATTGGTTCCCGCGCAAAGCGCTGTGGGCTTCCGTGACGAGCATGAAAGTGTACCTGGCCTCGTTCAAGAAATTCTTCAAGTGGATGGGGGAAAGTGGCCTCGTGTCTCCCGAAATTGTTGAGGATGTGCGCTCAACGCTCAAAGACGACCGCACCTTCTTCCTCAGAAAGGTGTCTGGAAATCCCGTAACCGAGGAGCAAGAAGATGGCTAGACGAGACGCTCGTCCCCCAGCAGAACGAGAAGTGCGCCTCACCCCGAAGCGCCTCCACTGTGTGAACTGCGAACAGCGGCTTTGGGTCGCCTACCACGCCCAGCGCACGCTGATGACCTTTCGAGGGTTGGTCCGCCTCACGTTGGTGGTGCGGCGCTGCCGCAACCAGGCGTGTGACTTGTATCATCTGCCTTATCGCGCAGAAGAAGAAGGAGCTTGGGCGCTGCCCCACGGGGAATTTGGCTTAGATATCATCACGGTGGTCGGTCAGTTGCGCTATGGGGAACATCGCTCGATCCCAGAGATCCATCAGCGCCTGGTCCAGCAGGGAGTACGTATCGGCCAGCGGACCGTCACTGATCTACTCGAACGCTACGAGGAGTTAGTGGCACTGCATCTGGCGGATGAGGAGCGGATCAAGACCCGGCTGAAGCAGCAAGGCCAGGTCCTGCTGGCCATTGATGGGATGCAGCCAGACGTTGGTCACGAAGTGCTTTGGATCATCCGCGATTGTTTGTCCGGCGAAGTGTTGTTGGCCCGGACCTTACTCAGCAGTACGCGAGGAGATCTCGCCACTCTCCTGGATGAGGTCAAGGAAGCCGTGCCTGTGCCTATCAGTGGGGTGATTTCTGATGGGCAGCAGACTATCCGCCAGGCAGTGCAGCGCAGCTTGCCTGAAGTGCCCCATCAACTTTGTCACTATCACTATTTGGATGAAGCGGCAGATCCGATCTTCGAGGCGGACCGGCATGCCAAGACCGAACTGAAAAAACTGGTACGTGGGGTTCGGCCCATTGAGCGCTCGCTGGAGAATGGGGAGGAGGAACAAGCCGACGCGATGCGGAGCTACTGTTTAGCGGTGCGCAGCGCGCTCACTGATGATGGCCGTCCCCCATTATGCGCCTCCGGCCTCAAATTGCATGATCGCCTCACCCAGATCTCCGACTCACTGGCGCGGGTTGAGGCAAAAAGGGGGGTCTTCATCCGGCTTTGGACGAACTCCACCGCCTCCTCACACGCGCTTTGAAGAAAACTGAGGCGGTGTGGCCAGCACTCGAGCAAGCCTATGCGTTGGTCCACCAGGCGGCACATGTGCTGACCAATCACGAAAACGAAAGTGGTCAGGCAGTGCGTGAGCGCTACACAAAGGTACTGGATACCATGCGCGAGCAGCAAGCCTCCTTGGGAACGCTCGGTGAGGCCATTGACACGTTCGTGAAGGTGACCGAGAGCTACTGGCCCGGCTTGTTCCACTGTTATGACGTGGCTGATCTGCCTCGGACCAACAATGAACTGGAACACTGCTTTGGTTCGGTGCGCTACGGGGAACGGCGCGCCTCAGGACGGCGGGGAGCCATTGCTGCGCTGGTGGTGCGCGGGCCGGTACGCGTGCTCACGGCTTTGGCCTTACGACGACAGTGTTTTTTACCACGGGCCTTAGTGTTCTCTGATCCAGAGGCGTGGTACAGTATGCGTGAGCAGCTCACCTTTCGGCACGAAGCACGTCGCAAACAGTTGCGCTTCCGCAAGAATCCCGCTGCCTACCTTGCGGCGTTGGAGGAGATCCTTCTCAAGACAGGCTTGCCATCCTAGGTTTTTTTCGCTGAACGGAAAACTCCACTGGAGCAACTGAGCTTCGAGAACAGCCAGATAAGCAGCAGGATCGCGGCGAAAACGAAACTGTTGTCTGCGAGACTCTTCGCGCAGCTGCAATTGGAGATGTAAGGCTCTCCAGCGCTGATAATCTCTGGGCTGAAGTTCCTCTGCGGAGAAGACCTGTTGTGGGGTGACAACGGCGGCCATCACGCGGACAGACCCCCGAACTACAACCCCCGGAATGGCTCCCCGGCGGCCTGTAGCCTGTCGCTCATGAACCTGCGCGACTCCAAAACAATGCTCCAGCTCATTGTTGGTGCGAGGCAATCCTGGCACATCATAGTAATGGAACAAGCCTACTGCAAAGTTGTCGGTGATAGGACAAAAATGCTCGAAAGCGGCCTCAAGTGGCCCCAAGGTGCTGATTTCGGCGTGCATCTGGGCCAGGAGGGCGAAATATCTTTCACGAACGGACTGACCAGCATCTTGCTCAGGATTGGCCAGGATCTCTTTGGCCTGATGCACAAAGCGATAAGCACGCTCAAGTGGCGGTCAGAGGCTCGCTGTGGCCTGTAATCCTTTGGAAAGGAATTGCTGGAGATGCTTTAGGGATGGCGGCAATCTTTTTTTTCCTGCACGCGGGCTATGAAGTCACTCACCTGGCTGATCCGATCATGCAGTCTCAGACCTGAAGCCTGCAGAGGAGAGCGCCCATCATCGGTCAAGGAGGCTCGAACGGCCAGGCAATACCCTCGGATGGCTTCATTTTCAGGGGTCTGGTGCCCTTCTAAAGCACGCTCAATAGGGCGCACCCCTCGCAGATGCTTTTTCAATTGGGGTTTGGCATGTCGATCGGCTTCGTAGAAGGGATCAATGGTATCTTTGAGAGAGTGAAACTGACAGAGTTGATGCGGGACTCCAGTAAAAACAAAAGCTACGGCACTCCCAATGGTTTCTTCGCCATCAGAGAGCACTCCATGAACGGGGATGTGAAAGGCTTCCACTTGGTGTTTGACCTCGGTGAGCAACGTAGTTAAATCGCCCTGGGTACTACTGAGTAAGGGACGGGCCAGCAGAATCTCTTCGGAAAGACAGTCACGCACGACCCAGAGCACTTCATGACCCACGTCAGGCTGCAAGCCATCCAGGGCCAGGATAACATACCCTTGCTGTTGTAATCGCGCTTTGATGCGCTCCTGATCGGTGATCCGCAAGGTTACTAGTTCTTCATAGCGCTGCATCAAATGGGTCACCGTCCGTTCGGTGATACTGACCCCGCGCGAGAGGAGGGCACGATGCATTTCTGGTCCGCTGCGATGCTCACGAAAGCGCCATTGGCCAACCAAAGCAATCACATCCAAACCAAATTCGCCATGAGGCAAGGCCCACCTTCCCTCTTCCTCTGGCCGATAGGGCCGCTTGTAGGCTGGACAGGAGGGCTGATGACAGCGTCGGACAATCAGTGTCAGGTTCCCCACCCCATCGAGTCGGCTCACTTTCCGAGGGGCATGGTAATCGGCCCACAAGGGCTGGCCGCATTGCTCGCAAGACATTCTCAACGGGATCAGGGTCTTCTGTTGGGTGCCTTCAGGTCGCTTGGTTCTTCCTCGCATGATCCTCCTCCTCTTCGGTTTTCATGCTCGCTTTTCTTTTCAACCTGTAGACGTTCTCAAGCCTAGTTTTCCGTTCAGCCGAAAAAAAAAACGAGCAAGAAAAGCGTGTGATTGTTTTTGTCGATGAATCAGGTTTTTATCTCCTGCCGATGGTTGTAAAGACCTATGCCCCTCGGGGGCGGACTCCAGTATTACGGGCCAAGTTGACCCGTGATCATCTTTCTGCCATAGGGGGTATCACTCAAGAAGGGCGGATCTTCATGCAAATGCAAGAGCGATCCTCTACAGCAGAGGACGTCGTCAGTTTTTTGCAGGTACTGCTCCGCAAGATCCCGGGCAAGCTGCTCGTTATTTGGGATGGCTTGCCCATCCACCGAGCGAAAGTGATCAAAACCTTTCTCTCCAGCCCGATGGGCAAACGAGTTCACCTGGAGCGATTGCCGGGCTATGCCCCTGAACTCAATCCACAGGAACAGGTGTGAAACCTGCTCAAACGCCGTGAACTCAAGAATCTCTGTTGTCAGGATCTCGCGCAACTGAGTCAAGAGCTTGTGCGTGCCAAAGAGCGCCTTCGTCACCGACGCGGCATCCTTCAACGTTGTTTTTCTCATACGCTTGGTGCGGTTTAGTTGTTTCTGACGAGGTCAATAAGGAAAATTGTAGAGATTATAGGCGAGAAAATCAGGGAAAAGTGGTGAAGCCTCCCTGGTTTCAAGGGGCGTTTTCTACAAAATCATCTGCAAGTGGGGCGTGCATGGTGAAAGCGCAACAACAGATTTTTTTAAGTTGACAATACCGAGATTTCCTAACCAGGGGAGCACACAACCTTCTACTTCTGAGAATGCTCAAACCAATCACCAATTAGAGATAGAATCCCTGTAAGTAATCCAAGCACTCGAGCATACCAATGTCTCTCCTACTCAGAGATTGGATGAGCAAAAAGATCCCCTCTATCCGTTTCGATTGAATAATGCGCCAGAAGTGCACGAAGAAACTCAAGATGAGATGGACAGCGAACCCACCTTTGTCTATGGGAATCCTTTTGAGGGCCCTCTTCCAAATGTCTTTGATCATGACTTAGACCTGAAACAAATGCTTTTTACACAAATGAAGCAAGAAGAATCAAAAAGTAGTAAAACGTCAGCTGGAAATAAGAAACTTGCCGAAGATGATAGAGAATGATTCACTTTTAACTTATGGCATTGATTTTTTGTGTGAAGCTGTTGGATGGGGGCGGCGTGATGAAGAGATGACCGTAAGAGGGCTTACCAATGCCGTATTTTATCTCCTGCGCCATGACAAGGTCATTGGTTGTGGACGGGTTATTGGAGATGGAGGACTGTATTTTTATCTTCAAGACATCTTTGTGCTCCCAGCCCTTTTCCCTGAAGGGCTGGGGAAACGACTGACGAGAGCGGTTATGGCTTACCTGGGAAAGCACCAGAAGCGTTCATTGGCTGATGGCGGCCAATAACGTGAGCGCCTTTTATACACTATTCGGTTTTGTGGTGCGCCCATTTGAACGGCCTGGAATGTTTCTTTCTAGGGAAGAGCTGCAGCCACCCACCACCTCACAAAAGTGAGTATATTGCCCTCTCCTCGTAGACGTTAACCCATCTTTGTGGCCACGAGAAGAGAGTGGTGGTAATCGCAGCTAAAAGCTTGCTTTCAAGATCTACAAGATAGACGCCTGTATTTTGGCGAAAGCGAAATTGCACACGGTTTGATAATTGTTCGCTTCTTGTTCATCTCGCAGGTAACTTGACTCTATTTTCTTAAATATGTTAATATATGAATGAAAGTCATTCATATATTAAGGACGTATCTATGAGAGCAGCCAAACCAAAGCACCCATTGAAGTCGAAACGGGATGCCATTCTTAGAGCGGCGCGTGAGCTTTTCGCGCACAAGGGCTACGACGAAACCACCGTTCCAGAAATTGCTCAGGCGGCCGGGGTTGCTGTTGGAACGGTGTATCTCTATTTTCGTAATAAATATGAGATACTTACCAGCGTCTCGATTGACCTTGAAGCAACGCTCGCTCAAGTCTATCAAGACCCATCGTTCCTTCGCTTACCTTTCGAGGAAATACCGTGTGCTATGATTGATGCACTTTTTCAAGTTGGTCGTCAGAAGAAAGAGTATATGGCTCTCCTCCACGCGAATGTGCCCTCTTCTGAGGAGATTGCGCCTCAGCAAAAGCCTGACACCACGCAACAGCTAACCCAATCGATTGAGAAGGTGTTACGCGAGGGTGTTGCTTCGGGACATCTCCCCCCCTGTGATACTGAGATGTATGCGCGATTACTTCATCTTTTGGGGCAAGCTGTGCTACATCAGTGCTTCGCTGTTGAGCATGGAGAGCATGAAGAGCGTTATCGACAAACGATGATTGATATGGTTGAGCGGCTCTTTCGAACTTCTTCCTGGCCCGCGAAAGGAGCGGGGGAAGCAGAAGGCACACTCTCGTAGCCTTCGACTTTTTACGAATTCCTCTGGCAGCGTTCATTTTTCTATTATAGTGAATGAATTTCATTCACAAGAAAGGATGAATCCCTATGCGAAGACGGCCTGACTTCCGTCTTTCTCAATTGCATCAGAGCGTGTCTGATTCGAGGGCATCGACCTCATTGTTTCGTCACATTGGGCGTTTTGCCATTCGCTATCGGTGGGCAATACTTCTTGGGAGTGTGCTCTTTGCACTGATAGCAGGGGTAGGAAGTGGGGGTCTTGCCAGCAGATTGGACAGTGGAGGGTTTGAGGTTCCTGGTTCAGAATCAGTGCTGGCCAATACCATGTTACAAGAACAGTTCCAGGTGGGGGACTATAATATGGTTCTCCTGGTTACAGCCAAGCACGCAACAGTTGATGCACCTCAGATCATACAGGCGGGAAGCGCTTTAACCAGTGAGCTTGCTCAACAAGCCGGGGTAATCAGTGCAACCTCCTACTGGACGGATGAGAAGACCCCAACGCTGCGTAGTCGTGATGGAACCCAGGCGCTCGTCTTAGCGCGGATAGGCGGCAATACCACCCAGGCACGGAATCGAATTGGCGAACTCATACCATTCTTTACCAGAGAGAATGCTGATATGAGTGTGCAAGTAGGGGGAGATGATGCGGTCTTATACCAATCTGGCACACAGAGCCAACAGGATATCACACGTGCTGAACTCTTCAGCTTCCCAATCTTGCTTGTGCTCCTTTTCCTGGTGTTCCGTAGTCCTATTGCTGCCGCATTACCATTGACGGTGGGTGGACTCGCTATTGTAGGAACCCTTTTCGTCCTCAGAGGCATCGTTTCTTTTACCCAGGTTTCAAATTTTTCGATCAATCTCGTCACCTCCCTGGGACTTGGTATTGGGGTGGATTATAGTCTCTTTATTGTCTCGCGATTCCGCGAAGAAATGCGCCAAGGAAGAGAGGTTGACGACGCCATTCTACGCACAGTAGAGACTGCGGGACGAATGATCGCTTTTAGCGCTCTCACCTTTGGCGTGGCACTGTTAGCTCTCTGTATCTCTCCTAATTTCTTTTTACGGTCTTTTATGTATGCAGGCCTCTCAGTTATTGTGGTGGGATCTGTCTGCACACTCCTCACATTGCCTGCCTTGCTCGCTGTTTTGGGGTCCAATATTAACCGTTGGAGCATTGGACAGGCAAGAATGGTCTCCACCGGAGACGGTTTCTGGCATCGAACGGCCCTATTTGTGATGCGGCGTCCAGTTCTGATAAGTATTCTGGTCGTAACCATATTACTTGTTCTTGGTCTCCCTGTTCTACGCATCAACTTTGGCATAGTGGATGATCGCATTCTTCCTTCCAGTGCATCGAGTCGCCAAGTACAAGAACACATGCGATCTCATTTTCTTGCTGATGAACCACACGCTCTTCGTGTGGTGGCAGAAACGGATATATCACTCTCTCATCGGTCGGAGATTGAACACTACGCCCTCGCACTATCACGTCTTCCTGATGTGGTACAGGTAGATGCGCTGACCGGTTCCTATGCTCACGGACAACGGTTAACACTTCCACAAAGAAACGTTTCTGTGTGGGCAACTGAGCACAGGACATGGTTCTCTGTGGTACCAACTCAGGCACGCGTTGATAAAGATGCGTTCAACCTTGTACGCGAAGTGCGAGCGTTGTCTGCTCCCTTTCCTGTCAACGTTGGTGGACACATTGCCGTAGCCTTCGATTTGCAGACATCGGTACTGGGGCAGGCTCCTGTGGTAGGAGGACTCATTATTCTGGCAACACTTGTCATCCTCTTCTTGATGACAGGCAGTATTCTCTTACCTCTAAAAGCAACAGTGCTCAACATTTTGAGTCTTTCCGCAACCTTTGGCGCGCTCGTCTGGATATTCCAGGATGGTCATTTGGCCCAAATGCTTCAATTCACCGCGACGGGTTCTCTTGAAGTGAGAACGGTGATGCTGACATGTTGTATTGCCTTTGGTCTCTCAATGGACTACGAAGTGTTCATCATGGGACGCATAAAAGAGGAGTATGAGAAGACAGGAAATACTATTATATCGGTGGCGACGGGATTAGAACGGAGTGGGCCTCTCGTTACGGCGGCGGCGGCCCTTCTGGCGGTCGTTTTTATTGCCTTAGCAACCTCCGAGATTGTCCTTTTTAAGGCATTAGGATTGGGCCTGGCTGTAGCGATCCTCATGGATGCGACACTCATTCGAGCATTGCTAGTTCCTGCATGTATGCGTGTAATGGGTGAAGTGAACTGGTGGGCACCTGCCTGGCTACGACGTGTGCATCTGAAGATAGCTTTGAGTGAGAGTGAGATTAGAGATGATGGAGCAAGAAGTAGGTTGGAGGAGGAACCACACATTAAGGGTTAAGATCATAGTACATCAAAACTTGAAAAAGGGCGGTAACCAATGATCAAAAGGACAAGAAGTGAATTCGCTTTGTTGTTGACCATCTCGCTTGGAGAAATTGGAGCCTATGCACTACTCTCATCAGAGCTCCCAACCAAACAAAGCGTATGTAAGAAGATCAGAAATAACGTTTCAGGCAAAATCCAGACAGCTTATCATTCCAAAAGAAGATTTGCGGATCAATGAAACAGCGTTCCGATTTCAGGGAGGGGAGTATGGTAGGGTCGCAGGATCATTTTTCTGGGTGTTTACGCATCCCGGTCGAGGTTCCCAGCTCCATCGACATCCCTATCAAGAAATCTTTGTTTTGCAGGAGGGTCTGGCTACCTTTATCATTGGCGAGACGACGCTAGAAGTTACGGCTGGCAATGTTGTCGTTGTACCAGCTAATACTCCTCATAAGTTTACCAATACCGGAACAGAGCCGCTTCAGATGATCTCCTTTCATCCAAGCTCACAGGTTCTTCAGGAGGTGTTGGAATAAACAGAAGGGGTGATATCGTAGAGAATTCTGCATTTCTGCTTAAGTGAACACAGTATCTAAAGCGCAAAAATATACGAGGAGAAGACTGATGAGAAAAGTTATTGCAGCCCCATTTGTCACACTTGATGGTTTTATGGCTGGGCCAAAGGGTGAAATTGACTGGAATGAACCCTATTTTGATGATGAAATGGTTAATTATGTCGGCGAGCAATTCAGACAGATCGATACCATTCTCTTTGGGCGGGTGACATATCAACTATTTTCGCAATATTGGCCTACTCAGGGCGTCAAGGATGATCCGGTCTTCGCCGAGAAGATGAACACTCTCCCCAAACTGGTTTTTTCAAGAACGCTCGAAACGACCGAGTGGAACAACTCTCGACTGGTGAGAGACAACATTGTTGAGGAAATTCAAGCACTGAAACAACAACCTGGCAAGGATATGATCATCGATGGAAGTGCTCGCCTCATTCACTCCTTTACCCACTTGGGCTTGATTGATGAATATCGCCTTCGTGTTCATCCCGTGGTGTTAGGGAGTGGAATACCGCTCTTTCAAGGCCTCAAAGCACAGATGACACTGAAATTAGTTGCTTCGCATTCCTTCCAGTCTGGAGTCGTGATCCTTCATTATCAGCGTGAAGGGTAAGCATGCCAACAAAGCACTGTTCCTTGGAGATGGAGGATTGTATTTTTATCTTCAGGACATCATCGTGCTCCCTGCCTTTCAAGGAAAAGGGCTGGGAAAACGTCTGATGGGGGCGATTATGGCCTACCTAGAGCAACATGCCCTTCCAGGAGCGTTCATTGGGCTGATGGCAGCCAAAGATGCAAGCACCTTTTATACACAATTCGGCTTTGTGGTTCGCCCACCTGAACGTCCTGGCATGTTTCTTTCCAGAGCAGAGCTTCGACCACCTACCACCTGATGGGCGCGACAAGGGGGGGTCGCGCAGATACGCAATCACTTTGTGCTCTCTCTTCTAGAGTAGAAGCCTGAGTTATCGGTTGTCACCATCAATAGAAACACACCACTGGCATGTGAGTTGACGGGTGACCGGGTTCTGGTTCGTTCCGTAGCAGTTCCCCCAGTGTTAGTACGTTGAGACATCGCAGGGGATACGGGAGAAACCGTGAGATGAGTTGGCCGCTTGTCTCCCAGAGATGAACCTCCTTCCGCAACAGAGAAGAAGAGGACAAGCCGATTGCTCATGTTATACATCAATCGTTCCCTCATGGAAGGAAACCGCTATGGGCAAGCGTCTTACCGCTCCCGAGGCCACGCAGATGGTACTGACCCAGATTCCCGACGAGGGGAAGCACACATTGGGCAACCTCGTAAGCGGCCTGGTGGAAATGCGAAATTGGCTTACCAGCGACAAGCCGGCCTGGCTGCTTCAACTGATTCAGGTGGTTAAGCAAGCTAGGAGGCGTCCCAACACGGATGCCAACGTGGTGATTCTGAGGATCTTCAACGAGGACCAGGTAGAGGACAGAAACATGATAGCCTCCACAACGCTGCTGACCCTCGCGCAGAGGGCGTCCTATAGCTTGCCAGCTTACAACGGAGAGGTGGTAAATTGGGTAAAACTTCGATCGATTTTGAAATACCATGGAGAAAATCGGCACGAAATATAGAAATCGATCAGTCATTGCCAACTTCCAATAGTATCCCCTTCTCGTCACAATAACAAGAGACATGATATTTTCTCAAAAGGAAGGATCATCAATGGTCAGCACAGCAACCTACAGTTCTATCATGCTCGGCGACATTCGCATAACCTATCTGCCCGATGGATATATCCTCTTCAATCCAATAGCCTTATTCCCGACAGCCATCGCAACAGACTGGCAGCCCTATCAGCATCTGCTCGATAGCAATGGTCAACTAGTTGGCAGTCTTGGTGCCTATCTGCTCCAGACGCCAGAGCACCCGATAGTAGTTGACAATGGGTTCGGACCCCAATCCTTTGAGAGTGACCACTTCAATGCGTTTGGAGGCGAACTCCTCTCGAATCTTGAGCGTGCGGGACTCAAACCTACCGATATCGACACCGTTTTTTTACCCACATGCACTCGGATCATGTGGGCTGGATCGGGCACAAGGTCAATGGCGAACTGGTCGCGACCTTCCCAAACGCTCGTCACCTCGTACGCAGTGCCGAGTGGCGCCGCTTCGACAATCCAGCGGAGAACAGGGCCAGTGTAGCCGACGCGCTCAATCTGCTGGAGCATCGTATTGAGTTTGTCGAGGAAGGAGAGTATATCGCGCCTGAAGTGAGGATTCTCGCTACTCCAGGTCATACTGCCGGTCATGCATCCCTACTGGTGACAGCAGACGAAGAACGGGTCATCATTCTAGGTGATATCTTCCATAGCGCTCTACAGATTGAGCATCTCGAATGGACCAATACCTTCGACCGTGATCCTGAACAAGCAAAGGCCATGCGCAGGTGGATGCTTCACGAACTCGCACAGCCCTTAACAACAGGAGGAGCTACTCACATCGCCGATTCGGTCTTCATTTCGCTCGGCTAACTCCTAAAAATTCCTGCAAGAAGGGACTGATCTGCTCCTGCACAGCTGATGGATGCGGAGGAGGAACTTGCCCGACCAGGAGAAACAGATGCGCTTTCTCTTCGGCGCTTAGCCGAAGAGCCTGAGCAAGATTGCCGAGAATTGGGCAGAGACGTGAATATCGCGTCCTTGCTCCAGCCAGGTGTACCATGTCACCCCAACGCTGGCGAGTTGAGCCACTTCCTCTCGTCGAAGTCCCACGGTTTTGCGGCGGGTTGTCAGTGGCAATCCTACTTCTGCTGGAACGAGACGGGCTCGGCGCGTGCGCAGAAAATCAGCCAATTCCTAGCGTCGCTCATCGTCTGTCATGATTCTTTCCTTTCCCTGGTACTGACAATCCTAGTATCAAGACACTCTGGTATAGTTTTCACACGTATGACATAGTTGATACTAGCAATAGAAGTGTGATTACTAGCATGTACGAAAAGGAGTGACCATGTCAACCCAGCCGCTACCCCTTTTAACAAAATCATCTTCCTCTCGTACTGAACGTGAGCGGCAGGACAAGCCTAACTCGCAGTCCCTTGTCTGGTGGGCAGCAGCATCGCTTGCCGTCATTGTCGGCTTTTCGCGCATTTCTTATGGCCTCTTGCTTCCCTCCATTCGAGCGAATTTAGGTGGAGCCTACAATGCGTATGGTATGGTGAGCATGGCCAATTTTGCGGGATATTTGCTGGGAACACTGGTAGTTCCCTTGCTCCTTACGCGCTTGCACAAGCAGATCATGCTCAATAGTGCGGCGCTTCTGCTTATGAATGGTGCCATGGTCGGTTCAGCGCTGAGCCTTAACCTCGTACAATTGAGCATGTGGCGCTTTCTGGTTGGTTTCTTTTCTGCTATCGCTCTTGTACTGACCCTCTCACTCACGCTCGAACGCGTGGAAGCCGAGAAGCGAGGACGAGCATCAGGCATCGTCTGGATGGGAGCCTCATTGGGGGTAAGCCTTTCTGGACTTGTCGCACCTGCTATTTTGAACAGTGGCTCACCTCTCGCGTGGCGCTGGGTCTGGATCGTCATGGGCGCAAGTGGTGGGGCCGCCGTCATTGGGCTGCATCGCGTGCTGCGCATTCACAATGATCAAGCGCCTCCTTCTGGTGAAGACCGCATCAACAAGCAGAAAGCCCATGCAGAGCATGCTGTGGTGTCTCTCCTCATCGAGTTACTTCAACCGCCTGGTTTTCTGTTTGCAACGCTCTCCTATGTTGGCTATGGCTTTGGCTATATTATCTATCTGACCTTTTTTGTCTCACTGGTCGTTGAGCAAGGACTTCCTTCTGTGCTGGTTGGTCTCATCTGGGCAGCAATGGGGATCGCGGGAGCGGTGAGCGGGGTAGTGTGGGGATGGGCCATTGACCGATTGCCGACAGGATTCACACTCTCGCTGGCACTGGTATTGGGAGCACTGGGAGCACTCTCTGTTCTTACCCATCACCTCCTGTTGGAGGCCATTGGAGCAGCTTTGTTCGGTCTGTCTGTTTTTCTTGGACCACCGCTCATCGTCACTTTTTTACTCCGACGGGTTATTCCAGCGGAGCGCTTTCCGTCCAGCTACAGCCTGCTCAACACACTTTTTGGCATAGGTCAGATCCTTGGCCCACTTGTCGGAGGATTCATCGTAGAACAGCGGGGACTGGTCACTGGAACAGCCTTTACTGCGGTAGTCCTTTGGGGAGCAGCGCTTCTTGCGCTCAGTTATGGCATGATGCAGCATCTGGGGTATAAGCAGAATGCTACCGTATAATGCGGCCCATCTTGTCAGTTCCTCAAGAATGCTGGTAAGCTTGCATCTGCCCTCGGGAGGTATGCGAACACTCAAAAAAAGACCACAAACAATAATTTGAATATAGAAGGAGAAAAGAAAGAATGAGAGCACTTATTTGCAAAGCTTATGGAGATCCATCGCAACTGGTCTACACAGAGGTGCCATCTCCTACCCTACAAGCAGAGGAGGTACGTATCGCTGTTCATGCGATTGGTCTCAATTATGCAGATGGGATTCAAGTATCTGGACGATCTCAACTGCCTCTTCCTTTCAGTCCTGGCTTTGAATGCAGCGGGACCGTAATCGAGTGCGGGTCCGAAGTGCAAGCGCTTCAACCAGGCGACCGGGTGCTTGCCATCATGACCTCTGGCGCTTACGCGGAGGAAGTGGTCGTTCCAGCAGCCCACGTTGCGCTCCTACCGTCCAATATGGATATGCCCGCTGCAGCGGCCTTTCCGGTGGCCTATGTAACAGCCCATCTCGCGCTTGTCCACCGTGGACAGCTCAAACCGGGAGAGGTGCTCGTAGTGAGCGGAGCCACTGGAAGCGTAGGAAGCGCAGCGCTGGAGATTGCCACCCGATGGGGAGCAACCGTAGTTGCGGTGACCGGAAGGCCAGAACACCTTCCAGCAAAACTTGCCGCCGTATTCAACCCGCGTCAGGATGATCTTGCCAAGCGTTTGCTTGAGCAAACCTCAGGGCGGGGAGTAGATCTCGTCTTTGATACGATAGGAGGGGGGTTCTTTGATCCCGCATGGGCTGCCCTGGCCTGGGAGGGACGATACCTTACAGTAGGCTTTGCCAGCGGCCAGATTCCCCAACTCGGTCTTCGCCAAGCGCTCGGGAAGAATGGTGCGGTGATCGGTTTTGAGCTGGGAGGATATCTAACACGCCGCCATGCCCTTGTGCCTGAGGCGCTGAGAACGCTGCTTTCCTGGTATGAGGGAGGAGTATTGACTCCACGCGCGCTGCAGGCCGCTCCGCTGTCAGATGGGGGGGGAATGCTCCAGCGTCTCGTCAATCATCAGATCCAGGAGAAAATCGTGCTTATAGCCAGGGAATAGCTGAGGGAAGGCCACCTCTCCATCTGGAGGAGGATTGGAAAAGTTGAGAGCATCCAACATGTCAAAGATTGCGCATATTGGGGCTCTCATCATCGTTACAATAGAAAGGGCGAAAGCAGAACATTTCAACGAAGAAAACGTATTTTGCCAGACTGACCACCAGCGGCACCCCGTGGGATCATATCACCTTCCTCGTGCTCTCCAGGCGTTTTGATAGTGGGATTTTCGCTCTCGATGCAGCAAACGCTTGGTTGTAATCTTCCCTTTTGTGGTCCGAGAAAAACGTTTCCTATATCCATTGCCTTTTGCAAAATAGTTCGCTAGAAGCTCCCCTTTTTAGTCTACTGATGCCTGTAAATGAATGACATAAAGAATGGATAGGGCATGAAAAGCGGCTTCTATAGATGTGAGAGATCCTGCATACGTTGTTCACCGCATAGTCTCGCGCAATTGTGCGAAGGATACATGCTGCAATACAAATACCACAAATATGGCTATATTTGATCGGGTTACCGAGAAAATAGAGTGCCTGGAAAGAGGTCAAGGAGCGCGTAGAAATGGCATGCGTCATATGACAGAAATTGGTTCTTTTAACACGTCCATGAACATGGTATGCTTCCGAGAGAAGGAAAAGAAGCACGTTAGCAGGACAAGCAGAGGAGGCGAGAATGAGTTACACTCTTCTCCACAAGGATGAACTTTCGTGGTACGGAACCCCCAATGAGTTCCAGGGCCACCAGCATGGAGATACCAACCTTTCCTTTATCTGGGTCGAATTACCGCCAGGGGATGGTCCACGTCTGCATAAGCACCCCTATGAAGAGGTTTTTGTGGTACAGGAAGGCCATGCAACCTTTACGGTTGGCTCAGGCATACTTGAGGTGAAGGCAGGGAACATCGTGATTGTGCCAGCAGGGGTGCCGCATAAGTTTCTCAATTCTGGTGAGGGGCTGCTCCGACAGATCGATATCCACGCGAGTCCAAAGTTCATCACAGAGTGGCTTGAGGACTGAAGCCGTTCACATTGGTACACCCTAAAGATCAGTCAGCCTAAAACATCACCGTAACTAGTCCAGTGCAAAATTAACAGTTACAGTTGACTTTTCACTGGACTAGCGAATTTTGCAGCGGGCTGGGGAGAAAAAGCGTGGCTTTTCTCTGTAAATGCGAAAAAAATGATCACTTTTTTCATAACGACCTGGGGAGAAGTGAGGAGGAGGGGAAAAGAGGCAGGAAGAGCATAAGGAGGGGAAGGAGTATGGTGAGGCGGGAGGAGGAGTGTTCAAAAAGCGAGGAAAGAAATAGTCCAGATACACACGGAATTGACTGTGCCTGTCTCCTTGTGTAGTTCTTTGATCGGTATGCGAGATGAACAGGTAAACAAAAAGTAAGGTGGGAGCAAGGTGATGGTTGTGAGCGACCAGGCGTTATTGGAGCATGGAGCTACTTCATCAAGATCCTTCTACAAAATATTTATTGATGTAGAATGATCTATCAATTCGCAAGTAGCAAGTGGCTTGAATCACCAAGAGTGAAACGCCATGCGCGATGCTCGCGCACCACTCCCAATGAAAAAGCGTCTACTGTTGGATGGCCCTCCTGCAGAGAGGACGAGCAACAGTACAGCCTTGAGCGTGTTTTTGAAACTGTACCCAGGTGTTTGGACGAACCACTCCCTGTTGCCTCATTCCTCTTCTTAGGAATGGATGTGAGAGCACGAAGAAGACACTGAGCACAAGCAGACACCCCGTGGGAGGCAGCCACATCGAAGTGTCATCTCAAGAGAAAGGAGCCAAGTATGCAAGTCATGTATCAACGGTGTGCAGGTATTGATGTCCATTAGCGCTTTCTCGTGGTCTGCCTCAGTATTGTGGAGGCTGGGCAGCGACGCAAGGAGATCCGTAGTTTCCGGCATGAGACAGCGGATCTGCTCGCCTTACGAGAGTGGCTCATGCAAACAGGGTGTACCCACGTGGGGATGGAAAGCACAGGGGTCTATACGCCTCCCCCAATGTTGCCAATTGGAGGAGGCACCGTCAGAAGAGGGTGCAGGAGACACGGACTCACACGGAAAACGACGCGGATCTGCTGCTCATCGACCTCAACGCGTTTGACCAGGGCACGAATGATCTCCCGGCGCGTCTGAAAATCCGCGTTTTGTAGCCCATCTTTGACTTTTGCGGCAAACGTTTCCAGGCTTCCCACAATCGCACGCACCTCCTCTTCCACTTCGGCTTCTTCTTTGAGACATTGGAGTTGCTCTTCAATGCGCTGTATTCTTTCACGTAGGTGTCTCACTCTCGGTTCAAATTCCCGTTTGTCAATCAACTCATCAGCATAGCTATCGATGAGACGGGCCATCCCCCGGCGAAGCTTGCCTATCTGAACCTCCAGACCTTCCTGCTCATTGGGCTTCTGTTGAGGCTGCAGACGCTGTCGATACTCCTGCTCCAGCCGCTCAGGGTTTTCAAGGAGTCGGCAGACCTCTTGCCAGGGTATTGTCAACTTAGCAATAGAACTGAACAATATGCTAGAATGGCTGTATGAAAACAAACAGCCTTGCTCCCGCTTACAAAGGTTACCGCTTCCCGCCCGAAATTATCAGTCACGCTGTGTGGGTGTATTTCCGTTTCTCGCTCAGTTTTCGTGATGTCGAAGAGCTTTTGGCGCAACGCGGGATCGTTGTGAGCTATGAAACAGTCCGGCAATGGTGTTTGACGTTTGGGCAGACCTACGCGAATGCACTGCGTCGTCGTCGCCCTCGCTGTGGCGACAAGTGGCATATGGACGAAGTTTTCCTCACCATCAGGGGCAAGAAGCATTACCTCTGGCGAGCGGTTGATCAGGAGGGCAACGTCCTGGATATCCTCGTGCAGAGCCGACGCAACAAGCATGCGGCCAAGAAGTTTTTTCGCAAGTTACTCAAAGGACTCCAATATGTCCCACGGGTGATTATCACGGACAAGCTGGCTAGCTACGCTGCCGCAAAGAGGGACATCATGCCCAGCGTTGAGCACCGCCAACATAAGGGCTTAAACAATCGAGCGGAACGTTCCCACCAGCCGACGCGGCAACGTGAACGAACCCTGAGGCGCTTCAAATCCCCTAGCCAAGCCCAACGGTTTCTCTCTGCGTTTGGGCCGATCCTGGATCACTTTCGACCCAAACGGCATCTCCTCACCGCCAGAGATTACCGTGCCCTCATGCAGGATCGTTTCCTTGCATGGAACGAGGTGACTGGCGGGAAAGTTGCCGCCTAACGCCACATCATCCTCTCCCATCCTCCGCTTCCTTCTTCCTCTTCTCCATTTCTCTCAAAAAGCTCTTCAACTTCTTCTTCAAGTTGACAATACCCTTACAAAAGTGTCGCTTTTAGCCCAGATGGACAATTTATTGCGACAGGGAATTTTGAAGCAGGAGAGGTCTGGCTCTGGCTCGTCTCAAATGGTCAGCTTATACAGGAAATGGAACCCTCTGCTGGAAGAGTACAGGGACTTGCGTTTAGTCCAGATGGGCGACTCCTAGTGTGTGGTGAGATGGGCGGAGCGCCCAGTGATAAGGAAATGCGTGTATGGGATATGCAGACGAAAGAAGCGACGGACAGCTTTTTGAGGAAGGATTGGCATCCGGCCTTTAGCCCGGATGGAACGCTGCTTGCAGCAGGAGACCTCAATTTCATTAGTATCTGGGATGTTGCAACAAGAAAAAGTATACGTTTTATGCCAGCGCATAAGGGACGTTTCTCTCGCCTTATTTTTAGCCCGAGTGGACGAGTGCTTGTCTCCATCGGCGATCGAAAACGGACGATTCGCTGGTGGGATGTAGAGACTGGACGGGAAATCTATCGCTTGAGTTAATCCAGGAGTTGACACACTGATACGATAGTTATCTTAAACAATGGTTATTCTTACAGTGTTCATCACGAAGAGATTTTTACTTTGCATCTCGTTCTTCCACGATATTTGAGTAGAAAATGAAGATGTGGTATTCGTGAAGGGAACAAGCATGAACCTGGGTGCATCCGATGCCATAACGAATATTGTGTACTGGAAAAGAGTCAGTGAACCAATGACGCAATCGCCTCAGAGCGAGCAGGCGACATGGCCCCGAAAACCCCTCTTGGTTGGATGAACCCATGAGAAAGCGCCAATAGCAGCCTTGCGCACACACAAAAAGACCCTCTTCTCCCTGCTCGGCAGCAACAAGCAACCGAGTCGTGATTGGTTTGATATCCTTGCGCCCTAGCTCACCGTCACCTTGTGGAAACGAATATCTTGCATCACTGCCCAGACCAGGCGCACACAACTGGTTTCGGTGGTAAAGGCGTCAATCTGATCGGTTCTCTGGCGCACATTGCTAAAGAAGCCTTCAATGGCGTTGGTGCTCTGGATATGCCGGTGCATCCCAACGGGAAAGTCATAAAAGGTAAGTAAGTGCTCCTCGTCCTCACACAAACTGCGCACCGCTTGGGGATAGCGCTCAGCATATTTGGCTTTGAAGGCGACAAGATTGGCCAGAGCATCCTCCTTCTTCTCCGGCTTCCAGATCCCCACCAGATCGGCTTGCACCAGCTCGCGCTCTCGACGAGGAATGGCACTGAGAACGTTGCGTTGCTTATGGACCAGGCAGCGTTGACGTGGGGTCGCGGTAAAGAGCTCGCTAAGCGCTCCCAGCAGCCCTTCATGCCCATCGGTGGCAAAGAGGTCGATTTGAATCGCTCCACGGCTGCGCATGTCTTGTAAGATGCTTAGCCAGCCTTCGCGGCTTTCTTCAGCGCAGGCCTGTAAGGCAAGCATCTCCTTGTTGCCCTCCAGGTCGACCCCCAAAATGGTCAACAGGATACTTGAATCACACCCAGAGCCATGGCGGATGCCGAAGTGAATGCCATCGAGGTACACAATGCGATAGTGGGTTTGCAAAGGACGGATGCGCCAGCTCTCGAATTGTTCACTCAAGCTCTCATTCAAGCGGCTCACACTGCTGGCGCTGGGGCGACCCCCAGGAGCGTATTGGCGACCTTGCCAATTTTGTGGGTGCTGCTTCCGCTGACAAACATTTCGGTTAAGGCTTCTGCCACCTGAGGCTCGTAGCGGCTGTAGCGCTCGAAGGCCTGCGTATGGAATTGGCCCTCTCGATCTCGCGGGACGTTGAGATCTTCAATGCGACCGCTTGTGGTCACCAGGTCGCGGGTGTAGGAGCCATTGCGATAGCCTCGACGCTGGCTCGTGCTTTCTCCCCACTCTGCACCTAAGAACAGGCTGAGTTCTTCTTGCATGATTTCTTCCATCACCACGCGGGTCGCTCCACGGATGAGCTCGCGTAGATGCTGATGAAAGCTTTCCTGGCTGAGGACATCTGCTGGGGAAATGCTCACCCTTGTCGTTGGTGACTCTGGTGTGTTATGGTGTTTCTTGTGCACAGGCATAGGCTTTTTCTCCTTGTCCTGTCAAAGCAGGACAGTGTAAAAAAACATTCTTCTATGCCTGTTGTATCACCTTTTCTCTCCTTGCTGCGATGGTCTCCCCTTTACACAACATTCGTTATGGCATCGGTGCATCCTTCAAAACCTTACTTATGCTCGACCAATGGGATCGCTTCTCGTTCTCAGAGTGTGAAGCGATTGCTCGTGACCTGGATAGCGCTTTGCCCGCCTCGTTCCGGTTCCATAAAATAGAAGCCTGCTCACTTGGAGATCAGAGGCATCATATCGCCGTTTTCGAGTGGGCTGGTCTTCCCGATAGCTACCATAAAGGCTTTTTCGCCCTTACTCCTGGAGGTACGGCCACGCTGGGATATGATCGGGAGCAGTCTTTTGTGCCAGATCAGCAGCAACAAGCAAGTTGGGAGAACGAGACGCAAAAGACTGGAATGCTTCCTGGGGCTCTGGATGCCTTCCTGGATCAAACCATGACGCCTTTGCGGCATGTCCATATCGAGCCTTTTCTTTTGGAGACACAGGCCACTCCTCTGGCTGCACCTCCTGTCTATGACGAGACATTAGGGCCCAGGGGAGGTTGGCGAAAATCGGTAACTCCTCTCACTGCACAGAAAACCCTTGAACGTATTTCACGAGAAGGGTTTCGTTTCCCGACCTCTGACGAATGGGAATACGCTTGTGCGGCTGGCTCGCGCTCGCTCTTTCGCTGGGGGAATACAACCCCACCTTTTTCTATCCCCTCTCTTGGGCGTCAGAAAGCTGCCGGATGGGATCTGCATCTGCGGGAGAACGCCTTTTGCTTGCTCATTGCCTGTTATCCTTATCACTGGGAGTTTTGTGCTGAGCCAGGAGTGATGCGCGGAGGCGATGGAGGCAGCGCGTTGCATGCAGGAGCAGGAACGTTTGCCGCCTGGCTGACGCTTGCTTCAGCGTTTCATAGTCGCTGGGAGCACGAGGTTTGCTATGGGGTTTATCTCAGGAGGGCTCTTTCCCTCGTTTGAATCAACAGGCAGTGTACCAGTGGAGGTTAATATGTCCTACATGGATAATGGCCAGGATATTGCGGACTTAATCGACGCTTTAAACAATCGTACATGGAAAACGCGTCGCCAGGCATCTGATATCCTCATTCAGCGTGGAAGTTCTGCGGTTCTGCCGCTTATGGCCGCGATCCGGCAGAATGCCTTTACATTTTTTTCTTTGCAGGAGGCGGTGCGAACCCTGGCAGGAATTGGAGATGAGCGGGCAATTGATCTACTTATTGAATTGCTCACGAATTGGAATGTTCATGCTGTTCAAGAGGCTATCAAGGGTCTTGGGCGCATGCGCAATCCACGGGCAATCCAACCACTCATCAATGTGTTTCGCCAGGACTGGGATGATCCGGAAACGTACACAGCGTGGCAAAATGCTACAACAGCTTTAGCGAGTATCGGGGAGCCAGCCTTCGAACCACTTTTGCTCGCTCTGAAAGATGAGGATAGTAATGTGCGGCAGGAGGTCGTTGATACCCTAGGAAAATTACGAGATCCGCGAGCACTTGATCCTCTCGTACAAGCTCTCCAGGACGAACAGGATGCGGTACGAACCTTTGCTGCCGATGCCTTGGCAACACTCGGTGACAAACGTGCCATTGAACCATTGATTGCTTTGCTTTCAGATGAGCATTGGCTTGTCCGGGTACGAGCGCTCTTTGCCTTAAGAAAGCTTGGTGAACTATCTATATTTGATTACGTTGTCAGTGCCCTTGACGATCACGATCCCAAAGTGCGCGAAGCGGCTATCTTTGCGTTGGGAAACTTGCCAGATGCTCGCGTACAAGATATCCTCCTTGGAACCCTCAAAGATTCTGATAGCTGTGTGCGATGCACTTCTATCCGTATTCTGGGCAAGGTCGGTGACGAGCGAGCTTTACCAACTTTGCGCTGGATTCAACAAAATGATACGAATTTTGACACCAAAGGGAACAAAATGAGCGTCGAAGCAGCACATGCTCTTAAACGTATCCAAGAACGTCAGCAGAATAGGTAGTACAGGAGTGTCTACATTTAAATGTTGGGCTATGTTTGTTGCTGAGAGAGATTGTATTCTTCTCAGCAAGCATCAATTGCTGAGATATAATTTAAGCTAGGCTTACAATGATGTTTTGCATTTTTAGGAGGGAGAATCTGCTTGATATGCCGTCAATAACCTCATTACATTTAGACACAACTGGCTGGAATGCTTTAAGCCAGTCTGCTCAACAGATGATATGGCAACATGATGCGACAGGCGATGTGCTGAGCATCGAATTCTTTAACCATCCTACGAAGCTGCCTTTTGCTATGAACGATGTAGAAGCTATAAAGGCCCATCATGAGCAATATTCAGTAAGACCTGATGAAGGAGCGATCGTTTCAATAGACCTGGTCTCACTTCATGGTCCGGAGGCTGTGCGTATGATTATCAAGGCTCGTAATCCTCGCATTGCTGGGCTTCCTCCTCATGGTATGACCTATCTGGGTTCGTTGATGATCCCGCTTGCAGGCTTCAGTTACGTTGTAAAAGTACAATGCTGTGAGCGGGGAACGACGGGATTGCGGGAAGCTGGAGTGGCCCTCATACTGAATCCAAAATCTTCGAAACCTACTGGAGAAGTAAAAGTTGTCAAATCTCTTGAGGAGATGTTTGCTGCCAGGAGCCAGAGGCCTATTGTGCGGACCCCAGCGGACGACGAGCGCTATGATACCATGTTCCCACAACACCCCCTCTCAAGAGTGCGGACGTATCTTAACCATGTTGAGCAGACCATCAAGATCGATTCTGACGTACAAACAGCCAGGCGGGTTGAGGCAAGCCTTTCTTAATTGATGCAAAAGGAGATTTTATCTGAACGAACAAGTGATACGGGAAGCAGCTATTGCTGAAATACTTCATCCAACACTCACACTTACCCAACAATTGTTGGCTGTGAATAAGGTTGTGTTCAACGAGCAGGTGCCGTGTGTGGAGGACGTGATCTTGAGTGGAGACAAGAGGGCTGAAGTCTATTTCCCTATTGAAGGAGAACGCTACTATTTTGTCGTGTATCTTGATTTAGAGCCACGAATATCTGTGAGATGGGTGGGGACCTCTCCAGGTAACCGTGTCTATTTCTATGCGGAATCGGAAGAGCGCCAAGTAGACGAGTTGGTTGCAATGCTCGGTCTTGAACCGACCAGGACATGGGAAAAGGGTAGACGTAACGGGGTCGAAGTTCGGCCCTCCCTTAAGGAAACAGGAGATGTGGAAGACAAATTACGTACCATTATCAGCGTATTATTGCCCTATACAGCAAACATCCATGCCCTGTCTGCGCTAGGCGATGTGGGGATAAACATAGCCTATTGGGGATACCAGGAGCAAATGGGAGGAATACATTTGGACACAGATATCATCCAGGGATTAGCTGCCTTGAATCTCTCGGTAGATGTAGATTTGTACGCAGATGGCCCTGATCTAGAGGGATGCTAACCATATGCCGCATCACACTCATGACATTGCTGTCTCTCTCAATCGTTGGCGAGTGTTCTTGCTTCTAAGTGCAATAGTATTGATGGGTTTAATTATTTTAGGCTTAGATGCGTTCGTTACTTGGGCTTTCTGGAACCAGTATCATATTGACACTGGCGCGTATGTGGCTGCAATAATACTTTTCATTGGCACACTATTCTTTGTATGGGCTATAGCCCTCATGGTCCAGAGGCTACGCCAACAATGCCCGGTGATCATTATCAATTCCCAGGGCCTCTATGTAGATTTTCCGCTACGCTTCACCCTTGTGCCACGTTTCAAGCAGAGCTTTCTGCCCTGGGAAGAGATAGAATGGATCTCTTCTTTTCAAAGCGGAATGCATACCTGGCTAACGCTAAGCCTTAAAGATCCTGAACGTTACTGGTCACACTATGGCAAAGGGAAATATCGTAAATGGCGCCGGGATTCTATCACTGGAGCACACATCAACATTGTGTAGTTTTCACTTTCTTTGTCTGCTAGACAAATTCTCCAACAAATTGAAGAAAACTATCGCCCAGAACTACTTCAGTCTAACGTAAAGGTCATACATTGATCTGCTTTTAATCGAGCGTGAGTTGGGAAAGTGTCTTTATCTTTCGTCAGCAGAATAGATAGTAGGAAAAGACCGTGAAAATATTACCCCTAGAGGCCAGCGATCAGGAGATCTTAGACGCCGTACGAGAATGGGTGGGCTTGCTCATAGAAGAGCGTTATACAGATGCCTACGAGTTTTTGTATCATGAAGACAGTCTTCAAGGCTGGACCCCAGAGTTCATTGCTACAGTGATTCAGAACTATGGTTCTCTCGACCCTGATTTGAGCGGTGAGGTATTTACAGTCACGTCGTTAGACCAAGCAAAGGTAGATCCCCCGAGGTCTATGCCACTGCGCCAGGATGTGCATCGGTATCGAGATGCCGATTCTGACAGCTTTCGATGGGACCCCGAAGGAGAGGACGATGATGTAGGGGGAGATGTCCACTTTGGTCTTCCACTGAATGGGCATGCGAGCGACCTTACCGCTATCCTTGATTTTTGTGTTGTGAAGAACCACATCGTTTTTCAACTGCGTGATATTCGTGTGATGTAAATCAAACGGAGCAGCAAGGTTCATAAAGCATGAAGGACGCGCTGCCGCAACAGAGCAAACCCAGCTCTGCCGTAGCCCATGCGTTTGATAAGCTTCAGTTTACTCACGTGTTTTCCCATTCGCGCAGTCCCTGGATTTGTTGGTCAAAGTACTCGTCATTCATCCAACCGATGCCCCAATCAGCTGAACATCCGCGTTCCCCATAGGTGAGCAGTGTTGTCCTCGCTCATCGAGCGGGTGTTTGCCAGCGCCAGAGGAGAGAGCCGCCAGGCAGGGCATGGGGACATCCAGAATCCGTGGAACGCGCGCGGTCTCCCGCAAGTGTCTGCAGACCGGTCACAGGCGGTGCCATGTATGTGTTGGCCCAAACCGCCTTGTCTCTCATGTTGCTAGTGCTGTTGAGAAGAGGTGCTGGCTCGCACCCGATTCACGACGTCGCGAAGAGCGTCAATGACAACCTGTGGTTGATCAAGCTGGATGCGCATGACCACTGTGTTCGATGACACGAAGAGAGCCGTGCGGGGAAAGGTGAGCCAGCTCAGCCTGGAGGCGCGAGCCAGCAGTGCTTCATGGTGGCGTTGGGCCAGACTCCTCCGTGCCGCAGCCAGAACAATGAGTGGAATGGGTGGAAAAGCGGTTGCCGATCGAATCTGTGCTTCACTCTGTTCGAGAGCTTGCGCTTCACCGAAGATCCAGTCATATGCTTGGGAGCGTAGCCCAATGGCTCTTGCCATGGGTTGAACAGCAGCTGGTAATGCGTCGATCACGCCATTGGATTTCCCTTGTAGACGGAAGAGACCCAGGCGTGCGAGGAATGGACGCAAACGGAACTGGTGGCAGCCTCTCGAAGAGCGCAGACTTCTTCGCGAGATGGCATTCTCCTTGCTGTCTCTCTATGATCTGTCGCTCCTCCTGCCTAGAGAACCGGTCGAGTAATGGGGACATGGAAAAACAAGTCAAACAGGGTCAAATGGAGGGATGGTTGAGTATGAGTTGTTGTCCCATGGGTTGTTGCAAGAGCGCACCTCACGACCCATTGTGCGGGAGCAACAGTCCTTTCGCAATGGCTTTGGCCACGGCTGCTGCACGCGAATCGACCTCTAGTTTGGTGTAAATACCAGACAGGTAGGACTTTACCGTGCGCTCCGCTATGCCGAGATGAGCAGCGATCTCTTTGCTGCGCTCTCCTCGTGCGATCGCTTGCAGCACCTCCTGTTCTCGTTCGGTGAGGATAATTGAGGGAACGCCTCTCCTGGAAGGCGTGTCAGGGGCTGGCTGAACCTGGAAGGTTTGGGCGAGCAAGCGCGACAACACATCCGGTTGCAGGAGCGTTTCTCCACGGGCGGCGGTGCGAATCGCATCCAACAGCATTTCCCGGCTGATATCCTTGAGTAGATACCCGCACGCACCGGCTTGAAGACCTCTCAGCATCAACGAGTCCTCGTGATAGGTCGTGAGGATCACCAGGGCGATCTGCGGCCAATGGGCGTGGATTTGCTCAATGGCCTGCAACCCATCCAGTCCCGGCATACGCAGATCCATCAAAATCACGTCTGGCTGGATCTCCCCGGCGAGGCGCACTGCTGCGGTGCCGTCAGAGGCATCGCCCACCAGTTCGATCTCCGGGTCGGTTTCCAGGATGAAGCGCAATCCTTCGCGCACGATCAGGTGATCATCGGCAATGATGACGCGGATATGTTTTTTCTCCTGGTTCATGCGACCCTTTCCACTGACAGAAGGAAACGCAGGGTTGTCCCCTCTCCTGGTGCCGTCTGCACCACCAACTGACCGCCAAACAAACGAGCGCGCTCGCGCAGACCGAGCAGCCCATAGTGACCAGGCTTCGAAAGGGATTCGGGATCAAAGCCGATCCCATTGTCTCGCACCTCGATGGTCAACTTCTGCTCGTGCTCGGTCACGCAGACCCAGACCTGGCTCGCCTGAGCGTGTCGGGCGATGTTCAGCAGTCCTTCGGCGACGCTGCGTCGAATTGACTCCCCCAGCGCCAATGGTATGGAAGAAAAAGGCGCAAAGTGTGTGGTACAGAGAATGCCGGTTGCTTCGGTGAAGCGCAGTGTCTCCTCTTCGAGCGCCTGTCGTAGGTCGGTGGAAGGCATACCCGCAGTGCGCAGGTCGTCAATGGCGGAGCGCGCAGTGGCCAGCGTGGTTCGCGCGCGTCCCATCGCCTGGGTGACAATCTCCAGCGCCCGCTCCTCGTGCTTGGCTACCAGATGGGCTTTGACGGCCTCCAGTTGGAGAAGCAGGCCAGCAAGCCCCTGGGCCAGCGTGTCGTGCAGTTCGCGGGCCATACGCTGCCGTTCCGTAGTCCTGGTGAGCTCTTCGATGCGGGTCGCGTCCTCGGCCAGTTGCCGATGCGCCTGTTCTAGTTCGTGCAGGAGCCTCTGCGTCTGCGCGCGCACGCGCGTCTGCTGGAGTGCATAACCGATTACGAGGATAAAGACAGGCAGGGCATACGCCAATGCTATAGAGAACGGGACAGAGCGGGACGCAAGGAATGGGACGACTTTTCCTCCAAAAGTCCGATTGAGGTTCATGCTGAAGAGGAGCAAGCAGGCGAACCCTTCTAGCAGGATCATGCGGATCGAGAGAACCTGGCTGGCTATTTCTCCGACCAGGGTGAGATAGAGGAAGAATGTCACCGTGAAATTATACGCTACGGCACTGATGAGGATGATCAGCAGCGTCTGAATGGCCAGGTAGCACCCGCGCCACCAGACAGAATCGGTTGCGCGAGAACGGTTGATTCCATACAGGCTCCAGTGCAGCAGCATCAGGAGCGTGAACAGCAAAAACCTACCGGGGACGGTTTGTTCGCTCAAAATTCCTTCCCCAAAGACTCCCCATACATAGATCAGGCCGATCCACAGCAGCAAGAGCCACCGAAAGGGACGCAGGTTCCGCAGATGTGCGTGGAGGTGGTGGAGTAATTGCATAGAAATAGGTGAGCCTTTCTTCTCTGCCATACGTGTGTCAGTACGTGGGTCGGTGCGGTGACATTCCTTCTCCGTTGGAGGGAGTCAAACCGTCCTGCCGGTTTCGCCCAACCAGTATAGCATGTCGGGTGATGGGACGAAAGCGTCCAAACGGACCGTGTCCGAACGTACGAGGGGAAACGTCCCGAATGGACGAAGACAGCTCCCCTGCCTCTCCTCTACACTGGAACGGAGCCTGGTCACCAGAACAACCGGAGCAGGCACTCTGCCAGAGACGCGGAACTGCATGGAGATTGATCCTTTGCTCGTGGGCATCGGCATCATCCTGATATTACTGATCACCAGGCCGTGGAGACTGTCAAAGCATGCAGAGCGGTTCCACCGTGGCATGTCGCGCTTTGTTGGCTCAACCTTTGTTCTGCGTGGCAGTGAACGAAGCCTTCCCGGCTGTTCCTACCAGACGCTCGCTCCTGGTCAGCGTGCCGTTGCCTGAACTAGATCTGGGTTCGACCAGTCCTCGCTTTTCATGGGAACGATCTTGCTGAGCGGTTTCTCTCTGGTCTTTTGGGTCGAAACAGCCCAGACCTGGCTCGTTCGCAAGCTGTTTTGTCTCATTCTCACATCTCTATGGAGGTCGTATGACGTTTGATCGTTTGCGCTATGAACTGCGCTTGCTCGGCAAGCCGGTTTTTCTCACCCCTCTTCTGGTGGTGATTGGCTTCGCCCTGTTCCTGACGCTGGTCAATCGCAATGTGGACAAGGTGGCCCAGTCGATGGGCGCCAGCCTGGAGGTGTTGCTGCCAATGGCTGCGGGCGTGGTGGTAGCAACCATCGCAACGTATGACCGGGCGCTTGAATTGCACTTGACGATGCCACGCTCCTACCACCGCACCGCAACCATGCGTTTTCTGTTCATCTTGCTCTGGAGCGCCCTGGTCTCGCTTCTGACCAGTTATCTGCTCTACGTTTTCAACTTCTGGCGTCTGCCCACACAGATCGCCCAGTGGAGCCAGCCCTGGCAATTTTTGACCTGGCAGATGACGTGGCTCTCTTCAACGCTCTGGCTGGTCGCTCTCGGCCTGGTGCTCTCGCTGCTGCTCCGCAGCCGCTCGGCCAGCGGGACACTGCTCTGCGTTGTCTCCGTTGCCGAACTGATCTTCCATCAGGCGATGGATCAGGACCCCTTGTATCATCCAGTCTACCTGTTTCCACTGACCTTCTCACCTGATGCCAGTTACTGGCTCACGAATCGTCTGGAACTGCTTGGCACGGCGGCAGTCCTGCTCATGCTGGCCTGGTTCCTTTTGCGCCAGCCAGAACGGTTGCTCTCGCAGGCATCGGGCGAGGAATAAGTGGAGAAGAGATAACGAGAGAAATGAAAGGAACATACATATCTATGAACTCATTCAAAATCATGTGGGGAGCACTGCATTATGAATTTCTAATGCAGATCCGCCGGCCTACGCTCTGGCTGGTCTTTCTTGGTTTCGCGCTTTTTCTGACCAATCGATCGAACATGGGGGATCTCACTGCTGAGCATCTGCCACCGCTGCAACTGGCAGCTCTCCTGGCACTGCTGACGAACTGGCTGACCCCGGTGGGCGTCGGCACCTTTCTGGCCAACCGCCTGCCACGTGACCGGCGAACCAGGGTGGAAGAGCTCTTGAACACGCTGCCCAGCACAGTACGCATGCGTGTGCTCAGCAAGTATCTGGGAGCGACGTTTGCCACGCTTACCCCCGCTTTCCTGCTGTATCTGCTGATCCTGGGCGTTGCGGTCTGGCAGACTGGCACCTTCCTGCTGATTCCCCTGGGCCTGCTCTGTTATGTCGTGATTGTTCTGCCTGGCATGTTCTGTGTCGCAGCCTTCTCACTCGCCTGTCCCGCGGTGATCTGGGTCCCGCTCTACCAGTTCTTGTTCTTTGGCTACTGGTACTGGGGCAATTTGTTGAGCCCATCCTTCGGCCTGCCCACGTTGAACGGGACGGTCCTGACCCCCATCGGCAGCATGATCGGCATGAGCTTCTTTGGCATCTCATCCTATCGTGGAGTTGTTGGACCATACCCTGCCATAAACGGTGTGGTCAGTATCATGGCGCTGCTCGGCCTCGCTATTCTGGTTCTCGTGGCGCTTTCCCAGTTTCTCACCTGGAAACAGGCCCGGATGTAAGACAAACTTCTTGTCAAGGTTCTTGATCCGTTTTCAAAAGGAGTGAAAAGCGATGCAAATCACGATCAGTCATCTCAATAAAGTCTATCGCGGCGATGTTCAGGCCCTGACCGATGTGAATCTGGTGTTCCACAATGGAATGTTTGGCCTGTTGGGGCCCAACGGTGCGGGCAAAACGACATTGATGCGCATTCTGGCTGGTATTCTGCGCCCGACGAACGGAACCATCCAGGTGGAAGAACACAACGCCAAGTCCGAACGCGGGCGCACGGCGATCAAGCGTCTTCTGGGCTATCTGCCCCAGGACCTGGGGGTCTACCCGGATCTGAGCGCGCGCGAACTTCTCGATTATGTCGGCATCCTCAAGGGCCTCGATGAGCGCAAGACGCGAAAGCGCCGCGTTGATGAACTCCTGGAACTCGTCTCGCTTTCCGACGTCGCTCATCGCAAGCTCAAGACCTTTTCCGGTGGCATGAAGCGGCGCGTGGGCATCGCCCAGGCTCTGCTCAATGATCCCAAACTGCTGATCGTCGATGAGCCGACGGTGGGCCTTGATCCAGAGGAGCGTATTCGCTTTCGCAATCTGCTCTCGGACCTGGGAGGGGACCGCATCGTGCTGCTTTCCACGCACATCATCGAGGATATTGCCCAGACCTGTCCCTTTCTGGCGATTATGAACAAGGGCCACATCACCTTCCAGGGGAGCACCATCGAGCTGGCCAATGCAGCGCGTGGCAAGGTCTGGATGGTCACGACCGGCGGCCCCCAACCAGAGGGAGACGTCATGGTGGTGTCTACCATGAATATGGGGGCGACTGTGCAGTACCGCGTGGTTGGCGAACTGGCTCACCCGGGGAACGCGGCCCCCGTCGAACCGAGCCTGGAGGATAGCTATGTCTGGCTGATGCGCGAGAAGCGCACTCCGGCTCTGGCAGAAGCGCGGTGGTAGCTGCGGGAGGGCCAGGGGACGTGGGAACAGCACTCAGCGTGCGCGCTGTTCCCACGCCTCCTGGGGCTCCCACGAAAGGAGAAGAATCATGGAACCGTCTATTGGCAGTTACACGTTGAGCAATCTCCACGCTGACGAGTCTCTCTTTACGGGACTACGGAGATTGCGCCTGGCACTCGGCTGGACCATGCTGCTGGCTACGATGGTGGGCCTCTTTGCGGTAATCTGGGATATCCAGTGGCATATCACGGTCGGGCGCGATCGAACGCTGACCATGCCACACCTGTTTATTCTGGGAAGCATCACCGTCACGGGCCTCACGGCTCTGGCAGCTGTCCTAATAGAAACGGTATGGGCACGCCGCAGCAGATCGGTGGCGCAGCAGGGCACTCCCTTTGCCAGGGTGTTTTCCAGTTCGCTGGGCGCGTACCTTGTTGGCTATGGAGCGCTTGCTGCCGCGATCGCTTTTCCCCTGGATCAGTACTGGCATACGCTCTACGGGGTCGATGTCGACATCTGGGCGCCTTTCCATCTCATGGTGCTGGGAGGAATGAGTGTGGCTTGTCTGGGAGTCATCTATCTGTTAGCCGAAAGCGCTCAGATGGCCGCCGAGCTGCGAGCACAAGGAGCCGAGCGCCTGGGATACATTGGGGTAATTGTGGCGTGCGCGACGCTTCTGGGAAACCTTTCCTTTCTCCTGCCAGATGCTCTCAAAATGGGGTATCTTGCTCTGGGCAACGTGATCTTTACCGTGTATCCGCTGATGCTCGGCGCGTTTGCGCTGTTTGTGATGATGCTGGTCATCCGGGTCCTTCCCTGGCGGGCAGCGGCCACGAGCATGACGGTCGTCTACCTCCTTTTGGGGCTGGTAAACTTCCTGCTTATCCCACCGCTGATGGCCCTTAATCTGCATCTTGAACAACAGCATTTGCTTCGCTTCGCGTCTACTGTTCCTTCGATAGCGGTCGAATGGCAGTATGGATTACTCATCCCGGCGGTGCTCCTGGATATCATCGTCTGGGTCGCGCAGCGCGCAAAGTGGCCACCCAGAAGGACACACGGTGTGACGTTCGTGGTCGCGTCAATCGGCGTAAGCCTGGCAGCTCTGCTCTATCCGCTCTTTCTGGTCACTGCACGTGAGTTGCCACATTCTAACGTCGCGCTGGTTGTGGTGATTTCATTGCTGCTGGGCTTGTTGGGAATATGGGCAGGATACTTGTTGGGAGCAGGCATTGGTGAGTCGATGTGGAGGAAGCAGTCATGAAAACAGGGAGGATAGGGCAGCAGCTCTTGCTTGCGTTGGGGGTGTTCGCGCTGATCTTCTTGCTGGCCGAGATTGGCGCTTCTGTGGCTGCGACTCGGCATGGAAACACTCCTGCGCGCGTCGAGCACATTACGACCGGCCCGTATCGCTTCGCGGTCAGCCTTTACGACGATCCGGCCCGCGCAGGTTTTGCGCTGCCTTTCGTAATTGCGCCACAGGGACCCGTGCATGGAACCTTTCGCTACCAGGTGTCTTCTGTTCCTGTCGGGACGTTTATGCCGGAGGGGAAAGTTCAGATGGACGGAGATCGTGTCGCTACCATTGTTAACGATAGCGTCAGCCCCGATCCGCAGGTGCCGGGAGGGGTCCAGGGAGCCGCTGAGATCACAGTGCAGGGGGCGTGGAAGCTCCACGTAGTCGTCGATGGACCGGATGGCCAGCAAGCATTCGATGTTGCCATCACGGCAACGACCCTGCCACCCATACCAATTTGGCTGGGCTGGCTCATTGGTTTTATTCCGGTGTATGGGATCGGTGTCTTTCTGCTGATACAGATGAGACGCAAGAGCCAAAGCGTGCAGATGTCTGCTTGACCGGCTCGATCACAGAGGAAGAAGAGGAGCCGTTGAACCGGTTCTGTGTGCGGTGGCTCTCTCGGGTGCTGCTGCCCGCTCGTGGAGACGCCAGTTGTGGACGAGCGTTTCCACGAGAGAAAGGCAAGCGACAGAACACTCAGGTCGTCCATTGGAGAAGAAGAAAGCAGAAATCTATGCAATCACATCTCTTCGCAAAGGGGTTCTCTGTGAGAACCTGACGTATATCGCTGGCACCTCTCGAGGGATCGGTGTGCTGGTGTCTCAAAAGACTTCATTTCCCTGGTGGCTTAAACCGGCCAACCACTTGATCATCCTACTTAATCGCCTGGGGGTGTCCATCGGCACCATGCATATTCTCTCCATTCCTGGTTGCAAGACCAGCAAAATGCGCAGCACGCCGGTATCAATCCTGCTAGTGAACGGCCAGCAGTACATCCTGGCTGATATGGAAACCGGATGGGTGAAAAACGCACGTTCTGCCAGCTGGGGCTTGCTCTCCTACGGACGCAAGACAGAGCGAGTGGCGCTGGTAGAACTGCCAGTTGAGAAACGCCCGCTCATCCTATTCAGGAAGCAGCGTGAATACTCGACCGGTTCTCTAGGGAGCTATATGCTTCCAGATAGAGGGTGCGGAGGTGTGATACACTGAGAGGAAGCAAAGTGAGAATGCGAAGAAAGGGAAAATATGCTACCGATACGACGAGCAATCAGCGACGATATTGACCAACTGGTCCGGCTTCGTCTCCTTCTTTTTGAGGAAGCCGGAGAAGCAGTCCAGCAAACACAGGAAGAAGCCCTGAGAGAAGCAACACGAGTCTACCTCACGAAGTCTTTGCCTCAAGAAACGTTTCTCGCTTGGGTAGCAGAGAGTGATCGCCAAATCGTTGCCACCAGTGGGTTGGTGGTGTTTGAAAGGCCGCCTGCTCCTGGGAATCTCTCAGGTGAGGAAGCTTATGTCTTGAATATGTATACGCTGCCTCAATGGCGAGGTCAGGGGCTCGCAACTGCATTGCTGCAGGAGATTCTTCGTTTTACGAAACAAACATCCATCAGGCGGCTTTGGCTTCATGCCACGGAAAGTGGCAGGCCCATTTACGAAAAAGCAGGATTTATGACCACCTCTGATGAGATGGAGTTGGCCTGGTAGTCGAGTTCAACAGAAAGAAAGAAGAAATGGCTGCCCCCATCATCCTCCCCTCGTTGGAGGAACCGACCCTGGCCGAACTACGCCGTCGCTATGAAGAAACAACGGATGCGGAAACACGCACCCGCTATCAGATGTTGTTCCTCTCTTTGCGAGGTCAAACGTCCGGTCAGATAGCCCAAACCGTCCTGCGTAGCCAGGATACCGTCGTCCGTGTGCTCAAGCGCTTTTTGACTGGTGGATTGGATGCCGTTCCAAAGCGTACCGCCCCTGGTCGAGAGCGGCGGATCACCGTCGCCTGGGAAGCTGAACTGCTGAGAGTCATTGAGGGAGATCCTCATGAGGTTGGTGTGGAAACCGCGAACTGGACCACCGAGCGGCTGGCTGAATACCTGGGTCAACAAACGAGCATTCACGTCACCGAAGAGACCGTGCGCGTGTACTTACACACCCACGACTACGTCTGCAAACGCTCGACCTGGACGCTGAGGCGCAAGGCGGAAGAGAAAGCCGATTACGTGGGAAACGCCTGCGGGTAGAGGTTCTGTTAGCCGGGACGAGCGTACCTGAACCTCTACCCGTTCGTGATCTGGTTGAGGCTGACCTGTGGGATCAGCTTCCCGCCAACTTGGAAGATCTGCTCAAGCTCTTGCCACATGCTGACCTCTATCTCCAAGATGAGATGCAGGTGGCGTTTCACCCAACTCTGACACGCGTCTGGTCTCCCAAAGGACGACGCGGCCAACGCCTGGTCGAGGCACCTGGAGATAACCGGAAGGTGTACGGCTTTGGTCTGCTGGACTGGCGTGATGGCTGGTTTGATGGCCGTGTTGCTGCTGGACGCACCGCTGATGTCTTTTGCCAACAAATACGTGCCGCTGTCGCTCGTTCTCAACAGCGAGGACGCGTGGCCATCGTCATTGCAGACAATCTCAAGACCCATACCTCAGCTGGTTCCCTGCTCGTACGCAGCATGCTGATTGAACTCAAAGAGCATCTCCGTCTGGTTTATACCCCTGCCTATGATCCTGACGCCAATCGTATTGAATGGCTTTGGCGCGTCTCGCGGCGGGTGGTCTCGCATAATCATCATCGCAGCACGTTCGACCTTCTGCTCGCCGACCTGGAAACGCATTTTTAGACGCTGGCTCGCACTCCTGCCGAGGTCCTTCGCCATATCGGCAGCCCGTTTGCGCCTACCAAGGAGGCTCCTTTGCCACTTACCCATACCGCATGATCAACTTGGAAGCATATAGGCAATAACCACGAATCGCTTCCGCTTCTTCGTCCTGCTGTTGTTCGACCGCGCGCTCAATCGGGCGGACTCCACGCAGATGCTTTTTCAGTTCCTTTTTTGCGTGCTTGTCAGCTTCATACACTGGCTTGGCCGCCTCACGCAGGTAATGGAAGAGGCACAACTGGTGGGGAATCCCCGGCAGTGCGCTCGCTACCGCATTCCGCAGCGAGCGCTGCCCATCAGTGATCACTCCTTTGATCGGAACCGAAAGCTCTCGGCACAGGCTCGCTGCTTCCTTCAACAGTGGCACCAAGTCCTTCTCTGTGGCGCTCAACAAACTGCATGCCACCAAGATTTCACCCGAACAGCAGTCGCGCAGTACCCACAAGACCTCGTGGCCCACATCTGGTTGTAACCCATCAAGCGCCAGGATGACCTGTCCCTGCTCTTTGAGCCGTTCTCGTAAACGAGCCGTTTCCCCCAGATGGAGTGCCACCAATTCCTCGTAGCGCTGGAGCAAGTGAGTGACAGTCCGTTCGGAGATCGACACCCCTCGATCATGAAGCGATTGATGGATTTCAGGAATGCTGCGGTGAGCGGCGTAGCGCAGAGTGCCAACCAGAGCAATCACATCCAGACCGAACTCGCCGTGGGGTAAGGCCCATTTTCCCTCCTCTTCTGGCCGATAGGGCCGATGAAACCACGCGCACACTGGATTGTGACACCGGCGAACACGCAGGGTGAGCCGACAATTCCCCTGCAACGTGGTAATGGTTCGCTGGGTACGGTATGCCACCGATATCGGATGGCCACAACTGCCGCAATGAGTACACACGCAGGTCAGCACCTGCTCCGTTGTCGCAGGAGCGCGATATTCTTTTCTTGCCATCAAATCGCTCCTTTCCTCTCTATTGGAAAGGCAAGATGGTCTTTCCTCTCCTTCATGACGAGCCTCTCGAGTATGAATGTACTCAAGGGCCTACTCCAGCAGGGGAAAAGGTCAGATCCCCACTCACACAACTCAACGACGTCCTGTCCCTGTCGGGGTTGGGACATATCTCAGCGTCAGGGGGCGAATGCGCAAGGCCACCGGGGCACCCGCCGCTGCTTGTCGGAGGGTCATACCAAGCCGCGTAAAAAAATCCTGGTATTTTCCTACCCAGGCAGGGAGCTGATCGGAGGGAGGATCGTCCGGACTCACAAACGCTTCGCCTGTGATGACAATGATATCCTTCCCGCTTCCATCAAAATGGAGAGCCACCCTTGGGTTCCGTCGGATATGTGCCAGGCGGTCACGTTCCCCCTCTGGCGCGCTGTAGATGAGGAGTGTTGATTGCACTTCATCCCAGACAAACGCAACAGGGAGAGGTTGCGGAGTCCCTTGCTCATCAACTGTGGTGAGCCAGATCAGAGGTTCATCATGGAGTTGGCGAGCAATACTTTCACCCGCTGGCGAGGCTCTATCGGGGAGCTGAAAAGGCTCATAAAATTGATGAACGATCGGGGAATGAGATGACATATGTTTTTCTCCTTTTTCGGCGTTGCGTGAAGGGAACGTCTCTTTCTTAAAGCAAATTTCCCCTGCGTTAAGGATAGCATGCTTTCCTGCTTAAAGCAAGAGTTTCTTGCTTTAACAGGGCAGGAGTGCTATACTAGCCCTATGGACAGACATGATCCACGCACTGCTTCTGCTCGCTCCAACACCTCTGCTGGTCTACGCCGCCGATCTGGAGGCCGCAGTGCTCGTGTTCGGGCAGCAGTCGTTGCAGCGACCATCCAGCTCTTGCAGGAAAAGGGCTATGAAGCACTCAGCTTTGCTACGATTGCTCAATGCGCTGGTGTGCATGAAACCTCACTCTATCGACGGTGGAAAACGAAAGAACAGTTGATCGTTGATGCTATCTCCAGCGAGACAGCCAAAAATATTCCTGTTCCTAACACAGGAGCACTTCGTTCTGATCTGATCCAGTTCTTGCAGCATCTCCGGATCTTTCTTCAATCCTCCGTTGGACAAGCCATTGTTCAGACGGCAATCGTTGCAGAGCACGTGCCTTCGCTTCACTCCTTCCACAGGGAGTATTGGCGTCAGCGGCACGCGCTCCTTCAACCCTTGTTTGAGCGGGCTATTGCACGGAGAGAGTTGTCTCCACAAACAGATGTGCAATTGCTTTTTGAAATGCTTATCGGTGCCTTCTATGTCCGCGCTTTTGGGCTCAGAGAATCGCTTGATGAAACACTGCCCGAACGGATCGTGGATCTGATGCTCTCTGGAGTGGGCATTGGGAATCCAACAGAGTAATTGACATCCAACAAATGTCCTCTCTTCTCTTTACTCCACTCACTGGGCCTTTTCTGCTCTCGCTTTCAGGAATGCTGAGTATTCAATGAGGAGTCATGGAAGGTACCAGAGGGAACGAACTAAATTGTCTAGAACCTCAGAGCAAGTATGGGCGTGTGTCTCTGGAAGAAAAGCTCAGCAAGGAAAGATTACCGTCGTAGTTTTTTTGTTTCTTTTCCTGTTGCTGTTCCTGTGACATGACCAGGGTCCTTTCTCTCTATTTAGACTAGAGCATTGCAAGCATCGTTTCCATCCGCATGCCGCGTGATCCTTTAAGGAGTACGAGATCGCCGGGTCGTACCTCATGCTTGAGGAGATCGGCGGCGGCACGTTTGGCGGCTTCTAATTCCGCACTGTTGTTCACGTCAGCGCTAAAATAGTAGGCGTTCTTTTCTGGCATACCCGAGGCGATAGCGCCCTCAACGTAGAAACGGGCCTGATCACCGATGGCGATGAGATAGTCCACACGACCAGCCAGAGAGGAGCCGCACGTGGAGTGTTCGGCGCGTGCGTAGGTACCTAGCTGGAAGATATCGCCCAGAATGGCCCAGCGCTTCCCATTGGGAGCCTGGCTTGTATTGTGCATAGCGCTGGTGTTGGCGATAATCGACTGACGATTGGCGTTAAAGCTATCATCGATGAGGATACTGTTGTTGGGGCCGGGCTTGATTTCGCAGCGTCCTGGTGTGGGTGAGAGATCTTCCAGGGCCGAGGCAATATCGTCCAGTGACATCTCTGCCGCGCAGCCAGTTGCTGCCGCAGCGAGGGCGATGGTGACACCGTGTTCGCCAGGAAGACGAAGCTGAACGGGCCGCTGTTGATCGTGATAGTGCAGCGTGAAACTGTGCCCGAAGAGGGTATCACCGCCGATATTGCTGGCACGTACCGTAGCACCTTCACCTGTGCCATAGTAGAGAATGCGCGCTTGCGTTTTCGCTGCCATAGCGCGAACACGTTCATCGTCATAGTTGAGAATAGCGAAACCGTCAGGGGGGAGAACCTGCACCAGTTCGCTTTTGCCGATGGCGACGCGTTCCTGGGTGCCAAAGTATTCAAGGTGAGCGGCGCCGACAGTGGTAATGATAGACCAGTGGGGGCTGGCGATGGAATTGCAGAGCCAAGTTAGCTCGCCGACCCGTTGAGCGCCCATCTCCAGCACGGCGTAGCGGTATTGTGGCTCCAGGCGCAGGAGCGTGATGGGATAGCCAAGCTCGTGGTTATATGATGCATAGGTTTTAAGGGTGGGGGCTTTATGGCTGAGCACAGCGGCCACCGCATCTTTTGTGCTTGTTTTACCATTGCTTCCGGTAATACCTATGCGGACGGTGTCTTTCTGACGTTGAGTGCGTGCGCGTGCTGTGGCGTGAAGGGCAGTAAGAACGTCGGGGACGATGATCTGTAGGAAGTTGGGAGGCACGTCGTTAGTTGGTGTGCTGCAAAGAGCGGCCAGCGCGCCTGCACGAGCAGCAGCAGGAATGAAGTGGTGGCCGTCGCTGTTTGTTCCTTTGCGAGCAATAAAGAGGTCGCCGGGCGTGATCAGGCGGCTGTCATGATGGGCCGAGCGGAAGACCAGAGCGGGATCGGGCGTTGTGCTACTCTGGATATGGATCTGATCGGTGTTGCTTTGTAGTATGTCGTTGAGAGTGAACATGTAGAAGTAATATCCTTTCCATCTCTCCTGGTTTGAGATGTAAATTTGCTTGTTGCGTGGGAGAGAATGTGCACATTGCGTGGGATTTCCCGCGCGACGGTGCATCGTGAAAGAGACTGAACCTCCCACGGAATGAGCGAAAATCCTCCCATATAATGAGTGGCCCCATGTGAAGTGGGTCAAGACTGCCTGATGGAGCAAGAGGGACAGGGACTCATGCTAGTTTGAGTGTAAACAATTGTTGAGCCTTGATATTTGTGTATCCAATGTGTTTGTAGAATTTATGAGCTTCTTTTCGCTCATCTCCTGATCGGAGTCTTATTTCGTGATAATCGTTTTCTCTCGCCCATTCCTCGGATTTTTTCATCAATTGTAAACCAATTCCCTGTCTTCTAAAGGTTTTATCGACAACCAGGCCACCAATTTCGGCGTATTCAGCATAGAGTAAATGTTTCCCAAAAATGTGGACCCATCCGGCGAGATGATTCTCTGGAATTTCGTACACAAAAATAGCCGCATTTTTGTCACATATGAAGCGATCAACGCGTGACTTGATTTGCTCCATTGCTGTTGAATAACCGAGTTGGGCTGAAAGCCTTGCGATTTCTTCCGCGTCAGTTTTCTTTGCCGTTCTCATCATTATCTGTGGCCCTCCCTTTCATCGTCTTTTCCGTTCAATGCAAACGACACCATCCGGTCGATCACTTCGGCAAATAGCAACCCTGCGCCCGCCATCATTCGCGGATAACGGCTGTATGAAGTCATACCGGGAAAAGTATTCACCTCGTTAAGCACTACTTTTCCATCTTCCGTCAGAAACGTATCCACCCGCGCAAGTCCCCTGCATCCCAGGGCGCGATATATGGCCTTTGCTGTCTCCTGAACGAGCGCGCGCGCCTCTGCCGAAATGTCAGCGGGAACGATAAATGTTGCGTTTTCGGAACCGCTTTCAGGATTACTCTCCTGATGGATTCTGAAAAAACCATGAGATAGACTAACTCGATCCAGCTCGCCTGTAATCAAATCATCCGTATCGTTCCCTAATATCGCACATCCCACCTCGCTGCCGACGACAGCCTCTTCGATCAGCACCTTCGAGTCATACTCTCTTGCGGTTTCCACCGCACTCAGCAATTCTTCTTTTCGAGATACTTTAGTGACACCGTAAGATGAACCCGAACGGGCCGGCTTTACAAAGACGGGGTAAGGAAGCTGGTCGGCGTCAATATCCTCGTCCGCCGTGACAGTCCAGAAATTCGGCGTAGCAATTCCCGCGCTTCTAACAACGGTATAAGTAAGGGATTTGTCTATACACAGAGCAGAACTCTGGATATCGCAGCCTACATAGGGGATGCCGGAAAGCTCCAACAAACCCTGCATCGCACCATCCTCGCCGAGTTTGCCGTGCAGGACGGGAAGCACTATATCCAAACTGATCGTTTTGTATTGCCCCTGTTCCAGAACAAGCAATCCGTGTACGCTTCTGTCCGGTGATAACATAGCCGGACGGCAAGTGTTGTTTTCCCAATTTGCGCCAGGGCCGTCACAAAGCTTCCAGGCACCGCTCTTTGTAATCCCGATATAGAACGGTTCATACTTTTCGATATTGAGGTGTTTTGCGACCTCTTGCGCAGATTTAACGGAGATGGGATGTTCTTCGGAACAGCCTCCGAATAGAATTGCGACTTTCAACCTCTCCATGCTATTTTCTCCTCTCTCAATGACCATTTTGGTGCTGGGTGGTGTCCCCAGGCATGATGGTCTCCTTTCAAATTTCAGGCAATTGATAAGAGTATTTTCAACAGTATCTCTCAGGGCGTGGTCTGTGTAATAGGCGGTGTGCGGAGTAATAAGCACATTCGGTAATTTTTGTAACCGCAACAACAGTTTGCTTTCAATGGGTTTGTTTCTGTGGTCAGCGTAGAATATTCCTTCCTCTCCTTCGAGGACATCCAACGCCGCACCGCCTAATCTGCCGCTTTCCAACGCTGGAATAAGAGCCTGGGTATCAAGCAGTGAACCGCGTCCAGTGTTGATAATGAATGCGCCATGCTTCATCTGCTCGATACGTTGACGATTCAAGAGATGGTCTGTATCTGCGTTAAGCGGTGTATGGAGTGTTACAATATCGCTCTGCTGTAACAATTCATCAAGAGGGACGTAATTGGCAGAGGTTTTGGGACGATGGTCATAGGCTACTATATGGCAGCCAAAGCCCCGCAGCCGGCCCATAACTGCTGCGCCAATGCGTCCTGTTCCAATGACCCCAATGGTCATGTCGCGTAATTCTTTCCCGCGTACGTCATTCAATCTGAAATCGTGAATATCTGCACGGCTGAGAGTGGATTTTGCATTTCGCACCGCCATCAGCATCAGCATGAGCGTGTAATCAGCCACGCTATCGGGCGAATACACGACATTTTCAACAGAGATGCCAACGCTCTGCGCAAAATCTACGTCAATATGGTTACATCCAGTACTTCTTGTGGAGATATATGCTACGCCAACCTGGCTAAGCGCACGAAGAATGGAATTTGTGATTTGAGTTTTATGACTGACGCTGATGCATCGATTCCCAAATGCCAGTTCAATAGTGGCTTCAGATACCGGTGCCGCTGTGATAGTTGCCATAACGCCAAAGCGAGGCGCCATCTCTCGGAACAAAACGGCCTCGTCCGGCCCGCATCCATAAATTGTAATTCCCATTTTTGCCATGATTTCTGCACCCTGTTTAAAGCTTTTTTATTAATCTTTGCAACGGCAAGCGTAGCTGCAAGTTGTGAAAATGATATGAAATTTGTATGAGGCATCCCGAATTTTTCCTGAGCAGGAAAAATTCGGGATGCCTCATACAAATTTCATATCATTTTCACATTTAAACGGCATCCTGGTGGATAGAAGGAGCATACGTTTCATGGTGACAGTCAAAAATGGAATATATCCAGAAATTCCTCTCGACGCCGGTCAGGTTCAAGGATGGAAAGATATTCCTCTCAGAGAGGACGACAGCCTCGATCCATTAATCCCATTAGGGCCATTATCGCAGGAGGCTGAAATTTTAATGACGTCCTCTCTCTATTTTGGTGAACATAGTAACTCACCTTATGCAGAGCATAGCAATAAATTAGAGGGTAGCCTGCTGACGCTTTTTGCCCGTCAGTCGGTCGTTCATCGTTTATTAGTCGCGGAGCAACTCTTGCCAGCTGGTCATCATCTGCTGGTATTCGATGCTTACAGGCCGTATCAGGTGCAGAAATCGCTTCATGATTTCTATAAGCAAAAACTCAGAGAAAAATATCCAGATATGGACAACGAGACACTGGAGTCTGAAACCCAAAACTATGTTTCGCTTCCATCGATGGATCTGACTCGACCTTCTCCACACAATACAGGCGGATCGGTAGATGTAGCGATTGTAAAACTTGATCAGGCGCATGAAGAGGAGTTGCTTCAAATCCGTTCCCACCTTACCGATGTTCATCTACATATCGCAAAGCGGGTTGGCATGGAAATGCGGCTATCAGCAATTATGAGACGCCATGCCAGAATGCTCGATTTTGGTACTGCATTCGATCATGGGGGTGAAAAGTCCGCTCTGGCATATTATGAGTCATATTATAAGTCTAAAACTGCCGCTGGGGAGACCCTGACAGATAATGATATGCTGGCCTGCAACAATCGTCGATTACTCTTCGGGATTATGACGCAGGCTGGCTTCCAACCCTACTTTGCAGAATGGTGGCACTTCAACGCACCCGAGTCTCAAGCGGGAGCAGCTACTGCCGGACTCGATTACGCAACCTTTGGGGCTGTGGGTCTTGATGAAAGCAATAGAGCACATGAAAATACACGTCTTCAAATTCGTCAGGAGGCGCTGAGGCTGCACAGAGAAGGAGACCGGGCTGTTGCGCGGACAGCCCGACAAGCTGGAATTCTGGCAGCCATTCGCGAAACAGGCGATCCAGAACTGGTGAAAGATTGGCCCGCAGAGATTATCGCACCGCCAGAATAATAGTTCTATCGTCCTTACTTACTAGCAACATGTCGACCGGACGCCCTTATGAATAGATCTATCCTTAGAAAATAAAAGATGAGAGGTTGTAGCTTCAAAAATGGAATGGAATACGTTAGTTGGCACATTGCCTGATGTGTCCTTATGTGATAGATATTGTTTTCCCGGAAAAATCCCTTATTCCGCACAATTTGCCAGTCCTGAAATTATTCATTCGTATGGTCATGAGCATTTTGATGCAAGACAAGATCCACGTTGGCGTGAGTTTGGAGCTGAAGACATTGAAGAGTATTGTTTTTGGTGTTCTCGGTCTTGCGCAATTGCTTGCTTAAAAATGTGTATTGAAACCCTGGCGAGGCCGAAACAACCTCCAAGCATGTTCGAGCTTATTCAGCAAGGTCTGGCTGCTGGCGGATACATCATTCGTCATGAACAGGACAAGTTAGTCGAGTTCGGATGGATCTATCAACCATTAGTAAACGTAGGACAATCCTATGGCCTCAAGGGACAAGTTTATAAGACGCTCTCTATTGAGCATCTCTGTTCTTTGCTGCTGACAGGAGCGCTCATTATTGCTTCCGTGAGCGACGAGATTGGTAAACGCAATGACACTCCTATTACCCATAAAGGGGGACATATGGTCCTTGTGCATGGGTTTGAATGGTCACATCAGGGGTGTCAAACACTTCTGCTTCACAATCCATCTGGAAGATTTCCAGAGCTACAGGAAAATGCCGTGATTCCCTACGGCAGACTTGCGGCTGCCTTCGCCGGGAGGGGATTTGCATTCTGGCCGACAGGCGAGCAAAACGAATGAAGTTCGATATCTCCTCGCTGTTGACAAACAGTGGTATCGTTTCATATCATTTTCACAACTTGCAGCTACGCTTATCATTGTAAAGATTACTAAGTTGGGACACGAGACATATGGAAGTTTTGGTTATTGAAGACGAGGCACCGATTCGTGAGTTTGAAGTGACGTACCTGCGTGATGCTGGATACGGAACAATCGAGGCGGCAGATGGTCAAACTGCGGTCGAACTGTTTGTGGAACATAAACCCGATCTCGCAATCATTGATATTAACCTGCCAAAAATGAGCGGGCTCGATGTCTGTAAAGCTATCCGAACTACCTCCACTATGCCAATCCTTATAGTCACCGCCCGCGATAGTGATGAAGACGAGGTCAAAGGACTCTCCATGGGCGCCGACGATTACATCAGAAAGCCATTCAACCCAAACGTCTTAGTTGCACGCGTGCAAGCGCTCTTGCGCAGACACGATAGGACAAGGCGACGACACTTTAAGGGTCTGGTTATCGATCCTGAAACCATGTCGGTTATGAAGGATGGCAAATCTATCACGCTCACCACAACGCGATTCAACCTCTTGTTGGCGCTTGCTTCCCATCCTCGCGCGGTACTTTCAAGGGCGCAACTTGTCAACCAAATTTATAGCGACCCTTCAAGTCATTTTGTCTATGACCGCACTATTGATGCCCACATAAAAGCACTGCGCCAGTCGATTGAGACAGATCCGAAAAATCCGCAGTTTATAGAAACAGTATTCGGTAGTGGCTATCGCTTCATCGGAGAACCAGAGAAATGATAAGTCCAGGTTTCTACTTCTTCCCTTTAGATTTCTATTTCTTCCCTTTATATATCTTTACTATCGCTGCAATCGTAGCTGTAATCGTCATGGCGATCCTCAGAATCTTTAAAAGGAGCCCATATAACCGGTTAAGCACTCGTATTGCTGCACTTATACTTGCATCAGGGCCAATTACACTCATTTTAATCCCTGTTTCAAACGAACTTATGCGTAGGGCACAATTGAATGCTTTTACTACAAAAGGGCCCTTTGCTGCGATTGCTATATATGTGCTGATTGCACTCGGCACCCCCCTGGTGCTTGGTTCGCTTGCGGCGCGTTTCGTACGGCGACCGTTGCGCCAGTTTAACGAGGCTATAGCCTCCCTGAAACAAAACAATTATAAAGTCCAGCTACAGTCAATGGGCATTCGTGAATTTGACGAAGTCTTTATGAAGTTCAACGATCTCATACATCGATTACGGCACGAGGAAAAGCTCCGCAAAGACCTGGTTTCAGATACCTCGCACGAGCTGAATACGCCACTGACAACGATGATCGGGCAACTCACTGCTATGCAAGAAGGCAAATATCCTCTGACGGAGGAACGAGTAGCCATCCTAAAGGAACAAGCTGAGCGGCTTGCTGAACTGGTACAACAGCTGGATGCTTATACGAAAGCCCGCATGCCCGTGACTTCCGAGCCCGAAGATATACACCTGAGACAGTTCTGCGAGGAGCTCATGAATCACTTTAGCCTCGATCTCAAGCAAAAAGGAATAACTGCGAAGCTGCATATCGCAGAGGACTCTATAATCCATGCAAACCGTGGCGCACTTCAACAGATTCTTACGAATCTCATGCAAAATACTTTGTGTTATTCACAAGCGTCAGAAGTCACCATTGAAGCCACTGCACACAAACTTCTGTTTTCAGACAACGGGAAGGGTGTCTCCTCAGAAAGCCTGCCCTACCTGTTCGAGCGCTTTTACAGAGTAGATACATCTCGCAGCAGAGCAACAGGCGGTCTTGGACTCGGCTTAGCAATTGTAAGAGAATTAGCCGAGAGCCAGGGTTGGGCTATAACCGCCGTAGCAGGTCACCCTGGCTTAATGTTCGTTCTAAAAATCAATGCATAGTGCTCTTTTTTCGTAGACAATAGCATAGACGGGATGTAAAACCAGCTTCTATGTAAATCAGCGAAATAGATGAGGCAGGAATTGAGGGGAAAAATGAGGGGGAGAAGGATGTTTAATATATGAGAAGAAGAAGAGAATAAAAAAGGGAGGAACAGGAAAGAATTCCTCACAGAGGGTGTGAAAAAGAGGATCAGAGAAAGTGCGTGCCTAGGGGCAATTGGATGTTTTGTTTGCATGGGTTTCCTGCTCTTTCTTCCACTCGTCCATCCCAGTCTAAACCCTCTACAAAAGCGAAACAATTACATGCGTCGCGCAAAAAGAGCATGGGAGGGGGTGTTCTCGCGCAGGGAGAGGGAAAGGAGCAAAAAAAGAGAGACCATTTGGGTCTCTCAAAAAAGCTTACCTATCAAGTCTACCTGAAGAGCAGAGAAAAGTCAAGTTGTTTGTAGAGTCGGGGTGCGGTTCATTTTTTTGCAAACTCAGCGATTGGGGCGAAGAGGAAGGGGAAATGATAAGATAAAAAAAACAGGAAGAAGCCAGCAAGGAGGTTGCCGATGGAAAAATCCTCACTCGCCGAAGTCTGGAGACTGCTCAGCGAGAGCGTCTTTGAAGAAATGGAAGCGTGGCGCAAAGAGCACCCAACAGCGACATTCCAAGAGATCGAAGACGAGCTGGATGCTCGGCTCTCAGGCATGCGGGCCCAGATGTTAGCTGACCTAGCTCAACAGAGTCCCAAACGGGATTGGAGTGGACAAGAAGCAGAGAAGCGTCCCCATTGCCCGCAGTGTGGAGCGGACTTACAGGCGCGAGGTAAACACGAGCGAAGATTGGCAACGCAAGGGGGCCAAGAGGTCAAACTCAGCCGACGGTATGGAACGTGCCCGCAGTGTGGAAGCGGGCTTTTTCCCCCTGGATGAAGAACTGAATCTGCCCTCGAGTGGACTGACGCCTCATGCCCACCAGGGATTGGTCTTGTTGGGAAGCATGGTGCCATATGCCTGCGCAGCCACACACCTGGAAACCCTTTTGAAAGTCCAGGTCAGTAAGAGCACGGTGCGCCGACTCACTGAACAGGCAGGAGCATGCTTGCAACAGTGGCAGGATCAATACGCTTGCCCAGGGCAAGGGAGTGAGCAGCCCAAACAGGCAGCGCCGCGGCAGGCGATGGCAACAGATGGGGTGTTGATCCCCGTTTTGCCAAACGAGTGGGCGGAGGTCAAAATGGTCACAATTGGCGAGGTATGCCAAACGAAGTCAGGTGAGCCGCATTGCGAGAAGCTGAGTTATTTTGCCCGCCTGGCCGATGCCGAAACCTTTGGAGATCTGGCGTCCTTCGAGATCCAGCGGCGACGAGTCGATCAAGCCAGAGAGGTAGCCGCCATCAACGATGGAGCAGAATGGATTCAGGGATTTGTGCAAGGCCATCGTGCCGATGCAGTGCGTATTCTGGATTTTGCGCATGCCGCTCAATACATCAGTGAGATCGCAACCCTGGCCCAAAACGCCGGAGTGCCATTGCGGCCGACATGGGTGAGCGAGCAGTGGCATAAGCTCAAGGAGGATGGACCGACAAGCGTACTCAAGGAAGTGCGGCGACTGAGCGCATCAACTCCAGGTGACGAGATGCTCGAGAAGGTGGCCTATCTGCACAAACGGGAAGGGCAGATGCAGTATCAGCAGTATCGGGCAGGTGGCTGGCCTATTGGATCAGGGATTGCGGAAAGCGGCAACAAACTGGTGGTGCAAGCTCGCCTCAAAGGAGCAGGGATGCATTGGGCACGTCCTCAGGTGAATGCGATGTTGGCCCTGTGAACCACCTTGTGCAGTAACCGATGGACCCAGGACTGGCATGTGGTCAGGGCGAGTTGGCACACCAGCCGCCTCCAACGTTTTCGCGCACGCAGTCAAGCGGCTTTGGCCAAAGCCTCTCTTCGCTTGCAGCAAACTTTCTGGCGCTTGCCTTTGCCTCTTATCCTGGCGTGTTTCCCCTCCCCTCCCCCAACCTCAATGGCTCCCAAAGGACGGACCGAGGGACAGAGGCGTTGGGGACGGCAGACCTTTTCCCAGCGAGCTATCCAAGATGGACGCTCTGCAAAAAAATGAACCGCACCCGTAGAGTCGGGGTGCGCCACAACTTTTTGCAAAGAGTGAGCACCCGAACGTAAGAAGAATACAACCAGGCGGATCCTCGCCCACAATTTTCTGAACTTTGCAAAAAAGTGTGGGGCACCCGTGATGACGTGATGACGGGGTGTGGCTCAACTTTTTGCAAACCGCTTTGGACGGCAGGCAGGTCCACGTTTCCAGGGATGGTGAGCAGAAGGTCGAGAGGGCCCAGGGATCATCGCAGGAGGATCAGGAGGAAGAAGAGGGGCCAAGGCAGGCGTGGAAGCAGGAACAACAGAGAGGCATTGAGGAGACGTGGGTACAAGCGTGCGTCGTTGAGCTGTGCGTTGACGACGCAGATGCCTGCGTTCTTGCCGACGTTGAGCGCTTCCCATCTGCCAGGTCATCCAGACGACAGGTGCCGTGCTGAGTGGCAGACGGAGCTACGATGTGGGCCGGAAACCGGGACTACCACCAGAGTATCGGAAGGTCTTCGGAAGAGCCTGGATCGGGCCTGTGTTCGTCCTGACGCATCACGCACCTGACGACGAAGAAGATGAGACGATCACGCTCCTCTCGGATGACATTCGATCCGCAGTTGCGACAGGCTTGCGAGCCGCAGAGGGGAAGAATCTGCTGATCATCGGTGCCAGCCTTGCCCGTCAGTGTCTCGAGGCAGGACTGATTGACGAGATCCTCGTACATGTAGCGCCCATCTTGCTCGGTGATGGTGTCCCCTTCTTTGCCCGAAAGGCGGGCGAACAGGTTGCCTGAGAGACGATAGCCGTCTCACAAGCAGAGCAACTGACCACCCTTCGTTTCCGCGTGAGAAAGGCATGAACAGACGCAGCAGATGGGGGATAAACGCACCTCTCCAGCCAAGGGCACGCTCGCCATAGAGAGTCAGTTCCAAAACCTGGCATCGCAAAATGGCTCCGTACTTTCCATATAAAATGGCCCTTGTAGGAAGACCACTATCCTTCTATAATTTTGCCAGGTAAAGCACTTCGGAGCCACATGCAGGTACGTATCCATTCAGAAGCTCCCCTTTAGCTCAAGACTTCTCGGCGTCTGCGGCATTTCGTTGGGTCATGTGTCGGTCCTGCTGCAGAGATCAGCCTGGAAATGTGCTGGAAGAATAGGAAGAACAAGGAGACATGTAAGCGATGAAAGCTATCCGTCTGTATGCTCAGCGTGGACCCGATCAATGTGTGTTCGAAGATGCACCGCAACCTCAGCCAGGAGTGGGAGAAGTCCTGATTCGTGTCCATGCGACAAGTGTGATGTGGCAGGAACCGACCTGGTCGGAAACCTGGAAAACACCGGCTGGTACCGAACGTCAGCATCCCATACCAGGTCATGATGTTTCTGGTGAGGTCGTTGAAGTGGGACCCGACGTCACCGGTGTGGCTGTAGGAGAAGCCGTCTATGCGCTCACCGAATTTTGGCGGGATGGCGCGGCTGCGGAGTACACTGTCGCACGCGCGACTGATGTGGCGCCCAAGCCACGAACCCTTGAGCACATCCAGGCAGCCGGAGTCCCCCTGGTTGGACTGACAGCCTGGCAAGCGCTTTTTGAACACGCAGGGCTTACCAGTGGGCACTCGCTTCTCATTCATGGTGCCGCTGGTGGCGTGGGAAGCATGGCAGTTCAAATGGCAAAGTGGGCTGGTGCCACGGTGATCGCGACAGCCTCTGCACGCCATCATGCATTCCTACGCACGTTGGGAGCCGATGAGATCATTGATTATACCACCACGCGTTTCGAGGAGGTGGTGCGTGATGTTGATATAGTGCTTGATACCATAGGCGGTGAGACAGTAGCTCGCTCCTGGTGCGTTGTAAAGAAGGGCGGATTGCTCCTGAGTGTGTTTAGCCCCCCATCCCAAGAGCAGGCTGCCGCCTTTGGTGTGCGTGCGTTCTTTTTTGTCGTCAAGCCCAATCGAGAACAGCTCATACACCTCGGGAACCTGATAGATACAGGCCAGCTCCGGCCAACCACCGAGCGGGTCTTCCCGCTCTCAGAGGCATCCCAGGCGTTTGAGCAGGCCCTGCAAGGGCACACGCGCGGAAAAATCATTTTGCGCATAGAGGACGAGGAAGGGAGGAGATGACCATGATGCTTATGACAGGCACAATGAGTGCTGTGAGGAATGCCGTCCTGAAAGAACTCTTGGCACGGAAGATCCCAGTGCGTGCCTTCGTGCGTAAACCATCTGTTGCTGAAAAGCTGGAGGCGCAGGGCGTAGAAACATTTTTAGGAGATATGACAGAGCGAGAAAGTGTCCAGAAAGCGCTTCAGGGAATCGAGCGCGTCTCTCTTATTCCCCCGTCACTGCGCATCTCTTGGCGATCGAGCAGCTATGGGCTGAGGAAGCCAGAAAAGCTGGTGTACACTACCTCGTCAAACGGGAATACGTGCCACTGTGATGGCCGACATCATCGGATAACCACGGTGTAGTGCTTTTCGTCAGCCCAGTCGATGCCTGCGTACCACATGGGCAGGTTCCTCCTCGAGCAACATGTCGCCTTTCGGACCCGACAGTTCCTATGAGCAAGCATACCCTTGCTCAAGCCCTCTCGTAAGCCCTCTCGACAGAAGGGCTTGAAAGTCGTTTCATGTAGAAGGGGGTTCCGCGTCTTCTCACATTTCTCAATGCTGTTTCGAGAGATGAGAGCAGGTACGCATCTTCGCCACCAGGGATGGGGACACGTGAAAGGGAGATTGACCACACCATGTCGAATACCAAGCCGACCAAGCGTCTCACGCCTGCGTCGAGTGAGACGCTCCTCACGCTTCTTGAGACGCTTCCTGGGGCCTTGTTTGTCGTCGATGATGCCGCAAAGATTGTGTATGCCAATGCCAGCGCGCAGACCCTGCTCGGTGCCACACGAGAGGAAGTATGTGGCAAGCCATTGTGGCGCTGCGCTCCCCAGCTGGTGAGCACAGCACTCTACCAGGCCGTCCAGAAGACCACCCAGACCCGAGTGCCAAGCGAAGTGGCGTATCGTTCTCCCGTGACCCAGACCTGGCTGCACGTGCAACTCGCTCCGACGGTTGGGGGGCTTCTGCTGCAGTTTCACCAGGGGAGAGCAGCAAGAACAGCAGCCCAACGAGAGGCGCCGGTTCCCCAAGGCGAGCGTCTCTCCATCGATGACCTGAATGGCTTGCATACCAGGATCGGGGTCTTGACCCCCGAGGGGATTGTGTTGGAGATCAATGAGGTCCCGTTAGACGATGCGCACATCCGACGTGAGGAGGTGATTGGCAAACCGCTCGCCGAAGCCCGGTGGTGGTCCTGTTCTCCTCCCAGTCAAGCGCAGCTCCGCGCCGCCATCGCGCGAGCCAGCAGGGGAGAAACCGTGCGTTTCGAGACGGTGGTTCACCCCAGGGAAGGGATGGACCTTCACCTTGAGGCAACGATCATTCCCCGCAGGGACGTGGACCACCACGTCGAGTATCTCGTCTATGTCGGGACCGACATCACTGAGCGCAAGCGCGCCGAAGCGGAAATCCATGCCCTCATCGATGCCATCCCCCAGCTGGTCTGGATCATGCGACCCGACGGCTATCAGGACTCGTTTAATCAACGCGCGCGCGACTATACCGGCCTGAGTAACGAAGAGGCTCAGGGGGAGGGATGGATGCAGTGTCTGCATCCTGAAGACCGGCAACGTGTCCGCTCCGCGTGGCAGCACGCCGTCCAGACCGGCGGGGGGTATGAAACAGAAATGCGCCTGCGCCAGGGCACGACCGGGGAATATCGCTGGTTCTTAAGCCGCGCCCTGCCGGTGCGCGATGAAGTAGGCCAGACCCTGAAATGGTTTGGGACTGCTACCGACATTGACGAGCAGAAACAGGCTGAACAGAGAATCAAAGCCAGTGAGCAGAACTGGCGCGTGCTGGCTGAAACACTGCCGCAACTGGTGTGGACAACGCAGCCCGATGGCCGTGTTGACTACTGTAATCAGCGCTACTGTGACCTGACGCAGGCCGATTTCGAGCAGATACGGGACTATGGATGGCGTCAATTCCTGCATCCCGAAGATGCCGAGCACACGCTTGCGCTTCGGCAGCAATCCCTTGCCACCGGTGAACTCTTTGAGAACGAATGTCGTATCAGAGATGGACGAACTGGAGCGTATCGCTGGTTTTTAGCCCGCGCGCTGCCGATGCGCGATGCAACCGGTCAGATCCTCAAATGGTTTGGCACCTGCACCGACATTGAGGAGCAGAAACGGGCGGAGCAGCAGCTCAAAGAAAGCCGGGAAAGCTTGCGTGTGCTGACCGAAACGGTGCCGCAACTGGTGTGGGTGAGACGACCCGACGGCCTGCTTGAGTATGTGAACCAGCGCTACCGTGACTACACCGGGTTGCTGCTTGAGCAGATACAAAGCGACCCATGGGCGTATCTCCAGTTCTTCCATCCTGATGATCGTGAAAGCCACCGAGCGCACTTGCAGCATGCCCTGGACACGGGAGCCATGTATGAGCACGAACAGCGTCTCAGAAATGGCCAGAGCGGGGAGTATCGCTGGTTCTTAGCCCGCGCCATGCCGGTGCGTGATGACGCAGGCCAGATCGTCAAGTGGTTTGGCACTGCCACCGACATCGACGAGCAGAAACGGACGGAGGAAGCTTTACGCCAGAGTCAGGAGCGCGCGAGGGTCCTGATGAACTCCAGCATTATCGGAATCAATATCATCGAAGGGGAGCAGATTGTAGACGCCAATGACACCTATCTGCGCATGACCGGCTATACCCGCGAAGACCTGCGTGCCGGGCGCATGAACTGGATGCACATGACGCCCCCAGACGACCTGGCTCGTACCTTAGAGGCCCATCAGGAACTTGCCACGCAGCAGTCTATGACGCCTTATGAGAAAGAGTACGTGTGTCAAGGTGGCAGCCGTCTTCCTGTGCTTGTGGGGGCCGTCGTCTTAGAGCATCACCCGTTCCAAGCAATCGCCTTTGTGCTGGATAATTCGGCCCGCAAGGAACTGGAACAACGCAAAGATGATTTTATCAGCATGGCCAGCCATGAACTCAGGAATCCGCTTGCCGCCTTAAAGATGCAGACCCAACTGGTGCGAAAACGATTGGAAAGGCAATCCCAGCACGAGGCTGCCACAGCGCTTTCCCGGGTGGAGGGACCTGTCAAGCAGCTTGAACGCCTGGTTGAAGAGTTACTGGATGTCTCCAAGATCCAGGCAGGTCGGTTGGAGTACGTCCGGGAGACGGTTGATCTTGACGCGTTGCTTCACGAGGTGGCCGAGACCATGCAGCAGATACATACGACGCATACCATTGTGGTGCGAGGTGCCGCCCCACGCTCACTGGTCGGGGACAAAGACCGGCTGGGACAGATCTTCACCAACCTGATCAGCAATGCCATCAAGTATTCTCCCGGCGCAGAGACGGTCGAGATGGACCTGAGTACCTCCGAAGAGACGGTCACGGTCCGTGTCTGTGATCATGGCCTGGGTATCCCACGAGAGCAGCGCGACAAGATTTTTGAGCGCTTCTATCGGGCCACTGGTCCCAGGCAGAAAGCGATCCCCGGCCTGGGCATGGGACTCTACATTGTGCAGGAGATCGTCAAACGCCATGGGGGAACCATTACCGTGGACAGTGAAGTCGGAAAAGGATCGACCTTTACGGTGACCCTTCCCAGGAAGAGAGATGCCTGAGCGATACGAACGGGGAACATCCGCCCCAGGACGATATTGGTCTTGAGATGGTACGTCGCGACTGGACGACCTACCATGACCAGATCCGGTGGATCTTGGAGAACATGCTGATCTGATGGTCCATCGGCTTCGCGGCGGTGTTCGTGCGGGAGGAGTGTGCTGCAGCCAGGAGGGAACAGATCGGTGTACTGGCCCTCGTGTCCAGGAAGGAACAGCGCGAAGAGCCACATAGTCGACTCTTCGCGCGTTTTCTTGTTTTCGCGACTGGAAGCCGTGTTTAGTGGGGGCGCTGGCCGTAGGCGGCGTAGAAGACGGAGGCTGGGTGTCGTTCCTCCCATTCTTGATGCTGGAGGAGGATGTTTTTCTCGTATGCTTCGGGCGAGATGCCTAGCTGTGAGGTGATGAGTGGCTTCATAGCCTGATAGGCTGAATTGATGTTGGCGGCCATCATGGAGCCTACGCGCCCACCCCATTGGCCCATGGGAACGGTGACGCTGCGCGTGACAACGTTTTGTAGGCCCGCATTCTTGAGATACGTACCAAGGTGAGGCACCTGAGAGGAATCGATGCCACGGCGTTTGCTCACCTCGATGATCCACTGGCCCATGCGTTGGGTGGCAGGACCCGCGTTGCGTGCCTGGATCTCGGACTCCACAAGTTCAATCCAGCCGCCGGGACGCGCCACACGCACCAGTTCAAGGAGTTCACTTGGCCATGCGTGCGCTGGAATGGCCAGGAAAAGTAGGCGCTGATGCACAAAATCAAAGCTGCGATCGCGGAAAGGAAGCCCTTTTAAGACATCGGCCTCGACGAAGCGATAGTTTGGTTGCTTAAAACTCTTCTCCGTTGTCTGTTCTACCAGGTCACAGCCTATTACAAAGGTATTGTCAACTTACTGCTCGAAGAGGACCATATTGCTCAAACAAAGCTTCTTGAGAAGGAAAAGAACAGAGATGGCTGGGGAAATGACCTGGTTATGCGATGTTCTTTCCATTGGTAACCCCGTTCCAGACCTCAAATCGCTCTTGCATGAGGGCTCGATACGCTGAGGCTTTGAGGCGATGTCGCCGTGGCCGAAAATGATCAGAGATGGGACCAAAGGCGGAGAGAAACCGCTGCGCATGACCAGGGGATTTGAAACGACGCATGGTCCGTTCACGCTGCCTCGTCGGTTGATGTGAGTTTTCCGCTCGATTGTTGAGGCCTTTGTGCTGGCGATGCTCGACGCTAGGCATCGTCTCTTTCTTCGCTACTGCATAACTCGCTAGTTTGTCGGTGATGATGACACGTGGAACGTACTCGAGGCCCTTGAGCAGCTTGCGAAAAAACTTTTTCGCTGCTTTTTTGTTGCGCCTGCTTTGCACGAGAATATCAAGCACGTTGCCATCTTGATCGACAGCTCTCCACAGATATGATCGTTTCCCATTGATGGTCAGAAACACCTCATCCAAGTGCCATTTGTCTCCAGGTCGAGCACGTCGCCGTTTGAGCTCATGAGCATAAGCTTGACCAAATTTCATGCACCACTGTCTGATGGTTTCATACGATAGAAGCACCCCACGTTCTCCCATGAGTTCCTCGATATCGCGGAAACTGAGAGAAAACCGGAAATAGAGCCAGACACAATGGCTGATAATGATGGGCGGAAAACGGTATCCTTTGTATGGAGAAACGGGGCTGTTCTTTTTCATGAGAACATTCTATCATACCGTTCAGCCTGTTTGTGACTACTCTAATCAACTTGACAATACCTACTTGATTGGCGATGACTCGACGATTGGCAAACCGAAAGGCGTGAAGATGCAAGGCCTGGGGCGACATCACGACAGCAAGCAGAACCAGCGGGTCAAGGGCCATTCCCTGGTGCAAGGTCTCTATGTCTTGCTTGGACAGCATTTTCCGCTTGAGCCCCGGCTCTACCGTCAGCAGGCGACCTGTATGCAAGAAGGGGTCCCTTTCCAGAGCAAGATTGCCCTCATGATTGAGATCATCAGGCAGTTTGAGCCGCCGCAGGACACGCTCACCCATGTGTTGCTCGACAGTTGGTACAGCGCCAAAGCTATCTGGAAAGCGGCACGAGATCGTGGCTTTTTGATCACCACGGCCTTGCGCAGCAATCGCTCGGTGCGCATCCCGGATGCGGCCTCGCCACAAGGCTGGAGCTGGCAACGACTTTCCGTCTATGTCGAAAGCCTACCAGATGCGGCCTTTGTGCCCTGTGCCTGGCCACGCAACCCCGAGCATCAGGTGTGGGTACATGTGCTGAGCAGTTCGGTGAAAAGCTTGTATCGCTGTCAACTGATCATCATTCGTCAGCACCTCGATGATCCAGTGAGCCGGGCTCGCTTCTGGGCTTCAAGCGATCTGCAGGCCGATGTGGAGCAGCTGCTCACCCATATCTCTGGTCGCTGGGACATCGAGGTCTTCTTTGAAGACGTCAAAGAACTGCTGGGCATTGATCACTATCAACTGATGAGTGCCCAGGGGCTGCAGCGCTATTGGAGCTTGTGCTGGATCGCCTTCTCCTTTCTGGAGGAGCATCGCGGCTGGTTGCAGACCCAATGGCAACGGCATGTAACGCTGGGGGAAGCCAAACGGAATCTCCAGCACATTCATCACCGTTTGCTTGTGGCATGGATCACTGATCACGCGCTTCAAGGCACCACAAGCGAGCAAATTGCTGATCTCTTGACCGCTTAAGCGGCTTGTTTTGAAATGTGCAAACTTAGTATGAGATATTTCCCCAGACAGAAAACTATGAGTTCCGCATGTCTGATTCTGGTTACGGATGTCATCGATGTCGTAAACCCATTCGGAGTGCTACTCTGCCTACTGCTTGCCCACACTGTCGTTCGAACACGTGGAATACGTATACGCTGCTCTATTGCTGTGAATGTCATGCCCTCTTTGAATACTATTGGCACCTGTTAGAGGAACCTCATCCGTATGATCGATTTCCCCACTGCCCCGCCTGCAAGAGCGAGCGCTGGTGTCCCGCAGAAAATGAGCGTTTGAAGGGTCTTCCACCAAAGGAGGAAATGCAGGCTCAAGCAGAAACCAAACGACAAAAGGAGGCCGAAGCATTTACCAGGCTCATGGAGCTTCGCAAGCAGCAGCAATTGAAGAAATTGGGATTGAGGCAGCCTTCTCCCCAGGTAGAAGAGAAGGGGGCTGCCATACCAGAAGCTGAAGTCTATTACACATCCGCAGAGAGAAAAACCCCCTGGCTCGATAAAGGAGCCAGACCTGTTGAGCTTCCAGGTATTCAGCCTCACCACTCGACGCCAGTACACGAGCCTCAGACCTCGACGTCTCAACGGCCAATGCCAGCATTGCAGCAGCCGACTGCAGCACCTCGAAGAGGAGGGATCTTTTCGGTTCTCAGGAACTGGTTCAGACCTCGACGCCCATGATGGTCGGTCGATGCTATACTCATCATCATCCCACTGCACGATGAGGACAAACAGCTTTCGGGGCATGCAACTGGGCTCGCCTTCTCTGGCGAGCCCAGTTGCATGCCGTAGCAGGACTCACCCTCGTTCGTACTGCTGTTTGGTTGTGCTTTGGTAGCACTGTTTGCACACCTGTATGCTCATGATTTTTCTGGTCACAATCCGCGAGATCTCCCTCTTCCCTACCGATCTTTTCTTCACCGGAGCAGAGTTTATTAAACTGTACAATGGGGAAGAGAGGCTGCATTTTCTGAGTAGCATTTTTCACGACCAAGGAAAATTTGTCAACTTTTTCAGCAGCCAAAAACAAATGATTCTGCCTCAGCCTCTTCTGGAGTACTTACAACGGGTGCAATTAAAATTTGCCCCATATCCTCGCCATTTTCTACCTCTGACGCATATCTCCCCGTTCTGGCAAACTTATGGATCAAACGACAGTAATTGCTCTGTAATGAGTGGAGCAAACCGCATTTCCCACTCCCGAACTGCCTCGTAGCTGAACGTTATCCCTCTTTCAAGAAACATCTCGGCGAGATCTCCCAGGCTCAATTTATACCGGAGCCGCCACAAAACAACCGGGAGAATGATATCAGTGGGATATTCCAGAAAGTTGAAAGGTATAGTTGCTCATTGAAGATGTGTTTGCAAGCTGAACAGCGGAACATGCGATAGCCGAGCGCGGTCTTCTGGCTTTGTTCTTTGGTCATAGATGAGGCGCAATGTGGACAGTTCATAAAACACTCCTTCTCAGTTGAGTTGTTGTCCTCAGCATACCTTGCAAACGATCTCTACGATAAGCTTTTCTCTGAATTCTGACAGAACCTGCAATGACATCACACAGCGGAAACATCGAGTTTCACCTCCCTTCCCTTTCAGTCTACTCCACAAAGTCTCGTTGTAATACTAGCCCTTCTGAACGGTTTCTCAGACATACGAGAGCAGGCTCTGAAGATCCGTTCACAAACCTTGGGAGAAAATCTCTTACTGAAAGTTGACCTCAACGAGATGCATTTCTCCTGTTAGCTGGCTCAGAGTTCGGTAATAACTGATGTAGATTGTCCGACCTCCATTTTTGGCGAGTTCTGGGTGCTCGATGCCTGCGTAATCCGTGCCGCCCTGAGATGGCGGAAGACCTGCGAAGGCGACAAAAGGGCGACTCCAGGGCCCGATAATACTTGGAGCCGTTTGCATCACGACGTTGTTGGTGAGTCCCTGGCTATAGACCACAAGAAACTGCTTCAGGTAAGGATTATAGGAGACGGTCATGGCACCGGGGATATCTGTGAAGAGCGGTGCGGCCTGATTTACATCCGATGTCCAGCTACTCCCGTTCCAGAAGGTATAGGCGCTCCGGTTGGTTGCCAGTGCCAGTGGCGCGCGCGCGGCCACGTATGGACCGTTACTCGTATCCATATTGTGTGGACGCCCAAAGACATAAACGGTATTGTTGTAGATCATCGCATTCACGAAATCAGGTTCAGGATAGGTAAAGAGCAGGCCAGATTCACGTGTAGCCACTGTCTTGCCCGCCTGGACATGGGCGAGGGCGATGCCAATGAATTGATAGTTGAGGAAACCTGGTTGTACCTTGAGTTTATAAGAGTAAACTAGCCCGCCTCCCTGATAATTAATCACACTGCCAGGCCAGATAGCTATTCTGTCGTCTGGTTTGCCCGTCGAGTCATTATACACTTGCTCATCGGCAGTGAATGGCACAAATGGATAAGGGGCTCCCTTTGCATCTAACGGTTCATGCACGGCGAGAGGATTCGTGGGAGCCGCCAGAGCAGCAGAACTCGAACGGACATGTGAGTCACCAGCGACTAATGTGTCATTGAATGTCCAGAGCAGTTGTCCTCCAATCAGAGCAGTTGCGCCGCCGTCTCGTGCCGCTACGCTCTTGGGATGATCAACCGTGCCAAGATCCTTTGTGGAGGCAACTTTGATGGTTCTGGGCGTTTTGGTGAGGGCAAGTACATGTGTTCCCTTTGAGGTCCAATATACGAGGGCGCCAATTGGTGCCACACCTGCAAGCGACGCGAGTCCTTTGAGGACAATACGACGATTCATCATGATATTCACACCTTTCACGTTGATTTGAAAGATCAAAGTGGGCGTATCAAAGAACAATCCCATCAACACAGAAGCTTACCAGGAAATGGAATCTCCTCCCAGGACAGAAACGGGCCACTTTCAGGCCAATTTACTCCAAAAACTTTTAAATCTACTTGAAACACTTATTTCTATTTTATGTGATTTTTTCTCGCCTCCCTTCTCGGTCTGTTTAGCCGGTATTGTCAAATTAAGCAAAATTGTAGAGATTATATAGGAGAAACATGCCTTAAAGTGGGGATGACGCCCTAATTCGGACAGTGTTTTCTAAAGAATCTTGGGGAAAGTAGCATCGAAGTGGTGAAAGTTCATCAACAAAAATTCTTAAGTTGACAATACCCATTTCAAACATCTGCTATCAATGCTACCAATGATTACAAACGAAAACACCTGGTGAAGATATTCAGCTTATCTGGGGAATTATTAATGAATGAGTTAGCTGCCTTAAGCCCCAACAGTGCCTGTCTTAACTTCTCCGGCTCGCTCATAATTGGCGAAAATCCCACCATTTGGCGTAACCAAACTGTCTGTTAATGTAAAGGCTGCAGGAAGAGTGCCCTCACGAAACAAACGCTTGCCGTTGCCGAGCGTGACGGGGAACGTCTTCAACCACAGCTCATCAACCAGATCATGTTTGAGTAGTGTCTGGATCAGGTTGCCGCTGCCGTGAACTTGGATAGCAGAGCCTTCTGAATTCTTGAGCTTTTTGATGTCATCGACGCTTTTCAGAAAAACTGAGTTTTTCCAATCTGATTTGTCCATGGTATTACTCATAGCATATTTTGTGACGTCATTGATGCTGGTCTTGACCCAGAAAAGTGGGGAAAGTAAACTTCAAGAAGAGAACCTACAAAGAAAAGGAGAAAGATCATGCGAAAACCGCAACGGAAATTCACCAAGGAATTTAAGGGAGAAGCGGTGAAACTCGTCCAATCTCGCCAGAAACCCTTGGCACAAATCGCACGAGACCTGGACATTTCCGACAGTGCACTGCATCATTGGTGTAAGCAGTTTTCCCAGCATGGAGAGCAAGCCTTTCCTGGCAGTGGCCACCAGACCCCGAAGGCGGAAGAACTCCGCCAGTTGAAACGGGAAAACGACCTCCTTCGTCAGGAGCGTGATATATTAAAAAAAGCACTAGGCATCTTTTCGCGCCCCCAACTCTGAAGTTTCAGTTCATTGCAGTGCACCAACACACCTACGCGATCACGCTGCTCTGCAAGGCACTTGACGTCTCAGAGAGCGGCTATTATGCGTGGAAAACCCGAGAGGTTTCCCAGCATTGCCGAGAAGATGCCAGGCTCGCCGCCGACATTCAACAGATTTTCCTGGAGCATCGGCGGGTCTATGGCAGCCCACGGATTCATGCTGTCCTCAAAGCGCGAGGAGTGCAAACCTCCCGCAAGCGGGTTCAGCGGTTGATGCGGCAGCTAGGGATGAGCGCACACAGCAAGCGCAAGTGCAAGCCCACCACCAAGAGTGATCCTAAGGGGCGTTTTGCTCCCAATCTTCTCAACCGGGAATTCAAAGTGGAACTGCCTAATACGCGCTGGGTCACCGATACTAAGGCGGTTGCTACAGCCGAGGGCTGGCTTTACGTGGCCGCGATTGTGGATCTCTTCTCACGTCGGGTCGTGGGGTGGGCGATGGATGCCGTCGAAAATGGCGCTCTGGTGGAGCTCGCGTTGCGCATGGCGGTAGCTAGACGCCAGCCGGAGGTGGGACTGCTCCATCATTCAGATAGGGGAAGCGAGTTTACGTGTGAGCGCTATCTAACTGCCTTGCGTGAGCTGGGGATTGAGGTCAGTATGAGTCGCACGGCCAATTGTTGGGACAACGCGCCCATGGAGTCCTTCTTTGCGACCCTCGCCAAAGAGTGTACCAATCGCGTGCGTTTCCAGACCCGGCAACAGGCCCGCTCAGCCATTTTTGAGTACCTGGAATGCTTCTACAATCCCATCCGTTTGCACTCGACACTCCAGTATGTCAGCCCACTTGCTTTCGAGCAAGCACATCAGTCGAAGAGGAGTTGATCTCCACGTTTTAAGAGTCCATTTTTCTGGGCCAATTCCAGGCAGAACAGACGACGTTGGTCGGCAAGAGAAACGTGCTGTTTCATGGTTGTCCGAAACCGGAAGAATTGGCGTCTCTCGTCAAATGCCCTGCAGAAGCGTGATGCCGACGCGAAGCTTCCAAAGCCACGCATGGGAGAGTACCGCTGTTTGATGCCCCGATGATCTTGTTCCAGGCGGTTATTCAGGTAGGGGTTACAGCGATGGAGAACCTCACAGCCAAGCGTCTCATGGATCGCTCATGGATAGGAGTCATGCCCGTCGGTTGTCACGCGCTCTGGCACATGACCAACTGTCTCAAGCGCCTGCTTGAAAAATCGTTTGGCGGCATCCATACCCCGTTTCTCGCTCAGCATGGAGTCAACGAGATTGCCATCTCGATCGATGGCGCGAGAGAGGGAACACCACTTTCCATGCACTTTGACGTAGGTTTCGTCGATGTACCACGATGTTCCCGCTTGCCCGCGTCTCCTCACACGGAGCTGATCCACCAACACTGGTGCAAAACGAGCTTCCCCATCGCGAACCGCCTCATGGGTACACACCAAACCACGTTCGAGAAATAGCTCAGCGACATCACGCAAACGCAGCTTCTACCGCAGCCTCCAGAGGACAACGAGCAGAATGATCTCGGTGGGATATTCCCAAAAGTTACAAGGAGTGCCGCTACGCTCGTTGAAGATGCGTCGGCAGGCCGAACAGCGAAATGTTGGGTATCCGAGGGCGGTTTTCTTCTGCTGTTCCTTTGTGGCAGAAGAGAGACAGTAAGAACAGTTCACGGCTCACTCCTCCTGAAGAGGTGCTGGGGGATCGCTAGTATACCACAGGAGAGGTCTCTCCATCAGGACTTGTTCTCAGTTCTGACGCATCCCAGTCGTTAGCTCCCATTCTGGAATGGTCTCCTTTTTACTGAATTCGCCGCATGAGCAGCGCTTGATACGGTTTTCCTGGGAGCGGCACCGTTGAGCCACGTACGATTGGTACCTCTAGCGGCGCGACCATCATTTCCCAGGTATCGATGACCTCACCTCTATACGCTTCGCCCTCTGGCAGGTTGACTATGAGCTCAGCCGGTTGGTGATTCCCAAAGTAGGCGAGATAGTAGCTATGGGCTTGACCTGCGCAAGGGAAACCGTCTGGTGAGGAGACCACATAATCGAGCGGATCAAGGCCGGTGGTTGGACTCTCAGCGAGTACGCGGCGGAGGAATGCAAGACGCGGCACGCTCTGGCCGTGAAGGACGCCACCCTTTGCCCACCAGAGGATATTCTGAGGGTGCAGGAACGTCTCACCGTGTCCGACATAGCCGCCACTGGCTGTCCCTGCCCAGAAGCGCAGGACCATTTCCTGGGCTGAGATATTTCCCCAGTGGTGCGCAATATTGCCTTCATAGCAGCATTCATCGAAGACCACTGGCTTCTTGTATTGCTCACGCCAGGTCCGCGCCTGGATAGGATCTGGCCGCTGAATGCTGAGGTGCGTTACCCAGGGCTTTGAGTGGTCGTAAAACGCGAAGCAGTTATGGATCGAGCGCAGATGCTGGTAGGGATCACATTCCTGCACGATGCGGAAAACGCGATCCCAATCCTCCAACGTTTTACTTTTCATAATATCGTATTCGTTCGCCATCGACCACCAGACATTACGATAGGCCGCCAGACGCGCTACCACATAGCGCACGTAGCGATCATCGGTCTTGGCATCCATCCTGGCGAAACCCCAGCGGTCGTAGGGGTGGAACAAAATAATATCGGCCTCGATCCCCAGTTCCAGCAGGTCTGCAACCCGGCGCTCAAAGTGCTGGAAGAATACTGGGTTGAAGCGGTTGAAGTCGAACGACCAGCCTTCGGGTATGTGGCCCTTCCACATTTGCTCGAGATCCCATGTACTGGAACCACGAGACAGACAAGGAAATGGATAAAGTTCTGGCTCATTCTCATTAAATTGGAAATGCTTGGGGAAGACGCACATGCGCAGCTTGTTGAATGGCGCATTGCGGAGTGTCGCCAGCGTCTGCTCCTCAAGCCCGTTGCCTTGATGTGCCCAGGCATAACAAGTCGTGCCAATCTGCTTGTAGGGTGTCCCATCGGCATAGGCAAAGTGGTAGGTATCGCATACCCGCACCGGTCCATGATTGCCAGTTGAGGGGGCAACACAGGTAAATGTCCCTCAACACCGTTCAGTGCATCAAGATTACTCCGTGTCCTGTAATGCCAACTTCCCTGTGTGTCTGGCATAAAGCGAATACGATAGACCCCATCGCCATCGTAAAAGCCGTCCACTTCGCACACACGGTGTTTGTACGTGAACTGAGCCGTGAGCTCTCCATCCAGGTATGGATTACCCTCGGCGCTCCCCTGCAACGCGAGCTCGAATATGTTCCACTGTTCAACATTCTTGGGAGGACTCATCACTGTCATTGTTATCACTCCTCTGGTAAGTTCACTTCTGTCTGGCTCTCTTGACTGCGTTCATTGAGGTCCGCAAGCGCCTTCTCGATGGCGGCAGAGATCTCCCCTGTGTTCGGCAGCATAGAAAGGATCGCTCGCAGGGGAAGGGCGCTGTAGCCTTGTGATGCACCCTGCATCTGCACCCCGGCCTGCGGAATGAAGCGCGAGAGCGTGGCGGTGACGATTGCTCCGGCCTGCGGGTCGTCCAAAAACGCACTGAGGGGGTGATCGAGGGTCAGCTTCGGACGGGTGTCAGCGAGAGTGTACGCGTAAACCCACCGGTGTGTTCCGGATCCGACTTCCAGTGATGCCTCGTCGCTACCGGGGAGCGTGACGACCGCCGTTGTGTTTGGCGGCACGACCACCTCAAGACTCATCTGCCGATTGGCGATCCGCCAGGCTACTGAGGCGAGTCCATAGGGGGTCTGGTGGCGCACCGTTGCGCGGGAGAGTCCACCGCCGGGACGTGGCGCGATGGAAATACGCCGATACCCTGGAGAAGCCGATGCCAACCCACCCAGGACGCGATGCAGCCAGTCACCGATGGCACCCAGGGCGTAGTGATTGAACGAGGTCATCTCGCCGGGGTTGATCGTGCCATCAGGCAACAGGCTGTCCCAGCGTTCCCAAATGGTGGTGGCACCCATGGTCACAGGATAAAGCCAGGAAGGACATTCGCGCTGGAGCAGCAGACGGTATGCGGCGTCATACGCTCCCACACTGCACAGCGCATCGCAAATCAATGGCGTCCCCACGAAGCCAGTGCTGATGTGGTAGCCGCTGTCACGCACCAGCCCTACCAACTGCTTGCCCGCTGACGCCCGCTGTTTTTCCTCGGAAAGCAACCCGAACGCAAGCGCCAGCGTATAGGCGGTGGGGGTGTCCGAGACTATGCGCCCGTTGGCGGTCACATACTCCGCGACGAAGGCACGGCGCACTTCGTTTGCCAGTTCGCTGTAATGTCGGGCCTCGTCTTGCCTGCCTAACACTCCTGCTGCCCGGCTGAGCAGTTCAGCTGAGTAAGCGAAGGAGGCGGTGGCGATGAGATACTTGTCGGTGGGTGCCGCCTCTGGTCGATCTGGGGGGGCCGTCGGGTCCAGCCAGTCACCAAACTGGAAGCCGGTGTTCCACAGTCTGCCTGGACCTGCTCGCTCGGCCATCACATCGACCCAGGAACGCATACTCTCGAACTGCCGGGCCAGGATGCCGGTGTCGCCAAAGCGCTGGTAGAGCACCCAGGGAACGATCACTGCCGCATCGCTCCAGACCGCCGCCCCGCCCGCAGAGCCGCCCGCATCATGGTGGAGGATATCTGGCACGACGAAAGGGACCACGCCGTCCACGTCCCGCTGGTCGGCAGCCAGATCAGCCAGCCACGACTGGAGGAAGCCAGCACAATGGTAAAGGAACGTGGCGGTAGGTGCAAAGACCTGGAGGTCACCAGTCCAGCCAAGACGCTCATCGCGCTGTGGGCAGTCGGTCGGGATATCAAGGAAGTTGCCGCGCATGCTCCAGAGCACGTTTTCGTGCAGTTGGTTGAGCAGCGGCTCGGAGCACTCGAACCAACCGGTACGCTCCATATCAGAATGGCACACGATGGCGCACAGATCCTCAGTGCATAGTTCACCAGGCCAGCCCTCCACTTCAGCATAACGGAAGCCGTGGAAGGTAAAACGCGGTTCCCAAGTCTCCACGCCCTCGCCGCACAGAGTATAACGGTCGGTGGCCTTGGCCAGACGCAATGGACGCGTACCGAGCTCGCCGTGTTCCAGCACTTCGGCATGGCGCAGCGTGATGGTTGTCCCAGCTCTTCCCTGCACGCGGATACGTAGGCGACCAACAAGATTTTGGCCGAAATCTACCAGTGTGCGCCCCGATGGCGAAAGAAAGATGGCGACCGGAGGACGTTCCTCGATGCGGCGCACGGGGGGGCCGTCTGGCGCGTAGAGGGTGGCTTTGTCCCACGCCACCACGGTTACTCCCGCCCAGTCGCTGGCATCATAACCAGCCTGGGACCAGCCTGGGCGAGCGAGGCGAGCATCGTAGGTCTCACCGTCATAGAGGCTGCTGGACAGGATCGACCCACGGGCGGCATGCCAGCTTTTATCCGTCTCCACTCGCTCCATCGAGCCATCGGCATACCTCAGTTCGAGCTGGGCGAGCAAGGCCACATGCTCACCGTAGATATTGCGCCGACCGCCACTATAGCCCAGGCGGCCACGGAACCAGCCGTCGCCGAGGGTGGCGCCGATAGCATTTGCACCCTCGCGCACCAGTTCCGTCACATCGAAGGTCTGGTAGCGCAGCCGATGGTGGTAGCTCGTCCAACCAGGGGCTAGCACGTGGTCGCCTACTGGCACCCCGTTCATCTCAGCTTCGTAGACCCCAAGGGCGGTAATGTAGAGCCGGGCTGAGGCCAAGCCGGGCCGAACCGTAAACGCGCGACGTAGGAGCGGTGCTGGCTGGTCGATACTGGGATCTTCGTCCCAGGCTGGCCGGATGCACTGCGCAGACCAGTCCTCAGCCTGGAGCAGTCCGGCCTCGACAAGTGCTGGCTCGCTCCAGTCTGAGACACATCCGTCGTTGCCCCAGACGCGCACCTGTACTGCGAGGCGCTGGCGAGAGGTCAAGGGCGCACATGGCCAGGGAACCAGCACCGATTGTTCGGAGGCAATGGGGCCGGTTCTTGTGCGTGGCTCCCCACCTGGTTCGGATACTTCGATCTCGTAGGCCGTTTGCCGCCATGCTTCGGCCTCCGTTTGTACCATCCACGAGAGCCGTGGCTGCGATGCGCCAATGCCGAGCGCATCGCGGCGATGCTCGAAGGAGATTCTGGAAACGGTCGTCATCGTTGATGTCCTGGTTGTGGTCATGATGCGCGCCCTCTCTTTTGCATAGCGTTCGCCACAGGGAAATGGCCTGGATACATACCTCTTCTCCTTTACTGCGCCAGCAGGCTGATCCTGGCTTCGGGGAGGCCATCCACACACGCGGTCAGGATGATCTCACCTGGCTGGCCGTTACTGCGCACGACTGCCAGCAGGTGTCCCTGGTACGCCTGACGGTGGTTACCGACATACAGCTCTTCTGAGATTGGATTGCCTGTGCCCACCGCCAGGAGCGAGCCAGCACCGTCCACTTCCACGCTCACTTCTGGCTCACCATATGTCACCAGTACGCCGTCTTTATCCTGGACCGCAATATCGACGTAGCAGATGCTGCCGGTGGCTGCCGCGATTACTTCCTGATCGGCGGTGAGGCAAAGCGCTGCTGGTGCCGAAGCGGTCACCAACATGAACCGCTCAGTCTCCTTCCCATCTTTGTACCCAATCGCCTCCACCGTTCCCGGATGGTACGCAACCTCAAAACTGGCCGTATTTTGGACGGTGGCCCCGGCGGGCTTACGGCCCATTGTCTTATCGTTGATGAGCAATTCCACTTCGTCGTCGCTGGAGTAGACATCCACTCTGGTGCGCTTGCCTTCCTGGCCGGGAAGCTCCAACTCACGATCACCGGTTCCCAGCCCCACGGACCGAACTGAATCGTTTTCCCCACGTGCTGGGGAGCGAGCACTGCGATGTAGGGAACGGTCCGTACCCCCCACAGGATATCACGATAATACGACTGCGGGCGCTTGACGCCGCAGATGTCGAAGTCGCCGCAGTTTGCCAGGTGATAGGGGTACGGCGCTTCAAGCCCCGTTAACGACTGGTCAATCGCTACCTGCCCGATCCCAGACTCGCCCAGATAGTCGACGGCCACCCACACAAAGTCGCCGATCACATGCGGAGAGCGCACCGTTGCCTCCCAAACAGCGAACGCCTGGTGGGGAAATGACTCTGTTCCGCAGATCACCCGGGATGGGAAGCGCTGCTGGTCATAGTCGTAGCGATGCGGCATGTAATTATAACCAACCACATCCAGGGGCGCGGCGAATGCCTCGGTCAGTGGCCCCCAGCGATCGGTATCGGATGTTGGGGCCGGAGGATTCACGATGAGAGCATACGCCTGTTCCGGTCCCTGCGTCGTTGCCTGCATCATAATCTCGGCAAAGAGAATGGGAAGTGCCTGGAGCACTGGTCGCGTGGGGTCGAGCATCCGCACAAAGTCACTTTGGCGCTGACTCCAGGCAGCACTATCTGATTCGCGCGTCGATTCGCCGATCTCATTGCCAATCGACCACATGATCACCGAGGGGTGGTTGCGGTCGCGCTGAACCATGGCCTCGGTATCGCGCTGCCACCACTGCTCGAAGTACAGGTGATAATCGTTCGTGGTCTTGCCGATTCGCCACATGTCGAAGGACTCATCAATCACGAGCATCCCCAGCCGATCGCACGCATCTAGCAGGGCGGGTGCCGGCGGATTATGCGCGGAGCGGAGCGCGTTGAAGCCCGCAGCCTTCATCAATGCAACTTTGCGCTCCTCGGCATGGTCATAGCTGGCAGCACCTAAGGGACCGTGATCGTGATGCACACAACCGCCTTTCAGCTTCAGCGGCACGCCGTTCAGGCGGAAACCGTCGATGGGATCAACCGTGAGCGAGCGAATCCCAAAAGTGGTGGTCGCACGGTCGATCACAGTGCCGTCAAGCACGACCTCACTGCTGAGGGAATACAGGTGAGGCGTCTCTACCGACCAGAGCTGAGCATCAGTGATGGCCAACTGCTGGTGCGCAGTCGCCATGTCGTTGGCTCGGGTCGCCACAGCGATCTCCCCCTGTGCGACGATCTCCCCAACAGGATCTGTTATTGTAGAGCGTAGGACAGCCATTGCGGATGCCCCAGTCGTGTTCGTGATCGCTGTCTCGACCGCAACGATTGAGCGTGTGGAATCGACCTGGGGTGTGGTGACAAATACGCCCCAGGCGGGAATATGGAGCGCGCCTCCCTGGAGCAGCCAGACGTGGCGGTAAATACCGGTGCCAGTGTACCAGCGCGAATTGGGCTGAGCACTGTTATTCACAGTGACCAGAAGTTCGTTCTCTGTCGCATCATGCAGATAGGGAGTCAGATCGACGAGGAAACTGGTGTATCCATACGGATGCAGCACCAGGAGATGTCCGTTCAGTGTGACCTCGGTGTACCCCATCACGCCCTCGAACTCCAATTGGATGCATTGCCCCTGCCAATCAGGAGGAGTGAGAAAGCGCTTGCGGTAAGTCAGGACACCATTCCAGGCGTAAGCGCCACCAGCCCTCGACGGATGGTCGGCTTTACGGGGTCGCTCAATCGAGGCATCGTGGGGGAGGGTGACAGGCTGCGTGGGAGTGAGCAGCATCCCGAAAACGGTGCCACCTTCGGCGTACTCCCATCCATCATTGAATAGGATGCGGATCATAAGGGACTCCTTCCAGAGGTGCTATCCGAATAACTCGTGAGCAACACCTTTTCATTGTCCGAACAATTCTCTAGAGGGCCGGCTGTGCCGTGCCCTCTCGCACATAGGAACAGGCCAGGGCTTTTTAGCGGACACGCTTGACTGGCAAGATGACAACAGCCGAGATAATGACCAGCACAGCGGCAATTGTCCAGATCATGCCATAGCTGCCGGTGAGTGCAACCACCTGGGCGGCAAGAAGCGGGCCAAGGATCTGACCAAAGTTCGTCGCCAGGTTCGCTATACCCAGATCACGGCCTGAGGCATCCTTATCCGGTAGGATATCGACAAAGAGGGCCTGATCGATAGGCAGGTAGATACCGAAGGCGATTCCAGCGAGGACGGCTTCAACAAAGAGGGCTGGAAGCGTTGCTGAAATCAGCGGGGCAATGAAAGCAACTGCCATCAGCACCGATGAGGTGATGACAAAGGGCTTGCGGCGGCCAAGCTTGTCCGAGAGCCGACCAGCGATGACCAGGGCCAGAACCATTGCTGGCAAGCTCGCAATCGAGAGGAGCGGCACCATCTGAGTTGCCTGCGCAGCGCTCAGCGCGGGGTGAATGTAGCTTTGTAGCATGAAAAAGTTGAGCGTGGAGGAGGTGCTATAGCCGAACAGGAGCAAGATGCGAGCAATCCACACCCAGCGGAAGTCGCTGTCTCGTAATGGCACCAGAAAGCCACGGAAGAAGTCGCCCCAACGGTGGGGAGGCACACGCAGGTCTGTCGAGGGCGGTTCCTTTGCCACCCAGACAAAGCCGACAATCGAGAAGATCAACACACCGCCGAGGAGAAAGTAGCTGTCCAACTTCAGGCTGGCGAAGAGGATGCTAATGATAATCGCTCCGATAGTGCCGCCAAGAACGTTGCCTAGAGCACTCAGGCTAGAGACAGTCCCTCGATTGGACTCCGCGACGCGATCTGCGACGGTAAAAGTGAGTGGACCCGACATCAGGTTCAGGAATGCCTGCGCCAGGGTCCAGAGCAGCGCGATGAACGCAACAGTGGGAGCGTATCTCACCGAGACCATGAAGAGCGCACCGACGATCCCACCGAAAAGAATCCACGGAGTCCGGCGACCAAAACGCGAGCGGGTGCGGTCCGACAGGATACCCACAATGGGCTGCACGAACATCGTGCAGAAAACTCCGAGAGAGGAGATCAGGGAAAGCGCCTGGGCACGACTGGCGTCAAACTGACCGAGCAGATTCAGCAGGTGTTGCTGTGCGGCAGTGGCGGTTGCGGTTCCACTGGCGACGGCTGTGCGCAAGTCCTCCAGTGCGGTGAGGTTCACGTGAGCATCCGCCCCAGTGAAAAAGCGTGCGAACTCAATAGCCTGGATCTGGTTCGGCACCAAAATAGAGGGCACAACACTCCACCCAAAGGTCATCCCCAGGGAAGCAATGAGATACCAGAAGGCGTAGCGCTTAAATGGTCGCCCGCTTAAATACATGGTGCCGGTATCGTTTGGTAGCGGCTCGGCAATCTCCGTTGGAGCCTGGGACGCTGCTTGGAGGGTGAAATCGCCCTCAATGGGCTCTTGCATCATTGCTTGACTCCTTGTCAGGTCTGCTGACCTGCGCAATCATGCGCAGCTCGCGCTTCATTGTTCCACGAGCTGACGCGGCTGGCGTTCATTTCCTGTTTCGTCTCTCTCGCATCGTCACATGGCAACGCTGAGGGAGGTTTCCTGCTTTTTTAGTTGAGAAGTGCTGTGGGAGGCTCACTGGTGCTCTCCTGCACCAGGAACTCAGCATGCAATTCGGCTGTTGATGCACTCCCCACCCAGACGTCGAAGGTGGATGGGTCGAGCACATACGCTCCTTCCGCTGAACTCCAGTAGCGCCGTGCTGATGCCGGAATCTCGAAGGGGAGCGTGCGGGTCTCCCCCGGTTCGAGGCGGATTCGCTCAAACGCCTTGAGTTCGCGCACAGGCCGGGCAGCACGTCCATATCGCTGGTGTAAGTAAAGCTGGGCGACCTCCTCGACCGGGCGCGACGAAATGTTGCGTACCTCGACGTTCACCTTGAGCGTATCGTCCAGGTCGATCAACGTCGAATGCAAGGTAAGATTGCTGTATGCAACCTCGCCGTAGGTCAGGCCAAAGCCGAAAGGATACAGTGGAGTGCTCTCCTCATCCCAGTAACGCATGGAGCTTGTTTGTGGCTGGTGCGAGCGCAGGTGTGAATAGATCAGCGGAACCTGCCCGACGCTACGCGGCCAGCTAAACGGCAGCTTGCCACCAGGGGTTGCATCTCCGAACAGCAGCCTTGCTATGGCGAGGCCGCCTTCGGTGCCCGGATGCCACGCGGCCAGAATTGCTGCTGCTTGCTTGGCCGCACAACGCAAATCAAGCGGGCGCCCACTCAGCAGCACCAGAATGACCGGCGTCCCTGTGGCCGCCACCGCCTCCAGCAGTTCCAGTTGGCGACCGGGCAGGTCAAGGGTCGAGCGAGATGCGCCTTCACCATTCATATCGGGGGCCTCGCCCAGCACAAGCACCGCGATGTCGGATGAACTGGCAAGCTCAACGGCTCGCTCGAACTCGGCTTGCTCGTCGAATGGTGCGCTCTGTGGCGCGGTGTCTGCGGATTGCTGTTCCAACGCAGCGAAAGGGGAAGGGATCCGTCGCTTCGGTGTAGGCACTCCGGGCGCGTACTCGACCCGCATGTCTGCACCAGCCACGCGCCGCATGCCCTCCAGAACGGTAACAGTAGTCTCCAGATCATGAGCGAAGACCCACGGACCCAACGTGGCTGGCTTGTCATCGGCTAACGGCCCGATCACCGCAATGGAGCGCACGACTGAACGATCAAAGGGTAAGACACCGCCTTCGTTGTGCAACAGTACTGCCGATCGTTCCGCCGCAATACGAGCGATTTCGCGGTGTCCAGGGGAATTCAGCGTGCTTTTGGCCCGTTCTTCGTCGACATAGGGATGCTCAAAGAGACCCAGGCGAAGCTTCAGCAACAGCACACGCTTGACTGCCTCGTCGAGGAGGTGCTCGTCCACCGAACCTGCGCGAACTGCGTCCGGGAGGGTTGCAAACGCGCCTGCCCCAAGCTTCAGGGTGAAGTCTTCTGCGGAACGGACGCCGAAAGACATCTCCATATCTAGGCCAGCGCAGATTGCTCGCGTCGCCGCATCGTGGTCGTCACGGGCAAACCGGTGCGTGATAAGATCCAGCACAGCGTTGGCATCACTCACGAGAAATCCGTCGAAGCCAAGTTCACCGCGTAGTACCTCGGTGATCAGCTGACGGTCGGCGGCACCAGGTACGCCGTTGATGCCAACATACGAGGTCATGATGTTGCCTGCGCCAGCCTCGACCGCAGCAGCGAAGGGTGGCAAGTAGACATTGCGCAGCTCGCTCTCCGAGAGGTTTACCTCATCATAATCGCGCCCACCAAGCGCAGCGCCGTACCCGATGAAGTGCTTCGGGCCAGCAATAATTCGGTCGGGAGAGCCGAGAGCCTCGCCCTGGAAGCCGCGTACTTGCGCTGCGGCCATACAAGCGCCGAGATAGGGATCTTCCCCAGCTCCTTCGACGATACGACCCCAACGCGGGTCACGGGCAATGTCGACCATCGGCGCGAACGCCCAGTGAATACCCACTGCTCGTGCCTCGCGTGCCGCGATCGTCTGAACCTGTTCGGCCAACTGCGGGTCCCAGGAGGCAGCCAGAGCTAGCGGAACGGGGAAGATCGTCCGCAGGCCGTGAATGACGTCGAAGCCGAAGAGAAGTGGGATGCCGAGGCGACTCTCCTCAACGGCGATATGTTGCAGGCGGTTCGTCTCACCCGGATTGGAAACGAACAAAAGACTGCCTGCACGGCCAGCACGGATTTCGCTATCAAGGAACTCGGTCTGCGCCGCCATTTCGGGCGGCTCAGTCACCCCACTCAGATAGAAATACTGACTAAGCTGTCCAGCCTTCTCTTCCAGGGTCATGGCTGCGAGCAGGGTATCAACGCGCTGTTGTAGTGTCTCCTTAGTAGTCACGTTCTTTTCCTCCAAATGCTGCTATCACTTGCATAGCTTTCTGCTGGGAAACGGCATGAGCCGCTCGCAACAGGCGGCGAGATGTACGATGCGGCTCTGATCAGACAAGCACTTCACTGTTCCTTCATCCAAGTTACACGTGTAACCATCTCGTGATGAGATCACCGCTTTTCAATACCGTCAAGAAAGGGAGTCTGATTCCAGGATCGGATCATTTGGGTTACACGTGTAAGCATCGTCCAAAAAAAAAAGAGAACGCTGTTCTTTCTCTGGAAAGATGAACGAAGTTTGCTATGGTCTTGACTGCTTACGCGCGTTAGTGCTAGTATATGGAGAGAAAAGGCTCTTGTCAAGGGTGGTGCGTTCCTCTTTCTCCAAAGAGGATTTTCCCTCCCTTTCCTCCGAGCGAGACGCTGTCGCCCAATTGACATTGTAGGGAAGAAGAGCAAGGTTCCTCAGCAGAATGGGTGACATTGCCTTCTGGAAATAGCGTGGACAGCCGTTCTCCATGGTAATATTTCCATCGAGCATTGGCCGTCACCATGCTCTTAACGACAGATGGTGCCAAGACAGGAAAAAGTGATGAGCAGGATTATTGAAGAAGATAGCGCTCCACGCAGGAGCGTGAGTAAGCTGGGCCATCGCAAACAGCGTCCGCCAACCAGCGCTGACGTTGCCAGGCTGGCAGGCGTCTCGCGCGCTACCGTCTCCTTTGTGCTCAACGATGCGCCTGATAGCCGCATCACCGAGGAGACCCGTGCACGAGTCCTCGCCGCAGCGGAAACACTGGGCTATGTTCCCAATGCGGTGGCCAGCACACTGGCTGCCGGGCGCAGTCAGCTGGTGCTCATCCCTTTTTATCACCTGCCATATAGCCAGATACAAAGCATCGCTTATGATCACATAGCCGAACGTCTCACCGAACTGGGTTACACCGTTTTGTTTCACAAAGATCGCCTGGTCCACAGCAAAGAAGCGGCAAAACACTGGGCTTCGTTGCGTCCAGTCGCCGTGATTGCTGAGCCGCATCAACTCACCGATCAAGCGGTAGAGATCTTGCACAAAGCAGGAATCTCCGCTCTTGTACCGGAGAACATGATAGCGCCAGAATCAGATGTACAAGCGACGCTGGAAGAGGCGGGAGTGACGGCGGCGGAGCATCTGATCGCCTCAGGCCATCAACGACTTGGGGTGGTTGTGCCCCGAGATCCGCTGCTCTTGCCAGTTGGGCTTGCTCGCCTCGAAGGGGCCTGCAAGATTGGACAGATCCATGGAGTAACAGTAGAGCGCATCGATCTGGCGTTGGATGAGCGAGACGCCTTTGTCCTTGCCCAAAGATGGTGGCGAAGCTCGCATCCCAGCGGTGTCTTTGCGTACAATGATGAGTATGCAATGCTATTAATGCGTGCCCTGCAGGATCTCGGGATGGGAATACCGGGCGATATCGCAGTGGTGGGCTGCGACAACTTACCACTTTGCAACTTCCTGCGTCCACGATTGACATCGATCTGGCCGCAGCCGGAAGAAACGGGCCGTGTCATAGCGGACCGCATTCATGATGTCATCATGGGCCGCAATCTGTCACCAGCCAGTCAATCGCTCCAGCGATTGAAGCTCATCATTAGGGAATCCAGCTAAATCGGAAGCCTGATCCGGCGGTAGCCGCAAGGGTTGTGTTGCAAAAATGAAGTCAGGCCTTTATGCTTGAGGTTATTCTGCCAAGAGAGGAACTTCCTTCATGGACAATACGCCCCCGTTCAAATGGCGCCACTTCCAAGCGAGCATCATTCTGCTGTGTGTCCGTTGGTACTTGCGCTACTCGCTGAGTTCTCGCGACCTGGAAGAACTGATGCGGGAACGGGGACTGCAGGTGGACCATACGGCCATCTACCGTTGGGTGCAGCACGATGCTCCAGAACTCGAGAAGCGTTGCCGACCTCATCTCAAAGCCGCCAATGACTCCTGAAGAGTGGATGCGCACCTCCGTCAAGATCAAAGGAACATGGATGTCTGTCTCTCTACCGGGCGATCGATTCCGAGGGGAACACGCTGGAGTTTCTCTTGAGCCCGACACGCGATGCCGAGGCGGCCACACGTTTCTTCTTGAAAACGCTGCATTCCACCGCTGATTCAGCTCCTCAAGTTCATCCGGTTGAGGAACAGGCAAGTGAGCCTATGGTTGTGGGCAACCCCGCTCCCGCAGCCCTTCGGGGTGATCAACGTCGATAAGAACGCAGCCTATCCCAAGGCCATTGCAGAACTCAAAGCCATCGGGGCACTTTCCGCCTCTGTCGAACTGAGGCAGGTCAACTATCTGGTAGTGTTGCAAAAAAATTAAAGCTCTGCAAATTGAAGTACACATAAACATACCTCACTAGTAAAAGATACAAAACGTGCGCCCTTTCTCTAGAATAATGATTCTTGTGCTGTAATTACTGGCTCCATTTTCTCCGCTCAAAATTTTTTGCAACACTACCATAGCCAATACCAGCTTCTCGTCAAGATCAGGATAGGTCCACTGAAACACCTCATACGCAATCACCTGAGTATACGCCAATGATTGCTGCTGGAGGTGAAGTTCGTTTCGCAATCCCTCGATGCGACGTTCCTCCAGCTGCAACCGATACGCTTCCTCCTCCAGCGTTGCAACGCCAGAGGCAGGCGTGCTCGTCACGCTCTCGAGAGTCTCAGCATCCGCCTCTCTTCTGCTCTGGTCATCAAACCTGGCAGACACTGGCGAAGACCTCTGCCTCTGGCGTGTGGCGAAAAGCCTCCGATGATTGAGCCTGTGCTGATCGGCTAGAGGGAGAAACGTCACATCTGCTCCCTGTTGTCAGATTCGGTATATTGGTGCCGCTGCTTGAGAAAAGCGATATTGATGCGAGCACGGTTCTCACGAAACCATGCTTCCTGTGTATCGGCTCTCAGCAGAAACTGCCTCATGAGATCGGAAGGGATGGTACATAGGCTCCAGACCGCCTCATAGGCACTATCGAGGTAGAGCAGGCTTTCATGATCTTGGGGATCATCAAGCACGCAAGGATCATAAAGAATGCCTGACGAGGGATCATCAGAGTGGTAGCCATAGACATTGATGATATGCCCATTTTCTTCGCGACGAAAGACATATGCCATCTGCCCATTTCCCAAGTACCCACACACATGCATCCCCTGCTGAAGAGAGGGAATGAGTTCAACAAGCCTCTTCATGTCGTTGTCTTTCTCTGCCATCGGTTCACTCCAGAAGGTGATCACCAGGAACATCGAGGCCATAATCAACACTATAGTAGTGTCCGTCCGCAGGGGAATAGTCAGCACGCACATAGAGCCCCAGTGGAGCATAATCAGACGGCGCCTTTGCTTGATTGAACCAGGCCTCAAGCGCAAGAGGCAAATCGCCTATCTGTTCGCTGAGCCATGCTACAAATGCCAGAGCTTTTTCCGGCGTTACTGTATACAAGCGTTCATCGGGTAAGGCAAGATGTATCCAGATGTGATTCTCTCCAGTCATGGTGTTCATACGCTTTGTTTCCTCGCATGTGTTCAGATAACGTTTCGTACACATCTATGCAGATCTGTTATGCTCAGGCCATCTCACTCACGTGGCGTTCTCACACGACAGCCACCTGATACATCCCCTACAAAGAGTATACGAGCAAACGGTCTGGCTCGCAAACAAAGCGTAAGGGGCGACATGGCAGATCCGGAACAACTTGCAGGGCTCAAGCGTCGTGTGCTCGAATGGAATACATCGTGGTCTCCTGACGCCTCTATCGACTTGCGTGAGGCTTGCCTTTTTGCAGACTCGCTGAGGGGAGTCATTCTCTGTCGAGCCGATCTCAGGTGGGCGAATCTGTAGGGTGCCGATCTCAATGGAGCCGATCTCCAAGACGCAGATCTGACGAACGCTGATCTGCGGGGAGCACATCACCATCATGGAAGATCAACACATCACCAACGCCACCGGACAAACCATCGCCGACTTCCAATTGCGGGACTTCATCGGCTGCAAAAGCTACTCCACCACCTGGATGACAACTTTGCCACGCATATGACCACTCAAACAATGCTCATATGCCTGACGCGTTTGAGCTAATGGATAGACGCTATTCACAATAGGTTTCATATGACCTTCATCAACGAACTCGGCAATGCGTGCTAGTTGCTCATGGTTAGGACGAACAATAAACCACTTCGCATCCCGTTCATATTGCTTCGCCCACTCAAAGATCCTATTCTCCTGCTCGCTAGCAATACCAACTAGGATACCGCCTTTTTTCAGGATCTTAAATGACCGTTTCTGTGTCTCGTCACCAATGGTATCCAACACAAAATCAACATTGTTGACAACATCTTCAAAACGCATCGTTGTGTAATCAATAAGCTGATCTGCACCAAGTGCACGCAAAAAGGCTGTGTTGCAAAAAAAGAAAGCTGATCGGCTATAGTTGAGAAAAAGAACGAAAGAGAGCCCACCATGACAGAGCAACAACCCTTCAAATGGCGTCACTTCGAGGCTGAAATCATCCTTGTCTGTGTGAGATGGTATTTGCGGTACACCCTCAGTTACCGCGACCTCGAAGAACTCATGCGAGAACGAGGACTCTGCGTCGATCACACCACCATTTACCGTTGGGTGCAACGCTATGCTCCTGAGCTTGAGAAGCGCTGTCGGTCTCATCTCAAAAGGATGACCGACTCGTGGCGCGTCGATGAGACCTACGTAAAAGTCAAAGGGGAGTGGATGTATCTCTACCGCGCAGTCGATAGCCAGGGAAACACCCTGGAGTTCCTGTTGAGTGCTACCCGCGATGTCCAGGCAGCCAAACGTTTTTTCGCAAAAGCGCTCCATGCTTCCCACACCGTGACTCCGCGTGTCATTACGGTCGATAAAAACGCAGCCTATCCCAAAGCCCTCAAGGAAATGAAAGCAGCAGGGAAGCTTGCCGCTTCGTGTGAACTCCGAGAGAGCAAGTATCTCAACAACGTGGTCGAACAAGACCACCGCTTCATCAAACGGCTGGTGAAACCGGGATTGGGCTTCTTTTCGTTTCAAACAGCATGGAACACATTACAGGGCTATGAGAGTATGCACATGATTCGTAAGGGACAGATTCACGGGATAAAAAAAGGAAACCTCATTGGACAGATTTCCTTCATTGCCAGCCTGTTTAGACTCATCGCCTAAGCACGACAAGAAACGAGACGGCACACCCATCGTCTTCCCTCGTGAATCTTTGCAACACAGCCGTTTTTCGTAGGTATAGTCTTTCCGCACAACTTGTCCTGGTTTAGCTGGCTCAGATGGGTATTTCTCCTTGACGAGATTCTTGCCCATCTCATCCATGCAGATCCGGGGAATCGCTGGATCGTAGGGCTGACAATACACCTCCAGCACATCTTCCATGTGATAGACAAAGTTCCCGTCCACTTCCTTGGGAAAACACCACGATTTTTTGAGCCACGGCTTGAGTTCGTTTTTTTGAGTGTCTTTCTGACCGTTTCTGGACTGATATGTGTAAATTTGGGAATTCCCAAATTTACACCTACACACAAGCACCTAGCGCCTGCATATCTAGGAAACCGCTCCCCATTCAGGGCATCAGCACAAAATAGTGTCAATAACCCGGCTTTCAAGGGAATTTTGCGCCCACTCTCCTGGGCCTTCCTCGTTTAGATTTCTCGTGTGGATCCTTCCTGTTCTTTTGTTCAGGGAGTATCTCTTCTTTTGTCCAGTGACGATACGCATGCTCTCGCCTATACTCTGGTCACAAGCCCTCGGTTGCTTCATCCAGCAAAGGACAGAGCCTTCTCTGTTGGAGTCTCTTGGCTCCAAATGAAAAGAAGTGGGGGCTTCTCACCCAAACATGTCATGCAAGGAGAAAACGATGTCTCATAACGGAAAAACGATATTGGTTCTGGGAGCGACTGGACGGCAGGGAGGCGCTACTGTACGCCAGTTACTTACTCGTGGTTGGAACGTGAGAGCGCTCGTGCGTCATACTGATACTCGCAGCGCACGAGATCTTCAGTTGCAAGGAGTTGAATTGGTACAAGGAGATCTTGACCAGCCAGCTTCATTACGCAACGCACTGGAGAGCGTCTATGGCGTTTTTAGTGTTCAGACCTCTTTCAGCGAGGGGGGCCTTGAGGCAGAAGTGCGTTGGGGGAAAGCGATCGCTGATGCGGCGCTCGCAGCAGGGATCTCGCACTTCGTCTACTCCTCGGTTGGTGCTGCCGAACGCAACAGTGGGATCGGGCATTTCGAGAGTAAGTGGCAGATTGAACAGCATATTCGTACATTGGGTCTGCCTGCAACCATTCTCCGTCCCACCTTTTTTATGAGCAATCTGACCTTTCCTATTGTGACCCAGTCTGAGGGATCAATGCTTATCCGTTTTGGCGTGCGTGCGGACGCTGTGATCCAGATGATTACTGTTGAGGATATCGGCGCGTTTGCAGCCTTGGCCTTTGAACATCCAGATCTCTATCTGGGCAAAGAACTCGAACTCGCCGGAGACGAACTCACGTTCGCTCAGGCCGCAGCAACCATTGAGCGCTTCACCGGGATCCCCACCCGTTTTGAGGAATTGCCATCGGGAGGTGAACCGATGTTTGAGTGGTTCAACACCCATGTCCATCAAGCCAACATTTCCGAACTTCGTCGGATGCATCCCTCATTAATGACACTGGAGACTTGGTTATCTCAGTCGAACTGGCAACCACCACAGCATAAGGAATGAGCGTATGAACGCTACAATAATTCCATTCGTTCCGAGAGTGAAGAGAGAGGTCTATTGGAACAGGCGAGTCTTGCCGATATGCATTTTTCAGAAGAGAGAGAACAGCTCAAATTGAAGTCTCTTCCCTTAAATCTTTCCAACCAAATCTTGACCGCTTTAGCCAAGATTTGGTTGGAAACAGTGGAATGAAGCGATTGATTGTAGAGGAAGAGGAAGGCGCGGGAGAGTGGGTACAAAAACTCCCTCTATCTTTGCAGTTTTGGGGGGAGGGCAGAGTATGTAGCCTTCAAACTGTAAAGATAGAGAGAGGAGCCAAGCTTCACTATTGGATTGAGGAAGTGTTATGATTCCTCACCTGTTCTGCTTTGAATGGAGCCTTGGAGCATCATTATTTTTGGCATCAGGCCGTGGCGTTCGTAGAAACGCAGGGCATCCTTGTTAGAAGCTATAACATTCACCATGATCTCAGTGATCTCTGCCTGCTGTAGTTCTTCATACACCGCATGCATGAGAGCGGAACCGATGCCCGAGGAGCGGGCATCGGGAAGTACAGAGAGCGTTTCGAGCTTGGCAACCTGATCTGGGGTTTGCCAGGTATCAGAACCTCCATGTACGGCAACCAGCGCATAGCCAACTGCCCGTTCTGCCTGCTCCGCAATCAAAACAAAAGAGCCAGGCTGGTTGAGCATTCTTTGATAGAGCAAACGACGCCGCGCCCAGGACTCTTCTGGGGAACGCACAGGTCCAAGTTGAGGGGCCACTGTGGCGTGATGCGTATGCAAAGATTTCCAGAGAGGTTCAAGATCAGCAATCCTTTCGGAGCCAGCGCGCAGAATGTGGAGTTCATCCAAACTTGATGGCATACATGCAAGTCTCCCTTTTCAATTGAAGTATTGAGAACTTCCTCTTTTGGGTACCTTCTCTTTGCACCTTTCTCAGAGGAAGGTTGCAGGCGGGCAAACGCTATGGTACAAAAGGAAAAACTCAACTATCTTTTGCCCAGAGAGGGTCCGCCATGCCTTTACCCATTATATGTGCCTATGAGTGGTTGCAGCAATACCTGATGAGTTATCGTGACCTGTTTTCCAAACCGCAGTACAAGTACTTTGTGATCGTCTTGCTGGGGTTTATTCAATGTCAGCAGGCCCGTACCCTCTCTGGATTGCAACGCACTGTCGCCAGTGGAGGTAGCCTCAGTTGCCTCAGTCGCTTCTTCGCACTGGCTCCGTGGGATACGGAAACGCTGATGGCTCGCTGGCAAGAGCGGTTTCGCACACAGCTGGCTCCACTGGTGCAAGCGGAACTCACGCGTCAACAGCAAATGCAGCCCAAACGTCGTGGGCGTCCCAAAGTACCCGTTGTGACAGGATACCTGATCGGAGACGACTCGACGATGCAGAAAGACAAGGGCCGCAAGATGGAAGGCATCGGCACACATCACTCCACGACCCATGAGAGATGGGTGCGCGGACATAGCCTGGTGCAAGGACTGTATGTCCTCTTACAATGGCGCTGCCCGCTGCCACCACGTCTCTATCGACAGCAAGCCGTCTGCGAACGAGAGCAGGTTCCGTTTCAGAGCAAAATCGACCTGATGATCGAACTGATCCAAGGCTTTGAACCGGCGACCGGAACGCTCACCCATGTCTTGTTAGATAGCTGGTACAGTGCCAAGGCGATCTGGAAAGCCGCTCGTGAACGCGGCTTTCTCATCACCACGGGCCTCAAGTGCAATCGCAGCCTGCGCATCGAGGATGAGAGCCAGCCTGCCGGATGGAGGTGGCAACGGCTCAACGAGTACGTGGCCTCAATCTCGGCCGAGGAGTATACCCAACTTTCCTGGCTATTGTTGATAAATGAAAAGGGGACCAAATGGCTCCGAATGATAAAAAAAGGGGGCCAAGAGGAGAGGGAGCCAAGGCGAGTGCTAAGGAAAGGAGCCACAGATACGCTCGTAAGGACATGCTGCTGTAGGTGGTGGAGGGAAGAAGAGTGAAGGAGGATCATGCAATGTGGGCGTCACACCTAGCCACTTGATGCTCTTCATATATGTGCAGTATCCATTGCAAAAAAACTTGCCCAGCGAGAACTGGGTTCTGTCAGAACTGAGAGTGCAGAATCTTGTCAAGGCAAGATTGAATGCTGAAATGTTGCGATCTCTCGCTAGGAGGCTGCTCGTATCAAAGCCTTTAAAGCCGCAAGCCGATCAAGGAGAATTCGTCGCTGTTCTGAGGGAGAAATGGGTTCTCCCATAGCGGAGCGAAGACGAAGATAGTTCCGTAATTTATCAAAGGCACGGCAGAAGCGAGCTGCTGTGTCAAAATCTCCGAAGCCATGCATGGGATACTAGCGCTGTTTGATGCCACGATGATCTTGCTCTAAGCGATTATTGAGGTATGTGTTGGTGCGATGCTGCACATGGTTCCCCAGCATTTCACGCACTGCTCGCGGGTAAGAAGCATGGCCGTCCGTCGTGACCCGTTCTGGGGTCTGGCCAACCACAGCGAGAGCTTGTTTGAAAAACTGTTGAGCTGCCTCCATATCCCGTTTCTCACTCAAGCGAGAATCAACCAGGTTGCCATCCGCATCAATGGCGCGATAGAGATACCACCATTTCCCCTTGACCCTCACGTAGGTGCGCATCCACGTACCACTCCTGCCCTGCTTGTCCACGTCGTTTTGTTCGCAATTGCTCGGTAATGAGGGGAGCAAACCGCTTTTCCCACTCGCGAACCGCCTCATACGTAAATTCCCAGCCACGCTCCAGAAACATTTCTGCGAGATCCCGCAGGCTCAACTTGTACCGGAGACGCCACAAAACCACCAGAAGGACCACATCGGTCGGATATTCCAAGAAGTTGAACGGTGTCCCTGTCCGTTCGTTGAAGCGGTGCTTGCATGTTGAGCAGCGGAACATGCGATAGCCGATCGCGGTCTTCCGGGTTTGTTCTTTGGTGGAAGTTGAGGCGCAATGTGGGCAGTTCATGAATACTCCGTATCAGATCAGTTCTTGTTTTCAACATACCTCATAAATGATCGTCAGGGCAAGCCTTTCTCTGGATTCTGACAGAACCCGGAATAGATACACACATTTAGGAGCGCTTTCCTGAATCAACAAAGTACCGCTACAGCGGCCTTCAGATAAATTGAGCCACTTTTATCCCTGTTCATTTGAGAAATCAGCGTCGTAGTTGGCCCTTCTCTTCTCTTTGCTGCTGGAGATAAAAGGTTCTCGCATCTTCTTTAGATGGCCGTTCTTGACATGAAACAGAACTGTATTGTAAAGTAATATTATGTTACAGAACAGTTCTGTAAACAAATCGAATACTCGTCAGGAGAGCAGCGATGAGAGGTGTCCTTGTTGAAAGAGGAATGAGCTTGTCACTGCTGTTCCTCTGCAATCAGAAAAGAGTGTTGTATGAAAAGTTATCATGTCAAGAATGGTGGGGGCTTAGCAAGCCTCATCATCAAAGAACACGACATCCCAGCTCCTGGTCCTCATGAAGTGCTTCTGCGGGTGCAGGCCGCCTCGTTCAATTACCGGGAAAGTCTGATCCTACGCGGCACCTATCCTTTACCAGTCAAGGAGCCAGATGTCATTCCGCTGGCCGATGGAGCGGGTGAGATCGTAGCCACAGGTCCAGGGGTTACTCGTGCCAAGCCTGGAGATCGTATCGTCGTGAATTCCCTCGTCAAGTGGCTTGATGGCCCTTTTGTCGGATGGGAGGAGTATGGCACGCAGCTCAGCGGCACGCTGGATGGCCTTCTGACAGAATATATCGTGTTGAGCGAGGAGACGGTCCTCCCCATTCCTGAGCATCTTTCCTATGAAGAGGCCGCAACGTTGCCAGTTGCGGCTGTCACTGCCTGGAATGCGCTCACCGGTATTCGCCCGCCCCAGCCTGGAGAAACGATTCTCACACTGGGATCAGGTGGAGTCTCCCTCTTCGCCCTTCAGTTCGCCAAGTCCTTTGGGACACACGTCATTGCAACTACCTCAAGCGCGGACAAGGTCGAGCGGCTCAAGAAGCTGGGGGCCGATGAAGTGATCAATACTCGAAGCATACCCAATTGGCATGAAGCGGTGCGTGAGCTGACAGGGGGACGCGGTGCTGATCTCGTTGTCGAGAATACCAATCCTGGCACGCTTGAGCAGTCGATCAAGGCGACCGCTATTTCGGGGCAGGTCAGTGTCGTTGGATGGATTCCCAGCAACGTCTCGACCATGGACATCAGTGCCTTCTACTTTAATCTAGTGACGCTCCGACCCCTGATGACTGGCAGTCGCGCTCAGTTTCTGGCGATGAACCACTTCATCGCTCACCATGGGCTCAGGCCCGTCATTGACAGTATCTTTCCTTTTGATGACGCAAGAGCCGCTTACCAGTACTACGAAGAGGCCCGGCCCTTTGGAAAGATCGTGATCAGTCAGCGTCCCATCCCAATGTGATCTCAGACTCGTCTCCCACGCAACTTTCCCAACAGGGAAGCCGCTTCTTGCACGAGCGGCTCCCCTGCTCTACGGATGAGAGCGCGAGGAGAAGGGCTAAACGTTCCTTCTCCTCGCGCTTGCTGAAAGAGAAGCACTCATGATACACTACAACACAGAACAGTTCTGTTTTGCAACATGGAAAGGGAAAACATGACCTCGTCACGTTCATCCGCACGTCAGCGTCTTCTGGAGACAGCTTCTGACTTGTTTTATCGGAAAGGTATTCGTTCCATTGGAGTTGACACGATTGCTGAGCAATCGGGAGTGGGAAAGCCAACGCTCTACCGACACTTTTCAACGAAAGACGAGTTAATTTCTGCCTATCTTGAAGAGGAGAATCGCCTTCATTGGCAATGGTTTGAGGAAGCGATCGCACCACACAAAGAATCAGCGAAAGCGCAGTTGTTGGCGGTGATCGATGCCACTGCCCAACTCCTGGCGAAACCAGGATATCGTGGCTGTGCTTTCTTGAATGCCCTGGCAGAGTTCTCTGAAGAAGATCATCCTGCTCACCGCCAAGCCATAGCATACAAACATGCTTTACGGTTACGCTTGTATCAACTCGGTCAACAGGCTGGTGCGCGCGATCCCGATGTATTGGCTGATCAACTCCTGCTAGTGATCAACGGGGCGCTGACTTCCGCTCCTCTCTTTGGTTCTTCCGGTCCAGCTGCTCAACTCACAACAATCGCAACCTATCTGGTTGATCTTCAATGTGAGGATACTCAAGAAAAACCTTGATGAGTCATATCAGGAAGCAAACGTTAGTACATACTTTGTTGTCATATGATGCGCCATATTGACACTCAGTCGCCTCACCAATCCGCACGCAACAGATTGGTAGCCACAGTGAGTAAACCACCCAAGGGCATCTTGAGCTGTAATGGTAAGAAGCGCTTGGCTGATCGCCTCTTGCAATGCTTCCGGAGTTCGAGCTCCGACGCGGCGTAAAAAGGCTTTCAGCTTCGAGAAGGCTTCTTCAATCGGTGACAAGTCGGGAGAGTAGGATGGGAGAAACAGGTGTTGGCATCCCCGTGCCTCGATGGCTTGTCGAACCTTTTCTCCTATATGCGTACTCAAATTGTCCAGGATGACAATTTGTCCGGCTTGTAAACTTGGGGCCAGAATCTGTTCAATGTAAAGTTCAAAAACGGGAGCATCAGCCGAGCCTTCCAGGATGAAGACTTCGCCCATTCCTTGAAGCGAGATCGAAGCCAGAAGCGTGATATTGGCTCGTCTATTGCGTGGAAGAGCGCCATATGTTCGTTTCCCTTTCGGAGATCGAGCATACAAGCGAGTTAAGGCAATGTTCGAGCCGCATTCATCAATGAAGACCAATTTCCCTGCATCAAGGGCTTGGGCTTGTTCTCGCCAAGCTGCGCGCTCCTCGTCCTTCTGTTCACTTGCTTGCAACGTCTTTTTTCTTGCGCGTCCAGTTCAGGCGTTGGATCGCACGACTCATCGTTGCAGAGCTGACCTGCCCCCCTTGAGTGGTTTCCCAAATTTGGCAATGTTCTGCAAGCGTCGCATCGGAGTAAGCATCGAGTTGAGATAAGAGCCCAGCTTGCAGAGCCGCACCTTTCCTCGCCGGGCGTCCTGGAATCGGCTTCGCTCGCACATCACCCGTTTCACGCTGGCGCTTGAGATATCGTTTGAGTGTCGCTAATGAGATCGCAAACATGGCCACGATTTCCGCTCGTGATCGTCCTTGATCCACTGCGCGAAGCACGCGCAATCTCAGATCGTATGAGTAAGCTTTCATGCTTTCATCATGTCATAAAAGCTCAATCTTTGTGAAGACCGCTGTAGAGAGTGACTGGAAGCTCCGCTGCGCGAGGTGGTGATCAGTTCGTGAAGGAGAGAAGAGGGCCTGTGGGGGTGATGCGAAAGCCGACGTATGAGCGGTTACAAGAGGGGATGGCGGCGCGCTTTTGGCGTTTTCTCGAGCGGGCGCGATCCCGGTGCGAAGATCCGCGGTGGAGGGCCTACCGAGAGACACTCTATTTGGAGACGATGGAAGCCTACCTTCGTTTGTGGGATGTTGAGGTGCAGGGGATGCGCTATTGGGCGACCACCATTGCGAGTGTCGCTGTCTACCCACGGTTTGAGGGGAAAGGGCACTTTTCGATGTTTGTGGATGTGGTGAGGACGCTCAATCCTGGGGAAGCACTGTGTCTGGAATGTGTCTTGAATCCGCAGCTTCGTGCCTGGTGTCGAGGGCATGGCTGGATTGAGGAGCCGAAAGAACACGCCCGCTCCTTTACCAATCCTTCGTTTTATTGGGTCAAGCCGGGGGCGCAGGGGATTGGGAGTGTCGAGGGGTGGCATGCGGGTCAGGAGGAGAACGGCAAGAGGGGATTGAACTGGGACACATGGACGTTGCGAGCATTGCGGCCCTATGAGGAGTGGAGAGCCAGGCGCCTTAATCCCCCAGTTCTCCAGGTGGAAGCAGGGCGAGTGCGTGGAGAGGGCTGAGTTGGCCGAGGAGGATGGATGTCGATCCGTTTCCTCCAGAGGGGACAAGGGGGGTGTGCTGGATTCACAAATCGGGGAGATCGAGGCCTGCATCGGCGATGTAATAACGGCCGTCGAGGGGTGAGCGTTCGACGACGCAGTAAGGTTCAAGTGGCGGCAGGTCGTGGGTGAGGGGAGGTTGTTGTGCGAGCCAGGTGGCCAGGGCCTCTGGGAGGTCAGACATGTGGGGAGCCAGCCAGGCAACAAATTCCAGGGCTTGCTCAGGCGTCAGACGGATGCGGCGACCATCGGGGAGCAGTATTTCGAAGGAAGTGTCCATAGGTATCTCCTGAGTAGGACAGCGTACGAGGGGCCACTGGTCTTTCTCTCTCTTAAGAGTATACAGCATTCCTCCTTAGAGGACGGCAGGAGGAGCGTGATAGGTCCTAGTGCATTCTCAGGGGACTTAATCGGGAATATATGTGAAGACCAACTTTCCACAGCACGGAGTTGGTCTTTGCACTGGTGAGGCTTTCCATTACACTGGCTCATACTGCACAGGTTGTCGAGCAGTGCAAAAAAGCGCCGCAAACTCTACTGTAAAAGGCGCCGAGAGGCATTCCCACAAACGCTGCTTTCCTGCATAAGGAGGGTGCTCCATCATGACTGATCCTCTTTTCCTGCTTTTCTCGCCATTCTGGCAGATCAGCTTTCTTTTGCAACAGAGCCAGAGAAGCCTCGTGCTTCCGACTCCGCTCTCCGCACAAGCAAAGAGAGGTCAGGCACAGGAACTCGCTTGCTCCTCCGCTAATATACAATGGAGAACATCAGATCTCTCCACGCTATTTATTTCCCCGTCGCATGCCCTGGTACAGTGGAAAGTTGGTCTTTACAAGGAATGTCTCTCTGTATATACTATTATTCCGCAGTATTACCGCAGCGGTTTTTTAGGATGAAAATTGGCAGCGTTTTTACGCGAGAAAGAACTCTCACATGCTAGAAACCCTCGATTCTATTCCCTGGAACAAACTGGAACACGCATATGGTGAAGCCAGTGAGGTGCCTGATTTGATTCGTGCTCTTGCCTCACCGAAGGAAGAGATCTACAAAGGTGCCATTCGTCGTCTCTGGCATGCAGTTGCCCACCAGGGCACGGTCTATAGCTCAACCGCCTATGTCGTTCCTTTCTTCTGCGAGTTGTTGGAAGCTTCTGAGGTACAAAATAAGACTGAATTACTTGCATTTCTAGAGGCGATCGCACATGGTGCTCCTTATTCTAATGTCCATATGCTCAATAAAGAACGCAGGGAAACTCCTGAGGCACAGTTGAAGATTACCGATGCATTCAGTTGGGTGCAGAACGCAAGCGATGCTGTAAGCGATGGCTATGCAACCTATCTGCGTTTATTGCAAGCACCAGACGAGAAGCTTCGCGCCTGGGCAGCTTATACTCTCAGCCGTTGTCAATCGCACAGAGCAAAAATAGCACCTGATATGCAGCAATCTCTTTCAACTGAGGTTGTCCCCTTTGTCCGTGCCAGTCTTCTCTTGAGCCTGGGGCAACTTCTCGAAAAGAGCGAAGAAACGGCTTTCTTTTTCACAGGCCTTTTACAAGAGGCAGAAAATCCTCTTGGCCAAATTGCCACAGCCATGGGTTGGGTCTTCGCTATGCGAGAGCAGACCAGCCAGGATGCCCTGAGGATACTTCTCCGGGGCTACGAACTGTCTTCAGATGTGAAAGAACGATTCAACGAACTTCCCTTTGCCGAGTCCGATCTCGATACTTCCATTAGCATTGCTCTGCTCAGCTTTGTTTTTGGAGACCTGGAAATCGCGCGCAATACAACCGTTTCCGACCTCTCGGATCTTCAACGGAATATACTCACGACCATCTATGAAAACGAGGATATCTGGGAGCCTGGCAAGATGGATTTCGCCATCGGAGCCTTCTTTGGATCTGAATTCGCCGAGATGAACTGGGAGAGTATGATCGAGGATTTTCTGGCTGGACAGCCTCTTTTCCAGGAGTAACTTCGGTGATCTGGATGTGCGAAACCTGCATCCCTTCCGGCAGGGAAAACTTCAGCATAATGCCGATGTCGCTTATAGCACTGTGAAACGGATGTTTCGAGACTCGTATTCCATTACCATGACCGAAACACATGCATGGCTTTCCTCGATGGTCGAAATACCTTATCCTCTTTTGTAAACTAGAGCATATTTGGGGCCGGCGCAGCGGACCGCCGCGAGTAGTGCAGTGGAAAGATGGTCTTCACAATATATGGGATGATAAGGTGCCATGAAGTTTTCATCTCCCTTATCGGGACACGAGTTGCTGGTTTTCAAAGTACCAAAGCGTGGGATGTTCAGAAAGACCATGACCTTGACGAATGGAGTATCCCACGAAGCCTTGGGAATCGCTGATGGGAGCTAACCACTGCAACAATCGCCAGACGCCCCCTTCTGCGTCATCGTGTATAGCAATCTGAAAGCTTAAGATGTAGGGAGGTCCAGATGGGGTGAACCACTGAGCGTTATCGCGCTGACGAAAAAAACGCGAGAAATAGCCGTAGCCCTGATCGGGATCGATCTGTAAGATGGTGCGCCATGCTTCGTATTGTTCTCCTTCAAATAATGCTTCTGCCTCAAAAAACGGATGGTCTGATGGAGCATCGAACGGATACTCGTGCGTTCGGACCAGATAGCGAAGGGTATCAAGGAACTGTGGATCAAGAGCAGAGGAAAACGTGCATTTGATGGTGTATTCATAGTGGTCACTCATTGGACTTTTCTCCTTGTAATGAGAAACAGATGGAGTTAGGCCGCAGGGAGCGACAAATGCGCCCATGAGCCAAGAAATGCGGCAAAAAACTCGCATATTCCCTCCGCTTGAGGTATATTTGCTTCAAAATGTATAAAGCAGATTCTGCATTGAGAGATCGTTTTGCCTTGATCGCAAGATTTTAGTAGAAAGAAACCAATGAACCTGGAACAACACATTGAAAATCATTTCGGCTTGAGTTCCGTCATATGCGAGCCACTCAACACGCCGACCAATGATGTTTTTGCCGTCACCACACCGACAGGTCGGTTTGCCCTCAAACTGTACCATCTTCAACGGACAGCTCCCGAAGTCCAATGGGAGGTAGACCTCACCGTCCATCTCATACGAAATGGTGCCCCAGTAGCAAAACCCATACGTGGCAAGCGGGGATATGTGGAGTCTTTCTGTCTAGACGAGCGAGATCGTGTGGCTGTCCTTTTTGAATGGGCACCAGGTGAAAAGCCGAAACCTGCACGAGACACCTACACTCTCTTAGGGAAAGCGGCTGCCCACATCCATCAAGCGGCTGATACCTTTACTTCTTCGTTGCCTCGTGAGAGCTATGATGCTCACACCCTCATCGACGAACTGCTCCAGCGGATGAACAGGCACCTCTTGGAGGCGAAGAGGTGGGAGCAGGCAGTTGCTTTGGGCGCACGCTTGAAGCAGGTCATCGCGAATCCAGCCTTAGATCGCGGAATTTGCCATATGGACCTCTCACTCGACAATGTGCATCGCCATGGTGAGAACATAACTGTCTTCGATTTCGACAGTGCGGGAGCATGTTGGCGTGCAATGGAACCGCATTCCATTTTGAGATCTTCACAAGCATTCTTTGAAGCATGGTTGGACGGCTACCGCTCAGTCCGGCCTTTCAACCCGCACAACGAACAAGCCGTAGCAGCATTCTGCATTCTTGGTGATTTGCGAGGGGTCACCTGGGGTCTTGGTGTCGCCCGTTCATCACGCGGAAAACCACTTCTTGGGATAGCAGATCTCCCAGGCATTGTAGATACGTGGCTTGATTGGGAGCGTAAGAAGATCTGTTTTTGATCCTCGAACGGGGTCTAGCACAGATTGGGGAGTTGTCGTTCAATCATTGCAGAGCCATGAATTGATCCCAGAGAATCGCTTCACAAGCGGTTGAAGAAGCGCGAAACAAGAGGCTTGATGAGTTCGAATTACCATGAATGTGCCAGACCCACACATCGGATCATTTCCTCAATCTGTTTCCAACGATGAGTACTCATCTCACCCTTGAAATGTGTGAAAAAAAGCATCGTCAATTTATGTGGCACAACTGCCTTTGTTTCTCCCTTACCATGAAGCCCGTGTATATGCATTTTATGCCATTTTACCTGGGCTCTTGGACACATTCGGTGTGCCTCCCACATGGGCCCAGCAGAGAGATGGAGTCGTTTGAGACTATTCTGTCTTAGAAAGGACAGATTGCACAGATATCACAGCAAGTGATTACTCCAAGAGATGCTCAAGCGTCGTTCTGTTTTCTCTTAGCGCCAATTCATTGGCCAGGGGATCAGGATTACCGAGAGTCGCTTGATGCGCCAGACGCCAAGCGAAGAACTTTGCCAATTGCGCATGGTGCAAGGCCTGGTAGAATTTCACCCCTTCCAACTCTTGTGGCTGGATCGGGGCTTCAGCCAGATAGCTCTGCAAGAAACAGTCAGTTTGAGCCTGGCTAAAAGAGAAAAGCTCTGCTGTAAGAGCCACATCGAACAGAAGCGGTCCCCAGCCAATCGATCTCCCAAAACGCTCCCGGATACCGGCGAATGTCCCGGTCCTTGGGCAGCGCCACTTTTTTAAGATTCGCTTCAAAGAACTCGGTTTCGAGGAGAAGCAATTGCGGATCTTACGCCTCTATCAGCAGTACTTGCAGGCGGAGGCCATTCCGCCCGGGCCGAAGATGTTTCAGGAAATCGTGCACAGCGTCCTCGACGGCTTGTCAGTCGAGGTGCTCTTCCCAAACGCGTACAAACCGTACTATATCTCGATTGAGAAAATGGCGAAGAAGAGCGGCGGCGAGCGGTTGACCGCGATCGTGCTCCTGTTCTGCACCCTCATTCGCTTCCGCGAGGTCGAGCGCACAAAACACCACCACGCGTCGAGCTGCCTGATTCTGGATAATCCCCTTGGATCAGCTTCCCGCCTCTCATTTCTGGAACTTCAACGAGAGGTTGCGCAGAATATGCGCGTCCAGCTGCTCTACTTTACCAGCATCGACAGCCCCGAAGCGAGCCGGATGTTCTCCAATCTCATCTACTTGCGAAACGATAAAGTTGACGCCGAGACAGGTGAGCAATTGGTCAGTATGCAGCGCTCCGTCATACAGACGATGCGCGAGAGCTTTCTGTTGGATGCGCAGGTGTCACATGAGTGAATCTCACGCCCTGCAACTGGTGCCCCCTGAAATTCAGGATGTGTGGGATGCTCTCGGCGAAGAGAGAATGGCGCCTTTTTTCCACCGCCTGGCGGGAGTGGGCAGAAGGCAGATCCCTCTCTCGTCCCTGTGGGCGATTTTCGCAGAGGTGTTCCCCCTCGACGATCTCACCGGGGTACAGCGACGTTCCTGGCTGCTTGCCCTGCTCCTCAAGGGGGTGAGGGAGGAGGTCATGTCTTTTCCCTCTCCTCGGGGGCAGAATTGGGACCGGGCGATTCAGCCGCCTCTGCCGCTATGGGTCCGCGTGCGCGAGAATCCCGAACGGGCGCGTTTGCCTCCCGCGCGCTGGCGGTCCCATCCCTGGGTCCCCCAATTAGATGGTAAATACCCTACGAAATACCCTACGAAGCATGATGACTCTCTGAGTCAGAGAAAATGATGAAAATGGGATACAATACCCAGGAGGCCAACGTGTAGAGATCGGCTCACAGTGGTGTGTTTCAACCCGTCTACGAAGCTGATCCGGGTGCGTCCAGCAGAGCTGATTGTCGCCACGTCGTAAGCCGTGAGCACGCGTAGGAAATGTGCGCCCAGAGAGGCGCGAGAACTCTTGCCATCGGAGGATGGTGCTACTGAGAGAAGGTAGCTAAACCAGCATCTTACCTCGAACCGAAAGGGGAGAGTGGACAGGAGCATGATGCCAAAAGGCCGGTGAAGCCCGAATACCACGGGCCAGATGTCGGTCAGGTAGGTCGTCTATGGTAAAAGCTGATTGCCTAAACGCAAGTCTTGGTGGGAAAACGCGGCCCATCGGGCGCAAATGGTATCGCTGCCCGATTTCTGATGTCACAACCAAAAGTTTCCTGGTGTATGAACTCTCCATCAGAACCAGCCCATAGGGAATGGGAAGAGACGTAATGCGTACCTAAGGACGAACCAGAGTTCTCGTGTAACCTGGGGATCGCCTACACGCCGTGAGGCGCAAGGCGACGGAGGAACCATAGTACCCAAACGCTCAGGGCAATGCCTGAGACAGGGGGAAGGGTTCTAGAGAGGAAGTTCCATTCATTGAGGTTGACTTGGATGAGTTACAAGACCTTTGAGCGACTGGAACGCCTACGGACGTTGAACAGTAACAGACAATGGAAAAACCGCGATCTGTACAGGCTGATGTACAAAGAAGACTTGTATATTCTCGCCTACGAACAGATCAAGTCGAAACCTGGAAACATGACCCCTGGAACAGATGAGGAAACACTCGATGGGTTTTCTCTAGAAACCATTCGAGAAATCATTCAGGAAATGAAGACCGAAAAATTTCAATTCAAGCCTGTGCGAATCACCTTCATCCCAAAGGCGAATGGCAAGATGAGAAAGTTGGGTATTCCGTGTGTAAGGGACAAAATTGTCCAACAGGTCATGTATTTGATCCTTACGACGATTTACGACAGCCCGAACACACCCTATTTCAGGGAGACAAGTCATGGCTTCAGACAGAACCACAGTTGTCACACAGCTTTGCGTGAAATTAGGCGGAAATGGTCTGCCGCTAATTGGCTTATCGAAGGAGATATTCGCGCTTGCTTTGATCATACATCTTGATACTCCTCTCAAAAATGGAGCGTCTTGAGCGTTCCCTTGGTAAGCTGGGCGAACTCTTCGAGCGTGCTGGGCTTGTCAGGAAACAGATACAGGTGGGTTGTCGCATCTCTGCTGATCTGGATCGTGCCATTGTGAATGCGATCATAGATCCAGTGTGGAGCGATGTCAAGCCTCTCTGCCAGTTGTGAAATGGTGAGAGCCCCCTCGATATGGCGCGGATGGGACTGGCTACGTACTTGAAATTGTCTGTGCTTCAAGCGCATGCCTTGAACGGTACTCGGCAACACAAAGGGCTGCATCGGCGAACGAAAGCCCTGGGTGGTCAGCTTCTGCGCAATCTCCTCGTCTGTCTGCCCTTGCGCGCTCCACTCAAGAGAGAGGCGTTCCATTTCTTGCGCTCCAACCAGATCGGTGAGGGATCCCACTGCAACCGGAATGTTCAGCGTGGTCGTTTCTCCACCTCGCCACACGATGCGTGCATGAACCGTTTCCGGAAGAGGCCGATGGATCACCACCTTGTCAATGAGGCAGCGCAACAGCGCCTTTTTCTGCCGCTGTGCCACGTCCCCTTGCCGCCAGAGTCTGGGCAGGTGCTGCCCAATGGCTTGAAACAGCTCCTTCTGCTCCTGACTTAAAGAGGACAAAGCGTTCACCGGCGTGGGCGATGGGGTTCCTGCTTCCTCAGCTCGCTTGAGTTCCGTGAGCGCCATCTCCCATCGTCTTTCGAGCTCTGCGGCGACCAACCGATTCTCTGGATCGACGTGCAAGAACTGTCGCTCGGCAAGGGTGGCTTGGTACCGCAGACGTTCCAGATGCTGCTGGTGGGCATGCAAGATCTGCGCAGTCGCCTCCTGTTGGGCGGCGACCGCACGTGCATACACGTCCAGTTCGACAGGGGAGAGCGCTTGGAAGAAGGCTTCTACCACCTGCATGTCCACGGGATCTGCCGCAATATCCTGGCAGACAGGAACGCCGTACTTTTGGCGCAGAAAGTTGCAGAGATACCGTGTCCCGCCTTTGTATTGCACCACCATCTTGTGCCCGCATTCGCCACAATACACAATTCCATGCAAGAGCGCAGCCCCATCCCGGGGGACGCCACGGGTCTTGTTGCGATCATACTCAGCGTAATTGTCTAGGAGCATGGCCTGAATGCGTTCGAAGAGGTCCCAACTGATGTAGGCAGGATAAACACCCTTGACGCAGATGCGCCATTCCGACAGGGGCAGGCGAATGGTTTTGGCTCGACGGGCTGTCCGATCTGTCCGCAGGGTACGCGTACGCCCGTAGACAAAGGCGCCAGCGTAGGCGGGATTTTTGAGGATCTCGAGAATGGCTGCTCCCGTGGGGCGTTTCCAGGCCACGTCCCCAAAGCGATCTCGTCGCGGAAGTTGGAGAGCATGCTCGTTGAGAAAGTGGAGCACTCGGCTGGCCGATCGCAAGCGCACAAAAGAGGCAAAGATGAGATCGATGCGATCCTGAATCTCGCAGTTGGGGTCTTTTTGTACATGGCCCGCAGCATCACGCACAAGTCCAATGGGCAGGGGAAGGGCCAAATCTCCCCGCTGGGCCTTGTTGAGGAGTCCAGCTGTCATGCGAGCACGGATCGTGTGCAATTCGAGTTCCGAGAGTTGCCCCTTGAGTCCGAGCAACAAGCGTCCATTGGTCGTAGCAGGATCGTAGATGCCGTCATGATCGGCGATGAGACAGCCTCGATAGCCGCAGACATCCAGCAGCGGATACCAATCGGAGCAGTTGCGTGAAAGACGCGTGACTTCGGTCGAGAGAATGATCCCTACCTGTCCTAACGTCACTTTGGTGACGAGTTCTTGAAAGCCGGTGCGTTGGTGCGCCGAGGCTCCCGTGATGCCCAAATCCGCATCAATGATTTCAATCTCCTCGGGAGGCCATCCCAGGCTACGAGCCCGCTGCTGGAGGCCATATTGCAGACGTAAGCTCTCCTGATTGGTGAGCACTTGATGCAACGTCGACTGCCGGATGTAGATCAAGGCTTTCTTTTGTAGATGGAGCGGGGTGACCAATTCGGATGTGCACTTCATGGGCATCTCCATGCTCGCTGGGCTCATTGTGCTTACGGACGTACTCATACAGCACCTCCTGAAGAATCAAGGAGAGATCGTCTTGGATACGCTGTTGCACCTGGGCAGGCAGACGTATCCAGAGATGAGAGGGAAGAATGGATGCAATCACGTAGCGCCTCGCAATCCTCAGCCACATGTAACAGATCGGTGACACTCTCAGCAGTGAGTTTGCTGAAACCTGGTGACCGAGACGGAGCCAGTGTAGTGCATGCCAGAGGAAGGCACAAGAGCATCCCATCGCGATACGCCACGAAGACGTGCCCATCCTCATGAGGGGACGAGGTGATGGAAACCAGGCTGAAACGGCGTCCGAACAGGGGATGTCTGGGATCGATGACCTCAATCTCTCTCAGGGTTGGGTTATCTGGGTTCTTGAACCGGGTATTGAGTTGTGCGATCGTTCGACGAAATCCATCATGGAACCCTTGTGACTATCCTCAAACAGAAGATTCAGGATCAACGATTTCTCAACTTGATCTGGAAACTGCTGAATGCAGGATATATGGACCTTCATGGAGCAAGAAAGGATAGTCTGATTGGTTCTCCGCAAGGAGGAATTCTCAGCCCAATACTCGCGAATGCGTATTTACATGAACTTGATGAGTTCGTGGAAGAGCTACGTCAGAAACGGGAAAAGGGGGAGAGCAAAGGCCGAAATCTGGCGTACCAGAGGCTCTCGAAAGCGAAAGCAAAACTGGTAGCCCAGGGGAAGACAAAAACCAGGGAGTTCAAGGCACTCGTCCAAAAAATGAGAGCTTTACCCTCCACAAACGTGAATGATCCAGAATTTATTCGGATCAAATACCTGAGATACGCCGACGATTGGATCATCGGAATGAGTGGGAGCCGCGCCCTAGCTGAAGAAATCAAACAGGAAGTGAAAATCTTCCTGCACGACCATCTCAAACTCACCCTGAATGAGGAAAAAACACGCATCACCAATGCGAGAACCGAAGAAGCCTTCTTCCTCGGAACCATCCTCAAAATGGGAAATAGCGGTGTAGCGAAGGTGACTCTGTCAGCCACCAACACGGGGAAACGAGTCAAACGTCGCTCCACTGGCTGGGAAACCGTCATGAAAGCCCCGATGCCGAAACTCTTGAAGAGATTAAGCGAGAGAGGCTTCTGTACGAAAGAGGGCAAACCCATCCCACGATCAGGTTGGGCCTACTTAGACGTAGATCAGATAATCTCTCTCTACAACGGCGTGAACCGTGGTATCCAGAATTTTTATCGATTTACGGACAACTGGCGACAACTTGGCCGAATTCAGTACATTCTTCGTTTCTCGCTCGCCATGACGCTAGCGCGCAAATTCAAAATCACCACCCCTCAGGTCTTCAAACGCTTTGGGAAGCAACCGACCTATGTCATGAAAGGCAAAGAGGGAAAAGAGGATCGAACCATCTCATTTTACTACAATCAGGACTGGGCCAAAAAGCGGGAGGCGTTCCAAACTGGAATATCTCCCGATATCGACCGCATCCAGATTGCAACACGAATGAGAACGCGCTCCAAGCTTGGGCGGCCATGCTGCATCTGTGGAGAGACACTGAGACAAATTGTCATGCACCATGTTCGACATATACGGAAGTTATCCAACAAAAGGGAAGCAACCGGTTTTAACCGCATCCTACGCATGTTGAACCGAAAGCAGATCCCTGTCTGTGAGACATGCCATCGGAAAATTCACCGAGGAGAATACGATAGCCTCAAGTTATCCGAACTCTCGTATGTCCCATACTGAAACAATGAGCGTAGCGACTCTTGGAGAGCCGGACGCTGGGAAACCCGCAAGTCCTGGTTCGGTGGGGAGAGGTTGGCACTCTTCGGAAACGAAGAACCGGCCTCTTACCCGACTTGTGTCTTACTTCGCACCTCTCGTTGGTCTCGGCGAAGACGAACAATGCGTATCGAGAGAGGGAAGAACTGGTATGCAAGTAGTCCATGAGCGTTGTTGCGGCTTAGACGTGCATAAAAAGACGGTAGTCGCCTGTATTTTGATGACCCAGGCCAATGGAGAAGTTCAGCGTCATATCCGAACCTTCTCTACCATGACAGCTGGTTTGTTGGCACTTTCTGATTGGTTAGAGAGCCTGGCTGTCACGGTGATCGCTATGGAATCGACCGGAATTTATTGGAGACCGGTGTTTAACTTGTTGGAAGAGGGCCGCAGCGTGATCCTGGTCAATGCTCAACATATGAAAGCTATTCCAGGTCGCAAGACCGATATAAAGGATAGCGAGTGGCTCGCCGATTTATTGCGGCATGGACTCCTCAAAGCCAGCTTCATCCCACCTGCTCCTGTTCGTGAACTGCGTGATCTGACGCGATATCGCAAGACATTAGTGCAAGAACGGGCCGATGAAGTCAATCGGTTGCATAAAGTCTTAGAAACGGCCAATGTGAAGCTGACGGCAGTTGCAACCGATGTACTGGGCAAGAGCGGACGTGCGATGCTCGACGCGCTAGTGAAGGGGACCACCGATCCTGAGATTCTGGCCGAGCTCGCCCGTGGCCGGTTACGCCAAAAGCTTCCACAATTGCAAGAAGCCCTGGATGGTCGAGTTGAGGCTCATCATCGTCTGCTGCTCAAACATATCCTGGCTCATGTTGCTTTTCTAGAGCAGACTCTCGAGCAGCTGCAACAGGATATTGAGGAGCGGCTAGAGCCCTATAAGGATGCGATGACCTTGCTGATGAGTATTCCTGCGATTGCCGAGCTTGCTGCTGCAACCATTCTGGGTGAAATTGGTGATGATATGACACGTTTTCCTTCAGCCAAACACCTGGCGTCCTGGGCAGGAGTTTGTCCAGGCAACAAGCAAAGTGGAGGCAAACGGCTCAGCGGCAAGACGACCCAAGGCAATGCCACGTTACGGGCCATTCTGGCAGAAGTGGTCTGGGTGATCTCGCACATGAAAGATAACTATCTTTCCGCCCAGTACCACCGCTTGGCGCGTCGTCTGGGAAAGAAGAAGGCGGTTGTGGCGGTTTCCCACAGCCTTCTGGTGATCATCTATCACGTGCTCTCTACCAAGCAACCTTACCGCGATCTGGGGGCAGACTATTTCGAGCAACGAGATAGCACGCGGCTAACACAACGTTCTGTCCGGCAACTTGAGGCTCTCGGCTACACGGTGACACTCGTTCCCAAGGAGGTTGCTTAGCGCGTCGGGTTAGGATTCTGATTTTCATAGGAAGTGAGCAGCTCGGGCCCTCAAACATGGAACATTGCCCTCAATCTTGAGCACTGGGACAAAATTTCCTGGAAAAGCCGCTTCCCATCAGGTATACTTTTTCCAAAACCTGTAAATTGCATTCCTCTCTTTGGATTGATGAACCCTGGAATGGGCGTATGCGGATGGGGACACCGAGGTACGGGCCGAGAAGCTCGAAAGAGCCGCAGAGCTTCTGGTGCTGCGTCGGAATACGCTTCGGATTATTGATGGAGCAGGACCAAGTATCGAAGACCCTCCATCGGAATCTACAGAACAAGAGAACGGGAACGGAACGAAGTCAGAAACAGACCCAGAACGAGAAGCTGTACAGGCTGATGACGGGCTTCACGCAACAGAAACGGTGGAAACGGCGCAAGAACAGGAACACACAAGCAAAACAGCCAACTGCACGTTTTCTGGAGAGTTGGTTCCCATTGATCTCAACCGATTTGTCCTTGCCAGTGACGCATAAGCTATCCAGTAGTTGGCTTGTCAAGCCAGTCGAGAACCGTGCCGAAAATCGGTATAGTTCAGCTTTTGACGCATATCCGTGACTGTGGCACCATTTTTGACAGAGTTCGTGTCCATTGGGCGACAAGGTGAGCGTAGAAAATTTATTTTTTGAGGAGGTTGAGCAAATGAAATATTATAAAAAAATTACTGGTAATCGTTTATATCTCTCACCTATAAATACCGATGATGCAGAGAAGTACATAAAATGGCTGAACGAGAAGGCAGTAGCCAAAACATACGCTCAGTATTCATCGGTAGTATCATCGAAAAATGATTTGAAATGGCTTTTTGAGCCTGCAAATGGGGTACATCGTTATGCTATAGTGCTCCTTGACGGTGATGTATTGATTGGTAGCATCAGCCTACACGACATCAACCACCTAAACCGTAATGCTTTCATTGGCATTTTTATAGGCGAGGAGGAGCAAGGCAAAGGTTATGGTACTGAAGCCATTCGGTTAATACTTGGCTATGGATTCAACACAATGAATCTTCACAACATCATGCTTTCCGTCCATTCTGACAATTATGCGGGCATCGCTTCTTTCAAAAAGGCGGGTTTACGGGAAACAGGACGACGGCGCGAGTGGGTATTCAAAGACGGAAAGTACATAGATGTGATTTACATGGATATATTGGCACGCGAGTTCGAAGAATAATGTGTGCTTGGATAATAACCACGCAGTACAAGCATTATCTACATTCACATTTTATTCCAAAGGTGGGCATTGGCTCTATCAAGCTCATCGGTTCCCCCTAAGGACGGAGAACCATGATTCCCTCTCGAATTAGTGGCTGTAGCTCTGCTGCCTCAAGTGGCTTCTCAGGCCAGTGAACTACTTTGCTATTTTGACTCATAAGCTGTCCGGCCGGTCATTGACCCATAAACGTTCCGATCAGGACAAAGAGATTGTCAAACCACACGATTTGCCGCGAGTTCCATTGCTTGGTGGAATGTCCTGACTGTGGAAGAATGCGTTCGCTCTCCCCGGTCAAGGGCGTCCTCCGGTTCAAAGCGCACACCCGAGCGCCGGGCAGCAGACTCCTCTGACAGAGAAACGTTGGTCGGCCACAGGAAAAACAGACTGGGATGTTGTCGGCGGGTAGATCTCTATCTCAAATCACGAGGCGTGGGAGCCATCGCGAACGATGTGCATGCTATCAAAGGAGAGTGACCGTGACGCCTGACGCCATATTTGCCGAGCCCAAACTGGCCGAAATCTATGACCTCCTCATGCTGGCAAAAGCCGAGTGGCTGTTGGATGTACCAGAGTTCTTGCTCTACGCGCCGCGCCGTCGCTTGTTCTGGCAAAATGAGAAAGGGGAAAGCGTTCGTAGCCTTTCCCATCCTTCTTGAAAAGAAAGGTTTCCTGTATGTTCACATCACTTCCCCAGACGAGCGAAGCGTTTGAACGTTTAAGCTGGGTAGAGATTGAACCCTGGTACCGGGAGTTACTGGAGAGTCCTCTTGCGTCGGAAACGCTCCAGCCCTGGATGGCCCAATGGTCGGATTTGAGCGCCCTCGTCAATGAGACGATGATGCGCCTGGATATCGCCTGCACAACAAACACGGCAGACGAGGAGCGTCCCCGGCGCAAGCAGCGGTTCATGGAAGAAGTCTCTACTCCACAGCAGGCGCTGGATCAGCAGATCAAAGAGCGTCTGCTGGCCAGCCGACTGGAGCCGGAGGGGTTTGCGCTTCCGCTGCGTAATCTACGCGCGGAGGCGGCGCTTTACCGCGAAGAGAATCTGCCACTGTTGCATGAAGACAAGGCTCTGGATGACGAATACTACCAGATTGGCGGGGCACAAATGATCACGTGGGACGGGGAAGAGAGACCAAAAACCACCGTGGAAAATGTCCTGTTTCATCCTGATCGCACACAACGAGAACGAGCCTGGCGTGCTATTGCGGAGCGTGAAGCTGAAGATCGCGAAAAGCTCGATGCACTCTGGATGAAAAAGATACATGTGCGCCAGCAGATTGCGCGCAACGCCGGTTATGAGAACTACCGCGATTATCGCTGGCAGCAATTGCTGCGCTTTGATTATACCCCGGATGATTGCAAGGCATTCCACAGGGCTGTTGAGCAGGTTATCGTGCCAGCAGCCAGCCATCTCTACGAGAAACGCCGGAAGCTGCTCGGTGTGGAGAAACTGCGCCCCTGGGATATGCAGGTCGATCCACGGGCGAGCGAGGCGCCGCGCCATATCTCTGATGTCGATGGATTGCTGCGGCAGTGCATCCCCGTTTTTCAGCGGATCGATCCCCAACTGAGAAGCTACTTTGAGACCATGCTCCAGGAGCAGCTTTTCGATCTGGAGGAGCGCCCAAACAAAGCGGACGATGGCTACAATCTGCCGCTAGAGGTCAGGCGCCGTCCTTTCATTTTTGGGCACGTGAATGCGATTACCGACGTTGTGCCGTTGATCTTTCACGAAATGGGGCATGCCTTCCACGTCTTTGAGACCATCTCTCTGCCTTACATTCACCAGCGAAAAGAGGAGGCCATACCACTAGAGTTTGGCGAGGTTGCATCAACCAGCATGGAATTTATTGGGGCCATGCATCTTCACCAGGCCGGCCTTTGTACAGAACAGGAGGCGGCCCGCCTGCGCATCCAGCACCTGGAGAATATGCTTACAAGCTACTTGCCACTCATTGTTATGGGCGATGCCTTCCAGCACTGGGTTTACGATCACCCCAGACAGGGAATGGATCCAGAGCAGTGCCGGCAGAAGTGGGCAGAACTCTCGCAACGCTATCAACCAGCAATCGACTGGAGCGGCCTGGAGAGAGAATGTGGAAGTCGCTGGCAGGGGTGCTGCACTACTATTGCCTTCCGTTCTACTTCATCGAATACGCCTTTGCCGCGTTAGGCGCTTTGCAGATCTGGGACAACTATCTCCACGATCAAGAGACAGCGATCCGCCAGTATCGTTTCGCGCTCTCTCTGGGTGCGACAAGAACGGTACCTGAACTCTATGAGGCGGCTGGAGCACGATTTGCCTTTGACACGGGTATGCTTGAGTATGTGGTGCAGTTGATCTCCCGGACGGTAGAAGAGTTAGAGGCGCAAGTGTAACGAAACGCCTGCGTCCCACTCCAGTATGGAAACGTTGAGATGAAATTGGTGCGCATTTTGCCCTTTTCTGTTTGATAGGCGGTTTTCACGAGCTTCGAGAAGACCGATGAAATGAGGAGAGAGGGAACAATTCATCCACAAAACAATTCCCAAAGTTCCGCCAATTTCATCTCAAACTTCACAGCGTGACTTCTCATTCTCCCTCCAATTTACAAGATGTCGCTGAGAAAAGTCTGACGAGGAGCGGCTTTTCCAGGAAAATGTGTCCCAGTGCTCAAGATTGAGGGCAATGTTTCACATTTGCGGGCTAGATCCTCTCACTTTGTAGGACATTTACCAGGTGCTTCCATAACTATTCTAGGAACTGTAATGGTTTTGGTTTGGAAGATCCGGTTAAAATAGAAGGAAAAGTCGTAGAACAAGAAGCGAGGCATTCATTAGGGGCGCAAAGGGACCATTTGTCTGATGCAATAGGAGAAGCTTTCTCCACCCATTGCGGAAAGCCTTACTATAGGCTATCTCAGCTCCGTTCAATTTGAACGAGCTAATAGTTGATTTTTTACTTTCATGTGTCTGTAAAATCGGTTCTCCGTATCTTTAATACTCAACAATTCAAACGAGGTTACGAAAAGCAAGATCGAATATCCTGTTTAATAGGGTTAATGTCCTAGAAGCATTGGAGGGCACTTATATATATTATATAAGTGAGAAATTTATAGAAAATGATCAAAATATTACAGCAGCGTAATTTTATTTTTATTTGGTCTGCAGGTCTTATTTCGATTTTAGGCGATTACGCTCTGATCATTGCACTGCCATTACAGGTGTATTTATTGACTGGATCAGCATTAGCGACAGCAGCAATTTTTATTGCTAACTATCTCCCTGGTATGTTACTTGGCTCAATTGCAGGCGTGTTTGTCGATTGTTGGAATCGCAAGAGTATCATGGTTTGGACCACTCTGGCTCGGGCAGCAGTGCTTCTACCTTTAATCCTTGTGCGTTCTTCTGACTGTCTATGGCTATTATATCTCTCGGCGACCGCTGAATCTGCAATCGGGGTATTTTTTATGCCGGCACAGAATGCTCTTGTACCACAAGTAGTCAAAGAAAGTGACCTTATAGCAGCAAATTCCCTCAATGCTCTTAACATTAATATTGCAAGATTAGTAGGAACTGCCCTTGGAGGATTACTATTTACACTTATCGGTTTAATAGGTGTTGTTCTTATAGATTCAATCACCTATCTTGTAGCAGGCCTCCTGATTTCATTGATTACAATGGTAGCAAAGCCATCAGGAAAGACAAGTGCGGTTAGAGAACTGCGGCAAATCTGCCTCTGGAAGGGATGGATTCAAGGGTTCCAGATCATCGTGGGGAATCGGACCCTGATCCTGATTTTTATAGTAGGAGCTGCTATATACCTGGCAGAAGGTATATTTAACGCTCTTGGGTTAGCTCCGTTTGTGCTCAAGGTATTGGGAGGCAGTGCCGCATATATTGGTTTCTTACCATCAGTACAAGCAGCCGGAGGACTCATTGGCGGTACATTGCTTGCTCGCTTTGGGAAACACATCTCTTCAGGCCGCCTGCTCTCGGTAAGTGCGATTGTTTTAGGGCTGCTAGAGCTTGCGATCTTCAATGCTGGTATGCTCGTAATCCCAGGTTTATCAGTGCTGGTTCTTCCACTTATTTTTTCCTTTCTTGCAGGATGTCCCGAAGTGGCAACGCAAGTGACTTTACTGACCTTAATGCAAAGTAGTACAAGCGATGTGTATCGTGGAAGAGTTTTTGGATCGATTGGAACTATACAATCAGCAATGATGATCATGGGAATATTATTTGGAGGAATATTTGGAGATCACATTGGCATTGTCCAAATTTTGAGTGTGGGCGCGGCTATATATATATTGGTGGGCCTGATAACTCTTTGGCAGCTACGCGTACCACAGAGAGACAAGAGTCACGAACAATAATGTATTGATATGGCAAAGGATGCATATGAAGCACCGGGCTATAAAACGGGAAAGGGATCTTGGTGACAGGATCAGCTTTTCCTGGGGCTGTAGGTCTGCGGCAAGCTTAATTGAAGCGTCCACATTTCTGAGCTCATTGATAGCTGCTGGCACTTGCAAATAGACTGGATTTGAACGAATCGAATTGAGTGGCTGAGAAATTGAGCTGAACCCTCGCAAAGGATCGAATAGCGACCCATTAAAGCTGTTAATTCCTATTTATGACTCGCTTATAGTAATTATGAACGCTTGCTTCTGGACGAGAAATGCTAGAAAAAAGCAGGTGCTTGCCATCCCCATTAAAAAGGCATATTTATTCAGCGAGAGGATATGCGAGTGAGAGAGGAACATACTTCGTCAAAGGGGCCTTTCCCGTCCCAGATGAGCGGTGACGGATCATTGCTCCCGGCAGTTGGGCAAGAGCAGCAGGTGATAGGAGAAGGCAATACGCTACCAGTGCTTTATGAAGATATTTGTCTGCACCAGCTTTTTGAGCAGCAGTCTGCCCTGTTTCCAGAGGCAATTGCACTGGCACAGGGCGATTTTCAACTGAGCTACGGAGAATTGAACCGGAAGGCTAATTATCTCGCTCGCCATTTGCTGGACAGGGGAATTGGCCCAGAGGTACGCGTGGGGATTTGTCTGGATCGGAGTCCAGAAATGATACTTGCTCTTCTTGCTGTTCTTAAAGCAGGTGGGGCATACGTGCCTTTGGATGCAGTCTTACCTCTCGCTCGCTTACAGTATCAGATACAGGATTCGCAAATCGCTTTACTGTTGACCCAGAAACAAATAGCTGCGGCATTGGGAGATGTATTTGACCAGCTTCTTTGCCTGGATCACTTTTGGGATCAACGGGGAGAGGATACAGAACAGAATTCCACCAGTCTGGTTTCCCCCGATAACCTGATCTATATTATCTATACATCAGGCTCTACCGGCCAACCCAAGGGGGTTATGTGTACACATTCCAGCCTTTCGAATCATTTTCGATGGTTACTGCAAACGTTTCCTCTTGCTCCCGACGACCGCGTTTTGCAACGAACCTCGATCAGTTTTGACGCGGCTGGACTCGAAATTTTCTGGCCACTATTGAGTGGAGCCTGTTTGGTACTCGCTCATCCAGACGCTCAGCGCGATAGCACTGCTCTTGTACAGACAATGATTGAGCAGCAGATTACCCAGGCTCAGTATGTTCCCTCTTTGTTGCGCGCTTTACTCGATGAACCTACTCTTGACGAATATACAAATTTGCGCCGTCTATTCTGTGGGGGGGAGGCGTTGCCTTTTTCTTTGCAGGAGCTTTTTTTCTCGCGCCTGGACGCGCTGTTGTGCAATCTGTATGGTCCGACCGAGGCCGCCATTGATGCGACTTTCTGGAAGTGTGGGGCGGTATCAGCGGATGTGCCTTCTGCGCAGATTGTCCCGATTGGTTCTCCTCTTGCCAATGTCCAGGCCTTTATCCTCGATTCCTCGATGTCTCCCGTCCTCGCCGGGGAAAGGGGAGAACTCTATATTGGAGGGCTTGCGCTGGCTCGCGGCTATCTAGGCCAGCCAGCCTTGACCGCTGAGCGCTTTGTGCCTGATCCTTTTTACTCTGCTAAAGAAAAGGGACGCAGACTCTATAAAACAGGTGATCAGGTGCGTTTGCGTCTGGATGGTGCGCTTGAATACATTGGACGGCTGGATAGCCAGGTCAAGATTCGCGGCTTCCGAGTCGAATTGGGCGAGATTGAGCAGGTATTGGCAGAACATCCGTCTATCCGTGAATCAGCGGTGGTCGCCCATGAAAATCATTCGGGAGCAAAGCAGCTTATAGCGTATGTTGTTCCTGCTCAAGTTCAGCAAATGGAGCAGGATTGGCTGGATAATATCAAGTTTCTTCTGCGGCAGTGTCTCCCTGAATACATGATACCAACACATTTGATGAAGTTAGAGGCCCTCCCTCTCCTGGTCAATGGGAAAGTGGACCGACAGGCACTACCACTACCCGAACAGCAACTCCGCTCCGAAGAAACGCTGGTCAGGCCACGAACCGTGCTTGAGCGTTCCCTGGCTCAGATTTGGGGCCAGATTCTACGGGTGCCCCAGATAAGCGTAGACGATGATTTTTTTTCTCTAGGGGGCGACTCCATCTCGGCCCTCTCGCTGGTGGGGCTGGCTCGTAAGGCTGGTTTAACGTTTAGTGTGAACCAATTGTTTCAACATCCTACCATCGCCCAACTTGCCAGGTTTATTGCATCTTCCCCTCAACCCGCAACAACTCCACAAAAAACCAGATTAAAGCCAGGTAGAGAGAAGAATATCTCAAAGGACTTTCCACTGCTCCATCTCTCTCAAGCTGCTCTGGATCGTCTTCTAGCTCAGGCCGCCTGTGCTCAATCAAATCCAGCGTTGCTTACGGAAGAGTTGGAGGATATCTATCCTCTATCGGGGATGCAGGCGGGGTTGCTCTTTCATAGCCAGGAAATGCCTGGAAGTGGAGTGTATATCTCCCATATTGGTCTCCATCTGGAAGGGCGGTTGTCTCTTCCAGCGTTTATTCAAGGCTGGTATCAGCTTGTGCGTACCACTCCTGTTTTGCGCACAAGCTTTATCGATGCAGATATCCAGGCTCAGGCAGTCTGGCGAAAGGCTTCTCTTCCCTTGACTGTGATTGATGCAACGCAGTTGACATCAGATGCTCAAGCCTCCTTACTGAACGCATATCGACAAATGGATGGTCAGAGCGGCTTCGCTCTTCATCAGCCTCCGCTGTTTCGCGTCACATTATTTCTTCTCTCTCCCCACTCCCAAACGGGTCAAAGCAATGAAGAAAATCTGACGACGCCCCTCGTGTCCGGAAATGGAGGTGACTCCATGCAGGTGGCTCTCGATAAAACAGGAAATTTTGTTCCGCAACAAGGATGTTTTTATCTACTGTGGAGTTTCCACCATGCTATTTTGGATGGTTGGAGCGCTTCCAACCTTTTACACGACCTTTTTCTCTCCTACGAAGCGTTGCTTCAGGGTCACAAGCCAGCGCTTCTCTCAAAGCGCCCTTATCGCGATTATATTGAGTGGCTACAGCGCCAGGATCAGTCCTCTGCTGAGCAGTTCTGGCGCAGGCATTTACGAGGTATGAATGCTCCTGCGAGGTTACCTCTGAAGCGACGAGCTATTGAGGGTGACGTCAGTCATCAACAACTGGAAAGTATCCTCTCACGCGAGTTTACTCGACGGTTGCATACGGTTGCCCGTGATTTACGAATTACGACCAACGTATTATTGCAAGCGAGTTGGGCTTATGTTCTCGGCCGCTATTGTGGATGCGCTGAAGTGCTTCTAGGTCTGGTTGTAGCTGGCAGAGATGCTGCTTTAGAAGAGAGTGAATCGCTGGTAGGACTCTGTATTAATGCGCTTCCTATGCGTATTGCTCTGCCTAGAAAAGCAAAACTCGCAGATTGGTTGCGTGCAATGCACGAGCAGCAGGTGCAAGTGCAGGATTACGGTTACTATCCCACCTGGGAAATTCAAAGGATAAGCGGATTGGAGCCAGGAGATTCCCTGTTCCAGAATATTTTTGTTTATGAAAACTACCCGTCTGCCCACGTTCTTGAGCAAGCTCAGAAATGCGGTTTGCAAGCCAGGATGGCTCCTACAGAATACCGGGCAAACTATCCGCTGGTGGCTATGGTATTGCCTGGTGAAGAGTTACACTTACTGCTCGTGTGGCAGGAGGCCTTGCTAGAATCCGATCTCGTGAATCGAATGCTGAGATACTGGCAGGTGGTTTTAGAGAGCATTGTCGCGCGACCCGAGCAATGCATTGCGGATCTTCCCTTATTGTTGAGAGAAGATGAAGAGTTTCTGGCGCGCTGGAACGCTACTGCTCGCTCCTACGACCAGAATGAGTGTTTATCCCGAGTGTTTGAGCAGCGGGTTGAGCGAGCGCCGGATGCAATCGCTCTGATTCAGGGTGCATGCCAGCTCAGCTATGCGGAGTTGAACCGCAGGGCCAACCGTTTAGCTCATTATTTACAGACTCAGGGTGTTGGTCCGGAGATCCGGGTAGGGGTTTGTATGGGGCGTTCTCTGGAGGCTGTCATCACTTTTCTCGCCGTTTTCAAAGCAGGGGGAGTATATGTCCCCATAGAGAGGGCGTTGCCTGCGAATCGTTTGCTCTATCAGATCCAGGATGCGAGAATCGCCCTGTTCCTGACACAAGGGCAGCAGAGTGAAACTGCTCGGGCTGTACAAGTGGCATGTTTGTGCCTGGATCATTTCTGGGAGCAGATGGGGCGCGAAGACGCGGTGGATAATCCAGAAAGCTGGATTCAGCCTGATAATCTGGCCTATATCACCTATACATCGGGTTCGACTGGCCAGCCCAAAGGAGTGATGAATGAGCATCGGGGCCTTGGCAATTATTTCCGCTGGATAGTGGATGCCTATCCTCTGGGGGGCGAGGATAGCTTGTTGCAAGTGGCATCTATGAGCTTTGATGCAATAATCTGGGAAATATGGTATGCACTTCTCTGCGGGAGTAAACTGGTTTTACCCCCTTCCAGCGCATTTCAGGATAGCGCGTCCATCGTAGCGTGTGTGCGTGAACAACAGATTACCTGCGCTCTCTTTGTGCCTTCCTTGCTGCGCGTTTTGCTGGATGAACCTGCTATCCAGCAGTGTACAAGTTTGCGCTGCGTATTTTGTACAGGAGAATTGCTTTCGCCTGTGCTTCAGGAGCGCTTTTTTTCCAGGTTACATGCCAAGTTACATAATCTCTACGGTCCAACGGAGGCAGCATTTAATGTAACAGCCTGGGATTGTTTGCCAGAGGCCAAAAGCGCGACGCGCTTTTCACAAACTGTTCCGCTTGGGTTCCCCCTTGCTAATGTCCAGCTCTTTTTGCTTGATTGGCAATTTCTTCCTGTACCTGTGGGCGCAATAGGTGAATTGTATATCGGAGGCATAGCTCCTGGCCAGGGATATGTTAACCGTCCTGATGCCACAGCCGAAAGCTTTGTCCCCAATCCTTTTAGCCTCTCTGCGGGGGCAGGCTTTTTAAAACAGGTGACCTGGCTCGCTTTCGTTCAGATGGAAGCCTTGAGTTTATTGAGCGGGTGGATTATCAGGTGAAGGTACGCGGAGTGCGTATTGAGTTGGGCGAAATCGAGCAAGTGTTACTAGAGCACCCGGCGGTGCGTGAAGCAGTAGTGGTGGTCTTTAAGCATTCCGAAATGATCGCAGCGATGCCGGGAGAAACCAATGAGGCCCGAAGCCGCATGGAATCACTAGCTGCCTATGTGGTGCATACCTCTTCCGAGGAAGCTGCACCGAGCTGGCCAGAGGAACTACACGTTTATCTGCAACAACGTTTACCTGAGTATATGATTCCCACCTTTATTACGGCTCTGGAAGCGCTGCCGCTGACTCATAGTGGCAAAGTAGACCGTAACGCTCTCCCTCGTCCAACGGCTCTCCTTGAAAACGCATTCCGTCGTTCTGGGGGACGGACTCCACAGCTCCCTGTAGAACAGCTGCTTGCTGGAATCTGGCAGGAGCTTTTACTTGTCCCTGTTCTTTCCGTAGACGCGGATTTTTTTGCTCTAGGAGGTCATTCTCTGGTTGCGATGCAGGTCGTGGCGCGCATTCGCCAGCAATTGAAAGTCGAATTGCCTATTCGGGCGCTGTTTGAAACTCCACTGCTGGCCGATCTGGCCCGACGCGTTGAGCAGGCTTTGCAAGGGGGAGCGGTTATACATGAACCACCCCTGCTCCCGCTATCCCGAACTCAGCCAGTGCCTTTATCTTTCGCCCAGCAGCGTCTCTGGTTTCTTGATCAGCTTGATAGCCAGCAGCCGACATATAACGCTCCTCTCGTATTGCGTTTGCAAGGGCATCTGGATCTCAACGCATTAAAGGCCAGCCTGGATCGTATGGAAGCGCGTCATGAGATTTTGCGTTTGCGAGTAGAGGAGTACGAGGGTCAGGAGGTTCAGGGGGCATTGCCAGCAGGGAGTGTATCTTTGCGGCTCATTGATCTTACAGGTTTACCCCTCCAGGCGTGCGAGGCAGAAGCCCAGCACATTACCCGGCAGGAAATACATGCGCCATTCGATTTACGCGAGGGACCTCTCTGGCGCACTGCTCTTTTGCATCTGGATACCCAGGAGTGGCTACTCCTGCTTACCATGCATCATATTGTGATTGACGGCTGGTCTACTGCAATCGTTTTGCAAGAGTTGGGCGACGGTTATACCGCATATAGCCGGGGCGAGAAACCGCCGGCACCCGCCCTGCCTGTTCAGTACGCTGACTATACCATCTGGCAGAGGTCCTGTTTACAGGGCGAGAAGCTCCAGGCTCAACTGGCGTACTGGCGCGAACAACTGGCTGGCCTGGAACCATTGGCTTTGCCCACAGACTATGTGCGCCCTGCTCGACCTGGCTATCATGGATCGCAGGAGAGCCTGCGTCTCTCACCCCAGTTCTCCGCGCACCTTCAGACATTGAGCCGCCAGGAAGGTGTGACGTTGTTTATGACGTTACTGACAGGCTGGCTGATTGTCTTGCTGCGCTATAGCGGGCAATCCGACCTGGCGGTGGGTACGCCAGTGGCTTCGCGTACACATGCTGAATTGGAGGGATTGATTGGTTTTTTCGTCAATACGCTGGTCTTGCGCTGCGCTATTCAGGACGACATGTGTGTCAAGGATATGCTCAGGCAAGTGCGAGAGATAACGTTGCAGGCATATAGCCACCAGGAATTACCCTTTGAGCAACTGGTTGAAGCGCTGCAACCAGAGCGCGATCTGAGCTACCATCCGCTTTTTCAGGTGATGTTTGATCTGGTGCGCGGACTCCCTGCTACGCTCGTCTGGGGAAACCTGGAAGTGAAACGCGAAGAGGCCTTGCTTGAGGTGGCAAAGTTTGATCTTTCTTTGACCGTGACCGATGAAGAGCATGGGCTACTGATAAATCTGGACTATAACACTGGCCTTTTCGGGCCAGATACAATCAGAAGAATGCTCAAGCACTTGCGGCAGGTCTTGAGTGCAATGGTTGCCCGGCCAGAGCAGCGCATTGCGGCGCTTCCTTTCTTAAGCGAGGAAGAGCGCAAGCGCATATTAGAAGAATGGAATGCTACGAAACGGTCCTATGCCGAGGATGTTCCTATCCATCAGCTGTTTGCTGAGCAGGTGGCGTTGTCACCTGATGCCATTGCGCTTGCCTGGGGGGAAATACAACTGACTTACGCGCTGTTGAACGAGAGAGCCAATCAACTGGCGCATTGTCTACGACGGCGTGGAATTGGCCCGGAGATACGAGTCGGTCTTTGTGTCGAGCGTTGTCCAGAGCTAATCATTGCTGTGCTGGCAATTCTCAAAGCAGGGGGATGCTATGTGCCGCTGGACACGGAATTACCTGCGCAACGGTTGCTCTATCAATTGCAGGATGCTCAAGTGGCGCTGGTGCTGACTCAGCGGAGTATGCACGAACTTTTCGCTCCTTCTTCAGTTCCGCTCATTTTTGTGGACAGCGCGTGGCCGAAACTTGTACAGGAGGAGCTCTCGACAGACCCTCCTAACCGGGTACTACCGGAAAATCTGTTCTGTCTCTTCTATACTTCTGGTTCTACGGGCCAGCCCAAAGGGGTGATGCTTACACAGCATGGTCTGACGAATCATTTCCATTGGCATGATCATGCTTTCCCCCTGGCTCCTGATGACAACGTATTACAACTTGCCAGTGTGAGTTTTGATACTTCACTCAACGATATTTTCCAATCGTTGTTGCGCGGCGCTCGTCTGACCCTGCTCAAACCAGGTGGCCAGCGCGATGGTACATACCTTCTGCAGATGATGGCTGAACAGGATATTACTTGTATTTCCCCAACGCCGCAGTTGTTACAGGTGCTATTAGAAGAGAAAATATTGCAGGAGTGCAAGAATATTAGAAAAGTGATCTGTGGAGGAGAGGCACTACTTGCAACGTTGCAGAAGCTTTTTTTCTCCAGTATGCAGGTAAATCTCTACAATACGTACGGGCCAACGGAGACATCAATCGAGATAACCTTCTGGCGATGTGTGCCAGATGAGAGTTGCCAGGTAGCTCCGCTTGGTTGCCCCATCGACAACACCCGGATTTATCTGCTGGACAGGTGGATGCAACCCGTTCCGATTGGTGTGGTAGGTGAACTTTATGCTGGGGGAGATGCCCTGGGTAGAGGGTACTTTCAGCGACCTGACCAGACAGCGGAGCGTTTTGTCCCTGATCCATTCAGCCAGATTGGTGGTGAACGACTCTATAGGACGGGTGATCTGGCTCGTTATCGAGCAGATGGAACGATTGAATTCCTTGGGCGTACTGATGACCAGGTAAAGGTGCGGGGGGTCCGTATCGAACCGGAAGAAATAATGCAGGCCTTGCGAGAGCATCCTCTGATACGTGAAGCCATAGTGGTGGCTCGCGAGGATCACAACGGAAGCCGGCATTTAGTCGCTTATATTGTCCCGTTTCATTCTCAGTCATTGACGCCGGGTTGGAGAGAAGCGGTGCTGACATATCTGCGCCAGCGCTTGCCAGAATATATGTTGCCTGCTCTTATCGTTGCTCTGGAGGCTTTGCCGCTAACCCGGAGTGGCAAAGTGGATCGGCAGGCGTTGCCCGATCCCGTTGAGCATGTGACATCCCTGCCGGGAATGCAGGCTTCCATGCGTCCGCTGGAGCAGTTGCTTGCGAATATCTGGCAGGATGTTTTGCATATTCCAACTGTTTCTACCGATCATAATTTTTTCGCGCTGGGAGGCCATTCGCTCGTGGCCATGCGCGTGATAGCCCGCATTCGTCAGCGCCTGGGGATCGAGTTACCAGTGCGCGCCCTCTTTGAGGCGCCCACGCTGAGGGATCTGGCTCGACGGGTGGAAGAAGTACTCGGCGGACATCCCATCACCGCGCGCCCTCCCCTACGGCCCGTTGGGCGAGATCGCTTGCTTCCCCTTTCGTATGCTCAGGAACGGCTCTGGTTTCTGGATCATCTCCAGGCAGGACAACCCACATACAATGTCCCCCTGGTGCTCAGATTACGTGGAGCCCTGAATCCTTCCTGGCTGGCAGCCAGTCTGCGAGCAGTGGAGGAGCGACAGGAGAATTTGCGGCTGCGCATTGAGGAGCAGGAGGGGCAGGGCTATCAGCGCTGGTTGCCGGCGGGAAGCCTGGTACTGCGGCAGGTGGATTTGCGAGGGTTGGAGCCAGAGCAACGCGAGGCAGAGCGGCAGCGTTTACTGCGGCAGGAAGCGCATCAGTCTTTTGATCTGTGCCGGGGACCACTCTGGCGGGCCTGCTTGCTGCAACTCACCGACGAGGAGTGGTCATGTATGCTGACGCTTCACCACATCATCATCGACGAGTGGTCTGATGCCATCTTGTTGCAAGAACTGGGAGAAACGTATCGTGCACTTGCTCAGGGACAACCAGGAGCACCCTGGAAACCATTACCAGTGCAGTACGCGGACTACGCGCTCTGGCAACGAGAGTGGTTGCAAGATGAGCAAGTGGAGCAGGAACTGGTGTACTGGCGCACCCACCTGGCAAATGTGCCACCATTGGCGTTACCTCTCGACTATCCTCGTCCTCACCGTGTAGGGACTCAAGGGGCGTGCGAATATCTGCGGGTTCCCGCTATGCTTACTGAGCAGGTCAAGCAATTGAGCCAACAAGAAGGGACAACGTTGTTCATGACGTTGCTGGCTGGCTGGCTGATCGTCTTGCAGCGCTATAGCGGTCAAACGGATGTGGCGGTGGGGACGCCGATTGCTCACCGGGACCAAGCGGAGTTAGAGGGAGTGATTGGCTTTTTCCTCAATACGCTGGTGCTGCGCTGCCAGGTCGAAGAGCGGATGAGTGTGCGAGAACTGCTGGGGCGCGTGCGGGAGGTGGCCTTGCAAGCCTATAGTCACCAGGAGGTGCCCTTTGAGCGAGTCGTCGAGGCCATTGCGCAGGAACGAGACCTGAGCCGCCATCCCCTCTTCCAGGTCATGTTTATCCTGCAGACGCGCGAGCAGACGCCAGAGATCTGGCATGATGTGATCGTTGAACAGGAAGAAATACTGCTAGAAACAGCGAAATTTGCATTAACACTGGCAGTACAGGAGAACGCAGAGGGCATCCGGGCAAGCCTGGAATTCAACACAGATTTGTTTGCGCCGAGGACGATCCGGCAAATGCTGAGGCATTGGCAGCACGCATTGCAGGCTATGACGGAGCTGCCAGAGCAGTGCATAGGAGTGTTGCCATTGTTAAGCAAGGAAGAACAGGAGCAGCAATTAGTTTGTTGGAACAGAGCGGGGCACCTGTCTTCCTTAAAACGGTGTGTGCATCAATTCTTTGAGCAACAGGTGGAACAAACCCCAGAAGCGATCGCGCTGGTCCAGGGAGAGCATGAGTTAAGCTATGAAGAACTGAATCAGCGTGCTAATCGCCTGGCGCATTATCTGAGTATACAGGGGGTTGGCCCGGAGGTTCGCGTGGGGATTTGCCTGGAACGTTCACTGGAGATGGTTATCAGTGTACTGGGGATTCTCAAAGCTGGAGGGGCGTTTGTCCTTTTCGATCCTACATATCCGCGAGAGCGCCTGGCGTATATGTTCGCCGACGCGCAGCCGTACATCGTGCTTACGCAAAAACCCTTTCTATCACGCCTCCCAGAACAACGTAGTTCTCAGGTGATTTGTCTGGATCAGCTAGAGGGCAATTTGAACCAGCAACCATCATATAATCCTCCTTGTAAGAGCGATCTGCTGAATCTCTTCTGCGTGATTTATACGTCAGGTTCGACAGGCCAGCCCAAAGGTATTGCCCAATGCCATAAAACACTGAGCAACCTGCTCGTCTGGCAGGTTGCATGTTTTGCTCAATCAGTTCGAGCACGCACACTCCAATATGCTTCCCCCAGCTTTGACGTGTGTTATCAGGAGATGTTTTCTACCTGGGCTACCGGGAGCACCCTCCTCCTGGTTGGGGATGATCTCCGGCGTAACCCGGAAGCCCTGCTGCATTTTCTGGACGAGCTATGTGTGGAGCGTCTTTTCTTGCCCGTTGTCGCGCTGCAACAGTTGGCGGAATGCGCACTCGGTCTGAAGCGCGACTTGCCATCTGTGCGAGAAATCATTACCGCTGGTGAGCAACTCCATCTCAACCAGGATGTCAGACAGTTTCTTGCGTTGCAGAAGGCGAGCGGCGACTGTATTTTGCACAACCAGTACGGGCCAGCCGAGTGCCATGTGGTGACGGAATATCTGATGGTAGATGTCCAGCATGAACATGCTGATTTACCACCTATTGGGCATCCGATTGCCAATACGCAAGTGTATCTGCTAGACAGAGAGATGCAGCTTGCGCCAGTAGGGGTAACGGGCGAACTTTACATAGGAGGAGTGAGTCTGGCTCGTGGATATCTAAATAAACCAGAAATGACTGCCGAGCGCTTTGTACCAGATCCGTTTGCATCTTCATATGAAAAGCGTTTGTATCGTACAGGAGATCTAGCCCGCTATTTGCCAGATGGCTCAATTGAGTTTCTTGGCCGGGTTGATGAGCAGGTAAAGGTGCGAGGATATCGTATTGAGGTGGGAGAGATCGAGGCGGCGTTGGAACAGCATTCAGCAGTGCAAGCATGTGCGGTAACGGCGCGCGAGGATGAAGCGGCAGGCCGGTATCTGGTCGCGTATGTGGTGCCCCGCGCTTCGCAAGAATTATCCTTTAGGCAGGTACGGGATTATTTGAGCACAAAGCTCCCCGAGTACATGATACCCTCCTGGTTTGTCCAGATAGAGGCTTTGCCACTTACACCGAATCGTAAAGTGGACCGGCGCGCATTACCAGTGCCAGAACTGACTCCCGGCGATGAGGCCGGTTCCGACTACCACGGACCAGTAGAAGAGATCCTGGCCGGAATCTGGTCAGAAGTATTGGGGGGGGAACGTGCAGCGCCCGGCGCCAATTTTTTCGCGCTGGGAGGCCATTCGCTTGCGGCCATGCGCGTGATAGCCCGCATTCGTCAGCGCCTGGGGATCGAGTTACCAGTGCGCGCCCTCTTTGAGGCGCCCACGCTGAGGGATCTGGCTCGACGGGTGGAAGAAGTACTCGGCGGACATCCCATCACCGCGCGCCCTCCCCTACGGCCCGTTGGGCGAGATCGCTTGCTTCCCCTTTCGTATGCTCAGGAACGGCTCTGGTTTCTGGATCATCTCCAGGCAGGACAACCCACATACAATGTCCCCCTGGTGCTCAGATTACGTGGAGCCCTGAATCCTTCCTGGCTGGCAGCCAGTCTGCGAGCAGTGGAGGAGCGACAGGAGAATCTGCGGCTGCGCATTGAGGAGCAGGAGGGGCAGGGCTATCAGCGCTGGTTGCCGGCGGGAAGCCTGGTGCTGCGGCAGGTGGATTTGCGAGGGTTGGAGCCAGAGCAACGCGAGGCAGAGCGGCAGCGTTTACTGCGGCAGGAAGCGCATCAGTCTTTTGATCTGTGCCGGGGACCACTCTGGCGGGCCTGCTTGCTGCAACTCACCGACGAGGAGTGGCTGTGTGGATTGACCTTCCACCATCTCCTCATCGACGAGTGGTCGGTCCCCATCTTGTTGCAAGAACTGGGAGAAGCGTATCGCGCACTTGCTCAGGGACAACCAGGAGCACCCTGGAAACCATTACCAGTGCAGTACGCGGACTACGCGCTCTGGCAACGAGAGTGGTTGCAAGATGAGCAAGTGGAGCAGGAACTGGTGTACTGGCGCGCTCATCTGGCAAATCTCTCGCCCCTGGCTTTGCCCATCGATTATCCGCGTCCTCTCCATGTAGGTACACAGGGTGCGAGCGAATATGTGAGGATCTCATCCGAACTGACCAGGCAGATCAGGCAGTTGAGCCAGGGGGAAGGGATCACGTTGTTCATGACGTTGCTGGCTGGCTGGCTGATCGTCTTGCAGCGCTATAGCGGTCAAACGGATGTGGCGGTGGGGACGCCGATTGCTCACCGGGACCAAGCGGAGTTAGAGGGAGTGATTGGCTTTTTCCTCAATACGCTGGTGCTGCGCTGCCAGGTCGAAGAGCGGATGAGTGTGCGAGAACTGCTGGGGCGCGTGCGGGAGGTGGCCTTGCAAGCCTATAGTCACCAGGAGGTGCCCTTTGAGCGAGTCGTCGAGGCCATTGTGCAGGAACGAGACCTGAGCCGCCATCCCCTCTTCCAGGTCATGTTTGTCCTGCTGGCACGCGAGCGGGATATAGAAACGTGGGATACGCTTCGTGTACAACATGAAGAAAGTGAAGCGGATGTTGCGCGGTTTGAATTGACGCTGGCTGTGAGAGAAGACGCCGAGGGATTGCTGGCGGAATTGGAATATAACACGGATCTTTTTAAACCGGCGACGATCCAGCAGATAGCGAAGCACTGGTGTGCCACCCTGAAAGAAATGGTCGCGTGCCCGGAGCGCACTCTCAGATCTTTATCGCTCCTGGATGAAGAAGAGCAGGATCGACAGCTCGTTCTCTGGAACGCCACAGAACGAGTCTATCCTCAGGAATGGTGTGTGCACCAATTCTTTGAGCGACGAGTAGAGCAAATCCCCGATGCTATCGCGGTAGTAGTAGGAGAGCATCAATTAAGCTATCACGAACTAAACCAGCGCGCTAACCGTCTCGCGCACGCGCTGCAAGCGCGAGGAGTTGGCCCTGAATGTCTGGTGGGTATTTGTATCGAACGTGGTTTGGAGATGGTGCTGGCCATCCTCGCAGTTTTGAAAACTGGAGGCGCATATGTGCCGATGGATGGAGAATTACCCCAACAGCGCCTACTCTACCTGGCAAAGGACGCGCAGCTCTCGTTGCTGCTCACGCAAGAACACAGGGCTGAGATGCTGCGTGCTGCGGAAACTCCGCTCCTGTGCCTGGAACGCGTCTGGCAGCAGGAAGAGCTTGCAGATTGCAATCTCTCAAGCCAGGTTGGTCCTGATAATTTGATATATGTGATCTACACATCAGGCTCAACAGGGCTGCCGAAGGGGGTGATGAACACTCATCGCGGCCTCTGGAATCAGTTCTGCTGGATGCTTGACGCCTATACCCTATGTGCAGAAGATAGCATCCTGCAAGTAGCGTCAGTGAGTTTTGATGCCTCGGTCTGGGAAATATTCTGCCCATTGCTCTGTGGAGGGCGACTCGTTCTCCTACTTCCAGGTGCCCAGCGGGATAGCGTAGCATTGTTGCGGACGATGGTAGAACAGCAGATCACCAGTATTCTCTGGGTTCCCTCGTTATTGCAAACACTCCTGGAAGAACCCGCGATGAAGGAATGCACCAGTTTGCGTCGAATATTCTGCGGAGGAGAGGCTTTGCCCTCTTCCCTCCAGAATGCTTGCCTGGATTGCTTGAATGCGGCTCTCTATAATCTCTATGGACCAACGGAAGCATCTATTGTCGCGACCGCCTGGGAATGCCAGCGACAGACTGGCCTGGCGCAATGTGTCGGGCTGGTTGTTCCGCTTGGGTTTCCCATTGCCAATGTCCAGGTCTACCTCCTCGACCGCTCACTGGCTCCTGTTCCTGTCGGGGTAACAGGGGAAATGTACCTCGGTGGTGTAGGGCTGGCTCGTGGCTATTTGTCCAGGCCAGATTTGACAGCGGAGCGTTTTATTCCCAATCCGTTTTGCCGAACTGGTGGCGAGCAGATGTATAAAACAGGAGATTTGGCCCGCTATCGGCCCGATGGCACCATTGAATTTGTCGAGCGTAGCGATTACCAGGTCAAAGTGCGCGGGTTCCGCATTGAACTGGGAGAAATTGAGCAGGCGCTGTTAGCGCATCCAACAGTACGTGAGGCTGCGGTGATTGCGCGCCAGGATCAGAGCGGTATCCAGCGACTGATAGCCTATGTCGTGCCAGCCCGGTCTCCAGACCAGGCGTTCGAGGGGATAGAACACCTGCGCACCCATCTGCGGCAATATTTACCTGGATATATGGTGCCGTCGTCTATGATTACTCTAGAGGCTTTGCCATTAACACACAGCGGGAAAGTGGATCGGCAAAAGCTCCAGGAGAGCAGCGCTAGCGAGGAGGATGGCCTCACCGAAGAATTACAATTGCCACGAAACGAGGTGGAAGAACGGCTTGTGTACATCTGGCAAGAACTGCTGGAGAGAAAGAGAATCAGCATCACTGACACCTTTTTCCAACAGGGCGGGCACTCGCTTTCTGCCCTGCGCCTCTTGGCGCGGATTCACAAAGAGTTTGCCCGACGTATTCCAGTTGCGCAGTTCTTTCAGAATCCAACGATACATGGGCTGGCTCAACTTTTGTCCGCCTATACGGAGGGAAGGTCATGTATACAGCCGCTTCCGTCCGCGCTTGTCCCATTGCAACCACATGGGACGCATGCCCCCTTCTACTGTGTCCATCCAGGAGCAGGTACCGTCTTCTGCTATCTGAGCCTTGCTCAACGGCTAGGAACGGATTATCCCGTCTATGGTCTCCAGTTCCCGGAGGCAGGCGAAAGGCCAGCTCAGGTGACAGTTACGCAACTGGCAACGAACTATGTTACCGCTATACGGACGCTGCAACCGGAGGGCCCTTATTATCTGGGAGGGTGGTCTTCGGGAGGTCTCGTTGCTTTTGAAATGGCCTGCCAGTTGCGCTCTCAGGGACAAGAGGTCGCCCTGCTTTGTATGCTTGATACGCGCGTTCCTACCTATTTTAAAAATGAGAGAGGTACGCGCCCGTATACGCTTGAAGAGTATATGGAAGAGAGAGGAGTGGAGAAAGCGAAAATACGTTGCATGACGGAAGAGGAAAAATTGCAGTGCATGTATGAGATGCACCAGCGTGATGGCCTCTTGCCCAATGGTCTTGATCTAACATATGTGCGCTCTTTTCTCGCCAATCTGATGGAGATTCTCATTGCGGTAGCAAATTATGAAGTCCCGCAATTTGATGGACATCTTACGCTCTTGCGGATCACTCCCGAAGCAGAACGCACGGAAGATCCAACGCTGAAAGAGGAAAGGGGAACCAGAGAAGATCTGACCTATGGATGGCAAGCAAAGACGACCGGCACAATCGATGTCCAGGTATTGCCTGGTTCTCACGAGCGATTCATTTACGAGCCTTACGTGGAACACGTGGCAGCGGCGCTGCGCACCATTTTTGCGCGTATTGACCAATCAGAGGAGCTCAATAAGAGCAATGAAGCATAAAAGAAGGATACGCTCATGCCTGAAGAGACGAATGAGGACGCCACACGATATAACGTGGTAATCAATGACGAGGAACAGTATTCAATCTGGCCGACCGAGCGAGTGATTCCGCTCGGCTGGAGGAAAGTTGGAAAAAGCGGGCCAAAGGCCGAGTGTCTGGGCTATATCAACGAAGTATGGACAGACATGCGCCCTTTAAGCCTGCGGAAGCGTATGGAAAATGCTCAGCAATAGTGAGGAATATCTGCCTTGTATACACGCTTAACCCTGCTTCTGAAACGAGACGCTGTTCGAAGGCAGAATAGGAGGAAAGATGGAAGCTATCCGTTATTGTAAAGCCTATTATCTGCGAGACATAAGAAAGTTCAATCATTGGGCTGATCTCTGTGAGCAGATGGGTGAAAATCTACAGGATGATGACATTGTGTACGTTCGGGATGATTTTCGTCTGGTCAGGAATCCAACACTTCCTGATGCAGATCATCTTCTCCGTTCAGTGACCCCAGAATGGCAGCAGTTTTGCCAGCAGGTTTTACAGTTCTCTGTACCTAAAGAATCACTGACAATCGCTGAAGGGAATGCTGTGACAGAGCGTGATGCGCTTCATCAGGGAAACGGGTGAGCGTGGTTTTCGTGAGTATGTCAGGTGTCTGACCAAATTAAGCAGAGAAGGGAGTGAACTCATGAATGCCCTGGTACAAAAGCTCTCAGAAAGAGAACATCCCCTCACCCTGGGAGGGCCCAGCCCATCACTTGAGGCGTTTCAACAACGCCTGGAGAATCCGGGTTATGTCTTTATTAAATTTACTGACACGCAAGGCGGAACTGATCTAGGGGTAAGGATAGATAAAGACGCCACAGATATAACCAGAGCGAATTTTGCTGAAGGCACAGGTATTGTCCATGTGGAGGGTACCTTAATTTTAAACTATGTCAGGGTACGTTGCTACGCAGAGATTGATCTCCAGACGCTCAACGGAACGGGACGCCTGGCAATACTGGAGGAAATTCATTCTTCCTTTGAGGAAGCAATCCAAGATCGCGTTTGAGTTGTCTCGCTTGCTGTTATTTCTGAAAGGAACGTTGAGATGGCTATTGTATTGGATGGGGTTTCATTAACAGTCAAGGACGTTGTAGATATCTCGGAGGGGGAGATAAAGTGCGAGATCGCTCGTGCAGCACTGAACAAGGTCGCTGGGAATCGCGCAGATTTTGAAAAGCTGGTTGCTCAGAATATACCGATCTATGGTGTAACAACGGGCTACGGCGAAATGGTCTACATGTTTGTCGAAACCGACAATGAGGTAGCCCTGCAAACAAATCTGGTTCGTAGTATTTGTACCGGCGTTGGTCCGTCTTTTCGCGAAGAGGAGTCCAGAGCAATGCTGGCCGCACGCATCAATGCCCTGGTGCGTGGGTACTCCGCTGTCCGGCCAGAGTTGCTGGAAAGAATGCTCTTTTATCTCAATGAAGGAATTATCCCTGCTATCCCAGAAATAGGCTCTCTGGGTGCCAGTGGTGACCTCGCACCGCTTTCCCACATAGCGATCACACTTATAGGCGAAGGATATGTTTTCTGGCGCGGACAAAAAATGCCGACGTGCGAGGTACTTAGAGCGTATAAAATTGAGCCATTACAGCTTAAATTCAAAGAGGGCCTGGCACTTATTAACGGTACTTCTGCGATGACCGGTTTGGGAGCGCTGGTGGTTGAAAAAGGATACGAGCAGATCAGGCAGGCCGAGATCGTGGCTGCTCTTGTACTGGAAGTACTTCAGGCATCAAGCAGTCCCTTTCTCGCAGAAGGGCATGAAATAGCGCGACCTCATCAGGGGCAAATAGATTGCGCACGCAACATCCGCTTACTTACGCAGGAGAGCCAGTTGCTTAAACAGCATCGAGAGCTTCGCGACGCCATGCTTCAGCATAAATCACAGGATGAGACGGTACATCGGACGGATGTATACCTGCAGCAAGCCTATTCATTGCGCTGTATTCCTCAAATTATAGGAGGCGTGCGTGATACTCTGACCCATGCTTCCACAATCCTGACAACCGAATTAAATTCTTCCAATGATAACCCGCTCTTTTTTGCGGATCGGGAGGTGTTTCACGGCGGGAACTTTCATGGTCAGCCGGTGGCTTTTGTGCTGGATTTCGCAGCTATCGCCCTAACCGAGCTTGGAGTTCTTTCAGAACGACGGACCAACCGCTTATTGAATCGCTTCTTAAATAATGGTTTACCAGAATTTCTGGTTCAGGGAAAACCGGGCCTGGAAAATGGTTTAATGGGTACGCAATTTACAGCCACGGCTCTCGTGGCAGAGAACCGTACGATTGGACCAGCCAGCACGCAAAGCGTTCCTTCCAATGGAGACAATCAGGATGTGGTAAGTATGGGACTGATTTCGGGACGGAATGCGCGCCGCGTCCTGGCGAATAATCAGTATATCCTGGCAGTGGAATACCTGGCTGCTGCTCAGGCAGTCGATATCCTTCACTGCCAATCTGCACTTAGCAAGGCTGGCCAGGCTACCTACCGTAAGGTGCGCGAACTGGTCAAAATCGTCGATGGCGATCGCTTTATGAGCGAGGACCTGGAAGTACTGGCAGCAGCTCTGGCCAGAGGCGAGTTTGCGCGGGTGGTCTCGGAGGAAGGTATTACGCTTGTCTGACTGACAACAGGGCGAGCAAAAACGGGCGCTACCTGGTCCCTTGGCGTCTGTTCTGCTCGCCCTGTTTCTTCTGGGCGAGGTGAGACAAGGTCTACCGTGAAATACCCATGATTCCTTTTTTCACAAGTGCCCCGATCACTTTGTCGGAACAAGCCAGCTCGCTTCGTGAGATTCCTGGGTAGCGTCTGGCCTGTTGGATGACAGGTATTTCTTCATCTTCTAAAGGAATCTTTACCTGCCAGAGGAGATCACCTGAGACAAAGTATTTATCCTCGATTTTGCCAGGAAGAGCGACAAACAGGGCTTTCTCAGCTTGATAGCTCAAACATCCCAGCGATGTGTATGCGGAGACCAGGCGGGAATAATAGGGAGCAGGTAAATGTCTATAGTTTGGATAAAGAAGAAGATTTTTTTTAGATGTTTCATCTTTAATAGGAAAATGAGCATGGTATGCTGAACCAAACTCGGTATAACATCCATTGCTTTTCTCACTCGCTCCGTTTTGCAGATGGTTGAGACACTCCCACAGTCGGCGGCAATAAACAGGCCAGGCGAAATGCTCCTGAACATGTTGGACGGCGAACCAGCCTAGTTCCTGGCGTAAATCTCGTTGTTTTCTTAAAAGTTGCAAGATATTGACAAGCCAGGGCATGTCAAATCGCACACCATAATCTGACATCCAGGTGTCAATTAAGAACCCGCTTTTGCTATCAACGATTGTGTCTTTCAGTCCTCCCCAGGCTGTCCCTATAACTGGTAGACCAGCACTCATTGCCTCGACTTGAGCAAAGCCAAATTGCTCATCGTGGTGAAGCGTCAGATTGACAAAAACGTCGGCTACATTGTAGAGATTATTTAGATCGGTGCTATCTAGCCAGGGGGAAAATGCTACACGCTCGGACAGGTGCCAGTCCTGGATCAGCTGTTGAAGTCTGGTCGCCAGGTCGGGTTCGTGTAAGTTGAGTTCCTGCAACGCAACATTGTAGATCTGCCCGGCAATAATCAGCTTGACTGGCGCGCCTGAAGAGGGCAGGTAAGACATTGCCTCCAGCAGGGCGTGAACATTTTTCTCAATGGTAATCCGTCCCGCATACACTATCACAAAATCTTCTGATGTTAGTCCCAGTTCCCGCCTGAGGCTTTTTCTGGTCTTTGCTTCTAGAGGGGCGAACAACTGGCAATCAATGCCATAAGGGAGGGCAACAATTGCCGGTTGTTCGCCATTTTGGGCGACAAGCATCCGGTAGATTTGCCGATCTCCCGAATTAACGCACCAGATGGCATCGGTTTTATAAAGATGAGGCAATGCTTCACGGAGGGCTGCGGCTCCTCTGGGAAGATCTCCCAGCAAGTTGAATATAACCTTGCCTCCCCAGTTGTTAGCTCTGAGGAATTGGATTGTCGGTGTATCCCATCCAAGATAGAAGTCAACATTGAGCGCGTACTCCAGGAGCCAGCTTTCCGCCTCAGTTATTGAGGACAATGCCTGAACTGGCATACGCAGCACCGTATGTTTTTCCGCCAGAGCTTTTTCTATATGAATGATTGCAGTGCGCATACCCAGATGCGCAGGGGCCGAACTCTCTGTGCTCGCGTGCCTGTCCATTAAAATCGTAGCCATGAAACCACCTCCATACAACGTAATCTTGACTGCTTTCGCTCAAATTCTCCATCGGTTCTTTCTCATTACCCTATTGAAACAACGTAAAAAGAAAAATGGCCTATAATGTGCCTCTCCCCACGGGATGCGCAACGAGATGTGTATTCGGCTGAAGCGGCTTCGCTGGCTCGTTCAATGCTCTCACTTGTTTTGGGCAAAGAGGCGGAAATACCTCTGCTTTATGGAAACAGAAGAGCGATAAAGGATGTTCTCAAGTCAAATTGCTGCTGAGTTAAAACTCGTTGCGCAACCCGTGGGCTCTCCATATGTTTTGGAGAGACTTACTTGCCCAGAATACACCACTCAAGGGTAGCCATGGCCCCAAAAAGTTTATTATGAGCCTGGTGAAATGCGATACTCTGGGGACCATCCAGTACCTCGGGAGCCACTTCTTCGTTACGCACCGCCGGGAGATCATGCATAAAGATCGTTCTTGTGGATTTTGCTACTCGCTTCATCAGAGTAGGGGTGACACTGAATGGCCAGAAATGCTCGCGCCAATTGGGATTGGCTTTAGAACTGCCCGTTGTTTGCCAGCGCGTTGTGTAAACAATATCAGCAGATCCTGGTAAAGCATCGAGAGTATGATACTCTTCGATAGAAGCTCCATGTTTACTTGCAAAGACTCGCGCCTGTTTGTACATCTCCTCTGGCAATTCATACCCTTTGGGCGTAAGCAGGGTTAACTTCATCGCTGGTATCCTGCTGATGGCCAGAGCGAGAGCCGCTGCCGTACTGTTGCCTTCGCCAAGATAGAGCATATGGAGATCATCCAGATGTCCAAAATGTTCTTGAATGGTAGCCAGGTCGCTCAGAGCCTGAGTTGGATGTTCTTTGTCGCTCATCGCATTAATGACGGACATATTCTCTTGCGCAGCCAGGATCTTCATTTCATCCAGACTCTCGGCAGTGCGCAGAACCAGTGCATCGATATAGCCAGAGAGAATGTGTGCTGTATCCTGAAGCGTTTCTCCGGTATTTGTCTGGAGATCATTAGGGCCATAGGTAATCACAGAAGCTCCCAGCTTGTTGGCTCCAAGGGTGAATGCAGACCGCGTGCGCGTGGAAGTTTTTCGGAAGTGGATACCAACGGCTTTGCCTTTCAGAGAGCGTTCGCCGTCGAGTTTGCCATTTTTTCTTTGCAGAGTTCTCTCAATGATATAAGCTATATCTGCCGCTTGCATGTCGATCAGTGAGAGAAGATTTCTTTTGGACATGTATTTTCTCCTTTCTCAAAGAAAAACAGATTTCCGATCAATTCATTGCTCTGCTCTAACGGTCAAGCCAGACGCCAAGTGAATGGGAAAGCGCATAATCGTAGACGTGTTTGGCTAACGCAATGTCTTCGATGGCAAGGCCAAAGGGATTTACCAGAATAATATCGCTCTCTTCTTGTCGCCCTGGTTTCTCTCCTGTCAGAATTGCTCCCAGTTCTGCATCAATGCGACGAGCTGCCGTTGGCGTAGAATCATTGGGTCCTATCACCTGCCTCGCGCGATACATGCGCCCTATAAGGCGTCTGGAATCGCTTTTAACCAGATTCCAATCATCAACGATCACTTTCTGAGCCTGCAATACCACTTCAGGTAGCACATCATCTAGCGAAACATGCACCAGAACTGCTCCAGGCTGAAGCCAGGCGAAAGGGATATATCCCTGCGTCGTGGTTGTCGCTGTTACGATAAGCTCGGCAGATCTGGTCGCCTCTTCTGCCGTTTGCGTGAGAGAAGGAGTAATCTGATGGGCAGAGAGCAATTCTTTTAGCCTTGTGACAAGTTCCCTGCTACGCCGTGGATACTGATCAAAGAGGTACAGTGAGTCCAGTTGTGGGAAGTGTATTGCGAGTAATCTGATGTGGGCTTCAGCAATAGCCCCGGCACCGATAAGAGCGATTGAGTGAGGCTCTCTGGCACAGAATGCTTTCGCAGAGATGGCAGTGATGCAGGCTGTACGCAGACTTGAGATGTAGGAACTTTCCATGAGGCAGCACGCACGAATCGACGTGTTATTAAAGAGAACGGTCAGACCGCTGGCTCGCGGTAGACCGTGTTGGGAGTTGCTTGTGTTGCTATTAATGATTTTTGTGCCGGCGATCTGGTAGTGCCCGCCGATATATGCCGGCATATTAAGACTACGGACATTTTCACTAGAGCTATTCTTCCAGGCCAGATATGCTTCATCAGGCAGAACTGTCTGACCTAGACTATGCAATTTCAGCACAGTTGCTATGATGTCAATCGCATCGAGTCTCTGACAAATTTGTTCAACAACTTTTTGACAGAGATAAAGAACGTGTTCCTCAGAAACAGACATACGAATAGACCCCCTACTATCATGAATTCAAAAATGATCTGGCACCTGTTTGAAGCTCTCGACATAGCCAAGGTGACGAGGAGAGATATCCAGATCTTGCTGTCTTATCCATTCGGGATTAAAAATGGTTGAGAGATAGTTTTCTCCCGCGTCAGCGCATATACAGACGACATGTGCTAAATCACTGTATTTCGCCAAGTACTGAGCACACGCAGCAATAACAGCGCCGCTAGAGCCGCCGACAAATATGTTGGCTGATTGATAGAGCGCCTGGCAAAATGTGAATGCTTCTTCGTCCTTTACCAGGATATAATCATCAAACAGATCTTTGGAGAGAAAAACGGATGATTTTGAAGAACCAATGCCCGTGAGCTTGCGTGAAGCAGGCGGCGTTCCAAAGGTAACAGAACCATACGCGTCCACGCCTATCACCTGTGTTGCTGGACTCACGTCGCGCAAGAAACGCCCCATACCTGCCAGAGTTCCACCGGTAGAAACAGGTATAAAGATGACATCAATCTTCTGGTGCATCTGCCGGTATACTTCTGGCGCAGTCCTTGCGTAATGAACAAGGGGATTGGCGGGATTAGCATACTGATCTGTCCATACATATGTTCTATGGGTATCACATAATTCTTTGACTCGTTGAAGGCGTGAGAGCAGATAGCCCCCACAGGCATCTGGTTGGTCTACCATTTCAACCTCTGCGTTGAATTTCTGCATTTTTTGCAGGTTTTCAAACGTTATTTTGGGATCAACTATCGCCAAAAAGCGATATCCTTTGAGTTGACAGAAGTATGCTAAAGCCACTCCCAGATTGCCTGAAGACGATTCAACAACAATATCCCCTTTATGCAAGCGATTTTGCTGTTCTAAACTGCGAAGAAGCGAAAAAGCGGTTCTTGCCTTCATCGATCCCGTAATATTTGCTCCTTCTAGTTTTAAATAGATGCGGCGCATCTTTCCGCAAATGAGAAGATCGATTGGCTGTACAGGCGTATTGCCTAAAAGCGGGATTGACGGGAAGAACTGTAGAGAATCATTCGCTTTCTGCGCTTTCTGCGATGGAACTGTACCAATCATATCTTTGTCTACCCCCACTTCTGATAAAGGTCAAAACCACTGAAGAGCCGGAAGACTTTAACAGGCCACATCCAGTAGTAGCTTGCTTCACTAAAACCAGTATGCCTTTGTACTTCAAATCCAACAGACACTACTGACATCGTGATAAGAAACTAAACTGAGTAGCCGCATTGCAGTGAACAACTACGAATAATGTCGCGTTTGTGACGTAATCGCTCTTTTGCTCGAAGCAGCTCTTGATACAAGTGATCGAGGTCCCGACAACAGAGATTGCCCATCTCGACGCGCTTGAGATACTGCCAGATGCCCTCATCTGGGTTGAGGTCGGGAGCGTAGCCTGGAAGTTGCTCCAAATGCAGTCGTTTGCCCATCTTCGTTTTGAGAAAGGTCTTGATCTCATGGTTGCGATGGATGGGAGAGCCATCCCAGATGATCAGGACCTTGCCGCTGATCTTACGCAACAGCACTTTCAGAAATCCGACCACTGCCTCCGCATCATAGGAGGTCTGGCGCACTTGCATGAAAAGCCGCCCATCCAGGGTAATCCCACTGATCGCGGAGAGGTGATCCCGTGTCAGTTTCACGCGCAGAAGAGGCGTTTGCCTGCGCGGAGCCCAAGTACGAACCGCCATTGGCAGCAGATAGAACCCAGCCTCATCTACCCAGAGGATGGTGTATTTCTCGTTTTCGGCTTTTTTTTAATCGCTGGCCAACGATCTTCATACCACTGCTTGATAGCTTCTTCATTCCGTTGCGTCGCCCGTTCGATTGGCTGTTGAGGACTCCAACCAGCTTCTCGTAACAGTCGTCCGGCGTGATCGGGATGGTAACGGACACCAAAGCTGCGATAGATCACTTCCGCGATCCGCTTCCCTGTCCAGACATCTCCCCGAAATCCATAGGCTTCTGCCCCCTCCACCAACAAGCCAGGAATCTGCGCTTGTTGCTCAATTGACAGTTTTGGCTTCACGCCTTTAGGAGGATGTGCTTTGAGTGCTTCTATGCCGCCTTCTCTTGCTTGTTTCATCCATTGGCTCACGGCTCCCTTACTTACCCCTAGTGCTTTGGCTATATCCTTTTGTTGCCATCCTTGTTGCTTCAGTTTCCATGCTTGTTTGCGTCGTTCTTCTCGCCAATCGGCTTTCTTTGGTGCTCCCATGCTGCCGATTCTATCACAGTTTACTTGCTTCCGTCGACGTCAGTAAGGCGTTTTGAACAACATATGCCAGAAGAACGTCGCCCTGTTTTTCTGAGCGGTATACGTTAAGGAGAGAAGCTCTTCAGAGGGAATGCCGAAAATACCCCAAAAAGGAAACCGGGGTATTCCCTTTTTTTACAACTTATATACTTGTCATGGATGCGCTATCCGGTCAAACGAGAGAGAGAAGCTGTTAGACATAATAAGAGATGGACTAAGAGGTATAGCGTTACGCAATGTCATGATTGACAAAAAAGCAGTGATTAATGTAAAGGAGGATAAAAATGGATAAAATTAGCAAAATTAGAAATAAAGCGAATTTATATAACAGAAGACCAATAAAGAAATACAGCCAAGTACGGGCTGCTTTTTCTGATCAAACTACTTTGGCCAGCATTTTTTATGAACAGGCTGCAAGGTATGGAGATCAGATAGCTATTTCATTTAAAGGCGAAGAGCTAACGTATAGTGAGCTTAATAGACGATCCAATCAGGTGGCCCATTTACTTTGTCAGATCGGTATCCAGTCGGGTCACGTTGTGATGATTTTGATGGAGCGCAGCATTGAAGCCTATATTGCCATCCTCGGCATTCTGAAAGCGGGAGCGGCATATTTACCAGTGGACCCTGCTACTCCCCCAGAAAGAGTACACTCTATTCTCACTCAAAGCGGTGCGCAGGCAGTTTTAACAAAAAGTCGCTTTTTATCGCTGATCGAGGCCCAGGGGGCAAATTATAGAGTGGCGCTTGACGAGCTAAAACCATTTCAAAAAGCGAAGAGAAGAAGTGGAAAGGTATTTGAGAGAGAGGATATCGCCCTCTGCCCTGATGTGGATCTTCCCTTAAGAAATGGTGCTACTGATTTAGCCTATATCATTTATACTTCCGGCTCAACGGGGACGCCAAAAGGTGTGATGATAGAACAGCGAAGTGTGATTAACCTGGTCTCCTGGGCGCAGAAAACGTTCGGCCTGACCCATCGATCTCGTGTCGCACAAAATTATGCTATCGCCTTTGATGCTTCAGTGCAGGAAATATTCTCCGCCTGGGCAAGTGGCGCAACCTTATATCCTATTCCAGAGGACATACAGGTCAGCCCACCTCTTTTTGTCCTCTGGCTCAGGCAGACTGCTATTTCCCACTGGGATACCATTCCTTCTCTGTGGTATCAAATAGTTCATTTTATTGCCTCTCAACCTGATGAAAAGAGCATTTCTTTCCCTCAACTCGAAGTACTTATACTTGGTGGTGAAGTGCTGCATGCCGATAAAATCCATGAATGGTCAAGGTTTGTGAACCATGCGCACAAAATATACAATGTATACGGTCCTACAGAAGCAACAGTAACCACCACTTATTACCTGATTTCGCCTAACGAAGAACGCCTCTCTGTTGCTATTGGTCAACCGGTGGACAATGTCGAGGTTTATATCCTGGATGAAAATCTCCATCAATGTCCGCCAAATACAGAGGGTGAAATATGGATTGGAGGAATAGGTCTTGCAAGAGGCTACCTGAACGCAGAGGAGTTAACTTGCTCCTCTTTTCTCTCCGTCGATCTGGCTGGAAAAGGAATGCAACGGCTTTATAGAACGGGGGATTTTGGGAAACTCCTTCCTGATGGAAACCTGGAGTTCGTTGGCCGTCGAGACGAGCAGGTGAAGGTCAGAGGGTATCGTATTGAACTTGCGGAAATCGAGGCCGCTCTGCGGAGTTGCTCTGGCGTGGAGGATGCGGTTGTGCTGGTTAAAGACGAAGCGGATAGCAGAAAAATAATCGCCTATGCTACTCATAAAAATGAGGGAATTTCCGCTAATGAACTCCGCGATGACTTAAAAACAAAAATTCCTCATTATATGCTTCCTCATCATTTTGTGATATTAACAGATATGCCGCTTACTACCAATAATAAAGTCGATAAGTCTGCCCTTCTGCGTTTTGCGAATAGTGGAAACTTAATGCAGAATGATATGTATCAAGAGCCTGTGACGAGAACAGAGAAACTTTTAGCCAGAATATGGAAAGAAGTCCTTCATCTTGAAAGAATCGGCGTACATGATAATTTTTTTGCTCTTGGAGGAGACTCGATTTTGAGCATTAGGATCCGCAACAGATGTGAATTAGAAGGGATTCGTCTGAAAACCGTTGATCTTTTTCACCACTCAACCATCAAAACCCTGGCTCGCTATATTGATGACCACGCGCACGAATTGCAACTGAGCGATGTTTACTCTCCCTCACAACGTACATCAGCGATTGTGCTTTCACCCGAACAACAAAAACGTTTACCTCCCGATGTAAGCGCTGTTTTGCCGTTACTTTCCTCTCAGTATGGGATGCTTTATGAAAGTGCCTGGCATACCCAGGTAATCTCTGTACCTCAGTGTATCTATCGCTGTGAAGGAACGATCGACCTTTACGCCTTTGAAAGGGCTATAAATGTCCTTGTACAAAGACATGAAGCATTCCGCACTCTATTCAGGAGAGATATAACCTCTCAACCAGTGCAGATTATCCTTTCACGCGCGAACTACCAATTGCCCTGTAAAGATCTCTCGGCGCACTCATGGCAAGAACAGGAAGCTTACATTACACGGGAGGCCCGGACAGAGCGCGAGCAGGGTTTTGACGCAGGACAATGGCCTCTTTTCCGTTTCACCGTGTATAAAAGGTCAAAAAAACAGTTTGATATCCTGTGGACAGCGCATAATGTCATCATTGATGGGTGGTCTACTTTGTTATGCTTCAAGGAGTTGAGCCATATTTATTCGACCATCGTAAGACAGAAATTTCGCCCTCTTCCGCAGCCGAAAAGGAATTTTACAGATTATATCATGCACTTCCTTAACAAAGACTATAAAGGTGGAAAAGCGTTTTGGCAGAGATATCTTGCTGATACGCAGCCAATAAAGTTACCTGAGGACTTGTTCCATGAAAATGAGGGAGGACAGGCGGAAGAGATAAACATATCGCTCGATAAAGAAAGCTCAGCTTGCTTGGCAGAGCGAGCACGGCAAAACAAAGCAACATTGAACATGACCTGTTTAGCGGCTTATTTTTTGCTCATAAAGAAGATTTGCCAGCAAGATGATTTGATCATTGGTATCGCCACCTCTACACGATCTGAAGACGTGGAGGGAGGAATGGATGTTGTCGGAAACCTGGTCAACACTCTTCCTCTCAGAGTAAATGCTCATGGGATTACTACCGTTGAAGAGATTGTAGCGCTGGTCAAAAAGAGCCTTCTTGAAGTCCAACCATATGAATTTCTTGGCCTGGCGGATATTGCCAGGGACATCAAGAGGCCATTTATCCAGGCTCTTTTTGTATGCGACAATAATCCACCCCTAGCAGACTCTGGGAAGGAAGAATCTTTCCACACATTTACAGTTACTGCTGTTGTTAGAAACGAGCACAAAGGTTTTCCGCTTACTGTTGTGTGTTACACGAATGATGAAGAATGTCTTGCATTCAAGTTTGCGTACATGGCAGATCTTTTTAGAAGAGAAACCATTGAGACCTGGGCAAGATGTTATCTAAGCATTTGTGGGGTATTTAAGCAAAAAGAGAAAAATATGTAAAAGTAAGTTATTAAAGATAAAGAGGAGATAATGGGTAATGCTTCATTTTAATGAAGAGCATAAAATGTTTCGGGCGTTTGTAAGAAGCTTTATCGAGAGGGAAATCAACCCTTTTGTTGATCAATGGGAAGCCGAGGGGAAATTTCCAGCGCGCGAGCTTTATAAGAAGATGGGGGATGAAGGCTTGCTTGGGTTAACGTATCCAAAGCAGTATGGAGGCTTGGATCTCGATTTCTGGTATACGGTTATCTGGATGGAAGAACTGGGTGGTATAGAAGCAGGGGGTGTACCCATGTCTATTACAGTACAAACAGAGATATCTACCCCGGCAATCGCGAAGTACGGCTCTGAAGAGCTGAAACAACGGTATTTGCGACCAGCGGTCGTGGGTGATTTTATCGGTGCTCTGGCAATTACTGATCCGGACGCTGGTTCTGATGTCACAGCTATCAGTACAACTGCCGATGAATATGATGACTATTACGTCATTAATGGACGGAAAAGCTATATTACAAATGGGTCTATCGCAGATTTCATTGTGACTTTGTGCAAAACGTCTCCAACTCAAGGTACGAGAGGTATGTCATTAATTCTTGTGCCGGCCAATAGTGCGGGTCTTACCGCTGCTCAAAAATACAAAAAGCTCGGCAATTTTTGTTGTAACCATGCGGAATTAACTTTTGAGAATGTCAAGGTTCCTAAGGAACATATTATTGGGATGAAGGATATGGGGTTTGATATACAAATGGAGCAGTTTCAGCATGAGAGGCTCATTGAAGGGATACTTGCGTGCTCTCAGGGAAAAAATATTGTGAGCAAAGCAAAAGAGTACGCGAGGAGGCGGATGATATTTGGCCAGCGCCTGATCGATCATCAAAGCGTTGCCTTTTCTCTCGTGAATATGGAGACAGAGTTGGAATTTTTACAGCAAATGACGTATTACTGCACCAATTTATTCATCAAGGGCCGTGAGTGTACACGGGAGATAGCAATGATAAAACTGAAAGCAGGGAAACTGCTTCGTCACATCACGGATGAGTGCTTGCAACTGCTGGGGGGGTATGGATATATGGAAGGAACGCAAATTGCCAGGGCTTATAGGGATAACCGCGCAGCAGCTATTACAGGTGGAAGCGTCGAAACTATGCAACATATCCTCACCAAATTTTTGTAGAGGCAGAACTGTTATGACGTGTTAGCCAACCTTTTTCCCGATTCAGGGCCTTTCCTGACTCAATAGAACGGGGCAGACTGACTCCAACCGAGGCCTCTTTCCTGGTGATGGAAGCATTTTGTGTGAAAGGAGCAAAAACTCTTATCCTCTCTTGGCGATAGGGGTTTCTGATGATACGAAGATGCAAAACAATCAGTATTCGAGCAGGTGGGTTGTTTGTCCCGCATCCGCTTCACAAGCGCCGCTTCGCTTGTTCTGTTTCCCATATGCTGGAGGCGGCGCGTCAATCTTCCGTGATTGGCCAGCTCATCTTTCCTCGCTGGCGGAAATCTGTCCTATTCAATTGCCTGGCCGAGAAAATCGCTTAAAAGAAGCGCCTGTGACTCAGATGCATGTTCTAATTGAGTCTGTAGCATCTGCACTGCTTCCTTATATGGATGATAAACCCTTTGCACTATTTGGCCACAGCATGGGGGCCCTTTTTTGCTATGAATTAGCACGATTTCTGTGGAAGAAATATGCTCTGAGCCCTGCCTGTTTATTTGCCTCTGGTTGTCGTGCTCCTCATCGTCAGAGCATCTATCTCAACGCCAGCCAAAAACGAGTTTGTGATCTGTCCGATGCGGCCTTAATGGAATGGATGCGTAAGCTGAATGGTACATCACAGGCTATTTTGCAAGATAATGAGCTTATGAAGCTGCTTTTGCCAGTCGTCAGGGCTGATTTTACTCTTGCTGAAACCTATTCCTATATCGAGGATGGAGCGCTCGATTGCCCTCTTTCGGTGTTTGGGGGGATACAGGACGAGGAAATAAAGAGGGATGATCTTTTTGCCTGGCTAGAGCTGACGAGCGGCCAGTCTGCCGTTCGTATGCTTCCGGGTGATCATTTCTTTCTGCAAAGTTCGCAACATTTGCTTTTAAATGCGGTACGACATGATCTGATGAGTTTAGCATGATGCCAGAAAACCTGTGCATAATCTGGACGCTGGATAGCATGTTGAGCCCTTTGAGGGATGCTTGCGATTGGGTGCATCCTCGCAAAACACGGCGCGGATGTTTTACTGGTGAATGCTTTCCATCTGCAGAATACCATGTCTTTTGTGACGGATACTGGACATGGGAAACGCTCTGTCTATCTCGACCTGACCAAATCAGGTGCAAGTACAGACGCTATGTGGGCTGGCAACTGATGCAGATACCTTCGTACAAGGCTATCGGACGGGCACACTTGCAAAGCGCGGCTTTGGCGCCTCAGTATTCATACGCTGTTTGCTTGCGATGCGAACGGTACGCCTGATCGTCTCGTGCGAAACTCTATAATCCTCTGCAACTTTCCGCAGTGGTTCTCTGTTCTCAACAACACGGCGTACCACGTTCGACCACTCGGTAACGGGGATTTTCCGTTGTGGCTTCTCTGGAGCTGGACGGTGCTGGGGTGAGGAAATAACGACTGGATTAGCAAGAGCTTGCTCAAATGGGTTGTCGGATTGCACGTAGTCGGAACTCGATTTGGGAGTATAAACGAGAAGATCGTCGCGACTATTAAACAACTTCTCGATGGGGATCAAGGCCAGGTGCGACCGGTGGTTCGTCGCCTGTCGGTTCCGTTGCGACCAGTGAATTGTCACAAGCAGTTCACTGGTTTCTTTGTCTTCAAAGACCCCTTTGAGCATACCCACATTGGGCACGAATGCCAGGCGGGGTTTGAGTGCAGGAATCATTTTCAGTTCGGTATCGTAGTAGAACCCCTCTGGCCCAAGGCGTGCGTCACGCCTGGCATCATGTAAAAGCATGAGCGCCAGCAGGCCCAATGCCTCGGGGAGCATATCAAGCAGGGGTTCTTGTGTGAGGAGCTGGACCAGGACTCGCACAAGACGTATCGCTTCGTCACAGAGTTCAATGCGTAGCAACATATTGCCACTAGTGAGGGTGTAGCCTTCATTGAAGATAAGGTAGAGGACAGAGAGCACCGCGTCTATACGCTCTCCGATTGTCTGGGGGTACCTGGTAGGGGATTCCGGCATCTCTGATCTTGCGTTTGGCGCGTACCAGGCGTTGGGCCATAGTTGGAAGTGGAACCAGAAAGGCGCTTGCGATCTCGGCGGTGGAGAGTCCACCAAGTGTTTGCAGCGTGAGCGCGACCTGTGCCTCCAACGCCAGGGCAGGATGGCAACAGGTAAACATCAGCTTGAGCCGTTCATCGGGGATCGATCTGTCCTCTCCTGCTTCAGTTCCTTGTTGCTCTACCTTTTGAAGTAGTTCTTGCAGGATCTCGTGTTTGCGTGCCAATGTACTGGCGCGGCGCAAACGATCGATAGCTTTGCGCCGCGCAGTTGTTGTGATCCAGGCACCCGGATTGGATGGTATACCTTCTACAGGCCAGCGTTCGAGCGCGATGAGCAGGGCGTCTTGGAGCGCGTCCTCGGCTAGCTCGAAGTCCCGTATGGTGCTGATTAAGCTGGCAAGGATACGATCCGCCTCTTGGCGAAAGGTATGCGCGACCATCCGATATGCTGCCTGCATTTATACTCTCACTTCCATTACTCAAATTCCATGATGGGGCGAATCTCAATCGAGCCATCTGTAGCGGTGGGAATCTTGGCCGCAAATTCGATGGCTTCGTCAAGGTCTTTGCAATTCAGCAGGTAAAATCCACCGAGCTGCTCTTTGGTCTCGGCGAAGGGGCCATCTGTGTGCAAGGTTTTGCCGCCACGTACGCGTACAGTTGTCGCAGTATTGGTGGGGAGAAGAGCCTCGCTGCTAACGAGCACGTTTCGCTGCTCAGCTTCTTTGCCAAAGGCTATATATGCTTCATATTCCGCGTTCAATTCTTCCTGGCTGAATTTTGCATGTTCGGCTTCATTTTGGTAGATCAAGAGTAAATAACGCATGCTTTCCTCCTAATGTGTTGTTGCTCCTATAGCTTGAGGACGATTAGCGTCGCCCTTCAACAGAACAACGAACGGGAGGCGACGAAATCGACAGTTTTAGTAACGGGTTGTGGTAAATTTTTTGCAAACGGACTTTTTCGATATTTCCTGGCTCTCGTAAAAAGAATCCCGGGGATGAATGGATACATTCCCATAAGGGCATTTATCCTCCCAAACCGATCAGGTGTCTTTCGCTTCTTCTCCGGCGAGGCTAGGAAGAAGGATGTATATATTCGTTGAGAGGAGTGTAGCAAAGTTCATGTGCTGAGGTTGCCCAAATGAGATGGAAGCTGTAACACATTGTTTTGCTGGGAGATATTTTCGTGTGTAGGAAAAGGTGTTTGAGAGAGAAAGATGCAGTGAACGATGATGAGAAGCGGGGTGAATACGTCCACGTGTAGGGGAATATTTGCTATGATAGGGCTATGATGGAGAAAAGAAGCGAGCAAGTGCGTTTAGGGTTGCCACTTGCCGCCGGCGTGATCCGGGTCGCCGTCGAGGTCTTCAAGCGGCAATTTCATATGGAGCGCTGTTATCTGTATGTGCAAGGGCATGTGGTGATTGAAGAGGGGAGTCAGCTCTGCGAGATTCTCGGCTGGGCCAGTGTGGTTGGTCCGGACGAGGAATTGGATGTGCTTATTTTAGGAGATGCAGCCGCGGAAGATGAACGAGCCTGGCGCTGGGTTTGTCCAACACCGGGCTCTGTTTTGCTTTTGTCCACGCATCCGCTGGCCAAGGAGAGGCATTTTCTTAAGGAATGTTCATCCAGGGCCAGGTCTGACGCTTCTGGTGTTCTGGCGCGCCGGATCCGTAGCTATAACGATCCCTCTTCTTAGAAACGGGTGGCAGGGAGAACGCTTTCTTTAGATGCCATAGGGGGTCTAGACTCAGAAGCCTTTTCTATCAGCTGCTGGCGTGTCCATGTGGCCAGTTGCTCGCGGAAATGGGGGAAGTCAGAAAGGTTCGAGGCGATGGCCAGGGCAAGCTCGAAGGCATCCTGCCGTCTTTCGTGCTCAACGAATTTCATCAGGCGATCTACGCAGGCAACAACGAATTCTGTCTGCCACTTGGGGTGTTTCTTCACCCATTCAGCAAACTGGAGAAGATTATGCTGGTATTGGAGTGTATTGACAACGCGAAGAAGTTGCAGGATGGCGGCGTATTCTCCGCTATGCGTTGAGGAGAAGTCAGTTGTTCCCAGCCAGGTGATTAACTCATCTAATGTCTCCAATTGCTCGACACTGGCGGGATATCCCGTCAGGTTGTGGTAGCTGCAGAGACTGAGGATCTCAGATTTGAGGAGTTCTGCTACGTTTCTCTCCATCATGTGTCTTCAACTTTCTTTTAGGTAAAATGCGTTGGGAGGCTGTTGCCGAGGGGGAGCCTCCCGGCTTTTGTTTCAGGTGTGGGCAGGTTACTGTCTCTCGTGAGTGCTGAGCGCCTCCTGGAGGAGAATACCTTCAATGGAATCAGAAGAGTAGAGGTCCCATTGGCCTGTGCGAAACACATAGGTCCAGGGCGTGTCTTGCTGCTGGTTCAGCAGCAGCAGCAAATCAAGGCTCCCGAGCTCCTGCGCCTGCTCATCTGTTGGCTGGCTCCGGCGGCGATCGTAGTCCCGACGTTTAAACTGACACCAGTTTTGGGTTTTCAGCCGCAGTTCGGGGTTGTTTTGTGCCTCAACGAAATCGTGGGGTTTCCCCAACTCAGGTCTCAGTCGATAGAGATTCCCTCCATCCAGCAGTTGTTGAACGCGCTCCAGTGTCTGGAAGTGCTGGAGCAGGATCTGGCCAGCAAAGGCTGGGTAGCCATCCTGGCTGAGGTAGATACAATGGACAGTCCCGTCTTCGTGAGCAATGCAGGCAGGTGTACCGATGTCTCTCAAGCTCCTTTTTGCTAAGCCGAATGCTGTCTTGCTTCGGCATGCTCATGATGTTGAGAAGCCGTGAGAGGGTGATGATCCCTCTCCATACTCTCTGCTCTGGGGGTTAGTGCATCCACCACTGCATTCGTGTCGTTTTTGTTTGGTTTGCCTGGACGAGGCCCTTGTTAATGGCTTGCTGGGCCCTGGCCTGGCCGGCGCGTCCATACCGGCCACGCAGGTAGGCTTCAACGCTCGAGTAGTCAACATCTTCTGTCAACTGTGGATCATTGATGCTTGGTGTTCCCTGGCTGCAGGTGTGAATGAGAGGCATCATGCAGTCGCATGTGCTACACCAGGACCAGGAGGACGCGCGGCTTTCAATCTCGGCTGACATGGGGAATCTCGCTTTCTACTGAAAGATCTCATGAACAAATGGGCTCGTCTCGCCGACGGTGGTAGTGTCGGTAGGTTTGGCACCAAACTCACTTTCGAACCCTCTCATGACATCGCCATACAATTTGTAGTCATCCATGTTTCTACCCTACATCGCCATACAATTTGTAGTCATCCATGTTGTTGTCGCTAAGGAGGCAAGGTCGCCAATTGGCAGAACATGCTAAAGTGGTAGGGAGAACCGCCTGCTCTTCTCTTGACAACGTGCTTCTTTCTCATTACAATACGAGTATGATATGCAACCAAAGGTTGCGCAAATGGGCTCGACTATAGAAGCGTTGGACATGTGACATGACGTCAGGAGAATTTCAATGACCGAGAAGATCGATGGCTAGCCAGAGCACCTGTGTGGAGCAGCGCAGCCGGGTGCGCAGTTCGTCCAACGGGAGGTGCGGGAGGTGGAGATGGAAGAAGAAGTGCTCGTGCAAGGTCTGTGCGTGCCCACCTGCACGAGTGAGCCACGTCGTGATGGTGGCCTGGCGATAGCCGAAGACCCGTTCGGCTTGGGTGAAGATAGCTGTCAAACCCGTACGGGATCCGTTCCCAGTTTGCTTGCTCAGCTCAATAGAGCTGTGTTGAGTCTGATGGATCGCCTTGGCGTTCGCAATGTTGCTCGCCAGATGCGCTACTTGAACGCCCATGTTGATCAGGCTCTTGATCTCATCCTTCTTGGCCAATGTTCTGTTTATTAGAATTGGAAAGCCCTGGGGTTACAAAGTAAACCTCTTGCAAGCGTACGGGCATATATGGCACAATGAGCACAGCATGCATAGCAAGAAAAGAGCATCCAGGTAATACCCATCTGGATGCTCTTTTCTTTGTGAGCAGTAAACATGGCAATTAGGGACGGAAATATACGATTTATTGAGGGATAAAACCGTTTTCCTCTCTTATAATACAAAGAAGAAGAAACGATAGTGCTTATAAGTGCTGATGTAGTGCAGCAGGAAACTACCCAGGCTTGTCATATCGTCTGCTGAGCCTGGATAGCTTCTTTGTCATTGTATAGCAAGCACGAAGCCATCCAGGGCGCAATACGCCATTGTTTTGCGGGGAGACTGAATAGCTTCTGTAGTCATTGTAATGGGCAACGATAATTAGCAAGTTTTATTGAAGCATGATACAACACTAGCCATAATGGTTATTTTTTACCAATATTGATATTTCTTGTTTAGACTAATGTAGAGCTAAAAGGCAATCTCTCTTGCGAAAGATTGCCAAAGCGAGTACTGTTCCGGTATCAAAGAAACAAAAGGAGCAGAACTCGCATGTACCTTAACACATGGAACGAGTTTCGTCACGAGATCTATGACTGCTTTTTGCGAGCCAAAGATGCGCTGTTCAATACGGTGGATGCGCTGATGACGGAAACGCAAGCCAAATCGTTGCCAGAAGTGACCCAATCACTCTGGTTTGAACGAAAGTGGTCGTCGATCGGTTGTGTTGCAAAGATGACGCCAATGTGATAAGTTTGGGCTTATTTTCCGAAGAGAGGCCCTGTCATGGAAAATGCCAAACTGTTCAAATGGCGTCATTTTGAAGCGGAGCTCATTTTGCTCTGTGTTCGTTGGTATCTTCGGTATGCTTTAAGCTACCGAGATCTCGAGGAGATGATGCGGGAGCGGGGCCTATCCATCGACCATACGACCATCTATCGCTGGGTTCAGCACTATGCTCCAGAATTGGAAAAACGCTGTCGGCTTCACCTGAAAGCCTGGAATGATTCGTGGAAAGTCGATGAGACGTACATCAAAGTCAAGAAAGTCTGGATGTACCTCAGGGCAATCGCATCTAAATAAGCTCAGCAACAATAAAGGAAAGGAAGAGGAGGTGATAAAATAAGCCAAAAAAGCGGGAGGCTATGAGATGGAGGAGAATGGCCGACGAGATCTTGAACGTCTGTTTGCGCAAGTAGAAGACCCTCGGGTGGAGCGAACCAAACTGCATCGATTACGGGATATCATCATCCTGGCGATCTGTGGAGTCTTATGTGGAGCAGAAGGCTGGGTTGAGATCGAGGAATTTGGGAACGCCAAAAAGGCCTTTTTTACGGATTTGCTCGACTTGCCCAATGGGATCCCGTCTCACGATACGTTCGGGCGTGTGTTTGCGCTCATTGATCCCAAACAGTTTGAAGCCAGCTTCATCCGATGGGTGCAAGGGATCAGCCAAACAGTCAACGGAGTGATCGCGATTGATGGCAAAACGCTGCGCCGCTCGCATGATCAGGCAGGAGGCAAAAAAGCGCTGCATCTGGTCAGTGCCTGGGCGGTCGAAAATCGTCTGGTGTTGGCTCAACTCGCGACGGAAGGGAAGTCCAACGAGATTACCGCCATCCCGCTGCTCTTAGAGCAACTGGCGCTCAAAGGCTGCATTGTGACCATTGATGCGATGGGGACGCAAACGAAGATTGCCGAGCGGATTATTGAGCAAGACGGCGACTACGCCCTGGCTCTCAAAGACAATCACGGGAACCTCTTTGACGAGGTGAAAGCGACGTTTGCTCTCGCGGAAAAAGACGGCTTTGCTAGCCCGTACTGGGAGTTGGATCGACAGGTGGAGAAAGGTCACGGTCGATTGGAAATTCGCGAACAGTGGACCCTGAGTGATCCGGAAATCCTGGCGTATCTCGACCCGCAACACCAGTGGAAAGGCTTGCGAGGCATTGGGGTCGTTCGGGCGCAACGGCGCATGGAACAGAAGACCACAAAAGAAACGCGCTACTTCTTGCTCAGTTTTTCGTCAGTCAACACCTTTGCCACTGCGGTCAGAAGCCACTGGGGCATTGAAAACAGCCTGCATTGGGTCCTCGATATCGCCTTTCGGGAAGATGAATCGCGCGTCAGGCTCGGTCATGCCGACGAAAATCTCGCGGTACTCCGCCATATCAGCTTGAATTTGTTGCGTCAGGAACGCTCTTCCCGTGTTGGCATCCATGCCAAACGTCTCAAATCCGGATGGGACAATCAGTATCTTTTGCGCGTTCTGGATGGGGTTAACTAGATGCGATTGCCCTGGGATGTACCTCTATCGCGCAGTGGATTCTGAAGGAAATACGCTCGAGTTTCTCCTGAGCCCAACGCGGGATGCAGAGGCTGCCAAATGCTTCTTCCTCAAAGCCTTGCAACGCACAACGTGTTCTCCCCCTCAAGACCGTTTGCCCCTGGAGCTCATGAAAGATCCCTCGGCAGAGGATGCGGTTCAACCCACCGCTTCTGCTCGTTTTGAGGTCCGCAGAATGATCCCAAGAGTGATCAATGTCGATAAGAACGCAGCCTATCCCAAAGCGATTGCTGGGCTTAAAGCAGCCGGAGTGCTGCCTGAACACGTGGAACTGCGGCAAGTGAAATACCTCAACAATCTGATCGAGCAAGACCACCGGTTCATCAAACGCTTGACCAAGCCAGGAATGGGCTTTTTCTCCTTCGAAACAGCCTGGCGAACCATACAAGGCTTCGAGGTGATGAATATGCTGAGGAAGGGGCAGGTACAAGGAGTGAACAAAGGCGATGTACAAAGGCAGGCCGCACTAGTACACGGAGGCGCAAATCCTCGTGTGGTAAAATAGGGCCAGCAAAATCGGAGGAGCAAAGCAGATGCGCGGTCCCAAACCAGCGATGTTGGCATTGAATGAGCGAGAGCAAAGAGCGTTGGAAGAACTGGTGCGTCGGCACAGCACCCCCCAACAGATTGCCCAGCGAGGGCGGATGATCCTGGCTGCGGCTCTGGGCAAGAACAACGGACAAATCGCCAGAGAACTGGGAGTGAAAGCGGATACGGTGCGCTGTTGGCGGATGCGATGGATTGGCTTGCAGGCAGTGTCGCTAGAAGACCTTCCCGCCAGCGAGCGACTCCAGGATATCCCGCGCCCAGGGCGACCAGCACAGATCACTGCCGAACAAACCTGCCAGGTGATCGCACTGGCCTGCGAGCAGCCCAAGGAACGTCCGATCAGCCACTGGACGGGGCGGGAGATAGCCGACGAAGTGATGGCACGAGGCATCATCAAGCAGATCTCCCCACGACATGCAACTCGCCTTTTAAAAAAAGGGATCTCCAGCCGCATTTGATCCGTTACTGGCTGACCCCGCCGGTTGATCCGCAACGAGAGGAAACCATCAGAACGGTCTGCCAGGTGTACCACGACGCGCCTGCTTTGGCCAAGCGCGGCGAGCGCACAGTGAGTACCGATGAACTGACTGGGGTTCAAGCGCTTGAACGCAAATATCCCAGATTACCTCTCGCATCAGGCCACGTGCAACGACGCGAATTTGAATACGAGCGTCATGGGACGCGTTGCTTTATCTTGAGCCGGGATGTGGTTACCGGAAAGCTGCTGGCTCCTTTTTGCGGCCCAACGCGTAAGGAAGAAGATTTCCTGGCTCATGTGCAAGCCGTCGTTGCCACCGACCCGCTGGTCAAACGCTGGCATTTCGTCTGTGACAATCTCAACATCCATCAATCGGAGGCTCTGGTGCGCTGGGTCGCCCAGATTTCTGATTTCCAGCAGGAACTGGGCAAGAAAGGCGAATATGGCATCCTGGCGTTGATGCCCCGTCGAACTGCCTTTTTAAGCGACCCCACGCATAAGGTTGTGTTCCATTACACCCCCAAGCACAGCTCCTGGCTCAACCAGATCGAGATCTGGCTTTCGATCCTGGTGCGCAAACTGCTCACCCGCAGTTCCTTCGTCTCGGTTGAAGACTTGCAGGCCAAAGTCCTGGCTTTTATCGAGTACTACAACCAGACCATGGCCCAGCCCTTCAAGTGGACCTATCAGGGAAAGGCATTGACCGTGTAGAAAGAACAGGAGTATTTTCTCAAAAATGGCCATCCTACTTAGGAAGGGAGATGGCTCCGGAGGCTCATTGCTGTTCCACACCTTTTCATCGAAGAGGACACCTCCGCTTTTCATTTATCTCTGGTTGCCTTTGAGGATGCGCTCGTTGATGAAAGGAGCAAAATGTCCTTGATATCGCTGTTGGACCTCTGGCAATTGCCAATCAATGCCCCTAATGCTCTGGCGACAGGCAGTCGTTCCACACTGACAGGGTTGATCAAGCTGCCAATGGGGTTCGACCGTGGTCAGCGCATAGTCCAACGTTAATTCTTCTCCTGGCGCGATTGTCCGACGCGCGACAATCGTGACTTCATCTTGCAACCACAAATTGGAATCACAGGAGTGATTGATGGACCCAGCTACGGCCTCTGGTGCTTGAATAAGATCAACCAGGTGGAGGTGTTCTCCGATCTGGGTCGCATTAAAACGCGAGGTGATCGCGATATAGGCATGGAACTCGTCTTCAGTCATCACGGTTCCCCCAACAATGGCAACAATTTCACCTGCTTGAATCGATTTACGTGCAAACATGCCACCTCCTTGAATCAGGGATGGACGAATTTCCACACGCGCATCATACCAACTCGTTGTTCGATAGATTTTTGGAGGCACAATACCCCTCCTTCATCATTTCTGCTGGCCCTATTTTACCACACGAGGATTTGCGCGTCCGTGTACTAGTCGCCAGACTCTTTGGAGTTGTTGTCTAAGCTGAACAAGGAGAGGCATTCCACGCTCATCTTGTTTCTTCTCATTTCTTGCAACACAACCCTTGAGCCGGGCGTTTTTCCCCAGCGGCCAGTTGACGCACAATAGCCAGTTTCAACTCTCTTGAGTGAACCCTTCCGCTCATCTGTTGACTCCTTTTGGGTCTTCTCTTTTCACTGTATCACAGTGCTCCTCTGCCTTTGGTCTGGCATCTTGGGTTCACTCCAGAGAGTGTGCACCTGCGTCCTCTGGATGGAGCGAAGGAGTAGCAGCAAACATGCTCAGCAGCACTCGCGCGTTTCGTTCTTCTGTTTCCTGTAGCTCGCGTTGGCGTCTATGAAGTCAAGGACCGCGAGCTTTTTGTCATCCAGGAGAGCGGAGAGAACCGGTATCATCGTTGGAGCTTGGAGAGAGATGAAAAAGCGCATAGGACAGAAATAGAGTATACTTGAGGCACTAAAGTAAGAAGCAACAGGGCGAGCATCTCTCGTCAAATCGGCTCGCCCTGGTGTGATCGGAGAAGAGCAAGGCTCTTGCTTTCATGATACCAGATGAGGATGGAAGAATGACATTTAACACACAGCAGTTATTGACCTGGCCGCGTGTCCATGAGTGGGCAGAACAACAGGAACCCGGCGCGATCGTCGGCGAGAGCTGCACCAACAGCACTTGCCCACTCGCCAACTATCTACGAGATCAGACCGGCATCCATTGGAGTGTAGGCCCAAGTATCCGGCCAGCAGACGGTATGGTACAAGATCGCTTGAACAAGCCAAAGTGGGTACAGATGATGATTGATCGAACTGACGAGGCCACCGGCAACAAGAGCGGTCACGTCACACGAGAGCAGTTGCTTGCAGTGCTAGAGCAGGTGAAGAACGAAGCAGAGCCATATACACCCTCACCCTCTGATGAGGGCCTCTTCTTGACGCTCCTCACAGGTCAGGTGTGCCAAAAAATTCAGAGTGAGTACTCAGCTGGTCGAATCGCCGACCTGGAGACCTACAATTGCCTGTCTGAGATGGCGAGGAAGGCTGATATGCAGGCGAGGAAGCTTCTTCAACTTTTAGAAGGCGGTCAACAAAGAGAGGAGAAATAGAGCATGCCAAAACGTGTACCGCATGTGGCAAGCCTGCATACGACGGCGAGGAAGAAGGGCGTGGATAAACGCAAAAGAATGATGGGCGACCTCAGCTATGCCGAGCACGTTCTCATGCGTGTAAGCACCTGGCTAGAGAAGGTACAGCATGATGAGGCACTCTCATCCGACCTGCGCACGCAAGCCTCTTCGTATTGCACAGATGTAAGACAGGCTCTGCATGGTATTCAAGAGCCTACCGATGGGTGAAAGGTGGCAATTCTCTCTCTGATAGGCGAGTTCTTGCCTGGGGATATCGTGAATCATCCTCTTTTCGGGAATGGCATTGTGCTACCATCGGCATCACACCCTGGATCTATCACAGTTCAATTTGCAGATGAAGCAAAGCCAAAAGAGCTTGATTTGTCAATTGCCAAGCTGAAAAAGGTTACCATCTCCACTCCTTAACACCTGCCACCTCGACCAGAGCGCCTCTCCAACTGGAGGGGCGTCTCTTTTGGTGCACCTTCTAGTGGCTTGCCCGGCTTTTTGCGGAATGTAGGGGACAATTTCTGTTCACGCTCCTTGAGGATCTCCATCATGTGCCTGGCGATCGCCATTGTGCGAAGCGGCTCCCCCTTCCCCCTTCGGCTGCTTCGCGACATCGTAGCCCGCAATCAGCACCTTGCCAGAGGTCGGACTGAGCGTGGTGGTCAGAATAGAGATGGTGGTTGTCTTCCCTGCTCCGTTTGGTCCGAGCAGCGCGAAGAGTGAACCAGGAGCCACGGTAAAGGAGATATCGTCAACTGCGTTGGTCACCTCGCGTTTATAGCGCTTGACCAGGTGCTCAACCGTGATGATCGGGCACGCATGCTCCCTCGTTGCATCTTGAGAGCGCTGAAGTGTGTCCTTTTGCGGCGAAAGAAGTACTCCGCTGGTATGTTGCATAGAATCCTTATACAGTGATCACAGAACTATTTCCTCATAATCTCTACGATCGAGAGAAAAGATATGTTGTGCATTTCCTGGCAGCGCATGCTTGTTATGAATTGTCGTCAGGGACCCAGCGGTTAGCTCTGTGCTGATCGATCAGGTCGGATGCGAATCTCAATCCTAATCGCGGGGCCGGGCAGAGCTTTCCAGGCGCTCGCGCATCTGCTCAAAAGAGGTGGCGTCAATCTCACCGCGTGCATATCGCTGGCGTAGCACTTCCATCGCGTCAGGCCCGGCAGGGCTGGCAGGCTCACTGCGCGGCATCCCAGCCGGGAATCTGCCCAACCTCCTGCCCTTGTGATTCAACCAGTAGATGACTCCCCCTATCAGGAGTCCTATTAGCAGCAGGCAGAAAAAGTGAAATGGCCACAGGCCAACTCCTGCCGCAGCTCCAGCTTCCCAGTGTTCCCAATGCATAAGAAAACCTCTCTTTCATACTCTTGTTTGCCCAAATTCAACTCTATGAGCGTGTCGTATCAGTGTAACTGGAGAGGATGACAGGGTCATGGACTTTGCCGCTTCCTTTTGTCATCAATCTGTCATCTGTTACGAACGCGAGGGATGACAGATTGATGACAAAAATGGGCAGAGATATTCACATTCCTGTCACCTTCGAGCGCTATACTCGTACTGCAACATCCTATAGTGGATCTGGGCGCACTCACGCTCATAGGAGTTCTCGGTGCGTGGTATCTCCGCCTCAAGCGGTCAGTCATCAAAGCTCCTGCGCTTCAAGCAGAAAGATAGTACAAAGAGGAAAGAGCATGATTAGAAAAGCGCTGGCCATACTGGCACTGTGTAGTCTTATTACCGTTCTCCTGGTAGCCTGCGGTTCTGTTGGCTCCGCTACCAATACGGAAAGGAACACCGTCCATATGAACGATACAAATTTCGTTCAGACATCCATAACGATCAAGAAGGGGGAGCGTCTCAAGCTGATTAGCGATACATTGACACCGCACGCTATCGCTAATGGAACCTGGGAGAGCGGCACGGCGCATGCGGCCAGGGAGTCGGGCGCACCGCAGGTCAAGGACGTGCAGGTCGACGGCTACAGTTCGCAGACCTTTGGTCCCTTCACCACGGCCGGAACGTTCAAGCTCTACTGCACCGTCCATGCCGGTATGAACCTGACCGTTGTAGTGCAGTGACGACTTCCCGCAGCTCTGCTTCATGCAGATCAGCGTTTGTCAGCTCTGCGTCACGGAGATCGGCTCCATTAAGATCGGCGCCCCACAGATTCGCCTCCCTGAGATCGGCTCGACAGAGATTGACTCCCCTCAGCGAGGCGGCAAAAAGGCAAGCCCCACGCAAGTCGATAGCGACGCCAGGAGATCGCCAGGTATTCCATTCGAGCACGCTGCGCTTGAGCCGTGCAAGTTGTTCTGGATCTGCCATGTTGCACCTTACGCTTTCTTTGTTAAAACCCCTTTGTTCAGCGACGGTTATTCTTGCCGCGGCAAAAATAGGGTTCATACGCAACCTCGCTGATACGAAAAGTGGTCTGTTGAAAGAGTGCGTATGAGCCACTACGTTGGTAAAATGAGACCGGGTGGACTATGACGCACATGAGTTAATCAGAAAAGAGGTAGAGACCACCTGATGCATTTTTCTCTCCATGCGACACGCTTCAAGGACGTCAATCATATCGCATGGACGTGATGCAAGCAACTGTCCTCTCGTCAAATGAGAAACCATGTGACATACTGTAGTATCTATATTTGTCGAGTGAGAAAGAGAGCATGATGGATTCGTTCCCCTCTGATGGCACATCGGTCCCGATGGTTCCTCCACCATCACCACTTGAGCCGACAGGGACCCCTCATTTGGATCTGGTGTTAGGTGGAGGGCTTCCAAAAGGAGGGTAGTGACTCTATTGAGAAGTGGTGTAGAGAGAAGTGGTCAAGAACGCGATCCAGGACCAGGGATGGTCGGTGAGTCCCAAGGCCATGGCAGGAGTGCGTGGCTGATAGCGTCGCGACTCCGCAGGCATTGGGAGACGTAATGCGCGATGAGGGCGTATCCAGTTGTGTTCAAAAAGCTGCAGGTGGACCAGGGCATCCCAGGTAGCGTCCCGTTTGGCAAAGGCATGGGTCTTGCGGGTGAGGGCATTGAGCCGATCGCGGAGCATGCCGTTGACCCGCTCAATATGGACGGTTCCGGGTTGGGAGATCACCTCGCCCAAGGCGGCACGGATCTCAACGGAGAGCAGTTTCCCATGCTCATCGCGATGCTTGATGGTCTGCGTCAAGCACACATGTGGAGGGACGACCAGTGGGGGCCGACCGCGCTGGCCCGAACGTAGAGGCTGACGATAGGCTCGAGTGAGGATCGCGGCATACCCCCGCCAGCCATCGCCGCACCAGTTCAACGGATGGCCCTGCGTGCGTGCTACGGTGAGGGTGACCGCTCGCTCGACGAGATCGTCGCCGATGCGTCCTGTGGCACAGGCGGCGATGAAGCGGCTAGGGCGATCTTGCACGAGGTATCCCCAGCGTTCACCGGCATCAGCTTCGTCGGGGACTCCGTTTTTTTGCGCACGAAGGACCAAAACTCGTCGATTTCTACCGTTGTGAGGTGCAGATCCTGCGTGAGAATGGCCGTCAAGGCCTCCGCATGCTCGCCTGCTCGCCGCAGCCATTGGCCAATCGTCTCGTACTTGTGTCCAGTAATCTCTTCCGCCGCCCGCAGACTTCCTCGGCGCATCACGACCAGGAGCGCTTGAGCCACCTCGGCTACTGGCGTATGCAGGCCATACATCGGTGTGCCTTCCGTTTCGCCAAAGAAGCGGCCGCATCCACGACACTGATAGCGCTGTCGTCCTTTGCTACTGCCATTGCGAATGACGTGTGGCTGCGCACACGCAGGATTGGGGCATGCTGGCAGAGATGGGGTTGCTGTCATGGTCAGTCCTCCTGACCTCTATTTTACCACTTCTTTCAAGAGTCATTACCAAAAGGAGCATTAACGGTTATTCTTGGACCACCTGGAAGTGGGAAAACCACGCTTGCCAGTCAGATCGCGTTCGCCGCAGCTCAGCGTGGAGAGAAAGTTCTCTTTTTGACAGCACTGTCCGAACCAACGACAAAGCTCTTAGAGCATCTGCGTTCCTATAGCTTCTTTGCGCCAAACCTCGTTGGTCGCACTGTACAAGTGTTCAGCTTGCAGCAATTTTTTCCACCGGAAGGTCCCATAACGGGGAAGGCGATTGTGGCAGAAGTGCATCGTATGAAGGCGAGTGTCGTGGTGCTTGATGGCTTTCAAGGGTTACGTGGCCAGGAAACCGATTTTGTTGCCGCCCGCCGCCTTCTCTACGATCTTGGAACACAATTGAGTATGTTGGGCACAACCTCACTCGTCACAGCGGAGGCAGATCCCCGCGATACAACGCTCTTTCCAGAGATGACCACTGCGGATGTGCTCATCGGGCTCTACAATACATTGCTCGGCGTGCGCACTCATCGGGCGCTTGAGGTGCTCAAAGTACGAGGGAAAGCTGCATTACCAGGCCTCCACGGTTTGGCGCTCAACGAGACAGGAGTACACGTTTTCCCTCGATTGGAAACCCGCCTCAGGCACCCGTTCAAGGTGGGCTGGAATAAGAAAACGCTCTCAGCAACGCCAGCGAAACGAGCGACCTTTGCATTGCCCGAACTTGATACCTTGCTTGGCGGTGGCTTGACCCGGCAAACAGGGACGGTCCTGATTGGGAGTCCCGGAACGGGCAAGACACTTCTCGCGCTCCAATTTCTCCTTGCTGGCGTAGCAGAGGGAGAACCGGGAGTGTATCTCGGCTTTCGAGAGACAGCAGATCAGTTGGTTCAAAAATCGGAGGGCTTTGCGTGGAGCCAACAATTACAGCACGCTTTGTCTGCGAGGAGGGGATTGACCGTCCATCACTGGGATCCGGTTGAATTGGACCCCGATCATGTTGCCACAGAGGTGCTTGCGGCATTAGAGCAAATAGGTGCACGGCGTCTGGTCATTGATAGCCTTGCTGAATGGGAGCGAGCCATCCAAAGGAGCAGTGGAGCCGAACGTGTTCCCGATTATCTCGCGGCATTCCTGAGTCTCTTACGTGAACGGGGTGTGACGCTGCTTGCCATCAAAGAGCCAACGCAAGGCGTCACCACGCAACCGGATTTCTCCGTGAATGAGCTGACGGTGCTTGCGGAAAATGTGGTGTCCATGCAGCACCTCATCTATCAAGGGAAACTCCATCGCATCCTCTCCGTTCCGAAGATGCGCTTTTCCACCCATGACGAAACGCTCCGTGATTTTCTGATAGCGACGCCCGAGGGGGTGCGCGTGCTGACACCCAATGAAAGTGAACAGGACATCTTGATCAAATTAGCAGAGCAGCAAGCAGCAATCCAACGGAGGGAGCCCCCCCACAGAGGAGTTCCCCTTCAGAGCAAGAGCAACACTAAGAAAGCAGGATGTAACACTTGCATGAGGAAATATACGAACCACCCATCGTCTTGATCGTTGACGATGATATCCCGATTACCGAAATCCTGACGCTGGTGGTCGAGAGCCTTGGGTACCAGCCACTGGTCGCCTTTAATGGTCAACAAGCGCTCGACCTCGCCCGTGAGCACTGGCCAGCGCTTGTGCTCACGGACGTGATGATGCCCATTATGGGGGGATTGGTGTGGTGCAAGGGTTACGTGAGGAAGCAAGCGCAAGGGGAATCGCGCCGCCGCACATGGTACTACTCACGGCAGCCAACATATGGCCTGAGTTATCTTTGCCTGTAGACGCTCTCATCTCTAAACCATTTGAGATAGATCAGCTTGAGCAACTCATTCACCGCTTCCTTCCCTCACCAGCTTCCTCCTAGTTTCTCTCCTCACGTGGATACCTTCTCTGCTAGAGTGCAAGCAGAAAAACAAGATGAGCAAAGACGTACGCAACAGAAGGCCCGTTCTTTTGCCTTGTACTTCATCTGTTCTCAAAAATCAGCGAACCTGCGTAAGAGCCCTTTTGCCTACACCCTGCACCGTGCTGGGAAGTCTTCTCGTCATCATCTCCGCGGTGGATGTACGGAAGGCGTATTGGGAGCGTGTAGAGGGTGCAGGAGGAGGGTATGGTGGTACGTGCGATGTTGTGCGTTGGGGTATCCTCTAGCAGTGAATGTCTGCCGTGGGGCGAGCGTGGAGAGGGTGTATCTTTCCTCATGTTCCTGGTCTGGTAGGTGTCCGTGTCTTCTGTCGTTGTGGAGAGATGATGAGGGGGGAGACGAGATGAGGTACAATAGAGGCATATTTTTGGCAGAGAAGGAAGGTATGCACAAGGCATGCGGTTGAAGAAGACGCAAGCGGGCGTGAGCGTGCAGTCGGCGTTACCCTGGGAGGCGGAGCATTTGTTGTCGCTTGCGGCCCAGGGGCGTGAATGGGTGCCACTCTCCAGTATAGGAGAGCAGGGGCAGGTGCTCGGCGAGATTAACAGCCAGACGTACGAGATTCGGCTGCGCAAAGGGGTCGAGGTGGTGGATCGGCAAGTGGTGGTGTTGAGCCCGCCGGAGGTGCCCAGGCGGTAGGTGAGAAGACTCCAGGCGAGGGATTGAGGGTTCTGTCAGAACTCAAACAACCCCTTGGCAGAGCGGTCAGACTTCTAGTATGCTGATCCCACGAAAACAGGATTGGATGAGGAGCATTGACTGATGAACTGTCCCCATTGTGCTGCCACTACCACCAAGAATCGAGCGAAGAAAACCAAGCTGGGTTATGCGACATTCTCCTGCCCTCATTGTCACTGTGCTTTCAACGAACGAACTGGTACTCCCTTCAACTACCTGGAATTTCCTACCGATATTGTTTTGCTCGTCGTTTTCTGGCGCCTGCGTTACAAACTGAGCCTGCGTGACCTTGCTGAAATGTTTTTAGCGCGTGGTTTCATCTTTACGCACGAGGCCGTTCGCGATTGGGAAGCACGATTCGCCCCATTGATAGCGGAGCAGTTGCGAATCAAGCGGCATGGGAAGGCGGGAAGATCCTGGCACGTTGACGAAACCTACCTGAAAGTGCATGGGAAGTGGTGTTATTTGTATCGAGCTATCGACCAGGATGGAAAGCTGGTGGATTCCATGCTGAGTGAGAAGCGGAATATGGAAGCGGCTAAATGTTTTTTTCGACAGGCTGTTGACGTTGTTGGTCATATTCCCGAGCAGGTGACGACAGATGGGCATAGTTCCTATCCGCGAGCAATTCGTGAGATAATGGGCAGCGATGTTGTCCATCGAACGAGTAAATATCTCAACAATCGGTTGGAGCAAGACCACCGTGGAATCAAACAACGATACTATCCAATGCGCGGTTTTGGAACAGTTGAAGGGGCAGCACGCTTCTGTTGTGCCTTCGACGAATTGCGCAATTATCTTCGTCCTCGTCGCACCATGGGTGAAGCGGTCTCTCTCCTAGAACAACGACAGGTTTTTCTCCAGCGTCTTGCTGCTCTCTAGACGGAAGCGTCAGAACTGAGAACAGGAGAAGCAACAAAATTGTGGGACGACGTCTCGTCCTCTCTCCTTGGGCTTAGGCTCTCAGAATGAGAGCCTTCAAGCTGTTCAGTCGTTGACAAAACAGAGCGCGTTGTTGGGCAAGAGGCACTAATTGGTTCATTGTCGTGCGGAAGCGGAAGAACTGCCGTAACTCATCAAAAGCGCGACAAAATCGGGCTGCCGAGGCTACGTTTCCGAAACCTCGCATCGGGTAGTAGCGTTGTTTGATCCCACGATGATCTTGTTCCAGTCGGTTGTTGAGATAGGGATTGCAACGATGGTGAACCTGGCTACCAAGTGTCTCACGAATCGCGCGCGGATAGGAATCATGTCCATCGGTCGTCACCTGCTCTGGTCTGTGTCCAACTGTCTCGACTGCCTGCCTGAAAAAGCACTTGGCGGCCTCCATATTCCGTTTCTCGCTCAACATACAGTCAACCAGATTGCCATCACGGTCGATAGCACGATACAAATACCACCACTTCCCATGCACCTTGATGTACGTTTCATCGACAAACCAGGATCGACCTGCTTGCCCACGTCGTTTGGCTCGCAGTTGGTCTGCTAACAACGGCGCAAACCGGGTTTCCCAGTCTCGGACCGCCTCATGGGTGAAGACCCAACCTCGCTCGAGAAACATTTCAGCGAGATCCCGCAGACTCAGTGTATAGCGCAACCGCCAGAGGATGACAAGCAGGACAAGATCGGTCGGATATTCCAGAAAGTTGAAAGGCGTGTTAGTGCGTTCGTTGAAGGTATGGTGGCATCCTCGACAACGGAACATCCGATAGCCAAGTGTGGTTTTCTTGTTCTGTTCTGTGGAGGTCGCTGACATGCAGTATGGGCAGTTCATAGGATACTCCTCATCCAAACGTTCCTGTGCTGATCAGTCTATCACGCCTTGTGGAACTCTGCTTGAGGTCCTGTTCTCAGTTCTGACGCATCCGTAGATGACTGGCGAGAGCGCATCGGCGCTTGTAATGGTAAAGTCGTGCGAGCGCTTGATGGGCGCGTCGCCAGAATGACCAGGCTAGGTGATAGGCAAAAGAGAGAGGCAGTTTGCCGACAAGATGAAAGAAAAGCCGCCGGATTTCGGCGACACTGAGGGGAACCATGACCGGGAGATCAGAAGGTACGTGAGTTTGAGCAGCGTCGGCTGCTTCTGGCTCTGGGGTCTGGAGCGTCTGCTCAGACTTTTTTTAAGCACGTTTTCTTCGCCATTGGCTCGTAAGACTGCTAAAAAGGCCAGAGCCAACATCGAGAGCGTGACGTGACGGAACCATCCGTGCCAGGAGCGAACTTCGTACTCATCCAGACCAACCTCTCCTTTGCCTTCTTCAAAACACTGCTCAATGGTACAATCGCAAACGACAAATTCTGTATGAGCCGAGCAGGCCGCTTGCAACTCAGCTGGTGGAGACTGCCGAGAAATCTCCGTCTTCCTGCCACGCCGCAAACGATCTATCCTACTGAGAGACATGAAGGGGAAAGTGAAGCTCAGGAGGATAGGCATGAAAGTACGTCAGTGGAGCATCCGGCGTCAGGCCATCCCAACAGCCGACGGGCAACGGAGGTGGGATCAAGCGTATCAGAATCTGATCCGATGGAGCCTGATGGCTCCGCAGGATCGTTTGCAGGAAGCGCCTCAACAGGAGAATGGTGATGAAAGTGGCAATATATGTCCGTGTGTCTACACAACGGCAGGCGCAAGCACAGACCATTGAGCAACAATTGGAACAACTTCGTCTCCACAGCCAGGCCCACAACTGGCTCTGGTGCGATGACCACATTTTTCGGGATGATGGTTACAGCGGGGCGAGCCTACGCCGCCCTGGGCTGGATCGTTTACGAGATCAAATCAGCGCCGCTGCCTTTGATCGTTTGCTCATCACGGAGCCGTCACGGCTGGCTCGTAAGTATGTGCATCAGGTTCTCCTCATCGAAGAATTCGAGCGAGGAGGATGCCAGGTAGAATTCCTCGATCAACCGAGAAGCGACACCCCTCATGATCAATTGCTGCTCCAGATCCGAGGAGCGGTGGCCGAATATGAACGCAGCTTGATCGCTGAGCGCATGCGGCGTGGTCGGTGGCACAAATATCAAGCCGGTGGTTTACTCCCTTGGACACGTCCCCCGTACGGCTACCGCGTCGATCCGGCACGCCCACGAGATCCAGCAGGGGTCCGTTTGGAGCCAATGGAGGCAGCAGTCGTTGCAGAGATTTTTGCCAACTACACCCAAGAAGGGCAGAGCTTGATGGGCATTACGAGACAGTTAGTAGCCCAGGGTGTGCGCAGTCCCTACGGACGACTGCGTTGGAATCAAGCGACAGTACACGGGATCGTTTCTAATCCGGCGTACACAGGGACGGTGTACATTGGTCGGAGTCATCGCACTCCTTCTCGTCATCGTCACTCTCCCCTTGCTCCCGTCGGTCGAGATCACGGTGGCCATCCTCGCACCCCGCGCGACGAATGGATTGCTGTGGCTCAGGTGCCGGCGATCATCAGCCAGGAGCAATTTGATCTGGTGCAGGCAAAATTGGCTCACAACCAGCAGTTCGCTCGTCGTAACAATACCACTCATCAGTACCTGTTGCGGGCTCTGGTGAGTTGTGGCATGTGCCGTCTGGCCTGTATGGGCCGCAACCGTGAGGGAGGATACGCCTACTACACGTGTCGCGGCAAGAAAGCTCCGATCTACTCCTGCCATGACGAGAAGTGCCCCTCTCGCTACATCCCGGCGAAGCAACTTGATGAGTTAGTGTGGCAAGATGTGTGTAAGCTTCTCACGCATCCTGAGCACATTGTCGCGGCGCTCCAGCGAGCACAAGGAGGACTGTGGCTTCCCCAAGAACAGCATGCAAGGCGCGAGAATTTGCGCAAAGCACGTGTGAGCCTGGAACACCAACTGGAGCGACTCACCGATGCGTACCTGGCCAGCGTTCTCCAATTGGACGAGTACAAGCGCCGGCACCAGGAGCTGGAGCAACGGCTACAATCTGTTGCAGAGCAGGTTCGCCAGTTAGAGGCCAGCGTGGGACACCGGGATGAGTTAGCAGCACAGGTTCAATCCATTGAAGCCTTTTGCCAACGGGTGCAGCAAGGGTTAGACCAGGCGACCTTTGAGCAAAAACGACAACTCATTGAGTTGCTTGTGGACCGTGTCGTGGTCACGGGAGAAGAGGTGGAGATCCGCTATGTGATCCCCCTCTCTCCCAGGAGTGAGCAGATTCGTTTTTGTCATTTGCGATTAGACTATTTCGACCGTCCAGCGGGCGCCGTACGCCTCCACCATCTCCTGCAACGTTGTGCCAATGGGAGCAAAGACCGCCCTCTCTGCTGGTTTGGCTCCCTCGTCCAGGCTTTGTCGCACCAAGAGCCAACGCTGCCACCCGTTGGCCTCTGGCGCGGCGAGTTCGATACGTGCCCACGCGAAAAGGCGCGGCCCTTTGCTCCCAGTGCCTGCACTTAGCTCCTGCCAATCCTCTCTCGCCAGACTACGCGCGACCTGATCCGCTCGCCTGCGCGTTCCCTGTACCTCCACGTGTTCTTTGCAGGCCACCGCCAGGGCATATGCCTGCTTGCGGGTCTCCAAACCAGCTCGGAGCGTCTGTGAGCTCCCGTAGACGGTATCACCGGTCACCCAGGCAACCTCCAACCCGGAATCTAAGCTGCGCCAGAGCATGCGGGCGGCCAATTCTGGCTTGGTGGAGAAACTCACCTCTTCAGGGACATCTGCTGCTCGGCAGCGGTCGAGGTCCTGGGTCCAACTCTTGGGCAGATACAGCTCACGGTCCAGCAGCGTATGCCCCTTGGCGCTTGCGTACGCTAAGAACACGCCGATCTGGCAATTCTCGATGCAACCAGCCGTGCCGCTGTACTGTCGCTGCACGCCCACCGATTTGGTGCCTTTCTTCAAAAAAACCGTCTCATCGATCACCAACACCGCCTTGGGAGCCGCAAGTGTTTCCACGACATACGTACGCAGCTCGTCTCGCACCCCGTCGCAATCCCACTTCGCCCGGTCCAAAAGATGTTGTATCGCGTATGGAGTCGCTTCCCCCAGCGCTTCAGCCACTTGCCACCCATTTTTTCGTTCCACTGGACTCATCAATCCTTGTACATAGGTTTGCGCACGCTGATACGATTCTGGTCGCACAAAAGCACGTCTGATCCGCTGGCCCAGTTCGTTGAATGCGGTGGTCCATACCTCTTCAGGAGAGGAAGATCCATTGATCGTGGAAAAAAGAAAACGCATACAGGATTCTCCTTGTGTTTTTCATTTTCTCCTTGGATGGTTCCCCTCCCTTATGGAGATTTCTAGAGAACGAGGCAACTCCAAGCAGCTCGTGCCTCTGTGCGGTGAGAGATTTCGCGCATGCCTTGACCCAAGCCTCAACCTTTTAGTAACATGAATGTACTCCACAACAGTTTGAGAGCGAAGAAACCGAGGGAGAGACTACAAACGAGATTGACAAGGCGGAAGAATACCGGTGTGACGAAACGCCGCCCCCAGGCAATCAGGCTCGACATAAAAACAGACCACAGCAATGCGCTGACCAGAAAACCAGTAAAGAACACCAATAAATCTTTGGGATCGAGAGAAGCTTGCCTCGTTGCAATCAGCGTGGGAAGGACGCTGAGCCAGAACACGACCGGGAAGGGGTTGGCCAGAGTAAGTGCGGCACCCAGTGCAAAATCTCCACGCACGTTTGCAGCTTTCGTCTCTCCAACCTTCCCCCGATAAGCATCTCTGAGCGCCTGCCACGCGAGCCACAGCAAGAGCAGCACACCTGTCGCGCCCAATATCACTCGGGCGAGCATATTTTGCACCAGGATGGCAGCGCCAACGAAGGCGATTACAGCCCATAGTATCAGTCCAATCAACGCACCAAGTTGCAGAAGCAAAGCCCAGAGAAAGCCACGCTGCCCTAAACCTCGTAAAAGCTGAGCAGTTATGGCACCAGGAGTAGCGAAGAGGGCAATGCCAAGTCCGAATGCAGAAAAAAAGAGCGGCATAACAAAACCTCCATAATAGCAGGATGCTTCTTTCCGGGGAGAATTTCCTTTCCTTTCAGAGCGCGCCGTTTGAGATCGCTCTGAAAGGAAATTAACCAGCTTTCAAGGCAGTGACTACAGATATTCAGCTCGCAAAGGCGAAGCCACTTCCTCTGCCAGCCGACGCAGGATACCCTGAGCAGCGGGCACAGGCACATGATAGATGATGTGCGTTGCTCCTACTTCTATATATGCGCGTGTCTCCAGACGTGCCGCCTTCAAATCAGAGGGGTCAACAGAGATATGCCTGGAACGCTCAATGGTCGCCGGATTGCGCCCAATGGCTGTACAATAGTTTTCCAGAAGCATGCTCTTCTGACGATATATCTCGGGAGAATCGACGCTACAATCCCAGATGTCGGCATACTGAGCAATCACTTTCAAGGTCTGTTCACCGTCTCCACCGATGACAAAAGGCGGAGATGGTTTCTGAAGAGGCTTGGGATCGCAAGGCGCTTCGCTCAATTGGTAGTAGCGACCCTCAAAGGTCACCAGCGGCTCCGTCCACAGCCGCCGGATCAACTCGCATGCCTCTCCTAAACGGCGAATACGTTCACCCGGCGGAGGGAGTGGGATGCCATAGGCGAGATGCTGCCGCTCTGACCAGCCAGTCCCAATGCCGAAATTCAGCCGACCGTGGGAAATGACATCGATGGTCGCGGCCATCTTCGCCAGAATCGCGGGATGACGATAGGTATTATCTGTGACCATGACTCCCACGCGTAAACGTCGCGTCTGGGCCGCAAGCGCCGCGAGTAAGGTCCATGACTCCAGGTAAGGTCCTGTGGGGGTACTATTCAGGTCCATGAAGTGATCATTCAGCCAGGCATGTTCGAAAATGGGGATGCTATCTGCCTCCTGCCAAACATCTAGCAACGCGTCGTGGGTCGCATGCCGTTGTGCCGTTTTAATGCCGAAGCTCAGTGGTCTTTGTCTATTCATACGTCCTTTATCCTCCTGATAGTAGCGGACTGATACATCATTTTGATGCTCCTAGTATATGCTTCGCACGTGCTAAAATACAGAAAGAAAGTAAGGCAGATCTCTTTTTCGATCTGAGATAAGAAGGGGGAATCTCACAATGACCTTAGAAGTTGAGAAGATACTTGATGAAACTGGCTGGCGCTTGCTCCATGAATTGCAGCAGAATGCACGCCTATCCTACACGGAACTGGGACAGCGCGTTGGACTCTCCCTCCCATCGGTCGCCGAGCGTGTGCGGAAGATGGAGGAAGCGGGCATTATTACCGGCTATCATGCCGAGGTCAATCTGACCACGCTGGGTTTGCCGATCCTCTCCATTATTCGCCTGGGGAGCTTTGTGGGAGAGAGTTGCGGACGTGTCGCTGCCCAGGCCAGCGAGATTCCTGAGGTTCTGGAATGTTATAAAGTGACAGGAACTGACTGTGTCTTCGTCAAAGTGGTTGCCGCCTCGATGCCTCACCTGGAGCAAGTCATTGAGCAGCTCTCCCGCTTTAGCATTGCCTCTACCTCCATCGTGTTCTCCACACCCATGAAGAATCGAGCCATCACACATGAGCTGCTGAAGCGGGCAGAAGCCACGCAAGAGAATTTGCTGTAGCTTCCACCGCTCCAGAGAGCGCTCTTCTGAAGCTCTCTGATGGCTTCACATTGTACATTTCTCCGATGAGCCTAAAGAGCCAGTTCGCTCAAAACAAGCTCCGTTCTCCTCGCCCGCGTACACCTGCGTGCAGCTATTGACGTTGAGCATGGTGAGCATCTACAACTGTAGGACTAGCTAAATCTTCTGACAGACCCCATGCTTTCATGGCATCAAAAATGAGCTGGAGACGTTGTCCTCGTTCCGTGAGTTGATACTCGATATGTAATGGTACCTCTGAGTACATTGTGCGTCTCACAATGCCTTGCTCCTCTAACATACGTAGCCGATCCGTCAGCGTTTTCGGGCTAATTGGGTGGAGTGAACGACGCAGTTCCCCAAAGCGTTTGACTCCACTCAACAACTCATGCACGACGAGAATGGTCCACTTGCCTTCTAAGATCTCCAAAGCGCGTTCTACTGGGCACGTCTTCTCAAGCATCAGCATATCCTCATAGTTTATTTTTTGAAACTAGAGCACTTTTTTGAAACTACTTTACAACTCTACCACAGCCACACTACTATGATCAATGATCCACTTGCCTGAGCAGTGAAAGGAAAAGAGCAATGAAGAAAATCACCCATCGTTGCCATTGTGCATCACCAGTTTCACCGAGACGGAACAAGATAGTGGGAAAAGGAGAATGACAAGATGAAGATTGCCGCACTCTATGATATTCATGGGAATCTGCCAGCGCTGAATGCGGTACTAGAGGAGCTCAAAGAGATACAACCAGACCTGATCGTTATCGGAGGAGATAGCATCTCCGGACCCATGCCAGGGCAGACCCTGCAACGTCTCTCCCAGCTTGGCGATCAGGTCCGCTTCATTCGCGGCAATGCCGACCGAGAAGTCGTCATGACTTTTGACGGCCAGCCGCTCAGCCGGCGACACTTGCCCGATCTGTCAGAGAAGGGGCATGAGGAGATACACTGGGTTGCCGGGCAGCTCACGCGCTCCGAGCGGGACTTTCTGGCAGCACTGCCGGAGCAGGTTGTATTCCAGATCGAGAATCTAGGAAGGGTGTTGTTTTGCCACGCAACCTCGCGTAATGACGAGGAACTTTTTACGCCCATCACACCCAAAGAGCGGATCAGCATCATCTTCTCAGGTGTAGAGCAGGAAATCGTCGTCTGTGGGCATACACACATCCAGTTCGAGCAGCAGGTAGGCAACTTACGCATTCTCAATGCGGGGAGCGTTGGGATACCCTTTGCGGACCGGCCCGGCGCGTACTGGCTCCTGCTGAGTCCGCAGGGGTACGAATTTCGGCGGACCGTGTACGATGAGGAGGCGGCTGCGCAAGAGATACGTGTAAGCGAGCATCCACAAGCGCAGGAGTTCGCGGAGGAAAATGTGCTCAAGGTCCGGACAGCGGCTGGGATGACGGAAATGTTCGAGCGCATCGCAAAGGAGTGCTGGTCGCAGGGAAGATGAGGGAACAGGAAAGGTGGCTCTGGGAAAGAGCGTTTCCTGCTCGTAAGACGGCAGGGGTGTTTTGAAAAGCAAGAACAAGGACTCAGGAGCAGGCATGGGTGAACTCTCGTGGGCCTTCGTGTGCCAAGTGGCACGGTCGCCATCGTGATCAACGATTGAAGAGCACAGTACCTCACAAATGATGAACAAGAGAAAGGAATAGCATCATGCCCATCCTCAATCTTTCTATTGATGAACTGCTGACCACGACACGCTCAGTGCGCAAGCGCCTGGACCGGGCACGCCCGGTAGAAGTGGAGGTGATTCGAGAATGCCTGGAGCTGGCTTTACAAGCTCCTACCACGAGCTCAGGTAAGAAAGGGCACTTTGTCGTCGTCACTGATCCCTCCCAACGTGAGGCCCTGGCTGCACTCTATCGCAAAGGAGCAGCTCTCTATGCCCACCAGAGAGATCAGATGCGAGCGGCGATCACTGATGAGGAAGAGGCGACAAAACTTGCTGCGATTCTTGACTCAGCGCAGTACTTGATTGACCACCTGCATGAGATTCCCGTCCACGTTATTGCCTGCATCGAGGGCCGCGCCGGGAATCTCTCCGCTGTTGAAGAAGCGGCTCACTGGAGTGCGATTCTGCCTGCGGTCTGGAGCTTCATGCTAGCAGCGCGGTCACGTGGCCTGGGCACTGTCCTGACAACCCTCCATCTCGACTTTGAGCAAGAGGCGGCGGACGTGCTGGGCATCCCTTACGAGCAGATCATGCAAGTAGCGCTCATCCCCGTTGCTTATACGCTGGGGACTATATTCAAGCCCGCTGCTCGCAAACCGTTAGAATCAGTGCTCCACTGGGATCGGTGGTAAACAGAAGCCTGAGAGGCGTGATGGTTTCACAATTCGCGGAAAGAGTGTAAAAATTGCTCTCGCATCCTGGGGTGTACTTTCACACGCACGGCATCACTCTTGAGCTGAAGTGCACTCCGCGCTGTATTCATCGCACTGACCTGCGTCATGATGAACGGGCGATGATCTGCCCAGCGGTATCGCGAGCGATGACGGCCAGACCTATTGGCGTTGAGTCAATGCCGTCTGCTGCCATCCGGTAAGGCAGACAGGTCTGATACGATAGAAAGTATCTCACTCCTTTTGTCGCATGAGGAGGCATATTATGTCTTATCCGCAAGCATTATCGCAATGGAGAGAAACGGTGTCAATCGCCTTTCCGAAGCTCAGTCGTCCACAAGCAACGGTCTTGGCGCTGTGGAGCTATGGCATGATTCTCGCCAAATCCTGTGGGATCACTCTGGTCTGCGCGACGCTAGCTCTGCAACTGGGGTGCTCGGAGGCGAGCTTGGCGCAGCGTTTAAGAGAATGGTGCTATGGGGCAAAAGACAAAAAAGGGAGCAAGCGCCAAGAACTGGAGGTCAGCACCTGCTTTGCGCCATTGTTGCGCTGGCTCTTGAGCTGGTAGCCTGCTGACGAACCACGCCTGGTGTTGGCTTTGGATGCTTCTACATTGAAGAAGCGTTTTACGGTGTTGTGTATCAGTGTGGTCTATCGTGGCTGTGCGATCCCTGTCGCGTGGAAAATTGTGGGTGCGGAAGAAAAGGGGGCGTGGCGCCCCTATTGGATCATCTTACTTTCCCAAGTGCAGGGCAGTGTCTCGACTGATTGGACGGTGCTCGTCCTCACGGATAGAGGTTTGTACGCCCCATGGCTCTTTGAGCATATTGTGATGCTCCGATGGCATCCTTTTATGCGGATCAACAAGCAGGGAAACTTTCGCCCAGTCGGAGAAAACACCTTTCGTGGCCTCTCTACAGCAGCCCCAGTGCCAGGTAGTAGCTGGTGTGGCGTGGCGGACTGTTTCAGCACAGAGGAGAGCCGTTTGCGTTGCACGTTGCTCGCTCGCTTCGATGAAGGCTACACAGAGGTTTGGTTGGTGGTCACTGATCTTGCTTCAGGGCAGGCCAACGTTGCTTGGTATGGGATGAGGAGTTGGATTGAAGGAGGGTTTAAGGATACCAAGCGAGGGGGATGGCAATGGCCCAAACCAAAATGGTGGACCCGCAACGGGCAGAACGGTTGTGGTTAGCCATTGCGGTGGCAACGTTGTGGGCAGTCAGCGTGGGTGGAGATGCTGATGCCACATTGCCTGTAAGCGGTTTGCAGGCGTTGCCTCCCACTCATGTGGCTCGTCGCACCGCATCTTCTCGCTCGCGTCCACGCATGCTCAGTTGCTTTGCCCGCGGCCTACTGATGATTGTCGGGATGTTGTTGAGAGGCGATGGCTTGGTCCTCGGCCGCTTTGTTCCTGAATCCTGGCCCCAGTCTCCTCCACTGGCTCGGCACAATCTGAAAGAGAAGAAAACCAAGCACAAGACTCATGCCCCTCAGGAGGCCGCTTGATGAAAAACCTACTGTTGAAAGGCTGCTCCGTCCCCCTGCTGGCGCGCCACTTTCCACGCACGCAGATCGCGCTCAATGACCTGTGTTAGATCGAAGGTGCGCTGGTGCTTGTTCTCTCACCAGGTACAGAACTGGGTCAGGTCTGTACGGACGGCGCGTTGGGTAGCCATCGAGATATCGTTGGTGGTGAGCAACGCAAGATACTGCTCAAGCAGGTGATCGAACATGGGTGCTCCTGATATTCCTGGTCGTCTAGAATGTGTGTGCGCGGCGTGCAGATTATCGGCAGCGTCAGGATAGCAGAATCAAAGAAAAAATGCAATACCATATCGGCAGTGTCGAGGCGTTTTGGGGTCTCAACGTTGCCGATATGGTTCACTATCGGCAACGTTGGGCTTGTTTGCTCTGTATTGCAGCCCCGTGTCACATGACTCCTTCCCATTGGAAATCGCTTTGGCGGGCTTAAAGAACCAATAGCGACTCGCTCACCTCTTTTTTGGAACTTGTGTCTTCCGATTGACTCCACTCCCACATGGCAACAAAAATAGGTTGGAGACGTTGCCCCCGCTCGGTCAGTTGATACTCGACATGCAATGGCACCTCTGAGTAGATCGTACGGGTTACGATGCCTTGCTCTTCCAACAGACGTAATCGATCGGTCAGGGTTTTCGGGCTAATGGGGTGCAACAAACGGCGCAATTCCCCAAAACGCTTGACCCCATTGAATAACTCACGTAGGAGCTGAAGGGTCCACTTGCCTTCCAACATCTTCAAGATGGGTTTGATTGAGCCAGGACATTCAGGATCGATCATCAGTGCCTCCTTTTAGTTCATTTTTTGAAACTAATGCACTTTCCTGAAACTACTTTACAAATATACCATAGTTCGCTACTCTTGTGCAAGAGGTCATTCTCAAGCCTGGAGGAAAAGAGCTGCTCATTTCCCAAGAGGGCCATCTGGTCACGTTGATGAACGTTTTCCCAGACCCGGCCCAAGCCTCAATAAGAACTCGTTGATCGACTTCCTTCGCGCGCGTAAAGGTCGGTGAAGGGTGCGCCCGGTCTGATCGGGGCGCAGTTCGCACCGAAGCAGAGATGGTACCCGTGTCGGAAACTCCGCACAATGGAGATCGAAGGCGGACGCGGGACCGCTTCCAGAAGGTGTATCGCGAGCAAATGGCTGTCCGTTGGAAGGCGAGCTACGCGCGTCGATCCGCATCCCTACGCGCGTCGTCTCTCTCTATGAGAAGGAAGAAGCGTTGATTGGTTGATACATGATGAAGATCGAGTAAAGCTTGAAGCAAGAAACAGAAAAACAGTTGTCTCTATTCGCTTGAAACAGGCGAAAGATGGGAGGAAAAAGTGAAAAGGCCGTTTGAAGTGGATTCAGTCGAGTATCCATTCGAGGACCATTGGCTGCCGTATCGGGATGGATACATTCATTACATTGACGAAGGACAGGGGCCGACGATTCTTCTCCTTCATGGCAATCCCACCTGGTCGTATCTCTATCGCAATGTCATCAAGGAACTGCGCAGCGAGTGTCGTCTTCTCGCTTTGGATTACCCTGGATTTGGGATGTCAAAAGCGCCTTCCCAGTATGGTTTTACGCCACAAGAGCAAGCGGATGCCGTCGTGGATTTCATCGGTCGCTTGAACCTTATGCATGTTGTTTTCGTCGTCCAGGATTGGGGAGGACCTATTGGATTGCACTACGCAGTCCGGCACCGGGAAAACCTGCGCGGCATTGTCGTCATGAACACCTGGGCCTGGCCCGCGACTTTGCTGCCCGTGAAACTGTTTTCCTTGGCAATGGGGGGATGGCCCCTGGGATACTGGCTTCAGACACAGCGCAACTTTTTCGCCAAAGTCATTGTCCCAGCCGGGATCTCTCATGCTGAAAAAGTGACGGAAACCTTGAGAAAGGCTTATAGTGATCCATTCCCAACTCCAAAATCACGGATACCAACCTGGGTTTTCCCCAGACAGATTCGCAAGGCACGGTCGTGGCTCGCGGAAACTGAAGCAAAACTACCAGTACTCTCTGATGTACCCGCGCACATTCTCTGGGGGACGAAAGATGGAGGCTTCCCACATGAGATGCTGGAAAAATGGCAGAGCTATCTCACAATGAACGAAACCGAACCGCTGGATGATGCTTCTCACTACGTGCAAGAGGATCGGCCAGATCGAGTGGTCGCAGCTATCCGAAGCGTCCTTGAGAGAACGAACTCAGCATCCTCCGAATTGACGCGCGAACAGGCAGAATGAGAGAGAAGCGAGCAGCAAACAATGAGCAAATTTACGCCAGAAGAAATAGCCTATTTCCAGAGCCAGCACTTTGGCAGGTTGGCAACCGTCAGCCCAAAGGGTGAGCTGCATATAGCGCCTGTGACCTTTGACTACAATGCGCTTGAAGATAGTATCGATATTGGTGGATATAACATGACAGCAACGAAGAAGTATCGTGACGCGATCCGTCATGGGCGTGTGGCCTTCCTGATAGACGATATTTTGCCATCCGGGCAAGCGCGTGTCGTTGAAATACGTGGAAGGGCTGAGGCAGTGCCAGAGCGTGGAAACGAGATCAAGACGATGGGCGCGCGCGAGCTTTTGCGCATCAGGCCCATGCGTATTGTCACCTTTGGTTTGGATGGTACCAGTACTCTGCGGGACAGGGTAAGAGGGATTTTTCTCAGTCGGAATGTGGAATAAAGCAGACTAGTTCCCGAAAGGTACAACGGGAAAGACGCAGGCTGGATGTGACTCAAAGACCTCTTGGTCTGCATGTGATGAATACCTTGCTCCGGTATTCGTCGTAGAGGACTCAACCCTCTTCCTATGTGGCCGTCAAATCCAACTTGCGCCTCGCGGTAGCTAAAATGCAGAGCCTTGAGGAATGCCTTCGAAGGAGAATACAGAAGGGAAAAGGATACATGGAACAGAGAGCAGAAGTTTGTTCGTTGCGGGAACGCGTTGGTATGTCGGTAGAGGCAGCTGATCCGACAACATTTGTTGCGACGCTTGTCGAGATTGAGAGAGCGGGAGTTGACCACGTCTGGGTGACCGGTCCGCCGTGGAACCTAGATCGGCTCACGACGCTGGCGGCGGCAACGATGCGCACGACTCATCTCGGATTGGGAACTGCTATCGTGCCGATCATTTCGCGCCATCCAGTACTCATGGCTCAGCAGGCTTTGAGCCTCAACGCCCTGGCAAAAGGCAGGCTGCGGCTAGGTATTGGCACTTCTTGGCCAGAATGGGGAAAGAGCGTCTACGGCGTAGAAATGGAACGGCCTCTCGCCTATTTGCGAGAATATGTCCAGGTGCTACGTCCGCTCCTTCAACAGGGCAGGGTCCATCACCAGGGGCACTACTTTACGACGGATGTCTTGTTACAAGCTTCATCGCAAATCCCCCTGTTTCTATCAGCGCTCGGACCGGGGGCTTTTCGTCTCGCGGGTGAAGTTGCGGATGGTGTACTCCCTTACATGTGTCCGATTCCCTACCTGCTCAATACGGCTCTGCCAGCCCTTAGAGCGGGTGCAGCCACAGCCGGGCAACGCTGTCCGCTTGCCGTGGCTCATGTACCAGTAGTTTTCACCAAGGATCGAGCGACCGCATTACAGGTTGGGCAGCAGGCAATACGCCTTTACACGACGCTTCCGTTTTATCGCAATATGTTCGTGGCAGCAGGATTTTCGCAACAGGAGATTGAGACCGTTTCAGATCGCCTAGTTGAAAGCCTGTTCGTCTTTGGCGATGAAAGCACGATACGAGCCCGCCTGCTGGAACTGCTCAGGATGGGATTTGATGAGCTGATGATCAGCCTTGCTCCGGTCTCCGACGCTGTTCAGGAAGAAATACGCCTGGCACGGCTCATTGGTCAATTGTGATCTTGAAATGTGCTGGCTCATGTGCATGGACGAGAAAACATCCATGGAGGAACAGACTATCGCTTTGAATGACGAGTTGAGCATCCAGGTGGTTTGGTTGCCTGTTTCGGCATCATAATCCTGGTGACGGTGGTCATGGTATGCCGTCCTGGAAAGATCGATGCAAAGGCACACTAAATTACCACTTTTCTCTCCATCACTGGATCATGACGAGTGGAATCTGAAGCATGATACTCGTCTACAAGCAGTCGGTATGGGTGACAGGGAGCCGAGGAAAGAGCGGATTGCGAGTTGAACGCTATGCTACAAATTTCAGTTGTTTCTGATTCCCGCTCAGCGGACAAGCTGAAGGCAAAGCGCTTGTGAATTTCGTCAGCGGGCCTACCGGGCCAAAGAGAGGAGAAGCAAAGCAGGATGCATGTTGAGTATCTCACCGAAGAACAAGAGTAACGCTATGGACGCTATATTGGCGAACCATCCCCAGAGCAACTCGCACGCTAGTATCATCTAGACGACGAAGATTGTTTGCTCATTCGAGCTCGCCGTGGAGATCACAATCGCCTGGGCTTTGGGGGCACACTCAGGTTCCTGGGTACCTTTCCCACTGATCCGAGAGGAAACGCAGCGTAAAAATAAACTCACCGCCATTTGTGATGAACTTTTCCCAGAACTGACTCAAGTGCTCAAAAAAAACAATCTATCTACGGCTCTTACCATCCGTGAGCGCTTTCCTACCCCTCATATGCTTGCTACGGCTTCTTTTTCTGCGCTGCAGGAGGCGCGAGGCCAAATGAGACAGCTCTTTGGACAGGGCTTTTTGGTTTACCCGAAAAGAGTGAAAAAGAAGTCATTTCTTGCTACACTTAGGAAAACTCAAAACACCCCTAAGAAAGCGAGAAATGACCTTGGATGCACCTTACCATATTTGACGAAATGAAAAAGCCTTTCCCGAAGCGATTGACGTGGATCCCACCTCCTTCTACGCCGCCTTTTCTCAGGTGAAAGATCAACGCGGCAAACGAGGGAGACGGTATCCCCTCCCGTTGATATTGACGCTGCTGCTGTTAGGAAAGCTGGCAGGAGAGAGCAGTATCCACGGGATTGTGGAGTGGATTAAGGAGAGAAAGGAGCAACTTCAGGGCTATTTGGGGTGGCCTAGGCGCTTTCCAACCAATTCCACCTACACCTTTGCGCTCAGTCAGTGTGATGACCAGGAGATTGCCACCGCTTTGGCTGGTGTTCTGCTGAAAGCCAGGGCCTTGAGGAAGGCGTGCATGGGGGGCGTGGAAGTCCGTTTGGGGACAAAGAAGACCTCAAACCAGCCTGCGGCATTGCTCAGGTGTGTATGGAGTTCGGGAGTTGGGCTTCAAAGTGGGCCAGGGCACGCTGTGAGGCGTCCGTTGAACCCAGCAGCGCGGTCACCGGTGCGTCGAGGCCCTGGAGGCGCTCCTCTGAAGGGCGCGTGTCTGTCGTGTCTGTGAGCGCGGCAAGAAAGGCCGACTCGTCAGGCTGCTGTTCAAGATCGTCGAGGAGTTTCATGGTCAGTGTGAGCGACCAAATTGCACGACGTAGAAGATCACCTCATGATACCTGGCGCCCGGATTTGTCGGAAGCACCTGAGCGCAAACCGGGAGGGCTGGATGTGCGCTCCTGTACAAGCGTGCCCATGAGACCTTTGGGAGTGGGAAGAGCCGCATCAGGTGCAGACCTTCGACAAGACTCTCGTGTAGTCGGCCAAGTGGGCTTTTGCAAGAGCATGGTGATAGAAGAAGAGGCAAGCATGTGTGGTTGAGACTGAATACCCAGCAGAATGTGCTAGAAGATCAGGAGCAACGGTGTGTGCCTCAGCGGAGGTCGCAAAGACTGCTATTTCAAGGACTTCTCCATACGTTTCCTCCCAGACGACCAGTTTCCCTTCGGGTTGATAGGTGACGCAACACGCCCAACCATTACTCTTCTTTACATCAGTCATCTTCATTCCAGCAGCGAGAAACGCCTCATAGACGTTTCTCGCTGTGTATGGCAGACCTGGCTGTGGAGTTTCAGGAGGATTGGAGACAAGAAAGGCTGGATAGTGCGAAGCAGATGATGGCGTTGTCGTTTGATGGGGGGAGACAGCCTGCAACTCAGACACAAAAAGCCCAATCACTCCTACAAGAAGGCTACAAAAGAAAAGAAGCAGCGTTTTCTGTGTCCTGTTGTTTCCTTTCGAAAAGAAAGGCAGAATCTCTCTTCGAGAGAGGGGTTGGGCTTGCTCTCTTGGCGGGTGAGCGTTCGTTGCATCGGTAGACATACATCCTCCCTCCTGTTGAGGAAACCAGCACCTCTGCCAGCGTCACGACGGAATGTACCAAACTGGTGACGACAAGCGCAAGGCAAGTGAGACCATTGAGCGGCAGTATTCCTCTTAGTGTATATTCTGTCTCCCTGTCCATGCAAGTAGCCCCCAACTCAGCATGTATCAGATGAGCTGAAGATGCCTCTTTTGCCTCGCTTAGAGGTGGAAATGGAAAATGAAATGAAGCCTATTTTGACGGAGGATGTGAGGTGGAAAATAGGCTTCATCTTGCCCTTCTAGGGCATTCATATGGCTTTACAAGCCTTCCTCGCCTTCTTGCTTGTAATGAGCGATTGCTGCTGTGGTGAAAGAGTGCTTGATTGCCTCTTGACGAGGAGCGAGACGGCATGTAGAGTGCTTACAAGGAATACATGAGGTAAGGAGGCAGAACCGATCATGCCCATCATTTTTGAACATCGTCTGGGCAACAGCCCCTCTGATAAGAAGCTGAGAAAGATCTACCATCTCCATCATACCCTTTGGACGCTCTACTTCACATTTTTCTTCGCTGTCGTTGGTTTTAGTATAGCTATCCTGGTGGGTGTCGGCGGCAATCCTCTCTTTGCTGTGACCATCAGCGCCGTCACGGTTGGCGTGCTTGTGCTTTTCTTGAGGTTTCGCAGGAGACGCAGGGAGTAATCCTGGAGATCTAGGCTTAGAGATTCCCTTGCAATATTTCGTACAGCGTCATCGACGATGTCAGAGCATCTGGACCAGGGTATCAGGGATGGGCTGCCCCCGTTCACGCAGGCTCGCCAGGGCTTTGAGAAAGGCATGGAGTTGGGGCGTGACGCTTCGCTTGGGGACCAAGAAGACCTCAAACTAGCCTGCGGCGTTGCTCAGGTGCACATGAAGCTGTAATAACAGGGAGAATTAGCACTTTAGTTATTCTCCCTGTTATTTTCTATAGTCGCATTAAATAGTAACCACCAGAAAAGAATTGTGCCAATGATCCACGTTATTTCAACATCACCACCAAACTTTGGTGCTTTTTTTCTAGTCATTATTGCTGCTTTTCTTTTGTTTAAGCGTTATCGTAGTAGGGCAACAGCCGATGAAAAAATGAGAAGCGATGGTATTCTAGCTCAAGGCTCTTTAGTAAATCGTCGTAAAGGATTGATAACTTTTGAGCTCATATACATATATGAAGTTCAAGGAAAAACATATAGCCAGATCCAACGTGTTGATGAAGAAGCTTTTAAGGGTATGAATCCTAACAAAGCTGTAACGGTCTGCTATATAGTAGAAAACCCAGAAATATCTGTGTTGTCTGATATACCGGTAGTTTATCTAGAATGGCAACTTTTTTTGCTGCTATTATCATTATTTCGGTTTATGTGATTATAAATGTAATATTTGCTCTAATAGCATTATGTATAATACTCGTTCGTCATTGAATTCCTGCCCATTGGCTGATTAGTCCCTTGTCTCGATGCCTTATCTGGTTCGCTCCACAACATAAGTTGGGGGTATCTCTCGATCTCAGGAAACGAGCGATAGTGACGTAGAGAAGAACGCGACCTCCCTTTTCCCCTCTAGCTGAGTAACTACAGAGATTCATTTTTTCCAGGATTGGAGATGAAGATGTCCAGTCTATGATAAACTAGACAAATGAATAAGGAACAGGAAAGGACTGGACGAGATGGAAAGAAAAAGCTACACAGCGGAGTTCAAAACGAAAGTCGTTTTAGAGAGCCTGTAGCGGGATACAACGCTCGAGCAGGTGTGTCAGCGCTTTGGCGTCTCCAAATCGATGGTCCATCGGTGGCGCAACGAGTTCCAAGAAAAAGCCCCGACACTCTTTGCGGATAAACGTAACCCTTCGCAGAAAGCCATAAGCCAAGGCTACAAGCCGGGAGAGTCACCAGATGAGCTGAAAAAGATCATTGGAGAGCTCACCGTCCAGAATGAAATTCTAAAAAGAGGCATGCTCCTACGGAGCACCACCGCGGATGAACCAGGGTATACTTGGAAGGAAGGGTCCCAACGCGCAGGACGAAGTTTCCGCTTGATACGCCTTTGAGCGTGGCTAAAAAGATGTTCCTGGGTATCGAAATGCACCACCGCATGTCGCTCCTGAAGAGGAAGCACGAAGAGGAAAATATCAATGTGTGCAGATACCCCATTGGTGACCTTTCACCCACCAACGTCTCTCTGCTTCACCAAGGAGGGTGGTTGCCATGCATGTGCTTTACCAATGTTGTTGTGGTCTTGATGTTCACAAGCGCTTCGTGGTTGCGTGTCTGATCTGGTACAGCGAGGATGGCAAGCAACACAAAGAGCTCCAACGCTTCTCTACGCTCACCCCTGACCTGCTCCGCCTAGTTGATTGGCTCCAAGCTACCCACTGCACCCATGTGGCCCTCGAATCCACGGGGGTGTATTGGAAGCCAATTTTCAACCTGATGGAGGGGCTCTTCGAGATCGTGTTGGTCAATGCCCAGCACATGAAGGCGGTCCCAGGTCGCAAAACCGACGCGAAAGACGCTCAGTGGATTGCCGATTTGTTGCAACACGGCCTGCTCAAAGCCTCCTTCATTCCACCTCAGCCCCAGCGCGACTTGCGGGATCTGACCCGCTATCGCAGCAGCCTCAAGCAAGAGCGAACGCGTTACGTGAACCGTATCCACACATTGTTGGAAGAAACCAACATCAAGTTGAGTTCCATCTTCGCCGACATGATGTGCAAAACGGGGCGTGACATTCTTCATGCGCCTCTCCGCCGGGGAGATCAGGCCTGAGGTGTTAGCTGATCTGGCGCTGCGACGTATCCCAAGCAAACGGGATGCTCTGGTTCCTGCCTTGCAAGGATGTATGCGAGCCCACCATTGCTTTTTGTTGGAGGAACTCCTCATGATGGTCGAGCACCTTGAGCGCCGCATCGCACGGCTGGATCGCGAAATTGAAGAGCGTCTCGCTCCTCAGAAGGAAACGATGGAACGACTCGATGCGATCACCGGGGTCAGTCAACGCGTGCTAGAAACCCTCTTTGCCGAGATCGGATGGGACCTCAAGGCCTTCCCAGATGCGGCCCATCTCTCCTCCTGGGTGGGCATCTGCCCAGGACAGCATGAAAGTGGAGGGAAGAGGATGAGTGGACGGACACGCAAAGGGAATCGGCATGCAAAAACCATCCTGGTGCAAGCAGGTCACGCTGCCGGAAAGACCAAAACGTACCTGGGAGCACAATTTCGGCGGATGAGCAAGGGGCGAGGAATCAAACATGCTGCGGTGGCGGTGGGACATAGTATTCTGCTGATCTACTACCAGATGCTCACTACAGGGCAGCCCTATGAAGAGAAAGACTCTCTATGTCAAGCCCTCAAATGATCAATGTGAAACCAAGCAAAAATTGAGAACAGGAGGAAGAACGATGCTTCCAACACGGCATGAAGGAGTGTACCACGCCGCTCAGGCGTGTCAAGGAAAGCGCAGCGGCTTGACACGCCTGAGCTTGCGTGGTCAAAAAAAGGCATGCCGAGTTGAAAGGCAAAAAAACAGGCGCCTGTTTTGCCTGGGAGGAAGAGCGCATCGCTTCTCTGTGGTTGATTCAGCCCTCATGCCGCACGAGGCGCATGCTGATGTCTAGCGTGTTCAAAGATCGCAGGCTGGTAGGCTTCTCTTTTGAGCCACAGCGCAAAGAGAATGCGGACCCAGACATTGGCCAACGCGCGGACAGCAACGCTGTGACTTTTGCCTTCCCGACGTTTGCGCTCATAGTACTCGCTAGCCCAGGTTTCGGTCTGGATGCTTTGCCAGGCAAACTGCTGCAGCACATTGCGCAACGGCTTGATGCAGGCATAGCGCCGATGCGGCTTGGCATAGTTGCCACTTTCATAGGGGACTGGCGAGGTCCCAGCCAAGGCTTGCAAACTGGCTGTACCTTGATAGCGCGAGCGATCATCCCCAAATTCTGCCAACAGTCGTGGGGCAATCCGCTTGCCTGCACGAGGCAGCGTGCGAAAGAGATGACTGTCAGCATGCATCAAAAAAAGACGCTCGATCTCCTGATCATAGGCGGCAATCGCTTCCATCACGGGCTGCAATTGACGAATCAGAGCGATCAACAAACGCGATTTGGTCCTGCACGTCACGTCATCGGCAGCCAATTGGGGCTGATGCACCTGATACACAATCGTGGCAGCGGCCTTCTTTGGCGTCGGATGTCCAGCGCTTTTCAACACTTCAGCCATCTCTTCGCACGAAGCGTTCATCACCTCCAGCGGAGTCGGATAGGCGAGCAAGAAGCGCAAGGTCGAAGGTTGCTGCACTTTGGTAAACAGAGTGAGCGCACTCGGATAGTAGGCTTTGAGACAGGCGGTCAGTTGATTGACCAGGCGGGTTTGCATCTGGATCAAGCCATCTTGATCGCGCGTCAAGGCTTTGAGTTCGGCAATCAGGGGGCTATCGGGTTCCAGCCGTCTCAAATCAGCCACCTCCGATCGGCCGTGCTTCGCCAGCAGATAGGCATCAATCTGGTCCGTCTTGGCTCCCGATGCCGAGCGTTTGCGATCCACCGTTTTGGGGTTGACTGGGTAGACGGGAAACCCAGCTTCCAACAAGTGCGTAATCAACAATCCACGAGTGGTCTCAACAATGCAGGCCAGTTCGGCCTTGTGCTCTGGACCACAGATGGCTGTCAGGCGGTTGGTCAGCTCGTCGAGGCCTTTCGAGGTGTGCATGACCCGAAACGAGGCGAGCTTTTGCCCTCGTTCATCGAGGACGAGAATGTCATGATGGGTATCTGCCCAATCGATTCCTGCAAACCACATACGCAGATCCTCCTGCTGAAACAACGGCTCCTGGTGAGGCGAGAGGGTCCTTTTACTGCGGCGCTCATGGCGCGACTCTCCAATGATTCGTTTTCCAGGAACACAGGAAGGCGAAGAGCGATCTTTCTCAATTGGTCAAGCCACATGGAGAAGCGAGTCTTTCGCCTTCCAGATTCGAGCGTTCATATCAGCAAGTGTATTGCTTGCTGTGGCCTTGTGTCGAGAAGGCCTATACGTAGTTTACTGTAAAAGGAGAAGACTACTTTACCCAACGAGATCAACAAGAGAAACAATGGCGATTAGTCAAGCAGCTAGAGCGGCTTGGATATCATGTTGACCTGACACCGCAACACGTCGCCTAGTTTCTTCTCTTGCTCTCCTCGCACCTGATGCGGGCACAGGGGGGCTTTTTTTGCCTTGGGCACAGCTGGTTCGGAGGAAAGCCGTTATGCCTCTGCGAGACACCAATGATAATGGAAATTCAAGCTTAACAGAATATAAGGAGTAATAGTAGGCGATTTCCCGAGGAAGGCAGTAGCCATCTTCTCGCGCCCGCAGCCATGCGCGTTTCAGTTCGTTGAAGAACATCGGCACCACTATCAGGTGAAGGTCCTCTGCGAGACTCTGGGCATCTCTCTCAGCGGCTACTACGCCTGGCGTCATCGTCCGATGTGTCAACATCAGCGAGAAGATGGTCATCTTGCCCAACAGATTCAGACAGCCTATCAGCAGCACCGAGGACGCTATGGAAGTCCGCGTGTGCATGCAGAGTTGCGTGCTCAGGGAATTGCCTGTGCTCGCAAACGGGTTGCCCGTCTGATGCGGGAGCTGAACGTGATGGCGCATCAGCCTCGCCGTCGGATCAAGACCACCCAAAGTGACCCCAAGGCAAGGTTCATGCCCAATCACTTGGATCGGAACTTCACAGCCACGTACCTCAATGAAAAATGGGTTGGGGACATAACTGCAATCTGGACGGACGAGGGCTGGTTGTATCTGGCGATAATGATTGACCTGTATTCACGAAAGGTGGTTGGATGGGCGATGGACGCCTCAGCCAATGAGCAGTTGGTGGAGAAGGCGTTACGCATGGCCCTGCTCCAGCGGCGCCCGTAAGCGGGACTGCTTCACCACACCGATCGAGGGTGCCAATACACGAGCCAGAGCTACCAAGCGCTTCTCTCAGCAAAGAGCATGCTGGTGAGCATGAGTCGCAAGGGCAATTGTTGGGAGAACGCTGTCGCCGAATCGTTCTTTAAAACACTGAAGGGTGAATGTGTCGAGCTTTTCTGCTTCCACACATGTGCAGAGGCTCGGCAAGCGATCTTCGAATACCTGGAGTGCTACTACAACCGAGTCCGACGCCATTCTTCGCTTGGCTCTGTCAGTCCAGTAGTTTTTGAACAACAGAAGGAGTAATCCTTCTCTTTCAAATCTCCACGAAAGCGGGTCAACGTCAAAACGAGCATCAACGTAGATGGCAGAACCTACAAGGCCCTGCAAGTCGCAGTCCCAAGAGAGGGAAAGAAACCGCTGGTAGCGACCTGGGAAGCAATCCCGCTCAAATGGGAAGTCAAAACCCCGATAGAAGACCAACCTCAACGACAACCATGGAATGATCGATCAGAGCTTGAAAGACGACTCCTGGCCCAAATCTGCGAGCATTGTGGGGCAACCCGCTTGACAGAGAGGTTAGAGGTGCATCATATACGTGCACTTAAAGACCTTCGCAGATATGAAGGCCGAGAGAAACCCGATTGGGTCAAAATCATGGCCGCCCGTCGCCGAAAAACGCTGGTCCTCTGTCGTACTTGTCACCAAAAGCTTCATGCTGGACGTCCACTCCAGCACAAACGATCTCATTCACGGACAGGACTCTCCTGATGATGCTGGAAAGCCCGGTGCCGAGAAATTGGCACGCCGGGTTTGGAGGGAGGCGCTCGGAAAAAGGCAGCAACGTACTTCGCTGGGTGCCTACCCTACTTCGTTGGTCTCTTCAAGTTAGCAGTAGCTGAGCGGCGATCCTATGCGACATTAGGAGCATTTCTGCGCGCGGCCCAGGACTGGGTCCTGTTTTACAACACCTTGCGACCTCATGAGAGCCTCAAGTATCGTTCGCCTGATCAATTTGCCCAGGAACACGGCTTGCCTGTTGTTCCTCCAATTACCCTCTTGTCGTGCCTAGCATTTTAGAGACTGGACACTCTCGGTGTGAAACATGCTTCTGTTTCTTTGGTCGCTCTCTCCTCAAGCGTCAAAAAGGACGCAGCTTTTTGACGCTTGAGGAGAGAGCGAAGCTCATGGCTTTTTCATTCCTCACTATACAATAGGATATTTTGGGAAAATAGTCTGTATCTGTTCTTGAAATAAAAAAGTACTGATAGATATAGAAAGAAACCAAAATGCATTGATATTGTTGTGCAGGAAATAGTGCTATTGGGGAAGAGGAAACGAGAGATCAATTCAGGAAGGATTGGGAGTGTGGCGAGCCAGAAGCCCGTTTTCGCTGGATGCAGCGCCAGGATCATCACACCGAAGCCGACTTTGATGTGTCTGGTGGTAGCAGCAGCGGTGGCAAGGACCAATGTGCTATCCAGGCCGGGAACGGGACCACCGGGATCAGATGGTCGCCGACCCACACGGATTCCAGCCCCACCTCCTCGGCATGCTGAACGTGCGAAGCGAGGTTGCCAACGTCGTCCTCGCTGAATCGTGGCAAGGTAACGCCCATCTTCAACTTCCTCATTTTCGCACCTCCAGCAAGGTTTTCCCTACAGAGGCCCGCGACTCGATGGCCCTGTGCGCTTGCGCGGCTTGATCCAGCGGGAATCGCTGTCCTATCATCGGTTGCAAATGGCCAGCTGCCGCAAGAGTGAGCACACCCTCTGTGAGTGTGCGCATCTCCTCGGGCGTCGGACGCGGCAAGTCGACCAGAGTTACCCCACGACCTGTCGCGGCCTCTTCCGAGATATCCGTCCATTGTCCACTCGCCATCCCGAAGCTGAGCATTCGCCCGTGACGGGCGAGCAACTCGAAAGCCGATCGACCGATGGAGCCACCAACTCCGTCAAAAACGACGTCGACCGAGCCTACGGCTTCGCGCACCTGATCCACCCAATCTGGCTTCGAGTAGTCAACCACTACATCGGCGCCCAGGTCCCGCGCCATCTCGACCTTGCGTGCGCCACCAGCTACAGCGACGACTCTCATGCCGACAGACTTCGCGAGCTGAACCAGCAAAGTGCCTACACCGCCCGCAGCCGCTTCGATCAGTACCCGTTCTCCTCGGTGCAGTCCAGCCGCCCGGATCAGCAACGATGCGGTGCGACCATCAGCCAGCAGCGCAACCGCACGATCAAGCTCCAATCCGTCTGGAACCTCGAACAGATTGCCGACATCCACTACGGCACGCTCGGCGTAGCCGCCAGAACCGTCGGTGCTGCTGACCACCCGCTTGCCCACAAGCCCGGAGTCGGCTTGTGAACCGACTGCAATGACCACACCGCCAATGCCGTTGCCAGGGATCATCGGCAACTTCGCCTTGAATGGCCCGAAACCGCTCGCGCGGAACTGGGTCTCCACGAAGGTGATATTGGCGAACGCTACCTCGATCAATGCCTGCCCGGCCTCTGCCACCGGGTCAGGAGCATCTGCTGCGACAAGCACCCCAGGCCCGCCGAACTCATGCAACCATACCGCTCTCATACTGTTCTCTTTCTTGCTTCCCCGAAGGGGAGATCTGGGCTTGTTCATGTGTCTTCATGAGAGAGTGAGACCAGCCCACGTTCATCGTACGGAAGGACACTGTTCGGCCTGTCCATAGGTTCAGGACGAGCAGCGTCGACTGTTTTGAAAGGGGACTCAACAGGTGAGCATTCCGAGCAACACATGTGGCTCTCAGAGGAGATCCTCTCCTTGTGGCCGGCATTCTTCACAACAGGCGGCTGAAGGACGACACATCGTGAAAGGGGAAGTGTGCACCCCAAAACGTGATCGCTCTTCTCATTGAGATTACAAACAACCTGTTATGCTTGACCGCCGAAGAGACTGGCTGCGATACGCGCAATCTCTTCGGAGGAAACATCTCGTAGATGTTGCGCGAGATTCCAACGATAGCCAAACGGATCAAGGATTTGTCCGTGCAGGTCGCCCCAGAATTGTTCTTGCAATGGTTGCACAACCGTAGCACCAGCATCTATAGCACGCTTCCAGAGCTCTTCGACATTCTCAGTAGAGAAGTGGAGAACGACTGGAGTACCACCTATAGCTAAAGGTGAGAGAATACCCGCATCGGGAAGCTCATCAGCCAGCATGACCGCCGAGTCCCCAAACCACAGTTCTATCTGCATGAATTTGCCGCCAGGCACGGGAATACGACCTCGCTCTTCGGCTCCTAGCACTTGTTTATACCATTTGGCAGCTCGTTCTGCATCGCGCACAACAATATGTGGTGTGATGGTGTGAATCCCTTCGGGAATAGCTTTTACCTTTGGCTGAGTCATAATATCTCTCCTTTGTTTTTCAAACTGTGTAGCGAATATTGCTTTCTCAAGCTACGAATCCCTTTACTTGCGTCCATCAACCAGTTGCTCCTTCTCTCCATAGATCCAAGGAGCGGTGGCATTGATGAAATTGGCAGGGAAGCCCAGCTCAAAGTGGGTGATGGTATCCAGGCGAGCAATCAACTCCGCAGGGAGCTCAACATTGAGCGCGCCAAGGTTCTCCACTAACTGGTCAAGCCTGCGTGCACCGAGAATTGGATGAATGGCGCGCGAGCGGCTGCGTATCCAAGCAATAGCCACTTGCGAAGGGGTAACACCCAGCTGATCCGCTGCATCTTGAACTACGCGAACAACAGTATGGTCACGTTCACTGATCGCATCGGGCGATAAGCGTGTTCTCCCTTCAACACCTCCAGCGCGCGTAAACTTCCCTGAAAGCACGCCATCGGCGAGCGGTCCCCAGGTGGCAACGCTCATCCCATATGCCTCGGCCATAGGAAGCAATTCGCGCTCGATGTCGCGCTTGAGGAGGTGATAGGGAACTTGTAAAGCAACAAACGGACTCCAACCGCGCCATTCGGCAAGTGTGTTAGCACGTGAAACGATCCAGGCTGGCGCGTCCGAGACACCTATATAGAGGATCTTTCCTGCTCGTACAGCATCATCAAGAGCGCGTAGTGTTTCCTCAATGGGAGTATGCTGATCCCAAATATGCACCCAGTAGAGATCAATATAGTCGGTACGCAAGCGCTTCAAGCTGGTCTCAAGAGAGAGCATAAGATTCTTGCGGTGATTGCCAGCGGCATTAGGATCTTCACGGTCGCGTGTCACTGTGTATTTGCTTGCAAGCACAAAGCGATCTCTGCGCCCTTCGAGGAGCTCTCCGACAAAGCGCTCGCTGTCGCCGTTTCTATAATTGATGGCGGTATCAATGACATTGCCACCAGCCTCAGCATAAGCGTTGAGCATCCGGCGGGATTCCTCTAGTGAGGCGCCTGGCCCTGATTCCTCGCCAAAGGTCATCGCGCCAAGAAAGACTTCTGAGACGCGCAAACCACTTGTTCCTAACAGTCGGTATCTCATTCCAGTGGTTTCCTTCTTCTTTTTGCTTCTCGTCATGCACCAGAAATAGGCTCTGGTAAGCAGTGAATCTGAGATGGTCATGTTTGTTCCTGCTTATGCAGAGTATAGAGGGAGGCTCTGTGCTCGTGGGTAGCCGAAAGAATACCTCTTGAGGTGTAAATGTCCTAAAGGTTGGGGGTGGAAGGAGAGCATCCTGAAGAAGTGGTGCAGCAGGAGGGACATCAATGGTGATTGTGCTAGAGTAACTTGGAATCGCGAGCACGAGCAAGAGCCTGTATGCGATTCTCGGCTCCTAGTTTATTTAATATATTCGTGACATGCTTCTTCACCGTTGCCAGCGCAATGACAAGCTCGTTGGCAATATCCTGGTTGGTGGCTCCCTGTGCCAGGAGATGTAACACCTCTTGTTCGCGGGCGGTGAGAGCGGTATGAGATGACCTGGGAAATGAGCTAGGAGGTTGGTTAGCACGTCCCTGCTGACCAATCATCTGCTGCGTGAAGGCCGCCAGAAGCGTCTTGAGAGCATCGAGAGGAATCTGGATGTGTTGCTGCTTCAGAGGCACCTTTACGTCACACAGCATTTTCTGAAGCACCTGTTGCATAGGATCGCCTATATCCAGATAGACGCGGAGGTAGTCTGCTGGCTCCGCCAATTGGAGCAGGTGGAGTGCGCACTCTTGTGCTCGCGCAAACTTGCTGGACGTCTGATACACAAGGACTTGTAGCGCCTGGAGATGTATCACGTTCCATGTATTCCGGTTTTGCTCCGCATGAAGAAGCAATGACGTCAGCAGGTCGTGAGCGTCGTTCTCTCTCCCTGTCGCGAGATAGACCTGGATGAGAGGCAGCGTGATAGAATCAATGGATGCCGGATCGGTGTAGAAGGCGCGGCTCTGTGGATCAAGGTCGCAGGAAGCCACCCAGCGTTTGGCTGCGTCTAGCTTGCCCTCAGAAAGCCAGAGGCGCGTCTGAGCAAACCCTAAGCGCACACGGTGCCACCTCCACACCCCCTGCTGACTGAGACGTTCCGCCTCCAGAAGCGCATCTGCAGCCTCTGCCTGTTTTCCCTCAGCAATGAGAAGCGGGATAAGCTGGCAATAGCCCTCAATTTGTAATTCTCTCTGGTGCCAGGCCTGAGCAAATTGTAATGCAGTCTCCAGGTGACTTTGAGCCTCCACAAGTTGATTTCGTGCCCAATGGAATCGAGCCAGATGCAGGTGAACATACCCAAACATCGATCTCGCCTTTCCCACCTGCTGCAAGCGTTGCAACGCATCCAAGTTGATGCGGTAAGCCAGATCCAATTGCCCATTCTGGTGATAGGCTTGACTGAGCAGGTACAGACACCAGGCGGCTTCATAGCCATGCTTCTCTTGCTCTGCCTGCTGCTGCAATTTGGAATAGAGAGGAATGAACGTCGTTTGATTGGTCTGAAAGAGAGAGAAGACAGAGACCGGGAACATTTGCCACACCACAGTGTCTTCTCTCACAAGCTCCAACATCCTGACAATACGCTCCTGCATGTGAGCGAGCTTCCCCTGGGCATAGATCTCTCTGCATGTGAGCCAGCTACGCAGGAAGGCGAGGCGATTGTGGAGCAGGTGATTCTCCTCTGGCGAGAGAAGCCCGTCTTGACACTCTACAAGTGTTTCAATGCGCTTAGTCATCTGCTCTGCTCTGCTGGTAGCCTGCTGCCATTGTTCATCTGAAGCAGAGTAGGCTGGAAACAAGAGGTGCAGGACGGATGTGAGCGCGAGACTGGCATGAGCAAGCAGTACTTCGTCGGGCAATTGCGTCATCCAGGTATATAATGTGACCCCTTTCCCATTGAGCCACATCTGCTCCGAAGACTGCTCCATCAGAAGCGCGGCAAAGGTATAATCGCTTCCCGTAAGCGCGTGGACAATCGCCGCATAGAGATCGCTCTGTTGAGTGTACCATCGAGCTGCACGCTGATGTAAGGTGGGTATGACATCGGGGTAGCAGGCTTGCAAACGTGCCTGAAGCACATCTCGAAAGAGGCTATGGAAACGATACCAACGCTGTTCCTCATCAAGAGAGGTGAGGAAGAGATTGGTTTTCTCCAACGCCGTGAGCATGTGCTGGCAGGCGAGTTCGGTCGGGTCTCCAAGCACATGTTGACAGAGCGAAGCATGCAGACGAGTGAGGATAGCCGTCTTCACGAGAAAATCTTGTACTTCCGGGGGCTGGTGCTGCAAAATCTCTTCTTGCATATACTCTGCAATAAAGCGTTGGTTGCCGTTGAACTGTTGGAGAAATGTCGCGCGATCAGTCCGTGTCCGCATAGCGAGTGCCGCCAGTTGTAGCCCAGCAATCCAGCCTTCAGAACGTTGTTCGAGGACATCGACCTCCGCATCCGTCAGAGGAATGAGCGCTGTGTGAGCGAGAAAATGCTCGGTCTCAGTTCGAGTAAAGCGTAAGTCCTGATCTCGTATCTCAATCATCTGCCCTCGTGCGCGCACAAGCGCGTCAGATGCAGCGGAGGATCACCGCGCCCTGCCAGAATCACATGGAGATTTGGTGGAAGGTGCTCTAGCAAGAACTGAAGTGAGTCACTGATAGCGGGATCATCGATAACATGATAGTCATCTAGCACCAGCACACTCTGCTCCCGACTGATCATCAGATCGTTAATCAGTGATGTCAGGATAACGAGCAAGTCTGGTGGCTGAGGAGAGTAGAGCATGGTCAACGCTGTATCGCCTGGTTCTGGCTGACGCTGTGAGGTGACGCCAGAATGCACACGCAAGGCCGCGATGATATAGGCCCAAAAATGGGCCGGATCGTTATCCCGTTCATCGAGCGAAAGCCATGCGAAGCGAGAAAATGGCGATGGAATATGAGCCACCCATGCCGAAAGTAATGTCGTTTTGCCAGATCCGGCAGAGGCTGCGAGGAGCGTGAGCGGATGGTTCCTGGCTTGTTCCAGGTAGTTGAAGAGACGCGTACGCGTAACCAGTGTCGCAGGCAAGCGAGGTGGTACAAGCTTCGGCAAAAGCAAGGTGTCAGGAAACGGCGTCGGAGCCGAGAAAAAAGGGGGCGAAACTGAAGGGTATGCTGGTTGAGCTTTGCTCTCAGTTGCCATGGGAGAGAGTGTGTCCTGGTGACAAAGGATGGAGCCCGCTTCTTCTAAATGGGCCAGTGTCAGTGCTCTGGTGGTGCCAAGATAGCGTTTCTGTTTGTGGTGATTTCGATAGGCATAGGCGTACCAGTATCCATCACCACGCGAGCGAGCTTCTTTCAGGAGAGAGAGATGGCCGTGTTGCCCTCGAAAAGCAAAACTGGTCTGGCATTTCAACCAGTTCTGCCATGCTTGCCCATCATCTACGCGAAATCGCTGTTGCAGTGTGCCATTCAGAAGAAGCTCATAGACTTGGTCTTGGGGAGACCAGGCCAGCACATACGAAGAAGGCTTTGGCGACATGCAGGTGTCCTTTTTATTTGTATCCCCCAACACCCCCAACAGGAGGAAGTATAACAAAGTCACCAGAAGTATACAAGCCGCGCATCGTTCTGCGAGAAGATGCATCCTGATTGGCAAAAGAAAGAGGGGCACATGCATCCTAACTATTTCGATACTTCTGCCGTGAGCATTGGAGAGAGAAGCCTCACATGAGACAATGGTGAATGTTTGCGCTTTGTAAGCAGTAAAAGACCCTTCGACACCGATATATGAGTGCTTCTCGAACTGCCTGACCCTAGAACAATTAGGTATAGCATTCTGGAAGGAGCTTCAATTGTTGCCACTGTTCACGATCATGCCCATGAACGATCAAGGTCACACGCTCTCTTTCGGCAAGAGCAATCAGCTTGCGCGTGCTGGCTCGCACCTCTGCTTCATCCATGTCAAACGGGGTCAGAGGACGGGTGTCTGGGTCCAGGCAACTGGCGGACGGAATGGCATCAATGGCAAGCAGAACTGCCCCTTTTTGTGGTAAGCGCACAAGGACAGACTGATGCCCTGGGGAATGCCCGCTGGTTTCAATCAGTTCGATTCCTGGCAGCAACGTTGTATCTCCATCGACCAATTGATACCGCAGTTCTGGAGCATCCCACTGGAAACGAAGAGCTTCCTGACGTGCAATGATTCCTTCTTTCGCCACAAGATACTGGCGGCGCTGGACGACGATGTGTGCCCTGGAAAACGCTGTCAAATTGCCTGCATGGTCAGGATCAAAATGTGAGCTGATCAGAAAATGGATATCGTGGGGAGCCAGTCCTATCCTGGCAAGCTGGTTTACCACGCCTTCTGCCTCGCCCATACGCGCGAATGGTTGCCCATGAAACAAGTGGGTTGCAATGAACTGATGGGAAATGCCAGTATCCACCAGAACATTGAGACCGTCATCGGTCTGGATGAGATAGCCAGCGATGGGAAGATGAAAAGGAACGATCCAGCCAAGTTTCATGCAATACAGTTTCATTGAGAACTCCTTCATACACATATTTTTGCTCTCCCCCGAGAGAGGGAAGAGGCATTGCTTCCCCTTCCTCGGCATCAGCACAACGCTCAGAGCTGTTCGCTGGAAGTTGGTTCTGTTGCTGAATCTGGAACAGACAACTGTGACGCTGACAATCCGCGTACCGCAATAAGCGTACTGATGAAACCCACAAGCACGAGCCCGATCAAGAGCAGTACGCCATTTCTCATCCGTTCTGCGGAGCTAGCAGTGATCTGCCAGGCCCAGAGTACACTGACCAGCAGTGGGCCACAGGTAAATCCGAGCTGACGGGTCACGCCAGAGAGGGCACTGGCAGATCCGAGCGCCGAACGTGGACCCACGGACATCAAGAGCGTCAACAGTGGGATATAGGCCACGCTATTGCCCAGACCAATCAGAAGTAAGCGCCAATCGAGATTGAAGATGCTGGTAGGTGTCGCGATGACAAGCAGCAATGTCAACAATCCTAGCAGCGTCACCGTCCATCCTACAGGCATAAGCAGGCGAACGCCACAACGATCAACCAGATACCCGCTCAGTGGACCCATGACTGCCATACCGAGCGATGGAACGAGCAACGTCAGGCCAGCCAGCGCCGAATTCAGGTGATGAATATCCTGCAAGGCAAACGGTAAGAGATAGGAGAGAGCGCCACTGGCCGAACTAAAAGCCAGGAGCGTTAGAGAGACAGCGAGGAAGCGTCTCTGGCCCAGCAAAGAGCGCATCTGGTCCAAACCATTGACGCTGGTTGTACTCAGCGTCACGCGGCGAAGACCATACAGGGCCAGGCTAGCCGCTAGCAGGCTTGCTGGGACATTAATCAGGAAGAGCACAGGCCATCCCCAGGTTGAGAGCAAGAGACCCCCAATTCCCGGCCCTGTGATCGCGCCCAACGGCCCCATTGCACCGAGAATGCCCATTGCTCGTCCACGCTCCTGTGGCTTGATCACTGCCTCCACGACCGGTAACCCCTGTGTTCCCAACAGCGCCCCAATCGCCCCCTGAAGAGCGCGGCCAATCAGTAAGAGTTCAAAGGAGGGAGCAAGCGCACAGAGTACACTTGCTCCCGCAAATCCCCCGATTGCGCCTAAAAACGTTGGCAACGGCTGCCAACGCGTCACCACCAGGCCAGACGGGATCAACAACAGCGTTGAAGGAATCAAGTAGCTGAGGAGAACAGCCGACATAGCTTCGTCCGTCTGCCGAAACGTCTGCCCCATCGCTGGTAACGCCAGCGTCACAATGCTCATATCAACGGTCGTCATAAAGATCGTGAGTCCAAGCACAATCACAGCACTCCATCGACGCATACAGCTCTCTCCTTCTTCGATGCACATGCCCAACTCATCGGATCTTTTTCAGCCTTTTCCATCGTTTTTCACCATCTTCCTCTTCTTGTGATGTGCGCTTATTACGCAATCTGGGTGGGCACCTGGCGCAGAGCCTTCAACGCACTCCCCCAAGCAATCACCTGATCAAGCATTACGTGAAGCGATGCCTCTTGATAGGGGCGTGGCCGAAAGGTACTGTAGTGCTCGAAATCGCTGGTGAGCGAGAGGCTCACCTGAGCGCTGACGTCGGCAACGTGCAATCCCCCCATTATCAGCCGCAACTGTTCCACTGCTCGCGTTCCGCCATTGGCCCCATAGCCGACAAATCCTGCCGCCTTGTTGTTCCACTCCTTGTAGAGATAATCAATCGCGTTCTTCAATACGCCTGACGGCCCATGATTGTATTCAGGCGTCACGAAGATATAGGCATCGAAGGGGGCAATTTTGCTAGACCAGGCACTGGTATGCGGCTGATGGTACTGCCCTGTGGATGCTGGCATCACCTCGTCGAGGTGTGGTAGAGGAACATCTTTGAGGTCCACAAGCTCAAACTGAGCATCACCGCGCCTCGCGGCAACCTCGTGGACCCAGCGGGCTACGGCCTCTCCATTGCGACCTGGACGAGTGCTTCCAAGAATAATGGCAATCTGTATCATGTGAGGCTCCTTTCCTTCTCTCAAAACGTCTTACTGCATCACGGCTCTGAGTATAGAGGACAACAGGGTGGGTATACACCCTCCAAGTGGGTTGTTTGGTGGGTGGTTCTTGAAGGTTGAGGAGCAGCTCCTGCCAAATGTCTTCGGGAGGTCGAAATACGGAAGATGGGGGGCTGGTGCTAGACAAGCCGGACATATCGGGCGACCGCACTGGCCTGCATGCGGTTGTTCACGCCCAGTTTGCGGTAGAGATTTTTGATGTGTCCCTTGACGGTATTGACGGAAATGACCAGGATATCAGCGATCTCCGGGTTGCTGCGCCCGGCGACGAGCAGCGTGAGCACGCGCTGTTCCTGCGCAGAGAGCGGTTCGAGTGGTAGGCCCTCTGTTGTCTGCCCATCTTTGGCATAGGAAGACGACGGGGTATTGGTGAATGCGGAGAGAAGGCTCTGGACATAGGTACGCAGAGGCTTCTCCGTCAAGATGGGCAAAACCTGGCGGAGAAGAGCGGCAAGCGGTTCCCCTTCATCCAGAAAGAGGCGCCGAAAGCCCTCGTTGCACGCTTGAGCGAGGACCAGCGTGATCTGACGTCGGGCCTCCTGTCCTTGCTTGCGGGCAGCATAGGCAAGGGCGATGAGTAGTTGGATTTCTACAATACGAGCGAAGTGGCGGCGAGCCTGCGCATTTGAGAGGGAGTGCTCAAGCAAGGGAAAAGCAGCTTCTGCCTCCCTCCGCGCAAGATGCAGACGGGCATGCAACAAGTGAAGAGTCTCTTCTTGCAGTGGTGACAACGCTCGTTCTGACTGAGCAAGCAGGGCCAGTGTATGTTCGGCCCCCGCTAGATCTCCATCCCAGAGGTACCAACGCGTTTGCCAAAGGCGGACATCGTTGATGAATGAGAACGCCCTGGGAGTGGTAGCCAAGTCTGCCAGGAGAGCGGACAGAGCAGCTCGCTCCCCAGCGTTATCTCCACCAAGACGCAAGGCAAGCAGCCTCCCAATCCCGAGTTGCACATGTGCTCTTTCTTCCCAGGAGGAGAAAGGCCCATCGGATCGCTCGATGGAGGCCTCTCGAACCAGTTGTTCCACCTGATCAGTCTGATTCCACTCATAGGCCAGTCGTATTCGTCCCCAGGTCGCGTTGGCGTGTTGCAAAGCTCCTCTCTTCTCATCCTGAGTGCCCAACAAATGAACAGGCTGCGTAGACATCTGCTGACAGTAGAAGGCAGCTTGATGCAGTTCACCCAACTCAATACACACCTCGCTCAGTAATCCGCCGAGAATGGCTGGGAGCACGCGGTCATTTCCCTTCAAACTGAAAGCGTAGGCTTGCACAAGCCATGAATGTGCTCGCTCAAAGCAGCCGTTGTGCATAGCCTCCATCCCCAGGATCATCAGGCTGCTACCGCGCCAATCGGCCCATTCCAGACGGTGGCTCTGGCTCTGGTCTCCCGCTAATGCGCCCCTGCTCCTGGAGACGGGATGTGGAGCGACTGGTGGGCGTAGATGGCAGCTTGTGTGAGATACCCCTCAAGCAATGCCACAGCAGCACGAAAGGCCAGGAGCATACCAATCCTCTCCAGATCTCCTCGCTTTCGCCAGCCTTCCTCCGCTGTTTGAAACAACCCTTCTATCCGACGGCGTGCTGGCTGAGAGATGGAGCCTTTACTCATGAGTTCTGTATAGGCAGCGCAGAAACAGAGCGTTGGGTGGCTTCGCAAGAGCGGGTTGGGGAGTTGTTTCAGCCAACCCAACAGCGTGTGGTGTTCGCGGAAAGAGGCGTCCTCATTGAATCTGGCGATGAGAAGGGCCGCTCGCCCGAATTCCTGGGCCGCGAGGGCGGTGTCTATGGCTTCTACCAACATGGCGTGCGCCTCATACCAGTGGGAGGCTTTGAGGGCCAGGCTTCGTATGGTTTTCTCGCCCAGTAGGCGGGTCGCTTCAGCCCTCATCGTCGAAGCCCAGAGGGAATGGTAACGATACCACACCCGCGAGGCCTGGGGACGGTCAACCTGCGCCCGTTCGGTATGATGAGGTGCCTCGCTTTCCACTGCCTCCAGAAAGAGCCCCGAACGTGCAGCCGTGGCTAACCACTTGGCGCTCTCGTGTCCGCCAGTCACGGCCTCGCAGAGAGAACCGGTGAGGCGGCTGAGGATACTGGTCTGAAGTAAGAAACGTTGGAGCGGTTCTGGTTGGACGGCGAGGACCTCACTGAGAAAATACTCCTGAATAGAGCGCTGGGCATGATCCGTGGCGGTATCCAGGTGAAATTGCGTCAGCGCACCCTCGATGGTCTGCTTCGTCGTGTGGTTTTGCACACTGAGGGCAAGCAAACGGAGACCAGCCGCCCAACCTTCCAGATAGGTGGAAAGCCTGAGGAGGGTCTCGGGCGTGTGGGTCGGTGGCACAAATCCCTCCCTCGGATGAAGCACCTGCTGCAAAAAAACATCGGTTTCCGCTGCATCGAAGCGCAACTGGCTGCTCGTGACTTCTCTCAGATCTCCCCTGGCTTGCCAACGCATCAGAGGCAGAGGGGGCATACTGCGTGTCAGGAGTATCACCTGCAGTGAGCTGGGCAGATGCTCAATGAAAAAAGTGAGCGTTTCGTGGACACGTGCGTGCTCGATGCAGTGGTAGTCCTCCAGAATCAACACACAAGGCGAGTCCAGTCCTACCAGATCATTGAGCAGAAAGGTCAGCACTGTTTCCAGTGGCAAGGAAGAGAAAGGTGAGCGAGAGATCTGAGAAAGCTGTGCAAGCGCCATCTGTCCAACCTGGGCATGGAAGATCTGGCACGCAACAATGAAGGAGGACCAGAAACGGATCGGGTCGTTATCTCCAGCGTCGAGAGAGAGCCAGGCGATGACGCCGCCAGCAGCCTGACGCCGGGCAATCCATTGGGTGACGAGCGTGGTTTTGCCAAAGCCTGCTGGTGCCTGCACCAGCGTCATTTTTTGTTCTCCATCAAGCAGCATCAGCAGACGAGAACGTTCGATGAGGAGGGCCGGGAGCCGGGGCGGATGCAGTTTGGATTCCAGCAGCGGCATCATTGAAGCGTCAGCATACTGGTGGGGAGAATACTGAGGAGAAAGATGCTGCATCTTGGCTGCCTCTGCGTGTATGCGTGTGGCTAAGATCAAGGCGATCTCACCCAGTCGTGCCAGGGTCAGATCTTCTGACTTTCCCAGATACGCCCGATACAATTTCCCCTCAGACTTGCGATAGGCTTTCCAATACCACCCTCCTCGATGATTGCCAATACGTTCTTTGCGTGCGGTGTAGGAACCATAGAGTGTCTGAAAAGAGAAAATCGTAGATGAGTGCTGCTCCAACCACTCAAACCAATGTTCTGATCCAATCGCAATGGAGATATCTTGTGCTTCTTTACCCACAAAAAGTGTGGCATCACGTACAGTAGGGGTTGATCGTGCCATAGAGTAAAGAGTGCTTCCATCTTTCTCGTCAAGGTGTGAGGACCCATCGTTCCCCAAAGTTCTCCAACAGTATACCACACGTTGGAGAACTTTCTCATTCCCCTGTCCAGGAAACGCTTGTGTCTCCTCTTCAGCGCGGTGCGTGTTTTTGCCTGATGTGATTCCTCACAACGGAAAAAAGCCTTGGCGGAATTTCCGGTAGGACTCCACTAACCGGTGGCTGAGTGAGGGGCTTGCAAAAAGTTGGCTCCATAGGCAAGATATTTGTATGCAAACTCATCTATTTGACCCATGGAGCAGTCACAGGTATTTTGCCCCAATCTGATGTGTTCCGCAAGAGGGCAAACTGCAAGGGGCAACATCATCATTCATGATTGCAGGCGACAACGGTACCGATGCAAGGTGTGCAACAAGACCTTCACTTCCCGAACGGGAACCATGTTCGAGGGGCTTCGCACGCCGACCGAGCTGGTCGTGATCGTGGTGACCCTCCTGAGTTATGGCTGCCCAGTGCAAGCCATCGTCCATGTCTATCATCTTGATGAACGGACCGTTGCCTCTTGGCGAGATCGAGCCGGAGTCCATTGTCAGCGCATCCATGAGGAACTGGTCGAGACAGAGAGCCTGGATCTGGTGCATGTGCAAGCTGATGAGATCCGGGGAAAGGCTACAAGCTGGTGCCCTGGATAGGACTGGCCATCATGGTCTCGACCCGCCTGTGGCTCGCGGGAGTGGTGCAAGCCACGCGAGATCGACACCTCGCCGATCAGTTGCTTGCCCAAGTGCGGCGATGTGCCATGCGCTTGCGACCGCTGCTGGTGCTCACCGACGGCTGGAATGTCTATCCTCCCAGCATCTGGAGAGCCTTTCGTGAGAAGGTCAAACGCATTCCAGGAGGGGGACGAGCCTGGCTGATCGTCTGGCCCACCTTGCACATTGGGACCATTATGAAGCACCGAGAGAAAAAGAAGGTGGTCAAGATCACTCGCAACATGGCTTGTGGGGACCTCACCCAGACAGAGCAACTTTTGCAGGTATCACGAGGCGGCAGCGTCTTCAACACGGCATTCATCGAGCGCTTGAATGCGACCTTTCGAGAGCGCTTGGCGAGCTTGACGCGTCGCACCCGATATGCGGCTCATCGCCTCGACGCACTTGAGAGGGGGATGTATCTCATCGGATGTACCTACAATTTCTGTTGGCCCCATCATGAGCTTTCCAAACCATCGCATGTGGGCACAACCTGCACCCCTGCCATGGCGGCTGGCCTCACCGATCATGCCTGGAGCGTGAGCGAGCTCTTGCCTCACAAAGTGGCCCCTGCGCCCTGGGTGCCACCCAAGCCACAAGGTCGTCCGAAGAAGAAGCCCGTTCAACTGCCAGTGACTGAGCCCAAAGCCTTCTTGGGTTCAGTCACCGGTTAGTGGAGTCCTACCGAATTTCCATCCTGTGTAGTCTCAGGCTCAAACATGCAGCCCGGTATATTCGGAGACAATGTGGTAATAGGCTGGATGAGAGGGGAAAGATAAGAGCGGCTTCCCCTGGCGAGGCGACCGAACGACTGCTTCATAATGTGCTACTGACGCCCACTCAGCGACGACGATGAAGCGAAAGCTTGCCTTGGAACCTGGGCGCTCCCGAAGTCTGGCGGAAATACCCGGTACGCGCAGCAAGTGTTCTTCAACTTCCGAGTCTGCCTCGTAAAGTTTGACAGAGAGAAGACCCTCCACATATCTCAGGCGCTCTACCACTTCAGGCCACTCCTTGCGAAATACTTCTTCTTGACCTTCTGGTATCTCAAATGCATTGATGAAAGTGAAAGCTTGCATCGTCTTAGGTTCCTTTCTTTTCAGAATGTCTTCTTTTCATCATTGCTTCAGTATAGGGAAATGCGTATGTTGTCGTCACTGTCCAGAAGGAGGAAGAATTCCTGTACAAAAGGTCAGAACCCGCGTGATGAGCGCCAAAAGACCGTATCCATTTCCTTATCACCATGTCAAGAAAGAGCAAACCTGATAGATGTCAACTTTGCAGAGCAATTGAAAGCTGGGTTTGACACGTTACGTGAGAAGGAGCTACTCTGGTTTGCCTCTCTGAGCTATCAACGTCATCTATTGGTCACATTGCTGGATTGTGTTCCGTCATTGGAACGTAGGGCAAGATTGAGTCGATGTTTCGCTCCCCAAACAAGGTTTTCCATTGAAGCTGGTCGGAGAGAAACATCAATGCAACACATGCCTAGTAATTCAGATAGTCATGTGGATGTAAGAAAGCAGATCATGTTGGGGAACTTCTCCTCGATCCCCAACATGAGAGAAAGAATGTTATGCCTAAATCATCGCGCTCTCTGCTTATCTGGTCACAGGAGCATAAGCAGTATGTATTCCACACCCAAGAAAACGCTGTTCATTGGTTTCGCAAAGACGATGAAGCGACCTTCTCGCGCTGGTTAGAAACACACACCTCCTTTGCTTTTGTGGGGCAAGCCGGGAGGCTCTCGGCCCTCAAAGAAACTCGGCCTTGTGGAGGGAGCTATTGGTACGCCTATCGCAAGCAGGGAAGGCAGGCCAAAAAACGCTACTTGGGACACTCGGATCAGGTCACCATCGCCCGCTTGGAGCAAGAGGCGAACGTATTGACGAGTCAGCTTGAGCCATCCTCTTTGCCCCCGGAACCTGGTAGGTTGCCATCTGGGTTGATCCTCTCTAGCAAACTCGCTCTCCCCGTCTGCCACCCTCTCTGGTGAAGCGAGAGCGCTTGCTGTCCACGCCTGATGCCGTGCGTACCACCAGGCTCTTGCTCGTCTGTGCCCCGGCAGGCTTTGGGAAATCTACCCTGCTTGCCGCCTGGGCGCACCAGCAAAAAGAGGCACAGGTGGCCTGGTTCTCGCTCTTTTATGAGGCAGAAGGTGATGTTCACGAGGCAATGAGTCACGCGCTCCAGGGGGGCTGACGCCTCTCTTTTTCAGGGGGGCCATGGGATCGGGGGCTGTCTGATGCCTTCCCAACTGTGATCCGCGTGTATTTCGCTCAACGGCGCTTTAGGGAGGCGTTGCGCTTGCTGGAACGCTGGAGCGGACACCTGGATCGACCAGCCAATGTCAGGATCACGATGACATACCTGTCTCAGTTGCTGGTAGCGCTACACCAGACTGGACAGCACGAGCAGACCCGCGAGATCGCGGAGCGCCTCTTTGCTCTCACGGAGCCAGAGGGCTACCTGCGCGTGTACCTGGATGAGGGCGAACCAATGAAGGAGGCGCTTCAGGCACTGCTCTCCACATATGTCGGGCAGGACGAGGTGGCTACGGCAACCAGAGTCTCTATCGCCAAGCTGCTCGTCGCCTTCGAGCAGGAGCCGTCAGGCGCGAGCAGATCACGAGAAGAGGCAAACCCATCCGAGCCTGCGCTTTCCCCGGCTCGACCGCTCTCGGTGACTTCCTCTCTGCCAGAGATCTCACTAACCAGGCGCGAACAGGAAGTCCTGCGCTTGCTCGCAACCGGAGCCTCCAATCAGAACATCGCCAGAACCCTGGTGATTTCCCTGGGTGCCGTCAAGAAGCATGTCAGTACTCTGCTTTGCACACTGGGAGCGAGTAGCCGTACGCAGACGGTCGCCCTGGCGCGAGCCTACTCGCTCCTCTAGCTCCTCCTTCTCCCCAGCAGGCAGCCTTCCTGCCTTGCAAAACTACTCCTTTTCTTCCACTTTTGGGGACTGTGTTGGAGGGCATACCCCATCTATACTTTCCTCATGGTCAGAGCACTCTACTGCAACTGAAGGAGAAAACTGATGCACTGCCGCATTCACATCCAGGGGCACCTTGCTTCTGGGTGGCAAGACCGCTTTCTCGGACTACGAATCGAGCAGCAGGAAGCGGGCACAACGCTCCTTGTGGGTACGCTGCCGGATCAGGCCGCGCTCTATGGAGTGCTCTTACAGCTCATCCGGATGGATCTGGTACTGCTCTTGCTTGAAACGAGTGAGGAGGCAGCACAACGCTCGTGAAGGGTGTGTAACTTCCTCGCGCAAGCCTGGAGCACTTGTTTTGCACACAGTACCAGTTCCCAACACAAGGAAGGGCATACATGTTGGCATGAGCTGTTTGGCTTCGTAGCCATGACGCCGTTGATGAAAGGATGCCTTTCCTTGTTAAAGGTGTTTTCCCAGGAGAAAACTATGACAATCGAAGAAAACAAGAAAAGCAATGATGAAATCGAAATTAAACGGATAATAGAGGCTGGAGTTGAGGGGATTCGCACGAAGGACATCGATGGGGTCATGTCCATGTACGCACCCGAACTGGTCTCGTTCGATATCGTGCCTCCGCTGCAATATGTAGGAGCAGATAGATACAGGAAACAATGGGGAGAGGCGTTCTCGTCGTTCCCAGGCCAGATCAATTATGAAATTGTTGACCTGTCCATTACAGTGGGCGATGATGTGGCATTCGCCCATAGCTTCAACCGGCTGAGTGGAACCATGAACAATGAGCAGAAGATCGGTAACTGGCTGCGTTGGACTGCTTGCTTCCAAAAGATCAACGGCAAATGGCTGATCGTACATATGCAGGCTTCGGTGCCAGTCGATATGGCGACGGGCAAAGCGGTGCTCGACCTCAAACCATAGCCATTTCCTGGGATGTTTCGGCAACAGCCGGCAAAAACATGAGAGGGTGTGCCCAGAATGGTCGGCGCATGATACCGCAGTCGGCCGGACCCATGTCTTAGAACTCTTCCGCCTGCGCGCCGGCGGCTCGTATCTGAACGACGCTGTGTTTCATGATTGCTACTAACGTACTGAGGACGGCTGGAAGTTCGCCGAGCGCGTCTTTGAGGCTAGATACCTCGACATCATACCGCTTGCTGGCTCGGCGCCCCAGGCAGCGGAGGCGCAAGCGCCGAACGATCCCACGTCTTCGCCGAAATGAAGGCACATCACAGGATGAACGAGCGCTCCCGCAGTTCATGTGAAAACTCGTGCCTAATGATGAGACATTTAGAGGCGAATCTGGCTATCCGTAACCTTCCACCAGATGCATCTCAAGATGCACAAAAGACAAGAAAGTGAGAATACTCTCAATGGCAACCAATGTATCACATTCCGAATTTACACAACTGGCATCAGAATCGCAGATTGAGAAGACGGTCCAGGCGCTCCAAGCGCACGGCATACACACGGTCGTCTTTGAGACTGGCGAAGAAGCAAGCAAGTATGTGCTCGACCTGATCCCCGATGGCGCGAAGGTGTATGATTCGCCCTCCCGAACCTGTGAGGCGATTGGTCTGACAGAGCAGATCGAACAGGCACACCACTTTCAAGCAGTGCGCGCTCAGTTAGCTCTGCTTGATTACGTAGCCCAGCGCGACGAGAGGCGCAAATTGGTCGCGACCCCCGATATCCTGGTGGGGAGCGTCCACGCGATCACCGAACAGGGCGAGGTGCTCATTGCATCAGGCACTGGTAGCCAGTTAGGTTCCGCTGCATACAGTGCAAGCAGGGCGATCTGGGTGGTGAGCACCCAAAAGCTCGTACCCACGCTGGAAGATGGACTTCGTCGTATCCGCGAACGCTGCCTGCCCTTAGAGAGTGAGCGATCCCAGCAGGTATACGGCCAGCCCAGCGCCATCAATAAACTGCTGATCATCAATGCGGAGCACGAGGCTGGTCGTCTCACGATTGTCCTGGTTAAGCAGCAGCTCGGCTTCTAGGAGATATGGGCGTTCTGTCTACGAGAAACGAGACACGTGAAGAAGGAACAGGGAAGGACTGGACGAGATGGAACGGAAACGCTATACGCCAGAGTTTATAACGAACGTCGTTTTAGAGAGTCTCCAGCGGGAGACAACGCTGGAGCAGATACCACATGCTCTCGCCTATACTCTGGTCGTAAGCCCTCGGGTGCTTCATCCAGCAACGGACGGAGCCTTCTCTGGTGGAGTCTCTTGGCTCCAAATGAAAAGAAGTGGGGGGCTTACCCAAACATGTCATGCAAGGAGAAAACAATGTCTCATAATGGAAAAACGATATTGGTTTTGGGGATGACTGGACGACAGAGAGGCGCTACTGTACGCCAGTTACTTACTCGTGGTTGGAACGTGAGAGCGCTCGTGCGTCATACTGACTGATACTCCCGGCGCACGAGACCTTCAGTCTCAAGGAGTTGAATTGATACAAGGAGATCTTGACCAGCTTATTTCATTGCGCAATGCACTGGAGAGCGTCTATGGCGTTTTTAGTGTTCGGACCTCTTTCAGCGAGGGGGCCTTGAGGCAGAAGTGCACTGGGGAAAAGCGATCGCTGATGCGGCGCTCGTAGCAGGGATCTCGCACTTTGTCTACTCTTCAGTCGGTGGGGCTGAACGCAACAGTGGGATCGGACACTTCGAAAGTAAGTGGCAGATTGAACAGCATATTCGTACATTAGGTCTGCCTGCAACCATTCTCCGTCCCACCTTTTTTATGAGCAACCTGACCTCTCCCATTGTGGCCCAGTCTGAGGGATCAATCCTCATCCGTTTTGGCGTGCATGCGGATGCTCTGATCCAGATGATTGCTGTTGAGGATATCGGCGCGTTTGCAGCCCTGGCATTTGAACATCCATACGTCTACCTGGGCAAAGACCTCGAACTTGCTGGAGATGAGATTACCTTCGTTCAGGCCACAGCAACGATTGAGCGCTACACCGGGATCCCTACCCGTTTTGAGGAATTGGCATCGGGAGGTGAACCAATGTTTGAGTGGTTCAACACCCATGTCCATCAAGCCGACATTTCCGGACTTCGTCGGATGCACCCTTCATTAATGACACTGGAGACCTGGTTATCTCAGTCGAACTGGCAACCACTACAGTATGAGTAATGGGTCGTAGATGGATACACGCTGGCCTTTGCCAGCCTTTTATTAATGGCCGGTGCGCTTAGTGATCGGCTGGGGTAGTAAGCGCATCTTTCTGACCGGGCTTAGCATCTTTACGCTCACCTCGGCTCTCTACGCGCTGACTGTTCTGATCGTGGCTCGTGTACTGCAAGGTTTGGGGGCAGCGTTTCTACTACCAGCCTCCCTGGCGCTCATTACCTACGGTTTTCCTGTTGCGCGTGAGCGGGCCAATGCTATCGGGATCTGGGCGGGTATCGCGGCTATGGCAGCGGCTGCCGGGCCAGTAGTAGGCGACTTGCTGGTGGAAGGGATTGGGTGGCGAAGCGTCTTCTACATCAATGTTCCGGTGGGGCTGCTAGGTGTACTCGTCACGCTTCTTTTTGTGGCTGTCCCGGCCACAAAAAGAAGCGCTCTCTTGATCCGCCCAGCCAACTTAGCGGGATCATTACGCTGGCTGCGCTAGCCTTTGCTCTGATGAAGGTGGCCCTCTGGGCTAGGGCGTGCCTCTAGTGCTTCTAGCTCTGGGCCTGTTTGTTCTAGTCCTGCTGGCATTCATCCTGACCGAACAGCGCAGCCAGAGTTCGATGCTGCCGTTGGTTCTCTTTCGTATCACGACCTTTTCGGCAGCGACGGTGATTGATTTGCTAATCAATTTTAGTTTCTACTGGCTCATGTTTTTGCTTAATGTTTTCTTTCAGCAAGTGCAGGGCTATTCTGACTGGCAAACCGACATGCGCTTGCTCCCGCTTACACTTGTCAACGTAGTGGGGACAAATTCCTCAGGACGTATAGCGGGACGCGTTGGTGTGCGTATCCAGATAACGCTAGGCCTGTTGATTGGCGCTCTGGGCGTTTTTGCTTTCCTGGCCTTTGGATAGAAGGCTAGCTACCCCACTGGTTGTGCTCTTTTTCATGGCCATCGGGCTTGGTTTATCCCTGGCCATGCCGACTTTGACTTCGGCTCATCTAGGCTCGGTAGTACGTGAGCAGGCAGGGATTGCTTCGATGGTGCTCAATGCCAGCCGTCAGGCAGGAAGCGCCATTGGGATCGTAGTCCTTGGTTCGCTTTTAGGAGGATGTGAGATCGATGACGTTATGCGACGCGCTCAGCGGCGTGATCTTTGCCATGATCTTCGACGGGCCATTGCGTCGGTTCTCCCAGTCGTAGTACTGAGAGTGGAAGGTCTTGTCGCGGGAGGCGATACCATATGGTGTTGCCTCTGCGTACCCTTCTCCTCTGCAGTACTGGTAATAAGTACCGATGTGAGCAGCACATCCATTGACAGTCTGAAAACCCGCTTCACAAGCGCACATTTGCGCAACGTTTTTGTAATTTCGAGTGGCAAAGAGGGCTTTCCTATTCTTCACGAACGGAAAGTCTTATCTGGGCAGGTATCCTTATTTCTTGACTTCGAGCGCGCTCTAATCTGTATACTGCCATGAGAGAAGGAAAACGTCCTCTGCAAGAAACCTCAGAAGGAGATGTATGATGCGTCTAGGATTACAGGTACCCAACTTCACTTGGTCAGATGATCAATGCCAGCTTGGCGATACCTTTGCGACCATTGTCCAGCGTGCGGAGCGAGCAGGACTCTATAGCCTCTGGGTCATGGATCATTTCTTCCAGCTCCCGGTGTTCGGACCTGTTGAACATGAGATGCTGGAGGGATACAGCACTCTGACCTTTGCTGCTGGACATACTAATCGGATCAAGCTGGGTATGCTGGTGGCTGGCGTGACGTATCGGTATCCGGGCCTGCTGGTGAAGACCGCCACCACTCTGGATGTGCTCTCGCACGGACGAGCCTATTTTGGTATCGGTGCGGCCTGGAATGAAGAGGAGCATCAGGGTCTGGGTGTGCCTTTTCCCTCGATAGCCGAACGGTTTGAGTGCTTGGAGGAAACCCTGCAAATCGCACACCAGATGTGGGAAGGCTCCGAAAAGCCCTATCAGGGTAAGCATTATCAGCTTGCACGCCCATTGAACGTGCCCTCATCCGTGCAGAAGCCGCATCCGCCGATCTTGATTGGCGGGACGGGCGAGCGAAAAACCTTGCGTTTGGTCGCCCAGTACGGCGATGCCTGGAACGTCTCTTTGCGCCAAGTCTCACGAGACGAATTGCGCCGTAAACTGGAGGTCCTGCGCGACCACTGCCAGTCAATCGGTCGCCCCTATGCGGATATTGAGAAAACCACTCTAGATACCAATCTGCGTATCACGAGGGATGGCCGCGACAACAGCCTCACCCCGGCAGCTGCCATCGAGCACTTTAGAGAGCTAGCCAACCTCGGGATCGATCAGGCCATTTTCAATACGCCCAATGTCACCGACCTGGAGCTTTTTGACCTGCTAGCAACCGAGATTATACCGGTTGTCGAACAGATCGAGGCGACCTCCCGCTAGCACGAGGTGAAGCCTCAGCGTTAAAGCCGTCAATCTCAACAGGAAACTGGCCACTCTTCCAGCCATGATCCGGATTGTGAAAACACTTGAAGGATGCAAGCGTTCATTGGCAGCTTTCTCCTGTGGCCCAAGGGGATCATTTTGCTGAAAGCGTAGGAAGGTTTGCCAGACCATGTGAAGATGGTGCAATGCTGGAACGTGAGCCAGGAGGAGATGGGATACCCTTCGGGTAGAATCGCGCTGTGAGCGAGTGGGTGAACAAGCCAGGAGAGCAATGGAGCGGAAAGGTGGAATGTGGGCAAGAAGAGCGCTTGTGCTGCACTATGCTGATCGGGTGGGAGGAAGGCTATGATGAGCGCTGGGTGATTGTGACTGATCTGTAGTTGTCCCAGTTTGGATGAATCAGTAAACTGGAAGTGGAGGGTCGTAGAAGAAGTGAGGAAAGCATGGCAACGGGACAAACATACGATAAGACGTTTAAGCAAGAAGCAGTGAATTTGGTGCGTACAAGCGAAAAATCGCAGAGACAAGTAGCCGAAGACTGAGACAAGTAGCCGAAGACTTGGGAATAGCGATGAGTACACTGAGCCGCTGGTGCTCCGAACTGGCGGCGAACGGAGAACGAGCCTTTGTGGGTAGTGGAAATCTCCAGCCAGAAGCTGAGGAGATGCGTCGCTTACGACGGGAAAATGACGTGTTGCGGCAGGAGCGTGACATCCTAAAAAAGGCTCTAACCATCTTCTCGCATCCGTAGAAGACCGTTTTCGCTTTATCGAGCATCACCGGGAGCAATTTGAGGTTCGGATCATGTGTCGAGTGCTCGCGGTTTCGGTCGGCGGGTTCTACGCCTGGATGAAGCGCCCTCCCTCGCAGAGGGAGCGAGAAGATGGCGCGCATCACCAAAGAGATCGTGAAAATCTATTTTCAGCATCAGGGGCGCTACGGCAGTCCACGCATTCATGAGCAACTGCGCGATGAAGGCATCCATGTGGGCCGCAAACGGGTTGTGTGTCTCATGAAGCAAGCCCAGCTTGCTGCCCATCACACGACCCATCGGGTGTTGACCACGCGTGCTGATCCTGCTGCCACGCCAGCCGAAAATGTGCTTGAGCGTGTCTTTGAGGCGGAGCGCCCGAACGAAAAATGGGTCGCCGATGTGACGTACATTGGCACAGCAAGCGGCTGGATGTATGTGGCAGCCGTCTTGGATCTCTACTCGCGGCGCATTGTTGGCTGGGCCATGGCAGCCAAGCAAGATGAAGCCTTGGTCGAGCAAGCCATGGTAATGGCGATCACTCATCGCAAGCCAGAGGCCGGATTGCTTCACCATTCAGATCGTGGCTGTCAGTATACCCAGCCATGCCTATCAGACGTTTCTGCAAGACCTGACCATCACCCAGATTTGTGGAGACCCTGAACTGGGTTATCTCATCGATTGTACAAAGGCTTGTTCATAGACAAGCGGACTGACATACTGTAACGTCGAATGCAGGCGCACCGGGTTGTAAAAGCATTCGAGATACTCAAAGATGGTGGACCGGGTCTGAGCGTGCGTGGCGAAGGTGGTGCGGCTCACGCATTCGCTCTTGAGGGTGTCGAAGAACGACTCCATAACCGCATTGTCGTAGCAGTTGGCTGTGCGACTCATACTCACCTCGATGCCCAGGGAGGCCAGGAGCGCCTGATAGCCCCGGCTGGTGTACTCGCAGCCCCGGTCGGAGTGGTGCAGTAACCCTGCCTGGGGATGCCGACGCACCAGAGCCATCTTCAAGGCGAGCGTCACCAACTGCTCATTTTCGGTTGCAGCCATGGCCCATCCTACCACCATGCGGGAGAACAAATCTAGGACGATCGCCAGGTACAGCCACCCCTCAGTCGTGGGGATCGCGGTAATATCCGTCACCCACTTCTGATTGGGCATGGTGGCGGAAAACTCCCGATTAAGCCGATTGGGAGCACATAGCGCGGTAGGATCACTGCTCGTTGTCACTGGCTTTCGTCGCTTGCGGAGCTTGGCGCACAAGCCGAGGCTCTGCATCAAGCGGACAACGCGCTTGCGTCCACATCGCACCCCAAGCTCATCGCGCAATGCGACATGAATGCGCGGGCTGCCATACACCTGGCGCTTCTCGACGAAAAGCGTTTGGATTTGAGCTGCAAGCTTGGCATCTTCTCGCTGGTGTTGGCTAACCGGGCGCTGACGCGAGGCGTAATAGCCACTGACGGAAACCTCCAACACCTGGCACATCCTGCTCACCGGGTACTCGTTCTGGTGCTCGGCAATGAATGCGTACTTTACGCCGGGCCGCGCGAAAAGATGCTGATAGCTTTTTTTAGGATATCACGCTCCTGACGCAAGATATCCACTTCACGCTTGAGATGGCGATTCTCCTCTTCCAAGGGCGTCTGGTGACCACTGCCAGGAAAGGCATCGCCGCCGTGAGCTTCCAGCTCTTTGCGCCAATGGGACAGGGTGCTGTCTGCCACACCCAAGTCACGGGCAATTTGGGCCTGAGACTTCTGCCCAGCCTGGACCAACTGCACCGCCTCCAACTTAAACTCTTTGGTATACGTCTTCTGCTCATGTTGCATGGCTCTCGCTCTCCTTTGGGAAGCTCTCTCTTTCGAGTTTACTTTCTCCACAAAGGTGGGCGACGGAGTGGTAATAGTAGTTCGCCAATGGGAAACCATTCGTTGAGCGAAGTACCACAGGAGGCCAGACTCAGGAAATGATGGTTGACACGGATGTGTCATGAGACCATCGTGGGAGTTGCATTGAAAAGATGCGGGTCTCTGGAGAGCCTGGTGCATAGAAAGTGTGCATGCCATGGTTCGGGGGAGGACGGTTGGAAACGTGCCGAGAGGTAACGCGCTGGCCGTCTATCCTACCGCGGAGAACCCTTGAAGGCATGTAAAGAGTTGCTCTGCAAGTCCTGTGTGCATGGTGAAGCTGGCCAATTGCTAAACCTGAGTTCTCGCATGATGATCACTTGCATCCGTTACAACCATGCCTGAAAGAACGACATCAGAAAAGCGTGAGACCCCAGTCCTCATGATAACACCCCCTCTGATGAATGGCGGGTAATGAACCCGAAAGAGAACAAACGGGCACCTAAACACACTACACGTTTCATATGCGCAAAAGCGGGATCGCCTACGGGTGCGATACCTATGGCGACGGAACCCCCATATGAGACTTCAAGGGAACAATGACGATCCTAAGAGGTCAAAGGGGCAGCCCTCGAAGGAGGGCCAGATTATGTGAAGGATACCCACATAAAGGGAAGGTATCAAAGAAGTGCCTAACGCATGGAGGTATGCGAAATGCAGGGAACCGAAGAGCTTTTAGGACTTCTCCGTGAACGCGGCAAGCGGGGCTTGCCGATCAAGCGCGTCTATCGAATGTTGTACAACACAAACCTGTACCTCTCGGCCTACGGTCGCGTTTATCGAAATGCTGGTGCGATGACGCCCGGCGGGACGGAAGAAACGGCTGACGGCACTTCACTGGAAACCTTTGAGACCATCATTACTGCACTGAAGCAGGAACGATATCAATGGCAACCAGCGCGAAGAACCTACATCTTGAAAAAGAACGGGAAAAAGAGACCGCTCGGCATACCTGTCTGGAGCGACAAGCTCCTAGCTGAGGTTATGAGAATGATCCTGAACGCCTACTTCGATGGGACATTCAGCGAACACTCCCACGGCTTCCGTGAAGGACGGGGATGTCATACGGCTCTCCGAGAAGTCTACCAGATCTGGCAAGGCACTGTGTGGATCATCGAGGGCGACATCGCCGACTGCTTCGGCTCCCTCGACCATAACCTCATCATTTCGGCACTCGCCGAACCCATCCAGGACGGGCGATTTCTCAATCTCGTCAAAAAGCTGCTCGACGCAGGATACCTTGAGGACTGGAAACTCAACAACACATTCAGTGGAGTTCCACAAGGAAGCATCTTGAGTCCAATCCTCTCCAATATCCTGCTCTCGAAACTGGACAGGTTTGTCGAAACGGAACTCATCCCCGAATACACCAGAGGGAAGAAGAAAAGGCCAAATCAGGAATACAACCGCCTGATCAATCGCGCCCGCAAACGATACAACAAAGGACAGAAGGAGGCTGCCCACAAACTCAAGCAACAGGCTCAAAAACTTCCCTCCATCGATCCCCAGGACCCCGACTTTCGACGACTGAGGTACGTAAGGTACGCAGATGATTTGGCCCTGTCGTTCGTTGGTCCCAAGGAAGAAGCAGAGGCCATTAAACAGCGGCTCCGAGCATTCCTGCTTGAAGAACTCAAGCTCAATCTCTCGGACGAAAAGACGTTGATTACCCACACACGGGACAGCGCTGCCAAATTCCTGAATTACGAAATCACGACGTTACACTGCGACACCAAACAAACCCGCGACAAAAACGGGCGAAGAGGCCGAAGTATTAACGGAGGTATCGGCCTGAAAGTACCCAGAAAGGTCATTGAAGACAAATGCAAGCGGTATATGCGCAAAGGAAAGCCCTCTCACCGAGCAGAACTACTCAATGAGAGTGACTTCACCATCATCGCCACCTACCAGCTTGAATATCGGGGATTGGTCAATTACTACCGGATGGCCTACAACCTTTACACGCTCCGAAAACTCAAATGGGTCATGGAGCAATCGCTGACGAAGACGTTAGCAAGCAAACACAAAATATCAGTAAGCAAGGTGTACAAGAAGTGCAAGGCGGAAATCGATGTGGAGGGGAAGAAATACAAAGGATTGCAAGTCACAGTCTCGCGTGAAGGGAAAAAGCCACTCGTAGCCACCTGGGGAGGCATCCCCCTTACCTGGGATGTCACCGCACCCATTGAGGATGAAATGAGGCAATACGCCTGGAAACGGTCGGAACTAGAACGACGACTCCTGGCCCAAACCTGTGAACAATGTGGGGCGACTCGCATGACCGCTCAGATAGAGGTGCATCACATACGGGCACTGAAAGACCTGAACAGGTATACAGGTCGAGAGAAGCCGCAATGGGTCCACATCATGGCTTCACGCAGGCGAAAAACACTCGTCCTCTGTCACACCTGCCACATGGACATCCAACATGGACGCCCACAGAGACGCGCGGTATCACGTACACGGACAGGATCAACCTGATGATGCTGGAAAGCTGATTACAGTGAAAGCTGTACGATCAGTTTGGAGGGGGCCAGTCGGAAAAAGGAGCAGGAATGTCACCTTCGTCGGCTGGCTACCCTACGGGGAGGCGGTGGTGATGATGGGAGGGAAAGAAGTAAAGGTGCAGGTGTTTGTGATGCGGATGTGCTATTCGAGACGATTGTTTGTGATGGCATTTCCGACGCAGAGGAGAGCAGGGCAATCGCATCTAATGAACCCCATCAAGAACGCGCAAGAGGTACTGGTTGTCCCAGCCAGCCTTGAGACGCTTGGCATGGATGCCCACGCGAGAGGATTTCTCCTGACGCAAGAGATTTAAACTGATGTGGCGCAGCACCGAGAGATTTTCGTCGGCATGACCAAGCCGGATACGCGATTCATCTTCCCGAAAGGCAAGATCAAGCACCCAATGCAGACGGTTTTCGATCCCCCAGTGGCTTCTGACGGCCATCGCAAACGTTTTGACGGAAGAAAAACTGAGCAAGAAGTAACGCGTTTCTTTCGTTGTCTTCTCTTGCATCCGCCGCTCAGCTCGAACGACCCCAATGGCTTGCAAGCCTTTCCACTTGCCATCAGGGTCCAGATGAGCCAGGATGGCTGGATCGCTCAAGGTCCAATGCTCACGAATCTCCAGTCGACCATGCCCTTTCTCCACGTGCCGATCTGACTCCCAATGCGGATCGGTAAACCCTTCTTTTTCTGCCAGAGCAAAGGTCGCTTTCACCTCCTCAAACAGATCCCCATGATTGTCTTTGAGAGCCAGGGCGTAGTCTCCTTCTTGCTCGACGATCTGCTGGGCAATCTTGCTTTGGGTTCCCATCGCATCAATGGTCACAATGCAGCCTTTGAGGGCCAGTTGTTCGAGGAGCAAGGGAATGGCGGTAATCTCATTGGACTTCTCCTCGGTGGCGAGTTGCGCCAACACCAGGCGATTTTCGACCGCCCAGGCACTCACCAGATGCAGCGCTTTCTTGCCGTTGGCCCGATCATGTGAGCGGCGTAACGTTTTGCCATCTATGGCGATGACCCCCTCAATTCTCTGGCTAATCCCTTGCACCCATTGCAAAAAACTGGCTTCAAATTGTTTGGGATCAAGGAGCGCAAAGACACGTCCGAAGGTATCGTGAGAGGGAATGCCATTGGCTAAGTCGAGCAACTGCGTAAAAAAGGCCTCTTTGGCCTTCCCAAATTCCTCGATTTCCACCCATCCCTCCGCTCCACAAAGCGTGCCACAAATGGCCAGGATGATGATATCGCGCAATCGGTGCCGTTTGGTGCGCTCTATGCGAGGGTCTTCGACGTGAGTAAAGATGCTTTCCAGATCTGACCGGGTGTTCTCTTGCATCTTCTCATCTCCTGCTTTTTTCGTTTATTGTATCTCTCCCTTTCCTTGCTTTTTATTGATGAGATTATTTAGATGCGATTGCCCTGGATCTTTCTGTTTTCTTCTTGACAAATTCACACATCGGTGCCGGATGGTTTCGTAGGTCAATACAATCCCACGTTGCACCATAAGCTCTTCAATATCACGGAAACTCAGTGAGAAACGGAAATACAACCAAATGCAATGGCCGATAATATCAACCGGAAAGCGAAAGCCTTTGTAGACGGGGGCAGATGCTTGTGTTTTCATAATGGTTAGTCTACCAGACATTTTAGCCTCTCAGAAAGTTGACAATACCGTTTTAAGCATTGTTTGTTAAAGGTTCTCATCGGCTCACCGCTCACTATGCATCGCGTGTTTTTCTCATTCTCGTAGCCCGGAGAGGGCTATCTTGAGTTTGTTTGGTGCAAGCATTTATTTGCTCTCTCTGCTCCTATGAAAATTTCTTGCAAGTTTTTCACTAATCTTGTATAAATGTTTCTTTATTATGTATACTTCTTTCATTGATGATGATAAATATTTTCGATGTCAGGAAAGTATTTCATGCGGATCAAATTGCGTGATATTGCTGAACGCGCTAATGTTTCGACAGCTACTGTTTCCCGTGTGCTCAATAATAGCGCAAGTGTTGATGAACGTACTCGCGCTATTGTCCTGCAAGCTCTCACAGAACTTAGTTATCCAATGTATCAGGAGGGGATTCTCCAACATACTGGAAATGGGATTGTTGTCGCGATACGTGGTGTCGATAGTGAGAGCGAGCCGGAGGAGCAGAAACGGGAAAGCCAGGACATTTCTAGTTTCAATACCATCATTATTGATGGTATTGAGCGAGGCTTACGACGTAAAGGGTTGCATATGAGCCTGCGCCGGGCTATCTGGGAGGCTCCGGCTGAAAGCGATCTGCACCATCTTACTCAGGCAGATGGTGTCGTGCTCATTGGCGGCATTATTTCCGTCCAGGTCATTGATGCCCTGGAGCAAGCAAACGTTCCGTTTGTGCTCACCGCAGCCCATGCGGGCGAACGCGAGATCAACTGCGTACTGGGCGACTATATACGCGGTGCAGCACAGGCTACCACTCAATTAGTGCGCTTGGGACACCGCCGCATCGCGTTTATCAATGGCCCCTCTATTACGACAACAAGCCAGGATAAATTGGCTGGCTATCGGCTTGGCCTGTGCGAAGCTGGTTTGGCTTATGACGCTCAATTGATCACTACGACTTCAGAATTTACCCCAAATGATGGTTACCAGGCCACACAGGACTTGCTTGCCCGAACTCGGGATTTTAGCGCTATACTCTATGCCGCTGATATGCTGGCGATTGGCGGTCTGCGCGCGCTCAAGGAAGCAAACATTTCGGTTCCCGAGCAGGTTTCAGTGATGGGTTTCTACGATGAGCCCATTACTGAGTTTACTATGCCAACGCTTTCTAGCGTGCATATTGGCTGGCAACGCATTGGCGAGATTGCGGCACAGCGCCTGGTCGCTCTCCTTGAACGCCATGACGAAGAGCGTTTACGCATTTCTATTCCTACGACTGTTATTTTGCGTGATTCAACCCGGTCGGTTGGAGGGAACCTGCCGCCCACTCTTAGCTCTTAAACGACAAGACAGTGTATTGGTCTTAGCCAGTTTTTCTGATGAAAAACTGGAAAGGAGTCTATGATGACACCACAACATGATGCCTTTACGAGAGCCAACCGCCGCACCTTTCTCTATCAGGCAGGAGGGGTAGCTCTTGCTACTTCTGCCTTACTTGCTGGCTGCGGCAGCGGTTCGGGTACTGGTGGAAACTCTGTTACGCTGAATGTCTGGGGAGGAGTCCCAGCCGAAAACGGTCCCGCAAAACTGATAGAGGCGTTTCACAAGGCGCATCCGAATATTCAGGTAAAGTACACGCGCTTCGTTAACGATGACACTGGCAATACCAAGCTTGATACAGCTCTGCAAGGCGGCACCCCTATCGATATCTATTTCTCCTATACTGTCGCTCGTATGTCTCAGCGTATCAAGGCCAATCTCGCCGTTGACCTGACTTCTTATGTGAATGGCGATAGTGAACTCTCTTCCTGGACTCAAAACAATGAGGCCATTTTTAAATCTGACAATAAATACTATAGCCTCCCTACCACTCGCGAGCCAAACTTCGTCGCGATTAACAAGAAAATGCTCGATGCCGCTGGCTTGCAATTGCCAGCAAGCTGGACCGTGAGTGACTATCGCGAGATGGCAAAGAAACTGACGAGCACCAGCGGAGGTAAGACCGTGTATGGCGCCTATTCATCTCCTGGTCTGCCTCTCATTACTCTGGGTCCAAACGCGAATTATAAAGATGGGGGCAAAGAATCGAATTTTGACAATCCTGTCTTTAAGCAAGATTTGCAACTCCATGTCGATATGATCAAAGAGAAGAGCGCCTTTCCCTGGACCGAGGTACTGGCGCAGAATCTGCGCGCCTACGCGCAAAATCCTTTCCTGACGGGCCAGGAAGCGATGTGGATAACCTCTCCCTTCTCGCTACGTTACGTCAACGATACAAGCAAGTACCCGCACGACTTTATGACTACCTTCGCGCCGATGCCCAGACCTGACAACGCTTCTACTTTTTATAATGGTGGAAGCCTTAACAACTGGATTATGATGCATCCCAGGACAAAGAATAAAGATGCCGCCTGGACCTTCATCCGTTACTGGTTAGGCGACGGCAGCAAATATATGCTAACCGCTGGCAAGAACCCGGTGCTCTCCAACATCGATCAGGATACGCAGGTAAACGGTATCCTGGGCGGCAATAAAGCTACGCTCTATGACGTTGAGGCCTTTAAAAAGGCCGTATTTGCCCCTGACCTCAAATTCGTCACAGATACGATCACTGTGGCAGGTGCGCAAATCACGCAGATTACGCAGAGTCAGACTGATCGCTGCTTAATTGGCGAGATCAGTCCCAATCAATGGGTAAGTACAGTGAAACAGCAGTGCGACGATGCGATCAAGAAAGCAGGAGCTTGATTATGAGCACGTTGTACGACAGAGAGACAACGATGCCAGCAGAGACGAAAGAGGCGAAGGTTATTCGTAAGCGAACGGCCGCACGCGCCAGGGGAGAACCTGCCGAATGGGTCGGCTATCTCTTTATCGCCCCTAACTTCATTGGCTTTCTCTTCTTTACGTTGTTGCCACTTATCTTCGCGCTCGTGGTCGCGTTCACGCGTTGGGACGTGGTTTCGGGCCTGGGTGGCATTCAATGGGTCGGATTACAGAACTTTGTCACGTTGCTGCATGATCCAAACTTCTGGGAGAGCGCACGTATTACGCTCATCTATGTAGGCATCAGTGTTCCATTGACTACCGTGGCTGGGCTACTCGTAGCCCTGGCCCTGAATGGTCCGATCCCTGGGCGAGCGGTATTGCGCGTCATTTTCTTTATCCCCTTCATCGCGAACAGCGTGGCTATCGCGACGACATGGGTTCTACTCTACCATCCTACCTATGGGCCAATCAATACGATCTTAAAGGCACTGGGAGTCAGTCAGCCGCCTCTGTGGCTGGTCTCCTCCCAGTGGGCGCTACCGGCCCTGATCTTCATGGCGGTTTGGAGTGGCGTGGGTTACGCTTCGATTATCTATCTCGCGGCGCTTCAGGATGTGCCGCAGGAACTACACGAAGCAGCGGCGATTGATGGCGCGGGAGCCTGGGCACGTTTTCGCGTTATTACCTTGCCCTTCCTGTCTCCTGCCATCTTTTTCCTGCTGGTGACCGGCTTCATCGGCGCATCGCAGAACTTTGGCATGATCAACCTGATGACGCAGGGCGGACCCGGACGCTCAACTACCGTGCTCTCTTATTATATCTATCAGAGTGGATTTCAGTTCTATCGCTTTGGCTACGCGGCGGCTATGGCCTGGGTGATGTTCCTGGCAGTCCTGCTGCTGACGCTGATTCTATGGCGTATCCAGCGGCGAGGCATCTTCTATAGCTAGAAAGGATAGCTTATGGCAACACCCGCATTGACGCATACGAGAGCACAAAGCAGAAGCACTTGGACAATGAAGCAGCGTAAAAAGGTGCAATGGACGATTATCAGCATTGTGATGTGGCTGCTGGCAATCTTGTTCTTGCTCCCTTTCGCCTGGATGCTCATCTCATCTCTCAAGCGCGAAATTGATGTGTTTAGCATGCCAGTTCAATGGTTTCCCAACCCGCTCAACTGGCAGAATTATGTCACGGTCTGGACTGGCGAGCATCCGTTGACGATGTATATCGGGAATTCGGTAATGGTCGCTATCGCACGTGTCCTTGGAGAACTCCTCACGGCTTCCCTGGCGGCCTATGGTTTTGCACGCTTGCGCTTTCGAGGGAGAGACGCGCTCTTCTTTCTCTATATCAGCACGCTCATTATTCCAGCTCAACTGCTGCTGGTGCCTCGTTTTATCCTCTTCCAGCAGTTGGGCCTCTACGATACCCTCTGGGCATTGATCCTGCCAGGCATCTTTACGGCTTTAGGAACCTTTCTCCTACGCCAGTTTTTCCTGACCATTCCCCAGGAGCTGAGCGACGCGGCACGTATCGACGGCGCGAACGATTGGCATATCTACTGGCGTATTATCCTGCCCCTGGCAAAGCCCGCACTGGCCTCACTCGCCATCCTGGCCTTTGTCTGGAGCTGGAATGACTACGAGACGCCACTCGTCATGCTTACCAGCGAACCCAATTTTACCATTCCCCTGGGGTTGACAAGCTATGTTGACGAGAGTGGGGGCTTCACCGCGTCACTAATAATGGCGGGTGCCGTCTCATCCGTAGTGCCCATTATCGTAGTGTTCCTGTTTATGCAACGCCAGTTTATACAGGCCCTGGCTCGCTCTGGCCTGAAGGGCTAATATACCGGGACTAGCCTTAGAACTTTCTGTGGCTGGCCTCAGACATTGCATAACTCTGATAGCCGGTGTCTGATACCCGGCTATCATTAAGAGATACAGCACTGAGGAAAGGTAAACAGTATATGCGTACATCAGTACGGAGGAATCACATGCTCAATATTGGCGGCGTTATACCCGGCCTGGCCGTCAAAGGTGATGCGCTACCAGCACGGAGCGAATGCGGTATTGGAGGCCTTATGGCCTGGGCAGACCGTCTCTGGTTCATTACCTATGTGTCTCATACGCGCACAACGGGCGCGGGAACCGGACTGTATGAGGTTGACGAGGACTTACAGATACGTAAGCGACCTGAGAGTGTTGTTGGCACCTATGCCAATCGCTTGCTTCATACGGAGACAAACCAGGTTATCCTCGGACCCCACCTTATCGATGTCGAAGGGAATGTGCGCACCATCGAAGCGCTACAGGATCACCGCCTGGCGGCGACCATGAGACATCTGCATGATCCTGCCAACAAGGTCTACTTCCTGACAATGGAGGGCCTGTTTCTTGAGTTTGACCTTAATACCTTCAACATCGAGCAGCTTTATGATCTGACACAGGAACTACAGGTTCCACGAGGCGCACAACCGCATTTCAAGTCGGGCCACACCAGCCATGGACGTGTGGTTGTTACCAATAACACCTATGATGAGCGCGACTTCGCGGGAACACAGGCGGCTGGTCGCCTGGCCGAGTGGGATGGCGAGCGCTGGACAATTCTAGAGCGCACAGGTTTCAACGAGGTTACGGGTCGCATGAATTTTGGAAGCGCGATCTTTGCCACCGGCTGGGATAAGGCATCGGCAATCTTGCGCGTCTTTACTGATGGCTCCTGGTCGCGCTATCGCCTTCCCAAGGCGTCGCATACCTTTGACCATTTCTGGCAGACCGAGTGGCCCCGTATCCGCGAGGTAGAGCATGAGCGCTTCCTGATGGACTGTCACGGTATGTTCTACGAACTCTCGCCGACCTCCTATGGTGGCAAGGTCTGGGGTGTACGGCCAATCTCTACTCATCTACGTGTTGTTCCCGACTTCTGTGCTTTCCGCGGCTTCCTCGTCATGGGTGGAAATCAGGTCACGCCAACGCATGATAGTAACTTACTAGCGGGCGAACCCCAGGCGGGTCTCTGGTTTGGAAAAACAGACGACCTGTGGCAGTTTGGCAAACCCAGGGGTTGGGGTGGCCCCTGGTGGGAGGCACCAGTGAGATCAGATGTCCCCTCCGACCCCTACCTGATGACCGGGTTCGAGCATAAAGGACTTCACCTCTATCATGACGCACCTCAGACCGTTGACATTACCATTGAGGTCGATTTCCTGGGAACCCAGAACTGGCAAACCTATGACACGCTCAGCATACCTGCAGGCAAGTACGTCCACCACGAGTTTCCGACTGCCTTTAGCGCTCATTGGGTACGTTTTACGAGCAATACAACATGTAACGCAACTGCCTATTTAATGTATAACTAGAAAGAAGGAGTGAGCAATGCCGATGCAGCAGGAAGCGCCAGCCGCGAGGCGCGCTTATCGTAGCAAAGAGCTACAGTGCGACCTGGTTATTATTGGTGGAGGTATGTCGGGCGTCTGCGCCGCTGTTACCGCAACCCGGGCGGGGGTGAAGGTGACACTAGTGCAGGACCGCCCGGTATTGGGCGGCAATGCGTCGAGCGAGGTACGCCTCTGGGTGCTGGGCGCGACCTCTCACATGGGCAATAACAATCGCTGGGCGCGTGAGGGAGGTGTTCTCGATGAACTTCTAGTCGAGAATCTCTATCGCAACCCTGAGGGGAACGCAATCATCTTTGATACGATTCTGCTAGAGAAAGTGACTGTTGAGCCGAACATTACATTGCTCTTAAATACCGCTTTAATCGATATTACGAAAACGCAACCTGATCGCATTGATGCCATCCAGGCCTTTTGTAGCCAGAACTCGACAATGTACCATGTGCATGCACCTCTCTTCTGTGACGCCTCCGGCGATGGTGCACTGGCATTCCTGGCGGGTGCAGCCTTTCGCATGGGGGCGGAGTCCCGCCAGGAATTTGACGAGGGCTTCGCGCCAGATGCCGAATATGGAGATCTCCTTGGGCATTCCATCTACTTCTATAGCAAAGATGTTGGTAAGCCAGTTACCTTTATGCCCCCAGCATATGCCCTGGAAGATATCACGAGGATACCGCGCTTCCGTAGCTTCAACACGAAGGATTACGGCTGCCGACTCTGGTGGATGGAGTATGGCGGTCGCCTGGACACAGTACATGATACAGAGACGATCAAGTGGGAGCTGTGGAAGACTGTTTATGGCGTCTGGAACTATATCAAGAACTCGGGCAAGTTTCCCGAAGCAGAGACCCTTACCCTGGAGTGGGTAGGTTCCATTCCAGGGAAGCGTGAGAGCAGACGCTTTGAGGGCGATTACATGCTGAACCAGCGGGATATCGTTGAGCAACGCCATCACCATGATGCTATTGCCTTTGGTGGTTGGTCGATTGACCTGCATCCAGCGGATGGCGTATTTAGCGAGCGTCCTGGCTGTAGTCAGTGGCATGCGCGTGGCGTTTACCAGATTCCTTATCGCTGTTTGTATAGCAGGAACGTCCATAACCTTTTCCTGACGGGTCGCATCATGAGCGCCTCGCATGTCGCGTTTGGCTCTTCTCGCGTGATGGCGACATGTGCTTATGCCGCGCAAGCAGCGGGTATGGCTGCCGGGATCTGTATGCGACAAAACCTTCTTCCTGCTGCTCTTAGTGAAACCGAGTATACGCGGCAACTGCAACGCGATCTCATGCGGAGCGGACAACATATCCCTGGCTTCCGTTTGGATGATCCCGACGACCTGGTGAAGCAGGCTCGCATAAGTGCCTCCAGTGAGCTACGGCTAGCCGAACTGCCAACTAATGGACCTCTGATTCCACTGACCAGTGCGTGGGCGCAGATGCTTCCTATCGTAGCTGGCCCCATGCCCACTCTCGCCCTGACAGCCGATGTCGCTGAAGCAACCACGTTACGGGTTGAACTGCGCACAAGTGATCGGCCCGATAACTACACACCAGACGTAATGCTCGGAGCACTTGACATCGCCCTGGAAGCGGGAGCGCACCAGGAAATCACTGTCAATTTTCCGGTCACTATTGATGAACCACGCTACGTCTTTCTGTGTGCCATGCGGAACAAGCAGGTCGCATTATACGGAAGTGAGCACCGGCTCACAGGCATTCTCTCAGCAAAATATAGTCGGACGCAAGAGCCAGCGGAGGACATCGGTGTCGAGACGTTTGAGATGTGGCAACCCCAGAGGCGACCTGGAGGATATAACTTTGCGTTACATTGTGAGCCACCACTGACCGTCTTTAGCCCGACCAATGTAGCGAATGGGATAGCGAGACCTACGAGTCAGCCAAATGCCTGGGTTGCAGCACTCAACGATTCATTGCCCACCCTGGAACTACGTTGGGAACAGCCCCAGTGTATCAGGCGAATAGAGCTTGCCTTCGACACGGATTTTGACCATCCGATGGAATCGGTGCTTATGGGGCATCCTGAACGCGTTATGCCCTTTTGTGTCAAGCATTATCGTCTCTGCGCGGGTGAGCAACTCATCGCCGAGAACACAGATAATCACCAGACACGCAATACGATCACACTCAAGGAACCGATCACGACGGACTGCCTCTCCATCCATTTGTTAAAGCAACATGGAGAAGTTCCCGCTGCTCTCTTTGAGATCCGCTGCTACGCTGAATAATAATGCTCAGAGCCGCTTAGAAACTGTTTGCTAATTGAAAAATCGCCGAGAAAGAAAAGAAAGGAGATCGTTGCGACCAGCTGAGCCAGAAGAAGGAGCCAGAGTGATGCATTCCCACCAGAATCGACCAGCGTATCCCGCGTGATGTCACCGACGCCCAATGGGCCATTCTTGAGCCCCTGGTCCCCAAGCCTTCGACCGAAGGTCGACCAGCCGAAATTGAGCGGCAGGAGATTATCAATGGCATCTTGTACATTCTGCGCAGTGGAGAGCCGTGGCGGATGATGCCCCACGATTTACCCAACTGGCAAACGGTGCATCAGTGCTTCCGTGACTGGAAGCGCGATGGCACCTGGGAATGCATCCACAGCCATTTGCGCAAACGCCTGCGCCAAGAGCTGGGACGAGACGAAGACCCTTCTGCCGGGAGCATCGATAGCCAAACCATCCAGACCAGCGCGGTGCGCGGTGGAGAGCGCGGCTACGATGCGGGGAAAAGTGCGGCCCGTTTCGCCGAAATCAGCATATGCTGCTGAGGGATGGCGAGCAAGGAATGAATCTTGATAACTGAATATCCGACGTGAGGTGCAATCCCTCTCCCGCCCGGTGAAGGCGGAAATGGCCATGCCTTACGGTAGCGACTGGACCTCAATCCGTAAAGCAGGCATGTGAAAGTAGACTCTGAGCCTGACGAGAGTCGAAATCTTTGCCAGGTTGCTATGGTGAGAAGCTCGTCTAACAAGATGAGTAAATCGAATGTGCGTGACCAACCATCATGAGCGTCAACAAGTCAAACAGGCTGAGAGACTTGACCAAAAGGTAGTGATATGATCGCGATGCAGACGCGTCTTTTTCCCCGCCTCTGTTCACTCATCCCCATATCTGGTGGATAGCACACACCTACGGCAACGACAAACGGATATTCGGAACGGGATAACTCTCAAGTGGCTCTTGGCGATGGTCGATACGCCAAGCCGGTTCCAACCAATGCCCTTGAGAGTGGGATTGCCTAAGAAGCAAAAGCCAGGAGGAAAGCTCCTGGATACGCTGACGTAGGCACGATGATATGGAAGGAAGAGGCACCAGTCGTATGCCAAAGACAAAGGCACCCAGGATGAAGCGGCAAACGCCTCTTGATCCTGAGAGTGAGCGTTGGCGCGCACTGCCCTGGCGCAAGTTCGAGCAGCACGTGTACAGGCTACAAAAGCGCATCTTCCAAGCCCAACAACGTGGCAACACACAGGCAGTCCACTCACTCCAAAAATTGTTGATGAAGTCGAGGGCAGCCCGACTGCTGGCGGTACGACGGGTCACGCAGGATAACCAGGGAAAGAAAACTGCTGGGGTGGATGGAGTCAAATCGGTTCCCCCAGCCCAACGCTTTGAACTGGCCGAACGCATTCACCCCAAGCACTGGAAACGCGCGAAGAGCCTCCCGGTCCGACGCGTGTATATTCCGAAGCCAGGAAAACTCGAAATGCGCCCATTGGGCATTCCCGTCATGGAGACGAGATCCCAGCAAGCTCTGGTAAAATTCGCATTGGAACCGGAATGGGAAAGCAAATTCGAGCCGAACAGTTATGGATTTCGCCCTGGACGCTCCTGTCAGGATGCGATGGCTGCGATCTTCGTGATCATTGCGCATAAGGCCAAATATGTCTTAGACGCTGATCTGAAAGGCGCATTCGACAACATCCGCCACGAAGCACTCCTTGAGAAACTGAATACCTTCCCAACCATGCGCCGTGTCATCAAGACATGGCTCAAAGCTGGGGTTGTCGATCACGGAGTCTTTGAAGAGACAACCCGAGGAACTCCACAAGGAGGAGTCGCCTCACCGTTATTGATGAATATAGCCCTTTATGGCATGGAGACCGCCCTCATGAACGCCTATCGAACCAAAACGGATCGACCCCAACTGGTTCGATATGCGGATGACCTGGTGGTGTTCCATCCCACAGAAGAAGGTGTAAAGAAAGCTCAAGAAGTATTAGCGACATGGTTAGCCGACATGGGACTGGAACTCAAGCCAAGTAAAACCAGGATTGCTCATACGCTCCGAGAATACCAGGGCCGGATTGGCTTCGACTTTCTCGGCTTCACCGTCCGCCAATTCCCGGTAGGAAAAACCCACTCGGGAAAAGCGAACCAATATGGGCCTCCACTTGGCTTTAAAACCATCATCACACCGAGCAAAGAAGCCGTTCAACGACACGTTGCCGAGATGAGGACGATCATTAAAAAGAACAGAAGCGCATCTCAGGATAAGCTCATCAGAGAGCTCAATCCAGTGATACGCGGATGGACCAACTACTACCGGGCTGTGGCTGCAAAGCGGACGTTCAGCCATTGTGGACATGTTCTCTATCTGCAACTCAGGTCATGGGCGAATTCCAGACACCCCAACAAAAACAAGCATTGGATAGCACAGAAATACTGGCACGTAGATGACGGCAATGGCTGGATATTTACTGACCAGCAGGGAACGACCTTGCGAGAACACCCGCAAACGCCTATCCAACGACATGTGAAAGTACGGGGAACAGCCAGCCCATACGACGGTGATTTGCTCTATTGGAGTAAGCGGCTACGAACCCATTCGATGTTCAACGGGATGTTAGCAAAACTCCTTCAGAAACAACAGGGCAAGTGCCGATGGTGTGGACTCTTGTTCCAAAATGGGGATCTCCTTGAGGTGGATCACATCACTCCCAAAAGCGAAGGCGGAGGAAATGAGATCAGCAACCGATTTGCGCTCCATCGACATTGCCATGACCAACGACACGCTCGGAAGGTCGTGGGTACCTCTGACAAAGGCTATATCATTGAGGAGCTGGATGATGCGAAAGTATCATGTCCAGTTTTGAAGCCGAGTAAAGGAGGCGACTCCTCTGCTTAGGTTAACAAAAGGTTCGGCAGAAAACGCCACCTGCTCGTTGATACCGAAGGCTTCGTGCAGGCAGTGCGTGTCCATGCCGCCGACATCCAGGATCGCGATAGCGGCAGGCTTTTGCTTGTCGATGGGCCGGGCCGATATCCTCGGATGAAGCATGTATGGGTCGATAGCGCATACGCTGGCACGTTTGCCGATTGGATCAACGAGCAATTTGGCTGGAGCGTGCAGGTCATCAAACTGCGCACGCCCCATCGCTTCCAGGTCCAACCCCGCCGATGGGTAGTGGAGCGAACGTTCTCCTGGATCTCTCGCTGTCGACGCCTCTCACGCGATTTTGAGGGTCTGTCAGAACTCAGACAACCCCTTGGCAAAAAAGTCAGACTTTTGGTATGCTGATCTTGTAAAAACAGGAGAGAATGGGGAATGTTGACTGATGAACTGCCCACATTGTGCTATGACAACCACCACGAAACGAGCGAAGAAAACGAAACTGGGTTACGCCACGTTCTTTTGCCCTCACTGTCAACGTACGTTCAACGAGCGAACTGGTACTCCTTTCAATTACCTTGAATTCCCGACAGACATTGTCCTGCTCGCGGTCTTGTGGCGACTACGCTATAAACTCAGTCTGCGAGACATCGCGGAAATGTTTTTGGCGCGAGGTTTTCCGTTCACTCATGAAGCCATACGTGATTGGGAAGCGCGATTTGCTCCATTGATGGCAGATCACTTGCGAGCCAGGCGACGTGGACAAGCTGGGAAGTCTTGGCATGTAGATGAAACGTATCTCAAAGTGCATGGAAAGTGGTGTTATCTCTATCGAGCCATCGACCACGATGGTCATCTGGTTGACTCCATGTTGAGTGAAAAACGGAATATGGAGGCAGCTCAGCGGTTTTTCCAACAGGCAGTCGCTGTGGTTGGCCATACCCCAGAATCGGTGACGACAGATGGGCATCGTTCCTATCCCAGGGCGATAAGCGAGACCATGGGCACCCCTGTTCAGCATCGGACCAACAAATACCTCAATAATCGCCTGGAACAAGACCATCGAGGGATCAAACAGCGCTACTATCCCATGCGTGGCTTTGGAACATTTGAAGCGGCGGCACGTTTCTGTTGTGCTTTTGACGAATTACGCAACTACCTCCGTTCGCGTCCCGCCATGGGAGAACCGATCTCACTCCCAGAACAACGACGTGTTTTTCTCCAAAAACTTGTCGCCTTGAAAGCATTGATACAAGCAGCCTCATAGCGAGAGACGAGCAGTAAGAAGCATTCTCTGGATCCTGGTAAGCTTTCTGTGTTCTCAGTTCTGACACTACCCTTGCGAAGAAAACACACGGTACGTGAGACCAAACTGGGCGGCGTAGGCTTCGCCGGGAGGACAACACCAGGAGCCATCTGGCCGTTGCTGGTAGCGAAAGGGCATTTTCTTTGCCAACTTGACCAGATCCTTCTCCATCTTGCACTCCACCCAGCCTGCACTCTCCTTGCGTAGTACAAAAAAGTCTGGAGTATGTCTGGCCGTGACATCGCGCGTATCGTCCTGGCTGCGATACTTCAATTTGATCTCGCCTGCGGGTTGATCGTACAACTCCAGAACATCGGGATCGTGGTCGATCTGGTAGGCAAAGGGGAGTTCGTTCTTATGGCTCTCAAACTGGATTGCGAATCCCATTTTGAGGGAGGGATATGTGCCGCTGACATTGCCTGCAGCACCCTGCACACGGCGTGAAGGATTCGATGTTCGAACGTGGGTAATGACCGTCTTCGCCTGGTCAATCAGGCCAAGCTGCCAACACCACTGATCAAATGCTTCTTCGCTTAGCATCCTGACACGCTCCTGTGGTCTTTGTCCTCTGACAAAGACATGGGAAAGAGCATCTGTCCTAAAAATATAGTGTTACCTGTTTCTCCTCTTGCTCAAAGTATATCATACAAAAATGGGGTACTTTAAGCAGCAAAAACGAGGGGCTTGGGGCTGGCACCATACCAAGATGCGAGATCCCAGGAGAGTGGAACGGCTCTGGCTGGCGATGGCAGTGGCCCAGATTTGGCAGGTGGCGGTCGGAGGAGAAGCGGAGGCGAAAGAAGAAGACCCCAAAGCAGCAGAGCAAGCAGGAAGGGGGATGGAGGAGAGCTGCGCACGAAGGGGGCAGAGAATATTGGAGATCAAGGTGATGCAAGGAAAGCCATCCCCCTTGGGAAGGTTCTTGCCGCAAAAGTGGCCCACCAGCTTGGCGGCAGTATTGAGAAGCAGTGCGGCCTGGGCGGAACGCAAACGCAAACGACAACGCAAACGGACCGAAAAACAACGGAAAAAGGCCCGCAAGCGAGAAAGCAAGCGGGCCCATCCCAAAAACCTACACGTGTAAAGGTCAGGGGATGAGGGGTTAGGATGAGAGGGAACGTGTCACCGATAGTTCCCAGTCAAGCTCCCAGCAGCGAATTGTTTCATCGCTGCTACCCGAGACTAACCAGCGATTATCAGCACTTAATCCTATGGAGTTTACCGAGTTGGAGTGACCTTTGAAGGTGTAGACACAGCGACCAGTATAACCGGAAGAATCTGACATGATTTCCCAGACACGTATGGTTCCATCGCCCCCGCCTGAGAAGATCCAGCGCCCATCGTTACTCAACCGAACCGAAGTTATCTCGCCTGTGTCTTCGATTGTGCACAAACAACGACCCGTAGAAACTTCCCAGAGTCGAATGGCATAATTACCATCGCTATCGTCACGACCTCCCGTGGCAATAAGCTGTCCATCTGTACTCCAATCAAGTGATGTGGCCGCTCGTTTATGACCCTCCATGGTGAGCAGGCAGTTACCTGTTTCTACATCCCATATCCGAAGATTGCCCTCTTGATTGTAACTTCCTGTGGCTAACAAGTTTCCGTTCGGTTGGGGGCAAATGGCTGCAACGCTACTGCCAGGGTATCTTGTCTTTATCTTTTGCGGCATGAATGGATCTGGATACTCTTCAGGCCTGGTGTAATCAAAGAGCGTGTGAACCTTTTTACCAGTCTGGGTGTCCCATACCTCGATGGCACCAACTCTATCTGAAGAGAAGGCCCATCGTTTATCGACGCTCATACCAACCACATTAATCCTAAATGGGAAGACTGCCCTCATTCTAGAGTTTTCTCCGAAGGTGAGCTTCAATTCATTAGTGGCTATATCCCAGATATACGCAAAACCTTGATTGGTGCCCCAGAGTAGGAGGGTACCGTCTTTCGTTAAAAAGCATGATGTTATAGACCCCTTATCGCCCCGGATCTTCATTAGATCTTTATTGGCTAAGAGATCCCATAGGCTAGCAGTCCCATCATTCCCCACCGATAGAGCAAGAGTGCCATCACTGCTCACGCTAATTGAATTGACTCCTCGTGCATGGGCCTGGATGGTATTCACTGGCCAGCCACTAATAAAGCGAGTACGTGAACTGTGTGGTAGTAGCTTGGCCCAGGTGTTTCTTGTCTTCTGGTTGCGTCTCCAATTCGGGAGGGCCTGTACTTCGTTTAGTAAAGAAAGAGCGGTTGTAAATTGGGATTGCGATATGGCCTGCTCTACCTGCTGCAGAAGCGCCTCGGCCTGGGCCTCTACTTGTGCTACATCCGAATAGGAAGACACCAGCGAGGGACGTAATGAACTCGAAAGAATGGGGCCATCATGCTTTTCCCAGAGTTGAATGGTTTTATCGGCTCCACTTGAAACGATCCTACGACCGTTGGAGCTTGTGCTTATTGAAAGCACCCTGTTCTTGTGTCGAGTAAAGGTATGCAGGCAGCGTCCAGTAAAGGCATCCCACAGGCGTACGGTTGCATCCGTTCCACCGGAGATGATCCATCGTCCATCGGCACTGAAGCAAGCTACAGCTATTTCGCCAGTGTGGCCTTCGAGGGTATCTAAATGTTGTCCATCCACAACATCATACAGGTAGATCTTGCTGCCTTTGCTGTAGAGGGCAAGCGTACCATCACCACTCAAGCTAACAGAGGTAACTCGATCATCATTGAGCTCCTCATTCTTGTAAAAGACGTTACCACTCCTCGATAAGTAGCTATCCATTAAAACGCTTCCAGTAGATATTTTGCCTGATAACTCATCGTTGAGGAATGGTTTGTGAGTATCCCATAAGTACAGGCAGCGACCTGTAGCGGTTTCCCATATGCGCACAATCTGATTAGTATCGGCAGTTATGGCAATGGAACCATCTGCGCTGAGACTCACCTGTTTAACGGAGTTCCCCATTCCTGAAGTTCTTTTTTCGTGTAAAAAGGTTTTATAGCAGCGACCTGTAGATGCGTTCCAGAAGCGTGCTATCTGATCATGTTGACCGCTGGTGATTGCCCATTGCCCATCAGCGCTTAAAGCGACTTTTTCTACCGTCGAGGTATGCCCCTTGAAGGTCCGTAGTTCGCGACCTGTGGTGGCTTCCCAGAGTTGCAGTTCAGTGCCCACCTTTGAAAAAGCAAGCCGACCGTCGCCACTCAGACTCACATACTCGTAAATTGCAATATCTGATAGATCCCCATATTCTTCGCCAAATTTGCGGTGGAATTCTTTTTCGATCCTGTAAATATCTCGCCCTGAAGTTGTCTCCCAGAGTCTCCAGATGATCCTGTGAAGCCAGGTTGTTTTCTCCTGAATTTTTATTGTTTCTCCCGAAAGAGCCACGTTTCCATCAGTGCTTATGTTTATCGAGGTTGCGTATGTTTCTGGATGGTGCTCGGCTGTGTGAGTAACGTGAAAATAAGATGTGTTATCTGTTGGGATGCGCTGCAACAGATCTGCTAACTCCTGGGCTTCTGAAGCCTCTTGCCTTGCATCTTCTAATAGTGATTTAGCAGCAGTTATATCGCCACGTTCCATGTGAATCTGGGCTATCATGGCAGCAACCTGCCAAGACTCATTGAGTTGTTGTAGTATCTCCAGCTGGTGAAGCAAGGCATCATCGGTTAATTCCCCAAGCCGCCAGAGTACCAACCCGCGATTATAGGTTGTCTCCAAGTGTTGAGGATCAGCCTGTAACGTCTTCTCCCAGGTCTCTTTGGCCTCATCGATCTTGCCCAGATCATAGAGAGAAAGCGCGCGGTTGTTGAGACTATCGGCCAGCATCTTCGCCGTTTGAGGTTCAGAGCGAGGATAGGGTTGGCCGATCTCGTGAGCATAGATCTCTTTCAATACTGAGACTATCTCTTGCATGGTGGCGGGACGTTGCTGTGCTTGTGGCTCGAAGCAATGCACAAGCAGCTTGACTAATTCAGAGGGCATTGGGGGAATTGCTTCATGGGCAGGAGTATGACTGGCAAGGACATCACGAGCCACCATACCTGATCGCCATGTTACCTCACCAACAAACATCTCAAGTATAGAGACGCCCCAACTCCAGATATCAGTTTTACGGCTTAATGGCTGTCCTGCCGCCTGTTCGGGGGAGGAGTAGGCAGGAGTCAGCCCTCGTCCAGTGACGAGGATGCTCTGTTGGGCGTTGGCATCATTGTTTGTTGAGGGGTTGCCTACCAGGGCTCGGGCCTTTGCGAGACCGAAGTCAGTTACTTTGGCGATGCCCTGCTGAGTCATCATGACGTTTGCTGGCTTGATATCTTGATGAACCAGCCCTTGTTCGTGGGCGGCATGAAGTCCCCATGCGAACTGTATAGCTATATCAAGCATCCGTTGCAGGGCTTCTTTATGATTGCCAGCATAGAGGCGATGACGGCGAATCCAATCGGAGAGGCTACCACCATCAACATATTCAGCAAAGATGCGTGGAATGTTCCCCAGCGTTCTGACGTAGTAGCAACTTACAATGTGGGGATGCAGATCGAGATTGACCCATGTCTCGGCTTCACGAATGAAGTTCTCTTTACCCTCTTCTCGCGTAAAGATCTCCGGCCTGGGATTTTTGACAGCCATATCGATATTCCAGCCTCTATGGTGTACTTGATAGACGGTACCCATGCCACCTTCGCCAAGGTTGCCAGTTACCTCGTACTGGTCCAGGATCACATCGCCCCTTTGCCAGGTGGGAGGAACATTGGCCTCCGCCGATGGGATAGTTGTCGAGGGCTGCTCTTCAACTGGCTCGTCTTCTTCTGTGTAGGGATCATCTTCTGCACCCTCAGTCCATGGAGGCAATGGTGGTGATGACATAGCTTTTGTGTTTGAAGTATTTTCTGTGGCTGGTGTGTTTGAAGTGCTTGTTACAGTTTTCGTTGTCGTACTTGAGGAATCGCGTTTTAGTAGACGATTAAACCAATTCTGATTGCTCATATGTTCTTCCTTGATACTAAATAAAACCCGTCGCAGTCGGTCGCAGAATAAGACCAGGATAGCCGGATGAGCCTCGGAAATCCTTCTAATAATTTACTTGATTGTTGTGGACCATAACAATGTTGATTGTATGGAAATTCGGTGGAAATAGAATGAAGAGCAAAATTCTTTGTGCCTACAAGCTTAATCTCTTATAGAAATAGGTATTTTCCTAGACTCGCCCGTGGTCTCCCCTCACTCTCCGTCTCTCTCTCCCGGGTCGCGGGAGAGAGAGTGCCAAACGAGTTGCTGAGCCCTTGCTCGCTGTGTTCCCCGTCTCCCGCACAACCGGGAGAAGGGGTCAGGGGATGAGGGGGAACCACGGCTCAAGGGCTTGAGAGGCCTCTACAAGCGGGCCCATCTCCAAAACCTACACTTGAAAACACCGCTGGTTGTGGTGCGGAGGCACCTTCTTTATTTATACGAGCGTCGCCTGGCCCCTGTTCTTTATTTATACGAGATGTTTGTGGTGCGTCAGTCATGATTGAATCTCCTTTGCTATGCGTTCCTTAAAATATTGCAATGCTTCTTTGCGGGGTATATTCAGATCAGCCAAGACGTCGTGGGCCACGTAGTAAACTTGCTGACGTTCATCTTTGCGAGCCTTATCAACTGCCTCTCCTACACCTTGCGAGCGCCAGGCGAGTAATTTGGCTTTGGCTTCATCAATGCCCGTCCAGTCATCACAATTTTTCAAGCCCCAAGGGTCTTCATATCGGTAGTACCCGTAGCGCGCGACTCGTTGGAGCAGGTCTTCCAGCTCACCTTCTACAGGGTTAGTATTCATAATCTATTCTCCCTTAATTTTATTATCAAGTGCTTGTTTTATGCCGAGCAACATTGTTTTTATGGTTGTGTTGCAAAAACGATGACGAAGGCGGAGATGACGTGAAGAGTTCTCCTCGTTCGGTCAGGCTGCCACCCCAAACAGCTTGGCAACCAAGGCCACCTGGCCTCTCACATCTCCTTTGTTCACCCTTTGCAGTTGTCCTTTTCTGATCATGTTGTATGCTTCATATCCCTGTAAGGTTCTGCTGGCTGTCTCGAACGAGAAAAAGCCCATCCCCGGCTTCGTCAAGCGTTTGATGAACCGATGATCTTGTTCGATCAGATTGTTGAGGTATTTCACCTGCCTCAATTCCACGTGTTCAGGCAGGACTCCAGCGGCTTTCAGGTTGGCAACGGCCCTGGGATAGGCCGCATTCTTATCGACATTGATCACGCGAAGAGCGGACGTGACAGTTGTGGTGTCAGTCAGAGCCGTGGGCTGAGCCACCTGCTCTGCGACCGGACACGCTTGAGAAGTTGAACACGCAGAGGAATACAGGGCTTTGCAGAAAAAACGTGTGGCGGCCTCGGCATCCCGCATTGGACTCAAAAGAAATTCGATCGTGTTCCCTTCAGAGTCGACGGCCCGGTAGAGGTAGAACCAGACTTTTTTGATTTTGATGTACGTCTCGTCCACTTTCCAGGAGTCGCTGTAGGCTTTGAGATGCGGTCGGCAGCGCTTCTCCAGCTCTGGGGCATATTTCTGAACCCAACGGTAGATCGTGGTGTGATCGACGTGCAGACCCCGTTCGAGCATCATCTCCTCCAGATCGCGGTAACTCAACGAATAACGCAGATACCAGCGTATACACAAAAGAATGATCGCAGCTTCAAATTGGCGCCATTTGAATGGGCTCGCATTCTTCATCATGAAGAACTCCTCTGCTCTGCTCCAAATAAAGAAGAGTTTACCATCGCTCCTTCATTCTTGCAACACAACCGTTTCTCCAACGTTTTCCTGGCCGATTCCTATGTTTCGCGCTGATTTCCCAGGTTTCACCCTAAAAATCGTCAACATTCACGCTATTTACTATTAGAAAGTCGCGATCGAATAAATTCGAAGGCGAGAAACAGGCCCACAAGCAGAGCAGCAGTAATTCCCAATATCGCCGGGACAAGCATGAAAACAGAAAAGAAGCAGATTTCCACCGCTTTGATAAGCTGCTCGAAAAAGATGCCCACAATTGGGTGATGTTCGGTCCTAACGTCTGTCGGGTTGGCAGGGTCGTAGAAGAGCGTTCGCGTTTGCCCGACCTCGTCCGTATACTCGCCATGAATCGTCACCTGCTGCGTCCTTCCATCGGAAAGAGCAAAGGCGAGGCGAGTGGTGTAATCAGTATTGCAGCCATTCCCGCCACAGACCTGGTGGGACTCGACAGCGACGATGCGGGCCGTGACGCTCCTGGCATGAGCAAAGAACTGACTCTCGCGGTAAGTGCCGTAGATCGCCCAGCCCACAGCGATAACCAGGATACCCCATATGATGAGAGAGAAACGGTGATCTTCGATAAAATCCTTCAGAGAGCTCATAGGCACTGATCCTTGATGCAATCAACCACGAGCACGGTAATATTGTCTTTCCCTCCAGCCGTATTTGCCGCATGCACTAATGCCTGGCAGGCGACCTCGGCGTGCGGTGAAGTGCGCAATTTCTGGGCAATCTGCTGATCGGATATCATGGAGGTGAGGCCATCGGTACACAGGAGAAGCCGATCTCCAGCGAGGAGCGGTACTGTCTGGACAACAGGTGCAACCTCGCCATCCATTCCCACATAGCGGGTGAGTTGTCCACGGGCCGGATGCATGCGCTCCTCTTCTGGAGTGATCTCTCCGCGTTGCCGCAAGAGCGTCACTACAGAATGGTCCTCGGTCAACGGCAGGAGGCGATCCGCGCGGAAAAGATAGAGGCGGCTATCGCCCAGATGCGCCAGGGACGCCTGGGCATCAGAGAGCCAGGCCACGACGACGGTCGCGCCTAGGCCATGCAGCCCCACCCGCCCGGTGCTCTCCGCGCGCAGGTGCTGACTCAGCTCGACGATGCTCCCATACAGGATGCGTTCCCGCGCCTTGGTCTCAGCGGCGTTGGCGCGTTCCAGACCGCGCTCCAGCAGGGCTGGCAGGACGGTGACCACGGACTGTGCGGCGACGTCTCCAGCCTGGCGTCCTCCCATCCCATCGGAGACGATGAAGAGCTTGTGCTCAGGATCGAGCAGGAACCGATCTTGCTGCTGCTGCCGGCGACGTCCCACATCGCTTACACACGCTGCACGAACTGACCAGGATACGGACCTGGGTTCAGGAGACCCCATGGTTCACCTTCCTTTCGCGCTCGGGCGGATGCCGCTCGTTGCCACATACGATGTGTCCCTCTCGCGCTACTCACCCGCTTTCACCAGGGCTTCGTACATCTCTCCAGCATGGCGAAAACGTTCCTCTTCTTTGATCGCAAGCGCCTGATCAATCACCTCGGCAAGGCGAACGGGGAGCTGGTGATCACGCTGGCGTAGGGGCACGATCTCTCCATGCAGGATCGCCAGCATTGGATCTTCTCCTCGCCGGTGGGTTCGGGGGAAAGTCCCCGTCAGCATAGCGTAGCAGGTCGCCCCCATTGCCCACACATCGCTCACCGGCTGCACCCGTTTGAAATTGATCACCTGTTCACGAGGCATAAAGGGGAAAGAGCCCGCGTAACTGCCGGTAGCCGTCATGCCGCTCAGGCCCGCCTGCTCAAAGTTCTTGGCCAGCCCCAGATCGGATATCTTGGCTACCCGCGCTCCCGCATGTTCTGCCAGCAGCAGGTTGTGGGGCTTGAGGTCTCGGTGCACAAAACCTTGCTCGTGAAGATACGCCAGTCCTTGCAGGGCCTGAAGCATGATCGGCCTGGCTTCCTCCAGCGTGAGGCGACCACCCCGCCGCTTCACCAGGTCAGCAACACTGCCTCCGGCACAATATTCCAGCAGGAAATAGAAGAGACTCTCCTCCGCGCCATGGCCAAGAAAGCGTACGATATGCGGATGGCGCAGGTCGCGCGTGGTGTCGATTTCACGCAGAAACATTTTACGCGCATCATCCGAGACACGTACTCTGGCGAGCATGACCTTGACGGCGACCTGTTCCCTCGTGTGTTTATGCTGCGCCAGGTAGACCGCGCCCATACCGCCCGCCCCCAGCAATTTGCCCATCTCGTAATTCTCGATCTGAATCTCCTGCTGTCTCCGTTCGTTCTGTGATGCGTGATCGAGGACGGCCATCAGCAACGCGAGGGGGTCCTGCTCGACCTGCTGGCGACAGCGCGCACAGATATAGGCCCCCTGCTGTGAGGCCCCGACTTCGGCGGAGACATCGTTGCCACAGCGCTGGCAACGTACAGGCTCTACTGATTGTGCAGCCGCTTCCAGCCGGACCTGGAACATGGTCGCGCCCACTTTGACCTCGTCACCATTATGCAGATCCACCTGGGGATACTCGCGTTTGGCCCCCTCTTCGGGCGTTTCATGCTTTTCGCGCCCGCCATATTTACGCCCGTTGATGTAGGTGCCATGCAGGCTGCCCAGGTCGCGGATACGAGCATCGGGGGGGGTGACTTCTAAGAGAAAGTGATGGCGCGAGATCTGTCGATCATCCGGCAGGTAGACATGGCAGTCGCTCATACGGCCACAGAGCAAGGTATCATGTTCATCGAAGGTAAACGCTTTGCCCTCCATCGGACCGGAGGTGATGGTCAAGATAAGCTTCCCTGGCATATATGCTCTCATTTCTTGTCGTCGTATCGTGCGTCCCTTCTCATGGTTCGCAGAAGGGCTGCCAACGATGATCTTCTCATGCGTTGGCAATGAAGGGAATTAATTCCTCCATCCAGTGAGTCAACCATTCCTTCCACCTCTATCATACATGATCGCACCGCTATTGACGATAGAGAATCAATGGAAATAAGATGGAATATAAAAATTGCACGATCCTTAGCGGCCACTCCAATGCCTCCTTCTCATTAGATACTGTTTCCATATAGTTTCCAGGTTATTTTCATTGTCATTACTGGCGTGAGGAATTAAAATACTCTCAACGGGAAAAAGAAGTTAAGCAGATCGTACAGGCGAGATTTTTCTAAGCTATCGTCAAGGAGGACTCAATCCTATGTTTGGTAGACACCAGCAACGTAAGCAATCATCAAATCCTGAACAGGCGCTTGCGTATATAAAGCAGGCAAACACGCTTCTGGATATTCATCAGTATAACGAGGCGCTTACGGCTATCGAGAAGGCGGTATTGCTTGCGCCCGACGATCCGCGCAACCACGCGCTGAAGGCGTACTGCCTCAGTAGCATGCGGCATTATGAACAGGCGCTTGACGCGTATGATGATGCGATTCAGCTTGAGCCAAACAATGCCAGTCATTATATGAACAAGGGTACCACGTTGTTATTTATGGGGCACCCTGAGGAAGCACTGGACACTTTTGATCATGCTTTGCGCCTGGAGCCGCACCAGGAGGTGATCCACTTCAATCGTGCACGTACGCTCTTGCGCTTGCGGCGCTATGAAGAGGCACTTATGGCGCTTGAGCGCGTTCCTACTACTACTACGGGAGGCGCGCAACTCCAGAGCCTTGTGGCCCTGGCGCGAGGAGAGTGCCTGATTAGCCTTTCCAGATTTGAAGAAGCTTTGTCAGCCCTGGAGCAAGTCGTGCAGCTTGATCCTACGAGCTCGGCAGCCTGGTTTCAGAAAGGAATGGCATTTTCAGGCCTTTTAGTAGAGATTGGACAATCCCAGCCTACTCTCGCCAAGACTCTGGCAGATAAGTCTCTGGAAGCATTTGACACTGCTCTGCGTCTCGATCCTGGCAACGATGCGGCACTTGAGATGAAAAGACACCTCCAGACCATAATTTATAAAAAAGGTGAAGAGGCTCAGCAGCCGTTCAGCCCACAGCAGCATAGGGAGAGTTCTCCTGAAGCTACGGCTCTCATCAAAGGCCATGAACTCTATAAAAGCGGGAAGCAGGAAGAAGCTCTGGCACTCCTGAAACAGGTGCTGTCCACGACGAATGACCCCCTTATACGAAGTACTGCCTATGCCAATATGAGTAATTCATTCTTGAGGCTCCGCCGGTATCCCGAAGCCCTGCGTGCCGCCGAGCAGGCTCTGGAACTGAACCAACTCGATGCGATTGCATACCTCAGCAAAGGAATGGCGCTTCTGGAAATGGGGCGCTATCAGGAGTCGTTGACTGCATTCGACGAATCTCTGCGTCTGGACCCCACCGATGCGATGACGCATTGTGAGCGCGGCCGCGCACTTTGGGAACTCCAACGCCCTCAAGAGGCGCTTGAGAGCAGTGAGAAGGCATTGAGGCTCAGACCTGAGATCCCAAGCGCGATCTATCAGCGCGGGCGCGCCCTGTTTAGCTTGAAGCGCAATGCCGAAGCCTTCGAGGCCTTTGAGAAGGTGAATGAGCTAGACCCCAGCAACGGCATGGCTTACGTTTACGTGGGTAAATGCCTGGAGCTCATCGAGCACTACGATGAAGCTGTCCCTTTCCTGGATAAGGCATTGCGCGTTTCCTCAAACCCGAGCCTGACACAGCTCGCGCAAGGGGTGAAGGCCCAAATGTTGACTCAGTTTATACCGAAGCCAAAAAGAGCACGGACAGTGGCAAAGACACCGCTTTCCAAGGCATTCGCGGCTTATCAACTTGTTAAAGAAGGTGAGAAGCTTCTGGAGAATGCGGCACAAGCCCTGGCTTGCTTCGACAAAGCCTTACAGCTTGATCCCTGGTGTGATGCTGCCTATACCTTCAAAGGACTCGCTCTTTCTATGCTAGACCGTGAAGAAGAAGCCCTGAAGGTGTTTGAACAGGTTTTACAGGAAGGGACCAGTGTCTGGGCCTTGACCAATGCCGCGGTAAATAAAGGGGAGATTCTTCGCTCACGCCGTCGGTATACTGAGGCTTTAGCTTGCTACAAAGAAGTCCGGCGTCTGAATCCAAATAGCCCTGCTGTTATCAATGACCGTATCCTCGAATTATCACTGTATAGCGAGTCGGAGTAGGCGGCGCGGCATGCCCGCTTAAGCAAGATGCGGGCTAACCTATGCAAGCTGGTATTATCAGAGAAGGAAAAGATCATGGATAGTAAACAGAGCCGGATGCAACGCCTCTTCGGCCACAAGCCTGCTCGGCTGTTAGAGAGATATGATTACGCAAAGAATGGGCCTGCTGTATGGGAGGTCGGCGATGTTATACTTGGTATGCACAAAGTGACGGGCATTCTGGGTGAGGGCGGCATGGGCAGCGTCTATAAAATCTACGAGCGCGAGTAGGGCATTGAGATGGCGGTAAAAAGCCCCAAACCAGAAATCTTCACCAGAGCAGACGGCAAAGAAAACTTTATGCGTGAGGCGGAGATATGGATGAACCTGGGAGAACATCCCCACATCGTCCGTTGCTACTTTGTACAAATGCTGGGTAGCATTCCACGCATCTTTGCCGAATATGTCGAGGGAGGGAGCCTTGCGGACTGGATTCGTCAGGGCCAATTGTACGAGAGGGGGACAGAGTGTGCCCTGGAACGTATGCTTGATGTCGCCATCCAGTTTGCCTGGGGACTGCATGCGGCTCATGAACAGGGGCTTGTCCATCAGGATGTCAAGCCTGCCAATGTGATGATGAGCAGCGATGGGGTTGCTAAAGCCACCGATTTTGGGCTGGCAAAAGCGCGGGCCGTGGCAGGTGAGGGAGCCACACCAGTCCAAGAGGGCGAAAAGAGTATCCTGGTAAGCTGGGGAGGGATGACTCCTGCTTATTGTTCACCAGAGCAAGCTGCAAGGCGGACACTCTCGCGCAAGACAGATATCTGGAGTTGGGCACTCTCGGTCCTTGAGATGTTCGTTGGAGGCGTGACCTGGCGCAGTGGCATCCTGGCACGTGAGGTACTGGCAAGTTATACCGTACAGGAACCATCCATTCCTATAATGCCGGATGAAGTGGCAAAATTGTTGAACAGGTGTTTTGAGCCTCAACCAGAGCAGCGTCCCGCCACGATGGCGGAGGTGGCGATGGAACTGCAAGCTATCTATGTTCGCCTGGTGGGAAGCTCATACCAACGTGAAGTGCCTAAATCTGTTCGGATAGACAAGTTCACACTCGTTAACCAGGCGTACTCGCTGCTCCAACTAGGGCGAGTGGAGGAGGCGCTGGTTGTCTGTGAGCAAGCTATCCGCCTCGACCCTGCTGAAGGACGTGCTTACTATAACAAAGGTCGTGCGCTTGATTATCTCGGGCGCTTCGAGGAGGCGCTGCTCGCCTATGAGCAATCGATTCGCCTTGACCCGACTTATTTCAAAACCTATGAGGACAAAGGAGGGATACTTGAAGAGCTCGGACGATGGGAGGAGGCAGTAACTACCTATGAGCAGGCAATCCGCCTTGATCCAACCAATGCTGATGTCTACTATGACAAGGGGTGATACTCGGCGAGAGGTTAGGGCGCTTCGAGGAGGCATTGCTTGCCTATGAGCAAGTCATTGCTCTTGATCCTGCTGATTCCCGTGTTTACAATAACAAAGGGGTCACGCTCCAAGAGCTCGGAGGCTTCAAGGAAGCATTAGTCGTCTTCGAGCAAGCGATCCGCCTGAATTCTGCTGATGCTTATCCCTATATGAATAAAGGAAACGTACTTCGAGAGCTCGGGCGCTTCGAGGAGGCGTTGCTCGCCTATGAGCAAGCAATTCGCCTGAGGCCTACCGATGCTGATGTTCACCAGTGGAAAGGTTATATACTTATACAACAAGGACGATTAGAGGAGGCGCTGCTCGCCTTTGAGCAATCGATCCGCCTTGATCCAACCAATGCTGTTGCCTACTATAACAAGGGAGTAATACTTGGCCAGATGCTAGGGCGCTTCAAGGAGTCGTTGGTCGCCTTTGAGCAGACGATCCGCCTTGACCCTACCAATATTAATGCCCACAATAACATGGGGCTTGTGCTTAGTGAGCTTGGGCGGCTGGAGGAGGCCCTGCTCGCCTATGAACAGGTCATTCGGCTCGATCCAATTCGTGTCAATGCCTACGAGTGCAAAGGCTATGTGCTCCGGCTGCTCGGACGACGAAAAGAGGCCGAGCGTGCCTACAAAAAAGCACGAGCGCTTCAGTATCGAAGCTGAGTAATCTGCCTATTGTTCGTTCTTCTGGAAGCCTCTGACTATGGTCACACACAGGAGAACGGGCACGTAGCGATGGACCTTTTCAAAAGCTAGGAAATTGTTGCTGGGAAGGCGCAAGTTCTGCCAGCTTGCGCCGCACTCCAGACGAGCGCAACCAGCCATATCCAACACGTTGTAGATGCAGTAGTAGTCCCTGGAAGCTTTCTTCCTCCCAGTATGGATTGGCGTTGAGCGTCAGGGCCTGGTCGATCTCTTGCGCGCTGGGCTGTCGATAGGGCGAGAGCTTGTGAATGACATACGAGCGATGCAATTCTAAAAAAGTCTCCAGGAAGGGCAGTGCTCCGTCATCCCAATCAGCAGTGGCCCGCACTTCCAGTTCCCAGTCAAGTTCCCACAGACGTGCCGTGCCATCGGCGCTGCTTGAGAGCACAAAGCGTACATCGGTGCTGCAACTGATCGATGTGATCATATCAGTATGTCCTTGCAACGTCCACAGGCAACGACCACTGCTCACCTCCCAGATGCGTATCAACCCGTCAAGATCACCTGAAAAAACGAAGCGATTATCCGCACTTGTGCAGAGCACTGATACGCCTGCCATATGCCCTTGCAGCGTCCGCAAACAACGACCGCTACTCACCTCCCAGATGCGTACGGTTCTATCCCAACTCCCTGAAAGGGCCAGGCGATTGTCTGTGGTGAGAGAGACACTGGAAACCCCTGCTGTATGGCCTTGCAAGACATACAGACAGTGCCCATTTTGTATTTCCCAGACGCGAATAGTCTGGTCGTTGCTGCCCGAAAGGGCTAGAGATCCGTCCATTCCCAGGCACAGGGCGCGTATCGCGGCTGTATGGCCTGTCAGGGTCCGCAAAAGCCAGCCTCCTGAAGGGTCCCATAGGCGGAGCGCATAATCAGTGGAGGAATCTCCGACCAGGACAAACCGTTCACGAGGGTGTAGAAGCACGCGGTCGTGTACATGACGAATTCCTTTGGCTAAAGACGAGGAAATACGTCTCGTCACGCTCCGTTGGACGATTATGCCATCTCTATGCAGGGAGAGCGCCCATTGTTGACTGGCCTCCAGCCCGTCCCACCTGGGTTGGGGACCTTGCTCGTCCCGAGGCAGTTGGAGTGATCGCCGCATCCGCCCCGTGTTGAGATCCCAGACAGACAATACTCCTGTGGAATCGGCTGTCAGAGCCGTGCGACCATCGGAGCGCAGGCTCACAGCCGTAATGGTACTGGCTTTTTCGCCAGGTTTCGCCTGCTCACCCAGAACTTGCAGGAGCCAACCGGAGCGCAGCTTCACTTTATGGCATTGTTTCGAGAGCTGTTGCCAGAGGGATAAACTCTCTGGTACACGTTCCCAGCCAGCGAGTGAGCGAACGCCTCGCAAATGTTCTAGTGCGACATCATCCGTTGACTCTGTCTGGGTGAGGGCCTGAATCGTCTGTTGTAGAAGTTGTTCCGCACGCGAGGAGAATGAAGCAACATCATTTAGAGTATAGATTCGTGAAAGGGCAAAAGTGCTCAACGATGTTGCGGGATGAATATGCCAGACGTGTAGCGTCCCATCTGCGCTTGCGGAGAGCATCGTATGTCCATCATGGCTCAGGCGAAGGGCGGTGACAGCCCGTGTGTATTGGCGCAGGGTGCGCAAGCAACAGCCGCTCGCGACATCCCAGACCCGGATAGCCCCATCAACTCTGCCGGAGCATGCAATGCGTCCATTGCCGCTAATACTGCTTGCCGAGTAGCCGCGCGAATCCGAGATATACTCTCGTAATTGACGCCCCTGAATGCTGTCCCATAGGGTAAGTGAAACGCCATTTCCGCCCGTCAGGACCAGAGACGCATCCTGATTGAGGCTGATGGTCTGTGAACTCGTCTGGCGATGTCCTTGCCAGGACTGGAGACGGTGTCCGTTGCTCACCTCCCAGACTTGCATGGTTCCATCTGCGTATCCGGTGAGTGCCAGGCGATTATCTCCGCTCATATCGACGAATGTCAGTTCAGAGGTATGCCCCTTCAAGGACTTTATGCTGTGCCCTGCGCGCGTCTCCCATAGCAGCCCTTCACGCCCACGCTCATTGGTAATGGCTATCTGCCCATCTGTACTCATACCGATAGAGTTTACCGTATGCCCATACAGCGTCTGTAGACAGTGGCCCCGGACAAGGTCCCAAACGCGCACGGTCTTATCATTTCCAGAGGAAAGCGCCATCCGTCCATCGCGGCTTATCCTCACAGTACGTATGGGAGCAGTATGGCCCCGCAAAATGAGCTGGCAGCGCCCGGTTGCGACGTCCCATACGCGCACAGTGGCATCCTCTCCGCCCGAAAGCGCCCGGTTCCCTGCTTCATCGAGATCGATGGACCATACCCGCCCCCTATGCCCTGCCAGGTTATGCAGAAAATAGATGCTGTCCTGAGGCTGCTCCTGAATTGCAGGCAAAGCCGGGAGAGAGACTCATGAGGAGCACGTTTCGCGTACTCATTCAGGTATGAGGCTGCCCCATTCTGGTCGCCCTGTTCAAGGCATACCTGCGCCAGCAACATATCGGCCTTCCAGGGCTCGGAAGCCACCTGCCTGCAAAGCTCCAGGCGCAACTTGAGCACCTCATCCGTGATCTCACCTCTTCGCCAGAGGATCATTCCTTGATTGTAGGTCGCTTCCAGGTGATGAGGAGCAATATGTAACGTCTCGTTCCAGCAATTCATCGCCTCCTCAAGTTGCTCCAGGTCGAACAATGAAAGCGCTCGATTGTTCAAGTTATTTGCTAAGGCTCTCTCCGTTTCAGGCCGAGTATATGCATACGCGCACCCACAGACATCCCGGTAAATTGCCTCAAGCGCATCTGCCACCTCCAACATGGTCGCAGGTCGCTCCTCCGGTCGTAACGCAAAGCAGCGCGCGAGCAGTTCTCTCAGAGGGGCAGGGATTGGGGGAATGGCTGCATCCTCAGGCTCATAGCTCGCCAGGACCTCACGCGCCAGGATGCCACTGTGCCAGGTGACCTCTCCCACAAACATCTCCAGCAGCGAGACGCCCCAACTCCAGATGTCCGTCTTGCGGCTCAGCGCTTTGCCTGCCGCCTGTTCGGGGGAGCAGTAGGCCGGAGTCATCCCACGCGAGCTGACCAGGATACTGCGCTGGCTGCTTCCTTCAGGGCTCTCTGTTGACTCCCCGGCCATCTCGCGTGCCTTGGCCAGGCCGAAGTCCGTGACTTTGGCGATCCCCTCCACATTCATCATCACATTGGCGGGCTTGATGTCCTGGTGCACCAATCCCTGTTCGTGAGCGGCGTGCAGGCCCCAGGCAAACTGGATGGCGATGTCGAGCATGCGTTCCAGGGCGTGCTGCTGTCCTCCTTCGTAGAGACGACGACCGCGAATCCAGTCCGCCAGGCTGCCTCCTGCTACATACTCGGCGAAAAGCAAGGGCAGCTCATCCAGCGTGCGCACATAGTAGCAACTGACGATGTGGGGATACAGGGGCAGATTGACCCAGGTCTCGGCCTCGCGGATGAAGTTCTCTTTGCCCCCTGCCTGGGCAAAGACCGCCGACTGGGGACGCTTGAGGGCCAGGTCGATATTCCAGCCGCGATGATGGACTTTGTAGACGGTGCCCATCCCGCCCTCACCCAGGGTCTCCAGCACTTCGTACTGCTCCAGCAGTACATCGCCTCTCTGCCAGTTCTGGTTGTTCATGCTTCCTCTCTCATGGTTCGCAGAAGGGTTGCCAACCATGATCTTCTCATGCGTTGGCTCTGAAGATTAAAATCCCTTAACCAGTGCGTCACTGACCCTATCAATAAAGCCGTAAGCGATGGCTTCTCGTGCTGAGAGGATGATCCCACGATCCATATCCTCGCGAATCGTTGTCTCGGCTTGTCCGGTCTCTTTGACAAAGAGCTCTACCAGAAGGCGACGAAAGCGTAATATCTGGCGAGCCGTGATCTCGATATCGGCTGGCGTCTCGCCTCCGCCCAGGACCTGCGTCAGCCCAATCGTGCTCGTTGGCAACGCGTAACGCTTGCCTTTTTTTCCGGCAGCGAGCAGGAGGGTTGCGAAGCCATTCGCCTGACCGAGACAATAGGTAGCAACCGCTGGTAGGAGAGCCTGTATAGTGTCATAGATTGCCAGGCCAGCGTAGATGTTGCCCCCAGGCGAGTTGAGGTAGAGATGGATATCCCTGGTTGCATCTTCACTTTGCAGGTAGAGCAACTGGGTGATAATGCTATTCGCGACCTCATCCTCGATAGGCGTATCAATGTAGATGATACGCTTTTTTAGGAGCTGAGGAGAAAGATATTTGTTGATAGCTGGATATTGGCCTTCCAAGAGTTGTTGACAGCGGCGTTTCAGGATCTCCTGTGCATCCTCTCCTTCTGGTATCCATGTCTGGTCAGGTGGATTGAGCCCGTAGGTCTTGATCTGTGCTGAGTGAAGATCCTGGCCTGTTGTATGCTCATTATCGCTCATGATGCTCTCTTGCTCCTTCTTGCTCGAACATGGGGAGTGGACCTCGCCATTCACGCGCCAGGGATGCAAGCTGTCTGCGTACCCCTTCTGGCTCCAGCCAGCCATAGCCGGCATATTGTAACTGGCGGATCACCCCTTGAAAGTCATCTTCATTCCAGGTGGGGATTCCTTTACGCGTAAGCGCCTGCTGAACTTCTTGCTTGGTTGGCTCATGGCGCGCGTGACTCGATCTCGGAGAACTGGTTGGTGCTCTGTGTTTCTGGCTGGCGACGGAACAAACGGCTGAGCCAGTTCTGGTTGTTCATGCTTCCTCCTTTGCTTTGGGTGAGGTCACGAGCCGATAGCCCAACCCGCGTACCGTCTCCAGAAAGCGAGGCGCTTTGGGATCGGGTTCGAGCTTCTTGCGTAGTTCCCAGATCAGGTGATTGATGTCCCCCTCCGTGTGGTAAGCGTCCTCTCCCCACACGGCTGAGAGCAATTCTTCATACGAGCACATCACGGGGACATGTCCATTGCTTTGGTTGCGCTGGGCCATGTAACGGATCAATTTATGCTCCTGGGGCCGTACCTCGTGAATCTCCTGTCTCCTGGAACCCTCGATACGAAAGAGCCGAGCCTGGATCCAATCATATTCCAGATAGGCGACCTGGAGCGGCGGACCCGAAGGTCGCGTCCCCAGCGGATCACTGAAGGTCAATTCCCAGTAGCTGGGCTCGCCCGTCTCGCTCAGTTTCCCCAGGATGCGAATACTATCTCCCTCGTTGAGCAATACCCGGCCCTCTACCACCTGCACGTCATTCCCACGACGCACAAAGGTGCGGTTGATGCTACCATTGTCGACAACCCACCAGCCGTAGAGATCATGTTCAAGGGTGCAATGTACTTTGCGGGTAATGAGTTGCTGGGGATCGGGAGAGAGCGCAATATCATTGAATTGCTCAAAACGCCCAATGGTTACCGAGTCCTTCTCCAACTCGGCCTGGAAATGCTGTCCCTCTGGGCCAACGATGTCGAGAAACGGCAAAAGGATGTCCATGTCCCTTAATCCTTCATCTGTTGTTAGAAAGCTTCCTGCTTCTTTCTCTTTTCTACTCTAGTCTATCATAGATGTCTGTGACCATGGCCACACGATGGAAATGGCATGGAAATACGATGGCAATGCTTCAGAGCTTTCCGGAGGGACGAAACATATGGCCGTCATCAACAACCTTTTTCTCACGCTGTGCGCACAACAAGAGCAACAAGATGTGACCCTGTCCCAATGTGGTGGTGTGGTTTGCATGTTCCCCTCTCATGGAGAGAAAAGAGGTACCGACGGCTATGAACATGTCATCACACGTGTATCTGATCCGCCGTCTCGGATACACTTCAAAGGATACAATTCCCCAGGCGTAACACCGCATGCTACATTCTTCGCTTACAGCCCGGACCAGGGTGTTGTCGCTAAGGTGGTAAGGTAGCCAATTGGCAGAAAATGCTAAAGTGGTAGGGAGAACCGCCTGCTCTTCTCTTGACAACGTGCTTCGTTCTCATTACAATAAGGGTATAATGTGCAACCAAAGGTTGCACATATGTGCGCTCCTCTGGAAGCGTTGGTTACGTGACATGACGTCAGGAGAATTTCAATGACCGAGAAGATTGAGCGAGAAATCAGCATTGCGGCACCGATAGCAACCGTCTGGGAAGTCATCACAAAGCCTGAATACATTCGCCAGTGGTTTGGCAGTCAGGTAGAAATAGACGTGCGACGAGGAGGAAAAGGCAAACTGATTTGGGGCGAGGACGTTGAAGCCCCCTGGAAATTGTCGAGGTAGAGAAGCCGCATCTGTTCTCCTTTCTGTGGGTCGCACCCGATGAGGAAACCAAACCGACCCAGCAGCAAACCCTGGTTGCGTTCAGGCTGACAGCGAATGGTGCGGAGACCAAGCTCTACTTCACAGAAAGCGGTTTCGAGAAACTGGAGATGACGGCAGAACAGAAGGCCACTCTGATTGCCAACCATACCCCTGGCTGGGATGACTTTCTGTCCACGTTGCAGCGTTGTGCCCAGAATATCCCAACAAAGGCGTAGCTATGTCATCACCTGCCCCTTTTCATGAAGAGCTCTGGTTTGCCATTGCTGAACCGAGCCGACGGAAGCTCATCGAGGTGTTGCTTCTCAAAGGTGAAGCGACTGCAAGCAGGCTGGCGGATGACGTGCCGTTTAGCCGCCAGGCGGTGAGTAAACACATCGCTGTTCTGAAAAGGGCAGGTCTCGTCAAAGAGCGCAAAACGGGCAAAGAGGTACGTTTTCGCCTCTCGCCAGAAGGACTCAGTGTTGCGGCCCAGGAACTGTCACGGGCTGCAACGCTCTGGGATGAACGGCTCCAAAAGATCAAACACATTGCTGAAACTCTTAATCAAGAAGAGTGATACCACGATGACCGCCACCCTCGATCAGCTCTTACGCCGGGCAGGGCTCAGTGAGGTGCGAAAGAGAGGAGCCATAGAAAATCGCGTAAGGACATGCTGTTGTGAGAGGGGCGAGAAAGAAGCGGGAAGGAGGAGGATCATGTTGCTAAGGAAGGAGGCCATCTGTAGTTTTGCAATAGATACAGAGAAATGCATGGAAAGAGAGAAAGTGATAAAAGAGGTTGCCAATACCCACTGGTTTCCCCATGCTGACATGGCGGCCCCTGGTGTTTTTCCTCTGCTCCAGGTCCTCCCTCTGTCTGTGTGAGGCAAAATCGGGTGGATTCTGCTCGAGGGAAAGGTGGCTGGCTCCTGGCTCGCTGTGTCTGGTGGTGGTGGCCAGGTCTCGCTGGTGATTGCGGGTGTTTGCACCTGCAGTGGGGACGTGGTGTAGCTGCAGGGTGCGAAGCCCTGAGTGGTCCGTATGATGGCGCCTGGCTGAATGGATGAGGTTGGTGAGGCTACGTCATCGTGCGCTTACGTCCTTGAGGGGATGGTAGCACGAGGCGAGTGACCCCTGCGCAGGAGGTGAGGAGACCAGACTTACCCATCACCTGGCTGGGGGAAGAGGGAGGGAGAGGGTGAGGGAGAGGGGAATATCTTCGAGCATGCGAGTATCTCTGGAGGAAGCCTCAAAAGCGAAGCGGAGTTTTGACCGGATTTTTTGGGAAAAAGCACCGGAAGAATATATAGATCTATCCAGGCCAAATTTCGCCTTGGGAGGCGTTTTAGCACGAATTCGATCGGATGCGAGCGCCGCGTCCGGATTTGCTGTTTTTTGGGAGGGCATTCTCTCCATTGATGGGGGAGGAATGAGAGAGAGGGAGAGACTCAGGATGGGGTATAGATGATGGGGTCTTTCTAACAAGAGATGTCAAACAAGAGCGGAAATAAAAAAGAGCCTGGGCTCCTCTCTTTGAGAAGGGGATGAAAATCAGAGAGGGTTGTCTGGAAGATCGAGGCCAAAATCAGTAATGTAATACAGGCCATCGGGGGCGCGCTCAACGACGACATAGGGTTCAAGGGGAGGGAGATCGGGGGGGAGCGGATGGTGTTGGGCAAGCCAGGTCGCAATGGCGTGTGGGAGCTCGGGCATCTGAGGGTGCAACCATTGCAGGAAGTCCAGGGCCTGCTCTGGCGTGAGAGAGATGTGGTGGCCATTGGGGAGTTGGATCCCCAGGGTGTTTTCCATGGTCATAGCGGTCTTCTCCCTACGTTTTTCTAAGAGGACCTGGTGGTGGTCCTAGAGAGAGTATACCGCGTGGTGTGTTTGTTGTGGATAGGAGGCCCAGGCTCTCAAGAGGCTGGTGTTTGAGGGACAGAGGAGATCTTCTCAACCGTTTGCTTGTCAATGCCTGCTTTCGCACCTATGGCGCCCAGGGGCGGGAAGGGTGTGCACGTAGTGCTGGCATTCGTCAGTACTACAGGATACCGTTTTCGCTCCCGCCCCATCAGATGTGTTCCAGGTGGTACGAAGACTGGCGTCCTGGTCGAGAATTGTGGCATGTGTGGACCAGGGATTTGATGCAGGAGAGGGGAAGCTTACTTTTCCTTGATGTGCGAGCATTCGAAGTGGAGGATCTCATGCGGGGGCAGCGCGTCACGCAAGAGATTCCTGGTAGATTTTACGGAAGGCTTTGATCCCTTGTTGTAAATTTTGGAATTACGTGAGCGGAATTTTTGACAATGCATTCATTTAATTACCAAATTTACATCATGGCGGTCGCACAGGACCAGTCCATGACGATTGCTTTTTGTTTTCTCCACAATTCCTCCACATCGGTCTGGATAACTTCGTGGATAAATGGGTTGTGCGCTGCTCTATGGTTCTGGTATCCTTCATAGGAACGAACGTTCTTTCCTCTCCTGCGCCCGGCGGTGGCCCCTCTATTTCTGGTGTGCTTTTGTTGTGCTTCTCAATCAAAGGAGGGAATCAGTATGCCTGCAACCATCGAGGGGGAGGAGCAGCGTCTCGCCCCACGCAGTCTCGTCGTGCGTCGCCGCCCGAGGTCCGAGCCCGGGAAAGCGCCAGCGGTCCAGACGGCGCGTGCGTCACAATTCGCCAAACCACGAGCGCAGCGCCCTGTAACGACTGAAGAGGTGCAGGAATTCTCGCGGCCGTCAGCTCCACAGTCGAAAACGTCCCGAGGAGGGAGCTGGCTCCTGCCGCTTGGACTAGGGATGTTGTGCGCCTTGCTCCTTGCCCTTGCTGGATCCATGGTGTTGAGCTGGAGTGGTCGATTTATTGACGATGTTTACTACGGCTATCCAAGGACAACGCAGGTAGACCACTTTGTGGGCCATGAACTGAATCCGCGAATTTCAACTCACTTTACGGCTATGAACCTCAGAGGTCAAGTGTTGATTTTTGAGGTGCCCGGCGGCGATCCAGAACATGCGCGACTCCTGCAAGGACCTCGCCTTGCTGGCCCTGGCGTTGACCTGGCACCGATCACGCTCACCTTCTCAGGGGATGCCGCGCATCCGGACCTGGTCGTGACCGTAGACAGCCTTCAGGTGGTCTATCACAACACAGGAACGAGCTATGCACCGATACGGTAAAACGAACGAGCACTCGCCAGTACCTGGCCATACTTGACCACGTGACGAGTGCTCATTTAGTTTTCTTCTTCCAGTTCTGAAAGGCGGATTTCTCCCTGAAGTGGGAGTACCCATAGAAGGCGCTTATCATCTTCCATCTCAGTGCCATCCCCCAAGCCGAGCAGATCAAAAGTATCGTCGAGTTGAGCGACGGTAATCCACTCAGGAATTTCACAGACTGAGGTGTCCTGTAGTTGCACCTGCCCACGCACCTGTATGTGGGCAATAACTCCGAATTGCTCCGTAAACAGGTGAGCCGCTTCACGTATTGCTTGTACACGCCTGGGAAGAGGGAGAATCACCGACTCGCTGACATCCATAACACATCCCCTTCAAAAACACATATATGCATTCATTATAGCTGTTGTTGTCAGTGCGAAACGCAACCGTTATCGCTTGGCTAACCGGGAGTCATACCTTGTTTCCCTCTATATCCTTATGGATCAAAGATTTCTCGTCACGCTACATGGAGAGCGGAGCTATGTTCATCAGCCTCGCTACGTTTTTTCCCCTCTCTATTCTTCTAAGAGCGAATGAGCAAGACAATGAGTGTGAAAAGTTACTTTACCGTTGCAACGTCTTTCAGAAGTGTGATAACAAAGGGTTTCGGCGCATTTTCCAAAGAATCGTTGCACTGCCGTTGCCACCAGCACGATCTCAATCATCAGCCCAATCCATGCCTCGATAACGGTGAGCAAGGCGTAGCGTGCTGACCTGAACTCTTGCAGCGCCTGCGGGCCGACGGCTATGATGGCTTCCTCTCACTGGAGCCTCACCTGGCCAACGCCAGCAGGTACAAGGATTTCAGCGGACCAGATCTCTTCCGCCGCGCCTCTCAGGCCTTGCAGAACATGCTCCAGGCCATGAACTGGCAGTACGCTTAATCACCCCCACTCTCCACCCCTGCCCATGGACGGGGGTGGAGAGTGGATCAAAGCGCCCCGGTCTAAGCGGGTCGAAAGACAAAATTTGCGAGGGAAACGGGCATAGCAGGAATTGTCCGCCCATAATGTAATGAGATAGAGAAAGTACTTTTCGGCTTTTACTCCTATTCAAGCGACCAGCAATATGGGATAATGCATAGATGAGTTTTTATTTTATTTAAAGTGACTGAGGAACAGAACATCTATGCAATGCCGTATTTGTAGGGCCGAGGTGCCGCAGGGCTCGCCCTCCTGCCCTGTGTGTCACGCCTCCCTGGTAGAGAACATCTCAGCGAATGTTGCAAGTGAGGGTATGGGCGAGTCCGCGCCCTATATAGAGTATGCTGCGCTACCAGCCTATGCCGTGCAGAGCAATCCGCCCTACCCGCCGCCGTATCCTCCTCATCCTGGAGCCTATCCACCGCCGGGGCCTCCATTTCCGTTCCCGTATCCTCCCCTTGCGCCTCAGCCTAAACCCAAAAATACGCGTAAAACGCTTACCATCGTACTCCTCTCTGTGCTCGCGGGTGTAATTATCCTGGGCGGCTGTGGCTTGTTCGCGCTTAACTTCTTAACCGGGCTGAGCAGTAGCCTTGCTTCCTCCTCACAACAAAATCAGGCGCAGAATCAGGCGCACGCGGAGGCACTCTATCAGCAGGTGACAAGCAAGGCTCCCATCACAAGCAGTCCTCTATCAACCTTGGGGGATAGCGACTGGTTAAATTATGATAGCACTGATGGAACCTCCTCTTGTCATTACAAAGATGGTGGCTATCACATGACAGTCAATAAAGCCGATCACTATTACTATTGCTCAGATGCTGATTTACATACAAATTTCGCAGTTCAAGTCGACATGTCCATACTCAGCGGATATGCTGGAGGGATTGTGTTACGCATTAATACGCTTGATCCTTCTTACTACGCATTTTTCATAGGCCAGGATGGATCTTACAAGCTTATGAAGCGAGATGGAGATCATTCAAGCTATATTGAGCAGAACGCATATGACTCTAGCAGTAAGACTGGATATAATCAAAAAAATATCGTGACGGTTATTGCCCAGGATAATCAGCTCTATTTTTATGCCAATGGACAAGTCCTCACCAATGTAACCGATAGCAGCTATACTAAAGGCGCACTCGGTTTAAGCGCATTTGAACAAGGACTGATCACAGAGGTAAGTTTCTCCAACCTCAAGATCTGGAACTTGTAACGACCCTTACATTGCGTAAGAATATACTTCTTCTCCGAAAAACCTGAGCGTTTATCCCCGAATGGGGGCGAAGCGCTAGTCATCCCCATTCGGGGACAAGCGCAAGTGACGTCGCGTCCCCAGATGGAGATGGGTTTCGGAATAAGATCATAGAGGTGTTGTAATGAAGTGTCATCAATGTCAGACTGAGTTCGCGGTGGGGGCGGCCTTCTGTTTCAATTGCGGGGCGCCAGTGGTCGAGGAGGAACCTGCTCCCTCCGAGCGCTTTATCTATGATGAGTTACCAGAGGAGTCGCTGTACCAGGAGTATAGCGCACCCACGCAGGCGCCTTCTCACTCAGCAGCGCTGCCCCTGACTGGTACGAGCTATGGCGCGGCAGTGATGCCAACGCCGCCACCCGTTATGCCGGTGCCACCAGTACCGGTTGCACCACCTATGCCAGTGCCAATCGCGCCTCCGCCATATCTCCCTTACCGCGTACCTGGCGAGCAAACATCTCCTCCGCCTCCCGTGCCAGGCCGCACGCGTGGCAAGAAATGGATGATTATCGGTGGTGTCATCGCCCTGGTCTGCCTGGTTATATGCGGCGGGAGCGGTCTGCTCGTCTTCTCGCTTCTGCAACAAGGGAACACGCCCGGTACGAGCGCACAGACAAGCCAGAATGATCCCAGGGCACTTTATACCCAGATCATGAGCAAAAAGCCGACCTATACAGACGATTTTGATGGGACTGGCGTTGGGCACTGGAATGCCTATGAGCGCACAATGGAGAGTTGCCGTTTTCAAGACGGCAGCTATCATGTGTCTGAGAATCAATCTGACCGCTGGTATTACTGTGGTACAGCCCAATTCTATTATGACTTTGCCCTCCAGGTTGATGCCACAATCCTGCAAGGTGATCGAGCAGGCATCGTTTTTCGCACCAGCCATGGTAGCAACGATCAATCAAAATATATTTTTGTATTTGATGGCCAGGGCAATAGCGAACTCCAGGGCTATGACGCGAGCGGTACACAGAAAATCCTGCAATCCAACCTGGCGAACAGGGCTTTCAAAGCTGGCCTGGGACAAAAGAACATTATTACGCTTATCGTTCAGGGGTCGACCGTGCATTTCTATGTGAATGGCACATTTCTGTACACCTGCACCAACCTTACAATCGATGGTGGCGATATAGGACTTTATGCGCATAGCCAGGCACAGCCGACCGAGGTTAGCTATGCACACGCCAGAATCTGGATTTTGTAGGGCTGCTATTTAATGGGATGCGTCAGAACTAAGAACAGAACTCTAAGCGAAGTTCCGCTAGCGTGTGATAGACTGATCAGCACAGAAATATTTTGGGGAGGCGTGCCCGATGAACTGCCCGTACTGCCTGTCTGTAACGACGAGAGAACAAAACAGGAAAACCACACTTGGCTACCGGATATTCCGCTGCCGAAGGTGCCACCATATCTTCAATGAGCGCACCAACACACTTTTTAACTTTCTGGAATATCCAACCGATCTCGTTCTGCTTGTCGTTCTCTGGCGGCTGCGCTATACACTGAGTCTGCGGGATCTCGCTGAGATGTTTCTCGAGCGCGGTTGGGTCTTCACTCATGAGGCGATCCGAGACTGGGAAGCTCGTTTTGCTCCCTTGCTTGCAGAACACTTGCGTACCAGGCGGCGAGGACAAACAGGGACATCATGGTACGTGGATGAAACATACATCAACGTGCGAGGAACGTGGTGTTCTCTCTATCGCGCTCTCGATCGTGATGGAAATCTGGTCGATTCACGCCTGAGTGAGAAACGCGATATGGAGGCAGCAAAGCAGTTCTTCCGCCAAGCTATCGCAACGGTTGGTCACGCCCCGGAGCGGGTAACGACCGATGGACATGACTCCTATCCACGTGCGATTCGTGAGATTCTCGGCAGCGAGGTCATGCATCGCTGGAATGCCTATCTGAATAACCACCTGGAGCAAGATCATCGTGGGATCAAACAGCGCTATTATCCGATGCGTGGTTTTGGGAACTTCACCTCGGCCTCTCGCTTCTGCAGGGCATTTGACGAGGTACGCCAGTTCTTTCGGTTTCGGACCACGAGAAAGCAATATGTTTCCCTCGCTGACCAACGTCATCTCTTCTGCCAACGATTGGATGCCTTGAAAACCATGTTGCTGGTCGCCTAAACAGATTCAGGTTGAAGATGAAGCACGCCTTGTGATCTTCTGTGTCCTCAGTTCTGACACATCCTGTTCTAGCTGCTCTACTTTCTGCACTTTATGAATGACAAGGAGTAAAATTCACTTAGGGAATCTTTTTAGCCTGGCTTCTTAAGCACATGAGAGGCCATTGCTGCTTTTCTCAACCATCCCCATTTCTGCATGCCTTCTCCTCTTGGGAGAATGTAATGTGAGAACACAACCTACCCTCACAGGAATGGAGAAGTATTACGAAGTGCTCATTCTACTTCTTCTCGAAAGCGATTCTGAGAATACAGCCAACCCTCTGCCAGGAGAGAAATAACAAAAAGGAGCAGATAGTTTGGGTATCTAGAAATTTCTATTGTAGTCAGTAGAATACATCTTGTCTGCCGAAGCGGCCTGATAGAGTTCCTGAATTCTGGTCGGGGGCACACTCTGACGGGTATCGGGATTGAAGACGAGGTCGCAGCGATGACAGTAGAAGAGCTTATCCCAGATTTGCAATCCCGGCTGAATATCTTTCACCAGACCATTTCGCCAACTCTTAAGATATTTGCTAAGAAGCAGAACACTGACGAGAAAAACTATACATATCACAGGAATAGCGAAGAAAGAAGAACTGATGCCACCAATGCTAAAAATGCCGCTTTCAGTTACTACTACGACAGTTGCTTCCAAAATACCCACTAGTATGAGTGGTGGCAGTATTTTTTTCCAAAGTAATCGAGTCAAGATAGGTGGACGCAGCATTCCTTGAAGGTACGTACTACTCACATTGTTCCTAGCCATCGGGATGGGCCTGTTACTAAATGCTGATGTTGTATATGTCCTCCCCATGTTATAGATGGCGCTAACTTTCTGCACCTGATCTATGCTCTGACATTGTGGGCAACTTAATGGTTGGTCGTCCATAAACTCCCCCTACATTAATGAAGACCTTAAAATCTGGGATGAGCTCGTTCCTATCTCTCTAAATGCAAGCGGTGAATGTGCACCTCATAGGAATACAGTATATATTCAGTTCCATCGTGTATGCTATGAGATAATTCACAATAGTCGTCAGTCTATATCGATTGCAAGGAAAGAGCATATCAGGAGAAAAGAACCGCCACATGGGGGCTCATCGACACGTTTGGTGATAAAAAAGAGAACCGGATCAGCCTGAGAACTGAGAAGAATGGTCAGAGTCACTGCAAATTGCATCTTGTGGATGGTGCAAGAGCCAAGGGACCTTCTTGACTGTGCAATCCATATCACCAAACGAGTCCAAGAGCCAAAAAACAGGACATAGGCATAAGGTATAACATCTCACATCTCTGCTCTGTTTTTGCACGTATCTCGGTCTTGGGTCAGTCGGTTTGGTCCTGCTCAATTGAGTGCCTTCTGAAAGAAAGTGACGATACGCTGGACGTATTCGCTTCTGTCTTGTACGATGCCGGTGACATGTGCCATGCCGGGTAGTGTCCACGTCTGTACGTGAGCATCATGGCCTTTGCGTGCGGCAGCGGCCAATTGGAGCATGTTTTCAAAAGGAACCAGGTCATCGGCGGTACCGTGAATGAGCAGCAAGGGGCGCGGCGCGATCTTCGCCACAACGTCGACTGGCCGTACCTGATCATAATCGATGCCATAGAGCAGTTTTGCTGCCAGCAAACACTCTGGCAGCAAAATGCCAGGGACGCTCGACTTCTCGCGAATAAGAGACGAAGCCTCAGCAAAGGCACTGTCGGTGACGACTGCCTGGATGGCCGGTTCTTGAGCGGCGGCAAGCAAGAGCGTCGCTCCCCGAGAGAATCACCCCAGCCCTCGATGCTGCGTGGACGCCCCAGGTTCGCATAGGGCAATGTTCCCGAACGCAAGAAATCAACAGCCCCAAGGACATCACGTTGCTCATAGTATCCCAGAGAAAGCCGCGCAGGAGCCGATTCACCATTCCCACGGAGATCGAAGGCTAGCACAGCAAAACCATGCTGCGCCAGTGCTATGCTTGCATCCATTGAGGGGGAGTAGGAACGATTCGCATGCAGGCCATGAACGACAATGATAGCATGCTGTGTGGTGAGATGACCATCAGCGAGGACACCGGGAATGAACCAGCCCTGTAACTGTAGGTGATCCTCACGACTGAAAATGCTGACACGTTGATAGCGTAAGCCAAAATCAGCAGGTGTACTGATAAGGGCGGATGCTGAGGGCTGGGTTAAAAGGGTGGCAAGAGCAATGGATAGAATACTATAGAGGGCAAGGAACAAGATCAGAAGAATGACAAAGGTTTTTTTGCGCAAAAAAACGCGGCGCAAGCTTCCCTGAAATGGTGGCTGCAAAGATTTTGGTGACGAAGAACGTTTCAAGGACATACACAAACCTCTACCGTTATTCATCAAGATGTTGAAACACTGATCGTGATGGTGTAACCAGTGTAGTCGATGGATGTCGGCTCCTCCATGGGTCATTTGACCCATTTTTGTAAATATGATAATTCAATGGCGGCAAATCGGCTCATGCGCACTTTGTGTGGGAAATTTCATCACGATGGAGCACCCGTAGACGGAGCAGATCAAAGTTGGCACGCCCGTACATTTGTCGCTTGAGGAGCTTGAGTCGATTCACCTGCCGTAGAGTAGGCCGCCAGCGAGGTACCACTGCTGGCCCTTTTCTGTCGGCCCCTCCCGCGAACCGTGCTTGCACCGTTAAGCGCACACGGCTCTCCAGCAGAAGGCATCCACTCAGTTCGGGAATAGCGCATCTCGCGCCCCTTCCTTTTTAGATGCCATCCACCTGCCATCCTTCCCCCTGTTCGCCGCTTTCCGGCGCTCCATGGCGAGTCGTGACTCCCGCGAGTACTACGATGGCTCCGTGATCCTGGGCGTCTCCGCCTTGGGACCATCCCGCATTTACGCCCATGAGACGTGATAGTATGGGTAGGTGCCCGTTCGTTCCTTACCACACTCATTGTGTGTTCCTCATCGGAGTGAGCGTTGCACATCCTCGAAGGGGAGATGTGTATTCCGGTGTCATCGCATCAGACATGCTGCGATGGGCGGCCCAAACGCCGGAGGGAACTTGGGTTCAACAAACACAGTTTCACCATGCATACAGGACTTGCGGAGCAGATTACCGTACATGCCTTCCGGCTTCTCCGCGTTAGAAGCATGCTACTGTCCCCTTTGGGTTTCCCCGCCAGGTCAGCTCTTGTCCTAAAGGTTTCTTGCTCACAACCTTTCTCCCCTCTGGGGAGGATCTCATAGGCGCCGAAACGGCGCACCCTCAACCATTCCATTGCTCCACTCGACTGTAAAGGCGGCTCTGACGGCATCCCAGTCTTTACGCAACCCACTGACAAAATGGTGAAGCTCGGGGAACGAGGTCTTCGCGACCTGTTGTACCCAATCGTCGAGCTGCTCCGGGCAACGAGCATGCATCAATGCTCGAAACTGTTGTACGAGCTGATACAATGCTGCCAGGTCAGTATGGCGCTGAAGGATCTCGCCGAGATCTTTCTGTTCCTCTGGCTTCAAATCCGTTGGATGGCGCAGAAACAAAAAGTGGACGTGAGTGCCGCGAAAGCTGCCGAACAGACGGTGGTATCGGTGTTTCTGGCAAGCTGGCTCCTTTGCGTAAGCATCTGATGTAGGCAGAAACGGATGCATAGGAACCCTGATAGCCACGCCCAGCGATCTCTTGATGCAGGTGTGCGGCATTGTGACATCCTGCCTGCCAGCGCTCAAACAGATAGACGCGATACGGGTCCAACTTGGTCTTTTCTTTTCTTCTGCGTTTCTTTTCAGGAAAAGACGCAGCGGCAAGAAATCGCTCGATGGTGCTTCGACTCACGTGCAAACGAGATGCAATCTCCCCGATCGTGAGTCCTTGCGCGCTTCCGAGCAACGGCCTGCTCATAGCGCTGGCGTCGCTCTTCTCGGTGAGCCAAACGGACCTTTTCTGCTTGCTTCGCCGGAACAGGACGGATGTCTTGAGGCAATGGAAGATCTTCTTGGGCTTGGACGAGCAATGGTGAAGTTCCCTCTTCATCTCTGAAGTGAAAACAATCGCGGTAGTGCTTGAGGAGAGCTTCGAGGTCATCGCCCAGGTTCGCGGATCAGATGAAAGCGATCTGCCACCTGAAGCGCTTGAGGAGCGCCTCGGCGGGCGGCATCAGCATACTCAGTAGACCGATCTCGGCTGATGATCTTCACTCCAGGATGGGCCTTGAGCCAGGCAACCACGGTATCAGCTTCCCGATCGGGAAGAAGGTCAACGGGGGTATGTCGCTCCAGATCACAGAGAATGGTTCCATAGTGGCGTCCCTTGCGCCAGGCCCAGTCATCGAGACCAAGGACCCGAGGCAGCAGGTAAAGGGGAGCGACGGAGCAAACGTAACAAGGTATCACGGCTGGCAGAACATGCAAAGGATTCAGCCACACGGGATGCAGGCTTGCCACCTAAGGCAAAAGCCAACGCACGCAGCAGCTTCGTTTGGCGGATGGTTCGCCGTGAGTGAGCCTCGACTAGATCTGGGAATGGCGAGAGCAAACGTTTGGCGTTGACACGTCGACTTCTGGCACAAGAACCGACGGACACGCAGATGCAACCGGACGGTGTATTCCAGGCAAGGAAGATCCGCAGGCTTGCGAACATAGGAACCATGCAGCCGTGTTGATGGAGAGGCGCACACAGGGCATGGAACAGCTCTCTTGGTTGATCGAATGGAAAAGATGAATACGTTGCCCTCACGAGTTATCTCTTCGATAACCACATTGGGGCTATTTGGGAACAATATGCTTGCTAGGGAATTCATTGGTACTTTCATGTAGAGGAAGAAAACGGCAAGAAAACTTCCTGTATTGTATCACTTCTGAGCTTCCCACACAAAGTGCGCATGAGCCAAAAGTACGTCATCGAATTATCACATTTACATTCTTCTGCACAACGCGCACGCTCGATTCCAGGAGACTTATCACCTTACTGAGTTGCTCGCGCTCGTCATCCGATGACACTGCGACCGAGAGTCCGTGTACGAGCTGGCTCTCATCTGTCTTCTGATTCTCCTGCCAGAATCGCAGCGCCTGGCGGACGAGTGACTGGCATGATTTAAGCACGCGCTCACGTTCGCGCTCGGCCTCGGCACGCTCAAGAGTCAATAGATGGCCTCTCAGTGCGATTCTAACGAAAAAGTACAGCGTACCATATAACTACTGAATTTATGTTTATATAGTTGTGCTTTAGCAGCAGCCTCAAAATAGCTTGTGGAAGCGATTGGCTAGGAGAGGCTTTCTTCCGATGAGCGGCAGACGTAGGATATAATTACAGTTATATGGTACTTGATTAGAGCTTATGGCCAAAAATAGGGAGTGATGTATGCCTTATATAGCGAACAAGGATGTAGCAAAACCACCTGTCATTCACGACACAACATGTCCGTATGCGCAAGAGCGACGGAAAAACGCTGCTAATGGTCGGTGGAGCCCTGAATATGCTACGTATGCAGAAGTGTTGGCTTGGGCGAGGCAAGGTCAAAGAACGCGCCAACCGCAAGATTGCCTGCATTGTAATCCTGTACACTGAACCATAACTAAGATTTCAGTCCACTTGCGTTCTGCTCCTTCAGAGAAGCTATCTTCCAGATTGCAGTTATATGGTACGTCGTAGTGCGCCCAAAGAGGCCCATGAAGGTCTGCTGCAAACCCAATGCAGCCTCACTCAGGCGAGGTGAGTAAAGCAGCTTCTTACCTCTAACCGAAAGGCTCAGGGGAACAAGAGCATGAAGTCAAAAGCCCGCTGAAGTCCTAGCGCCAGGGACCAGAGGGCGGGCAGCCAGGCCGTCTATGGTGAAAGCGAAACTGCTTGAAGCTCAGTCACGGCGGACAATGCGTGTCCTGTGGGAGGGCGTTACTGCCCACATCTGATGGGATGAACGAAAGGTACGATGCGCTCATCCAGCCTGCATCAGAGCCAGCCCATAGGGAATGGGAAATGACGAACGAGACACCTACGGACGGAGCGACCCACATGGGTAACTTGGGGATCGCCTAAACGCTGCAAAGCGCACGGCGACGGAGGAGTCATAGTACTCAAACGCCCTTCGTAATGGAAGGGACACGGGGAAGGACTCTACAGAGAGTCAGTTTCAATCAAAGGAGGTTGGCCCGGATGAGCCAGAAGACCGACACGCGATTGGAGCGCCTACAACAGTTAAACAGCAAGAAAGAGTGGATCAACCACAATCTGTATCGAATGATGTATCGAGAAGATCTCTACATCATTGCCTACGAGCGGATCAAATCCAAACCTGGCAATATGACCCCCGGAACAGACGCCGAGACGCTCGATGGCTTCTCTCTTGCCACAATCCAAGAGATCATACAAGAAATGAGAACCGAACAATTTCACTTCCGACCGGTACGGCAACAATTTATCCCAAAGCCCAACGGCAAGATGCGCAAACTCGGCATTCCTTGTGTGAGAGACAAGATCGTCCAGGAAGTCATGCAGATGATCCTGGAAGCCATCTACGATAGCCCCTCCGCTCCCTACTTTCAGGGAACGAGTCATGGGTTCCGACCAGCCCATAGTTGCCATACAGCTCTGCGAGAAATCCGCACCCATTGGACAGCCGTGAACTGGTACATCGAGGGAGACATTCGAGCCTACTTTGATCATACATCTTGATACTCCTCTCAAAAATGGAGCGTCTTGAGCGTTCCCTTGGTAAGCTGGGCGAACTCTTCGAGCGTGCTGGGCTTGTCAGGAAACAGATACAGGTGGGTTGTCGCATCTCTGCTGATCTGGATCGTGCCATTGTGAATGCGATCATAGATCCAGTGTGGAGCGATGTCAAGCCTCTCTGCCAGTTGTGAAATGGTGAGAGCCCCCTCGATATGGCGCGGATGGGACTGGCTACGTACTTGAAATTGTCTGTGCTTCAAGCGCATGCCTTGAACGGTACTCGGCAACACAAAGGGCTGCATCGGCGAACGAAAGCCCTGGGTGGTCAGCTTCTGCGCAATCTCCTCGTCTGTCTGCCCTTGCGCGCTCCACTCAAGAGAGAGGCGTTCCATTTCTTGCGCTCCAACCAGATCGGTGAGGGATCCCACTGCAACCGGAATGTTCAGCGTGGTCGTTTCTCCACCTCGCCACACGATGCGTGCATGAACCGTTTCCGGAAGAGGCCGATGGATCACCACCTTGTCAATGAGGCAGCGCAACAGCGCCTTTTTCTGCCGCTGTGCCACGTCCCCTTGCCGCCAGAGTCTGGGCAGGTGCTGCCCAATGGCTTGAAACAGCTCCTTCTGCTCCTGACTTAAAGAGGACAAAGCGTTCACCGGCGTGGGCGATGGGGTTCCTGCTTCCTCAGCTCGCTTGAGTTCCGTGAGCGCCATCTCCCATCGTCTTTCGAGCTCTGCGGCGACCAACCGATTCTCTGGATCGACGTGCAAGAACTGTCGCTCGGCAAGGGTGGCTTGGTACCGCAGACGTTCCAGATGCTGCTGGTGGGCATGCAAGATCTGCGCAGTCGCCTCCTGTTGGGCGGCGACCGCACGTGCATACACGTCCAGTTCGACAGGGGAGAGCGCTTGGAAGAAGGCTTCTACCACCTGCATGTCCACGGGATCTGCCGCAATATCCTGGCAGACAGGAACGCCGTACTTTTGGCGCAGAAAGTTGCAGAGATACCGTGTCCCGCCTTTGTATTGCACCACCATCTTGTGCCCGCATTCGCCACAATACACAATTCCATGCAAGAGCGCAGCCCCATCCCGGGGGACGCCACGGGTCTTGTTGCGATCATACTCAGCGTAATTGTCTAGGAGCATGGCCTGAATGCGTTCGAAGAGGTCCCAACTGATGTAGGCAGGATAAACACCCTTGACGCAGATGCGCCATTCCGACAGGGGCAGGCGAATGGTTTTGGCTCGACGGGCTGTCCGATCTGTCCGCAGGGTACGCGTACGCCCGTAGACAAAGGCGCCAGCGTAGGCGGGATTTTTGAGGATCTCGAGAATGGCTGCTCCCGTGGGGCGTTTCCAGGCCACGTCCCCAAAGCGATCTCGTCGCGGAAGTTGGAGAGCATGCTCGTTGAGAAAGTGGAGCACTCGGCTGGCCGATCGCAAGCGCACAAAAGAGGCAAAGATGAGATCGATGCGATCCTGAATCTCGCAGTTGGGGTCTTTTTGTACATGGCCCGCAGCATCACGCACAAGTCCAATGGGCAGGGGAAGGGCCAAATCTCCCCGCTGGGCCTTGTTGAGGAGTCCAGCTGTCATGCGAGCACGGATCGTGTGCAATTCGAGTTCCGAGAGTTGCCCCTTGAGTCCGAGCAACAAGCGTCCATTGGTCGTAGCAGGATCGTAGATGCCGTCATGATCGGCGATGAGACAGCCTCGATAGCCGCAGACATCCAGCAGCGGATACCAATCGGAGCAGTTGCGTGAAAGACGCGTGACTTCGGTCGAGAGAATGATCCCTACCTGTCCTAACGTCACTTTGGTGACGAGTTCTTGAAAGCCGGTGCGTTGGTGCGCCGAGGCTCCCGTGATGCCCAAATCCGCATCAATGATTTCAATCTCCTCGGGAGGCCATCCCAGGCTACGAGCCCGCTGCTGGAGGCCATATTGCAGACGTAAGCTCTCCTGATTGGTGAGCACTTGATGCAACGTCGACTGCCGGATGTAGATCAAGGCTTTCTTTTGTAGATGGAGCGGGGTGACCAATTCGGATGTGCACTTCATGGGCATCTCCATGCTCGCTGGGCTCATTGTGCTTACGGACGTACTCATACAGCACCTCCTGAAGAATCAAGGAGAGATCGTCTTGGATACGCTGTTGCACCTGGGCAGGCAGACGTATCCAGAGATGAGAGGGAAGAATGGATGCAATCACGTAGCGCCTCGCAATCCTCAGCCACATGTAACAGATCGGTGACACTCTCAGCAGTGAGTTTGCTGAAACCTGGTGACCGAGACGGAGCCAGTGTAGTGCATGCCAGAGGAAGGCACAAGAGCATCCCATCGCGATACGCCACGAAGACGTGCCCATCCTCATGAGGGGACGAGGTGATGGAAACCAGGCTGAAACGGCGTCCGAACAGGGGATGTCTGGGATCGATGACCTCAATCTCTCTCAGGGTTGGGTTATCTGGGTTCTTGAACCGGGTATTGAGTTGTGCGATCGTTCGATGAAATCGACCATCATGTCTTAGTCCAACTCCTGCGCAAGAAAATCCAGGATGAACGCTTTCTCAACCTCATCTGGAAACTACTGAAAGCAGGATACCTGGACCTGCACGGGACCAAGAAGGAAGGCCTCGTGGGCTCCCCCCAGGGCAGCATTCTCAGCCCGATCCTCGCGAATGTGTACTTGCACGAACTCGATGTCTTCATCGAACATCTGCAAGAACAACAAGAAAAAGGAGCCATTAAGCGAGACAATCCTGAATGGAGCAAGCTCATCTATCAAAAGAACCGGATGGTAGCACGCCAGGAAACCAAAACCAAAGCGTTCAAAAGCCTGATGAAACAGATCAGAAAAACCCCCTCGAAAGTCGTCAACGATCCAGACTATCTCAGGTTGAGATATCTGAGATACGCCGACGACTGGCTGATCGGTCTGTGTGGGAGTCACGCGCAAGCCGAGGAAATCAAGGAAGCTGTGAAATGCTTCCTCAGAGATCACCTCAAGCTGACACTCAACGAAGAGAAAACGCACATTACCCATGCTCGGACCGAAGAAGCCTTCTTCCTGGGGACACGTCTTTCCATCGGCAACGGAGGCGAGGCGAAAGTTGTTCAGCAAAAGACCAGCAAAGGGAAAACGATCAAGCGTCGTAGTACGGGATGGGCAACCATCATGAAAGCTCCCATCGACAAGCTGATCGGGCGGCTGAACAGCCGAGGCTTTTGCACGGCAACAGGAGAACCTACACCCAAGCGACTGTGGACTCAACTGGACGCGGACCAGATCATCCAGTTATACAGCGGAGTCAATCGCGGACTCCAAAACTATTACCGCTTTACGGACAACTGGAAACACCTGTCCCGCATTCAGTACATTCTCAAATTCTCGCTCGCAAAAACGCTGGCGCAGAAATACCGGATTTCCGTGCCCGGGGTCTTTCAACGCTTTGGAAAAGAACTATCCTACTCTCTTAAAGACGAGAGAGGAAAAGCAGATCGGAAGGTGAGTTTCTACCTCAATCGCGATTGGACGAAGAATAAGCTCGCCTTTCAGGGCGGAACACAACGCGATATTGATGTCATCCGAACGGTGATCCACCTGAGAACCCGCTCGAAGCTGGGAAAGCCCTGCTGCATCTGTGGAGAAGCAAAAGGGCAGATCGAGATGCACCACGTTCGACACATTCGCAAACTCTCGAACAAACGGATAGCCACCGGTTTCAACAGTCTCTTGCGAGCGATGAACCGAAAGCAAGTTCCCGTTTGCTCAGATTGCCACCGAAAGATCCATCGTGGAGAATATGACGGACTGAGACTCTCTCAGTTGGCCTACCTTCCACGCTGAACACTGATCGTAGCGGCTCTTGGAGAGCAGTGTGCGCGGAAACGTGCAAGCACTGTTCGGAGGGGAGGGGTTGGTGTTCCTGGGCAACCAGGACCCGGCCTCTTACCCTACTCTTTCGCTAAAGGGGAATAGCTACGTAATAAGCTGATATGAGCCGCAAAGGAACCAGTTCCGCCTTTCTCCTCAATGTTCTTGATTTCACCATAAAAGAAACATATAATTATTTATGTACTTGATAAAGGCTAGATAATTATGTTATACTGTAAGGTAGGAATAAGAGCAAGTGCAATGCTCTTCCTTCCAACAGAAGTAGCTTCGGTATTTCCCTTCTTCTGCACTCCCCAGTAATGCCACTCACATCCCCTCAGTCGATTTGACGAGGAGCAAGAGATGCGACAACGATGGTCTGATCTGTCAGTAACCACACGCATCCCTTACTTACACTTCCCTCCAACAGAAAGAAGGGCGACCATGGAAACCCGTTTCTATCAAACTCAGGAGATTACTATTCCAGTGCTTGCTGAAGGGCTGGTGCTTGAGTACCAGGCACAGGGCTACGAGGCTCAACACTTTGGTGATGTCAACCAGACTACTGTGCAACTGAAGAAGGAAAGCACCTTGAGAGCCATTACCGGCTTTGAGAAGGTCCTCGCGATTTCCTTCCAGCATGTTAACGGTGGGACGCTCGTGACCGTAGGCGCGCAGGACTGGGTCGATCAGATTGTAGTAGGAGCGGTTGGGCTGTTCATCCATCCTCTGCTGATTACCGCAGCAATTGGAGCTATGCAGCAACGCAATGCCTTACACGATGTGCTCACTTCGATTGACCAGCATATCCGGTATCAACAGCCGCAAGCCCAGGTTGGGGAGCCTCCTACACCTCTGGTGCAGAGAGAGATGACAGGAAGCTCCATCTAAATCGGGAAACCCGACATGCTCAAACGAGCGGAGGAGCGCAATTGAGAGGGTCCGATAGGTGAGGGTGGTGAGGCAAAGCAGGCGTCATTGCCACTTGCCCAGCTAACTCCGCCACGCGCGCTCGCAAATGGTGTCCCTCACGCGCGTTGAGCGTGGGAAGTCGATGACGGTCCGACGCCTGCTCATGGCAGAACACTTCGTAGCGAACTGCCGGGAACAGGAGTGAACCGTGAGTCCTACAAGAGACTCTGGAACGACCCCGATGTCCTCCCCTCTCCTATGTGATCACTGAGTGAGGAAGACATCTCATGTGGTGAGCCTTCTCGCCGAAGACGCACGTCGTATTGGAAATAATGCTGGACAGGAAACGTGTCCTGTCAGCGTAAGAAAAAGGAGCATTGTGATGACAATAACCACTGGAAAGACCACACGAGCAGGCCCGCTTCAAGCAGACCGTGAAGCGGTTCAGATGAGTCCACGTAGAAAGACCGCGCTTGTCGCGGGCGTGCTTTACCTGCTCACCTTTGTCTCGATCCCGACCCTCTTTATCTACGGTTCGGTAAAAGGTGCAAACTACATCATCGGCGCGGGCCCGGACACTGCCGCCATCATCGGCGGTATCCTAGAGATCATCGTGGCTCTCGCTGGCATCGGCACCGCCGTCGTGCTGTTCCCGGTGCTCAAGAAGCAGAACGAAGCGGCCGCGCTGGGTCTGGTTGCCTCCCGAATTCTGGAATCCGGCACCATTTTCGTCGGCGTGGCGTTCCTTTTGTCGATTGTGACCTTGCGGCAGGCCGGAGCTGGAGCAGGTGCATTGGTCACCGGCCATGCGCTTGCCACCCTGTATGACCGCATCTTCCTCCTCGGACAAAGCTTCATGCCGGCCATATGCGACCTGTTGCTGGGCTTCCTGCTGTACCAGTCGCGCCTGGTGCCTCGAGCCCTTTCCCTGATCGGAATCGTCGGAGCGCCCATCCTCCTCGCAGGCTACATCGCTGTGATGTTCGGTCTTCTCGGGCTACATGCCCCCTTAGCTGGGTTGTCCGCACTTCCGGTCGCGCTCTTTGAGTTTTCGCTGGGCGTCTGGCTGGTCGTCAAAGGCTTTCAGCCCTCTCCGATCCTCTCCAGCGATACGCAAGATGCCAGCGCGGCTACCGCCACCAATCCTTCCGCTTCTCGTCGGGCATAGCTCGCCTTGTCATCTCAGTGATCGATTGTGATCACTGAGTGAGAAGACACCGCATGTGATGAGCCTTCTCGCAGCAGACTCGCGTTGTATTGGAAATGGTGCCGTCCAGGAAAAGTGACCCGGCAGTGTAAGAAAGATGAGCATTGTTATGACACAGGCCAATGTAAAGACCTCACGAGCAGACCCGTTTCAAGGAGACCGTGAAGCGTTTCAGGGAGCGAGTGGAGACACCATGAACTCACCCAAGCGTCTCGCGAGAATCGCTGGCGTCCTCTACCTGCTCGTCGGCATCTTCGGCGGCTTCGCCCTGGGCTTTATGTACCCCAGGATGTACGTCGCAGGCGACGCGGCGACGACGGCCGGAAATGTCATTGCCAATTCTGGACTTGTCCGTATCGGTATCGTCGCCGACCTGTTCCAGGCGACAGTTACCGTCTTCCTCGCGTTGACCCTCTACCGGCTACTCCAGCACGTGAACAAGAGCGTGGCGAGCGCAATGGTCATCTTGGTCGCAATCGGGACCGGCATCGTCTGTCTCAACGCGATCTTCGAGTTTGAGGGCTTGCGGGCCGCAACCGGTGCAGTCAACTTGGTCGCCTTGGGCACCGCGGGGTCGAATGCCCTGGTGCTGCTCTTGCTCGACACCCAGCATTATGGGACCCTCATCGCGCAGATCTTCTTTGGCCTGTGGTTGGTGCCGCTGGGATATCTCGCCTACAAGTCATCAGAGATGTTCCCCAAGGGGCTGGGCGTCCTGCTCATCGTGGGGGGCGTGTGCTCCCTCGTGGACCTGCTCACGTTGTTGCTGGTCCCCGCCTTCGCTCAAAAGATCACTCCCGATCTTCCCGGGACTCATCACACCTTCGTCGGCGTCATCCTGCCAACAATCGCGGAGATCTCGATGCTCGTCTACCTGCTCGTGATCGGCGTGAAGACCGTCAAGCCAGCCGTCAGACGGGCTGCCCTGGCGGCAATCAATTGAGACTCTGAGTTGCACCGGGTTTGATGGAGGGAACACCTCATGTGGTGATCCTTCTCGCAGAATACTCACGTCGTATTAGAAATGGTGCCGCACAGGAAAAGTGACCTGGCAGCGAGGGAAACAGGAGCATTGTTATGGCACAGACCAATATAAAGGCCCCACAAGCAGAACAGATTCGAGGAGACCATGAAGCGTTTCCGGTCGCCAGTGCAAACACGATGAAAGCCATTGTCTACACACACTACGGATCACCTGATGTTCTTCAGCTCAAAGAGGTTGCAAAACCGACTCTCAAGGACGATGAAGTCTTGATAAAAGTGTATGCGGCGGCTGTGTTGCAAAAAGAAAGCTGATCTGTCAGAATGGTGGGAAAAAGAACACAAGAGCGTCCACCATGGAAGAATAGCAGCCCTTCAAATGGCGTCACTTTGAGGCGGAGATTATTTTGCTTTGCGTCCGCTGGTATTTACGATACGCGTTAAGCTATCGGGATCTGGAGGAGATGATGCGGGAGCGGGGTCTCCAGGTGGACCACACCACGATCTATCGGTGGGTGCAGCGCTACGCTCCCGAACTGGAGAAGCGCTGTCGGCCTCATCTCAAACCCAGCAATGATTCCTGGCGGGTCGATGAGACGTAGGTGAAGGTCAAAGGTATTTGGATATACCTGTACCGCGCGGTGGATTCTCAGGGAAAGACGCTGGAGTTCCATCTGAGTGTTACCCGCGATGCACCAGCCGCCAAGAGCTTTTTCGCGAAAGCGCTCGGAGCCTCCTATACGGGAACTCCCCGCGTCATCACCGTTGACAAAAACGCGGCCTCTCCCAAAGCCTTCAACGAATTGAAAGCAGCGGGGACCCTTGCAGGTCCTTGTGAACTGCGGCAGAGCAAGTATCTCAACAACCTGATTGAACAAGATCACCGGTTCATCAAACGGCTGGTGAAACCGGGATTGGGCTTCTTTTCTTTTGAAACGGCATGGCATACCTTACAGGGATACGAGAGTATGCATATGATTCGCAAGGGACAGATGCATGGGGTGGAAAAAGGGAACATTCCTGGACAGATTTCCTTCATTGCCAGCCTGTTTGGACTGGTTGCCTAAGCGCAACAAGAAATGAGACTTCACGCCCATCGTCTTCCCTCGTAAATCTTTGCAACACAGCCGTAAAAGATCCATGCTCTTGTCGCGAAAAAACCATAGGCTTGCCACATGAAAACATTGATCCTACCGGAAATCAGAAAAATGAGCCAAGGAAACTCAGCATTTCTGAAAGTCCTCTTTTCCTCTTCTCGTTGGGAAACAAATAAATGTTTCCTATGTATGTATCCATTACAAGACAGGAGAAATGGTATGAGTGACCCAATTGATGTGACTGTAACTGATGGAAGTACTGCTATCGTAGGTCGTGGCTTTGGAGATGATGGCAGTGGAGATTTCTCTCAGAGTGTAACCAGTGGCTCCGGCGTTGGCGTCCGCGGAATAGCTGACGTTGGGAGCGGCGTGCAGGGAGACAGCCAGGATGGGACTGGAGTGTATGGCTCTAGTTACTCCCTCTACGGTGTGGTTGGCTCTAGTCGCGTTGGAACTGGCGTTTCCGGCTTTGGTGGGACAGCAGGAGATGGCGTCTTTGGGACAACACAGGCGGCTGGAATGAGTGGCGTCGCTGGTATCCATGCTGGAAATGGTCATGGTGTGTATGGACGAGCCGATGGAGACGGATTTGCGGGGTGGTTTGAGGGAAATGTCACCGTCACTGGAGACATTGTTTCAAAAAGGCATGTTACTGTCACTGGAAATGTTACCGTCGCTGGAGACGTTGTTTTAAGCAGTGGTCATGGTGATTGTGCAGAAGAGTTCGACATCGCATCAACTGAACACACTGAGCCTGGGATGGTAGTAGTTCTGGATCAACAGGGTGCACTTCAACCAAGCTACAAGGCTTACGATAAGACCGTTGCAGGAGTCATCTCCGGAGCTGGCGATTACAAGCCCGGTTTGATCCTGGATAAAAAGGAGCCTTCAGAGAGCAGGATGCCAGTTGCTTTGATAGGAAAAGTGTATTGTAAGGTCGATGCACAGTATGCTTCCATCGAAGTGGGTGATCTGTTGACGACCTCTCCCACCATTGGCCACGCGATGAAAGCAGATGATCCTTTTAAGGCGTTCGGGGCAGTGATTGGAAAAGCACTACGGCCTCTCCAAGCAGGTCAGGGAATGATCCCCATTCTGATCGCGTTGCAGTAAGAGGAGATATCACGATGGGAAGTTTTCGTGACGCAGCCAAAGTAAAAGTACCGCCAAATGATCCGGTAGACATGGCAACTTTAGCACAACAAATGAAACTGAGCCGCCCAGTTTCTCTCCGCACGTTGATCACTGACCTGAACGCATCACCTCCTGACTCTGTCCTATTCAATTCCGGGCAATTGGGGCCATCTACAACGACAGGGCAAGCATTCGTTGGATTTACCATTGCTGGGGGTGTGAGCTATCAAGGAAGCGTACATGAAAGCGGGTTTATCGGGCATAAGTATACCTTTGCTATGGCTGTTTATAACTACCGAGATGCATCGGGAAAGGTCTTCGTTTTCCTGAAGCATGGCACCATTGGGGGAACGGTGGATGCTTTTGATTCGCGAGATGATTCCTGGTCAGAGAGCAATTTCGATCCGCTTATTTCCCAACAATGGGATAGCATCAAGACGAGTGGTTGGTACGCAAACCTGTATGTTGATACCGATGCAGGGCAAGTACTCCAATTAGTGGCAGATGTTTTGCTTGTAGCTATTAGTGCAGTAGTTGTTCTCTTCCTTGCATATCCCTCCACAAGTTGCCATAAAGCCATGGATGAGGAAGGAAATGCGATGCTTCGATGTGACGGCGGAGAAAATTAAGGGAGATGCGGTGAGCTGAATTCCTCGCCAAAATGGGGATGTAGGTACCATAAGGTTGCATTTGTGCATGTAACACCTGCTGTACATTGAGTATATTGATAGAATGTAGATCATTTCATGTCGTGAAGTGATTTACATTCTTGGCTTCGGCCTGGATGTGCCATTTCATCCCAAGCTCAGCCTCAGTTCGTGGGCAAAGCCTGCTTTCTCGTTCAAATGGCACGTCCAGGTCTATTCTCTTTACTGACACATTCTCCTGACCCAGTGGTAAACTTTTTGATTAGCATTTTGGACCAGCCCAGCGAAAGTTGGTAAAGGTTTTTGACTAGCATTTCAAGGGGAGGTGGCTGCAAATATGAGTGTGGAAAACAGCTGCAGGTGCATGTCTTTCGTGAGTGGGTGGAGGTGGGAGAATGAGATGCAGCTCTTGATTTGGTGGGACTGAAAGATTCGGGGTATGTTGCGGAAGACGAGGAGGAGGATGGACTGAGGTGGGTAATTCCGACAGGCCCGGGCGCTATCGGCTGTCGGAGCGGAATGAGAGGCCTGGGTTCTAGTGGTGACGAGGGGCGTACGCCAGGCGCCGTGTGCGCGATCGTGTTCTGCAGGGAGAGGATTGCATTCCTGTGGAGGTATCGAGATGCTCGTCTGTGTTCTGTTTCTGTCGCAGGAGCGCAGCGCGAGGGGGACAGTGAAGGTCGACGACCAACGATACGAATTTCAAGAGCAGATGAAGAGAATGTCGTTACGTGACGGCTGCTCCTCGACGTTCGGTAATGACCACCTGCTTCTTTCTCGCATGTGCTCCCGTGTTTTTTCCAAGATGTTGACCTCTTCCTCTCAATCAGGGTGAAATTTCACCGCTTTCAGTAGTATCATGAACGTGTCTGACCACTATGCAACACGCGAGCATTGGAAAAACGGGTATCCAGAGGTGCTGCTCTGATACGAAAGGACGAACCCATGACAGCCGATCCAGAAACGAGTGCTCCGGCCCACCTTCATGATGAGATGCTCTTCGGCTGGGATCCGACACCAGGTATTGTCTCTGTCTGGGCGACACGGGCAGGGAAAGCGCTTGTCTGGCAACGGCAAGGGGGAGTGGTCAGTTGTTGCAAAGCGTCCTTTCGCCCCTGGCTCTTTGCCAGAACGTTGGAGGATCTCCCGCCGCTGCACGCGCACCCTCCGGCGACTGTGCTGGCTACTTGGGACATCTGTTCGGGAAATCAGCCTGTTATGAACAATGAAATGAGCTTTCTTGCCAAGCACGTGAGATGCGTGTACAATCAACACTGCCCATTCTGTGTATGCACTCCAACCATATGCCATTTTTACAAAGAAGAGGTTCTATTTGTGTGGTGGGTATTTTCCTCGGTCAAGCGATGCCTGTCTTTCAACTTCCAAACATTTCTCGAACGCGTTCTCTGTTGGGTCAAACCATCGGCAACCTCCCTTGTGCCCGGTACGCTTGCCGATCTGACTAAAGGGAAATTGGAACTGCTGGCGGAAAATGCGCTCTTACGGCAGCAACTGATCATTCTCCGTCGACAGGTCAAGCGACCGACCTATCGGAAGACGGATCGGCTTCTTTTCGTGCTCCTTGCCAGGATGGTCCGAACCTGGAAACAGGCGCTTTTCCTTGTCCAGCCAGAGACGCTCCTGCGCTGGCATCGTGAACTCTTCCGTCTGTTCTGGAAGCGCAAAACGAAGGCATGCGCGAGAACGTCGAAGCTCTCACCTGAGACGATCTGCTTGATCAAGGAAATGGCAGCGAAGAATCGACTTTGGGGAGCGGAGCGTATTCGGGGAGAACTGCTCAAGTTGGATATTCGCGTGAGCAAACGAACCATCCAGAAATATATGAGGCCCATTCGCCGGAGACGACCGAATGGGCAGAGTTGGAAAACGTTCTTGCGCAATCACGCGGCAGGCGTGTGGGCCTGTGATTTCTTACAGGTGACTGATCTCTTCTTCCGCCCACTTTTTGCTTTTTTCATCATCGAACTCCAGTCGCGCCAGGTGATCCATGTGAACGTGACGCGATCGCCGACCGATCCCTGGGTCGCGCAACAACTGCGCGAAGCGACTCCGTATGGGCAAACACCCAAGTATCTGATCAGGGATAATGATCGCAAATTCGGGCCGAATTTTGCTCGCGTGGCCGCAACGAGTGGGATCAAGGTGCTTCGCACACCATACCGAACGCCGCGTGCCAATGCTGTGTGTGAACGCTTTCTGGGAAGTGTGAGGCGAGAATGCTTGGATCATTCCCTGATCTTCCATGAGAAGCAACTCCATCGGCTCCTCAATGCCTATACGGTCTACTTCAACCAAGCTCGACCCCATCAAGGGCTGGGGCAACGCATTCCGGTGCCATCGGTTCCGTCTGCTTCTCTTCTGAAGCCCCCAAGCCGGGTGATCGCCATTCCCATGTTGGGTGGGTTACACCATGACTACCGGAGGGCCGCCTAAATAGCCAAAAGCCAGAGAAAAGAGAAGATGTACGAATGTGTTTCTGTGCAGTCTGACCCTTTGCTTCATTGAGCAAAGAGAACACGTCCTCTTGCCTCATCGCAGAGGTCTGGCGTGCTGACGATGGAGTGTATCCACTTGAGATAAACCCTTTCCGTGCTTTTTCTGCCTCTCGTTTCTTGGCATGAGTCAGAGATTTTGGAACGGATATGCTAAATAGCCAGCACAATGTGTACTAGTGAGACAAAGCATTGCATGAATAGATAATGCTTTGTCTCACTATGAAAGGTACAAAAGGAGGCCGCCATGTTCTCTATACAAGAATTAGTTCAAAAGATTCGTACAACTCCTGATTGCTTCGTTGCTGAACCTTGTGGCTTACCACAAATTTCCGAAGAACATCAACTTCCTGATGATGTACGTGAATTTTATGAAATTTGTGGGGGAGTCTCGCTCTTTGAAAACGCGGAAGTGTATCGTGTGTCTATTGTAACTCCGGCCGAAGTAATTTTAGCTAATCCTGTTATTGTTGGCCCTAGACATTATTCTGAGGAAGCACTAAAAGATATATCGTGGAGCTGGTATATCATTGCTAAAGATGATAACAACGAGTATTTAACAATCGATTTTAGTAAACAACGATTGGGACGTTGCTATAACAGTTTCTTCGATGTACATGCAGTAGCAGGTTCATGCCCTATTATTGCCCAGTCATTCACGGAGTTACTCAATCATCTTTATGAAGGCCAAGGTGATGATCCATATTGGGAGTTGTCTGATTTTGTATCGTTAGGAGATGCTTATGATGATGTGTAAAATTAACAAATCTATTACAGACAAAAGGAGAATATATTATACGCTTTGTGCTAGTAGTTTAGACGGCCAGATCAGCTAACTTGAGAGGAGGTCGACCCAAGAGCGTGTTGAGCATCATGCCAGCGCTATGAGCAGTGACTTTGACCGCAATGCGCGTGAACAATCCCCAGACGCTCTTGGCATAATGCTTGGAGAGGTGAAACTGCTCTTGCAATTGGGCATTGACTGTTTCGCAGATCAAGCGCAAGCGATTGAGGACCTTTTGAGCCGTCGCAGAGCGCTTGGCAGGCTGATTTGCTTTGACGGGAGCGAACAAGAGCAGCGAGCGAGTGTGCTCAAGGGTCCTTTGGAGTGCTTGATCATTGTAAGCCCCATCCCCAATCAGCCGCTTGAGGTGATGAGCCACCGAATCGAGCAACTCCACTACGGGCTGATTGTCATAGTGACTGGCTGGAGTCAGCAAGAAGCCAAGAATGACGCCTGAGAGACCAACGAGGCTATGGAGCTTGCATCCAAAGTACTTCATCGCCTTGCTGCTACAGACGCCATAGTCGGCATGACCGGCAAAATCGCTTGCCTTCTTACTGCGTTTGTAGCTGATACAGGGGACAGGAGCCGAGTCAATGGCGGCGGTCTCCTCCATCTGCTGGGCCTCTTGCACGAGGCACAAGCCTGCTCGTATGGCCAAGATCACGGCCCACAGAGATCGCTTGCGGCGGTTGTAGCGACTGCGTTCATTGAGCCCAGGAAAGAAGGGCCGCAACTGCTCGTGGTGCAAGCGAAAGAAGTGATCTTCTCTCGGCTCTCCAATGAGTTCCTGATACAAGGCGATGGTGACCACCTCGCTATCTGAAAGCTGGGGAGCGGGTCCTGGTCGCTCTAAGGCGTCTTTGATCACGGCTGATCCTTTCATTAGGTCATCAACTATGAGAAAAAGAGTGGTGAGAACGGTCGCTTTGTCAAGCATTGCTGGACGCTCCTTGTTTGTTGATTGGCTTTACAAACAGAAGCGTACTTCCGTTCTCCTTTTTTGTCATCCACTAGCACAAAGCGTATTATGACTCAGCAGGCTGAAGCCTCGCAGAAATTGAAGCCGCATAAGATCTGGCAGGATGGGCATATGCCCTAGCCCTGCGCAATCGTTATATTTGGAGCCACGGGCGACCTGGCGCAGCGCAAATTGCTCCCAACGCTGGCACACTTGTGCATGATCATCCCCTTCCTCAGAGCTTCTGTATTGTGGCCTTGCGCCGCCCCTGGATGATGAGCAGTGGCGCGCGATGGCACTGAAGTCCATCAATACCTATATGTCCGAAGATGATCGCCTGGATGAGGAGGGGCAGAAGCAGTTTGCCTCGCACCTCTTCTACTGCCAGTCGATGTTTGAAGATCCCAGGGATATCAGAAACTGAGGCAGCTCTTAGGGAAGCTAGACCATGAACAGGGGACGATGCACAGGCATACTGGGGTCTCACAACAAGACAAGCACATATGCACAAACAAACGAATGGCGATACCAGATCAGGGCAAATCGGCAACGGTCCGCTGATAGCGTCTGTGAATGCGAGACGAGACGATGCTACAGACTGGGCAAGAAGCGTGAGCAAGGGTGGTGGCAACCGTAACAGAGATCTGTTGGACCTCTGCCACTACTTCTTCGAGGTACAACCCTTCCACCTCGGGAAGGTTCAAAAGGGGCATTGTAGACGTAGAATCTCCCTCCACCAACAAATCTATTTCTCTACCCCTTTTAACACAGTTTACTGCTCAGGTATTCCCGCTCGTCATCAAAATTGCGTTTGAGCCCGTAGATGAATCAAAAGCTCCCCAGAGTGGGCTTAATAAAACTGCTTGGAGAGATGATATAGATGGTATAAACGATGTAGGAAATTGACAGCAGTTTTTACGGAGAAAAACGGCATGAAATGTGAAAAATTGTTCTGACATATATATGCTTTGAATAGTGCAGATACGCTTAAAAACGGTATATAATGATATAAAAGACGTGATGATGGGCTAAAAAGGCGTTTCGACTATACCTACAATCAGGCACTACTCTGCCACAGCCTACGCAGAACATTGCCTACCTGGCCAATGGTGGCTGTAGCGGCTCTTCTGTCACGGTGAAGCATGGCTACGATACGAGCGGTACACCCATCACGAATATTGATGGTGACAATCACCTGGGCTGTACTAGTGGTCAGTCCAGTTAGGTTTGCTTGATGGGATAAAGCCGTTCAAGTTTCACCCGAGCATCATCAGAGGTAAAACACCAGGTGATGGTACAATGCTTGTGATTGCGCTCGGTCTCAAGAGCCTGAAACCGTCGAAGCAGGGTGGCTTCATCACCAACCCGATGGGACAAACACCCGCGAGAAAAGATGCCAATCTCAATCTCTGCCATATTCAACCAACTCCCGTGTTTGGGAGTGAAATGAAACTCCAGACGACGTAAGATGCGCCGGGCGCGCGGCGGGAGCAAAGGTTTCGTAGAGAGCGGCGGGTGTGTGCGTACTCAGGTTATCTTGCACGACCCGGATATATTCGGCGTTGGGATACGCTTCGTCCACGAGCCATTGCATACAGCGGGCGTCGTCCTGTTTCGTGCGCTGCTGGGTCACGCTGACATGCCTCCAACCAGCCTGGGGTTCCACAAAGAAAAAGACATTGCGAGTGCCATGGCGTTGATATTCGTAGTCCGTCCGCGCCGCAACGCCAGGGTCGACAGCTTGAGCAGGAGAAACATCAGCGATCAACGACACCGGTTTTTCATCGAAGCACACGGTGGGATACAGCGGATCGTACTCCTCTTCGTAGAGTTCGAGCACATCTTCCATGGCTGCCACAAATGGTGCTCCTACCTGTGGGATACACCACTGCTCGTGTTGCCACGGCTTGAGTTCGTTTTTTTCAAGAGTTGGCGGATCGTCTCTGGCGAAATAGACTCGACAAAGCCCAGTTCCACCGCCTGGTCTGCCAGTAAGCGCACGGTCCAATGATCGTGTCCCTCTGGCACCGGGCTACAGGTGATCGCTACCAGATGAGCGGATTGAACGGGCGTGAGGGCGTGCCGTCGGTGAGCTTGTGGCTGATCCTTTAGCACACGAGTAAGGCCACCCTCCGCATACCGTTCTCGCACGCGTTTGACGGTCGAGAGGCTGGTTTCGATAGCCTCCATAATGCGTTGATTCGGCCATCCATCGGCAGCCTTCAACAGGATACGTGCACGGGTCAGGATTCGAGCACTGGCTTTGCCCCGATGTAACAGGGTTTGCAGTTCTTTTCGCTCTGCTGGCGTCAGGTTGATTGCTTCTTTCATGCTCCTACGCTATCACGCACAAGCCAGCCCTGTCAAACCTAATTGGACTGACCACTAGTGGGTCTTCACAGTACAGTGCGTGTGCCACCTACGATACCTTCGACGCGCATCTGCTCACGGCAGTCAATGCCAAGAACCAGAGCATTACCTACAGCTATGATGCCAACAGCGCCGTTTCTTATTTCATGCCCAAGTGTTTCCTTATTCAGATGCAGGGGCATCTGCTGCACAAATACCTCTTCTCCTATGAGCAGACCCAACCGCAGACCATCACCGATCCCCTCACCGGATCACAGGAGAGTGTGGCAGGCTACCTGGACCTGACGCAGATTCAGGAGCAGGGAACCAATGGGACCACGCTCAATGCTCCCGTGATCAACATCTCCTACTCCACGCTTCCTCAGCGCTATGTGGACCTATGGCGCAATGCCTCCTCGGCGGCGACCTGTCCCTCCTGGACGACCTCCAATGGGGGAGGCTGTGTGCTGTGGGAGACGAGCTACAATGGGCGCTATATTACCACCCTGGACAATGGGCGTGGCTGGCACGAGAACGTGAGCTGGAATGAGGCCCATGGCAATACGCATGGGGTCAGCAGTGGTAACCCCAACGATCCCTTTGCCTGTAACGGGCACCAAGCGGCGGGAACCACCTGCGGTACGGCCGATGATCACAGCTGGAGCCGTGAGGTGGTGACCTCGCGCAGCAGTGTGACCAACGGGGTGACCTCATCCTGGAAGTACCAGTATGGCGTCAATGGAGGCGAGCTAAGTTGGTGTACTGATTGTAACTATGGCTATACCTGGGGCAATCAGAATGACACAGACTATGCTGACTACTACAACGGGCAGTTTACCAGTTTCGCGAATGCGCAGGTAACGCAGCCCGATAACTCCTATCAGATCGAGTACTTTGCCTCGACGAGCGGTTGGGGGGTGGCACCTGGTGTCCAGTGTTACACCTCACCAACAACAAATCCCTGTCATGACCAGCCCTACTGGTATGATCCAGGCATGGCAGGCCATCTGAAAACAGAGGAGGATTTTAGCTCGACCGGGCAGTTGCTCAAAGTCAAGCAGCTCAACCCGGCGACCAACTGTTCCCCACCAGGCGTGGGGCATACCGAAACGGCCTACGGCGGCGGAGTCGGTCCAGCCAACGGCAATCCGGGCGATACCAAGCTCATCAGCCTGCTGGATCAGAATAACCCCGTGGTCGTATGTGACCCACGCGCCACGCAAGAAGATGACTACCAGGTGGATGGGGTCACGGACCTGGGCCACTACACGACGGACGCCCGGGTTCTGCACAAGACCATCACCACGTCTTATGATGGAGATAACCAGGGCGTGGGCACCTATGACTATGGCAACGTCAGCAAGGTGGATGTCACCGCCAATGACGTGGGTGGCGCGCACTTCATCACGCGTAACACCTTTTATCCCAAGGATAACATTGGCTCGGGCCAGTATCTGACCGATTTGTCAGCCCAATCCTTCCTGCAGGATGCCAGCAACAACATCTATAGCTGCACGGCCTCGGTCTATGGTTCCAACACGGCCTACAATCAGGCACCTACGCTGCCACAGGCCACGCAGAATATCGCGTACTTAACTAACGGTGGCTGTACCGGTTCTTCCGTCACCGTCAAGCACGGCTATGACGCAAGTGGCACGCCCATCACAGGCATCGATGGGGACAATCATCTGGGCTGTACTAGTGGGTCTTCACAGTACAGCGCGTGTGCTACCTACGATACCTTCGACGCGCATCTGCTCACGGCTGCCAATGCCAAGAACCAGACGGTGACTTACACCTACGATGCCAACAGCGCCAATGGCGGCTTTGGGCAATGGCTCTTGAGCGAAACAGATGCCAATGGGCAAACGACCAGCTATCAGTATGATGCGTTGGGTCGTCTGACGGCGGTGATCCGTCCGGGAGATAGCGCTAACTATCCAACAATATCGTACACGTACAACAATACGTGTACCAATGGCTCAACGGTACCTTGTGTGGAGATCGATGCCACTGCGCGAGTGACAAGTGGGAATACACGGACCACAACAACGCAGCAATGGTATGATGGGCTTGGAAGATTGGTTGAAACGAAGAAACCCGGCCCGAATATGCTTTCCAAAGTGCCAGCGATCCCCTCGGCACTTATCTCCTATACCATTTATGACAATATGGGTCGAGCCACAACCAAAAATATGCCCTATGCTGTTTCGGCTTTGACCTCTGGCTATGTTACACCTGACCTTAATCAGCCTCGTACGGTAACGAGCTACGACAGTTTAGGACGTTCTCTGGGTACTATCACCTATGGTGATGCTACGACGATTATGCAGGAGGTGAGTACTAGTTATACAGTTGCTCAAGGTGTGGCTACACTCTCTAGCGAAAATAGCACAGCCTACGAGCAATCGATAGCTTTAGATGCCTATAACCATCAGTCTATTACGTATACTGATGCGCTTGGGCGTTCTCGGTACAGTCAGGTCTTCAATGGCGCAAGCAGCCCCTATACTGTAATCCGCACAGTAGGTAAGACCTACGACACGGTAGGCAATACGCTCTCAGTGCAAACTTATGATAGTACAGGAGCAGTGAAGGCCAATTATAGCGCGAGTTATGATGCTCTCAAACGGATTTCAGGTTTTAATGATTCAGATTCGGGTTCTTGTCAGAATGTTCCGCTGCCAGCCAACTGTAGCGGATCAACAGACTTAGCATGGAAGTATAGCTACGATGCTGACGGGAATCCACTCAGCCAAACTGACCCACGTAATAAGAGCGTCTTTGTGAGCTATGATGCTCTTGATCGTCCGTTGTGTAAAGGCGCAACCTCTGCTTCGGTGAACCCTTGTAGCAACAGCGCCTATGACATTTTCTTTTACGATAGCTACGATAACAGTAGTAACTCAAGTGTTACGTTCCCATCCAACTGTGCAGCTTCTGGTCAGTCTTATGCCGTTAAAATGTCAACGGCAGAGGTGTTTAGTAGCACAGCCGGTAGTGGTTGGCGTTGCAAAGCCTATGATCAGCGTGGTCAACAGACGCTGAGTATGCTCTCGGTCTCAGCTGATAGTCAGACCACGACACAGGCTGTGTATTCATCGTATAATGAGGTGGGTCAAGTAATCGATGTGACATATCCTGATGGGGAAAATGTCACCAGCCAATACGACAATAACGATTACTTGCGTTCATCCTACTTTGGTTCTCCTACGAGTTCCGATCCCGTCAACTTTCTCGTAGGTCAAGTAACCTACACGAACAATGGTCTGGTTGCTGGGATGGGAATGGGCGGATCAGCGTCCAAAGCGAGTACACCAACTCCTGTTTTTTCAACGTCAACGACCTATGATAACATTCAGCGCCCGCAAACTATCAGTGCCTCTAAAGGAGGGAATACCCTCTGGGACCAGACCCGAACGCTTGATAATGTTGGCAATGTCATAGGTTTAACAACCTCATTGCCCACTACCACTGGAGGAACACAGACAGACGTTCAATCCTTCTGTTACGATAGTTTGAGCCGGCTTGTGTGGGCAGGCAATACGGGTACACCTACGGGTGGTGATCACTGTGGCAATACGCCTGCTGGCTCAACCATTTCAACCTATCAACAACAGTTTAGCTACGATTCCCTAGATCGTTTCAACCTTGGCCCTGGTGGGTCAACTACGTATGACACAAACCATGTGCATGGCGCAAGTACATTACTGACATCGTGATAAGAAACTAAACTGAGTAGCCGCATTGCAGTGAACAACTACGAATAATGTCGCGTTTGTGACGTAATCGCTCTTTTGCTCGAAGCAGCTCTTGATACAAGTGATCGAGGTCCCGACAACAGAGATTGCCCATCTCGACGCGCTTGAGATACTGCCAGATGCCCTCATCTGGGTTGAGGTCGGGAGCGTAGCCTGGAAGTTGCTCCAAATGCAGTCGTTTGCCCATCTTCGTTTTGAGAAAGGTCTTGATCTCATGGTTGCGATGGATGGGAGAGCCATCCCAGATGATCAGGACCTTGCCGCTGATCTTACGCAACAGCACTTTCAGAAATCCGACCACTGCCTCCGCATCATAGGAGGTCTGGCGCACTTGCATGAAAAGCCGCCCATCCAGGGTAATCCCACTGATCGCGGAGAGGTGATCCCGTGTCAGTTTCACGCGCAGAAGAGGCGTTTGCCTGCGCGGAGCCCAAGTACGAACCGCCATTGGCAGCAGATAGAACCCAGCCTCATCTACCCAGAGGATGGTGTATTTCTCGTTTTCGGCTTTTTTTTAATCGCTGGCCAACGATCTTCATACCACTGCTTGATAGCTTCTTCATTCCGTTGCGTCGCCCGTTCGATTGGCTGTTGAGGACTCCAACCAGCTTCTCGTAACAGTCGTCCGGCGTGATCGGGATGGTAACGGACACCAAAGCTGCGATAGATCACTTCCGCGATCCGCTTCCCTGTCCAGACATCTCCCCGAAATCCATAGGCTTCTGCCCCCTCCACCAACAAGCCAGGAATCTGCGCTTGTTGCTCAATTGACAGTTTTGGCTTCACGCCTTTAGGAGGATGTGCTTTGAGTGCTTCTATGCCGCCTTCTCTTGCTTGTTTCATCCATTGGCTCACGGCTCCCTTACTTACCCCTAGTGCTTTGGCTATATCCTTTTGTTGCCATCCTTGTTGCTTCAGTTTCCATGCTTGTTTGCGTCGTTCTTCTCGCCAATCGGCTTTCTTTGGTGCTCCCATGCTGCCGATTCTATCACAGTTTACTTGCTTCCGTCGACGTCAGTAAGTACTATCTCCAACCAGTACGCTAGCTACGATGCCATGGGGAATATGACCTGTCGAAATGTGGACACCACGACTGCCCATAGCTGTGATGCTACGCAGACTGGGGCCACGATGACCTACGATAGTGAAGGTCGCTTGGATACCTGGACCGCTCCCAGCGGTACAGCCTCCAGTGATCAGTTCCTCTATGACAGTAGTGGGAGCCGTGTCCTTCAAAGGAGTACAAGCAACGGGACAGTCACGGATACCATTACCTTTGATGGTTATACAGAAGTTACCATTAGCGGTGGCAAGACTTCAACCATAAAATATTATGGATCTGTAGCCCTCAAGAAAGATGGGACACTGTTCTATCTGTTGTCTGACTTCTTGGGGAGCAGCAGTCTTGCTCTCAAGAGTGACGGAACCATCCAGTCGGTTCAATTGTTTGCTCCCTTTGGTTCCACACGCTATAGCGACGGTGGAATGCCCACAACCTATAACTTTACGGGTCAGCGGCTGGATAGTCAGACAGGACTCCTGTATTACGGCTTTCGCTACTATGACCCTATAAGCGGTCGCTTTACACGTGCTGATACTGCGGAAACCAATGCAGGAGGAATGGACCCTTATGCCTATGTGCATGGTAATCCACAGACATTCAATGACCCATCAGGGCATAAAGAGGTTGGACCTTGTGATGGCGATTGCAATCCTCCTCAAACCTACACTCAAGATGATGTAGATAATTGGTGTGCTCATGATCCTGAATGTCTTCGTGAGCTTGAGGAGCAAAACAATCTAGAAGAATCTCAAGTAACCAATATTGTGGAACAGACAGTACTTGATCTTGCTGTCGGTATTGAAACGGACAATCCCGAATTAGCCGAGCAAGATGCTGAAAAGATGGCAGAGGAGCGAATTGTTCAAAAACAAGTTGCTTTACAACAGCTATCTGAGGATGACAACAGCTCTGGATTCGATGCGCAAATTGCGGAAAAATTAAATAACCCCGTCAAAGAAGGGGATATATTAGAGGGGGAACTAGGACAGCTTGTTAACAAGCATACAAAGTTAACTAGTTTTAACAAAGGATTCGGACACAAAAACGAAGATGGAGAGATTGATGCAGAATCCCCTGAGGCTATCTTTGAGGCAAAATCAGGCGAATTACAAGGTGGAATCAAGAACCTGAGGAAAAAAATCGATAACACGATTACAAATCCAACCAGGAAACCTTTTGTCATATACGCGCCGGAGTGGAATGATAATCAGCTTAAAACAGCCTGGAAAGAGCTATCAGGCCGTGGTGTGGATCTTTATATCGCGAGAAATCCTGATGAGCTTATTGCAACCATCAAATTCTTGCAAAAGTTTGGGCCTACAGCTAGCAACTAAGGAGGTGAAAGCCTATTTGTGTTTTTTTCTGGTTTGATTGAGAAAATATAAAAAGTGAGGGGAAGATGCTACATAATTTTCTCGAACTGAGAACCTTCTTGAGAAGAAAGGTAGTACTTCCCCCCTTTGAAAGTTTTAAATCAAAAGGATATCATTACAGCATCCTTGCTATAATGATATCCTTGTGTGAATATGAAAAGGAGATGGTCAGTATGAGTTCTAGTGTACTACTCTTCAGTAGTCATAATGTGACTGAAGAAGAGCTAGCAGATATAATTCTCCAATCAGGTGGAATAGTAACAACAAGTCCAACTGCGCGTGCCTTTGGAGGCCTTGTTGATGGTGAATGTGATATATGGATTGATCGTATTCCATGTTATGATGGAGTTTTTGATGATGAGGGGAATCCTCTGAAAGAAGAGAATATTGTTTTGCTTGAAAAGGCCAAAGGTCTACTTGGTGGAGAATTTCAAACCTGGCTTCACATCGAACTTGGGCATGGATTCGGCAGTGAACAATTAGCAGTTCGTTTTGCTTATGCTTGCTGTCAACTTTGGCCATGTGTAGTTGACAATAATGAAGGACTGCTATTTACGTGTAAAGAAATTGAGAAGTTATATAAAGAAAACGGAGTTTTTTTTAATTATTGGATTCGAAGAAGAGGGGGAGAAGGGATATAGAACAGTTTTATGGCCACGAATTCAATATAGTAAAGTAGGAGGGCAGATGCAATAGTATTGCATTTCATCTGCCCTCTTACTGTATTTTATAATCTTTAGTTGGTAGGACTCCCCTAATTGGTGGACGCGCATAAGGCCCCCTTTTGCAGACGAAGCAGGGGGCGAGATGGTGCTGGAGAAGGCGAGGAAGCAAGCTGCCCTTCCCTCTTTGGGCGGCCTCGCCGCTTTGGGGCGACCCAAGGCGGCGGAGCGATCCGATAGGTCAACACCTCGCGCATGCTCCAGATGTGATCCGTCAGCCCCGAAGCCATAGCGGGGGTGATCACGATTTCTCCCTTGCTCCCCCGCTCTTTCGCCAGCCGCCGGCTCAATTCATGATGTGGCCAGCACCAGTTGTAGGTGCACCCCACTAACCACATCCCGGCTTCGAGCCTGCTCACGCGACGAGACGCGTGTCGGCAACGTCGAGTCAGGCAGGCGAGCCGCTCTCTCATGGTCCCGTTGAAGCGTTCGATAAACGCTGTGTTCAGTTCCTTTCCTCCCTGCGTTTGAACCAACACCTGGTTGGCTTGCTCAAGGGTTCCTTGCGCCATCCGCCGAATGACTTCCACGACGCGCTTTTTCGCCGTTTTCTTGATCACCGTTCCAATCAAGAGGTCGGGCCAGGCTTGCAATGCACACCGCCCGCGTCCTCCTCCTCTCGGGATCTTTTCGCGAAACGCGCGCCGGATACTGTTGGGGTATGCCGACCATCCGTCCGTCAAGACGAGGAGCGCGCGCCAAGGCAGGCAACAGGCTTTCACCATCCGTAACAACTGATCAGCCAACTGCCGATCACGCGAGAGACTCACTACGCCTCCCAACCACAAGCGCGTCGAAACCATCATGGCCATCGCCATCCAGGGGATCATCTGGCAGCCTTTCCCTCGGATCTCATCGGCCTGGACGTGTTGCAGATCCAGTTTGGCTTGCACGACCCGGTCGCGGTGAACTTTTTGGCAGTGGGCCCCCGCTCGCTCTTGCCATCCGGCCACGGTTCGTTCGTCCAGGTGGAAGGCATGCACAATCGCTTGAGGGGGACAACCATAGGCGAGCAGCGTCACCACGATCACAATCAGTTCCTCTGGTTTGCGCCGTCCCTCAAACATCGTTCCTGCTCGTGCGCTAAAGGTCTGCTGGCAGATCTTGCAGCGATAGCGTGGTCTCTTCCGACTATGAATGACGATATTCCCTTGCCCGTATTTGCCCCTTGCCGGACACTCCAGATTGGGGCAAAATACGCTGGAAGCATCCATCTGGCTTTCTGCTTGTGTGTTCATAGCCGCAGCTTGCCAGATATCTGCTCACTTTTCAAGCCTTTCTGGCTGACTCTCCACCAGTTAGAGGAGTCCTACCCACCGTCTGAGGGCCGGAAAATACCGCGCTCTTTTACAGGACCGATTTCAGACGTGGAATGAACTGACTGGAGCAAAGCGAGTCGCATAACCATAGGTATCCCCACATCTTCTATGACCCATCAGCATCCTTCTTTGCTATAACTCAGCAATATTCTTCATTTTTCTGATTAAGTTGACAATACCCTTGAAATTGCTCTTTTCTGTCTGAAAAGCGAACTTTGTTGAAGCTCTCTACAGGCTGGTTCAGCAGACTATTCCGACTTTCGGTTCCAAGTAGGGGCAAACCCCAGATTGAAGCGAAATATGGCAATTGTCATCCCGCCGGCAGCTGAGGGGTGCGACAAGTTTTTTTGCAAAACCCCAGAGAGGCAAGGGGAAGACATTGGCTGCCGTTTTCCTGTCATGCTTGTGTGCTTACTGTTTGCAAAAATCCTTGGCACACCCATTGCCTTGTCTACTTATGCACCAGGGCGTTCACAGGCGCAGACAGCGTGTTCTGGCTTGTGTCCCCGGACCCCCACGCCGAGAGCGTCGAGGCCGCCTACGTGGGCTTCAGTCGACCGGCGTGTGAGGCATTCAAGAGTCAGGGAGTCAAGCGGGTGATTGGCGTCTCAGCCTTCGGTCGTGGGGCAGCCGTGTCCGGGAACGCTGGCAATGTCACTGCATCGCTGGCTATGGACGACCTGATCGCAAGCACGGGGGTCAGTTACCGCGCTCTGGCAGCGGCCCCATTCATGGATAACCTGCTCCGTCAAGTCGAGTCGATCAAGAACCAGGGCATGTTCTTCGACATGATATCCGGGGACCTCAAACAGCCAACCTGTGCTACCCGAGACATCGCCAGCGTTGCCGCCAGGCTGCTGCTCGATCACACCTGGAGCGGAGTCGAAAGTTGCCCAGTGGTCGGCCCTGAGGACCTCTGCTACAACGACATGGCGCAGATCATGTCCGAGGTGTTGGATAGGCCTGTACGCTACCAGCAGATCCCTGGTGAAGCCCTGAAGGCCACGCTGACCAGATATGGGAGGTCCGAGGCTATGGCGCAAGCCCTGGTCGATATGATGGCGGCCTACGATCAGGGGCTCGCCACCGCCGAGCCGCGCACCCCCGAGTCCACCACTCCTACGAGTTTCCGCCAATGGTGCGAGGAAGTGCTTAAGCCAGCCGTCCTGGCCTGAGCACCACCGCAAACGAAAGGACTACCAGATGCCTGAAGTTGCAACAAACAAAGCGCCTCAGCTCTCCAACGATCACATCAATGATGTGTTGCAGCAATTCGCCGACAGTTTCAGCCAGCCGCAGCGGGCGCCGGTCTGGCACTCGCCTGAGGAGCAGAACCTCGACTACGAGGATGTCACCTTTCCGTCCCTCGATGGCGTCCCACTGGAGGGCTGGTTCATCCCGGCAGCCGGGTCCAACAGGCTCATCATCGCCAATCACCCGATGGGGTTCAGCCGATCCGGGATACCCACACAGTTCGAGCCGTGGCACTCGCGGTGGGCATCCAGCGGGAACGGCTTCGAGGTCAACTTCATCCCGGACTACAAGATCCTCCATGATGCCGGATACAACGTCCTGACCTATGACTTGCGCAACCACGGTTTCAGTGGCGCGGCCAACGGCGGCATCGTATCCAGTGGCATCTTTGAGGCGCGCGATGTCGTAGGTTCGTTACGGTATGTGCGCAACCGCGACGAGACGCGGGACATGACGATTGGCCTCTTCAGCCGCTGCCTGGGCTGCAACCCCACATTCTCTGCGATGGCGCAGTTTTCCGAGGTGTTCAACGATGTGCGCTGCCTGGTCGGACCCCAGCCCGTGACCCCACAGATCATCCTCGCGCATCACCTGGCACTGGCGGGAGTTCCCGCCAACCGCATCGAGGATCTGGAACAGAGCATCATGTTGCGCACGGGTATCGGGTTCGCTCGAACAGACCCGAGGGAGTGGGCAAAGCATGTCCGCATCCCCACGTTCCTCTACCAGGTACACGATGACGTGCTGACGCAGCCGAGCGACGTGCAGACCATGTTCGATAACATTCCCATCGCCGAGAAGAAACTTCAGTGGATCTACGGCACCACGGCCCGCTGGGACGGCTACCTCGAGTTCCAGCGCCGCCCGCAACCAATTTTAGAGTGGTTCGAGAAGTACATGTCCTGATGGCCTTTGAGTATGAATGTGTTCGGAAAACAAGACACCTGGTTTACTCTTCAGGCGGAGAATCTCCGCCATGTCGATCCAGAGGTGATTACCTGTATCCAAGACACGGAACGTATGAACCAGGGGTATGATGCGCTCGTCTTGCTGCCAGCGATCAGCTGTCTCGTCCTCTTTCTCCAGGCCGACGCGGCTACAGGTGGCCTCACCACAGGTGAAGAGATCTCGCGAGCGCTCCGGCTTCTTCGAGACGGCAGACGCGTCTTTCTGAAAGGAGTCAGCCACGCCATGTACAAAGATCAGCCAGACCTGGTGCAGCAAGCCATCAACGCCTTTCTTTCCACGCTTGCTGCCTGATCCGGCTGCTTTTTCACGCTTCGGGTTAAGAAGGATCTCGCTCGAAGCGTGAAAAAGCCCGTGCGTGTTCGTCGAGCCCTGCCACGAGTCAGCCAGTCATGAACGACTCCCTTGATCCATCGACAAGTCTCACCCTCACGCAAAGCCTCGGCCACGCAGGCTCAGCCCACGGTTTGAGCTGAGCCTCATGTGCCATCCGTAAAAAAGAAGAGCAACGGAGTACCACATGCGCCCTACAGCCTGGCATCCTCCAGTGGAACGCTCACATGGAGAGCACATGGTCATCACACGCATCAAACGAGCGAAGTTGTTTGTCTTTCTCCGTTATCACCGCCACCAGTTATTTGATGACGCGTTTCAAGAAGAACTGGCGGCACTCTACGCTCCAAGTCTGCGTGGACACCCACCTATTCCGCCAGCACGATTGGCCCTGGCAACTATTCTGCAGGCATACACAGGCGTCTCGGATGATGAAGTCATCGAGGCGACACTCATGGATCGGCGCTGGCAATTGGTGTTGGACTGTCTGGACGCCGAGCAGGCCCCGTTCAGCAAGGGAACATTCGTCACTTTTCGCAAGAGGCTCATCGAGACGCAGATGGATCGGCGGCTCATTGAACGGACGATCGAGATGGCGAGCCAAAACCAGGAATTTGGCTCGCGCGCCTTACGCGCAGCGCTGGACAGCAGTCCGTTGTGGGGAGATGGTCGCGTCGAAGATACGTACAATCTTTTAGGCCACGCGCTCAAAAAGGTGCTGCGCGTGGTAGCTGACCAGCAGGAGCGGGATCTGGTCGAGGTGGCCAAAGAGGCCGGAGCTGAAATGGTGTGTGCGACGAGCCTGAAGGCCGCGCTTGATCAAGATTGGGATCGAGTGACGAACCGAGAAGAAGCGTTAGATCTCATGTTGCACGTCTTACAGGCAGTGGAAACGTGGGTACAAACCCTGCCCCAGGAAGAATCCCACCTGGCGCAGCCTCCTTTACAGATTGCCCAGCAGGTCAGAGAGCAAGATGTAGAACTGAGTGAGAATAGCAAAGCTCACCTGATCAAAGGGGGTCGCCAAAGATCGACGCATCAGCATCGAGGATGCTGAGATGCGGCATGACGCAAGAGCCGAAGTATCCGTGTGGACGGATACAAACGCCATGTGCTCCACGATTTGGATACGGGTCTGATCCGTGCGATGGGCATCACCGCCTGCTAATGTCCCGGAAGCCAGTGTCACCAGAGAGATCAGCGCTGACCTGGAACGGCAACCGGTCACGTTGAACGAATTGCATATCGACCGAGCCTATTTGAGTAGCCATCTCGTGCGTGAGCGCAGTGCTGAGCTGAAGATCTATTGCAAAGCCTGGCCGGTGCGCGAGGGGAAGCGCTTCTCCAAGCAGGCATTTACCTTGGACTGGGATCGGCAGATCATTCGCTGTCCGGCAGAACAGGAAATGCCTTTCATGTTAGGTGGGGTGGTCCACTTTCCCACAAAAACGTGCGCTCAGTGTCCATTGAGAGCGCAATGCACTACAAGCGTCAAAGGCCGTAGCATCAGCATTCACCCTGATGAAGCCTTACTTATGGAATTACGAGGGCGTCAGCAAACGCCGCAAGGACGCGCCCAGCTGCGTGAGCGGGTCGCCGTGGAACACACGCTGGCTCATATTGGTCGATGGCAAGGTCGGCGTGCCCGCTATCGTGGTGTGCGTAAGAATCTCTTCGATGTGCGCCGCTGCGCTGTCGTTCACAACTTGCACATTCTGGCCCGCTCCCAGCATCTCTCTGCTGAGCTTCAGGGGGCTGCGTGATTTCTCGACCGGTTCTCCTAGAGAACCGGGTTTGTCCTGCCAGGTGCTCAGGCGCCCTTCTGAATCGTAGTCCAGTTGCTGACCTGTCTGTGTGCCATTACAAGTGGTGGCACTGGTCAGGGCGCGACAGACCATGTTGCCGGAAGGATCGTAGGAGGCCGTGTAGCCATTGCCCGTGGCGGTGACGGCATGCGGATGCTTGCTGTCTCCATAAGTATAGCCACCCGCAGGACCCGTGGTGAGCTGGCCCTCGGTGTTGTAGGCGTCACTCTCCTGATACTGCGCGCTGGTGAGCGTGCCTGCCGTGAACGTGGCACAGGGTGGGGTCCCCGTCGAGCCCGACCAGGTCATGCGGTTCAGGTTATCGTAACAAAACTGCTGATTGTCCGTACCCTGGGGCAGGGTCGCCGAGACGGTGACGACGTTGTTGACCGCGTCATAGCCTGGCTGCTCCTGTAAGAGCGTCGTGCCGGAGCTGATATTCTTGTAGAGCAGGTTGGTTATGCGCATGCCCGAGTCATAGGAGGCCGAGAGGCTGTACTGCCCATTGCCAAAGGTCAGCGAGGTGGGATGCCCCGCAGCTCCAGCATTGCCCTGGTACTGCATGTTGGTCGCGATGGTGGTTGTGGTCCCACTATTGGTGGTGGTCAGGCCCAGTCCCCAGCCATTGGCATCATAGCCAGGAGTAACTACTTCCCCGGTCGGATAGGTCTGGCTCGTCACCTGCCCAGCATCGTTATAGGCTGCCTGAATTGTGTAGGGTGTGCCATTGACGGTCATGATCTCTGAGAGCTGCTGTCCACGCACATCATAGAGGTACGAGTAGGAGCCTGAGAGCGCCTTTCTCCTGATGCAATCGCCGATACTGGTTCATGAATCTGTTGGGAAATGTTGGTCCATAGCTACGATGTCTTCCTGAGCTTGACCTATGTTCTCACTTGTTTCCATCATTGTGAACATCTGTCAGTTTTGGATAAGCTTTTAGCACTACTCTTGCGAAGGGGTCAAATATCTTTCCAAGAAAACAGACCATATTTCACAGACTATAAATAAGATAGAAGCTAAAGCACCTAAGATAAAACTCTATGTTTGCACTTTTGAAAAGAGGGTAGCAGGGAAGGACACCATGTGGTATCAAACAGGTAACAAACAACCTGAAACCACGGAGGTGTCCGATGCCACAGCCTATTCTCTGTCTGGATGCAGAAGTGCGCTACTTTGCCGAGCGGTTCCGTGCGGTCTTCTCCAAGCCCCAATATGAGTACTTCGTGACCGTCCTGCTGGGGCTGCTGGAATGCGAGGGCAGGCGCACGCTCTCGGGGATGCTGAGCAAGATTGCGCAGCCCCCCAGCTTGAGCGGGTTGAGTCGCTTTCTCTCGGAAGCTCCGTGGGTAGCCGAAGCATTGGTCGTCGTCTGGCTGGAACGCTTCCGCACCGAGATGCAGCCGTTGGTGGAAGCCGAACGGGAACAACAACGTCAGGCGCAACCCAAACGTCGAGGTCGCCCCAAAGATCCCTTGGTGACCGGGTATCTGATTGGAGATGATTCCACGATGAGCAAACCGAAAGGGCGCAAGATGCAGGGTCTGGGCAAGCATCACTCGACCACCTACGAGCAGCGCATCGTCGGCCACAGTTTGGTGCAGGGACTCTACGTGTTGCTGGATCGCAGGTGCCCCTTGGCTCCGCAGTTGTACCGACAGGAGAAGGTCTGCGTAAGCGAAGACGTGGCGTTTGAGAGCAAGATCGCGCTGATGGAAACACTCATTCGCACCTTTGAGCCAGTCGTCGGGACAAAAACGCATGTCTTGCTGGACAGTTGGTACTGCGCTCAATGCCTGTGGCGTGCGGCTCGTGATCGAGACTTCCTCATCACGACCGGGATCAAGAGCAACCGGTGGCTGCGCATTGCTGATGCCACCACGCCGCAAGGATGGCGGTGGCAGAAACTGAGTGATTATCTGGCTGGCTTGACAGAGCAAGATTTCGTCCAGACTTCCTGGCCGCGCGGCGGCAAAGCGGTGTCTGTCCATGTGGTGACCACCAGTGTACGCAAACTGTACCGTTGTCAGGTTGTGATCGTGCGCCACTCGCTCTCGGCTCCGCTCTCCCAGGCGCGCTATTGGGCCTCTAGTGATCTGGACGCCTCGGTTGAGGTCTTGCTTGCCCATATCTCGGCGCGCTGGGACATTGAAGTTCTCTTCGCTGATGGCAAAGAAGAGCTGGGGTTGGACCACTACCAGCTCATGAGTACTCAGGCCCTGGTGCGTTTCTGGACCCTGGCGATGCTGCTCTACGTCTTTCTGGAGGAAGAACAGCACCGCTTGCAACTCAGGTGGCAACGCGCGGTGACCATTGGCGAAGCCCGGCGCGAAATCCAGCGTCGCCATCGTCATCGCTTGCTTGACTGGCTGCATGAGCAGTTCCTTTCTGGCATTCACCCTGACACGTTGGTTGATCTGCTGGCCGCTTGATGCGGCTCAGCCAAAAAGTGCAAAGATAGAGGGTTACTAAACTCAAACATCCTGAACCAGCAGGGAATTGCTAGCGAGGTTTAGTTTTTTATGCTGAGATCAATAAAGAGATATTTCTTACAATGTAGGAGCATCCCAAATCAAGATGCGATTATCCTCACCCGCAGAAGCAAGCAGCTTCCCATCAGGAGACCAAGCAAGCCAGTAGACAGATTTGGTATGTCCCTGGTATGTAAAGATCCGCGCGCCAGTGGTGACATTCCACACCTGCACGATCTGATCATCACCTCCCGCAGCTAAGCGTGTCCCATCTGGTGACCAGCACACACACGTACCGCTGTGCCAGAGTCCCTGAAGTGCTACCTGCTGATTGGTTCTCACATCCCAGAGAAGGATCGTCGGTATTCCAGAGTCAGCATACGCAGAGAGAAGAGCAAGGGCTAAGCGTTTACTATCGGGTGCCCAGGCAAGATCATGGATAGCTGTCCGATATGGGATTGTCGTCTGGATGTGCTGGCCGCTCTGAGTATCCCAGACATGTACAATATTGCTAAGAACCTCTGCGGCTGCAAGCGAACGACCATCTGGTGACCACCTCACAGACGCACATTCTTTGGAAAGAGCGTAGCTCCCCACCATCCTGGCACTGGTAATATCCCATATCTGGACACCTTGGAGTCTGCCTATAGCGAGACGTTTACTATCCGGAGACCAGGAGACCCCACCAGGGTTGAAGCTGGACCACTCGGAAGTCTCAGGAATAGCTTGGAAGAAAGTGCTTGTTTGGGCATTCCAGACTCCAAGTGAAGTCTTTTTGTCTTCTGAGTCAAGCCAACTCACCAGATACTGACCATCTGGTGACCAAGCGATGTCTCTGCATGGATTGCTTTTGCTGTTAACGATATCAAAGCGAGGTGGAAGCGGATAGGTGATCATTTTCTGACCAGTCGCGATATTCCAGGATTTCAAGTTCCCGTCGCGTGTTTCTGCCAGGTAGGCGCTGTCAGGCGACCAGGCGAGGAATGGCAGATAGTAATTGGAAACAAGCGTCTCAGAAGGAAGAGCCAACCGATAAGCGTGTGCTCGCAGCCAGTCTTCTCTCCATATCTGACCCAGTATCACTCCAACGCTTCCCACTCCCAGCAGCCCGGCCAGATTCAGGCCATGTGTGAGCAGAGTACGACGCGAGAGCTGGGTTTGCGTTGGGGCTGGACGTTGTGTTCGGGGAGTTTTTTGTCTCATGTAGGGAAGAAATAAACTGGGAAGAGCGATCAGGAAACCTGCTAACGTAAGCCAGAAACCCACGAGCACTTGTGATGGGAACCATGCCACAGCAGGCCAGAAGCCGAGGGATGGCTGGCCGATGCGGATCTTCTCAACAAAAATGATGCCAAGCAGAGCGAGACTGATACTGCTTGCTAACAGTGTCCAGAGGGGTCGCCAGTACATCCGAGAGCCAAAGAGACGCCCCACCCCACGCTCAACAGCAGTAGCGCAGAGAGCGGCACCAACCAGAACAGCGAGAGGAGCTGGGGCTGAAGATCAGGAAAATCAAGTAAATCGAGTACACCGTAGCCAGAGGAGCCTAGTGCAATACCCCACCCTGACACCAATGTGATACGTAGCCAGGGGAGCCAGAAGCCGCCAAGGATCAACAGCGCAGCTAGAACAGACGCGAACATCAGTCTGCGTTCGTTTTCGGTTCGGAACTTGAGCCCCCTCGTGCTCTGTTGAATAGAGGAATGGCAAAAGGGGCAAGTTAAGAGATCATCGCCAACATGACGAGAACAACTTGGACAAGCGGACATGATTGCGTTCTCCTTATGAAGGATAATATCTGCCTTCAAGCGAGTTGAAATGCTCGAACAGTGAGCTTGGGCAACGAACACTGAGGTAATAATAGCAAAAAGAGGGGGATGGGCAATGAAGGAATTCACACTTTTTAGGAAAGGCGAAGGGTAAATGCACACGCTGACTGTCCCTCTTGCCCAGCATCATAGAACGCTATGTCCAACTTTTTTGTCCAATTTGACTGCGCACCCCTTTCAACCATCATATGTCGAGGTGTCAGGCATTCAAACCCCTGCTGCGAGAAGAGAACGCTGGCGTCGCGCGGTGTGGACCATCATGATGCATAATCGGGCCTGTGTTCGGAGTGAGGATCGCTGGTACATTCACTACTGGGCGGTTTTGACGCTTGCTGGTGGAGATGTCCGTTCCGTAGGCCGATATCTTGAAGAGCGGTCAGAAGGATTACGACGCCATCATGACCTCTATGAGGTTCATCCCAACATGAATCAGAAGGCCGTGTCCATCATCGATGATCTTTCTCTTCCAGAAGATCCTCTTCCTCCTGATGGAGAGGCATTTTGGGCGCAGATTGATGAGCAGCGAGACCTTTGAGTTAACTGTGTTGTCGCTAAAGTGGTAAGGTGGCCAATTGGTAGGCGCGCTAAAAGAAACCTTGCCAATTGTCACCTACTGCTGTATTCCTTAATGGCGCTATCATTTCTACAAGCCGAGACCTGCAAACAGTCGACCTCTCTTTGGACTCCAGACCTCGGTTCATCGCTTTATTCATGTCATTGAGGAACGTAGCACTACCGGTAGTTTGTGGACTCGGGAAAGTGCGCCTGATATTGGATAGCTATCCTGAGCAATTTAAGCACAGATTGCCCTCACTTGACGGGTTTAAAACGGGGCAAAATCCCAAGTCGACAAACTATCGCTAGCGGATGACTGCTGACTCCCGGAGTATACTGGAAGAGCAAAGAGGACGTCATGGGTCCAAAGAGCTATTGTCGGGAGAAATGACAAATGGAACCCGGCACCAAAGTGCTAGTGTGCACCTCGACGTCCCTGTCAGGTGAAGCACATGCGCAGGCAGGGGGCAGCCAATCAGAAGCGCCATGTCACCATCAAGAGGGGCAGGGAGCTCTTTTCATGGGCCGTGGCACAGCATGCCTGTTCCAAGGCGTTGATCTGCTCACCGCCAAAGGCACACACCAAGGAGCAGAAAGGAAGAACGAGTATGGACCACGAGATCCATCAACCCCCACAGCGCCGCGCCAGAGCCGATCCCACGCTCGTCTCCTCATCCTCTGTTTGCGACCAAGTTTCTGCTCCCGGTAGCCCCCATGAGCTCATTGCGTGCCCTCGTCTCCTGGCCCTGCTCAATGCTGGCCTTCTCACCGACGCCTCATACTCGTCTCCGCCGCCGCAGGCTTTGGGAAGACCACGCTGCTGGCGGCGTTCGCCCAGGTTAGTTCGCCCTCACCTCAACACCTTTGACCGCTTGTTCGATGAGCGCCGCCACCGCAGCGGGCTGCGAGACATAGATGGCGTGACTGCCCGCTACTTCGACGACGGTCGAACCTGCGCGCGTGGACATGAACCGCTGAGCGGGAGGGGGAATCATCTTGTCGTCGGTGGCGACCAGATACCAGCTTGGCTTGGTCTTCCACGCTGGCTCGCTAACCCTACCTTGAAGGGCTTCCACTCCCCACGGAACCTGGGAATCAGCCATGAATGCGGCCTTTGCTGCGTCCACATCTGCCGCAAAGGAGGCGGCGAATTTCGCTGTGTCCAGGAACAAATAGCCATCCTGGGGCGGCAGGATCGGGGGCACAGGTGCTCCAGGAGGGGGATCCTGGATCAAGCTAGAGACCGACTCTCCCCTGTCAGGGGCAAAGGCCGCGATATACACCAGCCCGGCAACCTGGGGATCGTTGCCTGCTTCGGTGACCACCACCCCTCCGTAGGAGTGACCAACGAGCAGCACCGGGCCGTTCTGCGCGTGAATGATCCGTTTGGTTGCGGCGACGTCATCGGCCAGCGAGAGGGTCGGATTCTGAACAATGGCTACACGGTAGCCATCTTTCGTCAAAATGGTATAGACATCCTCCCAACCGGAACCATCCACGAACCCTCCGTGGACCAGAACAATCGTTTTTTCTGCCGAATGCGATACTTCAGCCATGATGCTTTTCCTTTCTCGAACAAAGTAGTTGCCTGCCTTAGGGCATGGTCTCTTTTGGGCGAAATACCCACATGGTGAGAGCGTCACCTTGAAAGCCACTTTTCACCTTTTGCTCCCTTTGTGGCTCCCTGACATGTGTCCCACGACAAAGAAAATGACTCCTTCTTCCTCTCTGCTCTTTTCGGTTCTCTCTCGCCAAGAACTGCACCGCTCCTGCAGTGCTAGGCCCCTAGCCAGAGAGAACTTCTGCTTGGCCTGAGCATGTGCTACCATAGAGGCAGAGCTTGCAGGAGTCCTGACTTCTGCGGGCTGTGGCACTGCACAATTCCGACTTGAACAGGCTTGGCTCGCTTGGTAAGGACACCTGACGCTCCAAGTATAGCCACGCTCCTCGGAGGAGTCACTGTGTAGCAGATGGCATGCCGCTTTACATTGCTTTACAGCGCTTCTTCTGTGCCATTCCATGGAATGAAAAGGAGACCACCAATGCAGAGATCCTCTTATGGAGAGCGTGACTATCCCTTTGGCCAGATGATGCTGACCCTACGGACAACAATTGGGCTGACGCAAACAGGGCTTGCTAGCCAGCTTGGTGTTTCTCGCAATGCGGTCGCGCAATGGGAGGGAGGCAGTAGTTATCCCAAAGCCGAACATCTTCAACACGTGATTGAATTAGGAGTACGAGCTTTCGCCTTTCCTGCTCGACACGAAGAAGAAGCAATTCAGACGCTCTGGCGGGCCGCACGCCAGAAGGTGCTCTTGGATGAACACTGGCTCCGGGACCTGCTCCATCGCGCCTCTGCCTCCTCATCTGAGCAGGGTGCCGTTGGCGCTCCGCAGAGAAACCGGACAACGACCAATTGGACTGCGCTCTGGACGGTTCCATTTCCCCGCAATACCCACTTTACCGGACGTCACGAACTGCTCGACCAGCTTACCGTGCAACTCACCCCCCTCGCCTCAAGCCAACCGACCGCTCTCCGCCGTGCAGCCCTGACACAGGCCCAGGTCATTAAGGGACTGGGCGGGATTGGGAAGACCCAGATCGCTGTTGAGTATGCCTACCGCGCTCGTGAAATGGGTCATTATATCCATACGCTCTGGATCGCTGCTGCCAGCGAAGAGACTCTCTTGATGAGCTTTGCTGCGCTCGCAGAACAGCTGCCATCTATTTCCTTTAAGGAGGAGACAGATCAACGCAAACTGGTCAGGGCCGTCATTCGCTGGTTGGAGCAGTGTCAGGAACCCTGGCTGTTGATTCTGGATAACGCTGATGATCTCTCCATGGTCCAACCGTACCTTCCGGTCCAGGGGCAGGGCAGTCTGCTGTTTACAACGCGCTCAAGCGCCGTTGGCTGGCTTGCCCCCTCTCTAGAAGTCAGCGCCATGGGAGTCATTGAGGGAGCTGAATTGCTGTTACGCCGGGCAGGACGCTTCGCCCAGGCATCAGATGAGCACATGAATGAGGCGGCTACCTTGGCCGCGGAACTGGCACTGTTTCCTCTTGCGCTCGATCAGGCAGGTGCTTACATCGAAGAGACGAGTTGCAGCTTGGCTGACTACTTCCAACTCTATCAGGCTCACCGGCATACGCTGCTCTCCCGGCGCGGCAGGCAAGCGACACACTACCCAGAATCGGTTGCTACCACCTGGTCGCTCTCATTTAAGTATCTTGAGGCGACTAACCCAGCCGCCGCTGAATTGCTGCGGTCATGTGCTTTCCTCTCACCGGATGCGATTCCCGAAGAAGTGCTTACCGAAGGTGCTTTCCATTGGCCTCCTGCGCTGCAAGCGGCTGTCGCGGATCGTCTCAGCTTCAACCAGATGCTGGAAGCTCTGCTCGCTTTTTCTCTGGTCAAACGGTTTGCGGAGGATCGTTTCCTCAGTATTCACCGGCTGGTACAGGTGGTACAGCGGGAGCGTCTCTCACCGGAAGAGCAACGCCAATGGACGGAGCGGGTAGTGCGGGTACTCAATGCGGTTTTTCCGCAGAGTCCGCAAGAATCCACTTCCTGGCACCTCTGTTTGCGCTATTTGGATCAGGTGCAAGACTGTGCTACCTTGATCCGGGAGCAGCATGTTCTGCTCCCCGAAGCGTCCGAACTCCTTGAGCGGGCTGGAGCGTACCTGTATGAACGTGGGCTGTACACGCCCGCTGCACTGCTCTACCAGCACGCTCTTTCCATGCGAGAACAACTGGTGGGTGAGACCCACACGACGAGCATCTCAGATATACTCCAGTTGGCACACATCTATTTCAATCAGGGAGCGTTTGCGGCGGCGGAAGCGCTCTATCAGCGAGCATTACCCATCGCAGAACAGCATGCTGGAGCAGAGCCGCTTCTCCTGATTAAGGTGTTGCGTGGATTGGCGCATGTCTATGGCGATCAAGGAAAGTATGCTCAGGCGGAAGCGCTCTACCAGCGAGCGCTACCCATCTGGGAGCAGCTCGCAGAAGCGGAACAGGTCAGGCGAGGCGGTATCCTGGCGAGCCTGGCCTTTGTCAAGGCTCAACAGGGGAAATATACAGAAGCAACCATCCTCTCTCAGCGGTTGCTGTGCCTCCGTGAACAGCACCTGGGACCAGAACATCCCCATGTAGCCTCTGCACTGCTTGGATTGGCTCAGATTATGACCTTGAAGGACGAGGATGCTCCAGTTGAGCATTTTAATCTGCGGGCGCTGCGTATCTACGAGCAGCATTTTGGACCAGAACATCCTCTGGTAGCCACGGCCTTGCATGCACTGGCGAGGCTGTATACGGGGCAGGGGAAATACGCTGAGGCCAAGCCACTCTACCAACGTGCGCTGCATATTCGCGAGCAACAACTTGGGCCAGAGAATCTCGATGTATCCGATACACTGAGCGGATTGGCAAACCTCTACTACAAAGAAAAGAAGTATACTGAGGCTGAGTCGCTCTATCAGCGAGCGCTCTCCATCCGAGAGCAACAGCTTGGATCAGAAAATAGCGTCATTATCGATGTGCTGCTTGGATTAGCAAATATTTATCGAGAACAAGAGCATTACATGCAAGCCGAGTCACTCTACATGCGGGCGCTACGCATCAGTGAACAGCACCCGGAGCGTGTTGAGACCACTCACATTCTGCACGATTTTGCCCGCTTGCAGCACATGCAAGGCCAGACAAAAGAAGCGGTAGCCCTTTACCAGCGGGCGCTCTCCATCCGAGAACGCGTCCTTGGATCTGAACACCCGCTAACAGTCAAAACACGCGAATGTTTACAGGGGCTCTTCGCAGTGACGGACCAAGTTGAGGAGACGAAACGAATGGAAACACAACAACAGAAAAGAGCAACTCCTGTACAGAGCCAACAGCTGGAAGAAGAGATCTGTTGAGTTGTCCGGGCGCGCATTCCGTCATGGAAAATGGTACTCACCAGTACCATTTTCCATGATCGAACGTCTCTGACTCATCCTCATCTTTTTGCCTTCCGACGTGTGCTCTTGCTTCTTTTATCCTGGAAAATGCCCTGTTGTCATGAAAAGAAGCTGGATATTGGAAATTGTGTCGAACATTCAACGCCAGAAAATTGCGTTGAATGTTCGACGCGATGGCCCTCAGCCCAGTATTCTCGTTCGATCATTCAGCGCAATTACCACTATGCTTCTGCCTGCGCCTCCAGCCAGCGTTTGAGAAAAAATCGCTCTTGCGAGAGTCTTGAGTGACTTCTCGTTGTTTCCCGCTCCATTGTGACCCGAGTGTAAATTACAAAATTCGGTGTCGTATTTGTGATACCACTCCATGTAGTATGTTCTCATCCTTCCATTTGGAAACGGGCCATGTACGACAGAGAACGGGGGCTCTGGGACATATTCGGTGTGCCTACCTGACTTTGGGAAGCTACTGATCAGGCATCGGGGATGTAGGGGATCAACCCTTTACGGAATGCTGCCTCCTGGATTTCCCTGGGGGCCTGGCGCACATCGATGATGAGTCCATTCACCTCAAGCATCCAGATCAAAGGGTTCTTGTCAACCATGGAGGGGATCGACCAATCTGGGTTCATGGGATACATGCCCAGCAGGTCACGGATTTGTTTGGATTTCGCCTGCATCGTGCTCGAACTGAGATCGAAATACTCCCAGATCTGGCTTGCTGTAATGTGGGGAGTCTGGGAGGAATCAAAGAGAAAGTTGACCATGCCCAGCGCATGAATGATCCCACAAGCCCACGTAGGAGCCTTGCCTCGTGCCAATGGTGAAGGACGTTTCCGGCACAGGGTCGCTGTCAGTTCACGACAGAGTTGGAGATACTCGTCATTTAAGTAGGTCTGGCTGAAGGTATCCGTGAGCAGGGTGATCTCCTCGAAGCACTTCTGCATCTCTTTGGGAACTTGTTGTGATGTACTCCGTTTGGCCATATCTTCCTCCTTCACGTCTTCATTGTAGCGTATCACCACGAGGGATGACCAGCGAATCGCCCATCCGTCAAGCACCGACTATGCAGCTGCGATGGCTGCCGGTGTGGACCCAGTGCCATGTGTCTCAAGAGTGGCAGGAACCGCCACCTGCGAGGAGCGTCTACGCTGCTCTTTACCCAATGATTCCCCTGCTGCTGGGTGGAGCAGAACACGGCGTTGCAGGAGCGCAAATCCGGCTTGTCCATAGGAACTACGCTTGATCCATTTTACTTTATTGACAAAGCCTTCGACCACTCCGTTGCTCCAGGTCAGGCTGCATCCGTTGGTAACCGCCTCCGCATCATCGGCTAGTCCATCAACAAAAGCGATCAGTTCCGCGATCCCACTGGCTTGGACAGCGGCTTTCCATTGTTCCAGATGTGTTCGTCCCTCGTGTTTTCGTAGGAGGTAGCCAAAGTCCTGCGCAAGCTTGAACACGAGAGCGATGGTCTCATTGCTCTGGATGAGCTGATCCAGATAGGCCGCTTGCTCTCTCGTGCGGTTTTGTGCTGGCCTCACCATCATGAGCGCAACGCCTCTGGACGAAGGAGGCTTGTCCCAGATGATTGTCTGCTTAGAGACGGGGCGTGCGACGTTCTGACGAAAAGGACGAAGCCGCCTCTGAAGCGTGCGCTGCGTCCCAGTATATCCTTGAGTGACAATTTCCTCGTACAGCTTGGCCACGTTGTGGCACCCCTGGTTCCATCGCAAAGTGAGGTAGGAAAGGTAGGGATCAACGATGGAAGAAGAGCGAGATCGTCGTCGCGGAGGCGGAGGTGTCTCCTGTTCGAGGGTACGGTAGACTTTGCTTGAACTGACGCCAACGAGCTGGGCAATCTGCCCTTTGTGGTAGCCTTGCCGATACAGTTTCCAGATCCGCTTATGAAGTTTGACTTGTTGGCGATGACGCTCCTGCCGCTCTTGTGCGACTTTTTCAGGGACTGCCGTCCTCGTAGCTAGACGCGTTTTGCCTGTGCTCCCTTGTGTTGCCTTTTTGAGTGCACGTTCTTGCGTGCGAAAGAACTTCTCCAGGGCTTCGGCAAAATTCTTTTGCAAGTGAAAGCGATCGACCACCTGTTTGGCCTGAGGCGCGCCCTCAGTGGCAGCTTCTCGGAAGATTTTGCCACGATCACGTGAGACCAAATCAATTTCGGGATGCGTGCACAACCATGCTTTACTCGTTTCGGCGGAACGCTCTGCTAACAACTGCACGATCCGCCGCTTTTCCAGGTCCACGAGAATGGTCCCATAGCGCTGGCCTTTTTTCCATGCCCACTCGTCTATTCCCACCTTCGCTACCTCGCCTTCACTGGGCAAGGGAAGCTGCAAGACGCGACGGATGATGGTTTTGGCAGTGGTGGGCATGCCAAGGGACGAGGCGATCCGCGCTGCATCGGCCCCATTGGTGGTCACTCCTAGTGCCTGAAGCGCCTTGACGAGCCGATCCGTCATTCGTGCATAGCGCTGGACCAACTCTGGGAAGCGCTCGGCAAAGATGTGTTGGGGACAGGATGCCTCGTGACAGATCCACTTGCGCACTCGTAACTTGAGCACAAGGCATCGGCCGCCAAAGGCAACATCGGCAATGGTGCGCTGATAGTGGCTATGGACTCGAGAGCCAGGCGTCCCACATCGTGGGCAAAGAGCTCTTGACGAGGTTGCATGAAGATGGACGATGATTATCTGATTCTGGATCTCGATAGTCTCAAGATGTACCGTTGAAGGAAATGCAAAAACAGGGGAAAGATCGATGGAAGCGCCTCCAGATGACTTAAATGATTGGAACTGACGCTATTATACCACAAAGCCAAGTCAGTAGGCACACCGAATATGTCCCAGAGCCAGAACGGGTGAGAAAATGCGACACCGAATTTTGTAATTTACACCCGAGAGACCTTTACTTGCTCATGGTGCGCAGGCTATCGAGGAGCGCGGATGGCTCCAGGCGGTGGGTGTAGTCCGCATCGGCGTAGGTCAGGCGGATGGTGCCATCCTGGGAGATGATGAAGGTGCCGGGTACAGGTAGCTCCCAGGACTCGTCACCGTTGAAGGCGGGTATGTCGGAGCCAAGGCTCTTGAGGAGGGTGCGTGTTTGCTCCTCAATCGAGAAAACTAGGCCAAACTGACGAGCGACCTTGTTGCCCTGGTCGCTCAGGACCGGAAAGGCCAGCTCATGCTTCTCGCTCATAGAGAGTGAGTGATCAGGTGTCTGAGGCGAGATAGCGATGAGACTCGCGCCCAGCTCCTTGATCTGGGGCAGAACCTGCTGATAGGCATGGAGCTGCAGATTGCAGTAGGGGCACCACTCACCACGATAGAACGTGACGACGACCGATCCCTGCTGGAGAAGCCCCGCGAGCGAGACCTGGCGTCCCAGAGCATCGGGCAGCATGAAAGAAGGAGCTTTCTCACCCACCTGCAACGCGTTCTTTTCTACGCCAGACTCAATGAGCGTGTTGATATGCTGGCTAAACTGGTCAACGACCTGGAGAGGAGCCTGAGTCGCGAGCTGGGCATTGAACTCATTAATTTGCTGCTCAAGCGTTGCGTTCTGGTCTATAGACATCGTTTTCTTCCCTTTCTTTTTACCAATGAACAACTTTTTGTTAGTTAACTAACTTAATTTATGCGTGGAAGAGGATCACTCTGTGTGCTCCCAATGGGTGCTTATGGAAGTGCTGCCTGGTGAGAGGCGGCGAGATCGTCAAGCCACTTTTCGAGGCGGGTGAGTTTGCGCTCGAACATTTCTAGCGAGCGCAGGCTCTGGAACAGGAGATAGATCCCCTGCATGTTCGCGAGCAGGTCTACGGCCAGGTCGCGTGCCTCGTCGCCGAAGTCAAGCTGGCGGAACTGCTTCTCGGCCCAGTCCACCTGGAGAGCAAAGAGTTCAGAGGAGGACTGAGCCAGGGGCGTCTCCTCTTTCTCCAGTTCCAGGCAGAGCGTGGCGTAAGGACAACCATAGCTCATCAATTGGTCACGGGAGGAGCGTCCGATACACGCCAGAGCTTTGAGCCGTTGCCAGGGGTCTGGCAGGGCCTCAAGAGCATGCAGATTAGCGCGGATCTCCTGTAAATGCGCTTTGATGACAGCCTCGACCAGGGCATCCTTGGTCTTAAAGTAGTAGTAGACGTTGCCAAGGGGAACCCCTGACGCCTGGGCGACATCCGCCAGCGTCGTGCGATGGGTGCCTTGCTGGTACATCACCTGCGTGGCGGCCTCGATCAGGCGCTGGCGTTTCTCCTCTCCTGGCATACCCTTGATCTCCTCTGCAAAAATGAGTTAGTTAACTTACAAATAGAGTATACATGAGCGGAAATCAGATTGTCAAGGATAGTGGTAAATGCCTCGGAACCCGGACCATTTTTGCCTTGAAACAGGCACATTTGCCCCGACATACGGAAAATTGGTAGTGACTCTATTGAGAAGTGATATATAAGGGAGTCACTACCCCAATGTGAGCACTGGTACAAAACTACTTGAGCCAACCGCTTCACATCTGGGGTATCAGCAGAGAAGAGCGTAAATAACAACGAGATCTACACCCCTTTGAGGGGTCACAAGATTACGGCGGGCTTAGCGTATGTTTTGCCCGCCGTAATCTTGTGACCCTATCATGGCACCATTTCTTCCTCATTGCGCCTGGACCTGCACGGGCGTTGCGTGCTGCGTAGCGGTCCCAGGATAGATCACAAGGTAGCGGCGTGGCATGTTGTTCTGCCCCTGCACGACTTGTCGGATCGGACCGACGGTGTTGACAATAGCGGCGCCTGCCGCGTTCGTCGTGAAGACCTCCAGCGGCTCCAGCGTGCCGTTGCCATTCGGATCTGAGGAGAGCGCAAGCACATAGGATTGCTTAGGGGCGAGCCCGGTCACGGCTGCTTGCAGTACCTGCACCTGCCCTTGATCAAACAGCGAGGCACTGGTAGGGGCTTGCTGCCCGGCTGCCAGTTTTGCCGGCTTGCCATTCTTTAGTGGCACGAGCGAGAGATGCGTGGCTTGTTTAGCGATGCCAAGCGAAGTGAGGCCCTGCGTACCAGTGCCGCTCGGCACGGCATTGGGCACGTACGTGATCGCCTGACACCCTTGCCCAATTGGGCTTTTCCCTACCACCTGGTTGGTCAGCGTATTAATGGCAACCAGGTTATCTCCGTTTTCAAGCCCGACATAGACCCGTGTTCCATCGCCGGACGGCCAGATCCCATGCGGCAACGCGCCGACCGGAATGGTCGCAACTTGAGCGAAGTTGTCGGTGCGGAATACCTTGACCTCGTTGAGCCCACCGATGGTGATATAGGCAAACGTGCCGTGGGCATTGTGGACGATATTGACATGGTTGGTAATCGGTCCCGTGTCAAGTGTTTTCAACATCGAGAAAGGTGGCTGGCCATCGAACACCTGCACCCTACCCGTGTCCTTCAATGTGTACCAGACCTGTTTACCGTCCGGCGTCGCCGCAATATTTGGGCAGAACGGGCTTGCCTGGGGGATCCGCTTGATAACCTTGTGATCGGTGACCGTGATCACGTCGGTCTCAGGAGTGAAGGAGGAGCAGACATAGCCGTATTTGTCATCGGGGGAAAAAATCGTCATGCCCGGTCCATTCGCCACGGTGATGCGGGTCTTCTCCTGATACGTGGCGCCATCAAGAACGGAGACGTAGTTCTCGCCACGGACGGTCACCCAGGCCTCCTTCCCATCTGGCGTGTAGAACGCTTCATGAGGCGAGCGTCCGACATAGGTGACGTGTTTCACGGTATTAGTTGCCGTGTCGATGAAGGCAACGGAATTCGAGGCGATCGAAACGACCAGGAGGGTGCGATGATCGGGTGAGAAGCCCATGCCATGCACGAGCAACTGCCCTGTATACAGTGGGTTGAGATTGGCTGGGGTTGGGGCTCCCAGATTAATGGCACCCAGGAGCTTGTTGTCGACCGGATCGGTGACGGTGACGGTGTTTGACCATTGGTCCGCAGTATAGACGCGGTCTCGGTGGCTGAGGGCTATATCTGGAGAGGTTGGTGTCCCAAACGGAACCTGCCCCGCCCAGGCGATTGGGGGAGAGACAGAGGCCGTGGGAATAAGCGATGCCATAACCAGGGTCATGGTAATCAGCACAATACTAAAAAAGCTGCGTTTCATGCGGATACTCCTATTTGTTACAGATACCGCATAAATGTACAATACGAAGATAGCCGTTATATGCTGATCAAAGATAGCTCATGGGACAACGACTCAGACGAAGGAGGTCACCCACGCTCGCCGAGTTGCATCGCGACGATCTCCTGCTGCTGGGTAGCGATGATTTCCTGAGCAAGGCCGCGAAGAGGCTCATCATGCCCATACATCAGCTCGGCTTTTGCCATATCGATGGCGCCCTGATGATGCGGCACCATCATGGCGACGAAATCTCTATCCACGTCACCGGATGGTTTGATCTTCATCCCTACCATCATTTTGGCCATTGCCGCATTGTTCTTGGCGAAGAACGGCCCCTCATCCTGGCTGGTGAACTGGGAGGAAGATGTAGGAATATCAACGAGTGCGAGCCGCATCGTAGCAATATCCTCTTGCTGAGTGACGATGATTTCCTGAGCAATGGCGCGGAGTTTCTCGTTATGCCCATAGCTCAGTTCGGCTTTTGCCATGTCGATGGCGCCCTGATGATGCGGCACCATCATGGCGACGAAGTCTCTATCCACGTCACCAGATGGTTTGATCTTCATCCCTACCATCATTTTGGCCATTGCCGCATTATTCTTGGCGAAGAACGACATTTCCTCAGCATTCGAAGAGGGTGTCGTGTTGCTAAGGGTGATGCCAATGATGAGAGCGGTGGCAAGGAGTAACACCCCTAAACCGAACACCATCCAGTGAAAGAGAGGCACGCTGCCTCTCAGCCTGTCCATAGTCGTTGCTCGTGAAGGTTCATCACACTGCTCGGCTGCACGTAGACGCGCTTCAGCTCGTCGCTGCCCGCGAGTTCCAAGGACGTCTATTGATCGCCTTCTTTCCATCACATCCTCCTCTTGTCTCCTTCGGGAACGTACAGATCCTCGACATCGTCTGTAAGCAGGAACGTCCTCATCCTTGAGCTCTCCCCATCGGCGCAGGAATACGACAAAACGCTAGAAGGCTCTTCGCATGGCCTTGATCTTCCTCTCTATGGCCATCCCTGTAATCTGCGAGTGCTCCAACAAGAAGAATAGTTGATGAGAGCAAGAGACGTGCCACCTGATTTACGCGAATCATCTGCCAGACCCATCGAGCCATGAAACGCATAAACCATTCTGCTGGTGGGAGGTAACGATTTTGCTTCCACGTCCCTTTTCTCTTCCTGGCTTTGTCATTCAAGGGTTTCCGCCTTACTCATGTAGAGCTTTATTCTCGAACGATAGAGCGAGGGATAGAATATTACAGTGAAATGGTTTTCAGGTTTTTCGCTTCTCTGGTCACGAGATTTACCATAATCCTGCAGCCAAATCCTACGATCTGTTTGTGTACCTTATGGATTGAGAGAGAATGGGAGCCAGCAAACTGGTAACGTCTCCCCGTCAGCAGCCCCTCCTCTCATCCCGACCTGGACGGTGAAAATACGGGAGAAGGGCATGGAGCAAGTTAAGGAGCCACAAGGCAAGAAGGCATGTGCGCAGTGCAGCAAAGAGAAAAACCTCATTGAATTTTATCGCACAAAAAAACGGGGCTGATGGGCGGATGAAAATGTGCATCCAATGTTTCAAGAAGAATAAAGAGGAACGCCAACGACGCGAACATGAGGAATGGGAACGTCGACGCTGCGAACGCGAGGCACAATTACAGGAGGAACGTGAGCGGCAAGAGCGCCTGGAGGTTTATGAACGCGAGCGCCAGGCGAAACGACAGGCAGAAATGGTAACTGATCTACCATGTGGTTCTGCCCACGGGATGCGCAACGAGATGTACGTATAAACAAAATAAAGTGGCTTGGACCGCCCTTTGTCGCCATCGCGCTTTGGCGATAAAGCGTAATTTCCACGCACCTCTCCAGCAAGCAAGTATAAGACCGAAGTAGCTTGTAAAGCCGACTCAAACAATATCGCCTGCTTACTGTAAGCTCGTTTCACATCCCATGGGCAGAGCCAAATGTTGAGCAGCTTAACCATTGCAGTGTGGAAATATGGCTCTAGAAGCGAATGATTGTACGCCTTCATTGGTAATTCTGGTGGGCAGGAGGTCACACATCTCGCGCTTTATCTGCAATGTACTACAGGTTGTTTACACGCTCACACTGAAAAGAGAAGGAGGCAGCCATATGTGCAAAAATTTACAGCTTGCTCTTGTATTATTCCAACAGGCTATGATTCAATGCAAATCATAAATTGTCATTATGTGCGGTAATAATCTCTCTTGAAGAAGAACAGGATCATCCGAGTCATACACAAACGTGTCTCAAGAAGATCCCCTGATCAAAAATGGAAGAATCGGAAGGTTTTTGGGGAGGTTCGAGTGATACGACACCTGCGTTCCTTTTTCTCGGCTCATCAGGTTTCTGGTGGGGATCAGCAGGGCTCAGACCCATCTGAACACCAGCAAGAGCCAGTACCTTACCCATATGCCTGGGCGACTGCTCTAATTGGCGGGGTTCTGCAAGGCGGCGTGTTGATCAGCGCTGCGGTGATGCTGGTTGGGATTATTCTGCTTCCCACTCGACCAGGGGGGCTTTCTCCAGAGCGTTTACTGGTCTTTCCGTTCACCGGGTCTGCACTGGTAGCCAGCCTGGCTCAATGGCATCCCCAGGGGATCATCACACTGGGCTTACTGTTGTTGATTGCCACACCTGTTTTACGCGTAGCGGTCTCGATCGTGATGTTTGCGGTAGAACGTGATCACACCTATGTGTTCATTACCTGTCTAGTGCTGGCTATTTTGCTGTTCAGTATCTTTGGTGTGGGCACCTGGAGTTCCGGGCAACACGCCGCGCTGACTGGAGGGATACAGTTTTCCGCACTGGCTCCCGTGCTGATTTTCCTGGCGTCGATCGCCGCGGGTTTACTCGGCTCGCTGGTGGGTCTCGGCGGTGGCGTGCTAATCGTGCCGCTGCTCATCCTGATCTTTAAACTGCCCGTCACGTTTGCCATTGGCGCGAGCATCATCTCGGTCATCGCGACCTCCAGCGGCGCGGCAGCAGCCTATGTACGCGATCGCCTCACCAATCTGCGCATTGGGATGTTTCTGGAGATTGCCACCACGATCGGAGCGATCAGTGGGGCGTTTCTCGCCGGTGTGCTAGCTCCCAATTTGCTGAACATCATCTTTGGAGTCATTCTCTTGCTTTCTGCCGCGCCGTTGGTGGTCGAAATCGGCGAAGACACTCCTCAGGGGGTGAAAAACGATCACCTGGCAACCTGGTTGCACCTTTCCAGTATCTACCCTGACCACAAACTGGGGAAGGATATGGCGTATCAGGTAACGCGCACTCCCTGGGGACTGGCTATGATGTACGTTGCTGGCCTGATCTCAGGGCTCCTGGGCATTGGCAGCGGAACCTTTAAGGTCATCGCGCTGGACTCCTTGATGCGGTTGCCGATCAAGGTCAGTACGACGACCTCCAATTTTATGATTGGGGTCACGGCGGCGGCCAGTGCGGGCATCTATTTCTCGCGTGGGGATATTCCCCCGCTGATCGCGGCTCCGGTCGCGCTGGGCATTCTCGTTGGCGCGCTGGTCGGAGCACGCCTGCTCGCGAGCATCAGCAACAAACTGCTTCGGCTGATCTTCTTGTTGGTGTTGCTCGTCAGCGCCATCGAGATGATCTTGCATGGAGTCGGGTGGGGAGCATTTTAGCGAAAAAACGGGACAAACGTGTCTCACAAAACCAGCTGATCCTCCCAAGCGAGAAGCATGGTGAAACCCTCTTCTCAGGCCAGCCCTGCCCTTGCAGGGAGAGATCAGGGGTTGCTCCCTGGTGTACCGCGTCGTGAAAGGAGAAAAAGATGCAAAATGAAGACCGCTTCAGTGTTAACGGTCTATCAAGAAGACCCGTTGAATGCCGGAACGTCACTTGCATATCTGACGCAGATATTTTTGACACCGTCCGACTGGTTTTTTATCCGTGGACACGGCACGATCCCTCTGGTGGGCCGAGACACCTATCGTCTCGTCGTGAAGGGAATGGTCCAGCATCCCCTGGAGCTCTCGATGGAGGAGCTACTCACCCAATTTCCCCAGCGCCAGCTTGTCGCGACACTTATCTGTGCTGGCAGCCGGCGCAACGAACTGGTGGCCATTCACCCTCTGCCGGGAGAAATCCTCTGGGGTGCTGATTGGATCAGCATCCTAGAGGACACGGCGGGAGTCGAGGAAGAGGCCCGCTATGTAGCCTTTCGTGGGCGCGACCAAGCTCAGGTCGCAGGCGACTTGGGGCATTTTTGCAGTTCAACTCGCCTGGAAAAGGTGCTGACGCCCGAAGTCTTGCTGGTCCACGAAATGAACGGCGCTCCCCTGCCTCGTGAACATGGCTTTCCCTTGCGCATTCTCGTGCCAGACTATGTCGGGGCCAGAAGCGTCAAGTGGCTGCAGGACATCACGCTCCAGAGCCAGCCATCCACCAATTATTTCCAGGCTCGCGATTACAAAACCTTTCCTCCAACGGTGGCAGCGGAAACCGTCGATTGGGAGCAGATATTGTCAACTTATCGAGAGAATGGAAGAGTTTGTAAAAAAGAAGGGCGAGGGAAAGCGAAGAAGCAGAAGAAGAGGAGTGGATACTGCAGTACTATGCCGCAGTTTTTGTTGCAGTGACCTCATTCCAAGTCTGGAAGCGGGTCTGTAAAATGGAACGGTATTCCCCAGCACTCAGACGATGTCTTCGCGGTTGAAAATGGCCAGAGATGAGGCCGAAAGCCGAGAGAAAGCGTTGGGCGTGTTTGGCGGATTTGAAGCGTCGCATTTTCTTCTCTCGCAGTCGTGTAGGTTGGTGTGAATTCTCGGCTCGATTGTTTAGCCCTTTGTGCTGCCGGTGCTCTACGCCTGGCAGAAGCTCGCGTTTGACTGCTCCATAGCTCTTCAGTTTATCAGTGATAACCACGCGTGGCGCGTATTGGAGTCCTTTGAGAAGCTTCCGGAAGAAGCGTTTGGCTGCATGTGTGTTCCGTCGACTCTGCACCAGAATATCAAGCACGCTGCCGTCTTGATCCACTGCTCGCCACAGGTAATGGGTCTTCCCATTGATCTTCAGAAAGACTTCATCCAGATGCCATTTGTCACCACACCGAGGGCGACGACGTTTCAACTCGTTGGCATATGTTTGCCCAAATTTCAGGCACCACTGGCGAACGGTTTCATAACTTACCACAATTCCCCGCTGTGCCAGCAGCTCTTCAACATCGCGAAAACTGAGCGAGAAGCGAAAATAAAGCCAAACCGCGTGGCTAACGATTTCGGGTGGAAAGCGAAACCCCTTGTAGCTCGGAAGCGTTGTATTCGTTTTCATGAGGCTATTCTAGCACGTTGTTCAGCTATGTTCCAAGTTGACAATACCTCACAATGCGCTCAAGTTCGTCACAAGCGTGTTTTTGCCTGTATTGACGATCATTTATATGCTCGCTGTCCCTGGGGTGCGTAAAGAGTTCGGCGTCTCCCTCTAAGCGCCCTCGCCTCTCACACGAAAAAGATGGGCCTGCCCTCCTCTCCCTCAGTCTTGCGTGCGAGGGGAAGAGAGCAGGCCCGCGTCTCTGGTGCGCTGGCAACTACTGAACGGCTGCAAGCCGCGTCATGAGCCGGTCTATGCGCTCCTCGATGTAGGGGACGGGCTAAAGATGGGGTCTATGGCGCAATGGACCAGAAAAGTGGTTTAAGGCCGATTCCGGCGTGAGATAGCCTCATAGAAGCTGCAATGAATGCATAAAGAGCATAGATGCAACGAAATCAGCGATGCAACTCTTTTTTGTGCTTCCTGTTAACCCGCTCTGGAAGCCAATTCAGAGCTTAAACCACTTTTCTGTTCCATTGCACCACAGACCCCTTCATCCCAGGGAGTTGGTAATCGAGCAGAAACAACGCAGGCGTGATGGTTGAAAGCATCATCAGCGCTCTCTCGCCACTTGAAGCAAGATAGCCTTGATAGGTCGTCTCCTCCTGGAACGTTTCCAGCAGAAGGTTCCCAAGAATGGGATCATCTTCGACAATGAGAATACTCTTGGCAATGACAACCTCGCTGCATACCTGTTGTTGGAAAGTCTTCATGTACGTTCCTCATGTTCTTTTCCGGGGAAGCATCACCTGAAAGGTCGATCCTTTTCCCCGTTCGCTTTCGACGGTGATGGTCCCCCCATAGTGTTTCACAATCTCCGCGACAATGTACAATCCCATGCCCAGGCCGGGGATCGCCTTCTGCCTGGGATCAACGACCCGATAGAACCGGTCAAAAATCTTGTCGCGCTTTTCGCGCGGGATGCCCAGGCCGTGATCCTGCACACGGATCGTGACCGCATCTTCGGAGGTGGAGAGATCCATCTCGATAGTCTGGGCATGAGGAGAATACTTGATAGCATTACTGAGCAGGTTGGTGAAGACCTGTCCCAGCCGGTCTTTATCTCCCACCAGGGAGCAGGAAGTTGCGCCACGTACCACAATGGTATGCGTCGCCTTGATCTGTTGCATCGTGTCGGCCACCTCATGGAGCAAGGCGTCGAGATCGACTATCTCCTGCCGATACCCCAGTTTGCCAGCCTGGATTTTGGAGACGTCTAGCAAGTCTTCCACCAGCCGGATAAGTTTGTTGATCTGGGTCTCCATGCTGGAAAGTGCCGGAGCAGAAGCCGGAATGCCTTGCTTGGCCAGTTGCCGGTGCAGCAAGGTGGTCTGCAGTTTCAAGGCCGTGAGCGGGTTCCTCAGTTCATGGCTGGCCATACTGATAAAGTCGTCCTTGCGTTGTTCGAGTTCCTTGCGCGCGGAGTTATCCAGCACAAAGCCGATTGTGCGGAGCAGCGGGGCGCGTCGTAAGGCCACGACTCCCACAATCACGGGAAGGCGACTGCCATCTTTACAGACATATTCTTTCTCATAGGGGGTTCCATATTGTTGAACAACGAGTTCCTGGCGTGCTTGCTGCGTGCGAGCCAGGTACTCTGGAGGCGTCATGCGCATCCAGTTGATGTGCCCCGCGCGGAGGTCTTCGCGGGTATAGCCGGTCATGCGCAGATAGGTGTCATTGGCATCCACAATCTGCTCTCCTTCGCCGAAGAAGATCCCGATAATACGGGAGTTCATCAGGATGTTGACGCGTTCCTGGCTCTCTCGTAGGGCTTCCTCAGTCCGTTTCCGCTCCTCGATGTCGGTGCACGTACCAAACCACTTGACGATCTGGCCTGCTTCATCACGGACCGGCGCCCCGCGAGTTAAGAACCAGCGATACTCCCCGGTCTGACCGTTTCTGAGACGCTCTTCGTGCTCATACATGTCTCCTGTGTCCAGGGCATGCTGGAAGTTCGCTCGATTGCTTTCACGATCATCGGGATGGATGAACTGGAGATGAGACCATCTGTCGCTTTGTATCTGTTCAAGCGTCAACCCGGTGTAGTCACGCCAGCGCTGGTTCACATACTCGTGCAAGCCGTCGGGTCGCGCTGTCCACACCAGTTGGGGCACCGTTTCGGCCAGCACACGCAGGTTCTCCCGGCTTTCTTTGATCCTCTCTTCAGCCTGTTTCTGCTCCTCGATGTCGGTGCAGGTGCCAACCCAATGCAGGATCGTGCCCTGGGCATTACGCTGCGGCACGCCTCGGACCAGAAACCAGCGATAGGCTCCATTGATACCGTCTTGCAGGCGATGCTCCACTTCATAGGGCACCCCTGTCTCGATGGAGGTCTGCCACGCCTTCCATACTCGTTGTCGGTCATCAGGATGCACACCCGCCATCCAGCCAGCTCCTTCGGCCTGTTCGTGGGTCATTGCCAGAAAGTCGATCAAGCGTTGATTGTTGTAGGTGATCGACCCATCAGGTCCTGCGATCCAGACGAATTGGGGGATAGCATCGATCAGGACACGCAGTTCAGCTTCGGCCTGCTTTTTGTCATGAATATCGGTGCAGGTGCCAAACCATTTGACGATCTGACCTGCTTCATCGCGCACCGGCGTGCCGCGGGCTAAGAACCAGCGATAGGCTCCCGTTTGGTCATCCCTGAGACGATATTCGATCTCATAGGCTTCACCCGAGGCAAGCGCATGATGCCAGACTGTTAAGGTGTGCTCAAGATCGTCCGGGTGTAAAAACTGGCTCCATCCATGGCCCAATGTGTGTTCGGGGGAGGAACCACTATAGTCATACCACCGTTGATTCCAGTACTCCACCGAGCCATCTGGCGAGGTCGTCCACACCAACTGTGGGACTGTTTCAGCCAGCACCCGCCAGTTCTCCTCACTGGTTTTGATGCTCTCTTCGGCTCGTTTCTGCTCCTCGATGTCGGTGCAGGTGCCAAACCACTTCACGATCTGGCCTGCGTCATCGCGCACGGGCATGGCACGAGCTAAGAACCAGCGATAGCCCCCCGTTCGGCCATTCCTGACTCGATATTCGCACTCGAAGGATTCACCTGTTTCAAGCGCATGACGCCAGAGCGTGAGCGTATGCTGATAATCGTCGGGGTGGATGGCCTGGAGCCAGCCGTTCCCCTGGTATTGTTCAAAGGTCATGTCGGTATAGTCACACCAGCGTTGGTTGCCGTATTCACTCGAGCCATCGGGACCCAGCATCCAGACAAATTGGGGGATGGCATCAACCAGGACACGGATCTCGTCTTCGATCTGCTTTTTGTCATGAATATCGGTGCAGGTACCAACATATTTGAGGACCGTCCCCCGCGCATCAGTGTAGGGTGTGGCTTGCATCAGGAACCAGCGATACTCCCCGGTCGTGCCATGGCGCAGGCGCTGTTCCGTTTCATAGGGCTCGCCGTTCTGGACGGCGCGCTGCCACACCCCCAGGACGCGTTGCCGGTCCTCCGGATGCGTACACTGCATCCATCCATCCCCCTGGGCCTCTTCGGTGCTCAGGCCCGTATAATCGCGCCAGCGTCGATTATACGAGTCGACGTAGCCGTCTGGTCGCCCCGTCCAGACCAACTGGGGGATGGCATCGATCAGCGTATGGATGTCTGCTTCAGCTCTCTTGCGTTCGGTGAGGTCGATCCCGGTGATGACGAGGTACTCGATGTGGTTGTTCACGTCCATATGGGGAGTGATCGTTGCCTCAAGGGGAAGGTCCATCCCTTCCCTGGGGTGTACCAGGGCCTCGAAACGCACCGTTTCTCCCGTGCTGGCTTGTGCGATGGCGGCGCGGAGCTGCTCTTGACTGGCAGGAGCAAAGGACCACCAGGGGGCCTCAGTTAGCGGTTTGCCAATCACCTCCTCGCGTCGGATGTGCGCGTCTTCTAACGGGACCGCATTGATGTCCAGCACGATCCCCTCTGGCGTCAAGATCCCGATCCTGGTATGCAAGCCATCCAGGTCATCGATGCAGAGGCGCTCCCCCTGGGGAAACATCTCCTGGCGTGGTGCAGGTGCTCTCCCCTTGTGGAAATGCAATAGGATCCCTCCAACGGTCGGAGCGAGCTGCACGTGCAGCCAGGTCCGGGTCACGCGAGGACGATACTCCACTTCGGTCGGTTCCTGGGTTTGCCTGGCCTCCATGACTGCCTGGCAGAGCGCGGTGCTCACCAGGTGGGGAGCGCAGCGCCAGAAGCTGCTCCCAAGGCATTCCTCGGGCAGTGCTCCGGTGATGTCCTGCGCGCTTGCATTGGCATAGACAATGGTATCAGCGTCATCGACGACAAATACAGCATCAGGAAGGGTCTCTAGCATGTGGAGGAGCGTCTCACTCGACCCAGGAGTGAGACGCTTGGTCTGCTTTTCATTGTCCATACGGGTGGTACCTCTCCCTTTCACGTACCCCCATCCCTGAGAACGAAGATGCATTCCTGCTCGAATCGAAAGCACTTCTCGTGAAATGATGTGATATCTGTGAGAAACAAGCCAGCTGGACTGGACTTCAGTACCAGGTCTCGCTCGAAGGAACACGAGCATGAGCAACCACGAGAGACGCTCAAGAAGCCTCGCAGAACGCTCAAGCAGCAGAGCATCCTCGAAATGTGAGGAACCATTGCTGAGAATGCTGCGCCTTTAGCTTCTTCTCTTAGAGAAAACCGTTCTTGCGAGCGTCAGTGGTGGCTTTGGGTTGTTGGTCGTCGTTCCGTTCTTTCTCACGGGCCTGGGTATGACGAACAAGGAAGACGCGAGAAACATCCAGGGCGACTCTTACTGTCGAGTTCCAGCCAGGTGCGCGTGATGTCCCCAATGGACAAGATGTCAATAAAAGAAGTTCCATGGGGAGCGGATTTCCCAGGCAATGAATCGTCGCTTCCCACGATTGACGCCGATTTTCTCGCGTTTCGCCTCAAAAGGGGGTCTTGGTCACGTTCGGTGGAACGGCAGTGATAAAAAGCAATGATGTGAGATGGATCGGCTTCTTTTGAGCTTTTCCTCTTTGTCTCCCGAGATCTGTTGAGGTTTTCCACCGAACGCGACCAGGACCCTCAAAAGCTGCCCACATTTCACACTATTTACCAACACGATCTCCATGGTTCTCTCCGCTTTGCCGCCTCGATTACGCCAGCAGTCCCCCGTCGATTGTGATCGTTGTACCGGTAATGTATGATGCCGCAGGGCTAGCGAGAAAGACGATGGCAGCAGCAATCTCGTCGGGCCGGCCATAGCGGCCAAGGGCGATGGTTGGCAGCAGACTGGCTGAGAACGGGCTCTGGGCCGGGTTCATGTCGGTGTCAATGGCACCCGGCTGCACCACATTGACCGTAATCCCTCGGGCTCCCAGATCCCGCGCCCAGCCCCTGGTATACCCCGCGATGGCCGCCTTGGTGGCACTATAGTCCGCCAGGCCCGTGGTTCCCACCCGGGAGGCGAACCAGGAGCCCACCGAGATGATGCGTCCTCCCTCCCCCATGACCCGCGCCGCTGCCCGCACCGCCGTTGCCACGCCTGCCAGGTTGACCGCCATCAAGCGAGCGAAGCGAGCTTCATCTCGCTCGGGATCATGCACTTCCCCCATGACCAGGACCCCGGCGTTATTGACCAGAATATCCAGGTGGCCGAAGCGCTCGACGACCTGTTCAATCAATCCCGTCACCTGCACTGGATCAGCCTGATCTGCTTGAAAAGCCCTGGCGCGCACGCCTTTCTCCTGGAGTTCCTGAGTAATACCCTCTGCTTTCGCCGCCGAGGCAGAATCTCTATAGCTCACGGCAATATCGGCGCCTTCTTCGGCAAGCGCTCGTGCCGTGGCAGCCCCAATCCCCCGCGATCCCCCCGTAACCAGGGCCACCTTTCCCGTCAATGTCTGTGTCATGTGTGATTGCTCCTTTTTTGTAAGTTCACGCACGCTGCTTCGCACGAGCGTGAACCACTCAGGCGATTTTGAAAAGCACTTTGCCCCCGCGTTGCCCATGGGCCAGTGCTTGTTTGTACTCGGAAAGAGCATAGGCTCCGGCGACAGGCACCTGCAGCTTCCTCTCGGCGATCAGCCGAACACCCGTCTTGATGGCTTCCTGAAACTGGGGGGAGTGGTGAACCGCCGGGTGATCAATCCACAAACCTCGAACAGTCAGATCGCGAAAGACGGTATCGACCGGGCTCACAAACGTGGGCTGACCCGTGATCGAGGAATAGACCACCACCGTTCCTCCAGGGGCGACGCTCCCAGCCACCGAGAGCGCCGCCTCTCCACCGACGCCCTCCAATCCCAGAGCGATATTCGCGTGGCCAGTCGCTTCGACGACTCGGGCAGCGACCCCTGCTCCATCCAACAGGACCACATTGCTTCCCGCCGCACGCAGGTCCTCGATCAGTTCGGGCCTTCGCACCAGGCTCACAGTACGCAGACCACGCTCCCTGGCCACGGCAATCACCGCGCGTCCCACGCCCGAATTGCCAGCATTTTGGATGATCCACTCCCCAGAGGAAAGCGAGACGAATTCGCTCAGCAGCAGCGCGGCGGTCGAGGGATTAATACTGGCCATGGCCAACTGTTGTGGATCAGCGTGGAGTGGCAAGGCGAAGAGATCTGTTGCTGGGACAACGAGCCGTTCGCGAAAGGCGGGGCTCGGATGGGGTGCGAGCACTCGATCTCCCAGGTTCAGGTGGTGGACGCCCTCTCCCACCTCCAGGACACGCGCTACTCCTTCGCTGCCCGCGCCGGCAGGTAACGCGGGGAGCACCCCATACCACCCTCTGGCTCGCAACAGATCGACCGGATTCAGCGGGGCGTACTCCATGCCAATCAGCACCTCATGAGCCTTTGGGGGCGCTGGATCAGGCAGGGTGACCAGTTCCATCACCTCGGCTGGTTCACCAAAAGTCGAGAATTGCAGTGCGTACATGCTTGTTCTCCTTGTTCGTCTGGCCGTCCACACACGGGACAGCCCTAGACCCCACGAAGAGGATTCCTCCCTCTCAGGGCCTCTAAATAGGGGTATATGCCCCTTTTGACAAAAGAAAAAACGGAACGATTCACCAGCGCTTGGCTGGATGATTCCCAGTGTTGCTCAGGAAGAAGAATCCGTGAGTGCTCTGATCCGCAGGGCGCACGCACCTGTTTTCAGCTTTGAAACGTGGATACTTCCAGTGAGAGACATGCTCATTGCTTTTCAAATAGGGGCATATGCCCCTATTTGAACAAAAAATTATGCCAACTCCTCCAGTGTTTCGACGTTTTTCAGCTCAGCCAGAAGATTCTGCATGCGTTGCGCCCCAAACCGAGCCATCATCTGCTCTTGCGCCTGAACCCAATAGGGGTGCGTCTCGGTCAGTACCTGCTGTCCCCGTTCAGTCAGCCGTACCACGCGAGTGCGCCGGTCGCTGCCTGGTTCAACGAGGACCAGTCCCTGCTCCTCAAGCGGTTTCAAGGCGCGGGCAAGCGCACTGCGATCCATAGCTAACTGTTCAGCCAGAAGCATCACCGTTTCCGGTTCAGAGAGCGCGATGACCACCAGGACCGTATACTGCGTCATCCGCAATCCGCTGGGCTGTAAGAACGTATCGTAGACCTGGGTGATAACCCGTGCGGCTTTGCGCACGTGCGAGCACGCACAGGCATCAGCGAACGCTCGCAAGGCCGCTCTATCGAGTTGCGGTGTTTCTTCTTCCATAGTTAGGAGTATATGCCCCTAATTGGGAAATGTCAAGCCCTCTCCTGGAAAGGAAACAGGGAAGCTTTAGCTCATCTGCTGCTCTCGCTCCCTCGCCACGAATGGGCATGGTTGCGATACACGAAGAAGCTGCCTCTGGCTTTCTCATGAGGAGAGACGTTTTCAAGAGCATTGCTCCCAAACTCAAAGCAAAGGCTGGAGACCAGGAGGGTCGTGCTCCTGTGGCCAGGGAGAAGCTTTCTCTTCTTTGGCCCCCTCACCCTTGCACAGAGTCAAGGCTGTATTGCCCACGGATTGCGCAACGAGCTAGCGGATAGCTAGCGGATAGCGAACGCCTGTCCCAAAATGGTCTCCTTGAAGGAAAAGAAGTACCCTTTTTCCTTCAAGGAGACCGCCATGACAAGTATCGCCGATTCTTCTGTTCAAATCCACACATCGTCCGAGTTGGCTCCCTGTCCACCTCCCTGGTTTGGAGAAGTCGTGCTGCTGGTCACACATCTCAAGAAGCAAGGAGTGCTCAGCAAACTCTGCGAGCAGGTGCGTTTTGCCCGGCGACGCTTCGGACGGTATGAAGTCATTGACTTTCTTGCGGTGCTCTTCGGCTATGCCATCAGTGGAGAGCGGACTTTGGAGGAGTTCTACGAGAGCCTCCAGCCTTTTGCCGCCCCGTTCATGGCCTTGTTTGACCGGGACCAGTTGCCCTCCCGTTCAGCGCTCTCACGTTTTTTAGCGGCATTGACGGAGGAACCGGTCGAGACCCTGCGCACGCTCTTTCTCGATGATGGCCTCTGAGTATTAATGGATACTGTTGCTAAATTCGTTTGCCAGGCTGAAACGAACAGAATGCCATGCTCAGGTTGAGCACCAAGAAACAATTTAGCAACAGTATATTCTGAAAAACCTAAAAAAGCTCTGGTATTCGCGTTTCATGCGGAGTGGTGCGCCGCGTCAGCGGCGCATGACGTTTCATTAATGGAACGAAAACGGGTTCTGACGCAAAGTTGGTGGTAAGCTCTTCAAAACCAAGGTGGATATTGCGCAGATTTCCCTGATCGGGAAGAGAAACCAGCACAACCTTGTTATTGAGAGTGATATGGATTTTTTATTACCCCCCTGCTCTGGCTTGAAGCTGATCTCCATGGAAATCACTGGCAAGCAACTCGTTGTCCTGGTTACCAGCTCGAATCCAATGACTCGCTGCCCCTTGTGTCAGACGGCTTCACGGCAGGTTCATTGTTATTACACCCGCGTCATCACCGATCTGTGTTGGGCCCGAAAACGCACGCTAAGGAATTTGCCTCTTCCACTAGCTCTGTGATGTATCATTTTCGCGAAGTCTGCGTTTGTTGATGTAGGTGTTGAGCGAGTGATGGTTTGGATAGTTGAGGATTTTGGCGATCTTGCGCACGGAAAGTCCAAGATTCAGCAGTTCCTTGATCCGTGGGAAATCGGCATCAAATTTGCTTTTCTGAATTGTTCCCTTCGGCTTACCAAGAGTGGTTCCCTGGCTCTTCTTGGCGGCCAGGGCTTCCCTGGTCCTCATACTGATCAAGTCACGTTCCAGCTCAGCTAATAGAGAGAAGTAGTAAATGCCCCGAAGAGTGAGCGGCTTTTGCCCAAAAGAGCAAGCTTTTGCCCTCAAGGGTGAGCACAGGTGGTACCCCATCCAGGCATGCGGCTCCTGATCTCGTCTCTTTCATTGATCACTTGTAAATGAGCCTCCTCCTGAATGCGATGAAGCACTACCGTTTGCCTTTTTTGGAAAGCAATGACTCTTGACTTCAAGCACTTTAAGTTTTGTATACTGTTCCTATGAAAAAGAAGACCTTAAAAACGACTGGCAGTGAAACATTCACTATCAATGAGATAGCAATTGCCACTGGTCTGCCAGAATCCACTCTTCGCTATTATGAGAAGGTTGGGCTTATCTCGCCCATTCCACGGGGCGAGATAAGTGGCCATCGCATCTATCCCGCAAGCAGTCTCGTGATTATTGATGGTCTCGCCTGCTTGCGAGCAAGCGGTCTCAGCCTTGAGGAGATGCGTCTGGCATTAGCGTTCTGGTCCCAGGGGGATGAGACAATCTCCGCTCAAAAGTCCCTTTTTCAAAAACATGTCGAGCGCATTGATCACGAACTGGAAATGCTCAACACAAGACGAGCCTATTTGAGTGCGAAGGTAGCTTGTCTTGAGGCCAAAGAGCGTGGTGATCAGGAAGCGGCTCAACGATTTCAAGAGCAATATGAGGCTGTTGCAACCACATTAAAGGAACAACATAGATGAGCAAAACATGGCTGATTACCGGAACTTCAAAAGGATTTGGTCGTGCCTGGGCGGAGGCGGCCCTTTTGCGGGGGGATCGCGTCGCGGCCACTGCAAGAAATCTCAGCGATATTGAGGATTTGGTCGAGCAATATGGTGAGCAGATTTTTCCCATCCAATTAGATGTGACGAGTTCCCAGGACTGTTTTCAAGCTGTGAACGCTGCTTTTGAATACTTCTCTGCCCTCGATGTCATTGTGAACAATGCTGGCTATGGATTAGATGGTGCTGTAGAAGAGATTAGCGAGCAAGAAGCGCGGGCTATTATGGATACCAACTTCTTTGGAGCATTGTGGATAACGCAAGCAGCCCTTCCACATCTCCGGAAACAAGGGCACGGACACATTCTCCAAGTCGCTTCTTTGGGAGGGCAGGTCGGGTTTCCAGGAGCGAGTTTATATTGTGCGAGCAAATGGGCATTGGAAGGCATGTCTGAGGCGCTGAGTAAAGAAGTCAGGCCGTTCGGCATCCATGTCACCATCATTGAACCGGGGGGCTTTGATACAGAATGGTCGAAAGGATCAATGCACCACGCCAGAGAACTCCCTGCCTATCATCAAGAGCGAGAACAGCGACCAGTGACAAGTGAAAGTGTGACTGCGGGTGATCCACGAGCATCCGCCAAAGCTCTTTTCGCTGTTGTAGAGAGCGAGACTCCTCCCCTTCGTCTTCTGCTGGGAACGTTTGCCGCAACGATGATGCCAAAGGTCTATGCAGAGCGATTACAGGAATGGAAAGCATGGGAAGAGATTTCTCTGCAAGCTGAAGGCAAGTAACCTCTTCGGCTCCAAGCTCACAAACCAACAGAGCGCCTGTGGCAACGTCTGTCTGTCAGAGAAGCAAAGTGACGGTGGAGACCCCCATCCGTTGTTTTGTGAGCTTGCGCTGATATCTTTATTCCCTGCTTTCAAGACATCTCTCCGGGAGCGGAAAAGGGTATCGTTTGACGGAAAGCGGCCCATGTACAAACGATCAACGAAGGAGACGAGATCAGGAGCGGCATGCCTGGATGGGGTACCACCTGTGCTCACCTTTGAGGGCAAAAGCTTGCTCTTTTGGGCAAAAGCCGCTCACTCTTCGGGGCATTTACTAGCTCCCACTTGTTGGCAAAAAACGCGACCGCCGCAGTAAATCTTTCGTCGCGCGAACTCCTCAGGAGTTGTCTCCATCTCACTCATCTGTACCTTTTCCTTCGCATCGAAAAACCACGGCTCGGACAACGTATACTGCTCATTAAAGACCTAGGCAGGTTAAGGAATGTGCTTTGTCAGGTGCCGATTCCAGTCACGCCTTGGGAAAACGGCTGGAGCTGGGCTGTTGGAAGCGGTGCGCTTATACCGCTTCGCTTACCATCTGGCGTGGCCTCCAGGGTCACGCCAGCATTGGTTTTGCATGTGTAATTGTCTGTTCTGGTCCTAAGAACTGATCTCTTCTGGCTAGCGACCACGCCCGTAGCCATAGCCACGCCCGTAGCCATAGCCACGCCCGTAGCCATAGCCACGCCCGTAGCCATAGCCACGCCCATAGCCATAGCCACGCCCATAGCCGTAGCCACCCGGGCCGCCCCGTGTAGAGGTTACATGAGTTTGTGCTTTCGTGGGGGTAAGGCTTGTTGCGGAGGCGTTAGCTGTCGTTCCCATGACTAAGGCAACGGCGACGATCGCGCTGAGCATGACCAGACATAGGGTTTTCCGTATGGTAGAAAGTTGCATGTCTTTTTTCTCCTTAGTGCCTGAGCCTCGATTGCTCCTGTCATGTATATCGTTTGACGATGCTACTACAAACGCTACTAAGAAATACTGCAAAAGTGTAGTTTTTGTATACTACTTGTACTACTTATACTCTATCAAGCAAACTCATCGAGATGAATAGACTTTACTAACCAAAATAAAGTCAGTACAGCTTTTAGTACAGCCACACTCACCAACTTACACAAGAGATTACCAACACCCGCAAACAAAATACCAAGATTTTAAGCACTAGGAGGATAACTGGTAGAATCCCACTAACCGGTGGCTGAGCACAACGCTCCCTTGCGTAGCCGAACGAGAGGCCGAAGGCGAGCAGGCTCGGCTACGGAAAGCGGCTCACTTGCCTGTTTTTTTCGCCGCCCTCGTCTCTTCGGCTCAACCCATGGCGGGGGAGCGATTTTGTAGTGCAAAAGTTCGCTCATCGTCCAGATATGGTCCGTGAGCCCCGCCGCCATCGCAGGCGTACAGGCTCTGCCCTCATGCGCCGATTTTTGAGAGTTCGTGATGCGGCCAGCACAAATTGTAGGTCGTGCCCAGCAGGTACATTCCCGTCTCTAAGGGACGCAGACGGCGAGCGCTCTGGCGGCACTTGCGCGTCAAGGCGGCCAGCCGCTGGCGCATCGTGGCATTCAAGCGTTCAATGAACGCCGTGTTGAGCACATTGCCGCCTTTCGACTGCTGGAGGAGCCGCTCCGCTTCCTCTTGCGACCCGTAGGACATCGTGCGCGTGACCTCAACCACCCGTTTCTTCTGCGTTCGCTTGATGACCGTTCCAATGTGCAGCTCCGGCCACACGCACAAGCGAGCTCGCCCTCGTCCTCGTTTGTCTTTGACCTTTTCACGGAAGGCTCGCTTGATACTGCCTGGATAGGCCGCCCAGCCATCGGTCAAGACCAGCAGCGCTTTCAAGGGCTCTGCACAGCGTCGAGCCTGCTGGAGAAGTCGATCAGCAAGGGTTCGATCACGGGTGAGTGAGACGGTCCCAGCCAGCCACAGGCGGGTCTTGACCATCATCGCTAGCCCCATCCATGCCACCATTTTAGAGCCTTTGACCCGAATCTCATCTGCTTGCACATGCTGCAAGTCCAACTGGCCGGTTTCGATGACATCTTGATGTACCAATTGGCAATGGGCTCCGGCTCGGTCTCGCCAACTTGCCACAGTGCGTTCATCCAGACGAAAGGCATGAACAATAGCTTGAATTGGACAGCCGTACGCCAGCAGCGTCACCACGATCACAATGAGCTCGGTTGGCTTGCGCAGCCCCTCCAGCATGGTTCCTCTGCGAGCACTAAACGTCTTGCGACAGCAAGTACAACGGTAACGCTCTCGCTTGCGATCATGAATGACGATGTTACCTGCCCCGATTTGCCCTCTTGCGCAACACGTCGAATTGGGGCAGAATTGTTTCGACGGCTCCATTGAGGGAAATATGATCTTTTGCATATCCATATCTTGTCAATGGAGCCTGATGTTTGCAAGTCCCTCCCACTTTCACCAGTTAATGATATTGTTGGCGAATGAGCAGAAGCTACGCAACAGCTACTTGCTTGACAGAAGCGAGCAGCTCTGCAAAACGAGAGGTTGGCGTGGTTGCCAGCTTCGCTTCTGCAATCCAATGACAAGCCCGAAGCATGTTGATGGAGGTCGCTGTTAGAAACGCCTGGAGATTGAGCTTTTTCATGCCAATGTATCGGGATCTGCGTATCTCACAGGTACGTACACTTTGAGCAACGGTTCCTTCAATGCCTGCTCGCGCTGCATACAACGCCCGGAATTCAGCGGTTTCCTGACGTTTTCGAGCCTGCTGAAGTGCCACATAGCTGGCTTCATCTGGTCGCAAAATGAGCACTTTGGCTGCGGTTGACGAGCACTTCTCATGAAGTGTGCAAACCCGACAAAGGGGAAGGGGAAACCGGATACGCAGACTTGGCTTTCCATGTCGATCAGGGATATGTCCCCAATCTCGGCTTGTCTGCCCAGCCGGACACAGGACCTGTTTGGCCTTCCAATCAATGTGGAAGTGGCTATGATCAAAACGCCCAGCTTCTTTTGAGGCCCAACTGGTATCAGGAAGAACCGGCCCAACCAGATCAACCTGGTGGCGATGCTGACTCGTGGCAAGCAGTTCGGCGTCCACATAGCCTTTATCGACCAGGTGCTGGCTGGGGAGAAGTTGCTTGCCAGCCAAGCGTTCATGAAGATTTTCCATGACGTCTCCATCTGGGAGCGTGGATGCTGTCGTGGTGACTTCGAGCACAAAATGAGGCTGATCAGCGTCACATCCTTCGGTAAAATGCACTTTGTAGCCAACCCATCCTGTCTGCTTCTTCTTGCTGTATCGCGCCTCCACATCATATGGCGATTGGATCAAGAGCGCTGCTGGGGGAAGCTCCTGATCTTTTCTCCAAGGCGTTCCCTGCTCACTCGCGTGATACTGCTGGATCCAAATCCTTCGCAGAATCTCTACGGCTGGGAGTTCTTGTAACCAGGCATGGGTTGTGCTGCCCCAGATGCTCTCCAGGAGCCTTCGGCCGTCAGCTCCAATCTGCTCTGCGAGCTCTTGACGCGCTTTCTCGTCCTTTGGTAAACGAAAGTCGCTAAAGCGTGATCTATATCGTTTTTCCCATTCAGGTTGAACACGCTCAAGAAGCCAATCGGGAGCTACTTCTGCCAGGATATTGAGGACATGGCGCATGGCTTCTCCAACACCTTCAAGACGGTTCACAGCTCGAATAGCTGCCAGAACATGCGTTGAATCCGTGCGTTGTTTGCCTCGTGCTTTGATCCAGCCTCGTTCTCGGAATTGAGATAACATGAGATCAAAAAGACGGCGCTCAGCTTGATTAGCCAGGAGACGACCACGAAATTCACTCAACACGGAAAAATCAAATCCTGGATCCTTGATTTCCAAGCGGAAGCGCGTATTTCCAATCAATGCGCGTTTTCACTGCATCCGCTGCTTGCCGATCCGTTAACCCCTCTGCGTATTGCATCACCATCGCCAAAGCGAGCCGCCAAGGGGATTCCGCTGGTTGTCCTTTTGCTGGAAACAGGTCCAGGAAATCTTCATCCTGAAAAAACGTTCCTAATGCATCTCGCATATGAATACATGTATTTCCCTTGGGCAAAATGGCGCGTGCTATCTGTACGGTTTCTTCTGGGACTGGCGGGATCGCTTGTGGATGTAGTGACATGAGTTCTCTCCTGAATGCTTGTCTTTTTTGTGCTCCTTTAGTATCTCATATTTTGCTCCATATCAATTCGCCAACAATATCTTAATGGAGTCCTACCGGTGGTAAAAGATGCAAGGAAATTTTATATGTCGGAGTATGCTTGTTTTACATCAAAAATATAGGAATACAGCGAAAAGTTAGTGTCGAGATACGGAAAATTAATTCTACGAACAACACACTCGGCTTATGTTAGTTTGGATGGAATATGGCAGAACGGTCCCACAGGTACCTTCGACTACTGGTTGGGTCTGGGCGGTCCCCCCGCAGGGCTAGGAGAGATTGCAGTGGGCAGAAAACGCAATAACTGCTTTGAAGTCTACGCAGTTGACCGAGTTGATGGTTTTGCCTGGCACACCACCCAAGTCAACCAATCTGATTCGAGCAGCGGTTTCGGCGAGTGGTTGACTGGCATGGGCATTCAAGGACTAGGGCAAATAGCAATAGGCTCGAATAGCGATGGTCTGCTTGGGGTCTTTGCAATACAACGGAAATAGTTTATCAAGGTTTCTGACCACTTGCTCTGCGATGCAAGTCTGCGAGGCGGAGCATGACGTGTGCGGTGAGCAGAGCGTCTGTTGCGGCGCTGTGGAGGTGACCGCCCTGTGGGAGCGAGATGCCCAGGCATTGGCAGGCTGTGTGCAGGGATTGAGAGCGGTAGTCAGCGAAGCCACGTGGCTCGCCATGGACGACGGCGTACCAGTTCATGACGCATTGTCCCTGCCAGATTTCCGGGGGACGGAGGGCGAAGGCGCGAGCGGAATGGCGCAGCATGGCATAGTCAAAGTCAGCGTGATACATGACGGTTTTGCGGCCAGCAATGTGGGTGAGGATGTCGGGCCAGATTTCGGGGTAGGTAGGGCACTGTTCCAGATCGGCATCGGTGATGCCGTGGATGGCCGTTGCTTCTGGTGTCACAGGAACGGTAGGTCTGATACGCCAGGAGTGGGGGATGAGATCCGGGCCGCACACGCCAACCTCTATGACCTGGTCTTTCATTCCCAACCCAGTGGTCTCTACATCGAGGGCGCACCATTTGTGTGCCTCGACGATGGTGGCCACCCGCCAGAGAACATGGGAGCGATCAGCCGCAGGCATGCGTCTACGTTCTCTTCCCATTTCTTTCCCTTTCTGCTGGAGTTTCAGGTGTATTGTACCAGAATGTGGTATGTACCGCCAGGCAGAGGAACACGGGGCATCGCGGCAAAAGCGGAAGAGAGAGGAGGAGAGAGCTGGGCGCAATGATGGCGTGACCATCATTTCCATTGTTGGGATGTGAGGAGGAGCGTTGCCGAGGTGAGTGGGATGTTCTTTGGGCTGTGTAGCATGTAGAAGGCGTACGATATCGCATTGATTTGCCTATAGTCGTATCTGAGGAGGTCGGCGCGAGGCTCCTCTTGTTCCTGGGAAGGGTGATCTAGCGGGACGCGTGGGTGTGCTATGTGGGGTGAAAGGGCGTGCGGAGGTGAGTGCTGCCAGCTTTCCCTTTCGTGTGACTGAGAGCTCGATCTGGCCTGTTCTCTCGTCGTGCTTTGGGTGTTTGTGGGGGAGAAGTGCAGGAGTTGCTTGATTGGTCTTGGAAGGATATACACGTATATTGGAGTGGTATATACTCTGGATTATTCCCCACACGTATTTGGGGTGATATCCATAATCCATGGTTTAGTCGAAAGAGCGAGTCGGTTGCGACCGCTCTTTTTGTGTGGGGAGCCAGGCGTCGATGGTGCCCTTCCTCGTGAAATGTTGCCAGGAACACTGGTAACAGGTTATCAGTGAGAGTGACCTGAAGAGGAGGAGCAGCAGCCGTAGGTATGCAAGAGGGTGAGAGCTCCCAAGAGGGAGACCTGTTTGCTGCGCCTGGTGGTTCCCTGCGGCGGCGTATCTTGCCTATAGCCATAGTGGGGAAAAGTGGCAACTGGTTGCCGATGGGAACCCTGCCTATAGTCTCTTGGATAAGAATGGCGCAGGAGGATGGTGTGGAAACCGGGTTTCCAGCGCACGAGAGGGGAGGCGCCAGGAGGAGTGTGTGTGGTGATGTGGGTGGTGAATGGTTGGTCGTAGTGGAGGGTGTGTCTATGTGAGTAAAGGCATGCGATATCGTATAGATTTCTGTGGAATGGGGCAGGTAGTGGTGATGCTGGTGCGGCACTGGTTGCACTGGTAGGAGGGAGATGAGGATCATGGAGATTATTGATGGTGAGGAGCACTATAGCAAAGATGAACTGTTCGCGGAGGTTTGCCGGCGAGGGCTGGCGATCTCCATGCGCAAAAAGATAGAGGTGGTCTCAGCGTCAGCGAGGATCGCCATCAATGCATCCACAGGTAGCGGTTTCTTGATTTCGCGCATGAGTCTGAGGCTGGTGGTCTGCTCCTGGTCATCGGCCGTCGCGTTGAGCCGGTCCAGCAAAAACTGGGCCTCCACCAGGTCCAAATAGTCATGCCTGCGCAGATCTTCCAGGGCCTCCATGCCAAGCGTCTCAAAGCTGGGCGGGACAACCAGTATCTTTTGCGTGTTCTGGATGGGGTTATTTAGATGCGATTGCCCTGCCATCAGCCGTTTCACGTTTGTATCGACACAATGGATGCGATACAATACGTTGTCTGTTATTTTTTCGAGAGAGAAAGAGGAAGAGATTGGGTATGCCAGGCGAGTTTCAAGAGGGGCAAGGGATCGTGTCCTCGATTCAGGAAGAAGTGGCAGAAGTGCGGCGTTCGCTCGGTGACGATCTGCCTGCCAGAGCACTGTTCGAACGCTACAGGCCAGAGCGAGGATGGTTTTTGCGTCCCGATTCCGCCGAAGATATTCATGGCATCGATCACGAAGCACGTGTGCTGATCTGGCAAGAACTGTTGGCACGCCTGCTGATCAAAGATGGCGCAGCGCTTGATCAAGAAGCCTTGCGCTGGGCAGCCGCAACGCACGATACGCAGCGTGTTTCTGACGGCATCGATTTTCCCCATGGGCAGCGAGCAGCCGCCTGGGTTGAGCGACACCTTCTTCATCGCATCCCTGTAGGTTCGCTTGATACCGTCCTGTATCTGAACACCTGGCATGTGCCTTTAGATGATCAGGCACCAGAGATGACGCCCGAACTGGCCGTGTTTAAGGATGCCGACGCCTTGGACCGTGTGCGCATCGACGACTTTAACGCGCGTTATCTGCGCTGCCGTTACTCACATACGCTTTTACAATACCTGGCGCAGGAGCTTTTTGACCGGAGCGAGGCCAAACGCTGGGGCGAGGGATACGCCGCTTTTGATTGCGTGTGTGTGGCGGCAGTGGAAATGGGACTGATTCACCCGGATTGACCCCAGCCTCCATACAAATTGATACGAGTGATGAGGTTAAAAAGTCCATCTAGTACACGGTGGCTTAAATATACTCACGATTGAGAAACAGTGTGAAAAGCCTTCTAGTACACCATCCAAGGACGGACAAACCTCAGAGCGCCTTCATGTCCTGCATCGTGGAGGCAAACTGACACGAAATGGGGCATATGCCCCATGTGCTCCTCTCCTCTTATGGAGTAGATTATCTCTAGACACATCGATGATCCCTGAAGAGAGAATGTTCACTTGTGCAAAACGTTCCTGGAGGACGATGCTATACCTACTTATCCTTCCGCTGTGAAGAAAACCACCGGACGCTGGCTCTGGTTTATAGGAGGGATGACCTTTCTGATTGCATTCCTCTTGTCTTGCTTCATACTGCTGCGTTCCTCATTGGCGCTGGCATTCCTGCTAGGCAAACTGTAGGTAGAGCATGCCTGCTTTGGCTCTAGACCTTGATTCAGCGTTTTATTCATATTAATGAGGAACGCAGCACTAGGCCAGGCCCAGCAGCAGCATCCAAGACAGGACCGAGAACCTCAGGGAAAACACACTCCCACCTGACCCCCACCAACATCTATGTCCTCGCCACCTCCTTCAGACGCAGCACTCCTGAATGACTCCCATCCAGCAACACTAACGGCGACACCTCCTGTTTCACCTCCAGTCGCACACTCCTTACCCGCACCATCCACCCAAAGCGCTCTCCCACCCTCTGATCCTTCTGCTTCAGCAACAACTCCTCCATCCAACGCCACATCCTCACACACCGAGGACAATAACGTTCCCACCATATCAAGCGCAAACACCTCTGCAACCACGCTCCCTGCCGTCTCCTGGCTGTATCGCTGCTGCTGCTCTCCATATCCTTTCACTGCCTCTAACTGGAGATGCCGCACCCACCACCAGCGCTGATCGGAGCGGAAGAGAGGCGGATGCTGAGTCTCGCAAGAGTGGGGTGAGCATGCCTGTCGAGGGCGTCGCAACACTGGAGGAGGAAGCATATCGGCTGCAGCTGGAGGAACGTCGTATCGAGGGATTGCGAACCGAACTTGACCTCCAGCGGCAATCACTGGCCAATGCTCAGGGGATTGCGTGTCAGGTACTTCAGTGGATCTATCCTGATCTTGACGAGGAGCTGGTGCTGGCCATGGCACAGCAGATCCCACTCAAGGGGAAGGAGCAGGAGCAAAGACGTCTGCGGCGAGTGATTGAGGCGAGTGCTCGGTCACGTGATGGCGCAGCGGAGCTTCCTGCCGAGAATATTGTGCCGTTGTTTCGGGGGAGAGGAGCAGGGGGAGCGTGAATGCTCCTGGAGGGATAGACCGGGCGCATTGGCGTGATATATACTCCTGCTATTACCCGCGAACAAGAGGGATGGAATCCATGGTTTCGTCGAAAGAGCGAGTCCTTGCGACCCGCTCTTTTTTTCGCAGGTTGCGACGCCGACGAGAATGCTCCAGGCGTGTTTCGTGGGAAAAGGAAAAGAGCAGGTGGGAGAGCAGCATCAGCTGAGTGTGGTGGGCGGTGTGAGCCAGGCGTAGAGAGAGGGATATCTGCGGTGGTGACCGGCGGCTCTAAGACCTTTGCCTGCGGTGTGCTGCCTGGCGGAAGGCATTGGTCATGGTCTCTAGCTGGGATGGAGGTTCTTGTTGACGTGAGATGACCAGGTCGCGAAGGTCGGCGGCGATCTGCAGTTGTGAGACTGGCGCAGCTGGGGTGACATGGTGTGCATGCACAGAGCATGCGCCTGGCCGAGGAGAAGAAGCGGGTGGATGCCGGCGCTATCCTCATTGTGGGGAGAACTCTCACTGTGCGGATTGCTGCTTGCTTCCCGAAACACGCATGTCGCTCTCCGTTTTCACACAGAGTGTTTCCATATTCTGGTTGCCGCGTGATTGGAGAAGAGGGAGCGCTGGATGATGGGGATGGGCAGGTGTGTATGTGCCTCGCGACCAGCGTGAGGGGAGCAGAATGCTGGCGCGAATACATTTCGGAGAAAATTGGAAGAGTTTGACCTGGAGGAGAGAGGGGGAGATAGGGTAGGCTTCTTTCAAGAAGATCGCGGGAGCCGCGGTCGAGAGTTGAAAGGAGCCTTGTTCATGGAGATGAAGCGAAAACGTGTTGATCGATATGTGTTGGGGCTGCTGCAGGCGGTGGCGGCCTAGTTGGTGGTGATGCTGGTGCGGCACTGGTTGCACTGGTAGGAGGGAGATGAGGATGAAGAGTATTGATGGTGAGGAGTGCTATAGCAGAGAGGAATTGTTCGCGGAGGTTCGCCGGCGAGGGCTGGTGATTTACGACAGTCTCTTTGAGGAGTGGCAGAAGTGTGGTGTGATGGCGGTGAGCCGTCGGAAAGGGCGAGGGAGGAAGAAAGGAGTTGCCGGGTGGTGGTCGCGGCAGCAGGTGGAATTGTTATGTACGCTTTGTCGCATGAAGCGGGAGCAGAAGCTGACGTCAGTGGCGCCGCAATGCAATATTCCCGTTTGGGTTTGGATGTACTGGGGAGAGGGCTATGGGGTGAGTTTGGAGCAGGTGAAGCGTGCGATGCAGGCGTGGGCCGAGCGTCGATATCCTGCTCGCGCGAAGGAGGCCAGGGCGGGAGCACGCCAACTGGTGCGGCTGGTCGCCAATGACGAGTGCTCTGGGACGCAGCGCCGTGTCGAGGAGTATCGGGCGTTTCGTGGGAAGTCGGAGAGGGAAGGCTCTGGGCAGAGAGATGAAGGGGACTTCCATTGAGGAGCGCTCTCATGTGCCTGGCGATCCCCAGTGTGCGAGGTGGTTCCTTTTTCTCCTTCTGCTGCTGCTGGCAGCCAATCAGAGGAAATGTCTGCAAGAGATGGCCTGCTATGCGTTTGCCCCTTTTTCTGCTCGCGAGGGCGTGTGAAGGCCATCTCTGGTCATGATGTAGGGGCCCAGGGATGGCCGTTGCCAGTTGATAGCGTTGCTATATGTATGGTACCTGCGAGCCCACCTCATATCTTGAGGGAGGTCTCACGATCGTGCGTTGCTCACATTGTGGAGAGAGGCTCTTGGATGTCAGGATCGGAAAAGACGTCGAGGAGGCCGCTGAGCATGGAGAGCATGTCATCAATCCACTCGCCATGCCCAGCAGATCGCACGGCGAGCAGGAGCGGAGGGAGGATTGCTCCCCAGTTCAGGAACAATGTCTGCTGCATTTCAGCGGTGACGAGCGCATTACGCCGGGGAAAGCACGCCGCCAACTGGCGCAGGAGTTGGCAGCAGATGAGATAGTCCTCACGTGCTTGCGCCCACTCCTGGGTTGTGGCGTGAAGAAGGGTCTCGCGGTATCGAGGAAGGGTAAAGATCTCACGAAGTGAGAGCAGCCATGGGAGCGGATCCTCGGAGCTTGTCTGAGGATCTGCCTTGGCCTGCGCGATCGTGGAGAGTCTTTGAAGTGTAGCGCGCACGCCTTCAGATACTACCTCATCTGGCTCGTAGTCAGGGACAGCGAGCAGAGAGAAAAGGAACTCGTTGAAATCTGTCCACGCGTCAATGCCTACCTGGCGAATCACCTTGTCAGGCCGCGGGGAAAATCTCCATTTGGGCTCGACGTATTGCTTGAGCACTGTGCTCAGGTGCCAGAGCGCGTCCTCTGGGTCTTGTGCTCCACCGGTAAAACTTTGGAGTGTTGTGTCGATGGCATGGAGCCAGTGGTGCAAGAGAGGTTCAAAGGGAACCTCATAGCTACCAAGCCAGAGCGCGAGAAAGCGCCGGTGGCGCCCATTTCCACGTTCAATCACATCATACAAGAACATGGCGTGCTCGATACTCTCCGGCCCCCAGACGTAGACAGGGCTCTTTGAGCCTGGATGAGAGATGCGCCTGGGCGAAGGAAGCATTTTTTCACTGATGAGTTGTGTGATTCTGCGTTTGGTAAAGTTGGGGCGTCCGGATTGCTCCAGGATGGAGAGGAGCCTCTCTTCTGTGATTTCTGTTTGTGGATCAACGTTCTCTTTTGGCATGGCTTGCCCTCCACTTGCTATAGCGCTCTATGAGCGTGAGAATGGCTACGATTGCACCGGGAAGTGCGCAAGACCCTGGAATTATGAGAATCCACACAAACGCTGTCAGTATGCAATGACAAATACCTTTCCCTGTTCTCAGTTCTGAGAGAACCGGAACAGCAATGTCGCTTGTATCTGTCGATGATCCTCCCGAGCATCGAGTGGTTGTTCTTCTCCTAGGACGAGGTTCTTGCTCGTTTTTCACCCCACTTTTTGGTTAGAACCCAAAACTATGGTGTACATTGTGTCCCTTTTTTCGTCCATCGGTGTTTATATAGCGTCTACGAAGATCGATCTTCATTCCAGGTGGATGATAAAAACACATGTAGATGGAAAACGAATTTATGAAAAAATTTCTAGCGCCTCCAGCGGTCTCCGATGATACTGACATGGAGGTTGTGTGGATAGAGGCGGCTCAGGCGAATCCTTCGGCCTTTGAGCCCCTCTATCTGCGGTATCGGGAACGCATGTATTACTACTTACGTACGCGAGTGCAAAGTGCAGAAGACGCGGCTGATCTGACTCATCAGGTCTTTCTCCAAGCGCTCCAGGCCTTGCCCAGGTATCGGTATCGCGGCGTTCCTTTCTCCGTCTGGCTGTTTCGTATTGCCCATCATACTGCGGTGAATGTTTCCAGTCGCCGTTTTTCCACGGTTCCCTGGGATGCTTTTGCGGAAGCCGTCGTATGCAAACCCGAGCAGGATCCAGAATCCTATGTCCTGCGTCAAGAAACCTTCACGCATGTAAGAAACCTGCTCCAGACCTTACCTGCCCACAAGCGTGAGTTGTTGGCCCTGCGCTTTGCCGCGGATCTGACCGTCCCTGAAATTGCCGCTATTATTGGCAAGCGTCCAGATACCATCAAAAAGCAACTTGCGCGCCTGTTACAATCCCTCAAGGAGGCTTGTCATGAAACCGAGTAATGCACAGTATGCAGACCTTTTTGATAATCATGCCGATGAGCAGCTCATTGAGCAAGCAACACGTTTGCAAGATCTCTATACCGCAGAGGAACTGCCCTCTTCGCTGAGTTGGGGGCGCTTCTCCCTGCAAGCGAGGCACCTCTCAGCCTCTTCTCGGGTGGAACATCGATCCCTTTCTCATTGGTTTCGGCCAGCATTTCCCTCCGGCGTATGGGTTTGGGCGTGATGGGTCTTGTCCTGGTGCTCCTGTTAAGTGCTTTTACGCTGTATTCTACCCATGCCCTCGACGCTCTCATGAGCGACCTCTTTACTGGAAGCTCCTCCACGCAGAAACTCTTAGAGGACAACCAGTTTACCAAGGTCAATCAAACGCAAACGATTGGCGGCTATCGTGTCACGGTAGAGAAAGTCTATGCCGATGCCAATCGGGTCCTTATTGGCGTCATTGCCACCTTGCCTGGGGCACATACTGCGCAAGAGTGGCAAGAACCTGCGCTGATGATGAACGATCACAATGAGCTGACGATCAAAAATGGGGGAAAACTTGCCGCCATCGGTGACGCAAGTGCCTATGATACCAGTGATCCTCATCATGGCAAAGAAGGTCATGTCTTCTCGTTTGATGCAGCAACGATCCAGGGGGCTCCCAAGAGTTTACCATTGGTGCTACGCCTGGGAGTCGATTGCCCATCGAGTGAGTGTCTCCATACCGTGACCTTCTCCTTTACCGTTCCTTTTCATGCGGGTCGTGTGCTTACTCCCCATCAGACGGTACGTGTTCAGGGGATCGCCCTCACGCTTGAGAAGGTCGTGGTGACGCCATCAGAAACCCGCCTCTATATTCGTGGACTGACGCCTCCCACTCCCCCCTCTGCGCCAGGGGCACTTCCAGCACAGTATACCGATTGGTCCTATGCTCTCAAACTGACCGTGGGTGGTCAAACCTACTCTGGCTATCGGTACCCTGGAAGTCCGAACATCTTTTTTTCAAGCCTCTATCCAGGAGCTGATCCCACATTACAAGATGGGGGCGGAGGCGAGGTGCCCATTTTCTTGAATCAGGACCCGAACATCGTAGGCATTTCGCTCTTCCAGCCGCTCTTTGAGAAGCATGGAAGCTGGACGCTGACAGTGACGAAAGAGGTGCAACATTTTCACCTCGAGAAAGATGCACATGGAACATCGAGTTATATAACGGATGGCTCGAAGCCCTCACCAGATCCATCTCTTGCTCCCTGGATGTTCACGTTTACACTGCCTTAGTCGTTCTGATCGCGAGCAGAGGAGCCTCTCTTGGTTTCATCAGAGAGGCAAAAAGGAGGGCAAGCCAATCTTCAGAAAGGAGGAGGCTTGCTTTCCTCCCTTCGTATAGAGGCATCTCTCTGCTGTGAGCAAACACCTACTACGAAGAATACAAGATGGTGTGCTCCACTGCATAGAAGGAGATTTTCGGAGAGGAGCAACGCTCATAAGGAGATCACCGAACGCTTCCTCTGGGAAACGCGAGGCAACCGACTCCTCAGAAGAGTGATAGGGATTGCGCTTGCAACGAGCCTTCCAGGGATATCAGGTACGATGTCACAAGGACGAGCCGCAAGGAGCAGGTTCGTGTGGTAGACCTGGGTGATGGGAATGAACGTGTAGACACTGATACCAACAATAGTTCTGTGGATGTTCCTTGCCAAGGAGGTTATCCATTTGGTGGAGATGCCACCAGTCACAGGATGCATACGTGTGGTCGATTGCGGGTATCAGGTTGCGCCATAACCTCTGTTGCTCAGTGAAAATAGCTTGGCCTCGATGGGTGAGTTTCAGGAAGAGGTCTCACCAGACTTCTCCCTGAAACTCGTTCGTTCGTGCCTAAAATTGGGGGAAAAGAGCCAGTAAGGTTTGAGGCGATTGCTATGGCAAGCTCGAGTACGGCTCAAGGGTGTCTTAGAGGATCCTGGCCTCCCATTGAAGGGTCAAGTTTCCATGCCGAATTTTGTGCGAGTGTTTGACCAACGAGGTTTTTGATTGCCTGCCAGCTTCCAACATAACTTTTTATGTGCTTATTGATGTGTCTGGCGTAGGCATAATAATAGTAAAAGCCAGTAAATCCTTTTTGTTTTGTCTTCAGGAAACGTTTAATTCCAGAATCAGGTCTCATGTTCTTCTTATTATGCATGGTGTGTTTGCGACGCACGATATTTCAAAAATGAGCCAGATCCAGAAAAGTGCAACTTCGGCGGTGCATCAGCTCGTTGCTTTCCCGCGCGTGTCACAGCTCGTTTTGGCAGCCGTGTGGGGCAGTGGCGGTAGCCCCGGTGCCCAGGTTGTCGGAGCGTCCGGCGGCCAGCCGGGACCATTGGGAGATGGGGCGTCCACTTATACGGAAGGAGTTGGGTTCGCTGGTGTTTTCTCCCCATCGTTGCGGCCAGCCAGCAGGCGAGTTCTCCCAGGTCTCCTGCCGACCATACACTGTCATGTCTAACAGTCCAAACGACGGTGCCATCACTTCATTGCCGCGGCCAGTGGTCCAGTAGGTCTCGAAGACCTGGTCACCGTCTCGGAGATAGCTGACCAGGATGCCGAAGTGCCGGCCTGCGATCAGCGGGTCCACGGAGTCCTGCGGCACCGAGTACCAGGGCATGGTCCAGCCCATGAAATCGCGATAGCGCGAGCTCTCCTCGTACGGTCCCTCACAGAACGTGGCGTAGGTGACGTCGCGAGAATGGAGATAGGACAGCTCGCTGATGTGGGTGGTGGAGAAGGTGCAGCCCTCGCACTGGCCTTCGGCAGGTTGACCGAAGTGCCACATGTGAAAGTAGGCGATCAGAAGCGATCGCGCCTCAAAGACCTCCAGCAGCGGGACCGGTCCGTGCACGCCGACAAGCTGGATGGAGGGGTCTACTTCCACCATCGGCAGCCGTCGGCGAGCTGCCGCAATTGCATCCCCGGCACGGGTGTGTGCCTTTTCCCGTACCCGCAGCGTGTTCAGTTCGGCCTGCCAAGTGGCTCGGTCTACCACTGTAGGCCGGGCAGAAGTGTCAAGGTTTCTGGCGAAATTGTGCTGATCAGGTGTCTTCATAGGTATCTCCTTCTTGCTTCTCCCTGCTTCGCATTCAGGATGCCTTCTGATGAGCAGAGATGCAACGACCATTTGTAAGTAGACCTATTCTACCAGCAGAGGAAGAAAAAACCTCTCCAATCTTGCTCAAGTCCTCGGTCTGCTGTCGAACGCCTGACCTGGGAGTGCGGGATACTCTGTGGACAGAAGTGGTGAAGAAGATGCTCAAAATCGACCCAGCCTGTTGAAAAAGTCCAGATAATCTCATCATTTTACCCTTGGGGCACACAATTCGAGCATAAATGGTAGCGATATCGTAGAATATGCTCATCCATTAGAGGCTTTTTTCAACAAGCTGTGGTCGAATTTGAGATAGTGAGCTTATCTTTTTCCTCAAATCGAAAAAGCAGCATGGATGCGCTCCAAGTAGAACTGAAGAAAACCGTCCACATCGACATCAACAGCCGCCAAGACATTGAAGGGAGCGGGCAGTGGTCGACTAGGGTTCTCGAAAGAGGCGACGGTCTCACCGAAGGTAAGCTTCCCTGTCAGTTCAATCTCCACGAATGCTCTTTGCCACGTGAGTAGATTGGGACGTACTACGGAAGCTAAGCAGAGGGGATCATGCATGTGGAAGACTTCTTGCTGGTTCGTCTGACCGTCGCAGTAAAAGTCCACCATGCGCTTGATGCAAGCAGTGATCGCGCTGCCATTCTTCATCAGTTCGTGTGCCTGGCGGCGTTTGAGCAGCGCCCGTTCAGTCACGTCCAGCGGGACCAAGCGAAGCGGCCAGTGAGCATGCAGCACGATCTGAGCGGCATGGGCATCCGCGAAGATATTTAACTCGGCGGCAGGGTTGACGTTGCCCGGCACACGTAATGCGCCCCCCATGATGACCACTTCACGTACCGCCTGCGCCAGCTTCGGCTCCTGGCGCACGGCCAGCGCAATGTTGGTCAATGGTCCCAATGCCACGAGCGTCACTTCGCCGGGAGCGGCCATCACCTTCTCAATAATCATTGTCACAGCATCGTGTTGTACTGGGCGCTGCCGTGGCTCCGGCAAGAAGATATTTCCCAGGCCATCGTCTCCATAGACCCCATTCGCATCAACGCGCCGCTGACCAACAAGCGGATCAGCACATCCACGTGCGACCGGAATATCCGTTCGTTTAAGCAACTCCAATAGCGCGAGCGCGTTGCGTGTCGTCTGCTCTACCGAGACATTCCCGCTTACCGTCGTAATTGCCTCTAGCTTGATCTCCTGCGAGGCCAGAGCCAGGAAGAGCGCCAGAGCATCATCTATCCCCGGATCAGTATCGAGAAGTATACGTACCATCATGTTTCTCCTTGTTCCAGTTATGAAGTATAGTCACGTTTTAACATAAAGATCGACAGAAGTATGCTGAGTACGGCAAAAGCGATTGCGCCAGAAAAGGCCCATTGAAAGCCTGCGACGAGCTCCACCGACGATGGTTGAGGATGTCCTGTCAGGACCGAACTACGCAGGTTCGCAAGCAAGACAAGCAAGGCAAGGCCAAGCGCCGTCCCGATCTGAGAGGCCATACTGACGAGGCTGGAGGCCAAACCTCGCTCGCTCACTGGAAGCTGCGAGGTGCCAATCGCCATGACAGCCACCTGCGCCATTCCCAGGCCAGCGCCCAACAAGACCAATCCAGGCAGTAGCCACAAGATGTCGTTGCCTGAAACAGACATGCGGGTGAACAGAAGCGCCCCCGCCGCAACCATCAGCAGACTGATCGCGGTCACCTTCTTTGCTCCGAGCCACCTGATGATCCTTGCGCAGAGAAATGATCCACAAAGGAGCGCCAGATTGGTTGGTAAGAAGCTGAGTCCTGTGAGGAACGATGAACTCCCTCGCACCTGCTGCATGTACAGAGTGAAGAAAAAGAGCGGCGTATTGGTCGCGGCGGAATACATCAGGGTGACCAGGCTCGCGCCAGCGATCTGAGGGCGCAAGAGAAAGCGCAGTGGGACGAGCGGATGCGCAAGGCGCCGTTCGAGAAAGCAGAAGAGCAGTAGGACAACGAGTGAACAGCCAGCAAGGAGCGCAGGCGAAGAGAGCCAGCGACCGTCTGGATGGGCCATCTGCGTCAAGGCAGCGATGAGCAAAACGATCCCCCCTGTCGAGAGCAGAGCGCCCAGAATATCCACTCGCGCCGAGGAAGAAGGCCGTTCGCGCACATCTGGCAACGCTTTGAGCGCGATGAGGAGCATCACGACAGCGAACGGAACATTCAGAAAAAAGATCCAGGGCCAGCCAAAGGAATCAGCCAGGAGCGTGCCCAGAATCGTTCCCGCCATACCGCCAATTGGACCAGCAGCGCTCCAGATTCCCAGAGCGCGGTGTCGTTGTGCGTCCTGGGGAAACGTATCAATGAGAAGGGCAAGGGCGGCAGGAATGACAATCGCGCAGCTAATCCCCTGTATGATCCGACCCACAATGAGCAAGAGCGATGACGTGGCAAAGCCGGAAGCAAGCAAGCCAGGCACACAGAGCAGCAAACCTAGGAGAAACAGACGCCGACGACCAAACAGGTCCGCAAGACGACCAGCAACCAGTAATCCGCCGCCAAAGGCGAGCGTGTACGCATTGGTGACCCATTGCAAGTTCTCGGAAGAGAAATGCAGGCCATTCTGAATCGCGGGGAGCACAAGTGTCACGCTCTGAAAGAGAAAGACATTGATAAATTGCGCGACACATAACAGCGCCAGGATGAACCAGGAGCGCGCGCTGGCCAGAGGAACAATACGGTCGTTTGCCTGCGGCGTGATGGGCCGATTCGCTATTGTCATCTGATAGACCTCCTTGCTATCGGTAACGCCACCTGCTATAACTATATTGACGGTGGCACAAAGAGAACACGTTCTGCTACCAGCAAAAGTAACATTGCTGGTGGCAATCGAGGAGGACACGATGGATGCACGTCAAAGTCTACGAGAGGCGATGAGACGGATGCCGCCCCTCATCGGAGAGAGGCTGTGTCTGGATTTTATCAATACGAGGGAGCCGCGCGGCGATCCACACCTCTCGGAGCAGCAACGCGCCACCCAGCGCGATTATCTCAACAGCTATACGGATTTTATCGCCTGGAGCGTTTGCGCCTCGATCATGACAGAGGAGAAAGCGTGGCAGGTGCTCAGGCGGGCGTCGGGAGCAGTGGAGACCCTCAAGCAGGTCATCGAGCTACGCGAGAGGCTCTATGAGCTGTTCTGGTGCATCGCCTCTTCTCGGACGGTAGAGGCGCAGGCATTAGAATGGCTTCATCGTTCCTACCTGGAGGTGCTTGCCCATGCCAGCCTCCGTGAGCGGGCAGGGTGTTACGTATGGCAATGGAACGTTGAAGAGGAGCATCTGACCTCGCCCACCTGGTCGATTGTCCAATCAGCGCTCGAACTACTCACAGAAGGCGACCTCACGCGCCTCAAAATCTGTCCGGGGACGCCTGGCGCCTGGATGGCGTGCGGCTGGTTGTTCTATGACGAGAGCAAGAATAGAAGTCGTCACTGGTGTAGCATGACCGATTGTGGCAGCAGGGCCAAAGCGGATCGACAAACCGAGCGCAGGCGGATAAAGCGTCGGCAACAGCAGCCATAATATTCCTCTCTTGTGCGTCAGCGTGCTCTGGATAAGTGGTGCGTATCCTGCTGGTTATTGAGCAGCAGTGGCAGCTCGAGACTCCCGAGTTCCTGCGCGTGTTCATCAGTTGGTTGGGGGAAACGGCGATCATAGTCGCGTAATTTGAAGCGGCACCAGGTTTGAGTTTTGTGATTTGTCATTCATATTGTCCAATTTTGACGGCATATCGTTCAATGGCAAGCCGGACACATTATGGTTCAAAACCGTATAGTGGTCCATCAGCCTGAGAAGCTACATCAAACAGTGGAGCTAATAGCCTGCTCTAACGATGAAGCACCCCAGACGGCAAGCCCCGCCTGCTTTTCGACACTCAGAATGCACTTTGAACGATAATCTGTCCAGTTTGAACCATATCCTGTCCGTGTGATCCCAGCTTGTGAGACCTGAATGGGCCTGTGTGCCACTGATGAACCAGAGGACAGGTTATGGTTCAAAATCTGGACCACTGGATAGGATATCCTTCAAAAGCCGAACAATTACAAGTTTTCGTGATGCCCGCAACTGGCTTCTGAGGCCGGACACTGGACAGGATATGGTTCAACGATTTGGACAATATCAGTGACAAATCACAAGTTTTCTGCCTCAGCTCCTCATTGTTTTGGGCCTCAAAGAAATTGTGAGGTTCACCCAGCTCTGGTCCCAGCCGAGAGAGATTCCCTCCTGCCAACAACCGTTCAACTTGCTCCAGCATCTGGAAGTGCTGGAGCAGGATCTGGCCAGCAAAGGCTGGGTAGCCATCCTGGCTGAGGTAGATAAAATGGATGGATGTCCCCTCGTCAAAAGCTATGCATGCCGGTGTGCTCATGTCTCAAGCTCCTTTTCCTGTTAAGCCGGATGACGTGTTGCTTCGGTGTCCAAGGGGGTGATTGCCCCTCTCAATAATATATTGCTATATCGTATAGATTTGCAAGGATGAGGAGATTTCGAGTGGGAGAGGATACCAGCCGATCCCCTGGATGTTGCTTTCCACTTGCTCCGACTTCTCGCGCTCCTTGTTGACGCGTTTCATGTGCGTTTGTCAGTTATCACGTAAACGGTAAGCAGTGATAAGGATAAAGACAGCATTGAGAATCACCCCAACCACGCAGGCAGCTATCTGCCCATCAACCACCAGGCGCACAGCTCCAGCAGTGGTAGCGATCACTTGCGTGATCAAGATCGCGCCTGCCAGCTCTGCGAGATCATAGGCTGGGCCAGTGTGGTTGGGCCGGACAAGGAACTGGATTTGCATATTTTAGGGGATGTAGCCGTGGAAGATGAAGGAGCCTGGCGCTGGGTCTGCCCAACACCGGGCTCTCTTCTCCTTTTGTCCACGCACACGCTGGCCGAGGAGCATTCGCTTAAGAACTGTTGATCCAGGACCAGGTCTGGCGCTCCTGGTGTTCTGGCGCGCTGGATTCGCAGATAGAGTGATTCCCAGTCCAGGTCCAGACACGCTGGTGACAAACCAAACAGGGGCGATTGGGTGAGGGTAGGTTGCTCCCTCGGGGAGGAAGATGTGTGCTGAAGATTGTGCCTTGCTTGGAGTGGCTGATGGTGTGGCCGATGGGAGAAAGGCCTCCTGTTCCATGATCAAGATACAATCCTTCTTCTTAGAAATTGGCGCGAGGGGATGCCATAACTGTCCAGAAGTGGTGTGCCGGAAGGTGGGTTTGCGCTGGTTTTGGAGCACAAGAAACGCGCGGGCAGGTTGAGGCTTGCTCGCGCGTTTCTTCTTGTGTATGTATGGAAAGCATTCTCTCCTGGCTAGCTGGCGGTCACGCTAAATGGGCGGGCCCACGCGAGTCCGCCATGCGTGCAGTTCGCATCCTGGCACCAGAAAACTTCTACAGTTCCTTGAAAAGTGATGTCATAGGGAGAAAAACTCTCCGAGAAATATCCATACCCATAGGCATTTTCATTGATATACTTGGACATGGCTGTATCTTTCATTTCGCCATTGACATACCAGCGGGTTTGGACATAGCCAGTGTTGCCTTGTGCCCATTTGTAGGACAGATAGACCGTCTGGCCGCTCTGGAACTTCGATTGCAGCGTGACCGGTCGTTGCTGACTATCAATCTCATTTGCCAGTTGCGCGGTAGGAATCACCTGCTGCGCGGCCTCGGAGAAGGTCGCCCCCGAAGGTGATTCGCTTTCGGTATAGGGTGGATATGGGGTAGGAGTGAGTTGCACTGCGTATGCTGTTGCGGTGGCATCGTCTGCTGTTGCGGTGGCATCGTCTGCTGTCGCCGTGGCGTCCTGATTCATAGTTGCCGTTTTGTTGTTCTGGACAGCAATAGAGATTCCGCTAAAGCCACATGTGAGAACGAGCAGCACGGCGAGTATGATAATTGCCGCGATGGCGCCTCCCGATTGTTTCCGCGGCTGCGCCACGACTGGTGCCATGATTGGCTGTCCATATGGAACCTGCGGAGGCGGAGCGTACGGCGGCTGGCCGTATGCGTTTGATGATGGGGGTGGTGTGCCTGCATTTCCATAGGGATTATAGGCGGCACCTCTATTATACGGGTTGCTCGCGGGTGTGGGCGGTGGTGGCGTTAACGAGGCATTCGGAGCAGAAGCCTGTACGGTCGGTGGGAGCGCGTTGTACTGCGGCGACGAGCCTGCGGCAAGCACCGTCGGGGGGACGCTCTTTGTGGTGCGTGCCGCACCACAGCGCACACAGTGGGATTGATCCGGAGGATTAGCGGCCTGGCAATGAGGGCAGATGTTCGTGGATTCTTGTGACACTTTTGATCCCCTCTAAATTGAAAAGCATAAATACGAATACTGCATCGAACAATCAAACGAGCAGATAAGAGTATATCCCTTGCGGGCATCCGCGAAAAATGAACTACTTCATAATTTGAAAAGTGGTCAGTCATCGACTACTGTCAAAACTGGCTCTTCACTATGAGACGAGAAGAGAGGTCAGTGAGCCTCGAAAGAGGAGCCACGTATGAAAAAAGTCCCAAAATGTTACATGCTTTCTTGGTGCCTATGGACAGGCATAGACAGGCATAAGAGAGGAGGCCTTCTCTTAAAAACTGTTGACCCAGGACCAGGTCTCACGCTCCTATCGCCGCTTCGTCAAGCAGTATCCAGATCTACTTGAGTGGTTCCAAGCACCCCTCCCGGAACGGATTGGTCGTCTGCTGGGAGAGGATGCTGAGCAGATCCGTTTTCCTGTCTCCTACTACGCAAGACCGTACTTGATGTTCTTAGGTGTATATGGATACGCGCTTTTTGATTGGGACTGGCTTCTGACCGTGCCTCAGTTAGACATTGGTCCGTTGCTGGCCTACGAGAATCTCGATTTGGGGGTGGGCAAGCTCGTAGAGAGTACCGTTCGGCTCGGATACACGTGGGAGCCTCAACAAATCGAAAGATCTTTCAACTGGTCAGTCTGGCGCATGTTCATGCATAGCCGCGTTCACCATGTCGATGAGATCACCGATGATCATGTGGCGGAACTCTTCCAGACCATTCACTCCCTTGAACAACGAGTGGATGTCACCCTGTTTTTTGGCTCGATCATGCAAAATCAAAAGATCGTCGTCCAGCGACGGCGTTCCCTCTATCGGCTGCACATGGTGCTTTACCATCGCGGACAAGTCGCCACCTATCCCAACATGGCCAGGAAGGTAGAAGCACGCCCAGTGCTCAATCCGATATTGGAGCAGGTTGTCACGCGCTATCTCGCAGAGCGTCGTCAAACAGCCCGGCCCGGGACAGTGAAGAATTTCGAGGTGACGCTTCGCAAGCTCGTGACCTGGCTCTCAGAAGTCCACCCAGAAATTCATGTCTAGGCCCAGGTCACGCGTGACCACATGTTGGAATTTGCGGAGGTGCTGGGTGACATGCACAATCTCAAAACGGAACAGCCGCTCTCGCTAATCTACAAGCAGAAAGTGCTCGGCAGGCTGGTGGTCTTCTTCCAGGACCTTGCTTCCTCTGGATGGGAACAAGTGCCAGAGAGACCGTTGCTCGGACATGGGGATCTGCCTCAACTCCCGATTCGCGTTCCTCGATATATCCCAGAACCAGAACTAGAACGCCTCATGTCAGCCATTCGGTCCCTTGAGTGCCCCTTTCAGCGCGCAGCTCTTCTGATCGCGCGTTGGAGTGGAGCCAGGCGCAACGAAATTCGTGACCTTTCCCTCGACTGTTTGGATACCTATCCCGACGGGACTCCCAGATTGCGCATCCCTATTGGCAAAATAAACAAAGAACGTTTAGTTCCGCTCAATGAGGAGGCTGCTGCGGCTATCAAGGTGCTCCAGCAGCTTCATCGAGGAAGGCGGGGACTCCCCGATGAAAGAATTGGGATTGTCACTCCCTATCTGTTCATGCATCGCGGCGGTCGGTTTTCTGCCAGGTATCTCCTTGATGATGCCCTTGAGAAAGCCTGCGAGCAGGCAGGACTAGTGGCAGCAGACGGGAAACCCACGGTGTGGCCACACCGCTTTCGGCACACACTAGCAACCCAGCTCGCCAGGCGTGGGGCGAGATTTCAAACTATTCAAAAAATACTTGGCCACGAGGGCCCAGAGATGTCGATCGTCTACATCGGTCTTACTGATGAGGAGGTAAGGCAGGATTACCAGGCGGTACTCGGTGCTGGAGCAGTTCTTGCCGGGCCAGGCGCGCACCGAGTCCGCTCTGGTGAATTAATGGAGTCAGAGATTCGTTGGCTGCAGGAAAATTTCTTCAAGACTGAGCTTGAGTTAGGGCGTTGCCTTCGCCTTCCCCAAGAAGGGCCGTGTGAATGCGACCTCTATTTGACCTGCGCCAAATTCGTGACTTCTCCTGAGTATGCCCCTCGTCTGCGCCGTCGCTGTCGAATTGAGCAGGAATTGGCAGAAGATGCTCGCACACACGGGTGGCAGCGAGAAGTGGAGCGTCATCAATGCGCGATTCAGCGTTTGGAGCAGATCCTTGTCGAGTTAGGAGAGGCAGTTGACGGACCAGAGGCGAGTGATTAGAATGGGCAAGAAGGCCGAAAGCGTGGACAGGCCGTTGCTTCGGCCTCCCACGCGCGTGTTTCAAAAGGAGATCCGTTTATGTCTGAGCCAAAAATGAAACCCTCTCTCTCATACAGCCTCAACTTGTTTGCAGACTATCACCAGTTTTATCTACAAGATGAGCAGGCCGAAACGGATACTCCTGATGAGTGGGGAGAACAATTAACGACGCGCATGATTGCCGTCGATCCAGGAATTGTTGGCATTGGCACGGCGCGCAACATGACCGTTCCTGTCCGCGTTGATCTGCTCGCGACTCGACCAGATGATGATTTCGACGTGTGGGATCATGTCGCGGAAGCGAGCCTGGAAGTCCCTTCCGGTCAGATTATGATTGCAGGATGTATGGATTACTTTCCTGATGCCAAACGTCTTCCCGTGTCGCCAGGATGTTATCGTGTCCGTGTCTATTATGGTGGATTGAACACGCTGAGTGAAGATGGGTTGGATGGAGAGGACCACTACCAAGTAGTTCTCTGGCCTGAAAAGTACCGATCTGTCGAGATCTTGAAAAAACAGCCATCCCTTTGATCATTATGTAACAGGCGAGTGTCCACATAACTAGAGAACTTTTCGCGGATGCTGCTCGCCTCTCTCATTTCGGAAAAGCAGGACACCGCAGCCTATCTGCGGGTGCTCGCCATCGCCTTACGCAACTATGGTGCTCCAGAAGCCATTGTCACCGATAGAGGGGGCATTTTCTATTCACTACGTGCAATGGCTATCTATGAAGCTCTGGACATCCGCAAAGACAGAATTGACCCAAGGCAATCCTGGCAAAATTACGTGCGCCGCGTCGGTGGCTATTGGAATTCCTGCGCAATGCAGGAGAGGTCGAGAGCGAAATGACCTCTAGGATAATGACTTACTTGGAAGGGAAACCTGAAGAGGAAAACAGCATGTCATTAAAGTGGAGAAAGGTTGAAGGTATGTAAATCTTGGCTCTGCAAATCCTGTGTGTATGGTGAGTGAATAACGAACCTAAGTTCTTGGTGGTGATATGCCACACCCGTCATAGCATACCTGAAATGACGACACTGGAATACGCATGTGATGTAATTAGTGCGAAACCGCTCTCTCCAGTGAACCGCAAGCAATGAGCTTGGTGTGAATAACACAGAACATGGCACCTAACCACACTCAACGTTCCATAGACGCAAACGTGGGACGGCCTACAGGCGGCGACGCCCAGGGCTGCGGACCCCCCATAGTAGTCAGAGACGGTAACGCCGTTCACAAGGCGAAGGGGCAACCTACGAAAGTAGGCCAGAGCGCTCCCTTGATAAAAGAGCGCAGGGGAGGTATCGTGCAGTTTCACCAAACAGAGGTATGCGTAATGCAGGACGCCAACGTTTACCTGGAACTGGTTCGTGAGCGAGGCAAAAAGGGGTTGCCTCTTGAGCGGGTCTACAGACAACTCTTCAACAGAAATCTTTATCTCAAAGCCTATGGCAAAATCTATCGCAATGCGGGCGTTCTCACCAAAGGCGTCAATGAGGACACCATTGATGGAATGTCGCTGGAGAAAATTGATGCGATCATTGAAGCGCTGCGACATGAACGCTACCGATGGAAACCAGCGCGCCGAACCTACATCCCCAAAAAGGATGGAAAACAACGCCCACTGGGTTTGCCGGTGTGGTCGGATAAACTGCTTGGAGAAGTGGTCAGAATGATCCTCTCCGCTTACTTCGAGCCGACATTTAGCGACCACTCACACGGTTTCCGAGAAGAACGTGGATGCCATACAGCACTGAGAGAGATTTACTACGGATGGAGTGGAACCACCTGGTTCATAGAGGGCGACATTTCAGGTTGCTTTAATAACCTCGACCATGAATTGCTCATCTCAGCGCTGAGTGAACATATCCATGATGGACGGTTCATCAACCTCATCCGACAACTGCTCAAAGCTGGCTACCTGGAGGAGTGGAAATTTCACCGGACACTCAGTGGTGTTCCGCAGGGTTCCGTTGTCAGCCCGGTGCTTTCCAATATCCTACTGGACAAGCTGGACAAGTTTGTAGAAACAGTCCTCATCCCAGAATATACCAGAGGAGAGAAAAGAAAACGGAACAAGACGTACCAACACCTGATGGGACAAACTGAGAAGCATTACCGGAAAGGAGAAAAAGGTCAAGCCGCCATGTACCGCAAACAGGCGCAAAAGCTCCCATCAGTGGATACGCACGATCCCGATTTTCGCCGCCTGAGATACTGTCGCTACGCCGACGATTGGCTCATCGGCTTTATCGGTCCCAAATCAAAAGCGGAAGAAATCAAGCATCAACTCGAAATCTTCCTGCGCGACGAGCTCCACTTGGAACTCTCCAAAGCAAAGACGCTCATCACGCACGCAAGAAGCCAAGCAGCACGCTTCCTGGGGTACGATATTACCACCATCCAGAAAAATGCCAAGCGCATAAAGAACGTCGCACGTGGAACCAAAGGCAGAAGTGTCAATGGACGGATTGGATTACGCGTACCGCCAGAGGTGCTCAAGGAGAAATGTGACCGATACAAAAAGAACCAAAAGGTCATGCATCGACCTGAATTGGAAAACGATAGCGACTTTACGATCATGGGCCTCTATCAACTAGAGTACCGAGGAATTGTCGAATATTACCGCCTGGCCTACAATCTGCACACCCTCGACCTGTTGAGATGGGTCATGGAAGTGTCGCTCACAAAGACGTTAGCACACAAACACAAAACATCAGTGCAGAAAATGTGCGATAAGTACAAGGCCGAATGGGAAGAAAACGGCACGACCCATCGAGGACTTCGCGTGGTCATTCCACGTGAAGGAAAGAAACCCCTGATAGCGACCTGGGGCGGCATCTCACTGCAATGGGATGTCAAAGCAATCCTAAATGATCAACCGCCACACCAAACGATGGGGCGCTCTGAATTGGAGAAGAGGCTTCTGGCCCAGGTATGCGAACAATGCGGCGCAACGAGCCAGACCATCCCCATCGAAGTACACCACATTCGGGCACTCAAGGACCTGGAGAAATATCCAGGCCGTGAGAAACCCAGATGGGTGCAAATCATGGCGGCCAGACGCCGCAAGACGTTGATCCTATGCCGAACGTGTCACCAGGACGTCCAATATGGACGCCCAATGAGACGACAGCAACCAAGCTCATGAAGGGAATACACCAACGATACTGGAAAGCCGGATGCTAGGAAACCAGCACGTCCGGTTTGGGGGAGGGGAGTCGAAAAAGTACCACAGTAATGAGGCAACTCGTCGGCTTCCTATCCTACATTGAGTCTCATTTATACGTTATTTGGAATTTGAGCGAGAGGGAAAATTGCCAAATAATGTGTATTATGTGGACTTGGGACGACCAAGGGAAGCGCCAATTCCACATAATCGGGATAATGAGGAGAATCGCGGATTATTATTTAAACAAAGCAACAAGTTGGGATGAGATCCGATCAGCACATCGCAAATTCGTGCGCGACTACAATATGCAGAGCCACTTTGCACATCGAGAGCGCCGCGATAACCACCATAGCCCTCGGGATGTGCTCCGAGGGGTTCTCGCACGTACTGTTCCTGAGCCGATCTTAGCTCGTATTTTCTTCTCGACACAATTTACCCGCTATCTTGATCGGTCAGGATATATCCGCTTTCGCAACTGGCGCTTTTATGCTGAGTTGGGTCTAGCAAGAAAACCCGTGACTGTTCAGATCTACACTTCTACCTTGAAAGTAGAATATCAGGATCAGGAGCTAGCCTTTTACACCGTAGAGTGGCACGAGGACAACAAACATATTCAAGAAGTCAAGAATCCCCGTCTCATTGAGACTGGTTACCGCTCGCCACAACTCACCCTCTGGACGCTTGGCCCTGATGAGTGGCTGCTCTTCCTGAAGGCTCCTGCGTATTCTGCACGAGAAAAGCAGAAGAAGCAGCCGTTTATTCAACTCCCTCTTCCAGAACTCGGCATGGACCCACCACATGTTGGGATGCTCCAGGGATGACAGAGATACTTTCCGTTTGCATGGAAAAGCCCGCGAGAACTCTCCAGGGGAGGGCGCATGACGGCAGCTAGATACCAAGGACGTGGCGTACACAAAAAGAAGAAGGAGTCTACTCATGTCGCAACACTTTTCTGCATTTCCAGAGCGTTTCCTTGCTGCTTTGCAGGTTGTTGAACGCCTGCAATTCCATGACAGATATCTTGGGGCATTCATTTTCGGCTCGCTTGCGCGTTGGGAAGCTACAGAACGGAGTGATTGTGATGTCCAAGTGATTGTCAATGAAGATAATCCTTGCACCAACATCAATCATCCCGTTATCGAGGGAGTCAAACTGGACCTGACGTTCCTTTCGCTCTCGCAATTGAAGAAGAGAACGCAACAGGAGATGGAAAAGCGTGAACGACTTCCCATCATTGCAGAGGCGTTCATTGTGTTTGATAAAACGAACCAACTCGTCTCTCTTCAGGAGCAAGCAAAACAGGCCCAGCCCTTGAAAACGCGCTCTGAAGAACTGCAATTTCTCCAATTTATGTTCTTTCATGGCAATGACAAAGTGGAGAGGAATCTGGAAACCGATCCGGTCACGGCTCTGCTGGTGATGCATGTTGGTCTCAACGAGTTTCTCCACTATCATTATCAAATCCAGGGACGGTGGTGGGTCAGCAGCAAAAGGCTCCTTGCTGACTTGCGTTGTTGGGATCTTCCTTTAGCGCAGCTCGTAGAGCAGTTCGTGACGACATGTGAGGTTCGACCCAAATTTGCTTATTGGTCAGCCATCATCGACCATATCTTAAAGCCGCTCGGAGGCCGCCAGCCAATTGCAGAAAACAATTGTGACTGTTCGGTGTGTCAGCACGACTTGTCCATGTTATTTTCCCTAGATCAGGAAACGCGCCTCACTTGAGTTGTGTGAGTGAGGCTGGATATGTCGCGAGCCAGGAGCCGAAGTGTCTCCTTGTAGGGAGAGGGGCTCTGTGTTCATTGGCTTACCTCAATTGAACGTGTTGCAAGCTTCTTGGAGTGATTTACCAAGGAGAAAAAACAGTAAGAAGCAGGAAGGGAAAGGAAATGGATTCCTGCTAAGTTATGACTTAGCAGCCATGATACCATTACTCAAGAATAGGCGTCAAGTGCTGAAATGGCTTGTAGAGCGGTTTTATACCCCATAACGGTATTGATGTCAATACTATTATGTCGTATAATAGCGTTGTCGCGAGCCAAGATCAGGTAAACGATGGCTTTTTTGTACAGCAAGGGAGAAATGGATTGCTGTATGAAAGGAAAAGAACCAGGGAGATTTCCCTGGTTCTTTGTTTTCGTGTGCATGATGGGGCAAACTTGGTGTTTTCTTGTTGATAGTGTTGCTCTGGTGAGGAAGAGTAGGAGCGGAGGTGGGTCTGCCCCAGGGAGGTGTATATGGTGTGGTGTGAGGAAAGTGTGCGATATCGTATAGATTTTAGCGCTGTTGAGAGAGAGAAAGTGCCAGATGATGATGCGGATGGTCGAAGGTGACCGTTGTGGAGGGTGTGTCTCTGTGTGTAAAAGCCTGCGATATCGTATGTATGTTCTGAGTTCAAACAGAAATTGATGGTATTTTTCCTCGAATTTTGCCTCTTTCGCGGGGATACAGTATAGGGACGTTTTTCAATCCACACAAAGGAGCATACTATGGCTGATCTTTCCAACCTTGCTCGCCCAGCTGGGACTCCCTTTATGGGGTGGGATCAAGAAAGGCTTTTTTTAGGGCTGTAGCCAAATCCTCTAGATCACTCATCGGAACAACAACACACTCTTCTCCTGCAGCCAAAGAAAGGTCAACTTCCTCCAGATTTTTTGTATCGATATCCTTGGAAGACAGGTACTCTAATTCGCTTTCATCCAAGGAAAAAAAGGCTTCGTCAAAGTCTGCGATTCTGAGATTGACGACATTCCCTTTGAGGAGCTGAAAACTCCATAAATCCGATGTATACCCGTCGAAAGAAGATGTCATAAAGTTCAGAAAAATGTCTTGTGCTGCTTTGGTGAGCTCCCCTGCTACTTCGAAGCTGTCTTTCATTCCCGCATAGGGGGAGATCGTTATCAATGGTAAATCCAAAAACTCTTTTTTCCCTCTATTTAATCCCTCTGCCGTCGTATCATCTTTCTCACCTTGAAAGATAATCGTAAAGTTATCAGACTTTTCCATAAAATAACGAAAGCAGCTTTCCCAGCCTTTGAAGCTTGATATGTTAGAGATTACGAGCTCTTTTTTCATCTATCTTCCTATCAAATTGGATACTCGTTTCTTCTATGTAACGAGCCTACCATACTAGGAGAAACATATCAAGGTCTTTTGGCTCATCAGCCAGGGCTTTCCATTTCTCACAAAGAGGTAAAAAAAGAAGAGTTTTCCTTGTAGAATAGAAAAACCAAATCACTCTCAAGGAAAACGCTGCATGGACTATAGCACATTGCGTCTGACAACACGAGTTGAACATGACCCAGCCAAGGTTCCCATGAACTCGCTGTACCAGACCTTACAAGCCCTTCCAGATAAGAGGCGCAAACAAGGCCCGGCGCTACGTAAGCTGCCATGAAATAGTCCGTAAGCAAATGACAAAAACGAACCTGTTCATTGCGCGGTGAGGTGGGGATCACATAACGGATCTCCACCTCATCCATCGTGACGACCATGCGGTCGACGAGCAATTCTACCAACTGCCTTTTCTGCTCAAAGGTGGCCTGAGAGAGGCCACAACGAATACGCTGACAAAATTCGTTGATTGAGCAAGTGATGCTGGCTAATTCCATGTGCTGCTGGACACTCGCTTCAATCTGGTTCGCTTGCGCCTCCACCGCTGCCAACCGCTGTTCCACGTCCTGCCGCCGCCGTTTGTATTCTCCGAGAGGAAATGCATCGGCAAGGTAGGCCTCAGTCAGCCGTTCCAATTGTCCGCACAGCGTGTTACGCGCTTTGCGGACCTGGGTTCGGCGAGCTTGAAGCTCTTGCGGAAGCCACGTACCTGCTTGGGCTCGCTGTAGTGCCTGTTCAATGACTACTGGGTGTAGTAGTACCTCACAGAGGTCTTGCCCGTCAGTGTCTCGAGGCAGGGCTGATTGATGAGATCCTCGTACATGTAGCGCCCATCTTGCTCGGTGCTGGTGTCCACTTCTTTGCCCGAAAGGCGGGCGAACAGGTTGCCTTAGAGACGATAGCCGTCTCACAAGCAGAGCAACTGACCACCCTTCGTTTCCGCGTGAGAAAGGCATGAACAGACGCAACCGATGGGGGATAAACGCACCTCTCTAGCCAAGGGCACGCTCGCCAGAGAGAGACCAGTTCCAAAACCTGGCATAGCAAAATGGCTCCGTACTTTCCATAGAAAATGGCCCTTGTAGGAAGACCACTATCCTTCTATAATTTTGCCAGGTAAAGCACTTCGGAGCCCCATGCAGGTACGTATCCATTCAGAAGCTCCCCTTTAGCTCAAGACTTCTCGGCGTCTGCGGCATTTCGTTGGGTCATGTGTCGGTCTTGCTGGAGAGATCAGCCTGGAAATGCGCTGGAAGAATGAGGAAGAACAAGGAGACATGGAAGAGATGAAAGCTATTCGCCTCTATGGTCAGCGTGGACCCGATCAATGTGTGTTCGAAGATGCACCGAAACCTCAGCCAGGAGTAGGAGAAGTCCTGATTCGTGTCCATGCGACAAGTGTGATGTGGCAGGAACCGACCTGGTCAGAAACCTGGAAAACACCGGCTGGTATCGAACGTCAACATCCCATACCAGGTCATGATGTTTCTGGTGAGGTCGTTGAAGTAGGATCCGACGTCACCGGTGTGGCTGTAGGAGAGGCTATCTATGCGCTCACCGAATTTTGGCGGGATGGCGCGGCTGCGGAGTACACGATCGCACGCGCGACTGATGTGGCGCCCAAGCCTCGAACCCTTGAGCACATACAGGCAGCCGGAGTTCCTCTGGTTGGACTGACAGCCTGGCAAGCGCTTTTTGAGCACGCAGGGCTGACCAGTGGGCAATCTCTCCTCATTCATGGGGCCGCTGGTGGTGTGGGAAGCATGGCGGTTCAAATGGCAAAGTGGGCTGGTGCCACGGTGATCGCGACAGCCTCCGCACACAATCATGCATTCCTACGCACGTTGGGAGCCGATGAGATTATTGATTATACCACCACGCGTTTCGAGGAGGTGGTGCGTGATGTTGATCTGGTGCTTGATACTATAGGCGGTGAGACAGAAGCTCGCTCCTGGCGGGTTCTAAGGAAGGGCGGACTGCTCCTGAGTGTGTTTAGCCCCCCATCCCAGGAGCAGGCTGCTGCCTTTGACGTGCGTGAGCTCTTTTTTGTCGTCAAGCCCAATCGAGAACAGCTCATAGACATCGGGGACCTGATAGATACAGGCCAGCTCCGACCAATCATCAAGCGGGTCTTCCCGCTCTCAGAGGCATCCCAGGCGTTTGAGCAGGCCCTCCAAGGGCACACGCGCGGAAAAATCATTTTGCGCGTAGAGGACGAGGAAAGGAGGAGATGACTATGATGCTTGTGACAGGCCCAACGAGTGCTGTGGGGAATGCCGTCCTGAAAGAACTCTTGGTACGGAAGATCCCAGTGCGTGCCTTCGTGCGTCAACCATCTGTTGCTGTAAAGCTGGAGGCGCAGGGCGTAGAAACATTTGTAGGAGATATGACAGAGCGAGAAAGCGTCCAGAAAGCGCTTCAGGGAATCGAGCGCGTCTCTCTTATTTCCCCCGTCACTGCGCATCTCTTGGCGACCGAGCAGCTATGGGCTGAGGAAGCCAGAAAAGCTGGTGTACACTACCTCGTCAAACAGGAATACGTGCCACTGTGATGGCCGACATCATCGATCACCACGGTGTAGTGCTTTTCGTCAGCCCAGTCGATGCCTGCGTACCACATGGGCAGGTTCCTCCTCGAGCAACAAACGTTCCTGTCGCCTTTCGGACCCGACAGTTCCTATGAGCAAGCATACCCTTGCTCAAGCCCTCTCGTAAGCCCTCTCGACAGAAGGGCTTGAAAGTCGTTTCACGCAGAAGGGGGTTCCGCGTCTTCTCACATTTCTCAATGCTGTTTCGAGATATCAGAGCAGGTATGCATCTTCGCCACCAGGGATGGGGACACGTGAAAGGGAGATTGACCACACCATGTCAAATACCAAGCCGACCAAGCGTCTCACGCCTGCGTCGAGTGAGACGCTCCTCACGCTTCTTGAGACGCTTCCTGGGGCCTTGTTTGTCGTCGATGATGCCGCAACGATTGTGTATGCCAATGCCAGCGCGCAGACCCTGCTCGGCGCCACACGAGAGGAAGTATGTGGCAAGCCATTGTGGCGCTGCGCTCCACAGCTGGTGAGCACCGCACTCTACCAGGCCGTCCAGAAGACCACCCAGACCCGAGTGCCAAGCGAAGTGGAGTATCTTTCTCCCGTGACCCAGACCTGGCTGCACGTGCAACTCGCTCCGACGGTTGGGGGGCTTCTGCTGCAGTTTCACCAGGGGAGAGCAGCAAGAACAGCAGCCCAACGAGAGGCGCCGGTTCCCCAAGGCGAGCGTCTCTCCATCGATGACCTGAATGGCTTGCATACCAGGATCGGGGTCTTGACCCCCGAGGGGATTGTGTTGGAGATCAATGAGGTCCCGTTAGACGATGCGCACATCCGACGTGAGGAGGTGATTGGCAAACCGCTCGCCGAAGCCCGGTGGTGGTCCTGTTCTCCTCCCAGTCAAGCGCAGCTCCGCGCCGCCATCGCGCGAGCCAGCAGGGGAGAAACCGTGCGTTTCGAGACGGTGGTTCACCCCAGGGAAGGGATGGACCTTCACCTTGAGGCAACGATCATTCCCCGCAGGGACGTGGACCACCACGTCGAGTATCTCGTCTATGTCGGGACCGTCATCACTGAGCGCAAGCGCGCCGAAGCGGAAATCCATGCCCTCATCGATGCCATCCCCCAGCTGGTCTGGATCATGCGACCCGACGGCTATCAGGACTCGTTTAATCAACGAGCGCGCGACTATACCGGCCTGAGTAACGAAGAGGCCCAGGGGGAGGGATGGATGCAGTGTCTGCATCCTGAAGACCGGCAACGTGTCCGCTCAGCGTGGCAGCACGCCGTCCAGACCGGCGGGGGGTATGAAACAGAAATGCGCCTGCGCCAGGGCACGACCGGAGAATATCGCTGGTTCTTAAGCCGCGCCCTGCCGGTGCGCGATGAAGCAGGCCAGATCCTGAAATGGTTTGGGACTGCTACCGACATTGACGAGCAGAAACAGGCTGAACAGAGAATCAAAGCCAGTGAGCAGAACTGGCGAGTGCTGGCTGAAACACTGCCGCAACTGGTGTGGACAACGCAGCCCGATGGCCGTGTTGACTACTGTAATCAGCGCTACTGTGACCTGACGCAGGCCGATTTCGAGCAGATACGGGACTATGGATGGCGTCAATTCCTGCATCCCGAAGATGCCGAGCACACGCTTGCGCTTCGGCAGCAATCCCTTGCCACCGGTGAACTCTTTGAGAACGAATGTCGTATCAGAGATGGGCGAACTGGAGCGTATCGCTGGTTTTTAGCCCGCGCGCTGCCGATGCGCGATGCAACCGGTCAGATCCTCAAATGGTTTGGCACCTGCACCGACATTGAGGAGCAGAAACGGGCGGAGCAGCAGCTCAAAGAAAGCCGGGAAAGCTTGCGTGTGCTGACCGAAACGGTGCCGCAACTGGTGTGGGTGAGACGACCCGACGGCCTGCTTGAGTATGTGAACCAGCGCTACCGTGACTACACCGGGTTGATGCTTGAGCAGATACAAAGCGACCCATGGGCGTATCTCCAGTTCTTCCATCCTGATGATAGTGAAAGCCACCGAGCGCACTTGCAGCATGCCCTGGACACGGGAGCCATGTATGAGCACGAACAGCGTCTCAGAAATGGCCAGAGCGGGGAGTATCGCTGGTTCTTAGCCCGCGCCATGCCGGTGCGTGATGACGCAGGCCAGATCATCAAATGGTTTGGCACCTGTACCGATATTGAGGAGCAGAAACGAACGGAGGAAGCTTTACGCCAGAGCCAGGAGCGCGCAAACATCCTGATGAACTCCAGCATTATCGGGATCAATATCATCGAAGGGGAGCAGATTGTGGACGCCAACGACACCTATCTGCGCATGACCGGCTATACCCGCGAAGACCTGCGTGCCGGGCGCATGAACTGGATGCACATGACGCCCCCAGACTACCTGGCTCGTACCTTAGAGGCCCATCAGGAACTTGCCACGCAGCAGTCTATGACGCCTTATGAGAAAGAGTACGTGTGTCAAGGTGGCAGCCGTCTTCCTGTGCTTGTGGGGGCAGTCGTCTTACAGCATCACCCGTTCCAAGCAATCGCCTTTGTGCTGGATAATTCGGCCCGCAAGGAACTGGAACAACGCAAAGATGATTTTATCAGCATGGCCAGCCATGAACTCAGGAATCCGCTTGCCGCCTTAAAGATGCAGACCCAACTGGTGCGAAAACGATTGGAAAAGCACTCCCAGCACGAGGCTGCCACAGCGCTTACCAGGGTGGAGGGACCTGTCAAGCAGCTTGAACGCCTGGTTGAAGAGTTACTGGATGTCTCCAAGATCCAGGCAGGTCGGTTGGAGTACGTCCGGGAGACGGTTGATCTTGACGCGTTGCTTCACGAGGTGGCCGAGACCATGCAGCAGCTACATACGACGCATACCATGGTGGTGCGAGGTGCCGCCCCCCGCTCACTGGTCGGGGACAAAGACCGGCTCGGACAGATCTTCACCAACCTGCTCAGCAATGCCATCAAGTATTCTCCCGGCGCGGAGACGGTCGAGATGGACCTGAGTACCTCCGAAGAGACGGTCACGGTCCGTGTCCGTGATCATGGCCTGGGTATCCCACGAGAGCAGCGCGACAAGATTTTTGAGCGCTTCTATCGGGCCACTGGTCCCAGGCAGAAAGCGATCCCCGGCCTGGGCATGGGACTCTACATTGTGCAGGAGATCGTCAAACGCCATGGGGGAACCATTACCGTGGACAGTGAGGTCGGAAAAGGATCGACCTTTACGGTGACCCTTCCCAGGAAGAGGGATGCATGAGCGATACGAACAGGGAGCATCCGCCCCAGGACGACATTGGTCTTGAGATGGTACGTCGCGACTGGACGACCTACCATGACCAGATCCGGTGGATCTTGGAGAACATGCTGATCTGATGGTCCATCGGCTTCGCGGCGGTGTTCGTGCGGGAGGAGTGTGCTGCAGCCAGGAGGGAACAGATCGGTTTACTGGCCCTCGTGTCCAGGAAGGAACAGCGCGAAGAGCCACATAGTCGACTCTTCGCGCGTTTTCTTGTTTTTCGCGACTGGAAGCCGTGTTTAGTGGGGGCGCTGGCCGTAGGCGGCGTAGAAGACGGAGGCTGGGTGTAGTTCCTCCCATTCTTGATGCTGGAGGAGGATGTTTTTCTCGTATGCTTCGGGTGAGATGCCTAGCTGTGAGGTGATGAGTGGCTTCATAGCCTGATAGGCTGAATTGATGTTGGCGGCCATCATGGAGCCTACGCGCCCACCCCATTGGCCCATGGGAACAGTGACGCTGCGCGTGACAACGTTTTGTAGGCCCGCATTCTTGAGATACGTACCAAGGTGAGGCACCTGAGAGGAATCGATGCCACGGCGTTTGCTCACCTCGATGATCCACTGGCCCATGCGTTGGGTGGCCGGACCCGCGTTGCGTGCCTGGATCTCGGACTCCACAAGTTCAATCCAGCCGCCGGGACGCGCCACACGCACCAGTTCAAGGAGTTCACTTGGCCATGCGTGCGCTGGAATGGCCAGGAAAAGTAGGCGCTGATGCACAAAATCAAAGCTGCGATCGCGGAAAGGAAGCCCTTTTAAGACATCGGCCTCGACGAAGCGATAGTTTGGTTGCTTAAAACTCTTCTCCGTTGTCTGTTCTACCAGGTCACAGCCTATTACAAAGGCTTGAGGAAAGGCCTGAGCGAGCTCATCGGCCCAGCGTCCTGTGCCAGCGCCGACATCGAGGATATCTTTTGGTTGCGTAATGGGTGAGAGATAATTGCTCTGAAAGGCTTGGCGCAAGAGAAAATGTTGAAAGTCGAGGCGACTAATCTCCTGCGTATCTTTAGGCAAGACATAGGGGGCGTCCGTTAAGACCTGGCGCTCTCCCAGTGCCTCAAGGGGTGATGAGGAAAAAATAGTATCTTCCTTTTGCTGCTGGCTTTGTTTGCCAAATATCCTGCTTAAGAAGTTCATTGGACACTCTTTTCTCTAGAAAATGGATGGGTAAAAGTGTTCTCTCCTTAGGGACTTCTCGCCACTACGTAGCTCGCGGGGTCAAGTGTGGTGGAAATAGACCATAGGCCTATTCCCACCACACGACCCGGACCCAGACGAGGGTGATGTGCAAGACCTTTCCCCACCACACTTGACCTGGACGGAATAAGGTGATGTGCAAGGCCTTTCCCTTATTGCACAAATGGGACAGTATAGGATGATGTGCTTGTATAATGTGCCTGCTTTATTTTGGGGGCATAAAAGCAATTTTGTCAATAGAGGCGTAGCCGCGTACCAGGGCTGTTGCAACGTCGACAACCCCACTCAAGCAGCGCTAGTGGACACCGCTTGGTAGAACTGATAGCTAAAGGTCCGTTGCGCATGAGCCAGATTGGTTTCACCTTGACGAGCCATCAAGCCAAGAGCGGTATTGTTGAGTAACGCGAGCTCAAGAGGAGCCATGGCCCATCCGCAGTTGAGAATGATCTTCTTGCAAGGTCCGGTCTCGTCGAGAGTGCAAACCATTCTCCAATGCTCCAATGTTCTCGAGCCAACTCCAGAAGACGTTTGGGGGGCATCGGAGGTGGGCAATCTCTTGCTCGATCTGCCCCTTGGCATTGATGTGTTGGCGCCAGGGGAGGAAGTGCCCATCATTGTGTGTCTTCAAGATGCTCTAGCGACGGCTGCTGCTGGAGCATTTGTTTTCCTTTTCCCTCTCTCGTTTTGACGGTCGACAGCTTGGATGGTGGGAGCGTACGCCTATGCTGCTAGTGCGGGTGCCTGGCCGAGACTCCGCTGCCCCATAGTTGCTGGAGAACGTGCGTTTGGAACCTGGCGAGGCAACCCTGGCGAGGGAGATCGTCCCTGTCCCATTGTCGGGCGCTCCAGAGCCACAGGTGCAGCGAATGCCAATCCACTGCCAGGCTAGAGGGTCCTTTCGACAGACCAGGCAGAAGTGATTGGTGGTGGGTAGAGTGCATTCTCAGGAAGAGAGATACTCTCGTGCGGAACGGGCGCAAGGTCAGAGAAAGGAAGGCGCTGTTTGTGTCCTTGTTTTCCCTTTAGAGAGGAGGCGAGAGTGGAGGAGGGTAATTCCCGCTGCTCCTAGCACTACTGAGCCAGGCCAGATTTGCCAGAGAAAGGCACCAATTCCAAAGAAACAACAACGCTCCTGTGGTAATATAGACATATGACTTCACACGCTCATGGCATTGCTCCAGTGAGAAACGGTTTCTACGAGCGTGCCATAGAATGTGAATCCAGGAGCAGCTCCTATGAGACTGTACGTTGGGGGACTTCCCTACCAAACGAATGAACAAGATCTGATCAACCTCTTTAAAGCCATTGGAACGGTCGCTTCTGCGACAGTGGTCACGGATCGAGAGACAGGGAGAAGCAAGGGCTTCGGGTTTGTCGATATGAGCAATACTGAAGAGGGACAGCGTGCCATCGAACAACTGAATGGCACCCTCTTAGGCGAGAGAACCATTACCGTGAACGAAGCGCGCGAGCGTCAGAGTGGTGGAGGCTCTCAGAGGCGTTCATATGATCGCCGTGAGCGCTACTAACGCCAGAAACAGAGCAGGCAGAGAGGAATCATCCCACTTCTTGAAGGGATGAGATTGCAGAAAGAAACCTCCTGAGAGAAACTGAAAAGAAGAACGTCAGCCTTCTCACCAGGAGGTTTTCCTCTGTGGCCAGAGTATTGCCTTTCTCCTACAGAAGAGCAAACAGGGCAGCCGTTTTCTGCGAAAGTATCCCGGCACCTCTAGTTCATGGCTCACGCGGGGTCAGAAGGCTTGGGTGTCTGACCTCGATACACAGCCAGGTGGAGGCATATCGCTGGCTGCCAACATCTGTTGCGGTTGGAACTTCTCCTTGCGGGCACGTTGTGTTGAGTCGGGTGTGAGAGAAGGCTATAGCTACAATCATTCGAGATGGTTTTGGTGAGTCCCTGATATGCTGCTTGTCGCGCGAGGACGTTGCCCTGTTTCGCGTTGAGGGGCTGGGAGGTCCTGTCTCTGCTGGCGCGCCGGAGGAGTTTGCCCACGTAGCACGCCTCACTGTATGTGCATGAAGGTGATCGCTAGCGCGAGGAGGGAGAGAGAGCATCTCTTGGAGCCCACATTCACATGTAGAATACATGTGATATCGCATAGATTTATGCGTGATCTATCTGAGGGTGGAAGCGCGAGGTCTCCTTTTTGCAGAAGAGGTGATGAGGGACGACATAGGTGTGTGTGGAGGAACGCCTGTGATATGGCACAGAATTGCATATAGTCATAGTGAGAGAGAGAGGGGGAGTGGGTCAGGGGTGGAGGTGTGCTGGCGCGATCGTGAGACGTGCGCGATAGGCGTCGGTGGAAGGTGTGTGCTGGAGGTGTGTGATGGGTGCTGGTGTGATAGACGAGTGTATGGGAGTGCAATATACCGTCAGTTTGTGGGGCCTGGATGCTTTCTTTGAGATTGTGCACGAAGCGAGCAAGGGAAGAACCATCCCGAGTGAGCAATTTCTCCTGTCTGTTTTCTAGAGAGTGTAGCTACGGGAGCGCGTCTCTGAGATGGGCAAGTATGATCTTGTTAGAAGAGGGAGAGAACGCTTCCTAAGCGGGATTGAGCGGGAGCGGAGAAGATACGACTTATGGCAAAGTGGTATCTTCTCCGTTTGTGTGTTTCGGTGGAGAGGGATGTGGTGAGGGAGAGGGATGCCCTCATCGGCGTAAATGCGCAAGGCTTTTATACTGAAATGGGTGATCTGGGCAAAACGCCCGATGGGAATAAGGTTAGTCATCGCTCCTCCTCCAAGTCTCCTTCATTGTTATAGTCTGCCCTTAGGGAAGAGGCAACTGGGTAAGGGCCTGGCAGTCTCCGCAGACGTTCTGCATCGCTCATATACGCTGGGATAGACAATGGCATTGAGGTAAATGCCGCGCTGCTGGACTGGGGAGTGAAGAAAGGCCTCGTGTGAGATGCCTGGCAAGCGGAGAATGGCGACGCATTCGGCGCTCGTCTCGAATCCTTCCTCACCAATCCAGCTGTGGAGCCGGTTAAAGCAAAATGGGAAACAGAGGTTGCAATCCGACTAGAACAAACTTGACAATGCACTGCCTAGAGGACCAGCGTGATCTGGTATGTGTTGAGCCATTCGTTGATCTGGATGAGGCGTTCAGGCAGGGATACGAGTCTTATCCCTGGTACCCCGGCGTCCGTACTTTCCACCAACGCCCGCACGACCTGTGCGTCAAGAAGGGGGCGAATTGGCGCGTTCGGATCGTGCAGAATATTCAGGGCCCATTCGCGAGTTGCTTTCTCATAGAGAGGATTTTGCGCATTTGGATAGGCGCTCTTTTTGCGCTTGATCACATCTTCAGGCAACACAGCTGCAAAGGCACGACGCAAGATACCCTTTTCGATGTCATCGGCCATTTTCATCTCCCAGGGAATATTCCAAACATATTCAACCAGTCGATAATCGCAGAAAGGGACACGTGCTTCAAAGCCTGTCGCCATACTCATACGATCCTTGCGCTCCAGCAAAAAAGGTAGAAAGCGGGTCTGATTCAGATAAAACATTTCGCGTCTGCGGGCGGCCAGTGGGTCTTCTCCCTCCAGCCTGGGAACCTCGTCTATGGCCGCGCGATATTGTTGATCGATATGCTCAGCCGGCTGCACTTTCTGCACAAGGTCAGCCGACAACCACGCCAGAGGATTCTTTTCAGGCCCCAGGAGGGCAGGCATCCAGGGGAAGGATTGTGTACTGAGAGCGACTTCGCTGCGAAACCAGGGATAGCCCCCGAAGACCTCATCGGCCGCTTCGCCAGAAAGCGCTACAGTCGCATCTTGCTTCATCGCTTGAAACAGCAAAAAGAGAGAACTCGTCATCTGGCCTGCTGTTGGAAAATCATGGGCGCGCAGGGGCACCAGCAGGCTCTCCACCAGCGCTGAATTCTCGACTGTAATGGTATGATGATGCGTCCCGACATACTCGGACACTCTTTTCACCCAGGGCGCGTCTAGTGAGGGATGCAAGGGCGTGCTCTGGAAATGGTGCGCGCTATTCACAAAATCAATCGAATACGTGTGCAACTCTCTGCCCTCGTGCTGCAATTCTTTAGGGTATTGTCAACTTGGTAACGTAGCTGAGCAATGTGCTAAAATAGCTTCATGCCAACAAACACTCCAACGCCCAATTATAAAGGGTTTCGTTTCCCTTCTGAGATTATCAGTCACGCTGTGTGGCTGTATTTCCGCTTCTCGCTCGGTTTTCGCGATGTCGAAGAGCTTCTGGCCCAGCGGGGGATTGTCGTGACCTATGAAACGGTTCGGCAGTGGTGCCTGAAGTTTGGGCAGACCTACGCCAATGAATTGCGGCGGCGGCATCCGCGTTGTGGTGACAAGTGGCACTTGGATGAAGTCTTCCTCACGATCCGTGGCGAGAGATACTATCTGTGGCGAGCGGTCGATCAGGACGGCAACGTGCTTGATATCCTGGTCCAGAGCCGGCGCAACAAGCATGCTGCCAAGCGATTTTTCCGCAAGCTCCTCAAGGGATTGCAATATGTGCCACGAGTGATCATCACGGATAAACTGAAGAGCTATGCTGCGGCCAAACGCGAGATCCTGCCTGGTGTGGAGCATCGACAACACAAAGGATTGAATAATCGGGCCGAAAATTCGCACCAACCCACACGTTTGCGTGAAAAGAAGATGCGACGGTTCAAATCAGCCAAACAGGCGCAACGCTTTCTCTCTACTTTTGGCCCTATCTCTGGTCATTTCCAACCACGAAGACACCGCTTGCATGCTGGGGAATACCGTGCCATTTTACAGGATCGCTTTCTGGTATGGAACGAGGTAACCAGGGGAAAGCAAGCGGCATAATTCCTATTCGCCCCAGTCGCGTCTTGCTCTCCAGCTTTTTTTCCTCCTTCTAACTCAACAATTATACTTCGCTCCGACGAATAAGTTGACAATATCGTTGCAGGTGCTGTTTCACAATACAGGAACGAGCTATGCGCCAATGCGGTAGAGAAACGAGGACAATCGGCACCCACACCAGCAGGGTATTGCACCTCACGGTCATCGTGGAGTGTGGTGCCTTCGAAACGCACGTTTCCAGTTTCCTCTGTATCCCCATGCCTCAAGGCAGGGGTCTTACGCTCGGTCTCATACTTCTTCTCGCCGTACCATCTCCATGCCTCTTTTTCTGCGTCCAGTTCTTGCGCAAGAAGAGCACGTTCCTTCGTTCCTACTTGACAGTAACGAAGGAACATTTTATACTGAGGAAAGAAGAAGAAGATGCCTTCATGGCGAAGAAGGAGAGAGGCAGATGGCGGCGATCTTGGGATGGGTCCAGCGGCGCTGGAACGAGGTCTTGGAACCAGTCGTGAGTCGTGCGACGGTGGAGCAGGAGGTGCAGTTGCGTGAGGTGTGGGAGCGCGAACTGGACTGGTGGAAGACGCAGCGAGGGTTAGCTGGTGACTCGCTGCGCAAACCGATCACGCAGGTGCGGCATTTGATTCGCCTGTTGCCGGTGACGGAGGACAATAGTTGGGAGAACCCCCGGACGAATGAACGAGAGCATATTGGGCTGCGAGTGTTTAACCTGTCGGAGGGGGAATGGGTGCAGATGAATGCGCGCACCCAGGGGGTGACGCAGGAACGGTTGAAGCAGCAGGTCTTGCTCAAAGACCCTGACGCTCTGGTGGAGCGAGCCCTCTCCCTGTTGTTTTCGCCAGAGTGGGCGGACCTGGTCGTTGGGATCGCGGTGTGTACTGGTCGTCGCCTGGCCGAGATCCTGAAAACCGGTGAATTCCGTGTGAAGGAACCCTACACGGTGTGGTTTGAGGGGCAGGTGAAGGGGCGCGGGCGCGAGCCGGAACGCTATGAAATCCCCACGCTGGTGCGAGCCTTTCTCGTGGTCGAGGCGGTTCAGCGGCTGCGTGGCCTGGTGGACTGTTCGGGCCTGGAGATTGAGCAGGTCAGTCAGAAGTATGGCAAGGCGGTCAACGAGGCGGTGGAACGCCGCTATGGTGATCTGGAGGAACTGGTGCGTGCCACGCGCGAGAAAGTGAGTGTGCACAATTTTCGGGGAATGTATGCCCGTATCGCCTGCTTCTGGTATGCGCCCCCGCCGGTGGCTGATATCACCTATATGGCACAGATTCAGGGCCATCGCTTTGTGCTGGAGCCGCAAGTGGAAGATGGGATGCCAGAGGAAGAGGTCGAGAAGATCCGGCTTCACTATGCCAGTCATGCCAATTACGCTGATTATAAGATTGCTGACAAAGATGGCAACATTGACGGACGGCAGGGCGTGCGTTTAGGGCAGCCTGGCGTCACGGTCCTCGATGAGTTCCGTAAGGAGTATGAAGCGTGGGTTGAGAAACACCATCCAGAGCAGCTTCACCCCACGGTTGTGCTGAAGAAAGGCCGAAAGAAAGCGGCCAAGGAGAACAAAACGGGGTATTCCACCTTCAAGCCGACCATCCAGACGCGAGCCTGGGGTGATGATCTACGGGAAGAGATCGCTCGTCATGTCCAGCGTGAGGTCAAGGATGATGAACTCT